>JAFLBI010000001.1 GCA_017303835.1 Chitinophagales bacterium
CGATGTCGGTTCGTCACATCCTGGGGCTGGAGAAGGTCCCAAGGGTTCGGCTGTTCGCCGATTAAAGTGGCACGTGAACTGGGTTCAGAACGTCGCAAGACAGTTCGGTCCCTATCTGTGGTGGGCGCTAGTAAATTGAGTGGACATGCTCTTAGTACGAGAGGACCGGAGCGTACGTACCGCTGGTGTATCTGTTGTGCCGCCAGGTGCAATGCAGAGTAGCTATGTACGGCCAGGATAAACGCTGAAAGCATCTAAGCGTGAAACCTTCCACGAGATGAGTTTACTTTTAAGGGTCGTCAAAGACGATGACGTTGATAGGCTATAGATGTAAATGTGGTAACACGTTAGTCGAGTAGTACTAATTACCCGTATGCTTTATTTTTTACTTCGGTTTTTCCGAATAGCTTTTGATGATAGCTTTCCCAATATGACAATATTCGAGCATAGCTCAACCTTCTTATGGTGGTTTTGCCGAGGGTGTTCACCTCTTCCCATTCCGAACAGAGTAGTTAAGTCCCTCATGGCCGATGGTACTTGGTCCTTGACCTGGGAGAGTAGGTAGCCGCCATATTTATTGAAAGCCTCAACTTGTGTTGAGGTTTTTTTTTGCTTATAACTGAGCATTAAAAGGTTTTCTAGAAGCGTATAAAAAGTTATAAGACTTGTGAGAATATCCCGAAGAGTCGGGACAGGGTCCGCCGCCATATTTATTGAAAGCCTTCCCGTACTTACGGGATGGCTTTTTTTTGCCTATAACTGAGCATTGAAGGTTTTCTAGAAGTGTATAAAAAGTTATAAGACTTGTGAGAATATCCCGAAGAGTCGGGACAGGGTCCGCCGACATATTTATTGAAAGCCTTCCCGTACTTACGGGATGGCTTTTTTGCTCGTAACTGATTAATTACAAATTGAAACTACTGTAGAAAATGAAAAAGCCCGTCCGAAGACAGGCTTTTGTAATTTGTATAGGATCGTGACTAGTTCTTAAAAGTGAATTTGAAATAGAGTAAGATCAAACTCAAAAAGAATATCACACCATTGGCAATAATCACCGGCCAAAGCATCAGATAGATACCATAAACCAGCCAAACGATTACGCTGGTAAACACAATCAATAGCATACCCAGACTAAGGTCTTTTACACTCTTAGTTTTCCAAGCCTGCCATACTTGTGGAATGAAAGTGATGGCACTCAGAAAAGCACCGAAATGCCCGATAAAATTGACCCACATTGGAACTTCCATAGTTGTCTAATTAAAAAGGCTGGCAAAGCCAGCCTGAGATGAATGATTTATTTTTCCATTTGTTCAATTACCGCCTGAGTAACACCGGTAAAGCTGAAGCCTCCATCATGGAATAGGTTCTGCATGGTAACCATTCTGGTCATATCGCTGAACATAACCGCACAATAATTGGCGCAATCTTCTGCAGAAGCATTACCCAGCGGACTCATTTTCTCCGCATAATTGATGAAACCATCAAAACCCTTCACGCCGCTACCGGCAGTAGTTCTGGTGGGCGATTGAGAAATGGTATTGATACGTACTTTTTTCTTCACGCCATAGTGGTAACCAAAGCTGCGTGCAATGCTTTCCAGCAAAGCTTTCGCATCAGCCATTTCATTGTAATCAGGAAATACGCGCTGTGCAGCGATATAGGTTAAGGCTACAATACTGCCCCACTCACTCATCGCATCCAGTTCATAAGCTACCTGGCATACACGATGCAAGCTCATGGCTGAAATATCAAATGTCTTATGCTGGAAATCATGGTTCAGTCCGGTGTACATATTGCCCTTGCGGATATTCATACTCATACCCACGCTATGTAATACAAAATCGATGGTGCCACCGAAATGTTCCATGGACTTTTCAAAGAGATTTTTCAGGTCGTCCATATTCGTAACATCTGCACCAATTACCGGTGCATTGCCACAGGCTTCAGCCAATTTATTGATCTCGCCCATACGCAAAGCGATAGGCGCATTGGTTAATACAATCTGTGCGCCTTGCTGGTAGCAGATCTCTGCTGTTTTCCAGGCAATGGACTGATCATTGAGTGCACCGAAAATGATGCCTTTCTTTCCTTTCAAGAGGTTTTGACTCATGGTATTCAATTATGAAACGTAAATGTAAAACTTCAAAACGAGAATCAGTTCATGATCATTTCACGGGCATTGGCCAATGCGGCAGCAGTTGGTTTTTCTCCGCTGAGCATTTGGGCAATGGTGGTAATGCGCTCGTCTTCAGTCAATAAGCGAATATTGGTTTTGATGCGATCGCCCTCAGCGGCTTTGTACACAAAGAAATGGGCATGGGCTTTACCTGCAATCTGCGGCTGATGTGTGATACAGATAATTTGTCTTTTGGCTGCCATCTGCTTCATGATCATGCCTACCTGCTTGGCCGCTTCTCCCGATATGCCTGTATCGATTTCATCGAAGATCATGGTAGGTAAGTCGATATGTGCTGCTACCAATGATTTAATACACAACATCAGCCTGCTTAATTCTCCACCACTCGCCACTTTACGGATGGATTCAAAACGTCCGCTTTTATTTGCATCGAACAAGTATGCAATATTATCTGCCCCGTCTTCCTGTAAATCAGTTGGCGTGATATTCACTTGAATAGCTGCATTGGGCATACCAACCTGATGCAGTCTGGTATTGACTTCTGATACAAAATTCTTTACAACCGACTGACGCTGCTTGGTGAGTTGTTTTGCTAATTCAGTTGCGGCAGCAAGTAATCTTGCAGCTTCTTTTTCTGCAGCGTTGATTTCATCATCAATTGCCAATACTGCTTGCAGTTTATCTGATAAGTTTTGCTGAATATTGAGTAATTCTTCAGTGGTTTGTACCTGGTGTTTCTTCAGCAGCTTATATCCTGCAGCCATACGATCATTGATAACTTGCATACGCTGCTCATCCATGTGTACAGAATCATTGATGGAATCAAGCTCATCAGCGATATCCTGTAATTCAATCTGGCTAGCTTGTAGTCGGCTAATGAGTTCAGGTAATTGCGTATGTAGTTCGCGGTAAGCTTGGAGTTGATGCACGAGTTGTTTGAGTTGCTGTACCAAAGGGGTATCGCTATTGCTCAGCACATTAGTTACCTGACCTAATGCAGTTTTAATATTTTCTGCATTGCTGAGTAATTGCAACTCTTGTTCTATGTTTTCTAGTTCGTTTGGTTGCAGACGTATTTCGTCCAACTCATCAAACAAAAACTGATGATAGTCTTTCTCCTTTTGGAATTGCTGTTGTTGTGCTTTCAAATCAGCTAAATGCTGGCGTGTGTTTTGCAAAGCATGAAAGAGATCGCGGTATTGTTTTAACAAAGCTTGATTACTTGCTAAAGCATCCAAGACTTCTCTTTGAAAATCTGCTTCGCCTAATTCCAGTGTATCAAACTGCTGATGCAGATCAACCAAAAGGCTGGCCAATTGCTTTAGCTGTTGTAAGGTTACCGGCGTATCGTTGATGAAGGCCCTCGTCTTACCATTAGGTGCAATCTCTCTGCGTAAAACCAGTTCTAAGTCCGCATCAATATCCTGTTCTTTCAGAAACAGGTTAACAGCTTCGTTCTGGCTTACTTCAAAAAAACCCTCAATCACACATTTCTTGCTATTATTCAATAACACACTGGTGTCAGCGCGCTCACCCAAAATCAAGCTGAGTGCGCCCATCAGAATACTTTTACCCGCACCGGTTTCGCCGGTGATGATATTGAGGGCAACCGAAAAATCTATCCCCAGTTCCTCTATGATGGCATAATTCTGTATGTGAAGTTTACGAAGCATGTTCTGACAGCAAAATACTGAAAAGCATGGTTGAACTGAATGCTTTAATCATTAGTTTTTTTGCAACGGGCAATACCAGCTTTTGCGCGCTGATCCAATGAATTCTTATAACTATGGCCTTCCATGCTTAAGCATTCCTCATAAGCGCTGATGGCTTTGTCTTTTTGCCCCTTTTTCTCGTATATCATACCGGTTTGCAGGGCCGCTCTAGCTGCAAAATATTCAGGTCTGTTTCTGCCCATATCGATAACCATTCCATAATACTTGATGGCTTGATCATCTTGTTCCAAATCATCGAGAATACGTGCATATCGGTAGATGAATTCCAGTTTCTCCGTTGTGGAGGTAAAATCATTACTGCTTTTGCCGGCCATCAATGCAAGTGCTTCTTTGTGGTAACCACCATCATTCAGTATTCTGGCTTTTAAGAGTAATGGATTGGGCCAAGCTTGTTTTGCTTCTCGTACAGCTTGTTTATCTGCATCACTATCTGTACTGCCCTTACTTAGGACGAGTTGCTTAGTTTGTTCTGCGAGTTGTTGTTTGCCTTGCAAATAATAACACCAGCTCAGTTTGAGTAAAACATCCTTTCGATAAAAATTGCCTTTGAAGTTTGCTAAATATGTTTCAAAGTATTTAGCAGCTTCTGACAGATTGAGTTTGTGTAAATGAATAAAGCCTAATTGGAAATCCCAGATTGATGTAGCGAAGTATTGTGTTGATTTGTCTCTGTTCTGTACAACAGATAGGGCGTAATCATTTCTTTTATGCTGGATTGCAAGATTGGCCGCCATAAAAGTGAAGACTTGCGTATGAACCAGATCCAGATTTTTCGATTGCATAAATTGGAAAGCGGCATCCTTATTATTGCCGATATAGAACTGCAGATAGCAATAAATGAATGCCGCATCGTTCTGCATCAGCTTCTGCCAGAATCCATTCCCATTGGCAAAATTGGATACTCTTTGTAAGCCCTTTTGCAGATTGCCTTTGATGCCAAAGATGCCAGCCAACCATTGGTAACCTTTTGGGATGGTTCCGGCTACAGCCTGCATGCTTCCATACAATAAATCATTAGGTGGAAAGCCCGGGAATTTATCTTCATTCTCTTTCAATAAACGATATGCTTTCCATCCATCAAAACCGGCACTGCGCATGGCGCCGAACCTAACCTGAATAGCTGCTCGCTGCAGATACATGGCTGCTTGTGCTATTCGATGAAAAGCGTGGTTATCCGGACCTTCTTCAATTAGATCCAGCCTTTTGCTGATAAGCGCTTTGTGTTGTTGATAATAGTTAGGATCCTCATTTAGAAATAGGACAAAGAAGTCGGCATAGTTCTCCAGTAAAACTGGGATCAGGTTATCCGGCTTTTCCTGCTTGGCTTTTCTGATTAGTTGTAATCCATTGTTGATTCGCAGCGAAAAAATTTCCTGATAAGCTTGCTGACAGGTGGCATCAAAATCATATACTTTTTCAGCCTTTGTACAAAGACTGATCAGTATGGCTACCACCAGCAAGAGTTTTTTCATCGCCCTAAAATAAGAAAGGGCAACCATTGGTTGCCCTTTAGATGAAATACTTATCAATTATTTTGCTTCTACACTGTCGTTCAGATCGCTGTCAACCAGAATACGACCGCAGTTTTCGCAAACAATAATCTTCTTGTGTAAACGAATTTCGCTCTGACGCTGAGGCGGAATAGAGTTAAAACAACCACCACAAGCATCACGCTCAACAGGTACTACAGCCAAACCATTGCGGTAGCTCTTGCGGATTCTGTCGTAGCTGTACAGCAGACGCTCGTCAATAGCACCACGCGCATTATTGCTCATTTCACCGAAATGCTTTTCTTCTTTCTCGGTGTCAGCAATAATTTTTTCCAGTTCACTCTTCTTGTGGTTGAGTACACCTTCTTTGGTAGCGATGGTTTTCTTAGCGGCTTCCAGCACTTTTACTTTTTCAGCTAGTTCTTCGTTCGCATCACGGATGTGCTTTTCAGCCAGTTTGATTTCCAGCTGCTGCATTTCCATCTCTTTGTTGATGGCTTCGAACTCGCGGTTATTCTTTACATCAGTGCTTTGCTTTTCATACTTCTGCACCAATGCCTCAGATTCCTTGATGGCATTTTTTCTTTCCTCGATATACTGTGTGATACCGTTGATCTCTTCTTCAACACGGGTTAATCTGCTTTGCAGACCCAGCAATTCATCTTCCAGATCTTTTACTTCCAGCGGTAATTCACCTTTGAGAATCTGAAACTCATCCAGTTTGCTGTCAATCTTTTGTAAACGAAGGAGGTTTACCAGTTTTTCCTCAACAGAGAAGTCTTTCACTGTGGCCATAAATTGAGATAGATTTGAATGGATTCCTCAACTGTAGTAATAAACCGGATTGGTTCTTACTCTTGATTGGAGGACGGCAAAGGTAGGGAATTTAGCCTGTAAAATGTACACCAGCAAATCGATTGTATACTGTTCTGATTCCCAATGCCCAATATCTGCCAAAAGCAGCTTGTTTTCCGCATCAAAAAACTCATGGTACTTGATATCAGCCGTTACATAGGCATCCGCACCTGCTGCAATAGCGGCTTTGGTTAGAAAGCTACCGGCGCCCCCACATAAAGCAATGGTTGTCAATGTCTTTTGGGGTATTTGGGTGTGGCGAATGACCTCCAGTCCAAAGCTGGTCTTGAGCATGGATAGAAAGCCTTCCGCCGTCATAGGTTCTGGTAACTGGCCAATCAATCCGCTGCCAACTTCTTGATAATCATTGTTTAAGGGGTAGATATCGTAGGCCACTTCCTCGTAGGGGTGTGCCTGTTTCATGGCAGCGATAATCCTGCCCTCCAACCAAACAGGGTAGATTACTTCCACCTTATTTTCAGGTTCCAAGTGGCGCTTGTCTTGTTCTCCTACAAAGGGATTGGTGCCTTCACCAGCCTTAAAGCTTCCAGTACCAGGGCTTGTAAAACTGCATTCGCTGTACTGACCAATATGGCCGGCGCCTGCTGCAAAAAGGGCCGATTGTACTGCTTCGGTTTGTGCGTGGGGCACAAAAACACTGAGTTTGCGTAACTGCCCGCCCTTTGGTGCGAGAATTTTTCTATTGATCAAGCCCAGCTTATCGGCCATCATGGCATTGACGCCATGGAGCACATTGTCCAGATTGGTATGGATGGCATAAATAGCGATATCATTTTTGATAGCAGCGATCACGGCGCGCTCTACATAGTTCTTACCGTTGATTTTTTTCAAGCCACCAAATACAATGGGGTGGTGGGCAACCACCAGATTGCAGCCTTTTTCTTTTGCTTCCAGCATCACCGCTTCAGTAGCATCCAATGTGCATAACACACCTGTGCAATCCCAGCTTGCATCACCTGTAATCAATCCTACATTGTCGTAAGATTCCTGTAATGCCGGTGGGGCTTGTGCTTCTAATTCGCGAATGAGTTCGGCTATTTTCATGATGGACTCTTGAACGGCTAAATTAGCATCTATCTTTGTGAAATGTCTGCAGGCGCATTTGTTTTCCTTGATGGTCAATTATTGAAGGCTGATAAAGCTAGTGTTTCAGTGAACAACCGCTCTTTTCGTTATGGGGATGGCTGTTTTGAAACGATGAAAGTGGTAAAGGGAAAACTGGTCTTGTCGAAATTCCACATGGAACGATTGTTTACAACATTGCATAGGCTGCAATTTGATCTACCCGGTTATTTTACGGCTGAGTATTTGGAAGATTGGGTGATCAAATTGGTAGAGAAGAACCAACAGCAAAAATTAGCGAGAATTCGCTTGATGGTTTTCCGCGGTGATGGTGGTTTGTATGATCCGGTGAATCATTTTCCGCATTGTTTGATACAGACCTGGAGTTTACAACCGGCTCAGCAAGCCTGGAATGAAAATGGTTTGGTGACCGATATCTATCGAGATGCAGTGAAAGCAGTAGATAGTTTTTCATCGCTTAAACACAACAATTATTTGCCTTATGCTATGGCTGCTTTGTGGGTGAAACAGCAACAATTGAATGAAGCCATTCTGATGAATCCATCAGGCAATCTTGCAGATGCCACCATTCACAATGTATGGATCATGCAGGGCGGTGTATTGAAAACACCAGCTTTATCTGAAGGCGCTGTGGATGGCGTAATGCGTCGTTACCTGTTGGAACAATTTCAACAAGCAGGACTGCCTGTAGAAACCAACAGTATTTCTTTGGAGATGCTGGAACAGGCAGATGGCTTATTCTTCACCAATAGTATCCACGGCATCCGCTGGGCTAGGTCATGTGGCAACACACAATACAGTGTACATCGTTTGCAGGAATTGTTTCAAGATTTTATATCGCCATTGTGGCGATGAACTTTTCCGAAAGGCCATTGTTATCATCAAAAATTTTCCATGCAGGCTGTTAGCATCATTTGGTTTAGAAGGGATCTGCGTTTACACGATAATGCCGCTTTGTACCACGCATTGAAAAGCGGTGCGCCTGTATTGCCCATCTTTATTTTCGATCAACATATTCTAGATAAACTGGAGGACAAAGCCGATCGTCGCGTAGAGTTCATTCATTTGGCTTTGCAGCAGATGCAACAGCAATTGGTGGAAATGGGCAGCACGATGGAAGTGCATTATGGAATACCTGAAAAAGTATTTGCTGACCTGCTTAGCAACTATACCGTTCAAACTGTTTATACCAATCATGATTATGAGCAATACGCCATCGATCGCGATGCACGCATTGCGTCAATGCTCCAAGAAAAAGGTATTGGCTTTCACACATTCAAAGATCATGTGCTGCAAGAGAAAGGCGAGGTATTGAAAGACGATGGCAAACCCTATACGGTCTTCACACCTTATAGCAGAAAATGGCGTGCTTGTCTAACGGAAGACAAGCTGCAGTCTTATCCAACAGAAAAATTGTTCAGTCAATTTCTGAAACAGCCTGCTAAAGCCCTGCCTAGTTTGGCATCCATGGGCTTTCAGGAAATCGGTCAGGCTTTTCCTGCTGCAACACCTGATGAACTGATTATCAAACATTATAGCGAGCAGCGCGATTACCCTGCCATCAACGGCACATCCAGACTAGGTGTGCATTTGCGTTTTGGCACCATCAGTATCCGCGACCTCGCCAAAAATGCCATGCAATTGAACCAGACTTTTTTGAACGAATTGATCTGGCGTGATTTTTACCACATGATCCTTTGGCATTTTCCGCATGTGCGTGTGGGCAAAGCCTTTCGCTCGGAATACGATTTGATTCCTTGGCGCAATGATGAAAAAGACTTTGCAGCATGGTGTGCAGGCAAAACCGGTTATCCCATTGTGGATGCAGGTATGCGTGAGTTGAATGCAACTGGCTTTATGCACAATCGTGTGCGCATGATTGTGGCTTCTTTCTTAACCAAGCATTTACTGATAGATTGGCGATTGGGTGAAGCCTATTTTGCTGCTAAGCTGCTCGATTTTGATTATGCTGCGAATAATGGTGGCTGGCAATGGGCCGCAGGTTCTGGTTGCGATGCAGCACCTTATTTCCGAGTGTTCAATCCTAGTTTGCAGACAGAAAAATTCGATAAGCAACTCAAGTATACCCAACACTGGGTACCTGAGCTCAATACATTTAACTATCCCAAGCCCATTGTGCCACATGATGCAGCTAGAAAACGTGCATTGGAAGTCTATGGCTCAGTACTGAAAAGCGTTAAAGCTTCGTAAGAAAAACATCATTCGAAAGTGTATTCGCAGGATGTTGTTGCTGATATACTTGTAATAAGGTTTGCACAGCTGCTTGTCCCTTTGCACCAAGCGAACGCGAATAATCGTTTACATACAGATCAATGTGCTGGCGCATCACCGCGGGTTCCATTTCTTGGGCGTGACAAACAACATAATCTGCTAGAGCAGCATAGTGATGTTTGTACGCATAATCAACACTTGCAGTAATCAATGCATCCAAATCTTTCGCGATTGTTGTGTCAATGTCTTTACGCACTACAATCCCACCCAATGGTATTGGTGAACCCGTTACCTGCTCCCAATGATCACCTAAATCCATCACTTTATACAAGCCTTTCTGCGCGTAAGTGAATCTGTTTTCATGAATGATCACACCGGCCTCTACTTCACCATTTAATACAGCAGATTCAATTTCATGAAAGACTTTGAATACTTTGTTTCCTGCATTGGGATAAGCCAATGAAAACAGTAAGTGTGCTGTAGTGTTTTGTCCCGGTATAGCAATACACATCTCATTGATTGCTTCCGGAGCAGTAGGTTTTTTGGTAATCAATAATGGCCCAACTCCTTTACCCAGCGCACCACCTGCATTGAGTAATTGATAGCGCTCAGTAATCAAAGGCAAAACACCGTAACTGATTTTAGATATGGCCAACTTGCCCTGTAATGCCCATTCGTTCAGGGTTTGTACATCTTCCAACACTACATCAAACTGATAAGCACCGGTATCAATTTTGCCGTTTACCAATGCATCAAAGATGAAAGTGTCATTCGGGCAGGGGGAGAAGCCAAGGGTCAATCGCACAGTATCAAGTTTATGGTAAGTCGTACAGTTTTTCCAACAACTGCAGAATGGTTTGGTTGAGTGTTGCAATGGATTCGCCAATCAGCCATTTGCTTTTATCTCTTTCACCGATATAATTAGAGATTGCACGCAACTGCAGAAATGGTGTTTTTGTTTCGCGGCACACATAATGCAATGCTGCGCCTTCCATGCTTTCGATAACCGGTGCATATTTTTTCTGAAGCCGCGTAATCTCATCAGCGCCAGTGGTGATGCGGTTAATGGTGATGGCATCTACTTCAGGCAATTGCAATAGGTTGTATTGTTTGAGCCAGGGATTGGGCAGTTTTCTCTTTTCATAGGGATGATAGCTGCTCTTTTCCAGTTTCAGATCGAAGATGTCTTTCCATTTTCCATCTTCCAGAACACCGGTATCACCTAATTGCTCATTGTTCACCACCACAACTGTGCCCAATGGCAAGTTGCTATCAAAACAGCCTGCAATACCCACCTGTATCACCAGATCAGGCTTTTCTGTGAGTATGGCCTGGGTGAGCGATACTGCACTTGCCAGCATGCCTACACCGCTTTGGTGAAAAACCGGCTTAAAGCGGATGCTGTTTTCGGCCAAACGTTTATCCAGTTCGGCAAAAGCGGGCATCCATTCGCCCGTAGTGGCTGCAGTAATGATGATTCGCATGGGGCACAAATGTCGGCAATATCGCCCGAAGGGCAAACCTGCTAAATAGCAGGTCTTTTCCTACTTTTGCGCAAAATCTGAGGAGCTGAGATGTTGTATTTAACGCGACTGGAGCATTTTAACGCCGCCCATAAACTTTATAACCCCAACTGGACCAAGGAGAAGAACGAAGAAGTATTCGGGGTTTGTGCCAATGAAAACTGGCATGGGCACAATTTTGAATTATACGTAACGGTGAAGGGCCATCCTGATCCGGATACGGGTTTCCTCATGGACGTAAAAAAGCTCAGTAAGCTCATTCAGGAACATGTGATCAAAAAGTTGGATCATAAAAACCTCAATCTGGACGTGGATTTCATGCGCGGTAAAATGTGCAGCACTGAAAATCTGGTGCTGGGCATTTGGAACGAGTTACGACCCCATTTACCCGCTGCTGTTACCCTGCATTGCATCAAACTCTATGAAACACCCCGCATTTACGTGGAATACTTCGGGGAGTAATTGTGACAGTATTGTCTGCTAATCTGCCGTTTTTGTTAAACGTTTAACTTCTTGCCAAAAGATTTTAAACAAAAACAAATCCATTTCGTTAATTTCATCGTATGTAGCTTTGAATGACCATCATGGTATGGTATTCGATGCTGATACCGAATCAAGCTCTGTTACCGATTATTCGCTCTCATGATGCCGGGCCACTTGAGCAACTCACTTTTGCCGCAGTGCCAGGCAGTCGGATAACTGAACCACTTGACGTATTAATAAGTAAATAAACATCCTTTTTGTCTGGACCATGTTCAGGCAGGCCGGATTGTCTGAACAAATGAACTTGGAACGTAAAAAAGTTGCTGTTTTCAGGAAAGAGCATTTCAATGCAGCCCACCGTCTGCACAATCCCAACTGGGATGATGCAACCAACACGGCTGTATTTGGCAAATGCAATAACCCCAATTACCATGGGCATAATTATGAGCTGATCGTGCAGGTAACCGGTTACCCCGATACGCTGACAGGTTATGTGATGGATATGAAGGTTTTGAGTGATCTGATCTGGGAACACGCATTGAATTTATTCGATCACAAAAACTTGAACGAAGACACAACCGCATTCAAACACCTTAACCCTACAGCAGAAAATATTGCTGTGGTGATCTACGACCTGCTGAGACCGCAAATTGACGCAGCACTGGATCTCAAAATCAGATTATATGAAACCGAAAGAAACTTTGTTGAATACCCAGCATAACGGTAACGGTCATCACAATGGTCACCACAACGGGCATCATCATGGTCCTACTTATGTAGAACTGAGTGATGTAACCATTGATGAAATTGGTGAAAACCACGTGAGTACTTCTTACGATACACCTTTGCGTGCAGATGCATTTGAGCTGAGCGATGCAGATAAGATTGCACAGATTGAACAGCATTTCAGAAGCATCATGGAGATCATGGGTTTGGATCTGACTGATGATAGCCTGAAAGGCACACCCAAGCGTGTTGCTAAAATGTATGTACAGGAAATCTTCAGCGGCTTGAATCCTGCGAATAAGCCATCGGTTACTTTGTTTGAAAACAAATACAAGTACAACCAGATGCTGGTAGAGAAAGACATTTCTTTCCATAGCAATTGCGAACACCATTTTGTGCCCATTTTTGGTAAAGCCCATGTTGCTTATATCAGCAGCGGACAAGTGATTGGTTTGAGCAAACTGAACAGACTGGTGCAATATTTTGCCAAGCGTCCACAAGTGCAGGAAAGACTCACTATGCAGATTGGTAAGGAATTGCAGCGCGCATTGAATACAGAAGATGTAGCAGTAGTATTGGATGCCAAGCATATGTGTGTTGCCAGTCGTGGCGTGAATGATGTAACGTCTTCAACTATCACTGCCTTCTATGGCGGTAAATTCAAGGAAGAAAAAACAAAGTCAGAATTCCTGAAATACCTGGAGTTGAAAACTGAATTTTAAATTGATTATAACCAATAGTAATAACCCCGAATTTTCGGGGTTATTTTTTTCAGGAAATTAGTTGATATGAAAAACTACCTGATGGCCATTTGCTGCATGCTTTCATTAAGCGCAGCAGCCCAATACCAAGTAGGGGATACCATTCCCGCCTTTTCCATGAAATCCATTGAAGGGCATCAGATTGAAAGTAGCTGGCTAAAAGGCCATCCCATGGTGATTGATTTTTGGGCTTCCTGGTGTTTTCCTTGTAAGATCAAGATGCCTTTTTTAGCAGAAACAGTTAGGCCGTATATGGATAAGGGTCTCTTGGTAGTAACAATAGCCACAAACGACAAAGATGCTGATTGGCGTAAATCCGTCGATAAGCTAAACATTGAGGACTTCATGAATCTATTTGATACAGATCGTTCTAAGCCAGAAGGATCATTGCTAATTAAAATGGGTTATAACGCATTACCAACAACACTCTTGGTGGGTGCCGATGGAAAGATTCTGTTGGTGAATCCAAGGCCATCAATGCTGTCAGCTACCCTGCAGAAGATGTTTTCTCAAAAAAAGGGCTGATTTTCTTTTTCCGCTACATTTACGCCCTAAACCATTTTTCATGAGTAAACACGCTTTTGTTTTTCCCGGACAGGGCGCGCAATTTCCCGGCATGGGTCAGAGCCTGTATGAAAATTATCCGCAGGCCAAAGAGTTGTTTGAACAAGCCAATGAAGTATTGGGTTTTCGCATCAGTGATGTGATGTTCTATGGAACAGAAGCGGAGTTGAAGCAAACCAATGTTACCCAGCCTGCAGTATTCCTGCATTCGGTGATTGCTTATAAATGTCTGGTGAAAGAAAAGCCTGATATGGTTGCCGGTCATTCACTCGGTGAGTTTTCTGCACTCGTAGCAAACGAATGTTTGGAGTTTGCTGATGCGTTGAAGTTGGTGAGTGCACGTGCCAATGCCATGCAGCATGCTTGCGAAACAGATCCCGGTACCATGGCGGCCATCATCGGTTTGGAAGATGAAGTGATTGAACGTATTTGTTCAGAGATTGATGAAGAAGTAGTGCCTGCGAATTATAACTGTCCCGGCCAGTTGGTGATTAGTGGTTCTTTAGAAGGGATCAATATAGCCTGTGAAAAATTAAAAGCTGCAGGCGCCAAGCGTGCATTGCCCTTGCCTGTTGGTGGCGCATTTCACAGTCCGCTCATGATCCACGCAGAAGAAGAATTGATTGCAGCTATTGAACATACCGTTTTCCATAAGCCTATTTGCCCCATTTATCAGAATGTGGTGGTATGGCCTGTGAGTCGTGTTGCTGATATTAAAGTAAACTTGATGCACCAATTAACCGGTGCAGTAAAATGGAGTCAGAACGTAAGAGCCATGGTGGCTAATGACGCAACGCATTTTACAGAAGTGGGTCCGGGTAAAGTATTACAGGGACTCATCGCTAAGATTGCGAAAGACGTTACCATTGATGGCTTAAGCTAAGCCTCGAAATTTATACCATGATGCTGCAGTTCACCCACTCGGGATCGAATGCAGCATCATATTTTTTATAGAATTTGATCGCAGGTTCGTTCCACTCCAATACCTGCCACACAATACCATTCAGTTTTCTTTCCTTGGCTTCCTCAATTAACTGATCAAACAACAGTTTACCCAAACCTTTGCCGCGCATGCTTTCTGTAACGAGGATGTCTTCGAGATACATTCTTTGTCCCTTCCAGGTGCTGTAACGAATATAGTACAGCGCAAATCCTTGCACTTTGCCATCTACTTCCGCTACAAAGGCCCACCAAACCGGATTGGCACCAAAACCACTTTCTACAAAATGTTCCAGTGTAACGGTAACTTCCTGTAGTGCTTTTTCATATTCAGCTAGTTCTTGTACCAGCTCTAATAGTCTTGGACAATCAGCTGCAACAGCTTTTCTGATTTGGATGGAGTGTGACATGGACCAAAAATAAAACATCCTGCAGTTTGTGCAGGATGTTTATACAAGTGGGTTGCTCACTTATTTTTTCTTCACGGCTTTGAAATTGCCATTGGGTTGTTTGAAAGTGAGTGATAGTGCTTCACCCTTCTCGTTTACTTCAAACAAAACACTATAGCCTGCCGCTACTTTCAAATCAAACTGGTGATTACCGGAGGGCACCAATTCATAATCGGGCTGGCCCGGAACCAGTACAAACAAGGTCTTTTCGTTTTGAATATAGGTTTTAACTGTTGCACCGGCCAGTTCAAACTCGCCTACATAACGCTTCAGTTCAGCTCCGGTTAATGGCTTCATACGGTTGCTGCGTTTGTACACAATGGGATGATCCAACGCCGGTTCTAAACCATGAATAGCTACAGATTCAATATCGCCGGTAATGCTGGTGGTGAATTGAAAACGCATCGGACTTTTGTCAGCGGTATCAATACCTTCTTTGGTTTCCAACGGCATGAAAATATCATAGTGTACTTGCTGCAACCACCATTTTTGTTGTTGCAGTTGCGCAAAGAGTGAATCGCCCTTGGCAACTACTTCAAATTTACCATACGCATCATTCTTGTACACGCCATCATAATCAGCTAACGCATGTGAAGGTTTGGTGCCTTGATGTGTATTGGCACTTGCTGATTTGGCTGCTTCTTTCGCAGCGGCTTTGGCCTTGGCATCTGCTTTGTTTCTGTCTTCATTCCAATCGAAGAAAGGCAGACCCAGCATTCTGTCTGCAATCAAATTGCGTACAATACTGGTAACAGCAGAACCATTTTGGTTCACCAATACCACAATGCCGATACTGTCTGTAGGGAAGAAGCAGGTGCTGGCACTAAAGCCATCAATATTACCACCATGTTCAACACGATAGTGTCCTTTATAGGATGCTAAAAACCAACCGAAACCATAATTGCTGAAATGGATATCCGGTCTTTCAGTAGTGGGTGTGCCCGGTGCAATAATCATCTGAGAAGACATGGCTTGTGCATGATAAGCAGGTGGGATGATCTGTACGGTATCTAACTTACCACCATTGATCCACACACGTAACCACTGCGTCATATCCAGTACCGTACTGTTGATACTGCCTGCAGGGCCCATGCCATCAATATCGTAATAGGGTAATGGGTGAATGATGCTGTCTTTCTTTACACCATAACCAATAGCAGGCTCAGTGTACTTGGCCAATTGCTTTACAGAGAAATTACTCTGTTTCATACCCAGCGGGTTCAGGATTTTCTCCTGTACATTCTGCTCCCACTTTTTACCGGTGAGTTTTTCTGCAACCACACCTTGTAATAAGAACATGAAATTATTGTACTGCCAGCGCGTACGCAATGGCGCACTGGGTTCCATGTATTGAATGCGTTTTACCAAATTCTCCCTCGTATCCGGATCAATATACCAAGACAAATCATGTCTGGGTAAACCCGTGCGGTGGCTCATCATATCACGCAGGGTGATCTGATTGGTCATGCCATCATTGTAAAACTTCAGGTCGGGCAGATAAGTGGTTACGGGTTTATCAAAATCAATCGACTTATCCTTTTGCAGAATACCCAAAACAGCTGAAGTAAATGCTTTGGTACAAGAGCCAATGGCAAACTGTGTATTGGGTGTTACCAGCAGTTTGTTCGCATAATCGCGATAGCCAAAACCTTTGGCATAAACCATTTTGTTTTTTTCCACCACGGCAACGGCAACGCCGGCTGCGTGTTGGTCTTTCAATACTTTATTGATTTGTGCTTCCAGTCCGGCAAAACGCTTGTCTTCGCCGTCGTTAGCAGCTTTTGTTTTGGCTTTTTGTGCAAATGTGCTCGCGCTTAGGAGCAGCAGCAGGCAGAACAGTGTTTGTTTCATATCTGTTGATTTCAATGCTATTGGTTGCAGCTGCCCGTATTTTATTACAGCATCAGCTGAGTGCTTGTTCCAGATCGCTAAGAATATCTGCAATGTTCTCAATACCCACACTCATGCGGATGAGTCCGTCTGTAATACCAAAGCGGATTCTTTCCTCACGCGGCACACTGTAATGCGTCATAGAAGCAGGGTGAGAGATCAGTGTATCCACTGTTCCTAATGATACGGCCCGCACACACATTTGCAGTTTATTGATGAATTGCTTGCCTGCTTCCAATCCGCCTTTTAATTCAAAACTCAACATGGGACCGGGATGGCGCATCTGTTTCATAGCCGTATGGTAATCCGGATGCGAAGGCAGGCCTACATAGTTTACATGTTCAATATTGGGATGTTGTTCCAGATAGCTGGCAACTTCCATTGCATTGTGGCAATGGCGGTCCATCCGCACTTCCAAAGTCTTCATACCACTAATCAGCAGATATGCATCAAAGGGATTGGCATTACCGCCTAAGAGTGCATGCCATTTCCATGCTTTGGTTTTCATGAATTGAATATCTCTGCCTAACAAGACACCACCAATGGCCGTGCCATGTCCATTCAGAAACTTAGTTGTGGAGTGAAATACAAAGTCCACATCATAACGGAAGGGCTGTTGCAGATAAGGCGTGGCGAATGTATTGTCAACCGTTACAATCTTGCCGTACTGTTTAGCGATCTTAGCTGTAACCTCAATATCAATACACTGAATCGTTGGGTTAGCCGGTGTTTCAATATGCACCAGTTTGATTTCCGGATGGGCTTTCAATTCCGCTTCCAGCGTTGCTGCGTTGCGAAGGTCTGCGATATAGATGGTGATCCCATTTTGTCCAAGCACTTTGTGCATGAGTTCATAGGTGCCGCCATACAAAGAGTAATGCGATAATACCGCATCACCTGCTTGCAGGTTGCTTAAGAACATGGTGGCCATAGCCGCTTGTCCGCTCGCGTGTAAAAGTGCTTTCAGTTCCAGCGGACTACCATCAGCATTGGTTAAGCCAAATGCTTCCAGTGCAGCAATGGTTTGTTCTGCTGCTTTGAAAGTTGGGTTGCTCCAACGGCTATAGATAAATTCCTTATCAGTACTTTCAAAACGCTCCATGCCCTGATCTGCTGTGTCGAACACAAATGTGGATGTGGCATAGATAGGCGTGATATGCGAATAGTTATGTTCATCTGTGGCAGAATGCATGGCTGTAGAACTGATTCCGCTGAATTGTTTACCGGACATGTGCAAAAATTATCGGTTTGAAAAAGGCTATTGTACTAACTTAACAAAGCTAACAGAAAACCATGAAGGAACTGATTCAATCCCTCGCCGCTTATAATATTTGGGCCAATCGTCAATTATTTGATGCTGCATTGCAGTTAGACCCCGCATTGCATGAACAAACTGTGCCCAGTAGTTTCCCCACACTCAAAGCAACTTTCATGCATATGTGGGATGCAGAAAGCGGCTGGTGGCAAAGATTGCAGAACCATGAACATATTGTGATACCCAGCAAAACCTTTCACCCGCATTTGAAAGATGTGGCCAATGGTTTGTTGGGACAAAACCAGATATGGCAGGATTGGACACACGGCATTACCGAAGAAAGTCTGCATACCCGCTTCAGTTATACCAATACCAAGGGTGCACATTTTGAGCAGCCTGTTTGGCAAATGGCCCTGCATTTGTTTAATCATGGTACCTATCACCGCGGACAGGTGGTGACTATCTTAAGACATCTTGGTTTAACCAGTATTCCATCTACCGACTTCATTATCTGGAGCCGTTCTTAGCCTGATGATTGTCATGTTTTTTGCTGCTACTGCTGCTTAAGTTGCAGTATGCTTACAGATATTGAAATCGCACAGTCGGCACCCATTCGTCATATCCGCGATATTGCCGCAGCCATTGGTATTGATAAAGAAGATTTGGAATACTATGGCAAGTTTAAAGCCAAATTGCCGCTGACATTAATTGATGAAGCCAAAATCAAACAGCATCATTTGGTATTGGTAACAGCCATTACACCCACACCGGCGGGTGAGGGTAAAACAACGGTCTCTGTTGGTTTAACAGACGGACTCAACCGCATTGGTAAACAAGCCATGGCGGTGCTGCGCGAACCATCGCTGGGGCCAGTGTTTGGGATGAAGGGTGGAGCAGCAGGTGGTGGTTATTCGCAGTTGATACCGATGGAAGACATCAACCTGCATTTCACCGGCGATTTTGCTGCGATTGAGAAAGCCAACAATTTATTGGCTGCATTGATTGATAATAATCTCCAGAATAAGAAAAACAGTTTGCATATTGATCCGCGCACCATTGTGTGGAAGCGGGTGATGGATTTGAATGATCGTGCATTGCGCCATATCATTATTGGTTTGGGTGGCACAGCCGATGGTATGCCACGTGAAGATGGTTTCAACATTACGCCTGCATCAGAGATCATGGCGATACTCTGTTTGTGTACCGGTATGGATGATTTGAAAAGAAGACTCGGTAATATTTATATCGGCAGTACCATGGATGGCAAACCTGTGTTTGCGCGCGACCTGCATGCGGTTGGTGCGATGGCGATTCTGTTGAAAGATGCGATTAAGCCCAATTTGGTACAAACGCTGGAAGGTAATCCGGCCTTATTGCATGGCGGTCCCTTTGCAAGTATTGCACAGGGCACCAATTCTGTACTCGCAACAAAAATGGGTTTGTCATTGAGTGAATATGTAGTTACCGAAGCAGGCTTTGCAGCCGATCTAGGTGCAGAGAAATTTTTTGACATCAAATGTGTATCGAGCGGATTAAAACCTGCAGCGGCAGTTGTTGTAGCTACCATTCGTGCATTGAGACACCACGGCGGTGCGAAGAAAGATGCATATGCCATAGCTGATACAGAAAAAGTAAAAGCCGGTTTGGCCAATCTGGAAAAACATTTGGAAAATATCCGTCAGTTTGGTGTGCCGCCGGTGGTGGCGATCAATGCATTCCCGGGTGATACAGAAGCAGAAATCAAATTGGTGCAGGATTGCTGTGCCAAGCATGGTGCAAGAGCCATTGTGTGTACCGGTTTTGCAGAAGGTGGTAAAGGCATGGAGGCATTGGCGAAAGCTGTGGTGCAATTGGTGGAAAATAGCACCGGTGATTTCTCGCCCTTGTATCAATGGACTGATACGATTGAAAACAAGATACACAGCATTGCCACCAAGATTTACGGTGCCAAAGGCGTGGAATATTCTGTAAAAGCTAAAACGCATTTAAAGCATATTCAATCATTGGGTTTCGACCAGATGCCTGTCTGCATGGCAAAAACGCCCAAGAGTTTGTCTGACGATGAAAGAAAAATTGGCAGACCGGATAATTTTGTGGTAACCGTACGCGAATTTGAATTCGCCAGTGGTGCAGGCTTTGTGATACCCATTCTGGGTGATATGATGCGTATGCCTGGCTTACCCAATCTACCTGCCGCAGAGGGTATGGACATTGATGCAGATGGGGTGATTACAGGGTTGAGTTAGGGGTTAGTAGTTACTAGTTAGAGGTTAGTGGTTAGCCTGCCTAAACTATGCTGAAGCTTTGTTTAGCAGGCCACCGAAGCTTTAGCGTAGGAGGGTGGTTAGTAGTTTATGGGCCACTCAACAATTGACAATATTCAATTGACAATCGTCAATAATCATAGGCAACTATCAACCAGAAACTATCAGCCATTAACTATATGTCGATAGCCGGCAAGTATAAATACCTAGGCTGTATTCTTTTTTAAGCGAATGTTTTGGTGTATTTTAAGTGTATATGCATCAATATGAGAATTGCTAAGTCGCTTTCCTGTATGTGCTTGCTAGCAATAATTTGCTTTAGCTGTAACAAGCATAAGTCAAGATTGCCTTCGGTTTTATTTGACTCCTTGACCAATCAAGTTGTTTTTGTGACGGATAGTTCATGGAAGCAAACGGATGATTATATGTTGAATAAGTCAAGGCTGATCTTTTTAAATCGCGATATATACGCTATGGGTAAAGACTCATTTTTACTGAGGCTATTTATTGATGAGTCCAGAAGAGTTGAGAAACGTATCATTGAAATCAACTGCGATATGCACAATTGCTTTGGGAAGGAATTTGTTTTCAATGAATTTTATGATGGTAAAACGTATTTGCGACAAAATATTAAAGAATACAATCTTGCTGCAGATGACTGGAAACTATTTTTTGATTCACTGCTTGTAAATAAGTTATTGACTTTGCCTAATAATACTGAAAACAATAATTGTTTTAATAGGTCAAAAGATGGGGCTACTTACTCTATTCAACTCTTGAATTATTCTGGAGAAAGATTCTATACTTATGAAAATCCAGAGTATTTTGACAGTTCCTGTGTTTCCGGATTGTATTTCAATAAGCTAGTCAAGCATATAAAGACTTTGCAAATTAAAAAGTAGGCAGGCTATGGACTTTATTCTGCTAAGAACTCGTATGCTATTACTTACCTCTTTCAGATGGAATTGTACATGTTTGAGATTAGTATAAGCCGTTTTTAAACGGTTATAAACGTTTAGTTAAAACAAAACGGTTTGTATTGACGCAATTACAATGCAAAAGGTAGAATGCTAGTCGATTGATTTTCAATCATCATTTTTTGCTATATGCAGTTAGTCTAGGTAATTCTATTGCGTATATTTATGTGTTGCAAGCAATTTTAATGACCAACATTAATATGAAAGAAAATAATAAAATTGAGATTCTTTTAAGCAAAGCCAAGTTGACAAAACTTTTAATTTTTAGTGTTTTGTTTTTATCAGGTGGACTTTGGATGATTATTTCAAATCCACAGACAAGCAACCCAGTTTTCAATAATCCAATTTTAAAGACAATTGCTTCTTATGGCTCGACAATTATGGGATTATTAGGAATGTACTTTTTTACCAAAAAAATGTTTGACAAAAACCCTGGACTTGTTTTGAGTGACCAAGGTATTTATGACAATACAAGTGTTTTTAAATTCGGACTCATTCCTTGGACAGACATTTCAGAAATTTACGAAAAGACAGTGCAAGCATCTATTGCTTCGAAACAATATTTTGTTACTATTGGACTAAATAATCCAGACAAATACATTTCTAGGGAAACAAACGCTTTAAAGAGAAAGTTGTTAATAGCTAATGCAAAAAATTATGGTTCGCCAATTCATATTTCGACTAATGGTTTAATGACAAATCATAAAGACTTATTGAAGTTGGTTAATGAATATTTTGAAAAGTATAAAAGTGCAAGTTGACAAAAAACTGCTTGCAACAAAAGGTTTGGCAATATTGGGGCAGACGTAATAAGCATCAACATTTGTAATTCTATTTTCCTTTCGTCACTGGCTCGACAGAACTCGCCTCAACATTTGTAATATCAATTAGCAACAGTAACTATATTTGGCTTCAGTTCAGGCGTGACGTAACGCAGTTGCCCCAACATCGCCAAGCCTTGAACGTTATAGGGCATTTTAAGACGACCGAAACAATGATAAGAACGATAACAATTTTGACTTTTTTACTGCTGACAACTTGTAGGGTTTTCGGGCAGACAGACACGACTTTTAAAAAGGCAGACCACTACAAGACAAAGCAGTTTGACGTGGCAATTTTCCCTTCAAATTATTTTGACCTTATTCCCGGACAGCGTTTTACTCCAACAAGACAGGAAATTGACCAAGCAGAAGCTTCGTTGGCGACAGACTTAAAGACCTTAAATAATCAGTTGATAAACCAATCCTCTACACCTATTATTCATAAAAATTTGCATAAATATAAGCGACAGTATTTTGGCTACATTGATAAAAATGGTGACAGGATTTTGCTCATTAACTGTTTTTGGTCAAAAGACAAGGACGACACAGATGGTTGGTTAACAGGTAGAGTTATGGTGCTTGACGGTGGTAGTTATTATTGGAACATAAAATTCAATCTTGACAAAAAACAACTCTTTGACCTTGATGTAAACGGTTACGCATAAAATGGACTTACTTGGACAAATATTATGGTTTGCTATGTTCGTAACCCCAATCTTGACAATACCTTTGGCTTGGCGCTTGTTGGACACGAAAAAGATTTATCGAGTAATCGTTGGACTGCTCTTCGCATTGACACTTTCGTTCTTTCTTTATCATATCAGTTTAGCAATTATTTTTAGAGATGGAATGGGACCAGGTTGACAAAGGAAAAACGCCCTATAACACGGGTTTTCCGTCAGGCGGGGTGATGTGCAAACTTGAAGCTTTGTGCTTCTATTCAAGTTCAGTGCAGGTTGACAGTTTTGCGCTCCGAAACCCGCCCGAACGCAAAGCCCGAAAACGTTGGGCGTAATTCTTTTCAATTTTGGAACTATTAGAATCTATCCATCAAAAAATAATAAGCGAACTAGACACGCGTGGAAAAGTAAGCCAATTCTTGCTTGCGAATGCAACAATAAGACCGACCTCATCAATATATAAGAACAATCAATCTCCATCCCTCAAGTCTAGAGCATTTAGACCAAGTAGACCGATCAAGATATTTTACATAGTATTTGCTGTGTCGATATGGGCAGCTATTTTCTATGCAATAAGGGTACAAAAAGATATCAATCAAGGTGGATTAGCAATTGTAATGATTGCGTCACTTATAATTACAATAAACGTGTTATGGCAATTTTTTTATGATAACACATTAAATTTTTCCATACAAATAGACCCCTTAGGGATAACCGTCGATGATCAGTTTCTTGAATGGGAAAAAATAAGAGAAACATCAATATTAAATATCCCGGGGCGAGGGCGAGGACTGAATTATTTGATTATAATTTTAGAAAATGACGAGTATCTAAGCTTTGAATTGACAAACTTCTATACGTCAAGAGGAATAGTCAAATCCCTGTCAAAATATATCGAATATTTTAAAGCTCATGCGGCTTAGAACTACGCCCAACATCAGCTTTGCAAAAGTTGGGCTGACGAATATCGCCCATCGGCTGTAGGAATTCTGACCGGGCTTCAGTAATTTGGCTTTAGCTAATCGGGGCTTTAGTGGCCAAGCGAGCGATAGATCACCTCCTCCCACCTTCGCAAAGCCCAAGCCGTTAGCGGCTTTAAAATGACCGACCACGATGAAGGAAATTCCAGATAATAAGTTTACACGACATCAATTCAATGCCTTCTTAGGACACCATTTAACCTTTGCAAATTACTTTGGTAGTTATGAAAGAGCCTTTGAAGCTTTAATGGAAAATGTATATCAATCGGGAAATCATGTTGACAGACTTGCTTATCCAATTTTATTCATTGCTAGACATTGCATGGAATTAGGATTTAAGACGAACATCAGATACTTTCTGAAGTATTCAGAAAAAGATGATTTTAAAAAGGCAGGAACTCACGATTTAGAAAAATTGTTCGGAGCTTTTAAGTTGCACATTGCCGAAACGATAAAGAACCTTAAATCAAAGCATGGAATTGAGGTTGACAAAGCAGATATTGAAGAGTTCAATAAATATTGCGAAGAGGTTAACAAGCTGACAAGCATTTTTCATCTACTTGATAAAAACTCAGACAGTTTTCGTTATCCCGTTGATAAAGAAAACAATAACTCTTTTGAACAAAAGGATACTATAAACTTGCTTGATGTTAGAGACCTTTACGAGAAAACTTCAATTCTACTGACCCATACAGCAGACGTATTTGGGAAATATACCGACTACGCTGACGAAATAGAAAATATGTATGAACAAGAAATGAGAGAAATTTACGGGTACTGAAATTACAGCAGCTAACAAAAGGTTTGCCACAAAGCTGGTCTCAACGATAGCCTTGTTGGTCGTAACCCAATAATGCCAGCAACAATAACTTATCGTCAGTCGCCTGCCCCGAGAATTCGGGAGCCTGCCCCGAGCATTCGGGGTCAATAATCAAATGATAATCTTCAATCAACAACTATCAATCGTCAGTCGTCATACGTCAATCGTCAATAATCAATTAACAATCAACAATAGCCAATCATCAATATCAATACGCCCACTTCACCCAGGTAGCGCCCCAGGTAAAGCCACCACCGAATGCAGCGAGTACGATATTGTCGCCCTTCTTCAGTTGGCTTTCCCACTCCCACAAACAAAGCGGAATAGTAGCTGCGGTAGTATTGCCATAACGTTGAATATTGATCATTACTTTTTCCTTGGGTAAGCCCATGCGGTTGGCTGTTGCATCAATGATGCGGAGGTTAGCTTGGTGTGGTACCAGCCAGGCAATGTCTTCACCGGTAAGTCCATTACGTTCCAGCAATTCAGCACTTACATCGGCCATGCCTTTTACGGCAAATTTGAAAACAGCCTGACCTTCCTGATAGGCAAAATGTTCTTTGGCTAATACAGTTTCCATGGTAGCTGGCTTCAAAGATCCACCGGCTTTCATATGCAAGTACTGACGGCCACTGCCATCGCTGCGGAGAATACTATCCAATACACCTGCACCATCTTCGTTTGGTTCCAGCAAAACAGCGCCGGCACCATCCCCAAAAATGATACATGTAGCACGATCGGTATAATCAATAATCGCGCTCATTTTATCTACGCCTACCACAATCACTTTTTTGAAACGGCCACTCTCAATATACATGGCACCCGTAGTAAGCGCATAGAGAAAACCGCTACAGGCAGCACTCATATCATAACCCCAGGCATTGTTAGCACCCAGTTTATCGGCAATGATATTCGCGGTAGCAGGAAACACCATATCCGGGGTTACGGTAGCACAAATGATACAGTCAATTTCTGTAGCATCCATATTGCGCTTGCGCAGGATTTCTTGAACAGCAGGCACGGCCATATCGCTGCTGGCTTTGCCCGGCTCTTTCAGAATGCGGCGTTCTTCAATGCCGGTTCTGGTTCTGATCCACTCGTCGTTGGTATCCACCATCTTCTCCAGATCAAAATTGGTGAGTTTGGTTTCAGGAACATATCCGCCAACGGCGGTGATGGCTGCTCTGGTGCTCATACTGGGTTTTCTTTGAGGGCGCAAACTTAATCCTTTTTAGACAGGATTAAGGCCAAAATAAGCTAACGCAGGTTAGTCAAACCACGCTTACTTCATGATTTCCATGTACTTTTAGGCTCTATGATCGCTTTTGTTAGAGGCCATTTTGCAGTAAAAACACCGGCTCGGGTGGTGGTGGATGTCAATGGTGTGGGTTATGATCTCCAAATCAGCCTGCATACTTATTCGGCTATCAGCCAGAAAGACAGCGGCCTGCTCTTTACCTATCTCCATATCACCGAGAATGCCCATACATTGTTTGGCTTTGCCGATACGACGGAAAAAGACCTTTTTCTACTGCTAATCAGCGTCTCCGGTGTAGGTGCTACTACTGCCAGAATGATGCTCTCCGGCATGAAGCCAGATGAGATAATTCAGGCCATTGCACAAGGCAATACAGCTCAATTGGAGAAAATCAAGGGTATCGGCAAGAAATCTGCCGAGCGTTTGGTGGTGGAACTGCGCGATAAAGTAGGCAAGCAAATGGGCGATAAAGCATTGAGTGTCACAGGTACTGCAGCGCCCATTCCGGGTCAGGATGCTATTCAGGCCCTCATAGCCCTGGGCATTGCCCGTAATGCAGCTGAGGCAGCGGTACAAAAAACGCTCAAAATGATGGATGGAGACGTATCTTTAGAACTCATTATTAAACAAGCACTTAAAAATATCTGATATCGGCCCAACGTTACTTGACCAAGCAGACTGACTTTTGATTTTTTCGCGCTGGAAATATTTGCTTTCGGGCCTCATCACCATCTTGTTTTGTTGTTGCGGTAACCTGTTGTTCGCTCAACGGACAGATTCTTTGCGTTACCCTATTAGCGACAGAAGAACCGATCTGTTCAGCGCCGGTAAATCGCATGCTTTCGATTTCAATGATTCACTCTACCTCAAGCGGGAAGTGAAATACGATCCCAAGACCAAAACCTATTATGTTGAAGAGCGTATAGGCAGCAAAACCTATCGCAAAGCGGTACCCATTTCTTTTCAGCAATTCTACCAGCAACAAAGCAGACAGGCTGAAGTGGATTATTTCCGCAAGCGTGCAGATGCCATCACTTTACTCAATAAGAAAGTAGCCCGGCCAAAAATGCGTGTGTATGATCAGTTGTTCGACAGGATGTTTGGTCTCGGTCCCAATGGTTTGAAAGTAGATATCCGTCCACAAGGTGAAGTGAATATCCTCGCCGGTTATCAAGGGCAAAACATCAAGAACCCCACACTCGCAGAAAGAGCACGCCGCAATGGTGGTTTTGATTTTGACATGAATGCCAATCTGGGTGTGAATGCCAGCATTGGTGATAAGCTGCGCTTTCCCATCAACTACAATACCTTATCCAACCTGAATTTCGATAATCAGATCAAACTGGATTATAAGGGTATGGATGATGAGATGATCAAGAGTATTGAAGCCGGTAATATTTCTTTTCAATCGAAAGGAACACTGATACCCGGTGCGCAAAACCTCTTTGGTATCAAAACACAATTACAGTTTGGAAAATTATTTGTTACAGCTGCTATTGCCAACCAGCGTTCGCAAAGACAATCTGTTGCTTTGCAGGGTGGCGCATCTACCAATACATTCCAGAAGAAGCTGGATGATTATGAAGAGAATAAACATTTTCTCTTAGCCCAATACTTCCGCAATAATTTCAATAAGTCCATGTCGCAATTGCCGATTGTGAACAGTCAGGTACAGATTCTGCGTATGGATGTTTGGGTAACGAATAGAACAGGTGCTACAACAGAATCGCGCGATGTGGTGGGTTTGATGGATTTGGCAGAAACCAATCCGCATAGAGTAGGTGTGGTGAATCCTTTAACCACCAATCAACTTCCTGATAACCGCGCGAATGATTTGTATGCTTACCTCACAGCTAATCCTGCCAACAGAAATCCGGTGCAGATTACGAGTCAGTTATTGGCAAAGGGCTTAAGGCCGGTAGAAGATTTTGAAAAAACTTTCGCGAGAAAATTATCACCCAACGAATATTATTTCAATCCACAAATTGGTTTTCTCTCACTGAATACACAATTGCAACCAGATGAAGTGCTGGGTGTGGCTTTTCAATACACATTCAATGGACGGGTTTACCAAGTAGGTGAATTTGCGCAAGATGTTGGGTTGGATTCAACACAGGGCGTACAAAAGGTCTTGTTCCTGAAATTATTGAAAGCTACTTCGCAAAGACCGTCATTGCCGATCTGGGGTTTGATGATGAAGAATGTGTACACGCTCGATTTATTTGGGGGTATTCAGCGTGAAGATTTTAAGTTGAATGTTCTGTACGAAGAACCCAGTGGTGGTTTGAAAAGATATTTACCGGAAACTGCACCCGCGGTGGAAGGTCAGCCTTTGTTGCGCATCCTGAATTTAGACCGTCTTAATAACCGAAATGATCCACAGCCGGATGGGGTGTTCGACTGGATTGATGGCTTCACCATTTTACCACAACAGGGTCGAGTGATTTTTCCGGTGTTGGAACCATTTGGTCGGGATTTGGACAGGCTTGCTTATAACGGACAAGCTGCTGCGCTGAAGCAGAAATACATTTACTATCAATTGTACGATTCAATTAAAGCCATTGCCCAGACCTATGCCAATGTGAATCGTTTTGTGATGCAAGGCCAGGCCAAGGGAACGGGTGGTTCTGAAATTTTCCTCAACACATTCAATATTCCGCAAGGATCAGTCACTGTTGCAGCTGGCGGACAATTACTCCGTGAAGGAGCAGACTATGTGATTGATTATAATCTGGGTAGTGTAAAGATTTTGAATCAGGGTATTTTATCATCTGGTATTCCTGTGCAAGTATCATTTGAAAACAATGCCGGCTTTGGTTTACAACAGCGAGGCTTCTCCGGTTTGCGTTTGGATTATTTGGCAAATAAAAAACTGGCTTTGGGTTTTTCAACTGTGCGTTTGGGTGAGCGTCCCTTCTTTACCAAGATGAATTACGGTGATGATCCCATTCGAAACACCATGTTTGGATTGGACTTTAGTTATCGCTCAGATTTGCCCGGCTTAACACGTGCGTTGAATAAGCTGCCTTTCTATTCAACTAAAGCCCCATCGAGTATTACAGCTTATGGTGAAGCAGCTTTATTGAAACCCGGTCACCCACCACAGATTGGTCGTGCAGAACAAGGCTTGATTTATTTAGATGATTTTGAAGGCACACGAAACAATATTGATTTGCGTTTTCCTTTTGTTGCATGGAATCTTGCTTCCACACCACAGGGTAATCCCAAATTTCCTGAAGCTACATTAACCGATTCGGTTGATTACAATAAGAATCGCGCCAAATTAGCTTGGTATCAGATTGAACCCAACCTGCAGGATAAGAACAGTCCGAATAACCCCTTGCGCAGAAACCTTGCTGAATTGAGCGATCCGCGTGTACGTCAGGTATTCACGAATGAATTGTTCCCGCAGCGTACCACCAATATCACAGATATACAAGCTTTCACTTTTGATATGGCTTTTTATCCGCGTAACAAGGGTCCATACAATTTTGAAAACAGAATTGGTCAGATCACAGACAGTGGTCATCTTACCAATCCCGCTGCTCGCTGGGGTGGTATCATGCGTGCATTGGATCAAACAGATTTTGAAACAGGTAATATTGAATTCGTTGAGTTCTGGATTCAGGATCCATTTATCCGTAATACCAATAGTCGCGGTGGTAAATTATTCTTGAACCTCGGTAATATCAGTGAAGACATCCTGAAAGATGGCAGAAGATTTTACGAGAACGGTTTGAATACACCAAGTATTCCGGCTGCTGTAGATAGTAGCAACGCATGGGGTAAAGCACCGGTGAACCCAATTCAGATTACGCAAGCATTTAGTAATGATCCTGCCGACAGACCATTTCAGGATGTGGGATTGGATGGGGTGGATGATGCTGCAGAAAGAAGAAAGCGTCAGAACTACCTGAACAGACTGGCACAAAACTTTGGTACAAACTCGTTCATCTATCGTCGCGCATTGAACGATCCATCAGATGATAACTATGTCTGGTTCAGGGATGCGAGTTATGATGGATCTGCTACAGGTATTTTAGGACGTTACAAGAATTTCAATAACCCGCAGGGCAATTCACCTGTGGCTACAACGGGCGGACAGTTTACGCCAGCCGCAACCTTGTATCCAGATAATGAAGATTTGAACAGAGACAATACGCTTAATGAATCGGAAGAGTATTATGAATACCAGATTGATCTCTTCCCCAATATGAATGTGGGCAGCAATAAATACATCACTGATAGAAGAACGGTTACCGTGAATTCTGCGGATGGTATTCGCAGAACCGAGAACTGGTATTTGTTCCGTGTGCCGATTCGTGATTACAGCAGAAAAGTGGGGAATATTCCTGATTTCAAATCCATCCGCTTCATGCGCTGGTATATGACAGATTTTGAAGACTCTGTTGTGCTGCGTTTTGTGAAGATGGATCTGGTGCGTAACCAATGGCGTCAGTTCACGTACAACTTAGATACAGCAGGTAATTATATCAAGCTGCCCAATAACTCGCCAACAACTTTTAATACACTGGCCGTAAACCTGGAAGAGAATAGTGCACGCCAGCCGGTAAACTATGTGATTCCACCGGGTATTGAACGCGTACAACAGCTGAGTAATAATGGTGTGAACTTATTGCAGAACGAGCAGGCATTGAGTGTACAAGTACGCAACCTGCCTCGCGGTGATGCGCGTGGTGTATTCAAGACTGTGCCATTTGATATGCGTCAGTATGGTAAGCTCTCCATGTTTGCGCACATTGAATCCATTGTTGGTCAGGCTGCATTAAGAGATGGTGATGCCAATCTGGTGGTGCGTTTGGGACAGGATTTCTTGAACAACTATTATGAAATCAAGATTCCGTTGAAAGTAACACCGCCGGGCACGTACACGCCGGGTCAGGCCAATATTGTCTGGCCCGATGCGAATAATTTAGATTTTAGTTTGCGTGAATTGGTGGATTTGAAATTGCGGCGTAATCAAACGAATCAATCTTTCACGACCATTTATCGAGAGCGTATCGGCAATAAAACCTTCTCCGTTTTTGGTAACCCGAACTTGGGAGAAGTAAGGGGTATTTTGGTGGCAATAGAAAATGCCAATCCAACCAGCACAGCGCCCATGCATGCAGAAATGTGGGTGAATGAATTGCGTTTGTCTGAATTAGATGAGAAATCAGCATGGGCTGCATTGGGCAGGGTGGATATGAACCTTGCTGATCTCGGTACATTATCTGTTTCAGCGAATACCTACACACAAGGTTTCGGTACCATTGAACAAAGGGTGAATGAACGTGCGCGTGATAACTTGGTGCAGTTTGATATTGCTACCAATTTGAATGCAGGTAAATTAACGCCAGCCAAGTGGGGTTTGTCCTTACCGGTGTATGCGAGTATTAACAGAACCATTCGTGCGCCACAGTACGATCCTTATGATCGGGATGTACTGTATAAAAGCAAACTCAATGCAGCAGGTAATAAACGAGATTCTATTCGTAATGCAGCATTGGATCAAACCACGATCAAGACCATCAATTTCACCAATGTGCGTTTGGCGCCTTCAGCGCGTAAGCCTCAGCCATGGCGCTTAAGCAATTTTGATTTTAGTTATTCTTTCACGCAGACAGAGCAGAGTAGTCCGCTCATTACTGAAAATAAAATTACCCGTCACCGCGCAGGAATGGGTTATACGTTCAGCGGACAGCCCAGATACATTGAGCCGATGCGTTACCTCATCAAGGGGAATAGCAATTGGTTGAAATGGCTGAAGGAATTCAATTTCAACCTGACGCCATCCTTGATTGGTTTCCGTGCAGATGTGAACCGACAATTTGGACAATTCATACCACGGATTGTTAATACTGTTGATAGCAAAGTTGAAAGAGTAGATACCACATACGACAAGTTCTTCACCTTCGATCGTTTCTATAACCTGCGTTGGGATTTGTCGCGTTCTTTGAATATTGATTTCTCTGCAACCAATAATGCGCGTGTAGATGAGCCATTCGGCAGAATTGATAGGGGTCCCAAGCGAGATTCGGTAAGAGACAATTTCCTGAAGGGTGGTAGAAATACTTTGTATCAGCAAACAGCTAACCTTACCTATACTTTGCCATTGAATAAGATTCCATTGGTAGATTGGATTAATGCGCGGTATAGTTATAAGACCACCTACAATTGGGTGGGTGCTAGTTTGATTGCCCGCAGTTTGGGTAATGTCATTGAAAATGGGCAGGACAATAACCTCACCGGTGAGTTTGATTTCAGAAGACTCTATGCTAAATCTAGATGGTTACGTGCTTTAGAGGATTATACCGTTCCTGTTCGTTCAGATGCAGATGTGCAGGATAATAAGAACAAGCGTAAACGTAAGCCTACACCACCGCCACCGGGTCCGGATTTACAGCAATCAGTTTTGGGCAGCACATTGCCATCAAAGGAAGAAGTGGTGAAAGATTTGAAGGGTAAAGCACGCAGAGAAGCTTTGCGCAAATGGCGTCAACAGAGAAGGGATGAGCGTTTGGCCCGAAGACTATCCAAGCAAAATGAACCGGTAGAGATGAATGATTTTGTGCGTGCTGGTGGACGACTATTGACGATGGTGAAGAGTGTGAATGTTAGCTATACAGAAAATCTGCGCAGCAGATTGCCGGGCTTTATGGATAGTTCAAGAATCCTGGGTAATAATTTCAGCAGTATGGCACCGGGCCTGGGTTATGTTTTTGGCAAGCAGCCCGATACCAATATGCTGAACAATTTTGCCAGCAGGGGTTTGATGAGTAGCGATAGTAATTTCAATTTCCTTTTCCGTCAAAATTTTGAGCAACGTTTGAGTATCACTGCACAGGCAGAGCCCATACGAGAATTCAATATCAGTATCAATTTGGATAAGTCCTTCAATAAAGACTATTCAGAATTGTTCAAGGACACATTGAGTAATGGCAAGTTTGCGCATTTGAGTCCGCTTGCATCAGGTGGCTTTAGCGTATCATATATGGCCTTGAATACTTTATTCAGAAAACAAAACCCCAACGAGATATCACAAACATTCCGTGAGTTTGAACAGAATCGACAGGTTATCTCACGCCGTATTGCGGCAACCAATCCATACTGGCAATCCTTGCCACCAGGACAGCAGTTTACATCAGATGGTTATGCGCGTGGTTATGGCCGTTATTCGCAGGATGTGCTGATTCCTGCATTCCTTGCTGCTTATACCGGTAAAGACCCGAATAATGTGCCTTTGATTGGACAGAATAACAGCTCAATCAGAACCAATCCATTCAGGGGTATTCTGCCCAAACCGAACTGGCGCGTGACCTACACGGGTTTGACCAAACTGCCGGCCCTTGCTGAGAAATTCAGCATGATTACTTTATCGCATGGCTATAATAGCACATTAAGCATGAACAGCTTTGCCAGTGCATTGCTCTATCGCGATCCATTTGGTTTGGGTGCGCCAGGCTTTGTAGATACGGTGAGTGGTAACTATATACCCTATTTCCTGGTGCCGAATTTATCGATGCAGGAAGCATTCACACCTTTGATTGGTGTGGATATTACAACAGTGAATCAGCTTAACCTGAAGTTTGAATACAAGCGAAGCCGACAGCTGAGTTTGAGTCTGGTGGATTTTCAGTTGGCTGAAACAAGAAGTACCGAGTGGGTATTTGGATTCAGTTGGCGTAAGCGAGGCATCAAGCTGCCTTTCCAATTACCTTTCATGAGAGGTAAGACCATGGAGAACGATCTTAGTTTTAAACTGGATCTGTCTATGCGTGATGAACAACAGAGCAATAGTCGCTTAGACCAGAGTAATGCCTATGGTACTGGCGGACAAAAAGTCATCACCATTCAGCCTGCGATCGATTATGTGTTGAATAACCGTATTAACCTGAAATTTTTCTTCGATCAGCGTAGAGCGATTCCTTATATCTCTACTTCGGCGCCAATTACCAATACGCGAGCGGGTGTTCAGGTAAGGATTAGTTTGGCGCAGTAAACAAATGCAGTTGGCCTAAGTTTTAAACTCAGGCCAACTGCATTTAAAGCAATTCTAGTTTTAAAAGTCCGCAGTTTTTGCCATAGTAGTAATCTCTTGCAGAGCTATAGATATACTCTTCTGATTTCTCAACTATGCCGGCAGCAACTGGATTATTATGAATGTAATTTAGTTTCTGGCGTATGAAGCGTCTGCTGAATATTTCTATTGGATGATTATCTTGTTGCCAAAATTGATACTGCTTGTTACGGCTATTTGCCTGGCCTTTCTGTCTGAAGACCTGTAACATCCATTCTTTTCGGCTTTCTCTTGGATTCGCAATAATTGCTTTAATGATTTTTTTGCTGGTATATTTTTTGAAATCTCTTAAAATATCACTTGGGTTATTATCTCTTGCAGAGATTACTAAATGAACATGATTGCTCATGATGCACCAGCTATGTAGTATTAAACCTTTTTCTTTTTGGCAATATCGTATGCTATCTAGCAGTAAGTCTCGATATACTTTTCTTGTAAAGACATCAATCCATTCAACTACTGCAAAAGTGATAAAATGAATGGCTTCTTTGTTTCGAATTTTATAGCCGCCAACAGCCATTGGTTTTCTATCATTAACAACAAAACTTATATTATAGTAGTTATCCTGAGTTTTAAACTCAGGATAACTACAAATTATTTATTTAGTATTTCCGAAAAGCCCATTTCCACATTTCCTTCCAAGTCACTTTCTTGCCATACATCAGGATGCCTGTTCTATAGATTTTGCCTGCCAACCATGTTGTGGCAATAAAACCTGCAACCAATAAGGCCATACTTAATAATAATTGCCATACAGATACCCCTTCAGGAATGCCATGACCAATACGAGCCATCATTACAATTGGTGATGTAAGCGGGAACAAGCTACCGAATACTGCAATCGGACTGTTGGGGTCATTCACTGCTTTGGTCAGAATCACAAAAGCAAAAATGATGGGCATGGTAATAGGCAGTAATAAGCTTTGTGCATCTTGTGGATCTTCATTTACAGCACTACCTACAGCAGCAAATAATGATGAATAGAGGAAATAGCCGCCCAGGAAGTAGAAAATGAAACAACCAATAATCAATGGGAAATTAATCTGACTCAAGCCGGCCATTAAACCATCTAATGCACCACTCTGCTTGGCTGCATTCATGGCACCTGCTGCACCTGGCTGTATTGCCTGTGATTGCATAGACTGCGCCAGCTCAGGGAAAATTACTGGTAAAAGGAATTGTAAGCCGATAATCAGTATGCCCCAGATGATGAATTGGGTTAAGCCAACTGCACCAATGCCAATGATTTTACCCATCATCAGTTGGAAGGGTTTTACACTACTTACAATTACTTCTGCAATACGGCTCACTTTTTCTTCCATCACGCCACGCATTACCATCGTACCATAAATAAATAGTACCATGTAGATAAGAATGCCACTGATGAAACCCACACCATAACTGATGCCTGCTTTAATGCCACTATCGCTTTTGCCAGCTAGTGTTGTATAGTTGATATCACTGTCTTTACGCAGGCTGTCTAACAATGTCTTTGAAATATTCATCTTGGCCATGCGCTTCTCTTCCAATCGCTTATTGATGCTGCGCTGGATATCTTCACGCGTCATGATGCCAGTAGCTTTACCAGATTTAAAGTACAGCTCGCTCTCATCACTATCGAGTGTGTAGTTCTCAGGAACGAATAAGTAGGCGTCGTATACTTTTTTCTCTAACTGCGTTTTCAGTTCTGCAGTATCAGACTGTACGATTTTAAAGACAACTTCTTCCTTTTTCGATTCTAGTTTTCCTTCAAAAATATTGGCCTTGTCAACCACCGCAACTGTGTAATCATCAGATCCCTTTACAGAGAAGAAAATGATGGCTGCGTAGAAACCAAAGATCAAGAGGGGTAAACCGATTGTAGTGAGTAGGAAGGTTTTCTTTTGTACACGAGTGAGGAATTCTCTGCGTGCAACAATCCATATTTTATTCATAATACTTTGTGTTGAGGTTATTGAACTGGTTGAAATGCGCGGGTGGTTGACTTAGTGCCTTCCACCAGTCTGATAAAGATGTCGTTCAGTGAAGGCAATATTTCATTAAAGCCCTCTACTGTCAGATTTTGCTGAATCAGGTATTGCAATACATCATTGCTCTTGAAGCCCTGCTGAATCTTTACCGTTAGTTGATTGGCATTTTGTTCCAACACATCAAATGCAGCATGGCTCAAACCATTGGGCACTTCTGATAATTTAATGCTGAACTTGTTTTCCTTGAATTGTTGCTTCACATCATTTACAGTACCATCCAGAATTTTCTTACCAAGGTTTACTAATACAATATGGTCACAGATTTCTTCTACCTGCTCCATTCTGTGTGTACTGAAGATAACGCTGCAGCCACGTTGTGCCAGACCGTAGATTTCATCTTTGATCAAATTCGCATTTACAGGGTCTAATCCACTGAATGGTTCATCCAGAATGATGAGTTTGGGCTCGTGCAGTACCGTTGTCACAAACTGGAGTTTCTGGCTCATACCCTTACTGAGGTCTTCCACTTTCTTATTCCACCAGCTCTCCATTTCCATGCGTCTGAACCAAAACTTGATTTTTTCCATTGCTTCTGCATGGTTCAAGCCTTTGAGCTGGGCCAGGTACAAAGCCTGTTCCCCAATCTTCATTTTCTTGTACAAGCCTCTTTCTTCGGGCATGTAACCAATCTTCAATACATCTTCAATGGGGTTGAAGGATTGGCCGTCGAAAATAATTTGTCCGCTATCGGGGTAAAATATCCCCGTGATCATGCGCAGGAGGGTGGTTTTACCGGCACCGTTGGGTCCCAGCAAACCAAAAATGCTACCGGCCTTCACCTCGAAACTGATATCATCCACCGCTTTCTGCGTGGCATAATATTTCTTCAGGTTTTGTAATTCCAGGATGTTACTCATTGGTCTTGGTTTTGATAAATGTAGGAAACTGCCCACATTGGTAGCAGTACCCGTGTAATTATTACAACAACGGCAGGTTTTATGGTTATTTTGCGCTCTTAACCTCCAAGAAGTATGAAACGTGTTTTGGTTGGCATTTTTGCGCTTGCAGTAGTGATGAGCCTGTCTAGCTGGGGCTTTCTGGTACATAAGACAGTGAATCAGGTAGCTATCTACCAATTGCCCTCAGGTATGCGCCCTTTCTTTTATAAGAACATGGATTATCTGGTGTATAACGCGCCAAGACCCGATATACGTCGCAATACAGATAGTACGGAGGCAACCAAGCACTTTATTGATATGGAAGCTTATGGTGATTCTGCAGCTTGGAAAATGCCGCTTGACTGGGAAGCTGCCGTGCAGCAGTTTACCCGCGATACATTAATAAAGTATGGTTATGTGCCTTATCATGTGGTGTATATGCAGCGTAAACTTACTGAAGCTTTCCGTTCAGGTAATGCAGATAGCATTCTATTCTACGCAGCTGATTTAGGCCATTATATCGGCGATGCGCATGTGCCTTTGCATACTACTATTAATTATGATGGTCAGCTCACCAACCAAAAAGGCTTGCATGCTTTGTGGGAAAGCGTGGTGCCTGAGATTGAGTTGGATCAATACCAATTGAATAGCGGCCACAAAGCCAAATACCTGAAAAATCCTGCTGAAGCGATTATGCAGGGTGTGCGTGGTGCTTTTCAATTATTGCCTGATGTGTTTGCTGTTGAGACCAGACTCACGCAGCAATTTCCGGATAGTGTCAAGTACAGAACACAGATGCGTCGCGGCACACCGGTAAAATATTATACCACTGCTTTCGCCAAAGCCTATGGCGAAGCGTTGAAACCAACCATCAACACACAATTGTTGCGTTCAGCAGATTTATTGGCTGATTTCTGGTACACAGCCTGGGTAGATGCGGGCAAGCCTGATCTGAAGGCCATCACTAAGAATTGGACTGAGGCTGATAAAGCTGCTTTAAAAGCACATCGCAAATCATATCAGCGTAATGGCTTGATTGCAGAGAAGAAACTGCAAGCCAAAGCTGGTGCTTCTGGTGAGTAAATCAGGGATGTAAAACTGCGGCCAATTGATTGGCAACTTTTTCTCCGTCCATCGCAGCGCTGACAATACCCCCTGCATAGCCGGCACCTTCCCCGCAAGGGTAGAACCCTTTGATTTGCGGATGTTGGAGATTATCAGGGTTTCTGGGAATCCGCACCGGTGAAGAAGTTCTGCTCTCTGTTGCTACTACTACTGCATCATTGGTGAGATACCCGCGCATCTTTTTACCAAATGCACGGAAGCCTCCTTGTAGGCTTTTGAATATAAAGTCGGGTAATACTTGCGATAAGTCAGCACTATTCAAGCCGGGCAGATAACTGCAGTCGGGCAGGGTAGTGCTGGTTCTTCTATCACAGAAATCTGCCATGCGTTGTGCTGGTGCTACAAATTTTCCTCCGCCTGCTGCAAATGCTTTTCTTTCTACGGCTTCCTGAAACTGCATCAATAATAAGGGGTCGTCAGCACTGGCTTTTTGTTGCTGTTGTTTCAAGTAGCGTAATGCATCTGCTGCACTTACTTCCGCCACCATGCCGCTATTGGCAAAAGCATTGTTGCGTTTACTTGGGCTCCAGCCGTTCACCACCAATTCTTCGGGGTTGGTTGCGGCTGGCGCGATGATGCCGCCCGGACACATACAGAAACTGAAGACACCTCTTTCCTGCACTTGCTCTACCAATCCGTAAGAAGCAGGTGGTAGGTATTCATCCCTGATGGCGCAATGGTATTGAATAGAATCAATCAATGCCTGCGGATGTTCGATGCGCACACCCAATGCAAATGGCTTGGCTTCTATCAGCAAGCCCTGATCACGCAGCATGCGGAAAATATCTCGGGCTGAATGCCCGGTAGCCAGTATCACTGCATCAGCCATTAAGCTATCGCCATCAGCAGTGGAGACACCTTTAATGGTATCCTTTTCAAGAATCAGTTGCGTTACTTTCTTTTCAAACAAACATTGTCCGCCCATGGCGATAATGCATTCCCGCATAGCGGTAATGATATGGGGCAGTTTATTCGTGCCAATATGCGGATGTGCTTCGTAGATGATTTTCTCCTCAGCACCAAATTCCACAAAGCGATGCAGAATACGGTTGATGTCGCCACGCTTATTGCTGCGGGTATAGAGCTTACCATCACTGTACGTGCCTGCGCCGCCTTCACCAAAGCAATAATTGCTTTCCGGGTTAACGACGCCTTCTTTATTTAAGGCAGCCAGGTCCCTTCTGCGGGCACGAACATCTTTACCTCTTTCCAGGAGAATGGGTTGAATGCCCAATTCTATCAGTCTGAGTGCTGCGAACAAACCTGCTGGTCCGGCGCCAATAATAATAACCCGGTGCTTGGCTTGCTGTACAGATTGAAAAACTCCTTTTTGGATGTTTCTGCCGTTAGGCGTTTCATTGATGAATGCTTCCAGAGTCAGATTCACCCACACCTGTTGGCGACTTCTGGCATCTATCGATTGTTTGAGCCTGTAAAAGCCATTTACTTGTGCTTCGGGTACACCAGCATGCGCAGCAATATAACTGCGGAGCAGATCATTATCGGCAGCTTCTGCCGGTTTGAGTTTGAAACTAAGCTGTGTAGGCATGTCAGGTATTGATCCTAAAAATGGTCAGCAGTTTAGAAAGGCAGATCGTCTACCATATCTCCTGGTGGTGGTGCATCTGCTGGAAATGGATATTCATTGTCGCTGCCTGCGTCTTGTCCTAGCTTCACTGTCTCCATTCTCCAGGCGTCCAGATTCGTGATATAGTTCTCACGACCATCTTTTACCCACTTAGTGCCTTTAATATTAAATAAGACTTTTACTTCATCGCCAATATTGAAACGATCGGGCATAGCCGTCTTATCTTGTACACATTGAAACTTTACATAGTTTGTAATACTGCGACCGTTAATGTCTTCAGTTTTCTCAATCACAAACTCTCTTGTTTTGAAGGTTTCTGTGCGCTGCACAATATCAAATCTGGCTACCAGTTTACCGATGATCTCGTATGACATGTGGATGTGGAATGTTTATGTTCGCAAATGTAGACAAATCAAACCCGCGAGCGGGAAAATTCTGTCAGAGGAGTTTACGACTTTTTTGCAGAAACGTGGAAATATTTTTTGTAAAAATTGCGCCTTTTTCATGCCTAAATCAGCAAAAAAAATTTGGTGGTATGGAGCAAGTTGATTTGGTTCTTGAATGGAGAAATTCATCTTCCAAAAAAATTTTTTTTTCAACAAGATTTGTCCATATTCGCACTCCTGTCCCAAAAATTTTTCAACATGTGTGAATATGGAAAATAAGGGATAACTTAAGGTTTGAGAAAATAAACATAACCCATTATAAAGCGCTGATTGTTGATATGGCTAAAACTGCTGAATCTGTCTGGAATAATTGTTTGAAGATTATCAAAGACATTGTAGAATGGCAACACTTCAAAACATGGTTTGAACCAATCACACCCGTAGAGCTCAAGAACAATGTGTTGATGATTCAGGTGCCGAGCCAATTCTTCTACGAGTACTTGGAAGAGCATTATGTAACACTGCTTGCCAAAACATTGAAAAGAGAGTTGGGTAAAGAAGCCCGTCTGGAATACCGCATCATGGTTGACAGTGGTAACCGTAATGGTTCTGTTGATCTGCCTGCTGGTAATATCAAAACTTATAGCAATAACGAGATGAATTTTCCACTCGTTATTGAAAACCCCGTTCGAAATCCTTTCGTGATTCCCGGTCTGAAGAAAATGCAGATCGATCCACAGCTGAATCACAACTATACATTCGATGCATTTATTGAAGGTGATTGTAACCGTGTTGCCCGCCGTGCCGGTAAAACCGTTGCGGAAAAGCCCGGAGCCAACTCTTTCAACCCACTGGTGGTGTATGGCGGTGTTGGTTTGGGTAAAACCCACTTAGCTCAGGCAATCGGTAATGAAGTAAAGCGCTTACACCCCAATAAGGTGGTATTATATGTAAGCAGTGAGAAATTCATCAACCAGTTTCAGGACCATAGTCGTAATAACGCCATCAACGACTTCATCCATTTCTATCAGCTGATTGATGTACTCATCATTGATGATGTGCAGTTCTTCAATCGTGCTGAGAAATCTCAGGATGCATTCTTCGCCATCTTTAACCACCTGCACCAGAGTGGTAAGCAGTTGGTACTTACTTCAGATAAGCCGCCCAAAGACCTGGATGGTTTACAGGAAAGACTGCTTAGCCGTTTCCGTTGGGGATTGAGTGCTGATCTGCAGGTGCCTGATTACGAAACCAGAATCGAGATTCTTGAGCGTAAGATGAAGAACGATGGCTTGGATATGCCGAAGGAAGTAGTGAAATACGTGGCATATAATATTAATACCAATGTTCGTGAACTGGAAGGTGCGTTGATTTCCCTCTTAGCACAGTCTTCACTGAACAAGAAAGATATTGATCTGGAACTGGCCAAGAAAGTGCTCCGCAATTTTGTGAAGACCAGCAGTAAGGAAATCACCATCGAAGCCATCCAGAAAATGGTTTGCGAATACTTCGATGTGCCTTACGAGAAGCTACTGCACAAAACCCGTAAGCGCGAGATTGTTCAGGCCCGTCAGATTACCATGTTCCTGGCCAAAGCTTTCACCAAAAACTCACTCAAAACCATTGGGGAGCATTTCGGTGGCCGCGACCATACCACGGTAATCCACAGCTGCCAGACGGTAAAAGACCTGATGGATACAGACTCCATCTTCCGCGAAAATGTGATGGAACTAACACAGAAAGTACAGCTCGCGGCGATGTAAGCCATAACGATACAAACGATTGGAACCCAGACAAACAGTCTGGGTTTTCTTTTGGCAATTTCTTTTTCAATTTTGTTATTGGATTTTCCCGATTGGCTGTTATATTTGCAGCCCTTTCGTGAGAACAATGCTTCGTTAGGTTGCAATTGTCTCTGGCGACGGTGAGGTGGATGAGTGGCTGAAATCAGTAGTTTGCTAAACTGCCGTACGGGTAACTCTGTACCGAGGGTTCGAATCCCTCCCTCACCGCTCAACAGGCTCGGGATGTAGCGTAGCCCGGTTATCGCGCCTGGTTTGGGACCAGGAGGTCGCAAGTTCGAATCTTGCCATCCCGACAAATCCCCGCATTGCTGCGGGGATTTTTTATGCCCCTAATTGAGCAGCTAGATAATACGCATCCATTAAATATTTACTATCATTGCCCGCATGCAAGCCAAAGCTTTTTTATTTGATCTCAACGGCACCATGATCGATGATATGCATTACCATATCTCGGCCTGGCATAAGATTCTCAATGATCTCGGCGCAAACATTACATACGAAGAATCCAAAGCCAATTGCTACGGGAAGAGTGCTGAGCTCATTGGTAGAATACTGCCTGGTAAATTCACCGATGAAGAAGCTTATCAAATTGGGTTTGATAAGGAAGCCGCTTACAGAGATATGTTTCGGCCACATTTGAAATTAATGCCGGGGCTGGACGCATTTCTTGAAAAAGCGCACCAGGCTGGCATCTTAATGGCGATTGGTTCAGCGGGTATTATGCCCAACCTTACGTTTGTGACAGAAGGACTCAACATCGGCCACTATTTTCAAACCTTAGTGAGTGCTGATGATGTGGTGAACAGTAAGCCCGATCCGGAAACTTATTTGACTTGTGCAAAAAGATTGGGTGTGCAACCAAGTGAGTGTATTGTATTTGAGGATGCTTTAAAGGGTGTGGAATCAGCGCAACGCGCGGGCATGCCCTGTGTGGTCATTACTTCTATTCACGAAGCAGCAGAGTTTGCAGGCTTCGATAATATCATTCGTTTTATCAAAGATTACGAGGGGCTGAATCCTATGCAGCTTTCGTGAACAATCTTCTCTGCACCTGTACCGAACAAAATACAGCTAGTACCGCGGCCAGCATACCGGAGCCAAGGTCTAATGGAAAATGCTGCGCCAGATAGACTCTGGAATAAGCTACCAATGCTGCGAGTATAAATCCAATTACTACAGTTCTTCTACGGGGAAAGAAAAGTACCGCTAAAAGAAAAAGGGTAAACGCGGTAGCCGTATGTCCTGAAGGGAAGCTATTGGTATGATGCAATTCAACACTGGTTACTGTGTGCACCTGACTCAAATCTGCAATGGCTTTGGTCGGTCTTGCCATTTCAGGAAAGATGAGTTTCTTAGGCACTTGCGTAAAGAGGGTTGAAAAAGCAAAAGCCGCAATATAGAGTGGTAATAAGCTTTTCTTGAAACGCCACACCAAAGGCAGTAAAATGAGCCACCAGATGCCATCACCTGCATAAGTCCAGTAATGAAAAAACAGATCCATCCAAGGGCCGCCATCGCCATTCAGGAGAAGGAATAATGGAATCTTACCATAGACCATGGAATTGATGATCAAGGCCAGTCCGGTTAAACTTGTGATAATACAAGCAGCAATACATGGCTTGTAATGGAGTTCCTGCATGGCGTAAAAGTAAGGGTTGGTGTCTTAAAGCAAAAATCCCCTTTCGGGGATTTCGTTTGCTTGCTCATTTGCAGTATTCATTAAAGAATTCCTGCCAGTTCTAAACTGCGCTTCTTAACTGAACGCAATTCAACATTTTCGATAATGGCTTCAGGTAGTACGATTAGCGAAACGCCATGTTGCTTCCACCAGTTGTGTTGCACCAGCTTGTCGAAATGAATCACACCGGCCAGATAACTGCGTTCTTGTCCGCTATGCCACTCTTCTATCCATTCAAAATCTTCCTTCTGCAGTTTTTTTACATCATCAAAGCTTACATAGACTTTGAGGTAGAAGTCATTGCTCAGTTCAGAAGGGGTGTGGTAGTATTTTTTCTTGTATTCATAACGATAATCGTAACGTAATGCGGCAATATCGCTCAGCACAGCAGAAGCAGTAGGGAAGCTGCCCGCACCCTTGCCATAGAAAAACTGCTGATCTGCAAAACCACTTTCAATGATCACACCATTGTATTCATTGGCTACATTATAGAGCTGAGATTCTTTACCTACAAAATGCGGTAATACAAAAGCGGCAATCTTCCCATTCTTCAGTTTGCCTGCACGCGCAATCAGTTTGATTTGATAATCACGCTCAGCAGCTACTTTGGCATCACTTAACTGAATATTCTGGATACCATTGTGCAGGATATTATTTGGCTTAGTAAGAATACCATATGCGTGTGCAACCAGAATCGTGTGTTTGTTTACTGCATCAATACCCAAGACATCTAGTGAGGGATTGCTTTCCGCAAAACCCAGTTGTTGTGCCTGCAGTAAGGCATCCACAAACTCTACCTGATCCTGGAACATTTTAGTGAGGATGAAATTGGTAGAACCGTTGATGATACCGCTAACAGATTGCAGCAGATCATTGTCATAATATTCTTCCAGGTTTCTAATCACAGGAATAGAAGCACATACAGAAGCTTCATACAAGAAGGGTACTTGATATTGCTGCTGTAATTGCAATAATTCTTCCAGGTGCTCGGCAATCATTTTCTTGTTGGCGCTCACCACAGCTTTGCCATTCCTCAAGGCTTTTGTAACGATATGATATGCTGCTTCTGCATCATCAATTACTTCCACCACCACATTGATATTCGGATCTTCTAGAATATCGTCTGCTAATGTGTTGAAGATTTCTGGTGGGGCGCTACGCTTTTTGTCAGGATGCTTAATCACTACTTTTTTGATGCTGGCTTGCAGTGAAGGTGTTTGCTTCAATACTTTGTAGAGGCCTTCACCTACTACGCCAAAGCCAAATAAACCAATGTTCAAATGTTTGTTGCTGCTCATATTGCTTAATTGAATATCTCCGTTTCGAGATCGTTCGGAATAAATGTTTTCTTGAGGTAATTGCGGATAATGATTTCTAATTGTTCATACTCTAGTAAGAAACCATCATGTCCATATACAGAGTGAATTTCTTCGTAAGTAGCATCAGGTATCCATCGTGCCAATATTCTTTGCTCTGATGGCGGGAATAAGATATCTGATGAAATACCCACACACAATGCTTTTGCTTGTACACCACTTAATGCTTTGCGTACACCACCTCTGTTTCTGCCTACATGCTGACTATCCATGCCCTTACTCAGAAAGTAATAGCTGTAAGCATTGAAACGTTGTGCCAGTTTCTCGCCCTGATAGCGCTGATAGCTGGCTGCATCACGCTGCTGTGTAAATGGATCATCGTTTGATGCTTGCTGAAAAGTGGTATAGGTCGTATAGTTTCTATAACTGATTAATGCCACACTGCGTGCCAGTTTCATGCCTTCAATACCTGCTTGCGGATTTGTTTGTTTCCAAGTGGGATCATTTTCGATGGCCCATCTTTGGCTTTCATTGAAAGCAATGCCCCAAGAGGAATGTTGTGCATTGGTCGCAATAGGAATAATGTATTCAAACAATGCCGGTTCTGCTACAGCCCATTCCAGTAATTGCTGTCCGCCCATAGAACCGCCAATGCCAATATGAATCTTTTCAATACCCAAAGCTTTGCGCAATGGTTGATAGGCACGCACCATATCCTGAACGGTGAACCAAGGGAAAATAGCATACCAATCTTCACGGTCGAGCGGACTGATGCTACCATAATGACTGCCGGGCATGTTCACACAAACAATGAAATATTGTGCAGGGTCAAAGAGCTTGCCTTCACCTACTAAGCCGCTCCACCAATCGGTGGCATTCGCGTTAGCGGTAAGTGCATGAAACACCCAGACTGCATTGCTCTTTTGTGCATTGAGTTTTCCCCAGGTATTGTAAGCAAGGTGATAACCGGGTATCACCTTGCCGCTTTCCAAAGTAAAATCTGCTGTATGTTGATAGATGGCCATATTAGTTCAGTACAGAAGCTGGTACAAATACTTTTTCAAAAGCTTGTTCAAAATCAGCTTTGATGTCTTCGATGTGTTCAATGCCTACGCTTACACGAATTTGATTAGGTGCAACACCTGCAGCTTCCTGCTCAGCGGCACTCAATTGTTCGTGTGTAGTAGAAGCGGGGTGTATCGCCAATGTCTTGGCATCACCTACGTTAGCGAGATGACTCACCAATTGCAGTGCATCAATAAACTTGGCTGCTTTTTCTTTGCCACCCTTGATGCCGAATTGCAGCACACCGCCAAAACCATTGCTCAGGTATTTCTTAGCCAGTTCATGGTATGCATTGCTCTTGAGACCGGGATAGAGTACAAACTCCACTAAAGGATGTTGCTCCAGCCATTGTGCCAAAGCCAATGCATTGTCAACATGGCGTTGCACACGCAGTGAAAGCGTTTCTAATCCTTGCAATAACAAGAAAGAGTTGAACGGACTTTGTGAAGCACCGAAATCACGTAAGCCTTCTACTCTTGCACGAATGGCGAATTGAATATTGGGCAGGCCCAGTGGATTGTTCTCACCAAACACTTCGCTAAACTTCAATCCATGATAACCTTCTGCTGGTTCACTGAATTGTGGAAACTTGCCATTCCCCCAGTTGTAATTACCGCCGTCAATGATCACACCGCCAATGCTGGTGCCGTGGCCGCCAATCCATTTAGTGGCAGATGCAACAACTACATTAGCGCCCCATTCAATCGGACGGAAGAGATAACCACCTGCGCCGAAAGTATTGTCCACCACCAATGGCAGATCATATTCTTTAGCCAGCTGGGCAAATTTTTCAAAGTCGGGAATATTCAATCTTGGGTTGCCGATTGTTTCCAGATAGATGGCTTTGGTGTTTTTGTCGATCAATGGCACAAAGCTTTCTACATCATCGCCATTGGCAAAGCGTGCATCAATACCCAGTCTTTTGAATGCGACTTTAAACTGATTGTACGTGCCGCCGTAGAGATAAGATGTGGTGATGAAATTATCACCTGCTTGCAAAATATTATTCAGTGCAATAAACTGTGCTGCTTGTCCGGATGCAACAGCCAATGCAGCTACGCCACCTTCCAGTGCTGCGATGCGTTGCTCAAACACATCAGAAGTTGGGTTCATGATGCGGGTATAGATATTGCCAAATGCTTTCAGGCCAAACAGATTGGCTGCATGTTCAGCATTATCGAATCCGTAAGAAGTGGTTTGGTAAATGGGTACTGCACGGCTCTTGGTGGTTGGATCAATTTGTTGGCCTGCGTGCAGTTGCAGGGTTTCAAAACGGTGTTGCTTGCTCATCTTTTTGGTTTTTAAGTTTGATGAAAGTGTTTGTATGAATTCTTTCATCGCTTACCAAGAAGGGCTTATCGGGCGAGCATTTATTGCTTGATGAGGTGCAATAAAAAAGCTCATCCGATAAATCAGATGAGCTTACTATGTTGTGTTGTTTCTAGCAAACTATGTTTCTGACTTATCTTTCCAGTTTACTCAACTGGATGGAGTTGGCACCTTCTGACGCTCCAAGATCCGTCAGGGTTGCCAAGGCTTCATCGGGCCATTACCCTCTGCCTTTCTTGATAAGAGATTGTAAAGAACTGTTGCAAATGTATAGGGCAGTCAATCAATCAGCCAAATTATTTTTTGTGCTAACAATTGTTTGCTTTTCTGAAACCCTTTGCTGTATTGCGTTTTAGTGGATAAAATTTTTATCGTTTACGGTTGGTTGGCAAAACTTTATACAAGCCTAAACGCAAACCCATATTGCTGAGGTTGAGATCAAGTGAGCCTTGCTTACCAAAATAAGCCATACCAAAACCAATGCTGCCATCCAAGTTAACTGTGTTATCGCTATTGGTACCAATGATCGTACCGTTGTTGTTCTTTATCTGGGTTTTGTAATACCCGTAAGCCAGTTCCATAGAGGCCATGCCAAAAAGTTTGATCTTTTGGTTACGCGTGATATCGATATAGTAACGTGTAAAGGGTGCAATGCCCAAGTCATAATAATTATTTCTGGCTGTGGCTACACTTACACCATTCGACCAATTGGAAACGTATTTATCGCGCGCCCAACCCAAGGTTACTTGTCCGCCAATCACCCAATTTTTTTCTACTACCCATCCAAGTGTGGGTACGATATTGATGCCAATATCTGAATAGTCTTTATTGGCACGCAGCATCAAGGAAGAATAGTAGAGATCACCTTCGGCGATATTGGTTTGTACACCCACGATTCTGGCACCTTTTTCTAATTGTGCATTGGCTGTAGTGATGATCAGCAGGCTCAATGCGAGTAAGAATTGTCCTTTTTTCATAGCAGAGATTTACCATACATTTTCAAATATGATGCCAAAAAATCAACAAGATGAATTCTTCCTCAGACTAAAGTCTACGGGTAATGAAGGTTCCTGAAAACTAGGGCCTCAGAACATTGTTAGATGTACTTTTTGGCTTGACCCAAAAAGTACCAAAAAGGTCAAGGCTGCAGAAAAAGGTCGATACATGCTACAGCTCGCTTCGGAGCAGAAAGGAAACTTGTGCTAACGCACTCAAACAGCCTTTCTGCATTGCCTACGCTCGCCTTGATGTATACCGATCTTTTTCTGAGGCCATTTTTTGAGGATAGTTTCTTTATTTCCTTAGACTTTAGTCTAAGGGAAAAGGCACTTGTTTATTGGAGACATTGATAAAAACCTCCTGTAAATCAGCCCCATTCCAAACCAAAACCAACCGCCTTTGTTTGTACATTTGATTCCTTACCCATGGCAAAGCAAGCAACCAAAAATACCCCCGCAGATACAGTATCCGAAGCCATTGAAGTCTTTGGTGCCAGAGAGCATAATCTGCGCAATATTGATATCAGTATTCCCAAAAATAAACTGGTGGTTTTCACCGGTGTGAGTGGTAGCGGAAAATCATCCCTGGCTTTTGATACCATTTACAACGAAGGTCAGCGCCGTTACATGGAAAGCTTTAGCGCTTATGCCCGTCAGTTCATTGGCGATATGGAAAGGCCTGATGTGGACAAGATCACTGGACTCTCACCGGTCATCTCCATTGAACAGAAAACCACCAACCGTAACCCGCGTTCTACTGTAGGTACGGTTACCGAGATTTATGATTTTCTGCGTTTGTTGTATGCGCGTATCGGCGAAGCTTATAGCTATAACACAGGTAAGAAAATGGTGAAGTTCTCAGAAGAAGAAATTGTTGAGAACATCACCAAGAAATTCAAGAATAAAAAAATCAGTTTGCTTGCGCCATTGGTGCGTGGCCGTAAAGGGCATTACCGCGAACTGTTTGAAGATATCCGCAAGAAAGGTTTTGTAAAAGTGCGCGTGGATGGTGAAGTGAAAGACTTGGTGCCTAAGATGCAGGTAGATCGCTATAAGATCCACGATATTGAAGTAGTGATAGATAGACTGCAGGTGACGGAAGACATGAAAGTGCGCCTGAGCCAGAGCGTGCAACAATCACTGAAAACCGGTAAAGACCTGATGTTTTTGTTGGTGAATGATACCGATCAGGTAGTGCAATACAGTAAGCAATTGATGTGTGAGGACACAGGTATCTCTTATGAAGAGCCATCGCCTAATGCATTCTCATTTAACTCGCCCTATGGTGCTTGCCCAACCTGTAAAGGTTTGGGTAATGTATATGGGGTGGATTTAGAAGCCGTAGTACCTGATTGGAATGTGTCGATCAACGATGGTGGCATTGCGCCTCTGGGTGAACAGCGCGATGCGCATATTTTCCGTCAGGTGGAACAATTGGCTAAGGCTAAGAAATTTAAGTTGAATGTGCCGGTGAAGGAATTGCCCAAGCCCATCATGAACTTGTTGCTCTATGGCAATGAAGCAGGCAGCACAGAAGATATTTTAGATTTTGAAAATATTCCTGAGGGAGATTGGTATAGCGGTCCTTTTGAAGGAGTAGTGCCCATGCTCAAACGTTGGTTTGGTAGTTCTGGCATGAGTGATAGCGTGCGTGAGTGGAGTGAGCAATACATGCAGCTCAAAACCTGTCCTACTTGCAACGGCGCCAGATTGAAGCGCGATAGTCTTTGGTTTAAAATTGGGGAGCGTAATATCTCTGAATTAAGTGAGCAGAATCTGGATCAACTCATGATTTGGTTTCAGCAAGTAGATAAGCAACTCAGCAGTAAACAGCAAGTGATTGCTAAAGACATTCTCAAAGAAATCAAAGAGCGTTTACAATTCTTGTTAGATGTGGGCTTAACCTATCTCACCTTGAATCGCCCCTCCAAGTCTTTGAGTGGGGGCGAATCGCAGCGTATTCGTTTGGCAACACAAATTGGTTCCCAGTTACAAGGTATCACGTATATTTTGGATGAGCCTTCTATTGGTTTGCACCAACGCGATAACCATCGTCTCATTGAGGCTTTGCAGAACTTGCGCAATATCGGCAATAGTGTATTGGTGGTAGAGCATGATAAGGATATCATGATGGCGGCTGATCATCTGGTGGATATTGGTCCGCGCGCGGGTAAGCATGGCGGACAAATTGTTGCAGCCGGCACGCCACAGGATGTATTGAGAAGTGGCAGCGAGACTGCGATGTACCTCAATGGTAAAAAATCTATTGCCATACCTGCAGAAAGAAGAAAGGGCAATGGTAAATGGCTGGAGCTTACCGGAGCTTGTGGCAATAATTTGAAAAATGTAAGTGCCCGTTTTCCATTGGGTAGTTTGATACTGGTAACAGGGGTGAGTGGTAGTGGTAAATCAACACTCATCAATGAAACGCTTTATCCTTTATTATCCAAGCATTGTTACAATAGCCGCATGGCGGTACAACCATACAAGAGCATTAAGGGCTTGGAACAGATTGATAAAGTGATTGAGATAGATCAAAGTCCGATTGGAAGAACACCGCGCAGCAACCCGGCAACCTATTGTGGTTTCTTTACGGAGATCAGGCAATTGTTTGCTGCAGTGCCCGAAGCTAAGATACGTGGCTATAATGCAGGTCGTTTTTCTTTTAATGTAAAAGGTGGCCGTTGCGATGTGTGTGAAGGCGGTGGTATGCGTGTGATTGAAATGAATTTCTTGCCCGATGTCTATGTGCATTGTGAGAAATGCAATGGCAAGCGTTATAACAGAGAGACTTTAGAGATACGCTACAAGGGCAAGAGTATTAGCGATGTGCTGAACATGACGGTGGATGAAGCTTGTGAGTTTTTCCAACCGGTACCTTATCTCTATCGCAAGATTAAAGTGTTGCAAGATGTAGGCTTGGGTTATATCACTTTGGGACAATCAGCGGTAACCCTCAGTGGGGGTGAAGCACAGCGGGTGAAGCTGGCAACGGAGCTGGGTAAGAAAGATACGGGTAAAACATTCTATATACTAGATGAACCTACAACGGGTTTGCATTTTCAGGATATCCAGCATTTGCTGGAAGTATTGAATAAACTGGTGGACAGGGGCAATACCGTTTTGGTCATTGAACACAACCTGGATGTGATTAAAGTAGCCGACCATATTATTGACCTTGGTCCTGAGGGTGGAAGCGGTGGCGGTACGATATTATTTGCCGGCAGTCCGGAAGAAATGGTGAAAGTGAAGCAGAGCCATACGGCGCGGTTCTTGAAAGAGGAGTTGAAGTAATTGAAAGGGCCTTTGGCCCTTTTTTATTTTGTCCCTGCAGCGGCTTAAGTTTAGGGACTTTGTGCTTTTGCAGTGGTGAGGAAATTGCACTAAGCGCTTGGCTGTTTTTTACTGTAGCGGCAAATAAAGTATAAGTAAACATGCTTATAGATTATTTTGTATCTGAAAAGTCATTTTTGAACTTTTGCACCTTAAATTGAGTATATAGCAGGATTAAGTCATGCCTAATTATATCCTGTCAAGCTAATCTTTTCAGGTCAATCATATGATAAATTCAGCAGCGAAATCTTTTATCGAATACCTTACTAGTGTTTCACCGCTAAGTGCAGGTGCTATTCATGATATTGAATCTTGTATTTCGATTCTGGAAGTTCCCAAAAAAGAAGTATTCATTGCTGATTTGGGGAAGTCAAAGTATCTATATTTTATTGCTAAGGGAATTGTGAGGGCATATTTTAGTCACGATGGAAAAGAGATTACAGATTGGTTTGGGATGGAAAACATGGTGATAGGTCCTGTGATCAGACAATTTCCAGTAAAAGACACACCGCATCGTGTTGAAGCTTTAGAAGATGGGGTATTTGTTCGCGTATCATTTGCTGATTTGGATAAATTATATCAGCGTCATCATGAAGTTGAAAGATTGGGTAGGCTCATTGCTATACATACAATGCTTCATCTGCAATACAAAATTGACTGTTTACAATTATACGGGGCAAGAGAAAGATATGCAGATTTTCTGGTAAGGTACCCTGACTTGATCAATCGTGTTGCACTAGGTTTTATTGCTTCATTCTTGGGGATGAACCAAGTTACGCTGAGTAGAATAAGAAGACAGCAGTAGTTTATTTAGTCTATGTTAAAAGTCTTCAGCTTTTTCATTCATTTCTTTGTGTGATGAATATTGGCATTTTTACTTACGGAACTAGAGGTGATTTACAACCATATATAGCTTTGGCACTTGGGTTAATGCAAAGAGGTCATAATGTGTCTATTGCTGCAACACAAGATTTTCGAGATTTTGTTGAAAGTTTTGGTATCCGTTTCCAATCACTTTGGGGAAATGCTGAAGCGATGATGAATTCCGCGGAAGGACAAAGAATCTTAAAAACACAGAATGCTGTAAAGTTAATGCAATATTATTTTAAGGTATTGCATGACAATAGGGGAGTGCTTAGAGAGAGTTATTACAAGGCAGTGTCGGAAGTAGATTATATCATCGCTAATTCTATGACAGTGCCTATCGTAAGTGCCATTGTCGAAAAACAGAAGAAGCCGCTTGCTTTAACCTATTTTATGCCTCCAGTAGTGCCTACACGAGATTTCCCCTTAGGAGATTTCGATTTTTTCAATTTTCCTTGCTATAATAAATTGACTTATCAGCTTGCGCATTTTTTTTTCTGGCGTTTCATCAAGCATGATGTTAATGAATACAGACGAGTGCTTGGATTGCCGGAATTAAAAATGAATTTGATCAAACATCTTGACAGGCAAAGAATATTGGACTTATACTGCTTAAGTCAGCATTTGATTCCACAGCCAAGTGATTGGGGCGAGCATCATAAAATTTCAGGGTTTATCCAAATGCCGCCGCAAGTAGGTGGTAAGTATGCTTACGATCAGACATCTGCCGAGTTATCAGCGTGGTTGGAAAGCGGAAGTAAGCCTATTTATATAGGTTTTGGAAGTAACGGTGTTGGTAATACTGATAAAATTGTTTCTGTAATATTGGAACTGCTTAGTAAAGCCAATGAGCGTATTTTATTCTGTACTGGCTGGTCTTTATTCAGTGATTTACCTAAACATGAAAATCTTTATATAACAAAGTATGTGAACCATGAAGCTGTTTTGCCATATTGTAAATTGGGAGTTTTTCATGGTGGAGCTGGAACACTGGCTGCTATGTTAAGGCATAATCTGCCGGTTATCATTATTTCATTTTATACTGATCAGCCAACTTGGGGTAAAATAGTTGTCAGGAAAAAATTAGGCGTGCACATTCCGGTAAAGACTTTAACATCTGAAAAGTTTATTACTGCTATCAAAAAAGTACAAACGGAGGAAATACGAAGTCATGTTACTGAGATGGGGCAAAAAATCAATTTGGAGAATGGGCTTGATAATGCTATTAATGAACTCGAATGCTATTTTAAAATTAGTAGTACATGAGGTTAATTGTCGCGGCAGGGTTTTGCTTAAAACAGATTCTGGCCTTAGTTGGTCGCCCGACCAACTAAAATTGTATATCAACGGTAGGCAGTAATATTTCCTTAGGCAGCAGTCTGCAACTTTCTAAAAACCTGTTATAATTCTGTTTATTTGAATACAATTGCGTCAATGAGATTAAATTACTATTCAAATTGCGCAATTTGAATCTACGCCTTATTAGGACCTTACGGTTGGTGTTAACTTTCTATAGAAGCTTCTATCTCGCCACATGGCTGATAACAGCTTGTTGCGCATCTATTTTCTGGAAATATGGATTATCAACGATTGCTGCAATATGCTGGTTTAAGTTGCTTACATCAGGCCTGGTATATTATTTCATCAATCTTTACCAACATAAGCAACTCTATTATTACAGAAACGTGGGCCTATCTAAAGTTGTTTTATGGGGTTTCTCTTTTTCGGTTGATTTGCTGATTTTTATTCTCTCACTGATATTAATCCATCAGCTCAAATGAAATATCAACTGGAAGCAGACGGTATCATGCTGGATTTTGGTGCGAGAAGGATTCTGGCTGATGTGTACATGAAGTGCGAAACAGGTAAGATTACCGGTTTATTGGGCAGAAACGGTCAGGGTAAGACCTGCTTGATGAACATCATTTATGGTACCCTTCCTGCATTAAGCAAATCGGTTCGATTGAACGGTAAACCTATATATGATGCTTTTAAGCGTCCTAATTTATTAACGTATCTGCCTCAGTTCCATTTTATACCGGGGTTCTTAACCTTACAAAGAGTGTTTACTGATTTCACTTTGGATTATGCCACATTCTGCGAACATTTCCCTGAATTCAAACAGCCTATTCATACGCGGATTAGTGATTTGTCTGGCGGACAAAGACGATTGATAGAAGTGTACGTGGTATTGATGTCTCCATCACATTTCTCCATGTTGGATGAGCCATTTTCTCAGCTAATGCCATTATATATTGAGCGTTTGCAAGTGTTATTGCAGAAAGAAAAAGAGCGGAAAGGTTTCTTGATATCCGATCATTTGTTTCAACAAGTAACCGATATAGCCGATCAGGTTTATTTGTTATCAAATGGTAAAACGCACCTTATTAAAGAGCTGAGTGATTTAGATCGGCTACAATATGCTAAGATTTATTAACGCACTTCTAGCCTTTGTAGGTCGCCCGACCAGCAAAAAGTACATATTAATCTGATTCAATTATATACAAGCAATATGCAGAACAATCAGTCAGCTGCGTATCTTCATGCAAACACGCTGTGTTTTAGAGAAAACAAAATACACACCATTGAGCAGTGAAATAGTCAATCATGAGGTTATAGCGCATTTCAGGAAATATATTCCGGTTAGTGACGCATTAAAGGCAGAGTTGGATAAGCGGCTTTCCTTTGCTGAATATAAAAAGGGTGATTTGTTGCATGATGCCAGAAATATCTGCAAACAGAGCTTTTTTATACAGAAGGGCTTGGTACGTGTATACTTTCTGAAAGATGAAAAAGAGGTATCTGAGTATTTCAGCGCTGAGCATGAATGGGTAAATTCACCCAGAAGCTTTATGCAGCAACAAAAGGATATCTATTTCATTGATGCCATTGAGCCAACAGCGTGTGCTTGTCTGCATGTGGATGATCTTGTGTATTTGTTCAATCATTTTATTGAGATGGAACGTTATGCAAGACTTTCCATGGGTTCAGCTTTTGGGCATTTTATGGAGCGCATTACTTCCATGCGCTTTAGCACAGCCAAAGAGAAATACCAGCATTTTTGTACAACCTATCATGATATTCATCACCGCATTCCACTTGGTATGGTAGCTTCTTATCTGGGCATCGCTCAGGAAACCTTAAGCAGGTTAAGAGCGGAACAATGATTTTTTGATCTGGGTCAAAAATTTCGGAGAAGTGTAATTGCATATTTGCATAAATCATCACTGCTATGCAAGCAAAGCATGTAGCCATTTTTATTATTTGTCTTTTCCTTTCTATTAAACAGTTTGCTCAGATTACACTTTCAACACCCAATGTGGAAGCAGTCTTGTATCTGGGTGAGGGGCGTAAACAACCACTTATTGTTGGGCTTGGCGGATCAGAGGGTGGTAATGCATGGGCCAGTGACTATTGGAAAAAGACAAGAGATCAGATTATCAGCAAGGGCTATGCATTTCTTGCACTTGGCTATTTCCGTGGAAAAGGAACGCCGGCTATTTTGGAGAAAATTGCTATCGAAGATGTGTACAATGCCATCCGATTAGCTGCCCGGCAAAAAGGTGTAAACGGTAAGCGTATTGCGATTATCGGAGGATCGAGAGGGGCCGATCTAGCATTGTTATTAGGCAGCTATTATCCAGATATCAACTGTGTAATCAGTATTGTAGGCAGTAATGCAGTTTTTCCCGGCAATACAATTCATTTTTCAAGTTCCTGCTGGACTTACGAGCAAAAGCAATTGCCTTTTCTGCCGGTAAATGATGCGGCTGTGCCCTTTTTGATGAAACGCAATTTGCGCGGAGCTTTTGAGGAAATGCTGAAAGACAGTGTTGCGTTGGCCAAAGCTGCAATTCCGGTAGAAAAGATCAAGGGGCCTATTTTGTTCATGTCTGCAACCAAGGATGAGGTTTGTCCATCCACACCCATGGCTGAGTCAATGATGGAGCGGCTAGGTCAAAGCCAATTCAAATATCCCCATTTGCATAAAGCAGTGGAGGGCGGTCATGCGGCGCCGCTGAAGCATTTTGATGAAGTCATTCGTTTTCTGGATATATATTTCCTAAGATAGGTATTAAGCTTGTTTCTATTCACCTGCTATACTTCGACTCACAGCTTCTTACGCTTATGAAAACTGCTTGGTATTTCAAGTGATAAAATAACTTTTGCCCTTTTTTGTCCCCGCAGGGTCTTCCGTATAGGAGACCCTGTGGTATTTTAGCGGTGAGGACACCATAGCATGGAGCATGGTATTTGTTGGTCAGGCGACCAACAAAGGCAAGAAATGGAAATCTTTTGTAAATTGACACATCAACCAAGCTGACTATCTGCTGCATCTTATTTATTCGTGCATAATGCTGCGCATTGTTGGCTAAATTGCTAATCACCCTTCATGGAATCAAATCATCAAGAGGAAAAGTTGAACAGTTTGGATGGAGAACCTATGTCTGAGACTGTATTAACTGAGCCTACTCAAGAACCACAATCACCTGAACCAATGGAAGTACATCATCACGCCCACCACGATCATGGTAAGAAAAACTGGAAAACTTATTTCTGGGAGTTTTTTATGTTGTTTCTAGCTGTGTTCTGTGGTTTTCTGGCGGAGAACTTTAGAGAGCATTATGTTGAAGAGCAAAGGGTTGAGCGGCAGCTAAATATAATGGTGGACAATCTCCGATATGATACCACAAGAATAGGGCGAAATCAAATGGCTAACCGTTTTGGAATCACTGTATTAGATTCTTTGCGTAAAGAAGTTATGTTGATTATTCAAGGAAAAAAGGAGTATTCAAATTTCTACAGATTGAGGGAAGGATTAAATGTGTACGGAGAACCACGATTTAACTCTTCTGCATATACACAGCTAACTACAACTGGCTTACTTCGCTTAGTGAAAAATGATTCGTTGATTATTCAAGTCAACGACTATTATGAGCGAGTAACTTATATGGTTAAATCAGCTGTGGAGGCAGCAAATCTAACAAGCGCTAAGGTTAATGAGCAGTTTAATATGCTTGCTGATCAAACTTCTTTTAATGAATTGATTAGCGCTTTTCGTGCAAGTTATCCTCCTCTTCAGGATACGGCTTTTGATCGATTAAAAGAAAAAGTATTCGCTACAGCTCAATTACGTCTAGTTAATAGTAGTCCTACTGAATTACATAAACTATATAATGATTTGGTACAACTTGAGGTGGCGGTTAAAATATTAGAATCCAGAATGGATTATGCGAAGTCGTCTGCCGTTAAGTTGATGAATGAAATCGAGAAAACTTATCATTAATCTTTTTTCGCATGAGCTTTTTTGTCCTCGCAGGGTCTTCCGCTTGCGGAGACCCTGCGGTATCCCAGCGATGAGGACAACGCTGTTTGGCTTTTGGTCTTTGTTGGTCTGGCGACCAACAAAGACAGGTATATTCTTAAAGTTCAGTTTTGCTTACCTTCAGTGTAATCAAACGGCTGTATTTGCGTCATAAAATACTCAATATTAGTGTGGTGCTAACATCCTTGCTAGGCTACCTGCAATGGGGTGGGGGTAATACTATGTTTCTGTTTCAGGCAGAAGGCGAAGTTTTATTAAAGCTTTTTACAAAACCGGCTGAAGTTTTTCATCCATTGACCATCTTACCCATGCTGGGGCAGCTGATGCTGCTGATTACTGTATTTCAAGAAAAGCCCTCGAAAATACTTACTTGGTCTGGTATTATTGCCCTAAGTAGTTTATTGGCACTCATGTTGGTAATTGGTTTTATGGATATGAACCCAAGCATCATAGTGTCCGTTTTGCCCTTTTTTGTACTTGTTTTTTTTGTTGTTAAAGGCCTACGCAGTAAGGCATAGTCTTGTCTAGTTCAGTGCTTTGAATCACATCATTATGCGATTGTGTTTAGAAGCAGGAAAGTGCAATTTTGGGTCATCAAGTTGTGCTCATGGTAAAGATTTTTCGTGTAATGCTGTTTAGTCTGTCTGGCATCATCAATAGTGCTGCTGTTTTTTGTCAGACGAATACACAAACAAATTTTGTCTCTATTTTCAATGGCCGTAACCTAGATGGCTGGTATGGTGATACCACTTATTGGCGGGTAGAAGACAGTGCTTTAACGGGAGAGGTAAAACCGAATAATCTTCTTCAGCACAACTCATTTATTATTTGGCGTGGCGGTATGCCGGCAGACTTTGAGCTGAAAGGGCAATTCAGGATCAGTGCTGAAGGTAATTCAGGGATTAATTACAGGAGTGAGGAAGTGAAAGGCATACCCTATGCTTTAAGAGGTTATCAGGCAGATATTGACGGACAAAACTGGTACACAGGACAGAACTATGAAGAACGAAAACGTACCACATTGGCCTATATCGGTCAGAAGACCACCGTCAATACATGTATGGAGCAAACTTCTTTGGAAGCTATTAGTAAGCGTGTTCGTAACAATGCCTGGACTTGTGTAAATCAGACTGCGTCTTTAGGAAGTGCAGATAGTTTAACTGCTGGTTTATTGCCTAATCAGTGGCATGATTTCCACCTGATTGTACGCGGTAATCGTATGCAACACTATATCAATGGCCGACTAATGAGTGATGTAACTGATGATGATACGGTTAACCGAAGCGAAAAGGGATTAATTGGGGTACAAGTACATGTTGGTCCGGCCATGAAAGTGCAGTATAAGCACCTCCAATTAAAGCAATACAAATAAGCAGAACCGCAGTTAAATCAGAATCCAAATCTTTCATTAAATTACTGTTCAATCAAAACAACACATATGCAATTGTCCATCACTAGGATTACAAAAAAAGCAGGTATTGTCTGTGCATTCCTGCTTGCTATGCTCTCGGGTAATGAAACCAAAGCCCAAAAAGGCTATGAGTTTACCTCCTTCACTGTCATTGAGTCAATCATTCCAAGCGGACTTGGCCGCTCACGAATCATTCATGCTTTAGAGCCTCGAGATTACAAAGAGTTTACCTCTGTCAGGTCTGAAGATGATAACACAAGAAATAAATCTGATCGTGATGATATTCGGGTGAAGAATTTTGCGGAAACCAAAATCCTCAACTTTTTCAATATGGGCGGTATCCGTTTTCAGAACATCGCTGCAAATGATGCAGTTGTAAACAGCAAGGTAAATAGTATGATGGAAGATGGCTGGGACTTGATGACCATTGTTGCTGGCGTAGAAAGTGATGCTGGTGAAAAAGATGGTCAGGGTATTTTCATAACCCGCTTCTATTTTAAAAGACCTAAGAAGTAAAGTTGCTTGCTGACAAGACTAAAACGGAACGCCTGAGCGTTCCGTTTTTTGGTTTAGGTTGTATCTATTGTTTTTTTTATGCTTTAATCATCTCAATGTGATCAATTCCATCCTCATCATACACATCACTACTTTGTACAAAGCCTAGTGATTCGTAAAAACGCTTGAGGTATAATTGCGCACCAATCTTGATGGGTGCTTGTCCCCATAAACGATAACAAGCTTCAATCGATAATTCCATCACAGCCCTGCCGGCACCTGTTCTTCGCGCCGCAGGCGAACTCACCACACGGCCAATCGACATATAATCAGGATAAGAAACGCCCTTGGGAACAAGTCGGGTATAAGCCGCCAAAGCATCATTTTGACGCAACATCAGGTGATAACAATCTTGGTCTTTATTATCAGCATCCTGAAACACACAGTTTTGTTCCACAACAAAAACTTCATTCCGCAAGCGAATGATTTCGTATAACTCAGTGGCACTTAACTCGTTGAAATGCTTGATACTGTGGGTAAATCCTTGCTCCATGGGTCAAAAATACATGGTATTACCCCATTATTTCTGCACCTTTGCACCCTTGTGAATACTATGGCAAAAAAAGTTGCAATCATTGGTGCAGGCCCTGCGGGATTAACGGCCGCCTATTTATTGGGTAAGGCACAGCAGGAAGTAGTGGTGTTTGAAAAAGACCCGCAATATGTAGGTGGTATCTCCCGTACCGAAACCTACAAAGGCTATGCATTCGATATCGGCGGTCACCGCTTTTTCTCTAAGAGCAAAGAAGTAGAAGATTTCTGGACAGAGATCCTTGGCGATGAAATGCTGGAGCGTCCGCGCAGTTCACGTATTTATTATAACAAGAAGTTCTTTTCCTACCCATTGGTAGCAATGGAAGCCCTACAAAAACTGGGGATCATTGAAAGTGCATTGTGCGTACTCAGCTACCTACAAGCCAAAGCTTTCCCTGTAAAGAATCCAACCAATTTTGAAGATTGGGTTACCAATCAGTTTGGTAAAAGACTCTTCAATATTTTCTTCAGAACCTATACAGAGAAAGTATGGGGTATTCCTTGTAAAGAGATTTCTGCCGACTGGGCAGCACAGCGTATCAAAGGACTTTCACTCAGCAGTGCTATCTGGAATGCGCTGTTTAAACCCAAAGCAAGTGGTGGCAAGGATAAAGTGATTAAGACACTCATTGATTCTTTCCGTTACCCTAAACGTGGCCCCGGTTTGATGTGGGAGACTTGTCGCGACAAGTGTATTGCCATGGGGGTACAAGTGGAAATGAATTGCGGCGTTAAAGGTGTGCATCAACAAGATGGCAAATGGTCCATCACCACAACTGATGGTAGAACTTTCGAAGGCTTTGATCATGTATTGTCTTCTGCACCAATTCGTGAGTTGATTCCAAGCATTCAGCCACAACTGGAAGCCAGCGGTTACCAAGCTGCACAGAAGTTGGGTTACAGAGACTTCTTAACCGTGGTGCTGATTTGTAAAGACGAAGATGCATTTGATGATAACTGGATTTATATCCATGATCCTTCCGTGAAAGTGGGCCGTATTCAGAACTTCAAGAGCTGGAGCCCTTATATGGTGCCAGACCCTTCGATGGCTTGTTATGGACTGGAGTATTTCTGTTTTGAAGGCGATGGCCTTTGGACGAGCAAGGATGAAGACCTGATTGCACTGGCCACCAAAGAAATGGTTCAGATTGGTTTAACCAAAGCATCTGCAGTAGTAGATGGTTATGTGGTGCGTCAGCCAAAAGCTTATCCGGTGTACGATCATACTTACAAAGAAAATGTAGAAGCCATTCGTGAAGCGTTAAAGCCTTATCCGGGTATTTACCTGATGGGCCGCAATGGTATGCACAAATACAATAACCAAGATCATAGTATGATGACGGCTATGTTGGCTGCGAAGAACATCATTGCCGGCGAAGAATTGTATGATGTTTGGAACGTAAACGAGGATGCGGAATACCATGAAGGTGGCTTGCGCGGCGAAGAAGATACAGAGAAAGTCGTTGGTCGTTTAGTACCAAAGAGAGTTCAGTAGTTAGACTTAATAACCATATTTGTCTTTCCAACGTTCGCGGAGAAATTTGCGCAGTTCATTTTCTCTGGCATTATTGCCTGGGTTATAGAAGCGAGTGCCTTTCAAACCATCGGGCAAATATTCCTGCTCAATAAAATTGCCTTCGCCCAAGTGGGAGTATTGGTAATCTTTACCATACTGCATGTCTTTCATGAGTTTGGTAGGCGCATTACGTAAGTGTAAGGGCACTGGCTGATCCCCTTTTTGATGTACAGCACTTAGTGCTGCACCAATAGCTTCATAAGCAGCATTGCTTTTTGGAGAGGATGCCAAATAAGTAGCACATTGGGATAATATGATGCGTGATTCCGGATAACCAATTTTGCTTACTGCATCGAAGCAAGCATTGGCTAAGAGTATGGCATTTGGGTTGGCATTGCCCACATCTTCACTAGCAAAAATCAACATCCTGCGAGCGATGAATTTTACATCCTCCCCACCTTCGATCATGCGTGCCAACCAATACACTGCACCATTGGGGTCGCTGCCGCGCATGCTTTTGATGAAAGCTGAAATGATATCGTAATGTTGCTCGCCTTGCTTATCGTAAATAGCAATCTTTTTTTGCGCTACTTGCATCACCAATGCATCTGTGATGGTCACAGGTTGCGTATTGGCTGATTGTACGACGAGTTCAAATAAATTGAGCAGTTTGCGTGCATCACCTCCGGAGATGCGAATCAATGCATCTGTCTCCTGCAGTGTTACTTGTTGTGCTTGTAACCATGCATCTTTGGTAATGGCATCGTTCAGCAGATTAATAAGATCGCCTTCATCCAATGCTTTGAGTACATACACTTGGCATCTGCTGAGCAAGGCTGAGTTCACTTCAAAGGAAGGATTCTCTGTGGTGGCACCAATTAATGTGATGGTGCCTTTTTCTACTGCACCTAATAAAGCATCTTGCTGTCCTTTATTGAAACGATGAATTTCATCAATGAATAAAATGGCTGCATCTACTTGTTTGGCTTGCTCAATCACTTCGCGTACTTCTTTTACACCGCTGCTGATGGCACTCAGTTGAAAATAGGGAACTGCTAAAGTGTGCGCAATGATATTGGCAATGGTGGTCTTGCCTGTGCCGGGAGGTCCCCATAAAATCATGGATGGAATGCGCTCCTGCTCAATGGCTTTACGCAATACAGAGCCCTCACCGGTGAGGTGTGTTTGTCCGGCCAAAGCCGATAAACTGCTAGGCCTTAATCTCTCTGCAAGCGGTGTGCTGTTCACGGAACCAAAGTACAAAATACCTTGCTCAGTTCTCCTTGTTTTCTGGGTTGTTTCTGTACAGGCGGATGATCTGGAAATACAGCATGATCTGAATAATCAGGATCACACTAAAAATCAGCATGCCCCAAGACACAGCATTCATGATATTCAGGAAATCATCAATATTCAGCCCCGGCATATTGGGCTGCATTTTCAAAAACTCATTCACAATCTGAATCTTCTTTGGATAAGAAGTTGTGAGAAACTGCAAAGTGCTCATCAACCACAAACCGGCAAAACTGATGCTGATAATGGATGTAAAACGTAAGAGCGATTGTAATTTAACAGAAGGAGCTTTGCCTGAATCCACATTTTTAAGCAGGAATACAAAGCAAGCAATGATATAGGTAACCAATGCAGCCAAAAGCAGTACCGGAAAAAGTACTGCGGGATTTGCCAGAGCCAGCATCAGTGCAATCAGGCTCATTACGCCTAAGAATGCTGCTACAGGTAGCAGGATATACGTGAGTATGCGGAATACGGATAATTGATTCATGTTATTTCAGGTTCAGTTGAATCTGCAGTTCATCAAATTGTTTCTGATCAATGGTGCTTGGTGCATCTAACATTACATCTCTACCTGAATTGTTTTTCGGGAAGGCGATGAAATCGCGAATGCTTTCACTGCCGCCGAGGATAGAGCAGAGTCGGTCGAAACCGAAAGCAATACCACCATGTGGCGGAGCGCCATATTCAAACGCACCGAGTAAGAAACCAAATTTATGCAGGGCTTCTTCATCGCTCATGCCCAGTGCAGCAAACATTTTCTCCTGCAGTTCGCGCTGGAAAATACGGATAGAACCACCACCAATTTCGTTGCCGTTCAATACCATATCATAAGCGTTGGCCTTGATATTGGCATAAGGATGCTTGAGGTATTCAGCCGCATTGGCAATGCGTGGTTCATTATTGATCATCACTTCAATATCACTTGGCTTGGGCGAGGTGAAAGGATGGTGACGCGCTACCCATCTGTTTTCATCAGCATCGTATTCAAACAATGGGAAGTCTAATACCCACAATAACTTGAATTCATCATCCTTGCGCATACCCAAACGCTTGCCCATTTCTAAGCGCAGTTCGCTGATGGCTTTACGTGTTCTTTCTTCTGCACCGGCAAGAATCAAAATCAAATCGCCGGCTTTGGCGCCTACTGCTTCAGCAATGGCTTTCAATCTGGTTTCGTCATAGAATTTATCTACGCTGCTCTTATAAGTTCCGTCAGTATTTACTTTGATATTCACCAATCCCTGCATACCAATCTGCGGACGCTTCACCCATTCGGTGATTTCATCAATCTGCTTGCGGCTGTATTCGCTGCAACCGGGAACAGCAATGGCAATTACTGTTTCAGCATTATCAAACACGCCAAAATTGGCGCCGTTGATGAGGTTGCTGATATCGGTTCTGTTGGGGAATGTGTGTGCCGGATATTTCAGGTTAGTAAGCTGCATGCCAAAGCGGATATCCGGTTTATCATTACCGTATTGCCACATGGCATCTTCCCAGCTCATGCGCTGCACAGCTTCAGTGTAATCAATACCCTTTACATCTTTGAAGATGCGCTTCACCAATCCTTCAAACATATTGAGGATGTCTTCTTGCTCAACAAAGCTCATTTCGCAGTCGATCTGCGTAAACTCAGGCTGTCTGTCTGCACGCAGGTCTTCATCGCGGAAGCACTTCACAATCTGGTAGTATCTGTCGTAACCACTCACCATCAGCAATTGCTTGAAGGTTTGTGGCGATTGTGGTAAGGCGTAAAACTGGCCCGGGTTCATTCTGCTGGGCACCACAAAGTCGCGCGCACCTTCCGGTGTTGATTTGATCAGGAAGGGTGTTTCAATATCCATGAAATGATTTTCATGTAGGTAGTTGCGAGCACTTCTGTTCACGGCATAACGCAGTTCTAAGTTTTTCTTCACAGCGTTACGGCGTAAATCGAGGTAGCGGTATTTCATGCGCAGGTCATCACCACCATCGGTTTCATCGGTAATGGTGAATGGAGGTACTGCAGATTTATTCAGAATATTGAAGTCCGAAACAATAAGCTCGATATCGCCTGTAGGCAATTGCGGATTCTTGTTGCTGCGTTCACTTACAACACCAGACACCTGCAATACAAACTCGCGACCAAGCGGTTGCTCGTCTAAACGGGCATTCAATTCTTCGCCAAAGAGCAATTGGGTAATACCATAGCGATCGCGCAAGTCCACAAATGTGATGGCGCCAAATTTTCTCACGGTCTGTACCCAGCCGGCAAGGGTAATGGTTTTGCCGGCATCCTGAATGTGTAATTCACCACAGGTATGCGTTCTGTACATAAAGCTTGCTCTTTGATTGGCGGCAAATATAGCCAAAAAAGGGGGGCTGTTTTACAGGAAAAACAGCAATAAAGCACCGCCAATAATGGCGATAACCATGGGTTTCATGATAGTTCAATAAGCAGTAATGGAATCAGGTTTAGTCAAGGATACCATCTCCCACTGGGGGAGTAGCTGCTGCAATATGTTTGGGGAATGAATGCAGTGCCGGGGTATCAATCCCTGGCTTCTGGTGGTTTTACACGCTGACGAAAGCGGGCTAATAAAAAGAAAGTGTGTGCATTCATATTTGGGCTAGTGCCGATTATGTGTCAAATATCTTGAGATTCTGCTGTACTTGAATAAAAATCCGGTGCCAACGGATTGGTTGATTTCACGAATGGTTGCCTGGAATTACGAGTGGTTACATGGTCTCCAGATCATTCTTATGGTTGTGTTTCCAATAAAGGTAATAATAGCTTAGAATGACCAACCCCAGTATAAATGGAACCAAGGCCAGGTGTTTGAATGTGTATTCGCCAAACAATACATTGGTATCAAAGTGCAAAAACTCGCTAACCATCCAGTAAGAGTTGGCAGAGATCCATAAACTTATGGCAATATTGTGGCTGAGTTCAGAAACATACTGACGTGTACGCCAGGCTATGATAATGGAGATGACTAAAGTGGGGATGATCATCACGATGCCGAGTGGGCGCCAGCCCATACACCAAGCCACATCTTTAAACAACCAGAAAACGATGTGCAGATTCTCCATTTTTCTATAACGAAGTGGGATATTGTAAAACAGGGGTGTATTCTGTTCGTTTATTTGTGTTGCTGTTTGTGGCGTATTGTCCATCCTCAAAATTTGAGTGGCAATATTAATTTTTTGTCAAGTCTCAGCGGCTTAAAATTTTCTGGAAACGTTGCACGTCTGCGGCGGGGTGGAGGGGTATCTGGTATTGGAAGTAATCTGCAAAAGCTTTGGCAAAAAACGGGGAAAGGGAACAGCCCTTGGTGCCCATGCCGCCGAATATACCTACAGGTGCATGTTGTGGATGCATGCCCACAAATGGTCTGCGCTCAACAGTTGCTGGCCTGATTGATGCAATGTGGTCTACAATCTGATAAGGCAGTTTAAGTATTTGTTGCAGCTCAGCTTCTTTGCGTTCTCTGAACAGGGTAGAAGGTTGAGCATCTGTAAAACGATTGTCGTAGCTGCTTCCTACCCACCAGAGTCCCTCATCCCAAGGCACCAATGTGGTGATGCCAAATTTATAAATGCGGTGCACGGGTAAATCTGGAATCGCTGCAATCAAGGCCTCACCCTTGTTGAGACTATGTGGCAGGTTTTGCCAATACTGGGATTGATAAGCATGTACGCCATTGCAATAGATGATATGCTTTGCAGTAATGGTGCCTGCATATATAATGTCATTATCGGTTTTCTGTACCGCAGCTTCATCAAAGCTTTCCTCGATAAGTGAATTTGTTTTGCATAGATAGTTGCGCCAACCCTTTAACAAAGCATGCAGGTCGATTAAATAAGCAGGTGCGATTTCTACTACGCCGTGGCGATAATGGAAATAATTTTGATAGCTATCTTCTGTACTGCGCACATATGCATTTGCTTCCTGTAGTTTGTTTTGATAGCCTTGCATCATTTGCTCAGAAGGCGGAAAGGCGAGGATATTGCTTTGTTCAATGACTTGTTGACCAATGGCTGCGCCCATCCTTTGGTAAGCATCCCATGCAAAGGGCAGTACCTCATCTGCCAACCAAGTGGTAACGACTTGTCGGCCTGTGACGGGATTGATCACACCACTGGCAACCTGCGTAGAACTGCTTGGATTGAATTGGTCAATCACCAGCACCTCATATCCTGCTTCTTTTAGATAATAACTCAGGAATGTACCGGCAATACCCTGACCAATCAATAGAAAATCCACTTTACGCATGACCTAAAGATAGTTTTAATCGCCGCTCTCTACAAATACATTGAAACCCTTGGAATGACTCGTAAACTCGGGCGCATACAAACATTGAATACTCGCAAGACCCGCTGAGAATTTACCGGCATGCGTAACATACATGCTGTATTCAATTACATGATTGCCCTTGGGTACTCGATCGAAATAATAATTGCTGCTAACATCCTTCGTGCTTACATAATAACCCAGTCTGTTCCCCCATTGATACCCACTCAGGATATTTTCAGGCTCTGTGCCAGCAGGCCTTAAGTCTTTCAGGTGTACAAAATCCATATCACGTGCTGCGCTAATTTGGATGCGACTGATGAGTTTATCACCAATCATCAGTTCGTCACCATCTTGTACAAGCATTTGTTTTTTGCCTTCCTGCGTGGTGCGTTCTACATAGAATTGTTTTGTTACACGCAGTGGGTTATTGGCAGGAGCAGTGATCTTATCCATCTCTTCAAAATATTGCCAGAAAATACTGCCCCAACTCAGTGTTTTGCCGGTACTGCTTACTTGAATCTTACCCATATCCGGTTGCACAAAGCGAGGATCTATTCTTTTTTGCAGATAACCAGTACCTGCTTCTTTAGGAAGCTGATCGCTGTCTAAAACAAAATTACCCAGCTGAATGCGGACGCTATTATTGCTTTGTAGCCATTGTTCGCCATTCAGTAATAATGCATAGCAGGCATTGGCAGTTGCGATGCTGTTGCCCCAGTCTGTAGTTTGTTTATTCAGCAATAACCAGTTGCTCGCTTGCTGTATGGGTTGCTGAAGTTTACCATCCTTGTTGAGTAGTTGCAATGTTTCTATCATCATGCTCTGATGGTCAATCGGACTTGCATACCAGAAATAGGTATTCCGTTGCTTCCAATAGAGGCTGGCATTAGCCGTATCAATGACGGTTCGTTCCAGTAGTGATGGCAGAATTGTTTTGCGTACAAATATTTCTTCGCCATTACGGAATAATGCTTGCGCTGTTAAAGCAGCTCTGTAATTGTTTTGTTTGTTCCAATGATTTTTGGCATCTGCTAAAAGCTTTTGGTAGAAAGCATTTTTTACAGGGTATTGTTGAATAAAATAACTGCGCATGTGCAAGTAGCTGAGTTCATCTACTGCAGGTATCCAGATCATCCCTTTTGTACGACTTTGTCCTAATTTGTACCGGTTTGCCATCAATGCATCCATCCAGCTAAGTGCAGGTTGAATCATTTTTGCTGCCAAAACAGTCTCTTCCTTCGACAATGCTTTGAGTGAAATGAGTCTGGCTAAGCCTGTGAGGATATAATTAGTGATATAGCTGTTGGCATTGCCACCATTGAACCAGGGAAAAGCTCCATCTGCTAATTGCAATTGCTGTAGTTTTTCCAAACTAATTTTTCCTTCACTATTCATACGAGCGATATCAAACAATACTGCCAGTTCTCTTTTTCTTGCAGTTTCTGCTGCTGCTAAATTCACCCAGGGGGTTTCTTCTAATACAATTTGTTTGAGAGAAGTATTTTTCTCTAATGCTGATTTGGTGGCAGTGGAATCTTTTTTCCAAGCTTCCAATACTGCTGCAATTGCGGGTTGTTGTTTAGCAATCAAAGCGGCCATGCTATTGGCATTGAAGCGATTGAAAACCTGCTCGCTGCAGTCGTTACTGTTTGAAGCAAGATAGGGCAGGGCTTGTACAGCATACCAAATGGGATTGGTAGTATAGCTTATGGTAATTCCTTCTTGAGTGAGGCTCGGACTTTCATTCTTGATCAGTTTATCCAGTGTATAGTTTTTGGTTTCTGTTCCACGAAGCAATAATGGAACTGTCTCAGTAACCAGTGTTCTGTTGCTCAGTACGGGTAAGTAATTGGTTTCTCCGTCACTGATATTACCACTACTAGCGATGACCTTCCATTGCAAGGGTTTGGTATAGCTCACAGGTACTTGAATGGGGAATTTCACCACAACAGATTGACCGGCACCAGCAGTGAAATATTGATTTGGAAAGCTATTCTGGAACCAGCCATCCACTGGTCTGTCTGTATAGGGATCTATGAGTGCGAGTTCAACTTGTCCGGATAATTCCTTTTCAGTGGTGTTGATAATTTTGGTACTGAATTCAATACGATCACCTTCTCTTAAGAACCTGGGTGCATTGGCCTGTACCATGAGTTGTTTAGCCGTAGTGATGAAGTCTGTTGCCATGCCAAAAGATAAATCCTTGGTATGTGCCAGTGTTTGCCATTTCCATTTGGTGAGTGCATCGGGCATGGTAAAGCTAAAGCGAACACTGCCTGTGCTGTCTGTATATAATTGTGGAAAGAAGAAAGCAGTCTCATTAAAATTGCTGCGGACTTGTACGGGTTCGTTTTGGACGAGGGGAGCAGGTATTTCTGTCTTGGTAAATACTTTATCGTAGTTCTCCTCTTTTATAGAAGAATTGCCACGAATGCTTACATCAAATGATTTGCTTCGTGCAGCACCTGTTAGCACCATTTCTTGCAGTTCAGTTTTAACCAAAGCCAAATTAGGCCTTAGACCATGATACCAGTATTTTCGATCATTATTGTAGGCATCATCCATGAGTTGTATACCGGAGCTCGCAAGGGTAGCATTGATATAAATGAAATGGCTTTTTGATAGGAAATACAGTGGGTACGCTTCTCCTTGAACTGCCCCAAAATTTTGCTCATGTTCAAATCCTTCTCCATAATAATACGTTCTCCATATGCCCGGAATGTTCCATTGGTGCGGGGCGATTTCGTCTAGTGAGGCATCGTATAAAGCAGTTAATACTTCCGCTAGCGCATAACTGCTGTCGGGATTTTTTACTGTAATGCTCCAAGTTTCTTCGCTACCCGGCGTAGTCTTGTCGCGAAAACTTTCATGCTTTACCTGTAATTTTTTGTTACTCCAAGGCACAAAAATGGAATAGTTGGTGCTGTAAAAGCGATTTTGGTAAACAAAACAATCATTATAAAAAACATTACCCCGATCACCATCCTCTACTAGGTGCAGGAGCTCTTGTTTTCCCTTTGCTGCAAGCATAAAAGCGTATGTAGGTTTTGTTTGTTGCCATTTTTTACGAACAACAAATCTTTTTTGAATACTACTCCAACTAGTAAATATTACTGTTTGCCCTGGCTCTGCTGTAATGCTATTTTGTATGGCAGCAAAATTTGTAAAGACAGGCTGGTTAGGTTGTATTGGGTTAATGACCAGTAGATTTTTTGTTTGTTCTATATAGTTGCCGAATGAATCAATGGTAGAGGCAATGACTTTATACCAACCTGCAGACAAACTGCCTGCGTCTATACTAATACGTTCATTACCGGTAATAGAAGTATGCGTAATACTGTCTTCGCTATAGGGCAGTTCGTTGGGGTCGTCTTCATTTCGGTAAGGATCATTGGGAAACCATCGGGTAAAATCAGCTTCGTTGTATAATTGTACATCTGGCTGCCGCCAAAGCCTTTTTCTGATTTCTCGATTTGGCGAAATCAATTTCTGGAAAACAAGTTTGGTCAAGCCATTACTGGTTTTGTTTTCTGAATTGATTCTGTTGATGGTAAAATGTAAAGCGCTATCAGTAAGTATCGCGGAGGGTAGGTCCAAGTTTAAGTTAGCTTGTTTGTTCCGAATGAAAAGGCTTTTGTTGGCACTATGTGTTTCGCCATTTTGATCTGTTACAGTAGCGCGGATAGTAAAAAAGCCTAAAGTATTTAGGTTGGTGAGTTCATCTATTTTAAACTGGTAAGTGAATTGCCCATTTACATCTGTTTGTACTGTTGTGTTGATCTCTGGTAATCTTCTAAAATTGGGGTACATCCTGTTTTCTTCAGATAAGCCACCGGAAATAGTCAAAGCCACCTGTGCTTGATTGATGGCATAGCCTGCATAGGCATTTACGGTTCCGCTGAAGGTGATGCTGTCATTAATACGATAGCTTTTGGGGAGTGGGTTAAATACAATCTTGAAGCTAGGCCTTTTATAGGCTTCTACTTTAAAGTAATGTGCTGTGTAATTTTTAACAGAAGTGTGAATGGAGAAATTACCTCCGAGTCCTTGCTCCGGTAGTTGAAACTTGGCAGTTGCAGCACCAAAATCAGTGATAGTGCTTTTTACAGAGTCAATTATTTTTTGATTGACATCTTTTAAATAAAACGTGATGTATTTATAATTGCTATCAATATACGGATTACGATTATCTTTCTGTTGTATGAGTAAAGCTTTTACATAAACAGTTTGTCCGGGCCTATAGATGCTTCGATCGGTAAAATAGAAAATGGCCGGTGCTTTATTTGGATCATCAGCCGGTTTGTAATTAGGGTCTTCAAAGTATCTGGAATAATACATCCTGTTCATGTCTAGTGTATCCTTTCTAAGGATAAACCGATAATGAAGTGTTGCGTTAAATGGGCCGGTGTACGTGTAGCGTCCGTTGGCGTCTGTTTTGCCGGACTTCAACAGTTTTGCTGCTTTCGTTTTTTCATAATTGTATTGAAGTATTTCTATCTGTACGTCTTTCTCCGGCTGTCCGCTGCTTCTGTTCAAAATAAAGAGATCGTTTTTATTTTTCAGGAAGCTTAATGAAGAAACCCAGATCGTATTCGTTGTAATGGCAGCTGTATTCTTTTGAAAACTAGAATCTGTAGAACAAATCAATAGGTATTTACCTAAAGGCAAGGCGTCAATTTTCAATTCAGCATGATGTTCCTGATAATCCTTTAAGTCGGGTAATGTGCTTTTTGCACTTTGAAAAACTGGCAGTTTGTGCAGGCATTGAATCCTATTGTTATTATCAGAAACAGTGTCCAAATAGCTGTCTGCAGCTAGTCGGATAATTCTGGTGTAAACGGTAGGCGTATTTCTATAGCTAAGTAATACACGGAAGGGTTCATTGGGCAATTGAACAGACTCTGTTGTTACTTGAATAGAAGGTTTTACAATGCGCTCTTCCAAACCTTTGAGTGCTTGTTGAAGTATCGAATTTTTGGTGAGTTGTAAACCTGTATGAACTTTCTCTAGCGCCTCAACATAAGCGTATCGGTAGTTTGTATCTTTAGATTGTGCGTAACGCTCTGCACGCGATATATCAGCTTCTGCCAAATAATAATAAGCTTGATAGCTGACTTCACATGGAATTTTGGCGGATAAATCTTTGAGCGAGGATAAGTAAGTTTCTTGGTGCTTTATACTGTTGTTTAATTGATTGGCCCATCTCAAGCGTTGAAGGTTGATGAAGGCAAATTGGTTTTTGTCTAAATCTTTTTCATGTATCCGCATCCATTGCTGGTACAGCGTAATTGCATGCTCCAGATGGGTACTTGATTTGGTTCCTGCATTTATTTGTGCGAAGGAATCAAATGGAAGTAAAAGCAGAGCCCTTTTTGCAGCATAATTTGTTTGATTTCGACTGCTATAGTCCAGCTCTTTTGCATAATAAGCAATAGCATCCTGTATAATCAAGTCATACAGGCTTGTTCCGGGCATTAGATGTTGGCTATTCACAATAAGGGGCGCATATTGGCTTACTTGAACAGCCTTGGTTACTTCGATGTCTATAGCCTGTTTCAGGTGGTATTGAATAGCGCTATCGATTTGTTCAAATACCCACATTTGTGCTTGCGTATTTCTTCTGCCATAGTTGCTGTTTTTTTCAAACTGCTTCAGATAACTATTGGCAATAATGGTATGTACAATGGCCTGACCAGCTTTACTTAGTGAGGGTATTTTGGATTTGAGTTGTTGTACCTGGATATTTTGATCTTGCTGATCTTCGATGCTTTCTACTAATGAATGGATATACAGCAAGGCCTTTAGCTGCTGTGTTTCATTTTTTTCTTTTAAAGCAGCCTGCTCTATTTTCTTCGTCAAGTCTAATGCTGACTTTGGCAGTCGGGCCAGTATAATGAGTGAATCAACTTGTTTCCATTGTTGATCGTAATAGCTTGTTTGTGCTTGGCACCAAAAACTGAGTATGGAAAGAAAGCAAACGACTGCTGATCGCATAAGGGATGGTTATGGTACTAAATTGATTGATACAATGATGCAAACCAAAACAGTTTACACAAATGGTGTGCCCAATATCCTGATAAAGAAATGTGAAGAAAACAAAAACCCCGGCAATGCCGGGGTTTGCTATCAAAAAGACCTTGATTATTTCTTCAAAGCTGCAGCCATGGTCTTGCCAATATCAGCGGGACTAGCTACTACATGAATACCGCACTCAGCCATGATTTTCATCTTCGCTTCAGCAGTATCATCAGCACCACCAATGATGGCACCTGCGTGGCCCATTCTACGGCCTGGAGGGGCTGTTTGGCCTGCGATGAAACCAACTACAGGCTTACGCATATTGTCTTTCAACCAACGAGCAGCTTCAGCTTCCATGCCACCACCAATTTCACCAATCATGATAATACCGTCTGTATCAGGATCATCCATTAACAGTTTTACTGCTTCCACAGTAGGTGTACCAATGATTGGGTCACCACCAATACCGATGGCAGTAGTGATACCCAAACCAGCTTTTACTACCTGATCAGCTGCTTCATAGGTTAAAGTACCAGACTTAGATACGATACCGATACGGCCCGGCTTGAAGATAAAGCCCGGCATGATACCTACTTTGGCTTCACCTGCTGTGATCACACCAGGACAGTTTGGTCCGATCAAACGAGTATTTGTGCCTTGCAGGTAGTTCTTTACGCGAACCATGTCCTGCACAGGAATACCTTCAGTAATACATACCACCAGACCAATACCGGCTTCAGCAGCTTCCATGATGGCATCTGCAGCAAAAGCGGGTGGTACAAAGATGATGCTCACATCAGCACCTGTCTGCTTCACAGCATCAGCTACAGTATTGAATACAGGCTTATCCAGGTGGGTGCTACCGCCTTTTCCGGGTGTAACACCACCCACTACATTCGTTCCGTACTCGATCATCTGGGTGGCATGGAAAGTACCTTCCGTACCGGTAAAACCCTGTACGATGATGCGGGAGTTCTTGTTCACTAATACAGACATGGGATCGTTTTTCTTTTGTGGCGCAAAAATAGGGTGGAATGCCTAAACGGGGGCAATAAAAAAAGCCCGGGTTTATCACTATTTGGCGGGTTGTCTGCCGCCGGTGTAGAAGGTAAGACTCGCCCAGTAACTCTGCCAGTCGGCTTCCTGCCCCTCAGGCAAACGAACCATGTGTACGCAACTGATCATGGTTGGTTGAATACTTTGCTGAAACCGCACTTGCCCTTTGGCATTGCTCAGTTGTTCCGTCATCTTGGTATCCTGACCCTTTACCCAAGATTTTACCAGTGCCCCGTCCAAAGGTTTGCCCTGAAAATAGATGGTGTAGGTATTCTCTTTGGGGTTGGTGTATGGGTGAATTGTGGGTACAATATCTAAGGGTAATCCGGTTTGTTGCAAACAGGCATTAGAAATAGAATTACCTGCCTGAACAATGGTTTTCACGCTGCGTTGGTAGAATTCCTTACCATCCTTATCCAATTCTTTGTTTTTTGCACGATAATCACTGGCCAATTGTAAGCCGTCTTCCTTCAGGTATGCGGCAAACTCCGTTGGTTTCAGTTGGATAAACTTGTTTTTTGTTTGCAGCGTAATCAAGTGTGTACCGGCTTCGTTCAGGGTAACTGAAATAGAGTCGCCCTGTTTGTCAGAATAGGCTTTCAACAAATCAGCAATATTTCCTGAAGGTTGGATGTGTTTGGAGGCAGCAACCAGAGAACCGTTATTTCCCCATGGTTCTCCATGGAAGTTTTCGCCTACTCGGATGCTGAGTACAGCTGTTTCACCCGGCTGATAATGAAAGCGTTGTGGTTGTAGCCAGAACTCATGGGCGATACTTGCAAAGGCTGTAACACTGATGATGAAGAGGAGGAACCCTTTTTTCATATACCGTTTTTTGTAAAGATGCTGAAATAACTAAATCCGGCAAGATTGTCTTTTGTCTTGCCGTTTAGCGCCCAAACCCTAATTTTGCCGCTCAAAATTTACACAATGGCAACAACATCAGATATCAGCCGTGGTATGGTACTCAAACTCGACGGCAGCCTGTATTCAGTAGTGGAATTTGGTGAAAACAAGACTGCCCGCGCAGCAGCTAAGGTTTGGGCCAAGTTGAAAGGGGTGGACAATAACCGTACTATCGAGAAAACCTGGAATAGTGGTGAAACTATTTTCCCTGTGCGTGTAGAGAAGAAAGCGTTTCAGTTCTTGTATAAGGATGAAAGCGGCTATAATTTGATGAATAACGAAACTTTCGAACAGATTGCTGTAGCTGAGGAAATGATTGACGCACCTCAGTTCCTTAAGGATGGTAGTGAAGTTTTTGTGCTGATTAATACGGAAACAGAGCAGCCTATTGGTGCTGAATTGCCTGAAAAAGTGGTGATGAAAATTACTTATTGTGAGCCAGGATTAAAGGGTGATACTGCTACCCGTGCATTGAAGCCGGCTACTGTAGAAACAGGCGCAACCGTTAACGTTCCCCTCTTTGTGAACGATGGTGAAACCATCCGTATCAATACAAAGACAGGTGAATACGTAGAAAGAGTGAAGGAATAAAGCTTTGTACTAAAGATCGATAATACGAGAAGAGGATAGCGAAAGCTATCCTCTTTTGGTTTTTCAAGATCATTGGTTATTCTTGCGCGTATTGGATTTAAAAACGGGGCAAAGGAAAGAGCCGGTTTCATAGGTATTGAGAAAGTCTTTGTGGGGTGACTCCTTCGCTTTGACAATACAAATTGACAACTAAACTGCTATGGACTTTGTGGCAAAAGGCCTTGATTTGTTGTGGTATATGTAGAGGCCGGCTTGTAGTATCTCAACTACAGTTTTTGAGAAGTGTATCAGTAATTTTGCTTTTCAAAAGGTGCATAAGAAAATTGCCCATTTTCGTGTAAAAATGCCTATTTTGCCCCACTTTTCAGTCAAAAATGATTGATTTCACCCCAAAACTTGCCTATTTATGGATCTTAAGCAAATTCACGAACTGATCAAAATCATCAACAAGAGTAATATTGGTGAGATTAGTATAGAAGACAAGGATGGCAAAGTAACCATCAAGCAAAAAGATGAGAAAGTAGTTCAGGTAGCAGCAGCACCTCAAGTATATAATGTGGCACCGGCAGCAGCGCCAGTATCTGCTCCTGCATCGGCCCCTGCAGCTGCAGCTCCGGCAGCACCAGCAGCCGCTTCTGCAGCCAGCACAGATAATTATGTAACTATCAAAAGTCCGATGATTGGTACTTTCTACCGTCGTCCAAGTCCTGATAAGCCCATCTTCGCGGAAGTAGGTGATGAGGTTGCACCTGGTAAAGTAGTATGTATCATTGAGGCAATGAAACTCTTCAATGAAATAGAAAGTGAAGTGAAGGGTAAGATTGTAAAGGTATTGGTTGAAGATGCCAGTCCTGTTGAGTACGATCAACCGCTCTTCCTGGTAGATCCTGCATAATCGTGTTGATCTACGGGTAATGCTGGCCATATGGCTGGCGAGTTATTCATTTCAAACGCAACAAATGTTTAAGAAAATATTGATTGCCAACCGTGGCGAAATCGCGCTTCGTGTTATTAGAACTTGTCGCGAAATGGGCATCAAAACGGTGGCTGTATATTCTACTGCAGATAAAGACAGCTTGCATGTAAAATTTGCTGATGAAGCAGTTTGTATTGGTAAGCCTCAAAGTGCAGATAGTTACCTGAATATCCCACGCATCATTGCTGCAGCGGAAATTACCAATGCAGATGCGATTCATCCAGGTTATGGTTTTCTTGCCGAGAATGCTAATTTCTCTCAGATCTGTGAAGATTCCGGTATTAAGTTCATCGGTCCTAACGCTCGTATGATTAACGCCATGGGCGATAAGATTACTGCTAAAGAAACCATGATCAAAGCAGGTGTACCTGTTGTACCAGGCAGCGGTGGTTTGTTGAAAGATTTTGATGAGGCCAAGTCGGTAGCAAAAACAATCGGCTATCCGGTTATGCTGAAAGCAACTGCCGGAGGTGGTGGTAAAGGTATGCGTGTAGTACACAGCGAAGAAGAATTAGAACGTGCTTATAATAGTGCTAAAGCCGAAGCCGGTGCAGCATTTAAGAACGATGGCATGTACATGGAGAAATTCGTGGAAGAGCCTCGTCACATTGAGATTCAGGTAGCAGGCGATCGTTACGGTCGTGTTTGTCACCTAAGTGAGCGCGATTGTTCTATCCAGCGCCGTCACCAGAAATTGGTGGAAGAATCTCCTTCACCATTCATGACGCCTGAACTGCGCCACCAAATGGGTGAAGCTGCCAAGAAAGCAGCAGCTGCAATCGGATATGAAAGTGTGGGTACTATCGAGTTTCTGGTAGATAAGCACCGCAATTTCTATTTCATGGAGATGAATACCCGTATTCAGGTAGAACATTGCGTTACGGAAGAAGTAACCAATTTCGATCTGATTAAGGAACAGATATTGATTGCGGCAGGCCGCGAAATCAGCGGTAAAGATTATGAGCCTGCAATGCATGCGATTGAATGCCGTATCAATGCAGAAGATCCATACAATGATTTTAGACCTTCACCCGGTAAGATTACGGTATTGCATCAGCCTGGGGGACACGGTATTCGTATCGATTCACATGTGTATGCAGGTTATGTGATTCCACCTTACTACGATTCCATGATTGCTAAGATCATTGCGGTAGCGCGTACACGCGAAGAAGCCATTGATACGATGTATCGTGCACTGAGTGAGTATGTGATTGAAGGTGTGAAGACAACCATTCCTTTCCACTTGCAATTGATGCAGAATGAAGATTTCCGCAAGGGTAATTTTACAACAAAGTTTCTGGAGACTTTCACATTGAAGTAGTATCAATAACCAGACTTACTGCTTATTACAACAATGCCACTCGAAGAGTGGCATTGTTGTAATATGGTTGTTCAGATTATTTTCCGCCACCACCGCCACCGCGGTTTTGCATATTTCTGCGCATTTCAGCGTAGAATTCTTCTACAGCTTTAATCTGATCATCAGTCAAGGGAATAGCCTTGTATTTCTTGGCTACATCTTCCTGAATTTCCTTTTGCTTTTTAGCTCTCTCTTCCTCGCCCAGTTCGCGGAAACCTCTGCGCTGCTGCTGCGCCCAAATATTTACTTCCAGCACTTTATCAGCTTGCGCATCAGAAAGCTTGGTTTTTTCCATTAGGCTTGGCTTCACCATTTGCTTCATTCTTTCCAGCATTTGTGCGGGATCCATCTGGCCACCGCCTTGTGCCTGTAGTGTATTTACTGCAAAAAGTACAGCAACGATTAAAAGAAATTTTTTCATTGTGTTTGGTTTAGTGAATAAATATAGTAGAATTCGTTGTCCTAAGACGGCAATTTCTATCAGCGGTTTAATCAAATTACCAGTAGTTTTAATGTGGATGAAACAGCCGAAATCATACCTGATACGATGGGTGAAATATCTATTACCCACGGCATGGGTGAATCAAGTCCGTAACCAGTATCTGTATTGGCGATATGCGGGTAAGAATCGTCGATTTGTAGTAGCGCATCCTGAGCCAAGTTTGCCCCCACTTGCTTTTTTAGCAGAGACATTCAAGCCCGATTATTCGGCTTATGTAGAACAGGGCAATGCTACTGTTGCAGCATTGATGCCGCTCATCAAGCCATATTTGTCAGCCAATGCTAAGAATGGGTTGGATTGGGGTTGTGGAACTGGAAGGCTGACTACGCATTTCCAAAAGTTATTAGCATCCTTAGATTGGTATGCTTGTGATGTACGTGCCGATATGATTCAATGGAATCAACAGCATTTAGCTCAGATCAGTTTTGCGGTTACGCAACAAGAACCGTCACTGCCTTTCAATCATGTGAAATTTGATCTGATCATTGGTTTTTCTGTGTTCACCCATATTCCAGCAGCATTGCAAGATCAATGGTTGAAAGTATTGGCAGATAGTTTATCGGATGAAGGGGTGCTGCTGTTTACCACACATGGTAAAGCTTATCAGCATCATTTAACAAGACAGCAACTGACTGTATTAGAGAAAAATGGTATCTGGGATAATTCAACAGGTATTGCCGGCAGTAGAAACAGGGCCATTTATCATGATGCAACTGTTTTTCAAAAAACACTTGCATTACATCTTGATGTGTTAAGGCATTATGATGGTGCAAACTATCCGAATCTCATCGGTGGGCAAGATATCTGGATATGCAAAAAAAAGTCCCGCAATTGCGGGACTGAATAATTAGCGTAAGAAAAGCATTTCGCGATACTTAGGCAGTGTCCAGTTAGGATCATCTACCAAGAGCTCCAGCTTATCTACATGATAACGGATATCATCAAAGTATTTGCCTTTTACATCATCGCAATAAGCGATGGCTTTTGCTCTGGTATCTTCCAGCTTGTTGGCTACTTTTCTGGCTTCAACCATGCCATCAACTTTGCTGTATACTTGTTGAATATGCTCGCTGATTTGCTTCAGGATAGTGAGCTGACTAGCATAGGCAGATTCTGGTAAGCCGGCTGCTTTCAAACCATTCACATTAGCCAACAACTCGTTTTGGTATTTCACAGCTGCAGGCAGGATGTGGTTAATAGCTAAGTCGCCCATCACACGAGCTTCAATCTGTACTTTCTTGATATAGTTCTCGAGTTCAATCTCATGACGTGCTTCCAGCTCTGAATGCGTGTACACATTATTGCTTTCGAACAGATGCTTGGCTTTTTCAGTAACCATTGCATCCAAAGCAACTGGAGTAGTCTTCATATTAGGCAGGCCACGGCGCTCAGCTTCTTTATGCCACTCATCGCTATAGCCATCACCTTCGAACAATACTTTTTTGCTCTCAACAATGTATTTCTGAATCACATGCATTACGGCAATCTCTTTCTTGTCGCCCTTCTCAATCAATGCATCTACATCTTTTTTGAACTGACGCAAAGTAGCAGCCATGATGGTGTTCAGGGTTGTCATGGCATTGGCGCAGTTGGCTGAAGAACCTACTGCACGGAATTCAAACTTATTACCGGTAAAGGCAAAAGGTGAAGTTCTGTTACGGTCTGTGTTGTCCAGCATCAATTCTGGAATGCTGCGGTGCAGATCGAGTTTCAGGATGGCTTCATCCTGCTCATCGAATTTATCACCTACACGTGCTTCAATATCAGACAATACTTTAGCGAGATACTGACCCACGAATACAGAGATAATAGCAGGAGGCGCTTCGTTGGCACCCAGACGGTGATCGTTTGGTGCAGAAGCGATAGATGCACGCATGATGTCTGCATAATCATGTACTGCTTTGATGGTGTTCACGAAGAATGTCAGGAACATCAGGTTGGTCTTAGGTGTTTTGCCTGGAGCCAACAGGTTAACACCTGTATCTGTTGCCATCGACCAGTTATTGTGCTTACCGCTACCGTTGATACCAGCGAATGGCTTCTCATGCAGCAATACTTTCAGCTTATGACGCTTAGCAACACGGCTCATTACATCCATCAACAAAGTGTTGTGGTCAACCGCAATATTCACTTCTTCGAAAATAGGCGCACACTCAAACTGTGCAGGCGCTACCTCGTTGTGGCGTGTACGCAAGGGAATACCCAGCTTGTAAGACTCTTGCTCGAAATCGCGCATGAATGCATACACGCGCTCGGGGATAGAACCAAAATAATGGTCTTCCAATTGCTGACCTTTCGCAGGGCTTGCACCAAATACGGTACGACCGCACTGTACCAGATCGGGACGAGCATTACCTAATGCTTCGTCAATCACAAAGTATTCCTGTTCCCAACCGAGGGTAGGTGTTACTTTGGTAACATTCTTATCGAAATAATGACAAACATCAACAGCTGCTTTGTTGATGGCCTCTAAGGCTTTCAATAAAGGTGCTTTGTAGTCAAGTGATTCACCTGTATAAGAAACAAAGATGGTTGGGATACACAATGTTTTACCCTGACCAATCTCCATAATAAACATAGGAGAGGATGGATCCCATGCAGTATAGCCACGTGCTTCAAAAGTTGCACGGAGACCACCACTGGGGAATGAAGATGCATCTGGTTCCTGCTGAATCAACGCAGCACCATCAAATTCTTCGATGGCTGTACCATCACCTTTCAGTGTGAAGAAAGAATCATGTTTCTCAGCAGTAGTACCGGTAAGTGGCTGAAACCAGTGAGTGAAGTGGGTAACACCCTTGCTTTCTGCCCATGCTCTGATACCGTTGGCAATATGACTGGCCACAGCACGGTCAATTTTTTTACCACCCTTAATACTGCTCGATAAGCTTTTGTAAGCTTCATCGCTCAGGAATTCGCGGGCTGTTTTCAGGGTAAATACATTGGCACCAAAGATTCCGGTAATCTTGGTACTGCCGGCTACTTTTACCTCATTGGCATCGCTTGTGAGATTTCCAATGGCTTCGAAACGTAGAGACATATAAAAATTGGTTTATTTAGGGCGCAAATTAAACCAATAAGCTGCAAATCCCGACGTTAGTTCGCCTTAAAAATCCAAAAATGGGTATGGAATGGGGAAAATTATTTACATATAATTTATTTATATATAAATAAAATTCAATTCAAGCCTTACTGCACCACCAGCTTCTTCATTTCATAACGTGTATCCTTGCCTTCCAGCTTTAAGAGTAGTACTTGTCCGCGGCAATTACTCAAGTCAAGACTAATTTGATTAGCACCTTTTGCACTAGTGAAAGCAAAGTTTCGCACAGCTCTGCCTGTGGCTGCTTCCAATACCCTTAGAGTCAGCGGTTGCGCTGTATTACTGTGGAACTTGATCAGGAATTGCGTGCCAGGGTTGGGATAAGCCTGTACAATATTGAGCTTTTCGCCAAGAATCTCTTCAAAAGTGGAAAAAGCTGCATTGTTAATCTGTGCATCAAGGTTAACCTGCTTTCCGCCTGTTTCAAAAGTGAAGACTGTCTGCAGGATATCATCAGCCTGAATCGGATTCTTTGACAGCGGTGAAGTGAACTTCGACAAATTGATGCTGTATTCCTTCAAACTGTCCTTGGCAGGTAGGGTGTAAGAATAATGATCGGTCCAGTTACTGATGGATTTCTTCACCAAAGTAATGGTTACTGGTGCATTGAACTTCCCAGTAAAAGCTATGCTCTTATAGTTACGCAAATCTTGCTCCGCTCCACCACCATTCATAATCTTATAGAGTGTAAGGTAATCGCTGGTATTGGCTTTTAACTGAATATCGCGCAGCAGTGGGAACTCACTATTGGCATATACTCGGTTAGGGTTATTGAGCACTTTGAAATCGGTTATGGTAGTTTTTGCAGCATTATAATCCACGCCCCAAATACCATCTGATAAGTAAACAACATCTCTCGGCGTATTTGCTGTGCTGAGAATGATATTGCCTTCATGCGCATCATCAACTGTTAACTCAAGATTTGTCTTACCATTCGGATTGATGGGTACTTGAATACTTCTGCGTACGAACTGGGCGTATTCGTTTTTGCGTTCTTCAATCTCAATTTTGGCCGTGCTTGCCGCAGACTGATTATTGATCTGCACCTGCAACTTTCCTGCTACACGCTTACCATATATCAGATAAGTAGCAGGCAGCGGTTTAGCAGCAATGCTTGTAACTGGTTTGAAGGATGAAAACTTATTCAGGATATCCAGCATCATATCTGTTACGAGATAAGGTGCTGCAGCCCAAAGTTGATAATTATACAATGTATCGTCCCGCTCATAATCATCATTCAGCCAGTTCGATTGAATGCGGAAGCTATCACGGCCTTTGCTTGCACCTACACTGAAATGTGTTGCGAACTCAATGGCACCATTTTCCCGCTTCAATGTGTAGCGAATAAAATCAATACCCTTTAGTTTGAATAATTCCATATTCACCAGTTCAGCACCTCTTAATCTGTCGCAAATATGTTTGGTGTGGTTGTAGACAGAATCACTTGTTCTTGTAGCAAATGCAACAGCCCTGGCCTGATTGTTTTTGGTGAAATCTACCGAAATGATTTCCTTGGCATTGGTAAATGCAGTAAGGTCTGTTGGTGAACTGATGAATGCCCGGTAACCGGTATCAATCATTTGCTGTGGCATGAAATCTGCCATTGTATATGCCGGAGTGCTGTTGGGTGTTGTGGCATCTGTCTGATACAGCATTTGCTTGAGCAGCTTATTAGCCTTTAGTTCAGGTAATGCTGTATAATTAATATCACCATGTTCGCCACTTCTTGCTTTTCTATAGTTACGTAAGCCGATAATATCTCCCAAACTCTTACTCTCCACGCCGCCGGTATTGCCGGAATAGACAATACTGCCATCTGGATATAGGTCTGGTAAATCAGGATTGGCTACACAGGTTCTTGGTTGCACAGTAGCATAGAAAAGTACATCATTGAAATCTTCATCACTGCCATATCCATCTCTGCGGATATCTTCAAAGCCAATGATGATTCTGCCTGTCTCCACATCATTGAGCATCACACTGTGCTTTTTCTTAGCAGGATCTGGTTCCGGATTGAATCTGGACTCACTATAGAGTTTCCATTTACCATCGCCCACACCACTTGAGCCGGCCCAGCCATCTGCTATCAGTACAAAACCAATAGCTGTATTAGCCGGGAAATTGCCGAGATATACTTTATTACCCGGATTCAGTTCACCGCCATTACCAGGTTTGGAAGCATTGGGAAAAATAATTTTTACTGCAGAAGAAGCAGGTGGCGCATTCAGTGGGCTGCCTACAGGAAATGTATAAAAACCCAGCGCATTCAGGTAGGTAGCGCCTTCATCTACAAAAGTGATCCATACATCTGCATTACATTTTGTATTCAGTGTTTGCGATAAAGTATCGGAAATGAGTCTCGGATTATAAACCGGAACTGGTCTTAATTCAGGAAGTGTATTGGTGATTCTCGTGCGAAAAGGTGCTGTGAGTACATCATCCGGTGTTACCAGATAGTTGGGTTTACCCTGACTGCTATAAGTGCCGAAATATTGATATTGCGCAAAAGCGAGGGATTGGATAAGCAAATAAATCACAACAAATAGAAGCCTTTTCATATAGGGTGTTTTCAGTGATATACGGTACCTAAAATTACCGAACTTCTCATGGTCGGATGCAAACAAATACAGCATTAAGTTGAACTTAATGCAAAAGCCCCGAAATTTTCGGGGCTTTTGTGCTCATTTGGAGAAAAATTATTGCTTTTGAACCACTGTTTTGGCAGGACTGAATGTTCCTTCCGTTCCGGTGATTTGCACAATCAGTAATTGCGGACTTGTCTTCACTTTGCTACTCATATCCACTGATACCACATTATCGCCTTTTACTGCGCTATGTTGCATCGTGTGCAGGATACGGCCAGTGCCAGATTCACGGAAGTTCATCGTAACCTGCTGATCAACTGGGCTCTTGAAGGTTACAGTAAAGCGACCGTTGTTGCTTGGGTTAGGATAGGTGCGTATTCTGGTGTCCTCTGCAGGCGTATTAACGGTAGCAGTTGTGTTTACGAAAGCAGCATTGCTGATGCTCGCATTCAGATTTGTATTCTTGTTGGCAACTTCAAAGCTGAACAATACCTGTACAATGTCTTTAGCATTGATAGGACTGTTGATACCAGCTGACTTGAAGCTATTCAGCGTGATTTGATATTCCTTAGCTGTAGCTGATGCAGGTACAGTGATGCTGTATTGATCAGCCCAATTGGTAATTGATTTTTTCACCAGGGTGATACGAAGTGTACCGGTACCTGCAGCGGTGAAGCGGAGTGTGTTGAAAGCCGAAACATCACGTGGCATAGCACCACCATTCAACATTTTGTAAATCACCAGATAATCAGAAGTCACAGCTTTCACTGATACATTACGCATTAATGGAGATTCCTCTTTGAAGATTCTGTTGGGATCATTCTTCACAGCGTAATTGCTGATGGTAGTAGTGCTGGAATTATAATCAATACCCCAAGCGCCATCGGCAAGGTATACCATATCTTCAAGTGAATTATTCGCAGTATACATGGAGATATTCGCTTCCAGTGCATCAGCAACAGGAACAGTAATCACTGTTTCGCCGTTTGCAGTCATGGTGAAAGGAATGTTTCTTGTAATACTTGATGCTTGCTCGTTGTCGTTACCAGCATAAGTAAAGTAACCGCCTGTAGCTGCAGTTTTGTTTACCACTGTGAGGAACAGATTACCACCAACTCTTCTGCCAGCCTTGATATAGGCATTAGGCATATCAGGAGCAATGCTGCTGTTCAATGGTGCATATTGCTTCAGGTTATTCAACACGCTAGTGGCCATTTCACTCAGCAGGGTGGTAGACTCAGCCCAAAGCTGGAAATTATACATCATGTCATCACCTACAATATTCTTGCTGAACCAGTTTGACTGGATGCGAATATTGTTGCGGCTTGCAGACTGACCTGCAGTAAAGCTTACCGCATATTCTGTTTTGCCGTCTGGATTACGAATGGTATAGGCAATCAATGGAGTGTTGTTGACAGTAATTTGTTCAACAGCCAGTAATTGAGCGCCTTTCAAACGATCACAAATAGGCTTGGTGTGGTTATATACTTCACCGCTTGTTCTTGTTGCAAATGCAACTGCACGTGCAATATTGTCTTTTACATAATCAATAGCCAGCACTTCTTTCGCATTGGTAAACTGTACCAGATCTGCTGGAGTGGTATTGAAGGCAACCAGACGCAAATCAGTTAATCTGCTAGGTACCAATGCTGTTAAAGACAAAGCTTGTACACTATTGCTGTTGGTATTACTATTCTGAGTAAGACCTCCTGCCTGCATCAGATCATTGCTGGTCCATTTGCGCAGGTTACGATAATTAGGTTCAAGCAATGAGCCGGATTTTGCTTGTGCATAAGTACGCTTGGCAATAATATTACCCAGGCTATAGCTTTCTACACCGCCACCGCCGCCAGAGCTTACACCAAATGGTTTGAAACCAAAATCACAGCTGTGGTTATTGGCACCATTGATGCCCGTTGTTACAGGTGCATCTGCGTCATCACCGTTGAGTACACCATCGTTATCAATTTCATCGGCATCTGAACCAGAAGTATTGTTGGCAATGGTCAATTCGTTTGTACCTAAAGCTGCTTGCTTACTACCACCCTGTACTCTTGGAACACGCACAATAAAGTTGCTATTGGGTGTAAGACCAGTAATATTGTACCTGGCATTTGCAGTTGACGTTCTTGTAGGATCGCTAGAGAAATAATATTCACCATTTGCATCAGTTGTTGCTGTTGCAATTACTGAACCGCCTTTAACCAGTTCTACGTCAACACCACTGATTGGATCTTCATCTGCATCTTGTTCGCCATCGCCATCGCTATCCATCCAAACGCGGTTACCAATCTCAATTGGTGCAGGATCACTCAGTAACACGATATCGCCTAATCCATTGGCTTTACCCCATAGATGATCTAAAAAGCCATTATATAATTCGTATTCTGTACCAGCTAGACGGCCACCATTGATATTGCTTAATTTTTTTGTACCACCGGAGAAAAAGCGCAATGGATCCATTGCTGTATTCATTACTTCACGCTTGCCGTGATAGTAAGCCAAGCCACCCATATGTGTTTCCTGGTGATTGTCTGTTGTACCACCTAATGTGGCAACGAAATTATCGCCAGAGAAAAACTCACCACCTCCTGGGCCTTGGCCATTACCTACACCACCATTCAAACTGCCTGAGCTACCATTGTTTTCCAATGTCCATGTGGCACCAGTCTTATGCGCACGCAGGATATCGCCGGCCGCAATGGCATTGTATAATGTACCATCAGGTGAGAAAGTACTAGTGTTATTTGGGCTTACATTTTTGAAACCCATTTGATGTCCCCAACGGTCCATCAAACCAATGATCATCGCGCCATCTTCGCCAAATTCGATATTTGACAAGATTGGTTGAGGTAACATGGGATAATCACCGGCAATTTTGTTAGTACTAAACGATGCTGGATTTGTTTGCCATGGATACCAATTTCTGGTAAGTGGCTGCAAAGGAGCTGCGGCTCCTTTGTCTAAAATACCTCTTGTATAATTGAGAGGGAAAGTGAGTACTGGGGTGCTATTAAAAGTATTGGTAGCAGGATAAAATTCAAATACATAAGCATTCATGCCAGTATTTGACATATTTGGTAAAGGCGCATTTTCATTGGTACTTACTGCACCAACATACACTTTGCCTCTGTGAACTTTTACTGCAAATGGTCTAACAACACTATTTATTGAAACAGGTACAGAAGGTATTCCAAATTCTTGAACACCAGCAGCTGAAGGAGCAGTAGGTGTAGCACCTGTACCTAAATCAATTTTTATAAGTGTATTACTAAAAGTGTTTGTTACATACAAAAAACGCTGGTCATCGTTATCTGATAAGTCCATTGCTCCTAAACCCTGAAGCCCAACAATTGAATAAACAAATTTATCAATACTAGGGTTAGGGTTACTTACAGATGTTAAACCACGGACAGCATCACTAACGACTGTGCCACCTAAATTGATATTATAAGGTGCTGCTTCCAGATCAATAAATTCACTTGTAGCAGGCACCCCAGATAAATTGGTGAGGTAGATAGCACCCTTCTTACCATTCTTCAAACCAGCATGGCGCTTCACAAAAGCTGCAGCAAATAAACTCTTTGAATGGCGCTGATAGGCCAGTCCCCAAATACTACCAGTTTCATTTTTCTTTGCACTAACAGTTGGGTTAGTGGTACCTGAGTTATTGTATGGAAAAGTAAAAATAGTTGCATCTGCATTGGGTGTTTGCGATAAAACGCCTGCTGATGCAGGTAATGCTGAACTACCATTCACCATAGAAGCAACAGCTACATTAGGGTTGGTACCCTTTACATAATCCATCGGGTATTGAATACCAAAATTGGCTGTAGTAGAAGGAGCGGTATGAAACTGCGTTGCTGTTTTGTTGTTGTTACCAAAAGCTGCTGCGTAATCTACAGATTCCCAGCCGGAGAAGATCAGTCTTACTTTAGTACCAGGTGCGATTACGCCACTAGTGAAACTGAAACTACCTGCAGCATCTGTTGCAGCTGTACCCAGAATTGTTCCGGATGCAGTATATGCTGTTACTGTGATGCCTTGTACACCTGATTCATTGAATCCTGCGCCAGTTTCGCGACTACCATTGGCATTCAAATCACGAAAAACAGATCCACTAATCTGTGCATTTGATGTAAATGCAAGCAGAAGCATGGATAAAAATGTCAGGCTGCGTAAAATTTTCCTCATACAATATCGTTGAACAATCAATAAAAATTATCGATAATAAAATCAACGGTATTTCCAGGATTTGGGTAGGAAATTGCAGAGGATAAGGGATAGAGTAGCAGAAAATCTGCACAATAATACACGAAATCGTTAGTTTTTCCTGTATTTCGGTGTTTTTTGTGCATTAAATATCCCTTAATATGCACCTGAAAACGAATGGTTTCTAAAGCAATCCATGTCTACAATCACCCATAGGCAAGCAGTTTCTGAGCGTGGTAAAATGTCCCGGATCAATTCAATTAAGTTTAACTTATTGATATTCATATTGTTGTATCCATTATTAGGGATTGCGCAGCGCCAATACAGTTGTTCCAAAGTGCCTGCATTTGTGAAACAGAAAGGTTTTGATACGCTAAGAACGGCTTTTAGTACAGCTGAGAAGCGTTATATGGGACTGGTGCTCATTGAGTTAGCTGAAAAACCTGCAGCAGGCGAACAACCCGATTTAAACAATCAAAGAGCACGTTACTATCAGCATCCATCCTGGAAATCAGCAGGTTATCTTGCTTCCATCACTATGGATAAGTCAGGAAACGCCTATGCCATTCCGGCCCCGCACATTTCACTGCTGTACAACCATCCCAAGCAGCAAAACAAAATTTATCGGGTAGATAGCAAGACAGGCATCATGTTGCCCTGGATGCAATTACCTGTTCAGCAAAGCAAAACCTTGCAAAATCCGTATGGATTATTAGGCCTTACTTATGATTGTGCAGATGGCTCTCTCTTTGCAGCAACCATTTCCGGTTCTACCAGAACAAAAGAGCAGGGCTTACTATTGCACATTCGTACCAGCGATAAAAAAGTTTTAGACACCCTTCATGGTATTGATGCTATGGGACTCGCCGTCTTTCAAGGCATCAAAGGCGAGCGAAGATTGTATTTCGGTAAAATCAGAACAGGTGAAATTTTTTCTGTTGCAATTGATACTGACGGAAAGTTTATTCGGAATAGTGTGCAATCAGAGTGTGCCATCACGGGTATTGGTCCGCGCGGAGATGATGCGCCCAGAAAAATTCGTTTTGATCGTGATTTGATGATTGTGACTGGCATAGCTTTTAATTACAATCTGCAAGCATCGAGCGAAAAGCCAGAGACAGTCTATGTGTATTTGCGCGATCCATCTGCCAAGACCTGGCAGTTGATCAATATTCAATGATGAAAGCCTTTAATTCACCATATCGAAGATCTGTTTTTGTAGTAACAACCCTAGTTGTGATGGCCCTTGCGGCTAATCTTGCTTTTACGAATCATCAGACACCCAGCAAGGAAAATCCCAAAATTGCACTGGGTAGAAGATTGTTTTATGATCAACGTTTGTCTATCAATGGTGCGCGATCCTGTGCTTCCTGTCATGCGCCAGAGCTGGCATTTACTGACGGCTATCGAAGGTCTTTAAGTATTGATGGATTTAACGTAACACGTAACTCACCATCACTCATCAACACCAAGTTTTTACCGAGCCTTACATGGGCAGATACAAGTATAAAGAACTTTACTACTCAGATGGATGGCCCGATGTTCAGCGAACATCCTCAGGAAATGGGGTGGAAGGGTAATGAAGCAATTATTCTTGATCGATTGAATCAGGATCCTGTTTATCAGCAATTGCTGAAAAGTGTTTTTCCAAAACAAAAGTCGTACACTGTTGCGCTTGTTAAAAATGCGATTGCTGCTTTTGAAGAAACCCTTGTGTCTTTTAATGCACCTTACGACAAGTATTTGCGCGGACAAACCAATGCACTTTCACCATCAGCCAGAAGAGGCGCGAATTTGTTTTTCTCCGGAAGAACTAAGTGTGGTGTTTGTCACGAAGGCAAGCTGTTAGGCGGAGAGAATTTTGCAAATGTTGGCTTATACAATGTGGGTGATACCAATAGCTATCCCTTATCAGACAGGGGTTTGTTCAACAAGACCGCTAATCCTGAAGATGATGGAAGCTTCCGTATTCCTTCTCTGCGTAATGTATTACTGACTGCACCTTATATGCATGATGGTTCAGTTGCAACTATTGAAGAAGTGATTGATATCTATGTTGCCGGTGGAAGGAATATTGCAGATGGTCCCTATGCAGGTGATGGGAGAAAAAACAGTAAAAAAGATATGCGCGTAAAACCATTTTCGCTGACTGTAGAAGAAAGAAAAGACTTAATCGCTTTTTTGGCCAGCCTCACAGATTCATCAGTGCTTAATAATCCAAGATGGAAAAATCCTTTTCAATGAAATTGATCTATTCAATAATGCTGTTTTTCTTAATGGGAGCTGTGGTTAGTCCGCTACTTGCTCAGCAAAAAGCAAAACAGTCTAATGCAGTATACCTGGATGAGTATAGGAAAGGTTTGTGGGCGCCAGCTGCTCAAGACACTGCTGCTTTTGTAGTAGAAAGAAAGCAGGAAATCGAAAAAGTATTGAAGCAGCCTTTACCCGTGCAGTTGTTGATAGACAGTAATGATCAGGTAATGTTGGCACAGCAGATTGCTTTGCGTGATTCGAATTTTATTCGTTATACAGTAGATAAGCGAAACGGTAGAAAACCACTGCTAAGTCAGGTCTTTGGCGTGTATCCTGCGCGCCCTGGTGACTTGAAAAAAGACATGGTATATCTGCCGGGTTCTGTTGCGCGTGTGGAGATGTACAATTTTGCGTACAACCTGAGTTCTGTTGCTATCGTAGATGTGTTTGCGCTAAAAGTGCTGTCGGTAAATCATTATCCGCAAGCGCAACCTGATTTGCCTGCTGCATTGGTGAAGCTGGCTGTGCAAATAGCCGTGAATGCACCTGAAGTAGAAAAAGCTTTAGGTTTCAAGCCTTCCGTTGATCAACCAGTTATGTCAAGCACTAAAACTGCTTTGAACAGAACAAAGTGTGAGCGTTCACAGCACCTTTGTGTTGCGCCCACATTTATTCAAGGTAAGCGGGCGCTATGGGCAGTAGTAGATATTACGGATCAGCGTTTGGTGGGCTTGCGTTGGACCAATGTAGGAGAGGATGCACCTTCTATTGTAGTTACTGAAAAGAAACTGCAAAATGAAAACATTACTGATTGTTATTGTGAGCAGGTGAACAAATTGAATAGAGATGGATGGAAAATGGATTATGTACTCACCAGTTCTGATGGATTGATGATTTCAGGTGTGCAGTACAATGGAAGAGACGTGATGCACAGCGCTAAATTGGTTGATTGGCATGTGAGCTATTCAAATACTGATGGATTTGGTTATAGTGATGCAGTTGGTTGTCCCATCTTCAGTCAATCAGCTGTTGTTGCAACTGAACCACCACAAATTTTTGAACTCGTAGAAGCAGATACCACTGCAGGATTTGTATTAGAACAGAAATACTACAGCGAGTTATGGCCTGGTCCGTGCAATTACAGTTATGCCCAGCGCTTTTTGTTTTACAAAGACGGTCGTTTCCGTGTAACCTGTGCCAGTATTGGACGTGGTTGTGGGAACGATGGTACTTATCGTCCCGTGATGCGTATCGTGATGGCAGGTGAGCAACAGCGTTTTTCAGAGTGGCAGCAGAATGGTTGGATACCCTGGAGGAAAGAACGCTGGCAATTACAACAGCCTACTACGAATTACTCACCTGATGGATCGCAATATAAGATTGAACGAAAAGATCAGACAGGTTATCTGATAGAGCCGGGCAAAGGACAATTTGGTGATGGGGGCAGGGGCGATCAGGCTTTTGTTTATGTTACCAAAAATCATCCTGAGAAAGATGAGGGTGAAACTGATTTGATTACGATTGGCCCTTGCTGCAACACAGATTTTCGTCAAGGACCGGAGAAGTTCATCGATAAGGTTCCAGAAAATATTTATGACACTAAACTAGTAATCTGGTATGTGCCGCAAATGAAGAATGATGATGCACCAGGCAAACAATACTGTTGGGCAGAAACTTATTTAGAGAACGGTGTATATAAAGTGAAAGCCTATCCGTGTTTTGCCGGACCGTTATTCAAACCCATACCGGCAAAATAAAAAGACCCCGCATGTGCGGGGCCTTTCCGTCGTTGATACCAATACCAATTATCTATTCACAACAATCTTTGCTGCTTTGTAGCGAACGCTAGTGCCGTTTACATTGATGATGCCAATCATCTGTTGAGGCGCAATTGTTTTTGTGAGATCTACATCTACCACATTGTTGCCTTCAACAGTAGTTATCGTCTTTTCAAACAAGCTTCTGCCTGTTGCTGCATCTGTAATACGAATGGTTGCAGGCGCTGCTGTGTTGGCTTCAAATCCGATTTTGAAAATGCCGTTAGCAGGGTTAGGATAAATCCTCAGTTCTTTTGCATCCTTGTTCTCGGGTGTTGCAACTGCACCTTTTACAAATGCGGCATCGTAAATGCCACCTGTGAGACTAGTTTGCTTGCCATTCACCTCAAATGAGAATACTACTTGCGCGATATCATTTGGATTGATTTTATCCTTGGTACCGTTTGCCGCAAAATCAATCAGGTTTAAGGTGTAGTCTTTTTTGCTGTTGGTTAAGGCTACAGCATAGCTGTATTGCTTATTCCAATCAGTAATAGACTTTTTCACCAATGTTACACGCAGTGTGCCTGTTCCAGTTGCACTGAACTTGAGTTGATTATATGCTGTAAGGTCTTGCTCTGTAGCACCACCTGCAAGAATCTTATAGAGTGTTACAAAATCCTTGGTTGAAGCATTGAATTCAGCATTGCGTAGTAAAGGATACTCATCTCCATATTTGCGGGTATCATTGTTCACAACTGCAAAACGATTCAATGAAGTAGTTGTGCTATTGTAATCAATACCCCAACCGCCATCTGCCATATACAGTGCGTCTTCCAGTTTGCCATTTACATATACTTTGATATCTGTTTCGTAGAAATCGCCTACTGGCACTGCCACTTGGGTCTGACCTTTTGCATTCAATGTTACAGGAATCAAACGCTTGCTCACTGCAGCTTTTTCATTTGCTTTTTCAGCCATTTCTAAGTATGCAGTAGTTGCACTGGTTGTGTTATTGATGCGCAGATTCAGGGTATTACCTGCACGCTTGCCAGCCAGTACATAGGTCTGAGGTAAGCCTGCAACTTTGATCTGCTGCACCTTCATGCTGCTGTTGAGTTTATCCAGCACATCAATCATCATATCCGTAACGAGGTGAGGTGCTGCTGCCCATAACTGGAAATTGTACATCACTTCATCGTTCTGGTAATTTTGATTCAACCAATTTGATTGGAAAGTATAGCTGTTTCTGCCATTCTTCATACCAACAGAGAAGCTGGTGGCAAATTCAATCGCACCGTTTTCACGCTTCAGTGTGTAGCGAACGAAATCCAAACCATTCAGTGTAAAGTTTTCCATGCCAATCAGTTCAGCACCTCTTAAACGGTCGCACACTGGTTTGGTGTGGTTATACACTTCACCGCTGGTCTTAGTAGCAAATGCTACGGCTTTACATTCGTTGTTTTGAGTGAAGTCGATGGAAATTACTTCCTTGGCGTTGGTAAAGCCAGTTAAGTCTGTTGGGGAAGTGAGGTATAATTTATAGCCTGGGTCCAGCATTCTGGCAGGCATCAGTTCTGAGAGGCTGAGCGCGCCGGCTACATTGTTTGAAGCATCGGTTGAGGTCAGCATTTGCATCTTGCCGGTTGAAGGCAATTCAGTGAAACGCTGATAATCAATTGAACCAAACTCGTTGTTGATAGCTTTGTTGTAGTTACGCTTACCAATAATATCACCAAGACTCTTACTTTCTACGCCACCCGTATTACCAGAGTAAACGATTGATCCGTTGGGATTCAGTACCGGAATATTGCTTCTGTTATCGCAGGTGTTTGGATTAGTGGTAACATAGAACAGACAGTCATTGAAATCCTGATCACCACCCAAATCGCGACGAATATCTTCAAAGCCTAATACAATTCTATTAGTAACAGAATCAGTAACCATCACCATGTGCTTACGCTTGGTAGGATCCGCAACAGCAGTGTTCCATGAAGAGATAGACCAGATAGCACCGTTACCTACAGTAGGTGCAGAGCCATTCCAGCCGTTTGAAAACAATACAAATGCAATCTTGGTTCCTGATGGGAAATTGCCGAGAAAAACTTTGTCGCCTGCATTTAATTCGCCACCATCACCAGTTCTGGATGCATTGGGGAAAATCAAAGTCACTTGATTGTTTGCAGGAGCGGTAGCAGGAGTGTTTCCAGTAAATGTATAAAAGCCAAGTACGTTTCTGTATGATGCACCTTCGTATACGAAGCTCACCCATACATCAATATTACAATTGGCTTGAATTGTTTCAGGAACTGTATCAGAAATCAGTCTTGGACTGTAAGTGGGTACAGGTCTTGTTTCAGGTAAAGTGTTGTTGATTCTTGTTCTGAAATCGTTGGTAACAACATCACTAGGTGTAACCAAATAGTTGGGTTTACCATTGCTGTTGTATGTGCCCAGCGTCTGAAATTGTGCATCAGCTGTTGCGAAAATCAGCGTTGCTGATAATAGCGTCGACAAGAGCTTTGAGTAGCTTTTTGCCATAGGATGATTGGTTTGCGTTTTTACTAGGTATTGGTTTGTCAACGATTAGTTTGCACTTTTCAATGACCATACAAAAGTATCGAATCGCGTAGGCTGACAATTTTTTCGACCTTAAATAGGCCTTAAGACCTGCTTAAAAAGTCTTAATAGCTGAGAGATTCCTTACCAAAGAAGGTTTTTCATAGAATCTGCGCTTTCTTGAGCGTTTCTTGCTGGCAGCGCATGTTTTTTTCTGAATTTCCAGGGTTTTAGACTTGTGTGCGAAATGTTTACACCGGTTTTTTGCCCCCTTGCACCTTTATAAGTAGGTTTGCGGCGCTATGGAAATTACCGTTAAAACCGCCCAGCAACTCCGTCTTACTGAAGAGGAATTCGAATTGATTAAGTCAAAATTGGGCCGAACCCCCAATTTTACTGAGCTCTGCGCCTTCAGTGGTATGTGGAGTGAGCATTGCAGCTACAAAAACTCTATTAAGTGGTTAAAGACCCTTCCCCGTGAGGGCGGTCGTATGCTGGTGGCAGCAGGCGAGGAAAATGCCGGTCTCATGGATATGGGTAATGGTTTTGGTGTAGTATTCAAAATTGAGAGCCACAATCACCCCAGTGCTATTGAACCATTTCAGGGTGCGGCAACCGGTGTAGGTGGTATCCAACGCGATATTTTCACGATGGGTGCAAGACCTATTGCATCTCTTAACAGCCTGCGATTTGGTAAGCTGGAGGACAAGAAGACCCAGCGTTTACTTGCCGGTGTAGTAAAAGGAATCGGACATTATGGTAACTGTTTTGGTGTACCAACAGTAGGTGGTGAAGTATATTTTGAATCCTGTTATCATACCAATCCATTGGTGAATGCCATGAGTGTGGGTATCATGCAGGCCAATAAAATGGTGAGTGCTACTGCTAAAGGGTTGGGTAATCCAGTTATTTACGTGGGTAGTGCTACAGGTAAGGATGGAATCGGTGGTGCAAGTTTCGCAAGTGCAGATATTACCGAGGAAAGTGCAGAAGAGTTACCAGCAGTGCAGGTTGGTGATCCATTCCAGGAAAAGAAATTATTGGAAGCTTGTTTAGAAGTGATTGAAACCGGTGCTGTAGTAGGTATGCAGGATATGGGTGCTGCGGGTATCATCTGCTCAACTGCAGAAATGAGCGCCAAGGGCAATGTGGGCATGCATATCGATCTGGAAAAAGTACCTACGCGCCAGCAAAATATGAAAGCATGGGAACTTTTGCTGAGTGAAAGTCAGGAGCGCATGTTGATGGTAGTAGAAAAAGGTCGCGAAGCAGAAGTGATTGCTGTTTTTGAAAAATGGGATCTCAGTGCCAGCACGGTGGGGCATGTTACCGATGATGGCCTGTTGAAGTTTTATATGCATGGCGTGTTGGAAGCAGAAATTCCAGCGTATGAATTAGTATTAGGTGGTGGTGCTCCTCAATATACCAGAGAATATAAAGAACCTAAGTACTTTGAAAAGATCAAAGCATTTGATATCAATACTGTACCTGATGTTACAGTAGATGAACTGAAAGCAACTGCTGAACAAATGGTTCAAATACCCAATATTGCTTCTAAGCGTTGGGTATATACACAATACGATAGCATGGTGGGCGCAGCCAATGCATCTACCAATGCACCAAGTGATGCATCGGTTGTGTTAGCCAAAGGAACTGGTAAGGCTTTGGCCGTTACAGTTGATTGTAATAGTCGTTACGTGTTTGCTGATCCATATCAGGGTGGTATGATTGCTGTGGCAGAAGCTGCCAGAAATATTGTCTGCAGTGGTGGTGAGCCAATAGGTGTAACCAACTGTCTCAACTTTGGTAATCCGTATGATCCTGAAGTGTATTATCAATTTGTGAAAGCAGTAACTGGTATGGGCGATGCTTGTCGCAAATTCAATACACCTGTAACAGGTGGTAACGTAAGCTTCTACAACCAGAACCCTGAAGGTCCGGTTTATCCAACACCTACGATTGGTATGGTTGGTGTGATTGATGATTTGGACAATAGAATGACCATGGATTATAAAACACCGGGTGATTTTATTGTGCTCATTGGTGAACAGCGTAACGATATCGCGTCTTCAGAATACCTGCATAAGATTCGTGGTGTAGAATATTCTCCGGCACCTGCTTTCAATTTGTTTGAAGAGTACCAGGTACAACAATTTGTTGCTGGTGCTATTCGCAAAAAGCAAATCCTTTCTGCACATGATATTAGCGAAGGTGGTCTGATTGTCACCCTTATAGAGAAAGGCTTTAACCGTAATCTTGGATTTGCAGTAGATGCTGATGTGGCTGGTAGAAATGATGCTTATTGGTTGGGCGAAGCGCAAAGCCGTGTTGTTGTAACTTGTTCTGCTGAGCAGTTAGCCGAGTTACAAGGCGATGCCATGGAAAAAGGTATCGGTTGTACTGTTATCGGTAAAGTTACTGATGGTACTATTTCCGTAAATGGGGCTGATTGGGGAAATATCGCTACTTGGAAAAATAAGTACGATACGGCAATTGAAAACATCATCAACAAAAGCTGATGCAGGCACAAGATCAATACATCATTGTAACCGGTGCTGCGGGTTTTATTGGCAGCTGTATGGTGCAATTTCTGAATGAGCAGGGTTATGAAAACCTGATCATTGTGGATGATTTTGGTGTGGAAGAGAAACGCAAGAATTGGGAGTCCAAAAAGTTTGCTGCAGCTGTAGAACGATACAATCTCTTTGATTGGTTGGTAGAAAAATCGCCACGCATTACTGCCTTCATTCACTTAGGCGCTAGAACAGATACCACCGAATTTGATTATGCTATCCATCAGGAATTGAATGTTGACTATAGTATTCAAGCATGGAATTACTGTGCTAGTAATGATGTGCCTCTGATCTATGCTTCTTCTGCTGCTACTTATGGTGCAGGCGAGCAAGGCTATAATGATGATCATAGTGTTGTGGCTTCTTTGAAACCATTGAATCCTTACGGAGTTAGTAAGAATGAATTTGATAAGTGGGCTTTAGGACAAGAGTCAATGCCGCCATTCTGGACTGGCTTGAAGTTTTTCAATGTTTATGGACCTAATGAACACCACAAAGGCCGCATGGCAAGTGTGATCTGGCATTCTTTTAATCAGATCAATCAGCATGGTGAAGTAAAACTCTTCAAGAGCCATCGCCCGGATTTCAAAGATGGTTGGCAGCTGCGCGATTTCATCTATGTAAAAGACCTGATTGCAGTGATTGGTTGGATGTTGGATGCCATGCTAAAGGGTAGCTGGGAAACTGCAAATAACGGCTTATACAACTTAGGCACAGGCAAAGCCAGAAGCTTCTATGATTTGGCAGCAGCCACCTTTAGAGGCATGGATAAGGAACCTAATATTAGATTTATCGATATGCCGGAAGATATCCGCGATAAGTATCAGTACTTCACAGAAGCCAATATGGACAAACTCCGTAAAGCAGGCTATACTGCACCATTCACAAGTTTAGAAGATGGGGTTGACGATTATGTACGCAACTACCTTCGTAAAGGAGTATATTATTAAATCATGAGGAGCGCCAGCGCTCCTTTTTTGTTTGTAACTTTAAAGAAATCCCTTTCTATGCGAAGAATCCTTTTCGCAGTTTTTTTACTGCTCAATGTACTTTCCTGTAATCATATGCAAAAAGAAACAGTGAGTGTGCCAAACGCACAATGGTGGAAGGAAGCCGTGGTCTACCAGATATATCCAAGAAGTTTTCAAGATAGTGATGGAGATGGGGTAGGCGATTTGAAAGGGATTATCTCCAGATTAGACTATGTGAAGAGCCTGGGTATTGATGTGGTTTGGTTGAATCCAATTTTCAACTCCCCCAATTTTGATAATGGGTATGATATCAGCGATTACCAAAGTGTATTGGCAGAGTTTGGTACGATGGAAGATTTTGATGCTTTGCTGAAAGGCATGCATGATCGTGGTATTAAATTGGTGATGGATCTGGTGGTGAACCACAGCAGTGATCAGCACAATTGGTTTAAGCAAAGCCGCAGTTCAAGAGATAATCCTTATCGTGATTACTACCATTGGTGGCCTGCTGAAAAAGGCAAGCCACAACATCGTTGGAGTTTCTTTGACATCAATAGTGATGCATGGGCTTTTGATTCTGTTACAAATAGTTATTACTTACACTATTTCGCAAAGCAGCAGCCCGATTTGAATTGGGAGAATCCCAAGCTGAGAAAAGAGGTGTATGATATGATGCATTTCTGGTTTAAGAAAGGCGTAGATGGTTTTAGAATGGATGTAATTCCTTTCATCAGCAAGGATACTAGCTTCCCAGCATTGCCAGCTGAGTACAACGGTGATTATGTGAAGTATTACGCTAAGGGTCCGCGTTTGCATGAGTATTTGCACGAAATGAATACCGAAGTATTGAGCAAATACAATGTGATGACGGTGGGTGAAGGTGCGGGTGTGCAAATTGAAGATGCACTCAGCTTTGTAGATGATAGCCGCAAAGAGTTGAATATGTTTTATCATTTTGATGGGGTGAGTCTTGGGTATTTGCCCGGCGAATTCAAGCAACCTGATCCAAAAGGGTATGATTTACTCGAGTTTAAAAAAATCTATAGCAAATGGGATAGTGTATTTGCTAAGAAAGGTTGGGGAACCATTTATCTCGGCAATCACGATCAACCTAGGATGCTCACACGCTGGGGCAATGATGCGCCTGAGTTTCGAGAAGCCTCTTCCAAATTATTGCATACGTTTCTGCTGAGTATGCGTGCAACGCCGTATCTCTATTATGGTGATGAGCTGGGTATGAATAACATAAAGTTTGATAAGATTGAAGACTATAAAGACATTGAAACCCTGAATAAGTATGCAGAGACAAAAGCCAAGGGGGGCGATTTACAAAGGTTTCTTAACGGACAAAAAATCTCTGCCAGGGATAATGGCAGAACACCGATGCAGTGGGATGCTGGCCTCAATGCTGGATTTACAAAAGGGAATCCCTGGTTGAAAGTAAACCCTAATCACACTACAGTAAATGTAGAAGCTCAGGAAAAAGATCCGCAGTCGATTTTGAGTTATTATAAAAAGATGATTACACTTCGAAAGGAAAATAAAACCCTGGTATATGGACAGTATCAGCTGGTAGATAAAGACAATCCGAAGGTCTATGCGTACACAAGAACATTGGATAAACGCCAGTTATTGGTAGTGATGAATTTTAGTAAGGATAAAGCGGTTTGTCAGCTACCTAAGGGTATGTCTATTGGGGGCAAAGTTTTGATCAATAATTATACAAATCTGAATATTGCTGCAGGTTCTGTTTCCTTACAGCCTTACCAGGCAATAATTATGGAAGTAAGTGAATAGATCTTTATAAAAAGCTTAAACGAAAAAGCCCCGTGAGGGGCTTTTCTTACTTGATCTTGTTTTTTAGAAAGCTAATTGCTTTTTGATGTGTGTCTTCAGTGGCAGTTTTGTCAAAAGCCGGGTTAGAAGGATTGGCAAATCCATGACCTGCTTCATATCTGTGAAGGCTGATGTTTTTACCCAAATCTTTCATGTTTTTTTCGAATGCATCTACAACTTCATTGGGAATACCTCTATCCTTTGTGCCAAAGAAACCAATCACGTCACAGTTGATGGTTTTCAGTTTTTCCAGATTGTTTTCCGGGCGACCGTAATACATGATACAGCCCGCAGCCTGTTTACCTGCAAGAATGGTAGATTGTAAGCTCCATCCACCACCAAAACACCAACCCACAGTATAAATTTTAGCATCAACACCTGCATACGTGAGTGCAGCTTTTACGATTGCTTCCAGTCTGTCTGCTTTAGCACCACGCATATAGACCATGGCGCTGTCTGGAGTAGCTGCTACCTTGCCATCGTACATGTCCAATGCAATAACATTAACATCGCCTAATTCCTGATAGAACTGTTCTGCTTCTCTTTTGATATTATCATTCAAGCCCCACCATTCTTGAATTACAAATAACCAGTTCTTGGTCTTCTTTTTGGCTTTCAACAGGTAGCCTTGCGCACTTGAGCCATCAGCAGCAGGGAATTGCACCATTTTGCCAAGCGGGTTTTCTAATGTGAAAGCCTTTGGGTAAGGGTGCAGTGCGGCAAAGCCGGGTTTGGCAGCATCCAGCTGAATTTCATCCCGTGTTTCAGCATTAAAGCAGGCGATATAACATTCAGCAGTAAGCGGTTGAATCTGATATTGCTGCCTGAATGTGTAGCTAAGCAGCCCAGCCGTTACAAATGCAACGGCGGAGAGTAACAAGATTTTTTTCATTGGTCAGTGTTTGTTTACGAAAAATGTACACGGGAAATTAACAAAATCAATTCCGTTAGGTTGTTATGGCGGATTAATTTTTACGAAACGTAGTTTTTGCTGTAGGTTTGTACGACCTCTGAGATTTTTTATCACCACAACATTTTCAAGGTCATTTTAGTAGAATTTAAAGGCTGCAGACAAGTGGCCTTAACTATATTTTATTGTAAATCATGGCAAAGTACATCTTCGTTACCGGTGGGGTAACCAGTAGTTTAGGAAAGGGCATCATCGCAGCATCGCTGGCAAAATTGTTGCAAGCAAGGGGCTTTAACGCAACCATTCAAAAGTTTGACCCCTATATCAACGTAGATCCAGGCACTTTAAATCCTTATGAGCATGGTGAGTGTTATGTAACAGAAGATGGCGCTGAAACAGATTTGGATTTGGGCCACTATGAGCGTTTCCTGAATATTCATACTTCACAAGCGAATAACGTAACCACAGGACGTATTTACCAGACGGTCATCAATAAAGAACGTGCAGGTGATTTTCTGGGTAAAACAGTGCAAGTAGTGCCACATATCACAGATGAAATCAAGCGTCGCATGCTCATGCTGGGCGAACAGGGATATGATGTGGTGATTACGGAGATTGGTGGTACAGTAGGCGATATCGAAAGCTTACCTTTTATTGAGGCAGTGCGTCAGTTGCAATGGGAATTGCCAGAAGAAGACCTTATGGTGGTTCACCTGACTTTGATTCCTTACCTGAAAGCAGCTAAAGAGTTAAAAACCAAACCTACCCAGCACAGTGTAAAAATGTTGAGTGAAACAGGTGTGCATCCTGATGTGATAGTTTGCAGAACAGAAGAGCCTTTGACAAATGAAATCAAACGCAAAATTGCTTTGTTCTGTAATGTGAAAACAGAAGCGGTAATTGAAGCAATGGATGCTTCTACTATTTATGAAGTGCCTTTGTTGATGCTGCAGGAGAAACTTGATACCATCTGTATGCGTAAGCTTCGTTTGGAAACCAAGAAAGAACCTGAATTGTCTAGCTGGATTGCTTTCTTAGACAAGTTAAAATACCCAAAGAGTAAAGTGTCTATTGGCTTAATTGGTAAGTATGTTGAATTACAAGATGCTTATAAGTCTATCTTGGAAAGTTTTATACATGCTGGAGCACTCAATGAAGTAAAAGTGCAGGTGGTGAATGTGCACAGTGAACACATTACACAAGAAAACGTAGCTGAAAAGCTGTCTGGTTTGGATGGCTTATTGGTGGCACCCGGTTTTGGCCACAGAGGTATTGAAGGTAAAATCATTGCTGTTCAATTTGCCAGAGAGAAAGGACTGCCATTCTTTGGAATCTGCCTTGGTATGCAAATGGCAGTGATTGAATATGCACGTAATGTATTAGGTCTGGCCAATGCACACTCTACAGAAATGGAAGCTGGCACGAATGATCCCGTGATCAATATGATGGAGGAGCAGAAAAAGATAAAGATGATGGGCGGTACCATGCGCTTAGGAGCTTATCCATGCGATATCAAAGAAGGCTCATTGGCGCATAAAATCTATGGCGAGCTGCATATCAGCGAAAGACATAGACACCGTTATGAATTCAATTCAGATTATTTAGATCAGTTTGAATCGAATGGTATGATGGCCAGCGGACGTAATCCTCAGACAGGATTGGTTGAGATTATGGAAATTCCTACACACCCATTCTTTATTGGTGTGCAGTATCACCCAGAACTCAAGAGTACAGTAGAAAGACCCGCACCATTGTTTGTACATTTTATAGCGGCAGCTAAGCAGTACAATGAAAAGCGCAGTGCTACCATATCAAGATTGGTAGAATCTGTGCCAGTTAAATAAAAAAATTTTATTCTTCCGGCTTCGATAGCAATTGGTGTTTTGTTTCAAGCCAAAAGCTATCGAAGCTTTTTGTTTCTGGTATTTGCTGAACTTTTTCGCTAATCACTTGCTTTCGAAGATTTGCCTCGCTAAAAAGTGTATCAATCAGCGCCTTGTCTTCCTGAAAAGCCCATTCGTTGTAATGCTCTTTTAATTCTTGCTCACGCAAATGATTGTTACGAGTAATTTCTTTTTCTAACTGTTCGCGTAAATAAACCTTCTCTTCATAAGTGCCTGATGGTAATAAATGCTTTGCCAGTACGGGCATCAGTTCAATCAAAATCAAAATAGCCAATAATAGATAGTACCGATAACGCATGGCCGGATGTGTGGCAATCAGGTTATTCAGCGCTTCAATTTGTGTGAGAAATCCATCATTAAACAGTAATGCAAATTGGCGAAGCTCGACTTGTTTACTACTGTCTATTTGTTGCAATTGTTGACTGTATAGCATTAACTGTGGCTGAATCTGTTGCTGCATTTGCTGATAAGCAGCATCAAGTTTGTCATACTCAGCTTTCTTTGCTTTGGCTACTGCTTCATAACCTCTTTTTTGAGTGCCGCCTGTACCATCTGTTTCTGCAATAAATGATTCCCTTGCTTTGCTGACTTCCGCATAACTGGTTTGCAGGGTTTGTTCCAGGGTTTGCTTTTTGGTGGTGATGGATTGTATGCTGCTTGCGTAGGCGGTATCAATACCTTGTTGTTTTTCACGCTTCCTTGTTTCATTATCCAAGGATATCTGTAAGTGTATCTCTTTGTTGAATAAATACAAAAGGGCAGGTTGCGCCATAAAAGTTCCAATGGCGATGGCAAGTAATCCACGCAATAGAATAGGACTAAACTGTCTTTTCTGCTGTTTGTTAATTCCCTTGATCAAGGCCCGGTCAATGGTAAGAATTAATCCACCCATAACAATGCCCAGTGGAACGGCCAGTAACCAGTTGCTTACTACCGTGCTAAAGAAATAGGTCCAGGCAAGCGTAGCAAATACCCAGGTGCCCATCACGCTCATGCCAATAATGGCGTAGCGGTTTCTGTCAACCAAACAGGTTTTTAATAAATCTTGCTCTGCTGTTGCCAACCACCATAAAAACTGTTCCCATCGGGTAGGGGTATAGGTTTCCTGCCCAGAAAACACATGCTGTTTTTCCTGCATATCAATACATTAAAGCGTGAATGGTGGAAGTTGGGCGGTTGAAGAAGGAATGATTGTAAAGAAAAGACAATTTCAGCAACAAACAGTGTTAAAGTGAGGAGAAGAAGCCGGCTAAAGCTGCCTGAAATCGCAGCCTGAATCTTGCCCCCGTTCCCTACCTTTGCGCCTCACGCAAGAAAACGTATGAAGACAGATAAGAATACGATTGTCGGGTTTGTATTATTGGGTATTTTATTTTTTGTGTACTTCTGGTACACCAATAAAACCCAGTCGGCCTATCTCGCCGAGCAAAAACGCATTGAAGACTCAGTAGCCAGCGTAAATGCTGCCAAGGCAAAGTTGCTGGATACAGTTGCTGTAAAATATGACTCCCTCAAAAGAGATTCCAGTGTACGTGTAGCTGCTGCCGGCGATTTTAGTTCAGCTGCTATTGGAACTGAGTCTACACTGGTGATGGAGAACGAGTTGATCAGCGTTGTATTAAGTAATAAAGGTGGTCAGGTAAAACAAGTTTCCCTTAAGAAATATGCTTCACACAAAGACAGTCAGCAAGTAAATTTATTTGCAGCTGCCGGAGAGAAACTTGGTTATACCATCAACACCAGCAATACCACTACCGCTAGTTCTGCTGATCTGTTTTTCGCTGCAGGTAATGTGGTGAAAAATGCAGATGGTTCACAGCAAGTGAGCTTCTCACTTAGTGGTAGCAACGGACAGTCGCTGGAACACCGTTTTGTATTAAAGCCAAACAGCTATAATCTGGATTGGGATGTTGTGGTGAAGGGTAGCGATAAATTACTAACGCAGGGCAACCTCAACATGCGCTGGAATGCACAGCCTTTGCAACACGAAAAATATATTGAGTACGAGCGTCAGATGACCAATATCTGTTTTTCTGAAGACAACGACTTCGACTATATCTCCATGAAAACGGAGCACAAGTTTGAGAAATCAGGTCAGTGGATTGGTGTGGTACAACAGTTCTTTAATACTACATTGATTGCTAAGAACGGATTTAGCAATGGCGATATTAAATGGGAGCGTAGAACAGATTCCACGAATGTGCTGGGCAATGTGGAAGCGAATTTCCAGATTAAAGTAAGTAGTGCTGCTGCTACGATTCCATTCCAGTTCTTCTTTGGTCCTAACGACTACAGTATTCTGAAAAAGCAGGCAGCGGGTATGGATAAGATGGTGAACCTTGGCCGCGATATGTATGCATTCGTTCGTCCGATCAATAAATATATCATCATGCCTGTGTTTGATTTCTTTGCAGGCTTTGTGAGCAGCTATGGTTGGGTAATTGCTTTGCTGACTTTGTTTATTCGTCTTGTTACTTCTCCGTTAACCTATAGCAGTTACTTGAGTGGTGCCAAGATGAAGGCTTTACGTCCAGAATTGGATGAGTTGAAGAAGAAGTTTGGTGATGACCAGCAAGGTTTTGCTATGGAGCAGATGAAGTTGTTCCGTGAAGCAGGTGTAAACCCATTGGGTGGGTGTATTCCAGCCTTATTACAGATTCCTATCTTCTTCGCTTTGTATAGTTTCTTTAATTCAGCAATAGCATTGCGTGGACAAAGTTTCTGGTGGGCAGATGATTTATCGCAGTATGATGTGATTGCGCGTTTGCCATTCAGTATCCCAATGGGCTTTGGTGATCATATCAGCTTGTTTACCCTAACTGCAGTATTAACCAGCTTCCTGATTTCTATTTACAATATGTCAATGACGCCAACTCAGGATAATCCTGCGTTGAAATACATGCCATATATTTTCCCTTTCATTCTTTTATTCATCTTTAACCGTTTGCCATCAGCCTTGACCTGGTATTATACAGTATCAAACGTGATGACGCTGGCATTGCAGTTCGTGATCCAGAATTATATTATCAATCATGATAAGATTGTAGCACAGTTGCAGGCCAATAAACAAAAGCCGAAAGTGAAAAGCAAATGGCAGGAACGATATGATCAGATGATGGAGAGTCAGAAGAAACTCCAGGACATGAAAGAAAAGAATAAAAAGAAATAAAAAACAGGCCCCGACAGCAACGTCGGGGCTTTTTATTTAACATTGGCATGAAATTTTATAGGTATTTAGAAACAGTGCGTATGAAGCAAACGATACTCATGCTTTTTTTGGTTGGTACATTTCTGGGTGCTAAAGCCCAAAGAGTGATTGCGGAGTGTACCGTGAATTACACTATTGTAACTGATAATGAGACAGATAAAGAAGTGGCTGCTTCTTTTAAAGCCAGTACCAAAACTGTTTATATCAAAGGCAATGAATCCAGAACTGATTTGGTGACGCCCTCTTTTAGCCAGTCTTTTTTATACGATAAATCATCCGGAGAAGCAGTAGTGCTCCGTGAATTTGGTGAGAATAAGTTTATGACCAAATTAGACAATGCTAAATGGAGGCAACAATTTGCTCGTTATTTGGGCGCCAAATTGGTAGTACAACCTGAAACTAAATCTATAGCAGGTTACACCTGTAAAAAAGCATTGCTTACCCTTACAGATGGAAAAACTTTTCAGCTGTATTATACACCAGATATGGTTCCATCTGTTCGTGAGTTTGAATACCAGTTTAAAGATATTCCAGGGTTTGTCTTGGAGTATGAAGTAGAGCAAGGGGGTAAGAAGATTACGTACACAGCATCCAAAGTAAATTTAAGCCCGGTACCGGCATCAAAGTTTGATATCCCTGAATCGGGATATAGAATCTTGAATTAGAAAGAATATGAAATTAACGCTGTGGTGTAGGCGTCTTGAATTTTGGTAAAGGCATGTTTACCTTAAACTTGTAAGGAAAAACAAAACTTGTATTACCGTTGTCGTAGCGCAGGTATGAATTGAATACCGTACCACCCTGAATGCCTTCGGCTTTTTGTCCCATAACCTGGGTGCCCTTGAAATAAAGGCTTGTCTTTAAGCCGGAATAAGTGATTGACTTATTCGAGTAATATTTCAGGTTTCTGAGGGAGTATTTATTGTTCTTACTACGCTCATCGCTGAGGCCAGTAAATGAAAATGCCGCAAAACCAGCCTGAGCTACCAGCGCGAAGATGGTGGCAATCAGTAAGTGTTTAATATGGTTTTGTTTGGTCATTTGAGACAAAAATAGGGTTTCTTAACTATTTCACAATTTTCATGCCATTAAATACGACTTAACAGCAAATTTGGTTTTCTGTTCATCTGACGTTAAGTTTTTAAAAAAGTTACATGGAGTCAGGAAAAAAAGTTTTTTTGTCCTATATTAGGCAAACCCATTGAATTCGATGAGCGAACATCCGTACCGCGAAGACCGTGAAGCGCTGCAAGAGCTTCTGCGTCAATACGATAACCTCAAGCACGGCCGTAGCCACGCCTTTCTGGAAGAGGAGGATTTCGAGCGTATTATCGACTACTTTGATGACAAAGACGACCTGCCTGAAGCCCTTCAGGCAAGTGAAGCAGGCCTCGAACTCTATCCCTATTCCTGTGCTTTGATGGTGAAGAAAGCTGATCTATTGCTGGCAAGTAGGCGTTACCAGGAGGCATTAAACCTGCTGGAGACCGCAGATTTGTACGATAGCAACGATATCAATATCTATATTTTAAAGACTGATGCCTATCTGGCATTAGACCAACAGGCCAGGGCCGTAGAGTTGCTGGAAGCTGCGCTTGATAGGTTTGAAGGCGAGGAAAAGCTGGATCTTCTCTTCGAACTGGCTGATGTTTATGATGATTACGAGGAATTTGATAAGGTATTTGATTGCCTTCGGCTGATTCTGGAACAGGAGCCCGCTAATGAGGAAGCTTTGTATAAAATCTGTTTCTGGACTGATTTCACCGGCCGAAATGAAGAAAGCATCCGCCTCCATCAAAGGATTATTGAAGAGCATCCTTATAATGAGCTGGCTTGGTTTAATCTGGCTGCTGCTTATCAAGGTCTGAAATTGTATGAGAAAGCGATTGATGCTTACCAGTATGCAGTAGCCATCGATGAAAAATTTGATTACGCTTATCGCAATATGGGCGATGCTTATTTGCGCCTGCGCAAGTACAAAGAAGCTATTGAAGTATTGGAGCGCGTGCTGGAGCTAAGCAGGCCGGAAGATGTGATCTATGAAGCCATCGGCCATTGTTATCATCGCATGAACAATTATGCACAGGCTCGCTTTCATTATAAAAAAGCATCACACTTGAATCCGGATGACAGTAAACTGCATTATAAGATTGCAGTAACCTATATGCTGGAAGATCAGTGGCAATCTGCCGTAAAACAGTTGGATAGTGCCATGCGCATTCATCGTTCTGTGCCTGAGTACAATCTGGCGATGGGCGAGTGCCTGATGAATCTTAATAAGTACAAAGATGCAATCCAGTATTTTGGTAGTGTAGTTAGAAATAAGCCAAGAAATATTGCCGGCTGGGATGCACTGGTGCGTTGTTTGCTCAGAGCTGAAATGTTTGAAGAAGCTGCAGATCAGTGTAAAGCGGCTTTGGATATCACAGATAAAAAGCCGGTTTTCATATTCTATCTCAGTTCTGCTTTATTTCAATCTGGTAAGAGCAAGGAAGGGTTGTTGCAATTGGAACAAGCAATGGAGAAAGCGCCCAAGCTGCTGAAAAAGTTTGTTGAGCTCCATCCTTCCATCCTGCAAAACCCACAGGTGGTAGATATCATCGCCCGATATAAAAAGGGCAGAAAAATCTAATGTGTATAAGCATGACTTTAATCATCCCGCTGCTTGGCGGGATTAATTTATTTTTGCGCGAATCAAATTGAGCAGCAATATGAATTTTAACCTGACACAGATTCCTGAGCGCACGACGAAACCTCGTACCAACGGTTTAACTATGGTGATGGACAAAGGACTGAGTATTGCTGAAGTACATAATTTTTTAAGTGCTTCCGGTCCACATGTTGATATTGTTAAATTGGGTTTTGGTACCTCTTTTGTTACGCCTAATCTTCGTGAGAAAATTGAAGTATACAAGACTTATGGCATGCCCCTCTATTTTGGTGGCACTTTGTTCGAGGCATTCCTGATCCGTAACCAGTTTGACGATTATATCAGTGTATGTAAGGATTATGGTATCGATTATATGGAAGTGAGTGATGGTTCAATTACTATTCCGCATGCAGAGAAATGCGGCTATATCGAAAAACTGACCAAGCATGGTACTGTATTGAGCGAAGTAGGTAGTAAGGATGCCGCACACATCATACCTCCATATAAATGGATTGAACTCATGCGCGCAGAACTGGAAGCCGGTTCTTCATACGTTATTGCTGAAGCACGTGAAGCAGGTAATGTGGGTATCTATCGTGGCAGTGGTGAAGTGAGGGAAGGTCTGGTGCAGGAAATTCTAACACAAATACCCGGTGAGCGCATTATTTGGGAAGCACCGCAGAAAGCCCAGCAATTGTATTTCCTTGAACTTTTAGGTTGTAACGTAAACTTGGGGAATATTGCACCTACTGAAGTGATTCCTTTGGAAGCAATGCGTATTGGGTTACGTGGTGATACCTTCATGTTATACCTGAACAAATAAGATGCGTTTATTTGGTCTCATCGGTTATCCTCTCGGGCATTCTTTCTCCAAAAAATATTTTGAAGAAAAATTCGCACGCGAAGGGATAACCGATGTTGCTTTTGAGAACTTTTCCATTCCTTCTATTGATCAGTTTCCTAAACTATGGCAGCAATATCCACACCTGTCGGGCGTGGCTGTAACCATTCCATATAAGCAACAAGTACTAAATTATTTAGATACACTTAGTCCCGAAGTAGCAGCGATGCAAGCTTGTAATTGTATCAAGTTAGATGCTGGAAAATTGGTTGGCTATAACACAGATATCATTGGTTTCGAACAATCACTTTTGCCCTACTTAAAACCCGAGCATACGCATGCACTGATTCTTGGTACGGGTGGTGCTGCGGCCGGCGTGGCTTTTGTATTGGGCAGATTGGGTATTCGTTATCAGTTTGTGTCACGCAATCCAAAAGGCAAGGGTTTGGCTTACGATGCTTTGGATGTTACGCTGATGGAAAAGCATCGGTTGATTATTAATACTACTCCCTTGGGTACTTTTCCTGATGTGGATAGCTGCGCGCCAATTCCTTATGACCTATTAACGAATCACCACCATTGCTTTGATCTGGTCTATAATCCTGCAGAAACACGATTCATGCAAAAAGCGAGATTGAAGGGTGCCAGCGTACAAAATGGATACCAGATGTTATGTATTCAGGCTGAAGCCAATTGGCGGATTTGGAATGCGTGATGCAATGAATGAATGATAGAATGATAGAATGATAGAATGATAGAATGATAGAATGATAGAGTGGTAGGTTAGCCAGCTTGTAATTTTTGTATAGCAGCTTCAGGCGTACTTGTTTTTTTCTGTAAAGTATAGTTGTAACACATCATTCCTGTTTTAGCTCTGCCGGCGAGCATCCGTGTCTCAGCTGTGATCTTTTCTAATTTGTAATAGAGATCGAAGCCAAGTTTGTCGAAACCTGCTGCGGCAACACTGATGGCTACCGTGTCACCATAATTGAGTTCTGCTTTGAATTCTATCGCGGCATCTGCCATAATCAAGCCCACGCCTTCAAATTGCAATTCAGAATACCCATGATGCAATAAGAATTGTTGCCTGGCTTCATGCACCAATGCCAGAAAGCTGTCATTGCCTACATGACCACCATAATTCACATCTGTAATGCGAATGCGTATTTCGGTGGTGAAATGAAATTGTTCCGGCAAATTGATTTTAATGCGTTCCATGTTGGGTATATGCTTGTAGAAGAGCAATGAGTTGATCAGTTGCTTTTCTTCTGTGACTGAATTGATTTTTTTCTTCCAGATTCATCTCGGCAAAATGGCGGGTATCTCCATCAGGAATAAAAATGGGGTCATAACCAAAACCGGATGAGCCACTTTGTGTTGCGCTGATCTGACCTTTGCAAATACCTTCAAATTGATACTCTTTACCATCAAGAATCAGTGAGATAACTGTTCTGAATTGCGCACTTCTATCTGATTTATCAGATAGGTCTAAGAGCAGCTTATCAATATTTGCTTGAAAGTCTTTCTTCTCGCCTGCATAGCGTGCACTTTTTACGCCGGGCGCGCCATTGAGTGCAGCGCATTCCAAACCGGTGTCTTCACTAAAGCAGTTTTGCTGCGTTAATTGGAAAATGGTTCTGGATTTTTCTGTGGCATTTGCTTCCAGTGTATCATGTGGCTCAGGGATATCAATAGCAATGCCTGCTTCTTTCAAAGTGATAATGGAAAAAAGATCCCCAATTACAGAACGGATCTCTGCTACTTTATGTGCATTGTTGGTGGCAAAAACAAGAGTCTGCATCGTCAGAGATTGAACATTTTTTTCAGGCTAAGCCAGAGCTTGCTTTTTTCCAGTTTGGCTTCTTGTGTATCAGGAATCATGCTCAGCATATTGCCTACAAACAAAAACTGGCAGCCATCATATTGTTGTAACTGGTAATTAGGTACAGTAAATGGCAGCTGGATGCTGCTTGGTGCAATATCGAAGAGCAGCAAATATTTTGGAGAAAGTTTAGCTTTTAGTTCTGTATAGCCAAATGCATGATGGGCCAGATTGACAATAGCCACATCCCCCAAGTTCTTCTTACAAGCCTGAATAATATTGGTTAGAAAATTCAATGCTGCATCATCCACATGCACTGCATTTGAGTCATTCACCAGGATTACAATATGCTGCAGGTTGTTACCAAGAAATAAAGGCTTTTCTGGAGCAGCTTCGGTCTTAGGAGGTGCTGGTACCGGTGCTTTGTTTTTAATGGAATCCATCACCACCAAATCATCCTTGTATAAGGAGGCAATCACATGTTCCGGTAAACGCAGGTTGGTGAATCCCATGTTGAAAATATTAACAGCTGTTAGTTTTCTTTTTTTCGTTTATTTGCGCTCAAATATATGACTATGACCGCTGCACTGGATATAACGGTTACCAAAGTAGAAAGAAGCAAGCTGAATGAGATGACGCTGGAGAATATTCCCTTTGGTAAATACTATACAGACCATATGTTGGAAGCCGATTTCGAGAACGGCGAGTGGAAGAATGTAGAGATCAAGCCATATCAGCCATTGTTGCTGGAGCCATCTACGGCTGCTATTCATTATGGTCAGGCAATTTTTGAAGGTATCAAGGCTTATAAGAATGCGGATGGCGAGGCTTTTATTTTCCGCCCGCAGGATAATTACCGCCGATTCAATATTTCAGCCCAGCGCATGCAGATGCCTGAAGTACCGGAAGAGATCTTCATGGAAGGTATGCGTATGCTGATAGAGTTGGATAAGAACTGGATTCCCAATATGAAGGACCATTCGCTCTATATCAGACCGTTTATGTTCTCTTCTGACCCAGTGATTGGGGTAAAGCCTTCTGATTCCTACAAATTCATGATCATCCTCAGCCCAACAGGACCATACTATGCTGCGCCCATGCGTATCTATGTAGAGGAAAAATATACACGCGCTGCGCCGGGTGGTGTTGGTTATGCCAAAGCAGCTGGTAACTACGGCGCTTCTATGCTAGCAACAGCCGAAGCCAAGAAACTTGGTTATGATCAGGTTTTGTGGACAGATGCATTCGAGCACCGTTATCTGCAGGAAGCGGGTACCATGAACGTGTTCTTTATCATTGGTAATAAGGCCATTACGCCATCTCTGGAAGATGGAACCATCCTGGCTGGTGTTACCCGCGATAGCGCCATGACCATCCTGAAAGAGATGGGTTTTGATGTAAGCGAGGCAAAAATCACGATCGAAGACCTGATGGATGCCCACAAAGCAGGTATCCTCTATGAGGTATTTGGTACGGGTACTGCCGCCACTATTTCCCTGATCAAAGAGCTGCGTTACAAGGACTACGTGATGCAATTCGATGTGGATCAATGGAGAACAGCTCCTGAATTGAAGGCTCGCCTGAACGATATCCGTTACGGCGCTGTGCCCGATACGCATGGCTGGATGTATAAGATTTAACCGGTAAAAGCCGCTATAGCACTGGCCCGCTTTCCCCAAAGCGGGCTTTTTATCCCCGAAAAACAGGTAAAATGGAAAAATTCATTCTTGTTTTTTGTTTTTTCACAGTGCTACAGTTACCTTTGCCGTCCCAAAAAATAAAAGGTTTAGAATGCCTACAATACAGCAATTAGTAAGAAAAGGCCGCGAAATCATCAGGGCTAAGAGCAAGTCAAGAGCTTTGGATGCATGTCCTCAGCGTCGTGGTGTATGTACAAGGGTATATACCACAACACCTAAGAAACCAAACTCTGCGCTGCGTAAAGTAGCAAAGGTTCGTTTGACAAACAAGGTGGAAGTGATTGCCTACATCCCAGGTGAAGGTCACAACCTGCAGGAGCACTCTATCGTGTTAATCCGCGGTGGTCGTGTGAAGGACTTGCCAGGTGTACGTTACCATATCGTACGCGGTAGCTTGGATACTGCTGGTGTGAAGGATCGTAAGAAGAGCCGCTCTAAATACGGTACTAAGAAAGAAAAAGCGAAGAAATAATTGTTCATAGGCTGAGTAAAGTTTTAATACTTGAAGAAATTCAGCCCCCTTTTAAAAATTAAACAATGCGTAAAGCACAAGCCAAAAAATTACCCTTAGCGCCCGATGGTCGTTTCAACGATGTACTGGTAACCCGTTTCATTAACAACCTGATGTGGCAGGGTAAGAAGAGCACAGCGCTGAACATCTTCTACGATGCAGTAGATAAAGTGAGCAAAATCACTGGTGAAGAAGGTTATGAAGTATGGAAGAAAGCACTGGCTAACGTAACACCTTCTGTTGAAGTGCGTAGCCGCCGTATCGGTGGTGCTACTTTCCAGATTCCTTCTGAAGTGCGTCCTGACAGAAAGATTTCTTTGAGCATGAAATGGTTGATTCGTTACAGCCGCGAGCGTAACGGTCGTACAATGGCCGATAAGCTGGCAAACGAAATCGTTGCAGCTAGCAAGGGTGAAGGTGCTGCTTTCAAAAAGAAAGAAGATACACACCGTATGGCAGAAGCCAACAAGGCATTCAGCCACTTCAAAGTATAAATGACATTTGTCAAAATAGATACAACCTCAACGGAAACGTTGAGGTTTTTTTATATCTTAAACGCTCAAATTGCCATATGCATACCAGAAGACATTTTCTCCGTCAGGCTGCATTGCTAACGACTGCCGCAGCTGTGAATCCATCAGCGTTATTTAAAAGCAAAAGAGCAACGGGTGTACAGCTGTATACCCTGCGTACTGAGTTGAAAGATATTCCGGGCACTATTGCCAAGGTTGCACAGATCGGTTATCAGCAAGTGGAAACCTTTGGTTATGATGCAGGCAAATACTTGGGTATGGAACCCAAGGCTTTTGCAGCCTTGTTTGAACAGAATAAGTTAACAACGCCTAGCGGCCACTATTATCTGCCAGAATTTCTGTTTAAAGGCAATGATGATGTTTGGAAGCGTGCAGTAGAAGACGCACAGCATTTGAAGCACAAATACATGGTTGTGCCCTGGTTAGAGCCTCAATACAGAAAAGATGCTGATGGCTATAAGAAACTTGCGGCGCGACTCAGTAAAGCTGCTGAACTCACCAAGGATGGTGGTATGACACTTGCTTACCATAACCATGATTTCGAATTTGAAAATCTGGGCGGTGTTACAGCCTGGGATATTTTGGCTAAGGAAACCGATCCTTCACTGGTAAAGTTTGAAATGGATTTGTACTGGACTGTCTTTGCAGGCAAAGACCCCATTGAAGTGATGAAAGCGCACAAGGGCAGGGTAGTAATGTGGCATGTGAAAGACATGGCCGCGGGCAACAAAACCTTTGCAGAAGTGGGCAGCGGTACCATTGATTTCAAGAAAATCTTTGCTGTAGCCAAACTTTCCGGTATGCAATACTTTTTTGTAGAACAGGATCAATGTCCCGGCTCTCCGTTCGACAGTATCCGTAAGAGCTATCAATACATCCAAACCAACCTGATATAATATGATCAAACATATTTGCGCTATTGGAATGCTTAGCATTTGTGCAGTTCCGGCATTTTCACAACAAACACAGGGCGATCCCAAGAAAACAGAAGTGTGGGAACCTGTTCCTACGATGGTAGCACCCGGTAAAACACCCACAGCAGCCCCTGCGGACGCTATTGTGCTCTTCGATGGTAAAAACTTGAATCAGTGGCAGGCGAAGAAAGGCGGGGTCGCTAAATGGAAGCTAGAGACCGATGGCGCTATGACGGTGGTAAAAGGTACAGGCGATATCATGACCAAGCAGGGCTTTGGCAGCTGCCAGCTCCACATCGAATGGAGAACACCGGTTAAAGTAGAAAGTGAGGGACAAGGCCGTGGTAACAGCGGTATTTTCCTGATGGGCAGATATGAATTGCAGATTTTAGATTCTTACAATAACCGAACTTATTCCAACGGACAAGCAGGTAGTCTATACAAGCAGCACATTCCATTGGTGAACGCCAGTAAGAAACCAGGTGAGTGGCAGGTATATGATGTGGTATTTACTGCGCCTACTTTTTTCTCTGATGGCAATATGGCCACACCAGCCAAATTCACTGTATTTCACAATGGGGTGCTCATTCAAAATAATGTAGAGTTAAGAGGCAATACCGTATACATCGGTCAACCTTTCTATGAAGCACATAGCAATAAAGAGCCCATCATCTTACAAGATCATGGTAACGCGGTAAGCTTCAGAAATATCTGGATCAGGGAATTATAATTTGCGAATCTTGATGTTGCGGAACCACACATTATCACCGTGGTCTTGCAAACCAATATGACCTTTGGGGAATTTGCCAAAGTCGGGCATTGATTTGAACTTACTGCCCGCAATGAGTTTTTTCCAGTCATCATTCCAGAAAGTGGTGCTCACTACTTTCTCGCCATTGAGGTAAAACTCAATCAGGCCATCCTTGGAGATAATTTCAACCTGGTTCCATTCACCTGCAGGCTTAACTGTTTCTTTTGAACAGGAAATCAGGTCGTACAAATCACCTGCACGGTGTTTGATGATTTTGGCATCTGGGTGACCAGCATTATCCAATACCTGCATTTCAGGTCCGGTTTCCCAAGCATACTTGTATTTGGGATCTTCTTTGATGAAGAGAATGATGCCACTGTTACCGTTAGTGGCAATTTTCCACTCTAATTTTAAATGGAAATTGTCATACGCTTCATCAGAAACGATATCACCACCACCTTTTGTCTGCCAGTTTTCTTTTTGAGAAGCATCCAGCATCAATGCATCATCCTTCACCTGCCAGGCACTGCCGATAGTTGTTTTATTGAATGTGTGCCAACCTTTGTTGGTCTTGCCATCAAACAATAATTGCCAACCGACTTTTTTTTCCTTTTTGGTTAAAGTATTGTGTTGTGCTGTTGCCATCAGACTTGTGATCAGTACAAAAGCCAGTAGTGATATCTTTTTCATAAAGGATTATTTCTTCAGTAAGAGAATGTATTTCACCATTTGCTCAGCATCGGCCTGAGATACGGTAGGATGTGCTGTCATCATCACTTCACCCCAATTACCCTTGCCACCTTTGATGATTTTCTCGGCCAGCATTTTTACATTGGCTTCAGTGTTCTCATACTTGGCTGCTACTTCCTGATATGCAGGGCCAATATTTTTTTCCGCCACTTTATGGCAGGTAAGACAATCTGATTTGGCCACGAGCTCTAACCCTTTTTGGTAATCCGGATTATCACTTACAGAAGGTGCAGCAGTCTCAGTAGGTGCAGCTGCTGCTGTCTCTTTTGCTTTTTCACTTGCACCGCCTCCGCATGCAATTGCCGCTGCGATAAACAATGAGGCAACTAAAATCTTTTTCATAGTTATAATTATTGAAGTCCTAAGATAGTACGATTGAAATTGGCATCGGTTGCTGTATTGGCAAAATCATCGAATGCTTTTTCTGTTACACGAATAATGTGCTTTTTGATAAACTCAGCACCTTCCGCAGCACCCACTTCAGGATGTTTGATGCAGCATTCCCACTCCATCACTGCCCAACCTGGATAATTGTACTGCGTGAGTTTACTGAAGATGGTTTTAAAATCTACCTGACCATCACCGGGAGAACGATATCGTCCCGCACGATCAGCCCAACCTTGGTAACCACCGAATGTGCCTTGTCTGCCGGTAGGATTGAATTCAGCATCCTTCACATGAAAAGCACGTATGCGTTCATGATAGAAATCGATGTATTGGATATAATCCAGTTGTTGTAATATAAAATGTGATGGATCATACAATAAGCAAGCACGTGGGTGATTGTTCACTTCTTTCAGAAACATTTCATACGTGATGCCATCAAATAAATCTTCACCCGGGTGAATCTCATAACAAACATCCACACCACACTCATCAAAGTAGTTGAGGATTGGTGTCCATCTTCTGGCCAATTCTTTAAAGCCTTCTTCCACCAAACCCGCAGGTCTTTGCGGCCAGGGGTGGAATGTATGCCAAAGCAAAGCGCCACTGAAAGTAGGGTGAGCTGTCAAGCCCAGATTCTGCGATGCTTTTGCACCATATTGTAATTGTTGCACAGCCCATTCTGTTCTGGCTTTGGGATTATTGCGTACTGCTTCCGGTGCAAAGCCATCGAACATGGCGTCATAGGCAGGATGTACTGCAACTAACTGTCCTTGTAAGTGTGTAGACAGCTCTGTAATCTCCAGTCCATAACTATTGATGATGCCTTTCAATTCGTCTGCATACGTTTTGCTTTCGGCAGCTTTTTGCAGATCAATACATCGCGCATCCCATGTAGGAATTTGCACGCCCTTAAATCCGAGCGATGCAGCCCATGCGCAAATGCTTTCCAGTGTATTGAAAGGAGCTTTATCATCTAAGAACTGCGCTAAAAATATTCCTGGTCCTTGAATGGTTTTCATAATACAAGCGATTTCAGTTTTCTTACACTTCAAATGTTTTCCATTTGGTATCCATACCGGCAGATGCAACAACATTATCAATAAATGCCATGCCTCGGATACCATCTTCTACACCAGGAAAATCCATTGCCTCTGCATTTGGTGCGCTGCCATCAATTCTTGCAGCCAATGTAAGTGCAAAATTTCTATAGATATTACCGAATGCTTCCAGATACCCTTCTGGGTGGCCACCCGGTGTTCTGGCATTGTGTGTGGCAAAGCTGGACAAGTGTACGCCATAATTGCTGCCTGCACGCAGCACCTGCATCGGTTGATCCAACCATTTTACCCAAAGTGTATTGGGCTCTTGTTGCGACCACTCAATACCGCCTTTCTCGCCATATACTTTGATGCGTAAATTATTTTCTTCACCTGCTGCAATCTGTGATGCAATCAGCACACCTGCTGCACCATTGTCAAAACGCAACAGCACATTGCCGTCATCATCCAGCATACGGCCAGGCACCATGATATTCAGATCGGCACAAAGCTGTGTAATCTTTAAGCCAGTAATATATTCGGCAAGATGTGCGGCATGTGTACCAATATCACCCATGCTGCCCGCTTTACCAGAACGCTTGGGATCTGTTCTCCAAGCAGCTTGTGCATTGCCTTCTCTTTCGCTCAGCTTGCTTAACCAGCCCTGCGGATATTCTACGACTACTTTTCTGATTTTACCGAAGGCGTTTTCTTTCACCATTTGCTTGGCCTGCTTCACCATTGGGTAACCAGAATACGTATGTGTTAAGCAAAGCAGTAATCCTGTTTCTGCAACTTTTTGTTGCAGCTGTTTGGCTTCATCCAGAGAGAAAGTGATGGGCTTTTCAATCACCACATGAAAGCCATGTTCCAAAGCCATCATTGCAGGAGCAAAGTGTGCGAAATTGGGTGTAACGATGGTAACAAAATCCATGCGCTGATCTGCAGGTAATGCAGCTTCGGCTTTGATCATCTCTTCATAGGTGAGATAAGTTCTGGATTCAGGAAGAAATAAACTTTTGGCTGAATCTTTTGCTACCTCCGGATTGATGCTGAGTGCGCCGCAAACCAATTCAATCATGCCATCCATATTGGCTGCAATACGGTGAATGGCGCCGATAAAAGCATCTTTACCACCACCAACCATACCCATCCGTAATTTTCTATTCATAATGCAAACGTTTGATGAAAAATCCGCAATCGAAAATATCTGTGCGTGGACTGCTAATGTATTTTAAAATCACTACATTTAGAACGCATTTTTTTGATTGCTTCCAAAACCACACACTGATGAAATCAACTGTTCGTTTCCAGCTTTCGCTGATGATGTTTTTGAATTTTTTTATCTGGGGTATCTGGTTTGTGACAATGGGTACCTATCTCACCAAAGGCAGTATAGCTGCTTCTGATTCGCAAGCAGGTCTGGCATACGGAACCCAGGCATTGGGTGCCATCATTGCCCCTTTTATCATGGGGCTGATTGCAGACAAGTATTTTGCTGCACAAAAATTATTGGGCCTGATTCATTTGGCCGGTGCTGTTTTGATGTATTTCATTTATCAGCAAAGCAGTTTCGATAGTTTCTATTCTTTATTGCTGGGCTATATGATCATCTTCATGCCAACACTGGCATTGGTGAATGCTATTGCATTGAAACAAATGGATAGTCCAGAAAAGCAATTTTCTCTAGTACGTGTTTGGGGAACCATCGGCTGGATTGTTGCCGGCATCTTCGTTGGTAAAATTCTAGGCTTAGAGCAGAAAGCGCAACTGCAGCAAACCTTCCTGATTTCTTCAGGTGTCTCTGTTGTATTGGGTGTGCTCAGTTTCTTCCTGCCTAATACACCACCGCCTAAAGCAGGTACCACAACTACTGTTCGCGAAATTCTTGGTCTGGATGCGTTAGCATTATTGAAGGATAAGAACTATTTAATCTTCTTTTTGAGTTCTGTGTTGATTTGTATTCCGCTTGCTTTCTATTATCAGGAGACCAATAAATTCTTGAACGAATTGCAGGTGCCTGAAGCTGCGTTTAAAATGAGCTGGGGACAAATGAGTGAAACCTTATTCCTCTTCTTGATGCCTTTGTTCTTTACCAGACTGGGCGTAAAGAAAATGTTATTGATTGGCATGTTGGCCTGGGTGATTCGTTATCTCTGTTTTGATTTCGGTAATGCAGACAGCATGGCCTGGTTACTCTATATCGGCATTATTCTCCATGGTATTTGTTATGATTTCTTCTTTGTTACTGGTCAGATTTATACGGATGAAAGAGCTGGTGAGCGTATTCGTTCTTCAGCACAGGGCATGATTACATTAGCGACGTACGGTGTAGGTATGTTGATTGGCTTCTGGTTTGCAGGAATGGTGACAGAGCATTATAAAACAGCAGATGGACACGACTGGCAGAAAGTGTGGATTATTCCTGCAGCTTTTGCAGGCGCAGTAACTGTGTTGTTCCTGATATTCTTCAAGGATCCTAAGAAACAAACAGCCTGATATGCAGCGTAGACAATTACTCAAAAATCTCACCGCTGGTGCACTAGCTGCAACTGGTCTGCCCAAACTGCATGCTGCAGGGCATGAAGTGTTACAACAAGCTGCACTGAAAGGCAGGATCAATCATTCTGTATGCAGGTGGTGTTTTGATTTCCTGACATTGGATCAACTCTGTGTGGAAGTCAAAAAAATTGGCTTTACTGCCATTGATTTGGTAGGTCCCAAAGACTGGCCTGTATTAAAACAGCATGGCATTGATAGCTCCATGTGTAATGGCGCGGAGATTGGGTTAACCAGAGGTTGGAATGATAAGCAGTATCATGCTACACTCATTAAAAATTATACTGAGCACATCGAGCTCGTATCAAAAGCTGGCTATAAAAACTTGATTCTGTTCAGTGGTAACAGAAATGGTATGGATGATGAGACTGGGCTCAAAAATTGTGTGGAAGGTTTAAAGCAGATTATTGGCTTGGCTGAAAAGAAAGGTGTTGTACTGCAGATTGAAATCTTTAATAGTAAGATTGATCATAAGGATTATATGGCGGACAAATCTGCTTGGGCAGTAGAACTGTGTAAGCGTCTTGGTTCTCCCAATTTTAAAATTCTCTATGATATCTACCACATGCAAATCAATGAGGGAGATATCATCCGTACAATTAAAGACAACCATCAATACTTTGGACATTACCACACTGCTGGTGTGCCCGGCAGGCATGAGATTGATACGACGCAGGAATTGTATTATCCCGCAATTATGGAAGCTATTGTAGCCACGGGTTATCAGGGTTATGTGGCACAGGAATTTATTCCCGTTGCGGCCGATAAGATAGGCTCACTCCGCAAAGCGGTACAACTCTGTGATGTCTGATTTGATATTCATCAAAAAGTAAGCATACTGTATCAATAGAACCTTAATTTCAAACCTCAACTAAAACGATTTGCATGGCCGAGACGAACACCTATGACGCAATTGTGGTGGGCTCTGGTATCAGCGGAGGCTGGGCTGCCAAAGAACTCACCGAAAAAGGCTTGAAAGTATTGCTGCTCGAAAGAGGACGCGATATTGAGCATGTAAAAGATTATGTGAATGCCAACAAGGAATCATGGGAATTCCCGCACAGAGGGCAGGCAACACGCCAGATGCGTGAAGACTATCCTGTACTCAAGCGTGATTATCCGTTAAATGAAGAAACCTTTGGTATGTGGGCCAATGAAAAGGAAAGTCCATATACGGAGATCAAACGCTTCGATTGGTATCGCGGCTATCATGTAGGCGGACGCTCACTATTGTGGGGTCGCCAGAGTTATCGTTTCAACAAATGGGATTTTGAAGCAAATGCCAAAGAAGGTATTGGTGTGGATTGGCCCATACGCTATGAAGATGTAGCGCCTTGGTATAGTTATGTGGAACGCTTTGCTGGTATTCAGGGAAGTAAAGAAGGATTGGAAGTATTGCCTGATGGCGATTTTCTTCCTGCCATGGATATGAACTGTGTGGAGAAAGAAGTAGCAGCACGAATCAAGAAACATTACAATGGTCAGCGCCACATGTTCATCGGCAGAAGTGCGAATATCACGCAACCTAAACCTGAACAGAATCGTGTGAATTGTCAATACCGGAATCGTTGTTGGAGGGGTTGTCCGTTCGGTGCTTATTTCAGCACACAATCTGCTACACTGCCTGCTGCCAGAGCAACAGGTAATTTAACCTTGCGTCCACATTCCATCGTAACACGTGTATTATATGATAAAGACAAGAAGCGTGCAACCGGTGTAGAGATTATTGATGCAGAAACAAACAAGACCATTGAATACAAATCCAAAATTGTATTCCTCTGTGCTTCATCATTCAACTCAACATGGGTACTCATGAACTCAGCTACTGATATCTGGCCGGAAGGCTTGGGCAGCAGCAGTGGTGAGTTAGGCCATAATGTAATGGACCACCACTTCAGATTAGGTGCAGGCGGCAGAGTTGATGGTTTTGAAGACAAATACACTTTCGGAAGAAGACCAACGGGTATTTATATCCCACGTTTCAGAAATATCTATGATGATAAGCGAGATTACCTGCGTGGTTTTGGTTACCAAGGAGGCGCCAGCAGAGATCGTGGCGGACATAAAGTAGCTGAAATGACAATTGGTGCTGATTTCAAGGAAGCACTTTGTGAAGCAGGTGATTGGAATATCGGTATCACTGCTTTTGGAGAGATGCTGCCTTATCACGAGAATAAGATTATGCTGGATAAGAACAAGAAAGATAAGTGGGGGCTTCCGGTTCTGGCAATGGATGTAGAGATCAAGGAGAACGAGATTAAGATGCGTAAGGATATGATGAATGATGCAGCTGAGATGCTGGAAGCAGCAGGTGTAAAAGACGTACATACTTATGACTCCGGTTATGCAGTTGGTCAGGGTATCCATGAAATGGGTACTGCCAGAATGGGCCGCGATCCTAAGAGCTCTGTACTCAACGGTAATAACCAGGTTTGGGATGCACCCAATGTGTTTGTTACTGATGGTGCTTGTATGACCAGTGCTTCTTGTGTAAATCCATCCTTAACTTATATGGCGCTGACTGCACGTGCTGCAGACTTTGCCGTAAAAGAATTGAAAAAAGGTAATCTCTGATCACCACAAAACATCGACAAATGAACAGAAGAGAATTGCTCAAGATGGTTGCCCTTGCTACCGGTGGGGTAGTAATTGGCGGAGAGTTTCTGCTGACTGGCTGTAAGAATGCAGCTTCAGATAAAGGCTTTGCTTTAAGTGCAGAACAAATTGATTTGTTGGATGAAGTGGCTGAAACCATTTTACCTACCACCAAAACACCTGGCGCCAAAGCAGCTAAAGTGGGTGAGTTTATGCAGGTGATGGTTAAAGACTGCTATGAGTTGAAAGATCAGCAGATTTTCCTGGAAGGTATCACCAAGTTGGAGGAAGCTTGTAAGAAAGTAAATGGCAAGTCATTTATGGAATGTACTGCTGAGGAGCGTACCAAGTTGTTGCAACAATTGGATACTGAGCGGAAAGAATATCAATCCAAGAAAAAGGGTGAGGAGCCCAATCATTATTTTCAGATGATGAAGCAATTGACGCTTACAGGTTATTTCACCTCAGAGATTGGTGCTACGCAGGCCTTACGTCATGTGGCTGTGCCCGGCAAGTATGATGGTTGTATGCCCTACCAAAAAGGAGATAAAGCATGGGCATGAACAGATGAAGATTGATATGATGCACATAAAAAAATCCCTCTGATTGCAGAGGGATATTTATTGAGATAGGGTTTTGCTTATAACTGTATCTGCTCTTTTGCCAATGCAGCTTTCAGTTTCGCATCTGTTTCAGCGAGTAATGCAGCTTGCTGTTTTGCAGCTTCGTTTACTTTGTTGACTACATTATCTACATTCTGTTGTTGCAAATTACTGATGGCCACTTCCTGACCAATTAACACCAGATAGATTTCACTGATTTCTTCACGCAGTTTCTTTTCATCTGCGAACACAGAAGTTTGTTTGGTAGCCAACAATGTGCTTCTGAATTCTTCGAGTTTATTCCAGTATGTCTCGGCCAGTTTTTTGGTCTTGGCATTCTTTAATTTATCCATGGCAGTTTTCAGTACTTGCTGTTTAGCTGCTATGCCTTCAACTACGCCTGCCAGTTGTTCATGCGCACGGTAAAGACGCATATTCTGGTCGTATAGGTGTTTGCGTTGCGCTTCATTCAAGTCTTTGTTACCTGCATCATGTATTACATTGAATGGGGTGTTATACACTTTGCCATTCAAGGTAATTTCAATATTGTATTTACCGGGTAATACTTGTGGCGCATTCAAAGCTGCATAATCTACTTTGGTACCGCCTGAAGCTACTTTGGATGGTGTCATGCGCAGGTTCCAGAAAATACGGTTCAAACCTTTTCTTTTGCCACCGGGTATTTCTTGCACCAGTTTACCTTCTGCATCTTTGATCAATACTTTAAGATCGCCGTTTGCTCTGTCTTTCAAGTAATATTGAATTGGTGTAATGCCCGGAGCATTGCCGCCAACCCAGCCACCAGTAATTGGTGCAGCACCACCGCCAATCTTACCCATTTCCAGGCTCATATCTGGTTGAGGGAAGATATACAGGTCTTGCTGAGCAATGGCGCTGGTTAATGTGCGCATAGGTCTGATATCATCCAAGATGATGATACCACGTCCATGTGTACCGATAACTAGATCATGCGTTTGAGGATGTATTTGCAAATCTCTTACCAAGGCATACCATGGTATATTGTTTTTCATTCTGAACCAAGTCTTACCTGCATCAACAGATGCAAACAAGCCCATTTCAGTACCAAGGAAAAGCAGGTCTTTGTTTTCAAGATCTTCTTTAATCTTGTGAGCAAAGCCGCTGAATTCACTGCTGCTGAACATGGTCCAGGTAGCACCCATGTCTTTACTTACGGCACAATAAGTTTTGTGATCACCATACATATGGTTTTCAAAAGTGGCATACACGGTTTGCTTATCAAATCTGCTTGGTTCAATACTACTAATCCAGCTTTGAGCAGCTATACCAGATTTTGCAACATTGGCCGAAGTGTTGGTCCATGTTTTACCACCGTCTGTAGTGTATTGCAGATTACCATCGTCTGTACCTACCCAGATAATATTCTCATCAAGCGGAGATTCTGCTATGGTGAATATGGTACAATGGTTTTCCGCAGAAGTTACATCAGCACTTAAGCCACCACTATTATCTTGTTCTTGTTTTTTCTTATCGTTGGTAGTAAGGTCTGGAGAAATCTTTGTCCAGTTTCTTCCCTGATCAGTACTCTTATACAGATACTGTGAACCTGTATAGAGATTTTTAGGATTCTTCGCGCCAAGTACAATTGGTGTATTCCAGTTCCAACGCAGTTTGCCATCACCCGGTGCTTCTTTGGGTTGAATAGGCGTTGTTTTCAAAGTGCTGATGTTGATGCGTGCCATATTACCGCCTTGGTATTCTGCATAAGCAGTATTGGGATCTGTAAGGTCAGGTTGCGTCCAGAAACCATCGCCCCAATAAATACCCTTCCACTCGCTAACTGAAACACCGCCAGGATGTGAGCTTGGCGCGTACCAACTACCGTTGTCTTGTAAACCGCCATATACGCGGTAATAGGGTTGGTGATTGTCGATTGCTACATGATAGAACTGACCTACAGGCAGGCCTGCTAAGAATAACCAGTTGGCACCTTTGTCGTTACTGATGTACACACCACCATCTGTACCCACATACATTTGATTGGTGTTATTGGGGTTAATCCAAAGTGCATGCATATCACTGTGTAGGAAACCACCTTCACTGGGCGCATCGGCAAATGCATAACCACCATCATCTGAATAAGAGAAAGTATATGCAGGACGATAAACGCGCTTGGCGTTCTTTGGATCAAACTGGATTACACTGAAATAGAATGGTCTTGCTTCAATATTTAGCGTTGCACTCTGGCGTTTCCATTCTTCTCCACCATTGTTACTGATGTATAAACCTGTTTTCTTGCTCTCTACAATTGCAATGAGTTTATTAGGCTCAGAAGGGGATACTGCAAATGCAATTCTACCAAAAGGTTTTTCAGGAAGACCGTTGGTAATTTCTTTCCAGGTTTTACCGCCATCGGTACTCTTATAAAAACCACTACCGGCGCCACCGCTGTTGAAGGAATAAGGCATTCTGCGGAATTCCCAGGTAGACGCATAGACGATATTGCTGTTGGTAGGATCTACAGCAACTTCAGCACAACCCGCTTTTTCATTGATGTATAAAATCTTCTGGAAAGTTTTGCCACCGTCGGTGCTCTTGTATAAGCCTCTGTGTTTGCTATCGCTCCACAAAGGTCCGGGTGCAGCTACATAGATGGTATTTGAATTGGCGGGGTCGATCACAATACGAGAGATATGCTCTGTACTGTCCAGGCCACCGATTCTCGTCCAGTTATCACCAGCATCAGTGCTTTTGTAGAAGCCATCGCCGATGGATACCGAGTTACGCATATTGCTTTCGCCCGTACCTACATAAATGATTCTTGGATTTTTCTGATCAACAGCCAAAGCACCAATGCTCTGGCAGTATTTATCAAACAAAGGTTTGAAAGTAGCACCGGCGTTGGTAGTCTTCCAGACACCACCACCAGCAGTACCTACATAAACAATTCTAGGATCGTTGTTGACACCTTCAATAGCAGAAATTCTTCCGCTCATGGTGCCTGGCCCGAGTTGCCTGGCTTCCATCATACCAAATGTATTGGCATTGATTAGCTGAGCTTGGGCCGTGTACGCAGCAACAGCCAGTGTTGCTGTCATCAGGAGTTTGAGCATGGTTCAGGGTTTAAAACAAACACCCCGTCTGTTGACGGGGTGCGGGTGAGGAATTCAAAATTATTTGGTGCCTACTTCAAATGTCTTTGTATCAATGGTTGGATTTACTTCGATTGTGTCGAAGCTAATTTCACCTTGTACGCTGATATTCATTGTGTGCGGAAATAAAACGTTACCTACTTTCTTGTAGTTGGAGAACATGGTGCTTATCTCGATATCAGCACCGTTGACAGTTGTTTTCTCAGTTTCCTTCAATACGAGATAGTTATCTGTTGCGATATACAAAGTCTTCTCTTTACCAGACTTCAGGGTTACTTTAATCTTGAAGCACTCAGTGCCTTCAACATCGTCTTTACCCAGCGACTCAACTGTGTTTCCTTTTGCGGTATAGTCTACAAAATCATTGAAAATTTCCAAATCATCCTGGCTCTTTTTCACATCGTCTTCAGTCATTGGCTCAGGCTTGGTTTGGCCCTGGAATGGACTAAAATTCCAACCCTTAGTATTGTTTACGATTTGATAACCAGTCATGCCCATGGCAGTGAATTCAACTTTGAAACCTTTTCCGTTCAGGATCTGGATCGTTACCGGGATTTTCATGCCATTCGCATTGATACCGCCAGACATTTTTACGGATTTTACTGCATTGATATTGGCAGCACCGCCCAAAGCAGCCAAGTGTTTGGTGTGGATTTCCTCAATGGATTGAGCAGAAATAACTGTGAATGAGGAGATTGCGAGCATCAGGCCCAGCAGGGAACGCTTGAAATTCATAAATGATTTTTTGGTTATGGAATTGGTTGCACAATTTGCCGAATTATTACGGTACGCGTATAATTTTTGTGTTGAAATGTTTTCATTGGGTTTGTCTGGCCCACGGTATCCGCAAAATATCCCCATTTATAGAAAAGCGGGGCTGGCAGATTGTTCAATCAGCAGAATCACTACCTTTGCGCCCTGAAAAATTTAAAGCTTTCATATGGCCGACTTGAAATTTCAACGAAACTTTGGTATTGCCGCGCACATTGATGCCGGTAAAACCACTACTACCGAGCGTATCCTGCGCTATACCGGTATGATCCACAAGATTGGTGAGGTACACGATGGTGCCGCAACCACAGACTGGATGGAACAGGAGAAAGAGCGTGGTATCACCATTACTTCAGCGGCTGTAAGCTGCCAGTGGAACTTCCCAACTGTATTGGGTAAGACTACGCCTGATACCAAGAAGTACTATTTCAACATTATTGATACTCCAGGTCACGTGGACTTTACCGTAGAGGTAGAGCGTTCTATGCGTGTACTGGATGGTTTGATTGCCCTGTTTTCGGCGGTAGACGGCGTTGAGCCTCAGTCTGAAACTGTATGGCGTCAGGCTAACCGTTACAAGGTACCTCGTATCGGTTTCGTTAACAAAATGGACCGCTCTGGTGCCGACTTCCTGAATGTGGTTAAGCAGGTGAAGGAAATGCTGGGTGCTAAGGCTGTGCCTTTGCAGTTGCCAATCGGTGCTGAAGATAATTTTAAGGGTGTAGTTGACCTGATCAAAATGAAAGGGATTATCTGGCACATGGAAACAGAAGGAATGACTTTCGATGAGATCGATGTTCCTGCTGATATGGTTGATGAAGCCAACGAATGGAGACAAAGCCTCGTTGAAGCTGTAGCTGAATATGATGACAAATTGATGGAGAAGTTCTTCGAAGATCCAAATAGCATTACTGAAGCTGAGATGCATGAAGCAATCCGTAAGGCTACCATCGATCTGAGCATCGTTCCGATGATGTGTGGTTCTTCATTCAAGAACAAGGGTGTACAAACAGCATTGGATGCAGTTTGTCGCTACCTGCCTTCTCCAGTAGATATTGAAGATACTGTAGGTACTAACCCTGATACAGGTGAAACTGAAGTGCGTAAAGCTGATGCAAAAGCACCATTCTCTGCTCTTGCGTTTAAGATCATGACCGATCCTTTCGTAGGTCGTCTGGCTTTCTTCCGTTGTTATAGCGGCCACCTCGATGCCGGTTCTTATGTACTGAACGTACGTAGCGGTAAGAAAGAGCGTATCAGCCGTATCATGAAAATGTTTGCCAATAAGCAGAACCCTGTAGATTTCATCGAAGCAGGTGATATCGCAGCTGCGGTTGGTTTCAAAGAAATCAAAACTGGTGATACACTTTGTGATGAGAACCATCCAATCACCCTCGAGAACATGTTCATTCCTGAGCCTGTAATCGCGATCGCTGTTGAGCCTAAGACGCAGGCCGACGTTGATAAGATGGGTATGGCTATTGCCAAGCTGGTGGAAGAAGATCCTACACTGCGTGTAAATACAGATGAAGATACCGGTCAGACCATCCTGCGTGGTATGGGTGAATTACACCTGGAAATCATCATCGACCGTATGCGTCGTGAATTCAAGGTAGAAGTTAACCAGGGTGCACCTCAGGTTGCTTATAAAGAAGCATTTGCTGCTACTGTTGAACACCGTGAAGTGCTGAAGAAGCAGTCTGGTGGTCGTGGTAAGTTCGCTGATATCCAGTTCTCAATCGGTCCTGCTGATGAAGAGTGGCTGAAAGAAAACGAGGGTAAGAGCTTCCAGTTCGTGAACGATATCTTTGGTGGTTCTATTCCTAAAGAATTCATTCCTGCTATCCAGAAAGGTTTTGAAACGGCGATGAGTACTGGTGTATTGGCAGGTTACCCTGTTAATAACATGAAAGTGCGCGTTTTCGATGGTAGCTACCATGATGTGGATTCTGATTCTATGTCATTTGAATTGTGTGCGAAGTCTGGTTTCCGCGAAGCTGGTCGTAAGGCTAAGCCACAGTTGCTGGAGCCGATCATGAAAGTAGAGGTATTGACGCCAGATCAGTACATGGGTGATGTGACAGGTGACTTGAACCGTCGTCGCGGTATGCTGGAAGGTATGGATAGCCGTGCCAACCTGCAGGTGATCAAGGCTAAAGTGCCATTGAGCGAAATGTTTGGTTATGTAACCCAGCTGCGTTCATTGTCTTCTGGCCGTGCTACTTCAACCATGGAGTTCAGCCATTACAACCCAGCTCCGAACAATATCGCTGAAGAAGTGATTGCAAAGAGCAAGGGTAAAGTGAAGGTGGAAGATTAATCGTCAATATTTAATTGATTGATATACAAAGCCCTGTGAGTTTTTCACAGGGCTTTTGTTTGGGAAGCAGGGGTTTGCTGAAAATTTGTACGATTTTTTAAAAAATATTCAAGTTTTTCTTGTCTGAACGCAGGCAAGCCGTTACCTTTGCAACCCCAATCGGAAAATTGGGTTTAGACTATGTCGCAGAGAATCAGAATCAAATTACAATCATACGACCACAACTTGGTAGACAAATCTGCTGAGAAGATCGTAAAGACTGTGCGTAGCACAGGTGCAGTAGTAACTGGTCCAATTCCCTTGCCTACGCGCAAGCGCATTTTCACGGTACTGCGTTCACCACACGTGAACAAGAAGAGCCGTGAGCAGTTCCAGCTCTGCACGCATAAGCGTTTGTTGGATATTTATACTTCTTCTTCCAGAACAGTAGATGCACTGAGTAAGTTGGATCTGCCTTCAGGTGTGGAAGTTGAGATCAAAGCGTAGAAAACCGCGGCGTTGCTCTCAGGAGTAACAATGCATTAGTTCTTATAATTCATTGTCATCTTTCAATCCCGAAGTTTCGGGAGAAAAAAGCTCTGATGTAAGTACTTCCTCTTCTAACGAAGAGGGTAAATATAAACAAGCCCTTCGAGGTTTGTTTACCACTGGTACTTCCGAATCCGTAAAGGACCAACAGTTAAGTTTGTTGGACAAAGGAAAAGGTCGGTGGCGAACAAGGATTGAATCCCGTATTCATCAACGGGATGTCCTCCATACCTCTGCGGGGCATAAACCGCAAACAGATGAAAGGTATTATTGGTAAAAAAATCGGGATGACCAGCGTCTTCAGCCCGGATGGCAAGCAAACAGCTTGTACCATCATCGAAGCTGGTCCTTGTGTGGTAACACAGGTTAAGACCGTTGATACAGACGGTTATACTGCATTGCAGCTTGCATTTGGCGACAAGAACGAAAAGCACTCTATCAAGGCTGAACTCAATCACTTCGCAAAAGCCAACACTGCCGCCAAGCGTTTCGTTAAAGAATTCCGCGATTATTCAATAGAAAAAGCACTGGGTGAAACCATCACCGTAGACATTTTCGCTGAAGGCGAGAAAGTTGATGTGGTAGGTACTACCAAGGGTAAGGGTTTCCAGGGTGTTGTAAAGCGCCACGGTTTCTCTGGTGTGGGTGAGCAATCACACGGCCAGCACGATCGTCAGCGTGCACCCGGTTCTATCGGTAACTCTTCTGATGCCAGCCGCGTATTCAAAGGTATGCGTATGGCGGGCCGCATGGGTAACGACCGTGTGAAGATGAAGGGCCTGAAAGTGTTGAAGGTATTCCCTGATAAGAACTATATCCTCGTGAGCGGTTCTGTACCGGGTCACAACGGTTCTATCGTGTACATCCAGAAGTAATCACCAATTAATTGAATGACCATGCAAGTAGATGTTTTAAATATACAAGGACAAAAGACCGGCAGAACGGTTGAATTGCCTGAAGAGATCTTTGGTGTAGAACCAAACGATCACGTGATCTACCTGGCTGTTAAGCAGTATTTAGCTGCTGGCCATCAGGGTACACACAAAGTAAAAACTCGTGCCGAGGTAAAAGGTGCTAGCCGTAAGTTGCACCGTCAAAAAGGTACAGGTGGTTCCCGTAAGGGTAATATCCGTAACCCTTTATACAAGGGTGGTGGTACCATCTTCGGACCTAAGCCACATGGCTACGATTTCAAATTGAACCGTAAGGTGAAGGATCTCGCAAAGATCTCTGCACTGAGCTATAAGGCTAAGGAAAGCGCTATCGTAGTTGTTGAAGACATTACAATGGATGCGCCTAAGACTAAGCAATTGGTAGATGTGATGAAGAGCCTGAATGTTGCTGACAAGAAAACATTGGTGGTTCTGGCTGAGTACAATGATAATCTGTACTTGAGCACTCGTAACATTCCAAATGTAGCCAGCACTTTACTTGCTGATATCAATACATATGATATCATGAATGCAGATGTTCTGGTAATTACTGAAAACGCAGCAAAAGATCTTCAGGTAGAAGAAGCTGCAGCTTAATTGACTAACGTTTCAACTTAATACAAATGAAACAGAGCGAAATTTTAATCAAGCCGATCTTAACCGAGAAAGCAAATGGTCAGCAGGAATCGCTGAGAAAGTATGCTTTCAAGGTAGCTCGTAAGGCCAATAAACTGGAGATCAAGAAAGCTGTAGAAGATTTCTATGGTGTGAGTGTTGTAGATGTGAACACATCTGTTGTTCCTGGTAAGAACAAGACTCGTTACACAAAAGCTGGATTCCTGAAAGGACAGAAGCCTGCTTACAAGAAAGCATTGGTTACTGTAGCTGAAGGTGAAACAATTGATCTGTACGCAAACATTTAATTTATAGTACGCGGAGCTGAAAATTCCGCACAAACAAATACACAATGGCATTAAAAAAGTATAAACCCATTACCGCCGGTACCCGCTGGAGAATCGGTAACGCTTATGCTGAGATCACTACTAACGAGCCTGAAAAGAGCTTGGTAGAGCCTAAGAAGAGCACTGGTGGTCGTAACGTACAAGGTCGTCGCTCTATGCGTTACATGGGTGGCGGTCACAAGAAGAAGTATCGTATTGTAGACTTCAAGCGTAATAAGCACAATGTTGAAGGTACTGTAGCTACTATCGAATATGATCCAAACCGTACTGCATTCATCGCATTGATTCAGTATGCTGATGGTGAGAAGCGTTATATCATCGCTCCTCAGGGTCTGCAGGTAGGTGCAAAAGTGCAAGCTGGTCCGGATGTAGCGCCTGAATTGGGTAATGCCCTGTTGCTGAAGAACATGCCACTCGGTACCAATGTGCACAACATTGAACTGCAGCCTGGTCATGGTGGAAAGATGGCAAGAAGTGCCGGTTCTTCGGCTCAGCTGACAAACAAAGAAGAAAAGTATGCTGTACTGAAAATGCCTTCTGGTGAGATCCGCAAAGTGCTGATCAACTGTATGGCAACTGTAGGTGTGGTATCTAATAGCGATCACAACCTGGAAACTGCAGGTAAAGCTGGTCGTAACAGATGGAAGGGTATTCGTCCTCGCAACCGTGGTGTTGCCATGAACCCAGTAGATCACCCAATGGGTGGTGGTGAAGGTAAAGCTTCAGGTGGTCATCCAAGATCACGTACTGGTAAGTATGCGAAGGGTGAAAAAACCAGAAAGCATGGAAAGGGTAGCGATAAGCTTATCATCCAGCGCAGCAACGGTAAAAAGCTTACTAAATAATTCAATGTTAAAATGGTTTCGCGCATAGCGAAACAAATCAACAAACACTATGGCTCGTTCAATTAAAAAAGGTCCTTACGTAGACAGTAAACTGGAGAAGAAAGTGATCGCCATCAATGATGGTGGTGCTAAGAAGGGTGTGTTGAAGACTTGGAGCCGTCGCTCTACTATCACACCAGATTTCGTAGGCCACACTTTCGCAGTACACAATGGTAACAAGTTTATCCCTGTGTATGTAACAGAATTCATGGTTGGTCATAAGCTCGGTGAGTTTGCCCCTACCAGAAACTTCAAAGGTCACGCAGGAACCAAGAAATAAGCATGTTAATTGTGAGCGGGTTCGCCCAATCACTTGAAACCATAAAAAAATGGAAGCAGTAGCTAAATTGAGAAATTACCCCACCGGCCCACGCAAAATGCGTTTGCTGGCTGATTTGATCCGTGGCATGGAAGTGGAAAAAGCCCTGGCTGTGCTGGAGCACCATCCACAACATAATGCGGTTCCCCTCTTCAAATTGCTGAAGAGTGCCATCAACAACTGGGAACAGAAGAATGAAGGCAAGAGCGCAGCTGATAACAGCCTGGTGGTAAAAACCATTTTCGTGGATGGCGGCAGAACATTGAAGCGTATGCGTCCTGCACCTCAGGGCCGTGGCTATAGAGTTCGTAAGCGCAGCAACCACGTAACAATCATCGTAGATTCTAAAAACTAATTGATAAAACCTTTATATGGGTCAAAAAGCAAATCCAATTGGTAACAGGTTAGGTATCATCCGCGGATGGGAGAGTAACTGGTATGGTAGCAAGAAAGACTTTGCTAACAAACTGATCGAGGATAACAAGATCCGTACCTACCTGAATGCACGTATCAACAAGGGTGGTATTGCCAAGATCGTGATCGAGCGTACACTTGGTAAACTCATCGTAACAATCCACACATCTAAGCCAGGTATCATTATCGGTAAAGGTGGTGGTGAAGTTGACCGCATCAAGGAAGAGCTGAAGAAGCTTACCGGTAAAGAAGATGTACAGATCAACATTCTGGAGATCCGTCGTCCTGAACTGGATGCAACAATTGTTGGTGATACCATCGCTCGTCAGATCGAAAACCGTATCAACTACAAGCGTGCTACTAAGATGGCGATTGCTTCTACACTCCGTATGGGTGCAGAAGGTATCAAGGTAAAACTCAGCGGTCGTCTGGGTGGTGCTGAGATTGCCCGTAGCGAAGAATTCAAGCAAGGCCGTACGCCATTGCATACTTTCCGTATGGACATCGATTACGCAAACGTTTTTGCACAAACTGTTTACGGTAAAATCGGTATCAAAGTATGGATCTGTAAAGGTGAAGTACTGGGCAAGCGTGAATTGAATCCAAACTTCATCGGTGGTAAGAGCGATGTGAGCGATAGAAGAGATCATCGCGGTGGAGATCGTGAACGTGGTGGCGACCGCGGTGGACGTGGTGGCGACAGAGGCGGCCGCGGTGGTTCAAGAGAACGCAAAAACTAATCAAGGTAGACAGTAATCAAATATTATCTCTGTCGGTAACGGCAGAAACAAAATAGCGAAGCAATGTTACAGCCTAAAAGAAGTAAACACAGAAAGCAGCAAAAAGGACGCATCAGGGAAGTTGCCAAGCGTGGCACCCAGATTTCCTTCGGTTCTTTTGCATTGAAAGCTATGGAACCCATCTGGTTAACTAACCGCCAGATTGAAGCTGCCCGTCAGTCCATGACACGTGCCATGAAGCGTGAAGGTAACGTGTGGATCAGGGTGTTTCCAGATAAAATCATCACCCGTAAGCCTCTTGAAGTGAGGATGGGTAAAGGTAAGGGTAACCCTGAGTTCTGGGCCGCTGTGGTAGAACCAGGTCGTATCATCTTCGAATGCGATGGTGTACCTGAAGCAGTAGCAAAAGAAGCCATGGAACTGGCTGCACAGAAACTGCCGATCAAAACCAAATTCGTCGTAAGAAGAGACCTGCAAGCTTAATTTATAAAACTGAATTGCAATGGCTAAAAAGCAAGAATTCACCAAGAGCCTGAAAGATCTGAATACATCAGATCTGAAAGCAAGAATCCAGGAAGATCAGCTTCGTTTGAAGAAGCTGGAGTTCGCTCACGCGATCTCTCCACTGGAGAACCCGATGACCATCCGTGGTCTGCGCAGGGATATCGCCCGCCTGAAAACGGAATTGAAGAAAAAAGAAATGGGTATCTAACCATAAATAAACAACAATGGCTGAAAGAAATTTGCGTAAAACAAGGATTGGTGTTGTTACCAGCGATAAAATGGCTAAGACCATCACAGTTGCTGTAGAAAGAAAAGTAAAACACCCTATCTACGGAAAATTCGTAAAGAAGACTACCAAGTTCCATGCTCATGATGAAAAAGATGAGTGCGGCGTTGGTGACGTAGTGAAAATCATGGAAACCCGCCCCATGTCTAAGACGAAGCGTTGGAGACTGGTGGAAGTGGTAGAAAAAGCTAAGTAATCCCGCTGTTTTACTATTGATAAACAAGTTCACAGAACTGAAAAACTAATTAAGATGATTCAGCAAGAAAGCAGATTAAACGTAGCTGATAACAGCGGTGCTAAGGAAGTACTGTGTATCAGGGTGCTGGGTAACAGCGGCCAAGACTACGCCAAGATCGGCGACAAGATTGTGGTAACAGTAAAAGACGCGCTGCCTGCAGGTGGTGTGAAGAAAGGTACTGTATCCAAAGCTGTTATTGTTCGTACCAAGAACAAACTGCGTCGTAAAGATGGTTCTTATATCCGTTTCGATGATAATGCCGTTGTGTTACTGAACAACTCAGACGAACCTCGCGGTACCCGTATCTTCGGACCAGTAGCAAGAGAGTTGCGTGATAAAGGATACATGAAGATTATTTCACTTGCTCCTGAGGTACTGTAATCCATAAACAGCGTTTGCATCAGCATACAGCATAAAGCTTAGAACAATGAGTAACAGATTTAAACCCAAATTCAACATCAAGAAAGGCGACCAGGTAGTGGTGATCGCCGGTGAAGACAAGGATCTCAAGAAGCCCCGTAAGGTGCTGGAAGTGATTCTGGATAAGTCTCGCGTAGTTGTTGAAGGTGTCAATATTGTAACCAAGCATACCAAGCCTACGGCTCAAAACACCAAAGGTGGTATCGTTAAGGTTGAAGCGCCTATTCACATCAGTAATGTGATGTTGTGGGACGCTAAAGCAGGTGCAGCTACTAAAGTGAAGCGTACCCGCGAAAATGGCAAATTAGTTCGCGTATCTAAAAAATCAGGGGAGGTAATTAAGTAATGAGTACTGTAAAATACACTCCGAGATTGGCAGATAAGTACAAAAACGAAGTTGTACCTGCCTTGATGAAGAAGTTTGGTTATGGCAGCATCATGCAAGCCCCCAAGCTCGAGAAAATCTGTATCAACCGTGGCGTTAATGGCGCTGTAGCTGATAAAAAGCTGGTAGATATTGCAGTTGAAGAGCTGTCAATGATCACTGGTCAGAAGCCAGTAGCTACTTTTTCTAAGAAAGATATCTCCAACTTCAAATTGCGTAAGGGTATGCCTATCGGTGCACGTGTTACGCTGAGAGGTGAGAAGATGTTCGAATTCTTGGACAGACTGATCTCTGTAGCATTGCCACGTGTACGTGACTTCAAAGGTATCAGTGACAAGGCTTTCGATGGCCGTGGTAACTATACACTGGGTGTTACTGAACAGATCATCTTCCCTGAGATCGATATCGATAAGGTGAATAAGATCACCGGTATGGACATCACTTTCGTTACTTCAGCCAACAGCAATGAAGAAGCTTTCGAATTGCTGAAGGAACTGGGTATGCCATTCAAATCAAATAAAAAAGACTAAACCAATAATCGTATCACATGGCAAAGAAATCAGTAGTAGCCAGACAAGCCAAGCGTGAAGCATTGGTTGCTAAGTTTGCTGACAAGCGTGCTGAACTGAAAGCTGCAGGCGACTACGCAGCACTGGACAAGCTTCCTAAGAATGCTTCTCCTGTTCGTTTGAAGAACCGCTGCCAGCTTACCGGTCGTCCTAAGGGATACATGCGTTTCTTCGGTATATCAAGGGTGATGTTCCGCGATATGGCGTTGAACGGAAAAATTCCAGGCGTAAAGAAAGCTTCCTGGTAATTCAGGCTGCTTGATGTAAAACAAATTCTGAACTGATTTAATTCAAATTATATGGTAACTGATCCTATTGCAGATTTTTTAACCAGGGTTCGTAATGCGCAACTGGCCGGACACAGAATCGTTGAAATTCCTGCCTCTAACCTGAAGAAGCGTATTACAGAGATCCTGTACGATCAGGGTTATATTCTGAAGTACAAGTTTGAAGACGACAACAAACAAGGTCTGATCAAGATCGCGTTGAAGTACGATGCTCAAACTAAGCAGCCTGCTATTCGTAGCCTGGAGCGCATCAGCCGCCCTGGTCTGCGTCAGTACGCGAAGCCTGCTGACTTCAAGCGTGTGATCAACGGTCTGGGTATTGCCATCCTGTCTACATCTAAGGGTGTATTGACTGATAAGCAAGCTAAAGCACAGAACGTTGGTGGTGAAGTATTGTGCTACGTATCGTAATTAATCAAAGGTTCTGATAATTAAGCCTCATAGTCGTGGCTGAACACGGAATCTGTTTCTAACAAATAAAATTAAAACCGACTATGTCTCGTATTGGTAAAAAACCGGTGGTAGTTCCTGCAGGCGTAACAGTAACTGTAGGTAAAGACAACGTGGTAACTGTGAAAGGCCCTAAGGGTGAACTGAAGCAGCAAATTGACCGCGATATTAATATTGAAGTGAAGGATGGCGAAGTCTTGGTAACTCGTCCAACAGATCAAATCCGTCACCGCGCTATGCACGGTCTGTACCGCGCATTGATCGGCAACTTGGTAAAAGGTGTAACTGAAGGTTACAAGCGTGAACTGGAACTGGTGGGTGTGGGTTACAAGGCTGCGAACACTGGTAACGTATTAGACCTGGCTTTGGGTTATTCACACAATATCATCTTTGAAGTACCTAGCGAACTGAAAGTTGCTACAGTTACTGAAAAAGGTCAGAATCCTAAGATCATGCTGGAAGGTATCGACAAGCAATTGCTTGGTCAGGTAGCTGCCAAACTGAGAAGTCTGCGTAAGCCTGAACCATACAAGGGTAAGGGTGTGAAGTACAGCGATGAAGTACTGAGAAGAAAAGCAGGTAAGGCCGCAGGTAAATAATCAACATTCATAAACTACTCCCGGCAGCATCGGGAGCATAAATAAAGAACAATGGACGCAAAAATGCTCAGAAGACAAAAGATCCGCTTCAGAATCCGCAAGGATGTAGTGGGTACTGCTCAAAAGCCTCGTTTGTCTGTTTTCCGCAGCAACCTGGACATCTATGTTCAGCTGATCGATGATACTACCGGTAATACACTGGCTGCAGCTTCTTCTAAAGAGAAGGAGATTGTAGCACAGAAAGTAAACAAGGTAGAGAAAAGCAAACTGGTTGGTGCATCTATTGCCCGTAAAGCATTGGCACTGGGTCTCAGCAAAGTGGTTTTCGATCGTGGTGGTTACCTCTATCATGGTCGCGTGAAAGCTGTAGCTGATGGTGCACGCGAAGCAGGTCTTCAATTCTAATTGCTCACTCTTACAATCGAAAGATAAATGTCTAAAGTAATTGCAAATAAGGTGAAAGCCGGTGGCGACATGGAACTGAAAGAGAAAGTGGTAGCCATTAACCGTGTAGTGAAAACTACTAAAGGCGGCCGTACATTCAGTTTTTCTGCCCTCGTAGTAGTAGGTAATGAAAACGGTGTTGTTGGTCAAGGTCTCGGCAAAGCCAAAGAAGTTCAGGAAGCCATCACCAAGGGTATTGAAGATGCCAAGAAAAATCTGGTGAAAGTGCCTGTAATGCATGGTACTATTCCACACGATCAATTTGCTAAGCAGGGTGCTGCAAAAGTATTGATCAAGCCAGCTGCACATGGTGCCGGTGTAATCGCCGGTGGTAGCATGCGTGCTGTATTGGAAAGTGCTGGTGTAACAGACGTACTCGCTAAGAGTCTGGGTTCTGCCAATCCACACAACGTGGTTAAAGCAACCATCAAAGCCCTCACGCTGTTGAGAGAGCCTGTAACTGTTGCTAAAACACGTAGCCTGAAACTGAGCAAAGTATTTAACGGATAACACTGTCGCCGGTTCTGCGCATCAACCGATGCAGCCGAATGGATGACCAAATGCATAGTATCATGAAAAAGATCAAGATCACATTGGTAAAGAGCCCGATCGACAGACCAGAGCGTCAAAAGCTCACGCTGAAAGCACTGGGCCTCAATAAAACCAACTCTTCTAAAGAAGTAGAAGCTACACCTCAGATCCTGGGTATGGTGAACAAGGTGAGCCATCTGGTGAAAGTAGAAGAACTGGCTTAATCAAGACATTTTGATGTGCAAATACGGTAGCAATACTGTGTTTGCACATTTCTTCATTTATTCATTAACGCGAGGGGTGATTCCCCGAAAGTTCAAAATCAAAGTAGTATGAAACTGCACACACTCAAACCTGCAGAAGGTTCCGTAAAGAAAGAAAAACGTTTAGGTCGTGGTGAAGCATCCGGTAAGGGTGGTACTTCAACCAAGGGTAACAAAGGTCATCAGAGCCGTTCTGGTTTCAAGAACAAGATGGCACACGAAGGTGGTCAGATGCCAATTCAACGTCGTTTGCCTAAGCGTGGTTTCAAGAACAACAACCGTGTTGAGTACAAAGTGTTCAACCTGGGTCAGATCGACCAACTGGTAGAAAAATATGGTTTCACAGAATTCTCTCTGGAAAACCTCTATATCAACGGACTGATCAGCCGCACTGATAAAGTGAAAGTTCTGGCTACAGGCGAACTGAAAGCCAAGCTGACTTTCAAAGTAAATGCGGTAAGTGACAAAGCCAAAGCTGCCGTTGAAGCAGCAGGCGGTTCTGTTGAAATTGTAAAATAATTTTAACTACCTTGCCCGACGCATCAACGATGCGTCTTTTTGGTTTTACAGCGATCACATTTTCAACTGACTATCTGTGAAAAAATTATTTGAGACATTAAAGAATATCTGGAGTATTGATGAGCTGCGCGACAAGATTGTTGTTACGCTGTTGTTGGTGCTCACTTACCGTTTCGGTACCCACATCGTTCTGCCAGGCATCGATCCTAACCTGATTGAAGCTGCTCAGAATAATGCAAACACCAAAGGATTAGTTGGCTTGTTCGACATGTTTGCAGGCGGTGCATTTTCTCAGGCTTCTATTCTGGCCTTGGGTATTATGCCTTATATCTCTGCTTCTATCTTTATGCAGTTGATGACCATTTTGGTTCCACAATTGCAGAAGATCCAGAAAGAGGGTGAGAGCGGTCGTAAAAAGATTAATCAGTGGACACGTTACCTCACAGTGATTGTTACTGCTTTCCAGGCAGGTGCTTATGTAGCTTACCTTAACAGCCCTGGTTATGCTGAAGCGATCTTGCCAGCATTCAAACCTTATTTTATGTTCAGTACCATCATCACACTGACAGCAGGAACACTGTTTGTCATGTGGTTGGGTGAGCGTATTCAAGATAAAGGTTTGGGTAATGGTACATCTATCATCATCATGGTAGGTATCCTTGCTCGTTTGCCGCAGTCTTTGATTCAGGAATTTGGTGCTAAGAGTGAGCGTGCAGGTGGTGGTTTATTAATCTTCTTGATTGAAATCGCTATTCTAGTTGCGATCATCATGGGACTGATTATCCTGGTTCAGGGTGTTCGTAAGATCCCTGTGAATTATGCTAAGCAAATCATTGGCAATCGTCAGTTTGGTGGTGCACGTCAATTCCTGCCAGTGAAGGTGAACAGTGCTGGTGTAATGCCAATCATCTTTGCACAGGCAATCATGTTCCTGCCTACATTGGTATCATTCACCAATATTGATTCTGCTCAGGGTATTGTGCGCATTTTCAATGACCACAGTAATTTCTGGTATATGGTTGTGTATTCTGTGATGGTAATTGGTTTTACCTTCCTGTACACAGCATTGATTTTTAACCCTAAGCAAATCAGTGAAGACCTGAAGCGTAATAACGGTTTTATTCCTGGCGTGAAGCCCGGTCAGCCTACAGCTGATTATATCGGTGCTGTGATGGATAAGATCACTTTGCCTGGTGCGATTTTCCTGGCAATAGTTGGTATTATGCCTGGTTTCGCTCAGCGTCTGGGTGTTACACAAGGCTTCAGTACTTTCTTTGGTGGTACTTCACTGCTGATTATGGTTGGTGTGGTATTGGATACACTGCAGCAAATTGAGACTTATCTGCTGATGCGTCAGTATGATGGTTTGATGAAAGGCGGTCGTGTACAAGGCAGACAATCAGTTAGCTCAAGCGCTATTTAACTGAGTACTTGATTTAAAAGTATATTGCAACCTGTCAGGTACTCCTGACAGGTTTCTTTTTTAAAGATGACTTTTTCAAAAAATATGATCTTTTATAAAACAGATGCGGAAGTAGCGATGATGAAAGCATCGGCAATGTTGGTTAGCCAGACATTGGCCGAAGTAGCTGCTATGCTGAAACCTGGTGTTACTACAAAGCAAATTGATACACTTTGTGAAACCTATGTGCGTGATCATAAAGCAGTTCCCTCATTTAAAAATTATCAGAATACGTATCCGTGGAGTATTTGTGCCAGTGTAAATGATGTGGTGGTCCATGGATTTCCAAATGATGCGCCATTGAAAGATGGAGATGTGGTATCGATTGATTTAGGTGTGATCTTGAATGGTTGGCATGGTGATCATGCGTATACTTTTATCCTTGGTGAAACAAGTGCTGAAAATATTCAGTTAGTAAAAGTAACCAAGGAGTCTTTGTACAAAGGGATTTCGAAAGCGATTGCAGGAAATCGTATCGGTGATATTTCTTATGCTATTCAAGAACATACAGAAAAGAAATATGGTTATGGTGTGGTGCGCGAATTAGTGGGTCATGGATTGGGTAGAAGTTTGCATGAAGATCCGCAAGTGCCCAATTATGGCAAGCGTGGTAATGGTCCGATGATGAAAGAAAATCTAGTCTTGGCCATTGAGCCGATGATTAATCTCGGCACGAGAGAAGTGTTTACAGATGCTGATGGTTGGACGGTGCGTACTGCAGACGGTAAAGTGTCTGTGCACTTTGAACACGATGTGTGTGTGAAAAGAAATCAGGCATTGATTCTTTCAGACTACAGTATCATTGAGGCTGTAGAGAAAAAGAATCCCAACCTCAATACAAGTTATTTCTGACAGATACCGCCCCGACGAAGTCGGGGCGGTATGCTTACTCAAGGTATATGTCAGCAGACAAAAAGACTTTGATCGTAATCGGTGGTGGCGCTGCAGGTTTTTTTTGCGCAGTAAATGCGGCAAGATTGCAACCGGCGCTGCAAGTGATTATTGTAGAGAAGACCGGTAAAGTACTACAAAAAGTAAAAGTGAGTGGCGGTGGCAGATGTAATGTTACCCATGCTTTGTTTGAGATTCCTGAATTATCCAGAAGGTACCCGCGCGGACAATCATTTCTGAAAAAATCGCTTCACTGGTTTTCGCCGAAGGATACATTGAGTTGGTTTGCAGAGCGCGGTGTTAGGATACAACAAGAAACAGACGGCAGGATGTTCCCCAATACCAATAGTTCGCAGACCATTATTGATTGTTTGCTGCGCGAAGCCAATCAGTATGGAGTAGAATTGTTATTGAATTGTGATGTGCAGGAGATAAGCAGACATGAAGCAAAATTTGTACTGATTACAGCAGGCAACAGAATACTTAAAGCAGATTATCTCTGCATCGCAACAGGAGGCTATCCGAAAGCAGCACAATTTGATTGGTTAACAGCAACAGGGCATACCATTACACCTCCTGTTCCATCTTTGTTTACATTCAATATGCCTAAGCATCCAATTACTGCTTTGATGGGTGTAAGTGTCGCGAATGCCTCAGTAAAAATACTCGGTACCAAATTGCAGGAGACTGGTCCGGTATTGATTACACACTGGGGTATGAGCGGTCCGGCTGTTTTACGTTTATCTGCTTGGGGTGCAAGAGAACTGGCTGATAAACAGTATCAGTTTACAGCTATGGTTAATTGGTTGCCTGAATATCATGAGCAGTCGCTAAAAGAAGCATTTACAGACTTGCGTCAGACTCAAGCTGCACAAAAAATACATGGTAAAAATCCATTTGGCTTACCCAACAGACTTTGGACATTCTTTTTAGAACAAGCAGGGGTTACCGAGCAAATGCGATGGGCAGATCTGCCTGCAAAACAGCAGCAGCAACTCATCCGTTTATTAGTGGCCAATGAATTTATTGTAAACGGAAAAACAACCTTCAAAGAAGAGTTCGTGACTTGTGGCGGTATTCAACTGAATGAAGTTGATGTGAATAGTATGCAAAGCAAGCTGCTACCAGGGCTTTATTTTGCCGGTGAAGTAATGGATGTAGATGGCATTACTGGCGGTTTTAATTTTCAGCATGCCTGGACATCTGGCTGGATAGCTGCACAGCATATTGCACAGCAGGTTTAAATATCAGCCTTTCCCTTTCTTAACTTTTTCCTGATTCACTTTGTAACGCATATCCAGGGTGCCGTCCTTTTTTCTGGGGCCTGCAGCACGAACTGCTTCTTTATTGGCTTTATAACGCATATCAAGACTACCATCCGCTTTTTTGGGGCCAACAGGTTTTACGGCAATAACAGGCTTTGTATTGGTTTTTGTAGTAGCAGGGGCTGGTTTGGTCTGTGCAAACAAAGTGGTAGTGATGCAAAGCGCAAGCAGTATTGGAAGCATCTTTTTCATGTCCAAAAGTTTGAACTAAAATAAGCTGATTTTGATGGATGTGAATTTCCGGGTAAAAATTAGTAATTTAAAGAAAACGATTGCCTCATGAGAAAAGTTAGTGATATCCTTCGCCGCAAGGGAAACCATATTGCCAGCGTTCCACCTGAAACCACAGTAATTGATGCATTGCGTATGATGGCCGATCAAAACATCGGATCCGTTGTGGTGATGAAACAAGGTGTTTTTGCAGGTATTATGACGGAACGCGATTACTCACGCAAAGTGATTCTCAAAGGGCGTCATTCCGATGAAACCACAGTGGGAGACATCATGACCAGTGATTTTCCACCGGTGGATATGAATACCACCATTGATACTTGCATGCAACTCATGTCTTCATTTAAAATAAGATACCTGCCTGTTGTCAATGATGGTCAACTGGCAGGTATCGTTTCGATGAATGATGTGGTGGCTGAGACAATTCTCAATCAGCAAGAAACCATCCATCAGTTACAGAACTATATTCAGTCCTGATTATTTCGGTACAACAAAGCTACTTACGGGGCTTGCTTTAGGCGAGATGCTGGGATATACGCGCACACCTGAAGCTGGGTCATCATATCCATCATCCACAGAGCCATCGCCATGTGCAATAACGTAAACTGTTTGACCAGTTTTGAAACCATTTGAGTTCATCCATTTGGTATCAAAAATCATGGTCTCGGTAATTTCATTAGTGCCATTCATTTTGAGTTTGAATGTGGCAGTATAATTCTTGCTGCTCACATCATTTTTATCGCTAAAAAAGAAACGAACAGGCTTGAGCTTGCCGGAGGTATTGGTGAAAATGGGTTCTATAAAAACACCATTATGTGCCAAGCCAAGGCTGATCATGTTTTGTACAGTTGGATTCTTATCGAAACCGGCAATTTGTAATGCTGTTACTTCAATACCTGATATGGTACTCATTACTTCCGGTTTAGCCAAACTAGTGGTTTGGTGGTTGGTGGCTGCGTGGTGTAAACCCATGATTTTGCCTGTACCATAACCGGCTTTGGTATAGGAGATGTCATAAGTGCCCTGCGGAATAGAATCCAGTTTCCAGTTACCTGTTGCATCAGTAGTCGTACGTACGGTGCTGTTGTCTATGGCAACGGTAATGCCGCTGTTATCAGCCGCAAGATTGCCGTCTTCATCGTAAAGTAAAATGCGGCCTACGATATTGGCACGTGTTTGTGAAGCCTGAACCAGGTCTGGAACAGGAATGGTGTTTTGGGTGCTGTTTTTGCCACAGGCTGCAGCAATCAGCAGGAGTAGAAATAGATTACGTTTCATTATCAATGAATTAGGGAGAAAAAATAGGGCAAAAACGATAATTCTGAGATTAAGAAAGGCTAAACTTATTTGGTTGATGATTTTTTGTCAAAATATGCCTGAAAATCAGGCTGGGATTGCTTTTTTACGCATTTGATTCCCTACCTTTGCGCTCCCGATTTAAAACCCTCGGGATTTTTTATGAAACTGATTGTTAAACAATTAAACGCAGATGCACAGGAGTCAACTGGTGCTGCCGAAGCGGCCGCTGAGACTACTGCGTCAACAAACACACCTGTGGAAGCTGTTGTTACAGCGCACGATGATTTTGACTGGAGCGTAGACAAGCGCAATGTAAGCCATTACAAAGCAGACGAAAAAGCGAAGTACGATAAAGTGTACGATGCCACTTTCGTTCAGATCAATGATGGTGAAATCATCAAAGGCGGTGTGGTAGGTGTTACCAAAACCGACGTGGTGATCAACATTGGTTTTAAGAGCGATGGTCTGGTATCATTGAACGAATTCCGCGACACACCAGGTTTGAAAGTTGGTGATGAAGTGGAAGTGATGGTTGTAGAAAAAGAAGACAGACAAGGTCACCTGCACCTGAGCCGCAAGCAAGCGCGCATCTTCCGTGCATGGGAGCGTATCGTTGAAGTACACAAGACTGGTGAAGTGGTTACCGGTGTGGTTACCAGCAAAACCAAGGGTGGCTTGATCGTAGACGTATTTGGTATGGAAACCTTCCTGCCAGGTTCTCAGATTGATGTGAAGCCTGTAACTGATTACGATCAGTTTGTAGGTAAGACTATGGAGTTTAAGGTTGTGAAGATCAACGAAGCAATCAAGAACGCAGTAGTATCACACAAAGCCCTCATCGAAAGCGATATCGAAGCACAACGTGCAGAGATCATGAGCAAGCTGGAGAAAGGTCAGGTACTGGAAGGAACTGTGAAGAACATCACCGACTTCGGTGCCTTCATGGATCTGGGTGGTCTGGACGGTCTGCTCTATATCACAGATATTTCATGGGGTCGTATCTCTCACCCAAGCGAGGTTGTAAAACTCGACCAGAAGCTGCAGGTGGTAGTATTGGATTTCGACGACGACAAGAAGCGTATCAGCCTTGGTCTGAAGCAGCTGACGCCACATCCTTGGGATGTGCTGCCTGAAAACCTCAGCGAAGGTGCTGTTGTGAAGGGTAAAGTAGTGAACATCGAAGATTACGGTGCATTCTTGGAAATTCAGCCTGGTGTTGAAGGTCTGGTACACGTATCTGAGATCACTTGGGCCAATACCCCAATCAATGCAAAAGAATTCTTCAAGCTGGGTGATGAGCATGAAGCGAAAGTGGTTACCCTGGATAAGGACAGCCGCAAGATGAGTCTCTCTATCAAGCAAATGAGCGAAGATCCTTGGACTACCATCGAAGATAAATTCCCAGAAGGTAGCAAGCATAAGGGTCTCGTTAAGAATATTACACCTTATGGTGTATTTGTTGAACTGGAAGCTGGTATCGGTGGTATGATCCACATCAGCGACCTGAGCTGGTTAAAGCGTTTCAACCATCCTTCTGAGTATGTGAAAGTTGCAGAGCACATCGATACAGTTATCCTGAGCATCGATAAGGAAAACCGTAAGCTCCAACTGGGTCACAAACAACTGGAAGAAGATCCCTGGAATGCACTGGAAGATACATTTGCTATCGGAACAGTGCATGAGGGTACCGTAATCCGTAAGGATGATAAAGGTGCTTTGGTACAGTTGTCTTATGGTCTGGAAGGCTTTGCGCCTAACCGCCACCTGGGTAAAGAAGATGGCACTACCGTTAAGGCTGATGAAGTGAACCAGTTTATGGTGATCGAATTCGACCGCAACGAGAAGCGTATCGTACTTAGCCATGCCCGTATCTGGGAACAGGTGAAGACCGAAGAGAAGGAAGCCGCTAAGAAAGAAGCCCGCAGCGAAGCTGAAAAGACGAAGAAAGCTGTGAAAACCATCCAGAACAAGGTAGAAAAAGCTACCCTTGGTGATCTGGGTGCGCTGGCCGAAATCAAAGCCAAATTGCAGGAAGGCGAGGGAGATGCTAAATAAGCACCTGTCCTTGTAGGAATAGTTACAGTAGAGGCCATCCGTTAGCGGATGGCCTTTTTTATTGATTATGAGGTTTTTAGATAAATCTTAACGGGTCTTTTGCCCGATTCAGCATTTGGGTGGATATATTGCCGTTAATTCATTAATTTTGCCAGCTTTATGATGAGGACCTTACGTATTCTGTTATTTACTTTAATCGTGTTTTTGGGGGCCTGCTCCAACAAATTCAATAAGGTAATGAAGAGCAAGGACCTTGAGTATAAGTACCAGATGGCTGAACAGTATTATGCCAACAAAAAGTATAACTACTCTCAGCAGCTCTTTGAAGAATTGTCGCCCTACCTAAAAGGATCTCCTCGTTATGAAGATATGTTCTATAAATGGGCATATTCCTACTATAATACCAGAGATTATATTAATGGAGAAAACCTCTTCAAAACCTTTGTTGAATATTTCCCAACAAGTGCCAAGGCAGAAGAGTGTGAGTATATGCGTGCTTACTGTTTCTATAAGCAATCGCCCAAAGTAGAATTAGATCAAACGCCTACAAACAAGACCATGTCTTTGATGCAGGCTTTTATAAATACCCACCCAACATCTAAGCGTGTAAAGGAAGCAAACGAGATCATTGATGTTTGCAGAGAGAAACTCGAAGCAAAGGAATTAAAGAGTGCACAGCTCTATTACGACTTAGGTTATTACAAAGCTGCTGCCATCGCATTTGCAAATGTATCAGATAACTATCCTGATTCAAAGCGAGCAGATGAGTACAAGTTGCTGGTGATTCGTTCATACTATAAGTATGCTGAAAACAGCTACGAGGAAAAACAGAAAGAGCGTTTTGAAAAAGTACTTGCAGAGATTGCAGATTTTAAAGAACGTTTCGGAGACAGTAAGTTGCTGGAGGAGGTGACAAAATTCAAAACACAGACCGATAATTTTTTAAAAAATATCAATACTAACAACAATGAGCAAACTAAGAAGACAGCTTAGCGCCAATACTTCCAATGTTGTGGAGACCAAGCACCTGGTGGATATCAAAGCACATACAGGTAACCTGTATGAGTCTATTGCAATCATTGCCAAGCGTGCCAACCAGATCAATATCTCTCTGAGAGAAGAACTGCACAACAAGCTGGAGGAGTTTGCCAGCCATACAGACAGTCTGGAAGAAATTCATGAGAACAAAGAACAGATTGAAATTTCCAGAGCTTATGAGCGTATGCCTAACCCTGCAATCCTGGCTACTCAGGAATTCATGGAGCACAAGGTTTACCACCGCAACGCTGACAACGATTTGTTCCGTTAATCATACGGTAAGTTAATTCCAGAACGGCAGTCATTTGACTGCCGTTTTTTGTTTTACTTTACGGTATGCGAGCATTGCTGGGAAAAAAGATTATTCTGGGTATCACTGGTAGTATTGCTGCCTATAAATCCATTCATTTACTAAGGCTGCTCACAAAAGCCGGCGCAGAAGTACAAGTGATCATGACACCGGCTGCAAAGGATTTTGTGGCGCCGCTCACTTTGGCCACTTTATCTGGTAAAAAGGTACTGACTGATATGTTTGCTGAAGACAGCTGGGCCAATCATGTAATGCTTGGTCGCTGGGCTGATCTGATGCTGATTGTACCAGCCAGTTGCAATACAATGGCAAAAATGGCCAATGGTATTTGTGATAATCTCTTGATGGCTGTGTATCTCTCTGCAACTTGTCCGGTTGCAATTGCCCCTGCTATGGATGAAGATATGTGGCACCATAAGGCAACCAAGCGAAACATCGCCTTGCTACAGGAAGCCGGCAATCGCGTACTACCTGTTGGTAAGGGTGCTTTAGCCAGTGGCTTGGAGGGTGATGGGCGTGTTGCCGAACCTGAGTATATCCTTACATGGATTGTAGAAACATATTTCAGAAATACAGCGCTTGCTGGAAAGAAGGCCTTAGTAACTGCAGGCCCCACACATGAGCCGATAGACCCGGTACGTTTTGTAGGTAATCGTTCATCGGGCAAAATGGGTATTGCACTTGCAGAAGCTTTGTATATGCAAGGTGCTGAAGTATTGCTGATTGCTGGGCCGATGGATCGTTGCCCTGCTTATGCAGGCATCCGTGTGGTTTCTGTACAAACTGCTGCGCAGATGTATGAAGCCTGCATGGCTGGAATGGAAGCAGCTGATATCATAGTGATGAATGCTGCAGTTGCTGATTTCACACCACAGATGGTAGCAGATAGCAAGATCAAAAAGTCAGGTGATGCTGGTATGCAATTGGAACTGGTGAAGACAAAGGATATTTTGCTTGCTATGGGTGAGCGTAAGCAAGCGAACCAGTTTCTACTAGGATTTGCATTGGAAACCAATGATGGCGAAGCCAATGCACATAAGAAGCTTATTCATAAGAAACTAGATGCAGTTGTCTTGAATACTTTGGAGAATCCCGGTGCGGGATTTGGTTATGATACCAATCAGGCTGTATTTATCACCTCTGCAGATAAGCAATCATTGCCTTTGCAGTCTAAGCAGGATATGGCTGAAGCGATTGTTCAACTCATTATTGCAAAACGAAATGGGTAAGCATATACTGTTTTTGATTGTATGGTCTTGTACTGCAGCCATTGCTCATGCGCAGGAGTTGCAGGCTAAGGTTAGCATCAATTCATCAAGAGTGAATTCTACTGTTGATAGAAAAGTGTTTGTTACACTACAGAATCAATTGGCCAACTTGCTGAATAATCGAAAGTGGACGAATGATGTTTTCAAGCAACAGGAAAAAATTCAGTGTAGTTTTATTTTGAATATTGAAAGCGTAGAAAGTCAGAATCTTTTTAAAGCAACGCTGATCATTCAGGCTGCAAGGCCGGTATATCAATCCTCTTATCAGGCAGCTTTGCTCAATTTTCAAGATCCTGATCTTTATTTTAAGTATCAGGAATTTCAACCTGTGGAATTTAATGAGAATAGGGTACAGGGATCAGATCCGCTTGCCGCAAACCTAACTGCTGTTTTTGCTTTTTATGTGTACACCATTCTCGGATTGGATTACGATTCTTTTTCGCCAAAAGGCGGAGACGCTTTTTTTCAGAAAGCACAAAACATTGTGAATAATGCACCAGAAGGTAGAAATATCAGCGGCTGGCGCGTATTTGACGGATTACGCAATCGTTATTGGTTAAGCGAGAATATGCTGAACAGTCGGTATAATATCATCCATGATATTGTGTACTCATATTATAGATCAGGACTTGATAAACTTTACGCTAGTGAAAAGGATGCAAGGGCAAATATCCTGCAGTCTTTGATTCAGTTGCAGGCATTTAACCGTGAAAACCCCAATACCATGTTTTTGCAGGTCTTCATGCAAGGCAAGACAACAGAATTGGTGGGCATTTTTAAGAAAGCTCCTGCACAGGAAAAATCGAGAGCATTGGATGTGTTAGGTACTATTGATATTGTCAATGCAGGTGTATATAAACAGGAATTGAAATGAGGAAGTATTTGATTGGAGTTTTCATTGCAATGATGGTACTTGCTTGCAGCAGTACCGGGAATGCGCCCATACCTGTTGATTCGATGAAAGTAATTGTGTGGGAAATGTCAGTTGCTGATGAGTGGTTCAACGAGGTGATGTTTAAAGATAGTGTGGCGCGCCAACAGAAACTGAATACTCAGTTGTATCAGAAGATTCTATCCTCACATAGCATATCCAGAAAAGGGTTTGAAGATGCGATGCGCTGGTATGAGCAAAGGCCTAAACAATACCTGGAGTTGATGGATTCAGCCGTGGCTTATGCCGTTCGTGCCAAAGAAATACCCCCTTCACAAGTAAAACCACGTAAGTAGCGCTTAGCTGCCTATTTTTGCCTCCAAATTTTGCCATATGAATAAACTCGTTGCATCTGCTGATGCGGCTGTTGCCGATATTCGTGACGGTGCCACCCTCATGCTGGGCGGTTTTGGCCTCAATGGTATTCCAGAAAATTGTATAGCAGCATTGGTGAGAAGTGGTGTAAAGGACCTTACCTGTATTTCCAATAACGCAGGGGTGGATGATTTTGGTTTGGGCTTGTTGTTGAAGACAAGACAAATCAGAAAGATGATGAGCAGTTATGTGGGTGAGAATGCAGAATTTGAAAGGCAATTGTTACAGGGTGAGTTAGAGGTTGATTTGATTCCACAGGGTACGCTGGCAACCAGAATTCAAATGGCTGGTATGGGCATTCCTGCTTTCTTTACACCTGCCGGATATGGAACAGAAATTGCCGAAGGCAAAGAAATACGTGAGTTTAACGGGAAAAAATACCTGATGGAGCATGCTTTGCATGCTGATTTTGCTATTGTAAAAGCCTGGAAGGGCGATACCATGGGTAATCTCGTATTCAGAAAAAGTACCAGAAACTTTTCTACTTCAATGGCTAAAGCTGGCTCCATTACTATTGCAGAAGTTGAAGAGTTGGTACAGCCTGGTGAGATTGATCCTGATCATGTAGATGTAGCAGGTGTATATGTTCACCGCATTTTTCAAGGCAATAATTATGAAAAGCGTATTGAGCGCAGAACAGTACGTATTCAATCAAACAATTAAAAGCAAGTAAGATGGCTTTGGATAAATATGGTATTGCGAAACGTATTGCAAAGGAGTTGCGCCAGGGTATGTATGTAAACCTGGGTATTGGTATTCCAACATTGGTAGCCAATTTTATTCCAGAAGGCATGACCGTTGTATTGCAAAGTGAGAATGGAATTCTGGGAATGGGCCCTTATCCTGAAGAGGCAGCAATTGATGCAGACTTGATCAATGCAGGTAAGGAAACGGTTACCGTCATTCCCGGTGGTGCTTTTTTTGATAGCGCTGAAAGCTTTGGTATGATTCGTGCCGGAAAAATTGACCTTACGGTGCTTGGCGCGATGGAAGTGAGTGATCAGGGTGATATTGCCAACTGGAAAATACCTGGTAAAATGGTGAAGGGTATGGGTGGTGCTATGGATCTGGTGGCCAGTGCGAGAAACATCATCGTCGCCATGATGCATACCAATCCAAAGGGAGAAAGTAAATTATTACCAGCATGTACTTTGCCACTCACCGGTGTAGGTTGTGTTAAAAAAGTTGTGACTGAATTAGCTGCATTGGATATTACGCCGGAAGGTTTTCTGCTGAGAGAACGTGCGCCCGGTGTAAGTGTGGAAGAGATTGTTGCGAAAACAGCTGGTAAGCTCGTTGTACCTGATCATGTTCCCGAAATGGTGCTGTAAGTAAAAGCCGCTCAATGCTGTATATTTGCGGATTAATTTTTTACTATGTCGCAATTGATGCAGCAATTACAAGAGACAGCAAATTTTATTCGATCCAGGTTTAATGCTTCCGCAAGTATTGGAATTATTCTTGGTAGTGGACTTAGCAATCTGGCCGAAAAGATTGAAGTAGCTGCATCTATTCCATACGCAGAAATTCCCCATTTTCCTGTAAGTACAGTAGAAGGCCATAGTGGTAAACTTATTCTCGGTAAACTAGGTGGTAAGGATGTATTGGTTATGGCCGGTCGCTTTCACTTCTATGAAGGCTACACAGCACAGCAGGTGGCTTATCCTGTTCGCGTAATGCGTATGCTGGGAATTGAAACCCTGTTACTGAGCAATGCAGCTGGTGGTGTTAACCCCATGTTCAATGTTGGTGATTTGATGGTCATCAATGACCATATCAGTTTCTTTACGCCCAATCCATTATTGGGTAAGAATGAAGATGAACTGGGCGTGCGCTTTCCCGATATGAGTGAGCCTTACAGTAAAGAGTTGATCCAACAATTAACGACGATTGCAGATGCTAACAATATCTCGCTACATTATGGTGTCTACACAGGCGTAACTGGTCCTACTTTTGAAACACGTGCAGAATACAAACTGATTAAAGCCGTAGGAGGTGATGCAGTTGGTATGAGTACGGTACAGGAAGTAATTACAGCTGTGCATTGTGGTATGCGCATTGCTGCTGTGAGTGTGATTACCGATCTTGGTATCCGTGAAGAAGAGAATGTGATTACACATGAGGAAGTACTGGAAGCTGCCCGTAATGCTGAACCTAAACTGACGCTGCTCTTCACTGAGTTGATCCGTTCACTCTGATCAGTCTTAGCCTTTTGTTTACAGCATAAGGAGTACATTACAGCCGAATGTTCCCGAATCGTTCCATATCATACTTGCTGCTCCTGCTCATGCTTGTAGCTAGCAGTACTGTATATGCCCAAGTGCGTCCAAGAGCAATCACAGACAGACCAGCCAGCGCATCCGGTAATAACAACATCGCTTACGATCGGAATGGCAGGCCCATGCGTGCGCAGAAAGGAAATGATTCATTAGCAAAAAGAGATCGTTATGCAGATTCTATTACGATCTTTTACAAGTATTATGATTCTTCTGCCAATAGAACCCTAGACTCCTCTATCAATGATTATTATAAGCGCTTTCCTTTTCATTGGACGTACAATCACTTAGGGAATATGGGTACTGCTGCGCAATCACTGGTATTTCGTCCGCTGATGCAGGCAGGCTGGGATCCTGGTTTTCATCAATATGATGTCTATAATTTCTCTTTACAAAACACCAGATTCTTTCAAACCACCAGGCCTTACACTGAATTTGGTTATGCGCTTGGTAAACGTTCTGAGCAATTGATAGACTTGATTCACACACAGAACAGAAAAGACAATTTCAATTTTTCCATTGAATATCGTTTCAGTAATTCCCAGGGAGATTATCAGGTGCAGAATGCCACTGTCAATAACCTGCGCCTTACTGCTCAATACAAATCACGCAACAGAAAGTATGGGTTGCAATTCGTGTATTTGTCCAACAAAAATGCTTCATCGGAAAATGGTGGACTCATCAATCCAGCCCGATTAGATTCACTGAACAATATTGATGATCCCTTTACGCAACCTACACGCATTGGCAATCCGGCTGTACGGAGAGGAAATCCGTTCAATACTACCGTGTTTACAGGCAATACGTATAAGTACAGCACATTTCTCGTTAGGCATTATTTGGACTTTGGGAAGAAGGATTCTATCGTAGTTGATTCTGTTGTTACCAGAATTTTTTATCCAAGATTTCGTGTGGAGCATGTAGCACAATTGTCACAACAAGACTATCTCTTCTCAGATATCGCTGCCGATTCCACACGCTATAAACAGTACTTTAATTATTCCGTACGAAATATTGCGAATGGAGATACTATTCGTTTCCGAGACAATTGGTTGAATATTCGTAATGAATTCAGTTTACTTACATTCCCAGATAAACAGAATCAGAATCAGTTTATTAAAACCGGCATAGGTGTACAGAATTTATTTGGCAAGTTTGGTTATACCGGTGCAGTAAAAGAGCAGTTCTATAATCTATATGGAATAGGTGAGTATCGCAATAGAAGTCGTAATCAGGTATGGGATATTGAAGCAACAGGTAAGTTGTATCTGGTGGGTTTGAATGCAGGCGATTATGCAGTAAATCTTCGCTTACAGAAATTGATCCGTCAAAAACGTGATGCATTGGAGTTGGCTTTTCAAAATGTGAACAGGACACCGAGTTTTGTTTTCGATAATCAATCCAGCATTCCTAATACAATTAGTGGGGGGCTTAATAAAGAGAATGTTACCAAAATTGCTGCGGGCTACTTCAATAGTAAATTGCAGTTAAAGCTCTATGGAAACCTATATCTGGTAAGTAATTATACCTATGCAGATAGTTTCTTTAAGGCACAGCAAGAAGCAACGCTTTTTCAGGTCTTACATGTTGGAGCCGAGAAGCAATTCAAACTGGCCAGACATGTAAACTGGTATTTGGAAGCACATATACAACAGACCACAGGTAAACCACCTGTGAATCTGCCTTTACTTTTGACTAGAAGCCGTATTGCGTTTGAGGGAAATTTCTTTACCAATCTGTTTCTTTCCACGGGGTTGGAACTACGTTATTTCACGCCGTATAGAGGCAATGGATATAGTCCTTTTGTTGGTTTGTTCTATTTCCAAGATCAGTTCAGTTTGGAGAACAGACCTGATGCCAATTTCTTTTTTCACTTCAGAATCAAGAGTTTCAAGGGTTTTGTAAGAATTGAGCAGCTGAATACCCTGATACCTTCAGGTAAACGCCCAGCCAGCAGATACAACTTTGTTGCAGAAAATTACCCCAATACTGGTTTATGGCCGAGACTGGGTGTGTGGTGGAATTTCGTCAATTAGTATTTTAACAGATTATAAAAGCTTGGCGGTATACCCCATTGCCCTATTTTTGCTTCCATGAAGCGTTTTCTCGTTGCCATCATTGCATTACTCTACTTTACCGTTAGTAGCGGTTTTGTAGTGAATTTGCATTACTGCATGGGAAAACTGCGCGCACAAAAAATTGCAGTGTCTGCCAAGAAAATGTGTGCGTGTAAAAAAGCCGAGGATAAAAAAGGCTGTTGCAAGACCAGTGCAAAAGTGGTTAAGCTGGAAGATAAGCACCAGATTAGCTCAGTTGCCTACAATATATTAGTTCCTGTGATTTACCTGCCTGCTAGGCAATTTGACCTTTCTGCACTTCTCTTTCAGGAATCAGAAAAGTTACAAGCATATGCTGCAAATGCGCCTCCGCAGTCTGAAGCTCCATTGAACATACTTTATTGTGTTTTCAGAATTTGATACTGTTCTATTTCCCATCGTTAAGCCAATCGGCTGAATAGACAAATATTATCAAATTCAAATTATTGATCATGAAAACACAAATTCTCGCACTTTTAAGTGCATTCGTATTATTCTCCTTTTCTTCTTTCGCTCAGGTTAAAAAAACAAACAGCGCAACCCTGAAAGTATGGGGTAATTGCGGTATGTGTAAAGCACGTATCGAAAAAGCTGCTAAAGCTGCAGGTGCAACAAGTGCAGTATGGAATGAAGAGAGCAAAATGCTTACTTATAAGTACGCAAGTGCTGCTACCGCCAAGAAGGTAGAAGCTGCTGTTGCAAATGTTGGACACGATACAGAAAACCTGACAGCTCCTGATGCTGTTTATGCTCAATTACATGAGTGCTGCAAATACGACAGAAAGAATGCAACTGCAAAAGAAGGTGATGCTTGTTGTGCAGATAAGGAAAAATGTACCAAAGATTGCTGTAAAGCAACTGTAGCAGGCGCTGATGCAAAAATGGATTGCTGCAAGGATAAAGAAGCCTGTGCTAAGCAAGACTGTTGCAAAAAGGCAGATGCAACTGCAATGGCTTGTTGTAAGGATAAAGCCAGTTGTGGTAAAGAAGGCTGTTGCAAGCCTGATATGAGCTGTTGCAAGACAACAGATGGCAAGCACGACTGTTGCAAAGACGGTAAATCCTGCTGCGCTAAATAATCGTAATTATTCATTATTAAGATAGCATACCGGCATTGCCGGTATGCTTCTGCTTATATCATTTACTATGAAAAAATTTTCTCTTCTGTTAGGTATTGTGTTGGCCAGTATTACGGTTCAAGCACAATTCAGTTCTGCTAAGCTGCAGGCCAGTGGCTTAACCTGCTCACTTTGTTCTAAAGCTATTTTCAAAGCATTAACTGCCATACCTTTTGTAGATAAAGTAGAAGCAGATGTGGCTACATCAGGCTTTGATATTACATTCAAAGAGGGTGCAAATATGGATGCAGATCTACTGAAAAAAGCAGTTACTGATGCCGGGTTTTCTGTGGCGGCACTTAAGGTTAAAGCTAAATTGGATGGGGTAGCTGTTCAGAATGACGCACATCTAACCATTCAGGGTAAGACTTATCACTTCATGAATGTAAAGCCACAAACGCTGAAGGGTAATGTTGAGTTAACCATTCTGGATAAGAATTTTGTTCCAGCTAAAGACTATAAGAAGAATGCCCAATACACCAAAATGAAGTGCTACAATACAGGTGTAATGGAAGCTTGCTGCAACAAAACCAGTAATACTTCAGGTACACGCGTTTTTCACGTAACCATCTGATTCTATGCGCAAATTAATATGGATTATTAGCCTGGCCTTTTTGATACAAAATGTTCAGGCTCAGGAATTATACATTTTTACAGAACCAGCCAGCAATGTACCTGCCAAATCAACGGTAATGCGTCTGAATGGTATGCATATGCCGATGCAGTTCGATAACAGCACGAGTTCCAGGGTAATGGTAGAAGCTATGTTTGGATTGAACAGTAAATGGATGCTGAAGCTAAATACAACAGCATCTGATATGTTTCAATCCAGATATAAGGTAGAAGGTGCAAGTGCGTATGTAAAATATCGTTTCTTAAGCAATGATGGTCTGCATAGTCATTTTCGCATGGCTGCCTATGGAAAGGTTTCCTTAGTTGGTAATCCAGCCAGTATGTCAAGAACAGAAGTGCACAATTTACCCGGTGGCGGCCAGCATACGGTTAAATATCAGCACTACACAAATGACCTAAACCTGGATGGTACACAAAGTGGTTGGAGTATGGGTTTGATTGGTACCCAGCTCTTACATAAACTGGCGGTGTCTGGTAGTCTTGCTTATACTAGAAGAATGGATAATCTTGGTGGAAATAAGTTTACGGCCTTGGATGCACGTTCAGCTATGATGTATAGTTTATCTGCTGGATACTTGGTGTTTCCCAAGTCTTATAAAAACTATAAGCAAGTTAACTTCAACCTTTATACAGAGTTTCTTGGCGGCAGTTTGTTAGACAAGTCGGGCAGTTTTTTAGATATGGCCCCGGCAGTTCAGCTGATTTTCAACAGTACGGTCAAGCTGAATGCTGCCTATCGTTTTCAATTAAGCGGTAATGTTGACCGTTACAATACCAAGCAATTCCTGATTGGTATTGACTGGTCCTTCCTGAACACCTTTTGATTTTTATCATATGATGAAGTCCACCGCATTGCTTACATTTGTAAGCAATGCGGAAATGGGCTGTCATATGTTTAGTCTTTGTCTATACATTCGGTACAACCGATGCGTATCAGCTTTTGAAACTGCCCATCATGCTCCAGCATTTTGTAGAGCATCGAAAAGAAGATCCAAAGATTAGCTTTACTGCGTTTCTGCGCATGCACTATGCAGACAAAATGGTAGTTGATGATGATTTTTCCCGTGACATGCAGCTGCCATTTAAAACAGCTGAAGCTTGTTGTGTTGCTACCCCAGTAAGTATGCCTGCCCAATGGGTCAGCATTGAGGTACCGCATCCCATAGTGCTTCAGCAAGAATTTTTTCTCTTTGATGAACCCGTTGATTATTCACTGATTCACGGCGATATTTTTCAGCCTCCACGTGCTTAGTATTCTTTACTGAGAATACATTTAATCATCAGTACCCCTTGGGTACTGCAACTAATTCATTGTACATATGCTGAATTCGATTATTCAGTTCTCTATCCGCAACAAACTGCTGATAGGACTGATGACCTTAGGATTAATTATCTGGGGTAGTATCGCTGTAACCAAGCTGCCCATTGATGCTGTACCGGATATTACCAATAATCAGGTAATGATTATTACATCGGCACCAAGTCTTGGTGCACCCGATGTGGAGCGATTCATTACAGTGCCTTTGGAACAGGCTACCCGTAATGTGCCCGGTATTATTGAGCAAAGAAGTTTTTCTCGTTTTGGACTAAGTCTGGTAACCATTGTATTTGACGATAAAACAGATGTGTATTGGGCAAGGCAACAAGTGAGCGAAAGAATGGTACAAGCCCAACAGCAAATACCTGCAGGAATAGGTGCACCTGAATTAGGCCCCGTTACTACAGGATTGGGTGAAGTATTTCAATATGTTGTTAAAACCAAGCCTGGTTATGAAAGCAAATACTCACTGACAGAGTTGAGAACAATTCAAGACTGGATTGTTAGAAGACAGCTATTGGGTACACCTGGTGTGGCTGACGTAAGCAGTTTTGGCGGTTTATTGAAACAGTTTGAAGTAGCTGTGAATACAGATAAGCTCCGGAGTTTCAATATTACTATCAGTGATGTGTTTGATGCCGTACAGCGCAATAATCAGAATACTGGTGGTGCGTATATTGAAAAAGGCCCGAACGTACTCTTCATCAGAAGTGAAGGTTTGGTCAAAAGTTTGGATGATATCGGCGCCATTGTTGTGAAGAAACTCGATTCGGGTATACCTGTATTGGTAAGGGATGTAGCAACGGTTCAAATTGGAAGTGCAATTAGGTATGGTGCAACAGTATACAATGATCAGGGTGAAGTGGCTGGTGCTGTTGTGATGATGCTGAAAGGTGCCAATAGTAATGTGGTGATTCAGGACATCAAATCCAAGATTGCAAAAATTAGTGAATCGCTTCCTGAAGGTGTTGTAATTGAGCCATTCCTGGACAGAACCAAGATGGTTAATAATGCCATTGGTACAGTTGAGCAGAACCTGATTGAAGGTGCATTAATCGTAGTTTTTGTGCTTGTCTTGTTCTTAGGTAATCTGAGAGCGGGTCTATTGGTAGCTTCAGTGATTCCACTATCTATGCTTTTTGCCATCATTATGATGAACCTATTTGGTGTAAGTGGTAATCTAATGAGTCTGGGTGCACTGGATTTTGGTTTGCTAGTAGATGGTGCTGTTATTATTGTAGAAGCTGTGATGCATAAACTCAGCCATCACTCGGGTTTTAAAGAGTCCACCAAACTCAATCAGCATCAAATGGATACTGAAGTTGAGACTGCTTCCAAGAAAATGATGAATGCGGCTGTTTTTGGGCAGATCATTATCCTGATTGTTTACTTGCCTATTCTAACCTTGCAAGGCATTGAAGGGAAAATGTTCCGTCCGATGGCCCAAACCGTTTCTTTTGCCATTTTGGGTGCTTTCTTATTATCACTCACCTATATACCTATGGTTAGCACATTGATGCTGAGTAAGAAAATCAGTCATCATCCCACGATATCTGATAAGATGATGAAAGTGCTGCAAGCCTGGTATAAGCCAAGTCTGCAGTGGGTACTTCGTTTTCCGAAATGGGTTGTAGGTGCCAGTGCCGTAGCTTTTATACTTTCCGTATTAGTGCTAACAACTTTGGGCGGGGAATTTATACCTAAGTTGGAAGAAGGTGATTTTGCAGTTGATACAAGATTGCTCACAGGTTCTTCTTTGACTAGTACAGTTTCCACTACACAAAAAACTGCCAAAGTACTGTTGCAGCGTTTTCCTGAAGTAGAGAAAGTAGTTACAAAAATTGGCGCAGGAGAGATTCCAACAGATCCTATGCCTTTGGAAGCAGCTGATATGATGGTGATTTTGAAAGACAAAAAGCAGTGGACAAGCGCTAAAACTTTTGATGAACTTGCTGAGAAGATGAGTGAAGCTCTACAGGATGTGCCCGGTGTTGCTACTGGTTTCCAGTTCCCGGTACAGATGCGTTTCAATGAATTAATGACTGGTGCAAGACAAGATGTGGTGTGTAAAATATTTGGTGAAGACCTGGATAGTTTAGCCAGACATGCTGCTGAGTTAGGCGAGATAATCAAGAAAATTGAAGGCGCGAAGGATTTATACATAGAAACAGTAACTGGTGTACCTCAGATGGTGATTACGTATAACCGTGAAGCTATTGCGCGCTATGGGGCAGATGTAGAGGAAATCAATCGGGTAATTCGTGCTGCCTATGCTGGCGCAGAAGCGGGTTTGGTATTTGAAGGTGATCGTCGCTTTGCTTTGTCTGTGAAATTAGATAAAGGCATAAGGCAGGATCTTGATAATATCAGCAATCTGATGATTGGTGTTAGAGGGGGCGAGCAAGTACCGCTGCATGTACTTGCCAATGTTTCTTTGCAGGATGGTCCTTACCAAATTCAGCGCGAAGATGCACAGCGAAGAATTACTGTTGGGTTTAATGTTCGTGGTAGAGATGTACAAAGTATTGTGAATGAATTGCAGCAAAAGGTAAGTGCTAAGATTGAACTTCCTGCCGGCTATTACATTACTTATGGCGGCGCTTATGAAAATCTGTTACATGCTACCAAGAGATTAAGTATAGCTGTGCCGATTGCCTTATTGCTTATTTTGATGATGCTTTATTTTGCTTTCAATCAATTGAAGTATAGTTTGTTGATCTTCTCAGCTATTCCACTATCTGCAATTGGTGGTGTATTAGCTTTATGGATCAGGGATATGCCTTTTAGTATTTCTGCAGGTGTTGGTTTTATTGCCTTGTTTGGGGTAGCAGTCTTAAATGGTATAGTATTGATAACTGAAATGAACAGACTTAAAGCAGATGGGGTGGCTGATATTAAATCTATCATTATGCAGGCAACGCAGATTCGTCTAAGGCCTGTATTGATGACAGCCGCAGTGGCTTCATTAGGTTTTTTACCCATGGCGATCAGTAGCGGTGCTGGCGCAGAAGTGCAAAGACCATTGGCAACAGTTGTGATTGGCGGCCTAATTAGTGCTACATTCTTAACCTTACTGGTACTGCCATGTTTGTACTTTCTCTTTGAGCATATTAAACCAAGGAAAAAGAAACACCATGTTGTTGCGGTTGTATTCCTTTTGTTTGCTTCAGTAACAGCGCAGGCGCAGACAGCATATCCGGTTAAAGAGCAGGATTTATTGCTATTGGCTCGTGAAAAGGCAATGGTAATTCAGCAGCAATTGCTGCAGGAGCAATTTGCAAAAGCTATGTTGGGTACGGCTAGGGATATACCCAAGACGCAGGTGCTTACAGAATTGGGTAACTATAACAGCATCAGCTTTGATGGTAAGCTTTCGCTTATTCAAAACTTTGCTTCACCGGGCTACTACAGAGATCGAAGGGTTTTATTAGAAACTTATGTACAAAGGGCTAAGCAATACACGATATTACAGCAAACTGATCTGGATAAGCTGATGCGGGAATTGTATTTAGATATGCAATACCTGCAGTTGAGAAAATTGGTATTGATGCAAATGGATAGTGTATACAGCGGTTATGTGCAAAAAGCTGCATTGCGATACGAAAAAGGGGAAACCAATTTGCTGGAGAAAGTGAGCTTGGAGAATTATGCCAGACAGACAAAACTAATGCTGGGCAATCTTGACCAGGATGTTAAGGCTGTGCAACAACAATTGTCTATTCTATTACAGACAGAGCATGCTTGGTTACCTGCTGATCCATTGAGTCCGGGTAAGCGTTTATTCGATACTGCATTGATTAGACAACACCCCCTTCTTGGCGTGTATCAGTCGCAGATTGTTTCGGCTAAGGCTGAGACTGATGTAGAAAAAAGCAGGATGGCGCCTGAGTGGCAGGTGGGTTACAATAATCAGTCGCTAATTGGCTGGCAAACAAAAAAGGATAAAACAGAGAGCTATGCTGATTTTGGCAGAAGGTTTAGTTCCTTAACTGCAGGACTAACTGTTCCTTTGTTTAATCAGGCTGGCAAAAGCAGGGTAGCAGCGGCTAAGATTAATGAAGCGATTACTTCAACACATGCAGGTATTGTATTGCAGGATTTGCAAAGCAAACTTGCAATAGAGTGGCAGTCGTATCAAAAACATCGTGCAACCATTCAATACTATGAGCAAACTGCATTGAAGCAGGCTGAATTAATTATTCAGACAGCAAATCTTCAGTATCAGAATGGTGCCATCAGCTATCTTGAATGGGGCATTCTTGTTCAACAAGCTTTTGATATTCGAGTTCAATATATTGAAGCTTTACGCAGCTGTCGGATGGCAGAAATCATGTTATTGTATTTATTACCTGAAAAAAAATAATCAGATGAAATATATAGGAATAATCTTTGGCTTAACCCTGCTCTTTTCTTGTAAAGAAAAAGCAGTGGAATCAACAGATAAAGATTCGGTTGCGATTATGGAAGAAATGGTAGCGCTAACACCCGCGCAGGCAAAAAACGCAGCTATTGAAACGGGTAAGCCTGTTATGCAGCCGGTTATTACCACAATTAAAGTAAATGGAATGGTGGATGTGCCACCACAAAGCTTGATTTCTGTCAGCTTTCCGCTGGGTGGTTATCTTAAGCAATCTCATTTATTGCCAGGAACAAGTGTGCGTAAAGGCGAAGTGATTGCTGTGATGGAAGATCAGAGTTATGTGCAATTGCAGCAAGATTATCTAATGGCTAAAGCCAGAATGGAATACCTGCAGGCAGATGTGGAGCGTCAGCAATCATTGAGTGCACAGGATGCAACCAGTAAGAAGTCTTATCAGCAGGTACAAGCTGAGTATAAAACCCAGCAAGTATTGATTAAAGCATTGGAAGAAAAATTACGCATAATTGGTATACAGCCTGAGCAATTACAGGTAAACAATATTTCCAGAACTGTACCTGTTCGATCTCCAATTAATGGATATGTAACCAAGATAAATGTTAACGTAGGCAAATATGTGAACCCGGCAGATGTATTGTTTGAATTGGTAGATCCAAACGATATCCATGCGGCACTTACGGTTTTTGAGAAAGATTTTGCTTTGGTACGGAAAGGTATGCAGGCTAAAGTTGCTTTAGCTGATCAGCCTGAGAAACAGTATCCAGTTGAAGTAATTCTAACTACCCGTAATATTGATGCAAACAGAAGTGGTTTGGTGCATTGCCATTTTGAACAAAAATCTCACGATTTATTGCCTGGCATGTTTTTGACAGGCGAGTTTCAACTTAAGCAACCTGAAGCTGCTGTTATTGGTGAAGATGCAGTTGTTCGTTTTGAGGGTAAGGAGTATGTGTTTCTGGTGAAGGGTCAGCAGCAGTATTTGTTGCAGGCTGTAGAAACTGCACCAGCTGGAAAAGGTATGCTGGTCTTAAAGCCACAAGCCGGGATTGATTGGAAGTCGACCAGTATAGCGGTAAAAAACACACATGTATTATTGGGTAAACTGAAAAATAAGATGGAAGATTAATCAATCTTCCATCTTACTCAGACTTGCTTTGTTTTTTCACTTTCGCTTCTTTTCTGAGAATACCAAAATAAGCAACGCCAAAGGAGATGATGATTCGTGCAATCCATGATCTGGGCTTGATATTCTGAGCAATCCATTCATTGATGGCCTGCTCGAGTGATAAACCTTTGATTAGATCGTAAACTAGTTCAATGATTAGTCCAAAAACTGTTATACCTATAAACAACTTGATGGTTTCAATAAGTAGTTCTTGGTTAGACTGTTTCAAAGGCATACTTATTTGATTTTCTTATTCAGTCTTTTTTCGGATGCAAGTATCATCTTGCTGAATAAAATAGCTATCAAGAACATGAAAAATAAGCTTTCAGTACTCAAATCGTTATTTAACCAGGTCTGATAGTGTTTGTGAAAATCTCCTCTTCTTAAGCCTTCATAGAGTGGACCTAATGCAAAGCTTGTAAATAATAGAAACAAAAGATACCACAGTAAAGTAAATAAGAATCGATTATGGTACAGGTTCTTTTTCACCTCACTAATTTAGAAAGAGGTCACGAAGAAAATTAGGTGTTCTTATAACCGATGGTTTTACTCTTCGAAGTAGGCCTGACTGCCACCCACCCAGGTTTTATCCTGATTATAGCGTACGCCAATCATTTTACCCTTGCTTAAGCGTGCGAGATTGTTTACGGGTATAGGTCTTTCAGTTCCCGGTTTCCAAAAATAGAAAATACGGATTTCGGCTTTTGCTGGAACATCTGGAGTTGGAATAATATCAGCATATTGGACTTTGCGCTGTAAAATCCAGTTTTCAGGGTCTTTGACTGCGTCAATATCTGACTGTTGTACATCTATCACAACGCCCTGTCCAGCAAATGAGAATAGTGGCTTTAATACATAGTTTTCCAGATCTTCCGGTATCTCCTTGATTTCATTTAAAAACTTTGTCTTGGGTACATAAGGGTGATCAATATAAGGCAAAGTGTATTTGCTGATACGATAAAACCAGTTTGGGTGTGGCACCCAGGTAAGGTCAAGGTCTTCCAGCAATACTTTTCCTTTTTCTTGAATCTCGGCAGACTGCTGCTGTAGGTCATCAAAAATGATCCGATTGTATACTCGTTTGATCTGTACACGCTTACCCGCTTTATTCAGGTAGAACAATTTTCTTCCTTCCTGAATTAAATCGGTTAGACAAACAATGGGTATGTTCAAATAATCTTGTGTGCAATAAAAGTCAATCTTGGTTTTTTGTTCGTGTGGTAGAATCTCTAACAATACCACCTCTTCTTTGGCACAATCACCGACAATAATGTCTTTCAGTAATTCCAGATAGCTTTCTTTAGTAAGCCCGCTTAAATACGGGCTATAACCTTGCGGGATATCAAAAAATTGACGAGTAATTTCATCATGAAAAACCTGATATGCAAAAAGCGTAGGGAAGCCTTGCATTTCAATCAGCTGTGGTTCAAACTCGCCTTCAGTATTCTGACAGATGCCAAAATCAAATGCAATGAAATGGGTATGTTCGTCCTCATTGGGCACACGAACATTTTCAGGTATGGCATGTGAAGTAAGTGTCTTGAAGTTGTACTGTGTTATTACATCTACAATAGACTCACAGGCATTGATAATCTTATCTTTAAAAGATTTGTCTATGAAAACAGGTGTTTCAGCCACGCGGAATTGAATTGCATCTGTATGTTGTGCATGTAAGGCTTTCAGGTAAGCCTGGTATTGTGTTTCTGAAAATTGCTGATTGTATGCGGATCTGATAGCAGGAACCATAAGGTTGCTTTTATCCAAAATACACCATACTCGGGAAACTGTGATTGTTTTGAGCAGAATCTTTAGGCAGAAACGGTTTCCCCGATTGCGTAGTTCAGGAAATTGGGTATGATGTGGCTGTAGGTCCACATGATTTTTTCAGGATCCTGCAATTGTTCCACCATGCTGCTCCATTTTGCTTCGCCATGGTTTTCAATGACCTGTTGTTTTTTATCTTCCCGCTGCAGGTACATACTCATACCAATGGCATCTGCTTCTGGATGGAACTGTGTGCCGATAAAGTAGTCATTGAAACGAACTGCCATTACTGCCCGTTCATAGGGTACGTGCGGGCGCATTTTTTCAATAGCGAGTATTTTACCACCCATCTCGCGAATGCGATCATGATTGGGTTGTATAACCTGATAATCCCTGCTGTCCACAGCATAGAAAGGATCACGTAGTCCTTCAAATAAGACTTCTTCCTGACCGTCTTCCAGCATATGAATAGGGAAAACACCAAATGAGGTTGATTTACGTTTGCAAACCAAACCCACCTCATAATGTCTGCATGCTAACTGAAAACTATGGCAGATAAATAAGATGTGTTTCTTGTCGGCAGTTTCTGCCTGCTTGTTCCAGGCTTCCACGCTGTTGAGCCATTGGAAATAGGCTTTCTCCCAATCACTGCCTTCTGTGTCTAAAGGTGAGCCGGGTCCACCGCTGGAGATATACATATCGAAACTGGTATCGGGTGTTTCCAGTTTTTGGCGTACGTCAAATTCTTCATAACGCACATCCAGTTGCTGCATTTCGCCCCAAGTATTGATGAGTTCGCGAATACAACGCATGCCCTGATTGGGCTGACCCTCGTATAAATCCAATATTGCTACCCTTATTTTTCGTGTATCCTGCCAACTCATACGGCGCAAAAGTACAAATTAAAGCCCGCCATCAAAGGGCGGGCTATCCACATATCGTTAGTGTGCTGATTATCAGAGATAGCTGAGGTTGGTTTTCGGTGTCAGCGTCAGCAAAGTTTCATACATCAGTTTAATGGTTCCTTCAATATCAGACTTGTGCAGCATCTCTACAGTCGTGTGCATGTAGCGAAGCGGAATAGAGATGAGCACTGAAGGGCAACCATCGTTCGCATAAGCAAAACTATCGGTATCGGTACCAGTGCTTCTGCTCACAGTGCGGTTCTGTACAGCAATGCCTGATTTTTCTGCAACATCCTGTACCAGACTCAGCAATTTGTTGTGAACAGCTGGGCCATAAGCCAGCGATGGGCCTTTTCCGCATACCACATCACCCTCAACTACTTTGTTGATCATCGGTGTATGGGTATCGTGCGTAACATCAGTAATGATGGCGATATTGGGTTTGATGCGTCGAGCAATCATTTCAGCACCACGCAAACCAATTTCCTCCTGCACAGCATTCACCACATATAAACCGAAGGGTAGTTTCTTTTTGTTTTCCTTCAGCAGCCTTGCTACTTCTGCAATCATAAAGCCGCCAATGCGGTTATCAAAAGCACGGCCGATCAGGTAATCAAAAGCCAGTTCATCGTAACCTTCTTCATAGGTAACAACTGCACCAATATGAATGCCGAGCGATTCTACTTCTTTTCTGCTGCGCGCACCGCAATCCAGCCATAAATTATCTACACGAGGTTGTGGTTCTTTGGTGTCAGGACTGCCCAAACGTGTATGTATAGCAGGCCAGCCGAAAACAGCTTTTACTGCGCCTTTTTTACCATGAATCAACACGCGTTTTGCAGGTGCTATTTGGTGATCTACACCTCCATTGCGTTTTAGGTAAATCAAGCCTTTGTCGTCAATGTAATTCACAAACCAGCTAATCTCATCCGCATGTGCTTCTATTACTACTTTGAAAGGTGCGTCGGGATTAATAACACCTACAGCTGTACCGTATGGATCTACAAAATGGGTATCTACATATGGCTTTACATATTCCAGCCACACTTTTTGTCCGCTACTCTCAAAACCAACAGGTGATGGTGTATTGATGTAATTGCGCAGGAATGCCATTGATTGATCTGTGAGTAAGGAGGCTTTACCTGATTTCTTTTTCGTCGTCTTTGCCATAGCCAGATATTTAGATGATTGTAAATGCGATGATACCGCAGATGGCTTTCACCAGGAGCAGCCCATCAATCACTGCAAGATAATAGAGGATGGGCTTACGTTGTAGCAGACTGAGTGCGGCAATTATCAACAATGTAAAGGGTATGGCGTTGATAAGCACACGTGGCACTGAAATACCCAATTGGGTGGCGGTTATTGCAATGAATACCCAGCCGATGGTGGTGATGGGGATGACAATACGGTAAATCGTTTTAATCAAGCCAAATCTGACTACAAAGGTTTTCAGTTCCAAGTTATTATCGGCGGCGTAGTCCTTGATGTCAAACAAGATGGCCAGTACAGATACAAACAGCCAATTCTTTAGAAACAGAAAACCATGTAGTGGCGTGAAATAATGATTACTGTATGGATTGTCTAAAATGATAGGATAAGTTGTTACGAGGCCTGCCCATACATAGCCGATAAGAAATGGTTTCAGCCAACCCGTATGTCTGATATGAATCGGAATGAGTTTTGGGAAGAATACACTGTAATACAATAAGGCTACCATTGGAAAAGATGCAGCAATAAGGAGTGTACTTAATGATGGTATTTGAAAATGAAACCATAGGTAAGTTGCGCCTGAAATGCAGCAGCAGGTGAGTAGTAGCCATTGTACAACTTGTATTGACTGCTTATGTTCTTGAAACCATTCAGCCCTTACATTTTCCCGTGTATGATTACTACTTTTTAAATACGCGAATCGATAAAACACAACAGTGCTGAAATAGATAAACAGGTACCAGCTTATGGGTTGCATTGCAATGCCATATTGAATATGCGTTTCAATTGAAAGCATTACTACGCAAAGACCATAGAAAAAATTGCCAAAGAAAAAGGTATTGAAGATTTTTTTCAGCACATCATCGTCTTACGATAATCACGGTGGAGGAACTGATGGTATCACTCACATTGCCTGCTAAGTCTCTGGCCCAGAAACGGAATACACAGGTATCATTCTGACCAATGCATTGTGGTTCTCTGATAGAAGGGCAGCCGAGGTTGATTCCATAGCCGAAGCATATTTCAAATTCGCCTTCCAGGTTTTTAGTGGCTGTAAAAGTGGGAATCTTATATCTGCCTGAGAAATTGCTGTTTGCGCAGTTTTTGGTTACTTTTTGCACCCAGATACTATCCTGAATATCGCCTTCAGCGTCTGTAAAACGGATATTGAATTGAATAGTAGAACCCGCAGTTAACCTTTCCGTACTCGCAGATTTGAATGTGAGTTTGGGTTTGGTCTGGAATTTATCTTTGCTGCAGGAAAAGATGAGCAATCCGGTTAGCAGAAATAAAAGTATTCTAGGGTATTTCATGAATCGCATTGTTTTCAAATGTACTCAAATCAGCCTGACAATCCATATAGCTAGTGATTGATGTTAACAATATTTTCTCAGTAGACTCAGCCGGTTTTAATCAACTGGCACTGGATGTTTTCCGTTATCAGGTAAAGCACTGTCCGGTGTATCGCGACTGGTGCAGCTATATGCAGATAGATGCAGCTAAGGTGAATACTGTTGCCTCCATTCCTTTTCTTCCGATCAGTTTTTTTAAAACACATGAAGTAATTGCAGAAGGTAAATCTGCAGAAATCATTTTCGAAAGTAGTGGAACGGGTAAAAGCCTAACCAGTAAGCATTATGTGGCAGATATCAATCTTTATATCGCAAGTTTTACGCTGCAGTTCGAAAAGCAGTTTGGTCATCCGAAGGATTGGTGCATTTTATCATTATTACCTGCTTATTTGGAGAGAAAGGGCTCTTCACTGGTGTTAATGGCAGAGAAGCTGATGGAAATGAGTGGTCATGCAGATAATGGGTTTTATCTCTACGATTTTCCTGCCCTTGCAGCAAAATTGCGCCGACTAGATGCTGCAGGTCAGAAGGTATTGTTGTTGGGTGTAAGTTTTGCTTTGATGGACTTTGCAGAAGCTTTTCCCATGCACTTGGAGCATACCATTGTTATGGAAACAGGCGGTATGAAGGGAAGGAAGCAGGAGATCACGCGACAGGAATTACATGATTATTTGATGCTTCAATTAGGCGTAAAAGCGATCGCTACAGAGTATGGTATGACAGAATTACTAAGTCAGGCTTATGCAAAGGGCGAGGGCTTGTTGCAGCCAGCGCCATGGATGAAGGCTTTGGTCAGAGATGAATCAGATCCTATAGCGGTATCTACAGTGGGCAGAGGTATTCTCAATATGATTGATTTGGCTAATATCAATAGCTGTTCTTTTATTGCTACAGAGGACGCCGGTGTGGTATATGGTGATGGTTGCTTTGAGGTGTTAGGCCGCGTAGATAACAGTGATATCCGTGGTTGTAGCTTGATGGCGGTTTAAAAACATTTTTGATTTATCGGGGCAGGTTATATATTTGCAGCCCTGAATCACAAACCAGTAGCAATACGGGTTTATCTGCCCAGATGGCGAAATTGGTAGACGCACTGTGTTCAGGTCGCAGCGCCCGCAAGGGTGTGCTGGTTCGAATCCAGTTCTGGGCACAAACGCCCTTCCAACTTCGTTGGAAGGGCGTTTTGCATTGTGAGCGAAGAAAGCTTGCTTTCGATAGCGAACGATGCAAAACGCCCCCTGCGCCAAAGGCGCGGGAAAGGCTTTGGGTAAGCCCCTCGTAGAACGAAGGGATCACCGTAGGTAATCCATTTTATACTAAGGATGAAAGTTTATATCGTTAAGCGAACGATGCAAAACGCCCCCTGCGCCAAAGGCGCGGGTAGGGCTTTGGGTAAGCCCCTCGTAGAACGAAGGGATCACCGTAGGTAATCCATTTTATACTAAGGATGAAAGTTTATATCGTTAAGCGAACGATGCAAAACGCCCCCTGCGCCAAAGGCGCGGGAAGGGCTTTGGGTAAGCCCCTCGTAGAACATGAGGATGACCGTAGGTAATCCATTTCATTGTGAGCGAAGAAAGCTTGCTTTCGATAGCGAACGATGCAAAACGCCCCCTGCGCCAAAGGCGCGGGAAGGGCTTTGGGTAAGCCCCCTTGTAGAACATGAGGATGACCGCAGGTAATCCATTGACCTCATTCCTGCCTCTCCAAAGGAGAGGGGGATATTTCAATTGTTGCAGTTGTGCCAAATGCGCGGGAAGGGTTTTGCGAATGCCCCACGTTGAACATGTGGATCACCATATATAATCCTTTATTTCAAAGGCCTACGCTAAAGCTTTTCGAGACAGACCTTGCAGATGGTTTCCGTTAGCCGGTTCAACTCATAATCAGCATACCATGATCAATGTAAAAGCCCCAAATCCATTACTGGTCGGGGCTTTTTGCAAAAGATCAAATTGGTTTATACGCTCACATTGAAATCGCGTAGTGCGTCATTTAAACTTGTTTTCAGATCAGTGCTGGGTTTACGTTGTCCAATGATCAATGCACAACTTACCTGATATTCTCCCGCAGGGAATTTCTTGGTATAAGTACCGGGGATAACAACGCTTCTGGCTGGTACACGCCCTTTGTATTCAATTGGCTCAGCACCACTTACATCGATGATCTTGGTAGATTGTGTGAGTACCACATTGGCACCAAGTACGGCTTCTTTTTCTACCACTACACCTTCCACAACAATGCTACGGCTACCCAGGAAACAACCGTCTTCAATAATTACCGGACTTGCTTGTAAAGGCTCCAATACACCACCAATGCCAACACCACCGCTTAAGTGAACACCTTTGCCAATTTGCGCACAGCTGCCTACAGTAGCCCAAGTATCCACCATGGTGCCTTCATCCACATAAGCACCAATATTCACATAACTGGGCATCAATACCACATTTTTAGCCAAATAAGCGCCATAACGTGCAACGGCATGTGGTACTGCTCTAACGCCTAATTCTTTATAGTTGCTTTTGAGCAGCATTTTATCGTAAAACTCAAAAGGTGGTAATTCCCAGGTCTGCATTTGCTGAATACCGAAATACATCAGAATGGCCTGTTTTACCCATTCGTTCACTACCCAGCCATTGTCTGTAGGGCTGGCAACACGCAGTCTGCCCTTATCCACTTCTTCAATAACACTGCGAACTGCATTGCTATAGTTATCATCTTTCAATAATGCTCTATCAGCCCATGCAGCAGCAATCAAAGCTTGTAATTCCATGCAAGAAAATTTGTGCAAACATACGTGTAGCGCTAATAGATAAAACAGTGCATGTTAATTTATGTGCTAAAAGATTGAAGAACAGTTGTTTAATTATTTTAATTGGAATGTTCATTTATTTTGAACAAATTAATCGTGTAATTGTCATGCAACTATGACCAAGGTTATACTTGACATACCACCCGAAAAAATGACCAGCTTTATCAAAACGATTCTTCAGTTGGGTATAGATAAGCATGCGATTACTTCACAACGCGTGCACAGCGATAAACCAAGAAAGCGGAAGTCTCCACATCGTTTCATGGAATCAGTATTGTTATTCGATTGGGAGTTTTTCAGCAATGAGCTGGAATATGAATAAATAAGCCTCCCGCATATTTAGTTAGCTTTGCGCGATGCAACGCATCCTGATTATTCAAACAGCTTTTATTGGTGATGCAGTCCTGGCAACAGGGCTAGTGGAGAAGTTGCATCAACATTATCCTCATGCTTCCATCGACATCCTTGTGCGTAAAGGCAATGAGGGTATGTTTCAGCAACATCCTTTTTTACAGAAAGTGCTGATTTGGCAAAAGCAAGAACACAAATACCGGCATCTCTGGCAATTATTGCTGCAAATTCGTTCACGCAAATATGATTTGGTGGTGAATGTGCAAAGATTTGCTGCCACGGGTTTGCTTACTGCTTTCTCCGGTGCAAAAATGACAGTTGGTTTTGATAAGAATCCTTTCAGTTTTTTGTTTACAAAAAAGATAGCGCATCGTATCAGCACAGCTGAAGCACCATTACATGAATACCAACGTAATCATGAGTTGATTGCTTTTTGTACAGATGATATTCCTGCAAAACCTAAACTGTATCCTACAACAGCAGATAAAGCGCAAGTAGCGCCTTATGCACAGGGCCGTTATGTTTGCATTGCGCCTGCATCAGTCTGGTTTACCAAGCAATTTCCTACGGTAAAATGGATTGAGCTGCTTCAAGCATTACCTGCAGATATACAGATTTTTCTTATTGGTGCACCTGCTGATAAAAACATGTGCGACGAAATGATTGCTGCATGCCCTGAAAAATCTATTACCAACTTATGCGGCAAACTAGGTTTTCTGGCATCTGCTGTATTGATGCATCATGCTGTCATGAACTATGTGAATGATTCAGCGCCCATGCACTTTGCTTCATCAGTCGATGCGCCGGTTACAGCTGTCTATTGTTCTACTATACCAGCATTTGGTTTTGGACCATTATCCAGTAAGAATTATGTTGTAGAAGTGCCAACAGCACTAGATTGCAGGCCTTGCGGTTTGCACGGACAAAAAGCCTGCCCCAAAGGCCATTTCAACTGTGCTATGCAGATTCAAACCAGTCAGTTATTGGCTGTTTTGTCTTAACCCGGTTTCACAACTACATTTGCAAACATGCAGATACCCCTGACAGAGCGAGAAGCCTTTATTTGTCGGCAAATAGCCGAAGCAGCTGCTGCATTACAGCTGCCGGTATATCTCATTGGGGGATTTGTGCGCGATAAGCTCATCGGCAGAAATACCAAGGATGCAGACATTGTTTGTCTGGGCGATGGTATAGCACTCGCACATGCAGTGGCCGATCGTTTTCAGCCAAGACCACATGTATCGTTTTTCAAAAACTTTGGTACAGCGCAGATTAAACTGCCTGATCTGGAAATAGAGTTTGTTGGTGCCAGAAAAGAGAGCTATGCAGAACACAGCAGAAAGCCGGCAGTAGAAGCAGGTACATTAGTAGATGATCAATTACGCCGCGATTTTACCGTAAATGCACTGGCCATCAGTTTGAACAGTGCCGATTATGGTACACTGGTAGATCCTTTCAACGGTGTACAGCACATGCAGGAACAAAAACTGCAAACACCACTTGATCCGGCACAAACATTCAGCGATGATCCTTTGCGCATGATGCGTGCCATTCGCTTTGCCACACAATTGGGCTATCGTATAGAGCCCAATACCTATCTGGCTATTCAGGAAAATGCAGGCCGCATCAAAATTGTATCTCAGGAGCGCATTACAGATGAACTCAATAAAATCATGTTAGCGTCTAAGCCATCCGTGGGTTGGGATTTGTTGTATAAGACTGGATTGCTGAAGCTGATCTTTCCGCAAATGGTGGATCTGCATGGTGCTGTGTACATAGATGGCAAAGGACACAAGGACAATTTCTATCATACCCTGCAGGTGCTGGATAATATTGCACAAAATACCCAGGATATTTGGTTACGTTGGGCAGCATTGCTGCATGATATAGGTAAGCCCGCTACGAAGAAATTTGAAGAAGGGCATGGCTGGACTTTTCATGGGCACGAAGTAGTTGGTGCGCGGATGGTGCCCAAGATTTTTGCCAAACTCAAGCTTCCATTGAATGAGAAAATGCGTTTTGTACAGAAGCTGGTTGAATTACACCTGAGACCCATTTCACTGACAAAAGAAAATATCACAGATAGTGCGATTCGCCGCTTATTGTTTGATGCAGGCGATGATGTGGATGCGCTGATGACTTTATGCGAAGCCGATATCACCAGTAAGAACAAAGTGAAAGTGGTTCGGTATCTCCGCAATTTTGAGCTGGTACGTGCCAGGATGCAGCAAGTAGAGGATAACGACCGTATCCGCAACTGGCAACCACCAATCACCGGTGAACTGATTATGCAAACCTTTGGGCTCAATCCGGGTAGGCAAGTGGGAATTATCAAGGACGCAATTCGCGAAGCCATACTGGATGGAGAAATACCCAATGAGTATACTGCAGCACATGCTTTCATGGTGCAGAAAGCTGCGGAATTGAATCTCTATCCGGTTGAATAGTTGTATTTTGCCGCTTTAATCCACCTGTACACATGGCCATTCTTAAATTCAGGGTTTATCTGGAAGAAGATGATGCTGTTTACCGTGATGTGGTAATCAGGCATACCCAGTCGTTCAAAGAATTACACGAAACCATTCTCAAGGGATACGAGTTTGATTCAAAGCACCAAGCAACTTTTTACCGCAGTAACGATCATTGGCAACGTGGTCGCGAGATTAGCCTGGAGCGTTATGATAAAGATTATGTAGCAGAGCCTTTATTGATGGCTGATACCACAATTGGTAGTGAGATTCGTGATACAAACCAGAAATTCATTTATGTCTATGATTTTGCAAAGAACTGGACATTTCTGGTGGAACTGATTAACGTGAGTAAGGAAGAAAGTGCCAAGATTAGTTATCCATCCGTAAGTAGAAAAGAGGGTATTGGTCCGCAGCAATATGGAACCAAGAGTCTGCTGGGTGATCGCTTTGCAGATATTGAAGAAAAATACGATTTGTCTGAAGCTGCAGATGGCTTTGGTGAAGAAGGCGAAGAAGCCGGACTGGAAGAAGCAGGCGGCGATGAAGAATAAAACTACAGCCACCTAAGGGTGGCTTTTTTGTGCATGAGCCAATTTGAACATACACTGGTGGTTATTGCAGGACCTACTGCTGTTGGTAAAACGGCATCGGCCATTCGTATAGCACAACATTTTCAAACAGCGATTATCTCTGCTGATTCACGTCAATGTTATCGTGAATTGGCTATTGGTGTTGCCAGGCCAAGTGAAGCAGAGCTTGCAGCAGTTCCACACTATTTTATTGCTTCGCACAGTGTTCAGGATAATCTCTCTGCAGCAGATTTTGCAGCGTATGCGTCAAATCAACTCAAGCAATTGTTTCAACAGCACAAAGTAGTAGTAATGGCTGGTGGAACTGGTTTATACATCAAAGCATTGTGTGAAGGATTGGATGAAATACCACCTGTTCCACAAAATATTCGTGATGCTATTACACAGCGTTATGCGCGAGAGGGAATTGTATGGCTGCAGCAGGAATTAGCTCAGCGCGATCCGGCATTTTGGGCGATGGCTGAACAACAAAACCCGCGCAGACTACAACGTGCATTAGAAGTTCTGGAAACAACAGGACAATCCATTACCATTTTTCAAAAAGGCGGACAGGCAGCACATGATTTCAATATCGTGTACATCGGTATTGAGTTGCCGCGGGAAATATTATACGCGAGAATTAATACACGTGTTGATGATATGATGAACATGGGTTTGCTTGAAGAAGTGAAGTCTGTAAAGTCTTATGCTGATTTACCCGCTTTGCAGACAGTAGGCTACGCAGAATTATTTGATTATTTATCAGGTAAGACCACACTTGATTTTGCCGTAGATAAAATCAAGCAGCATACCAGAAATTATGCCAAGCGACAAATGACTTGGTTTAAAAAAGATGAGAAGTACAAGTGGTTTTCACCAGATGGTTCTGAATCAGTGCTTGCCTATCTATCCGAAAAAGGGATTAGAATTTAAAGCCGAGCGTCATCACCAGATTACCAATATTGCCTCTTTGTGTAGCAAACGTATTTGGTTTATCATTCAAAGCATACGGCATTTGTACTGCTCTGTTGAATAAGTGGGCGTAAGACAAATCAATAAACACACCTTTATTCCGGTAACCTAAGCCACCGGATACCAGCCAACGATCTGCTTTTAAGTCAGCACTTCTGTAAGGGCTTCCATAATAAGCTGTACCTGCTCTTACCATGAAGGTGTTGAATTTAAGCTCTCCACCAAAGCGTACATTCACATTGCCCTTGTAATAATCCTTGATTGTTTGGTTCAAGAGATTGTAGTATTCTACCAGCTGGTTGGTTTGATCAATTGCATTGTAACGTGTGCCGCTATATTGTACATACTCTACATCTGCACTTACAAATCCTTTCTGCATTCTGGTATCATTCACTTCGCGGAAAACATAACTGGCACTTACAATTGCACGCAGCGGTGTAATCACGTTATATTCTCTTCTGCCTGGATCATTATCGCGCAGGCGATCACTGCTTTCTGAGCGAAGACCTGCATAGTTTTCTGTATTTGCGGTCATCCAAGCACGTATTTCATCGCGGAAGCCCAATAATTGTGGGGTATGAAATGCTACACCTATTCTGAATGATTCCTGTGGTTTATAAATCATACCTAGTTTAGCACCAATACCTGCACCTCTGCTGGTGAGTTTTTCTCTGAACTGAAAGAATGCAAAATCGTTATTGTTATTGTTCGTTGCATCGTATTCGCTGTAGTTCAGGTCTCTTGAGTAATTAATGATGGGAATGGTAAGCGTACCGCCGAGGTATAATTTGTCATCCATATTACCGGCCATGGCGAGTGCTAACTCATTGTAACCGCCGGTTGTTTGCGCATCATAATATTGTTTAACGCCTGTACTTAGTGGTACCAAACTTTGATAGCCAATAAAGCTGCCACCGGGTCCGCTTAATGTATCAACCAGAAATGTTCTGAATGCGAGGGAAGAGCCAAATACATAATTGAATAAAGCTGCATTGGTATCTGCTCTGTCTCGTGTAAGTTCTTCGAGGTATTGTTCTGTGAAAGAGCTTACGTTATTTAAACCTTGAAACTGTACACGGTTATTGTAATTGGCCAATTGGTTTACAGAAAAGGAGATTGCAGTGCTTGTCCACTTACTGCCCTGATATTTACTACCACCACCGAGTATAATGCCACTTGCGCCCATCCCAAATCCTGATTTGCGCACACTTGTATCACTGCCTCTGTAATTGAATTTATTACCATTGAAGCCCATGCCTGGAGTGATAACCAGCTCTCTGGTTTTAAATAAGCCTATACCAGCGGGGTTTACGTGTGCTGCCGTAATATCGCCACCCAATGAGGCCATTACACCTCCTGTAGCCACATTACGTGCAGTACCTTGTTGTATAAACCAGCTATAGCGTATGGCTTCATCAACAGATTGCGCATTCGTTTTAAGCGCTAGCGCCAGAACAGCCAGGGCAAATATTCGTTTCATGTGTTCTTTTGAATGGGTATACGTATCCTGTCCCAGATAATGGGTATTTCTGATTCCGATCTTTTAGGGAATGATTAGTTGCCTCTTCCACCTCTTCCACCTGCGCTACTACTTGTAGCCGTGCTGTTGGTAGTACCACCACTGGTACCGCCGGCGCTACTACTTACACCTCCTGAATAAGATGAGCTGTTACCAGAAGAGAAAGTACGTGCTGATCTGTCCCAACTGCTGGTACTGCTGCTGCTATTAGAACCAGAGTTGGAAAATACACGGCGAACCATGTTTCCAAAACCAGCATTCTGGTTATTGCCAGGTGAGGAGATACCGGTTTTGGCGTCTCTTACGAGGTAATTATCGTTATTGTAGTTTCTGTTTCTGTAGGCTGTGGCAGTGGTGCCAGAGTTGGTACCTCTACTAGGATTCTTGTAGTTATTTACCAGAATCAATGGGCTGCCCCAGCCATTACCACCCATGCCCCAGCCAAAGCCAGGTCTGTTCCAGCTATTCCAGCCCCAGGAATTCCAACCCATGGTGTTCCAACCCATAGTATTCCACATATTCCAGGTGCTGAAACGTACATCAAAACGAGGATCGTTCCAGTAGCCAAAATCGTCAATACTACTCCATCTGTTGGATCTGCTGCTTACCCTACGGCGCAGATAATTATCATCCTTTACATAAGCTTCCTCATAGTCATCTCTGTTCTCTCTGGCAACTGTTTCTCTACCTGGAGAATAGTATACATCATCAGGTGTTTGACCTGATTTGTAGGCAGCACAACTGCTGAGCAGTGAAGCAGCTAAAAGGAGCGGTAGTAAATTGGTTTTCATGGCCACTGTTTTAGGTGATGTGATGGTGAAGTTACATACATTTGCGACGCTTTCGTCTTCCGTTTATCAAATCCAAATAGTTTGCCATAGATCGCAAACGGGAGGATTGAAATGTTAAAGAAATCTTAAAAGAATTACATGAGCAAGGAAATTACCTCCAGGGCCCAGGATTATTCCCAGTGGTATTATGATTTGATCCTGAAAAGTGGTTTGGCCGATTACAGTGCAGTGCGTGGTTGTATGGTCATTAAGCCCTATGGTTTTGCCCTTTGGGAGAATATGCGCGATGTGTTGGACAAGATGTTCAAAGATACCGGACACGTCAACGCCTATTTCCCGCTCTTTGTACCCAAAAGCCTGTTTGAAGCCGAAGAAAAGAATGCTGAAGGTTTCGCCAAAGAATGCGCCGTGGTAACGCATTATCGCCTGAAAGCTGATCCTAATAACAAGGGAAAACTCATTGTTGATCCGGAAGCTAAACTGGAGGAAGAATTGGTGGTTCGCCCAACCAGTGAAGCCATTATTTGGAATACCTATAAAACCTGGATTCAGTCTTACCGTGATTTGCCCATTTTGGTGAATCAGTGGGCCAACGTAGTGCGTTGGGAAATGCGTACACGTCTTTTCCTGCGTACCGCAGAGTTTCTGTGGCAGGAAGGCCACACCGCCCATGCTACTGCTGAGGAAGCAATCGTGGAAACCAAAAAGATGCTGGATGTGTATGCCGACTTTGTAGAAAATTGGATGGCATTACCGGTAGTAAAGGGTGTAAAGTCGCCTAACGAACGTTTTGCTGGTGCAGAAGATACATACTGCATTGAGGCATTGATGCAAGATGGCAAAGCATTGCAAGCGGGTACTTCGCATTTTCTTGGACAAAACTTCGCCAAGGCATTTGATGTGAAGTTTAGCGATAAGGAAAACAAACTGGATTATGTATGGGCCACCAGTTGGGGTGTGAGTACGCGATTGATTGGTGCATTGGTGATGGCGCATAGTGATGATAATGGATTGGTACTGCCACCAAAGATTGCACCAGTACAAGTGGTGATTGTACCCATTTATCGTGGTGATGAGCAAAAGCAAATCATCGATGCTAAAGTACACGAGCTTGTACAGCAATTAAAGTCATTGGGAATTACAGTGAAGTACGATGACAGCGATAATGCTAGACCAGGCTGGAAATTTGCTGAATATGAATTGAAGGGTGTGCCGGTACGAGTGGCTTTGGGTCCTAAAGACCTCGAGAACAATGTAGCTGAAATCGCCAGACGTGATACCAAAGAGAAAACATCTGTAAGTCTTGATGGACTTGCACAGCATATACAACAATTGCTGGCAGATATTCAGCAGAATCTATACAATAGGGCTAAAGCTTATCGCGATGAGCACATCACACCTGCAAATACCTGGGATGAGTTTGTACAAATCCTGGATACCAAAGGTGGTTTTGTAGCAGCGCATTGGGATGGTACACCGGAAACTGAGGAGAAGATTAAGGAAATGAGTAAAGCTACCATTCGCTGTATTCCGCTGAATAACCAGCAGGAAAGTGGTGCTTGTATTCTTACGGGTAAGCCTTCTGCTCAGCGCGTATTATTTGCAAGAGCTTACTAAGTCAACCTTATGCTGATTCTATGGTCATCTGCTGTGCATTGGCTGGAACAGCATCAATTGCCTTGTCCCTTTAAAGCGTGGTTATACCTGCCTTGCCCGGGTTGTGGTTTTCAGCGTGCATTCATTGCCTTATTGAAAGGAGCGTGGTTGCTCAGTTTTGAAACCTATCCCGGGTTAATACCTATGCTTTGCTTATTCGGTTTTGTATTGCTGCACATCCGGAAAAAATTTACAACCGGCGCATCCTGGATACAATCAGGTTATGTGTTTGTAACAGCCGTAATCTTATTATCTTACGTGTCAAGAATCCTTCATCATTTTCAAAATACCTGATATGGATATCCAGGAAACCAATCAACAATACCAACCAGAACCTCAACCACAGCAGTCAGCTTTTCAATATGCTTTACCCAATGCCACTGCTGTATTGGTGATGGGTATCTTATCTATTCTTTCTTGTTTTTGTTATGGATTGGGTATCGTCTTTGGTGGAATCGCTATTTACCTGGCAGGTAAAGATGCCAAGCTTTATGCCGAATATCCACAGCAATACACGCCCGGTTCTTTGGCCAACCTGAAAGCAGGCAAAATCTGCGGTATCATTGGTTTGATTATTTCCGCATTATTTCTGTTGTTGATGATTATCGTTTGGTCTACTATCGGCACAGAAGTTTTGAAGCAGGAAGGTTTATTCCGTGATATCTAAGCAGCACTGTACATTTGCGCCGTGCAACCAATTCCCTCATTTCTGGAAGGTCGGGTTTTGTTACTCGATAAACCACTAGACTGGACATCTTTTGATATCGTTAAAAAGATCAGGATACTGACCAAAGTATCTAAAGTAGGGCATGCCGGAACTTTAGATCCACTGGCTACCGGACTCCTCATTGTTTGTACAGGTAAGTTTACCAAAAAGATCAATGAGTATATGGGGATGGAGAAGGAATACACAGGCTCTATTACCCTTGGTGCTACTACACCTACTTATGATCTGGAGAGTGCACCAGTGAATCAACAAGATATAAGTTCGCTAACAGAGGCTATGTTGCACGAAGCGACAAAACAGTTTACGGGCGATATTATGCAAGTACCGCCAAGTCATTCTGCCATTAAGCGCAATGGCCAGCCGGTGTACATTGCTGCGCGAAAAGGCGAGGATGTTGTACTAGAACCAAGGCCAATTCGTATCAGTGCGTTTACAATAGAAAGAATTGAAATGCCCAAAATATATTTCAAAGTAGTGTGCTCAACAGGTACTTATATCAGAAGTCTCGCGCATGATTATGGCAAAGCATTGGGTGTTGGTGGTTATCTCAGCGGCCTGCGCAGAACACGCATCGGTGAATTCAGTGTTGATGATGCTTATACGATTGAACAGTTTGCAGAAGAAATTAAAGCCATTCGTGCATTAGAAGGGCAGACCAATACCCAGCTGTAAAGCAGCGTTTCGTACCTCAACACCATTGGGTCTTGTTTCGGTTAGTGCTAGTCTGTCCAATCTTGCCCAACCGCCATTGTAAGGTCTTGCCGGGTCTTTGAGTTTATAGCCTGCATCCAATCTGATCAGGAAGTAAGAAAAGTCAAAACGAATTCCCGTACCCACGCCAATGGCGAGGTCTCTACCTAATCTGCTCAAAGCAAATTCACCATCAGGCAGGTTGCTGTCCTTGCGGATATTCCAGATATTACCAATATCACTGAATACAGCACCACCAATTTTAAATGAGCCAATATTCCAGATCGTATAGCGGTATTCCAGGTTAAACTCTAACTGCATATCGCCAAAACGTTCCCGGAAATTGATGCCGGAAGAATCATAGAACCTAGATGAGCCCAAACCCAATTGTCTGATCTGCCATGCACGCATACTGTTGGGGCCACCGGCAGCAAATTGTTTGAAGAAGGGCATCACCCTTCCTGTTGAGGCATCATCACTATAATTCCAACCAACACCTAGAAATGCACGATAAGCAAATTCTGTTTTCGGTTTTTTATGCGAGAAACGATATTCTGCTTCGCCTTTTATGAAGCGAAATATCTGGTTGTACAAGGAAGGAAATAAACCTGTGAGAAAACCGGATTCCTCCGCGCCAAAACGCAGGTAATGGCTATTGTATAAACTGCGTTTACCCGTCATGGTTTTGATCCACCCAAAAGATTGGCTCACCACATTACCATTATTGAAAGTGTATTTTAGGAAGGGGTTTTTATCGAGTAAGGAATCAAGGCCTGATAAGCGTTCCAGGCTATACAATTCCAGATTTAAGGGTTTGTAGAGCCAAACAGTATTGCCTTTTTTCCACTCATAGCCCCAGCTGCCTACCAATGAACGCAATCGGAAGATATCTCTTCTGTCTGTGTATGCGCCATTCAGCGATAAGAGTGTTCTTGCATCATCCAGCTTGTCTGCAGCTTTGATGCGGAAGGGCAGAATCAATCTCGGGAAGCTGTATGAATGACTAATACTGAATTGTGTACTCTGTAATAACTGAGCAGTATCGGATAAGGTTAATTCAACACCGGCTCTTAAGCTGGTAGCAGATTGAATGGCCCGCTTCCACACGTTTCTGTTACGATAGGTGAAATTGGTGGATACGCCCAGGAAATTACCGGTAATGAAATTACCTAAGCCTGTATTTCTGCTGCCTTCCAAATCGATGGAATAATTCTGCTTCAGGTTAGGTACCAGAAAGAGATGCATGTCAACTGTGTCTTTATCTCGTACCTGTGTGCGGCCGTCAACATTTTGCCAGGCACCAATCTGGCTCAGGCTATTCATTGTTTTGATGAATGCTTTTTCATTGTATAGTGTGCCCTTCCTAAAAAAAGTATGTTCTTTCAGTGGAGCAAGAATGAACTTACCTTCTTTGTCGTAAATCGTGTATTCCTGAAAATGTTTCCCGCCGCTTTTCTTTCTGATGGTAATACTATCGATGGGGTCTGTGATGGCAGTTTCAGGGTAATAGTAGATATTCCCAATTTTGTATTGCAAAAACTTCGTTGAGTCTTTCAAGGGTTTGCTCTTGAATAGAACATCCCAGGTTGGATTCTCCTTACGTTTTCTTGCTGCAGCTTCAATGGCATTGGCTTGCTCAAAAGGATCCAAAGAAAGTGTCATCAGTTGTTTGTCGATGGTATCTACTTCAGCCCTCAGGTCATCCTTGTATAATTTCAGATAACCATTGTTGCGATACAGTAAAGTGAGCCTATCTAATTCCTGACTAATAGCCTGTTTGGAATAAGGGAGTCCTTTCTTAACTGCTGAAGCGGGCAGTTCCTGTAGGGTGAGTGTCTGCAGCACAGAATCATTCAACTGATAAGCGATAGAATCAAAACGGATATTTTTTCCGGTGGTGATTTTCATACTGGCAAATACCCGCTGCTGGTCTTTAATTGTATCTATCCGTATAGAATCTTTGAAACTGGCATAGTAATACCCTTGAGAATTCAGGTAGTCATTCATCAGTTTTCTGCTTCTGGTAATATTGGTGGTGTCAAAAGCAGGCGGATTCTTGAGGCTGTAAAAGAACAGCAGTACGGTAGCTTTTCTGGCCTTTATGCTATCGTACCAATAATTATCTAATTCTGCAGTTAAACGTTTTTTCTCATCTTTGGACAGATTCCCTTCCAGGATTACTTTATTATCAAAGATGAAAGGTTTATTGGCGGGATAGTTTTTGATAGGAGAACACGCAAAGAAAAATAAGGCAAACACCAATGCGCAGACCAAACGAAGCATGAAGGATGTTTTGCCGGTTAAATGCATGATCGCATGTTGAGTAAGAATGAGCTCAAATATATCCAAAGTTTATGCCAGAAAAAACAAAGGCAGGCCAGCGGTTTGTTTATTGCCGAAGGGCCAAAAATTGTGGATGAATTACTCAATAGCTATTTTACAGTTAACAAGGTCTATGCAACAGATGAATGGGATGCAGGTAAATTGACCGATCTATCAATCCTGACAAGGGTTTCAGCCGATGAGTTGGCTAAAATCAGTGGCTTGCAAACACCACAACAGGTATTGGCTGTTGCCAGGCAATACTGGCCTGATGCTGCACCTCATCTGAATCAAAAAATAACACTTGTTTTAGACGGTATACAAGATCCGGGCAATCTTGGAACCATTATCCGCATTGCTGATTGGTTCGGCATTCAGGAAATCGTTTGTAGTCTGGATACAGTGGATTGCTATAATCCTAAAGTGGTTCAGGCCACGATGGGTAGTTTGCTGCGAGTAAAGATATGGTATGAAGCATTGCCTGCTTTTCTGGCTAAACAGCAAATGCCGATACTGGGGGCTTTGCTAAGCGGTCAATCGGTGTATGCAACTCAGGTGGATGACCCATCGCTATTGGTTATTGGAAATGAGGCAAAGGGTATCAGGGAAGAGTTGCTGCCATTGATCAATCAGCCAATCAGCATACCCGGTAAGGGCGGTGCTGAATCTTTGAATGCAGGTGTTGCTACAGGCATTCTTGTGTCGCACTTATTACATTAACGGAATTGTAAGGCTTTTACTGGCTGCATCTTTCTGATTAGCAGCGTTGGTATAATTAATGCCAGATAACAAACAACTGCAGTTGCAAGGCATACAAGTATTACTTCGCCATAGTGAATAAGAACAGGCGCCGTGGCCACATAGTAATTCACTTCGTCTAGTTTGATGAAGCCAGTTTGTTGTTGCAGTAGGCAAATGCCTAGTCCGCCAATCAAGCCAATACCAATGCCTTTCAGGGTAATCAACGTTGCATGATAGAGAAATACTTTCTGAATCATCCAGTCGCTAGCACCAATTGATTTCAATGTGCCAATCATTTTGGTTCGTTCCAGTACCAGAATCAACAGACATGTAATCAGGTTGATGATGGCAATGATGGCCATGATGATGAAAATCACATTGCGATTAATATCCTGCACACCCAGCCAGTCAAAGATATTTGGATAAAATTCCTTGGTGGTTTTACTACTCCATTCAATGGGTAGTTGATCTATCAATTGTTGATTGGTACTATCCATTTGTCTGTAATCACTCAGGAAAATTTCATAGCCACCAATCTGTTGGAGGGTCCAGTTATTCAGCAATTGAATCAATCTGATATCACCGATGGCGAAAAGCTTGTCAAATTCTTCCACACCTGTTCTATATAAACCTGCTACAACCAGTTTGCGATACGTGCTGCTGCCAGTTTCCTCAGAAATGAAATACACCTTAATAGTGTCTTTCACTTTCAGGTTCATCATGGCAGCTGTTTGTGCAGACACCAGAATTTCTTTGCTGTAGCTGCTGTCATTGTATTGCAGCCAGCGTCCGGCTTTCAGAAAAGGTTTGAGTTGTGCACTGTCATAATCTTTGCCTACACCTTTGAACAATACGCCTTCTATTTCTTGTTTGTGCTCCAGTACAGCTGATCTTGTGGCAAAGCTTTGAATGTTTTTTACACCCGCTTGGTTACGGATGATTCGTACAACCGTATCATTACTGGTAATGGGCGCTGCTTCCGCAGTAAAAATTCTATCGGCCTGATAATGTTGTACACGGATATGTCCCCAGAAACTAAAAATCTTCTCACTAACAGCCTGCTGAAATCCATTTACAAAGCCAAGTGTAAGAATCATAGCCGCAACGCTGATGGCAGTGGCAGTGATGGACAAACGAATAATAAATGCAGAGAATCTTTTTTGTCCCTTAACCGCCAAGCGGCGCGCTATGTAAAATGAAATGTTCACGATTGTTTCAAAGCTACTGCCTGTGCCGCATAGCAGCAAAATCAATCTGGGTTTCATTCGCAGATTGGTTATTTTTAACACATGATGCGTTGTCTGTTGTTTTTCCTCTTATTGGTGAATTTGGTTCAGGCCCAGCCTGATCAGGTCTTTAAAAGCAGTATCCATTCTGTTCGACTTTTTCAGCAAAACAACCAAGGTGGGCTGCCAATTATCTCATTGAATAGTAGTGAACAGCTGGAATTGCATTTCGATGATATGGATGCCATGCCGCGCAACTATGCCTACACGTTTCAGCTCTGCAATGCAGATTGGTCGCCGGCCATGCTCAGCACATTCGATTATATCAGTGGGTTTACACAGCAGCGCATATTGCAATTCAGGCCCTCATCCATTGCTGTAAGCAGGTATGTGCATTATCAGGCCTTGTTGCCTGAACGGAATTGTATGCCCAATAAAAGTGGTAATTACTTGCTCAAAGTATTTATGGATGGAGATATTAATAAGCTTGCTTTTACCTGCCGAATGATGGTGGTAGATAGCCGCATCAGTATTGCTGCACAAGTTTTACAACCTTTTCAACCAGAAGTGTTCAGAACACATCAACGTATTCAACTAGCCTTGAATACTGGCAATATGAATATTATGAGCCCCCAGCAACAGCTGAGTGTATATGTAATGCAGAACCGGAATTGGTCAAATATGCGGGTAGTAAAACCCTTGTTTCAAAGAGGCAATGTGCTGGAGTTTAATACAGAGCAGGATTTGGTTTTTCCGGGCATGAAGGAGTATCGTTGGGTGGATTTACGCAGCTATCGTTTTGTGAGTGATCGGATGGAACAAGCAAGAAGAACTACTGATGGGTTTGCTGTTTTACTTAAGCCCGATTTACCCAGGCCCGCTTTGCGTTACGCATTTTATGCAGACAGAAATGGCTGGTCGGAAATTGCTTCATCAGAATCCTTGAACCAATGGTGGCAGACCGATTATGCACAGGTGGAATTTCGCTATGCGGCGGATCAATTGAGTAAGGGAAAGACCTTGCATATACTAGCTGATTTTTCAGGAACAACACCTACGGTAGCTAATCGGTTGGAATATGATTCTACCAATGGTGTGTACAGCAAAACATTACCAATGAAACAAGGCTTTTACTGGTATCAGTATGGTATATATGATGGTAAACAATTGGATTACACCACAACAGAAGGTAATTTCTGGGAAACCGAAAACGATTACACCATCTTCGTCTATTTCCGTTCCTTCACGGGCAGGCATGATGAGTTAATGGCTGTGCAGAGTATTAATTCCAGATTTGGCAGACGATAATACCTAAGCGAAAGCTTCCATTAATTCCTGTGGTTGAAGAGCATCAGCATAGAAGCCGGCAATCTTGCTAATAAGGGCTTCCACCAATGCATCCGGACAACTTGCGCCGCTCGTAACCAAAATGCGCACAGGGGATGTAGCAGGCAGCCAGTTGCTTACTTCGCTGGTTTCTTTTGTGCGCCAGTTACAGTGAATCAATTGATGCTGATCAATGATTTTCTCAGCACTATCCACAAAATAAGTTGGCAGTTTCTGCTCGCAAAGTTCTACCAAGTGTGAAGTATTACTGCTGTTATATCCGCCAATCACCAAAGCAATATCTGCTGGTGTATCCAGCATGCCGGTAACAGCAGTCTGGTTATCGTTGGTGGCATAACACAGCGTATCACGTGTATCAGCAAAACGAGTGTCAATATTTTCTTTGGTTAAGCCATGATGTTGAATCATCACCGATTTCAAATAATCAGCAATGGCTTGTGTGTCTGTTGCCAGCTGTGTGGTTTGATTCACCACACCAATTTTCTGTAAATCCTTTTCAGGATCAAATCCTTCGGAATACCTGCCGGCAAATATGTTGTGAAATTCCGCAGCAGGTCTTTTGCCTGTGATAAATTCAGCTAACACAATCGTATCATCCATATCATTCACAATAACGGTAGGCGTGTGTGATGCTGCATGTGAGAATGTCGCTCTAGTTTCTTCGTGCTTAGGTTTGCCATGTACCACAATCGTATAACCCTTACCTGCTATTTGCTCACTACGGTTCCAAACTTTTTCTACGAAAGGACAAGTAGTATTATACTTTTCTGTTGGGATCCCTTTATCGTTCAATAGTTTTTCAATTTCCAATGTGGTACCAAAAGCAGGGATCAACACTACATCATCAGCAGTCAATGTTTCAAACGGAATCAATTGTTTGCCATAAGTGTCTTGCAAAAACTGCACACCTCTTGCCTGCAAATCTGCATTCACTTGAGGATTATGGATCATTTCACTCAGCAAAAAAATGCGCTTGCCGGGATTTTCCTCAATGGTTCTGAAAGCAATTTCAATAGCATTCTCTACGCCATAGCAAAAACCAAAGTGGCGGGCCAGATAAATATGCACGGGGCCAAGATCCAGCAGGGTGGGACTAAAATCCTTTTTCAGTTTGTCTTCCAGCTTGCGCTTTTGCTTAATGGCACTGATCAGGTTGCTTCTGTATATATTAGGAACTTGAAACTGTTTCATGGTTGTAATAACGGCTGCGAAGGTACAAAGTTCGGGGCTTTGTTAGGGTGAAGGCCTTTACGCAGCTATCTTTGCCGCATGCATTATGTTTCCGCTGAGGGTTTGGTCAAGAGTTATGGCATTGCCGCCTGTTTCAACAATATTTCCTTTCACATTAATGAGGGCGATAAAATTGCTTTAGTTGCGCGTAACGGCGTGGGTAAGAGCACTTTGTTGCGTATTCTGGCCGGTAAAGAAACACCTGATACGGGGAAGCTCTGGATTCATAAGGATGTAACAGTGGCCTTGTTTGAGCAAGAGCCACAGTTTGACGAGGCTAAAACCGTATTGGAAAACCTTTTTCATAGTAACCATCCCATCATGCAGGTAATTCGTCAGTACGAAGCAGCTGTAGATAGTCAGGATGGGCATGCTTTGGCGGAAGCCATTGTGCAGATGGATGAACTGGGCGCCTGGGATTTTGAAGCCAAAGTGAAGCAGATTTTGGGCAAGCTCAATATTCATCATTTAAAACAGCCAGTTGCTGCTTTGAGTGGTGGACAGCGTAAGCGTGTGGCATTGGCTAAGACACTGATAGATATCGGCTTTGACCATAAGCACACATTGCTAATGATGGATGAGCCTACCAACCACTTGGATGTAGAAATGATCGAGTGGCTGGAACATTACCTGAATCAGGAAAACGTGACGCTCTTATTGGTAACGCACGACCGCTATTTTCTGGATGCTGTTTGTGAAGAGATATGGGAGCTGGAACGTGAAGACATGTTTGTATATAAGGGTGATTATGAAAACTATCTCGACAAGAAAGCAGCACGCATTGAAAGTGAACAAGCCAGTATTGAAAAAGCACGTAACACCTACCGTAAGGAATTAGAGTGGATGCGCAAGCAGCCTAAAGCCAGAACCACCAAGAGTAAATCTCGTCAGGATAATTTCTATGAAGTAGAAGCCAGGGCTAAGCAGCGCATTGAAGATGCGCAGCTGCAGCTGGACATGAAGATGAGTCGCTTGGGCGGTAAAGTAGCTGAGCTGAAAAAATTGTATAAGTCTTATGGCGATAAGCCCATCCTCAAGGGTTTCGATTATACATTCAGCAAAGGCGAACGCATTGGTGTGATTGGAAAGAATGGGGTAGGTAAATCTACTTTCTTAAATATCCTGCAAGGTCTGGAGCCTGCTGATAGTGGTAAGATCAATATTGGTGATACGGTAGTCTTTGGTAATTTTTCGCAGCAGGGTTTGGTGATCAAGGAAGATATGCGTGTGATTGAATACGTGAAGACCTTTGCAGAAAGTTTTCCTTTGGCCAAAGGTGGCAGCTTGAGTGCTGCGCAATTCTTGGAATTATTCCTCTTTACACCGGATAAGCAATACACCTATTTGTCTGCGTTAAGTGGAGGTGAGAAAAAGCGTCTGCAACTGCTTACCGTGCTTTTTCGCAATCCGAATTTTTTGATTCTGGATGAACCGACGAATGATTTGGATCTGCCTACACTAGCGGTTTTAGAAAACTTTTTATCTGATTATCCCGGTTGTGTGTTGATTGTATCGCACGACCGTTACTTCATGGATCGTTTGGTGGATCACTTGTTTGTATTCGAGGGTGATGGTGTTATTCGTGACTTCCCCGGTAATTATACCCAGTATCGTTTAGAGCAAAGAAGAACAGAACAGGCAGAAAAAGAACAGCAACAACAAATCAATACAGTGGTAACTACAACCGCTGTAGAAAAAAAGAAAGCTGGTTTTAAAGAGAAAAGAGAATTTGAATTACTCGAAAAAGAAATACCAGCATTAGAGGCCGAGAAGGCTGCAGCTGAAGCACAATTAGCCAATCCTGAGTTGGATTATGAAAAACTCCATCTGTTAAGTAAGCGCATTGGTGAAATCTCTGCAGAGCTGGAACAAAAAGAGCTCCGTTGGTTGGAGCTCAGTGAAATATTAGGGTAAATATTGTTTATTGAATATTGGCTATTGTCAATTGATCATTGGCTATTGCTTATTTGAAGCTGATCAATTCCACATCAAAAATCAAAGTGCTGTTTGGACCTATTTGTGCACTTACTTGTCTTTCGCCATAACCGAGTTGTGGCGGAATGAAAAATCTGAATTTACTACCCACTGGCATCAATTGTAAACCTTCTGTCCAGCCCTTGATGACCATGTTCAATGGAAAAGAAGCTGGCTGTCCGCGTTGTACGGAGCTATCGAAAACAGTACCATCTATCAATGTGCCGTGGTAATGGCATGTAACAGTGTGCGTAGGCCAAGGCTTCTCACCTTCACCCATGGTCAATACTTCGTATTGTAAGCCACTGGCAGTTTCTGTTACGCCTGCTTTTTGTTTGTTTGCTGCTAAAAATGCTTGTCCCTCTGCTAAGTTGGCCGCGGCCTTTTCTGCACGCATTTGTGCTAGTTTATCTGCAACGCTCATGAGATTTTTTTGCGAATGTACACTGTGCAGGCATTCAGTCATGTGTCGGCTTGCCGAATTGCCCTATATTTATTTTACCAACCAATATGAAGCGTCCCTTTTTTCTTTTTATCTGGATCCTGGCCATATTATTCATTATGGCTTTGGGCACGATTGGCTTTATGATCATCGAGTCCTATAGTTTTCTGGATGCCTTGTATATGACTGTTATTACGATTGCCTCAATCGGTTATCTGGAGGTTAAGCCACTTTCTGATGCGGGACGAGTTTTCAATATTGTTTTCATCATTACTTCATTCTCCACTTTTACATACGCGCTTACCAGACTCACATCCTTCTTGGTGAGTGGTGAAATGCAGTATTACCTTAAAAACAGAAAGATCATGAGTGCATTGGATAAGCTCAATGAGCATGTTATTATCTGTGGTTTTGGCAGAAACGGCCAACAAGCAGGTAAGACCCTGCGCAGCCACCGGGAAGATTTTGTGGTAATTGATCATCGAGAAGAAAATATAGATGGCTTTTTACTGCATGATCCCAACCTGCTTTATATCAAGGGCGATGCAACAGATGAAACAACCCTGCTGAGGGCTGGTATTCATCGTGCCAAGAGTTTAATCTGTGCTTTACCAACAGATGCAGACAATGTATTTATCGTGCTTACTGCAAAAGAGTTGAATCCGGATATCCGAATCATCAGCAGAGCAACATCTGCTAATGCTGTACCCAAACTGCGCAAAGCTGGTGCAGAGCATGTAATTCTTCCAGATCGTATTGGGGGCAATCATATGGCTACGCTGGTTAGTAAACCAGATGTAGTTGAGTTTATCGATTACCTGAGTGGAGAAGAGGGGGAGAGTATCAATATTGAGTCTGTTGGTTATGAAAAGCTGCCGCCAGAAATCAGGGGAAAGAGTTTGAAAATAATTATGGACTGGAAGAAAACAGGTGTTACCTGTATTGGTGTTAAAGATGCTTATGGGCGTTTCATCATTAATCCGCCTAATGAAATCCTGATAGAGCAGGGTATGAAAGTGATTGTATTGGGCAGTAAGGCACAGATATCCAGCATGAAACACAATGTGGATGATGTATAAATAAAAAGAGGCTGTTTGAACAGCCTCTTTTTTATGATTAGTTTCCGTTACCGTTATCAACTTTTCGTCCGGTAAGCGTTCTGGTTTTTTTATCCATTTTATCCATCTCGCTTTGCTTCACCACCAGTTTGGCTTCTGCAACACTGCCGCAGTTAGCACAAGAAGCGCGATAAGTTTTATCTGCATATTCCACTTCTGCAGTACCATTATTCCAGTTGGTACCAGTGAAGATGAAGAATTTTGGGGAGTAGGTTTCGTCATTCAAGAATTTGATAGAGCCTCCTTGTCTGTCGAAGCTGATACGCAACCCATCATCTTCAATAACTTCACATACACCTGGTGTATAAGCTGGGATAACGATCTCGTTTACAATCTTACCCTTACTCATTTTGATGATACCTGCAGATACCAAAGTCTTGGCACTATCCAGGTAACGGCTCAGCACAATTTTTTGATCAATAAAGAACTGCACTTTCTTGATGTCAATACCTTCATCCACCAATCTGTCATACATCTCCCTGGTGAAGGGAACAAAAACAGCTTTTTCTTCAGGGGGAGTGAAAGTAGGTGCCTGTTGTGCAGGAGGCTGCACAGGCACAGGTTTACTCTTCTTGCTGCCAAGACAGCCCACGAGTAAAATCGTGCTGAAAAAAACGCCAATGGTTATCGAACGCATCATGTTTATTCAGTTTCGGGCACAAAATAACAAAGAAAAGCCATTGCTTGGGCCTCAAGCATACCCTGTAAGTTAGGGGTATGGGCAAGAAAAAGTCCCGCCAACAGCGGGACTTAACATTATTTCAGCATTTTATGCTTAGTTCATATAGCTCTCTACCGGCTCGCAGGTACAAACCAGGTTTCTATCGCCATGAGTATTGTTTACCCTTGCCACGCTTGGCCAGAATTTGTTCTGGGTAACATAATACAATGGGAAAGCTGCTGTTTGTCTGCTGTAAGGGCGATCCCAGCTATCAGCGCATACCACTGCTTGTGTGTGTGGCGCATGCTTCAGCGGGTTGTTGGCCTTATCGGCTTTGCCTGATTCGATATCCTGGATTTCTTCATAAATGCTGATCAGGGCATCGCAGAAGCGATCCAACTCAGGTTTGTCCTCACTTTCTGTAGGTTCAATCATGATGGTGCCCGCAACAGGGAAACTCATGGTTGGTGCGTGGAAGCCATAATCAATCAAACGCTTGGCAATATCTTCTGCTTCAACACCTGAAGTTTGTTTCAGCGGACGCAAGTCAACGATGAATTCGTGCGCAGCTGTTCCGTTGCTACCAGTGTATAGAATCTTGTAATATTTCTCCAAACGTACTTTCATGTAGTTCGCGTTCAGAATCGCATATTCAGTAGCCATTCTAATACCATCAGCACCCAGCATGCGGATATAACCATAGCTGATAAGCAAGATGCTGGCACTACCAAATGGTGCAGCACTTACTGCAGCATTGGCACGCTTAGCGGTGCCGTCTGCCAATACATAGTGACCGGGCAGGTGTGGAGCCAAATGCGCGGCTACGCAGATAGGGCCCATGCCAGGACCACCACCACCATGTGGAATAGCAAATGTTTTGTGCAGGTTGAGGTGACAAACATCGGCACCAATCATACCCGGGCTGGTTAAACCAACCTGTGCATTCATGTTGGCACCATCCATATATACTTGTCCGCCATATTCATGTATTGTTGCGCAGATATCGCGGATGCTCTCTTCAAATACACCGTGTGTAGATGGATAAGTCACCATTAAGCCAGCCAATACATCTTTATTCGCTGCAGCTTTTTCTTTCAGATCAGCTATGTCAATGTTACCGTGGTCATCACATTTCACTACCACCACTTTCATGCCCGCCATAACAGCTGAGGCTGGGTTGGTACCATGTGCAGAGATTGGAATCAATACCACGTTTCTATGTGTATCGCCATTGGCTTTGTGATAAGCCATGATGGTTAACAAACCAGCGTATTCACCTTGCGCACCACTATTGGGTTGCAGGCTGCAGGCTGCGAAACCTGTTACTTCACAAAGGTATTGACCGAGTTCTTCGATGATTTGCTGATAACCCTTGGTTTGATCAGCAGGCGTGAAGGGATGCAGTTTGCTGAAAGCAGGCCAGCTCACGGGAATCATTTCTGTAGCTGCATTTAACTTCATGGTACAGCTACCTAAGGTGATCATGCTGGTATTCAGCGAAAGGTCTTTGTTCTCCAGTTGCTTGATATAACGCATCATCTGACTCTCACTATGGTGTGTGTTGAACACAGGGTGCGTGAGGTAAGTAGATGTTCTTGTAGCATAAGCAGGAATACCACTCAGGTTCACAGCCTCTTGATCTAAGCTAAATGCTGCATCGCTGAAGCCTTTTGCTGAAGCAAATACAAAGAGAATATCCAACAGGTCTGCTGCAGTTGTTGTTTCATCCAATGAGATGCTAACATGGTTGGCATCAGCATAATGGAAATTGATGCCTGTTGCCAATGCTTGATTACGAATTGTTGCAGCATCTGTAGCAATGGTCAAAGTATCGAAGAAATGATTGTTGACGATGGTGTAACCAAGCGTCTTCAATTCAGCAGCCAATGTTGCTGTTAAAGTAGCTACACGTGAAGCGATTTTCTTTAATCCATCCGGACCGTGGAACACTGCATACATCGCAGCCATATTTGCCAGCAATGCTTGTGCAGTACAAATATTCGAAGTAGCTTTTTCGCGCTTGATGTGTTGTTCGCGTGTTTGCAAAGCCATACGCAAAGCGCGATTGCCTTGTGCATCGATGCTTACGCCAATCAAACGGCCTGGCATACCTCTTTTGAAATCATCTTTTGTTGCAAAGAATGCTGCGTGCGGACCGCCAAAGCCCATTGGTACACCAAAGCGTTGAGCAGAGCCAATTGCTACATCTGCACCCAGTTCACCTGGGGTAGTTAATAAAGTCAATGCCAGCAGGTCGGTTGCCATCACGACAAAACCACTTACGCCATGTACTTTTTCAATAAAGCTGCGGTAGTCTTCTACAGAGCCCTTGCTGTTAGGGTATTGAATCAAGGCACCGAAATAGGTGTTGTCGATAGTAGCTGTTGCATAATCTCCGTAAACCAACTCAATACCAATTGGCAAGGCACGTGTTTCCAATACATCAATCGTCTGAGGGAAAGTGCTATTGTCAACAAAAAACTTCGGCTGAGTAGGGTTGTCTGTTTTGTTCACGTGGTGGAAGAGCATGGCCATTGCTTCAGCCGCAGCAGTAGCTTCATCCAACAGTGAAGCGTTTGACATAGGCAGGCCAGTGAGGTCTGCGATCATGGTCTGATAATTCAACAGGCTCTCTAAACGACCCTGAGAAATTTCCGCCTGATAGGGCGTGTATTGGGTATACCAACCTGGGTTTTCAAAAATATTACGCAGAATCACACTGGGTGTGATGGTATCGTAATAACCCTGTCCGATATAATTTTTAAACAATTGATTTTTAGCAGCAATACCCTGCAAGTGTTGCAAGTATTCAAACTCGCCCATGGCAGCAGGCACATTCAAAGGCTTTTTGATGCGGATGCTGTCGGGTACTGTTTTGCTGATCAGTTCTTCCATGGAGCCCATACCAATGGTCTCCAGCATTTGCTGTGTATCGGCTGCGTTAGGGCCAATATGTCTACGTTGAAACTCGGTACGCTGGTGTTCGAAAAGATTCATAGAATGGCGGCCTTTTTTGGTGGTGCAAAGGTAAGCCACTACAACGGGATAAACAGCCTTTTGTTGAATCTGTGAACAGCCTGTGGATGTAAAAATTTGGCTTATTGATCTCTTTTGTTGGAAGGCTGCCAGCCGGGCGGGCCAAAGATGTACATCAACTTGGTCCTCAGGTCGGGAGCTTGGCGCACATCGTTGAACATATTCCTGAATTCGTGCAGAATTACTTCATCAGGACGGCTGTTTTTGGGCGGTTTGGTCACGCCATACTCCACAGGTTCCGTTTCCTCTGTAAAAGTGCCAAATAGTCTGTCCCAAATAATCAGGAACATGCCCATATTTCGGTCGATGTACTGGGGGTTCTTGCCATGGTGCACACGGTGGTGCGATGGGGTTGCCATAAACCACTCCAGAAAGCCCAGTTTTTTTACATACTGCGTATGAATGAATATGCCGTACAGCTGAGTAAGGGAGAAGACGAAGAAGATGTCCAAGGGTTGTAACCCTAAAAATGCTAAGGGAATGAAATATATAAAACGGTATATAGGTTCAAACACTGATGATCTGAAGCCCACAGCCAGATTGAACTCTTCTGAAGAATGATGGGTGATATGCACAGCCCAGAATAAGCGCACTTTATGATCCACATAATGCATGGTATAAAATGCGAGATCCTGCAGAATGAATAAAACAACCCAATAAGCAATAGGATTATTTATTTCCAGTACGCGATGGTTGAAGCACCATAATAAAGCTATCAGCGCTACACCGCGCATGGCTAGATCAATCACGATATTAATGAGCATGATGTAGAAATGCTCAATGGTGCCTTTCTTACTATAATGGCCGTTATTGTGAATATTAGACGCAATGACTTCTGCTGCTATGAAAAATACATAGAGCGGTGTGGAGATCAGAAAGAGTAGGGTTTCTCTGTACGACTGAATCATCTCGGTTACTTGCGGTTGCAAAAATATCTGAATGGAGGAAATAATCCCTATCGAAAGGTTAGTTTTGTTCAGATTATGGTCTATGCATTGTTGTATGGCTTAGGTATTGGCGTGATACTCAGCAGTATGCTGGGAACGGTCTTCTTTTTTCTGGTGCAGAATAGTATCGCCAATGGCTTTAAAAGCAGCATTTTCATTGCTGCAGGGGTAATCAGTTCAGATATATTGCTGATAGTACTGAGCTATTTCAATGCCAATTTGTTTCCTTCTGGCGGTTATGCAGAAAACCTGGTTCGACTCGGCGGGGCTTTGCTCCTGGTAATCATGGGTATTGGCAATATTCGTAAGCATAGTAAGCCGCAATTTGCAGTTCCTGTCTATAATTCCCCTTGGCTTTTGGCGTCCAAAGGGTTTATGTTGAATGCGCTGAACCCGGGTAATTATATTAGTTGGTTGTCTATTTCGGCTTTGCTGATTAATGTGAATCATTATACGCTTGGTGAGCGCTGGTGGTTTTATGTGGGAGCATTGCTGAGCATTTTCGGCATGGAAATGTTGATTGCGCTGGGTGCAGCAAAAATCAAAACCTATATCAGTGAAAAGTTCATGCGCAGATTAGATCTGGTGCTGGGTATTGTCTTTCTTGTTTTTGCGGTGGTACTCTTATGGCCCTTGTTGCGCAACCTGCTTACATAAGCAGATGTTGTTGATGCGGCGGCAATACAAAACGCTCAAAAAAATCACTCAGTTCAGCAAATTCTTTTTGCGACTGTGCGTCCTTTAAAAAAGTTTTGGGTGATTGCTTCACTTGCTGATAATCTAGCAATTCAAGCGATTGCACTGATTCATTGCTGATTTGTGCATGCATATATGCCGGCTTAATGCCGATACGAGTGACCCTTGTTTCTGTCTGTCCATTTCGGATACCCTTGCTGATTTCCAGATGTAGTAATAAAGTCAAATGTCCCCATTTGAAAATATCATAGGCGATAAAATCACCAAGAGAGTAAATGATCACATGTTGCTTTCCTGTAACAGTTGAAGTGTACAATTCGACAGGTTGGGGGTGATGCGGGTGCCCGGCGATAATGATGTCAGCATTGCTTGTGTCGCAGATGCGATGAATATTATTGCGAACAATGGAACCCGGGAATGCTTGATAAGCACAGCCCATATGCAACATGGCTATTACACAATCTGCACCGTTGGCTCTTGCTGTATTTGCCTGATCTATCAGTCTGCTGATGTCCGGATTTTCTTCATTCAATAAAATATGGTTACAAAGCCAGGGCTGATGTGGTGGCACTTGCATTTTATTCAAAGAAAAAGTTGCTGCAATAAAACCCGTTTTGATGCCTTTTTTTTCAAGAACAGGCACTGTATTGATGCCAATAGCTGATTCCGCGGCGCCGGTCCAAGCAACACTTTCTTTATTCAAAAAAGCAATGGTGTTTTGTAAGCCTTCTTCACCTTGATCTAAGCTGTGGTTATTAGCAATAGAAACAAGATCATAGCCTTTATACTGTCCATTACCTTTGAAGATATTCCAAGTAGGCGCATCTATGTTGAAATACATATCATTCAACATTACTTCTGGTGCTGCCGAATAAGGTTTGGAGAAATCGGCCGGACTCTCCAGATTGGCTACTACCAGATCAGCCCCAAAAAAGAAATCGCCTACATGGTCCCATAAATGCTTACAGGTGTCTGGTGTAATAGCCGTGTAAGGAATCAAATCGCCACCGGCATGAAAAGTATAAGTACTGCTAATACGGAAATCTGCTGGTATATCCAGTTTCAGCTCGCTATTCAGTAAAGCAGCTTTGATACCACTTCCTGCTTCATCCTCCACCATGGCTTTGAAATAATACTTGTAGCCAAGGTATAGCTGCATACGCCTGTTCATGTTGGCAGGATCTTCATGGTGCTCCCGCCATGGTTTTGGAAAGCGAAGGATGCGCAGCAGGTATAAAAGGTGGTAGAGGAAACGAATGGTCTTCACCAATAACCAGCCCTTCCGACTGATGGTGATAACGGGTTGATATGTGCGATAATTGACCAAGCGGCGGCAAAATACAGGATAATGCGGATAGTTGTAGTTTCGCAATCACACAAAGCAGTATGGCAGATAAAATTCTAGAAGGCAATTGGCAGAAGCGTTCAGCAGAGAGGCAGAAGCAGTATAAGCAGATGTTGCAACGTGCTGACAAGAACAAATTTCTACGTGCATTGCCTGAACTGAATGATGCCGCTTATGAGCAAGTGGATTGTCTGGGCTGTGCTGCTTGTTGTAAAAATTATTCGCCTCGTTTTAAAACACCGGATATCAAACGCATTAGTAAGTATTTGAAAATGCGTGAGGGAGATTTTATTGAGACATATCTGAAGTTGGATAACGAAGGAGATTATGTGTTGCAATCAACGCCATGTCATTTCTTGAATGCCGATAATACCTGCAGCATCTATGATATTCGTCCTTCTGATTGCAGTCGCTTTCCTTATACTGATGAGGATGTGTTATTGAAGCGTCCGCAGATTACCTTGAAGAATAGCAGCTTTTGTGCGATAACTTATTATGTGTTGGAAAAGATGATGGAGAAAATGGAGCGTTGATTAATATTCCATTTTGCGCAGCTTAGGTGCTTTAAACCAAGTGATAATAACTACCAGTAAAGTCATGCTGCCGCCAAAGATCACGGATGGCACTACACCTAATAATTTCGCAGCAACCCCACTTTCAAATTGGCCCAATTCATTGCTGGAGTTGATGAACATGGAGTTCACACTCATTACACGTCCGCGTACCTGATCGGGTGTACGCAATTGCAGAATGGTGCCGCGCACTACTACACTGATACCATCGAGAATGCCACTTAATACCAATACGGCAAATGATAACCAGAACTCACGCGATAGTGCAAAGACAATAATGCAGGCGCCGAATCCGGCTACGGCAAAGAATAATTTCTTGCCTTGTTGTTTACGCAGCGGGAAGAATGTGAGATAGATAATGATCATGATGGCACCGAGGTCAGATGCGGCGTTCAGCCAACCAAAACCAACGGGGCCAACTTTGAGTATGTCTTTGGCAAACACCGGGATCATGGCCACAGCACCACCAAATAGCACGGCAAATAAGTCCAGCGACAAAGCACCCAAAACTTCTTTGGTGTTGAATACGAAACGCAAACCTTCTTTCACACTTTCCCAGGTCTTTTGTTCACCTGGTTCATTCAAAGCTGGTTTGGGTTTTAGTCTGGTCATAAAGACAAAGCCAATTGCCACAAGTACAGCAATCACAGTTAAAGTGCCAGTATTGCCAAGGCCAGCAATCAGAAAACCAGCTGCTGCATGCCCGGTTACAGATGCGGTGAGCCAAGTGCCTTGGTTCCAGGTTGTCGCGTTTTGTAGTAAGTCGCGCGGAACAATATAGGCCACCATGGTGCCAAATGTTGGTCCGGTGAAAGAGCGGAAAACACCTGTAAAGAATATCACACAGTAGATGACTATGGCGGCTGTTTTTGCATATACCCATTCCTCACTAACAGAAAAAGAGAGTGCTAATAAAACCAAAGTACAAGCTAGGTAAGCAGCTACACCGCGTAGCAAGAGTTTTCTCTTTTCACTGATATCGATTACGTGTCCTGCATAAAGCGATAATGACACAGCAGGAATCACTTCGGCCAAGCCGATCAATCCGATAGCAAAGGGTTCGTTTGTGAGTTCATAAATCCACCAGCCAACCAAAGTACCCATCATGCGCAAACCCATGATGAAGAGAAAGCGGCCAATCATCAGGTTGCGGTATTCCGCAATCCGCATGGCAGCAAAAGCTTCATACTTGTTTGGGTTTTGACTCATCAGGGTAGGGTAAAATAGTGCTGGCCTTCATCGTAGTCCTTATCCAAAGCATCCAACACTACTTGCAGGTGCTTTTCATTGCCCAAAAAATCAGCATTGCTGGCATCAATGAAAATGGTTTTGATATTGTGCTGCTTGATGTAGCTGGTATAGGTTTCCTGAATATTGTAGAGGTATTCGTCTGGAATAGATTGCTCATACTCTCTGTTGCGTTTTCTGATATTCTGCTGCAGCTTGTGTACAGGTGCATGCAAGTAGATCAGGATATCCGGAAAAACCAACTGTTGGTGTATGATATCAAATAGTTTCTGATAGAGTCTGAACTCTTCTTCCGGCAGGTTCACTTTTGCAAAAAGCAAACATTTGGTAAACAGATAATCAGAAATGGTAATGCTTTGAAACATGTCCTTGGTATGGATCATGTCTTTCAACTGTTTATAACGCTCTGCCATGAAAAACAACTCTAATGGAAAAGCGTATTGTTGCGGGTTCTCGTAAAATTTGGGCAGAAAAGGATTGTCTGCAAATTCTTCCAGAATGATTCTGGCATTAAAATGTTTGGCCAGCAGATGTGTGAGTGTTGTCTTACCGGCGCCAATATTCCCTTCTACAGTAATAAAGTGATGTTTCATCTTGCTGCTTCGGGCTCAAAAATAGCCGTCAATCCTGCGCAGGCGGTGAAAACTTTTTCACATCTAAAGGGTCAGGACATACAGCCAATAATTCAGTTACAGAGCGCTGATAGACAGGATGAATAAAATCAGGTGCTAGTTCCTGTAAGGGTACCAGCACAAAACGTCTTTGGGCAATGGCCGGGTGTGGCAATTGCAGCAGGGGGGTATTCAGGACATCATCGTTGAAAAAAAGAATATCTATATCTATGATACGTGGTCCATATTTCTCTTCCCGGATACGGCCCATTTCCTGTTCTATCTCGAGCAGGGTTTGCATTAGTTCCTCCGGGCTAAGTTCGGTTGCTACTAGTAATGCCTGATTCAGAAAAGCCTGTTGGTCTTCTTTTCCCCAGGCTGCCGTTTCATAAATAGCCGATTGGGCGATAATTTGTCCGCACCTATCGCTGATATGTTTAAACGCGGTGTGCAGGTTATCCCATCTCTTACCTAAATTGCCGCCTGTCAGTAGATATGCCCTGTTCATACGTTTGTGTGCGCTAAAGGGCCAAATATCTTTACTTTCATCCTGTATAAAGCAACTATGAAGAGTTTTTTCAAATCTTTTTTTGCCGCCCTGCTGGCGATGATCGTTTTCACGACTTTGGTTTTCGGTTTCTTTTTCTTCCTGTTTGGAAGTTTGGCGTCCTCATCAGAAACCACCACCAGTATCGGGAATAAAGCTGTATTGGTATTAGATCTCTCTAAAGAGTTCCGTGAGCAGGATATGGAAGACCCTTTTGAGGAGTTTGCAGATGCTGATGTTGAGCATACGCCAGCATTGCTGGATATGGTGCAGATGATCAACCATGCAGCAAAAGATGATCAAGTGAGCGGTATTTATATCAAGTGTGGCGCTAATGGTAATTCCATGGCTGCTTCCGAAGAATTGCGTCAGGCACTGCTGAATTTTAAAAAGAGTAAAAAGTTTATCTACGCTTATTCGGAAACCATCTCTCAAAGTGCTTACTATGTTGCTGCTCTGGCCGATAAAATTTATTGTCACCCACAAGGCGGAATTGATTGGTCAGGCTTCTCGGCCAATCTATTGTTCTTCAAAGGAACATTAGAAAAGCTGGAGATTGAGCCACAGATTTTCTATGCCGGAAAGTTTAAGAGTGCAACAGAACCTTTCCGTGAGTACAAAATGACTGATGCCAATAAGGTGCAGACACTGGCATTCCTGAATGATATGTATGGCCGTTTTCTGCAAGCAGCAGCCGATGGCAGAAAGATGGATACAGCAATTCTGCGTAAACTGGCAGTTACTGGTGTGGTTCAGACTGCACATGATGCAGTAAAATACCAGTTGATTGATGGGGTGAAATACGATGATGAAGTAAAAACAGCTTTAAGTAATAAGTTGAAGCAGGATAATGAACGCATCAATTTTGTATCATTCGCAGATTATGCCAAAGCTGTAAGCTATAATCCTTATAGCGGTACCGATAAAATTGCCTTGGTATATGCGGATGGCGATATTGTGGATGGTAAGTCAGAAGATGATCGAGTAATTGCTAGTGATCGTTTTCGCACATTGTTAAGAAAGATTCGCTTGGACGATGGTATCAAAGCGGTTGTCTTTCGTGTCAACTCTCCTGGTGGAAGTGCTTTGGCTAGTGATGTAATCTGGCGAGAAATTTCGCTGATCAAAAAGAAAAAGCCGGTAGTTGTGAGCATGGGAGATTATGCGGCATCTGGCGGATATTTCATTTCCTGTGCGGCAGATTCTGTATTTGCCAATCCAAGTACATTGACTGGCTCTATTGGTGTTTTTGGAATCATTCCCAATATGCAGGCCTTTCTGAAAAACAAGCTTGGCATTTCGGGTGATGGTGTAAAAACAGCGCCTTATGCGGATATGGGAAGTATTGATCGCCCATTAACCGAAATGGAAAAGCGTTTTGTACAGAACAGTATTGATTCTATCTACCATACATTTAAAACAAGGGTTTCTGATGGCAGAAAGCTGTCGATGGAATTTGTTGACAGCATTGCGCAGGGTAGGGTTTGGACAGGTGCTGCGGCCACCAAAATTGGTTTGGTAGATCGAAACGGCACTTTGCAGGATGCTATCGCGAGTGCAGCCAAGCTGGCCAAAACCAGTTCTTATCAGCTCCGCACTTATCCGGATAAGATCAATGTCTTTGATCAGATATTTAAATCATTCCAGCGCAATACCAAGGTGAAAGCCATCAAGGAAGAAATTGGGGAAGACCAATACAAGCTGCTGATGGAATGGAAAAAAGTGCAGGGAATGGTGGGTGTAACGCAGGCCCGACTTCCTTACAATATCCAGCTGGGCTTCTGATCCTTTTGCGGGGCATTTCATAAACAGTAGATTTGCCCCATGCAAGCACCTTACAGTCAGTTTAAAGCCATGCTGGCGATATCCAAAGCCAGTTTACGTGCTGTGTTTCGCAGCCCTTCTTCTGTGATCTTTAGTATCGGCTTTCCACTCATCTTTATCCTTGTCTTTGGATTTATTGGTGGTGGTGGTAAGGTATCACTAAGTGTGGCGTTTGATGCGCAGTCTGATACCATCAATCCAGTGTATGCCGCAATGAAGCAAGTGCCTGGGTTGAATATTCGGAACAAAGCACCGCAGGCTTTGCAAGAAGATCTGGAAAAAGGCAGAATTACTGCTGTGATCAATATTCGCCGCACAGGTAAAAGCAATCCTGCGTATATCGTAGACCTGAAAAGTTCCGAAGCAGTGAATCCGCAGAACTTGCAGGTATTGCAATCCATCATTGGTGCGATCATTTCCGGTGTAGATAAATCCATGTTTGATGCTGCACCAACTATTGCAGCGATCAATAAGGATATTGTTAAGATACCCGGACGAGTATATCGTACCATTGATTTTATATTGCCGGGACAGTTAGGTTTCTCTTTGTTGAGTGCAGGGGTGTTTGGGGTTGCTTTTCTATTCTTTAACCTGCGTCAGCAATTGGTGCTAAAGCGATTTTATGCAACACCGATCAGACGTGCATACATTGTCTTAGGTGAGGCATTGAGTCGTGTTACTTTCCAGATGATTACTTCTGTTATCATTATTGGTGTTGGGCATTTTGCATTTAAGTTTACGCTCGTGCATGGCTGGATTACTTTTCTTGAGATCATGTTATTGAGTTTTTATGCACTGATCTTGTTCATGGGTTTTGGTTTTATTGTAAGCGGTTTGGCTAAGAATGAAAGCACGATTCCGCCTTTTGCCAACTTGATTACTTTACCGCAGTTTTTATTAGCAGGCACTTTCTTTTCTATTGAAAGTTTTCCATCTTGGTTACAACCCATTTGTAAAGTATTGCCATTGACGCATTTCAATAATGCCATGCGCAATATTGCTTTTGAAGGTGCGAGTTTATTCAGTTGTTGGCAGGAGTTGGGTATACTGGGTATCTGGATTGTAGTGGTATATGCTATTGCTGTGAAAACATTTAAATGGGAGTAAGATGCGCTTGATCCGATTTGCGATTATTAGTGTTGTGATTTTGTTTTCGCTGGCTACAGCGATTGGGTTGTTATTACCATCAAGAGTGATTGTTTCTCGCGCTGTAGATATTTCTACTGCCCCGGAAAAGGTGCGTGTTTTTACGCATGGTATTGACAAATGGACAACCTGGGTTGCCGGTATGGGCGATACCAGTGTGCATGTCTATTCAGCTGCTGATGCACAGATTGGTAATAATCGAGTAAGCATGCAATTGCAGAATGATTCAACTTTTGTTACAAAGTGGCAGGGTAGAAGTGGCAGTCCGCAGTTGAGCACGATGCGCATTATTCCGCTTGGTGCTATTACTACTGTTCAATGGCAGTTTGAACAAGAAATTGGCTGGATGCCATGGGAGCGATTGGGCTCCATGATGAACGACAAGATACTAGGTGTGATGATGGAGCAAAATCTTGCATCACTCAAAGCAGTCAGTGAACAATAAAACAAGAGGCGCTCAAACGAGCGCCTCTTTACCATCCCAAATAACTAACGAGTAGTTAGAAGGTTGGGTCGGTGGGTGTATTGGGGTTATTATCTCTTTCACGGAATGGATAAGGATAGAAGTTTCTATTCTTCTCAACACCAGGCGTATTGCTTCTGCCGAAGCGACGCATGTCTTCCATTTTCCAACCCTGCATGTATAGTTCAATACAGCGATTGCGGTAGATTTCTGTAAGGATATCTGCTTGCGTATTCGCACCGCTGTATGCTGGTTGATCAGCACCAATGCCAAACGGATCGCCGGCAGGTGTTTTAGTCAGGATTTTGTTCAACTCAGTTACAGCATTAGCCAGATCTGGCGTGCTTGCTCGAGCATAGCATTCTGCTTTGATCAATGTCATTTCACTAGGCAGGTAAATAGGCCATGCTGTAGATAAAGCAGCACCAAAGCCATTGATTCTCCATCTTGGTGCAGCAGCTGTGTTAATAGACATGTAGAAATTAACACGCTTATCGCTCATTACAGGGCGAAGTGCAACTGGTAAACCAAAAGTGCTGTCACGTACCTGAAACACGTTGTTGGTAGCGGTGGATACGTTGAAAATCGGATTTGGGCTAACTGCATCAAAACGCATTTCACTTTTTACAGTCAGGTTAACAGCATTCGCAGCAGTAAGTGCTACACTGTAATTGCCTGCAAATAATGAATAGCGTGCTTTCAATGCCTGCAGTGTGTTTGGAATTTCAATGCCAGCAGGAATGTTCGAGATAAAACTTGTACTGATAGGGTTTGCTGCAATTGTAGCAAGTGCTCTGTCGAGTACTGCTACTGCTTTACCGTAAGCAACATTTCTATCAATGAAGTTTGCGGTATTGCCAACTGCAACGGTATCAGGTACTTTCTCCCAAAACTCTGCAAGACTACCCAAGGCTAAAGCTTTGAATATACTTGCGTAACCAATCAAACCGGAAGCATAGCTTTTGTCGCCAAGCTTGGCAGCATTGTTGATTACATTGTCGGCATCATAGATGACTTTCAGGTTGCTGGCCCAGAGGTTACCAAGTACAGCATTGTTGCCATCAACAGAGATGCCACCATTGAAAAGGTTGGTTTCATCAACGTTACCTGTATTTCTGTTGCTGAGTTCAAATGTAGAAAAGCCGTTGGCGCAAACCAGGTTGTATAATGAACCCGCTCTGGATGTGCTGTATGCTTTCTGTACACCAACTGCAACACCGGTAAGGCCTACAGCAGAAGACAGGGTCTGTGTCTGCGTTGCGTCGTTGGGGTTTTCGAAATTCTTCTTACAGCCTACCATCATCGATGAGCCGGCTGCAAGGAGGAAGATATATTTCACAATAGGTTTCATATGAATTCATTTAGTCTTGGTGAATCAGAATTTGGCATTAATGGTGAAATTAAATGTACGTGGGATGGGTACGTTACCGAAATCGATACCACGTGCCAGTGTTGCACCACCACCTGCGTTGGTTTCAGGATCGAAGCCCTGATAATTGTCCCAACTAATCAGGTTACGGCCAGAGAAGGTTACACTCAGATCGCTGAATGCCTTGTTTACTTTACCAAATGAATAGCTCAGTGCTAATTCACGCAGTTTAACGAAGCTACCATTGTCAATTCTCCATTCTTCAATAGCGTAGATACTGCTGATATAGCCTCTTGGCAATTGACCTCTGTGCTCCTTCTCAGCAAATTCTTTACCATTACCTACACCCTGACGTGTACGGAAATCCGCATTGAATACATCTACACCCTGTACCGCATCCAACTGAATACGTAAGCTGAGTTTTTTGTAGTTGAATGTATTCACCAAAGTACCTGTCCAATCTGGGTTAGGGTTACCAATCACACGTCTCAACGGAGTACCAGTTGGTAAACCACCTGCATCACGCTGTGTAGTGTAAGTGTTTGGTGTTAACTGAGTACCTCTTTCCTGTACAGGAATACCTGATGCATTCTTTATCATATTGCCTGCTGCATCACGGGCAAAGAAGAAACCATAGAATACGCCTACTGGCTGACCAGGCAGCAAGGAAACAGCACCTGCTGGCAGGTTAAACTGAATCAAACCCTGAGGAATATTCTCAACACGGTTTCTGTTGCGGTTATAAATCACGTCAACATTCCAGCTAAAGTCTTTCTTACGGATAGGAGAACCGCCAATGGCTAATTCAATACCCTTGTTAGACAATGAACCTACATTACCTAACAGTGAAGTATAACCCTGACTTGGCGCAATAAAGCGGCTGATCAACAGGTCTTCAACTTTTTTGCTGTAATAGTTCACAGTAACATTGATACGTCCTTTCAGGAATGACATGTCTGCACCAATCTCTGTTTCTTTCTGCGTTTCTGGCTTTACATTCTCGTTAGCCAATTGGCCGGGGCTCATTAAAGCTGTTCTGCCAACCAATGGAGAAGCATTGTAGATATTGAAACGAGAGTAAGCGCCAATACCTGTTAAGTTACCACTCTCACCATAAGCAGCGCGAATCTTCAGATAATCCCACCACTTGCTGATAGAAGAATTCTGCCAGAAATTCTCATCGCTGATAACATAGCTGGAGCTGAGTTTCAGGTAAAGCTGGTTGCGTTGGTTTTCACCAAATACAGATGAACCATCCACACGGGCAGCACCTGTTAAGAACAAGCGGTTCTTATACTTGAAGTTTTGCTGTAAGTAACCACCAGAGATAGAAATTTCGCTGCGCTGATCAGATCCTGGAAGAACAGTACTTGCACCTTGAACCGTTTGTACCAACGGTGCCATACCACGTCCCTGCAATACTGTGAAAATGCCTTTTTCATACTGCATAGAGTAGCCTAACTGTGTGGTGCTCTGGAGATCTTTTGTGATATTCTTATTCAGTGTAGCATTCAATTCGTGGTTGATCAGGAATTGTTGGTTGTTACCTGCACTAGCGTAACCATTTTGAGTTGGATCCAGTGTAAGACCACCACCCCAGAATGCAGGGCTTGCATTATATGTATATGGAGGAATATACGTTGTACCGTTTTGAGCGATATTGTCAATACCCATTGTGTAGTCGATAGTGAAGTCTTTGAAAGGCTTCAGTTTCAGACCAAGAGAAGAAATGATACGGTTGGTCTCATTCTTTTGCTTGATGTCTTCAATAACACTTACAGGGTTAACACGACCTCTTTCACCAACAGCCAATAAGTTGCCGTTACCATCACGCTGCCAGATATTATGGAAGTTACCAATGATGGTTACGCTGTTTATAGGTGAGAAGAAGCTGTTACCATCAGGCTTTTCATTGGCGTTGCTGTTGATATAGTTCAAACCAACACTCAAAGAAGCCCATTTGGACAATTCCTGATCAACGTTTACACGGAAGCTGAATCTTCTGAAATCAGTGTTTTTAATAATACCTTGATTGTAGAAATAAGAAGCTGACGCGAAGTATTTGGTTTTATCCTTACCGCCGCGGATAGAAACGTTGTTATCTGTACCTAACCCGTTTTGGAAAATATAATCCCAGTAATCATAGCGGGTTACATTGGTTGTATTGGTTAAAGCTGGTGTAAGAATGTCTTGCGTTTGTGCGGTAGGTCCGTCTGTTGGTCCGCCAAATTTTGTTGGCGCTTCGTTATAGCCTACAGACTTTCTCAGACTACTGCTCATGACGCTGGTGCTGAAACTAACTACGGGAGCACCGCTGCTGCCGCGCTTAGTAAAGATTTGTACAACACCTGCATTGGCACGAGAACCATAGATGGCCGCAGCTGCTGCGCCGTTCAGTACTTCAACACGCTCAATGTCGGCGGGGTTGATATCCACCATACGGTTTGGCTGAGGCGAAATCAAACCATCGTAAGCATCTTGTGTATTGGTTACTCTTCTTGCACTATTGCTAACGATAACACCATCCACAATATACAAGGGTTCACTGCTGGAGCTGATGGTGCTTACCCCGCGTAAGCGCACACTCATGCTACCACCGGGATCACCACTGTTCTGAATGATTTGTGCACCGGGAGTTTTACCCTGTAATGCAGACAATACGTTAGATGGAGCAGCTTTAGTCAGTACATCGCCTTTTACTGTGGCGATATAGTTACCTAATTGCTTTTTGGTTGTACCGGCAGAAGTACCCGTAACAACAACTTCGTCCAAACCCGCAGCGTCTTCTTTCAAACTTACATTTAGCTCTACTTCACTTGCTGATGTAGCAACAGTAAAACTCTTGTCCTGTGATTTGAAACCCACTGAAGAAAATTGGGCAACGTACTGACCTGGTTTAAGATTTGCAGTTAGTTCGTAAGTGCCACTCGGACCGGCTGCGGCACCAAGTGTTGTGTTTTTAATGGTAACAGAAGCACCGGGTATGGCGTTGCCACCGGCATCAGTTACTTTTCCTTTGATCACAACCTGCGCAGGTAGCGCAAAGCTGATCAACATCAGAGAGGCTGCAGCAAAAAATTGCATAAAGCGCCTCTTCTGCGGTAGAATCGCATACTTCATAAGCAAGCAGTTTTTGGTTTTAATGCTGAATAGACAACAAAAAACGCAAAAAAGCTGGTTTCTGTTGATGGATTTCGCAATTATTTGTTAACAACCCTCTCCAAAAACTGTGAAATCCTGCAGAATTCCGCATTATTCAAACAGTAAGGGGGCATGGTATAGACTGTATTGCCTAAGGGCCTGATATAAAGCCCAGCCTGAAGGGCTTCTTTTGTAACTACCTGACTTACAGCGTTTAGATAGCCGGTTTGGCCTTCTTTAATCTCAAAAGCCAATATTGTACCCAAGTGCCTCACCCCTGCAATCTTTTGCGTGCTAGTTGCGAATTGTGCTAATTGATCTGCCAGGGTGCTTGTTTGCTGCTGAAGCCAGCTTCTTTGGTTGGCGCAATTTTCTGATAACAATAGGTCGAGGCTGGCATTGGCTGCTGCGCAAGCCAGGGGATTGGCTGTAAAGGAATGTCCGTGGAAAAAAGTCTTGAGTTGATCATCCTGTACAAATGCTTCATAGATAAATGCTGCACAGGCCGTAACACCTAATGGCATAAATCCTCCCGTAATGCCTTTGCTTAAGCAAATGATATCCGGGTTGTACTGCATGTACTCGCTGGCAAAAAGCTTTCCGGTTCGGCCAAATCCTGTCATTACCTCATCCGCAATGCAAATGATTCCCTGCTGTTTCGCTGCAGCTAACAGTGTATCGAGATCTGCAGCTGCATACATACACATCCCGCCTGCACCCTGCACTAAGGGTTCGTAAATAAAAGCAGCAATGGATGCTCCCTCCGCTGCAATTATGCTGAGAGATGTTTGCAGATTATCCGCGGTAGGGGTATCAATGAAAACTACTTCAAATAAGTGTTGATGGAAAGCCAGGGTAAATACACCGCGGTCACTTACACTCATCGCACCGAAGGTGTCGCCATGATAAGCGTTCCTAAAAGCCAGGATTTTTTTTCTACTCGATTGTCCTTGATTCCACCAATACTGAATAGCCATCTTTAGGGCTACTTCAGTAGACGTAGAGCCATTGTCGCTGTAAAAAACTTTTGCAAGATTGCCCGGTAAAATATCCATTAATCTTTCTGCGAGTGAAACCGCGGGGCCATGGGTAAAACCTGCAAAAATAACTTGTTCCAGTTCCAGGGCCTGTGCATAGATCTTCTCGGCAATGTATGGATGTGCATGTCCGTGCAGATTCACCCACCAGCTGCTTATGGCATCAATATAGGTATTGCCTTCAGCATCCATGAGTAAGCTGTCCTTACCTTTCACAATTGCAATCGGGTCTGGCATTTGCTTTTGTCTGGTGAATGGGTGCCAGACATATTTTCTGTCTTTGGTAATTAGCGAATCGGACATGTGGCAAAAATAGGGTGCAATATTTTCGCGGCATTGTATTTGTCGTGCAACGCTTGCATTTAATATGGAGTCAAGCTAACTGAACCAGCTGAATGGATTTGCATCAACAATTGGTAAAAGAGTGCCTGAAAGGGAAACCGGCTGCGCAAAAAGCGTTGTACGACCTCTTTGCGCCTAATATGTTGGGGCTATGCTTCCGTTACACCAAGAGTATGGATGATGCGCAGGATGTATTACAGGAGGGATTTGTTCGAGTGTTTCGTTTTTTGCATCAGTACAGGCAAGAGGGTGATCTGGGTGCCTGGATCAGGCGGATAATGGTGAATACAGCGCTCAGTTTTCTAAAGAAGCACAGAAACTATCAGCAGGAATTGGTTTTTATTGAGGATAAGCAAGACTTGCACGCGGTAGCCGCAGATAATGTGGAAGTAAAGTTGCGGGCAGATGATTTAGCTAAGCTGATCAGGCAATTGCCTATCGGTTATCAAACCATTTTTAACCTGCATGCGGTGGAAGGCTATACGCATCCGGAGATAGGTAAAATGCTCGGCATTGAAGAAGGAACATCGCGCAGTCAGTATGCAAGAGCCAGAAAACTCTTGATGCAGTGGATTCAACAATCAGACAATGAAAACAGGAGGTCTTATGCCCAATGATCTGGAACAATTCGCCGGTGGCGAACTGAAGGAATGGTCGCTGCAGCCTGATGCTGCTGTATGGGATGCTGTGGCAGAACGTATCCGCAAAGAGCGCAGAAGAAGGATTATCTTCTGGTGGACTTCGGCTGCAGCAATATTCATACTGATTGCAGGAACATGGGTCTTATTACAAGACAGAGACAAAACTGAATTTGCTAAACTGAATCATACAAAGCCACAAACTGAGCAAGCAACCGAAAAAGACAATCAAACGAACAAGCCTGCGTCTAATAAAGCAACAAGCTACCCTCCGGATGAAGTATCTGTACAACAAGCTGAAATAAAATCAGTCGCTACAAAGCCCAGACGAGCACAGGCGGTAAATGCTGTGGTTAAAAAGCAAGGTCTGTCAAGCAAACTAAACATCAGTCAACCACAGATTGGGCAGACTGATTCAAAACCTGAGCCATCACTTGTCGCTAATCAAGCAGATGCTCGACAATCAAGTAATGAGCTACAGGAATTTACGGTTGTTGTTAAGGAAGCTGAATTGAAAAAAGAAGTTCAGGTTGAAGAAACAAACAAGGATAAAGAAACGGCATTAGTGAAACAGGAATTGGTTACGGTTGAAGCTGATACCACGGCTATTGCACCAGCAGATTCAACCAAACAATCCAAGAAAACACGCAAGAATTTATCCTGGTATTTAACAGCTCAATCAGGATTCAGTGATATCCGACCAAGCGAATTGTTTTCCTTAGCTGTTGCACAGGATATGCAGTTTAATGGAGGAAGTTCTCCTGTGATCGGTGCCGGCAATCTGAGTGGAACAGTGTTTACGCCAGGAGATTTGCAATACAAAGCAGGCTTTTCATTTTCACTGGGTACAGGTGTCACCATACAGCAGAAAAAATATTGGCAATTCTCTGCGGGTTTGCAGTATCGATACGCATCTATGCAGCTGGCGACAGGGGCAAGAGTTGATACTGTGTTTCAGGCAAGAGAAAGTCGCACGAATGCTGCCACTGCTGTAACAGCGTTTTACAGACCGGGAAATGGATTCACCTATCAGCATCAGTTTCATTTGCTGCAAATGCCTATGGTCTTTCATATACAGCCATTTGGTATGAAAAAGTGGCGTCTTGATGCAGGTTTATTGCCCGGAGTTTTATTAGGTGCAAAAGCATTACACTACAATGAAGGCAATAATATTTTTTATACAAGCAATCAGCAATACCAGCGCTTGTTATTAAATGCTTCAATAGGTGTACAATATGCAATTCCAATACAAAAAGGGAAAAAGCTTTGGGTGGGCCCTCAGTTAGAATTGGGTTTAAGGAATATGCATCAGCCTGAACTCAGCAGAAAAGCTTTCTTTCAATCAGCCAATATAACCTTCACCATTCAATAATATTTTATGCAATTGTTTCAAAAATGGACAAGGCTGCTTGCCTTGTGTTTACTTGTCTTGTCTTTCAGCGCATGTATGAAAGATACCTGCTGGAGAACCTATGCTGTTTTTACGCCTGTTTATAAAACCTCACAAGAAGTACGGAATGCTATTGGTTCTGCAGCGCCACAGCCAATTGAGCAGCCGGGCAAGTTCTTTGTAAAAGATCAATACATCTTCCTAAATGAAGTTGATAAGGGTATTCATATCATTGATAATAGCAATCCAGCAGCACCAGTCAATAAGTACTTTATCGCCATTCCGGGTAATCAGGATTTAGCTGTATCAGGTAATTACCTGTATGCCGATTTATATGCGGATATGGTAACGATTGATATCACTGATCCTACTAAAGTTGCAGTAAAGCAATATCAACCCGGTGTATTTCCTTTCAGGATGTGGAGCAACGGATTTATTGCAAGCGATACCAATAAAATTATTACTGAATGGATTCGTAGAGATACGACTGTAAAAGAGGAGTGTGGTTCAACAGGTTTTTTTGGTAAGGACAGAAAGGATGTGGTGATTTTTGATATGATGGCTTCCTCATTCAGTGGGGTTCGCGCAAATGCAAGCAGACCGCCTTCATCAGGACAAAGTGGTTCCATGGCCAGATTCGCATTGGTTGAACCTTATTTGTATACGGTTACAACAAATGGGCTGAATACGTTTGATGTTACCAATCCGTCATTGCCCGTATTTAAGGGTAATCAGGAAATTGGCTGGGGCATTGAAACCATTTATCCGTTTAAGCAAAACCTATTTATTGGTTCTACTACAGGAATGTTTATTTATGGATTAAGTAATCCCGTGGCGCCCATTCGCACAGGTATGTTTAGTCATGCAAGAGCTTGCGATCCTGTTGTGGCTGATGATGATTTTGCATATGTAACCCTGCGCTCAGGAACAGCCTGTACCAATGCTTCAAATCAGTTGGATATTCTGGATGTACGTAATCTGTCTGCGCCAACATTGATCAAATCATATACCATGACAAATCCGCATGGACTTGCTGTACAAGGGAATGATTTATTTATCTGCGATGGTAAAGCAGGCTTAAAGTGGTATGATGTGAGTGATAAGCGTGATATCCGTCTTTTAGATACTGCGATTGGTATGGAAACCTACGACGTGATTGTTTCGGGCGATTTGGTGATGTTGGTGGCCAAGGATGGTTTGTATCAATATCGTTTGCAAGCGAGTAATCGCTTCTCAATGTTAAGTAAGATTGGTTATCCTTCAAAATAAGTGTATGCGTGTTAAGATTACTTTAGTGTTGCTCTTGTTTACGAGTATACAATTGAATGCGCAGCAAAAAAGCTGGAGATACAGCGCTATTCATCAGCTAGGCATTTTGTCGGGTTCGTCTGGTGAGTCTTTTCAGATTCAATCCATTCATGGTATCAAAAAGAAAAATTATTTCATCGGCGCAGGGCTGGGTATAGATTATTATCATACCAGAACAGTCCCTGTTTTTGCTGCACTTCGTTTTCATCCAGTTCAAAAACAAGCTTTACCATGGCTGTATCTGGATATGGGCGTTTCGGCTCCATGGGCAACGGATCAACAAAAAGGTGTTAATGGCTGGGGTGTTCAAAGTAAGGATTACCGTACCACCTTTTACTGGGATGCTGGAATCGCATTCAGACTTACAGGTAAAACCGACAAAGGATTGTTGTTACAATTTGGCTACTCCACTAAAGAAATGCGTTATGCTTATGATGCATGGAATTGGATCAGGCCTTGGCCAAGTACGCCTGAGCAAACAACAACTAGGGTTCAGGAGCAATTCAGAAGACTGAGTATTAAATTGGGTTGGCAACTATAGTTATTCCAAGGGCTTGCCTTGCGAAGCACGAATCATTTGTCCGTAATGCCATCCCTTACACAATGCATCTATGGTCATAGCAATGCGTTTGCTTCTGGTGGCCTCGGTTTTTGCGCTATCTATCCATTTAATGAAATAGTTTCTGTGCGAGCCGGGAAGCTTATCGTAAAAGAATGTTTTTGCTTTTGGTTCATCTTCCAAGCATACAACCAAGTCTTCAGGAACGGCAATCTTAGCGCTATCTAATTCCAGTTGAAGGGAGAGTATATCACCCTGTTTTTTGTGGATTGCTTTTCTGATATCTGCTTTCAGGGGTAAGATATAATCACCTTCGCCCATGGGCATCAATGCAATGCCTTGTATGCTATGTTGATCTAATTTTCCTTTTACACGGAAGGATGTTTTCTTGCCGGGATTCAACTTGGCTGCAAGCGCTGCTGGAATCAGTACATATGTCCAGCCGGTTTTTTCTCCCTGCTTGCTGAATTTCTCAATGATGGCGTTAAAGCGAATCATGTTGATTGAATAAACTTGAGGTTGCGTTTGATACCTGCGTATTTACTTCTCTTTAAAGGACTCTTTCTAAAAATCTCTTTGAATTGTGTTTCTGTCATTGCCTCCCAATCGGCAGTAGATAAGTTAAGAATTTCAGGGATGGGTGTAAAGCCTATTTCTTGATGCGGTTTACTAAAACGGTTCCATGGACAAACATCCTGGCAGGTATCACAACCAAATAGCCAGTTGTCAAATTGCCCATTCATGTTATCAGGAATCAGCAGGTCCTTTAATTCAATGGTGAAATAGCTGATACACTTACTGCCATCAACAACTTTGTTGGGGAGGATGGCTTCAGTGGGACAAGCATCAATACACCTGGTACAAGAACCACAAAAATCTTTTACATACGGATGATCATAAACCAATTCCAGGTCAGCGATTAGTGTAGCAATGAAAAAGAATGAGCCGGATTGCTTGGTAATGAGGTTGCCGTTTTTGCCAATCCAACCAAGCCCACTTCTTTGTGCCCATGCTCTTTCCAGCACGGGGGCACTGTCCACAAAGCCTCTTCCGTTAAACTGACCTATGCTGGTATGAAGTTCTTGAAGCAATTCTCTTAGCTGTTGTCTGATGATGTCATGGTAATCCTGACCATATGCATATTTAGAAACTTTTGGTCCGTCTGTTGATTGTATTTGCTCCGGGTAATAATTTTTTAAAAATGTAATCACAGATTTTGCGCCTGGAAATAATTTTCTTGGATCAATGCGTAAGTCAAAATGGTTTTCCATGTACTGCATTGTGCCATGGAATTGCTTGCCAAGCCAGCTTTCTAACCGTCTAGCGTCTTCATCTAAGGCCACAGCTTTGCTGATACCGCAATAATCAAACCCAAATTGGTGAGCGGCTTGTTTGATCAATTTACTGGCGCTATCTGCAGTCATGCTTGTTAATTGCAGGATTGTACACTTATCTGATCATTGATGAGCTGTATCAATTGCTGATAAGCTTCTCTTTTTTGATCAGTCAATAAACTCTTTGTTACAATCACAAAGGAATACTTTCTGCAAAAATCAATCATCGGCCAGGTGCCCAGTAAGCCTGGTGCACTGATGATAAATGTTTTATTCGCTGCGTCTTTTTCCTGTACCCAAGCACCCAACGAGTAGGTAAATCCTTCCGCTACTTTCGGCGCATACTTAACTGGGACACCTGCCGTCTGAGAGCGAATGAGCTCTTCTACGGAAGCTTCACTTAAGACCTGCTTTCCGTTGAATACACCTTTGTTTAAGATCATCGTGAGGAAGTTGGTATAATCCAAAGAAGAAGAAACTGCGCCACCTGAAGGATTGGGTGCATTGCCGTTTTCATCACTGAAATTGGTAGAGCGCATCGCAAGTGGTCGTAAAATTTTTTCCCCTATGATTTGCTCAAAGCCTCTTTTCATGACAACTTCACAAACACGTGCAGCAATATTGATGCCTACATTGCCATAGAAAAAGGCTTCACCCGGGTTGTAATCAATCTCTCTTTTGGATACAAAATCATTGACCTCCTGCTCAAGGGTTTCATATTTTTTCCTTAGCAAGAATGCAGCTAGCTTAATGGGTTCCTGCTTAATACCTGTTTGGTGGCTCAGACAATGCCTAATGGTGATATAGCTTTTGTTATACTTCGTAAAATCAGGCAAATACTTGGATACTTTATCATCCAGCGAAAGCTTGCCTGCGTCGACCAATGCCATTACCATAGCAGCTGTTAACCATTTACTGCTACTGGCAATAGGTACTTGTGTACGCTCATTGAAATCTTCACCAAGATTCTTTTTGTAAATCACTTTGCCATCTTTTGCAACTACAACGGAAGCAAATCCACCCAGTTCTTTTTTCATTGCTTCAATACGAGCGTCTAATGCACTGAAATTGTATTGTGCCAATAAGTGTATTGGTAAAGCCAGTACTGCAGCAAGAATCCATTTTTTCATAGCTATTATTTTGAAGAAGCTTCTAATGCTTGTTGAATGTCTTTTAAAATATCATCAGGATGTTCCAATCCAACAGAGATACGAATCAGTCCCGATGTAATGCCTACTGAAAGTCTTTCCGCTTCCGTTAATTTGGAATGTGTAGTGGAAGAAGGATGCGATGCAATACTCCTGCTATCACCCAGATTGGCTGTTCTGCTCAGCATTTGCAAAGCATCTAAGAATTTTTGGCCGCGGGCTAAACCACCCTTCAATTCAAAGCATACAATACCACCACCAGCTTTCATTTGCTTCCAGGCGATTTTGTGTTGCGGATGCGATTCAAGGAAAGGATATTTTACCCACTCCAAATGAGGATTGCTTTCCAGCGTTCTTGCAATCTGCAAAGCACTGTTGCAATGTCTTTCCATTCGGATAGAAAGTGTTTCCAAACTCTTACTTAACACCCAGGCGTTAAACGGACTCATGCTTGGTCCAGTATTCCGCAGAAACAAATAGATTTCCCTGATCAGTGCTTTTTTACCAACGATAACACCACCAACCACACGGCCTTGTCCATCTATCCATTTTGTAGCGGAGTGAATCACAATATCTGCACCATGCAACATGGGCTTTTGCAATGCAGGTGTTGCGAAGCAATTATCCACTACAAAAATGAGGTGATGCTTTTTGGCCAATGCACTCAACATATCCATATCTACTATATCCAAACCCGGGTTAGATGGTGTTTCGATATAGAGCATTTTGGTATTTGGACGGATGAGGCTTTCGATTAGCTCAGGCTTGTTTACATCAAAGTAGTCGTACTCAATTTTCCATCTGCCCATATACTTGGTGAGAATGGTATGCGTAGAGCCAAAAACAGAGCCTGATGAAAGAATATGATCACCACTTTGTAAAAAGCTCATGAATGTGCCAAATACTGCACTCATGCCGCTTGCTGTTGCATAACCAGATTCTGCTTCTTCCAATAACACCATCTTCTGCACAAACTCATCAACAGTAGGATTGCTGAAGCGACTATAAATATTGTGGTCGTTTTCCTCTGCAAATGCGGCACGCATATCTTCCGCATTATCAAATACAAAGCTGGAAGTCATGAAAAGTGGGGTAGAGTGCTCATTTTCCCAGGTGCGCTGCGTCTGGGTTCTGATGGCTTGGGTATCAAAATGTTGCGACTGATTCATGGTAGAAATTATGCTCGTAAAGTTAGGGTTTCACACCACTTGTCTGTAATAATTACAGGAAATGGCGCTCTTGTCTGACTTTACTACAGTTGAAAAGATTAATTGCAGCCATTATTACCTGTTTTGCCGGGGTGGATTGTGTTTTGCGGTATGTTGATATACGTATTCTATGAACCCCAAAAACTGAAAGGATGAATTTAAATAACTATACGATTAAAGCCCAGGAACTGATTCAGCAGAGTCAGCAACTCGCATTTACAGCCGGTAATCCCAATATTGAAACAGAGCACTTGCTAAAAGCTTTGTTGGAGCAGGACGATAGCCCTGTGGATTTTTTATTGAAGAAAAGTAATGTTACCCTCAACTTATTGGAAGGGAAACTTGAAGAAGCTTTAAGCCGTTTGCCTAAAGCACAGGGTACAGAACCTGCACAATCCATTAGCCGTGATTTGAACAATGCTTTGCTACGTACTGCAAATGTGCTGAAGACATTTGGTGATGAATTTGTTACGCCGGAACATTTGTTGCTAACCTTATTACAAGGTAGTGATAACACTGCGCGACTGCTTAAAGAAGCTGGCTTGACAGAGAAAGTGTTGATTGCAGCTATTAAGGATTTGCGTAAAGGTGAAAAAGTAACTTCTCAGACCCAGTCGCAGGAATACAATGCTTTAAATAAGTATGCCAAAAACCTCAATGAACTGGCACGTCAGGGAAAATTAGATCCGGTGATAGGACGTGATGAAGAGATTCGAAGAACACTACACATACTCACCAGAAGATCTAAAAACAATCCAATCCTGGTTGGTGAACCAGGTGTTGGTAAGACAGCTATTGCAGAAGGATTGGCCATGCGAATCGTTAATGGTGATGTGCCAGAGAATCTGAAAAGCAAGATCATATATGCATTGGATATGGGCCAGCTGATTGCCGGTGCCAAATACAAGGGCGAGTTTGAAGAGCGTTTGAAAGCAGTGGTGAAGGAAGTGAGTACTAGTGATGGTGAGATCATCTTGTTTATAGATGAAATCCATACATTGGTTGGCGCCGGTGGTGGTGAGGGTGCGATGGATGCGGCCAATATTTTAAAGCCGGCTTTGGCAAGAGGTGAATTACGTGCCGTGGGTGCAACAACTTTGAATGAGTATCAGAAATATTTTGAAAAGGATAAGGCTTTGGAGCGCCGTTTCCAGAAAGTGATGATTCAAGAGCCAAGCGTAGAAGATGCGATTTCGATTCTACGTGGTTTGAAGGATCGTTACGAAACGCATCACCATGTGCGCATTAAAGATGAAGCGATTATTGCAGCAGTAGAATTATCCAACAGATATATTTCAGATCGCTTTCTTCCTGATAAAGCTATTGATCTGATCGACGAAAGTGCTGCCAAACTTCGTTTGGAAATGAATTCTATGCCTGAGGAGCTGGATACCTTGGAAAGACAGATTCGTCAATTGGAAATCGAGCGTGAAGCCATTCGTAGAGAAAATGATGAAGAGAAATTAAAAGAGCTGAGTACAGAAATCGCTAATCTGGTAGTGGAAAGAGATACGTTGAAAGCCAAATGGCAATCAGAAAAAGGATTGGTAGATCAGGTACAGCAAACCAAGGAGCAAATTGAGCAACTGAAATTTCAGGCTGAGCAGGCAGAGCGTAACGGCGATTATGGTAAAGTGGCAGAGATTCGCTATGGTAAGATCAAGGAAACTGAACATCGTATTCAAGAGCTAACAGCCCAGTTGGCTGAAACTGCAGAGAAGCGGCTGATGAAAGAAGAAGTTGACGCAGAAGATATTGCAGAAGCAATTAGTAAATCAACAGGTATTCCTGTAGGAAAGATGCTGCAAAGTGAAAAAGAAAAGCTGCTGCATTTGGAAGATGAGTTGCATCAGCGTGTGGTTGGCCAAGAAGAAGCCATCACAGCTGTGGCTGATGCCATCAGAAGAAGCAGGGCTGGTTTGAGTGATCCGCGCAAACCGATTGGGTCTTTCATTTTCTTGGGTACAACGGGTGTGGGTAAAACTGAATTGGCCAAGGCTTTGGCTGCTTACTTGTTTGACGATGAGTCAATGATGACTCGAATAGATATGAGTGAATATCAAGAAAAGCATACGGTGAGCAGATTGGTAGGTGCGCCTCCGGGATATGTGGGATATGATGAAGGTGGTCAGCTGACTGAGGCAGTGCGCAGAAAACCTTATAGCGTGGTACTGCTAGATGAAATTGAGAAAGCCCATCCGGATGTATGGAATGTTTTGTTGCAGGTATTAGATGATGGTCGCCTAACTGATAACAAAGGCCGTGTGGTGAACTTTAAGAATACCATTATTATCATGACCAGCAATATTGGTGCGCATTTAATTCAGGAAGCTTTTGATGGGGTGAATGAGGACAATTTGCTGATTGCTACTGATAAGGCAAAGACAGAAGTGATGTTATTGCTAAAGCAGACCATTCGTCCCGAATTCTTGAACAGGGTGGATGAGGTGATTATGTTTAGTCCGCTACTGCGTAAAGAAATCAAAGGCATTATTCGAATTCAGCTCAATCAGTTACAACAGTTGGTGGCGGATAATGGAATTGAATTGCGATTTAGCGATTATCTGCTCGATTTTCTCGCTGAAAATGGATTTGATCCGCAATACGGTGCAAGGCCTTTAAAGCGACTGATTCAGAAAGAAATTGTAAATACATTGAGTAAGCGCATTCTCGCCGGAGATATTGACAAAGCAAAACCTGTTTTAGTAGATGTATTTGATGGAGTTGTTGTCTTTCGAAATGATGCGTAAGTAAATAAACATAAACTAAATAATCCCTGCAGTAATGCGGGGATTATTCTTTACTGTCTACAATCGTTCCGTAATCAATCAATAATTCTGTTCCAGCAGGAATATCTACCAGTGCTTCAAAATAATCGCCATCATCAATAGAACGTATATTGGGCGTTTCACTGTGGTTCAGGTAAAGCGCAATATCCATTGTATCGAATCCTTCATCAGGCACAAAATAGCCAGTTTCGTCATAGAGGCAGAAGTTTTCTATCAATGCCCGGCTATGTTCAGGTAGTGCATCCACTTCAGCATAGGACAAATGCGTAAAACGATTATGTGGTGGAGAGAAAATGTTCCTCGTGCCTTTTGGAATATCCCTGATAGCAAAAACACCGATACCATGCAGGGGGGATGCTTGTAGCTTAACATAGGTGCGTTCCTGTAGTTGTTGAATTAGCCTTTGCTTCATTTAAAACAAAGTAGAGAATATTTGGGAAAAGCAGGCATTAGCCCATGATAAAAATCATATTTCCGTGTAACTGCCATCACAGTTGTTTTCTCTGTTCTGTTAGAATTTTGGGTTGTCAATCAAACACTACAACCATTGAAACGTTTGCTCATACTGGGTGCAGGTACAGCAGGTACCATGATGGCCAATCACCTGAATCATGAATTAGACAGAGAGGAATGGGAAATTGATATTATTGATGAACGTCAGGAACACCATTACCAGCCCGGTTATTTGTTTTTACCCTTCGATATCTATGAACCTGAAGATATTATTAAGCCTATCAAGGACTTTATTCCCAAAGGTGTAAGTCTGATCAATGATGCTATTGATCGCATCGTGCCAGAAGAGAATCTGGTGAAAATGGTCAATGGCGATCAGTTGCATTATGATGTATTGATCATTGCAACTGGTGCCAAGATTGCACCTGAAGAGATCAGTGGTATGAAGGGTGAAGGCTGGCAGAAAGATGTGTTTGATTTTTACACTTTTGAAGGTTCACTTGCATTAAGAAATAAACTCCGCACATGGGAAGGTGGCAAACTGGTAGTACATATTACCGAAATGCCAATCAAATGTCCGGTAGCACCACTGGAGTTTGCATTCTTGTCTGATTCTTATTTTATCAATAAGAAGATGCGTGATAAAGTGGAGATTACCTATGTTACCCCATTGGGTGGCGCATTTACCAAGCCTAAGGCAACAGATCGTTTACAGCATTTGCTGGATGAAAAGAATATCCATATTGTCAGTGATTTTGCAATCGAGAGCGTAGATAACGATGCGAAAGTGATTCGCGACTATGGTGGCAAGGAAGTGCCCTTTGACTTATTAGTAACTGTACCAACCAATAAAGGTGATGCGGTGATGGAACGTTCTGGCCTGGGTGATGATTTGAATTTCGTACCTACCAATAAGGCCACATTGCAATCCAAAAACTGGCAGAATATTTATGTCATTGGCGATGCTTCTAATATTCCTGCATCTAAAGCAGGATCAGTTGCACACTTTGAGGCAGAAATTTTGACTGAGAATATCAAGCGTTATATCAAGGGAGAGCCGTTGAAAGAAGAGTTTGACGGACATGCTAATTGTTTCGTTGAGACTGGTCATGGTAAAGCCTTGCTGATAGATTTCAACTATACCCACGAACCCGTTGAAGGAACTTTCCCCTTCCCAGGTGTTGGTCCGCTGAGATTACTCAAGGAAAGCAGAATGAACCATATGGGTAAACTGGCTTTTCGTTGGATTTACTGGAATATGCTGCTAAAAGGCACACACATACCTTTTGTTTCTGCAACCATGCAGGAAGCAGGTAAAAATTTTGATTAATCATTTAAAACACACATATATGGAAAAGCTACTCGCTGGCAATACCATTGCCGTAAATGAAGAAGGTTACTTAACCGATTTTAATCAGTGGAATAAAGAAGTTGGAACTGCTATTGCAGCTGAAGCAAATATTGATATGACACCCAGACATTGGGAAGTGATTGACTATCTGCAAAAAGAATGGAAGAGCGAAGTGCCTCTAAGTATTCGTCGTATTGGTAAAAGTGGTGTTGTGGATATCAAAGAGTTCTATGCGCTGTTCCCTGAAGGTCCGCTGAAAATCTCCAGCAAGATTGCAGGTATTCCTAAGCCCGCCAGCTGTATCTAATTAACAACCTTAAACTTGAAGTCATGAGCGAGAATAAAGGCCAAATCAAAAAGATGATGATCATCTTATCAAAGGCCTCACTTGAAAACGTGTATGCAGCATTTGTTTTAGCTAATGGAGCCAGGATGGAAGGCATTCAGGCGGAAATATTCTTTACTTTCTTTGGTTTGGAAGCAATTCATAAGAACAAGTTGGAACATTTACATACTGCAACAGTAGGTAATCCGGCCATGCATATTCCAACATTGATTGGTGGTTTGCCCGGTATGGAAGCTTTCGCTACCAGTATGATGAAGAAGGAAATGGAAAAATTGGATATCCCTGGTGTTAAGGAGTTTCTGGAAATCATGAACGCATCTGGTGTGAAGCTGTGGGCCTGCAAATTGGCCATGGAAATGTTCCACTACAAGAAGGAGGATATGATTGAGGAGTTGGATGGTGTGCTTACTGTAGGCGATTTCTATAAGCAAGGTAGTGGTGAAGGCACACACATGCTGTTTATTTAATCGAATGATTGCTTGCTATTTTATTATCCGGGTAAATGCCGGATGAATACCTGTGTGTTGTTTATGTGTGTTTGATTTGACGGGGCCCGAAAGGGCCCTATTTTTTTTCGTTATTATAAGGCAATAAAAAAGCATATCACTAAGTGATATGCTGTGTATACGCTTTTGTTTAGCTTACAAAATACCTGCAGTTTCTTCAGCTACAATATGTGGTTGAAATACAATGGTTGCTTTCACAGAATTTGAGATTAAGCAAGCAGCTTCGGATTTTTGTAAAATACGTTCTGCTCTTTCCCTATTGGCACCTTCAGGTAAAACAAGGGTAGGACTAAGGGTTATTTCACTAATCATGAATTTGCCATCCACCTTTTCCAGTTTTCCGTTGGCGTAACTTTTAAAGGATATGAAATCCAGTTTGGAATTTTCTGCAATGGCTAAAAATGTAGTCATCAGACAGCTGTTTACTGCCGCAACCAATAGATGCTCAGGCGACCATTTGCCTGATATGCCACCTGCAAATTCAGGCGGTGTTACTACTTCAATATTGCTGTCAAGTACACTGGATGAAAGAACGCCTCTTCTGCTGTCTTTCCATTCCACTGTGGTGTCGTAAAAATGTACAGGTTCCATAACGGTTGTTTTAAATTAGATAAACAAAACTACCCGATACGAAAGCCTGTTACAGTAACCTTGGTTACACAGATTTATGACTAAAATCAGTTAACGCATACAGGAGATAGCGGTCCCATCCCAACCGGGAAAGAGCATCTGTTGGTCCTTCTTTAAGCCAAGGTGTTTGTTGGCAACCGCACTAAAGACAGCACGGAAATCTGTACTCACAGGCAAATCGCGACCATCTTCCAGTAAATCAGTACTCAAGCCCTTGATATTGTGGTAAACCTGGCCGCCTTGTACATCATTGCCCAAGACAAATAAACAGCTTGCTCTACCATGATCTGTACCGCCAGTTCCATTTTGCTTAACTGTTCTGCCAAACTCCGTCATCGTCATTAGGGTAACATCATCCTGATAAGCATCCATGTCTTTCCAGAATGCAGCAATACAATCGCTGAAGTCTTTCAGGTTTCTGGCAAATGCGCCATTAAGCGTACCTTGATTATAGTGCGTGTCCCAGCCGCCAGATTCGGCAAAGCCAATTTCCAGACCAACATCCATCTTGATCAGCATGGCAATTTGTTTCAATGAATTACCAAGTGGTGAGTTGGGATAAACGGCGCCATTTGCCGGTTGATAATTTCTGATGAGCGAAGGATTGAGCATTTTCATCGCATCAAAACTCTCTTTACCTGTACGGCTCAATAGTTCTGAAGAAGTATCATCGTACAACTGCTCGAATGATTGTGCAGCAGATTTTGCTCCAAGAGGATTGCCTCTCAATTGAATAGCAAATTCCTGCAGATTGCTGATGGCAATAGCATCATGATCACCATAAAAACTTCTGGGTAATGCGCTGGTTACACTCACAGCACGAAAAGGGGTACCCTCATGCCCCAATAGGCCTACTGCTCTGTTCAGCCAGCCACTTGAAGTGCTTTTGCTGAAGGGTGTGCCACTCTCCATGTAATCTTGTGCATCAAAATGGCTGCGTGTACTGTTGGGACTGCCCACACCGTGTACGACAGCCATACGTTTCTCAGCAAAATAAGGTGCCAATGCTGCCATCGCAGGATGCAGTGAAAATTTTCCATCCAGATCTATGGCATTGCCTTCTGTTTGTGCCGGGCTCATAAAAAGAGTTGGCCTTGCTGCTTTTAATGCCGCATCTGTAAAGGGTGTTACAGCCATTAATCCGTCCATGGCACCGCGCTGAAAAATACAAACCAATACTTTCTGCTTTTTATACGGCGTCCACAACTGTTGATTTCTTGCAGCGCGTGCAATAAAGGTGGGTACGCCACCCAAACCTGCTGCAAACAGCGCCATAGCGCCCGATTTCATGAAAGCTCTTCTTGTTGTCATATTGATTATTTCAACGTCTTTGAAATTCTGGTGATCCAATGATAATACCCGCTACCTGTGCAAGTGTGCTGTTATTGCCAGGCACAAACGACATCGTAAAGGCTTTGCCGCTTTTGCTCATAGCCGCGCGTTCATTTTGATTGTTTTTTCTTCTGCGATTGCGATTCATCATTTGCACTTCTTCATCATCATCTGTTGTAGTATTGGCTGATGCAGCCTGATTGATTTTCTCAGCAGCATTCGCATCATTCACCAATGCTTTCAATCGCTTATTGTTTTCTTCCAAAGGACGTTCAGGTAAAAATAGTTTGCTATACACGTCTAATGCTTCATCAGCACTTTCCGGTTCTCTGTGTTGATTTAGTGCAGGTAAGTCAACTTTCACGCCCGGTATTTTTCCGCCAGCAAACGCAAGTCCAAAATTCATTCTGTTTAGGAGTGACCCCGTATTGATCCAGAAAGCCGATTTATCCGGAAATCCGGTAGGGGCCTGATAGTAATAAAATCTTTGTCCCATTCTTGTACACCATTGAAACAATTGGAATGGTTGTTGAATCTCAGCATTCGTTGCTCTCACGGCGCTAATGGCCAATTCAAATGGTGATTTGATTTTTTCTCTGAGATTAGCCTTATCCCAAAACTCATCACTACTCACCATGGCAATCATTGTTTCACGGATATTGCCATTGCTCTGCAAAAAGGCTTTCGACATTTTGTTGACGAGTGATGGTGGTGGTGTGTCGCGTACAAAACGAATAGCTAGTTTTTTACAAATAAAATTGGCAGTTGATGGATGGCTTGCCAGCATGCGAATGACATCAACTCCTTCCTGATAGCCTGCTTTTCCATCAAATGATTTACCTAAGATTGTTTTGGTGCCTTCATCGTGTTTATCTGCACGAAAGAGAAAATCACCCTCGCGTACAAAGCCTCTTTTGCTGAGATTATCCCAGCCAACACGTTCTACCAGTCTTTTAATGGCACCTGCGCCCCCCTCGTCCCGCAAGGGGTAGATTGTCCAACCCGTTAAAGCACGTGCTACTTCGGTTACATCTTTTTGTTGATAACCGCCATCAACACCCAATGTATGTAGCTCCATGATTTCACGTGCATAGTTTTCGTTTAAACCTTCTGCCTTTCTTCTTTGCATGGCAATTTGCGCGGCAGGATTACCCATACGCGCTGAATCTTCCAAGGCCTTATCAATGGCAGCTTGTCTGCGTAAAAATGCGGGGTTGCGCTGTTGTTGTTTGTTTTGTGCGTTATCATTACTTACGCTACTAGCATTGTCAAGGTACTCCAGCATTGCAGGATGTTTGGCCGTAGCTAAAAGCATATCCGCAAACTGACCTGTTACAAAAGGTCTGATGGCATCTCTTTCATAGGTAAGTACAAACTGTTGCGATTGGTTTTTGGTAAGCGACACATTGAAATGATTGAACCAGAAATCAGTCAATACCTCTTTCAATTGATTATTACTGTATGCTGCGCGAATAACTTTTTGGTTGATGAGTTGTCGGTGTAATTCAATCATTGGCTGATAACCCTTTTCTTGCATGAACTGTCTCAGCTCAGGTCTGAGCATCGCTTTTCCCAGGTCCTGGAGACTATCTCTGCTGATTACGCCGGCGCGAATGGCTGCTTGTACTACTTGATTGGGTTGTAAAAATGTATTGACAATGGTTTCATTAGAATAATTTAAAGCAGGATTGCTGCTTAATTTATCTGTAAGCATCGGGTCAGCAGCATCGCTGTTCAATTGTGCTTCAAACCAGGCTTCCAGTCCATTTTCAGCAACCTGCTGTATTTGTCCCGGTGTTGCACCAAAGGAAAACCTGCTTAATAGGTGTGCTGCAGCCTGTTCTTTCGTGAGCCCATGTTTTTTATAAGGCATTTTCCATTTTGCTGCTGGTGGCTTAATTGGTTCAATCCAAGCAGTGGCGGCCAGCAAAAGGACAATCAGAATAGTGGGTTTCATCTCTTTGGGTTGTGCGGATTTAGATGGGTTAAAGAGCCAAAGGTTTATTTAAGGTATAAAATAAAGTGTACCCAGTTTTACAAGCATACATGCAGGATGTAATAATTTCAGCTTATGAAAAGTGTACACTTGGTTCTAGGTAGCGGTGGTGCAAGAGGAATGGCGCATATTGGTGTGATTGACCAATTGCTGGAGGAAGGGTATACTATTGCATCGGTTACCGGTTGTTCCATGGGTGCTGTAGTAGGCGGCATTTATGCTGCCGGCTATCTGGATGCATATCGGGAATGGCTGCTGACGCTAAATAAAACCAATGTATTCAATCTCTTTGATTTTACTTTTACTACACAGGGTTTCGTAAAGGGCGATAAAGTATTTCAAAAAATACAGCAGATAACAGGGCATCATGAGATTGAGGATTTGGCTATTCCTTTTACGGCTGTTGCTGCCGATTTATTACATAAAAAAGAGGTACACTTTACAAAAGGTAATTTGTTCAAGGCCTTAAGGGCATCTATTGCAATACCTGGTGTGTTTACACCAGTAGTAGAAGAGCATAGTGTACTGGTTGACGGAAGTGTATTGAATCCATTGCCCATTAATCTAGTTCAGAAAAAGGAAGGTGAATTAGTATTTGCTGTAAACTTAAATGGACCTTATTTGCCTACACCGGCAAAAAAAGAAAAACCCATTGCAAAGGAAAGTAATGATGTTTGGAAATGGCTGAATAAACTGCCTTTGCCTTCATGGAATAATACTTTGAGTCAACCCAAACAAACAAAATTCTCCTTGTTCGATTTGGTGAATACCTCTTACGATTTTACACAGGACAGATTGGTTGAGATGATGATTGATGTGTATCGTCCGGATCTGGTGGTTGAAATACCAAGAAATGCCTGCGGTGTGTTTGAATTCTATCGAGCCAAAGAATTAATTGATCTGGGCCGTGCCCAATACATTAAAGCTGCAAAGCATGGATAAGTTGATTGCATGGATGAATGGGGTTTATCTGCCATTGGATGAGCTGAAGCTAGGGTATCATGATCTTGGTTTACTACGTGGCTATGCTGTATTTGATTTTATGCGCACAAAAAATCACGTGCCTGTTTTTTTGGAAGATTATCTGCATCGTTTCAGGGCATCAGCAGAAGCTTTACGTTTAGAGATACCTATTTCAGATGCAGGCTTACGCAATGTTGTTCAAAAGTTGGTGTCATTGCAGCCACAGGATGAAATGGGTATTCGTTTCCTGCTAACAGGCGGTTATAGTGATGACGCCTACACAGTACAGTCGCCCAATTTCATGATAACACCTGTACAGATTAAGCCTGTACCGAATACACTGCCCAATCCTGTTAAGATAATTACCTATCAGTATGAGCGACAATTACCTGAAGTGAAGTCTATCCATTATACAATGGGTATTCTTTTGCAGGAGCAGGTAAAAGCAGCTGGAGCATTTGATGTACTCTATTATAGTGAACAAGGCATAACTGAGTTTCCTCGATCCAATATATTTATAGTAACTAAGCAAGGTGAGCTGTGTACACCAGCACATGCAGTACTAAAAGGTGTTACCAGAAAGCGCGTGATACAGTTAGCTGGTGAACTGCTGCCTGTTCAAGAAAAAAATATTTCCTTGCAAGAATTGTATGATGCTGCCGAAATTTTTATCACCAGTACTACCAAAAAAATAATTCCAGTTACACAAGTAAATGATCATATCATTGGTGCTGGAAAGCCCGGCCCTGTTGCGTTACAGCTCTTTACACTTTTATCTGCTGCTGAGGAAGATTATGTACAGCAATTCCGTTGGTAGTCCTTTTTGAGTTTTTTAACACCTGTGCGTTAAACGTTTTGTTGTCATCAGGCATCTTAAGTACAAATCTTTCCTGAATGCAACAATGCTACCCTAAATTATCGCACATGAAAAGCAAGCAAACACTCCGTGGCATCGCCTTAATGGCATTCGCCTTCACCCTTTTTCTCGCAGCATGTAATAAAAATACATCGCTGGAGAATGCAAAAGGTCAGCAGCAATTTTCTGTTTTCTTAACAGATGGTCCTGGACTCTTTGATAATGTATTCATTGACATCCAGGCAGTGAAAGTAGTGGTAGATACCAGCAAGGATACGCGTAAGCACGATCGTTGCGATTGGGATTCTATCGGAAAGAACGATCGCCGTAAACCAGATTCTGCCGCGCTTGTATGGCAAAGTCTCAGCATCACACCAGGTGTGTATGATGTGTTGAAATTGCGTAACGGTTTGGATACCTTACTGGCAACAGCGAGTATCCCAGCAGGAACTGTTCGCCTGATTAAAATTGAACTGGGTACCAACAATTCATTGGTAAAAGACAGTGTTACCTATCCATTGAATTTCTTCCCCGGCGCGCCCAACTTTATTCTGATCAAATTGCGTGGTGGAGAGCCTGAGCAATTATCAGCAGGTAGCAGCCGTCTGTGGTTGGACTTTGATGTAGGTAAGTCAATCATCCGAATGGTCAATGGTCAGTTCTACTTGAAGCCTTTCTTAAGTCAGTTTGTTCCTTCAAAATATGCAGGCGTTAAAGGGAAGGTTGAGCCATCTGATGCAAAAGCGATTGTAAGTGTTTACAACAGCACAGATACTGCGTATGCAATTCCGAACAGAGATGGTTATTTCAAAGTTCGTGGCTTGAAAGATGGAACCTATACCGTATTTGTGAATGGTTCTAATGGTTATGGAGATACAACAATCACCAATGTGGTGGTGGCCAGACCAGCTGAAACCAATTTGGGAACCATTACCCTAAAAAAATAATGTGAGGTTTGGTGAAGTGCATAGCTGTCCCGGTAACGGGGCAGCTTTTTTATGCTGCTATACGTGCAGCTTACGGTTATATTTGCTAAAAGCCATTTGAGATGCAATTACAGCAGATTCAGCATATCTTTTTTATTGGGGTAGCAGGTACCGGTATGAGTGCCCTTGCGCAATTTCTTGCCGGAAGTGGAAAATCTGTGTCTGGTAGTGATCGATATTTCAAACCTGATGTAATCAATGATACCAGAACAAAGTTGGAGGCTGCAGGCATACAGTGTTATGAACAAGATGGTTCGGGCATTGATGCACTTACGCAATTAGTGGTTGTGTCAACAGCCGTAGAAGATTCTGTGCCTGAAGTGCAAAAGGCCAAGCAGTTAAATATTCCTATCATTAAACGATCAGCCTTGCTTGCGCTGATTGCAAAAGAAAACAAAACCATCGCTGTTGGTGGAACCAGTGGTAAGAGCACCACTACTGCCATGCTATTTGCTATTATGCAGGAAGCAGGTTACGATCCCGGTATTATTAGTGGCGCAGGTCTAGTGAGTTTAATACAACAAGGGCTAATTGGTAATGCATGGGTAGGGAAGTCGGGCTGGTTAGTAATTGAAGCAGATGAAAGTGATGGTTCTATTGTGCAATATGAGCCTTATGCCGGCTTGCTGTTGAATATTGATAAAGACCATCAGGAGATTGATCAGCTAAAAGAGATTTTCGGTGTGTTTCAACAACATGCTCAATCAATTTTCTCGGTAAACAGATCGCATCCTCTTGCTGCTGATTTCTCTGTGAATCAGGCATACGATTTTGCACTAGATCCTGTTAAGCAGGCCGGTTTCACTGCAAGTGATTTTCAACAAGAAGGCCTCACAATTCAGTTTACCATCAACGGTGTGTCTTTTAGTTTGCAAACAGTAGGCAAACACAATATGGAAAATGCTTTGGCTGCAGCAGCCATGGCTGCGAATATTGGTATTCCTTTGGAGACAGCTGCAAAGGCATTAAGCAAGTATATTGGTATTTATCGTCGTCATCAATTGCTGGCAGAAAAAAATGGCGTATGGGTAATTGATGATTATGCACACAATCCGGCAAAATGTGCAGCCTCAATTCAGGCTTGCCAAGCCATTGCGCCAAAAGTGATTGCATGGTTTCAGCCCCATGGTTATGGACCTACACGTTTTCTGCGACATGATTTTGTTCAGGAGATAGCTGCTGTACTGAGGCCAGAAGATGAAATATGGATGAGCGAGATATTCTATGCAGGTGGAACCGCTGTAAAAGACATTTCTGCCGGCGATCTAATTAATGATATTCAACAATTGGGTAAGCAGGCATACTTTGTTCCTGATCGGGCAGATTTGCTGCAAGCAATTAGGCCTCATTTGCAGGCAGCGGCAGTGATTTTATTGATGGGAGCCCGTGATCCATCATTGGAAGATTTTGCACAGGAATTGGCATCATCCTTGTAACTTAACCATCTTTGATGAAGCAACTGCTGACCATAGGATTTGTCTTTTTGTCGGTCTGCATCTACGCGCAGTTCGATTCGTCCTATATCCATAAAGCAGATACATTTTTTCTGGTCAAAAAGCCAGGCATTATTGGTAAACTGGCTCAGAATATTAGTCGGTCTAATCTGGAAGCACCTGCGCCTGCCATCAAGAACGATGAGGTCTTTGCTGCGTTTAAGGGCAAGCAAGTAAGAAATATTCAAATTATTCAGCTTGGTTTGGGCGGAAATGTCAATGCGCCACAGGAAGTTGAATTAAATGCCTTGAATAAGCTAGCGGATCGTGTTCATGCTACAACCCGCGCAGCAGTTGTGCGTAAGAATTTATTTTTCACAGAGGGAGATACCATTCGTCCTGATCTGATGGCAGATAATGAAAGACATCTGCGTGAACAGCCCTTTGTGCAAGATGCATTATTGAAACTGAGTATCGTGCCGGGTATGCCGGAGTATGTAGACGTACTGGTCATTGTAAAAGATGTGTTTTCACTTGGAGTGAGTGCCAATATCGGTAGCCCCGAAGATGGTGAACTCGTTATTACAGAAGAGAATCTTTTTGGTAGCGGCGATCAATTATCGATACGAACTTTATATGAAGCGAAGCGTGCAGACACATGGGGCTTTGGTGGATCTTACACCAAAAGAAATATCGCGGGCAGCTTTACTGATTTCTCGATTGGCTTTCAGACGTATCGCCCGGCTTTTAATACAGGCAAGCGTAATGAAGATTACAGATTTATCCGCTTATCCAAGTCGCTTGTGAACCCATACATGACTTTTACCTATGCATTAGAAGTGGGCAAGCAGCAGACCAATAATATGTATCTATCCGATTCGGCATATTTTGCTGATGCAAGATATGATGCCAACGTTGTGGATGCATGGGCTGGTTATAACCTGGGAACAAAAAATTATTTTAAGAAAAATAGTGGTAGCCGTTTCAGGCATTTTCTTGCTGCAAGAGGATTTTACAGACATTTTGTTCAGGTGCCAGATAAGTTTCAGAATATATACAATTATCAATATGCAGACTTACGCGGTGGTTTGGTAACTGTTTCTGCGTTTAGGCAAGACTTTTTCAAAGCGCGTTACGTGTATGGCTTTGGTAGAAACGAAGACGTTCCGGAAGGTGTGAATGTAGCCATTACGGGTGGTTATACCGATAAGGAGCAAAGATTAAGGGCCTACTTGGGGCTGGATTTTCAACGCTTTTATTTCAAGACGCGTGGCGATTATTTCAATTTCGCATTTCGCGCCAGCACCTATCTGCACAAAGCCGATCCTGAGGATGTTGCTGTGTTGGCAAGTCTGGATTATTTTTCCAAATTGTATCAACGTGGTGGACGTTGGATGCAAAGAAATTTTCTGCACTTTAGTGCTGCGGGTCAGTATCGCACCTTACTCAATGAGCCTTTGTATATCAACAATGTATTTGGTTTAGCTGAGTTTCGCAGGGGCGATATCCAGGCTGCAGCAAGACTAACAACAAGAGCCGAGTCTGTTTTTTATAACAGTTGGTCTTTCTATGGTTTTCGTTTTGCACCTTTTGTATTTGGTGGTTTTTCCTTGTTGAAACCAATTGGTACAGGTTGGGGTAAGAGCGATGGCTTCACATCTATAGGCGGTGGGGTGAAATCTCGTAATGAAAATTTGGTCTTTGGTACCATGGAGCTGCGTATGTTTTATTTTCCCAGAGTTATCGGAGGTATGAACCGTTTCAGGATTGATTTCAATACAGATCTCCGCTTCCGATTTATCAGTCAGTTCATTAAGCGCCCAGATTTCATGTCCGTTAATCAATAATTGTTTTGTGCTTTTATTGAAAAAACCAACATTTGGCTTACAATAATGCACCATGACAGGAAAAAAGCAGGCCGCCCTGGGATTTATTTTCGTGACCTTACTGATTGATGTAACCGGCTTTGGACTCATCATTCCTGTAATGCCAAAATTGATTGAAGAGCTTATTCATGGTAATGTGAGTGATGCATCTCGTTATGGTGGCTGGCTGGGTTTCGCCTATGCCATCATGCAATTCATTTTTGCGCCAGTGATTGGTAACCTCAGTGATAAATATGGAAGGCGCTCGGTACTCTTGTTCTCCTTGTTTGGTTTTGGTATTGATTATATTCTCTTATCCTTTGCGCCAACTATTACTTGGTTGTTCATCGGAAGAATGATTGCAGGTATTACAGGCGCAAGTTTTACAACTGCTACCGCTTATATCGCAGACATCAGTTCTCCTGAAGACCGGGCAAAGAATTTTGGCATGGTAGGTGCTGCTTTTGGTGTGGGCTTTATCATTGGTCCGGTTCTGGGTGGTTTTCTGGGCCAAATTGGTACACGTGTTCCATTTTATGTATCTGCTGTACTCTGCTTACTGAACTGGTTGTACGGTTATTTCATTCTGCCTGAGTCGCTTCCTAAAGAAAAAAGAAGACCATTTGAATGGAGGCGTGCTAATCCGCTGGGCTCATTGTTGTTGTTGCGTAGATATAGTGGCGTAAGTGCTTTGGTTGGTTCGTTGGTGTTGATTTATATCGCAGCACATGCTGTACAAAGTACCTGGAGTTTCTTTACGATTGAGAAGTTTCATTGGTCAGAGAAACTGATTGGTTTATCGCTAGGCTTGGTAGGTGTTTTGGTGGGAGCTGTGCAAGGCGGATTGATTAGATATGTAAACCCTAGATTGGGAAATGAACGCAGTGTCTATATTGGGCTGCTATTGTACGCACTTGGAATGTTATTGTTTGGTCTTGCTTCATCCAGTTGGATGTTATTTGTCTTCCTGGTACCTTATTGTCTTGGTGGTATTGCGGGTCCTGCATTACAGGCCATTATTACCGGACATGTACCGCAAAATGAACAGGGAGAATTGCAAGGTGCATTAACCAGCTTGATGAGTGCTACGTCCATTATCGGGCCTCCACTCATGACCAATCTTTTCGCCTTCTTTACCAGTACAGCAGCCCCTGTCTATTTTCCTGGAGCACCTTTTATACTAGGTGCAGTGCTTATGCTCGCTAGTGCAGTTATTGCATATTTCGCCTTAGTGCATGAGAAAGAACTAGGCAAGGCCTGATAATTGTCATTGCAGGTAAGGCTCAAATGCTGTTGCTTAGTAGAAAACCTGAGCTATGAAAGCAGTACGACAGCTTGCCACTACCATTCAGTTATTGATTGGTGCTTTTGGCCTATATACAGGCTTTTTACTAATCAGCGATCCTACGGGAAGAAGATTGGATTTGTCCACTTCCTGGTTACAGCATACACCATTTTCAGATTATCAGCTACCCGGCTGGATTTTTTCAATTGGTATTGGTTTGCTGAGTTTGGCAGCGGCTGTGTTCACTGCTTATAAGCAGCAGGGATATCGCAGCATGATGCTGATAGACGCCTGTCTGGTTGTTTTATTGAATATGGCTGCATTTTGGGTTTTGTCTGAACAGTTTGGTTGGCAATGGGTGGTGATTTTTCTCTCCGTTGTTTTATGCTTACTGGCATATGTACTGAATCGCCCAGCGCCAATGCCTGCAGGGCAGAAGCTTGCTGCTAGCTCTGTAAAATCAGGGAAAACGCACCATTTTCATAAACACCGGAAGCGGGGTCATTAAGCCCATATTTACAGACTTGAAGTGCTGTTAATCAGGCAATTTTTGCGCCTGAAAAACGTTTTGTACAAGTAAATCAAGATTTTGACGGCAAATCAGTTTGAATGGGAAATTAAGCCGGATCAGGGATGGTTCAGATTCGGGCTGAAAGAGCTTTTTTATAAAAAAGGCCTGATACTCCGTTTTGTGCGTCGCGATCTACTTGCCAGCTATCAGCAAACTTTGATTGGTCCTTTATGGATAGTGTTACAACCTTTGCTGGCCACATTGGTCTATGTCATCATTTTCAGCAGGGTAGCCAGATTGTCAACCGATGGTACACCTCCATTGTTGTTTTATTTATCAGGCTATATCATCTGGAATTTTTTCTCCGATTGCCTCAATGGTACGATGTACACATTCATCTTCAATGCGCATATTTTCAATAAAGTATATTTCCCAAGATTGATCATTCCGTTTAGTGCGGTGATCACTGCATCTGTGAGAGGGTTAATGCAATGCCTGTTTTTTTTAATACTGCTTGGGTTTTACCAAGGGAGCTTTCCGCAAATAAGTATTAGTGTATACGGCATACTATGGTTAATTTTCTTTTTGTTAATGATTGCATTTTTTGCAGTGGGTATAGGATTGATCATTAGTGTATTAACTGCGCGATACAGAGATATAGATAACCTGATTCAGTTTGCCCTGCGCCTTTTCATGTTTGCTGCACCTGTTGTTTATCCTGCATCCATGATTCCGCAGGAATATCAGGTGCTGTTTCGCCTTAACCCCTTGACAACTGCCATTGAAGGATTTAGAGCTGTGTTTCTCACCGGACAGGCTATTGATATGCATTGGGTTTGGATCAGTGTGCTGATGGTAAGCATGATTTGTTTTGTCGGTATTACCATATTCAAAAAGCTGGAGATTAAAGTGTTGGATACCTTATAGTACTATGTCGCGTATTATTTTAAAAGCAGAAGGGTTGTCAAAATACTATCGCCTGGGAACTTGGGGAACAGGTTCATTTAAGCGTGATTTTTTTCAATTGTTTCGATCCGCGCAGCGAAGTGAGCAAAATGGTATTTGGGCTTTGCAAGATGTGAATTTTGAAGTACGCGCTGGGGAAGTCGTCGGTTTTGTGGGTAAGAATGGAGCAGGTAAATCATCCTTGTTGAAAATCTTATCCAGAATCAGTCTGCCCACCAAGGGTAGTATCAAGGGAAACGGACGTATTGCCAGTTTGTTGGAAGTGGGTACTGGCTTTCATGGTGATTTAACCGGGCGAGAGAATATTTTTCTGAACGGACAAATACTTGGGCTGAATGCACAACAAGTAAAAGATCGCTTCGATGCCATCGTAGACTTTTCTGGTGTGCCTGATGCATTTCTGGATACTCCTGTAAAACGCTATTCCAGCGGAATGTATGTGCGACTGGCATTTGCAGTAGCAGCGCATCTCGATCCAGATATTTTGATTGTGGATGAAGTACTCGCAGTTGGTGATACCGAGTTTCAGAAGAAATGTTTGGCTAAGATGAATAGTATTGCTCGCGAAGAGGGTAAGACCATTTTATTTGTAAGCCATAACCTGCAAACCATCCGCAATCTTTGTAATAGAGCATTTTGTTTTCATAAGGGCAAATTGGTGGATGAAGGTGATCCGGATGATGTGATTACCAATTACCTGAAAAGAGAGCAGGTGCAGTTTCTTGAGCAACATTATCCTTCACCAGATCAAGCTCCCGGCAATCAATTATTCAGGATTGCATCAGTATCGGTGATGCCTGTTTATCAACAAGACAAAGAGATTATCGATACAACCACCCCTTTGAATATTCACTTTGGTGCTTGGTATCTGCCGGATTATACAAGTAGTATACACGCAAGCATACAGTTGTTTACACTGGATGGTGTTTGTGTTTTTGAATTATTGTCTAATCCATTTGATACAGTGGCTTCTGCCATAGAAGGGCGTTGTACTATCCCTGGACATTTTCTTAACGACGGCTCTTATTACCTTACCGTAAATTTTTATGCTAACCAGCAACTGGCTTATGCATTTGAAGCTTGTGTTTCTTTTGATGTGTCAGATAATGGAGCTGCACCGGAATGGTATGGTAAATGGATGGGGCAGGTACATCCTGATTTTTCCTTGATTCTTCAACAACAAGTCAGACACTGATATGGCATTCAAGCCTTATCATATACATCACGTGCAGCTCTTAGAAGCAGGCGAATTATCTATTCCCAAGCATGAGTCGGCCTATTTGTTGTTCTGGTGGAAGCAGGTGCCGCTTGGGCATATCTGGTATGAAGCAGGACAGTCAAGACCGGATATTGAGCAAGTCATAAACGCAGTATCGTCAGCATTGGACTATCATGCTGCCATAAAGCAAACAGGAGCAGATTGGCGTTCTATGCTCCGACAAAATCAGACCACAGCACTAAGCTTATTATTAGACACTTTATTACCTGATAAACATACAAGCAAGCGGGAATCTTTGTCTGTTGTTGTGTGTACCCGTAACAGGCCTGTGCAACTGGCAACTTGCATCAGACAAATATTGGCTTGTACGGATCAAGACTTTGAATTAATTATTGTTGACAATGCACCGGATGATACTGCAAGCCAAAATATAGTGGCGCAGTTCCCTGGTGTTCGTTATGTACTGGAACCCCGCAAGGGCTTGGATATTGCGCGAAACACAGGTGCTCAGGCCGCTGTAGGGGATATCATTGCGTATACAGATGATGATGTGCTGGTGCCTAATAACTGGATAACCAAATTGCGTGAAGCTTTTCATCATCCGCAAATCATGGCTGTTACAGGTTTGGTCATTCCGCATGCACTCAAGACAAAAGCGCAATTCATATTTGAAAAGCAGTGGGGATTTAATAAAGGCTATAAGCCTGTTTTATTTGATCGAAACTATTTTCTAGCCAAACTGCCCTATGGTGTTCCGGTATGGGATATTGGCGCTGGTGCCAATATGGCTTTTCGTAAAGCAGCTTTTCAATTGGCAGGGTATTTTGATGAGCGACTGGATGTTGGTGCTTCAGGTTGTAGTGGCGATTCTGAAATGTGGTATCGAATACTTGCTGAGGGGTGGGCTTGTTATTATGATCCTGCTTTGTATGTATCGCATCAGCATAGAGATACGATGGAGAGCTTATCTAAACAGCTCTTTAGTTATATGCGCGGTCAGGTGAGTTCACTATTGATTCAACATGAGCGTTACGGACATGAAGGCAATCTCAAGCGTGTCTTTAAATACATACCTGAATTTTATCTCAAGCGAATTTGGAAGATATTGAGTTTTCAGGTTCGGGAAAATCCCTTTCTACTTTGGCAGGAGATCAGTGGCGCTTATTCGGGATGGCGTTTTTTTCAGGAACACAAAGGCAAATTGCAAAATGATCCACTGCTTTTCCCTGAACAATTAAGTACACCTGCCGAAGTAAAGCCGGACAGTTTGGTCTCCGTGATAATTCCTTGTTTCAATCAAGGAAGGTTTTTGCAGTCAGCTATCGATAGCGTATTAAGGCAAACCTATGCGCATATTGAAATTATTGTGGTAAATGATGGATCCACAGACAATACTTCTGAAGTATGTGCAGCATACCCACAGGTAAAGTATGTGTCAATACCTAATGCCGGCGTGAGTATTGCCAGAAATATTGGTGTGGCGCATAGTAGAGGCGATTATTTGGTCTTTTTGGATGCAGATGATCTTTTGTATGAAAACGCCATTGAACTGAATCTGTATTTCTTTACGTATTACAGAGATGCAGTGATGGTTTGCGGAGGATATACACCAATCAATGAAGCTAATGAAGATATTGATGGGCATATATGCAATACGAAAACAACTCATTTCTTTGATGATTTATTGCTTGGTAATTTTATTGGATTACAGTCTGTGGCAATGTATAGGAGGGCAGTCTTTTTTGCGTTTGCCTATGATAGTCAACTGAGTGGAAGCGAAGATTATGATTTGTATCTGCGGATAGCGCAACATTATCCTGCGTATCAGCATGATCGCCTGATTGCGCGTTACCGAAAACATGGGCAAAGCGCTTCAACAAATACATTGCTTATGTTTGAAACAGTGCAAAAAGTATATGCGAAGTTAATGCCTACTTTGAGTGAAGCGCAGCTTGTCCTAGCTGAACAGGGTAAAGATCATTGGAAAAAATATTATCAGATTAATGCAACAGCAGACTAGAACGCCACAACAGCCGCCAGTGATTGCACCTGTTGAAGCAGGTGTGCACCGACCATTATTCTCGGTAATGATACCTGCTTATAACTGCATTGAATATCTCGGTCATACCATTCAATCTGTATTGTCGCAGGCTTTGCCAGAGGCAGAAATGCAGATTGAAGTAATTGATGATGCTAGCACAGACGGTGATGTTGCTGCGTTGATAGCAAATATTGGTAAAGGAAGGGTTGGCTATTATCGTCAGGCTGAAAATAGTGGAAGTCTGCGCAATTTTGAAACATGTATTAATCGCGCAAAAGGGCATTATGTCCACATATTGCATGGGGATGATTTTGTGGTGGATGGATTTTATCGCGTGATAGCATCCTTGTTTGATGAACACCCCACAGTTGGAGCTGCGTTTACTGATTTTATATACGTAGATGAAGAAAGTAAGGAACTCTGGGTAGAAAAGCCATTATCAACTGAGACTGGAGTTTTAGATAATTGGCTGGAAAAAATTGCAGTAGGTCAACGTGTGCAGCCGCCTGCTATGGTGGTGAAGCGATCTGTGTATGAACAATTGGGCAGTTTTTTTGGTGTTCACTATGGAGAGGATTGGGAAATGTGGGTAAGGATTGCTGCTTACTATGATGTAGCACATTCGCCTAAGTATCTTGCCCGTTATCGTATTCACACAAGCAATATCACCAGCAGGTCTTTCCTGAGCGGACAAAATATTCGTGATATCAATCAGGTTATTAAGACAATCGCTCATTATCTGCCTGCTGATATTCGTGACTATCTGAGTGATCAGGCAAGGAGAAACTTTTCTATTTACTTTGCGAAGATTTCACATAAAGTGTATCACCATTATAAAGACCCCAAAGCAGCATTGGTACAGGCGAAAGGTGCCTGGAATATGCACCATAATTGGGAAACATTCCAATGGGTGTTTAAATTGTATATCAAATACCTGATCAGGTATAAAATGCATTGATGTGTCACTGATTTCTGTTATCATACCAACCTGCAATCGTCATCAGCAACTCAGTTACTGTTTAGCATCGCTTGCGCCGAAAGTGCAGCAAGCTGATACAGCCTTGTATGAAGTGATTGTGAGCGATGATGGACATGATTCAGCTGAGCATCTGGTATCAAGCGACTTTCCTTTCGCCAAATGGGTGAAAGGGCCTGCTACTGGTCCGGCCGCAAACAGAAATCGTGGCGCTGCCGCAGCAACAGGTCAGTGGTTGGTCTTTATAGACGATGATTGCATGGCATACAATAACCTGATTCAGACATATGCTAAATTGTTCCAGTCAATCAGTGACGATATTGGTGCAGTAGAAGGTGCTGTTGTGGGTACTGAACTTCGAACTCGCTATGATCAACAGGCGCCCATTAATATTGATGGTGGTAATTTTTGGTCGGCCAATATTGCAGTGCGCAAGACATTATTTGATCAAATTGGTGGTTTTGATGAAGCTTTCGTTATTCCCTGTCTCGAAGATGAGGATATCTATATCAGGCTGATGCAGCAAAGCAAAGTATTATTTATGCGTGATGCGGTTGTTATTCATCCATGGAGAATAGGTACAATTGAAAACAGGTTTCAGGCAATCATTGGAGCACATGCTTATTTCTATCGAAAGCACCAGCAACAAAGCATGATTGATCGCCTTCAAAGAAGCTACATATTTCTGCGAGAGTTTGCGAGAAACACCTATCACATATTCAAGTACCGTTTCAAAGGAGGTAATGCTTATCCATATCAAGTATATTTATACTGGAAGCTTATTTTCGTCTGATATGAAGCAAATCATTGCCATTTTATTACTCACCTTATCTAATGCTTGTACAACTATGCAGCAGCCATCCAATACACATGCATTTCGGCTTAAGCCTGGGCAGGATTTGCTGAAATCTATTCAGGAGTACGTTGTACAGCATCATATTGAAGCAGGTTGGGTTGCATCCTCAGTGGGTAGCCTCACCGATTACCATATCCGATTTGCCAATCAGGAAACCGGCGCAAAAGGTAGTGGGCATTTTGAAATTTTGAGTCTTAATGGTACGGTATCTATTAACGGGAGTCATTTGCATATCACTATAGCCGATAGTACAGGAAAGACCATTGGTGGGCATCTACTGGAGGGCTGTACTGTTTACACAACCGCAGAAATGGTGATTCAGACTTCCTCGAAACATGTTTTTGAAAGAGCTGTTGATGGATCAACACCCTGGAAGGAATTACAAATCAAGACAAAAGAATAAAAAAGCCCCGACAGAATCTTCGGGGCTTTTTCATGCTATTTCGCATTCTTTACATATTTCTCTAACCACTGGTGTTGTTCCCACAACATGTGCAACAGGTTTTCCTTGCCTCTATAGCCATGCGCTTCGTAAGGCAGTACAATATAGCGTGATGTGCCACCATGACCTTTAATGGCATTGTAGAAACGCTCACTTTGGATAGGGAAGGTACCCTGATTATCATCCATCTCGCCGTGTATCAACAAAATGGGTGTTTTGATTTTATTGGCATAGCTGAACGGACTCATATCGAAATATAAGTTTGGCGCTTGCCAGTAGGTTCTGTCTTCGTTCTGGAAACCAAATGGAGTCAGTGAACGGTTGTAGGCACCGCTGCGGGCAATACCTGCTTTGAATAAGTTGGTGTGTGAGAGTAAGTGTGCAGTCATGAAAGCGCCATAGCTATGTCCGCCAACAGCTACACGATTCTTATCACCAACACCAAGTTCTGCCAATTTATTGATCGCTGCTTCTGCATTCAATTTCAGCTGCTGAATGAAATCATCATTTGGTTTTTTATCAGCACTGGTCGCTACGATAGGCATTTCTGCATTGTCTAATACCGCATAACCTTGCGTTACCCAGAATACTGGTCCGCCCCAACTGATTGTCGTAAAGCGATCCTTAGAGCCTCTCACCTGAGCAGCATCAGCAGCAGAGTTGAACTCTCTTGGATAAGCCCACATGAAAACAGGCAGTGGGCCGTCTTTTTTGGGATCATATCCTTTAGGTAAGTATAAATCGCCAGTTAGGTCAACACCATCCGCACGCTTATACTTGATTTTTTCTTTGGTAATACCTTCTAATGCAGGATATGGATTGCTGAAGTTTGTTAATGCTCTGTCAGCAATTCTTGCTTTCAAATCCTTGATATAGTAATTGGGTACATCTTTTTGCGTTTCTCTTCTGGTAACCAGTGTTAATCTATCCGCATCCAGAATATCCACGATAGACTCAAACTGTCCCTCCGCGCAGCGCCAGATGATCTCACTTTGCTTGGTTGTTAAATCAAATTTTGCCAAGAAAGGCAGATCGCCTTTAGGAGATGAACCGGTATTGTTGATCATCAGCAGCTTGCTGCCATTTTCAACAGGGGTTACTACTGATCTGCCCCATTTATTTCTGGAAGTATAAGGTTGACCAGGATCGCTGTATGCATCTGTTGTAGCTCTTTCCAACATCAGCTCCAACGCACCAGTAGATGGGTTATACTTATGGATACGTGCCCTTTGTCTGCCGGATAAGCCTTCGCTTACTAAAGCCAAGGATTCATTACCCCAGTTGATACCACGGAAGCGCCACTGTGTTTTGAAGAGTTCTTTGGCTTCACCAGTGAAAGGTGCACTGAGTGCATACACTGCATCATGGAATTCTACCTTGCTTCTGATCATGCCGCTGTCCAAAGGCTTGCACCATGTAATGGTTGCAGGTGCATCATCGCGCCAGTCGAAACCACGCACTACATCTTGTACATTGTCAAATCCTGAAGGTGCACCTTCGCCTGAAGGCAACTCGGCCAATACTTTTACAGTTTTGCCATTCATGTCTGTAATACTTACCGTAGAAGGAAACTGTTGTGCAGGCACTAGATAAGAGAATGGCTTACGGATAGTGCGTACCATCATATAATTTTTATCAGGAGAAACACTGGTCATGGTATACAATGCAGGTTTACCAATCTTGGTTTCAACACCATTCACATTCTTGACAAGCTGTGCGGTAGCGAGGAATTCAAAAAACTGCTCATCGTAAGGACTCTTGATCAAGTCTTGATAGGTTCTAATAGGCGCTGCTTTGCCATAGTTCTCCTGCATGGCTGGTCCTTTTGGTGTAATCGGACGCTTTGGTGCTGCAGAAGCAGGTTGTAATGTAGTTTTATACAAGAGTGTATTGTCATCAACCCAAGAATAAGCACCACCCAATACGGTATTCAATGGTTGTTGGTTTACTTTTTTTGCTGTTTGAGTAGCAACATCGATAACATATAAGTCAACACGACTGCCAGTTGAATTCGTGAATGCGATCTTGGTTTGAGAAGGGTTCCAGGATGGCTGACTAGCCAACATGCCAGCAGGCAATCCTTTTACTTGTATAGTAGTATTCTCCTTGATATTTTTCAGCGAGAAATTGTTGATGTAAGTCTGTCTGCTGGGAGAAAAGTTCATGGGATTAATACGCAGACCTGCAATTCGTGCTTCGGGCTGTCCCAATTCTTCCACTGTTGGATAGCTGTTTCTTTCTATCAACAACATCCAGTGTGCTTTGTCGTCAATGCTTACAGCAGGCGTTGGTTTGGCTAATAACAAATCTGATATTACCTGTGGAGGTGTTTGATAACCGATAGCATCCTGTGCAAATGCACCCATGCTGATCAATCCGAACATCCATACAGTAAGTAAACGGGGAATGCGTCTCATGGCAATTAATTTAAGTTGTGGAAGATAAGTACTGTTCCTTGCGCACCGAAACCACTGATAAAATTTTGTGGGTAAGCTATTTCACCTATTTTTGTGGCATGTTCAATCAGGCACATATCCATCATCATCATATCTTACCCAAGCGGTAGGCCGATGCTGTATGCGTATCTGATTGTATCACAGGGCTTACCAATGGTGAGCCCTATTTTTTTACGTTCAATCGAACACTATGCGCAATGAACAGGTAAAACTCAGACTGGCTATTCAGAAATCAGGTCGTTTACACGATGATTCTATTCGTTTGTTGAAGGAATGTGGGGTGGATATCTCAAATGGAGTAAACAAGTTGAAGGCAGAGGCGAGCAATTTTCCGCTGGAGCTTTTCTTCCTGCGTGATGATGATATTCCTCAATACGTGGAAGATGGTGTTGCAGATATTGGTTTTGTTGGAGAGAATGTAGTGTATGAAAAGCAGAAGAAAGTAGCTGTTGCAGAAAATCTGGGCTTTGGCAAATGCCGATTGAGCATAGCTGTAAGAAAAGGGGAAGCTTATCCTAATGTGCAATACCTGGAGGGTAAGAAGATTGCCACTTCTTATCCGGTGATCACCCAAGCTTTTTTGAAAGAGCAAGGTGTTAGCGCTGAAATCCATGAAATCAGTGGTAGCGTAGAAATTGCGCCAGGGATTGGATTGGCCGATGCTATTTGTGATTTAGTGAGCAGTGGTTCTACCTTGTTCATGAATGGATTGAAAGAAGTGGAAACAATTCTGCAATCTCAAGCAGTATTGATCAAGAATCAACAACTTACTGAAGCGCAGGAACAGCTGCTGGCCCGACTCATATTCCGTATGCAGGCTGTGAAGAAAGCGAAAAACAATAAATACATCTTGCTGAATGCGCCTAATGAGAACCTCCAGCAGATTATTTCGTTATTACCCGGTATGAAGAGCCCTACTGTATTGCCTTTGGCTGAGCCCGGCTGGAGTAGTGTACACAGCGTGTTGAACGAAAATGAATTCTGGGATATTATTGAGCAATTGAAAGCGGCAGGTGCACAAGGTATTTTGGTGGTGCCGATTGAAAAAATGATCATCTAGTTGTATGAAAATATTTGAACAGCCAAAGCAGCAAGAATGGGCTTCCATCCTCGCAAGACCTGTGATGGATGATACGGCTTTGCGTGCTACCGTGCGCACAGTATTGGATGATGTGCGTGCAAGAGGAGATGAAGCAATCATTGAATACACAGAAAAATTTGATGGTGTTCTCCTAAAAGATTTTGCGTTTGATGAGAATGAATTGATTGAAGCCGAAGCGGCTTTATCACATGAGTTGAAAACAGCGATTCAAACAGCAGCAGAAAATATCACCACTTTCCACCAAGCGCAATTACAAGCACCATCTGTAATAGAAACTATGCCAGGTGTGCGTTGTTGGCGTAAATCAGTAGGCATTGAAACAGTGGGCATCTATATTCCTGGTGGTACAGCACCTTTGTTCTCTACCGTATTGATGCTGGGTATTCCTGCGCACTTAGCAGGATGTAAAAGAATCGTGCTTTGTTCTCCGCCAGATAAGAACGGGCAGCTACACCCAGCGATCATTTATGCTGCCAAGTTGGTAGGTGTAACACATATCTACAAGATTGGTGGTGTACAAGCGATTGCGGCAATGGCTTATGGCACCAGAACTGTACCTAAAGTGTATAAGATTTTTGGTCCAGGTAATCAATATGTCACTTGTGCCAAACAATTAGTTCAGATGGAAGGTTTGGCTATTGATATGCCTGCAGGCCCTAGTGAAGTTTGTGTACTTGCAGATGCCAGTGCCAATCCGGATTTTGTGGCTGCTGATTTATTAAGTCAGGCAGAACATGGTGCGGATAGTCAGGTATTATTGGTGTCTAACGATCAGCAGATGATACCACGTGTACTAGATGCTGTAGCCAAGCAATTGGAAGCATTGCCTAGAAAAGCATTGGCTGCAAAAGCATTGGAGCATAGCAGAGCAGTGTATCTGCCAGATATTGAAGAAGCTATCGCCTTGGTGAATGCTTATGCAGCTGAGCACCTGATTATAGCGATGGACAATGCAGCAGAAGTTGCAGAACAGATTGTGAATGCAGGTTCTGTTTTCATTGGTCATTATTCACCTGAGAGTGTGGGCGACTATGCCAGTGGTACCAACCATACTTTACCGACCAATGGTTTTGCGCATGCCTATAGCGGTGTGAGTGTAGATGCTTTTGTGAAGAAGATTACGTATCAGCAGTTGAGTCAGCAAGGCTTGAACAATATTGCTGAAACAGTGCGATTAATGGCAGAAGCAGAAGGTTTGGATGCGCATGCGAGAGCGGTGATTATTAGAAGACAGCATTTAGAAGCTAGTAGTTAGCTTTTCATATAAATTAATTTTCAATGAGTGTTACTTCAACAAAGAGCTTTCGAGAGTTAATTGTATGGCAAAAAGCACATCAATTTGTGCTTGCCGTATATACTATGACAAAGAATTTTCCAAAAGAAGAGCAGTTTGTGCTGGTTCCTCAATTTAGAAAGGCTGCAATCTCAATCGCTGCAAATATTGCTGAAGGATATAAAAAGAAAACAAAGCCAGAGAAGATGCGGTTTTTTAATATTGCTCAAGGCTCTATTGAAGAGTGTACTTACTTTATGATACTCGCAAAGGATCTTGCTTATACTGTTGATGATCATCAAATGCATTTATTGGAAGAGGTGTCCAAAATGCTGGAAGTGTATATTCAAAAAATGCAAAGTAGTAGTATTGGCTAGCTTCTAACTACTAACTTCTAAATTCTTTACCATGAGATTCGATCTACATAAATTAACTAGACCTAATATTAAACAGCTCACTCCGTATTCGTCTGCTCGTGACGAATTCTCCGGCGAAGCAAAAGTATTCCTCGATGCCAATGAGAATAGTCTGGGCTCGCCATTGCCAAAATGGTATAACCGTTATCCCGATCCGCATCAGCAGCAGGTAAAAGTGGCGCTAAGCCAGATAAAAGGTATTGATGCAAAGCATATTTTTCTGGGTAATGGCAGCGATGAGTGTATTGATATTTTATTCCGCTGCTTTTGTGAGCCAGGTAAAGATAATGTGGTGATTTGTCCGCCCACTTATGGCATGTATGAAGTAAGTGCCAACATCAATGACGTGGAAGTAAGAAAGGCGCCGCTGTTACCAGATTTTCAATTGAATCTCGCACACCTGGAACAACTGACAGATGCCAATACCAAAATCATCTGGCTCTGCTCGCCCAATAATCCAACAGGTAATGCATTGAACAGAACGGATATTGAAACGGTGCTGAATAATTTTAGCGGTATTGTGGTGATTGATGAAGCGTATATCAACTTTTCAAGACAGAAAAGCTTTGTGCAGGAACTCACGGAATATCCCAATCTGGTGGTACTGCAAACATTGAGTAAAGCATGGGGTTTAGCGGCATTGCGTTTGGGTATGGCTTTCGCTTCAGAAGAGATTATTGAGGTGATGAATAAAGTGAAGCCACCTTATAATATCAATCAAGCTACGCAAGACCTAGTGCTGAAAGCATTGGAAGAAGTAGGGCAGGTGAATGATATGATCAAGGAATTGGTGGCTATGCGCGAGGCTTTGAAAGAAGTGTTTGAGCAAATGCCGACAGTGGAAACGGTATATCCATCTGATGCCAATTTTTTGCTCGTGAAAATAGCAGAAGCAAGAAAAGTGTACGAATTCCTGTTGACCAAGGGTATTGTATTGCGCGATAGAAGCAATGTGCAATTATGTGAAGACTGTCTCCGCATCACCATTGGTACTGAAAAAGAGAATACAATCTTGGTGGATGCTCTGGTGGAATGGCTGGCAACAAAAGGATTTGTAGCAGAATAAGTAATTTGTGACCCCTTAAATAAAGCAAATGAGAAAAATTATCGTATCACTGATTAGTCTAATCACTTTGCAGGCATCTGCACAGCAGGCAGATATTCAATTGCCTAAAGGATTTGCTATCACCAATATTACCAAAGACAAGGGCCGTGTGCGCCATATTGCTGTACACAATAACGGTGATCTGTATTTGAAATTAGAAAACCTGCGTTACGGCAAAGGCATTCTTCGCCTGCGTGATGCCGATAAAGATGGGGTGTATGAAGACACACTAGCTTTCGGTAACTATATTGGCACAGGTATTGCCTTGTACAAGAATTATCTCTACGCATCTTCTAACTCGGCTGTGTTTCGTTATCAGTTAGATGCAGCGAATAATATTATCAATCCTGACCAGCCAGAGCGTGTGGTGTATGGATTGGTCGACAAACGCCAGCACGCATCAAAGTCAATAGCTATTGATCCTAAAGGGAACTTGTACGTGAATATTGGTGCGCCTTCCAATGTTTGTCAGGAGCGCGATCGAATGCAAGGTTCTAAAGGCATGATGCCTTGTCCGATTTTGGATTCAGCTGGCGGTATTTGGAAATTCCGTGCTGATAAATTGGAGCAGAGCTATGCGGAAGGGGTTCGCTATGCAACTGGTTTGCGCAATGTAGTAGGGTTGGACTGGAATACGGAAGTGAATGAATTATTTGTGACGGTACACGGTCGCGATATGTTGTATCAACATTTCCCTGAACTCTATGATGCAAAAGCGGGTGCTGAATTACCTGCAGAAACCTTTTACATGGTGAAGCAGGGCGATAACGCCGGCTGGCCTTATGTGTATTGGGATCCATTCCAGAATAAGAAAATTCTTTCACCAGAATATGGAGGCGACGGTAAAAAAGAAGGTGCGCCAGATGCGATCAAACCTTTGGTGGGTTTTCCCGGTCATTTAGCACCAAACGCTTTGTTATTCTATACAGGTAATCAGTTTCCTGAGAAATATCGTAACGGTGCATTCATCGCCTTTCATGGTAGTTGGAATAGAAATCCACAAGTACAGGAAGGTTTCTATGTGGTATTTGTGCCAATGAAAAATGGTCAACCTACAGGCGATTGGGAAATCTTTGCTGACGGTTTTACTGGAAAGGGTAAAGTGTCTAATCCAAGAGATGCTATGCATCGCCCTTGCGGATTGGCAATGGGTCCTGATGGTTCGCTCTATGTATCAGATGATGCTAAGGGCTATGTTTGGAAAATCAGTTATTCAGCAAAATAAATTCGTCTAATGCGCAAGTTGATTGTTGTTTTAAGTCTGCTTACAATTGGTATTGTATTCCAAAGTATGCAAACGCCGAATGCAGCCAGCATTACAAGAGGTAAAGCATTGTATGCACAATATTGTATGTCGTGCCACCAGGCAGATGGCGCAGGCGCGCCTCGAATGACGCCGCCACTGGGTAAAACAGATTATGTAACTGGCGATAAAGCAAGATTGATTGGTATCGTGTTGAAAGGATTGAATGAACCTTTGGAAGTGAATGGTGAAGAGTATTTTAATCCCATGGCATCATTTGCACACATGAACGATCAGCAAATTGCTGATGTACTTACTTATATCAGAAACAGTTTTGGTAACAAAGCATCTGCTATCACACCTGCTGAGGTAAAAGCCCAGCGTGCTAAAATCAAGTAATGAAACCTGTATTGTTTATAGACAGAGATGGTGTTGTACTGCAGGAACCACCAACAGATTTTCAAGTAGATAGTCTGGAGAAAACCAGCTTTGTGCCCAGTGCCATCAGTACCCTCGCAGCTATTGCTGCGGATATGGATTATTACAAAGTGATGGTGACCAATCAAGATGGATTGGGTACGGCTTCCTATCCTGAAGAAGCATTTTGGCCTTATCATAACTTGATGACGCGAACACTGGAAGGCGAAGGGTTTGTGTTTGATGAAATGATCATCGATAGAACTTTTGCTGTCGACAATGCTCCAACACGCAAACCAGGTACAGGATTACTGCAGCATTTCTTCGATCAAGAAAAGTTTGATCTGGCCAACTCATACGTCATTGGTGATCGCTGGTCTGATATTCAACTGGCGAAAAACCTTGGTTGCAAGGCGATTTATTTCGTTTCAGAATTACACCCTCTGTCGGATGAACATCGCACAGCATTTGCAGATGTGATTGCTTTTGAAACCAATGACTGGAAAGCGGTCTATAGTTTCCTCAAACTTGGTTTACGTAAAGTAGCACACGAGCGCAATACACATGAAACCCAAATTCATGTGTCGTTGAATCTGGATGGCAGCGGCCGCTCAGCAATACAAACCGGATTAGGTTTCTTTGACCACATGCTCGATCAGATTGCCCGTCATGGTAAGTTAGACCTCAACATCACCACCAAAGGTGATCTGCATATTGATGAACACCACACCATTGAAGACACTGGCATTGCTTTAGGAGAAGCATTCGCCAAAGCACTAAGCGATAAACGTGGCATGGAGCGCTATGGATTTGCTTTGCCTATGGATGAAGCGGAAGCCAAAGTGCTGATTGATTTTGGTGGACGCAATTGGTTGGTTTGGGATGCCGAATTCAAGCGCGAGAAAATTGGTGAAATGCCTACGGAAATGTTTTTCCATTTCTTCAAGTCTTTCAGCGATGCTGCCAAATGCAATCTGAATATCAGCTGCAAAGGCGATAATGAGCACCACAAGATTGAAGCTATCTTCAAAGCATTTGCAAAAGCCATCCGCATGGCGGTAAAACGTGACCCTTTCAGCAACCATTTGCCCAGTACCAAGGGGGTGCTTTAAACACAGTGGTTGTAAAAATGGGGGTTGATTGGGCCTGAAAGCGCTAAAAATGCCGCAATTTGTGCCCGTAAAATCAACTGCAATGAAGTTACCCCTAACGATGGGCCTGCTGATGCTATCGGGCTTACTGTATGCGCAAACTGACACAAGCGCCCCTGCTTTTCAGTTTGAAGACATTGATAAAACACCGGTAAAGCGTTTTGCCACACAGAAAATTCCCAGTGCAATCCCCAACAGATTCATTTCTATTGGTTACGAGTTTCAGGGTGCTGCTGAGTATAGCAATCCCAGTTTAAGAATTAATCCCAATACGGTGAATCTGGCTTCGGCTGGTGGTTTGCGTATCGCAGTAAACAATCCGGTGATCTCCAAGAACAACCTCATCATCAACCTGGGTGCCACTTACTGGCGCACTGGCTATCGTGCAGATAATCCCAATACCTTGGATCTGACACAACAGCTTGGTAGTTATGGCATGCACAGTGCCGGATTGAATGCAACCATTTTCAAGCCTTTGAATGAAAAACGTTTTCTCTTGTTTCAGGTTACGGGTGATGCCAACTTGATTACAGATGATTTTAAAAAAGCTGACATGCGTGCTGTTACGGTGAGTGGAACAGCTATTTACGGATGGAAACCCAATGAAGACCTGATGTGGGGTATAGGTGTAGCCAGAACCTATCGCATGGGCCGTGTATTGCATATTCCGGTGCTGATGTATAACCGCAACTTCAACGAGCGTTGGGGTGTGGAAGCAATTTTTCCTGCACGTGTACAATTCAGAAGAAACTTCAGCCCTAAATCTATGATACATATGGGCTATGAGTTGGAAGGTAACCAGTATGCCAAGTATAGTGGTGGACATACGCATTTTGTGCAACGAGGCGAAATCAAGCCACGAATTACTTGGGAAAGAAGCTTATCCGGTTTCTGGTGGATCAGCCTGCAAGCTGGTTTACGTGCGAATGGCCGTTTCGTAGAAGTGAGCAAATATGATGGTAAAGAAAAAGATGAACTGTATAAACCAAGTTTTGCCAATACATTCTTCTTTAATGTGAGCTTGAATTTGGTGAGTTTGTAATGAACCTAATGCATACAAAAATCCCCTCTTGTCAATAGGAGGGGATTTTTTATTTCGTACTTACTACTGAACGCTTATTGATTCTTCATGCGCTGGCGCTTCCAGGTATCTGTTCTGCCAAACATGGAAATACCCACATAGCCGCGTACTTCTAAAGTGTTCTCATCCGTCATCTTGATTTCGCAGCTATAGTCATTACCGCTCTTGGGATCATAGATTTTGCCTTCTTCCCAAACACCTTTCTTGATGAATTTGAAGTCGCGCAGGTTCACCATACCCAGGATAGGGCGGGTGCGCAGTTTCTCCTCTTCATTTTTCTTATCCAGTTTTGGCTTACCAGTTTCTGGATCGTTGGGCTCAGCCAGCCACACAATCTTGCCAAAATATTTGTCCTCCTGCTTATATACTTGAACAATGGCTTTACCATCGCCAGTGCGCCAGTAACCAATCATAGCGTCCGGGTTATTGATCAGGGTAAATGCTGTGATCATCAGTAAAACCAGCATACTGCTGATGGAGAACAGGAATAGTTTTTTCATTTTGGGCATATCTAATCGCTTTGTTTCAAATTTCATGACTAAAACGCTAAGAAAAAGCCAATAGTATATTGCCAACGGCTATATCGGCCATAAAAAAGGCGCTTAAAAAAACCTTTTGGTTGTATTGTGGGATGCCGTAATATTGCAACACATGAAAATTCAGATTAATAAGCATTGGTGGTGGCATACAAACCTCGGTCGGGGATTGTAATGGCATTGCCAGTACTAGCAAAATATAGGCCCCGACGCTATCGTCGGGGCTTTTTTATTGTATTCGAACAAGGCAGAACATGAAAAAGATTCAGATTATTACAAGCGTAAAGAAAATGCTGGCCGATGTGTACACACCGGTAGGTATTTACCTGCGCCTGCGCGATAAATACCGTGATACCATCCTCTTGGAAAGTACAGATCACCATGCAGCGGAAAACAGCTATTCCTTTATTTGTATCAATGCAATTGCCGGCATTGAGTTGAGCAGCGCGCAAAAAATAGAGTATAAACTGCCTGCACAAAAACCGGAATCTATCCAACTGAAGCAGCCGCAAGACCTAACTGCTGCTTTAACGGAGTTTATGAGTCGCTTTGAAGCCATGCCGCCCACTGAAAAAGTGGCTGCCACAGCACAAGGTCTGTTTGGCTATACTGGTTTTGATACGATTGCCGGTTTTGATACGATCTCATTAAGAGAAAAGTCAGGTGTGCAGATTCCGCAATTGCGTTACCGTTTGTATCAATATGTGATTGCCATCAACCATTTCAAGGATGAGCTTTATTTGATGGAAAACCAAATCAAAGGATTGGAAGGTGATGTGGCTGCTGTGGAGTCATTGATTCGTAGTAAGGATGTGCCTGTGTATCCTTTTCAAACAAAAGATGGTGAAAGCAGTAATCTCACCGATGCGGAATACATCGCTATGGTGGAAGCCGGCATTCGTCATTGCCATAGAGGTGATGTATTTCAGATTGTGTTGAGCCGACGTTTTCAGCAGGGATTCATCGGTGACGAGTTTAATGTGTATCGAGCTTTGCGCAGCGTGAATCCTTCGCCATACCTCTTCTTCTTTGATTATGGTGATTATAAGTTGATGGGTTCATCGCCTGAATCGCAACTCATCATTCGTGATGGTAAAGCAACAGTGCATCCGATTGCAGGTACTTTCAAAAGAACAGGGGATGATGCGGTTGATCAGCAAGCAGCTGCACGCTTGTTAGAAGATGCTAAGGAAAATGCAGAGCATGTGATGTTGGTGGATTTAGCAAGAAATGATCTAAGCCATTTTTGTCAGGATGTAACCGTAACCCATTATAAGGAAGTACAATACTATAGCCATGTGATTCATTTGGTGAGCGAAGTGACTGGCGTGCTCAAACCTGATGCAAATGCATTTCAAGTGTTGGCAACAACATTTCCGGCAGGCACATTGAGTGGCGCGCCAAAGTTTCGAGCCATGCAATTGATTGATGAGCTGGAGCCAACCAAGAGAAGTTATTACGGTGGTGCATTGGGCTTTATGGGTTTTGATGGTACTTGCAACCATGCCATTTTGATTCGCACCTTCTTAAGTAAGGATAATACTTTGTTCTATCAAGCTGGTGCTGGTGTAGTGGCTGCTAGTAAGCCCCAGTCTGAATTACAAGAAGTGAACAACAAACTCAATGCCCTGAAAACAGCCATTCAGCTGGCAACAACTATTTAATATGCGTGTACTCGTTTTCGATAATTACGATTCATTTACCTATAACCTGGTACACATGGTGGAGCATATTTTGCAATCGCCGGTTGATGTGTACCGAAATGATGCCATTACATTAGAGGAGGTGGCGGCATACGATAAGATTATCTTATCACCCGGTCCCGGCATTCCGGAAGAGGCGGGTTTGTTATTGCCGCTGATTGAAAGATATGCTGCAACAAAATCCATACTGGGTGTTTGTTTGGGTCATCAGGCAATCGGACAAGCATTTGGAGGTAAACTCACCAACCTACGTACGGTATTTCATGGTGTAGCCACATCTGCAAAATTGATTAATCGACAAGCAAAGGATTTGTACGAAGGCTTGGATGATATGATTGAGATTGGCAGATACCATAGCTGGGTAGTGGATCAGCAGAATTTTCCTGAGTCACTGGAAATCACTGCCGTGGACGATCAAAACTATATCATGGGTTTACGACATAAGCAATATGATGTACAGGGTGTGCAGTTTCACCCGGAAAGTGTATTAACACCACAAGGTGCTACGATTATTCAGAACTGGTTAAAGCAAGTAAGATGAAAGCGATTTTACAATATTTATTTGAACACAAAACCCTGAGCAGAAATCAGGCTTATGAAGCATTGCTGGGTATTGGTAAGGGATTGTATAATGAACATGCAATCACTGCCTTCATGACGGTTTATCTCATGCGCAGTATCACGATTGAAGAATTGCAAGGCTTTCAGGATGCATTGTTAGAGCTGGCAATACCTGTGGATCTGCGTGGTGCGCAAACCATCGATATTGTTGGTACGGGTGGTGACGGGAAAGACACCTTCAATATTTCTACACTCGCTTGTTTTATTGTAGCAGGTGCGGGACAAAAAGTAGCCAAGCATGGTAACTATGGTGCTTCCAGTGTAAGTGGTGCGTCAAACGTGATGGAGCAGTTGGGCTATACTTTTAAGAATAATGTGGATGCATTGAATCGTGAATTGGATGCAGCCAATATTTGTTTCCTGCATGCGCCTTTGTTTCATCCTGCTTTGAAAGTTGTAGGCCCTATTCGTAAGAATCTGGGCATGCGTACATTCTTCAATATGCTCGGACCCATGGTGAATCCCGCCGCACCAGCTACACAGTTGGTGGGTGTGTTTAGCCTGGAAATGGCCAGAGTGTATAACTATTTGCTGCAGCAAACAGGTAAGGCTTTCACGATAATCCATAGTCTGGATGGATATGATGAAATTTCGCTCACCACAGATACCAAAGTGATTACCAATAATGGCGAACGCATCATGACACCTGAGCAATTGGGCAAACGCATGGTGATGCCGGAAGACCTGCACGGTGGTAAAACAGTGGAAGAAGCTGCTACAATTTTCAAAAAGATTATTAGTGGGCAGGGTAGCTTTGCGCAAAATGCGGTGGTTTTAGCCAATGCAGCCATGGCATTGTTTAGCACTGGTGTGTATGCCGACTATGATACGGCTTATGCAGCTGCCGTAGAAAGTTTGGATAGTGGTAAAGCAAAAAAAGTATTGGACACATTAATTGGCTTACAGTAAGATGAATATTCTTGAGAAGATAGTTGCACGCAAGAAAGAAGAAGTAGCTGTGAGAAAGCAGGTGACAAGTGCTGCGCAGTTGAAAGCCATGCCTGCTTTTCAACGTAGCTGTATTTCCCTGAAAGAGCGTTTGATGTCCGGTAAAACAAGCGGTATTATCGCAGAATATAAAAGACAGTCGCCCTCCAAAGGTGTAATCAACGCATCTGCGGATGTGGTAGAAGTAACGAGTGCTTATGCACAAGCTGCTGCAGGTATTTCTGTACTGACAGATGCGGATTTCTTTGGTGGCTCTGCTGTTGATCTGATGCGTGCACGTGTGCAGGAAGTGCCCATTCTACGCAAGGATTTCATGATTGATACTTATCAGCTTGATGAGGCCAAAGCCATGGGTGCAGATGTGATCTTGTTGATTGCAGCTTGTCTTTCAATTGATGAAGTGGCTACAATGGCTGCTTATGCAAAAGCTATTGGGTTAGAAGTGTTGTTGGAAATACATGATGCTACTGAGCTGAAACATATCTGCGCTGATGTGGATATGGTTGGGGTGAATAACCGTAACCTGAAAACATTTGAAGTGTCTTTGGAAACATCTTTAAACCTGATACAGGAATTACCGAAGGATAAACCTGCTGTTGCTGAAAGTGGTATCAGTAGTGTGGAGAATATCTTGTTATTGGAAAAAGCCGGGTTCAAAGGCTTTTTGGTTGGAGAGAATTTTATGAAAACCAGTGAGCCGGGAAAAGCTTTTCTGGAATTTGTGGAAGCATTAAGATTTGCACGATGAGGATAAAAGTCTGCGGTATGACGGCTGTTGAGCAATTGCACGAGCTGGGAGAACTTGGCGTGCAGTTTGCGGGCATGATTTTTTATCCAAAATCACCACGCTATGTGCACAAACATGGTTTGAAAGCTGCAGATGTACGTAAAGAAAAACTCAAAGTGTTTAAAGTAGGCGTATTCGTGAATGCTGGTTATGAAGAAGTGATGCAGACAGTCTATGAGTACGGATTGGATATGGTACAATTGCATGGAGATGAAACACCTTTTCAGTGCGATAAATTGTCGAGCAATATTCAGGTGATTAAGGCTTTTCGTTTCGGAGATAATGATGATGTGCAGTGGCGTATTCGTGATTTCTATGATACGGATATGTTTTTGTTTGATACAGGTGTGAAGAGTAGTAGTGTTGATCCTTCAATCAAGGATATTTATGGTGGTACGGGCAGAAAGTTTAATTGGGAGCGCTTAAAAGGATTGAATATTGGTAAACCTTTTTTCCTGAGTGGTGGGATAGAACCAACTGATGGTGCCAGTATTCAACGGTTTATGCAAGACCCTGTAGCAAAGGATTTATTTGCAGTAGATATCAATAGCCGGTTTGAAGTAATGCCGGGCATTAAAAATATGTCGCTCATAGCACAGTTCATTAGCGAGCTGAACGGTGCAGTGAGTGACACAACCAAAGGAGATTAAAGTGATGCAGATGACAAACACAACATACACCCATCCCGATGTGCATGGCTATTATGGTCAATTTGGTGGTGCGTATATTCCTGAGATGTTACACCGCAATGTGGAAGAGTTGCGCACGCGCTATTTGGAGATTATGGAAGAGCCTGCTTTTCAACAGGAGTTTCATGATTTGTTGCGCGATTATGTGGGCAGACCAACACCATTGTTTTATGCAGCAAGACTGAGTGCGCAATACAAGACCAATATTTGGCTAAAGCGTGAAGATCTTTGTCATACCGGTGCGCATAAGATCAATAATACGATCGGGCAAATTTTATTGGCGCAACGCTTGGGCAAAAAGCGCATCATTGCAGAAACAGGCGCCGGGCAGCATGGTGTAGCAACAGCTACAGTCTGTGCTTTAAAAGGGTTGGAGTGCATTGTGTATATGGGAGAGAAAGATATTGAGCGACAAGCACCGAATGTGGCACGTATGCGTATGCTGGGAGCAAAAGTAGTTCCGGCTAGAAGCGGTAGCAAGACTTTGAAAGATGCGACGAATGAAGCCATCCGCGATTGGATCAATCATCCGGAGAATACGCATTATATCATTGGCAGTGTGGTTGGTCCGCATCCTTATCCGGATATGGTGGCACGTTTTCAAAGTGTGATTAGTGCAGAGATGAAGGATCAGTTGAAAGAGAAAACAGGCAATGCTTTGCCTTCACATGTGATTGCTTGTGTGGGTGGTGGCAGCAATGCAGCTGGTGCTTTCTATCATTTTCTGGATGAGCCTACTGTGCAATTGGTGGCCGTAGAAGCAGCAGGACATGGTGTGAACAGTGGTATGAGTGCTGCAACCACTGCATTAGGCACGCCGGGTATTTTACATGGTAGTAAGAGTTTGTTGATGCAGACTGCGGACGGACAAGTAGTAGAACCGCACAGTATTTCCGCAGGTTTGGATTATCCTGGTATTGGTCCCTTGCATGCCAACTTATTTACGAGTGGAAGAGGTGTGTTTTTAAGTGTAACAGACGAGGATGCGTTGAAAGCCGCTTTGCACCTGAGTAAGACAGAAGGCATTATTCCTGCATTAGAAACTGCACATGCTTTTGCTGCTTTAGATCAAATGAACTTAACTGAGCATGATCAGGTAATCATTTGTTTGAGTGGCAGAGGTGATAAGGATCTGGCTACATATATGCGTGAATTGAATTTGGATCAGGCTTAAACAAGAAACATGAGCAGGTTAGCACAACTATTTGAGAGAAAAAATAATCGGGTTCTAAATGTTTACTGTACTGCAGGCTTTCCTCAGTTGAACAGCACTTTGGAAGTGATGCAGCTACTAGAACAAAATGGTGCAGATATCATTGAACTGGGGATGCCTTATAGTGATCCACTGGCAGATGGCGAAGTAATTCAGCAAAGCAGTAGTGTAGCTATTGCCAATGGTATGACCATTCAAGTTTTGTTTGAGCAATTGGCAACGATGCGCCAGTCGGTGAAGATTCCGGTGATCTTAATGGGTTACATGAACCCCGTATTGCAATATGGTTTTGAACGTTTTTGTAAGGATGCTGCTGCTGTGGGTGTAGATGGATTGATTTTACCCGACTTGCCCGAGCATGAATTTGAAACGCAGTATGGTGCTGTTATTAAGCAATATGGGTTGGACTTTATATTTCTGGTTACGCCTGAAACAAGTGAAGCGCGTGTACGCAAGTTGGATACACTTAGCAGTGGGTTCTTGTATGCTGTATCTTCTTCTTCTACAACAGGAAGCAATCAGCAGATGAATGATGTAGGTGCTTATTTGAAAAGACTGCAGGGCTATGGATTGCGTAACCCGGTGTTGGTAGGTTTTGGTATCAAGGACAAAGCTAGTTTTGATGCTGCTTGTGCGCAGTCGAATGGCGCCATCATTGGTACAGCATTTATTCGGGCTTTGCATGAAGCGTCAGATAATATCCCTTCTGCTGTAGAAAGATTTTTGCAAAAAGTTTTACAGTAAGTAATTAAACTGATTGTGATGAAAGTGGTGATTATACAATACAACGCAGGAAATATTCGGTCGGTGCTGTATGCATTATCGCGCATTGGCGTTGAAGCAACAGTAACAGATGATGCAACTACAATTCGTGCAGCAGATAAAGTGATTTTTCCGGGGGTGGGTGAAGCTAGTTCTGCCATGCAATATTTGAAGGCTAGAGGTATGGATGCATTGATTCGTTCTTTGCAGCAGCCGGTGCTGGGTATATGTCTGGGCATGCAATTAATGTGTGCGCACAGTGAAGAAAATGATACAGCATGTCTGGGTATTTTTGAAGAAACCGTGCGCAAGTTTCAGCCGGGTGATACAGGTTTGAAAGTGCCGCAGATTGGCTGGAATGGAGTTCGCGCATTGCGTTCGCCATTATTCAATGGAATAGCGGAAGGTGCGTATTACTATTTTGTTCATGGCTATTATGCGGCATTGGGTGAGCATACTATTGCTACAGCCGATTATGTGCAAGCATATAGTGCAGCATTGCACAAGGATAATTTTTATGGTGTGCAATTTCATCCAGAGAAGAGTGCAGAAGTAGGCGAGCGTTTGTTGAAAAATTTTATTGAGTTATAAAAGAAATACATGGCAAGCAGTCAGGATAATATGCAGCGACAGTCTTTCACCATCATTCCAGCTATTGATATTATAGAGGGAAAATGTGTGCGTTTGACTGAAGGTGATTATGCGCAAAAGAAAATCTACAATGAAGACCCTCTGGAAGTGGCATTGCAATTTCAGGATGCGGGCCTGCAGCGCTTACACCTGGTTGATTTGGATGGCGCTAAAGCAGGTGCTGTGCAGAACTGGAAAGTATTGGAGAAGCTTGCGGGTAAAACCAATTTGGTGATTGATTTCGGCGGCGGTATCAAGCAAGAGCAAGATGTACGCATTGTATTTGATTCTGGTGCTGCATTGGCAACAATCGGTAGTTTGGCAGTGAAGTCGCCTGAAACCTTCGCCGCTTGGCTACAGCAATTTGGTGCTGATAAGTTCTTACTTGGTGCCGATGTAAAGCAAGAGAAGATTGCTGTATCGGGCTGGTTGGAAACCACCGATATATGGATTTATGATTTTATTCAGGACTATCTACAGAAAGGCGTACAACAAATCTTCTGTACAGATGTGAGTAAGGATGGGAAATTAGAGGGTCCGGCTACTGATTTGTATCGTTCTTTAAAAGAGAAGTTTCCTGAACTGCACTTGATTGCCAGTGGCGGCGTAGCTGTACTGGATGATGTATTTGTTTTGCAAGAAGCAGGTTGTGCTGGGGTGATTATTGGCAAGGCGATTTATGAGCAACGTATTTTATTAAAAGACTTACAACAATTCAATTGATGCAAGCAGTATCTGGTTTGACGAAGAGAATTATTCCGTGCTTGGATATCAAAGATGGCAGAACTGTAAAGGGTACCAATTTCGTGAATCTACGCGATGCCGGTGATCCTGTAGAGCTGGGTGCATTGTACGCCCAACAGGGTGCAGATGAATTGGTCTTTTTAGATATTACAGCCACTGTTGAGAAAAGAAAGACATTGAGTGAGCTGGTGAATAAGATTGCCCACCACATCAATATCCCCTTTACAGTCGGGGGTGGTATCAGCAGTGTGGAAGATGTGCAGGTGCTATTACAAAACGGTGCAGATAAAATTTCCGTGAATACAGCAGCTTTTAAGCGACCCAACTTGATTCATGAATTGGCTAGTGCGTTTGGCAGCCAGTGTGTGGTTTTGGCGATTGATACTAGACTCGAAGACGATGGACAATGGTATGTATACCTGAATGGCGGCAGAACCAAGACCGATACGCTTTGTGTTGATTGGGCCAAGCAGGCTGTGGACTTGGGTGCAGGGGAAATATTACTCACTTCCATGAATCATGATGGTACCAAACAGGGTTTTGCATTAGAAATCACCCGAACTTTGAGTGAGTTGTTGCCAGTGCCGGTAATTGCCAGCGGGGGTGGTGGTGCCATGGAACATTTTACCGATGTATTCACCACAGGAAAAGCAGATGCGGCATTGGCAGCCAGTATTTTTCATTTCAAGGAAATCGGTATTCCGGAATTGAAACAGTATTTGAGACAGGAAGGTATTTCTGTACGATTATAAACAATGATTATGCATGTTGATTTCTCGAAGTATGCAGACGGACTGGTACCAGCTATTGTGCAGGATATTCAGACACAGAAAGTTTTGATGCTGGGCTTTATGAATCAGGAAGCGCTTGATGTAACGCAACGCACTGGTAAAGTCACTTTTTATAGCAGAAGTAAGCAACGTTTATGGACAAAAGGTGAAGAGAGTGGCAATTTTCTGCAATTGAAATCAATGGCAGTGGATTGCGATAAAGATACCCTGTTGATAAAAGCACATCCCCTTGGTCCGGTTTGTCATACTGGAGCGGACACTTGTTGGAATGAAAGAAATCATTCAGAAGATTTTCTGTTTTACCTCCAGGATATTATTAACCTGCGTAGAAAAGCATCACCTGATGAATCTTATGTGGCCAGGCTTTCTGCCAAGGGTATCAATAAAGTGGCACAAAAAGTTGGGGAAGAAGCAGTTGAATTGGTGATAGAAGCCAAAGACGATAATACAGAGCTTTTCTTAGGCGAGGCCGCCGATTTATTGTTCCATTATTTGCTTTTGCTTAACGCGAAAGGGCATACTTTGCAGGAAGTAATCGAAGTACTAAGAAATCGTCATTCAAAATAACCATGAGAATTATCCTTGTTGTTGCAGCACTCTTGCCATTCAGTCTGATGGCTCAGCAAAACCAATTGAAAGCAACCCTGAAAAACATTCCAGAAGGTGCGGCAGTTTTATTGTCTGATGCAGAGGGAAAGGAACTGTCTAGTGCTAAATTGGTGAAGGGTGTATTCAATGCTAATTTCAACCTCAGCTCGCCTACATTGGTTCAGCTGGAGCTGAAGCAGCAGAAAAAAGTATTAGATATGTTTTTGGCGCCTGGCGATCAGGTGACGATTGCTGCCGACGCCACCAAGTGGAATGCTGCTACTGTTAAGGGTTCTACAGCAAATGATGATTATACTTTGTATAAGCAAAGATTCACTCCGCTGAAAGATACACTGGGCAAGCTTTCTGCCAGATTGCAAAAAGAGCAAGATATGGGTAAGCGACAGTTACTCATTGGCGAGTATGAAAAAGCTATTGGTAAAGTATTGATCACAGCTACAAATTTTGTGAAAGAGAAACCCGCTTCACCAGTGAGCCCATTTGTATTATATGCTATCAACAAATTATTTGACTCACCACTAGAATTAGAAACAGCATACAATGAATTAAAGCCTGCCGCAAAAACCGGTTTCTTCGCGCAGATATTAGAAGAAACGATTGCTGATGCCAAGATTGGTGCTATCGGTTTGCCGGCTTTGGATTTTACGCAGAATGATACGGCCAATAATCCTGTTTCGCTTAGTTCGCTTCGTGGCAAATATGTACTGGTCGATTTTTGGGCTAGCTGGTGCAGACCTTGTCGAGATGAAAACCCAAATGTAGTAGCTACATATCAGCAGTTCAAGGATAAGAACTTTACTGTATTGGGTGTGTCACTGGATCAAAGCCGTGATCGTTGGTTAAAAGCTATCAAAGATGATAACCTCACTTGGACACATGTAAGCGACCTGCAATATTGGAACAATGCAGTTGCCAAGCAATATAAGGTAGAGAGTATTCCGCAGAACTTTCTGGTAGATCCAAAGGGCATCATTATTGCCAAAAACCTTCGTGGACCAGATTTGATGAAAACGCTGCAGCAGCTTTTAAAATAAGCTACTGTATTTGGCTTCGTCAAATCCTACTGCCAATACCTGACCATCTTTCTCCAATACTGGTCGCTTAATTAGGCTGGTATGCTCCTGCATCAGTTGTATGGCCTTCTTTGTATTGCTTGCTGAAGCTTGTTGCGTTGCATCCAATCCTCGCCAGGTAGTACTTTTCTTATTGAGTACAATCTCTATACCCATCGCATCAATCCAGCGCTGAATGCTTTTGCCTTCAATCCCAGATTGCTTGAAATCGTGAAATTGATAACTGATCTTATGCTGATCCAGCCATGTTCTGGCTTTTTTCACCGTATCGCAATTAGGTATACCGTATAAAATGACCATGCGGGATTATTTGGCGGCAAAAATAGCCGTCCATTCGTCAAAAAAAATAAGCAGAGCCGTTATTGCGGGTTAATTTTATAACCAGTGATGAGATACTGTTTAGCATTTCTACTTGTATTGACCCTTATTCAATCAACAGCGCAGTCGGATAATGCCGAGCAGCGTAAAGCATTGGGTATTGTAACAGGTGTTTTGGTAGATGGCCAAAACAGCAAACCGGTGGCTTTTGCCACCCTGGCACTCATCAATCGTACTGATAGCCTCAAAAAGTATCAACAGGTTTCTGATAAGAATGGCAGTTTCGAATTTCTGAAGTTGGAAATGGGTTATTATAAACTCCGCATACAGGCTTTGGGTTTCGCTACTTTGGAGATGGATAGTATTTACTTGCGTGCAGAGCGCTATGATTTTAACCTTGGCGATATCAAGCTCAATACAGCCTCTAACCAATTGATGGATGTAGTAGTCTATTCCGAAAAACCACTAATTGAGAACAAGGATGGAAAGATTACTTACAATGTTGGTGAGAGTGCTTTGAACAGCAGTGCATCCACAGCAGAGATTTTGAAGAATATGCCATTGATCAATAATGACCCTAATGGTAAAATCTTATTGAAGGGAAAAGAACCAAAGATTCTGATTGATGATAAGCCTACTGAATTAACAGCTCAGCAATTGCAAGATTTACTAGAAAGCATGCCGGGTAGTAGTATCGAGAAAGTGGAGATTATGACCAATCCGCCACCACAGTATGCAACAGAAACTGGAGGTGTTATAAATATTGTTACCAAGAAAGGTAAGATTGGTTGGATTGGTAGAGTGAACTTAACAGCCGGCACACGCGGCGAAGCAAATCTAGGCGTAAATCTCAGCTATCGCAATCAAAAGATATCTTTTACGAATACGGTGAATGTTGGTGCCAGTCGGTTCATGGGTAGTAGCTATTCAAGAAGAGAAAATATTTACAAGGATTCTACCAATCGTTTTCACACCGATGGCAGTTTCAACAATCAGAATATCCGTCCCAACTGGCGGACGCAATTGGAGTATGAAATCAGTAAGCGGCAAAACCTGAGTTTCACCTATAACGGTAACCTGAATTTTTTTGATAACAATAGCCGCACACAGTTTACCAATATTAACCGCTTTGGTGAAACTTGGAAAGTGAGTAATCGGGAAAACAGCAGTAATGGTTTGGGTTATGGTCATGGCTTAAATTTGACTTATACCTTACGCGGGAAAAAGGCAGGAGAAGTGTTGCGCATTATGGCATTAGCCAATGCAGGGAAAAATGAGAATGATCGGGACTTTTTTCAGGAATTTTTAAATGGAAATCTCCTCCCAACCGGAATAGATTCCACCCAGTCCCAGTTCTTCAATAATATCAGTAATAGTTGGTCGGCCCGCGTTAACTATGATCGTCCGTTTCAAAAGCAAGGCAATAGTTTTTCAACGGGACTCACTTATACGAGGAGTAATTTCCACAATACTTTAAACACCAATTTTCTCCGGAAGGTGGATGGTGCAATGGTGCCGAATGATGCGTTGAGTAATGATTTCTGGTTTCATCAGCAAGTGTTTACCGTTAGAGCTGGATTGAATTTCAAGCTGCCCAAGGAATGGCGTATCAATTTTGGTGCACAAGCTGAATTAACGGATATGTATTTTGATATCCTGAAAGGTAACGCCACCAATACTGCCAATAAATACTGGAATGTGCTGCCTAATGCGACTATTCGAAAAGAGTTTAGTAAAAGCATGAATACGGCGCTGGTGTATCGTGCTACGATTCGTCGCCCGGGTATTGGCGAACTCAATCCCAATATTGATTACAGTGATCCATACAATATTCGCTTTGGCAATCCTTATCTGCAACCTTCATTAGCAGATAATATCGATTGGAATTTTAGTTTGATCAAGGGTAAGTATTATATCAATACTTCATTGGGTTATAACCGCATTAAGAATGTGTTCAATACCATACGTAACCTGATTGGTGGCGGCGTTACTACCATCACTTGGTTGAATATTGCAGACAGGCAGGAGTATGAAGCCAGTGCCTGGGGTGGTTATACATTCAGCAAGCAATTCAGGATGAATATGAGTGTAGGCTATACATTCAATCAATATGATGAGGCTGAGAAAAAACTCTATCGCTACAGAGATGGTGGTACTTTCTATACAACCTTGAATTATAATTATACACCCAGTAGTTTGCTCACATTTGAAGGCAATGCCCGCTTCAGCAGTTTCGCTGATCCACAGGGTAGAAGCCGAAGCAATCTTTCTACCAACTTAGGTGTGCAACATAAGTTTATGGATCGCAGATTGATTGTAAGTCTGAACCTGATTGATCCGTTCACACCACAGCGTTTCCTCACTTATACATACGGTGCAAATTTCAATATTGAAAGCTTCAGCTCTACTAATACCAGAAATATCAGGCTCTCTATTGCCTATCAGTTAAACCGCATGGTACAAAAAAGCAGCTTGAATGACAAGCAGAAGAAAGCGATTCTGGATAAAATCAAAAAGTGATTAAGCAATACTAGGCAGTTTGCTGTTCAACCAACTATTCTTTACTGGTGTAATCCAGGTATTCAGAAAAGCAGCTTTGGTGCTCACTAAATTGTTGAAGTATAACGTGTCTGGTGTGATAAACCCATTGCTGACGCCATAGTTCAACTGGCTCATTGGCAATAACTGCACTTTGTCTTTGATATAAAAAGCCAGCGTCTGGCGATCGAACATGTTCACACCAAATTCCTGTTCAATGGCTTTAATCAAATGCACAGAACTATCTGTACTGCAGCCACCCACTGTTGCAGCAGTTTCATCTGCCATGAGTACCACAAATTGGCCTAAGAAAAGATTGCCATATCCTTTAACAGCATGACCATGGCTTTTCCAGTTCTGGATAAAATCTTCCAGCATCCCTTCAATCTTGAGTGCTTCACTGATACCGAATGGACGTGATGATTGATAAATCCAAACGCGTGAGTTGGGGTTGAAATCCTCCGGAACCAAGTGCTGATAATTGGGTACATTCATGAAGCAAATGTACAAAATGGATCAGCAGGTAGTATCCAAAGGGAGTAAACTCGTTGCCATCATTTACTGGGGATTGGCTTTACTGATTTCACCCATAGCAATTGGGGGTCTACTGAGTTTTCCAAGTCAAGCTGCTATGCTGGGTTTGGTATTTCTGTTGATTTTCTGCTTCTTTCTATGGGCTGGATACCGGCAATGGCAATTGGCAAAGCAGGTTTTGCAGGAAGCTGCGCAGGCAGCCGTAGCGGTAAATCAGGCAGGCAGTTTGCAAAATCAACAGCACCGGGAGGGTCTGCCAATAGTTTGGGAATATACAGCTGCAGATTGGCAAGCATTTGCTCGTTGGGAGCAAAAAGAACGTAAGACCAATACCTTAATTGAGGCGTTTGTGTTAGCGGTTCTCGGAATGCTCATGATCATTTTATCCCGGGGTGCTAACTGGGTCGTTGCGTTAGTGATCAGTACAATCATCGCAACGGTCTATTATCTGTTAAAAGTTTGGCTCACGCTTAGGGGGATAAGGCAGCCAGATCAGGAAAAAAGCTATCGTGTGAAGATTACTGCCGATGGCGTTTTTGTGAATGGGCGTTATCATGCAATCCAGAATCAGCAACGTTGGCGTGGTAAACTAATATTAAATGAAGCTGTTCAACCTGCCGTGTTGGAGTTCACTTTTCATTGGAATACAAGAAGGGGAGAGACCTTCGATGAAGTGCGCATACCGGTACCTGAAGGTGCTATAGTGCAGGCAAGAGCTTTGGTGAAAAGCTGGCCTGGTAATCAGCTTGCATCATCTTGATGGCGATAAGCAAAAATTAAAGCGCCAAGACATGCTGCAGCCAGTTTGAGGGTAATATTTTTTATGCTGATGATTAAAGACCAGTCTAACTGTTGTTTCACCAGATCAATTAGTACATCACCTATCAGCAAAGCGGGAAAGGCAATGCCGGCAAAGCCGAAGAATTTTTTCCAGTGAATGCGTTGCATATTATTCCATATTCATGGCGATCATTTCAGCGATATCTAATACCTGAACTGCTTCTTCTTTTTCATTCAGCTTCACACCGTCTGTCATCATGGTATTGCAGAAAGGACAAGCTGAAGCTATAAAACCAGCACCGGTCTGTAAAGCTTCTTCCGTTCTTTCCAGGTTGATGCGCTTATCGCCGGGTTCATCTTCTTTGAACATTTGTGCACCACCAGCACCACAACAAAGGCCTTTGGTTCTGCAGCGCTTCATTTCCACGAGCTCAGCATCCAGTGCTTCCAGTACTTTTCTGGGTGCTTCGTAAATATCATTGGCACGACCGAGATAGCAAGAGTCATGATAGGTAATGCGTTTGCCTTTAAAGCTACCACCTTCCTTCATACGAATCTTACCTTCATCAATCAGCTGCTGTAACAAAGTGGTATGGTGAATCACTTCATAATGGCCACCGAGTTCAGGATATTCATTTTTCAATGTATTGAAGCAGTGCGGACAGGTAGTGACTATTTTCTTGATGCCATAGCCGTTCAATACCTGAATGTTTTGATAGGCCATCATTTGAAAGAGAAACTCATTGCCAGCTCTGCGCGCAGGATCACCGGTACAAGCTTCTTCTTTGCCAAGTATTGCCCACTTAATACCGGTTTTGTCTAAAATAGTGGCAAAGGCCTTGGTGATTTTTTGTGCACGCTGATCAAAACTGCCGGCGCATCCTACCCAGAAAAGTATTTCCGGTGTTTCACCGTTCATCATCAGCTCGGCCATGGTATTCACTTTCATATCTTCAAAATTGAGTAGGTAATGATTATGCGTTTGCCCATTGATCACGCTCATCAGGAGAAAACTTCCAAGGAGCGAAATTGTTTTCTGTATTACTGAACATGCCGTTCCATTCGTGCGGTGCATTGCTTTCTTCCATGATTAGGGATCTGCGCAGTTCGGTAATGATGTCTAAAGGAGAAATACTTACCGGGCATTCCTGTACACAGGCATTACAAGTAGTGCAAGCACGCAGTTCTTCTACGCTGATATAATCATGCAGCAATGATTTGCCATCATCTTGAAAGCTGCCATGTTGGTTGATATGCTTACCCACTTCTTCCAAACGATCACGGGTAGCCATCATGATTTTTCTAGGGCTTAATAATTTGCCAGTGCTGTTGGCGGGACAAGCAGCTGTGCAACGGCCACACTCAGTACAGCTATACGCATCCAGTAAATTTTTCCAACTAAGGTCCATTACATCTTTCGCACCAAAGCGGGCAGGAGGTGCTGCATCGGCTGGCGCTAACTCAGGCTGCATTGCATACAATACTTCGTTCTGTACAGAAGGCATGTTGCGCATCTTGCCCGGTGCATCCAGTCTGGCATAATAGGCATTGGGAAATGCCAATAAGATATGCAGGTGCTTAGAATAAGGCAGGTAATTCAAGAAAGCAAATATGCCCACAATGTGCAACCACCAGCAAGCTCTTTCGATAGCAATCAATGTGCTGTCGCCAAGCGATTGAAGCGAAGGAGCTAGTAAACCAGAAAAGAAGAAATTGCCGGTATCATGGTAATGTGCATTGCCGTTTAATTGCAAAGCACGATCGGCTGCATTCATCGTGATGAATAAACTCATCAAAATAATCTCAGTGATCAAAATATAGTTAGCATCACTACGTGGCCATCCGTTCAGGTCCTTACTAATAAAGCGTTTGAGTTTGATGATATTTCTTCTGCTCAGAAAAATGACGCAGACAAGAATCACGCCTACAGCCAGCCACTCAAAAGCGTTGATTAGGAAAGTATAGAAACTGCCCAAGGGCTCAGCAAACAAGCGATGATTACCAAGAATACCATCTAGTACAATTTCCAGCACCTCTATATTAATGATGACAAAGCCAGCATAGATCACAAAATGCAGAATGGCTACAAGCGGATTCTGGAACATCTTTTTTTGTCCCAACGCCAACAATACCACATTGCGCCAGCGTACTGCGGGTTGATCGTTTAAATCTTCCGCTTTGCCCAGCAGAATATTCCGCCTGATTTCACTGGCTTTCTTGTAAAACAGCCAGGAAGCAGCCCCGGCTAAGAGTACGAACAGCACTTGCTGAATGATTTGCATATCGTTATGCTTGAGGTCGCTAAGATAGCGGATTTGCTTTGTCGATTCTTGCTTTGTGATTACCTTGTACATCCAATCTGGATAAAGCATGAACAGGAAGTATATTTTGGATCAGGTTACTGCAGCCCATAAGCTGCAGCGCATGGCATTGGAAGTGGCAGAACAGTTGAGTGGAGAAGCCGCCCCCTTGGTAATTATTGGGGTCAAGGGTACCGGAATGGTGATCGCAGAAAAGATCGCTCAGTTGGTGCGGCAATACCTAACCAATCCCGTTCAGGTGATGACCGTTAGTCTTGATAAACAATTACCCAGAGAAGTAGAATTGAGTGAATCTATTGATCTAACCGGCCGGCATATTCTGTTGGTAGATGATGTAACCAATAGTGGAAGAACCCTTTTGTATGCCCTCAAACCTTTGTTACAATATCATCCCAGAACAATCCATACCCTTGTTTTGGTAGAGCGCATGCACAAGCAGTTCCCGGTTAACGCAGACTTTGTTGGGCTTTCTATTGCCACAACACAGGAAGATCATATTCAGGTTGATGTGGCAGATGGGGAAGTAATATCAGCGTATCTGCTTTAAAAATACAGCCAGTGCATTTTTAGGCCATTACGAGATAGTTGCAAAGCAGGTGCGGGCATTTTAAAAGCATTAAGTACGAAAAGACCAGCTTTTACCCATTTCTTTTTGGTTTTAATACGGGTGAAATCAATATCAGGTGATAGATACCATTGTCTGTATCTAACAATGTCATTTCTGTTGTAAGGAATTCCGTTTTTATCTACCCATTGATTGGTTGATGCACCAAACATACCCTCTGCACCATAGCCTACAGCGATATTGAGCCAGGGCGGCAGGTTTGATTTTGGTAGAAAGGATTTCAGGTTTGCACTTAACCAATAAGTTTGCGCATTATAATCTTTCAGCATTCTGTTTGCCAGGCCTTTGCCATACAAATCATCCGCACGTGCGTTCAGAATAGGATCGCCATAATTATTTCGGTGAAAGGAGAACTTTAGCTGAATTTTTTGTTGGTCCCATGCGAGTTCCTGCGCAACAAGCAAACCACTCCCTGCAATATTCGCAGCAAAATCGCCCCAGCTCCAGCCCCATTCCGTTGAAAAGCCATCCAGTATTTCAATAGCTGTTTGATAGATGGCGCCGCTCATGCCGCCAATCCAGATGCGTTGTTTTCTTGGTAAACCCGCCCAGCGCCACATTTCCATACTTACTTTACTTTCTATATAGGCGCTGTACATATGTCCCACTTTATCAACCTGTAGCCATTCTTTATTATCATTGAATGTATGAAACTTGCCTTGGGGATAGTTCTTGTACCATGCGTTGTATAATAGTACCATGGTTCCCCCGTAGCCAATGATATTGCCGGCAGTAACCAGTTGCACGCGCTTTTTGTTGATGGACTTAGAAGGCAGAAGACTGGAGTCGTACTGGGATAAAGCGGATATCCTCAGGAATAAAAAGACTGAAAAAAACACGAGCTTCTGAAAGCGCATACTGCAAACATACGATGCAGGATGCATAGCTGATTTTCCTGATGTACGGATATCTAAAAAGGTTAACTTGCGATACACAATAACCAATCCTAAAATCAATAACTATGGATGCTGCCATCTTAGGTCGCGTACAAGTCTGGCTGAACGGCAACTACGACGCTGAAACCAAAGCCACAATAGCACAATTAGAAAAAGAAAATCCCGACGAACTGGCTGATGCCTTTTATAGAAACCTTGAATTCGGAACCGGTGGTCTCCGTGGCGTCATGGGTGTGGGTACCAATCGTATGAATAAGTATACTGTTGGTATGGCTACACAAGGTTTCGCCAACTATTTGAAGAAGACATACGGTGATGCTCCTGTAAAAGTGGCCATTGGGCACGACAGTCGCAACAACAGCCGCTTCTTCGCCGAGACTACAGCGAATGTGTTTGCAGCCAATGGCTGTGAAGTATATCTATTCGAAGCTTTGCGCCCAACACCCGAACTCAGTTTTGCAATTCGGCATTTAGGTTGTCAGGCTGGTGTGGTTTGTACTGCATCGCACAACCCTAAAGAGTACAATGGCTATAAAGCTTATTGGAATGATGGCGGACAGTTGGTGCCTCCGCATGATAAGAACGTGATCAAGGAAGTAGAAGCCATTACTTCAGTAGATGAAGTGAAATGGTCTGGCGGCGAAAGTCGTATCCAGCTGATGGGTAAGGAAATGGATGCCGCATACATTGATATGGTGAAAAGTCTGAGTGTATACCCGGATGTGATTGCCAAGCAACACGACTTGAAAATTGTATACACCCCCATTCACGGTACAGGTATTACTTTGGTACCTGATGTATTAAAAGCTTTTGGTTTCACCAATGTAACTATCGTTGATGAGCAGGCTACACCCGATGGTAATTTCCCAACAGTTGTGTATCCTAACCCTGAAGAAAGTGAAGCCATGCATATCGGCTTGCAAAAAGCCAAAGCGTTGGATGCAGATATTTTGTTGGGTACAGATCCAGATAGCGACCGTGTAGGCATAGGTGTGAAAAACCATAAGGGCGAGTGGGTACTTATGAATGGTAACCAAACAGCAGTATTAGCTTTTGCATACATGATGGAAGCGCGTCGTGCAAAAGGTATTGCACAGCCTAATGATATGGTGGTTAGCACGATTGTTACAACTGAAATGATTAATGATGTGGCCAAAGCCAATAACGTGGCTTGTTACAATGTTTTGACCGGGTTTAAATGGATTGCTGAACTCGTAAAAGCGAAAGAAGGCAAAGAAAACTATATCGTTGGTGGCGAAGAAAGTTTTGGTTTGATGATTGGCGATAAGACACGCGATAAGGATGCCATCAGTGCAGTTGCCCTGCTTTGCGAAATGGCTGCTTATGAGAAGAATCAGGGCAGAACGCTCTTTGATAAGATGATTGATCTCTATACCCAATATGGTTTCTACTATGAGAACCTGATCAGCATTACCAAGAAGGGCATGAACGGACAAAAAGAGATTGCAGCGATGATGGAAGGCTATCGTACCAACCCGCCAGCAACCATCAATGGTGCGCAAGTAGTACAATTGCTCGATTATCAATTGCAGCAGGGTAAGAATTTGGTTACTGGCGAATCTTGGTCTATTGATCTACCAAAGAGTAATGTACTGCAGTTCATTACTGCCGATGGCAGTAAGATTTCTGCAAGACCAAGCGGTACTGAACCCAAGATCAAGTTCTATTTCAGTGTAAAGACTGATTTGGCCAATCGCGCAGATTTTGATACGAAGCTAGCTGAGCTGGAAAACAAGATCAGCGGTATCGTTAAAGATATGCAGTTGAAATAGTGTAGTAATTACTGATAATGAAATGCCGCCTTGTGCGGCATTTTTTGTGCATAGTTACCCAATTGCCTGAATTCTTGTTCACAAGCGACAATGTTCAGGAGCGTTCTAGTGCAGGAATATTACATTTGTTCGGCATGAGGAAATTTGAAGACACATATCAGCATAAAGGTTTGCGTAAGAAGTTGGTAGAACTGCTGCGCGAAAAGGGCATTACAGATGAATCTGTACTTGCAGCAATCGGCAATATACCAAGGCATTATTTTCTGGATTCTGCATTTGATAAAATTGCATACGAAGACAGAGCATTTCCAATCGGAGAGGGGCAAACCATATCTCAACCTTATACAGTTGCGTATCAGTCACAATTATTGCAAATCAAAAAAGGCGATAAGGTATTAGAGATCGGAACAGGAAGTTTTTATCAGGCTGCTGTACTGGCCGAGATGGGTGCGTGGGTGCATACCATTGAGCGACAAAAAAAATTATACGAAAAACTCAAGGGCTTTCACCTGCGTAATAAATATCCTAACGTCAAATTTTTTTATGGAGATGGCTTTGAAGGGTTGCCAACCTATGCGCCTTTTGATAAAGTCATCATCACAGCTGCTGCACCATTCATTCCACCCAAACTGGTAGAACAAATGAAAGTTGGCGCGCTGATGGTAATACCCGTTGACGAAGGAGAAGCGCAGCGTATGTTGCGTTTAACCAAACTACCGGATGGTACATTAAAAGAAGAGAGCTTTGAGCAATTCTCATTTGTGCCAATGCTTACCGGAAAGAATCAATAAATAAAAAATCCCGCAGGTGCGGGATTTTTTTATAAGATATCTGATTGGATTAGCCGTTCATGCCGCCCATCATGCTACCGGCACCGCCATCCATATCGCCCTTGGTGCTCTTACGCTTGAAGAGGTTTGGATCAAACTTACCAAAGCGCCAGCTGAAGTTCAGGCGTAATACCTGTGGGTCTCTTCTGCGCTGGAAAGTCTGGGTAAAGAATGGAGACTCAGCAAAGCTTTGTTGTAACTGTGTGCGGAAAATATCGTTCATGCTCAGTGTGAGTGAACCGGTATTGCCACCTTTCCATGTGAAATCTTTTCTGATTGACATGTCAACTGCATAACGCGGGAGGTTGTATCCCTGTGCAGTACCAACGTTACCGCCGCCAAACATCATACCACCGCCAAATCCACCACGGCCACCACCAAATCCGCCGCCACCACCACCGGGAGGTAATACAGTCTTGGCTTGGTAATCACCACTCAGCTGGATAGAATAGCCTTTCTTCAACTTAAAGTTGTTATTCAACTTCGCGAACCAGCTTACCAATTGGTTATTGAGGTTGTTGGCAATATTCTCACCATTAATCTGAGAGTTAAAGATGTTCAGGTTAGCAGTCATGTTCCACCATTTCGTTACATCCATACGGTTGGTGATTTCAATACCATAGATTATGCTGTTATTGGCATTGGTAAAGGTGTTGAACACCACACTGTCAAATGGCTTCAATGGATCTGTTCCTTTGTACTGGTAACGTGTAATCAGGTTGGTACTATACTTAAAGAAAGCGTTGATCAATAAGTTGGCTCCTTTCTTATACGCATTGTTATAAGATAATTCCAATGAGTTTACAAATTCAGGCTTAAGGCCTGCATTACCTACGTTCAGGTTCTGAGGGTCTGTATAATCAATAAATGGAATTAACTGGAAGAAATTAGGTCTGTTGATTCTGCGTGAATAGTTCACCTGAATATCTTCTTTGTCTGATTTCTTGTATGTAATAAATGCACTTGGGAAGAGGCTGATCGGGAAGTCTACCCTGAAGCTGGAATCCTTACCCAAAATGCGGCCATCATAGAAAGAGCTTTCTGCTCTCATACCCAATTGATAGCTCCAGTTCTTTTTCTTGAAACTGTAAATGCTATAAGCTGCATATACGGCATCATTGTAAGCGAAATTGGCACTAATGCTTGGGATTGTTTGAAAACTATTGGTGTTATAGTTGTAAAACTGCTGCACGTTATTGCTGGTAAAATCACGCAACTGTGCACGAGCGCCTGCTTCGAACTTGCTGTTATCGGTAATAGGGTTCTCGTAGTCAGTCTGAATGATGACAAAACTATTTGAACCTGAGCCCAGCGTTTTTTGCAGAATCGGATTTCCCTTTATGCTGAAAGAGTTGGGGAAATAAGTTGTTTGTGTAAAGTCAGAATTGTTCTCGTTATTGCTTTTGTTATAATTGATGTCTGCTGTCCACTCATGACCTGCTTTAGGAAAATTATGTTTGAAACTCAAGCTGGCACCCACATTTCTGAATTCTGCTGCAGAATATGCATCTCTGAGGCTGTATGAAGTGAAAATATTGTTGATGGTTGAGTCAATTCGCTGCACTTCTTCGTTGTTGAATACGCCATTCACGTAGCTACCAGATACAGTAATGGTGTTTCTGTTATCAACGAAATAATCCATACCACCTCTTAAGAAAGCAAAGTATCCTGAGTTGGTTGCATTACTGTTTTGTAAAACAATGGCTTTAGAGCTTGTTCCGAAATTGTCTCTGTCTGTCAGTGCAGTTGAAATTGATTTACGCTGGTTGTAGTTACCAGATAAGAAAAAATTAAATTTATTCTGACGGAGGTTTAAATCACCGCCAATGTTTGAACGCCAACGGCTATCCAAGCCATAGCGGAGACCACCGTTGTAACCAACTTTTTTATTCTTCTTCAGAACAACGTTTAAGATACCGGCATTACCACCTGATGCATCAAACTTAGCAGATGGGTTGGTAATCAACTCTACCTTCTCAACGATATCAGCAGGAATCTGCTCTAACGTTAGGGTTGTAGGTCTGCCATCAATGAACAACTGAGGAGCTGCGTTACGAAGGGTAACGTTGCCATCAATATCCACATTCAATGAAGGGATATTACGCATAATTTCAACTGCCGTTTGACCGGTACTGTTGATATTCTTTTCTACGTTAAAGATTTTGCGGTCAACACCCATTTCAAAGAATTGCTTGGCTGTTGTAGTTACCGTTACGTTGGCAAGGGTGCTGGCATCTTCTTCCATCTTTATATTACCCAGGTCTTTATCAGCCTGACCAAGGAGTTGCTGAAAGCCGCCACTTTGTGCCAGTGCCTGTGGGCCGCCGGCAGGCATTTTGATGTCGAATTTGATTGATTTTTCCAGGGTCTTGAAGCCCAGGCTACTTACTTTCAATTTGAAGTTACCGAATAAAGGCAGGTTTTCAATATTGAAATCCCCTTGTTTATCAGTGAGTTGTGTAGATAAAATCGCTTCTTTCATCCTTTTGGTCACCGTATCAAAACGGTTTCCGATCAGCTGAACACTGGCGCCTTCGATACCCTTATTAGAAGCATCCACCAGCTTACCGTAAAATCGGCCAATATTCATATTCTGGCCGCCCATGCCACCGCGGTTACCACCCATACCCGGGAATTGCGAAAAGCCTAAATAACTAATTGACAATAAAATAAAAACAAATAACAATTTTCTCATGACTATATAATTATGCGTATCTGTAAAACAAAGGTGCTTCATATTGGTTGGTGCTGTTTAACTGAATTACACGAACGGTAATTAGACTATGGGGGATGGTGAAAGTCTATACCTTTTGTACCGGGATGAAGCCGTTGGTGTAGCTTATTGCAGGTAAGTGATGAAAATCTGGAGCAAACCGATCACAAATCCCAATACTGCACCGATAATCTCCACAAAACGGAATTCTTTCGACATAATGCTGTTCAGTATCTGTTCCAGTTTGTCAGAGGAGAAGCCGGATACTTTCTGAACCACTATTTTCTCCAGATCAAGGTCCTGTTGTAGATGACCCATATACTGCTGCATCAGATCTGGGAAAAGCAGACGTAATTCCTGCATAAACACCCCTTTCAACTGCTGTATCGTGTTCTCGCCGATAAACATGCTGATGATGGGCATTTCGTCTGCGAGCTTTTTACGCAGGAAATTGTCAATATGGGCTTCCACATGTGGCATCAGCTTTTCCATATTGTCGGCGTTGGTAATCTTGGCGGCTATGTCCTGAAAGGAGAGCAGCTCATTACTAACCAATTTGCCCAGCTTTTCTGCGAACTGCTGCTGACGTTTCGGGAAAATACCCTGAAATGTCACACCCAGAAAGCGTTTGGGCTCGCGGGGATGAAACAGCATTTTAATGGCAATCCAGTTGGTGAACCAGCCAATAAAGGCCGAAATCACAGGAATAAGTAACAACGAATAGTGCATAGTGCTATAAATTAAAAACCCCGAATGATCGGGGTTTTGGGTGATGGGAGATTGAGGGGACTCGAACCCCCGGCCTTCAGAGCCACAATCTGACGCTCTAACCAAGCTGAGCTACAACCTCCGGGTGTTTCAGAAACTGGGTTTCTTTTAACGGGTTGCAAAAATAAGGCAAATCGGTTTTCCGTAAAAACTGTTTTTAAGCCGATCCGCAGAAAGCTTTGTTAATTGGTGTAAGAACGCCTTCGTGGGTTGGTTTTTCGGTTATTTTTGGAAACACATGAATCAATTTCTACATTTTATGATAAAGAGAAGAGGCTGGGTGCTTGCAGTGGTATTGTTATCCGGAGCATTGTTTTTTGCTTTTAGAAGTACAGAAGTATCTCCATCATTCCTTACACAGCGTCAAAAATTATTGGCTGTTATTGGTCAGCTGATCGAGCAACAGCATTATAGTCCTAAAAAAGTAGACGATGCTTTTTCCAGAGAAGTGTTTAAGAAGTTTCTGTCTGAAATGGATGGAGATAAGACACTCTTTCTGCAATCAGATATTGCTTCACTGAAGAAATTTGAGACCAAGATTGATGATGAGATTCATGGTGCTGAAATCAAGTTTGAACCAGCAGTAAGTGCGATTTATGATAAGCGCATTAACGAAGCCATTGCTATCTATAAAGAAATACTGGCATCCCCTTTTAAATTTGATGCAGATGAAAGTTTTCAGCAAGATGCAGATAAGCTTGATTACCCTGCTAGTGCAGCTGAACGTAAAGACCGTTGGCGCAAGAAGTTGAAATATTTCACACTTGAGCGTTATGCTGATTTGTTGGATCAAAAAGAGAAAGCGAAAGCCGGCGACAGTATCTTACTTAAATCAGATGTGCAGCTGGAAAAAGAAGCTCGTGAGCGGGTCTTGAAAATTATGAATAAGACTTTTGATCGTATCAAGAGTACCTACAATGAAGAGCAGCGATTCTCAACTTATATCAATAGCATCACGCAGCTGATTGATCCCCATACAGATTATTTTCCTCCAGTAGAAAAGCGTGCATTTGATGAGCAAATGAGTGGTCGCTTTTTTGGTATTGGTGCGCAATTGCGCGAAGATGATGCCGGTGTTAAAATAGCCAGCATTGTACCGGGCGGACCAGCATGGAAGCAAGGTGATCTGGGCGTTGATGATCTGATCATCAAAGTAGGACAGGAGACTGGTGAAATGGTTGATCTAACAGGTTATGCAGTAGAAGATGCAGTAAAATTGATTCGTGGAGGAAAGGGTACATTGGTAAGGCTGACATTTAAGAAAAAGGATGGAACTGTTAAAACGATTACTATCCAACGTGAAGAAATTGTACAGGATGAAGCATATGCGCGTAGCGCGATTGTGAAGCAGGATAATCAGAAGATTGGCTATATATACTTACCTGATTTTTACGCCAACTTTGAAGATGCCAATGGGCATCGTTGTTCAGAAGATGTGGCAAAGGAAGTGGAGAAATTGAAGGCAGAAGAAGTGGATGGTATTGTGATTGACTTGCGCAACAATGGTGGCGGTTCATTATACGAAGTGGTTCAGATGGTAGGCCTGTTTATTCCGCAAGGTCCCGTAGTTCAGGTGCGTGACAAAGAAGGCAAATCAACTGTATTGTATGATCGCGATCCTTCAGTATTGTATGATGGTCCACTGGCTGTGATGGTGAATGAGTTTAGTGCTTCTGCCAGTGAAATCTTTGCAGCAGCCATTCAAGATTATAAGCGTGGTGTGGTTATTGGCAGTACATCTACTTTCGGTAAGGGAACCGTACAGCGTAATGTGCCTGTTGGTCGCCCGCTGGATTTTGTTTCTGGTAGAACAGATATGGGTGCATTGAAACTCACTTTTCAGAAGTTTTATCGCGTAAGCGGTGCTTCTACACAGCTGAAAGGTGTAGTACCTGATCTGGTATTACCTGATGTATTGGAGAACTATAAGCTTCGTGAAAAAGATCGTCCTAACGCACTTCCCTGGGATGAGATTGCAGCTTCTCAGTACAATGCATGGAAGGGGTACAACAATTTTGAACCTATCGTTAGCTCGGTGAAAGCAAGTGTTGATAATGGTTCAAACTTTTCTGTACTGAAAAGCAATCTGGATTGGTTAACAAAGTATCAGGAAGCGCCTGTGCCACTGAGTTTGGTAAAGTATAAGGAAAACCAACAGCGCATTCGCGAAACGGTTACTCAAAACAATAATTTGCTGAAGCTGAAAGAGGAAATGAAAGTGGAAGTGTGCTCTATGGATAGAGTAAAGTTCTTCAGTAACCCTGATAAGCCAAAGGGAGATCGTTATCAGGCTTGGTTACGTGGGGTGAAGGGTGATATGTATATTGATCAGTCAACTAAGATAGTGAGCGAGCTGGCAAAAGCACATAAAGCGGTTACAGCAGCAAAGTAAATTGCAATAAAACAGCTACAAGCCCACGAAAGTGGGCTTTTTCATTCGTACAGGTAAATGCCAGACCCGTTATATTTGTAGGCATGAAGCAGTTGCTTGATAATGAGAAGCGTTGGTATGCCCTGTATACCAAACCGAAGTGGGAGAAAAAAGTAGACAGCATACTGATCCGCAAAGGCATTGAAAGCTGGTGTCCGCTGCAAAAAGTGGAAAGGCAGTGGAGCGATCGTAAGAAGGTGGTAGAAATGCCCCTGTTTAAATCCTATGTATTTGTACGTGTCACTGAAGCAGAGCGATTGTCTGTGTTGATGACAGATGGCGTACTCAACTTTGTCTATTATGTAGGTAAGCCAGCCATTATCCGTGATGAAGAGATTGACCTGATCAAAACTTACCTCGCTGAAAAGCAGGCTCAATTGTCTGTTATTTCTGTTGAAGGTTTTGAGCAGGATATGCAAGTGGAAATCAATTACGGCGTATTCATGGGAAATGTGGGTACGGTGATTCGCGGTGGTCGCAAAAAAGTATTTGTGAAGCTCCAGAGTCTTGGTCAGGTAATGGTGGTTGAGTTTCCCGCTGAATATTTGAGTCCTGTTCAATAAATCAGGCAAATCCATCATGCCCCTATCTTTTTTTAAATCAAAACGAGTAACGCCTGATCTCTCTTTTATTGGAGTGGATATGCATTCGCATTTGTTGCCGGGTTTGGATGATGGAGTGCAGGATGTGGCTGACAGCATTCGATTCATTGCTGCTTTGAAAGAAATGGGTTATCACCGATTCATTTGTACACCACATATTTTGCATGGTATCCATCCGAATTCTCCAGAAACTATTTTGCCTGCTTTAGCTACCCTGCAAAACGCTTTACAAGAGGCTAATCTGCAAGTAAGCACAGGTGCGGCCGCAGAGTACATGGTAGATCTGGAAATGGAAGAAGCTTTGAAAAAGCATCAAACTGTTTTGCCTTTGGGTAAGCAATATGTCTTAATTGAAATGTCTTATGCTGCACCTTCGCCCAATATAGAATCTGTGATTTTTGAATTGCAGTTACAAGGGTATAAGCCGGTGCTAGCACACCCTGAGCGGTACAATTTCTTTCACCATATGCCGGCACAGTTAACCAGGCTTCGTGATATGGGCTGTTTGCTCCAGTTAAATCTTTTGTCCTTGTCTGATTATTACGGTGCTGGTGTGCGTCGCTTTGCGGAAAAGCTGGTGAAAGAAAACCAAATCGATTTTGCAGGAACTGATTTGCATCATCAGCGTCATCTTGATGCACTTACTGAATTAGCTTCCCAGAAAAGTTTCTATCAGTTGTTACAGCCACTGAAATTGAGAAATCAGGAATTAGCGTAAGGTCCAGTCGATAATTTGGTTCGCCCACTCGGCGCGATAAGGTGTTTGCACACGAATATAATTATCTGTATAGCCCTCCATTAAACCATTCTTTTCATGGCCTTCAAACAACACTTTTCTAGTTTCACCTACGTGTTGCTGGTTGAAGAAATTCTGTTTCATGAAAGAGAGATTACGCAGTACTTTATTGCGTTCATGCCTTTCATGCATGGGTACAATGGGCTTGATATCCAGTGCTTTGGTATTGGCTCTTTCTGAGTAGGTAAATACGTGGAGATAAGATACATCAATGCTATGCAGAAAATCAAATGTCTCTTGAAAATCTTCTTGTGTTTCACCGGGTGTGCCTACTATCACATCTACGCCAATGGCACAATGCGGCATCAGGCTTTTGATGTATGCTACACGTTCAGCGTATAGTTCACGCTTGTAGCGGCGGCGCATCAATCCTAAAATCTTATTGCTGCCACTCTGTAATGGAATATGGAAATGCGGCATGAAAGCCCTGCTCTTTGCTACATAAGCAATGATCTCATCTGTCAACAAATTAGGTTCGATGGAAGAGATGCGGTAACGTTCAATGCCTGATACTGCATCCAAAGCTTGCACCAAATCATAAAATGTTTCCTGATGTTGTTTATTACCATCGGGCCCCTTACCAAAATCGCCGAGGTTTACACCGGTGAGTACGATTTCTTTGACTCCATTGGCAGCCAATTGTTCGGCATTGGCAATCACATTCGCAACAGTATCGCTTCTGCTTTTACCGCGTGCCATGGGAATGGTGCAGAATGAACAGTTATAATCACAGCCATCCTGCACTTTCAAAAAAGTACGGGTCCTGTCATTAATGGAGAATGAAGCTGTGAATCCAGAAACATCCTCAATATCGCAGCTGCAGATTTTGGCATCGTCCTGCTTAGACAATTCGCGCAGGTGCTGCGTGATATTGAACTTTTCGGCTGCTCCCAGTACTAAATCCACACCAGGAATAGATGCTATCTCCTTTGGTTTCAACTGAGCATAACAGCCTGTAATCACCACCAGACTTTCCGGCGCTTTGCGTTGGATTCTGCGCACCAACTGGCGGCATTCCTTATCAGCATTATCTGTAACCGAGCAGGTATTGATCACATACACATCGGCCTGGTCGTCAAAAGAACGCTTCTCAAAGCCATCTGCCTCCAATAATCTGGATAGGGTGGATGTCTCTGAAAAGTTCAGTTTACAGCCTAGTGTATGAAATGCAACGGAACGCTTTTCGGTCATAGGGCTGCAAAGATAAGGGCCTGCATCTCTCTGGCAGAAGCATAAATTGGTCTTTGTTGATTTTCAGCGCCTTGCGTCTTATAAAAATTAACAACAATTTCAGGCCAGCTACTGTGCATATATCCTTGTTTTTTTGGGCTTTAAGGGCCTTTCAGGTATTTTCGTCCCTCTCTATTTAAACCAAAACCATATGCAGTTTAACAGGATTAACAACATTACTGGCTGGGTAGTCGCTTTGATTGCTTGTACCGTATACATTCTTACCGCTGAAGCAGGTGGCAGTTTGTGGGATTGTGGTGAGTTTGTGAGCAGCTGTTTCAAGGTGCAGATTCCACACCCGCCCGGTGCGCCCTTGTTTGTTTTATTGGGCCGATTGTTCATTGTTTTCTTTGGTAACGATCCTTTAACTGCCGCTAAAGCCGTGAACGTCATGAGCGCATTGGCGAGTGGCTTTACGATTCTCTTTTTGTTTTGGACGATTACACACTTTGCACGTCGTATCGTCAATGTTGGTGTAAAAGATGTGTTGACTACTTCTCAGGCTTGGAGCATCATGGGTGCTGGTATTGTTGGTGCACTTGCTTATACATTCTCTGATTCATTTTGGTATAGCGCCGTTGAAGGTGAAGTATATGCTTTGAGTTCTTTTTTCACTGCATTGGTATTCTGGGCCATCCTCAAATGGGAACATCAGGCAGATGAGCCAGGCGCAGATAAGTGGATTGTTTTCATCTTCTTTATGATGGGACTTTCCATCGGTGTACACTTATTGAACCTCTTGACCATCCCGGCAATTGTGATGGTGTATTATTTCAAGAAGCGTGCTTCTTTCAATTATGCATTGATCCGTAAATGGTTTATTCGTCTCACCTTGATTGGTGGTGCTGCAGGTTTTGTATTGGCACTCATTGCCGCTTCATCTGAAGCAAACCCTGAGCGTGGTCTATCAACAGATTCAACTTTGGCCGGACTGGTATTGTTGGGCACAGGTATTGCCATTGGCTTACTTTACCTTATTGAAGGTTGGAATAAAGAGAAGAAAGACTACTACGGTGGTATCTACATCTTTTTCATTCTCTCTTGTATCATCACTGGTGTGGTGCAGGTGGGCGTGATTCAATATTCTATTAAAGCCGCGGGTTTCTTCGACCGCACATTCGTGAATAGTTTTGGTCTGCCTTTCTTCAGTGGCTTTGCATTCTTCTTTGCATTACTTGCTGCTTTGGTTTGGTATGGGTTGAAATATGCAGACAAAAAGCAATGGTCATTCCTGCGCTTAGGTCTTTGGTGCTTTACTTTTATGCTGATTGGTTACAGCACTTATGTAACTACCATGATCCGCAGTAGTGCAGATCCCGCTGTAGATATGTACAATGTAGATAACCCAATGAGCTTGGTAGGTTACTTAGGTCGTGAACAGTATGGTGATTTTCCGCTGTTGTATGGTCAGAAGTTTACTGCACAGCCTTATGATTACAAAGAGACAAGCACGAAGTATCAGAAGGGTAAGGATAAATACATTGAGATTGGTAAAGACGGTCATTATGTATATGCAGCAGAAGATAAAATGGTCTTGCCGCGTGTATGGGATGCCAGCAATGATCAGAACCATGCTGATTACTATGCTTACTACTTAGGTATCAATCGTATGAAAGATGGTACTTGGGAGCGTAGTCCTAATCAGATGGATAACCTTAAGTTCTTCTTTGGCTATCAAACATACTGGATGTACTTCCGCTACTTCATGTGGAACTTTGCCGGTAAGCAAAACGATGTACAAGGTTTGTTTGCTGGAAATGTGCGTGATGGTAACTGGATTACCGGTATATCATTTATTGATAATTGGATGTATGGTGATCAGAGCATGATGCCAGACAGTTTGAAAAATAACAAAGCCAATAACAAATTATTCTTATTGCCTTTCTTGCTGGGCTTCTTTGGTTTGTTCTTCCATTACAAGCACAAAGGCGATGATTTCTTGGTGAACATGTTATTGTTCTTCTTCACAGGTATGGCCATTGTATTGTACCTGAACCAGGCAGGTTATCAGCCACGTGAGCGTGATTATGCTTATGTAGGAAGTTTTTATGCTTTTGCTGTTTGGATTGGAATTGGCGTCTTACAAGTGCGTGATTGGTTGTCGAAAGCACTCAAAGGTGCAGCACCTGCTATTGCAACGGTTATCTGTTTATTAGCTGTTCCTGCATTGATGGCACAGCAGGAGTGGGATGATCATGATCGTAGCAAAAAGCAATTGGCCCGTGACCTTGCAAGAGATTATCTGGAAAGTTGTGCGCCTAATGCCATCTTATTCTGCTTCGGAGATAATGATACCTATCCGCTGTGGTATGCGCAGGAAGTTGAAGGTATCCGCAGAGATGTGCGCGTGATTAACTACAGCTTATTGGGTATTGACTGGTACATTAACCAGCTGCGTTATAAGGTGAATGAAAGTGATGCGATAGATGTGATCTGGTCTTCAGACCAAATTGAAGGTCGTAAGCGTGATTATGTGGTGTATCGACCTCAGCCAAGCATTCCGGAAGATCGTTATTACGATCTGTACGATATGATGAAAAACTATGTTGGAAGCGATGATCCAGCTAAAGTAGAAAACAGAGGTGATGATGTGTTGAATACCTTCCCTGTTCGTAAAGTATCAGTACCTGTTGATGCGGCTGCAGTGCTGGCGAACAAGACTGTTAACGCAGGCGATAGTTTGGTGTCTGAGCTGCGTTTCGACATTCCGAAGAATGCTTTGATGAAAAACGATCTGGCTGTATTGAACGTCATTGCTGCCAATAAATGGAACAGACCTATCTACTTCACTTCACCCTTTGGTGAGCTGGGTTTTGGTGAATACCTCCGTAAAGATGGTTTGAGCTATCGTCTCGTGCCTGTCGTGAACAGTCAGTTCAATACAGACAAGATGCTGGATAACCTGATGAATAAATTTAATTTCGGCAGTGCAGATAAAGCAGGTGTATATTTTGATGAAGAAAACAGAAGACACCTGAATTCTATTCGACTGGCTTATGCTGAATTGGCTGGAGATTTGGCAGCGAAAAATAGAAAAGATGATGCGAAAAAGGTATTGGAGAAAGTAGACAAAGCCATGCTGGAAGAGAACTTCCCTTACGCTATGGTGAGCCGCGGTAACCAACACAACCGTATTTCGCTGATGGTATTGCAAGCCGCTTATTTGGCTGGGGACTTAAAGCTGGCTGATAAGATAGCCGCAGCTGTGAAAAAGGATTTGCAACAGCAAGTGCGCTATTACAATAGCCTCTCTGGTTATGCAGCTGATAATATGATGGATGATAAGCAAACCTGTGAAGCATTTATACAGGGTATTAACCAAATGCAGCAGATGTTTGCGCCTAAGCCGGATAGCACAAAAGATGTGATAATCCCGGGTAAAACAGCACCAAAAGATTCTGCAAAGAAATAAACTGGAAAGGGCTGCTGCAAAGCAGCCCTTCTTATTTAAACCATTACTTTGTTCTGGTGTTTTATCATAACTTGATTCTATGATCGGACATCGCTTTCTGAAATATGATCCACAAGCCAATGGCAAAACCCGCTTCGAGCAGATGCTGGATATTTTCACGCAACTGCTCAACTATACCAATGGTGATGCGGGCGAAGCATTGGAATGGATGAACCAATTAGATCGACAGTATCATTTTACAGACGATCAATATGGTATGGGCGATTTTATAGAAGACCTGAAAGAGAACGGTTATCTGCAAGAGAATCCTGCCAACGGAGAAATCAGCATAACTGGAAAGACAGAGCAAACCATCCGCAAAAGAAGTCTGGAAGAGATTTTCGGTAAGCTCAAGAAATCAAAGCAAGGCAATCACCAGACCTTTAAACCTGGTCAGGGTGATGAGTCCAATTCTGAAACACGTCCCTTTCAGTTTGGCGATATGCTGGAGCAGATTGATTTCACGGAAAGTATCCGCAATGCACAGGTGAATCATGGTATTGAAAGCTTCTGCATGCAGGAGGATGATTTGCAAATTCGTGAGAGCGATTTCAAAACACAGACTTCAACAGTATTGATGATTGATATTTCTCACTCCATGATTTTGTATGGTGAGGATCGCATCACGCCAGCCAAGAAAGTGGCCATGGCTTTGAGTGAGTTAATCACTACACGTTATCCAAAAGATACTTTGGATATTGTGGTGTTTGGTAATGATGCATGGAGTATTGAAATCAAGGATTTGCCTTATTTGCAAGTGGGTCCTTATCATACCAATACGGTTGCAGGTTTGGAGTTGGCGATGGACTTGTTACGCAGGCGTAAGAACCCCAACAAACAAATATTTATGATCACTGATGGTAAGCCAACTTGCCTGAAAATTGGTGGTCGCTATTACAAGAATAGTTTCGGCTTGGATAGAAAAGTGCTGAACAGGTGTATGAATCTGGCGGCACAGTGTAAGAAATTAAAAATTCCCATCACCACTTTCATGATTGCTTCAGATCCTTATCTGCAGCGCTTTGTGCAAGAGTTTACGGAAGTGAATCAGGGTAAAGCCTTCTTTGCTTCACTGGATAAGCTCGGTGCTTTCATCTTCAAAGATTTTGAAAGTGGTAAAAGAAAGACTGTCTATTAATATGGAATGGCAAAAGATTAAAACACTCGGTGAGCTGAAGCAGGCTGGCTATCGTTCCCGTTCAGTGAAAGAAGAAGTACGTGAGAACCTAATTGGCATGATCCGCAGAAAGGAAAATCCTTTCCGTGGCATTATGGGCTATGAGGATACAGTGATTCCTGATACAGAGCGTGCGTTGCTATCGAGACACAATATGTTGTTTCTGGGTTTACGCGGACAAGCAAAGACGCGTATGGCAAGGCAGATGGTGGATTTGCTGGATGAATATATTCCGGTAATTGCGGGTAGTGAAGTGAATGATGACCCGCTGCAGCCTTTGAGCAAGTATGCCAAAGACTTGATTGCCGAGCATGGCGATGATACGCCCATTCATTGGGTGCATCGTACAGAGCGTTATGGCGAGAAGTTAGCAACGCCTGATGTAAGTGTGGCTGATTTGATAGGTGATATTGATCCCATCAAAGCAGCCAATCTCAAGCTCAGCTTTGCGGATGAGAAAGTGATTCACTATGGTATCATCCCCAGAAGTAACCGAGGCATTTTCGTGATTAATGAATTGCCAGATTTGCAAGCACGTATTCAGGTTGCACTCTTCAATATTTTACAGGAAGGCGATATTCAAATTCGTGGTTTCAAACTGCGTATGCCATTGGATATTTTGTTTGTGTTTACTGCCAATCCGGAAGACTACACCAATCGTGGCAGCATTGTTACGCCGTTGAAAGACCGTATTGAAAGCCAGATTCTCACGCATTATCCAAAAGATTTAGAGACTGCATTGGCTATTACTGAACAGGAAGCAAATCTACATTCTGAGCAGTCAGGAAATATCAATGTCAGCGATCTGATTAAGCGATTGATTGAGCAAGTAGCTTTTGAAGCGAGAAATAATGAATACGTAGATCGCAAGAGTGGCGTAAGTGCCCGTTTAACCATTGCTGCTTTTGAGAATGCAGTCAGTGCAGCTGAGCGTCGTCTCTTGATTCATGGCGAAAAAGCTACACAGGTTTGGATTGCCGATTTGATGGGTATCATACCTGCTATTACAGGTAAGATTGAGTTGGTGTATGAAGGTGAGCAGGAAGGGCCTTATCAGGTTGCCTTGAATTTATTGGAGAAAGCTATCCGTACACAATTCACACAATACTTTCCCAATCCTGAGCTCAGTAAGAAGAAGCGTAGCACTGGTAAAGCATCTCAGCAAGAGAAAGGCGAGGAGAACCCATATCGTCCGATTACTGCATGGTTCGATAAGGGCAATCAATTGGACCTTTTGTTAGACATGTCTGATGCTGATAAAAAAAATACACTCTATCAGGTAGATGGGCTGCACGCGTTTGTCAAGAAGTCCTATCCCAAAGCCAATGAATCAGAATTGTCCTTACTGATGGAGTTTGTGCTTCATGGTTTAGCGGCTTACTCGCTCATCAGCAAGCGCATGCTGGATGGGAAACTATCCTTCCAGGATTTAATGGGCAGCATGATGAACTTCGGTGGTCAATCGCTTGACCTAACCGAAGAAGACTTTGAAGAAGATGATGATAACTAAGCTTAGAACTTAAAGCCTGCTGAGATACCTCCGTAAAAAGGGAAAAAGCCACCTTCTGGTACAATCAAAGGAGAGAGAAATACTCTGCCCGTAAACCCTTTTTTGATGGGTTGATAACGATAGCCTAAGCTGAGGTATCCAATCACTGTAGAGTTGTTGGCCTCAAAAACAGATTCACCATCAGACAAAGAAAATAAGGAAGCACCAGCGCCGGCTTCAAAGTAATGACCATCCTTACCGGATAAGTAGTTTAAACCAACGGGCAAAGTGAATACACCTGCATTAAGAAATCCAATACCACCTAAGCCAAGACGCATACCTAGACCTGATTGTGATTTTTGGAATCTGAAATCATAGTTAACAGAAAATAATCCCGGACCGCCTATTTCACCGTAAACGGAGCTGGCACCTTTTGTTGAGGTATTGGTTGATTTATCTTGCGCTGTAGCAGTAAAGGATGCAATCAATAGTATTACGATAGGCAGTATCTGTCGCATATTGTTTTTTTTATCAAGTTATGTAATCTCTGCGAAACTAGATCAGTGTGGTTAATAGCTGCACTGTTTGATCAATTTCTGCAGTGGTATTGTGCTTGCTGAATGAGAAGCGCACAGTCACCTGGTTGGGATTATTGTTGATAGCCCTGATTACATGGCTACCGGCATCCGCACCACTGGTACAAGCACTGCCTCCAGAGGCGCAGATATGGTTGATGTCCAAATTGAAGAGCAACATCTCACTTTTCTCTGTCTTAGGGAAGCTAACACTCAACACGGTGTATAAACTGCGTCCTTCAGGATCGCCATTAAAGTTTACAGCCTTGATGTGTTTCTCCAACTCGCGCTTCATATACAATTTCAACGATTGCATGTAAGCGCTGTCTTTATCATGATTCTCTGTAGCTAGTTCTAAAGCTTTTGCAAAACCAACGATGCCATACAGGTTTTCAGTGCCTGCACGCATGTTTCTTTCCTGTGAACCGCCATGTACAAAAGGTTTGATGCGCACATTCTCATTGATGTAGAGAAGGCCCACACCTTTAGGTCCGTGGAATTTATGTCCCGCACCTGTGATAAAGTGTACTGGTGTATTGCGTAAATCAAATGGAAAATGACCAACTGTTTGTACCGTATCGCTATGAAAAATGGCTTGGTGTTTTTTGCATAATTCACCAACTGCATGGATATCCAGCATATTGCCAATTTCATTATTGGCATGCATCAAAGTAACCAGACATTTTTCTTCACTATTCGCTAATAATTGCGCTAGATCATCCATATCTACATGGCCATTGGGCAGAATCTTTACATAGCTTAATGCTGCTTCTCCGGTATGATACAAATGTTCTACCGTGTGCAGGGTTGCATGGTGTTCGATAGGAGAAGATATAATGTGTTTACAGCCCAAATCACGAACAGCAGCAGTGATAGCTGTATTGCTACTCTCAGTGCCACCACTGGTGAAAAAGATTTCAGCAGGGTGGGCGTTCAGGATTTTAGCCACGCTTTTACGTGCATTCTCGATCGCTAAACGACTCTCTCTACCATAACTGTAGATAGAAGACGGGTTGCCAAAATGCGACGTTAGATAGGGCATCATGGCTTCCAGAACCAACGGGTCTAGGGGTGTGGTAGCAGCATTATCCAGATAAATCCTGTTCATTCGTTTGGGCTTAGGAGGTGCAAATGTAAAAAATCCCGCCGAGGCGGGATGATTAAGTATTGTGTAGGATTTACATAGCTTCTCTGATGTCCTGCATAATCCGCTTGGCAATATTGTCTGCCGTTGTTTCGAAATTGCTTTCGGCATAAATGCGGATAATGGGTTCTGTATTGCTGGTGCGCAAGTGTACCCAGTCTGTTTCAAATTCGATTTTCAGTCCGTCTTCTGTATTGATCTCCTGTTTCTTGTACTTCTTTTTAATCTGCTCAAAGATCTGCTGTACATCAATCTGCTTATCCAGCTCAATCTTATTCTTACTCATGAAATAATCCGGATAGCTGTTGCGGATCTGTTTGGCAGATTTGCCTTCCTTGGCCATGAAAGTGAGGAAGAGTGCAATGCCAATCAGTGCATCGCGACCATAATGTAAATCGGGTACAATAATACCGCCATTGCCTTCGCCACCGATTACGGCATTGACTGCTTTCATCTTTGTTACCACATTCACTTCACCAACAGCAGAAGGGTAGTATTGTCCGCCATGTTTCAACGTAACATCTTTCAAAGCACGGGTAGAAGACATATTGCTGACGGTATTGCCTTTTCTTTCGCGCAGCACATAATCAGCCACAGCTACCAGTGTATATTCTTCGCCGAACAGGCTACCATCTTCGCATACAAAACAGAGACGATCAACATCGGGATCTACTGCAATACCCAAATGGGCTTTTTGTTTGTTCACCTCGTTGCAGAGCTCAGTAAGGTGTTGGGGTAATGGTTCGGGGTTGTGGGCGAATTTGCCATTCACTTCTCCATTCAATACCACCACATCTTTTACACCCAATGCTTTCAATAATGCGGGCACTGCAATAGCACCTGTACTATTGATGGCATCCAGCACAATGCGGAATTTCTGCTTCTTGATAGCTGCAACATCTACCAGCGGATAGGCAAGGATTGCTTCAATGTGTTTATCTAATGCGTTTTCAACAACAGTATGCGTACCCAGTTTATCAACACTTGCAAAATTGAAATCTTCTTTTGCAGCAATTTCCAATAAAGCTGTGCCATCGGCACCGCTGATGAACTCGCCCTGCTCATTTAATAATTTCAGGGCATTCCATTCTTTGGGGTTATGGCTGGCAGTGAGGATAATACCACCGGCTGCTTTTTCAAATACCACGGCCATTTCAACCGTAGGAGTGGTGCTCAGGCCCAGATCCAATACATCAATACCCAAAGCATTTAGGGTACTGATCACAAGCCTTTGTACCAATTCTCCGCTGATACGGCCATCACGGCCTATTACTACTTTTTTATTATCGCCGGCACGGGATAAAAGCCAAGTGCCATATGCTGCAGTAAAACGAACTACGTCTAAAGGGCTCAATGTATCCCCGGGCTTACCGCCAATGGTGCCTCTGATACCTGAAATACTCTTAATCAATGCCATGATTCACAATTTTGCTTCGGGGGGTAGGGCTGCAAACTTAGTTGAAAAACTATTTCTTGCACCTGTTATTTTTGCGCCAATTTAGCAGCATGCAACAGCAGTCGTGGTATAGAGATTGGTTTAATTCGCCGTATTATCATATGCTTTACCAGCATAGGGATGACCGGGAAGCTTTTGCCTTTATCAATACCCTGATTGGCTATCTGCAACCACCGCAGGGTGCTATTATGCTCGACATAGCCTGTGGCAAAGGAAGGCATAGCAAGGCACTGGCGGAAATGGGTTTTGATGTAACCGGTATCGATTTATCACATGCATCTATTGAAGAAGCAAAACAGGACGAATCAGACAGGTTGCATTTCTATCAGCATGATATGCGCAGAACATTTCGGGTGCACTATTATGATTATGGGTTTAATTTCTTTACCAGTTTTGGTTATTTCAATACCCGCAGAGAGCATGATAATGCCATTCGCACCATGGCGCAAAGCCTGAAACGCACCGGAACATTAGTTATTGATTATCTGAATGTCCACTACGTGGAAGCCGGACTGGAAAAAGCAGCTATTCACACAGTGGATGATGTGCAGTTTCAGATTACACGCTGGCATGATGAAGCGCATTTTTTCAAACAGATTCAGGTACTGGATGCCGGTGCGCATTCGCCAAGGCATCTGTATACAGAGCGTGTGGCCAAATTCACTTTAGGTGATTTTACAGAAATGCTGGCGTATCAGGGCTTACAGATACAAGAGGTATTTGGTGATTACCATTTGGGCCAATATGATATACATCACTCCCCAAGGATGATTCTGCTGGCGAAATATCGTTAAGGCTTTTTAATTTTTGATAGACTATCTGTCAATGATTGCTGGGGCATAGAAAGTATAATTCTTGGATTGTTTGAATAGCCAATGGTTGGGATGGTGCTCTTATAGTGTTTATCCGGTCGTATCACTGCCATTCGATCCAAATTAGATTCGTATATATCAAAACCGCCACCATTATTGCCTTTGAAAACAAAAGAGGGTTTTTGTTGATTGCTGATCGCATTCGGCATTTGATTTTCGGGTGCTTGTTGATGAGCTTTTAATCTATGCTTGTTGAATTCGGGCAGGGATGTATCCCCTTTCTGCTTTTTGGGTTGCGCAGTAAATACTTTTATTGAAGGCGGATAACTCATTTGCGCACTTGCAAATGAGCCAATCAGGCTGAATAAGCAAATAAAACTTACACGCATACAACAGATTTCGCTACTAATTTATCCTTTTTGCCGAATGTGTTTCCTGTTTGTGCGGTGCCTTCTTTAATTTTAACAAATGCAGACCCTGTTAAGTGCCTTCAATTTTTGGGATAGAATCTGGTTTACACTCAATGAGTGGGATACCTGGCTTTTTCTGCAGATCAATAATCATTGGACCAATACCCTTTTCGACAGTGTTTTTCCTTGGTGGAGAGAATCTGTTGCTTGGGCGCCATTATATGTCTTTTTAATTGCACTGGTATTTGTCAATTTTCGCAAACAGGCTTGGTATATCATCTTGTTTGTACTTATTACCGTTACCTTGAGTGATCAGATCAGTAGTAACCTGCTGAAAAAATGGATTGAGCGTCCAAGGCCTTGTAATGATGCAGCTTTATTGTCTGATGTGCGTTTGTTATTGAATCACTGTTCGGGAGGATTCAGTTTTACCTCATCTCATGCTACCAATCATTTCGCCATCAGTATGTTCTTGTTCATGACCATGCGTCAATTCTTTGGTAGATGGATATGGGCTTTTTTCCTTTGGTCGGCCAGCATTTGCTATGGTCAAATCTATGTTGGTGTACACTATCCGCTGGACGTTTTTTGCGGCGCATTACTGGGTTTGAGCATTGGTTGGTTTACCGGGACAGCGTTTTTGAAACAACAAGCATCTCTTGAACTGACCTAAATCCAATAGCACATGATCCCCCAAAGAGTCTTTTGGTTCATCATTTTTTTATGTATTGGCACCTACCTGCTTGGTGCTTTCTGTATACCCCTAATGGATATTGATGCAGCACAGTATGCATCCATCAGCCGTGAAATGTTGGAAAAGCAAAGTTTCTTACAGGTATATGATCTAGACCATGATTACCTGGATAAGCCGCCCATGATATTCTGGCTATCGGCCTTGAGTATGTCTGTATTTGGTATACACGACTGGGCTTACAGGTTACCTTCCATTCTTTTCGCATTGCTGGCTATTCTGAGTACCTATCGCTTTGCAAGAATCTATTATCAAAAAGAGATTGCACAATTGTCTGCCATGATTTTGGCTGCATCTCAGGCGATGTTTCTAATTACCCATGATGTGCGCACAGACACCATGCTCATGGGTTGGGTGATGTTGAGTGTATGGCAATTGGCTGCATGGTACCAGACCAACCGGTGGATTCATTTTATTATTGCTTTTACTTGTGTGGCTGGAGGAATGATGACGAAAGGTCCGATTGCATTGGTGGTGCCTGGTGTTGCATTTGCTATTCACTTTTTATTACGCCGTTCGTGGAAACAGTTTTTCAGATGGGAGTACATCGCTGCAGTGTTGTGGATTGCCTTGCTTTTATTGCCGATGAGTATCGGATTGTATCAGCAATACGATTTGCATCCCGGCAAGATGATCAATGGTGTACCCATTCAATCGGGATTGCGCTTTTATTATTGGACACAAAGCTTTGGTAGATATACAGGCGAGAACGTATTCAATGAAATGAATCACTTCACCTTCCTGTTGGAAAACATGTTCTGGAGTTTTCTGCCCTGGGTATTTCTTTTCTTGATTGGTTTATTGAATCAGGTGATTGCATTGATCAGAAGTCGGTTTCATTTAACAGATAAAGAAGAGTGGGTAAGTGTTGGTGGATTCCTGCTTACCTATGTGATGTTAGCTCGCAGCCAGGCACAATTGCCGCATTATATTTTTGTCGTCTTCCCATTTGCGGCAATCATCACTGCAAGGTTTGTATATCAATTATTTCATACGGCAGATTTTACAAAATGGAGGAAACCTTTATTGATTTTTCATGGTTTCATCTTTGCCATCATTTGGTTGGCTACCATTGCGCTGATGTACTGGCCTTTCCGAGCAACAGTACCCATCTATGTACCCATACTCGCAGCATGTTGTTTGCTAGGTTATTTTACCATCCTCTCTGCTAAAAAACTATCACTGCCGCACTTGCTTGAGATTAGCTTCTTTACCATCATCGGTGTGAATATATTCTTGTCGACAGCATTTTATCCCAACGTGCTTCAATACCAAATGGGTAATACTGCTGCCGAAAAATTGGCTGCAAAGAAGATTGATCCGGACAAAGTATATCTCTATCACATCTACCCTGGTCATTCCATGCATTTTTATGCAAAGCATGTATTTCATCCGCAACATCAGCCTGATTCACTAGCGCAAGGCAATTATTTACTAGCACCTAAAGACAGTACTGCTGTGCTAACAAGCAAACATCCATTTTTACAAGTGATAGATGAGGGCCCGCACTTTGGCGTAACCAAGCTTTCATTGCCTTTTTTGAATCCTGCTTTACGCAATCAGGAAGTGCCGGATTATGTCTTGCTACAGCGCAAATAAAGCACTTGTAGAAGTTTGATTAGTTTCGCAGCATGACTGAAGTCTTAATCATATTTGGTTTGATTGTGGTGAACGGTCTTTTCTCCATGGCTGAGATTGCCTTGGTATCTGCGAGAAAAGCCAGATTGGAAGGGCAGGCTGCTAAGGGCGATATGGCTGCAAAAAAAGCACTGGAGCTGGCGAACCATCCAGATACTTTTTTGTCCAGCGTGCAAATTGGTATCACACTCGTTGGTATTTTGACAGGTATTTTTTCTGGCGAAAAATTTACCGGCGATCTGGAAAACTGGTTACAAACCATTCCTTCGCTTGCGCCCTATAAAGGCATTATTGCAACATCAATAGTGGTAGTGGCCATTACTTATTTCTCCTTGGTGCTTGGTGAGTTATTGCCCAAGCGTATCGGTTTGAGTAACCCGGAAACAATTGCCAAAAGAGTTGCGGGCCCAATGCGCATCATCAGCCTGATCACTTTCCCTTTTATCTGGTTATTGAGTAAATCTACTTGGGTATTGGTGAAACTGCTTGGTATCAAAAGCAACGAGAATCAGGTTACGGAAGAAGAAATCAAAGCCATTATCAGCGAGGGTACCGAGCAGGGAACTATTGAAGAGGCGGAGCAGGAAATTATTGAGCGTGTTTTCCATCTGGGTGATAGAACTATTACATCCTTAATGACCCATCGCAGCGATATTGAATGGGTGAGTCTTCAGCAGACTGTTGGAGAAATGAAAGCTGCTATGAGCGAAATGGTTCACACTGTATATCCTGTTTGTGATGGCTCGATTGACAATATCAAAGGCGTTATCTCTGTTAAAGATATTCTCAAAGCTGATGAGCAATTGTTGGTGAAAAACCTCATGAAGCCGGCAATGTATGTGCCGGAGAATAACTCTGCTTATGTGGTGTTGGAACGTTTCAAGCAAACCAAGATTCACCATTGTTTTATTGTGAATGAATATGGCAGTATTGAAGGGATGATTACCCTAAATGATATCCTGGAAGCCATTGTGGGCGATATTCCGCAGCCTGATGAAGAGAATTATGAAATTGTACAGCGTGCAGATGGTAGTTATCTGGTAGATGCACAAATCAGTTTCTTTGACTTTCTGGCTTATTTTGATCACGAAGATTGGATGCCAGAAGGGGAACAGGAGTTTGATACGCTGGCCGGCTTTGTGTTACATAAGCTCGAGAAAATTCCAGCAACGGGCGATGTCTTCAGCTGGAGAGGTTTTCAGTTTGAGATCATCGATATGGATAACCATCGTATCGATAAGATTTTGGTAACTACTGCAAAAACAGCAGACTAAAACTCGAACCTTACAGTATTCTTGGGGTATTCCAGTTTGTAGCTTTTTTCTGTGCCTTTATTTTTCACATGGAAAATATTGATCTGATTTTTTTCAAAATCATACAATAGCTCACAGTGGATGTCCATTGACTTGAAGCCTGTAAAATTTTCTACCTCAAGATAACACCAAGTACTTTCTTTGATTTGTTCAAAGCCTAATAATTGCCATTTAACAGCCTTGCCATCAGTGCTGATATGTAGTTGCTTATTCAGATAAGCAGCAAGCAAAGCTTCTGTAGCTTTTTTGTCTGCAGGATTTAATAAATCCACTTTGGTTTTGCCAAACTGTTGCAAGGTTTTCTCGAGGTCATCCGTAAAAATGCGCACACTAATTTCAAGGGATCTGTCCTGCTGATTATGGTTGATATCGATTACGCTCACGAAAAATGGGTGAAGCAGGCCCAGCAGGGCAGTGAACAGCCATTGGTGTACTATATTTACCATTCAACCGGTTTTTTTGGACACGACAAATGTCCTGATTAATTTGACACCGACTGCATATGAGTGACTTCAGCATATATTTCGGTATCGGCTACGAACATATCGCCGATTTTAAAGAGTTCAAAGGCCTGGATCATATTTTATTTATCCTGGCACTTACCCTTCGTTATCAATGGAGTGATTGGAAAAAACTGTTGATTCTTGTAACAGCTTTTACAATAGGCCATTCCGTTTCGCTGGCATTAACAGCTCTTGATATTATTGATCCGCCAATGGATTGGGTAGAGTTCCTGATTCCCTTATCTATCGTCATTACAGCTGCCACCAATGTTGGGGTAAAGAAATTCAATTTTAAATCAAAGTTTCCTTTAATATATTTCCTAGCCCTTTTCTTTGGTTTGGTACATGGTATGGGTTTTGGTTACGGCCTCAAAAGCCTTTTGGGTAAGGGTACAGAATTGCTGATGCCATTACTGGCTTTCAATGTCGGGCTGGAAATTGGGCAATTGGTAGTTGTTGTCGCAATACTATTGCTAACCTTTATATTTACAGGCCTTTTGAAAGTGAACAGAAGAGAATACCTGCTTTTTGCGTCTGCTATGGTATTCGCACTGGCACTGCAAATGAGCATTGAAAGAGCACCTTTTTTAAACCACTGATACAATGAGAAGAATTACTGTCCTATTCATGTTGTTTTGTTTCGCAGTAGCTGCGCAAGCACAAAATATAATGAATAACCCCACGTCTAATCACGGTAACAAGTTTGAGCAGCTGGGTACCATTCTGCCTACGCCAAATGAGTATCGTACCGCGAGCGGTGCACCTGGTCCCAAGTACTGGCAACAGCGTGCTGATTACGACATCAAATGTGAGTTGGATGAGAAAAACCTGAAACTCACCGGTAGCGAAACCATCACTTATTACAACAACTCTCCAGATGTATTGACATATCTCTGGTTGCAGTTGGATGAAAACGAGCATAGCTCTGTTAACAATGCCAACTATCAGGATGGCTCATCACTGGGTCGCCAGGTTTCTGTTCGCACCTTGGAAGCAATGGAAGAGGCCAAGACAGATAATGGTTATGGCCATATCATCAGCAAGCTAACTGATGCTTTGGGTAAGCCATTAAAGTATACTATCAACAAAACAATGATGCGTATTGATTTGCCGGCCCCACTCAAGCCTGGTCAGAAATTCGTGTTCAACGTTGATTGGAGTTATAAGATATCTAACCGTATGGCTATGGGTGGCCGTGGTGGTTATGAGTTTTTCCCTGAAGATGGTAATCATGTGTTTACCATTGCACAGTGGTATCCTCGTTTGTGTGTGTACAGCGATTTCCAAGGCTGGCAAAACCATCAGTTTACCGGGCGCGGTGAATTTGCACTCACATTTGGAAATTACAAAGTGTCTATGACCGTACCTGCTGACCACGTTGTTGGTTCTACAGGTGAGTGTTTGAACTATGCACAAGTGTTAAGCCCAGCACAATTAAAGCGTTGGACTGATGCTCAAACTGCTAAAGAGCCTGTAGAGATTGCAAATTTGCCTGAAGCAGTTGCTGCTGAGAAGCAGAAGAGCAGTGCAAAAAAGACTTGGGTATACAAATCAGATAATGTGCGCGATTTTGCCTGGACTTCTTCACGCAAATTCGTTTGGGATGCAATGCCTGCTTATGTAGAAGGTAAGAAGATCATGTGTATGAGCTTTTATCCTAAGGAAGCGTACAACTTGTGGAAGCGCTATTCAACAAAAGCTGTAGCACACACCATCAAAGTCTATTCTAAATTCTCTATTCCATATCCTTATCCAACTGCACAAAGTGTAGAAGCCGCAAATGGTATGGAATATCCAATGATCTGTTTCAACAACGGTCGTTGCGAAAAAGATGGCAGCTATAGTGAAGCTACCAAGTATAGCATGCTGGGTGTAATCATTCACGAAGTTGGACATAACTTCTTCCCAATGATCGTAAACAGCGATGAACGTCAGTGGAGCTGGATGGATGAAGGTTTGAATACATTTGTGCAGTATCTGGCTGAGGAACTGTGGGATAATAAATATCCTTCTCGTCGCGGGCCAGCCTGGGCAATTGCTGATTATATGAAATTGCCAAAAGATCAGTTGGAGCCAATCATGACCAACAGTGAAAACATCATTCAGTTTGGTCCTAACGCTTACTCTAAGCCTGCAACTGGTTTAAATATTCTGCGTGAAACCATCATGGGCCGTGAACTCTTTGATTTCTCTTTCCGTGAATATTCACGTCGATGGGCATTCAAGCATCCAACACCTGCTGATCTCTTCCGCACAATGGAAGATGCCAGTGGCGAAGACCTGGATTGGTTCTGGAGAGGTTGGTTTTATAGCATTGAAGCTTGTGATATTGCGATTGATACTGTAAAGTATGCTGTATTTGATCCGAACGCAGCTGCTGCAGCACCTCAGGGTGGCTTTGGTGGTCAGCGTCCGGGTGGCGGCATGGTGAACCTGGCAAAACCAATGATGAACAGCTTTGAAGACATCTCTAAGATTCGTAACCGTCAGGATAAGAGCATTCTGTTTGCAACGGATGTTGATACCACATTACGTGATTTCTACTGGCGTTATGCACGTGGTCTGGAACCATACGATACAACGAAGTATCCAGCTCCTAGCTTTAATATGACACCTGAAGCTTTAACGGATGCAGAAAAAGCCAAGTGGTCAAATGCACACTTGTATGAAATTACTTTCACCAACAAAGGTGGTCTTGTAATGCCTGTGATTGTTGAGTTTACTTACGAAGATGGTACTAAGGAAACAGAGCGTATTCCTGCACAAATCTGGCGTAAGAATGAAAACAAGTTCAGCAAAGTATTCATGACCAAGAAAAAAGCTGTAGGTATCAAATTGGATCCAATGCGTGAAACTGCAGATATTGATGAGACAAACAACAGCTGGCCTAAAGTAAGCGAGCCTAGCAAGTTCTCCATCTTTAAAGCGGCTGCACGTTCTCGTGGTGCTGGTGGTGGTATCAACCCCATGCAAAAAGCTATGGAGAAAAAGAACAGCAACTAATTCGTTGATAAATTTAGCTAATCCCTCTGCCGCAATGCAGGGGGATTTTTTATTTTAGACACATGAAAAAGCTGTTACTCCCCATCTTGCTTGTGTTTGTATCCATTTGTGTGCAAGCGGCTGAAGTAGATACTATTCAGGTGTTCAGCAAAGCCATGCAGAAAGACATCAAAGTTGTGGTGGTAAAGCCAGCACAGTACAAGAAAAAGAAACTGCGTTTTCCTGTCGTGTACTTACTGCATGGTTATAGTGGCAGTTATGCGCAATGGGTAAAAGATGCACCACTGCTGATGCAACATGCAGATCAGTTCAATCAATTATTGGTTTGTCCTGATGGCGGCTTTAATAGCTGGTATTTTGATAGTCCTGTTGAACCCAGTGTGCGCTATGAAACTTTTTGTAGCAGCGAATTGATTAATGCCATTGATGCGCAATACAGAACCATTGCAGATAAATCAGCACGTGCCATTACCGGTCTAAGTATGGGCGGACATGGAGCGATGTATTTAGCTATCAGACATGCAGATGTTTTTGGTGCGGCTGGCAGTATTTGTGGGGGAGTGGATATCCGTCCTTTTCCTAAAAGCTGGGATATGACACGTGTGCTCGGTAACCCTGCTACGAATCAGGAGAATTGGGAAAAGAATACAGTCATCAATGTGGTAGATCAACTGCAGAATGGAAGCGTAAAGCTGATTATTGATTGCGGCTTGGGCGATTTCTTTTTACAAGTAAATAGAGCATTTCATCAAAAGCTTGTCGAAAAGAAAATAGATCATGAATACATTGAACGTCCCGGTGCGCATAACAAAGCTTATTGGGGTAACGCAATAGGGTACCAGTTGTATTACTTCAACAATTTCTTTAAACAAGTGAAAGCTTAACCGCCTGTTCTGCCATCACGAACTTTGGCACCTTTCTTTACCTTTTTTTCAAACTCAAGCACTTGCTTGGGTTTGTTTTTATCTTTTTCTTTATCTGCATCCTTACTGTTAATCAGGCCTGTTGCAGATTTCTTTACAGAGAATGAATCTGTAACAACATTGAAATTTTTATTGTCTTCACCTGCTTGCCTTAGCCTGCCTAAGAAATATTCTTCTTTCTTCACTAATCTGCCATACACTGGATCGTAGTATTTCCATTCTCCGTGTTTTACAGAACTGCCTTCCAGTCGAATAGCTACTCTTTCAATCTTTGTTGGATCTGTTGGATCAGCAACATCAATGGTGTCTAATGGTTTATCAGGATTGGCTGCTTTCCAATTTTCTTCTCGTTCCAAACCTGCAAGTGTGAAATATTGTGATTTGCCATTGAGTAAGCCCCAGCGATAGGTCTCGGCTGCTAGCATATCACCCATCAGATTGAAGCGTCGCCAAACGCCCTCTTTCTTATCATTCTTAAAAAAGCCCTCTTCTTCATAACCTGGCTCTCCGCGCAATGGAGGCATCCTGACAATCCACTTACCCTGGCGCAGGTTATTCATATCAATACAGTTCAATGTATCGCCTTTGGCGGATAGCTTATAAGTCTTGCATTGAGCCAGACCGTCCATCCAAAAAATCAATAATGGTATGATCAGCAAGCGCATAACCTGTAAATTAGATTCCTAAAATTAAGTCTAATCCCTAAAGCCATGAGGAAATTAACAGTCTTTCCGGCCTTACTATTGGTGGCACTTGCTAATGCCCAGGTAAAGCCTACACCCGCCTCAGAGAGAATGAAATCTGTAGAACAGCGTGCAGCGCTGGAACAGAAATCAGTTGTGAATGATATTTCATTCAGAAATATTGGACCAACCGTGATGAGTGGTCGTGTGGTGGATATTGAAGTAAACTTCGCCGACCCAACTGAATTCTATGTTGCGTATGCATCAGGCGGACTTTGGCATACCACCAATAATGGACAAAGCTTTACACCCATTTTTGATTCAGAAGCCATCATGACGATTGGTGATATCGCTGTGAATTGGTCAAATAGAACCATTTGGGTTGGTACAGGTGAAGTAAACAGTAGCCGTTCTTCTTATGCAGGTATTGGCTTGTATAAATCAACCAATAATGGCAAGAGTTGGGAATACCTTGGATTACCTGAATCGCACCATATTGGTAAAATACAATTGCATCCAACTGACCCCAATACTGCATGGGTAGCTGCTTTGGGCCATTTGTATTCGCCTAACAAAGAGCGTGGCGTGTACAAAACTACTGACGGCGGTAAAACCTGGAAGCTTACACTCGCCATAGATGAGAATACTGGCGCGGTTGATTTGGAAATGAACCATGATAAGCCAAACGAACTGTATGCTGCCATGTGGTATAGAACCAGACGTGCTTGGAATTTTGAAGAGGGTGGAAAAACAAGTGGTATTTATAAAAGCACTGATGGTGGTGAAACATGGAAACTCGTGAGTGGCCCTGGTAGTGGTTTTGCTACTGGTGATGGTATTGGCAGAATTGGATTGAGTATGGCCTGGACCAATACCAATACGATTTATGCGATCGTAGATAATCAGAACAAGAAAGAAGGTGGTGCTGCCAGACCAACTTCAACAGGCATGAGTATTCGTGATTTCAAAGGCCTTAGCAAGGATCAGTTTTTACAATTGGATGAGAAGCGTGTAGATAGTTTCCTGCGCAATAATCGTTTCCCAGCGGAATATACTTTTAACAAAATCAAAGAGAAAGTAGGAAAAGATGAGTTTAAACCATCTGTTATCTATGATTACCTCAAAGGTCCAAACGATGATTTACTGGATGCTTCGAATATCATTGGTTGTGAAATATACAGAAGTGATGATGGCGGTGCTACATGGAAAAAAACGAATACCAAAGACCTGCCTAACATGTACAGTACCTATGGATATTATTTCGGAAAAGTATTCGTGTCGCCCACCAATATCGAGAAGATTGTCATTACAGGTGTGCCTATTATGATGTCAGTTGATGGTGGTAAAACCTTCACCAATATTGATGGAGACAATGTGCATAGCGATCACCATTTTGTGTGGATGAATTATAAGCGCGATAGTCATATGATCATCGGTAATGATGGCGGTGTGAACATTACTTATGATGATGGCAAGAATTGGTACAAAGCCAATTCCATTCCTGTAGGACAGTTTTATTCCGTATTCGTTGATGAAGCTAGACCTTACAATGTCTATGGCGGCTTGCAGGACAATGGTGTATGGTATGGTCCGTCTACAAACAGAGAGAGTAGTGGTTGGCATGATAACGGTAACTATGCATTCAAGATGATTGGCGGTGGCGATGGTATGCAAGTGCAAGTAGATACGCGCGATAACAATACTTTCTATGCTGGTTCACAGTTTGGTAGTTATTTCCGTAACAACAAACAGGGTACGCAGCGCCTGCCGATTCGTCCAAGACATCAGTTGGGTGAAACACCACTACGTTTTAACTGGGAAACACCTATTTGGTTGTCTAAACACAACCAGGATATTTTCTACATCGGTTCTAACCGAGTACATCGCTCTTTCAATAAAGCAGAGAATCTGCAGAATGTATCTCCTGATCTTACCAAAGGAGGTATCGCCGGTGATGTGCCATTTGGAACGCTTACTTGCTTAATTGAATCACCAATTCGTTTTGGCTTACTGTACACAGGCAGTGATGATGGTTTGGTGCATGTGTCTAAAGATGGTGGCTATAGCTGGACGAATGTAACAGGTAAATTACCTAAAGATCTTTGGGTAAGTTCAGTTCAACCATCAGCACATGTAGAGGGTAGAGTTTATGTAACGCTCAATGGGTATAGAAACGACCATTTTACAGCTTATGTGTATGTTAGTGATGATTATGGCACAAACTGGAGACCTGTTTGTAAAGACCTGCCAGCAGAGCCAGTAAATGTGGTGAAAGAAGACCTGAAAAATGCGTCTATTATTTATGTTGGTACAGATGGTGGGCTTTATGTAAGTCTGGACGGTGGTGAAACCTCGATGATGTGGACCAAGGGCTTGCCAAAGAGTATTCCAGTGCATGATATAGCAATTCAGGCTCGTGATAATGAGCTCGTTCTGGGCACACATGGCAGAAGCATCTATATCGCTAAACTGGATCAGGTGCAGCAAAAAGCTAAGAAATAGCGATTTGTTAAAAATCTGACGGATAATCAAGCCAGGATATAGGGTTTTGTGTAGGAACACATAAAATTTGGCTTAAAAAAGTTGCAAAGGCAACGAATAACATAACCTTAACTAAATGATAATCATTTGGTTAAGGTTTTTTAATGTATCAAAGCTAACGGGTGTTAGCAAAAATTGAGTTTTCATTTGAGCAATTACTTTATATTCGCACTGGTTTTTCATAGGATATTGGATTTTAAACGGGGTTGCATGTCTATGCAGACCCTTTTTTTATGTCTGCACATCACAATTCTCTCATTTTAAGCACCTTCTTTGTTACATTCACGCTTCATTTTCAATTCATATGAAGCGATTTATCCTCGTATTGGCAACCCTGTTTTTTGGGTTACAAACATGGGCACAGCAGGTGCCAACTCCGGCAAGTTTTCTTGGTTATTCAGTTGGAACAAAATTTACCAGACACCATCGTATTGTAGAGTACTTTAAAACAGTTGCACAGAGCAGACCTGATATGGTAAAACTGGAGCAGTATGGTGAAACCAATGAAGGTCGCCCATTGATGCTGGCATTCATTGCATCACCAGCTAATTTGCAGCGTCTGAATGAGATTCGCCAAAACAATCTGCGTCTTGCAGGCTTGGCAAAAGATAAAATGGCGCCAACAGAAAATACGACACCGATTGTTTGGCTGAGTTATAATGTGCATGGTAACGAAGCCTCTTCTTCTGAAGCGGCAATGCTTACTTTATATGCATTAACCAATCCAGCTAATGCTGAAGCTGCTGAATGGTTAAAGCAGGTAGTAGTGGTGCTTGATCCTTGTATTAATCCTGATGGTCGCGATCGCTATATCAATTGGTACAATAGTGTGGTGGGTAGAAATATGAATCCTGATCCGCAGTCACGTGAGCATATTGAACCATGGCCTGGTGGCAGAAGTAATCATTACAATTTTGATCTAAACCGTGATTGGGCTTGGCAAACCCAAGTTGAAACACAACAACGTCTAAAAGTTTATAACAGTTGGATGCCTCAAGTACATGTGGATTTTCACGAGCAAGGGTACAACGAGCCTTATTATTTCGCACCTGCTGCAGAACCATTTCATGATGTAATTACCAACTGGCAGCGCGACTTTCAAACAGCAATTGGTAAAAACCACGCACGCTATTTCGATAAAAATGGTTGGTTGTTTTTTACCAAAGAGCGTTTCGATTTATTGTATCCTTCTTATGGTGATACCTATCCAACCTATAATGGAGCTATTGGTATGACGTATGAGCAAGGTGGTCATAGTCGCGGCGGCTTGGGTGTAATCAATGAAGACGGTGATACGCTTACATTGGTTGATAGAGCAACGCACCATTACACAACTGGTATTTCAACTATTGAGATTAGCGCCAAGAATGCTGCTAAGCTTGTTAGCGAGTTCAAAAAGTTTTTTGATGATTGTCGTAATGGTAAACCCGGCGAATACAAAACATATGTTATGACCAGCAAGGATGAATCACGTATTCGTTCACTGGCTGCATTATTGGAAAAGAATGGTATTGAATATGGTACAATCAATAACAAAACCTTCCGTGGTTTTAACTACACAACCGGTAAAGACGATGCATTTACAGATGAAGGCTTTCATCTGGCTGTAAGTGCTTTTCAACCTCGTTCTGCCATGGCGAAAGTGTTGCTGGAGCCAAGAACCTTTGTGTCTGATTCCAATACTTATGACATTACAGCATGGTCATTGCCTTATGCGTATGGTGTAAAAGCATTTGCTGTTAAAGAAAAACTGGATGTGCAAATAGGTTTGCCAGCCGCTACTCCTGCAAAATCTGTACAGTCAGATTATGGTGTAATTATTCCTTATACTTCTTTGAATTCAGCCAAAGCACTGGCATATATCTTAAAGCAAGGTGTGAAAGTGCGATACACAGAAAAGCCTTTCAGCTATAAGGGAGTGAATTATGACAGAGGAACATTATTGGTTTTAAAAACATCGAATGCTGCTGGTTGGCTGAATACGGTGAATGAAGCCATCGCTAAATTCCAGATTAAAGCTGATGCTGTAGAAACTGGTTTTATGGATAAGGGTCCAGATTTTGGTAGCCCTGATATCAAGATGATGCAACAGCCTAAAGCTGTTCTGGTAACAGGCGATCAGGCATCTTCATTGGGTGCAGGTGAAGTATGGAATTTCTTTGACCATCAATTAGAATACCCACTCACATTGGTGAATGCCGCAGATTTAGGCCGTACCAATTTGAGAAATTATAACGTTGTTATTGTTCCTGATGGGTACTACAGAAGTCTTACAGAAAAAGCAGTGGCTGATAAGCTAAAGGAATTTGTACGCGGCGGTGGTAAGATTATCGCTATGGAAAATGCGGCAGTGCAAATGGCAGGTTCTGATTGGGGTGCCAAAATGAAAGAAGATAAAGACGATAGCAAAACAGAATTGCAGCATAAATATGCAGACCGCGAGCGCCAGTGGTTGACTAATTCAATACCCGGTGCAATCTATAAAGTTGATATCGACAATACACATCCCCTGGGTTATGCCCTTGGCGATACATATTATACATTAAAGACAGATGCTAACCTCATGGAAACGATGAAGGGTGGCTGGAATGTAGGTGTACTCAAAAAAGACGCGCATGTGTCTGGCTTTGCGGGTGTGAAAGTGAAGAATAAGCTGAAAGATGGAACACTCTTCGCTGCTCAGGACATGGGTGGGGGTAGTGTGGTTTACTTGATTGATAATCCACTTTTCCGACTCTTCTGGGAGAATGGTAAACTGCTGTTTGCCAATGCCCTTTTCATGGCCGGAAATTAATTTAAACGTATTAATTGAAAGCGTCGCCTTGGCGGCGCTTTTTTGTTTGAACGGTGTGAGGCCTATACGCCACTTGATTATCTTAGCCCAAAATTGCCATCGTGAGAAAACTGCTTCTTGGATTTGTTTTACTGCTGCACCTAAATGTATTCTCGCAGAAGCCTGTTGGCTATTCTGCTGCTGAAATCTATCAACAGGTTAAGAAATTACAAGTGCTGGGCAGTGTGTTATACATCGCTGCACATCCTGATGATGAGAACACCCGTTTGCTGGCATATCTGGCGAGAGAACGTCAATACAGAACCGGTTACCTTAGTTTAACCAGAGGGGATGGTGGACAAAACCTAATTGGCGATGAGCAAGGGGTAGAGCTTGGCCTGATCAGAACACAGGAATTATTGGCCGCGCGCAGAGTAGATGGTGCAGAGCAATTTTTTACACGAGCGTATGATTTTGGCTTTTCAAAAACGGCAGACGAAACACTGCGTATTTGGGATAAGCAAAAAGTATTGGCCGATGTAGTTTGGGTCATCAGAAAATTTAGACCCGATGTGATCATCACTAGATTTCCGGGAGATGCCCGTGCAGGCCATGGGCATCATTGGTCATCTGCTTTACTCGCCAATGAAGCGTTTAAACTTGCTGCAGATCCAAATGCTTTTCCTGAGCAATTGAAAATTGGCGTCAGTGTTTGGCAGGCTAAACGCATTTTTTGGAACACGTTCAATTTTGGTGGCAACAATACAACATCAGATAGTCAGCTAAAGATTGATGTAGGTGTGTACAATCCTGTAACAGGAGAAAGTTATGGTGAAGTGGCTTCAGAGAGTAGAAGTCAGCACAAAAGCCAGGGCTTTGGCGTGCCGCGTGGACGTGGACAAAGCTTTGAGTATTTTGTTTTAACTGGTGGCGAACCAGCCGTGAATGATATCATGGATGGAGTGAATGCCGGATGGAGTAGAGAGCATGGTGGAGCGGCTTTCGCAGATAAGGTAAAATCTGTGCTCACACAATTCGATTTACAATCACCCGAAAAATCTGTACCGGCTTTATTAGATATTTATCAGCAATTACAACAACAGCCAGATAGCTACTGGAAAAACCAAAAGTTGAAAGAGCTTGCACAAGTTATTGAGGCGGCAAGTGGTTTGTTTTTAGAAGCCACAAGTAATCAGGGAGAAGTGGTTGTGGGAGAGCAGCTAAGAACACAAATATGGGCTTTGTCAAGATCAGGTGTACAGGTACAGATTCAACGGCTTCGTTTTGCAGACAAGGATTTCATAGTGAATCAACAACTTGCCAATAACAGAAACTGGCAGTTTGCTCGATCAGCTGCTGTTACACAGCAATATCGTTCTACGCAGCCCTATTGGTTGAATATGCCACTAGCCAAGGGTATGTTTCAGGTACAAGATCAGCAACTAATTGGTGATGCTGAGAATGTTTCATTAAATAGCGTTGTTTTTGATCTTACTATTAATGGGGTGTCTTTTAGCATTGCTAAGCCTATCAGATATAAGTTTACCGATCCTGTTAAAGGTGAATTGTATCAGCCACTGTATATCAAACCTGCTGTTGAAATTAAGTTCAATCATGAATCTTATTTGGTAAATGGCAAACTGCCTCAGGTAGCTTTGACCATTACATCCAACAGCACTACTGCGCTGACTGCATTACGTGTTCAATTGCAGGCAGGCGACGCATCACAATTCGTGGAGCTTGGTACACTCAACCCTGGTGAGCAAAAAGCGATTACAGTTGCTTTGGATAAAACTTTTGCTGGTCAGAGTACCTTACATGCAGCTGTAGTTGGTGCCGGACAAACTTTCAGTCAAAAAGGTAGAACTATTGCATATGATCATATCCCTTTGATCTATTATACACAAGCTGCACAAACACATTTGTCTCAGGTATCATTGGTTACAAAAGGTAAAAGAATCGGTTATATTGTTGGTGCCGGTGATAAAGTACCGCAGGCATTGGAACAAATGGGTTATGAAGTGAAGATCTTGCATGAAGACGATTTTACGCCTGTTGTACTTAATGGATTGGATGCCATCATCACAGGGGTACGTGCATACAATATTCATGAATACCTCAGTGCGAAGTATGATGCGTTGATGGCCTATGTGCAGCAGGGGGGTAATCTCATCGTGCAATACAATACCAATAACCAGATTGGTCCCGTGAAAGCAAAGATTGGTCCCTATCCTTTTACAATTACTCGTACCCGTGTAACAGAAGAAGATGCAGCAGTCAACTTTTTGCTGCCACAACATCCTGTTTTGAATACGCCTAATAAGATCACAGCAAAAGACTTTGAAAACTGGATTCAAGAAAGGAGTATTTACCATGCTGAAGGACTTGATCCTGCTTTTGCAGCACCCTTGGGTATGCATGATCAGGGTGAAAAAGAAAATAATGGCAGCTTGGTTATTGCACCTCACGGTAAAGGTAATTTTGTCTATACAGGATTGGTCTTTTTCCGCGAATTGCCAGCTGGAGTTTCCGGTGCTTATCGATTAATGGCCAACTTGATTGCTTTACCAAAGAATAAATAATGCATCAGCGAAGAAAAATAACGGCTGGACTCATTATTCTCATTGCAGTAGTAACCGGTCTCTTATTAAAGAATATGCGTGTTGGACTTATCGCCGGATTGGTCCTCGGGTTATTGGCAGGTGGTCTGCTGGGGAACGCTAATAAGTCCTGATTTATGACTAATATGCAGGATATGGATCAAGATAATGCGCAAATGCCCTTGTTTCGACAATGGAAACATTGGTACTGGTTTGTATTATTGATGCTATTATTTGAAATCATCTTTTTTCTAATGCTGACCAATCGCTTTTCATGAGTCAATTAGACTGGATTATACTGGTATTGACACTCACAGGTATTATTACCTATGGTCTGTACAAAAGCAAGACCAGCAGAAACCTGGATGGTTATTTTCTGAGTAACAGATCCATGCCTTGGTATTTGGTTTTGTTGAGTATCATGGGTACCCAAGCTAGTGCCATTACTTTTTTATCTGCACCCGGGCAGGCTTTTACTGACGGTATGCGCTTTGTGCAGTATTATTTCGGTCTGCCAATCGCCATGGTCGTATTGTGTATCACATTTGTGCCTATTTTTCATCGGCTCAAAGTATATACAGCTTATGAATATTTAGAACAGCGGTTTGATATAAAGACCAGAACATTTACTTCTTTACTCTTTCTGGTTTCTCGCGGACTCTCTACCGGTATCAGCATTTATGCGCCTTCTATTATTCTATCTTCTTTGATGGGTTGGGATATTTTCTGGACCAATATCGTCATGGGTGGTCTATTGATTATTTACACAGTTAGCGGTGGCGCTCGTGCTGTTGCATATACGCAGCAGCTTCAGTTGATCATCATATTTGTAGGTATGTTTCTGGCTGGTTATATGATTGTGCGTTTGCTGCCGGCTAATATGGGCTTTTGGGATGCTTTACAAATCAGTGGCGCAGCTGGTAAGATGAATGTCATTACAACAGGCATTACAGATACTGGCTTCGATTGGAAAGACAGGTATAACCTTATCAGTGGAACCATTGGTGGTTTCTTCTTAGCACTCTCTTATTTCGGTACAGACCAGAGTCAGGTAGGCAGATACCTTACAGCAAAAAATCTTACAGAAAGTAGGATGGGTTTGCTCATGAATGGGTTGGTAAAAGTACCGATGCAGTTTTTTATTTTGTTGTTGGGTGTATTGTTGTTTACGTTTTATCAGTTTCAGCAAGCACCTATTTTCTATAATCAATCTGTTGAAACAAGGGCATTGCAAACCCCAGCCAAAGAGCAGCTGATGCAACTTTCTGCGCAATATGAACAAAAGCGACAAGCATTGGCGTCTGCAGCACTTGAAAAGCTACACGCTAATGAGCAGGTGAGTAGCGATCTGGTGAAGCCCTATGCAGAAGAGATGCAGACTTTGCAAAAACAATATAAAGCAAGGATCAAAGAAGCAGTACCTGATGCTGACACCAATGATACCAACTATATTTTCTTGCGTTTTGTGATTGATCACCTACCTGTAGGATTGGTAGGTCTGTTGATAGCAATCATTTTTCTGGCTGCATGGGGTTCTATTGCTGCTGCATTGAATTCGTTGGCATCTTGTACGATGGTTGATTTTTATTTACGCTTCAAAAAACAAACAACGAATCCGGCAAACGATGAATCAAAGTACCGTATGTCTAAGTGGCTCACTTTTTTTTGGGGTGTATTCTGTGTAATTACTGCTGAGTTTGCGAATGGTATGGGTAGTTTGATTGAAGCTGTCAATATTTTAGGCTCCTTGTTTTATGGTGTTATTTTAGGGATATTCCTTGTTGCTTTCTATTTAAAGAAAGTTCAAGGCAACGCGGTTTTTTGGGCGGCAGTAATTGGAGAACTACTGGTTATTGCTTGTTTCCTCATGGATCGCTACAATATCATTGGCCTTGGATTCCTATGGCTCAATGTGGTAGGTGCTATTGCAGTTGTAATTTTGGCCCTCATCTTACAGCCATTGCTCCGTAAACCGATTACTGCACAGTAATATCAAAGCCGTATCTTCCTGTTCAATTCCGTAAATGCGGTATTGATTAATCAGCAAGTATGGCAACCGAATTTCCACTCGTCTCTTGGGCTAAGGATACAAATATTTATGAAGTCAACATAAGGCAGTATACCCGTGAGGGGAGTTTTGCTGCTTTTGGAAAGCATTTGCCCAGACTAAAGTCAATGGGCGTAGAGGTACTCTGGATGATGCCCATCACACCCATCAGTGTGGCAGTTAGGCAGGGAACCTTGGGTAGTTATTATGCATGTAGTAGCTATACAGCCATCAATCCTGAATATGGTAATCTGGATGATTTCAAACAATTGGTGCAGGCGATTCATGCAGCCGGTATGTATGTGATTATCGACTGGGTGGCCAATCATACTGGCTGGGATCATCATTGGACTAAAGAGCATCCGGATTGGTATGTGCTAGATGAGGAGGGAAATTTCACGGAGAAAAACGGTTGGCATGATGTGATTGATCTTGATTACACCAATCAGGCCATGCGCAATGCCATGATTGAAGCGATGCAGTTCTGGGTGAAAGAAACCGGTATCGATGGATTCCGTTGTGATATGGCGCATTTGGTGCCACTTGATTTTTGGAAATCAGCCAGAGCAGCCTGTGATCCTATCCGACCATTATTTTGGTTGGCTGAATGTGAAGTAGTCGATTATCATCAGGTTTTTGACCTGAGTTATGCATGGCATTGGATGCATACAACAGAAAAGTATGCTAAGGGAGAAGTTGATGTACAATCGATACAACAAGTGCTGCATAGCTATAGCCAGTATCCCACAGGTGCACACAAATTATTCTTTACCAGTAACCATGATGAAAATAGTTGGAATGGCACTGAGTATGAGAAATATGGTCGCGCAGCATTGCCCTGGTCTGTTTTTACTGCTACGTGGAAGGGTGTGCCCTTGGTGTATAGCGGACAAGAATTGCCTAACCTTAAGCGCTTGGCATTTTTTGATAAAGACCTCATTGAGTGGAATGAAAGGCCCGCATTACATGATTGGTATTGTCGTTTGCTTAGATTAAGAAAAGAAGCTGGTTTGCAAGAAGCAGAAACTTTTGTCTTGCCCGTTTCTCACCCGCATGTAATGGCTTATTTACGCAGGTATCAGAGTAAGGTAGTTTTGGTGTTGCTTAACTTTTCAGCAGATACACGAGTAAAGATCACAGTAGCGCATGAATGGGTGAAAGGAAATTTCCGCAGTCTTGCTTCTGGATTGCATTATTCGTTCAAAAATGAACATCTATTCGAGTTGCAAGCATATGATGCTTTGGTATACATAAGTGCATAAAAAAAGGCTTCCAATCGGAAGCCTTTTGATGTATAGGGTACTGATTAGTTCTCACTTAATCTGATGGGGTAGCGGTAGGATTCTGCATAACCCGGATAGATACCTTCAAAGAAAACGGTACCATTGGCGTCTTTGACGGCATTTCTCAGGTCATCCAGATTCTTGATTTCATTACCGTTGATTGAAGTAATTACAAAACCTTCCTGCATTCTGGAATTCTTCAGTGCACCATTACCGATTTTCTTCACCACAACTCCACCTGCAATATCATTGGCAGCGGCTATCTTCTTATCAACTGTTTCAAACTCGCCACCCAATTTTTCAAATGCAGTTTCTGTCTTCACAACAGTAGTTGTGCCCAGCTTATTCTTCAAGGTAAGACTGGTGCTGCTTTCCTTACCATCGCGCTTGTAAGTGATGGTAATTTTATCGCCTGGTTTGTATCGTGAAATCTGATCCTGTAATTCAGGTCCTGTTTTCACGGCTACACCATTGATTTTGGTGATGACATCCTTTTTACGAAGTCCGGCTGCTTCCGCGGCACCTGATGCAAGAATATCGGTAAGGAATACACCTTCGCTGGTGCGCCATGCAGAGCCGAATTGATTATCCAGTTCTTTTTCAGAACGATCATCCAAAGTTTCTCTTGGATAGCTTACACCAAGGAAAGCACGCTGCACTGTTCCGTATTTTACGATATCCGTAATCACTTTCTTCGCAATGTTCACAGGGATGGCATACGATACACCTGCATAAGAACCCGTAGGAGAAGCAATGGCTGAGTTGATGCCAATCAACTCACCAGTTGTGTTGATCAATGCACCACCACTGTTGCCGGGGTTAACCGCTGCATCAGTTTGGATAAATGACTCAACCGGTGTTTGGCTTTGTCTTTCATTGATATTGATGCTTCTTGCTTTGGCGCTCACAATGCCTGCCGTTACCGTAACATCCAGGTTCAAAGGATAGCCTACGGCCAAAACCCACTGACCCAGTTTCACATCATCGCTATTGCCATAAACCAGATAAGGGAATCCCTTGCCTTCAATCTTAATCACAGCCAAATCAGTACTTGGATCTGTACCAATGATACTGGCTTTGTATTGCTTTTTATTAGGCAGGGTTACATTGATTTCATCTGCACCTGCTACTACGTGGTTATTGGTAACGATAAAGCCATCATCCGTAATTATCACACCGCTACCGCTGGCACGTTGCTCCGGTATAATGCGCGGACCGCCACCAAAGAAATCATCAAAGAAATCATCCCCAAACAAATCACCAAATGGGTTAGATCTTCTTTGTTGTGTATTGGCCATTTGCTTGGCCTTGGTTCTAGTCTTAATGTGTACTACTGCCGGGGTAGCAGTGCCAGCTGCCGTGGTAAAGTCCACAGGTGCTGCTGAACCTCCGTTATTGCCAAAAAATCCTGCATAGTTAACAGGCAGTTTGCCACTGTCCTGCACGCCAGCATAATTCGTTTGATACAATTTGCCATAGCCCCAAACACTCAAAATGGCGGTGGCAGCGCTGATAGCTACAACTGCTAAAATGTTTTTGAGTTTCATCATTTGTTCCTTTTTTTTGCTGTTAGATCAAATAGAATGCCTTTCTGTTACAAACTAAACGAATCTGTTGTTTCGTCAGTTCACCGGACGAACAAATTAACAGATGTTTTACGATATCTGTCGTAGATGCTATAATCCTGCCAAAAAGGCCATCGTGTCCACGCCATCTGCATAATCCGTGAGGCTAGGTGTTTGCGCCGAGCCAAAGGGAAGTGCAGCATGGCCTACTACGCACTGAATATCCGGATTGTTCTGTACATGCGCAATAATTGTGGCTGCGTTTTGATAATACTGATAATGAAGATGACTTACCGGCGAAAATGGAGATTCATGTTCCTGCATCACCACAACGCCATTGTTCATATAGAATTTGTTGTTCATGATCAGCAAAGTGAGGTGATAATCATAATTGTGTTTATACGAATGGTGGTCCGTATAATGCTTGTAAGCTTCTAGTGTCTTCAGTAAGGGAATAAAATCGTATCCCTCGGGCACATAAACCTGTGTGATGTTTCTGCAACCCAGACCAAAATACAGCATGATGTCTTTGGATAGTGCTTCTAATTCTTCAGTAGTTTCCGATCCGTCTAAAACCGCTACCGAGGTTCTGTTTTTGCGGATAATGTTCGGGTATTTACCAAAATAATAGCTGAAGTAGCGACTGGTATTATTCCCCCCAGTAGCGATATAGGCATCGCAGTTTTTGAGTTGCTCCTGAAATTGAATCAAGTTGCTAATGCGGGCATCCAATTCAATCATTTTGTTGACGATGTATTTCAACAAAACACTGTCTTTTGAAGACGGCTTAATCAAGGCTTTATGTCCACTGATAAAAATGCAAAGCAAGTCATGAAAGCCCACCAAAGGAATATTGCCTGCAGTAACCAAGCCTACGGTTTTGGTAACAGGATTTGTTTGGGGTAAGCCATACTGGGCTGACCAGGCTTGTAATAGTTGTGGCTGGAGGAACTGCTGACAAATTTGTGCTACGGCATGATCAATAAATTCAGGAATAAACCAAGGGTTTTCGCGGGATGCCCGTTCCTTGGTACTAAGCCATTCAGGGTGGTCGGAAGCGAGGTGTTTTCCAATCTCCGACATCAGTTGAATTCGTTCTTGTAATTCCATCATTCAGCCTTATATTTGAAAAGCAAATGTATAACCAGAAAAATTGATTCGTTATGGCAATTAAAATAACAGAAGAATGCATCAACTGCGGTGCTTGCGAACCAGAATGTCCGAATAACGCGATTTATGAAGGTGGCGTAGAGTGGGCCATCGCTGATGGTACAACTGTTAAGGGTTCATTTACCCTGTTAGACGGTACTGTGGTAGATGCTGATCAGAAGCATGCGCCTTTGAGTGTGGATACTTATTACATCACACCGAATAAGTGTACAGAGTGTCAGGGTTTCCATGAGGAGCCACAGTGCGCAGCTGTTTGTCCAGTTGATTGCTGTGTGCCTGATGAAATGTACCAGGAAACAGTAGATGCATTGATGGAGAAGAAGTCAAAACTGCACATCTAATTTGCAGAAAAATAGTCGTGAATTTTAAGGTGTTTTTCTTGAAATTCTCAACCTGCTTTTCTACCTTTAGGATACAATGCTTGTCGCCAGTAATGAGACGACATTTTAACACGGCGGGTGATATTTCCCGTTTTTAAGAGGTGAAGAATCAGACATTCTTCACCTTTTCTTTTGTTAATCATCGAGGTAGTTTAGCAGCATAGCAGTATTTTAATTTTCTTTGTTCGGTAATTCAGTTGCATGAAGAAAAAAATTGCTTTAGTCACCGGCGGATTGAGTGGTGAAGCTCAGATCAGTTATAAGAGTGCGGTAACTGTTGGTAATAATATCAACAGGGATGTATATGATGTTTACAGAATTGATATTAACCCGGATGGCTGGTGGTATTGGCCATGGGAGGGAGATCGCTCACGTGTAAACCGGGATGATTTTTCCATTACCCATAACGGCGCAACCATTCATTTTGATGCGGTACTGATGTGTATTCATGGAACACCCGGAGAAGATGGCAAACTCCAGGGATATTTTGATATGCTGGGTCTGCCTTATACTTCCTGTGATGCAGCTACTTCTGCGCTTACATTCAATAAAAGATATACTGTTGCCGTTGCTGCTTTTGGTGGAGTGCATGTTGCCAAAAGCATGCATTTGTTTGTGCATACACCGGTAAGCCCTGAGCAAATATTGCAACAGCTCAGTTTGCCTGTGTTTGTAAAGCCAAATAACGGTGGTAGTAGTATTGGCATGAGTAAGGTAAATCAACCTGAAGAACTTGGTCCGGCCTTACAAAAAGCATTTAAAGAAGATAGTCAGGTACTGGTGGAGGAATTCATCAGCGGTAGAGAATTTACTATTGGTGTATTTAAGCAAAATGGAAAAATTACCGTGTTGCCCATAACAGAGATTATTGCACATAATGAGTTTTTCGATTTTGAAGCAAAGTATCAGGGGAAGAGTGAGGAAATTACACCTGCGAAAATTAGTACAGCGATGCAATCTGCACTGGAATCTGCAGCGGTAAGGGTGTATGAAGTGATGAACTGTCGCGGCGTAGTGCGTGTTGACTTTATCTGTAATGAAGCAGATAACAAACCATTTATGTTGGAAGTGAACACGGTGCCCGGCCAAAGTGAAGCTAGTGTGATTCCACAGCAGGTGAGAGCTATGGGCTGGGATTTGAAAGATTTTTATGGCGCCATCATTGAAGAAAGCCTGAAATACTAATATTGCACTATGCCACAGCAAAAAAGCAATTTCTTTTCCTTTATCACCCAGCGGCCTTTGTGGCTGAATATTCTTGCAGGCGTAGTGCTGGGATTATTTGTGCTCATCATTTTCTTTAATTCATTAAAGTGGATTACCGGGTTTGGCGAGCAGCAGAAAGTGCCTTCTGTAATGGGACAGAATATTGTTGCTGCACAAAAAATGTTGGAGGACCAGGGTTTTGCAGTTGAGATACAAGATTCTGTCTATGTTGATTCTGTTGCCAAACTTTCAGTGTTGAAGCAATCGCCTGAAGCAGATGAAATTGTAAAAAAAGGAAGAACCATCTACCTCACAATCAATAGGGCAATGCCCCCACTTGTGGATATGCCAAATCTTGTTGGCCTGTCTATACGAAGTGCTGAAATGTACTTGCAAAGTATGGGACTTAAATTAGGGATGGTTTCATTCAGACCTGATATCGCCAGAAACGCTGTGTTAGAACAGTTGTATAATGAGAAGCCAATTGTAGCAGGTACTAAAATACCATTGGGTAGTTCTATAAGCTTTGTGCTGGGAAATGGATTAGGTGGTAATGATATGGAAGTGCCCAATTTGGTTGGTTTGAATTTTATGGAAGCTAAAGCCTATCTCCAAAGCATAGGTATTAATATAGGCGCCATCATTGCAGATAATAGTTTGTCTGATTCAGCAAGTGCTTATATCATTAAGCAGAATCCACAGGTATTTGCAGAATTGCCAACCGGCGAAAGACAAGTGAATAAAATTAAACCTGGCCAGCTGATGGATATCTGGCTGAGTTCAACACCCCCGCCAACACCAATCGTTGATTCCATTAAACAGCAATAACCACTTCATATGAAACTAATCACTGTAGAAGACCTTAAACAAAGAATTGATTCTGGTGAATCCATTCATCTCATTGATGTTCGCGAACCACATGAGCATGCTGAATTTAATGTTGGCGGCCAATTGATTCCTTTGGGTAAGATACAGTCCATGCAATTGGATGAACTGGAAGAACTGAAGCAGGAAGAAATTGTCTTGTATTGCAGAAGTGGAAACAGAAGCGGACAAGCTTGCATGATCTTAGAAACAATGGGCTTTACCAATGTGGTAAATGTTGCAGGTGGTATGTTGGCTTGGCAAGAAAAAATTGGAAAGTAATCACAGTTTTACACAGAGACGATACCCTTGGGTATTGCAGCAATAAGTTGTTGCGTATAGGCTGATTGAGGATTGGTGTAAACTTCATTAGCATAGCCGCTCTCAACAATTCTGCCTCCTTGCATTACCATGATCCGATCGCTGATATAACGCACTACTGATAAATCATGTGAGATGAAAATGGCTGTAAAGCCAAAGCTGTCTTTCAGTTCATTGAGCAAATTCAGCACTTGCGCCTGTACACTCACGTCCAAAGCACTCACACTTTCATCGCAAATCACAAAGCTGGGTTGTAGTGCCAATGCCCTTGCTATGACAATCCTTTGTCTTTGCCCTCCACTAAACTGATGTGGGTATCTGTTGTAATGATCTGCCTTCAATTGTACTTTTTCCAATAACTCAATCACGGCAGCTTTTCTTGTTGCGTGATTGGTATATACTTTGTGTACTTCCAAAGGTTCTGCAATGGCTTCGCCAATAGTAAGGCTGGGATTTAATGATGCATAAGGGTCCTGAAAAATCAGCTGCATATCCTTCCGCAGCAATTGCCACTCTTTTTGATTGCAAGTAGTAAGTTCTTTGTCCTGATACTGAATTTTACCGCTGTGCGATTTAATTAGACCCAATAAAGTTCTTCCCAGCGTGGATTTCCCGCAACCACTCTCACCCACAAGACCAAGTGTTTCTCCTTTGAACACCTCGAAGCTTACGCCATTCACAGCCTTGTAATAATCTACAGGTTTGCCCAAAAGATTGTGATTAGTGGGATACCAAACATGCAAATCATGCACCTGCAGCAGCTTGGTTGAATCTTTTTTCGTTATCTGAACATCAGCTTTTGTTTTTTGTGTCTCGATTGTATCCCCATGCAGAAAATCTGCAACAACGGGTAAACGTTCTCCTTTGCTGTAGAGAACCGGTCTGCAAGCAAGTAATGCTCTTGTATAAGGATGCTGTGCTTGTTTGAAAATGGTTGATACAGATCCCTTTTCCACCAATTGACCCTGATACAATACGGCAACTGTATCTGCGAAATCAGCAACAAGATTCAGGTCGTGTGTTATGAATACAATACCCATCTGGTATGCTTGTTGCAATTGTTTCAAAAGTTCCAGAATGGTTTTCTGAACAGTAACATCCAGGGCTGTAGTAGGCTCATCACAGATCAGGATATCTGGTTGGCAGCTCATCGCCATGGCGATCATGACACGTTGTTTCTGTCCGCCACTAAGTTGGTGTGGGTATCGGGAAAAAATTGCTTGTGGATTGGATAGTAGCACTTGTTCAAAAAGATGGATTGTAGCTGTTTTCGCGGCAATCGCATCTAGTTTTTGATGCTGTAGGATGGCTTCCATAACCTGTTCCCCACAAGTAAGAACGGGGTTAAGTGAGGTCATGGGTTCTTGGAAAATCATGGCAATTCGATTGCCCCTTATTTGTGCACGTGTTGTTTCGTCTGCAGTTAGCAAATCAATCATCCTGCCTTTGTCATAAAATTCAATTGCGCTATCTGGGCTATAGATACTGGTTTGTTCGGGTAGAAGCCCCATAATGGACAAGGATGTAACCGATTTGCCAGAGCCTGATTCACCAACTATGGCCAGGATTTCACCCTTATGTAAGGTTAAATCAATCCCTTTCAGTGCAGGAAGCTTTCGGCTATCCTGTTCAAAATCAAGGGAAAGCTTGCGAATATTTAAAAGCACTTGGCGGTCCATACTGCAACAAGATACGGCTGAACTACAGCATGAATTACATAATGTGGATAAGCCTGGTCAATGTTGCGTAAAATTTACACGACCATTGGTATTGTTGGGGGGCTTTATCCTATTTTTGCCGCCACATATCCGAACGGCTGTTAGCACGGTAAAAAAACACAGATGCTTCGTAAATCCTGGTGGAAAATATTGTCTTTCTTATTGCTGGTGTACACCTGTACATATGGCTTCCTGGTAAAAGTGCCAAAATTGGATGATCGTATGCAAGAGAGCATCCGAAACTTCTTCTTCCACGTGCCGATGTGGTTTTCGATGATGGTGCTATTTACTGTATCTGTCATTTACTCTATCAAGTATTTGCGTAATCCTTTGCGCAAGCACGATCATTATGCCAAAGCATATGCTGCTACAGGCACTTTGTTGGGTGTATTGGGTATTGTTACTGGAGCTATCTGGGCAAACTATCAGTGGGGTGCACCCTGGAGTGGAGATCCTAAGCAGAATGGCGCAGCCATCGCTATCCTTATCTACTTTGCTTATTTCGTACTGAGGGGAAGTTTAACCGATGAGGAAAAGCAATCCAGAGTAGGTGCCGTATTTAATGTTTTTGCTTTTTTTATGCTTTTCCCAACGCTTTGGATCTTACCAAGATTAACTGAATCATTGCATCCGGGTGGTCAGGGAAGTGAGGGTAATCCCGGCATCAACGGTCAGGATTTGGATCCTTCTATGCGATTGGTATTCTGGCCGGCTGTTTTAGGCTGGACTCTTTTAGCCGTATGGATTACCACTTTGAAAATACGTATTGAATTACTCAAGGATAAACAGGAACAACATGCATAATCGTAAACACTACCTGCTTTCAATTTTGGCCATGTATATGGCATTTGCAGCTAATGCTCAGGCAGAAACTGATGTCATGCGCAGCAATGGAAAAATCTATGTGGTCATGGCAGTAGTATTGGTGATTTTACTGGGCCTGTTTGTGTATGTTTGGCGTGTTGACAAAAAGATCTCGCGCTTAGAAAAGTAGTCTAACGATTGAACCATTTATAAAACAAAATCTCTGATCATGTCTGGAACAAACTACAGTTTCTTTCAAAGTGTAGAAAGAAGCTTTGATAAGGCAACCAAATTTACCAAGTGGGAGAAGGGCTTGCTAGAGCAGATTAAAGCGTGTAACAGTATTTACAGCATGCGTTTTCCGGTAAAAATGGATGATGGACGTATTGAAGTTATTGAAGCATATCGTGTGCAGCACTCTCATCACAAAACGCCTTGTAAGGGTGGTATCCGTTTCAGTGAAGAAGTGAATCAAGATGAAGTTATGGCTTTGGCTGCCTTGATGACCTATAAGTGTGCGATTGTGAACGTGCCTTTTGGTGGTGGTAAGGGTGGTATCAAAATCAATCCAAGAAAACACTCTGCATACGAGTTAGAGAAAATTACGCGTCGTTATACTGCTGAGTTGGTGAAAAAGAATTTCATTGGCCCAGGTACTGATGTGCCAGCACCAGACTACGGAACAGGCGAGCGTGAAATGGCTTGGATTGTGGATACTTACCAATCACTGAGACCTGGTGAAATTGATGCTGCTGGTTGTGTTACCGGTAAGCCTATCACACAAGGTGGTGTGCGTGGTCGTAAAGAAGCAACCGGATTGGGTGTGTTCTTTGGAGTGCGTGAAGTATGTAGTATGCCAGATGTAATGGCTAAGTTGGGATTAACAACTGGCGTGGAAGGTAAGCGTGTGGTAGTGCAAGGTTTGGGTAACGTAGGTTATCACTCAGCCAAATATTTCCGCGAGCACGGGTCTAAAGTAATCGCCATCGCAGAATACGAAGGTGCTATCATGAACCCAGACGGTTTGAATGAAGAAGAAGTATTCCAGCACAGAAAGAAAACTGGTTCAATTCTAAACTTCCCCGGTGCAACCAATATCACCAAGAGCGGTGATGCTTTGGAACTGGAATGCGATATCCTGATTCCTGCAGCTTTGGAAAACGTAATCAACGGTGAAAATGCAGACAGAATCAAGGCTAAGATCGTAGGTGAAGCTGCCAATGGTCCTTGTACACCAGAAGCTGATGAAGTGTTTGCAAAGAAGGGTATTCTTTGCATCCCTGATATGTACCTGAATGCAGGTGGTGTTACCGTGTCTTATTTTGAATGGTTGAAAAACCTGAGCCACGTGCGTTATGGTCGTATGGAAAAGCGTTTTACTGAGAATATGAACGGACATATCCTTGGTCAGATTGAATCTTTAACCGGTAAACAAGTAGGCGAAAAAGAACGCAGCATGATTCTTCATGGTGCAGATGAAGTGGATTTGGTACATAGTGGTTTGGAAGAATCCATGATTTCTGCCACTAGAGAAGTAATGGACTGCTGGAAGAGCAACCCTGAAATTCCTGATATGCGTACTGCGGCTTATGTAGTAGCGATCAATAAGGTAGGTACCAGCTATGCTGAACTGGGTATTTTCCCATAAGCATTGGCCTATAAGAATGTTAAAGCCATCTCCTTTGAGGTGGCTTTTTTGTTGCACAAAAAGGATTTTGTAAATTGAGTGAACCATGCTGCCCTGTAAAACCTTTGTTACGATTGTGTTTTGCTGCTGTTTGCTTGCCGCTACAGCACAGTATAAGCCGGGCTTTGTGGATTCTGTTCTGGCAAATAAGATTTTGCGCATACCCGCCTATAAACAGCCCTCAACCAGTAATGAAAGCATGTTTTTGCCAATGGGCTTCGGGAAAAGTGAGATTCTGGACACCATGGGTTTTTATGAACTACGCTTTGCAGAAATATTATCTGTTGATTTGCTTTTCACTGATTATCCTGCCAATCTTGACTTAAAGCCTCTGAACAGAAAACGCTTTCAGAATCTTTGTAAGCTGATTCCTTACGCATTGTCAAATCCCAATACCCGCTGGCAGGTCATCAGACAAATGGATGGGTTCGATAAAACAACTGCATCTTTCATGATGCATGGTTTTGTTATCAATTATCGAAAGCCGGTTACTTCTGAACTCACTCGACGTGAAATTAGTTTGATACAATCGGTTACACCTGAAAAGCCAGATCCGCCTGCACCTAAAAATGATAAGCTACGCAATTGGGACGCGATACCGCTTACAGGTGGCAGACCCGCAGATAAAGGCGTGTATATGAAGCGGGGAATTAAGGAGATCAGCAGACATAAAGATAAGTTGGTGAAGAAAATGCTGGTGGGTGATACATTGGTGGCTATTACCGCAAGAAAAGCTGTGCAGGAAGAAATTATCTCTGAGAGAGAAAAAATGATACTACGCGATCAGGATTCATTATACCTTATGCTCGCTGCTCCTCCTGAATTGCAGAAACCATTAGTCGTCTCAGTTCCACCAAAGCCGAAAGCAATGATTCCTGATTCAACGGTAATACAGGTTTTTAAACGAAACAGGTTTAAAGACATGTTACTGGTGGCAGATGTAACGGCAAGCATGAGCCCTTATACGGCGCAAATCATCCAGTGGCTGGCAGATGAAAGTTCTGAACACAATCTCAGATACCTCGTTTGTTTTAATGATGGAGATGGTAAGGCAGATCAACATAAGCAAACGGGAAAGGTAGGCGGTATTTATGGCGACTATTTCAGGGATGTGTATCAGATTAGTGAATTGATACAGGCAACTATGCTGAAAGGTAGTGGTGGAGATCTTCAGGAAAATAATTGTGAAGCGTTGTTGTATGCAGTCAATCATTGCAGTCAGTACGGCGATCTGGTGCTGGTTGCGGATAGCTGGGCACCAGTACGTGATCTTGAATTATTGGCACAATTAAAGCAGCCGGTGCGTGTTATTGTTTGTGGATCAGAGTTGGGCCCCCATCCTGATTATGTCACAATTGCTGTGAAGACAGGTGGTAGTCTGCATTACATGCAGGAAGATATTGGTGATTTATCGCAGCTGAAAAAGGGAGAAAAACTGACCATCAAAGGCCGAACCTATCAGATGGTAAATGGTAAGGCTGTATTAGCCCTTCGTTGAGTTAGGCCATTCCGGAAAATCATCTTTTACCAAAAGTTTGCTTTCATTAATCTCCCATAACAATGTATCATTTCCATTACTGATGCACAGGTATGCTACAGATGGTAAAACTGATTTGTAAGCAATCATTTGTTGCGCCACGGCTGCATTCAATTCCTGGTCTTGCTCCTTGCACTCAATCAGTAGCCATGGAACTTCGTTTTGATAAACCACAATATCAAATCTTCTATTTACGCCATTTACCAATAGCGCTTTTTCAACCGCCATCATAGCAGCAGGATACTGTTTGATTTGAATCAGGTATTGCAATAGGTTTTGTCGAACCCATTCTTCAGGTGTTAGGCGAACATGCTTTTTTCGGATAGGATCGAAAATCATTTCCTTTCCTGCCTGCAAGCTGATAGTGAAATTGTATTTAGGATATTCTACATGAATCATGCTTGCAGAGAAAGGGGATTTCGTTATTTTAGCTGATTAATCTGTTCAAAGATAAGAGCAGGTTGGACAAAACACCTAAAGTCTGCAATATGAAAACGAAAGATGAGATTGTTAAAAACTGGTTACCCCGCTACACGGGTGAGAGCCTGGAAAATTTCGGTAAGTATATTTTGCTGACCAATTTTGGCAATTATGTACACATGTTCGCCAAGTGGAATAAGGTGAAAGTGATAGGTTTAGACAAACCATACCAGTGTGCAACTGCCAATGGTATTACCATCATCAATTTTGGTATGGGTAGTGCATCCGCCGCCACGGTGATGGATCTGTTGAGTGCAATTGAACCTAAAGCAGTATTGTTTCTGGGTAAGTGCGGTGGTTTGAAAAGAAAAAATAAGTTAGGTGATTTGATCTTGCCTATTGCGGCAATCAGAGGAGAAGGTACCAGTAATGACTATTTCCCGCCTGAAGTGCCAGCACTTCCTTCATTCGCCTTAGAAAAAGCGATATCAACTACCATCCGTGATTATGGAGTGGACTACTGGACTGGAACAGTTTATACAACCAACCGTAGAGTTTGGGAACATGACAACGAGTTTAAGAACTATTTGAGGAAAGTACGTGCCATGGGTATTGATATGGAAACTGCTACAATTTTCTCCGTAGGCTTTTTTAATCATATTCCAACCGGTGCACTGTTGTTGGTGAGCGACCAGCCAATGGTGCCAGAAGGTGTGAAGACCAGTGTTAGTGATAAGAAAGTGACAGAGAAATTTGTTGACCGCCATTTGCAGATTGGTATCGATTCGCTGAAGCAGCTGATCAATAACGGTCTAACTGTAAAACACCTGCGCTTCTAATCCTTCCATAAAAAAGGAAATAGTATAATGGCCAGTGCGATGACCAGCAGGTCTAAGCCTGCCAGCGTGCCGGCCATTTCCCAGAATCCGCCTTGCACAACATCTGCAAAAGCAACGGAAGAAATTTTCATCAGTAGCAGTAGTTGCGGTACGATGATGGGGAAGCCCATGATAGCCATCATGGCTGATTGTTGTTGTGCTTTAGCGGCAATCGCAGCAAGAAAAGTAAACACCAGACTAATGCTTACTCCGCCCAAAATGGTAATACCCAAAAACGTGAGTAAGTGTTCCAGTGGATTGCCAAGTAGTAGTGTATAAATTGCCAGTGCTAGTATACTCATCACTAGCATCAGCAAGGCATTGAATAAAAGTTTGCTTAGTATAAAATCTCTTGCGCCGGCAATAGAGTAGAAGTATAACATCCTGCCCCTGCCTTCTTGTAAAAAACTTTTGGCTACAGCATTTACACAAACAAAAAGTTGAATAATCCAGAACAGCGCATTCCACGTACTTGCTTCAGGCTGTCCCATGGACAAGTATGCAACAAAAATGGTAGAAGCAACATAGAGCAATACGCCAAAAAGGGTGTACTGCTGGCGCCATTCCAACAGAAAATCCTTTTTTATGAGGGCTGCAATATGTTGTATGCTTCTCTGCATAATACAAAGTAAGGACTTCTTCAGGGAAAGCCCATTTCTTTTCCGTTCAATGAATTGAGGTTATGTTTGTACGATGAAGTACAGGTTTGTTGTTTTCTTGGGTTTGTTTTTCAGCATGCAGGTGTATGCCCAACAGAAAACGCCTATCTGGAAAAAGCTGCATCCAGATTCTTTGGTAAACCTCAACCTGAAAGTTTTGCCGGTTCCTGTAGCTTCCTATTCTCCGGAAACAGGATTGTCGGTTGGCTTTAACCTCAGTTATTTTTTCAATGCTGGGGATAGTGGTGCCAAAGCAACCACCCGAAATTCCTTGGCAGGCCTTGAGTTTCGTTATACCAGTAGAAAGCAAACAACTATTCAAGCAAACTGGAGTATTTATACGAATAAAGAGCAATTCTTTATCAATGGTGCAACAGGGTTTGCGGATTTTTATGAGCGTTTCTGGACATTAAGCACGCCCGCCGGAGATAATGATCGATTCAGGGAGCTTCAATACTATCGCACTTATTTTAGAAATACGTTTGCCAAGAATTTGGGTAAGCAATCATTTCTTGGTTTCGCTTTGAATTATAATCGCATCACGAATATGCGTTTGTCGGGCGATACTTCCATCAAGATCAACAATATCCCTGGCGCAAATGGTAGTACAGTATTTGGTCTTGGTCCGGTATTATTATTGGATCATCGCGATAATCAATTCAGTCCCTCCAGCGAAGCATGGTATGCAGCTTTCAATGCTTTGTTTTACCTGAATGCATTAGGTGGTCAGTATACTTTTCAGCAATACAATATTGATTTACGACAATACAATGTGATTAAAGCAACAAATGGTTTGTTGTGTTTTCAAGCAGTTGGCAATTTTGGTTCTGGCGAGATTCCTCTGGTTGAAAAATCCCGGTTAGGCAGTAACATGATCATGCGTGGATACTTTCAAGGGAGATTCCGCGATAATCAGTTATTGGCAGCGCAAGTGGAATACAGACAACCTCTTGGTCGGTTCTTGGTGCTGGCTGCTTTTATGAGTGCGGGACAAACAGCACCATCACTTTCATCCATGCGGATGAACAATATGGAATCAGCCGCAGGCGGTGGTGTTCGGGTTTTGCTCAATAAAGCCAAGAAGATTTATGCCAGAATTGATGTGGGTTATACCCGCTTGGGCAATTTTGGATTCTATGCCCGCTTGGGCGATGCATTTTAATCGCCGTCGTGATAGCATTTTCTGCAACGAGGCTCATATACATCTTTTTCACCCAATAAGACCTGACCAGTCTGTTTAGTTTTTCGGTATGAGATATTAGCAATATTGCCACACTTCACACATATCGCGTGCAGTTTGGTAATATAATCGGCAGTAGCCAACAAATTCGGCATCTGACCAAAAGGTTTGCCCATATAGTCCATATCCAGACCGGCAACTATCACCCTGATACCCCGTGTAGCCAAGGTTTCACAAACATGCATGATCTGGTCATCAAAGAACTGAGCTTCATCAATACCCACCACATCAACATCTTCAATCATCAGCAGAATTTTCTGCGAGTTATCGATAGGCGTAGAGTGTATTGCATTGGCATCGTGGCTGACTACCTGGGTTTCATCGTAGCGCACATCAATAGCAGGCTTGAATATTTCTACTTTTAGATTGGCAATTTTAGCTCTTTTCAGGCGGCGGATGAGTTCTTCGGTCTTGCCGCTGAACATGCTGCCACAGATTACTTCAATCCAGCCTCTTCTTTCTCCTGATATGTTAGGTTCAATAAACATGTCTGAAAAACACGAAATTTCAGTTGAGCGATGTAATTTTAAGAATCGCGTAAAGATAACCCTCAAACCTTCATCCCCCATGGAAAGAGTGGGCACTTTGATCAATAAATTAAAAGAACAACTGGAACAGGGTGCTGGTCCGGACAAAATGTTGATTACCCTGCAAATGCTGCAAACGGAACTAATGCAACAGCAGCAGGTTGTAAAAGGATCCAGTGGGGTATCTGTAGTTATGCCTTCTATGCCGGTGCATCAACCTCCTGTTGAAATCAAAATGGTAGAAGCCAGACAACACAAACCGGTTAAGAAAGAGGAACAGAGTGGTTGGTTGTTTGATCCTGTGGTAACCATTCCTACATTGGCCCATCAACCCGTTAAGGAAGTGTTTGAATTAAACGGCCATTATGCAGATAGTGATGGTGAGAGCTTGAATGAAAGATTGAAAGAGGAATATGTAGAAGTTTCTAGCGTATTGAACGGTGCGCCTATTCGGGATTTGCGTAAAGGCATTGGTGTAAACGATCGTTATCTTTTCATCAATGAGTTGTTCCGTGGTGATGAGAATATGTATGAGCGTAGTATCAAAACCATAAATGCGTTTAATATTCTTGCTGAGGCGGAATATTGGATTCAGCGTGAATTAAAAGTAAAGTTGGGTTGGCCGGATAATAATCCAACCGTTAGTCATTTTGATCAATTGGTCAAGAGACGATTTAATTGAATCCATTCAATCGTCTTTTCTGTTGCACCCTGCTTAGCGGCAACATAGTTACCAGCTTTTTCTCCAATGCTTTTCCTGTGTATGCTATCTGATATCAGTTTAGCTAGATTTTGTTGCGCATCAGATTTGTTGTGCATAACGATGGCGCCACCAGCTTCAATCAATTCAATCACTTCTGCATATTTATGATAGATGGGGCCTAGCAAAACCGGCTTGTGGTAGACCGCTGCTTCCAATACATTGTGTACGCCTTCCTTGTCAAAACCACCGCCAATCCAGGTGATGTCAGCGTAATGATAAAGTTTGGTAAGTAAACCAATTCTATCGATTAATAAAATCCGACCTGATTGTCCTTTTTCTGCATTTGTATAAGTAATTGCTTCAGGTATTTGTTTGCAGGCTGCTTCAATACTTGATGCGTCTACATGATGTGGAGCAATGATGAAACATAGATCAGGGAAAGCATGCATCATTTCTTGCAGTAGCACATGGTCTTTGGGCCAGGTACTTCCTGCAACCAGCGTAGTTCTGCCTTGTATGAAACTATCTACTACTTTGTTAGAGGAAAATTGTCTAGCAATAGTAGCTACACGGTCAAAACGAGAGTCACCACTAATCATGGCTTCGCCAGTATAACCACATTCACGTAAAAGAGCTAATGAGTTTTCGTTTTGAACAAAAATCGCTGAGTAGGTTTTCAGTATTTTTCTATGTAGTTGCCCATACCATTTAAAAAAGGGTTGGTCTTTTCTAAATATAGCTGCTATTAATAAAGTTGGAATCTGCTTTTCTTGTAAAGTAGTGAGGTAGTAATACCAGAATTCATACTTGATAAATATAGCCAGTTTTGGATTGGCTGTTTCGATAAAAGCTTTTGCGTTTTTCTTTCCATCCATTGGCAGGTAGCAGATATGATCTGCATGCGGATATTGTTTGCTTGGTTCTAAACCTGATGGAGAGAAAAAACTGATGAGGATTGCGTAATTGGGGTATTGTAAACGTAATGCTTCAATAATGGGCTTGCCTTGTTCAAATTCGCCAAGGGATGCTGCATGTACCCAGATAAGCGGCTTTTGGTTATGCTGCTTCCAGCTGTGCAGCTCTGTTAAAACCCGTTTTCTGCCTGCTACCCAAGCTGCAGCTTTGGGATTGCGTAAAGCAAGCAATCGTGCTGCCAACACATACACTTGTAAAAACAGGTTATAGAAGAGTATAGACATTCCCTCAAAAGTAGCTTAAAGAGGCAATGGATTCCTGATGCACTCGGCTTTTTTGCAGTATTTTCGCGTCAAGTTATGATGAGACCAATTCAGATGGTAGATACCAAGACGCAGTATCTCCATATCAAACAAGAAATAGACAAGGCGGTGCTGGATGTTATTGACAGTGCAGCATACATCAATGGTAAGCCTGTGCAGGATTTTGCAGCCAATCTGGCTGCTTATCATGGTGCCAAGCACGTGATTCCCTGCGCCAACGGTACCGATGCTTTGCAAATTGCGATGATGGCCCTTGGCTTGGAGCCGGGTGACGAAGTGATTACCCCATCTTTTACCTATATCGCCACAACAGAAGTAGTTGCCCTGCTTCGCCTGAAGCCGGTATTTGTAGAAGTGGATCCTGCTACTTTCTGTATGGACCCTGAAAGTCTGCGTAAAGCAATTACCCCAAAAACCAAAGCCATTGTGCCGGTTCATTTGTACGGTCACCCCGCACATATGGAACCCATTCTGCAGATTGCTAAGGAATACAATCTTTTTGTGATTGAAGACAATGCACAAGCCATTGGTGCCGACTACGCATTTTCTAATGGACGTGTAGCCAAAACTGGTACCATGGGGCATATCGGTGCAACATCCTTCTATCCAAGCAAGAACCTGGGTGCTTATGGTGATGGTGGTGCACTTTGTACCAATGATGATGCATTGGCGCATAAAATGAAGATGATTGCCAATCATGGTCAGCAAACGCGTTACTACCATGAAATTGTGGGTTGCAATTCCAGATTGGATACCATTCAGGCAGCGATTCTGGATATTAAATTAAAACGCTTGGATAGTTATATCGCTTCAAGAAGAAAAGCAGCTGCTTACTATGATCAAGCATTTGCGAATCATCCAAAAATCAAAACACCTTACACTGCTGCTTATGGTAAGCATGTGTATCACCAATATACGTTAACCCTGGATGGCGTTGATAGAGATGGATTGAATAAATATTTGGCAGAGCATAAGATTCCATCCATGATTTATTACCCTGTGCCCGGACACAAACAACAAATGTTTGCGGCTTTTGGTCTGGATGCATATCATCTTGAAATCACCGATTGGTTAACAGAAAGAGTAATCTCTCTGCCTATGCATACTGAGCTGGATGAAACCCAATTGCAGTATATTACAGAGCATGTGCTAAACTATATCAATTCTTAAGCAATCATAACAAGCAATCATGAAAATAGCAGTAATTGGAACGGGCTATGTGGGATTGGTAACGGGTACTTGTTTTGCTGAAACCGGCAATAAAGTAACCTGTGTGGACATCGATGTCAACAAAGTCAATAAACTCTCTAACGGCCAGATCACTATCTACGAGCCTGGTTTGGAGAAGATTTTCTTGCGCAACCTGAAAGAAGGTCGACTGAAGTTTACCACTAATCTGGCTGAAGGAGTAGAAGATGCACAAATCATTTTCCTAGCCCTGCCAACACCTCCCGGTGCGGACGGTTCAGCGGATTTGAAGTATGTCTTGGGTGTAGCTTCCGATTTAGGTAAGATTCTGAAAGAGTATAAAGTCATCGTTGATAAGAGCACAGTACCTGTTGGTACAGCTGAGAAAGTGCACAACGCTGTTGCGGCCAACTACAAGGGTGAGTTTGATGTGGTGAGCAACCCTGAGTTCTTAAGAGAAGGGGTAGCAGTGGATGATTTCATGAAGCCTGATAGAGTGGTGATTGGCACCAACTCTGAAAGAGCAAGAAAACTGATGGGCGAATTGTATGCACCATTCGTAAGACAGGGTAACCCCATCATCTTTATGGATGAAAAATCAGCTGAGTTAACCAAATATGCAGCTAACTCATTCTTGGCTACGAAGATTTCCTTCATGAACGAGATCGCACAATTGTGTGAGAAACTAGGCGCTGATGTAGATATGGTACGCAGAGGTATTGGTAGTGATGAGCGTATCGGTAAACGGTTCTTATTCCCCGGTATCGGTTATGGTGGTAGCTGCTTCCCTAAAGATGTACAGGCTTTGATTAAGTCGGCAGATGAAGTGAGCTATGATTTCAAGATTTTGAAAGCGGTAGAGGTGGTGAATGAGAAGCAGAAACTGCACCTGATGCCGAAGATTGAAGCTTATTTCAAGAACGACTTGAAGGGCAAGCATTTTGCTTTGTGGGGATTGGCGTTCAAACCCAACACAGATGATATCCGCGAAGCACCGGCTTTGTACCTGATTGATGCACTCACCAAAGCAGGCGCAACCGTAACTGCATTTGACCCTGAAGCTATGCCAAACGTAGAAGCACAGATTGGTAGCAAGGTGGTTTATGCGAAAGATCAGTACAGCGCATTGGAAGGTGCAGATGCTTTGATCATTGCAACAGAATGGAGTGAGTTTAGAACACCGGAGTTCGAGCAATTAGATGCAAAACTGAAACACAAAGTGATCTTCGATGGTCGCAATGTGTTTGATACAGATAAGATTCGTTCACTGGGCTACCATTACGAAAGTATCGGCAGGCCTTAACGCAAATAATTATGTCAAGAAAACGCGTATTGATTACCGGTGCAGCCGGCTTCCTCGGTTCACACTTGTGTGATCGCTTCATCAAAGAAGGTTACCATGTGATTGCTATGGATAATTTGGTGACAGGTGATCTGAAAAATATTGAACACTTATTCAAACTAGAGCAGTTTGAATACTATCATCACGATGTAACCAAGTTTATCCATATTCCGGGTGAGCTACACTATATCATGCATTTCGCTTCACCAGCAAGCCCTATTGATTATTTGAAAATCCCTATTCAAACATTGAAAGTGGGTGCACATGGTACACACAATTGTTTGGGTTTGGCCAAAGAAAAGAAAGCCAGAATTTTGGTTGCATCAACCAGTGAAATCTACGGTGATCCACTCGTGCATCCGCAGACAGAAGAATACTGGGGTAATGTAAATCCGGTTGGTCCGCGCGGTGTATACGATGAAGCCAAGCGTTTCATGGAATCCATCACCATGGCTTATCATACATTCCATGGAGTAGAAACCAGAATTGTCCGCATTTTCAATACCTATGGTCCGCGCATGCGCCTCAATGATGGTCGCGCTCTGCCTGCGTTTATTGGACAAGCTTTACGTGGTGAGGACTTAACTGTATTTGGTGATGGTAGTCAGACACGTTCATTCTGTTACGTGGATGATTTGGTGGATGGTATTTACCGTTTGTTGCTGAGTGATTATGCAATGCCGGTGAATATTGGCAACCCGAATGAAATCTCTCTCAAGGATTTTGCAGAAGAAGTGTTGAAACTGACAGGCTCTTCTGTAAAGATTAGTTATAAGCCTTTGCCTGTAGATGATCCGAAGCAACGCAAGCCGGATATCACCAAAGCAAAATCTATATTGGGTTGGGAGCCTAAGGTTGATCGTGCAGAAGGTTTGAAGAAGACCTATGATTACTTTAAATCGCTCCCATCAGAAGAGTGGTTCAAACAGCCTAAAGAGTTTCAAAGCAGAAAATAAATACATGCTTCCACTGATATTGGTAACAGGCAGAAACGGCCAGCTAGGTTGGGAACTGGAGCAGGTTGCACATGTATATGCACAACAGTTTCGTTTTCATTTTACCACGAGAGTGGAACTGGATTTAACACAGCCTGATCAAGTACAGGCAGCACTCGATAGAATTCAACCTGATTATATCCTGAATTGTGCAGCTTTTACGGCTGTAGATAAAGCAGAGCAGGAGCAGGAAGCCGCACTCAAAACCAATGCACACAGTGTGGGCGAAATGGCGGCATGGTGTGAAAGCAATGGCAAGCAGCTGATCAGCATTTCTACCGACTATGTATTCGATGGAAAAGGTACAGCGCCTTATACCGTGCAGCATCCAACTGATCCATTGAATTATTATGGTTACAGTAAATGGTTGGGCGAGCAGTTAATCAAAGAAAATCATCCCAAGGGCATTGTTGTGAGAACTTCCTGGGTGTATAGTACCCATGGTAATAATTTCGTACGTACCATGATGCGTTTAATGAAAGAACGCAATGAGTTGAATGTGGTAGCAGACCAAATTGGTTCGCCTACTTATGCAGCTGATTTAGCACAGGCATTAATGCAAATGGTGATTGGCCTGCAAGCAGGTAGGCTGCACCAATCTGTCTATCATTATAGCAATGCAGGAGTGATTAGTTGGTTCGATTTTGCAACAGCGATCAGAGACAAAGCTGGATTAACCTGTCAGGTTAATCCTATTCCATCTTCTGCATATCCAACTCCCGCTAAGCGCCCGGGTTACTCTGTAATGGATTGTTCAGATTTAGTTAGCGATTTTGGTATTCAGCTCAAACCTTGGCAAAAAAGTCTGGAAACTTGCATTCAACAATTACAACAAACACATGTATAAAAGAAAATCCCGCCAATTGGCGGGATTTTTTCGGTAGTTGACCCATAAGGATTCGAACCTTAACAGACAGAACCAAAATCTGTAGTGCTACCGTTACACCATGGGTCAATCCGTAATAGGGGTGCAAAAATAGGGTTGGGCCTAAAATGTTCCAAATTTTTTCTCTCTTCCTTCAACAGTTTTTATACCGACTAGTTTCACACAGTTCTGTGAATCCGTAACTTGTGGCAAATAACCCACCACATGAAGCAATTGCTTGGCGTTTGCGTATTGAGTTTAGCGCTGATGTCTTTTCAGCCCCCCAAAAAGAAAAAAATCATCTTCTTTGGTGATTCCATCACTGAAATGGCGGTGAAATATGAAGGCTATCTGGTAAAACTGGATTCGATGATCGCTGCGCAGGGAATGAAAGAACAATATGAACTGGTGGGGTCTGGCATCAGCGCAAACAAGGTATATGATCTGTATTTGCGTCTGGAAACAGATGTGCTGGAGAAAAAACCTGACGTTGTCGTAATTTATATCGGTGTAAATGATATCTGGCACAAGAAATTGGCAGGAACAGGAACGGATTTCTGGAAGTTTACTAAGTTTTATGAGGCGCTGATCGCTAAGATGCAGGCAGCCAATATTCAGGTAGTTGTTTGCACACCTGCTGTCATTGGAGAGCGTACTGATTTCTCTAATGAAATGGATGGCGACTTGAATTACTACAGCAATTGGATTCGTTACTATGCAGCACAAAAAAATCTTCCTTTAGCCGATATCCGCAAAGCTTTTTTGGAATACAATCTTATTTACAATAAACAGAACCTGGAGCAGGGTATACTCACTTCAGATAAAGTACACTTGAATCCGGAAGGTGCCAGGGTAGTGGCTGCCACGATGTGGACAGCCATACGCCAGCTGAAATAATTTATACGGCTTTTACGAAGTAGTAATTCTTTTTGCCCTTCTGTACAAGCAGATATTTGTTCTGCAACAAGTCAGCAGTAGTTACCTGTGTCTTGTCTGCGCCAATCTTAGTTTTGTTCAAGCTGATGCCGCCGCCTTGCCACATTTTTCTGGCTTCTCCCTTGCTGGGGAAAATGCCATTGTCGGCCAAAAAGCTTAACAATTCATAACCTGCTTCCAATTGTGCCATAGGTATTTCAACAGAAGGCACGCCATCCATCACCTGCAACAATTGTTGTTCAGATAAACTTTGCAATACTTCTGTAGTAGCATTGCCAAACAAGATTTCAGAAGCTTTGATGGCGAATTCCAAATCTGCTTTACTATGCACAAAAGTTGTCAGTTCTTCTGCCAATGTTTTCTGCAGGGTGCGCAAATGCGGTGCAGCTTCATGTTCTGCAATTAGTGTATCAATGGTTTCTTTTGGTAGAAGTGTAAATATTTTGATCCACTTGCGTGCATCTTCATCACTAGCGTTTAACCAGAACTGATAGAACTGATAAGGTGAAGTTTTATTGGCATCTAACCACACATTGCCTTTTTCTGTTTTACCAAACTTGCCACCGTCTGCTTTTGTGATGAGCGGACAAGTAAACGCGAAAGCTTCACCGCCTGCTTTTCTGCGTACAAGCTCAGTACCAGTAGTGATATTGCCCCACTGATCGCTACCGCCCATTTGCAGTTTGCAATTTTTGTTGGCATAGAGCCAGTAAAAATCATAACCCTGCATCAACTGGTAAGCAAACTCGGTATAGCTGATGCCTGTTTCGCCTTCAATACGCTTACGCACTGAATCCTTGGCCATCATGTAATTCACGGTAATATGCTTGCCAGTATCGCGGAGAAAATCAATAAAGCTGATGTTTTTGAACCAATCATAGTTATTCGCCATCTCGGCTGCATTTGCCTTGGCAGGATCAAAATCCAGAAATTTTTCTAATTGTGCTTTTACGCCGGCAATATTGCGTTGCAGGGTATTTTCATCCAGCAGATTGCGTTCTTCGCTTTTGCCGCTGGGATCGCCTACCATACCGGTAGCGCCACCAACTAATGCAATGGGTTTGTGTCCGGCACGCTGTAAATGAACCAATAGGAGAATGGGTACAAGACTGCCAATATGCAGGCTCTCTGCAGTAGGGTCAAAGCCAATATAGGCCGTCGTCATTTCTTTCTGCAATTGCTCTTCCGTACCGGGCATAATGTCCTGAATCATGCCACGCCATCTCAGTTCTTCTATAAGGTTCATGTATCCTGAATTTGCCGCAAAAGTAATCATTGCGCCGATTCCGGCTGTGCCGCTTATTTTTGCCCCATGAAAACAACTGGTATTGGAACACGTGTGCTGAATTTTCTGGTTGACACCCTGCTGGTCTTTCTGCTAGCTATGCTGTTTTACCGCATTTGGAACTGGAATGTGTTTTACTGGGGCTTTACCCCTTTGAATTTTGGCTGGTTCTTTTTTGGTACCCTGTTTCTGTATTATTTCGTTGCAGAAGGCTTTTTTAGTAAAAGCCTTGGCAAGCGCATCAGTTATTCCCGTGTGGTCAGTAAGACAGGCGGCAAAGCAGGTTGGGGTAGGATTTTTATCCGTAGTTTGGTTCGGCTCACAATTATAGATATGTTTTTCATCCCTTTTCTGGATAAAACCCTGCACGATTACCTGAGTGGTACCGAACTGGTGCAGGATTGATTGGTTATATTTCCAAAATCACAAGCCTAGCCGAGGGGCATTGCTTTAATTTCGCGGCTCAAAACGTACACTATGGCCAAGATTGGTATCAATATCGCAACTGGTAGTCTGCAACAGGAAGAAATGATTGTGGGTATTGATTTGGGTACCACCAATAGTTTGGTTGCCATCATTCACCCAGAGAGCAAAAAACCGATTGCTTTAAAAGAACACGATAGTAGCAGTCTGGTGCCAAGTGTGATTCACTTTGATGCTTTTGGAAACACAGAAGTCGGTGCGAGTGCAAAAACTTATCTGGAAACAGATCCGCAGAATACCATTTTCTCTGCCAAGCGCCTGATGGGTAAAAGCTATCAAGACTTAAAACAACATGCAGATTTCTTTACCTATAAAGTGATTGATGATGATACTGAAAGTCTGGTAAAAGTGCAGGTGGGTGACCGATTCTTTTCGCCTGTTGAGTTATCATCATTGATTTTGAAAGAACTCAAGCAAAGAGCAGAACATATCCTGAAAACACCGGTTACCAAAGCGGTGATTACAGTGCCAGCTTATTTCAACGATGCACAACGTCAGGCAACCAGAGATGCGGGTAAACTGGCAGGACTGGATGTTTTGCGTATTGTGAACGAACCAACCGCTGCGAGTCTGGCTTATGGTTTGGGTTTGAATCCTGAAGAAGAGAAAACCATCGCTGTATATGATTTGGGTGGTGGTACTTTTGATATTTCAATTCTGCGTATCACCAATGGTGTATTTGATGTGTTGAGTACAAATGGTGATACGTATTTGGGTGGTGATGATTTTGATCACGCCATTGTACAGCATTGGGTAAAGTATTTTGGTATTACTCAGGATGAATTACGTGCAAACAAACAATTGGCGCAGGGTTTACGTCTTCGTGCAGAAGAAGCAAAGAAAACGCTGAGCAATGCTGATGTGTACACAGCGGAATGGAATGGTGATACATTGCGTATTACAAAAGCTGAGTTTGAAGCGTTGATTCAACCATTGATTGATAAGACTATTGCTTCTTGTTCAGCTGCATTGAAAGATGCGCAGTTAACTGCCGCAAACATTGATACCATTGTAATGGTGGGTGGAAGTACGCGCGTTCCATTGGTGAAACAAGCTGTGTCTGCATTTTTTGGAAAGCCTGTGCATGATGAAGTGAATCCTGATGAAGTAGTGGCTTTGGGCGCTGCTGTGCAGGCCGATATTTTGGCTGGCAATAACAAAGACTTTTTACTCTTAGACATCACACCATTAAGCTTGGGCATTGAAACCATGGGTGGTTTGATGGATGTCTTGATTCCGCGCAATTCAAAGATTCCAACCAAAGCAGGCCGACAATATACCACGCAGCAAGACGGACAAAGTGGTATGCGTATTTCCGTATACCAAGGTGAGCGTGATTTAGTAAAGGATAATCGCAAGTTGGCAGAATTCAATCTTACTGGTATACCAGGAATGCCTGCAGGCTTACCAAAAGTAGAAGTGAGTTTTTTGATCAATGCTGATGGCATCTTGGTGGTGAAGGCCAAAGAACTCCGCAGTGGGGTAGAGCAAAGTATTGAAGTAAAACCGCAGTACGGTTTAACTGATGAAGAAGTGGAACGTATGTTGCTCGAAAGCATTACGCATGCAAAAGATGATATTCAAACACGTGCTTTGGTAGAAGCCAGAACCGAGGGCGAGCAAATCCTCAGCACAACTGAGAAGTTCATCGCAAAGAATAGCAGCTTATTGACTAAGCAAGAGATGATCGACACCGCCAATGCTATGCAAGCTTTGCAATTGGCATTAACCATGGACAATAAGGATTTGATTCACCAAAAAATTGAAGCCTTGAATGAAGTGAGCAGACCTTATGCTGAACGTGCCATGGATCAGGCTGTTGCCGGTGCGCTCAAAGGAAAGACTGTATAAATTCCATACAGTTTTTTAACTTCCATTAGTGAAATCCGCGTAATCAGTGTAATTAGTGTAATCTGTACAATCCGTGAAATCCGTGCTATCGGAGTTCCATCCATCGTTGCACGTATTTACCCAGTATATCAAATTCCAGATTCACTGTATCGCCAGCTTGTAATCGATGAAAGTTGGTGTGTTCGTACGTGTATGGAATAATCGCAACAGAAAAGCGATCCTTCCCCACATTGAAGCAAGTGAGGCTGGTGCCATTGATGGCGATAGAGCCTTTTTCAATAATCAGGTGGCCGAAATTTCCTGTAAACGTAAAGTCATATTGCCAGCTGCCATCCATTTCTGTCACCTTGGTGCAAGTGGCTGTTGTGTCCACATGTCCTTGCACAATATGTCCGTCTAAGCGTCCATGCATGGTCATGCATCTTTCCAGGTTCACCACAGCACCTACTTGCAGGCTGTCCAAATTTGATTTCTGCAAGGTTTCAGCAATGGCGGTCACCTGGTGAGTATTGCCATTATTGGCTTCCACTGTTAGGCAAACCCCATTATGGCTAACACTTTGATCCACAGCTAACTCTGTTGAAATGGGGGACTGTATATGAAAAGTTTTATTGGTGCCCTGTGTCGTAATGGCTTCAATGATGCCCAGGGTTTCGATGATTCCGGTAAACATGCTGCAAATTACGGTGCAACGGCAAAATTGTAATGAATTTGGAATTTTCATGCAGGTCAGTATCTTTGCAGCCCATTTATTCACCCAAATTACCTGAGGAGGTATATTAGTTATGCTGATTATTGACTCTAAAGACTGCGAGAATATCGACAAGGCGCTCAAGAAGTACAAGAAGAAGTATGAGAAGAGCAAAACGTTGTTGCAGCTGAGATCACGTCAGGCTTTCGTGAAGCCTTCTGTGAAGCGTAGAGGCGAGGTTTTGAAAGCTATCTACAAGCAGCAGATTGCCAGCGGAAAGATCGAGGCATAATTTCTGCCTTTATCACAATAAAATTCAGCAGTCAGAGGTTTTACCTTTGACTGCTTTTTTTATGTCAGAATACCAGCAAAGTCAGATTCAGCCCTTTTTGGATTATCTGCGTTTTGAACGCCGGTATTCGCGTCATACGATCATCTCTTACGAAAATGATCTAACCCAGTTTTTCGATTACCTCGTGACCGATTTTGGTGGGGTAGAGCCTGCACGTATCAATGCCGCAATGATTCGTAGTTGGCTGGCTTCTTTGAAGGGGGATGCGATGAGTGCCAAGACCATCAATCGAAAGATATCTGCGCTCAAATCTTTTTTCAAATTCCAATTACGTGAGGGTAAGATTGCTCAATCACCCATGACAACAATTGTATCACCTAAGGTGAGCAAGCGTTTACCCATGTATGTGGAAGCCAAGGATATGGATACCTTATTGCAGCATGTAACATTTCCTGATGATTGGCCCGGTAAGACAGATCGGTTGATTATTCAGTTGTTTTATGCAACAGGCATGCGTTTGAGTGAGTTGGTTGGATTGAAGTTGGATTATGTAGATGTAGCACAAAAGCAAATCAAAGTATTGGGAAAGGGCAATAAGGAAAGGCTGATACCCGTAGCACCAGCTTTATTAGAAGCGATCAAAGATTATATTCAAAACAGACCAGCAACAGCGAATGATCAACCTTTTGTATTTGTTAATGAAAAGGGGAAGCAGCTGAATAGTCGAACTGTTTATGCCAGTATCCGTAAATACTTGTCTTTGGTAACTACGATTGAGAAAAAGAGTCCGCACGTTCTGCGACATAGTTTCGCCACCCATCTGATGAATAATGGTGCAGATCTGAATGCGGTGAAGTCTTTGTTAGGCCACAGTAGCTTGGCTGCCACGCAAGTTTATACGCACAATTCCGTAGAAAAGCTAAAAGAAATCTTTCGTAAGGCGCATCCCAAAGCCTGATTGTCTGCCACTTGTAAAATTCTACCAAAATTATTCGGCATTTCTTCCAAATAAAGCCAATTTGTATTAACTTAAACGTCCCAAGCAAATCGAGCTGAACAAAGTTCTTTCACATATTTTCATCACTTCCTAAAACGTGAGTTGCTATGAACGTAAACATTCAATCTGTGCGCTTTGATGCCGATGTTAAATTGGTTGAGTATGTAACACGTAAACTTCAAAAACTGGATACTTTTCATGACAAAATTCTGAAAGTGGATGTCTACCTGAAGTTGGATAACGTGGTACATAACATCAAGGATAAGATCGTTGAAATCAGGGTGCATGTACCGAGGCATGATTTCTTTGTGAAAGCATCCTCGAAATCATTTGAAGAATCTTTCGATAGCGCATTAGATTCTCTGGTTAACCAGATAAAAAGAAAAAAAGAAAAGCTTGCCGCATAAGCGTAGAAACCCTGCCTCAACCAAACTGTTGGGGCAGGGTTTTTTTATGCAGTTTCGTGTTGCCTGAAATGCTTTCATAGCGTGGATTTGCGCAAGTTGCCGACAGGCGTGAAAAAGTAGCAGAAAATTTTCTTTTCAAAATTTTGCTGATTGACATTTTCCATTACCTTTGCCATCCCAAATTTTTGGGGAGAGTTCTTTTTTGCACGCTGAAAATCAAAGCTGTGTAGAGATTTAATAGGCCACTTTAGCTCAGCTGGTAGAGCAGCTGATTTGTAATCAGCAGGTCGTTGGTTCGAGTCCGACAAGTGGCTCTGAGGGCAGTTTCCAGAGCGGCCAAATGGGGCGGACTGTAAATCCGCTGTCTTTCGACTTCGGTGGTTCGAATCCACCACTGCCCACAGTTCTTTGTTTGAAAATCAGGGAAACCTGATTTTTCGCGGGAGTAGCTCATTTGGTAGAGCGATAGCCTTCCAAGCTATAGGTGGCGAGTTCGAGCCTCGTCTCCCGCTCTATAAGTTCTTGGAAAAGGAGTTGTGGCGAGTCCTGACGCTTTGGTCAGGATGCTGACAAGTTTTACTTCGTTAGCATTCGAGCCTCGTCTCCCGCTCTATAAGTTCTTGGAAAAGGAGTTACGGGCGAATCCTGACGCTTTGGTCAGGATGCTGACAAGTTTACTTCGTCAGCATTCGAGCCTCGTCTCTCGCTCGGTATATGACAGGTGAGGGAGGCGGCGCAGAGGTGCTGAAGCTACTAGGTCAGCTGTCACGGATCTAATGCCGTTGTAGCTCAGTGGTAGAGCACTTCCTTGGTAAGGAAGAGGTCGTGAGTTCAATTCTCATCAACGGCTCAATTAAGGCGAAAGCCTTCGATGAAAAAAGCTATGGTCAATGGGCAAATGCTTGTTGACAGCGATTATAAACAACAATAAAACCGATAAAGATGTCTAAAGAGACCTTTAAGAGGGAGAAACCTCACGTAAACGTTGGTACCATTGGCCACGTTGACCATGGTAAAACAACCTTAACTGCAGCCATCACAGACGTACTGTCTAGAAAAGGTCTGGCTCAGAAGAAGAACTATGACGAAATCGATGGTGCTCCTGAAGAAAAAGAGCGTGGTATCACCATCAACACTGCACACGTTGAGTATCAGACTGACAACCGCCACTATGCGCACGTTGACTGTCCTGGTCACGCCGACTATGTGAAGAACATGATTACTGGTGCTGCTCAGATGGACGGTGCTATCCTGGTAGTTGCTGCTACAGATGGTCCTATGCCTCAAACAAAAGAGCACATCCTGCTTGCTCGTCAGGTAGGTGTACCTCGTATCGTTGTATTCATGAACAAAGTTGACCTGGTTGACGATCCTGAATTGCTTGACCTGGTTGAAATGGAAATCCGTGAACTGTTGAGCTCTTATGGCTTCGACGGTGACAATACACCAATCATCAAGGGTTCTGCTACCGGCGCTCTGGCTGGTGACGAAAAGTGGGTTCCTTGCATCACTGAACTGATGGATGCTGTTGACAGCTACATCCCACTGCCTCCACGTCCTATCGATCAAGCTTTCTTGATGTCTGTAGAAGATGTATTCTCTATCACTGGTCGTGGTACAGTTGCTACAGGTCGTATCGAGCGTGGTATCATTAAAGTAGGTGATCCTGTTGAAATCGTAGGTCTGATGGAATCTCCATTAAACTCTACTGTAACAGGTGTTGAAATGTTCAAGAAACTGTTGGATCGTGGTGAAGCTGGTGATAACGCTGGTTTACTGCTCCGCGGTATTGAAAAGAAAGATATCCGTCGTGGTATGGTTATCTGCGCGCCTAAGTCTATCACTCCACACACTGAATTCAAGTGTGAAGTATACGTACTGAGCAAGGAAGAAGGTGGTCGTCACACACCATTCTTCAACAAGTATCGTCCTCAGTTCTATTTCCGTACTACAGACGTAACCGGTGAGGTTGAACTGCCTGCAGGTACTGAGATGGTAATGCCTGGCGATAACGTATCTCTGACTGTTAAGCTGATCTCTCCGATCGCGATGGAAAAGGGTCTGAAGTTCGCTATCCGTGAAGGTGGTAGAACAGTAGGCGCCGGTCAGGTTACTGAGATCATCAAATAAGCTTTAGCTGAAAAGCTTTTGCTTTAAGCAAATGAAAACCATACATTTGCAACATACTCTAAAAGCTGTCCCGGTCAATCGGGGTAGCTTTTAGCTTTCTACGGGTATAGTTCAATGGTAGAATAGCGGTCTCCAAAACCGTTGATCAGGGTTCGAATCCTTGTACCCGTGCCAATAAAAACGGTCTGCATTTGCAGGCATAAAATGCGAATATGAATAAAGTCGCCACCTATTTTAAAGAGAGCTACCGCGAATTGCTCGAGAAAGTAACCTGGCCCACTTGGAGCCAATTACAACAGAGCACGGTGATTGTACTGGTAGCTACTATCATCATCACCGCGATGGTATGGTTGATGGACTTTGGCAGCAACCAGTTGCTGAAGCTCATTTATTCATTATTCAAGTAAGCGGATCATGGAAGCTGCAGTACAACAACAAGAAACAAAATGGTACGTACTCCGTGTAGTGAGTGGTAAGGAGCGTAGCGTAAAGGAGTACCTCGATAAGGATATTAGCCGTAGCGGTTGGACGGAAATCATCAAGCAGGTTTTCCTGCCAATGGAGAAGGTTTACAAAGTGCAGAACGGTAAAAAAGTAATGCGCGAGAAAAACTATTTTCCTGGTTATGTGATGCTGGAAGTAACCGATGGTAAACTCACAGATGATATCGTACAGCATATCAGCAATATCACCAACGTGATGCACTTTCTTACAGATGGTAAAGGCTCTAAAGGCAATATCATCTCACTGCGTAAGAGTGAAGTAAATAAGATGCTGGGTCGCGTGGATGAAATGAACGACCAGGGTGCAACCATGAGTGAACCATTCATCGTAGGCGAAACCATCAAGATTATTGAAGGTCCGTTCAATGATTTCAATGGTGTGATTGAAGAAGTAAACGACGAAAAGAAGAAGCTGAAAGTAACCGTGAAAATCTTCGGTCGTTCAACACCAGTAGAATTGAACTACATGCAGGTAGAAAAATTGAGTTAATATTTCTACCGTTAATAAATTTCAAGCCGCAACATCGTTTGCGGCTTTTATTTTTGCTGTACAAACAAAGAATATGAAACAATTATTGAGTCTGATGGCGGCATTGTTGATTACAACAATCGCAATGGCACAGCCACCTCAGGGACCTGCCGATAGTGGCATGCATTTCGGTGAGAAAGTAAGTAAAGAAGGTGCATTCTCAGTAGATGAACTTGGTAATAAAATGGGCAAGACTGCGAAAATGGACGTAAAGATTACCGGAAAAGTGTCTGAAGTATGTACAAAAGAAGGTTGCTGGATTCGTGTAGCAACTAAAGATGGCAATATGATGGTGAAGATGAAGGACCATAAGTTTCTGGTTCCTGTTTCACTGAATGGTAAGGAAGTGGTGATTGAAGGTGTGGCTGAGCAAAAAGTCACTACTGTTGAGCAACTCCGCCACTATGCAGAAGATGCGGGCAAGTCGAAAGCAGAAATAGAAGCGATTAACGCACCAAAGAAAGAGATCGTGGTGCAGGCGAAAGGCCTTTTGGTTCTGTAAATCAATTAGTTGAGTGATATCGCTGCCCTGGCTCAGTCCGGGGCAGATTTTTTTAGATAAGTCTTTGTGAATCTGCGGAAAGCAACTACCTTTGCCGTCCCAAAAAGTTCTTTCGAAGAAGAATGATTACAACTGTCAGCAATGACGGTTTGGGAGTTCGCAGATAATCTGTGAACGTTAACACCAAAAATTGTATTCAAAATGGCAAAAGAAATCTCCGGCTTCGTGAAGCTGCAGGTGAAAGGCGGTCAAGCCAACCCTGCTCCTCCCGTAGGTCCAGCGCTCGGTTCTAAGGGCGTAAACATCATGGAGTTCTGCAAGCAGTTTAATGCAAGAACTCAAGACAAGATGGGTAAAGTAGTACCCGTTCTCATCACAGTTTATTCTGACAAGTCTTTCGACTTCATCATCAAGACAGCACCTGCTGCCGTTCAGTTGATGGAAGCAGCTAAGATCCAGAAGGGTTCTAAGGAAAGCAACCGTGCCAAAGTTGGTAAGGTTACCTGGGCTCAGATCGAAGTGATCGCTAAAGACAAATTACCAGACATGAACTGCTTCACTGTAGAAAGCGCTATGAAAATGGTTGCTGGTACAGCACGTAGCATGGGTCTGAACGTAGAAGGTAAAGCTCCTTGGGAAAACTAATTATTCACCTTAAATCATAACAACAATGTCTCTGACTAAAAAAAGAAAAGTTGCTGAAACAAAGGTGGATAAGAATAAGCATTATTCCCTGAAGGATGCAGCTACACTCGTAAAAGAAATTAACTGTACAAAATTTGATAGCTCTGTTGACCTGCACATTCGTTTGGGTGTTGATCCAAAGAAAGCAGACCAGCAGGTTCGTGGTACGGTGACTCTGCCACATGGTACTGGTAAAACCAAGCGTGTATTGGTACTTTGTACTCCTGACAAGGAAAACGAAGCAAAGAACGCTGGTGCTGACCATGTAGGTCTGGATGAATTCATCACCAAGATCGAAGGCGGTTGGGTAGATATCGATGTCATCATCGCTACACCATCTGTAATGCCTAAGATTGGTAAGCTGGGTAAAGTACTCGGCCCCCGTAACCTGATGCCAAACCCTAAAACAGGTACTGTTACCAATGATGTAGCAGCAGCTGTGAATGAGGTGAAGGGTGGTAAGATTGCGTTCAAGGTAGATAAAGCTGGTATCGTGCACGCTTCAATTGGCCGCGTATCATTCGCGCCTGAGAAGATTGCTGAGAACAGTACTGAACTGATCAACGCTATCCTGAAGCTGAAGCCTTCATCTGCAAAAGGTACTTACCTGAAAGCAGTAAGCATGGCCAGCTCAATGAGCCCTGGTATTACTTTGGACACCAAAGCATTATCTAACTAATCCTGGTGATCCCTGCTTGCAGGGAAATGACCCGGGTACTATAAAAATTTAGTTATGACTAAAGAACAAAAGAATGAAGTGATTGAGCTGCTGAAAGAAAAGTTTGCTCAATACAACAACTTCTATATCACAGACACAGAATCACTGAGCGTAGAGCAGGTGGGTAAACTGCGTCGTGCTTGCTTTGATAAGCAGGTAGAAATGAAGGTGGCTAAGAACACCCTCATCAAAAAAGCACTGGAATCTCTGGATGCAGAAAAATATGCTGGCGTATACGATGCTCTGCATAACGTAACAGCCCTGATGTTCTCTGAGAATCCAAAAGAGCCTGCATTGATCATCTCTTCTTTCCGCAAGGAAAGCAACGGTGATAAGCCTCTGTTGAAAGCGGCTTTCATCAACGGTGATGTATATGCTGGTGATAACAACCTGAAGACACTGACTCAGATCAAGACGAAGAACGAATTGATCGGCGAAGTGATTGGCTTGTTGCAGTCTCCTGCTAAGCGTGTACTGGCTGCTTTGTTGCACCACCACGAGAAGCAGGCTGAAGGTGCAGCTGCTGAGTAATTAAGTAATCCCAAGCTTCCGAGGATAAGAGGAAGCATATTCCATAACCTTCCGCCGGAGTTGTAACAGACCATGAAGGCGGTTTCTAAAAACAAAACATATGGCAGACATTAAAGCATTAGCCGAACAACTGGTTGGCTTAACAGTAAAAGAAGTACAGGAATTAGCAGACGTGCTGAAAGCAGATTACGGTATCGAGCCTGCTGCTGCTGCAGTAGTAGTAGCTGCTGGTGATGGTGGTGGCGCTGCAGCTGCTGCTGAGAAGACAGCTTTCGATGTAATCCTCGTTAGCGGTGGTGCTTCTAAATTGAACGTAGTTAAAATCGTTAAAGAATTGACTGGTCTTGGTCTGAAAGAAGCCAAGGATCTGGTTGACGGTGCACCTAAGCCAGTTAAAGAAGGCGTAAGCAAGGCTGAAGCCGACGAACTGGTTGCTAAGCTGAAAGAAGCTGGCGCTGAAGTTGAAATCAAGTAATTTCTTGACGATACACATTCTAGCCCCGACGTTTACCGTCGGGGTTTTTTATTTGCCACCATCATCATCGTTCATCACGCAAAAAAGGCCATTCAAATACCGGCTGCTTGCTTTTTTGTAAACGGTGAGGCGATAAGGATTGAAATGGCTAATTTTCTGCTCTAAATCGTTTACATGAAAAAAGTCCTGCCTTTTTTATTTGCAGCTGCGATGATTGGTTGCAAAAACGACGGAGCTAAATCCATCACATTCGATGTGGCTGGTATGGATACCAGTGTGCATCCCGGGGATGATTTCTTTCGCTATGCCAACGGCGGTTGGATGAAGCAAACTAAGATACCTGATGACCAGAGTGGTTGGGGTAGCTTCTATACGCTCTATGAAGAGAACCTGAAAAAGATGCATGAAATTTTGGAAGACCTTTCCAAGAAGAAAGATCATCCAAAGGGTAGTGCTGAACAAAAAGTAGGTGATTTTTATGCAAGCGGCATGGATACTGCTGCCATTGAAAAAGCAGGGTATACACCATTGCAACCCATGCTGGCAAAAATTGATGCAGTCAAAGATTATAAAGAACTGCTCCAACTTTTGGCAAGCAGTGCCAAGGAAGGTGATGGCGATTTATTGGGTATGTATGTAGGTGCTGATGAGCGCAATAGCACTAAGAATATTCTGGTGCTTTATCAGACTGGTTTATCCTTGCCTGAAAAGGATTATTATACCAAGACAGATTCCATTACGGTGATGCAGCGCAATAAGCTGGTACAACACATTGCAGCTTATTTCAAATTAACTGGTATGGATGCGGCGAAAGCTGATGCAGCCGCAGCTACTGTATTGAAATTGGAAACAGCCATTGCCGCTTCGCATCTGACGCCAGTAGAGCAGCGTGATCCGGTGAAGAATTACAACAAAATGTCTGTTGCAGATTTGGATAAAATAGCACCCAATCTGTCTATTGCGCAGAACTTAAACCTGATGGGTATTCAAACAGATAGTGTGAATGTGTCTCAGCCTAAATACTATCAGGCTTTGAGTAAACTGCTCGCATCTGAATCTATTGATGCATGGAAAGCGAAAGTTCGTTATGATTATATTTCATCAAACGCTTCTTTACTCAGCAAAGCGTTCCGCGATGAACGTTTTGAATTCAATAAAATCTTCTCCGGAGCATCCAAGCAGCCCGAACGTTGGAAACGCATGGTTGATATGACGGATGGTAGCTTACGCGATCTGCTGGGCGAAGTATTCGTTAAGAAATACTTCCCACCTGAAGCCAAACAAAGAATGGATGAATTGGTGAGCAATTTGCAGAAAGCATTTAGCAAGCGAATCAATGCGCTGGATTGGATGAGTGATTCTACCAAGCAGCGTGCACAGGAAAAACTCAATGCATTTATACGTAAGATTGGCTATCCTGATAAATGGAAATCATTTGATGATGTTGAAATCAGTCGCGATAATTTCTATGCCAATATGCGTAGTGTAGCCAAGCATGATTGGAAAGAAATGATTGGCAAGATTGGTAAGCCAGTTGACAAAACAGAGTGGGGGATGACAGCGCCAACCGTGAACGCTTATTACAATCCAACATTTAATGAAATCGTCTTCCCAGCGGGTATCCTTCAATTCCCCTTCTTCAATATGAGTGCTGATGATGCAGTGAACTATGGTGCTATCGGTTTGGTAATCGGTCATGAAATGACCCATGGCTTTGATGACCAGGGCCGTCAGTATGATGCGCAGGGTAACCTGAAAGATTGGTGGACAGCCAAGGATGCGGATTTATTTAAGGGTAAAGCCGCTAAAGTGGTAGATCAGTATAACAAGTTTGTGGTGTTGGACAGCCTTCATGTAAATGGAGAGCTCACTTTGGGCGAAAATCTGGCCGATTTTGGCGGTTTGGCCATTGCCTGGGATGCTTTCCAGCTGACCGAACAAGCCAAATCCACCGATAAAATCGATGGATTTAGTCCGGCCCAACGCTTTTTCTTGGGTTATGCCCAGGTTTGGCGCCTGATCAACCGTCCGGAAACCATGCGTACCCGTATCACCACAGACCCGCATTCACCTGAAGAAGCCCGTGTAAACATCCCTCTGAGTAATTTTGAGCCTTTTTATCAGGCTTTTGGGGTGACAGAAAAGCATAAACTATTCAGACCGGCAGCAGATAGGGCCAGAGTCTGGTAAAACCAGCCTTTTTCCAACAAACGTCCACCCGAAACTAGCCGGGTGGACGTTTTATTTTTGCACAATGGGCAGTTTGGTCCAAAATTTGTTTTTGCCGTTTTGTCTCATTCATTACCTTTGCAGTCCTTTAAATTTCAGCTAATTAGCTCGTGTCGATTCGTTTCATGGCCATGAGATGCGCAATCGACTGTTAATCAGGACGTAAGAAACCTGTAAGTTTCAACGCCCCGGCTAGTTGGCTAAAAAACCGGTTACCTAAATACTATGTCTACAACTACTCTGAACAACAGGATCAGCTTTGGTAAGACAAAACACCTGGCTGACGCTCCTGATCTTTTGGACATCCAGTTAGAATCCTTTAAAGAGTTTTTCCAGTTAGAGACCACACCCGACAAGCGTAACAACGAAGGTTTGTTCCGTGTATTCAAGGAGAATTTTCCTATCACGGATACCCGTAACATCTTCGTACTGGAATTCCTCGACTACTTCATTGATCCACCGCGTTACACTATTGAAGAGTGTATGGAGCGTGGACTTACTTACGCTGTTCCCCTCAAGGCAAAACTGCGTCTGAGCTGTAACGATGAGGAGCACGTAGATTTCCAGACTATTGTGCAGGATGTATTCCTTGGAAACATTCCTTACATGACCCCACGCGGTACTTTCGTGATCAACGGAGCTGAGCGTGTAGTGGTTAGCCAGTTACACCGTTCACCTGGTGTATTCTTCGGCCAGTCTATTCACCCCAACGGTACCAAGATCTATTCTGCCCGTGTGATTCCTTTCAAAGGCGCATGGATGGAATTTGCTACAGATATCAACAACGTGATGTATGCGTACATCGACCGTAAGAAGAAATTCCCGGTAACAACGCTGCTCCGTTCTATCGGTTTCGAAACTGATAAAGACATCCTGGAACTTTTCGGTATGGCCGACGAAGTGAAGGCTGATAAGAAAACACTTGCTAACCATGTAGGTCAGAAATTGGCTGCTCGTGTGTTGAGAACATGGGTTGAAGATTTCGTGGATGAAGATACCGGTGAAGTGGTGAGCATCGAGCGTAATGAAATCGTGATGGAACGCGATACCATCCTCGATGAAGAAGCAATCGACACCATTGTTGAGCTGGGCGTGAAGAGTGTTTTCATTCAGAAAGAAGATGTGGGTGGTGACTATGCGATCATCTACAATACCCTGAACAAGGATACTTCTAACAGTGAACTGGAAGCGGTTCAGCACATCTATCGCCAATTGCGTGGTGCGGATGCTCCGGACAATGAAACTGCACGTGGTATTATCGACAAGCTCTTCTTCTCAGACAAGCGTTATGATCTGGGTGAAGTAGGTCGTTACAAAATCAACAAGAAGCTCAACCTGACCTTCCCATTAGAGAAGAAAGTGTTGACTAAAGATGATATCATTGAAATCATCAAATACCTGGTTCGTCTTACCAATGCGAAGGCTGAAATCGATGATATCGATCACCTGAGCAACCGTCGTGTACGTACCGTAGGTGAGCAGTTGTATGCACAATTCGGTGTTGGTCTGGCTCGTATGGCCCGTACCATCCGTGAGCGTATGAACGTGCGCGATAACGAAGTATTTACACCGGTTGATTTGATCAATGCCAGAACATTGTCTTCTGTGATCAACTCATTCTTTGGTACTTCTCAGCTGTCTCAGTTCTTAGATCAAACCAACCCATTGAGTGAGATCACGCACAAGCGTCGTATCTCCGCACTGGGACCCGGTGGTCTGAGTCGTGAGCGCGCAGGCTTCGAAGTTCGTGACGTACACTATAGCCACTATGGTCGTCTGTGTACCATCGAAACACCAGAAGGTCCAAACATCGGTTTGATCTCTACACTTTGCGTACACGCGAAAATTAATGATATGGGCTTCATCGAAACACCTTACCGTAAAGTAAACGACGGTAAAGTGGATATGAAGCAGCTCACTTTCCTGAGCGCGGAAGAAGAAGATACTGCTAAGATTGCCCAGGCCAGCTCTAAGTTGGATGAGAAGGGTAACTTAACTGATGAGCGCGTTGTGTCTCGTCAGACAGGTGACTTCCCGATTCTGGAAAAGCAGGAAGTAGAATTCATGGACGTTGCGCCTAACCAGATTGTAGGTTTGAGTGCTTCATTGATTCCATTCCTGGAGCATGATGATGCCAACCGTGCGTTGATGGGATCAAACATGCAACGTCAGGCTGTACCATTGATCCGTCCTCAAAACCCAATCGTGGGTACAGGTCTGGAAGGTAAGGCTGCACGTGATGCGAGAATCCAGATTCACGCTGAAGGTGATGGTGTGGTTGAATTCGTTGATGCGAATGAGATCCACATTCGTTATGAAAGAAACGACCTCGATCGTCTGGTAAGTTTTGAAGACGATCTGAAAGTATACCGACTCACCAAGTTCATCAAAACCAACCAGAGCACCTGTATCAACCTGCGCCCTGCGGTTAGAAAAGGACAGAAGGTGAAGAAGGGTGATTTCCTGACTGAAGGTTACGCAACTAAGGATGGTGAACTGGCACTGGGTAGAAACCTGCTGGTATCATTCATGCCTTGGAAGGGTTACAACTTCGAGGATGCCATCGTAATCAGCGAGAAAGTAGTGCGCGAAGACCTGTTCACTTCAGTACACATTGAAGAGTATGAACTGGAAGTTCGTGATACCAAGCTGGGTGAAGAAGAATTGACTCCAGATATTCCAAACGTTTCTGAAGAAGCAACCAAGGATCTGGACGAGAACGGTATCATCCGCATTGGTGCTACTATCAAAGAAGGTGATATCCTGATTGGTAAGATTACACCTAAAGGTGAATCTGATCCTACACCAGAAGAAAAACTGCTGCGCGCCATCTTCGGCGACAAAGCAGGTGATGCGAAGGATGCTTCACTGAAAGCACCTAACGGTACTGAAGGTGTGGTGATTGATAAGAAACTGTTCCAGCGCGCGAAGAAGGATAAGAATGCGAAAGTGCGTGAGAAAGCGATGTTGGAGAAAGTAGAAAAGATTCACCAGCAGAATGAAGAAGAACTGCGTGAGCAGCTGTACAGCAAGCTCGGTCAGTTACTGAAGGATAAAGCTTCTGCAGGTGTTAGCAACAACTTTGGTGAAGTGCTGATTGGTAAGGGCGCTAAGTTCAATGCAAAGAATCTGGCTGGTATCGATTACCAGAACGTGAATCCTTTGGGTTGGACTGGTGATACCACAACTGATGAGCAGATCAACACCCTGTTGCACAATTTCAATATCAAGTACAACGAAGAACTCGGTCGCTACAAGCGCGAGAAGTTCAATATCTCTATTGGTGATGAACTGCCAGCCGGTGTATTGAAACTGGCTAAGGTTTACCTGGCTGTGAAGCGTAAGCTGAAAGTGGGTGATAAAATGGCGGGTCGTCACGGTAACAAGGGTATCGTTGCCAAGATTGTACGTGCAGAAGACATGCCATTCCTGGAAGATGGTACACCGGTTGATATCGTTCTGAACCCATTGGGCGTACCAAGCCGTATGAACCTGGGTCAGATTTACGAGACCATCCTCGGCTGGACAGGTATGAAGCTGGGCGTGAAGTTTGCAACACCAATCTTTGATGGTGCAACCACTACAGAAATTGAGGAACTGTGTCAGAAAGCAAGCATCCCGATGAACGGTCATACTTACCTGTATGATGGTGAAACAGGGGAGCGCTTCCACCAGAAAGCCACTGTGGGTGTGATTTACATGATCAAACTGCACCACATGGTTGATGATAAAATGCACGCACGTTCAATTGGACCATACAGCTTGATTACCCAGCAGCCGCTCGGTGGTAAAGCTCAGTTCGGTGGTCAGCGTTTCGGTGAAATGGAAGTATGGGCATTGGAAGCTTATGGTGCTGCCAATATCCTGCAGGAACTGCTCACCATCAAGTCTGATGATATCATCGGCCGTGCCAAGACTTACGAAGCTATCGTGAAGGGTGATAATATTCCTCGCGCTGGTATTCCTGAATCATTCAACGTATTGGTTCACGAATTGAGAGGTCTGGGTCTGGATCTGAAGTTCGATTAATAACAGTAAAGCCTGGTACTACGAGTACCGGGCTTTCACCATATTCTGTTCAATCATTTGCTGCCAGCTCGTAGCGGCGGCCTTAAGCTAAAAGCTTAAACATCTATGGCAATCAGAAAAGAGCAACGTGCAAAATCCACGTTTTCAAAGATCACCATCAGTCTGGCTTCTCCCGATACCATTCTGGAGCGCAGCTTTGGTGAAGTATTGAAGCCTGAAACCATTAACTACCGTACTTATAAGCCGGAGCGTGATGGTCTCTTCTGTGAAAGAATTTTCGGTCCTGTAAAGGACTACGAATGTGCCTGCGGTAAGTACAAGCGCATTCGTTACAAGGGTATTGTCTGCGACCGTTGTGGCGTAGAAGTAACCGAGAAAAAAGTACGTCGTGAGCGTATGGGCCACATCAAACTGGTGGTGCCTGTAGTACATATTTGGTATTTCAAGAGTCTGCCTAACAAGATTGGCTACCTGCTCGGTATGAGCTCTAAGAAATTAGAGAGCATCGTTTATTACGAGCGTTATGTAGTGATCCAGGGTGGTATCAAAGAAAACCTGAAAACAGGTGATTTATTGACTGAAGAAGAGTATCTGGATTTGTTGGATACTTTACCGAAGGACAATCAATACCTGCCTGATGAAGATCCTCAGAAGTTCATCGCTAAGATGGGTGCAGAAGCTGTGCATGATTTGCTGGCACGCATCGATCTGGATGAATTAAGTTATAACCTGCGTAATGCTGCTGCTACTGAAACTTCTCAGCAGCGTAAAGCAGATGCGTTAAAGCGTTTGAGTGTTGTGGAAGCTTTCCGCGATGCATCATCTCGTATTACCAATCGTCCTGAGTGGATGGTGATGCAGTACATTCCGGTGATTCCACCAGAACTGCGTCCATTGGTGCCTTTGGATGGTGGTCGTTTCGCTTCTTCTGATTTGAACGATTTGTATCGTCGTGTGATCATCCGTAACAACCGCTTGAAGCGTCTGTTGGAGATCAAAGCACCAGAAGTGATCCTGCGTAACGAGAAGCGTATGTTGCAGGAAGCGATTGATTCATTGTTCGATAACAGCCGTAAATCAAATGCGGTTAAGGCTGAAGGTGGTCGTGCATTGAAATCTCTCTCTGATATCCTGAAAGGTAAGCAGGGCCGTTTCCGTCAGAATTTGCTCGGTAAGCGTGTTGACTATTCTGGTCGTTCCGTAATCGTAGTAGGTCCTGAATTGAAAATGCATGAGTGCGGTCTGCCAAAAGATATGGCAGCTGAATTGTTCAAGCCATTTATCATTCGTAAACTGATTGAAAGAGGTATCGTAAAAACAGTGAAGTCTGCCAAGAAACTGGTTGACAAAAAAGAAGCTGTTGTTTGGGATATCTTGGAAAATATTCTGAAAGGTCACCCTGTATTGTTAAACCGTGCCCCAACACTGCACCGTTTGTCTATCCAGGCGTTCCAGCCAAAACTGGTAGAAGGTAAGGCCATTCAGTTACACCCATTGGTAACTTCTGCGTTCAACGCCGACTTTGATGGTGACCAGATGGCCGTGCACGTGCCTTTGAGCAATGCCGCTGTATTGGAAGCCCAGTTGCTGATGTTGTCTTCACACAACATCCTGAACCCACAGAACGGTACACCAATCACCCTGCCTTCTCAGGACATGGTACTTGGTCTGTACTATATCACCAAGGGTAAGAAAACCACTGCTACTGAAACCGTAAAAGGTGAGGGCAAGGCTTTCTACAACATGGAAGAAGTGCTGATCGCTTACAATGAAAACAAAGTTGATCTGCATGCAAATATTAAAGTGAAAACCAATGTGCGTGAAAACGGCAAGTTGGTGAAGAAGCTGATCGACACAACTGTTGGTCGCGTACTCTTCAACCAGCACGTACCTGCGGAAGTAGGTTTCATCAACGCATTGCTCACCAAGAAGAATCTGCGTGAGATCATTGGCGATATTATTAAGATTACCAACGTTCCTGCAACTGCTAAGTTCCTGGATGATATCAAGCAGCTTGGTTTCCGCATGGCCTTCCGTGGTGGTCTGTCGTTCAACGTGAATGACTTGATCGTTCCGGATATGCGTAACGAGCTTCTGGATAATGCCAAGACAGAAGTTGAGGAAGTGTGGGAAAACTATAACATGGGTCTGATCACCAATAACGAACGTTATAACCAGGTGATCGATATCTGGAGCCGTGTGGATACACGTATCACAGAAACCCTGATTCGTGAAATGGCGAATGATAAGCAGGGCTTCAACTCTGTTTACATGATGCTGGATTCAGGTGCCCGTGGTTCTAAAACACAGGTAAAACAGCTGGTAGGTATTCGTGGTCTGATGGCCAAGCCGCGTAAGAGTGGTTCTACTGGTTCAGAAGTAATTGAAAACCCAATCTTGTCAAACTTCAAAGGAGGTCTGAACGTATTGGATTACTTCATCTCTACGCACGGTGCGCGTAAAGGTCTTGCCGATACGGCCTTGAAAACAGCCGATGCCGGTTACCTGACTCGTCGTTTGGTTGACGTATCTCAAGATGTAGTTATCTCTGAAGAAGATTGCGGTACACTCCGTGGTATTGCAACATCTGCATTGAAGGATAATGAAGATATTATCGAGCCACTGAGCGATCGTATCGAAGGTCGTACTTCATTGCACAGCGTTTTTGATCCTCAGACTGATGAGTTGATCATTGCTGCTGGTGAAGAGATCACAACAGATATTGCTAAGCGTATTGAAGATAGTGGTATTGAGACTGTAGAAATCCGTTCAGTACTGACTTGTGAAAGCAAGCGCGGTGTGTGCGTGAAATGTTATGGTAAGAACCTGGCTACTGGTTATATCACTCAGGCTGGTGATGCAGTTGGCATTATCGCTGCACAGTCAATTGGTGAACCAGGTACCCAGTTGACACTGCGTACCTTCCACGTGGGTGGTGTTGCGGGTTCTGCATCAGTAGAATCTTCATTGAATGCGAAGTTCGATGGTACGATTCAGTTCGATGGTCTGCGTACAGTAACTGCTACGAATAATGAAGGTGAGAAAGTACAGATCGTTATCGGTCGTACAGGTGAAGTGAGAATCATGGATGTGAAGAATGATCGTTTGCTCATTACCAATAACGTTCCTTACGGTTCTACACTGGTGGTGAAAGATGGTCAGCAAGTGAAGAAGGGTGAGCCTATCTGTACATGGGATCCATTCAACAACGTAATTGTTGCTGAAGTAAATGGTACCATCCGTTTTGAAAGTGTCATCGATGGTGTTACTTACCGTGATGAAGCTGATGAGCAAACTGGTCACCGTGAGAAAGTGGTTATCGAAACAAAAGATAAGACCAAGATTCCTTCAATCTATGTAGATGGTAAGGAAGTGAAGAACTATAACCTGCCTGTAGGTTCACACATCGTTGTAGAAGAAGGCGATGAGGTAAGAGCTGGTCAGGTGTTGGTGAAGATTCCACGTATCCTTGGTAAGCTCCGCGATATCACGGGTGGTCTGCCACGTGTAACTGAATTGTTCGAAGCACGTAATCCGGGTAACCCTGCGATTGTGTGTGAGATTGATGGTGTGGTAAGCTTCGGTAACGTGAAGCGTGGTAACCGCGAAATCATCGTTGAGTCTAAGGACGGCATGGTGAAGAAGTACTTAGTACCGCTTACCCGTCAGATTCTGGTTCAGGATGGTGACTTCGTAAAAGCAGGTGCACCGCTGTCTGATGGACAGATCGCACCAGCGGATATCCTCGCAATCAAAGGACCTTTCGCTGTACAGGAATACGTAGTAAACGAAATTCAGGAAGTATACCGCTTACAGGGTGTAAAGATCAACGACAAGCACATTGAAGTGATCGTACGCCAGATGATGAAGAAGGTAGAAATCGTGGATGCAGGTGATACGAAGTTCCTAGAGGAAGATCTGGAAGACAGATTTGACTTTATCGAAGAGAACGATCGTATCTACGATAAGAAAGTAGTTACTAACCCGGGCGATAGCAGCAAACTGCGCGCTGGTCAGATCGTAACACTTCGTGAACTGCGTGAAGAAAACTCTATCCTGCGTCGTGCAGACAAACAGCTGGTGGAAGTACGTGATGCTCGTCCGGCTACAGCAAGACCAGTATTGCTTGGTATCACCAAAGCATCTCTGGGTGTACAAAGCTGGATCTCTGCAGCGTCCTTCCAGGAAACAACCAAGGTGCTTAGCCAGGCTGCGATCAATGGCAAAACAGATACCATGCTCGGTCTGAAGGAGAATGTGATCACAGGTCACCTGATCCCTGCCGGTACCGGTCAGAAGCAGTTTGAGAACCTCATCGTTGGTAGCAAAGAAGAGTATGAAGTACTCGCCACTACCCGCGAAGCCATGAGTTTCGATGATGAAGAATAATCAGCCCTGCTGATAAAAAATAGAAAGTAGGAAGCAGCACTTCCTACTTTCCTTTTAATACCCCCAATTGTAAACGTTTAACAGAACCGGTAGAAAATGAACCGGTAATTTTATAAAAAGCCTTTCATGAAGAATCTGACTATTGCACTGAATGCCGTTCTCGTAGTTGCTGTAGCGGTATTGTTTTATCTGCATTTCTCTGGTAGCAAAGCTGCTGCGCCTGCAACCGGTGGTAACAATGCAGCTGCGGCCAATGGTTTCCGCATTGCCTATTTTGAGATGGACTCAATAGAGAATAAGTTTGATTACTTTATTCAGATCAGAGAAGGTTTGCGTAAAGTAGAGCAGCAGAAAACTGCTGAACTGAATTCGCTGAAAAGTGCTTATCTCAGCAAGCTGAAGGGCTATCAGGAAAAAGGTCAGACCATGACCCAAACTGAGCAGGCGAATGCAACGGCTGATCTGCAACAAATGGAGCGTAACTACTCTTTGAAAGAGCAAGCGGCTTCTCAAGAATTGCAGGATGAGCAATTGAAGAAGCTGACTGATGTAAAGAAGAAGATAGAAGACTACCTGAAAGTGTATAACGCACAGAAAGGTTATGCCTATATTTTCTCCAGCGCACCCGAGTTTATGTACTTCAAGGATACGGTCTATAATATCACTGATGAAGTGGTAAAAGGCCTGAATCAGCAGTACAAGAAAAACTAAGATTCTGCTCAATAAAAATTATCTTCATCCCGCTTAAAGCGGGATTTTTTATGCAAGAAACACCCCAGTTCAAACCCACCCTTAGTCTGCTTGATGCCACCATGATTGTGGCCGGCGGCATGATTGGTTCCGGTATTTTTATTGTGAGTGCGGATATTACCCGCCATGTAGGCAGTGCCGGCTGGCTGGTAGCCGTTTGGGCCATCACCGGATTCATGACGCTTACAGCAGCACTAAGCTATGGCGAATTGAGCGCCATGTTTCCCAAAGCAGGCGGACAGTATGTTTACCTGAAAGAAGCATTCAATCCACTGGCAGGGTTTGTATTTGGCTGGAGTTTCTTTGCAGTAATACAAACAGCCACGATTGCAGCTGTAGGCGTTGCATTCAGTAGGTATACTGCGTATTTGATTCCATGGCTTGGTGAAGACAATGTGCTAGCCAATATCATGGGGTTAAAAATATCGGCGGCACAGATTCTGGCGATAGTCATGATTCTATTCCTGACATATTCCAATACAAGAGGTGTGCAGGGTGGTAAGATTATTCAGAACGTATTTACCACAGCGAAGCTGGTAGCATTGTTTGGTTTGATTCTCTTCGGCTTTGTGTTAGCGAAAGAAAGTTTCTGGAGTAGCAACTGGGAAACTGGTATGCAGGCGAGCAGCTTTGTGAAAGATGATGCAGGTACTGGCTCTTGGTTGCCCATTAGTGGTGCTGTATTGGTTGGTGCTATTGCCGCTGCTATGGTAGGTTCTATTTTTAGTAGCGACTCATGGAACAATGTCACTTTCATTGCGGGTGAGATTAAGAATCCTAGTAAGAATATTGGACTGGCTTTGTTTTTGGGAACTGCTATTGTAACCATCATTTACATCTCCGCCAATTTGATGTATTTGAAAGTTTTGCCCTTGAATGATATTGCATTTGCTGCCAATGATCGTGTGGCTGTTGCTGCTTCGCAGAAGATATTTGGTGATGCCGGTACACTCATCATCGCTGTGATGATCATGGTATCCACATTTGGTTGTAATAATGGATTGATTCTCGCCGGCGCCCGTGTATATTATACCATGGCTAAAGACGGACTCTTTTTCAAAAAGACCGCTGAACTAAATAAGAACGCAGTACCTGCTTATGCTTTATGGATTCAGGCTGCATGGGCCAGCTTGCTTTGTTTGAGCGGTGGTTATGGTGATCTGTTGGATATGGTGGCATTTGTGGTGGTATTGTTCTATGCATTGACCATCATTGGCATATTTATTCTGCGCAAGAAAATGCCGGATGCACCAAGACCATACAAGGCATTTGGTTATCCTGTGTTGCCTGCTATTTATATTGTACTGGCATTGGTATTCTGTTTCTTCCTCATCAAGATGAAACCAACTTATGCCGGTGTAGGTCTGCTGATTGCATTGGCAGGCATACCTTTGTACTATGTTGCAGGACGCAAAAAATAATGCGGGCATGGATTTTCAACAATTGTTTCAAGACTTTACACAAGTACGCGTTGCTGTTATAGGTGATGTGATGCTGGACACTTATTGGTGGGGACAGGTGGATCGTATTTCACCTGAAGCGCCTGTACCTGTAGTGGCATTGAATAAAAAAGAATACCGTATTGGTGGTGCAGGAAATGTGGCTTTGAATACGGCCTCATTGGGTGCGCAAACCACCATGATCTCTGTAATTGGTGATGATGCGGATGGCACTATGTTGACCAATATGCTGCGTGAAGCAGGGATTGGTGTACAGACGCTCTTGCATGCACAAGAGAGAATTACCACAAATAAAATCCGCATCATTGGCAGAAACCAACAGATGATGCGTTTGGATGCAGAGCATACCAATGATATTGATGCTGCATTGGAGGATCAGCTGTTGAAAATGGTAGAACAACATTTGCAGCAAGTGCAACCGCATATCCTGATTCTGGAAGATTATAACAAAGGTGTATTGACTGCCCGCGTGATTACAGAAACCATTACTTTGTGCAAGCGATACGGAGTGCATACTGCTGTAGATCCTAAGAAGAAAAACTTTTTGGCGTATCAGGGTGTAGATATTTTCAAGCCCAATTTGAAAGAAGTAAAAGAGGGATTGAATTTGTCAATACCACAAGTTAATCTTGACTCCCTGAATATTGTGCATCAAGCATTGCATGATGCATTGCAACATCGTTATTCCTTTATTACACTTTCTGAAAAAGGGGTGTTCTATCAAGGTGAGCAGCAGCGAGCATTGATTCCTTCACACGTGCGCAATATTGCTGATGTAAGTGGTGCAGGTGATACAGTGATTGCAACAGCTTCATTGGTGTATGCTGCTACCAAAGGCAATATGGACCTGGCTGCTAAGATGGCTAATATCGCAGGTGGTTTGGTTTGCGAAGAAGTAGGCACCATGGCCATCAATAGAGATAAATTATTACACGAATGTAATTTGCTGCTGGCATGATGCAAATCACCAAAACAGCAGTGATTGTTGCCGGTGGTTCCGGTACGCGTATGGGTAGCGCAACGCCCAAACAATTCTTAATGCTCAAAGGCAAGCCATTATTGTGGTACACGATTCGCGCATTTCTCGATGCATACAATGATATGCAAATCATCTTGGTGTTGCCGGAAGCGCATATTGACAATGGTAAAGCCATTGCTACTGATTTCCCTGAGGCAGATATTCAATTCATTGTTGGTGGCGATACCCGTTTTGCTTCAGTGAAAAATGGGGTGATGGCTGCACCGGATGATGCGATCATTTTTGTACACGATGGTGTACGTTGTTTGATTAGTCCAGAATTGATAAAAGCTTGTTACGCACAAACAGTTGAAAAAGGTTCAGCTGTGCCTGCTGTAGCTTCTACGGACAGTGTTCGCTTAAGTGCTGCTGATGGTCATCATCATGTGGTGGACAGACAGTTCGTTCAAATTATTCAAACGCCACAAACATTTCCTGCGCAGGTCTTGAAAGCAGCTTTTCAGCAAGCCTACCGTGATGCTTTTACAGATGAAGCAACTGTTGTGGAAGCGGCTGGCGGAGTGGTGCATTTGATTGTTGGTGATTATAGCAATATCAAAGTCACCAGACCTATTGATCTCCTGATGGCAGAGCGTATTCTCGAAGAAAGAAACTCACTTGAATAAACGCAGGGGCCAGGGCAGTTGATTCAGCCTGCATTGTTTATAGGGTTGATTGGTGGGCTGCATTTTGGCATAGAAAGCTTGTACGCCGGGCAGATCAGATCCTTCAAAATCAAATAAGACATTTCGATTACTATACGTAGCAAGCATTGAGCCATAGAGCAGGTAATTGCTTTGTGTTTTGCGCCCTTGTTCTGTCAGTAGGTTCAGGATATTGTAAATGCGTTTATTATCGAATAGTAGGATGCTTGCTGCATAAATATTATTATCTGCTTTAACGACGTGTAATTTACACTGACCAGCTGCTGCGTAATGCGCAATCAAAGATTTGAACTGTTGTACATCATTTTTCTGCAGGCTTTGGTGTTTTGCTTGATACAGTTCATAGTAGTGATCTATGATTCCTGCATAATCATCGCTCGTGGTAAATGATAAGGATGATTGTTTGATCAACTGCTGGTAGGTGGTGCGAAATCCTGATTGACAATGCTTGAGCAACTCATCAAATGATTGATTCAGGTTGAGGACAAAATTTGTTCTTGTCTGTTTGGAATTAATAGCAGTAGTGTCGTTTGAAAAATTAAGTTGTAAATCAGCTAATGAAACTCTTTGCTTCATCAGTTCAATACAGGTATTCATATCACCTGCTTCAATAGATCCAATCAAGCCGAGTTGTTGTATGAATACAGGTGTGTAGTAATATTTAATGCCCCATTTTTTGCGCCAGGGTAGTGGCCATACAGCACGGTAATCGTCCAATACAATCGCATCCCAGTCGCCGGCCATGGAATGTAGGTAAGCTGTTTGCGCATAAATCAGTCCATTGTCGCTTTGTGCAATCAGTGCGTCCCATCTTTGGGAGTCTATTGCAGATGCAGGAATGAGTTGCGCTTGTGGCATACGTAAATGTAAGGGCTATTTACCTTTTCCCGAGAGGATGATGCGGATGGTGTGCAACATGATCTTTACATCCAACAAGAGGGAAGCGTTCTCGATATACATCAGGTCATACTTCATGCGCTCAACCATTTCCGATACAGAAGAAGCATAGCCAAACTGCACCATTCCCCAGGAGCTGAGTCCCGGCTTGGCTCGGAATAAATGATGATAGTAGGGTGATTGCTGCATGATTTGATCCACATAGAATTTTCTTTCGGGTCTTGGTCCCACAAAGCTCATGTCACCAATCAGGATGTTCCACAGCTGCGGCAGTTCATCAATTCGCCATTTGCGCATGAACTTACCCCAGCGCGTAATACGCGGGTCTGTATCGCTGGATAATTGCGGTATGCCTTGTTCTGCATCATCCAGCATGCTGCGAAACTTGATGATGGTAAATCGCCTGCCTTTATAACCCAATCTTTCCTGTAAATAGAAAACAGGACCTGCTGAGCTAAGCTTGGTGATAAGCGTAACAATCAAGAATAAGGGTAATAAAGTAATCAAGAAGAATAAGGAAGCGGCAACATCAAACAAGCGTTTCAAGTTTTGCTGCCATGGCGCTAATACATGTGTGTTGATATGAATCAATGCAGAACCCAACACATTATCTGTTCTCACTGAGCCGGCGATGATGTCGAAATTATCTGGCACCATTTTCAACTGAATATTTTTATCAGCCAGTCGTCGAAAAATGGCTTCGATTAGCTCGTGGTGTTTTTTCTCTAATGCAATTATCACTACTTCAATATTGTGTTCATTCACACAAGCTTCCAATACCTGCAAAGTGCCGAGATGCGGCATGTACTTGCTGAGTCCGTTTTTGGTTTCAGGATCAATGGTTAAAAAACCCTTGGCATGAAAACCGAGATAAGCTAAATTTTTTTGTAATTCCTGATAGGTCTTTACTGCTGCAGGTGTATTACCAATAAATACAGTATGGAAGCCTATCTGCTTTTGAATAATCTGCCACTTGGCTATATAGAGCCAAATGCTGCGCGCAAGGAGGATAGCGCCAAATTGCAGTAGAAAATACTTTCCTGCAAATACCAATTGGTCTGCATAGCTGGTTGTGCCTGCCGGGAAAATATGCAGCAGAAACAGTGCGGTGGTGCCTAAGAGTATGGTTACAAAACCATCGGTGAATTCGTTGAGTCTTGATTTGTGGTAAACACTTTGTGCATAGTTGCCCGTAATGGCAAATAATAAAACCCAGTAGAGTAGCAGCCAGCTTTGATTGCCCAATGCTTCCTGCTGAAACAAGAATAAGTTTACTGCCAATGTGCCAAGCAGATCAGTGATCAGGTAAAGCGCAATGGGCAGTCGGGTACGCATTACACAAGGATGCTGGTGCTATTGATTTTGTGCAGAATCTGATGGGCTACTTCCATGGCGAGGAAACCATCAATCTCACTTACAATGGTAGGTGTATTGTTGTTGATGGCATCTACAAATGCCTGCAATTCTGTGAGAATGGCATTGCTTTCCTTGATCTCCGGATTGGCAATCGCGATAGTTTTCTTACCGGAGGGTGTATCCAGATCAAAGGAGAACACGTTTTGATCTTCCGGTTGCTTGAGTTTAATGATCTCCGTTTTCTTCGCAAGAAAATCAATACCGATATAGGCGTCTTTTTGGAAGAGGCGAATCTTACGCATCTTCTTCATGCTGATGCGGCTGCTAGTGAGATTGGCTACACAGCCATTGTGGAATTCAATGCGTACGTTGGCGATATCCGGTGTATCTGTCATCACGGCTACGCCGCTGGCAGAAATTTGTTTCACATCACTTTTTACCAAGCTGAGGATGATGTCAATATCGTGAATCATCAGATCCAGGATCACACTTACTTCAGTGCCTCGCGGATTAAACTGGGCCAGGCGATGCACTTCAATAAACATGGGATTGAGTTGCATCTCTTTCACTGCCAGGTAAGCCGGATTGAATCTTTCCACATGACCTACCTGTAGTTTTACATTGGCTTCACGTACCAGTTTCACAATTTCGCGACCTTCTTCAATGGTATTGGCGAGCGGCTTTTCAACAAACACATGCTTGCCCTTTCGGATGGCCTGCATGCAGATGGCATAATGATGATCAGTTGGTGCAACAATATCTACAATATCGCAGGCGTCCATCAGCTTATCGGCATCGGCATATCTTTTGAGTCCGTAAGTCTCAGATACTTCTTTTGCCTGTGCATCGTTGGGATCGAAAAAACCTACCAGCTTAACACCGGCTATTTCCTTCCAGTTATTCAGGTGAAATTTACCCAGGTGACCAACGCCAAAAACGCCAACTTTCAACATGTGTACGGTTTAGTGCACAAATATAGCCATCTTGGGTATCGAGATACCGGTTTTTGGCTCCTGAAAAGCGGGTGTGGATTACTTATTGGCTATTGACTATTGTTAATTGTCAATTGATTATTGTCTAGTGTTGATACTAGCCATTCTTTCATTGTGGCACTTGGAATATGTGATAGGCTATCACACCATCTTTTGTAGTTCATACCCATTTTCAACCGATTGTGGAATATGGGTTGCTTGGGCTGTAATGTTTCATCAGATTTGGTAAAAGCAACCAACATGAAAATGACAATAGCTCTTTTTGCTGCACTCATTACTATGGGTACTATGCAATTCAACAGTGCAGCTGCAGCAGATACGGTATATGTGCGTTCCGGCAGTCTCAAACCTTCCGTATTAAAAGAGGGGACCCATCGCTACCTGGTGTATTTTAAAATGGGCAAGGACAGCAATAGAATCATGACACAGTTTTGGACACGCAGTATTGCCAAAACCTTGTATGCAGACAAGCCGGCTATTCTTATTCAGCAAAGCTGGGAGGATAAGGATACTGTGATCCATACCACCACTTCTTATTGCGCAGCAGCTGACTTGCAGCCACTTTACCATGAATACTGGTGGAACAAGCGTGGCAACGGCGTAGTTGATTTTGTGAAAGGCGAATTAGTCTTGAATGGTAGCAAAGTGCAGGATACAGATACGGCCCGTCAGCTTAAAGCTTCATTTGCGGCATTTCAACAGGCCCAACAACGATTTGTACTCAACTGGCATCTGGATCTGGAAACCTTTCCTACACTACCTTATAAAATCGGACGTGTATTCTCAATACCCTTTTATGAGCCGGGTTCTATTCCACCTGTAAATGCTGTTTATACAGTAAGTGGAGAGGATAAACTGATGGGCTATGATGATAAACCAGTGGACTGCTGGATACTGGTGCATGAAGATAAAGGCAATCTGGAGCGTTTCTGGATTAGTAAGAAAACCAAAGAAGTGTTGAAACTGGAGCAAGAGATTACCCAGCGCAACAATCAAAAAATGTATCGATATAAGGTGAAGTTGGCTTTTAGTAGTTAATCAGGCAGCAGCTTCAGGTTTTACAATTCCATTTCACATGTTTATGTGATACACGCACTGTTTCGTATGTCGCAATTTGCGGCATACGAAATGATTTTATGCGAAAAATAGTATTCCTCTATTGTTCTGTGCTCTTGGCAAGCCAACTGTATGCACAGACACCAGCGCTTTTGCAGTCGGATAGTCTTCAACGATACATACAAACTGCCATGAATGCGTGGCGCATACCTGCTGTTGCAGTATGCATAGTGAAAGATGGAAGGATTGTGCATCAGCAAGCGTATGGTATAGCCAATCTGCGTACCAAACAACCTGTGAACACACAAACAGTTTTTCCGATTGCTTCCATCAGCAAAACTTTTACAGGAACACTGTTCGCTACCATGGAGGCAGACAAGCTTATTTCTTTGAATGATCATGTTACTAAATGGCTGCCTGATTTTCGAATGAAAGATTCCTTGTATAGTCAGGAATTGATACTGGCAGATATCTTATCCCATCGTTCAGGCTGGAAAACATTTCAGGGTGATCTGATCAATACAGAGTCTGATCTGGATTATCCTAAAATGATACAGCTGTTTAGTCAGCAAAAACCAGCTTACCCATTGAGAACAAGATTTGGGTATTCTAATTTCGGTTTTATGATAGCGGGGGAGGCTGTAAAGTCCATAACCGGCAGGAGTTGGAACACCTATTTGCATCAGCGTTTGTTAGCACCTTTGGGTATGCATCGCACTTTTGTTGATGCCAATTTAATTATGCAGGATCAAAACAAAGCTGCCGGCCATAGCTTTGTAGCAGATAGTTTGGTAGCATTAACCGAAGATAAAATAGAGCCATTTGGTCATGGTGGTATGTATGCTAGCATAGAGGATTTGGGGAAGTGGATGCAGGTATTACTGAATAAGGGTAAAGGAGCTGATGGTCAAGTGATTCCTGAATCAGCTTTAGAGAAGATGTGGACAAGCTATACAATTATCGGAAAGTCAAGAGCGGCAGACAGACAGCAGTATTTCAAAACCTATGGCATCGGTTGGGAAATCATGCAGTACCATAATCAGGAAATCATGCAGCACAATGGTGCTTACTCTGGTGCATTAACATCGCTTACCGTTATTCCCTCTATGCAATTGGGCGTGGTTATTTTAACCAATCAGGACAACCATATTTTGCAGGAGACACTTAAATGGCAAATCATTGATGCATATCTCAAGCGTGAAGTGCCGGATTATACCAAGCAGCAAATTGAAAGACAAGCTGCAAGAAAAAAGTCATCTAATCAACAAGAGTCAGCCCCATTGTCAGAAGCATTTGCTATTGATATGCAACAAATTGTCGGCGATTACTTTTGTGCAGGCTATGGTAAAGCAAGCATTCGTTTTCAAGCTGGTCAATATATATTGAAACTGGAGCATCATCCTGCTTTATCCGGTGTGCTCACTGAAATGGGAAAGGAGCAGTTATTATGTACCTATAATCATCCCATGTTTGGTAAAATGCCTTTTCGTTTCAAGCTTAAGGAAGGTAAAGTGCAATCCTTTGAACTCTTGGTAGATCCTTTTGTGGAGGCGGATCCTTATTTGTTTAATAAGGTTGCTAAAGATTAGCAGATTGTATTGATAATAAAAAACGGCAGCTATTTTCTGCCGTTTTTTATTGGTATTTATTCATAACTATATACAATTGTTTCTCGCTCATCCGGCTGTCCGGCGGTTTGATGCAGAATAGAAGCGCGTGTTTTTCTGCCTCTGCTATCGTATGTATAGCTGTATGTACTTGTTTCGATGACCGCGCCATTTAATCCTTTGCGTGTTATGGTTAAAGGGTTATTCTTTAATACATCCTCCTGCAGGAAAAATGGCATAAAGTCGAAGCGAGCACTGGTATTCGGTTTGTTGTCGTAGGTAATATGAATGTCTTCTAATTTTTCCCAGGCAGCACCATTGTGTTCATATATTTCTTCTTTGATGATATTGCCATCAGCATTGTAAGTGTATGCCGACCTGTGCTCCGGAATCGGTAAACCTGTGCCCAGACTGAACTGCGTAAATTCACTCAGTTTACCATCAACCTTATGAAAGAAGAAGCGGTAATTGGGTGTGCCAGAACCAAATAAATCAAGCTCAAGGCGCACTGTGTTGGTGTTGGGATACTGATAGGTGACTGCGGCACCATCAAAGTCTATTTTGCTTAGCTGTCCGCTAGTGTAATAGAATGTTTGTGTACTAGCGCTACTACTCGCTTTTTCCTTGGTGATAATACTAGCCACTTTGCCATCTGCCTGATATTTAATTTCATCAATTGTGTTATCATATTCCACTTTAACCAATTTGCTTTCAGGTAGGTTGGGTGTATTGTTGTTGACCGACTGCTCTTTCTTACAGGCAATCATTAAAATGGGCGTTAGTACATAGAGAAGTCTTTTCATGATTTTTTTCTGCGAAACTGCTATCCAAATAGCGACTTATCAATCGCATAACTATGTGTTTTCGCGTTGCATTCAGGTATCGTGCAATGATTATAACATGAACGTGTGATTGTTCAAACGCATTTATGCGCGCAGTTTTGTGAAAAATAAGAACTATGCAAAAAATCATACGCTTTTTCACCTTGGGTGTATTGCTCATTACAGTGGCGACAGCTTGTAAAAAGCAATCGGTCGTGGTTACAGAGCAAACAAAGGAGTTTGCCAACAGCAATTTCAAACAGGTAGGTGCAGGCGGTAATATGGAGATTACTGTTACAAAGGGAAGTGGTTTTTCTGTACGAGCGACGGGCAGACCTGCAGATGTACAAGACCTGGTGATTACACAATTAAATGGAGAGTTGAGTGTAGGCTATGTAAATCCGGAGAACAGAGCAAAACTGCATTTGCAGATTACAATGCCCAGTCTGGAAGGTTTTGCATTCTATAACAAGAGTGTATTCAATGTATCTGGTTTTAACGAGCAAAATTTGGTGGTTGGTGTTCTGGATGCCGAAACAACAGGAACATTGCAATTGCAAGCACCTTCTTTGAAACTGGATTTGCAAAAAAAGTCGGGCATTACTGTTACCGGCAGTATTGATAACCTGGATTTGCTGGCCAATGACAACGTAACGGTGAATACCTATGCTGTTCAAGCCAGATTTGTACGTGCCATCATTATGAAACAGTCAACTGCCCGTGTGTTTGTTTCCAATACCCTTAATGCCAGTGCTGTTGATCGCAGTAAGATATTTTATAAGGGTAGCCCGCTGAATCAGTTTACATCTGAGATTGACAATTCCACGATCGGTGAGGAATAAATAAACACCATTTTTTTATAGCCTTTGCAGTGATGTGAAGGCTTTTGCTATTTATTGGTTGGTGTCCGCTCAATCAATTATTTACTTTCCTGTAGGTGTATCAGTGGCCGGGAATTGGCCCGGTAGAGGCAGTCAACTACTTACACATAGGATAGGGAAGTGGACTGTAATTATGAAAGGGTGTCTTACTTTGCTACAGACATTTCAATATTTTTTAATCCGCTGTAAAAAAAATACGCATTTCAGATGATTATATTCACATCATATACACATGGTGCTCTATTTTAAGGCCTAACTCAATGGATATTATTTTCATACAGTAGCTACAAGACATTAATTTAATATTATTGCTGCCGAGATACGCGAGGCAAATTACTGGTGTGTTAACGACACCGACCAAAACAACCAACCATTATGAACTGCTGCAAAATAAGGCTTGTCCTTGTGTTTTTTACTGTCACATTTGCAGCTACCGTCTCTTTGGGGTCAAATATCTTCGGCAAAGGATTTAGTTGTAATGCTTTCTTCGCTATTAAAAGGCCTTTATTTGCAGAATTTAAATTTGATCAATACAAGCGTTTGCTTAATCTTCCGCTTCACCTCCATCATCAGTATGATCTAAAATCATTTTTTGATAGACCATTTTATAGGCCAATTATATGACGGGTTTACTTATTCGATTAAAGTTTTGATGATTAACTAATTTTTATTTAGCGTAAGTGAGTATGTTATGATTAAAAGGGGACTGTGTTTTTTAATACTTTTTTCAACTTTGGCTTTATCACATGCGCATGCACAAACCTATGGTGTTGAAGAATTGCTCAAGATCTGGAGTGTAGGCGATACCTCACAAACACGAAAAGCAGGGGATGGGACTTTGGATATGTTTACGCATCCAAATAAGGACAAGTTTTTAGCAGTAGTTGCTGATTTGAAAAAGCGAAACTTGGATAAGCGCAAGCAGATTTTTTTTTATACGTATCAATTCTATGGCTATCGTTTTTTTGGAATTGAGGATTCAATCATAAGCAAACCCTATTGTTTCAAGATGTTGAAGGAGGCAGCACTGCTTGGAGATGATCAGCTGCTTTCAGAGATGTACATTATTTATGGTGGAATATGTGCGCCTGAAGAAGAAATATACTATTTGTTGAAGGCGGCTGAAATGCGAGAAAGGCGTAACATAAATTCTGCATACACTTATGCACAATATGAAAAGATTAGTTTATTGACTTATGAGTTCATGCTTGATTATAGAAGCAGTGCCAGATATGCTGCAAAAGGCATTTATACTTATCTTAATCCAGATAAGAATTTGCATAATTATATACTACTCTTGGATATTGCGGGGGATTCATATGTTAAATTAAATATGCCAGATAGCGCTATTTACTATTATCAAAAGATCAGGCAAAAAATAGCAGACTATAGATTGAGCCCTGCAAAATTTACTCCAAGAATATCTATAGATGCCATTAAACTTTGGGATAATATTGCTTTAGGTGGTATAGCAAGGGCCTTTACCCTTAAAGCGCAATACGATACTGCGTATAATTTATTGCAGCAGAATCTGCGTTCAAGCATGGCGTTTCAAGAGTGGGCTGATGTTTCTTTGGTGCAGAGTGCCCTGGGGCAAATCGATTATATTAAAAAGGATTATAGCAGTGCGGCAAGAAGATACAGCTTAGCGCGACAATTAGCAACCAGTAGCAAGAAAGACATTTTATTGAGTAATGCATTAGAAGGTGGTGCTAGGGCTTTTGCTGCAATAGGCAGATTTGACAGCGCTTTCTTCTATCAGAAAGAATACTTGATTTTAAAGACCAGTCTGGAGGCTAGAAAATATGAAAGTAAGATACAGATGGTAGAGGCTCAGGTTAGGTATGATGGGATACAATCGCTGGTTGCTGAGACCAAGTATGAGATTGCTCGACAGCGAAACCTGCGAAATATTATTTTATCTGCCGTGTTTTTATTGGGGGTTATTGTGTTCCTCTTGTTTAACCGAAACCGGTTAAAGTATATTTTGAGACAGACAGAACTGGAAAAGCAAACACAACTGGCGGAATCTGAGGCAGAACTTGTTCGAAAGGAAATTCTTTTTGCACAAAATCAATTAGCTGAGCTTGTGCACCATATTTCCGAGAAGAACCAACTGATAGAGGGGCTGGAGAATCGCTTAGCGGAGAATGAGCGAATCGACTTACAGGATGTATTGCGAAATTTTACCATCCTTACCGGCAACGACTGGCTTAAGTTCAAGGATTATTTTGGGAAAGCTTATCCAAACTATTGGGAAAGCTTGCAGACGAAATTACCTAAGCTTACCCAAAGCGATGAAAGGCTATTAGCACTCATGAAACTTCAATTGGGCAATAAAGAAATTGCAGCTGCAACAGGTGTGTCTGCTGAAAGTGTTAGGGTATCCATACATAGACTGCGGAAAAAAATAGAGGCCATTTATCCGGATATTCCATTCGAGGAATTTGTCGCAACTATTTGATTTTCAATTATTGTAACGCTTTGCTACAGTTTTTGTAACGCCTTACAACGTCGCTTTTTTGTAAAAAGTTTGTCGTTGTAATAGGTTTATGTTTAATGAGAAAAGACAGTACTCGAGCGCCTAAAAATGGACAAGCCTGGAAGCTGACAGTTGCAATAATAGTTGCCATTGTCATCGTAGTCATGTGGACAGTGTGGTGGTATTTCGAGACTAGAATAGCGATGATTAAATAAGCATGATTAAACCAACAAGATTCGGATAATACGAAAACCTGATTTAAGGCTTAGCGGCCAACAATATAACACCCAAAACAATCAACATAATGTACTGCTGCAGATTTAGGGTCATACTACTATTTTTTGCTGTACTCATAGCAGCCACTGTTTTTTCGCAAACGCCACCCACGATTACATCGTTTAGTCCATTAACCGGTAAGCCGGGTGATGCGATTACGATTACAGGAGCCAATTTCAATACCACCCAGGCAAATAATATTGTTTTCTTTGGTGCAACAAGAGCAACGGTAACTGCTGCCTCAGCAACTAGTCTGACAGTGACTGTTCCTACTGGAGCTACATTTGCCCCAATCACAGTGCTTAATTCGGTAACGGCTTTAGTGGCTGCCAGTAGTACAAGTTTTACGCCTACTTACAGTCCAGCTAAAACAGGTATTACGGCGACTGATTTTTCACCAAAACAAGATTTTACAACCGGGGAGTATCCTCGTTCTGTGGCTATAGGCGATTTAGATGGGGATGGTAAACCTGATCTTGCCTTTGCAAATTATACTTCCTCCTTTGTTTCAGTATTACGCAATACTGCTACTAGCGGAAGTATCGTTAATGGAAGCTTTGCATCTAAGCAAGATTTTACAACGGGCAGCAATGGCTCCATGTCTGTGGCTATAGGCGACTTGGATGGGGATGGTAAACCAGATTTGGCTGTTGCTAATTCAACAACTGGAAATATCTCAGTATTTCGCAATATTTCTTCTGCAGGAAGTATCAACTTTGCTGCGAAACAAGATTTCGTAGCTGGTAGTAATCCAACCCAAGTAGCTATAGGTGATATAGATGCAGATGGTAAGCCCGAATTAGCTGTTGTAAATTTTTATTCAAACAGCATATCTGTATTTCAGAATACTTCTACCAGTGGAACTATCAGTTTTTCTACAAAACAGGATTTTACTGTAGGGTCCCAACCTAATTCACTTGCTATTGGTGATTTGAACGGTGATGGTAAACCCGAAATGGTTGCTACCAATTCGGCTGTAACAAATATTTCATTACTAAGTAATACTTCTACCAGTGGGTCTATCAGTTTTGCTGCGAAACAAGATTTATCAGTTGGTTTATATCCATACTCCGTAGCTATCGGCGATTTGGATGGAGACAGTAAGCCTGATTTAGCTGTTGCTAATTATGGATCGGACAATGTTTCGATACTGCGTAATACAACAACTAGCGGAAGTGTCACTTTTGCTGCCCTGCATAATTTTTCGATAGGGGGTTCAACTGAATCTGTAGCCATTGGTGATATAGATGGAGATGGTAAGCTCGATTTGGCTTTCGCACATACTTTAGCAAACAGTATTGGTGTATTAAGAAATACATCTTCGGTTGGAAGTATTGGAAATGGAAGCTTTACTGCAATTCAATATTTTACAACAGGAACGCAACCTCATTTGGTTGCTATTGGCGATTTAGACGGGGATGGTAAACCCGAATTAATAACAGCAGTTCACGAACAAGTATTAGGTGGTTCGGTTCTGCGTAATGTAGATTTACCACCCACGATTACATCGTTTAGTCCATTAACCGGTAAGCCGGGTGATGCGATTACGATTACGGGAACCAATTTCAATACAACTCCAGCAAATAATATTGTATTCCTTGGTGCAACGAAAGCAACGGTAACTGCTGCATCAGCCACTAGCTTGACTGTGACTGTTCCTGTTGGTGCAACATATGCGCCCATTAAAGTCCTGAATACAGCAACGAGTTTAGCAGCTGCAAGTAGTGCTAGTTTTACACCTACTTATAGTCCAGCTAAAACAGGGATAACGTCGACTGATTTTTCAGCAAGTCAGGATTTTACAACTGGACTGTATCCTTACTCTATAGGTATTGGTGATTTAGATGGAGATGGTAAGCCTGATTTGGCTTTTGCAAATTTAAATTCATCAACGGTTTCAGTGTTACGTAATACTGCTACAATTGGAAGTATCGGTAGCAGCAGTTTTGCAGCAAAGCAAGATTTTACAACAGGCAGCGGCTCCATGTCTGTAGCAATAGCAGATTTTGATGGGGATGGCAAGCCCGACTTGGCTGTTGCTAATCAAAGTACAAATGATGTTTCTGTCTTACGCAATACTTCGTCTATTGGAACTATTAGTTTTGCTGCGAAACAAGATTTTGCAGTCGGTAGTGCTCCATCTGGAGTAGCAGTAGGAGATTTTGATGGAGATGGCAAGCCCGACTTGGCTGTTGCTAATTATAATTCAAATAGCATATCAGTATTTCGCAATACTTCGTCTAATGGAACTATTAGTTTTGCAACGAAACAAGATTTTACCACAGGTTCGCAACCTAGATCAGTTACTATTGGAGATTTGAATGGAGATGGTAAACCCGAAATGGTTTCTACCAATACAGCTGTAACAGATATTTCATTGTTCACTAATACCTCTACTAGCGGGTCGATAAATTTTACAGCAAAACAAGATTTATCTGTGGGTATTCATCCTTACTCTGCAGGTATCGGTGATTTAGATGGAGATGGTAAGCCCGATTTGGCCGTTGTAAATTATACCTCAAATGATGTTTCGATATTACGCAATACCACTACGGGCGGAAGTATAAGTTTTGCTACCAGACATAATTTCTCGATAGGGGGGTCAACTGAATCTGTAGCCATTGGTGATCTAGATGGAGATGGTAAGCCCGATTTGGCTTTTGCACATACTTTAGCAAACAGTATTGGTGTATTAAGAAATACATCTTCGGTTGGAAGTATTGGAAATGGAAGCTTTGCAACTATCGAATATTTTGCAACTGGACAGTATCCTCGATCGGTGGCAATTGTCGATTTGGATGGGGATGGTAGACCTGAAATAGCTGCTGCATTAAGTGTACAAGTTTTAGGAGCCTCTGTATTAAGAAATGCAGATCCGCCCTCTAATATAACTACATCTGTAACAAGCTTATCAGCATTTAGCGCTTGTGCTGGCTCAGTAAGTGCACAACAGAGTTTTACGACCAATGGAGCTGGACTTTCCAACAATATTACAATTACAGCGCCTTCGGGCTTTGAAGTAAGTGTTACGAGTGGAAGTGGGTTTGCTAGTTCGCTTACTTTAACACAGGCTGGTGGTGTAGTAGCGACAACGACAATTTATGTTCGTGTTGCGGCAAATGCTACTGGATCACCTAGTGGTAATATTACTGTGGCAAGTACAGGCGCAACCACAAAAAATGTTGGGGTAAGTGCTACAGTCAACAGCCTACCAGCTGTACCGACCATCAGCAATAACCGTCCATTAACTTTTTGTTCGGGTGACAGTACGGTGCTGAGTTCATCCGCTGCAACAGGTAATCAGTGGTTGTTGAATGGTAGCAATGTGGTTGGTGCAACAGGCCAAATACTTGTGGTAAAAGCAGCTGGATCTTATACTGTAGTTAATACAAATGCTAGTAGCTGTAGCGCAACATCAACCGCGACAACAGTGGTGGTCAATAGCTTACCAGCAGTACCGACTATCAGCAATAATCGTCCATTAACTTTCTGTTCGGGTGATAGTACCGTACTGAGCTCATCCGCTGCAACTGGTAACCAGTGGGTATTGAATGGTAGCAATGTGGTTGGTGCAACAGGTCAAACACTTGTGGTAAAAGCAGCTGGCTCGTATACTGTTATTAATACAAATTCAAATGGCTGTAGCGCAACATCAACCGCAACAACAGTAGTGGTGAATAGCTTGCCAAGTACGCCAACTATCAGCAATAACCGCCCTTTGACTTTCTGTACTGGTGATAGTACGGTGTTGAGTTCATCCGCTGCAACGGGTAATCAGTGGTTATTGAATGGTAGCAATGTGGTTGGTGCAACAGGCCAAACCCTTGTAGTAAAAACTTCTGGCTCTTATTCTGTAGTTAATACAAATGCTAATGGCTGTAGTGCAACATCAACCGCGACGACAGTGGTGGTCAATAGCTTACCAGCAGTTCCAACAATCAGCAATAACCGCCCTTTGACTTTCTGTATTGGTGATAGTACGGTGTTGAGTTCATCGGCAGCAACAGGCAATCAGTGGGTATTGAATGGTAGCAATGTGGTTGGTGCAACAGGCCAAACCCTTGTAGTAAAAACTTCTGGCTCTTATTCTGTAGTTAATACAAATGCTGATGGCTGTAGTGCAACATCAACCGCGACTACGGTTGTGGTGAACAGTTTGCCAGCTACACCAACAATCAGTAATAACCGTCCATTGACTTTCTGTTCTGGCGATAGTACAGTATTGAGTTCCTCAGCTGCAACTGGTAACCAGTGGTTATTGAATGGTAGCAATGTGGTTGGTGCAACAGCCCAAACCCTTGTAGTAAAAACTGCTGGCTCTTATACTGTTGTTAATACAAATGCTAATGGCTGTAGCGCAACATCATCAGCGACTACGGTTGTGGTGAACAGTTTACCAGCAACACCAACAATCAGCAATAACCGTCCATTAACTTTCTGTACAGGTGATAGTACGGTATTGAGTTCATCCGCTGCAACAGGCAATCAGTGGGTATTGAATGGGAGCAATGTGGTTGGTGCAACAGGTCAAACACTTGTGGTAAAAGCAGTTGGCTCGTATACTGTTATTAATACAAATGGTAGTGGCTGTAGCGCAACATCAACCGCAACAACTGTAGTGATGAATAGCTTGCCAACTACTCCAACAATCGGGAATAACCGCCCTTTAACTTTCTGTGTTGGCGACAGTACGGTGTTGAGTTCATCCGCTGCAACAGGCAATCAGTGGTTATTGAATGGTAGCAATGTGGTTGGTGCAACGGGCCAAACACTTGTGGTAAAAGCAGCTGGATCGTATACTGTTATTAATACAAATGCAAATGGCTGTAGCGCGACATCAACCGCAACAACTGTAGTGATGAATAGCTTGCCAACTACTCCAACAATCGGTAATAACCGCCCTTTAACTTTCTGTGTTGGCGACAGTACAGTATTAAGTTCCTCTGCTGCATCGGGCAATCAGTGGGTATTGAATGGTAGCAATGTGGCTGGCGCAACGGGTCAGACACTGGTGGTTAAGTCCGGTGGAAGCTATACGGTAAGTGTTACGAATGCTAATGGATGTTCTTCTGTTTCATCTGCCACAACAGTGGTGGTGAATAGCTTACCAGCTACACCAACAATAAGTAATAATCGTCCATTAACTTTCTGTACAGGTGATAGTACGGTGTTGAGTTCATCCGCTGCTACAGGCAATCAGTGGGTATTGAATGGTAGCAATGTGGTTGGTGCAACAGGTCAAACACTTGTGGTAAAAACTTCTGGCGCATATACTGTAGCTAATACAAATGCTAGTGGCTGTAGCGCAACATCAACTGCAACAACAGTGGTTGTGAATAGTTTCTCAGCAACGCCAACAATCAGTAATAATCGTCCATTGACTTTCTGTGTTGGCGACAGTACAGTATTGAGTTCCTCATCTGCCACTGGCAATCAGTGGTTACTCAATGGTAATAATGTAGTTGGTGCAACTGGTCAGACATTGGTGGTGAAAGCAGCAGGTGTGTATACGGTAGCAGTAACAAATGCTGGTGGTTGTAGATCTGTATCAGCAGGTACAACAATAGTGGTGAATAGCTTACCAACTACTCCAACAATCAGTAATAACCGTCCATTAACTTTTTGTACGGGTGACAGTACGGTGCTGAGTTCATCCGCTGCAACAGGCAATCAGTGGTTGTTGAATGGTAGCAATGTGGTTGGTGCAACAGGTCAAACACTTGTGGTTAAGACAGCTGGTTCATATGCTATTATCAATACAAATGCTAGTGGCTGTAGCGCAACATCATCCGCTACAACAGTGGTAGTGAATAGCTTCCCAACTACACCAACAATCAGTAATAACCGTTCATTGACTTTCTGTACTGGCGACAGTACGGTATTGAGTTCCTCAGCTGCAACAGGCAATCAGTGGTTACTCAATGGTAATAATGTAGTTGGTGCAACTGGTCAGACATTGGTAGTGAAAGTGTCAGGTGTTTATACGGTAGCAGTAACAAATGTTGGTGGTTGTAGATCTGTATCAGCTGGAACAACAGTAGTGGTGAATAGCTTGCCAGCGGTTCCAACAATCAGCAATAATCGCCCATTGATCTTCTGCTCCGGTGACAGTACCGTATTGAGTTCATCCGCTGCAACCGGTAATCAGTGGTTATTGAATGGTAGCAATGTGGTTGGTGCAACTGGTCAGACATTAGTGGTGAAAACAAGCGGTAGCTATACTGTAAGAGTTACAAATGCGAATGGTTGCTTTGTTAGCTCAGGTACGGTGAATACCGTTAACAATAGTACCGCAGGAGCAGGATTGGCTTTCCGCGACTCTTTGATTTGTAAAGCCACTTCCTTGCGCGTAACTGCTCAGGCAGTTTCACCAACAGCCTTCTTATGGACAGGTGTTCGAACAGGTTTTTCTGCTAGTACACAATCCGTCAATATCAGTAATGCAGACATGTATCGGGTAAGAATTACCCTGTCTAATGGCTGTGTGGTGAATGATAGTATTAACCTGAGAAATACTGCTGATACAGCTATCAAAGCAAGGATTGCGATGACCAAGCAGGCCTTTGTTAATCAACAGGTGCTGGCCGTAAATATCACTTCAGTGAAACCGCAAACACAAAATTGGGTATTCTCACCTGGTTCAACAGTGATTAGTCAAAATGATTCTGTGGCTCTGCTTAGGTTTACGACTGTTGGCAACTATCAGGTAATATTAAACAATACCTCTTATAATGTTTGTAAGAGTGCGGATACAGCTAGGATCGTAATTACAACAAATGATTATCCATCTACTACCACGCCTCCGGCCATCATTATTCGAAACATAACGATTGGGCCTAACCCGACAACTGGTATTTCCAATGTTACGATTGACTTAAATAAGCCAGGTAATGTTACCATGCGAATTTTCAATTTTAATGGTACGCAGATTTATACAAGAGCGATTACAAATACCACCGCTACAACCATTCGAGAACGAATTGATATCAGCAATCAGCCTTCCAATAACACCTATATATTGGTTGTTCAGTGTGAGGGAAGCTATGAAGTGAGGTCAATCTTGAAAAATTAATTACATCCTATTCAGTCACTATGAGAATAAGCTGCCTTTTATTATTGTCGATACTGTTGTTCTCAGAACGGGTAATCGCACAAACCTTCGATCCCTTTTCCTTATTCGGAAAGGGAAAGCTGTTCAAGTTAAATGGGGGTGTCAATGCATCCATGTTGTATAACTATTCATCCAATAGTACACCTGGGGTGAATCCTTTTAATTATGTCATCGGTGCCAACCTGAATGTTTATGTAAAAGGGATTAATATACCTTTCGATATTTCTTATTCCAATGCTCAGTTTTCATATCGATTTCAACCAATTCCTTTTAATAGAATTGCCATTCACCCTAAGTACAAGATATACACTTTGCATGCTGGTACCATTTCCCTCACTACATCGCCTTATACTTTAAATGGTGCTCAATTCAATGGTGCGGGTTTGGAGATAGCGCCTAAAAACTGGAAAATCATGGTGCTGGGTGGAAAGTTTTTGAAGGGTAGTGGTGATTTTTTGGTTAATCCTGATGCACAACCTACTTATGAACGCTGGGGTAAAGGTTTAGGAGTTAGCCATAAATTTAAAAACCATGAAATAGGGGTTAATGTGTTTCATGCCAAAGAAGATACAGCCTCTGCCTTTAATTTCCCTGTAGAAGCTGGCATCACACCAAAAGAGAATATTGTATCAAGTTTGGTTGGTTCAGGGTCTATCAAGGGAATCAAGTACTCCTTCGAAGTTGCCAATAGTTTGCTAACCGATAACCTAACTGTACTCAATCCATTTAAGAGTAATAACCTCATGTCTAGGTTTATTAGCAATAATAGCAGTACAAGGAGCAACTATGCAACCAATGCAAAGCTGAATTATCTTTTTGAGAAGATACAATTAGACGCCGGTTTGAGTTTTGAACGAGTGGATTTTAATTATCAAACCTTGGGATCCTTGTATAATATCAACGGATTTCAAAACATTGGTGTAACAGCTAACAAGTCTTTTTTTGGAGGAAAAGTTAATTTAAATGGACAGCTTGGTGTGCAGAACGATCTTGTAGATGATACAGCAATCAGTCAGAAGTCCAATCGCTTACTTGCTTCTGTGAATGCCAGTTATAGCCCAACCCAAAAATTATCTTTCAATGCTTCTTATTCAAATACAAGAGGTGTAACGAATGTGCGCAACCTCAACAATATCGCGAATCAAAATAACCTTATCCCACAGTTTCTCGATTCGTTACGTTTGGTGCAGCTCAATCAGAATGCCAATTTTAGTGCGAATTACCAGATTGTATCAACAGCTGAAAAGAATAGTTCTGCCAATTTCAATTATTCCTTTCAAAAGGGTGATCAAAAGCAAGGTGATTTCTTTATCGATATGCAGGGAACAAAGTTCCATAATGCTTCCTTGAATTATTACACAGTGCTACCTAAAGTAGATACAAAATGGAGCTTTGGATTAAACTATAGCAGAACTACCCAAGGTGCAGATTCTAATAATATAAGAGCAGTAGGTTTCAACTTCAATTTCGGAAAAAAGATTTTCAAGCGAAAAGTAACACTCACACTTGGCTCTGGCTATAACACCACCTCTATGGCGGCAAGTGCTTCAGGTGTGAACATCATTAATTTCAGGTCAACGGCTAGTTATGTCATGTTTAAAAAGCATGTGTTTAACTACAATGCCATTTTCCAGATTCAGAGTAGAAGAAAGCTGGGAAGTCCGCAAACCAATACGAGTACCGGTGCCATGGGCCTGACTTATAATTATAACTTTTAAAGTATGCGTTTATACAATTTTATGATACGTTCAGCTTGCTTTGTGCTGGTTTTACTCATTGTTCAAGTGAGCGGACTTGCACAAGGGAATATTAATTATCCCATTAATATTTCTCCAGTCATATTTCCGCCTTTCCCATCAAGCATACAGATGCTGAGTAATGCAACCACGCCAAGTATCTATTTAACGATCAATAACAAGTCGTCGAATGCCACTGTGCAAAATGTGTTATTGGGTGTAACTATTCAGGGAAATGGTTTTACTGCGCAAACGAGATCTTTGAATAATACTTTTCCTGTTACCTTGGTGGGCAATACGCCATTAAGACTTTCGAATGTTGATTTTGCCAGCTTGTATAATTTCGCCAATTTATCAGGTATTAGTTTGGCGCAGTTCAATAGTGCTTTCCCTCAATCTGTCATTACTTATGGGTTTGTGGTATATGATGCGGTAACCAAATTACAATTAAGCGATCGAGTGACATATCAAGTCACTTTTGCTATCAATAATCCCCCTTTGCTGAATTCGCCTTCCAATAACAGCCTTATTGTTGAGCGTGGTGTACAGAATATTTTCTTTCAGTGGCAGCCGAGGCAAGCAACCGCAGCCGGTTCGGTAAGGTACAAGCTACAGATCATTCGTTTGTTGGATACGTTAATCAATCCACAAATGGCATTCACCGGTTCGCCTACTTATTTTTTTGAAGACAGTACGATCACCAATACCTATAACTATAATGCCTTCAATCCACCATTACTAAGTAATCAAAAGTATGCATGGAGGGTTCAGGCAGTTCCTATTGATAATGGAGGGTTTACGGCAACAACCTTTGCTAACGGTGGTTATTCCAATGTAGAATCCTTCAGGTATGTAGCAGAATGTAAAACACCTTCACAGGTAACTGGTTCTAATATCAGTGTGAATGGTGCCACTATTTCATGGTCTTCTTTTACCAATAATCAAACCTTCGCATTGTCTTATAAAACCCAGACTAGTGCCACGTGGACCAATGTACCCATTCCCTCAAACAATATCAGCAACAGTTTTGCTATGAGTAAGCTGGCAGAGGGAACCAATTATCAAGTAAAAATAATGGGCTTCTGTTTTGGCGGACAAACTGTTGAATCGCCGGTATATAATTTCAAAACAAGTGTTACTGTCAAGGCTTCGGATACTGCTAAGAAGGTTGCCAATGCAGTAGTTGCAGATATCAAAGCAGCTTGCGGACAAAAACCAGTACTTGGTCAGTTATCGCAAGCGGCATTAACAGCCTTAGCGGATAATGATGTCATTACTGCAGGCGATTATAGAATAGTGGTGAGTAATGTACGTGGAGCTGCCGGTCTGTTTAGTGGAAATGGAGTAGTAGATGTGTGGTTGAATGGAAAAGTCTTTAAAGTGAATGTCAGTTTTCAGAACGTAAGAATCAATGTAGATAAGCGGGTGATTGATGGGAATATTAATCTTGTCACCTCTTCAAATTAAGCTTAGTATGAAGAATAAGATATTTTATTTGGTTGTATTCCTGTTGATTGGTAGTGTTTGTTACACAGCCTACGGAAGAAATATTGGTGCTGCTGCAGGGCATGAAGACAGCATATTCACGAAGGGTAACTTTTTGCCTAGAGAAGCTTCGCCTACAAGATTCAATTATCTGGAATCAGCAGAGCGCCTGTCAAATTCAATCTACTTAGAAGATCAGGGCAATCAAGCTGTTCAAAGTACCATTGATTCTGCGAGAGCAACATTTTCAACCATCAGTTTACGGAACAGGTGGATTGATAATATTACCAATAACGTTACCATGGCTGCGCCATTTGGCATGAGTAGAACCATTGCGCCGCATAATACCACTTATCAAATTGCTTTCGCGAATATTCGTTTTACAAGTGCCGGTGCTATTGCCAGGGTTTTTGCAAGATGTACGCCTAATGGGGGCACCAATGGCGAACTGTATTTTGCTGGTAATGTCAATCTTTCGAGAGTTGGGGGCGTAGGTAGTAACAATACTTTATCGTTAATCGGAAACCAGAGTATCAGCTATAACAATAACACATTGGTGTTAAAAATTTCTGGAGCACCAGCTTCAGATCCCTCTCAGTTTGTATTTGATTGTAACGGTTTTACTTCTTTGAATATTAGGGCAATAGTTGAAATTAGAGCAAGCAATTATTTTCCAGTTGATTCTACCAATTTCACCAGACAGAATGGTGCTGGCATAAACTCTGCAGTTTTTGCAGTGACTTTAAACAAGTGGGAAGATTTGAATAAAGAGGGCGTTTCTTTTCCGGGCCTTTTTGGTAATGCCAGAATACCCAACTATTTCTTTAAAATCAATTCTGCCATACTTGACTTAACCACATTAAGTAATCCTACTAATGCAGATATTGCCCGACATATCAGGGAAAATGTTACAGCATTACCCAACACATGGGTAGGCTTAGGCATTACGGCCATGGATGTATATCTGCCAGCGTATTTTAATGTGAAGAATACAACCAAGCGCACAAGAGTACCTGTTACCTATGGTGTTGTTGATGAATATGGGTTTAGTTTTCGGGTTAGTTCAAAAAGTCCAATACTCAATCTAAGCGATAAAGCCGGTAGTGCCAATGGATGGTCTTTCAGCATTAATCGATTTGATCTTTGGTATCAGAAAGACGCCATCATTACCAATAGCAGTAGTTTCTCTGGTAAAATTGTATTGCCGGTAGAAGATCAGGGTTTTGCTGATCGTGGTGTGCCTTTTACTGCAAAGTATGTACAAACTGATAGCAGGTCTGGAGGTGAAGAATTTGATGTAAGTGTGGACGAGAGCGGATTTGTTACCGCAAAGAATTTTAGAGGCTATTTATTATTCAATAGTGGTGATGTAGAGCTTTCTTTTAAAGTAAAGCAAAATAAGTTGATGCCCAAGTTGGTGATGTCGGGTCAATTTGGACTGAGTGCCAATCGTCAGGGAGATATGTATCAGCCTTCGGAGCAGGCTAAAAAAGCGAAAGAAGCGAAGGCTGAAGCTAAAGCGGCCAAAAAGAATAAGTCATTCACGCCTGTTGATATGGCGATTGATGATATTGAATTTCAGGAATTGGTGATGCAAACAGAAACTGCTCCTTTCTTACAGGTAAAATACCTGGGGGCTAAGGCAGAAATGGAGATTGGCAGTTTTGGTGCACAGGTGGCAGTAGAATTGAGAACAGGGTTTAATTCAAAGGGTGCAGCTGATCCCAATGCCAGCTGTTTGCATTTTGATGCTGCTTTGCAGTTTATGGAGGGCAAGATAGGCGGAGCCATGGGTATTGATATTTACAGTAGAACAAATATCACAGCTGGATCTTTCGATTTTGAGGATATCAAATTTACCAGCGTAAATATTGCAGCGAAATTCAGTGGGGTTGAGTTTGACGGTGCATTGGATATCATGGATAATCCTTCATACGGAAGAGGTTTCAGTGGCCAGATGATCCTTACTGTAGCAAAAACACTTAAGGTAAAAGCTGGGGCCATGTTCGGAACTAAATACAAATCAGATGGCTCTAGTTTTTCATATTTCAACATTGATGGTGGTGCTGATTTTAAGCCGGCAGGTGTTGTTGTGTTTGGTGCTGTGAAAATCACCGGTTTCCAGGGGGGCGTTACGTATAAAATGGATGTCGTAAAGCCAAGTGGTAACTATCCTATAACAGTAACAGGGGTTTCTTATGTGCCCAATGAAAATTCTTTTTTGCGGTTAAGAGCCGGGGTATATATGTCTGTTGGTGATGAGAAAATGCTCAGTGGTTTTGGCGGACTAGAATTTGTCTTCAATCAAAATTGGGGCTTGGAAGAAGTGTCCATCAGCGGTAATGCACAGATTTTTTCGCAGATGCCCAATGATGATAAGACCAAAATTTCTCCATTAACACAGGGTAGGCAACAGACATACATGTCTTATAAAGCTAGCCAGGGAGAAGATGTGGCAGATAGCGAAGAGTCAAATGGCGTATCTGCATCACGTGCAAGAAGACCGGGTGCAGGCAGTGGTGGTACAGTGGGTAATAGCCCTGGTGGTGAGTTACAAATCCCGGATACCATTAGTGTGATTGCGCAAATGCGTGAATTGAAGCCTCGACTTGATTCTGCTTATAATTTAATGAAGAGAACTGAAAATGAATTAAATGTCACTCGGGCAACACTGGCCAAAAATGAGCGCATATATGCTGGTATGAAACATAGAAGTGATTCTATTTCAAACCCTGCGAGAACGTCTATTGCAGCTAGATTCAATAGTTTCTTTTCACCAACTGCTAGTCTCGGAACTTATAGTTACCGATCAAGAAATTTAGACATATGGCCAGAAGTAGCGCGTTTGCTGAATATACCTGAGACCGGATTTACAACTGTACGTCGTGCCAACTATACAGTTCCAACACAAGCACGCATCGATAAGATTAAGGATTCTTTGACAAGGGTTTATGCCAATACCGCACAGTCCAAATCCTTGCGAGATTATTATGATGCTAGAAGACGTATTTGTGAGAAAGAGCAAGAGTCTGCTCAACTTGCGATTAATACGTATCAAAACTTAGTGAAGAATGAAACGCTTCGCGTTCGTTTCGGTTATCAGCCTTTTATTCTAGCTAATAAGCCTTTCAATGACGCCCGGAAACAACACTGGGAGGGTGTTAAGATAAATTATAGAGATTCTGTAAATTATTATCGAGCCAAAGGAGATGAAGCCCATAATCTGGCCACGCAAGTAATTCCAATTCGTGCAGTTTTTGGTGACTCCTCCAGATTAAATGATGGGATATGGCGAAAAAATGGTCAGTACAATTTTGCCAGAAACCGTAATGGGCAAGAAGTTGCCACGCTACTGATTTCCTACCCTTTAATAGATCAAGCGAAAATACTCTATGACTATTATCAAATAATACTTATTCCCAAGTTTCCTGTGGAAGATAGTATGACCAACCTGCTCACCAATGTCATTAAACCTTTGCAATTCCAGGAAGCAGATTTGAAGGGTAGGCTCCAAGATCAATTTAATAAACATTATAACTTAGCTAAAACATACAATGATACTTTTGTAGTAGTCAATAATGCCAATCAGCAAGTTGTTAGAGCATTTCAGTTAAAAGTGCGCAAAGCTACCGGTGCCAAACTAAATGCTGCTGATGAGGCGGTAATTACAAATGCAGATGCCGCCTATGCGAAGGCTAAACCCATTATTGACCACTGGAATTACCTTAATAAAGTAGTGGCGCTAGACAATAGTCTGGCTGCCAGCCAAAAAGCAGTAGATAATGCCCGAAACACGCTCAATTCTGCTACTGCTTCGCAACAACAAAAAAATGCGGCACAGCAGGCACTGAATAGTTCACTTGCACAACTTAGGGCTGATAGTGCAGCTATTGCCAGAAGAATTTTGGAAGAAAATGGAGGACCAATTTTTGAGCTTTCTAAGTTGGAATTATATCACATCAATAAGGCAGTTAGAGTTAATGTAGAAAGAGATCCATTTAAAAAGCGGAAACAATTATGGGCTGAACATGAGCGATTAGTGAATCAAATTGCGGGGCTGATTACAAGTCAACAAGATAGATTTAATACGGCTAAACCATCTCCTGAACAGTTCAAAAAATCATTAGATAGTTTGACAGTGCTAAGAGATAAAGCAAATGCTGATGCACGTAATTCTGGTGGGGTGAATATTGTTAGACAATTCGCATATAACCTACTTAATTTTCCAGAGGAAGCTAGTGTGTTTGCGTATATGTATCAAGGGAAAACTGATAGGCAAAATGATTTTACGCCAATTGATAAAGCTATTGATACCGCAGAAGCTTGGTTGGCTGCTGCTGTTACAAAGATCAATGACTCCTTAAAAAACGCTAGAAACAATAGCTCTTTTGAAAGACAGGTGGTGGTGCCCGGCGGATTGCGTCCTGATGGTAATCCTCAGTTCTGGGGTGATTTCTTACTGAAGATTGATATCAAGAATAGTACGGTCTCTTTGGCCATGGATGTGTATACGTCCATTGATATTGCCAGTATTGAAGTTATTCGAGGCGCAATGGATGGTAATGCTAAAGCAGGTACGCTCGATTTGGTGGTGTCTGGAAGAACTTTCGACTTGAACATAGGAACAGAAAGTGCGCCTTGTAGTGTGGGCTTCTCACTAGGTAATTTCATCAAAGGGTCAGGAAGCTTCTATGCCCAAGTCAATAATCGACACTCAGGTGGTAATGTCAATGCCTCTAATTTCAATATGAAATTTGGTATGAGTGGCCAAGTTTCCTGGAGTGGTAGTGCCGGCTTGAGTGGTGTTGTAGAAGGGTATGCTACTATTTATGGCGGATTATCCTTTAGTCTGAACGCATCTCGTTATGATAATTTTATTTGTAGTGCTACAAACCAGAAAGGCGGCTTAGAAGGTTGGTATGGTGAAGGTAGAATGAATGTAATGGTGGGTGCTGCTGCCGGGGTTAAAATTTTAGGATACAACATAGAAATTTTCAGGGCTGAAGCTCGTGCGGGGCTACGTGCAAGAGGACCTGTTCCACTCTTCGTGACTGGTAATATGCAATTCAGTTACGGTGTAAGAGTTTTGGGTACAAATTACACCGGCAGGTTTGATATTGGCTTTACTTATGGAACCTCTTGTGCAATACCCGGTTTGAATTAATTAATATAGTAAGTTATGATGATGGTACGTCTATTGAATAGGTTTATAATGCTTTTAGTGCTTAGCGGATTGAGTTACGGTTCAATGGCCCAACTAAGTGCGCCAACAACGGTGAAAACGGTTGCATTTAAAGAGGGTAAAAATGTATATGTCCGTTGGTTTCTGGGTGATGCCAAACAATGGAGAGCTGCCAATGATAAAGGGTATTTTGTGGAACGATCGGTAAAGGGTGCGAATAATTTTCAGCGATTGCACACTGCGCCCATAAGACCCATCACCGAACAGCAAGCACTCAAATACAACAAGGAGTCGGATGCGTTTGCACTTCATTCAATTCTAAAGGCTAAGCCCAATCCAGCCAAGCCTGCAGATCTTGAAGCAGATAATAGTGTATATGCCATGTTTATCTTATTGTCTTCATACGCCCCGGGTAATGCTTATTTATCTGCATCAGGTTTTACAGATTCCACTGCTGTTGTAGGAACCAGTTATGTGTATCGAGTGGTGGTAAATGGTATTCCTGTCAATAATCAAGACATCACTACCGCCGAAGTATCGGGCAATTCAATGAAAGGCAGCATGCCTGTAATCAGTGCCGCTTTTGGTGATAAAGTAGCTAAGCTTAGCTGGAATGTGGATTCAATCAAGCAAGAGTATCCTGTGGTGATAGTGGAACGCTCTACAGACACTATTAACTATACACGTATCACAGGCCGTCCATTGATTACCTCACTTGAACAAGAAGGCGCGGATGCAGATTCTACTAAGGGACTTATGGGTTACAGCGATGAATCTGTGGTCAACAAAACCACTTATTATTACCGCTTGCGCGGGATCAATATTTTTGGCGTGTTGAGTGATCCCAGTAATGTTGTTTCAGGCCGTCCCGAGCCGGCTTTTGCATCGAGACCAAGAATTCTTTCTGTAGATACCCTTGCCAATCGATTTGCAATGACTTTCTCTATAGTTGATTCACTCAAATCTCAGGTCAGCAATTATGAAATCTGGACTTCAGAAACCAGCGACGATTCTACCTTTGTTAAGTTAACCCAGTTTACGCCCAAGCGTGGGCCGGGTGTGATGCAAACATCATTTGCCTATCAACCCAAAGAGACCAACTATTTTGTATTGAAAGCGGTGCTCAAAAAAGATCGCTCTGCCATTGCTTCTGTTCCTTATTTGTACTTGCTCAAAGATTCTATTCCGCCCGTAGCACCTTTAGGGCTTGTTGGCAAAATTGATACTGCAGGCAATGTAGTGCTTACTTGGACGGCCAATACCGAAGAAGATCTCAACGGGTATAAAGTGTATAAGTCCACCGTAGGGCCTGATAGCAAAACAGTTATCCCTTTGCAAGCTGAGCCGCTCACTGTTACTGAGTTCAAAGAGAAAGTACTGGTGAAGCAATTGAATCGCGATATCTATTATACAATAACCGCATTGGACAATAAGTTCAATGAATCGAAGTATGCCAGTTTTATTTTGGTGCAAAGACCTGATGTAATCGCGCCTGCACCACCTGTATTAAGAACGGTACAAATGCAGCCTGATGGTAAGTCGATTGCCATCCAGTGGTCGAAAAGTTTTAGTAAGGATGTGCGAGATTATGTGATTGAAAGACGCTTGAATGGCGACTCACTAGACACTGAGTGGAAACAAATTTTTACCGCAAGCGGATTAGATACTGCTTATGCCGATGCCGCGATTCAGCAGTTTACTTCTTATGAGTATAGATTACATGCTGTTGACAGCAGCAACCTCAAAAGCGAGCTGTCTTTGGCCCTGTCTTATATTGCTAAAAAGCCGGCGCAGAAGGTAAAGACCTTCACCAATTTGAATGCCTATGTATCGCGCGAGAAAAAATACATTGAACTAAACTGGAACTTGAGCAATACAGATGTTGTGGAAGTGCTGATTTATAGAGCCGAGAACCGTAATGAAAATGAAGTAAGCTTAATTGCAACCTTGCCGGCATCGAAAAAGATTTATGACGATGAGAGCATTAAGGAGAACACGCTTTATACCTATTACATAAAAGCGGTGTTTAGAAATGGGGGTTCCAGTGAGTTCCAGAAAATTGATGTTGAATTCTAATCATTAAGTATTTACTGAATGATGTAAAGGTTGGTGGAAACACCAGCCTTTATTGTTTAGGTTATTTCGCCTTTGTTGGTGTTCTCAAATTATTGGTTGGTGTCTACACCAACCAATAGATGATTTCTTTCGCCCTTGTTGGTATTCTCACCAACAGGGTTTTGACCTCACCCCAGCCCTCTCCAAAGGAGAGGGAGCGAGTTGTCCTTGTATCGCCTCCTGGCCCTTGTTGGTCGCCCGACCAACAAGAAATTATTTATCGCAGAGTCCCTTTCAGGAGGCCTTGCGCGGACTGGGACGCTGAACGTGTTCAATATGCATAGCCTTAATTTTTAGCTCGGTGGGGACACCTCGCTTGGCGTTAAGTGTGTTGTGTAAGTGTATTATCACCGCCAATGGTTGGTGTCCGCACCAACCACCACATTACATTTTTTCCGGCTTGTGAAGACAGCAACCCGTAATAAGCTCGGTGGGGACACCTCGCTTGGCGTTTGTGAAAATTTTGGCCCCTGTTGGTGTTTTCGCCAACAGTTTTTAACCTCACCCCATCCCAAACCTTCGCTAAAGCTTCGGTTTGTAAACATCTCCAAAGGAGAGGGGGCGATTTTTTCCGCCACTGTTGGTGTTATCATCACCCTCCTCCTGCACTAAGGTTTCGGATGGTAAAACGCTAAAGCTTCGGGTGACAAGCCACAGTTTTTTGACCTCACCCCAGCCCTCTCCAAAGGAGAGGGGGCGATTTGATCTTGTATCGCCCCTGTTGGTGTTCTCAAATTATTGGTTGGTGTCTCCACCAACCAATAGATGATTTCTTTCCCGGCAGGTGAAGACACCAGCCGGTAATGAGATATTCTTATAAGGAATAAACCCCCATTTCCTGCATGTAACTGCTTCGTAAATTAGGAAACCAAAACGGGGGATCATGCAAGCAAAAATCTTGAAACTAGTTGCTGTCTTAATGGCCATAGTGGCATTGGCGCATTTGGTGCAATTCAGCCAGTTTAATCAGTATTTGGATAAGAATGAATCTTTTTCTTACCAGGCCGGACAGGTTTTTGTTAAACTGTTCAGGGTTGGGGCTTATGCTGCATTCAGTTATTTGTTTTGGTTGAAAGCCAACAAGATGGAGAAAGCAAGGGCTTAATATTTATTGGTTGGTGTCTCCACCAACCACCCACACGGGAAATTTCCCGTTTTGGAATGGGAAATTTCCCATTAAAATACCGTTGTTTAACGGGTTGACTTTTTGAAAGGCGTGGGGTAGATTTGGAATTGATAAACGTTTCTAAACGCTTATACACGGAATTTGAGTTTTGCAGATTTGGCTGATACTCAAATATTGTAAACGTTTAGTTGCGCAAATCTCTGAGTTATGCGGCAGCTTAAAGGACAACACAATGGACAACTAACAAGACAATAAAATGGGATTTGGTTTTAATTTATTTTTCGTTTTTATCCTTGTTCCATTGACGGGTATTCTCTTGGTGACATGGTTGCTAACAAGAAAGAAAATTTTCGGTAAGACACTTGGACTGATTTGGCTTGCAATATTCGGACTTACATTGCTTTCTGGTATCACTCAATGGTTGACAGCAAAGACAGAATTGAAAAAGAAAGACTATTACGGAGAGTATATTGTAAATCGTGACTATTTCCCAGGCAGACAAGCGGACTGGCAATACGATAATTTTAGGTTTGAAATCAAAGAGGACGATTCTATATACTTTCACGTGACAAACAAAGACAAAATATTAAAAACATATCGTGGGACAATTACATCTACAAAACCATATAGTTCGGAACGACTGATAATAAAAATGCAACAACCAACTCACCACATTATGATAAGCAACCCGACAACTTATCGTAGCGCTTGGAGTTTTTATTTAGTATTTTACTCACCAAAGTTTAACAACGTTTATTTCAAAAAAGGCCAATGGAAACCACTGGACAAATAGACGACAGAAAAGAAAGCCGACCGCATAACAGCCGTTTGCCGCAATGGGGGCTGACGTGGTTAAATCAAGTGCAGTGCTTCTATCAACATTTGTGCTTGGTTGAAAGTCAAGTGTTCCGAAATCCCCCACTTCGGCAAGCGGCAAAACGTTACTACTAAGAAATAGATTTGAACATCACAATAAAAAAGCCCTCAATTGCTTGAGGGCTTTTTCGTTCAGGATGCGGACCGGACGGGACTCGAATGCTGACGCAAGGTCAGCATGCCGACAGCTGCGTTGCAGCATCGTCGGCACCCGCGATTTATTCGCTGTATTTTTCAATGAATGCTTGTAATCTCATGCGAGATAAATTCTTCAACTTTTTCTCCAACTGCATCGCTTCGGCTCTGGTCGCTTTCTGTGTTGTCCAAACTAATTGCCATGGGGTATAAGGAGCAGTTGCTTTTTCGCTACCAGCATTGTGTCTTTTTATGCGGTCATCAATGTCCGCAGTTTGACCGATGTAATAACGATCAGCGCTTTCAGAATAAAGTATGTAGACATTATAGCACATAAAAAAGCCCCCAATTGCTTGAGGGCTTTTTCGGTTAAGATGCGGACCGGACGGGACTCGAATGCTGACGCAAGGTCAGCATGCCGACAGCTGCTGAGCAGCATCGTCGGCACCCGCGACACATCAGCTGTATTTTTCAATGAATGCTTGTAATCGTATGCGAGATAAATTTTTCAGCTTTTTCTCCAATTGCATCGCTTCGGCTCTGGTCGCTTTCTGTGTTGTCCAAACCACTTGCCATGGGGTATAAGGCGCCGTTGCTTTTTCGTTGCCAGCGTTGTGTCTTTTTATGCGGTCTTCAATGTCCGCAGTTTGCCCAATGTAATAACGATCGGCACTTGCTGAGTAAAGTATGTAGACATTATAGCACATAAAAAAGCCCCCAATTGCTTGAGGGCTTTTTCGTTCAGGATGCGGACCGGACGGGACTCGAACCCGCGACCTCCGCCGTGACAGGGCGGCATTCTAACCAACTGAACTACCGATCCTTACCAGATTACAGAAAGATTTTTCCGTTTTCGGGACGGCAAAGATAAGGGGATTGTATTTGTTCAAACAAATCTTTTCCCGAAAAAATTACAAGCCCTAATTTTACCGCTCAAGCACGAAATATGCCCCAGTACCCCAACAGACAATTTCTTGATTTCGAACAACCTATCAAGGAATTATACGAGCAGATCGATGCTACCAAAAAGCTCGCAGAAAAGAATCCCAAGATAGATTATACGGCTACGCTGGCCCAGCTGGAACAATCCATTCTGGACCGCAGAAAAGACATCACCGCTTCACTCACGCCCTGGCAGAAAGTGCAGCTGAGCCGTCATCCGGATCGTCCCTACACACTCAAGTACATCGATAAAATGTGCACCAATTTCGTAGAGCTGCATGGCGACCGCGGTGTAAAAGACGATAAAGCCATGGTGGGTGGTTTTGCTCAATTGGATGGCGAAACCGTGATGATCATCGGTCAGCAAAAAGGGATCAATACCAAAATGCGTCAGCTGCGCAATTTCGGTATGGCCAATCCGGAAGGTTATCGCAAAGCACTGCGCTTGATGAAGCTGGCAGAGAAATTCGATAAGCCCATCATTACTTTAATTGATACCCCAGGTGCTTATCCCGGACTGGAAGCAGAAGAGCGCGGTCAGGGTGAAGCCATTGCCCGTAATATCTATGAAATGATTCGCCTGAAAGTACCTGTGATCTGTGTGATCATTGGAGAAGGTGCATCGGGTGGTGCATTTGGTATTGGTGTGGGCGATAGAACCCTGATGATGGAGAATACTTGGTACACGGTGATCTCTCCGGAAAGCTGTAGTTCCATTCTCTGGCGCAGCTGGGATAAAAAAGAAGTGGCTGCTGAACAGTTGAAACTTACGGCCAAGGATATGCATGGTTTTGGTCTCGTAGATGAGGTGGTAGAAGAGCCTGTAGGCGGCGCACATTGGGATTATGATGAAGCAGGCGCCTTGCTGAAGAAACATATCCTGAAAGCGCTGAACGAAGCCAAGCAAATGCAGCCAGCAGAAAGAGTAAACTATCGTATTGAAAAATATGGCAAAATGGGCTTCTGGGAAGAAGTACCCATGGCCGCACAATAAGCAAGCATGTCGTTGACCAATGTTTTACGTGGAACCGGTGTAGCACTGGTAACCCCTTTTCAGCAAGATGGCAGTGTAGATTATGCTGCACTGGATAAGCTGATTGATTTTGTATTGGCCGGTGGTGTAGAATACCTCGTTACTTTAGGTACTACCGGTGAAACACCCACATTGGATAAGGCAGAGAAAAAAGCTGTCGCCAATTTCACCTTCGATAAGGTAGCAGGCAAAGTGCCAGTAGTGATTGGCATTGGCGGTAACAATACCAAAGAACTTTTGCATGATCTGGAAAGCTTTCCTGTTGAGCGTGCAGTGGCGGTATTGAGTGCATCACCTTATTACAATAAGCCATCACAAGAAGGTTTGTTTGAACATTATAAAGCATTGGCAGCCGCATCGGCCAAGCCCTTGATCTTATACAATGTGCCCGGCAGAACAGGTAGAAACCTGAATGCATCTACTACTATTCGTTTGGCGAAAGAAGTCCCCAATATTGCCGGTATCAAAGAAGCTAGCGGCGATATGACGCAGTGCATGCAGATCCTGCGCGATAAGCCCGAAGGATTTTTAGTAGTAAGTGGAGATGATAACCTGGTATTGCCACAGATCGCTTGCGGTATGGATGGCGTGATCAGCGTTGCGGCTAACTGTTTCCCCAAGGATTTCAGCAATATGACCCGCGCTGCATTGGCCGGTGATTATGCAACAGCGAGAAGTCTGCACTATAAATTATTGCAAGGCTATGACCTGCTCTTTGCAGAAAACAATCCTGCCGGTGTAAAAGCATTCTTAGCTGAGTTGAACATTATTCAAAATGTATTGCGTTTACCTTGTACACCACTCAGTGCAGGTTTACATCAGCAGTTGAAGGCTTACTTGCAATCACTCTAAGAGATTCTAATAAAATGTTAATCCCCACGATTTCGTGGGGATTTTTGTTTTGTGTAAATCCAACCAAGCAACAATGGCGTAGATGATGGAAACAAAATTTACACAATGAAAAAAATCCTCACATTGCTGTTGGGTGTAGTAACACTGGCACAGGTTAGCGCGCAGAACATGGAAAAAACTGTTGAAGTGGGTGGTGCACCTATGTATCCATCTAAGAACATTGTAGAAAACGCAGTTAACTCAAAAGACCATACCACATTGGTAGCTGCAGTAAAAGCTGCCGGTTTGGTAGAAACTTTAATGAGTGCTGGTCCGTTCACCGTATTTGCACCAACTAACGCAGCATTTGGCAAATTACCTGCAGGTACTGTAGAAACACTGGTGAAGCCTGAGAACAAGAGCACGCTCACAAAAATCCTGACTTACCATGTAGTAGCAGGCAAGCTGGATGCAAAAACAATTGCAGCAAAAATTAAGGAAGGTAATGGCACAGCCGTATTAACTACGGTACAAGGCAGTACACTTCGTGTATCTATGAAGGGCAAGAATGTGGTATTGACTGATGAGAAAGGTGGTACAGCTATTGTGACCATTAAAGATGTGTACCAGAGCAACGGTGTGATCCATGTGATTGATACCGTTGTGATGCCAGGGTAGGGGTTTTGGTTTGATGTTAAAAAGCGATGGGTAACCATCGCTTTTTTGTTTGACGAAGGTTAACTTTACCGAAAATATTGTTATGTCTGTATTTCAGGATAAAGTAGTGGTGATTACCGGTGGTTCTGATGGAATTGGAAAAGCACTGGTTGAAACATTTGTGGAGTTAGGCGCCAAAGTGGCTACCTGTGGACGTAACTATGATAAACTCTATCATGTAAAATCTTTGTGTCCCGGTAAGCCTTTACTCATTCATACGGCTGATGTGAGTAAGGAAGCTGATTGCAGAAGTTTTATTGATGCTGTCATCAATTATTATGGCACGATAGATATCCTCATCAACAATGCCGGTGTGTCCATGCGTTCACAAGTGAAGGATGTGGAGTTGGATACGATTCGTCGTGTGATGGACATCAATTTCTGGGGTACAGTGTATTGCACCAAATTCGCCCTGCCGCATATCTTGAAAAACAAAGGCACAGTAGTAGGTGTGTCATCTATTGCAGGCTATCGCGGCTTGCCCGGCAGAAGTGGTTACTCTGCTTCCAAGTTTGCGGTGAATGGTTGGTTAGAAGCATTGCGTACAGAATTGTTAGAGTCTGGTGTAAATGTGATGTGGGTTTGTCCCGGCTTTACCACTTCCAATATTCGCAATGTAGCATTGAACAAGGAAGGCAAACCACAGGGTGAATCGCCCATGGATGAGAGCAAGATGATGAGTTCTGAGGAATGTGCCCAGCACATCATCAAAGCCATTGAAAAGCGTAAGCGCACCCTGGTCTTAACCTTTACAGGTAAGCAAACTGTATTCCTGAATCGTTTCTTCCCTTCACTGGCGGATAAAATGGTCCGCAAGTTTTTCTTCAAAAACGGTGAGTTGGTGAAATAAGGAGGGCGGGCTTGTCGTTTAACAAGCGGCATGCCTATTCTTACGCTTACGACTGATATTGGTCAGCGCGATTTCCTCGTTGGTGCCATCAAAGGGCAATTTCTGACATTGGATACTGCCTACAGTATCCAGGATATCACGCATTACCTGCCTCAAGCCAATTACCTGCATGCGGCATACATCTGTAAGAACGCAGCCCACCATTTTCCGCAAAACAGTTTTCACCTTATTCTGCTGAATTTATACGAAACAACGCCAACGCATTTGTTGATGGCGCGTTTCAAGGGGCATTATTTTGTTTGTCCTGATAATGGTATTCTCACCATGATCACCGGACAGGTGCCCAAAGAAATGGTCTCCATACCTGTGCAAAAGGGTGGAAGACTGTTGGATATTACCGAAGCAGCTGCCAAAGCCATTACAGCGGTGGCGCATACGGATGATTTAAGTGTGGCCGGTGAAGCGCCTGCAGGCATTACCGAGAAATATGTGTTGCGCCCAACGGTTGGGCCCGATTGGATGGAGGGGCAGGTACTCTTTATTGATAATTTCGAGAACGTTGTCATCAATATCACCCGCGAAGAGTTTGAAGAACACCGCAAGGGCCGTTCTTTCAAGATCGTCTTCACCAGAAATGAAGTAATCGATACCCTGAGCGAGCATTATGCCGCAGTAGCGGAAAACGAGAAAATGGCCTGGTTCAATTCTGCAGGCTATCTCGAAATCGCAGTTAATCGCGGAAATATGGCCGGATTGTTCGGCTTACAAGGCTATAATGAAGCCAGTCAGCAATTGCCTACCAACCAGCAAAACAAGTGGTTTTATCAGACCGTTAGGGTTTACTTCGAGTAGGTTTGGGGCTTATTTTTCCATTTGGGCTTTAGCCAGTATTTTCGCACTCCCTTTGGGGAATTCACTCATTAAAAGCAAATGCTATGGCATATGACGTAATTGTGCTGGGTAGTGGTCCCGGCGGTTATCCGGCAGCTATCCGCGCTTCACAGCTTGGTTTCAAAGTGGCGATCATTGAGAAAGAGAGCTTGGGTGGTATCTGTTTGAACTGGGGTTGTATCCCAACAAAAGCACTCTTGAAAAGTGCGCAGGTATATGAATATATGAAGCACAGTGCTGCTTATGGTATTCAAGCAAGTGGTGTGCAGCACGATTTTGGTGCAGTAGTAGGCCGCAGCCGTGGTGTTGCTGATAAGATGAGCAAGGGTGTGAACTTCCTGATGAAGAAGAACAAGATCGATGTGATCATGGGTTATGGTAAAGTGAAGGGTAAGGGTCAGATTGAAGTAAGCGCAGCTGATGGAAGCAAGCAAATTGTAGAAGGTAAATACATCATCATTGCTACCGGTGGTCGCAGCCGTGAACTGCCTAACCTGAAGCAAGATGGTCAGAAAGTGATTGGCTATCGCGAAGCAATGGTATTGCCACAACAGCCTAAGAGCATGATCATCGTTGGTAGTGGTGCGATAGGTGTGGAGTTTGCTTATTTCTACAATAGCATGGGTACCAAAGTAACCATCGTAGAATTCATGCCACGCATTGTGCCTGTGGAAGATGAAGATGTATCTAAAGAGTTGGAAAAGCAATACAAGAAGCAGGGCATTGAAATCATGACCAATGCTTCTGTAGAAGCGGTAGATACTTCCGGTGCCGGTGTTCGTGCGAAAGTAAAAACACAAGCGGGTGAAGTAGTATTGGAAGCTGATGTGGTATTGAGTGCAGTAGGTGTGGTAGCCAATATTGAAAACATTGGTCTGGAAGAGAGCGGTATCAAAACTGAAAAAGGAAAGATCGTTGTAGATAAGTTTGGTCAGACTTCATTGCCTGGCGTATTCGCTATTGGCGATTGCACACCTGGTCAGGCTTTGGCACACGTGGCCAGCAAAGAAGGTATCAATGCTGCTGAATACATTGGTTATATGGAGAAGAAAATCCACCATGCTCCTGAAGCCATGGATTATGGCAATATCCCGGGCTGTACCTATTGTACACCAGAGATTGCTAGCGTGGGTATGACAGAGAAAGCTGCCCGTGAAGCAGGTTATGAAGTGAAGGTTGGTAAGTTCCCATTCATGGCCAGCGGTAAAGCCAGCGCAGCCGGTGCTACTGAAGGTTTCGTGAAAGTGATCTACGATGCCAAGTATGGCGAATTCCTGGGTTGTCACATGATTGGTGCCAACGTTACAGAAATGATTGCCGAAGCAGTTACTGCGCGTAAGTTGGAAACAACAGCACACGAGATCCTGAATGCTGTTCACCCGCACCCAACCATGAGTGAGGCGCTGAAAGAAGCAACAGCTGTTGCTTATGGTGAAGCCATCGATATCTAATCAAAAAGATACACATTGTAGAAGAGCTCTGGTAAACAGGGCTCTTTTGCATCAACAAAAGACCTATTCAAACGTTAAACAAATAAATCAATTTTTATTATGAGTATTCAAGTTGGACAGGCTGCGCCTGCATTTACCCTGTATGATACCGATAAGAACAAAGTAGCCCTTGCTGATCTGAAAGGCAAGAACGTGGTGGTATTGTTCTTTCCATTAGCTTTTACTGGTGTTTGTACGACTGAACTGTGTAATGTGCGTGATAATATCGCTGTGTACAACAATACCAATGCCACTGTATTGGGTGTATCAGTAGATTCACTGTTTACACTGGGCAAGTTCAAGGCTGAGCAGAACCTGAACTTTCCTTTGTTGAGCGATTTCAACAAGGATGCTGCCAAGGCTTTTGGTGTATTGTATGAGACTTTCCCCGCTTTTGAAATGCAGGGTGTAAGCAAGCGTGCTGCGTTTGTGATTGATGCTGAGGGTGTTGTGCGCTACGCGGAAGTTTGTCCTACGCCTGGCGACCTGCCTGATTTCGCAGCTATCCAGCAGACTTTGTCAACACTGGCTTAATTAAGTCCACCTAATATTAAACCGCAGGTTTACCTCGCTGTCATAGCCTTGGCCTGCGGTTTTTGTATTCCCTTAACTGAGGGGCAATGCATTGCAGGGATAATTCGTTAATTTGTGGGAGCAAAACAGGAGATGAAGCAAATCTACTTACTCTTTTTAGCCGCTTTTCTCTGTTCCGGTACTGTTGACCGGGGCTATGATGCTTTTGTGGATTTGCAACCCAAACTGAGTAAGTTTTATCCCAACCCTGCTACTACCGTCATCAATTTTGAATTGGATAAAACCGTAGACAACAGTTATATACTGCAGGTCTATAGTTTTATTGGTAAGAAGATGACTGAGGTAAAGCTGGGTGATGCAAAAGTGCTGATTAACCTCAACGAATACCAGCGTGGTTTATACATCTACCAGATTAAAGACAGAACCGGACGCATTGTAGACTCCGGTAAGTTTCAGGTAGTGAAATAATTTATCTGTCGCACACTTCCACAATCAAGAATTTCAAGTAATGCGTATTCTCCAATCCCCACACAATGGGATGGTCGCTCGATTGCGCTTGAAACACCACTTGCCTGATTTTCTTGCGTGCATCTTTCGCCGCCATATCAATGATGTCTAAGAACAGATCTTTCTGCACCAGATTGGTACAACTGCTGGTAACAAGAAAGCCGCCATTGCGAATCAGTTTCATGCCACGCAGGTTGATTTCTTTATAACCTGTTATGGCTTTCTGAATACTTTCTCTGCTCTTGGTAAATGCTGGCGGATCAAGCATCACCACATCATACTGTCTGCCATCCTTGCCCCATTGCTTCAATACATCAAATGCATTCATGGCTTCAAAGCGTACAATATTGTCGAGTCCGTTCAAAGCTGCATTACGATTGGCTTGTGCCACTGCTTGCTCGCTGATATCAAGTCCCAACACAGACTTGGCACCATAATGGCCAGCATGAATTTCAAAAGTACCGGTGTAGGTAAATGCGCCTAAGACATCAGCACCTTTGACGATATGTTGGATGGCACGTCGATTGTCTTGTTGATCCAAGAAATAACCGGTCTTCTGTCCGTGCTCAACATCTACATGAAATTTCAATCCATTTTCATTGATGATGATATTGGGATCGAATGGCTCAGATAAAAATCCTTTGATCTGTGTTAAGCCTTCCAACTCTCTAACTGGCACATCATTTCTTTCGTAAATGCCCTTTGGTTGAAAAATGCTGTTGAGTGCATTCACGATATATGGCTTGAACTGGTCCATGCCAAAAGACAAGGTCTGCAACACGAAATAATCATTGAACTTATCGATGATGAGTGCGGGCATTTCATCGGCTTCGCCGAAAATGAGTCTGCAGTTTTCTGTATAGCCTAAGTTCTTGCGATACTGCCAGGCACGTGCAATGCGGTTATGGAAAAATTGCTCATCAATGGTTTCCTGTTTGCGGGTGAGCAGGCGCACCATGATCTGCGATTTTGGGTTGATATAACCGCGGCCGCAATACTTCTCATCGCCATAATACACATCTACAATATCGCCGGGTTTTACTTCACCGCTGATGCGGTCAACTTCGTTGCCAAAAATCCAGGGGTGTCCGTTGGCGATTCTGGGAGCAATCTTTCTACGCAAATACACTTTGGTCATCCGGCAAAGATAGCCGAATCGGTCAAGGGGCATGCCGTCTCAGCTATGCTACCTGCCAATTTTTCCCTTTTCTTTGCGCTGGCAGCAAATTTGCCCATTAAGAAGAACTAATAATAAGTCCATGGAAGAGAAAGAATTACACCAAGAGAACGGACAAAATGGTGCTGAAACGGCAGAGCAGCCTGAGTTGGGTATTAATGCTGACGAAAATGCAGCCGGAACCACCCATTTGAATGAACCTGTGGCAGAGGAAAATGAACTGGATCAATTGCGTCAGGAATTGCAGGAGCAGAAGGATAAATACCTGCGCCTGATGGCTGAGTTCGATAATTTCCGCCGCAGAACTGCTAAGGAGCGTTTGGAGCTGATTCAAACAGCCGGTAAGGAAGTGATTGCTTCCATGCTGGAAGTATTGGATGATTGCGATCGTGCGGAAAAGCAATTGCAAGCCAATGCGGATGCAGAGCAGGTAAAGACAGGTGTGCAACTGGTGTTTAATAAGCTGCGCAGCAATTTGCAGTCAAAAGGTTTGAAAGTGATGGAAACCAAGGGTACTGATTTTGATGCAGACATGCACGAGGCCATTACCGAGATTCCTGCACCAACACCTGATCTGGCTGGCAAAGTAGTAGATGAAGTAGAGAAGGGCTATTATCTGAATGATAAGATCATTCGTTTTGCCAAAGTGGTGGTAGGAAAATAACAATCAAGTATCAATTGGCCGTGAGGCTTTGTTATGAGTAAAAGAGATTATTACGAAATACTGGGCGTAAGCAAGTCGGCTACGGCAGATGAGATCAAGAAGTCTTACCGTAAGGTGGCGATGCAATATCATCCGGACAGAAACCCGGGCGATAAAGCAGCGGAAGAGAAATTCAAAGAAGCAGCTGAAGCTTACGAAGTATTGAGTGATGCAGATAAGCGTGCGAAATACGATCGCTATGGTCATGCGGCATTTGGTCCGGGCACAGGCGGTGGTGGTTTCCACAACAGCAATATGGAAGATATCTTCAGTCAGTTTGGAGATATTTTCGGTGATGATTTATTCGGTTCTTTCTTCGGCGGCGGTGGCGGCGGAAGAAGAGGTGGTGGTACATCACGTGCGCGTGGTGCAAGAGGTAGTAATCTGCGCATCAAACTCAAATTGAATTTTGAAGAGATTGCCAAAGGGGTTACCAAGAATGTGAAGGTGAAGAAGCACGTGGTGTGTGGCACTTGTAATGGCAGCGGCGCAAAAGATAAGAACAGTGTACAAACCTGTGGTACTTGTGGTGGTAACGGACAAGTGAGAAAAGTGACCAATACTTTCCTCGGACAAATGCAAACAGTAACGACTTGTCCAACTTGTAATGGAGAGGGTACAACAGTAACTGCTAAGTGTGGATCATGTAAAGGTGAAGGAAGGGTTTACGGAGAAGAAACAATCACGATTGATATCCCGGCAGGTGTACAGGAAGGCATGCAGTTAAGCATGAGTGGAAAGGGTAATGCAGGTGAGCGTGGCGGTATGGCTGGTGATTTACTGATTCAGATTGAAGAAGAACCACATGCAGAATTAAAGCGAGATGGATTAAATGTGGCTTTCGATCTGCACATCTCTTTCCCTGAAGCTGCATTTGGTACTAATGTGGAAGTGCCTACGATTGATGGCAGAGCCAAGATCAAGATACCTGCAGGTACACAGAGTGGCAAGATATTCCGTTTGAAAGGCAAGGGTTTCCCTGAAGTGCAAGGGTATAGCAAGGGTGATCAATTGATCTATGTGAATGTGTGGACACCGCAAGAACTGAGCAGCGAAGAAAAAGCAATGTTGGAGAAACTGGCGAATAGTCCCAATTTCAAACCCAGACCGGATAAAAATGATAAAGGCTTTTTTGAAAGAGTCAGAGAAGCTTTCAGTTAATCAAAAACCCCGCAATTGCGGGGTTTTGTTTTATCCTTCTAATTGATAAATCTCTTTGATGTTTCGGCCATAGCCATCGTAATCCAATCCATAACCCAATACAAATCTGTTGGGGATGGTGAAGCAGCAATAGTCGACCGGAACAGGATAGACAGTTGCTTCCGGTTTGTGTAAGAGAACAGCAATCTTGATTGATTTCGGCTGTTGGTTTTGCAATTGCGGTAAGAACTCACTCATGGTTTTACCGGTATCAATAATATCTTCCAGAATAATGACATCGCGGCCGGTAACATCTGTGTCCAAACCGATAGCAGTGATGACGTGTCCGCTTGATTTAGTGCCTTTGTAAGAAGCCAATTTGATGAAACAGATTTCTGCTTCAATGCTTAAGTATTTGAACAGGTCGGCGGCGAACATGAAAGAGCCATTCAGAATCGCAATGAACAAAGGCTTCTTGCCTGCATATTCCTGATCTAATTGCGCAGCCAGTGCTTTTACTTTTTCCTGAATCTCTTGCTCTGTGATATAAGGTTGAAAGGTTTTATCGTGGAGTTGAATTTTCATGAGATCAATGAGTGGATGAGTGAATGATAGGATGATAGAATGAGTGGATGATAGAATGATTGAGTGATAGAATGATAGAATGATTGAATGTGATCAGAGACGGTTGGCTGGTGTTTTTGCTACAACAGAAGTCTTTGGTTTCAGGTGAATTTTTTCTCCTTTGGCCAAGGGTACTTCTTTCTTCAGGTTATTCAATTCTAATAAGCTCTTTAACGCAATGCCTTCTTTCTGACTGATTTCGTACCAGGTTTCATCTCCTTCAACAATATGAAAATCCTTTTCACTTTTTCTGGCTTTCTTCTCAATATAAATCAGCTGGTCTTTTGCCAATACATCTACGCCATCGAGGTCGTTGTACTCAAGCAGTTTGCTCATCGACAAATCATATTGATCAGCAATAGCTAGCAATGAAGTACCTGCATTGGCATAAAATACTTTGCTGCCATTGATGCTGAAAACACCATCAGGGTAGGGCTTGGCTTTTTGTGTAGTATTCTTAGGCTTTGCTACGATGCCGCTCACTACGGTTTCGGCAAGCATATCATTTTCCTCTGTTACATCTTCTACAATCACTGCGGCCTTGGGTGCTTGTTTGGGTTCTTCCTGTAAAGCCACTTGATTGGGGCCTGACTGTGCTTGTAAGGGCTGTGTATTTACCGGAATAATTTCAGCTGGTTTGCCTGATTCAGGCTTTGTGCTTTTTTGTGCAATCACCAATTCTGAATACTGTTGCAAATTATTTTCTTCAATCGTCTTGATCAATTGCTGGGGGTAGGTTTTGCTGGTAGCATAACCTGCTTTTTTCAAGCCATTGGCCCATGCTTTGTAATCAGCAGGATCTAATAAAAACAGAAATGAATAGTGTGCCCTTGTTCTCAGAAACTCTGAATGATCTTTATAAGAGTCCTCAACTGAATTATACACACGGAAACATTCGCCACGTGCATCATCATCATGATAAGTGCGCGCGCCTGTCCACTCCGTTTTACACTTGATGCCAAAATGGTTATTGGAGCGTTTTGAAAGTGGGCTTTCGCCTGCTTGAGATTCCAGAATACCCTGTGCTAATTTGATGGATGCGGGAATACCGGTGCGCTGCATTTCGGCCATGGCCAAATCCTTATACGCAGCAATGTATTGCTGCACTTTTGGATTGGGCATTTGCGCCATCAGTGTAGTAGTTAATAATACAAATCCTATAAGTAACAAACGCTTCATGTCATTTCTTTTTGATCAGCATCAGGCCATCGCGTACCGTTAGTAAGACCTGTTCTGTTCTGTTGTCTGCTGCCACATGCGCATTGAATGCATGAATGGCTTTGGCATTTTTTCCTTTTACTTCCGGTTCAAGCACCTGACCGTGAAACAAGACATTGTCGGCAATGATCATGCCTTTTTCACTTAATCTGGGTACCACTAGTTCGTAGTAATCGATATAAGCGGTTTTATCCGCATCAATAAAAACCAAGTCCCAGCTGAAAGGCAATGCGGGTATGATCTCCAGTGCATTTCCGGTGTGCAAAGTTACCTGCTTCCCGGCATTGCTTTTGTGAAAATTTTCCTGAGCCTGTAAGGCGTCAGATTCGCGGATTTCTATCGTATGTAGCTGACCTTCAGTGGTTAAGCCCTCGGCTAGGCATAAAGCGCTATAGCCTGTAAAAGTGCCAATTTCTAAAATAGTTCGTGGCTGCAGGAGTCGGCTGAGAAAACTAAGCAGCCTGCCTTGCACATGCCCGCTTAGCATATGGGCATGTGGGTGTGTGGCATTTGTTTGAGCTGCAATCTCCTGTAATAGGCCTTCATCGGGTGAAGTATGGCTATCTGCATAGGCTTCGGCCAAGAGGTTCACCAGTTCCATCAGGCAGCAGCTTTTTTATGTGAAACAGCCATCAAACCGATAAATGTGAGTAGGCCATTGATGATAAGCAATTCCAGGCCAATTTCAAATCCACCGAATAAACTCTTCTGGTATTTATCGATGAAAAAGCAGATGATGGGCGCAGCAATACAAACAAAAGGCACCAGTTTGTCCTGAACGGCTCTCTTGGTTAAGATGCCGAATGTGAAGAGGCCGAGTAATGGTCCGTATGTGTAGCCGGCTACTTTCAAGATCACACCAATCATGCTGGGATCATTCACCCATTTGAATATCATCACGAATAATAAAAAGATGGCAGCAAAGCTGAGGTGCACGCGTTGACGGATTTTCTTTTTCTCTGCATCACTCCATTCCGTGTTGCGTTGCATGCCGAGGATATCGATACAGAAAGAGGCAGTAAGTGCGGTGATGGCTCCGTCTGCACTGGGGAATAGAGCCGAGATCAATGCAATGATAAAGATCACTGAAACCATTGGTGGCATGTGCTGCAGGGCAATGGTTGGGAAGAGTTTATCGCCTGTTGCTGTTACATTTAATTGATGTGCGTATAAATGCAATAATCCACCAAGGAATAAGAACAGTAAAATCACCACCAGCATAATGAATGCCAGCGTAAGAATGTTTTTCTGTGAGTCTTTCAATGTTTTTACAGAAATGTTCTTCTGCATCATTTCCTGATCCATACCCGTCATAGTAATGGTGATGAAAGCACCGGCCAGTATTTGTTTGAGGAAGAAATTCTTACTCTGAGGGTCAGTGAAGAAGATTTTGGAATAGCTATTGCCTTCCATCGCAGCAAGGCTATCGCTGAAACTGATGCCCATGATATTCAGGATATAAAAAACGCAGATCACCAAGCCGGCCAGCATACAAGTGGTTTGTAAAGTATCTGTCCAAACAATGGTTTTTACACCGCCTTCATAGGTGTACACGAGAATCATCGCAAGGATGATGAGTGTGGTTACCCAGAAAGGGACACCAAAGCTTTCGAGAATGGCATCTTGTAAAATCTTCACCACCAGATAAAGTCGTGCAGTAGCGCCCAAGGTTCTGGAGAGTATGAAAAAGGACGCCCCAGTTTTGTATGATTTGAAACCCAGTCTTGAACTGAGGTAGTTATAAATGGAAGTGAGGTTGAGTTTGTAGTAGAGTGGTAGCAATACATAAGCAATCACCACATAACCCAGCAGATAACCCAGCGTGATTTGAAAATAAGCGAATGAATTTCGACCCACATCACCGGGTACACTTACGAAGGTGACACCACTGAGTGAAGTGCCGATCATGCCGAATGCCACCAGCATCCAGTTGCTATTCTTGTTGCCAATGAAAAAGGAATCATTATTGCTGTTTCGTCCTGTATACCAGGCTACGGCTAATAAGATCAAGAAATAAGCAATAACAAAGGAGAACAGCATTAGGGGCGACATAAGCAATGGTTATCTGTGTGTAAGCAAAATGGGTATGCGTAAAAATAAAGCCTATTTTGCCAACAGAAAAAAGGAATCATGCGCGTACAAAGTATTGCTGTCTTCTGTGGATCAAAAGCAGGTAATCATCCTGCTTATAGCGAAGCAGCCAAGGCATTGGGAATGATGCTGGCAAAGGAAAAGATTCAACTGGTATATGGTGGTGGAAACAAAGGACTGATGGGCGATGTGGCCAATGCCGTTATGGACAATGGCGGACATGTGGTTGGGGTAATTCCCGAAGTGCTGGTAGGATGGGAGCATGCGCATCAAAGTATCTCCGAGTTGAAAGTGGTTGCGGATATGCATATCCGCAAGAAAATGATGTATGAGTTATGTGATATGGCCGTAATTCTACCCGGCGGCAATGGTACATTGGATGAGCTCTTCGAAATGCTCACATGGAATACCTTGAATATCCACGATAAAAAAATAATCCTGCTGAATACAGCAGGATATTATGATCATTTAATCGCCCATGTAAAACAAATGGCTGCAGAAGGGTTTCTCTATGAAAACTGGGCCGATCGGCTTAAAATCTGCGCATCGGTTGACGAACTGCGGGTTCATCTATAACCGTTTTTGGCTTATTGAAGTAGAAAGAGAAACCTGCTCTAAATACTGGTACTGCTCTGTTTTCTGCATCACGATAAGGTGAGTCTTTGTGTTGTGTGGCATCAAACAGAATGGCCAAATAACTGTAAGCCTGGCCAACGATACGTGTGCCATAGCCACCACCCACTAATACACTGCTTGCATTGAAATTGTATTTCTCGGTGGGGATGCCGCTTGTTGTATATTTTCTGCTGAGGTTGATAAAGTTCCACTCCGGTTGTGCGGTTAAGAATAAAAAGTTCACCGGCCATACGCGCACAAATGCACCAGGGCCAATGGCCAAGGTTCTATCACTGAAAGCGTTGTATCTAAGTGATGTGTAGTTTACGTTCATTGCAATACCTGCGTCCAACCAATTGGTAATACTATAGCCAAGTTCAGGTGTTGCAGCAATTTGAAAGAAACTGCCACTGAAGCCGAGGTTCAAAGAAGTACCCGCGAACATCCTGTTTCGCTGAAACTTGCCTTTTTCAGGATTCTCTTCTTTTTCTTCCTGTGCAGTGGCAATACTTGCACTGAACAGGCACAATGCCATGAGTATTTTTTTCATTATTAATCTGCTTGTGTTACAAACCTACATTATTCATGCAGGTCGAAAATTTTTCCGGCATTTAAAATATTGTTAGGATCGAAGGCTTTTTTGATGGAACGCATCAATCTAAGTTGTGCGTCATCAAAAACAATATCCATGTATGACTTCTGAATTAAGCCAATACCATGCTCACCACTGATGGTGCCACCGAGTGAATGCACCAATTGGAACAAAGCGCGTAGGGCTTCCTGAATCTGTGGGTCGTCCTGGCTATTGCTGGTGCCGGGTTTGTTGATGCGTACATGCAGGTTGCCATCGCCGGCATGGCCATAGCACACCACATTGAAAGCATACTTTTCTGCTAAAGCTTTCACGCCGCGAATCAATGCAGGCAGTTCTGCTCTGGGCACAACCGTGTCTTCCTCAATCGTATAGCCTTTCAGTTTCACAGCTTCGGCAGCACGTCTGCGTAGTTTCCAGAGTTCTGTTTTTTGCTGGGCATCGTCTGCGAAGAAAATCTCACCTGCATCGTATTGTGTCAAGAGTTCAGCAATGGCTTCCATATCCTTCATCAGTACATCCATGTCATTGCCATCTACTTCAATGATGAGGTGGGCTTCCATCTCATCTGTTACAGGTACCACATGGCTATCCACCATTTGGCTCACAATCTTCAACGCGTTGATCTCTACCAATTCCAAAGCACTTGGTGTAAAACCTGCGCGGAAGATGGCACTCACCGCTTCACCTGCTTTGGTGACATCATTGAAAGGTACCAGCATCAACAAATCGTATTTGGGATGTGGTATCAGTTTGAGGACAATCTTAGTAACAATACCCAGTGTGCCTTCGCTGCCCACGACCAATTGTGTAAGGTTATAGCCGGTAGCATTTTTCAATACATTGGCGCCGGTCCAGATAATTTCTCCGGTAGGTAAAACCATTTCCAGATTGAGTACATAATCTTTCACAACGCCATACTTCACCGCTTTGGGTCCACCACTATTCTCTGCAATATTGCCACCGATAAAACAGGAGCCGCGGCTGCTAGGATCAGGCGGGTAAAACAAACCTTTTTCTTTTACGGCATTTTGCAAAACCTCAGTGATAACACCTGGTTCTGTGATCACTTGCAGGTTGCGTTCGTCGATATTGATGATGCGGTTGAGTCTGTCGGTTAAAATCACTACACCGCCAAGATGCGGCAATGCACCTCCGCTTAATCCGGTACCGCCACCACGTGGTGTAACGGGTATGCCTGCTTCATTGCAGATTTTTAGAATGGCGCTGATTTCTTCTGCAGAACCCGGCCTCAATACTACCTGAGGCAGAAATAAGAGGTGTTCGGTTTCATCGCGGCCATATTTTTCTAATGATTCCTGATCTGTGAAAATATATGTGTCGCCTACGATGGATTTGAAGGCTTCGTAATGTTTGGTGCTGATGGAGGACATCCCGATTGTTTGCGCAAAAGTAGTGCTATCTGTAAGAGTGGTAGCAGTTTGGATATGCAAATTTGTATTGATGTGTTTCTATTTGTGCATAAATAGATGCGCTCTTAAGGTATGTGGCTATCCCTGTTGATAAATCCTAATGTGTAAGGACTACACAACCATTCTTTTTGAATGATCAGAGCCAATACTTTTGCGCTAACTAACGATTGTTTGCATATGCCTGTAAAAACACAACATGTGCCTATTGCCGCTTTGTCGGCACTCGGGCTCAACACAAAATCCACTATCCATTATCAGTTACAGCCAGATGAATTGTCAGAACAAACTTTATTGCGGGGTCAGGGTGAGGTGAATGATACCGGCGCTTTGTGCATCCGTACAGGGGAGTTTACTGGCCGCAGTCCGCAAGACAAATTCATTGTAAAAGATGCTTTGACTGAAGATTCTGTTCATTGGAATAATTTCAACATTGCTATTGCGCCAGAGAAGTTTTCCGCTTTAAAAGCGAAGGTGCTGAACTACCTCAATGCGCAAGAAGAATTGTGGGTGCGCGATGCTTATGCTTGCGCTGATCCACAGTATCGCCTGAATATTCGAGTGATCAACGAACATGCTTGGAGTAATTTATTTGCATACAATATGTTCCTGCGTCCTACTGAACAGGAGCTGAGCAATTTTGAGCCCGACTGGCATATAATTCAAGCGCCAGGTTTCAAAGCTGATCCTGCAATTGATGGAACCAGACAACACAATTTTGCCATTGTTTCTTTCACAGAGAAAACCATCCTGATTGGCGGTACCGGCTATACCGGTGAAATGAAGAAAGGTATATTCACCATCCTCAATTATTTATTGCCGCATAAGTTGAATGTGCTCAGCATGCATTGCAGTGCCAATATGGGTAAGGATGGCGATGTAGCTGTATTCTTTGGTTTGAGTGGTACAGGAAAAACCACACTGAGTGCAGACCCCAACCGTAAACTGATTGGTGATGATGAGCATGGCTGGACCAATGATGGTGTCTTCAATTTTGAAGGTGGTTGCTATGCTAAGTGTATTGATTTAACCGAAGAAAAAGAACCGGAGATTTTCCGTGCCATCAAGCCCGGTGCATTGGTGGAGAACGTACTATTCTTCGACAATAGTCGTCAAATAGATTTCAGCAATAAAACAATCACAGAGAATACTCGTGTGAGCTATCCGCTACATTTCATCAGTAATGCGCAGGAGCCAAGTATTGGCGGGTTGCCCAAGAATATTTTCTTCCTTACCTGCGATGCTTATGGTGTATTACCGCCCATCAGCAAGTTAACACCTGGTCAGGCGATGTATCAATTCATCAGTGGTTATACCGCACGAGTAGCAGGTACAGAAGCCGGTGTAACAGAACCCAAAGCAACATTCAGTGCATGCTTTGGTGCGCCTTTCTTGCCTTTGCATCCGGGTAAATATGCAGAGATGCTAGGTGAAAAAATGCGTACGCATCAAGTGAATGTTTGGATGATCAACACCGGATGGAGTGGTGGTGGTTATGGTGTAGGTAACAGAATGAAACTGTCTTATACCCGTGCCATGATTACTGCTGCATTGAACGGTGAGCTGGATCAAGTGGAATTTGAAAAGCATCCTGTATTTGGTATGTTGATGCCGAAGATGTGTCCGGGTGTACCTAAGGAATTACTGCATCCGCGTTATACCTGGGCTGATCGTGCTGCGTATGATCAGGCTGCATCAAAACTGGCAGAAATGTTTATCCAGAATTTTGAAAAATATGCTGCAGGTGTTTCAAATGAAATCCTGCAATCGGCACCCAATCCGAAGGGCTATCAATACTAACTGCAAATGAGCACCCCCATTGAGATAATCAATGGACTCTTCGATTGCGATGTGCATGAAAAATCCCGCCGAAAGGCGGGATTTACTTTTTTATTCTCTTATGTAGTATTGATTAGAACAAACCAAATAACATGCCGTCTACTTTGGTAATGATCTCACCAAAATGCTCATCGTTTTCAGCGAATTTGTTTTTATCACCATCGATGATGAGCACTGGACCTTCTTTGTATGAATCAATCCACTTGTTATACAGCTCATTCAGTTTCTTGAGGTAGTCTAAGCGGATATTCTCTTCGTATTCGCGGCCACGCTTTTGGATTTGTCCAACCAAAGTTGGAACGGAGGCTTTGATGTAAATCAACAAATCCGGCGGCTGCACCATGGTCTTTAATGTCTGGAAGAACTGATAGTAGTTTTCGAAATCACGCTTGCTCATCAAGCCCATTTCGTGAAGGTTGGGTGCAAAGATTTGCGCATCCTCGTAAATGGTTCTATCCTGAATCACAGTTTCAGTGCCGCGGTGAATTTCCAGTAACTGATTTAATCTGCTGTTCAGGAAAAATATCTGCAGGTTAAAACTCCAGCGGGGCATGTCTTCGTAGAAGTCCATCAGGTAGGGGTTGTGGTCCACATCCTCGAACTGGGGAATCCAGCGATAATGCTTGCTTAGCATTTCTGTGAGGGTGGTTTTACCGGCACCAATATTGCCTGCAACTGCTACGTGTTTTGGTTTTTTTGCCTTTGCCATAGGGTTGAAAATACGAAATCTGATCTATTGTCAGGGGGTGAAAATTAATAGTTCATGCCAACTGCTTCGCGTACCAGTTTCAGGGTTGCTGATGCACTTGCTCTTGCTTTGTCTGCACCTTGTTGAATGATCTTGCTCAATAAAGCCTGATCGTTCTGTATAGCTGCAGCGCGTTCACGAATAGGGGCAATAAAGCGAATCATGTCTTCTGCCAATTGCTTTTTCATATCGCCATAGCGAATCACCACATTGCCGGTACTGCTGTTGTTGAAGTCGGCTTCAAATTTGGCCAGGGTATCGGGTGTGCTCACTAATTGCATCAGGGTAAACAGGTTCTGGATATAATCCGGCTTAACACTATTGGGTTCAGCGGGGCCTTGATCAGTTTTGGCCTTCATGATTTTCTTGCGGATGCTCTCATCATCATCAGCCAGGTATAAAGTGGCCAATTGATTTTCGCTCTTGCTCATTTTACCATTACCATCCAGACTCAGAATCTTCACCAATTCGCCGCCGTAGTTAAATGCTACTGGAGAGGGGAATACATTGCCATAACGATAATTGAATCGTTCTGCAAAATTTCTCGCCATTTCCAAGTGTTGCTCCTGATCCTTACCTACGGGTACTTTTACGGCACGGTGAATCAAAATATCGGCAGCTTGTAAAACAGGGTAGGTTAAGAGACCCGCGTTCACATTGTCTGGTTGCTGGCGCACTTTGTCTTTAAAGGTGGTGGTTTTCTCCAGTTCACCTTTATAAGCCATCATGTTCAGATAGAGATAGAGTTCTGCAATCTCAGGCACATCGCTTTGCACATAAAAGGCCACTTTCTCCGGATCCAGTCCGCAAGCCACATTTTCGGCAATCACGCGGTGAACGGCGTTTTTCAGTTCCTTGGTATCGGGGTGGGTGGTCAGGCTATGCCAGTTGGCCACGAAGAAATAGCAATTGTATTCATCCTGCATGCGCACATAATTGCGCATTGCACCAAAATAATTACCCAGGTGGAGAAATCCTGTGGGTCTGATTCCGCTTAAAACAACCTCTTTCGACATAGGCGGCGAAGATACTGTTCCGCCTTGGTTTGCGTTTCCAAAATCCGGGCTTTTTTCAGTGATTGACCGGTACAGAAAACGGAAATCTGGCTTTCGCAATGGATATTTGTTCTGTTACCATGTCTGTGCGTCCTACACATATCCTCCAGTCGCCCATAGAATTCCTGAAAGGGGTTGGGCCACTGCGTGCCGATATGCTGAAGAAAGAACTGGAGATTTTCACTTTTGAAGACCTATTAGAACATTTTCCGCACAGGCATATCGACAAAACCAAAGTAAGTCGCATCGCAGACATTACTCCGCAGACTGATTTCATACAGGTAGCGGGGGTATTGCAACATATTGAGGTGATGGGTGAAAAAAGAGGTAAGCGACTGGTGGCGCAATTGCGCGATGCCTCCGGTATATTGGAATTGGCCTGGTTTCAGGGAATTCACTGGGTACAAAAAGGATTACAGCCGGGCATGGAATACCTTGTTTTCGGCCGAGCCGGCTTTTTCAATGGTAAGCCCCAGATTGTGCATCCGGAAATTGAACCATTTACACCGGTGAAAGCGGGCGGTAAGGTTTTTCTCGATCCGGTTTATCCCACTACAGAAAAACTAAAAGCGAAAGGTCTCAATGGCCGTCAAATAGGTAAGCTCACATTTACTTTACTGGAAGCACTTAAGCAAGATCCGCCACAAGAGAATCTGCCGGAGCAATTACTGAAGCAGTTGAAATTAATGTCGCGCTGGGAAGCATATTGCAATGTGCATTTCCCGCAGAGTGCGGATGAACATGCGGCTGCATTGAAGCGTTTGAAGTTTGAAGAATTGTTTGTGGCGCAAGTGCGGATGCAGTTGGTGAAGTTGCAAAGACACCATAGCAGTAGAGGTGTTGTCTTTGAAAAAGTGGGCGAGTATTTCAATGCGTTTTACAACAAGCATCTTCCTTTTACATTAACTGGTGCACAGAAACGTGTTTTGAAAGAAATCAGAACTGATACAGCCCGTGGCCATCAGATGAATCGTTTATTGCAAGGTGATGTGGGTAGTGGTAAAACCATTGTTGCCTTGCTAGCTATGCTGCTGGCAGCAGATAACGGTTTCCAAAGTTGTATGATGGCACCTACGGAAATTCTTGCGCAGCAACACTATAATGGTTTAAGTGCTTTGCTGAAAGATATGCCCATTGGTATCAGACTGTTAACGGGTAGTACCAAAACTGCTGAGCGAAAAGAAATATTACAGCAGTTGCAGGAAGGTAGTCTGCACATGCTGGTGGGTACACATGCGGTGATTGAAGATGTGGTGCAATTCAAACATTTGGGATTGGCCATTGTGGATGAGCAGCATCGTTTTGGTGTAGCACAAAGAGCCAAGCTTTGGCAGAAAGCGGCGATTCCACCACATGTATTGGTGATGACTGCTACGCCAATTCCCAGAACATTGGCGATGACAGCTTATGGCGATTTGGATTATAGTGTGATGGATGAATTGCCGCCGGGCAGGCAACCCATTACCACTGTGCATCGTTATGAACAGGCGAGGTATAAAGTGATGGAATTTGTACGTGAAGAAATTACCAAGGGCAGACAAGCATATATTATCTATCCACTAATTGAAGAAAGCGAGAAGCTGAGTTACGAAGACTTGATGCAGGGTTATGAGCAAGTGAAGAGTTATTTTCCTGAACCCAAATACCACATCAGTATGGTGCATGGCAGAATGCCTAATGATCAGAAGGATGTGAACATGCAAAGATTCGTTCAGGGTGATACACAGATCATGGTTAGTACAACAGTGATTGAAGTAGGGGTGAATGTGCCCAATGCTTCTGTAATGGTGATTGAAAGTGCTGAAAAGTTTGGATTATCTCAATTGCATCAGTTGCGTGGACGAGTGGGCAGGGGTGCAGAAAAAAGTTTTTGCATTCTTTTAACAGGGTCTAAAGTAAGCAATGATGCCAAAGAAAGAATCAAGATAATGTGCGCTACCAATGATGGTTTCCGCATAGCAGAGAAAGACCTTGAACTGCGCGGTCCTGGTGATATAGCAGGAACCAGGCAGAGCGGGGCTTTGAACTTTAAGCTGGCATCAATAGTGAATGATAAACCATTGCTTGAAGCTGCGAAGAAATATGCTGAAATGGTGTGTGAGGAAGATCCGGATTTAAGCATGGCAAAGAATTTGCAGCTAAGGAAATACCTTCAGTCGCACAAGCATCAGGGCAATTGGAGCAAAATATCTTGAACAAGGGCGTGAGAATAATCGTATATTAATGAAGTTGAAAGCAAGCATTCTTTATATCCTCATTTTTCTTTTCTTACTGGAGCCATGTACAGTTGGTGCCCAATCTGCCATGGAATTTGTAGAAAATAAGGGGCAGTGGGATAAAGCAACCCTATTTAGAGGAGGGATGATTAACGGAGCACTGGAGCTGAGGAAAAATGGTTATCGCATATTGCTGCATCATCCGGATGACCTTAGAAAATTATCAGATGCTGTGCACGGACATGCACATGCAAACCCTGTGCATCCAGCCAAGCCTATAAAAGATGATAAATACCGTTTGCCAGATCCGAAGGATCAGCCGGTGAATATCGATAAGATGAGTTTGCGTTCTCACATGTATGAAATGCGTTTGTTGAATGCGAATGAGTCGGCTAAAGTTGTGCCTGATAAATCTTTATATACTTATAATAACTATTTCATCGGCGAGGATCCTTCAAAGTGGGCTTCAAATTGTAGGATATTTCAAACGATTACATACGAGAATATCTATCCTAAAACAGATGTTCGTTACTACAGCGATAATGGATCGCTGAAGTATGACTTTATTCTTCATCCAGGTGCTGATGTCAAAAAGATTGTTCTTTATTTTAATGGAGTTGAGTCGTTGCGCGTAAAGGATGGTAATCTGGTGATCAAGACTTCTGTTGGTGAGGTGAAGGAGTTATCCCCTTACACCTATCAACTCATTAATGGTAAGCGCCAGCAATTGAATACACGTTATGAGGTGAAGGGTAATCTTGTTCAGTTTGTAATACTGGATCCATATAAGACGAATGAAACGATAGTTATCGATCCACAATTTGTGTTCTCAACTTTTACGGGTAGTACGGCAGATAACTGGGGTTATACAGCCACTTACGATAGTCGCGGTAATTTTTATGCAGGTGGTATTGTATTCAGTGCAGGTTTTCCAGTAAATACAGGTGCTTTTCAGACAAATTTTGCAGGAGGTATTCCTGATGGTGCCATCAGCAATGGTTACGATATGGCTATTATCAAGTTTAGCCCTGATGGTGCAAGGAGAGAATATGCAACCTATATCGGCGGTAATGGTAATGAACAGCCGCATAGTTTAGTGGCTGATGGGCAGGGCAATCTGGTTATTGCAGGACGAAGCAATTCGGCGAATTATCCAAAATTTCCTGCAAACAATACTTTGGGTGCAGGTGGTGGTTGGGATATTGTGTTAACAAAATTGAATGCAGCTGGTAGTGCTTTGATGGGCAGTGTGGAAATTGGCGGACGCAGTGATGATGGGGTGAATATCAGACCTAAATACAGCAATCCTCAAGGTGCGGAAAGTATTGTAAGAAATTACGGCGATGATGCAAGAAGCGAAGTGATTCTAGATGTAGCAGGTAATGTTTATATGGCTGGTTGTACACAGTCCAGAGATTTTCCAACTACTTCCGGCGTGTTTCAGCCAAATCCTGGAACAGCGGGTGGTCCTGGTGGTCGTTATCAGGACGGTGTACTAATCAAGATGGCTGCAGATTTGAGAACGCCAATGGGTATCTCGTATATCGGTGGTAGTAATGATGATGCTGCTTTCGTGTTGTCATTGCATCCACAGAATGGAAATATTTATATCGGTGGTGCCACTGCCAGTACTGATTTGCCGGGAGTTTCTTCGGGCGCCATCAATGCAAGTTATCGTGGTGGTATATGCGATGGTTTTGTTATGGTTGTACGCAACGATTTAACTGCACGTGTAACGGGAACCTATCTGGGTACAAACGGCGCAGATCTGGTATATGGGTTGAAATTCGATCGCAGAGGATTTCCTTATGTGATGGGAACGACCACAGGTAGTTGGCCGGTTCTGAATGCCGCATTCAGCCAGACCAATGGCAAGCAGTTTATTGCCAAGCTACGTGAAGACCTTAGTGCTTTTGAATATTCAACCATCTTCGGTACGAACAGTACTGTGCCCAATATCTCACCAACAGCTTTTCTGGTAGATCGTTGTGAAAATGTCTATGTCTCTGGTTGGGGTGGTGGAATCAACCGCGATGCCAATTATCCTACAGCAGGCACAAGTGGATTAACTGTTGTTGGTTCTCTGAATGGAAGTAGTGCAAGTACGGACGGAAGTGATTTATACTTTTTTGTTTTAGCGAAGAATGCAACAAGTCAGTTGTATGGAGATTTCTTTGGACAGATTGGTGGTTTTGGTGAACACGTAGATGGTGGTACAAGCCGATTTGATGAAAACGGTGTGATCTATCAAGCTTTGTGTGCCAATTGTGGTCAAAGACCTAAGCCTACTTTTCCAACGGGTCCGTCGGGGGGTGTTTTTGCAGAGCAAAATCTGTCCGGTGATTATTGTAATCTGGCCGCTGTGAAAATTGCTTTGAATTTGGCAGGCGTTGGTGCAGGCTTACAATCAACCATTGCGGGTCAGGTGAGGGATACTTCTGGTTGTGTGCCCTTAACTGTTGAGTTTTCAGATACACTTGCCTTGGGTAAACAATATATCTGGAATTTTGGAGATGGTTCTCCTGATGTTACCACAACGGTTCCAAGAATTTCTTACACTTTCAATGCGCCGGGTAATTATCGGGTTCGATTGATTGCTATTGATAGAACTACTTGCAATGAAACGGATACTTCTTACCTCACTATGCGTGTGCGTAATGATGAAGCGGTTTTACGTCCGTTTGATTATGTGAAAGCAGATCCCACCAACTGTACTTCATTAGAGTATCGGTTCACCAATAATTCTATCGCACCTATTGGTAAACCATTTCCAGCAAATGCATTCAGATGGGTTTTTGGAGATGGAAATTCTGTTGTAGCTGGTGCAGGTACTGTGAACCACACATTCGCTGCACCTGGTTCATACAATGTGCGCTTGGTGTTGACTGATACTACATATTGTAATGCACCGGATAGTATTGTGCAGACTATACGTATCACCGATACTGTGCGTGCTGAGTTTACAGTGCCCAATCCTTTGTGTGCTCCGCAGAATGTAATCTTTGATAATGTGTCTAGAGGTGGGCAAAGTTTTCTCTGGACTTTTCATGATGCCACTACATCAACAGATGTAAATCCAACGAAGTTTTACAGTACGCCGGGTTCTTACACGGTTACATTACGTGCTATTGACCCATCTACATGTAACAGGCAACATGATACAACCATTACCATTGTGCTCAATGGAACAGCAACAGCTGCTTTCACATTCGCACCGCTGACACCTATACCCAATAGGCCGGTTAGTTTTACCAATACATCTACAAACGGAGCCATTAGATATAAATGGTTGTTTGGGGATGGAGATGTTTTAGAAACCCTGCGCAGAGATACCATAGTGGAACATTATTATCCCAGCTCAGGTAAGTATCAGGCTTGTCTTGTTGCAATTAACGCTGCAGGATGTGCAGATACCACCTGTCAGGAAGTGTCTGCGCTTGTTGATCCATTAGTGGACGTACCCAATGCATTTTCGCCTAATGGAGATGGCGTAAATGATAAAATTCAAATCAGGGGATTTGGTATGAGTAGGGTGAACTGGCGTATTTACAATCGCTGGGGTAAACTCGTGTTCGTTACCAATGATCCGAATATTGGTTGGGATGGAACTTTCAACGGCCAATTACAACCACAGGAAGTGTATCATTATGTGTTGGAAGTAGAATTTACCAATAAAGCCAAAGTGGTTAAAAAAGGTGATATCACCTTACTCCGATGAAGCAAATACTCACCATATTATCTTGTTGCTTTTTGTGGGGAGTGTTGCCTGCGCAAGAGCTGAATTTTTCGCAGTATATCCATGCGCCACTGCTGATCAATCCTGCCAATACCGGTTTTGCACCTGATGCCGATTATCGGATTGGTGGTAATTATCGTACGCAGTGGTCTTCTGTAGGTACACCCTACAATACCATGCATCTTTGGGGTGATATGCAATTGTTTGGCGATAAGTTCGAGAACGGATGGGTTGGTGCAGGTTTTGGTATTTTGAGGGATGTGGCGGGCAGCGGTACACTTACATCCACAAGGGCTTTCGGTTCTATTGCCTATCATCAGCTTTTAGGCTATAAAGGTTTGTTGAGTCTTGGTTTTAATGTAGGTTATGTAGATAAGCGAATCAATATTTCGAAGCTTTCGTTCAATAATCAATGGAACGGACAGTTTTTTGATGTGAACATCCCTTCTAACGAACCCTTTATCGCCAATCAGGTGGGTTATCTCGACTTGCAGGTAGGTCTTAACTATTCACTCTTTGCATCTGAAAACTTATACCTCAATTTTGGTCTTAGTGGTAGAAGAATTAACAGGCCTGTTGAAAGTTTTTTTGCAGTCGGTACCGGCGATCAACGTGTACAACCACAGTACACAGCCTTCTTCAATGCCAGTTATAAGACAAATGATAATCTCTGGATTTTGAATCCGAATGTTTATGTCAATAAAGTAAGCAATCAAACAGAGGTTGTAGCAGGTATGAATGCGCAGCGAAACATCAGTGGGGATGGGTATACGCAAATGCTCTTTGGTGTTTACTACAGAATGGGTGATGCGTTTATTCCGATGGTGGGTTATCAGGTCAATGATTTGCGCATGACCATCAATTATGATGCTACCATCTCTACATTGCAGTCTTTCAATGGCACCAGAGGTGCTTATGAGATTTCTTTGGTAAAATCTGGACTGCTTTCTGGCGACAAATCTGTGAAATGTCCTACTGTGCGCTTCTGATTTGCTGCGGTGAATCTTGTATCTTGCAGCATTCAATTCAGCCACATGAAATACTTACCGCTCGATCCGGCCATTTTCATCAACAACAGAAAACGTTTTATCAAATCCATGCTGCCCAACAGTATTGCCATTTTTGTGAGCAATGATGAATGGCCTGGTAATGGAGATGCTTTACATCCATTCAAGCAAAACAGTGATCTCTACTGGCTAACAGGTATTGAGCAGGAAGACTCTATGGTGATCTTGTTCCCAGATAACCCAGATCCAAAATATCGTGAAGTACTCGTTTTAGTTCGTCCCAACGAATTGAAAGAAAAATGGGATGGTAAGAGATTGCGTGCACATGAAGCTTCCGCCATCAGCGGTATTCAAACCATCGTTTGGGTAGATACAATTGATGCGGCTTTGCAAACTTGGGTGCATCTGGCAGATAATATTTATCTGGATTCTAATGAGAATGATCGTCGTGCTTCTCAAGTGCGTAGTAGAGAATACCGTTTCATTGATGAAATGCGTACAAGATATCCGCTGCATGAATACAAGCGTGCCGCGCGTATTATGAAAGACCTGCGGGCTATCAAGACCAAAGAAGAAGTAGTGGTGATGCAAAAGGCGATTGATATTACTGAGCAGACATTCCGCAGGTTGCTGAAGTTTATTAAGCCTGGCGTGATGGAATATGAAATTGAAGCTGAGATCTGGCATAGCTTTTTGAGTCAGCGCGCATCTGGTCCTGCTTACGGCAGCATTATCGCTAGTGGCGACAGAGCCAGAACCTTGCACTATGTATCGAATAATCAGGAATGTAAAGACGGTGAATTGATATTGATGGATTTTGGTGCAGAGTACGGCGGGTATTGTGCCGATTTAACTAGGACTGTTCCGGTGAATGGAAAATTCAGCAAGCGCCAGAAAGAAGTGTACAATGCTTGTTTGCATTTACATAATTATGCCAAGGGTATTCTGAAGCCTGGTATCAGTATTCTCGATTATACAGAGAAAGTAGGTGATGAAGCTACCAAGCAATTCTTGAAAATTGGTTTGATTGCTAAGGCTGATGTGAAGAATGAGGATAAGGAGAATCGTGCGTACAGAAAATACCTGTATCATGGCATCTCTCACCATTTAGGTATTGATGTGCATGATCTGGGCACCAGAACAGAGCCCATTAAAGCGGGTATGGTCTTTACAGTTGAGCCGGGTATTTATATTGAAGAAGAACAAATGGGTATTCGTATTGAAAATAATTTCTGGATAACCAAGAGTGGAAATATTGATCTGATGAAAAATATTCCTATTACGGTAGAAGAGATTGAAGCACTCATGAAAAAATAATTATGCTGAAACAAATCCCCAATATTGTAACGCTGTTGAATTTGTTTTTCGGCTGTATGGCCATCGTAGCTGCTGTGCAGCCTGGCCTCACCATCATTACTGGTTCTGACGGAGAACAATTGGTGGCATTGCCGGAAAAGATTTGGTTGGCAGCCATCTTTATTGGTATTGCTGCTGTGATTGATTTTCTCGATGGTTTTGTGGCAAGATTAATGAATGCCAGTTCAGAAATGGGGAAACAATTAGACTCTTTAGCAGATGTGGTGTCTTTTGGCGTAGCTCCGGCAATGATTGCCTATCAATTTTTACGTCTTTCCTACGCGCAGCAAGAGGATGGATTGGATATCAGTATGGGGTATTTATTACCTGTTTTTATATTGCCTTGTGCAGCTGCTTATCGTCTTGGTCGATTTAATTTGGATACAACTCAACAGTTTGGGTTTAAGGGATTACCCGTACCGGCTGCCGGCTTGATGATCGCTTCATTTCCTTTGATTTATTGGTTTTCAGGTAGTGCTGCATTGGTGGCGCTTTTTCTGAATAAGTGGTTATGGTACGGAGTCATTCTGTTGCTCAGTGGTCTGATGGTATCTACACTGCCCCTGATGGCCTTCAAATTCAAGGATTATACGGTGGCAAATAACTGGCCCAAATATTTAGTAGTACTGATTGCTATACTTGGTGGTATTTTCCTGCAATGGCTGGCTATTCCGCTGGTGATAATCGCCTATGTTGTGTTATCTTTGGCGCTCAAACAAGCTTAACATGACTTATCACGTTCAGATCAAAGTGATGCCTTTGAAAGATTTATTGGATCCGCAGGGTAAAGCCGTACTGGGTGGTTTACATAACCTGGGCATGAATGGAGTAGCCGATGTGCGTGTGGGCAAGCATATCACTTTGGATATTGAAGCAGATTCTGAAGCAACTGCAAGAGCGATTGCAGAAGAAGCTTCTAAGAAAGTACTCGCCAATCCGGTCATGGAGTTTTACGAGATCGAACTCATCAACTAATTAACGGCCCGAGACTTCGGGCTTTTTGTTATGCTGTATCTGGTACCAACACCCTTGGGTAATCTGAAGGATATCACGCTGCGCGCGATTGAAGTGCTGCAGGCAGTGGATGTGATTCTTTGTGAGGATACCCGTACTTCTTCCAAATTGCTGCAGCATTACCAGATTCAGAAACCACTCTCTCCGTATCATCAGCACAATGAGCATAAGATTGTTGAGCATCTGGTGCAGCAGTTACAAGCGGGTAAAACCATGGCATTGATTACAGATGCTGGTACGCCCGGTATTTCTGATCCAGCATTTTTATTAGTACGTGCCTGTATACAGGCAGGTGTGAAAGTAGAAACACTGCCTGGGGCAACTGCATTTGTGCCTGCATTGGTGAATAGTGGTATCCCTTCTAATCGCTTTGCTTTTGAAGGTTTTCTGCCTTTGAAGAAAGGCCGCCAAACCATGCTGAAGAAATTGGCAGCGGAAGAAAGAACCATGATTTTGTATGAAAGTCCGGTTCGTTTGGTGAAAACCTTGCAAGAACTGGCGCAATATCTTGGTGCCGATAGGCAAGCAGCCGTATCCAGAGAGCTCACCAAACTATTTGAGGAAAACGCACGTGGCACGTTGGCTGAATTGATTGCCCATTTTCAGCAGAAAGCTGTAAAAGGGGAAATTGTGATCATACTTGCCGGAAAGGAGGCCTAATCATTCATCCTTTTTTCAAAATCAATCCAGCATTTTTCAGATATTTAGCACCCTTAATCAAGTGTTATGAGAAGATTATTGCTTGCAGTAGTGGCTTTTGTACCTGTTATCATAGCACAGGCCCAGCCTGATCGTTGGCAACAGCGTATTCGTTATAATATTGAAGCCGAGTTGAATGTGCAGAACAATCGTATGAAAGGTGTTGAGCGAATGGAGTACACCAACAATTCGCCTGATACATTGAATCGCTTGTTTATTCACTTATACTGGAATGCTTTCCAGCCCAACAGCAGCATGGACGTGCGTAGTAGAGAATTGGGTAAGATTATGCTGAAGAATAGAAGAGGTGAGGACTCGCCTGATTGGGATGCGCGTGTGCGTGATCGTATCAGCAGACTAGCAGATACCAGCATCGGCTACCAGAAAGTTGCTTATGTAAAAGTGAATGGTAAAGAACAGCAATTGCGTGAGTGGGAAACCATACTGGAAGTAAAGCTGGATAAGCCAATAATGCCTAAGTCAAAAGCCATGATTGAATTGTCTTTTGAAGCACAAGTGCCTGCGCAGATTCGCAGAAGCGGTCGCGACAATGCAGAAGGTGTTCGCTATAGCATGGCCCAGTGGTATCCTAAGATGGTGGAGTACGATTATCAGGGTTGGAATGCCAATCCATACATCGCTCGCGAGTTTTATGGTGTGTGGGGCGATTATGAGGTGAAACTGACTTTGGATAAAACGTATATGGTTGCCGCAACAGGTGTTTTGCAAAATGCAAATACCATCGGTTTTGGTTATGAAGCACCGGGAACAAAAGTGCCTTCAGTGAGTGGCAATAATCTTACCTGGCATTTCAAAGGAGAAAATATCCATGATTTTGTATGGGCTGCTGATCCTGCTTATAAGCATATTTCCAAGAAAGTGCGTCCTGATCTAACGATCCATGCATTTTACAAAGCGGGTGATGCACGTCAGGATAGTGCATGGAACAATGTGCTGTGGGCCGCTGAAAAAGTATTGCCTTACATGGAACAGCGCTTTGGTAAATATCCTTACCCTCAGTATAGTTTTATACAGGGTGGTGATGGTGGTATGGAATATGCCATGGCTACTTTGCTCAAAGGTTCTGGTTTGGGTACTGTTATCCATGAGTGGATGCATAGCTGGTATCAACACATGATGGGTACCAATGAAAGTTTGTTTGCATGGATGGATGAGGGCTTTACAGATTTCGGTACCAATGAAGTGTCTGATTATTATAATCAAAACTGGGCGGCTAAATCTCCATGGATCAATGAGCAAACGCGACAGTTCTACAATCGTCAGGTTGAATCTGCGAAAACTGCTTTCCCTTTGAAGCAGGCTGGTAGCTACAATAGTTATCTGGCTTTGGCCAAGAGTGGATTTGAAGAGCCAATGACAACGCATGCAGATCATTTCAATACCAATTATGCTTATTCCACTGCGGCCTATTCAAAAGGTGCAGTTTTCATTGCGCAGCTGGGTTATATCGTTGGTGATAGTGTTCGTGATAGAATCTTGTTGGAGTATTATAACCAGTGGCGTTTCAAGCACCCGAATGTGAATGATTTTGTTCGTGTGGCAGAGAAGGTGAGCGGCTTAACCTTGCAGTGGTACAAAGAGTATTTCGTTTACACGACTAAGACAATTGATTATGCAGTAGGCGATATGAGCGTGGCTGGTAATAAAACCAATATTGCTTTGAGAAGAATGGGTAAAATGCCGATGCCTGTAGATGTAACCATCACATTCAAAGACGGAAGTGTTGAGCATCATTATATTCCTTTGAACCTGATCTATGGTGAAAAGCCTGCAGAAGCCGGGGCGAAAAATCGTACCGTACATCCAGAGTGGAAGTGGACGCACCCCGACTATGTATTTAGCACCAATCGTGCTTTAACCGATATCAAGTCAGTAGAGATAGATGCAACAGGTAGAATGGCTGATATCAATAGAGCCAATAATAAAATTGTGATTCCTGATTAATCCTGACTAATTCAATGAAAAGGCCTCCAATGGAGGCCTTTTTTATCGTGCTACATGAAGCACAAATTTTTCTTGGAAATAGTCTTCTTTGAATAAGCTGGTTATTGATACCACGCCGGGCCTTGCGCCTGAATCAAATATTTCTTGTGTTAAATCGCCACCCTTGAGGCAAATGAGACCGTTCGCCAGTTCTTGTTTATGACCTTTTTCAACCAGAGGGTATGACCAGCGCAATAAATCTTTCAGCGGTGCTACTGCACGTGAAACAGCAAAATCGAATTTGCGTCCTTTGATTTCTTCTGCGCGGGTGTGTTGCGTAGTGATGTTTTGGATGCCCGCACCCTCGCAAACCGCTTCAACCACTTTTAATTTCTTGGCAATACTGTCTACTAAATGAAACTCCACCTCAGGAAAAAAGATAGCCAGAGGTACACCAGGAAAACCGCCACCGCAGCCAATATCCACAATGCGTGTGCCCGGTTGAAATTGAATCACGGCCGCTATACTCAATGAGTGTAATACATGATTAAGGTAAAGGCTTTCAATATCCTTTCTGGAAATTACATTGATCTTGCTATTCCATTCTTTGTATAACTCTTCCAGTGCAGTCAGTTGTTGTAACTGATGCTCGGTAAAATCAGCAAAATATTTGGTTATTAGTTCCAGTTTGTTGCGGGACGTTTCCATAGTGCAGGTAAAAAGAATAGTGTATAGAAAAACATCCAGATATCAAAGAAGAGGAACCAAGGCCAGAGGTCGGCTTCATTCAGTTTTTTCATCGTCTTAAACAAGAAGAAACTTTGCAGTAGAAAACGTACACCCCATACAGAAAGTGGTATCCACCAGATTGGATAAAAGATCAAGCTTACAGCGAGTAATGGATAAATCAGGAATAGACTTGATGAGTATAGTCCTAATAGAAACTGATGCTGAGCCTTGTAATATCTTGAAGTAGAATAGTGACGGTATTTTTGCTTCATCCAATCATTCCATGTGCGCTTGGGCTCGCTTAAAGTATGTGCAGCAGGATCAATCACAATAGCTGTGTTATCTGGGGTAGCTACTTGGTTAATGAATAAATCATCATCACCACTTGGAATCATGTTGATGGAGGAGAAGCCCTTGTTACGCAGAAATACATCTTTCTTATAGCTCAGGTTTCTACCCACGCCCATATAAGGTTTCCCCGCAAGGGCATAAGAGAAATACTGCAAAGCAGTATGGAAGGTTTCAAAACGGATCAGTTTATTGAGTAGTCCCGGCTTTTTATGGTAAGCGCCATAACCCAGTACAATCTCAGTATTGTCCTGATAAGCGTCTTGCATTTTCTGCAACCAATGTTCGCTGGCAGGTACACAGTCGGCATCAGTTAAGAGAATCATCTCATGTCGGGCACTTTTGATACCCATGGACAATGGGAATTTTTTCCCTGAAATCAGTTTGGCTTCCTGAGTGAGTTCAATATGGTTGATATTTTTGAACGATTTTTTAAACTCATCAATGATGTATTTACTCTCATCAGTAGAGTTATCGTTTACCACGACAATCTCTGTGGTTGTTTTATAGTCCTGCACCAGCACACCCGGTAGGTTTTTCACCAAGTTATCGGCCTCATCGCGGGCGCAGATCACCACAGAAACCGGGTGCTCCATATTCACGTGTTTTTCAGGTGCTTTATAGAATGCGAGTCTTCTAAAGAAAAACAGGTAATAATACACCTGAACGGCAACGATTATACAGAAAACAGCCAAAACGATATCCCAGACAAAAGAAGGTATCACGATCATCGGGCAAAAATAATGCTTGCAGTTGCCAACTTAGTTGGCATCGTGAATATGTGGATAAAAGCCAAGCCTTACTTTTGCGCCCATGGCGGCTTTGACATTTGCGTTAGAAGGTAAGGATGCGGCAAGTGCTGCAAGGGCGGGTACCATTGTAACAGATCATGGGTCCATTCAAACGCCCATTTTCATGCCCGTGGGTACAGTGGGTACGGTTAAAGCCGTTACGCAGCAACAACTGCATGCAGATGTTCAGGCCCAGATTATCTTGGGTAATACTTACCATTTATACCTGAGACCGGGAACAGAAGTGCTGGAGGCAGCCGGTGGCCTGCATCGTTTCAATGGCTGGAACAAACCCATTTTAACGGATAGTGGAGGTTATCAAGTGTTTTCCCTGGCGGCGAACAGAAAGCTTTCGGAAGAAGGTGCTTTGTTTCAAAGCCATATTGATGGTAGTCGCCACCTGTTTACACCTGAATCGGTGATGGATATCCAGCGCAGCATTGGGGCAGACATCATAATGGCTTTCGATGAATGTCCGCCTTATCCCAGCGAATACCGTTATGCTCAAAAGAGCATGGAGCTCACACATCGTTGGCTGGATCGTTGTTTCAACCGATTAGCAGAAACGCCAGATAAATATGGCTACACGCAGAACTTATTCCCAATAGTACAGGGTAGTACTTATGAAGACTTGCGTAAAGCATCTTCTGAGTATATCGCTTCCAAAGGTGCAGTAGGTAATGCCATTGGTGGATTGAGTGTGGGCGAGCCAGAGCAAATGCTGTACGATTTTACCCAGCTCTGCTGTGAAATACTGCCGGAGGCAAAGCCGCGCTATTTAATGGGCGTTGGCACACCTTGGAATATTCTCGAAGGCATTGCCCGTGGTGTTGATATGTTTGACTGCGTAATGCCCACCCGTAATGGCCGCAATGGGATGTTGTTTACCACACAGGGTGTGATCAATATCAAGAATAAGCAATGGGCAAAGGATTTTAGTCCTGTTGATCCGGGTTTACCCAATGAATTGAGTCAGTTTTATTCAAAGGCTTATCTCCGCCATTTATTTGTGGCAGGTGAGATATTAGGCATGCAATTAGCCAGTTTACAAAACCTGAGTTTCTATCTCTGGTTGGTAGGTGAAGCCCGCAAACATATTCTGGCCGGTGATTTCCATAGTTGGAAAACTCAGCAAGTGGAAATTTTGCGCCGCAGGTTATGATGTGTATAACCTTTTAAGTCTTTGTTTACTTACGCACAAGTTGATTTTGATTGAGATGGGTTGATATATTCGTATCACTTACTTAATCCGTTACCTCTGAAGTCCGTAAGTAGTGCACTCATCTTGATGAGTGTATTTTTTTTAGGTGCTGCTTAACAGCTTTTTGGCTGCCAATCTGCTGACTGCCTGTATCTTTGGGCAGAGCATGAAGAAACTCGACTGGTACATACTGAAAAATTTCATCTTCACTTTTGTGTTCTCCATTTTGCTGTTTGCAGTAATTGCAGTGGTGATTGATGTGAGTGAGAAAACAGATGATTTTGTGAAGTCGGGTCTGCCGGCCAGCAGGATCATTACGGATTATTATTATGGTTTCGTGCCGCATATTATCGCACTGCTCTTTCCATTATTTGTATTTATTTCAGTGATCTTTTTTACATCTAAGATGGCGGGTAGAAGCGAAATCATCGCCATCCTGGCCAGTGGTACCAGTTTCAATCGTTGGTTAAGACCTTACTGGGTAGGCGGTTTGTTGCTGGCGCTGGTTTTATGGTTTGCCAATCAGTATATCGTACCTAAGGCCAATCAGATTAGAGGCAGTTTCGAAGCCAACTATATTGACCGCAATTCTTCTTATCAGCAATTGCTGAATACGAGTAGCAATATTTATGTACGTATCGATTCTTTCTCTTACGCAGGTATCAATTACTACGATACTTTGTCCAAGCGCGGTGGACCATTCTTCATGAGTACAATTAAAGGCAATCAGGTAGTGAAGAATATTCGTGCAGAAGCGATCGTATGGGACACTGCTACACGGAAATGGAAGTTGGAAAATGTGATTGAAAGAAATATTCAGGGATTGAACGAAGTGGTTTCGATGAAAGATGCCCGGATTATGGACTTCAATTTCCGGCCTTTCGATCTGAGCCGGGATAAATACACCAAGGATAAGCTGACTACGCCTGAATTAGACCGATTTATCCGTTTGGAGGAATTACGCGGGTCTGAGGGGCTGAATGTGCTGAAAGTGGAGCGTTATCGCAGAGATGCGGTTTGCGTAACTGTAATTTTGCTCACGCTTATTGGTGCTGTTGTGGCCGGCCGTAAGATCAGGGGTGGAAGCGGGGGCCATTTGGCCATCGGTTTTGTAACGGCGGCTTTATTCATCCTAGCTGATAGATTCTCTACCATCTTCTCCACTAAGGGTAATCTGCCACCGATAATGGCTGCCTGGATACCCAATCTCATCTTTGTTTTTGTATTGTACAGGCTTTATCAGAAAGCGCCTAAATAGAATATTTTCTGCTTTCGCAAAACGATCTGGTCTGGTTTTTGTTATCCATTGTAACATGTGCTAATTTCGCGGCACAAACGATTGCTGGAATCTATCATATCTAAACATATACGTCATGGGTATCATCAAAGACCGGTTTAAAGTCAAGTCAGAAGCCGCCAACGCAGAGATCAAGAATTTGCTGAAAGAACACGGTAATAAGATCATTGGAGAAGTTACCCTGTCGCAAGTGTACCAGGGTATGCGTGGTATCACCGGTCTGGTAACCGAGACCAGTTTACTGGATGCTCAGGAAGGCATTCGTTTCCGTGGGTATTCCATTCCGGAGTTGCAGGAAAAGCTGCCAAAATCACCACATGGTTCTGAGCCATTGCCAGAGGGTTTGTTTTACCTGATGCTCATGGGCGAATTGCCTGAGCAGGCAGATGTGGAGCACGTAACAGCCATCTTGCAGCGCAGAAGCCATGTGCCAAGCCATGTGTTTGCAGCAATTGATGCACTGCCCTTAACAGCACACCCCATGACCATGTTTGTGACAGGTGTGATGGCGCTGCAGACAGAAAGCTATTTTGCTAAATCCTATGCAGAGGGTATCAATAAAAAGGACTATTGGGAACCCACTTTTGATGATGCGGTCATTCTGATTGCACGCTTACCACGTATTGCAGCCTATATCTATCGTCGTAAGTATAAGAATGGTGAACATATTCAGCCGAATGGTATGCTCGACTGGGCAGGTAACTTGGCGCATATGCTGGGTTATGACGACCATGGCTTCCGTGAGTTGATGCGTTTATACATGACCATCCATGCCGATCATGAAGGTGGTAACGTATCTGCACACACAACCCACTTGGTTGGTTCAGCTTTGAGTGATCCTTACCTGGCTTATGCAGCTGGTATGAATGGCTTGGCTGGTCCGCTACATGGTCTGGCGAATCAGGAAGTAATCAAGTGGATTTTTGAAATGCAGATGGAATTGGGAACTGATGATCCAAGCACTGAACAGATTGCGAATTACGTGCAGAAAACATTGTCTTCCGGTAAAGTAGTACCTGGTTATGGTCACGCAGTATTGCGTAAGACAGATCCACGCTTTACGGCGCAGATGGAGTTTGGTAAAAAGCATATGCCACATGACAAACTGGTAAACACCGTTTGGAAGATTTATGATACAGTACCTCCAATTCTTCAGTCGTTGGGTAAGATCAAGAACCCATGGCCGAATGTGGACGCGCACAGTGGTGCTTTACTCGTTCATTATGGTATGGTTGAATATGAATTCTATACTGTATTGTTTGCAGTAAGCCGTGCTTTGGGTGTAATGGCGAGCTTGATTTGGGATCGTGCTTTGGGTCTGCCTTTGGAAAGACCGAAGTCTATTACCACAGAGTTAGTGAAGCAGTGGCTGGATGGCAAGGGTGAAGTATGGGGCGAATAAGCAGTTGTTAATTCAATCTGATATACGGGCCGCTTATGCGGCCCTTTTTTGTGCAATGATCTTGTGTTATGGTTATTCTTTTAGGTGATATGTAGGATTTGATATTTTATTTGATGGAAAATAGTTTTATAAAATAATTGTGATCAATCAAATTATATTCTATGTCATTGCAACTAAATAGGGCTATCATATTGATCTTGTTATTCGGTACACTTGTATCCTGTACAAAAGAGTTGCAGGTAAGTGAGGAACTCAGTACGGTTAGTAAAACTGCCTTAAAAGATTCCTGTTCGTATACCATTGATGGTATTACGTATACTTGTGATAATCAGTCTAGCAGAGGTTTTCTCAATGCGCCGGTATATGTATATAATGATACAACTAATGGAGATAGAAAGCAGGATCCGGATACTACCTTATTTGGACGATTCTTTACACTTTCCGCCTCGTATAAATTAGATTCCAGCAAAAGACCCGGTTACATCACGATCAAGTTTTTGAGAAAATATGCAAGAAACCAGATGAATAATTGGTTTCCTGATATTAGTACTTGGTTAGTGCCTAAAGATTCTGCAGTGTATATGACGCCTCTTGATCGTCCTTATTCCATGGATTATTTACGCTTTAATCGGCAGAATGGGGTTGTTATTGAGCTAAGTGCTTATGACCCCTCCAAATCCAAAATTGAATTTTATTATAGTTATCCATACTCAAAACCTCGGTTTGTAACAACAATCAGTGATGATGATCAGCTTGGTTCTACTTTTACCCTACATAAACTTGAGGTAAGTAAGTCAAGTCCAAGCGAGTTGCGGTTTCTTGAAGCAAGTTTTTCTGTAAATATCTACGATAATAATGACCGGAAACGTAGGGTAACTGGCTACATTAAAATTGTTGGTTAATTTGATTCAATAAGCGCTATTTTAAAAGCAGGGTTTCAATACAGCCCTGCTTTGCTTTTTGGAGTGTTTATATTGATCAAGTATCTTAGAATCATGCAAATGATCAAATCTTTTTCTGCAGTACTGGCTTTTTTCTTTTTGATATATTCAGCTAAGCTTTTCGCGCAATCAGATACTTGTAATTGCAGTAGTAATCTGCAAAAGCTGATAGCAAAAACAGAAGAAAATTATGCAGGTTTTCCTGTGAAAGTGAATAAGCAAACGCGCAATGCCTACCAGCAATTAAAGTATAATCTGCTTGCGAAAGCTACAAACGAAAACAACCCGAAAGCCTGTTTTGCTGTGTTGAAGGAGTATGTCCGTTTCTTTAAGGATAAGCATTTTAACCTTGTTTACCCTATTGAGCGTGGTTACGAAATGGTGCAGGAAACTGAAGCTGGATTTAAACAGTCTTTGTCAAAAAAATCCTTGGCTGATATAGAGGGTATATGGGTAAATGCAGACAGTAGTATTAAGCTCGGTATTCGCAAGCATGTGGGAAATACTTTTAAAGCTGTTGTATTGGTATCGTCCAATACTAAATATCCTGTCGGACTTGTTTACTTCACTTTGCAAACTGCTAAAAATGGATTTGTGGTGAAAGAGCATGATCGCTTGATTGCAACGGATATCCCAGCAAAGCAACGTGGTCAGCTCTTAAAAATTTGGAGTGATGCCCTGTTTGGAAAAGTTTATCCGGGTCAAATGAGTGCGGCCGAACAGGAAGAGTTGAATACTTGGAAGGGTAGGCGAAATGGGCTCATTGCTAAAAAACTATCTGATAAAACGGCTTACTTGAAAGTGCCCACTTTTTTGAGTAATGACGATTTGATACAGCAACTGGTGAATCAAAATGATTCACTTTTTCGCAGCTGCGATAACTTGATTGTTGATCTTACCGGTAACGGTGGCGGTAATACCGGCTGGGTAGCTTTTCTGCCTTATTTCATGACCAATCCCGTAGTACAGTATGATACGTATCTGCGTGTTACACCTGAGAATGTACAGTCAAAGTTGGCAGACCTTGCGCCATTTGCAACAGCACCCATACCGGATGAATATAAAAAATATTTCCCCGAACCAGTGCTAGCTGCCTATAAAAAAGCTTATCAGGAATTACCTACTACCAAAGCAGCATTTTATCCTATACCGGGTGTAACCTTCCCATTGGATTCAATCATCAAAAAGCCCAAGCATATTGGATTGATTGTGGATGATTTTTGTGGCAGCTCTGCAGAGTATTTCTTTTCGCTTACTAAGCAGAGCAAAAAAACAATTACCTACGGTATTCCCACAATTGGTATGATGGATTATGAGGGCATGTCTAATCCAACACCATTACCTTATAGCAAATTCATTGTGACGATTCCTATTGTTCAGTCCAGCTGGACTAGTAAGCACCCCATTGATCAAACCGGTTTCAAGCCAGCTATTTTATTGAATCAACTTGATCAAACTAAATGGGTGGATTTCGTACGTAGAGATTTAGAGCGTCGATAGTTTTCTTAAGTAGAAGCTTGATTAAAGCACTATATTAACAGTATGAAAGTTTTGCTTACAGGTGCAACAGGTATGATTGGTGGTTTGATTTTGGAGCAATGTTTGGCTTCAGATACAATCAAGCAAGTAGTCAGTTTTGTGCGTAAGCAGAGCGGACAAAAACATCATAAGCTTAGAGAGGTAGTGGTGGACGATTTCCATGATTTCACTAGTCATGCAGATTTGTTTGCTGATGCAAGCGCAGCCTATTTCTGTTTAGGCGCTTACACTGGTCAGGTAAGCAATGATATGCTGAAAGTGATTACTGTTGACTATGTGTTGGCATTTGCACAAATGTTAGCTGACAAAAGCCCGGGAGCAAGATTCTGTCTATTGAGTGGAGCGGGAGCAGACAGGACTGAAAAAAGTAAAACACCATTCGCATTGTATAAAGGAATAGCTGAGAATGGTGTTACTGCATTGAACCTTGAGTTCTATAGTTTTCGTCCCGGATATATTTATCCGGTTATAGCACGTAAAGAACCCAATTTTGCTTATCGTGTTTTCCGTTTTCTTTATCCATTAGTTCGTTTGTTTGGAAATCAATACAGTATTCGATCTACTGATTTAGCGGCAGTGATGTTTAAGGTTGGACTTAATGGAACAGATATATCAGTATTAGAGAATTCTGCTATTGCAACGCGCGTAGGTTAATTGATGCTTTCGTTGATTGTATTTCATTTGCTGCTTGCTTATTTTGTTATAGTTGTTTCTTCTGCTAAAAGTAAATAAGCTTCTGCATTAGTGATCTTTGTCACATTGCAGTAGTACATTTTCGGCGAAATGTCGATTTCTCTTTACAAATAATTTGATTTGTAGTTGCATCACTACAGGTTTACCTCTTTGGTGGGAATAGTTTTGCATGGTAACTAAGCCATTACACTTAAACTCACCACCATGAAAAAAATCATCTTTTTGTTGATTACCCTTAGCCTTGCAGGATTTGCATTTGGACAGTCTGCTTTGCGAACTAAAATGACTGTTGATCAGCGTACAAATTATTCCAAAGCATTGTCAGCTTATGAGCATTCTGAATTGAACACTTTGGTTAATGCAGGTACAGCCATTACAATTTTTTTACCGAACGATTTTGCGATGTCTCAATTACCTGAGACAGAGGCAAATGGATTAAGCAATAAGAATCAATCGACGCTAGCACAATTTGCTAAAACATACAGTGTTTTGGGTGCATTCTCATCTGCTAAGCTGATGAACGATATTAAAGCAAGTCCCGGAGGTTTAAAGGTGCAGGGTAGAAACAATCAGCAGTTTACTTTTCTGGAGAACCCTCCTTACATATTGATTAATGTTGATGATAAAGTCGAGTCTAATATTGAAGCTACCATTCTTATAAATAAAGCTGTAATTCACCTTGTGTCCGGACTTTTAAAATAAGGACCATACTTCACTTATATCTCTCTACGAATATTTAAAGACTAATCCATGAAACGTGAGTACGATAATTCAGATACGAGAACTTTTATCTCTTTTAGCAAATACGTTGTTACTACATTATTCTTCTTGTCTGTTTTTCAGATAAGGGGTTTCTCGCAATGTGCAGAAAACCTGACTTTCAATTACAATAACCTTTCTTATTGGTCATTGTACCTTGGTACGTATAACGGTGCTAGGGCAACAAATCCAATTAACTCATCATTTAATACACCACCTGCTACGATCACCTCAATGCAGAGTTTGAATGAAGCAAGTAGCACCGAGAAGGCTATTACTATATTTCGAAATCAAGGTGCAGCTCAATCCACCGATCCTATCGCTACAGCAATTAAAACAGTGCCCAATATAAATGGGTATCAGTATGATTACTCTATTAAACTTGGTAGTAGTCTAACTGGTAAACGTTTGCGTAAGATGGCATATCGGGTTAACGTGCCTAGTGGCTCTCAGGCATATACAATAACTTATGCTTATGCATTGGTATTGCAGGACCCAGGTCACGCGTGGGATCAACAACCTAGATTTACAGCAACCGTTCGTGATCCATCAAAACCTGTAGGTCAGGATACCATTAAGTGTGCTTCAGTTCAATATTTCGTGCCTGCAGATGCAACGACAAGAACTAATCAAGGTTTTGTTTTAGTTAGTTCGGGGTTATATTATAAGAACTGGGCTGAAGCTTCAGTAGATATTGCTGGGTATGCTGGCAAAACAATAATTATTGAGTTTGAATCAGAAGGTTGTTCTCAAAGTGGTCACTATGGTTATGCTTATTTCGCTTTAAGAAACGATGGTTGTTCTGAGGGATCAATTGCCGGTGAAACCAATATTTGTAATACAGGTAGTTTTACTTATTCAACACCTCCAATTGTTGATGCTTCTTATACATGGACATTGCCTTCTGGTTGGACGGGTAGTTCAACATCAAATTCAATAACCGTTACACCAAATAATAATAGCGGCTATATTACTGTTACGCCTTCTCAGTCGTGTGGTAGTGTGCAAACAAGATCTCTATATGTAAAGTCGCAAACAGAAGTGCCTATTGCACCTGGTGCCATTAGTGGTCCAACATCCATATGCAATAACTCAACCAATATAACTTATTCGATTAGTCCGGTAGCAAATGCAACTTCTTACGCATGGACGATTCCATCGGGTTGGTCTGTTGTTAGTGGAGGTACATCTACGTCAATTACTGTTAATGCTGGTGCAGGAAGCGGTAGTATTTCTGTAGTTGCCAAAAATGGTTGTGGTACAAGTAGTCCCTCTTCTACACCCCTTAATATCATTGCTTCTACACCAAGTGCGGGTGGTACTATCACTACAAACCCTAACACAAGTGTTTGTGCAGGTACAAGTGTTACATTGACGAATTCTGGTAAGACTGGTAGTATTCTCGCTTGGCAAAGGTCTTATAATGGTGGTCAGGATTGGTCAGATATTGCAGGGCAAACAGGGACTACTTATACAGAGTCTAATCCAACACAAAGTGCCCTGTATCGTGTAAGGGTACAGAATGGATCATGTTTAGAAGCAGTGAGTGCAGAAGCTACTTTAGCAGTTAATGCACTGCCTAATATAGATTTTCATCCATCCAATGTGGGTATTTGTACAGGAGCTTCCGCCAGTTTCACAGTTTCTGCATCAGGAGCGGGTTTAACTTATCAGTGGCAACGTAGTACAAATGGTTCTACTTGGACGAATATTACGGCTGCTACAACGCCTTCGGATGGTGTTACGTATAGCAATTTCACTACTGCTACACTGACTATTTCAAGTGCAGTTGTTGGCGTAAATAATTATCAATACCGTTGTTTGGTGTCTGGTACTTGTTCGCCAGCTGCAACTTCTAATGCTGCGGTATTAACCGTGTCTGGAGCTGCAGTAAGTATTGGTGCACAGCCAACAGCAGCGAGTATTTGTCAGGGTTCAACTGTAAACCTCTCAATGGCGGCTACTGGTACTAACTTAACGTATCAGTGGTATTCGAATACAACAAATAGTAATACCGGTGGTACTGCAATAAGTGGTGCTACTACGAATAGTTATTCATTTAATGCATCTACTGCAGGTACAAACTATTATTATGTTGTAGCAACTTCTACCTGTTCACCAACAGTGCTTACAGCTACAACCAATGCCGTTTCAGTTGTCACTACTGCAAGTAGTACGGTGTCAGTTAGCATGGCTGCTAGTCCTATCGGTACACTTTGTGCTGGTACGAGTGTAACATTCACGGCTACTCCTACAAATGGAGGCTCATCGCCAACATATGCTTGGACTAAGAACGGAACAACTATTTCTGGTGAAACGGCAGCCACTTATACCACTACTACGCTTGTAAATGGTGATATTATTGGTGTTTCCTTAACATCAGATAAGTCTTGTGTTATTGGTAATCCAGCTTCAGCTGCACCAGTTACAATGAGTGTTACTGCGTCCCCTGCGGCACCAACTGGTACAGGTGCCTCACGTGTTGGGGAAGGTGCTCTGGTGCTCTCAGCTACTCCAGTTGCTGGATCAACTGTTGATTGGTATGCTGTTGCTACTGGTGGGTCGGTACTTACAGGTGGGCAAGGCGTTACTAGCTACACTACACCATCCTTAAATAATACAACCACATACTATGCTGCTGCGCGTAACATAGGAAATGGATGTAGTTCTCCAATAAGAACTGCAGTTGTCGCAACAGTGAACTTAAATGTTGATCCAACTATTACACTCGCAGATATAACTAAAAATTATGGCGATAATGCATTTACAGTATCTGCAAATAGTAATAGTAGTGGTGTAGTAACATATACCTCAAGTAATACAAACGTTGCCACGATTAGTGGTAGTACAATAACTATTGTTGGTGCAGGTAATACTACCATTACCGCCAGTCAGGCTTCAAGCGGCAACTTTAATGCAAAATCTGTAACAGCAACTTTAGTTGTAAACAAGATTAATCCTACTATAAGCTTGGGTAATATGACCAAGACTTATGGTGATGCTAGCTTCAACCTGAACACAACAAGCAACAGCACCGGTGCCATCACATACAGCAGTAGTAATACGAGTGTGGCGACTATTAGTGGCAGCACAGTGACCATAGTTGGTGCAGGTAGTGCAACGATTACCGCCAGCCAGGTAGCTGATGCGAACTATAATGCCGGAACAACAACAGCTAGTCTGACAGTAGGCAAGGCCAGTCCAACAATGAGTCTGGGTAATATGATCAAGACTTATGGTAATGCTAGCTTCAACCTGAACGGAACAAGTAATAGCACAGGTGCCATCACTTACAGCAGTAGTAATACGAGTGTGGCGACTATTAGTGGCAACACAGTAACCATAGTTGGTGCAGGTAGTGCAACGATTACCGCTAGTCAGGTAACTGATGCAAACTATAATGCCGGAACAACAACAGCTAGTCTGACAGTAGGTAAGGCGAGCCCAACAATTAGCTTGGGTAATATGACCAAGACTTATGGCGATGCTAGCTTCAGCCTGAGCGCAACAAGTAATAGCACAGGTGCCATCACTTACAGCAGTAGTAATACGAGTGTGGCTACGATTAGTGGCAATACAGTGACCATAGTAGGCGCAGGTAGTGCAACGATTACCGCTAGTCAGGTAGCTGATGCGAACTATAATGCCGGAACGACTTCAGCTAGTCTGACAGTAGGCAAGGCGAGCCCAACAATTAGCTTGGGTAATATGACCAAGACTTATGGTAATGCGCCGTTTAGTGTTGGTGCAACAAGTAACAGCACAGGAGCCATCACTTACAGTAGTAGTAATACAAGTGTCGCTACGATTAGTGGCAACACAGTGACCATAGTTGGCGCAGGTAGTGCAACGATTACCGCCAGTCAGGTAGCTGATGCAAACTATAATGCCGGAACGACTACAGCTAGTCTGACAGTAGGCAAAGCGAGCCCAACAATCAGTCTGGGTAATATGACCAAGACTTATGGCGATGCTAGCTTCAGCCTGAACGCAACAAGCAATAGCACCGGTGCCATTACTTACAGCAGTAATAATACGAGTGTGGCAACCATTAGTGGTAGTACTGTGACCATAGTAGGCGCGGGTAGTGCAACGATTACTGCTAGTCAGCAGGAGACAAGTGACTATTTGGCTAGTCAAGTTTCTGCTACAATTACAATCGCTAAGCAAAAAGCTTCCATTGCAATAGAAGACATCTCCAAAAACTATGGGGATCCAGATGTTGAGTTGAAAGCGAGTTCAGCAAGTATGGGTAGCTATAGTTTTGTTTCAAGTAATACTTCAGTTGCTCGAATTGTTGGTACAACATTATCTATCGTGGGTGCGGGTCAGGCTGTAATTACAGTTCAGCAAGTAGAAACTGAGAATTATGCATCAAATTCTAAGGATATTAAGTTGAATGTAGCAAAAGCACCATTGAGCCTTGTAGCAGATAATAAAGTGAAATGTAACAACTCGCCTAATCCTGTATTTACATTTACAGCTACTGGTTTTGTTAGAAACGATGACGTTACAGCCATATCTCGTAAACCTGAGTATAAATTGATTAGTGCTTCATCTGCTGAAGATGCGTATATTATCAGGCCGTTTGCGGCGGAGGCGAAGGATTATGTCATCAGTTATGGCGATGGTATGTTGACGGAACACACGATCAATCCAGTTAGGGTAGAGCCAGATTATGCAAAAGTGGCAAAAGGAACTAATGTAACTATTCGGGCTTTCGGAAATTCAGTTGCATATCAGTGGAATGCAGTACCTGGTATTTTGACAAGTCTGAATGGAGACAGGATTGTAGCCAGGGTATTTGCCAAAACTGCCTATTCTGTTACAATGACTGATCCTAACGGTTGTAAAACCACAGGTAGCTATGAAGTAGATGTAAATGAAGATATTACTATAGCGCCTGCGATTGTTTTGTCGCCAAACGGAGATGGACGTAACGATAAGTTTGTCATAGACAATATCGATTTATATCCAGAGAATAAGCTTCAAGTGTTTGATAGAACAGGTAAAATGCTATACGAAGCAGTTAATTATCGCAATAATTGGGATGGTCGTGTAAATGGTGCACTGCTTGTTAAAGACAATTACTTCTATGTATTAACAGTAAAGGGACAAGTAGTAAAACGTGGTTCAATAACCGTTGTTCGATAATTTTTTATGGCTTAGTTGGCACATGGTATTGTGGTGATACTGTGCCAAAGACCGCTTCTGTCTAGAAGCGGTCTTTTTATGTCAAGAATTTTAATGGTGTTGTAGTTGTCCCCCTACAGACATATGGCAGTATTCATGATAAGTAAGGCTAATGATTCTTGGGAATTTTATGTCGTCAAAAGGTTACTAAATAAGTAGCCAATTGCAACCCTCCAAGATTTCACGTTTAAGCCTTTTTATGAGAAAAAATAACTACCTCCGATTCGTAACAGTGATTGCTTTTTTTGTAACAAATTTACCGGGTGTATCCGCGCAGATTCAGACAGAAAACAGCATGAGCCAGTATTTTGCCAGTAAGTCTTTGTGGAATGCAGCCTATGCTGGTGCTGAAGGTAATAGGGTGTATGCAATGCAAAACAGAAGTTGGATTGGTTTTGACGGAGCCCCTGTTCTAACCAATATTATAGGCGAGTTTAATTTTGGCGCAAACTCATCTGCAGGTGTTCAATTGATGGCAGATAAAAGCGGTATTTTGAATAGGACTTTAGGTGTGCTTTCTTATGCTTACAATATTCGTTTGAATGAAGGTAAGGCTTTGCGTTTGGGTGTTTCATTTTCTATGAGTAGCGATAGATTGGATTATGCCAAATTAGGTGATGCGGCATCGCATGATCCAATGGTTATTGAGCAAGTAAACAGTCAAATAGAGTATGACGGTAATTTTGGTGCGGTATATATGCATGATAATCTTGATATAGCTGTATCAGTATTCAGACTGGCGAAGAACTTAAAAGGTGGTGATGAGATTGGTAATTTGGCAGTTGGTCAGGCAGCAATCTCTTACAATATTGCAGTAGATGATTTAGGTAAAATGCAAATTAAGCCAATGATAATAGGTAGAATGTATAGAAAAACAGCGCCGGTATTTGATGCTGGGTTCGAAGCAGATTATGATCATATGTTTAAGGTGATGGGTATGTATCAAAGTACTGGTAATATCCGTGGTGGCTTGGGTATTTATAAAGAAGGCCTGGGCGGAATAAATGTAATGTATTCAACCAATCATAAGATTGCTAACACTGCTAGTCAGCAATACGAAGTAGGATTGATGATTGATTTAAATAAAAAATATTAAGATTTAAATGACTTTGGAGAGGTGGTTATTAGGGCCCCATGCAGAAGTGTGTGGGGCCCTTTTTATTGAACCAATTTAAGGGTAGAATATTCAACTTTCTAAGTCAGTTTATTGTGTAGCATACCTGAGTCGAACCGGTGACCTTCCCGACGTGCCGTCGGGACGCTCTATTTGGTTTTGATGAGTTGTTGAATGAAGGTTTTGCTTTTTTGTTTCTTGATTGCATTTTCTCTAGCCATTGCTTCAGCCCTTGTTGGGAAAGCCTCTTGATGGACAAGTATCCAGTCCTTGGCTTTTTTAGTGGATTTACTGCCTGAGTTGTTGTGTCGAAATAGTCTGTCATCTAAGTTGGCAGTATGGCCCACATAGAAGCTGTCCAATGATTTTGAGTAAATGATATAGACAATAAAAGGCATAAAAAAGCCCAACGCTTTTTGAGGGTTGGGCTGAAAGTGGAGAATACCGGAGTCGAACCGGTGACCTTCCCGACGTGCCGTCGGGACGCTCTATTTAGTGTTGATGAGTTGTTGAATGAAGGTTTTGCTTTTTTGTTTCTTGATTGCATTTTCTCTAGCCATTGCTTCAGCCCTTGTTGGGAAAGCCTCTTGATAAACAAGTATCCAGTCTTTTGCTTTTTTAGTGGATTTACTACCTGAGTTGTTGTGTCGAAATAGTCTGTCATCTAAGTTGGCAGTATGGCCAACATAGAAGCTGTCCAATGATTTTGAATAAATGATGTAGACGATAAAAGGCATAAAAAAGCCCAACACTTTTTTTGAGGGTTGGGCAGATTGTGGAGAATACCGGAGTCGAACCGGTGACCTCTTGCATGCCATGCAAGCGCTCTAGCCAGCTGAGCTAATTCCCCATGGATAAGGAACGAATGAGTAATTAATTCAGTGGTGACCTTCCCGACATGTCGTCGGGACGCTCTAGCCAGCTGAGCTAATTCCCCAAAGATAAAGAACGAATGAGAAATTAATTCAGTTGTGACCTTCCCGACATGTGGTCGGGACGCTCTAGCCAGCTGAGCTAATTCCCCAAGGATAAAGAACGAATGAGAAATTAATTCAGTTGTGACCTTCCCGACATGTGGTCGGGACGCTCTAGCCAGCTGAGCTAATTCCCCGTAGATAAAGAACATTCTAAGGGCAACAAACTGTTACACTCAGAGGAGTGCAAAAGTAAGCCTTGGGGTGTTTTGTCCAAAAATATTTAGTCCTTTTTTACCTGCAACTTTATGCCCACAGAGCTGTTACCTTTATACAAAGTTTTTTATGGGCATTCTACGTCAACTTGCAGAATATCTCTACATCAAGAAGCGCGATCCAAATGAACCAAGAACCCAGTGGATGAAGTATATGCACGGCATGAACAGGATATCACTAATCATGTTCCTGATTGCTGTGATCATCATTCTAGTAAGGCTGGTGATTTTACCGCTTTTTAAGTAAGCCAATGATAAATAGAGCTGGCAGCCTGTTCTGAAGCTTTGCCACCTTTGGTGAGTAATGCTTTTAAGTGTGTATAGTCCTCCTGAATGGCTGCCCGTTTATCTACATCGTACAAAATTGTTCTGAGTTCCTGAACGAGATTCTCAGTTGTGAGTTCCTGCTGTATTAATTCTTTTACAACCAGCTTGTCCATAATCAGGTTGACAAGCGAAATGTATTTCACTTTTACCAACCGTTTTGCAATGGCATAGCTAATTGGACTTCCCTTATAACACACAATTTCAGGTACGCCAAATAGGGCCGTTTCTAAAGTGGCTGTTCCGCTGGTGACTAATGCAGCTTTGGACTCTAATAGCAAATCATAGGTTTTGCCAACGGCAATTGCAACGTTTGAATAGCCTGCCATCAGCGGTTGATACAGACTGCTGTCTTGCCCGGGGGCTTGTGCCACAACAAACTTGTGTTCTGGAAAATGTTTGCTCACTTCGAGCATAATGGGCAGTTTCTGGAGAATCTCTTGCTTACGGCTGCCGGGAAGTAATGCAACAACAGGTGATTTATGGATGCTTTTCTCGGCAAGTTTCTGATTAATCACTTCTACAAGTGGATGCCCAACATATTCCACCTCCCAGTTCCAGCGGGTTTTGTAATAATCTTGCTCGAAGGGGAGTATGCACAGCATCTTGTCGATGCATTGTTTCATTTTAACCACCCGCTTTTCTTTCCAGGCCCATACTTGTGGAGAGATATAGTAAATCACTTTGAAACCCTTCGCTTTCGCCCATTCGGCGATACGCAGATTAAAACCGGGATAATCAATCAGTATCAATGCATCAGGCTGATAGGCCAGTATATCCTGTTTACAGAATTTGATGTTGCTGAGAATGGTGGGTAGGTTGCGTAATACTTCTGCAAAGCCCATAAAAGCCAGATCGCGATAATGTTTTACCAGATCAGCACCTGCCTCCTGCATCATATCTCCGCCCCAACAGCGGAATTCAGCCTGCGCATCTTGTAAATGCAAAGCTTTGAGCAGGTTGCTTCCATGTAAATCGCCGCTGGCTTCACCAGCGATCACGTAATAACGCATGGTACTGATTTGAGCTGCTAAAATAGGTTTTATCAAAGGCTTTTCAGACCTGGATATAGAAAGAAAAAATCAGTTAACTAAAAAAATAGTTTGTAAACTAAAAATATAGTTTTACATTCGATTATCAAATAACCCCCAATTATGAAAACATTGACCAAAGCAGAAGAGCAGATCATGCTGAGTATCTGGAAGCTGGAAAAAGGTTTTTTGCGCGAGATCGTTGAAGCACAGCCTGAGCCCAAGCCACATCAGAATACCGTAGCCACCATTTTAAAAATTCTGGTAGATAAGGGTTATGTGGGTGTTAATCAGGTGGGAAGGATGCATGAGTATTATGCGCTGATTAGTAAGGCGGAATATTCTTCGCATACCATGCGCCATCTGGTGGAAGGTTATTTTGAAGGCTCTTTTGCAGACGCGGTTTCTTTTATGGTAAAGCAAAAAGAAATTAGTGTGAAGGAACTGGAGTTATTGCTGCAACAAATGAAAAACGCTAAAAAATAATTTTATGCAAGCCATTGCCTACTACCTGCTGCAGGTGATGATCTGCAGCGTATTGCTGATGGGCTATTACTGGTTATTCCTGCGCAATGAAAGGTTTCACCGGTATAACCGCTTTTACCTGCTCTCCATAGCTGTATTATGTTGGGTAATACCCCTGGTGCGAATCCAGTTGCAGGTTCCTGATGAAGATACAGGTGATGTGTACCGATTGATGACGGTAGTGGCAGACCAGCAAACTTATTGGGAGACCACTGTTCAGTCGGCTAGCTTTCATTTAGGTTGGGAGGAAATTGTTTGGATAGTTTATACTGTTGTCACAAGCTTATTAATGCTTGGCTTGTTTCGTGCTATCTTGAAAATAAGGTTACTGCTCAACAAACATGCTTGCAGAAAGATACAGGATGTGTATATCATCATGACCCAAGTGCAGGGTACACCATTTTCCTTTTTCAAATACATTTTCTGGCACACGGATATAGATCTGCGTAGTGAAGATGGTCAACGCATGCTGGAACATGAATTAACGCATGTGCGTGAATGGCATAGTGTAGATAAATTATTGATTCAGTTATTGTTGGTGTTTGGATGGATCAACCCTATACTCTGGTTGATCAAAAAAGAGCTGGAAATGATTCATGAGTTTATTGCTGATCAAAAAGCTGTGCGCGATGGAGATACAGCTGCATTGGCCAGTATGCTCTTAACGGCTATTTATCCTCAGCAAAGAACATTGTTAACTCATTCATTCTTTTTTTCACCCATAAAACGAAGAATACTAATGCTGACAAAAAATAATCATCCGCGGTTCTCTTATTTCAGAAGAGTGGTTGTATTGCCGATTTCCATCTGCATTGTTTTGTTTTTTTCTTTCAGAATCAGTACCAGAGCGCAGGAGAGTGATATTGCAAGACAACAAGCTGCTTACATTATTAACGACGCAGCTTTATCTGATAGTCTTGGAGATTTGAAGAAACCTAAAGTGGTGAGTATTTATGGCTCATTTAATACCTTTTTCTTAAGTGCGGATAAGAAATCACTTTACGAAACATTCAAAGACTCACTGGGGTTTGGTAAGAACATTATTTATCAGGTTAATGGTAAGGAAGTAAGTGAGCAGCAAGCATTATCAATGAATCCGGCAGCGGTGAAGTGTGTGAATATATATGGGGGTGAAATTGCTATTGAAAAATTTGGTCAGCAGGCTTGCGATGGGGTAGTGGATATTATTTTGAATGACTCAGAGGCTAAGAAAGTTGATACATCTAGACCTGTTAGGTTGAATGAAATTATTGTCCCTAGCTCTCCTGATGTACAACCTCTTTATTATCTTAATGGAATTAGGTTAAAGCATATAGCAGCATTAAATAAAATTGAGCCAAATAATATTGCTACAGTGAATGTGCTTAAAAATGAAAAAGCAGTTGAAAAGTATGGTAAAGAAGGCATAAGAGGTGTTGTTGAAATTTTTACAAAGGATAAGAAAACAATTGAAGTGGTAGCCAGCGATCCCGCGGGTGTGAAAGATTTTCAGAAAAGAAACCCTCAGATAAAGCAGGTATACTGGAAACATAGCCCTTTGCGCATGATTGTAGCATTAAAAGATGGTACTGAAGAAAGTTATGATTTAACCAGTGAAGCCAGTAAGAACAGGGCAGTAAAGAAATATGGAAAACTACCCATGCCTGCTCCGCCGCCACCTCCACTACCGGCTCCCATTGTAGCAAAGGAGCAGGATAAACCTATTGAGGTTTACGACAGAATATTCACTAAAGTGCAAGAGCCAGCTTCATTCCCAGGCGGTAAGGAAGCTTGGCAGAAATACCTTGAGCGTAATTTAGGTTTCGATGTCCCAGTCAAAAATGGAGCACCTCCAGGTCAATATGGTGTTACAGTAAGATTCATAGTAGATGAACAGGGTGGTATAAGTAATGTAGAGGCAGAGAACGATCCCGGCTATGGCACAGCAGCAGAAGCTGTTAACTTGATTAAAAAGGGCCCTGGTTGGATGCCGGCCAAACAAAATGGAAAAAATGTCAAATACTGGATGAAGCAAAATATCACTTTCGTTGTATCAGAAGATTGATTGAAATAAAAAGGGCCGAAAGGCCCTTTTTTATGCGAAAAACTTTATACCAACTGCAGCCAGCGCATAAATGCAAGTAGCAATAAAAATCCCCCTCGCAGTCTTATCAATATGCTTATTAATATAGATAGTAAATACCACTGCGTTGGCAATGAGTGAAACGCTCACCACAGAGGTGAGTAATGATTTCCACTGTAGCATGTATGCCAGAAACTCGCCAAAACCAATGGAGCGAAACTTCCAGAAATAAAAGCCAAGCATACCTAGTACTGGTGCCAGAAAACCAAGTATCAATCCGAAATAGAGATTGTCTTTCTTCAGCATATTAGCGGATGATTTTTGCTAGTTTGGATTTGAGTACATAGTTGGTTAGGTCAAACTGCACAGGTACTACACTTACGTAATTGTTTTTAAGTGCCCATACATCTGTGTCTTTGGCCTTGTCGAAATTTACAAACTCGCCGGTAAGCCAATAGTACTTACGACCATGTGGATCTTTACGCGCAACAAAGTCTTCGTCATATTTGGCATAAGCCTGCTTGCAGACTTTAAAACCCTTGATCAGTTCTTTTGGTATCGCCGGAATATTCACATTTAAGCAGAGATGCTTATCTATCTTCTTACCGAGAATTTGTTGTACGAGTAAGCGAGCATAGTGTTGTGCGCCTGAAAAATCTGCTTCCATACTGAAATCAAGTAGACTAAATCCTATGCTTGGAATGTTTTCAATAGAAGCTTCCAGCGCTGCGCTCATCGTACCACTGTAAATAACATTGATAGAGTGGTTGGCGCCATGGTTGATACCGCTCAGGCAGATATCCGGTTTTTTATGCAATACTTTGTCTACGGCCAATTTCACACAGTCAACCGGAGTACCACTACAACTGTAGGCTTCTACACCATCCATTAAACTAACAGCTTGTAAGCGCAGTGGCTGTCCTATAGTAATTGCATGGCCCATGCCGCTTTGTGGTTTTTCAGGGGCCACTACTACTACTTTGCCAAGGTCTTTAACTGCTGCAACGAGGTTGTGTAATCCGGGGGCGTGAATGCTGTCATCATTTGTGATCAGGATAACTGGAACTTGCTTTTTTGCCATGCACCAAAAATCTGCAAAAACAGGCTGCTAAAAAATTTTGTGTAAAAATATTTGGTTAAGCTAAAAAAATTAGTATTTTGCACTAAATCAGTTAGTCATGAGTTACGCAGGAAAAAATCTTCGCTATCTCCGTAAGCTGAGAGGCTGGACGCAGGAAGAGTTTGCCAACAAACTCAAAGTAAAGCGTTCACTTATCGGCGCCTATGAAGAAGAGAGGGCAGAACCCAAGCTGGAAGTGCTGGAAGCTGTCTCTGCTATCTTTAAGTACACACTGGATGATTTATTACTGAAAGACCTGTCCGAAGCCAAGGGCGGTAGTTACTTAGAGCAGCGTCGCAAACTGAAGATGGCTGCAGATAGTGTCAGTATTCAGTTTGTACCTGTAAAAGCTGCTGCCGGTTATCTGGCTGGCTACGCCGATCCTGATTTTCTGGATGAGCTCAATACCTTCACCTTGCCTATGTTGGCTCCTGGCAGTTATCGTGCTTTCGAGATTATTGGCGATAGTATGTTGCCTACACCTAGCGGTTCTGTAATTGTTGGTGAGAAAGTGGAAGACCTTGAAGAAGTCAAGAATAGCAATACTTACGTGGTGCTGACTAAGAATGAAGGGGTAGTATATAAGCGTATTCTGCGCAATAATCGACAAAAGAATAAGATTACGCTGGTAAGTGATAACCCAATATACGAGCCATATCAGGTAGGTACAGATGAAGTGCTCGAAGCATGGAAGGCTGTTTACATCATGCAGAAAGCCAATATGGCCAACCGCTGGGATGTGAACTCCTTGGCTGGTATGGTAAACAACCTGCAGGAGCAAGTGAGTTCGCTCAAGAAAAAGCTCAATTAAGTTACCTTAAATATGCCTAAGGATTCCCCGTATTAACAGGGAATCCTTTGTTTTTGCCATCCATCTAAAAACCTTTGTGTTTGCTGATGGTTTCCTGCAATTTTGCGGCCTGCATGAGATGTCTAACCCTTTTACTGATTTGCTTGCTGTCTGCCTTTGCTCAGGCGCAGGATCGTACTGCTTTCCCTCAGAAAACTATGTTTGCTGTGCGTACAGTACAAGCGCCTAAAATTGATGGCTTGCTTAACGATACTGTTTGGGCCAAAGCAACCCCCGCAAAGGATTTTATCATCAACTCACCGGATTACGGTAACCCGGCACAGCTGAAGACAGAAGTATGGGTTTTGTATGATGATGCTGCCATGTATATCGCTGCCAAGCTCTATGACGATCCGAAAATGGTGCGTAAGCAGCTGACTGCAAGAGATGGTGAGCAAAGACAGGATGTGGATTATTTCTCAGTGTTTCTAGATACCTACAATGACGATCAGAATGGTTTCCAGTTTGTGGTAACCAGCAGAAACGTACAATCGGACGGGCGTGTTTCACCTGCCGTACAAAGTAGGTTTGGCCCACCAAGCGATTATAGTTGGGATGCTGTTTGGGAAAGTAATGTGCATTTTACAGAAGATGGCTGGACGGTGGAGCTGCGCATTCCTTACATCTCTTTGCGATTTGCCAAAACTCCGCAGCAAAAATGGGGTGTAAACTTTCAACGCTTCAGCAGAAGATTGAATGAAAGTAGTTACTGGAATGCAGTGAATCCAAACGAAGCAGGATTTGTAAACCAGTTTGGTGATCTGGACGGTATTAGTAATGTAGTGCCGCCCTTGCGTTTATCTTTTCTGCCTTACGTAACAGCAGGATATAGAAGTACACCAACCACCAAAGGAACGGTGAATGAATTTCTCCGCAATGGTGGTATGGATGTGAAATGGGGTGTGAATGAAAGTTTCACTTTTGATGCGACGCTGGTACCTGATTTTGGTCAGGTGATTTCAGATAATGTTATCCTTAATCTATCGCCATTTGAAGTGCGTTTTCAGGAGAACCGCCCATTTTTCACCGAGGGTACTGAGCTCTTTAATAAAGCTGGCTTGTTTTACAGCAGAAGAATTGGACTAACACCTGCCGGCTACAGCAGCGTAAAAAGCATGGTGGCCAATGATCCAAGTTTGCGTATTGTGAAAAATCCAGGTGTAACACAATTAATCAATGCTTCTAAATTTTCCGGTAGAAACAAAAAGAACCTAGGTATTGGTGTTTTTAATGCAGTAGGCGCACCAATGCACGCGATTGTTGAGAATACCGTAACAGGAAAATCGGAGAAGATAGAAACAGAACCACTCACCAATTACAGTGTAGTGGTGTTGGATCAGGCTTTGAAAGGACGATCCTCCATCACTTTTACCAATACCAATGTAATGCGCAGTGGTACAGCAAGAGATGCGAATGTGTCTGCGTTAGATTTTGCATTGTTCGATAAGCGAAATACTTACGGACTTGTTGGCACAGCGCGTTATAGTAAGATAATGGGTTTGAATCCTTACGATGGTTTCAATACCACACTGAGTGCCAGAAAAGTGAGTGGTAAAGTACAGTTTAATGTTACGCAGAATGTCGAGTCTGATAGATATGATCCAAATGATCTCGGTTTTTTACAAGCGCCCAATGAGTTTACAACTTCTGCTCAAGTGAGCTACAACCAGTTTACACCAACCAAACGCTTTCTCAGTTACAGTTATTCATTACGCTATACCAATAGACAATTATATAAGCCTTTTGTGTGGCAAGAAATAAATATTGGAGCAAGCATCTTTCATTTCTTTAAGAATTTCTGGGATCTGAGTATCAACTATGAGGCAAAGCCGCTTTGGCAACATGATTATTTTGAACTGCGTACGCCAGGAAGAATGGTGCGCATGATGCCTTGGCATTACTTTGGTTTTAATGGAAGTACAGATAGCCGCAAGCGTTTGTTTGTAAGTATGAACCTTGGCTATGCGAATACGCCTGCTTTTGATGATGCTGAGTTTTTTCGTTATCAAATGGGGGTGCGCTATCGCTTTAGTGATCGCTTGAGTTTGGAGCTGAATGGTGATGGTAGCTCAGATTTGGGTAATGTAGGTTATGCATTCAGAAGAGAAGCAAATGGGGATCCAATAATCGGTTGGAGAAAAATTTATCAGTTCACAACACTATTATCAGGGTTGTACAATTTTACACCTCGTATGTTCTTAACACTTCGTGCGAGACATTACTGGAGCAGCGTGCGTTACGAGAAATTCTATAATGTGGATGCGCAGGGCTATTGGATTGATAGACCTTTTATTGCCGGTAATGATAACAATTACAATGCCTATAATCTGGACATGTTCTATACCTGGGACTTTATGTATGGTAGTCGATTAATTGTAGGCTGGAAAAACTGGATGCCATTAGATATGGCAGTAGATGGAACCAGATTTAGTAAGTATGGACAAAACTTGCGTCAGGTATTTTCTATGCCACAAGGAAAAGAGATAACAGCACGCCTGATTTATTTTCTGGATTATCAAAAACTAAGGCGTAAAAAAGTCTAAGTAGCTCTTGCTGCTACATTTTTGCTTTTCCACCACATCACCAATGTGAGTAGCGCAGGTATCAATCCTAATCCAATTAGCCATGGTGTGAAGGATGTGCCTAAATGGTGTTCGCCTGATTGTACACCTGCAATAATTCTGTAGACTAATAGAAAAAATACGCTGGATGTAATGATTCTGGTGAATCGGATGATTCTTGTTGCGAAGCGGTATTGGTAAGCCGCATTCTCTGGGGTGATTTGGGTAGGATAATTGAACACATGAGGATAATGACTTAATACACTCATGCCAATGTTCATTATAGTAGCAATAATAGGCAATAGCAAAATGGATTGCTTGTGACCATAAGCGTCAGCAGCTCCATTCAAGCCAAAATGTGTGGGTATCTGCTCTGGTAAACTTGCATACAACTGTAAGGGGTAAATCCACAATAAAATGAGAAAAGTCCAGGCGGTTGTTTCCATCCAGATATCCCATTTATCAAGCTTTATGGATAGTATGGGTCTCTTCATGCCATGAATTTAATAAAAAGGGCCTGTCTTACGACAAGGCCCTTTGTTCGCGGATGTATTAGAATTTGTCAGGTAAAGTCAGGAAGGGGGTTTTGCCGTCTGTAATCACCAGCTTGCTGTTATTGCTGTTGGATAAAGCCCTGAATGCCTCAATCTGTCTCAGTTTCAAGACCTGTGGCGTCAAAGTTTTATTGATGGTGTCATTTGCTCTGCGTGTAGCGTCAGCTTCAATTCTCATGGCATTGGCTTTACCTTCTGCTTCAATTTCTGTCATGCGTTTTCTGGCTTCTGCCTGAATAATCGCTGCATTCTTTTCGCCTTCTGCCTGGATGCGTGCAATTTCTTTTTTACCTTCTGCTTCAATGATTTTTCTTTCCGCATCACGCTTCTCTCTTTCTTTTACGAACTCCATACGCTGTGCGTCTTGTTCAGCCTGGAGCTTTTCTTCAATCGTGCGTGCCAATCCTTCCGGAAGACGGATCGTTTTTAATAATACATTATCAATGATGAAACCACGCGGCTCTAATATTTCGCTCATTTGCTTACGGACTGCATTCTCAATCTGTGCGCGCTCGCCGCTGTGCATGTCTTTGGCTAAAAATTTTGCTGTTATGTCAGCAGAGGAGGAGCGGAATACAGGGAGAATTACTTCACTCTCATAATTCAAGCCAATATCCTGAACGATTTTTGGTGCAGCTTCTGGCTTGATGCGGTAAAGGATAGAAATTTCTGAGCGAATGGTGAGGCCTTCTTTAGAGGGAAGGTCGGGCTTCACTTCAATGTTCATGGTACGCGTTGGTACTTTCAAGATGGTTGTCGTGAAGATGTTGTATCCCTTTGGGCCTTGTTGTACATATTGCGGATCAATTTTACCGAGTCTTCTTTTAACTCCAACTTCGCCCTGTCGAATAACAGTGCAGGAGAAAAGACCAATAATGACAAACAAAAGAATGGCTGATGTATAGCTTTTCATGATCTGAGGTTTTGATACATAGACTGTAAGACAAAACCTGTGCTAACAGCTGTTCGTTTAGTTATAAAGATTTCTTAACAAGGTGTCTGATTTATAGCCCCTGCTTATACGCCAAAAATGGCATTGGCTAAACGGAAAGTATTACAGTGTGCTTCTACAATATCCCTTACATCAGGAGAATAGCCCCCGCCCATGGCTACAACAACGGGTGTTTTTTGCTTTTTGCAATATTCAAACACCATGGCATCCCGCTGCTTGCAGCCTTCCATACTAATCTTCAGCTTGCCAAACTTATCTGTTACAAGTATGTCAACACCAGAGAGATAAAAAACAAAGTCTGGTTTAACCTGTGTAAATAACTGTTTCAGATTTTGTTCAAGCAGATTTAGGTATGCAGCATCATCAATGCCATCTGGCAATGGAATGTCTAGATCAGATTGTTCTTTGTGGAATGGATAGTTGTGTGCACCATGCATGCTGAACGTAAACACGCGCGGCTCTTGTGCAAATAAACTGGCAGTTCCATTGCCCTGATGTACATCCAAATCAATAATGAGGATTTGTTGGGCGAGTTGCTTTTTCAATAAATAGTTTGCTGCAACACCAAAATCATTTAAGAGACAGAAACCTTCGCCTCTGTCGGCAAAAGCATGATGCGTGCCCCCGGCTACATTTAAAGCTGCACCAAATTGCAGCGCATAATGACAGCAATCTATTGTGCCTTGCGTAATGATAAGCTCTCTTTGTGTAAGCGCAGGCGATTGTGAAAATCCAATCTTTCTTTGTTCTGATGCACTGAGTATTTGCTGCAAGAGTTTATCTACATATTCTGCATCATGGGTCCACAAAACTATTTCCAATGCACAAGGCGCTGGCGAGAAAATATTTTCTGCAGTGATGGTGCCCTCATGTAATAATTGCTCCGGAATCAGTTCATATTTCAGCATCGGGAAGCGATGACCTTCCGGTAGGGGATGTGCATATATGCTATCGTAGGCAATTTTAACCATTACTGTAAACGCAGAATGGAAGCGGGTGATTGAAAACGTTGGTCTGCCGGAATGATGCCATAAATAGTATCTGCTTTCTTGGGTCTGATCAATTGCAAGCCGGTAAACCTACTGAATGCAGGAAGTATGGCATATTGCTGTTGAAAATAGAAACAAGCCAAGCGCAGACTTTGTTTGGCAGATCCTTCCATGCGCACGCCTGGGTGTATATGTCCGCTGAACCAATAAAACTTGCTGCCTTGTTCCTCAGGTATCTCCGCAGTATCATGTATAAAACCAAAAGGCCCTTCGGTGTAGTAATTACTGATTACACCAATTGCAGCTTTTGCATACCAATCTGGGGATAGGATATCATGATTTCCTTTTACCAAACAAAATGCGACATGTGCAAAATCCTGACGCCAGCGTAAAAACCAGTCCAGTTCTTTATTGGCATTGCTATGAAATAAATCACCCACAGCAATTATCTTGATTGGTTGATAATAGGCGATCATTGCTGCCAACTGCTGCATATCTTCTTTGTAGACTGATTGAGGAACAGCGATACCGCTCTTGCGAAAATGACCTGTCTTGCCAAAGTGTAAATCACTTACAATGATGCTGCGTGCTTCCTCCCACCAGATAATTTTCTCTGCGTGCAGCCAGCAATGTTGGTCCCGAACGATATGGAGTACTGGTTTTGTCAAGGCGGCAAAGATAACTTATCGTGTATTGCTTTCCAGTTGTTGCTGCATGCGTTTTACCCGGTCTTCGAGCTTCTCAGAAGAGTGATGGTTTCTGTTCAGGTCATCTACTTTGATCGGAAAGCAGAACGGTGTCAACTGGGTAGGGTATTGTAATACAATCTTGCTATTTTGTATACGCATCATGGCTTCGCGCAAGCGTACTTCTTCCATTTGCTGATCAAAAACTTCTTGATAGGCTTGCTTCAATAGCAGATTGTTGGGTTCATATTCGCTAAATACTTTGAACAACAAAGACGCAGAAGATTGGAGATGTCTTGCTTTTTTCTGTTCTCCGGGGAAGCCTTGGAAAATCAAGCCACCAATCACGGCAATATCTCTGAATTTTCTTTTGGCCATCTCACTGGCATTCACACTGCGCTGAATATCTGCTGTAAGGTTTTCTGTACTGAAGAGTTCTTGAACATTACTATCGTCCACAGGAATTTGCTGATCACTCAACAGCTCAAAGCCATAATCATTCATGGCGATAGAAAAAGTGATTGGCATAATCTTGCCAATGCGATATGCGAGGATGGCAGCCATAGCTTCATGTACCAAGCGTCCTTCAAATGGATAGACAAATAAGTGGTGTTCGTCCTTCAGACTGATTTGTTCAATCAGCAATTCATTTGATTGCGGTATATGCGAGAGTTCTTTTTGTAAGTCAAACAAAGGCGTCAGCGCCGCTAACTCTATTTGTGGTGAATCGCTTTGGATAACTTCATTCAAGGTTTCCCTCAATTTCTCGCCTAGATTGGCTGTAAGTGACATGCGGCCGCCCATCCAACTGGGTACAATACTTTTTTTCGACTTTGATGGCTTAACAATCGCAGTCATATCCTTGATGCCGATCAGTTCCAAGTTTCTTCCGGCAAGTGTAAATACTTCGCCGGGTTCAAGCCTGCTGATAAAATACTCCTCAATTACACCAAGATATTTCCCATTGAGCAGTTTTACTTTCAGCATGGCATCACTCACAATGGTGCCAATATGCATTCTGTGCCGCATAGCAATACGTCTGCTCTTGATTTGATATAGCCCTTCATCAACTTCTACTTTTCTGTATTCATCGTATTGCTGCAGTGCATTGCCGCCTTGGGTGATATGTAGTAAGGTCTCACGAAACTCATCTTCACGCATCTCGCTAAAGCAATAGGTCTTTTTCACTTCTGTAAAAATCTCATCCGGCTTGAAGCCTTCGCCTGTGGCCAAAGTGCAGAGATATTGAATCAATACATCAAAGCAGAGGAGGAGTGGAGTTTTGCTTTCAATAGTGCCCGCATTGATGGCATTCTTTAGTGCAGCAGCTTCTACCAGTTCTAAAGAATGCGTAGGTAGAAAATAGATTTTACTAATATCGCCTGGTCTGTGTCCGCTTCTGCCAGCTCTTTGTAGAAACCTGGCCACACCTTTTGGTGAACCAACTTGTATCACTGTATCTACAGGTCTAAAGTCGACACCCAAATCCAAGCTAGCCGTACAGACAACAGCTTTAAGTTTCTGTGTATGCAAGGATTCTTCAATCCATTCTCGAAGTTCTCGCTCAATACTGCCATGGTGCAAGGCGATAGCTCCAGCTAAATGTGGTGCAACGGTGAGGATGGTTTGATACCAGGTTTCACTCATCCCTCTTGTATTGATGAAGATGAGCGTAGTATTGCTTTGTTCGATTATAGGAATGATACGTTCAGCCAGTTTAATGCCCAGATGACCGGCCCATGGATATTTTTCAATCGCTTCCGGTATGATGGATTCTACTGCTATCTGCTTGTCCATCTGCGCGCGAATGATCACAGGTGCTTTTTCGATAGGGGCAAGCAAACATGCTGCTGCTTCATCTAGATTGCCGATAGTGGCAGATATTCCCCAGAGAGATACGGGTTGTTTTGTAAGATGTACAATTCTGCTGATGGCTAATTCAACCTGCACACCTCTTTTGCTGCCAATCAGCTCATGCCATTCATCCACAGCAATGATGCGTAATGTCTCTAATTGTGCGGGATGCCCTTTTTGTGCTAATAGCAAATGCAAACTCTCCGGCGTAATGATCAGCACTTCGGGCATATTGCGTTTCTGCTTAGCTCTTTCACTGGTATCAGTATCACCATTGCGGATGCCTACACGCCATTGCATGCCCAGTTCGGTAATCACTTCTTCCATGGCCCTGCCAATATCCTTGGCTAAAGCACGTAATGGTGTTACCCAGAGTAATTGCAGACCGTTGTTTTTACGTTTTGCGTAGTCAGAGGGATGTTCGTTAATGAATTGAATCAAAGCACCGAGGAAAACGGAATAGGTTTTGCCACAGCCGGTAGGCGCATTTACCAAACCACTATTACCATCAACAATACTTCTCCAAGCTGCTTCCTGAAAAGGAAAAGCCTGAAAGCCTTTGCCGGCAAGCCATTGGTTAATGATGGTAAAGCCTGGTTGTGTCATTGGCCGTATAAACGCAATAATTGTTTTAAATCATCCAGTGTATTGATCTCATCTACTTTCTTGTCTTTTCGCCAGCGATGCATGCGTGGAAAACGAAGTGCTACGCCGCATTTGTGTCTCTTGCTTGCAGCAATGCCTTCGAATGCTATTTCAAATACCAACTCAGGTTTTACTGTACGCACCGGACCAAATTTTTCAACAGCATTTTGTTTCACAAATGCATCTACTTCGGTAAACTCTTTATCAGTTAAGCCAGAGTAGGCTTTGGTGAATGTAACCAGTTTGTCGCCATCTTTCACAGCAAATGTATAGTCTGTGAATAGATTGCTTCTTCTGCCATGACCTTTCTGTGCGTATAAGAGCACGGCATCAATTGTCATGGGGTCTATTTTCCATTTCCACCAATCACCCGTCTTTCTCCCGGATTGATAGACGGATGATTTTCGCTTCAGCATGAGTCCCTCTGCCTGCATGCTTCTGGAAGATTGTCGGATGGATATCAATTCCTCCCAATCTTTAAAAGCAATAGTTGGCGATATTTTCAACAAAGGCGCTGCAGCTTGTGCTACAATATTTTCGAGTATTGTTCTTCTTTTTTCCAGTGGCCATTCGCGACAATCCTTGCCTTCGTATTCTAATAAGTCATAAGCCAAAAAAGCAACGGGCGCTTCTTGTAATACTTTTTTGGTGACTTGCTTTCTGGAAATACGTGTTTGTAAAGTTGAAAAGGGTAGCAGCTTGTCATCATTCATGGTCACAATTTCTCCATCCAGTACAACGCCTTCAGGTAAACAATCTTTTAGGCTTTGTAATTCCGGAAATCGTTCTGTCATCAATTCCTCTCCGCGCGACCATACAAAGATTTCATGGTTTCTGCTGATGATTTGTCCGCGAATACCATCCCATTTCCATTCTGCCTGCCATTCATTGGGCTGGCCTAATTCACTAGGCTCAGTATCTAATGCATAGGCCAGATAGAAAGGATAAGGTCTGGAGTGATTATCCCGCGCAGCGGAAACATTCGTCAGCTCTTGAAAACTCGTGTTTGCAGGATCCCAATTGCCGCTAATGAGCAAGGCGATTTGCTCTGGAGCTAACTGCGTTACTTTGGATAAAGCCTGCACCATCATCTGCTGCGATACGCCAATGCGAAAGCCACCTGTGATGAGTTTGTTGAATAAGAAGCGTTCGCTATTGTCCTGCTGCATCCATTGATTGATGATGTACTCTTTACGTAAAGTTTCATCAGCTTTCTCCAATGCGCGCATTTCTTGTATGCAATCGGTCAGGCTTTTGTGAGGTGCATCTTTTTTTGCTTCAGGTAATAAGAGCGCAATGGTTTCTGCTAAATCACCTACAGTATGATAAGCTTCTTCGAACAACCATTCCGGCAAACCAACAATCTCCATGCACCAGTTCTTCAACTCTCTTGAGTTGGCCATTCTTTTGGGTCTTCGGCCGCTGAAGATGGCAATCACCCATACTTTGTCTGAGTCGCTTGCCTGCAGAAAGTATTGGGATAAAGCATCCAGCTTTTCATTTGTTTTGGATGAAGCGCCTAGCACTTGTATCAAATTGGCAAATGCTTTCATACAGGCTCCTCCGTATTCTTTTCTTCTTCGCCGTATTGCGTTATCACTTCTGCTGCTTCAATACCAATTTCATTCAGATACCTGCTGAAAACAGATTGAAACCCGTGCGTTACAAATACTTTTGATGCACCTGTTGCTTTCACAGCACTGAGTAAGCCATTCCAGTCTGCATGATCACTTAGTGCAAAGCCCATATCGCTACTACTTCTTCTGGCTTGACCGCGCACTTGCATCCATCCACTACAAGTAGCTGTTCTAAACCTCGGTAGTCTTTTCGTCCACGGACTATCTTCTGCACCAGGTGGCGCAATGATGACGGCGCCTTTTAAATCGGCTTTATTGGTTTCATTAGTGATACGTTGGACTACTGGCAGTTGAATGCCGTTGTTTAACAAAACCTGATGGGTATTCCAGATGGCACTGTGTACATAAATCTTATTGGTGATGGGTGAGATGGCTTGTAGAATTCGCTGTGCTTTACCCAGTGAATAGGCAATCAACATGCTGGCACGGTCTTGTTGTTGATTATTACCTATCCACGCCCGCATTTGTTCGAAAATTACTTCCTGTGACTGCCAGCGATAGACGGGCAATCCAAAAGTAGATTCGGTTATAAATGTATGGCAGGGTAGAGGTTCAAATGCGCCACTAATACCATCGTTCTCAGTTTTATAATCGCCACTTACTACCCATACTTCGCCTTTATACTCCACACGAATTTGTGCTGCACCAATGATATGTCCGGATGGATGCAGGCTGATACGCACGCCATTGATCCATACGGACTCATTCCAATCCACGCTTTGATAAGCGTACTGCCCCAATCTTAGCTGTAGAATGGGTAAGGTTAAATGATGGCAGAGATAATGTTTGCTACCAGCCCTTGCGTGATCGCTGTGTGCATGGGTAATCACCGCACGATCTACAGGGCGCCAGGGGTCGATATAGAAATCACCTGCGGCACAGTAAAGGCTTTTATCCGTAAAATCAATCAATGCCATCAGTTAGCAGATTTGGCTTTTTGGCTTCTGCATTTATCGCTGCAGTATTTTACCGATTCCCAATTTTTCGCCCAGCTTTTACGCCAAGTCATGGGCCTGCCACAAGTTACACAAAGCTTCTGTGGTAAAGATTGCTTATTGCCTTTGAAACCAGATTGTTTCATGGCTCAATAACAGGTGAGAAGGAGAATTAGTTGACAGATTTAATAGCTCCATTCAGTTTCCGAACAAAGTAAACTTTCTTGTTCTCGAAATAGTCAACGGTATTGCTGCGTTGATTCATATTGGGCTTAAAATCGTATTCATGGAAAAAGCTGAACGACTTATCTGAGAGATTTTGTTTCAGCTGACTGCCATGATACAAGAGCAGTTTGGTAAAATGATAAGTATTCTCGAAACCTCGGAAATACATATCGCTTGGGCGGCCATTGTATCTTCTTTTGTATTGTTCATTCAGGTATTGATAGAATTTGCCACTTCTCGGCAGATTGAAAGGAGTTGAGTATATTAATTCTACATCCCGACAGTCTTCCTTATTCAATTCGCGCAGGGTTTCCCAGGTAGGCATGCCAGTGATGCTGGTTTTGTATTGCTTATATGGACTCACTGTACGTACCAGCTTTAAACCAAAGGATTCATTTAAACTGCCACAAATAATCAGGTTTTCCTTTGTGCTGTCGAGCAGTGGTAAAAGATCCGGTGTTTGAAAGCTGTCGATTAGCTCTACCATTTTTATTTTTAAAGGTGCAGCAGGGGTGTTTTTATTCAGCTCAGTAAATGTTTGCTTGATTAGATCCTCACTACTGCCTTTGCGTGTTACATAAATGGTATTGTGTAGCGGAAAATAGCGTTGTAAAAAGCGATGCATGGCTTCTACATGGGTATTCAGTGTAGAATTGATCATGTAGAAGTATGGATTTTCAGCAACACCTCCATCATTTGGATAAGTAGCTGAAATGAGTGGTATACCCAATTGTTTTGCATAATCAGCCAAGGGCTTAACCTCATTACGTGTATTGAATGCGGCAATGATGAGCTGTACACCCTGCAGTTCATTTTTACTAATAATGGTATTGATAGGCTTTGTGACACTTTTGGTATCATAAAACAATACCTCAACCTGTGTCTTCTCCGCATTCAGTGAATCAATGGCGGCGATCATCCCATTGTAAAAGTCCAAGCCAGGCAATAATTGCTTGGGCAGGTAACTGTTGCCCAATTTGTATTGTTCTCCATTGAATGCAGAATCCAGATATACTGGTGCGAATACTGCAATCTTCGGTATTTGCCCAAATGCTTGATGAACTAACAAAAAGAGCACTATCGTAACCAAACGCTTCATGGAATCAAAATACGATTATTTGATTTATTCCCATTCAATGGTGGCGGGTGGTTTACTGCTGATATCGTACACCACACGGTTGATGCCTTTTACATTATTAATGATCTCGTTGGAGATGTGTGCGAGAAACTCATAAGGCAGGTGCGCCCAATCGGCCGTCATGCCATCAACAGAAGTTACAGCACGCAAAGCAACTGTAAATTCATAGGTTCTTTCATCGCCCATTACACCTACACTTTTTACTGGAAGTAAAATTGTTCCTGCTTGCCATACTTTATCATACAAACCATGTTCTTTCAAGCCCTTGGTGTAGATATGATCTGCTTCTTGCAAGAGGGTTACTTTTTCTTCTGTAATCTCACCCAGAATTCTGATGGCCAAACCTGGTCCGGGGAATGGGTGACGATACAATAATTCATATGGTATACCCAATTCCAAACCTACTTTGCGTACTTCATCTTTAAACAAGTAGCGGAGTGGTTCTACCAAGCCTAATTTCATGGTATCTGGTAAACCACCCACATTGTGGTGCGACTTGATGGTCTGAGAAGGGCCATGTACACTTACGCTTTCAATTACATCTGGGTATATGGTGCCCTGACCCAGCATTTCAATGCCTTCCAGTTTGTGTGCTTCCTGATCGAATATTTCGATGAAAGTGCGACCAATAATTTTACGTTTTTCTTCAGGATCAGTTTTGCCAGCAAGCTTGGTATAAAAATGCTCGCGGGCATCTACGCCTTTTACATTCAGATCAAGTTGACGATAAGTATCCAACACTTCCTGAAATTCATTCTTGCGCAACACGCCATTGTCTACAAAAATGCCAAACAGATTTTTGCCGATAGCTTTGCTGATCAAAGTAGCAGCAACAGTACTGTCCACACCACCACTTAAAGCCATGATCACTTTTCTGTTGCCGATGGTTTCTTTTAATTGTGCAACTGTTTCACTCACAAAATGCGCAGGTGTCCAATCGCAGCTGCAACCACAAACATGTACCAGAAAATTCTTGAGTATTTGTTTGCCCTCAGTAGAATGATACACTTCCGGGTGGAATTGTAAACCATACAAAGGCTTTGTATCAGTTGTTGTTTTTCTAAAAGCTGCTACAGGAATTGAATCGGTGGTAGCAGTTACTTCAAATCCTGATGGCAGTTCTACAATGGAATCGCTATGGCTCATCCATACTTGTGTTTTTTCCGCCACATCGCGCAGCAAAACATCTTGTTGCTGTTGTTGCAGAATGGCTCTTCCGTATTCTCTTTTATTGGATTTGTCAACACGTCCGCCAAAAGTCTTGGCAGTTAACTGTGCGCCATAGCAGATGCCCAAAACTGGGCGCTGCTGAATGAATGCAGCAATATCTACAACAGGCGCTTTTTCTTCATTTACACTGAAGGGAGAACCGCTTAGGATGATTCCTTTCAGGGAGCTATCTACTTGAAATGACTGGTGGTAGGGGATGATCTCGCAATACACATTGGCTTCGCGAACTGCACGGGCGATCAGCTGGGTGTACTGACTGCCAAAATCGAGAATCAGGATTTTTTCTGTCATGGGCGCGAAGTTAACTGAAATTTGCTCGGTGGCAAGGATGTGCAGCCTCTTTGGAAACCGTATCTTTAAATCATGCGAATAGGATTGATTGTAAGCTTGTTATTGCTTTGTTCCGCCGTTCAGGCTCAGAAAATACAGTGGCAGAATGTGGATAGCCTTTTTGGCCCCTTGCCGGCATCTGTACATGTATTTAAAACAACCACTCCGCTGGAGAAGGGTAAGGCCAATCTGGCTTTTTATGTGGTTGCAGATTTAAAAGATCCGTCCTTGGTTTTTACAACCGATACAACAGATGGCAGAAGGTTGTCGCCTGCGGGATTTTATGCCAAAAATGAACAGCCATTGGTGGTGATGAATGGTACTTTCTTTTCCTTCGAGACTAACCGAAACCTGAATCTGGTCATTAAGGATGGGAAAGTGGTGGCGCATAATATTGGCTCGGTGTATGATAAACGCGATGAAGTTTATTACTATGTAACCAGATCAGCCATAGGCATTGATGCATCAGGTAATGCGGACGTGGCCTGGATTTATTCAGATAGTGCCAAAGCACAGGCTTATGCGCTTCGTTTTCCTGCCAATCGCTGGGGTAAAACGCCTGCTCGTTCTGTTAAAGAGATTGCTGCTAAAACAGATATTCAAAAATGGTCCATGCAAACTGCGATTGCCGGCGGGCCATCCTTGATCCGTGATGGACATATTTGTATTAGTAATGAGCAGGAGCGGATGTTTCGTGGAAAGCAGATTGATGATAAGCATCCTCGAACAGCCATGGGATATACTGCTGACGGGAAACTGATTTTACTGGTTGTTCAGGGCAGGATGCCTGGTGTGGCTGAAGGGGCTAGCTTGGGAGAGCAAGCCAGAGTCTTAAAAGAATTAGGTTGTTATGAAGCGCTTAATCTTGATGGCGGTGGCAGCAGTTGTTTATTAGTGAATGGTAAAGAAACGATTCAACCCTCCGATAAAGAAGGGCAAAGGCCTGTTCCTGCAGTATTCATGATCAAACAAAAGCGTTGAGCTTAACGCATTTTTGCCCATTTCAAACACACAGGACTGGATACAGGAATGCGTTGGTCGGTATCCGTTAGCATACCTGTTTTGGAATCTCTTTTGAAGATGACAATTTCATCTGTTTCCTGATTAGCTACTAATAAGAATTTGCCACTGGGATCTATGGTGAAGTTTCGTGGTTTTACTCCCTTTGTGTCCTGATGGTTCAATAAAGTAAGCATACCACTTTTTTCATCAATACGGAATATCGCCAACGTATTAGATGTCCCTCTGTTTGATGCATACAGAAATTTACCGTCATTACTTATGTGTACATCGGCACCACCAATACTACCTTTAAATGCAGGTGGCAGGGCAGAAATTCTTTGTACACTTTTTAAACCACCATCTTGGGTTCTTCTAAATGCATGGATGTGTCCGCTTAATTCTTCTACTGCATAAACAAAAGGAGCAGAGGGGTGAATTTCTACATGCCTTGGCCCAGCACCTGGCGGAGATATGCCTGGTTGATACATTACCCATGGTTTGCCGTTTTTAGCATCAAAGCGATAAACCATTATTTTATCAATGCCTAAATCTGGTACTAATAGAAATGCATTGTCAGGTGTAAAATAAGTTGCATGCACATGCGGTGATTTTTGGCGAGTGGTATCTGGTCCGCTGCCTTTGTGCTGAATGGTATAAGCTGCTGTGTCGATACTGCCGTTTGCCAAAACTTTGAATATGCTGAAATTGCCACTGCTGTAATTGCCTGCTGCAACCCATTGTCCTGTTTTATCTGTGGCGATATAGCAGGGATGATCTCCTTTGCTGTCTCGCTTGCCAAGAAATTGTAGTTTGCCATTCGCTTTATCAAAACTGTATGCACTTACCGCGCCAAGGCCATTACCATCTTCATTAACAGCATACACAAATTTTTCATTTGGAGATACTGCTAGAAAAGAAGGATTGGAGCTATTGATACTACCGCGTTCCTGAAAACTACCATTAAGGCTGTTGAATTCGTAAACATAAATGCCTTTACTGGCTTTCTGTGTGTAAGTGCCAACAAGCAGATAGTGTTTGTTCTGAGCTGAACTGCTAAAGCAGATAAAAGCTAAGAGTATTGAAATGAAACGCATATAAGGGCTATTATAGCTTGAAATTACAGAAAGCTGCAAACAAAAAGTGCGACCGAAGTCGCACTACTGAAAGTCCTTAAACGACCCTTAAGGAGGTTCTCAGCGATGCAAAACTGCAAAATATGACTGATTTTTTGTGTCATAAATTTGTCAATGCTTAACTGTAAGCTGAGAGAATTAACATTTGAGATCTAAATAAAATAGGTGGTACCGACTTTATAGCATAGCTTTGCTTGGTCAATTTGAGTTAATCAGTTTTTGGTCAGTACAATTATATATCTGCTAAGTTTTTTCCGCCGATAGTTAGTTCAGTCCCTGCCTCTGCATTGTCTCAAGTATTTTTCAAATTTTAAATGTTTCAAAATGAACATTTACGTTTCTAATTTAAGTTATGCCGTTCAGGACGAAGACCTGAGAGGTTTTTTCGCAGAGTATGGTGAAGTTAGTTCTGCAAAAGTTATCATGGACAAATTCACTAACCGTAGCCGTGGTTTCGGTTTTGTTGAAATGTCTGATGACGAAGCAGCTAAGAAAGCTATCGCTGAATTGAATGGCGCTATGGTTGATGGTCGTAGCATTTCTGTAAACGAAGCTCGTCCTAAAGAAGACAGACCCCGTACAGGTGGTGGCAATGGCGGTAACCGTCCTCGCCCTTCTTACAACAACAGTCGCTGGTAATTTTTAGCAGTGCACATTTTTGATCCCTCCGTAGTAATGCGGGGGGATTTTTTATTGTACATTCCCTCTATGGATGCGCTGCAGCAATTAAAGCAGATGATGGATGCGCGGTTTCGCCTTCCTGATGCCGTATGGCAGGATTTTTCTGCTGCCTGGCAGCCTGTTGCTTTCAAGCGAAAAGCAGTGATTACAGCAGCAGGCGAGGTGGAGCGGTATCTCTATTTTGTAGTAGAAGGTATTCAGCGGGCTTATTATCTCGCAGAGGATGGAACGGATGTAACTGTTGTGTTTACATATCCGCCATCATTTTGCGGGGTGCCGGATTCTTTGCAATTGCAAACACCTGCACATTATACGGTAGAAGCTTTAACTGCAAGTTCCATGCTGCGCATGGGCTATCAGCAATTGCAGGATTTGATGGATCAGCATCGCTCACTTGAGCGAATGGTTCGGCTGGCTACAGCTGCGGCTTTATATGGGGTGATGCATCGTCAGGCAGAGATTATGGCTTTCAGCGCAGAACAAAAATTCACCACCTTCCTCCAGCGAAGTCCGCATTTGTTGAATATGGTGCCACACAAGTACTTGGCTTCTTATCTGGCTATTGATGCCAGCACTTTCAGTAAATTATTGAGTAGTGTACGCATATAAATCTTGGTCTGCACCAAGATTTTTGGGTTTCAGGTCCTGGAATTTTGTTCAAAATTGATCGATATGCCACAATACAGCATAGCTTCAGAACAAAAGCGATTATTAGAAATTGTACAACAAGTACAGCAGTTTATTAATCGTATAGACACACTTAGTGAATGGCAGTTATTACAGCAGCCAAGTTTTGGTGGTTGGAGTCTTGCTCAGGTAATGGAACACCTGAATGTTTATTGCAGACATTATTTACCCCTGATTGATCAAGCAATCCAGGAGGAGCGAGGTAATAGTGGTAATTACCATTCAGGTTGGCTGGGGGAGTTCTTTGCCAAACTGATGCAGCCTCTACCAGATGGAACGCTATCTAAAAAAATGCAGGCTCCTGCCAAAGCGCAACCTGTGCAAGCATTGAATGCTGTTGCGGTGAAAACTGAATTCCGATTACATCAGGAAAAATTAATGCTGTTGCTGCAAAATGCACATTTCGCCAATTGGCAAAAGCAAAGAATCCCTACTTCTCTGAGTAAATGGATCAGCTTGCGTTTGGGTGATACACTTCGTTTCTTTGTAGCGCATGAATACAGGCATTTACTGCAGATGCAACGCATATTGCTGCAAATGTCATAGCGTTTTCTTGAGGATGATTCTTGGATCGTTGATGCCTGCTTTAATTCTGCTGGCAATTAGTAAAGCCCGCTCAATTTGTTTGTCTGTAGATTTTACCTGTTGTACCAGATAGATTAGGCTGCGTCTTTTGCCTGGAGTAAAGGCTTCGAAAATGGCTTTGGCTCTTGGGTCTGTTTGCAACACTTCATCCAATACCTCAGGCATCGCGAATTGATGCTCGGTGTTGTCTTCCTCAAATTGTATAGCTACCTGATCTCCTGTTTTTAAATGCAGTTTTTTCAATAAGGGTTTACTGAGGTGTACATAAAAATCTCCCGACTGAGTTGGCTGAACAGCAGCGTGAATGGTTTCTGCGCCAATGATGCAGACAAGCCTTTTAGGCTTACCCATTTTGGCTACTTGTTTTGCAGGAATGATGGCACCATGAATGCCTGCATAAATATGTTCTATTCTGTACTTAGCCATGCATGCATGACAATTCAAATGCGTATTGGTTGACAAAAAAAGGGAACAGTAATGTTCCCTTTCGGTTGAATATCTTTTGAATAATCTTTATTCCCAAACCAAAGCACTGGCACCTAGAATGGCGGCATCCGCTTCTTTCAGGTCGCTGAAAATCAAATTCACCTTATTCCTGAAAATAGGGAGCACATTTGCTTCCATGGCCAACCTCGTTGGTTTAATCAGCATTTCGCCTGCAGCTGTAACACCACCAAATAAAACGATGGCTTCAGGTGAGCTGAACATTACGAAATTAGCCAGAGCCAATCCAAGTATATTGCCTGTGTATTCGAAAACTTCCTTGCATAAGCCGCAGCCCTGCATGGCAGCATCGTATATAGCTTTGCTATCGATATCTTCTGCTTTGATTTTGCGTAAAGGGGTATCTACATCAGGATTTTTTTCCATTAATTCCAAAGCAGTTAAGCGCATGCCTGTTGCACTGCAATAGGCTTCTAAGCTGCCCTTCATGCCGGTACCCCAATGCTCACGGCCATCTGGAATTACAGTAACGTGACCAAGTTCGCCTGCAAAACCATCATGGCCATAGACGAGTTGTCCATTCACGATGATGCCGCTGCCAACACCCGTTCCCAATGTGATTACGATAAAGTCTTTCATGCCCTTGGCAGCACCATACATCATTTCACCTTGCGCTGCAGCATTGGCATCATTGGTGAGGATTGCGGGTATGCCAAATTTTTCGTTTACGATAGTCGCAATGGGCACAATGCCTTTCCACTTAAGATTGGGCGCATATTCAATAGTGCCTTTGTAGTAGTTGCCATTGGGGGCGCCCATGCCAATACCTTTAATCTTATCGATACCGCCAACTTTTTCAATCATGGGCTGCAGCTTTTCGTAGAGTTCTTCCACGAATGTGCCTACCTGCTCATGGTCTGTTGTACGCATCCTGTCCTGATACCAGATATTACCACGCTTGTCTACTAATCCAAATTTGGTATTGGTACCGCCTATGTCTACACCTATGGCAAAAGAAGAAGGTTGTTCTGTCATATACTTCAAATTCAACAGGTAGTCATGCACTACCTGTTACTGTGAAAAATCTATTAATGTCCTCCTCCGATTTGTTTATCGAAATCAAGTCCCTGGCTCTTAAGTACACTTTTCAGCTTGAGCGCTAATAAAGCCAGTAAGCCAAAGCATGCTGCAGCAATCAGGTAACTCTTATGCAATCCTAATACGCCATCGCCAAAAGCTCCCTGCAATGGAGGAATAACTGCACCACCCAAGATCATCATGATCAGCAGGGCAGAGCCTTCGCTAGTGTATTTGCCCAATCCACCAACACCCAATGAGAAGATGCATGGCCACATAATTGAACAACACAGACCGCCTGCAATAAACGCGTATACTGACACAATACCTGTGGTAAATGAACCAATCAGCATGGCTACAGCGGCAAGAACAGAAAGTGTAAGCAAAGTTTTTACCGGCTTTTCTTGACCGTAGAAGAAAGCAGCAATGGCAATAGCAATGCAAATCGCATAAGGGAGCAAATTGCTTACATCGCTACCGTGTAAACTGTTGGCTGCGAGTACCACTGCAAATGCGATGAATGGAACAACGATGGTCGCGATTCTTTTGCTGGCTGCAGAAAGGTTAAACACAGAGATGGCTCCGGTCCAGCGACCAATCATCAAACTACCCCAATACAAGGAGATATATTGTGATATCTGGCTTTCATCCAAACCTGTTTCGTTGAAATAGCCCGGTTGCTTTAACAGCGCACCAAAATTGTTATCGATGGTTACTTCAACACCAACATACACGAAGATGCCGATCATACCATAGATCAACTGTGGGTATTTCATGGCACCCCAGCCTTCACTGGATTGTTCAGCCTTGCTATTACTGTAGAAGAGAATTAATATAACAACTAGCATAATGGCAATCAGTAACCAGAGTTTGGGTACTTCTGTAAACTGTCCAACTGCGATGATACCCAAGATAAGCAAGGTCATTACGCTCAAGGAGCTGGCCGCTTTGCCGGCTTTTTCAAATGGTTCATTGTTCTTGCCTTCCGGTAGTTTGGAGAACTGGAAGAATAATGCAACAGCTGCAAATACCACTGCAACAATCAGGTATAGATTATTGATGTTTTTTACGGTTACTTCTACATCAGAAGATCCTACTGAGCCAAATAGGAAAAAGCTGACGATGATTGGTCCGAGTGTAGTACCTAATGAATTCACTCCACCACCCAGATTCAACCTGTGTGAACCTGTTGCGGGGTCGCCAAGTGCGATGGCAAATGGCTGAGCGCAGGTTTGCTGGAGCGAGAAGCCTAGCGCCACAACGAATAATGAACCCAAAATGGCATTGAATGAATTGGCGTTGGCTGATGGGATGATCAGCAAAGCGCCAACCACAGAAATGGCCAGACCATAAATAATGCCCTTTTTGTAGCCAATATGGTTTACAATATCATAGCCCAAGAAATTAGAAAGAATAAACAGGATAAGCGAGCCGATGAAATAGGCGCCATAGAAAGCAGAGCCTATTAATTGCGACTGTAATTGAGTGAGCTCGAAATGGGTTTTACAGAAAGGAATCAAGATACTATTAGAAGCAGCAATGAATCCCCAAAAGAAGAATACGGTAACGAGTGTAGTTAGCGCGCCCTTGTTGGTTTCTTGGGTAGCAATGTTCATGGCGATCGTTGGTTTGATTTTGAATGCTGAAAGTATAAAAAATTATGCTATGAAAATTTTTATCCTTCCATTGCAAGTAATTGTTTTTCATCCTATCTTGACACCTGTAGCTGGTTTTTCCCCTAAACATTCATTATGGAAATTGTACACATCAGTGCAGAAGCATATCCCATGGCAAAAGCAGGTGGCTTGGGCGATGTGGTAGGTGCTTTGCCAAAGTACCAGACAAAAGCAGGGCATGTGGCCAAAGTAGTGATGCCCATGTATCGTACTAAATTCTTGTACGATAACCAGTGGGATGTAGACTTTAAAGGAAAAGCCTGGCTGGGCGACTGGCAATTTGATTTCACCATAATCAAACTCTCGAGTAAGGATCTTGGGTATGATTTATTTCTGGTAGATATCAATGGGCTGCTCGATAGACAAAAAGTATATGGCTATGATGATGATGCCGAAAGATTCACGGCTTTTCAGATAGCTGTACTGCAATGGATGGTGCAGTGGCAGCATGTTCCGGATATTGTGCACTGTCATGATCATCATACAGGCCTGATTCCTTTTATGATGAAACACTGTTATGCTTACAGAAATAAGTTAAGCAATGTGCCCAGCGTGCTTACCATCCATAATGCACAATACCAGGGTTGGATGGGCTGGGATAAAAGCAAGTACATACCTGAGTGGGATAGCTGGCGCTGGGGCGATCTGGACTGGGCCAATAGTATCAACCCACTTGCTAGTGCGATTAAATGTGCCTGGCGTGTTACTACGGTTAGCCAGAGCTATATGGATGAACTTCGTTACAACAGCAATGGATTAGAGGCTTTGTTTGAGTATGAAAAGGGGAAGTGCAGCGGTATTCTGAACGGTATTGATTATGATGTCTGGAATCCGGCAGATGATAAATATTTGACGACACATTACGATACCAATAGTATTCAGAAAGGTAAACAGGCCAATAAAGAGCAGCTCTGCGAGCGCTTCCGATTGGATGCATCCAAGCCTTTGTTTGTATTTATTGGCAGACTTGTTGGAGAAAAAGCTGCTGAAATACTGCCCGATACCATTGCGACAGCCATTCATCAAAGTGCAGGGGCGGGACAGTTTCTGGTGCTGGGCAGTGGTGACCCAACTGTAGAAAGACAGCTGAATGACCTGAAGTTCGATTCATTTGTTGCACAGCACTATAATTGCTATATTGGATACGACGAAGCGCTAAGCCATGTGATGTATGCCGGGGCTGATTTTCTACTCATGCCCAGTCGAGTGGAGCCATGTGGCTTAAATCAAATGTATGCACTCCGTTATGGTACAGTACCCATGGTGAGAAGTACCGGAGGTTTACAAGATACAGTAGTGGATATGGGTGATTGGGAAGGCTTTGGTATTCGTTTTACACATGCTACAACCAGCGACCTCCTCCATGCAATTGGTAGGGCTTTGGAAGTGTATGGCGATAAAGAACAAATGGATAGAATGCGTCAGTACATGATGCAGATTGATCACAGCTGGGAAAGCTCAGTTAATGCTTACCTGCAGTTGTATCAATCCTTAAAAGCTTAAATAGTTTTTCAAATCATATAACAGGATATTATGCAGAATATTTCAAGTCAGGTACTAGCAGTGATTTTGGGTGGAGGAGCAGGTACTCGTTTGTACCCACTTACCGCAAGCAGATCCAAGCCGGCTGTTCCGATTGCCGGTAAATATCGTTTGGTGGATATCCCCATCAGCAACTGTATCAACTCCAACATCAACAGGATGTTCGTCTTGACGCAGTTCAACTCTGCTTCACTCAATAAGCACATTAAGAATACGTATCAGTTTTCCGTATTCAGCTCGGGTTTTGTTGACATCCTTGCTGCTGAGCAAACACCTGATAATCCAGGTTGGTTTCAGGGCACCGCTGATGCAGTAAGACAATCTCTTCGCCATATTTCTAATCTGGATTTTGAGTATGTACTCATTCTGAGTGGTGATCAGTTGTATCAGATGGATTTCACAGACATGCTGGCCGCACACAAAGAAAAGGGAGCTGATATCAGTATCGCTACTATTCCGGTAGGCGACAGAGATGCGCCTGAATTTGGTATCATGAAAACAGATGAAGCCAATAATATCACTGCATTCGTAGAAAAACCAAAGAAAGAAGTGCTTGGCGAGTGGGTCAGTGATACTGGTGCAGAAATGAAGGCACAGGGGCGTCATTACCTGGCATCTATGGGTATTTACATCTTCAATAAGCAAGTGCTGAAAAACCTCTTGTTGGAAGTACACCCGAATGCAACAGATTTTGGTAAAGAAATCATTCCTAACTCTATTGAAAGCGGTAGGGTTGTTAGCTTCCAGTATGATGGTTATTGGACAGATATCGGTAATATCTATTCTTTCTATGAAGCCAACCTGGCACTGACTGATGAGATTCCTCCATTCAACCTGTTCGATAATAATAAGCTCGTGTACAGCCGTGCACGTATGTTGCCTCCGGCCAAAATAAGTGGTACTACTTTAGAAAGGACAGTCATTGCTGATGGCTGTATCATTCATGCTTCCAGACTGGAGAATTGCGTAGTAGGTATTCGCTCCAGAATTGGTCATGGTACAACGGTTGTAAGCACCTATATCATGGGTAACGATTATTACGAAACCATAGAGCAAATGGCTGAGAATGTGAGTAAGGGTAAACCGAAAATCGGTATCGGTGAGCGCTGCTATATCAAAGATGCGATTCTGGATAAGAATTGTCGTATTGGTAATGATGTTCGCATCAACGGCGGTAAGCACTTGGAAAACACAGATCATGCCCTTTATGCCATTAAAGATGGTATTGTTGTAGTGAAGAAAGGAGCAGTACTTCCGGACGGTTTTGTGATCTAATCACACACCCAAAAAACTAATTAAGCATCTCGTAAGGGATGCTTTTTTATTGTACTTTTAGACATCATGTAATTTGTACATATTCAATCGATTGCTATGGCCCTTGGACAAGCCCCCAATAACACTTCATCCGCCAATAAACCCCTCTTAAGTTTCTGGCAGATTTGGAATATCAGTTTCGGTTTCTTAGGTGTTCAGATTGGTTATTCTTTGCAGAATGCCAATACCAGTCGTATCCTCTCCGCTTTGGATGCTGATCCGCATCACCTGAGTTTGTTCTGGCTGGCAGCTCCCTTAGCCGGATTGATTGTCCAGCCAATTGTTGGTTTGTCCAGCGATAAAACCTGGACCAAGCTTGGCCGTAGAATTCCGTTTATTCTGGGCGGTGCCATTGTCTCAGCAGGAGCCATGTTCTTTATGCCCAATTCAGAACACTTTGCCGCTTTACTGGCTCCATTGATCTTTGGCGCCACCATGTTATTGCTCATGGATACTTCTTTCAATGTAACCATGCAGCCTTTCCGTGCTTTGGTAAGCGATATGGTACCAGATAGCCAGCGAAACAAAGGCTATTCTATTCAAAGCTTTTTGATCAATGCCGGTGCAGTAGTGGGTTCACTCTTGCCGTTTATTTTAACCAGCATCGGTGTAGCCAATGAGCCTGCTGAAGGACAGAAAGTGGCACCTACGGTTATTTGGTCGTTTTACTTTGGTGGTGCTGTATTGTTGTTAAGTGTGTTGTGGACATCCTTCCGTACCAAAGAATATCCTCCCGAAGAATATGCGAAGTACAATAACATCTCAACAGAGCAGGAAGAGAAGAAAAGCTTTATGCAATTGCTTGCCAATATTCCCACAGCTATGTGGCAATTGGCAGTAACCCAATTTTTCTCTTGGTTTTCTTTATTCCTGATGTGGGTGTATACTACGCAAGGTATTGCACAGCATATCTGGGGTGTAACGGATCCAAAATCAAAAGAATTCAACGAAGCAGGTAACTGGACAGGTGTGATCTTTGCAGCCTACAGTGTATTTGCGGCTTTGTACTCTTTGGTCTTAACACCGCTTGCGGATAAGTTTGGCAGAAAAAATACTTATGCGGTGTCTTTGCTGGCAGGTGGTTTGGGATTGATTTCTATGGTATTTATTGAAGACAAGAATCTCCACTTTCTTGCAATGGTAGGTGTTGGCGTGGCTTGGGCGGCTATTCTGGCCATGCCTTATGCTATTTTATCTTCATCGTTGCCCGCAAAGCAAACCGGTGTATACATGGGGATATTTAATATCACCATTACTGTTCCACAGATAGCTGCAGGGTTATTAGGTGGTGTGGCATTGAGTTTATTGAACGAACAAGCCATTAACGTGATTGGTTTGTCTGGTGTGTCTATGTTGCTGGCAGGCATTTTTGCAAAACTTGTAATCAAATCTGAGTAATAACTTTGTATAGCAGTCCCCCGGCTTCACTTAAACCCATAATCATGAAAAAAATTCTCTTTTCTGTTTTAATGCTGACCGGTGCTTATACTTCGCAGGCACAAGATTTTGATGTTATCATAGCAGGCTCTAAGCCTGATGCAAACAAGTATCTGGAAGGGTACCTAAGACCATTCGGTGAAGGCCAGATTTATAACATGGCTCGTGGCTGGAGCAGTACAGCAAAAGCCCATAAATTTCTAGGATTTGATATCTCAGTTAATATGCAGGCGGCAATTGTGCCGGATAAGTTGCAGACATTTAATTTCCGCAACAGCGATTATTCTACCTTCTCTTTAGCAGGAGGAGCTACGAGTACAAATCTGCCTACTTTCCTTGGTGGTAAAACAACACAGGATATCAATGTAACCACTACTATAAACGGTCAAACAGCCAGAACAACTTTTCGTGCGCCAGACGGTATTGGTCAGGATATGAAAGATGCTATTGGCTTTGTAGCAGTGCCTCTTCCTGTGGCACAGGTTGGTATTGGATTTATTAAGAATACTGATATCAAAGTGCGCTACTTTCCACAAACCAGTTTTGATGGGGTAAAAGTAGGTGTGTTTGGTGTGGGTTTGCAACATGAGTTTTCTTATTTGCCGATTATTAAAAAAGCACCATTCCTGCGCTTGGCTGGTTTATTGGCCTACAATAAAGTAAGCTCAGAGTATGATTTGTCTGATGGTGGATTATCTGGTAGTAATCAACGTGCGCAAGTAGATATTTCAGCTTTAACTATTCAGGGTATGGCTTCTGTGAAGTTTCTGATTTTTGAAGTATATGCTTCAGCCGGCTTTATTGCTGGTAACAGCAATATTGGAATTAAAGGAAGTTATACGGCAACTTATACTGGTCCGCCACCAGCTAACTTACCTGTTACATCAACCATTGTGGATCCTGTGGATTTGAAGTATACCCAAAGTGGGTTTACCAATACTTGGGGGCTTCGACTTAACCTCGCATTCTTGAAAGTGTATGCCGATTATACTTTTGCAAAGTACAATGGAGCAGGCGCTGGTATTGCATTGAGTATTCGTTAAAAACAATCATATGTTAGGGAAAAGAGCAGGCATTATCTTGTTGGCATGTTTGCTAACAGGGGGGCTGTATGCCCAAATCAGTGTATATCCAACCAATTGGTGGGTGGGTATGAAGTGGAATAAAGTGCAGTTGCTAATCAAAGGCAGCAGTAAAGATTTTGCCGCTTCCAAATTTAGTGTGAATTATCCCGGTGTGCAATTGAATAAAGTATACCAACTGGATAATCCATTGTATATCGCAGCGGATATTACGATTAGTCCTGCTGCAAAACCGGGAATAGTGAATCTGGAGTTTGCCGGTAAACAAGGCAAGCAAACTGTTTCGTGGGAGTTGAAACCACGCCGTGCAGGTAAGGGAACAGCATTTGCGCAAGGTGTACAACAGAAAGATTTTGTTTACCTCATCATGCCCGATCGTTTCCGTAATGGAGACTATAGTAATGATCGTATTGCTGGCTTGCGCGATCAAACCCTGAATCGTGATTCTGTGTATCACAGACATGGAGGCGATATCCAGGGTGTTATTGATGGTTTAGATTACTTGCAGCAGCTGGGTGTAACAACAGTATGGATGACGCCTGTGCTCGAGAATGATATGCCCGACAGAACAGAGCATGGCTATGCGATTACCAATCATTACAAAGTGGATCCTAGGCATGGCGGTAATCAAGCGTATAAAAAATTAAGTGATGAACTGCATAAGCGCGGCATGAAATTGATTCAGGATGCGGTGTACAATCACGTTGGTGTGGAACATGAGTTTGTTATTGAACAGCCAACAAAAGATTGGTTGAATCAATGGCCTCAGTATACCAATACCAATTATAAGGATCAGGTATTTTTTGATCCCTATGTGGCACCTTCTGAAGCAGCAATCATGGAAAAGGGTTGGTTTACCAAGCAAATGCCTGATCTGAATCACAACAACCCCCTGGTAGCTAATTTCCTGATTCAGCATGCACTTTGGAGTGTGGAAGAATTTGGTGTAGACGGATGGAGAATAGATACCTATATCTATAACAATCTCGCTTTCATGAATCGTTGTAATAAAGCTTTACTCGATGAATATCCTAAGATGACCATGTTTGGTGAAACCTGGGTGCATGGTACAGCCAATCAGGCATATTTTGCAGACAACAATTTTCAAACTGCATTCAAGAGTAATCTTCCGGGTGTAACAGATTTTCAAACGCTCTTCTATGGGATACTGCCTGCTTTGAATCAGCCATTTGGGTGGACAGAAGGGGTGAATAAGCTCTATACTACATTGAGTAATGATTTCCTGTATAAAGATCCTTCTCTGAACTGCATATTCCTGGATAATCACGATTTGAATCGTTTCTTTTCAGAAGTGAAAGAAGATGTAGGTAAGATGAAGATGGGATTAGCCTGGCTGCTGACAAGCAGAGGTATTCCGCAAATGTATTATGGAACAGAAGTGCTGATGAAAGGAGAGAAGAATCCGAATGATGGTTGGGTGAGATTGGATTTCCCGGGCGGCTGGAAGGGCGATCAAAAAAGCGCTTTCTCCGGTACCGGTTTAACTGCTGACGAACTAGCTGTTCAGCAGTATACAGCCAAGTTGGCGAATTTCAGGAAGCAGTCGAGTGCGATCACAACCGGTAAAATGATGCAATATCTGCCCGTTGATGGTCTGTATGTTTACTTCCGGTATGATGCAAAGCAGACTGTAATGTGTGTGATGAATACTGCGGATAAAGAAATGAAAGTAGACTTTGCAAAGTATGCTGAAAGAACCAAAGGATTCAGTAGTGCAAAAGATGTGGTAACAGGAAATACACTTGGTAGCAGTTTTAGTATTCCTGCCAAGCAAATGTGGGTATTGGAACTGAAATAGATGAATACAACCTTACATAGAAAAGCCCCGCAATCGCGGGGCTTTTCTTATTTGTATCGTGATTAGGTTATAAAGAGAACTTCCACATAAATGCGGCACCCTCCTTGCCCCAATCTTTGATCGCTTTCTGCATATCATTACTCATTTTGGCCCAGGTGGTTTTCTTGCCTTTCTGCACGGGGTTTAATTGTGGACTGGTAGGCGTGGTTAATTCCACCTTGGTGGCAAACCATGTAACGGCTAATCTGGGTACAGCCAAACCGAGAATCATACCCGGCAAACCGCCAAAGCTTTCGGGGCCGCTGCTAACCAATATTTGATCTGTGTAGAAAGCAACGATATAAACGGAGTCGCAGATTTTGGTTACAGCTTTTCTACACTCAAAACCAGCAATCTCTCTGGTTTCTTCTGTAATACGCCATTCAAGGTTGCGCGCACTATCCTGTAAAAGATAGGTTTGCTCAAACACATCTCTTTGTATCGATACTTTCTTATTATTCAAGTCCTGCACCAATACATCGGATTCACTAGGCTTGGCATTCCAGAGATATTTATTATCTGTATTCTCTTTTGCCAATTTATACACAGACTTATCGGTAGTAAACTGCAACTCAAATACGTCAGAAACAAATTTGGGTATGGTTTTCTTAAGCTCTTTTATCCACTCGTTGTCGCCTTCAGCATCCAATGCGCGGTGCTGATTGGTTTTTCTTTCATACTCAATTCTGCCACTACCGATAAACCTTGATTGTGCACTACTGATAAGTGCAGTAAAGAGACATAATGAAATGAATAAGTATTTCATAATAAGCTTGATTTAGAATCCTTTTGGCTCAGCACCGTTTTTATTGAAGTTGTAAGTAAGCGAGAGTATGCCGAATCTTCTGATGGATTGTTGAGTGGTTTCAGAAATAAAGTTGCTGCTGATATTACGGTTGATGCCCAGGTTCTGATTCAGGATATCATTGACCCTGAACTGTATCTGCCAGTTCTCTTTTTTATCAATGGATTTTCGAACAGAACCGTTTAATAAAACAACATTACGCTGATTGGCAAATACCGTAGTTCTTTGATACATCTCAATATCAGCTTCGAAATTAACATACCACTTCTTTGGAAGCTTCATCTCTATATTGGCATTGGTATTGTAATTCCAGAATCGGGTAGTATTGTTTGGATTGATTGAAGATTTAGAGAAATTATTGGTTGCACTGAGGTCGAACCAGTAATTTATCCATTTGTCACCCCAATAACCCGATCCAATGCTGAAGCGCATATTTCTACTGTCGTTAATATTCTCCTGTCCGTCTACAATATTGATGAAGCGATTAATTGACGGATTGAAGTTGAAGTTCAGGTTAAATGAAGGAAAGAGTTCAAATCCGTAGCTTGACCACATGTTAAAGTTGTAATTGCCATTTACATTCACCGCCTGATTGATACGTTTACCTGTTGCTTTGTCAATTGTATTCGCATTGGTGATGGCATTGTTTACATAGCTGTAATTTGCGCTGAGGTAAATGTTTTTACTCTTCAATACCTTGTAATCGCTGAAGTATAATTCAAAGTTGTTTCGGAATTCCTGACCCAAATTAGGATTACCAACCGTTAGGTTTAACGGATCAATATTATCAATAATTGGGTTGATCTGCTGCAGACTTGGGTTTCTGGTACTACCGTTATACCTAAAGCCCAGCCTGGTTTGTTTTTTCAACTGGTAATTGAAATTGGCTGATGGTAGAAAGTTGGTGAAATTGGCTGAGCGATTTCTTGCCTTTCGCAAGTCTTCAATATTGAACTGTACATTACCAACACCTGTTCCTACGGAGAAATTAATTTTCTTGTAGTTGTATCGGATATTGAAGCCACCTATATGTCCGTAATTGTTGAATACAAAGTGATTACTGAGTGAATCAACCATAGTCTCATACTTACCTGCACCATTCACACCGCCTTCCAATGTATTTCTTTCTGCGTTGTTCCGGTTGTTCTCAAAGCGGTAGTTTAATTCCAGTGTAGTTGTTTTTGAAAGTGGTTCAGTATAAGACACTTTAGTACTCAAGCCAGAGATGTTTTCATCATTGGTCTTTTTCTGATCAATTCTTGTTGTGGTTGTGGCGCCCGTAAAGAAGGTATTGGTGGCAAACAGAAAACCATCACCAGTTCTCCTGGTACTGTTCACATCAGCTGTAATTGAAATAGTTCTGCCTTTTTTCTTGAAGCGTTTCCGCCAGAAAATATTGGCAATCAGGTTTTGCTCATCCGACTCGTTGATGGTCTGTCTAGATGTTTCATTTAATTTAAAGCCCTTGCTATCCAATGAAGCACCTTGGAATATACTATTGCTTCTATTATTAATGATAGAGCCTGTACCAATAATCTTAAGGTTACTGGTAGAGTCAATCTGCCACTCATAAGTGCTTCTTAAGCGGTTTCTTCTTCTAAGGTTATCAAACTTCTGGTCACTATTGTTGACAAAGAAACTACCATCAGGTAAGAGAGTTTGTGTTGTACTGGTATTCTCACCAGTTACACGCAAATCGTTGAATTGGTAAGTGTTTACACTGTTGTGTTTGTCTTGATTCCATTTATTACTGAAATGCAGACCTCCAGTAGTAGAGTTTGGTAAACCACGGCCCCAGCTGAATTCATCTCCGTTAGACCATATACTAACGCCACCATCATCAGAAATCTGGGTTTGAGTATTCAAATCCTCGCCATAGTTACGTCGCTCATTCCAGTTGAGCGTTTCATAGCGCGTATTGTCTGTTGTTATATAGGCGGCAGCTTTTTTCTTTCCTTTAAATGAATTCAGCATGCCTTTTCCATATCGGTATTTACCAAAATCACTGCCGGCTTCCAATTTGCCGAAATAGCCTTTCTTCTTGTCTTCTTTCAATACAAGGTTTAATGTTTTGGTCTTCTGACCATCATCAATACCTGTAAATACGGCTTGGTCACTTTTCTTATCAAAGGATTGCACTTTCTCCACTGCATCAGCCCTAAGATTTTGTGTTACAACTGCTGGGTCATCACTGAAGAACTCTTCACCATCTACCAGCACTTTTTCAACCTTTTGTCCCTGCGCAGTGATTTCTCCCTTACCATTTACGGATATGCCCGGTAGTTTGCGTAATAACTCCTGCACATTGGCATTCGCGCTTACTCGAAAACTATCTGCACGATACTCAGTAGTATCGCCGCGCATTCTAATGGCAGATATTTTCTGTTTTACGATTACTTCTTCAAGTAGCTTGGCTTTTGTAATCAGCGGAATATTACCTAAGTCTTTGGTTGCATTTGCATCAACTGTAAGCTGATCCAGATAATCAGCGTAGTTGGGGTAGCTGACCAGTATCAATAGTTTCCCTGATGGTATACCACTGATTTGGAATCTTCCTTGCTGATCGGTTCGCACATATTTGATGAGCACGGAATCTTTTGGTCTTAATAGCGACACAACTGCATTGTGCAGTTGTTGTTTGTTGAGTGTATCGGCTACAGTGCCTTTTAACACAGTTTCCTGTGCGCTAGCTGTCAGCACGACGCCGAGCAGCCATAATAATGCAGCAGTTTTTCGCATAAGCAGGTTTAACTAAATAATTAGTTTAGTGCAAAATGCACAAATAATCTTTAGATTACATACCGTTAATCAGATTTAACAAAAAACTGTAGGTATATTTCTAACAGGTTTTGCCAAACATGGCCATACGGGTTTCAACACAAAGAGTACGAATCATGAAAAAAGTTGCAGAGAAAGCACCAAAAAAATTTGAAGAGCTGCATTTTGTAGATACACAACAGCCTGTTTGGAACTATTCCTTATTTACGGAAGCGGATATTCGCAATTTTCAGCAGGGTACACATTATCGACTTTATGAATTATTTGGTAACAAACAAATAACGGTGTTGGATACAGCAGGTACTTACTTCGCTGTTTGGGCACCCAATGCAACAGCAGTATCCGTCATTGGTAATTTCAACAATTGGACACCTGATCTGCATCCGTTGAAAGTACGCCTAGACAGTTCAGGTATTTGGGAAGGTTTTATTCCAAACATTGGGAGAGGAGAGTCGTATAAGTACCATATACATGGATATAAGGGTATTAAGCTGGATAAAGGCGATCCATTTGCACATTTTTGGGAAAAGCGTCCTTTAACAGCCTCTATTACCTGGGATACATTTTATGCATGGAAGGATGAAGACTGGATGAAGACCAGGAAAAAGCACAATGCTTTGAATGCGCCTTACTCTGTGTATGAAGTGCATTTGGCTTCCTGGATGCGCCCCAATAAGCATGATGAAGAAACTTATAACAGTTATCAGGAAATAGCCGCTAGGTTAGTGCCCTATGTGCAGGATATGGGTTTCACACATGTAGAGTTTCTACCTGTTATGGAACATCCTTTTGATGGAAGTTGGGGCTACCAAGGCATCGGTTTTTTTGCACCTACCAGTCGCTTTGGTGCACCACAGGATTTCGCTTTTCTGGTAGATGCTTTGCATCAGGCAGGTATTGGGGTTATTCTGGATTGGGTTCCCTCGCATTTTCCGTATGATGCACATGGGCTGTTCATGTTCGATGGCACACATACTTATGAATATGCAGACATGCGTAAGGGGTATCATCCCGATTGGAACTCCTATATTTTCAACTACAAGCGTGGTGAAGTAAAAAGTTTCCTGATCAGTAGTGCTCGCTTCTGGTGCGATCGTTTTCATGCAGACGGCTTGCGTGTGGATGCGGTAAGTTCTATGCTGCGTTTGGATTATAGTCGTAACGAAGGTCAGTGGGAGCCGAATGAATTCGGTGGTAATGGTAATCTGGAAGCCATTGCTTTTATTAAAGACCTGAATGAAACATTGTATCGCGATTTCCCCGATATCCAAACCATTGCAGAAGAAGCCACCGATTGGCCGGGTGTAAGTAAACCAACGTTTGAAGGTGGTTTGGGTTTTGGTATGAAATGGATGATGGGTTGGATGCATGACACTTTACGCTATTTTAAGCGTGATCCAATCTTCAGACAGTTTCATCAGGATGAGTTTACTTTTAGCATGATGTATTTCAACGATGAAAACTTCATGCTGCCGCTAAGTCATGATGAAGTAGTGCACGGAAAGAGTCCAATGCTCTATAAAATGCCGGGCGATGAATGGCAAAAGTTTGCAAATCTCCGTTTGCTCTACACCTATATGTTTACGCATCCAGGTGCCAAGCTCTTATTTATGGGGGATGAGTTTGGTGCAACTAGTGAATGGAATTACAAGAGTGAATTGCAATGGGAGCTATTGGATTTTGTTAGCCATGGTGGTATGCGCTTTTGTGTGAAGCAGTTGAATGAATTGTACAGAAACGAGCCGGCTTTACATGAAAAGCAGTTTGATCCGGAGGGTTTTGCTTGGTGCGATCTGAATCACAGAAGTGATTCAGTGGTGTCTTATATCAGAAAAGGCTTAAAGCCAAAAGACGACGTATTAGTGATTCTTAATCTTACACCAGTTGTGCGTAATGATTGGGAAGTGTATGTGCAGGGCAAATCAGCGTGGAAAGAAGTCTTCAATAGTGATCGAAAGGAATACTGGGGTACAGGTGATGTGTTTAACCCATCAATACCTTCCAAGCTGCACGATAAAGCTTCCAAGACCTATCAATTGAAAGTGCATTTACCCGCGCTCTCTGCTGTTGTATTGCGATAATCATTTTACGGCTGCGCGCATACGGCTGAGCGTTTCCTGAGTAATGCCCAGAAATGAAGCAATATAGGAGAGTGGAACCCTTTGAATCAACTCGGGTTGTTCTAGTAGCAAGCGCTCGTAGCGTTGTTGTGCTGTCTCAAACAAAATACTGTCCATTCTTTCTTGTGAGAGTATTAAGGCGCCACTCATGGCATGCCTGAACCAAGTTTCTATAGCATGGTGCTTGGCTGCCATTTTCATCAGTGTATCGTGGTGTATACCATAGACTCTGGAAGGTTCCAGCACATGAATGCCCAATCTGCTGGGTGTTCGATGAAAAAAACTGGTGATGGATAAAAAGAATCCGGGCGACATAGCAATCCATTCGGTGATTTCCTTGCCATGCTTGTTGTAATAGATACGTGCTATGCCCGTTGCTGCAAAATAGATATGGTTAGATACTTCACCTATACGCAACAAGCTGTTATCATTACCTGCTTCTTGCACTTCCCAGGCATCTGTAAAAGCAGTCAGCAGACTTTGGTCTGTAATCGGACTGATTTTTTGAATATATGTTTCCAGTAAGCTCCGGATCATTTTATGGGAAGCTGATGCATTCTTTGAGTTCCTTCTCCGTATAGGCTAGGCCATATTGCTTGAGTACATCTTCGGGTACTCCATTCCATTGATTAGGTGTATTACCCACATAACCCACATCTTTCACGCCAATTTCTGATGTGTAAAAACCGGTAGCCACCAAATTGCGAATAGTATTGAAAAAGCTAACACCCTGTGCCATCTCTGGCTTGGCTTTCTCTGGATAGGCAATCTCGTCCACCATCTCAATTTGCTCTTTGGCAGAACAGTCAACAAAAGCTTTATTGAAGCGCTTGAAGCACTGAAGATCTAGCCAGCGCAAGCCACCACGCATGGGTGTTTGGTGCGATGGCATATCTTTTACAATAAACTCTATAAACTCTGGCACTTTTGCATCACTGGCACTGCCACTCACTTCGTCTTTAGGTATGATGATATCGCCCAATACAGTAATGGTAGCCATTTCATGTGGCGTAAAGAAAGTCTTGCTAGTTACTTCGTTGTAACGGGCAATTTCTTCAGGCTGACGATCAATAGTGAAATTGCCAGCTGTAATAGCTTCTTTTTTCTCTTTTGGCTGGCAGGCTTCAACCAACACACCGCTGGCCACACCGCCAATCAGTAAAGCTTTTAAGGAACTTCTTCTATCCATGACTAGAGGTTTTGCTTTTTGAGTTGATCAATGATGTATTCACTGGCACGCATACTCAAGGCGAGGATGGTCCAGGTGATATTCTTATCGGCCTGACTGACAAACTGTCCACCATCTACACAGAACAGGTTTTTGCAATCATGGGCCTGACTCCATTTGTTCAATGCAGAACGCTTAGGATCATTACCCATACGAACAGTACCTGCTTCGTGAATAATTCTGCCGGGTGCTTCCAGTCCATAATTATTGTCTGGTCCATCATCGCCCCAGGTTATCACAGCCCCCATATTGTGCATGATCTCTTTGAAGGTTTCTTTCATGTGTTTGGCCTGATTGACTTCATGCTCAGACCATTTGTAATGAAAGCGCAAAACAGGAATGCCATATTTGTCAACCACATTCGGATCAATCTCACAGTAATTAGATTCCAAAGCAATGGCTTCACCTCGGCCGGCCATCCCAACGCCTGCACCCCAGAAATGACGATAGTCTTCTTTGAGTGAAGCTCCATATCCACCAGCAGGTTTTTGTTTGCCATTCACTACGTATTTACCATTGAGGTTTTGAATATCCCAGCCAAATCCATAAGCAGGCTGGCTCATGCCACCCCAATACTCAATATGATAACCACGAGGGAAATCCAGTTTCTTATTATCCAACCACCAGGGACTGTACACGTGCATACCGCCTACGCCGTCTTCATTGTAGCGCTTTCGGCCAAACAGGCCAGGGATGATGCCACCCATGGCAGCGCCGGTAGAATCATGTAAGTACTTGCCAACCACATTGCTACTATTGCCTAATCCGTTGGGATGTCTTTGTGATTTAGAGTTGAGCATGAGTCGCGCACTTTCACAGGCGCTGGCAGCCAGGATCACTACGCGGCCACTCACCTGATACTCCATCATGTCTTCCTTATTCACATAGCTCACGCCAGTTGCCAAACCTTCCTTATCTGTCAGCACTTCTCTTGCCATCGCATTAGCTACTACATCAACATTGCCTGTTTTTAAGGCAGGGTAGATGAGTACATTGGATGAAGAGAAATCTGCTTTTGCCATACTGCAGTTACGGTTACACTGTCCACAGAAAAAGCAAGCACCACGATCTTCATTGATCTTCTTGGTAAGAATTGATAAGCGTGATGGAATTACCGGCACACCTGCACCTACTGCTGCTTTCTTGATAAACAGTTCGTGTAGTCTTGGTTTTGGCGGAGGCAGAAAATAACCATCGGGATCATTTTCCAAACCCTCGTTGGTGCCGAATACACCAATCATTTTATCAATGCGGTCGTAATAAGGCTTGATGTCTTCATACCCGATTGGCCAATCGTCGCCAAGGCCATCAATACTTCTGCGCTTGAAGTCTTTGGGGCCAAAGCGCAGCGATATTCTTCCCCAGTGATTGGTTCTGCCACCAATCATACGGGCACGCCACCAATCCCATTGGGTATTGTCTTTGTGTGTATAGGGCTCGCCATCAATTTCCCAACCCCAGTAACAGGCATCGAAATCGCCGAAGGGACGAAACTTGGTACTGGCACCGCGGCGGGGCGATTCCCATGGATTTTTTAACTGTGTGATATTCTTTTGCGGATCATACATGGCACCTGCTTCTAGCAGACACACTTTTAATCCTGCATTTGCCAATACATATGCAGCCATACCACCTCCGGCGCCTGAGCCTACAATAATGGCATCGTACTGCTTGCTTTGTTTTTTGATTTGAAAATCGCCCATGCAATCGTTTTTGTTGGGTTGAAAATGCGCCAACAATTTAAGTAATCTGTTCGGCTAATTGCAAGTATGTGTATGGGCGGGGGAAATTTTTTCTCCAGCTGAAAACTATTTCAATTTGCCTTTGATTTCATTTAGTTTCATCAAGGCTTCTACAGGTGTAAGCCTGTTGATATCGATGCCATTCAACATGGTTCTAATTTCATCAAAGGTTTCAGAATGCGCATCAAAAATGGATAGCTGCATTTTAGGTGCACTTAGTTGCTGCACTGCTTTACTGAGGTCTTTGGTATGTGGCTGACCCGATGTTTGTGCATCGCCAACATGCTTATCCTCCAACTGCTCCAAAATTTCATTGGCTCTTTGAATTACCGCAGGCGGCATACCGGCCATTCTGGCTACGTGGATACCGAAACTGTGCGTGCTACCGCCCGGCGCTAGTTTACGCAGGAAGATGATTTTGTTGCCAATTTCTTTGTTGGTAATATGGTAGTTCTTTACCCGTGGTAACTGCGCCTCCAGTTCATTTAATTCATGGTAGTGTGTAGCAAACAGAATCTTGGCATGGAATTGATGGTTGTGTAAATATTCCACCATGCTCCAAGCAATGGAAATACCATCATAAGTAGATGTGCCTCGGCCAATTTCATCTAACAGGATTAAGCTTCTGGTAGATACATTGTTGATGATGCTGGCTGTTTCATTCATCTCTACCATGAAAGTAGATTCACCACCGCTCAGGTTATCCGATGCACCTACGCGCGTAAAGATTTTATCCGTCAAAGGAATTTTCGCACTGGCTGCTGGCACAAAGCTGCCCATATGCGCCATGAGGGTGATCAAAGCAGTCTGACGCAGGATTGCGCTCTTACCACTCATGTTGGGTCCGGTAAGGATGATGATTTGTTGTTGATCTGGATCTAAACTGATATCGTTTTCAATATAATTTTCACCGGCAGGTAAATGCTGTTCAATTACCGGGTGGCGACTGGCTATTAATTCCAATGCCAATCCATCATGCAGTTCCGGCTTTTTATAATTGAAACGAATAGCGTTATCAGCAAAGCAGCAAAGACAGTCTAAGACAGCTAGTACATGTCCGTTTATCTGAATAGCCGCGATATAATCTTGCAGTGCCAGTAATAATTGATCGTATAGCTCAGATTCGATGCGCAAGATTTTCTCTTCAGCACCGGTGATCTTTTCTTCGTACTGCTTTAGTTCTGGAGTGATGTAGCGCTCAGCATTGGTGAGTGTTTGCTTACGGATCCAGTCTGCAGGCACTTTGTCTTTATGCGAGTTAGTTACCTCAAGAAAATAACCAAATACATTGTTGAAGCCAATCTTTAAAGAACTGATACCTGTTCTTTCTGCTTCTGCTTGTTGTATGCGAACCAAGTATTCCTTACCACCTGATGCAATGCTGCGCAGCTCATCCAGTTCAGCATGAATGCCTACTTTAATTACATCACCCTTATTCACCATGGCGGGTGGATTCTCTTGAATTTCGTTCAGAATTTTCTGCTGAATAAAGTGACAGGGATTAATGGCGTCGGCTAAACGCAAGAGATAAGGATTGCTTGCCTTTTTACAAGCTTCCTGAATCCATTCTACATGTTGTAAACCCTTTGCGAGGTGTAATACTTCACGCGGGTTGATTTTCTTTAGCGGAATCTTACTCACTAAACGTTCTACATCACCACACTGCTTGATCCAGGGCTGGAGTTGTTTGCGTAAATCTGTTTCTTTGATCAGGTAGGCAACAGCTTCCAGTCTTTCATTGATCTTCTGTTGATCGCGTAGCGGCAATACAATCCATCTTCTCAACAAGCGTGCACCCATGGGAGAGATGGTATTGTCCAGCACTTTTAGCAATGACCAGCCCTGGTCATTACCTGTATGGAGCAACTCCAGGTTGCGGATGGTGAATTTATCCATCCACAAATGTTCCTCCTGCTCAATACGCTGGATATTGGTGATATGCTGTAGGTTGGGGTGCTCGGTTTCTTTGAGGTAATAAAGAATCGCGCCTGCCGCAATAATGGCATGTGCTAAGTGCTCAACGCCAAATCCTTTGAGTGAATGGGTTTGAAAATGCTTGAGTAAACTTTCTGTTGCGAAGGGCAAATCAAAAATCCAGCTCTCTAGTGTGTAGGTATAAAAACGGGTGCCAAAAACTTCTTTGAAAGTTTTTTGATGACTTCTTTGGAAAATTACTTCAGCAGGTTTCAGACTCTGCAGCAGTTTGTCTGCATATTCCTGATTGCCTTCGGCTACAAAAAATTCACCGGTGGAGATATCCAGGAAAGCCAGGCCAAAACGATCTTCATCCATATGCACAGCAGCCAGAAAATTATTGCTGTTGTGTTCTAGCAATTTATCGTTGGTGGCTACACCTGGCGTCACCATTTCAGTAACACCTCTTTTCACAATACCCTTTACCATCTTGGGGTCTTCCAACTGATCACAGATGGCTACGCGATAACCGGCTTTCACCAGTTTATGTAAGTATGTATCTAATGCATGATGCGGGAAACCGGCCAATTCAGAAGAAGCTGCAGCGCCATTGTTGCGCTTAGTGAGTGTGATACCCAATACACGGGCAGCAATAATGGCATCTTCGCCAAATGTTTCATAGAAATCGCCCACCCGAAATAGGAGCACGGCATCCGGGTATTTCTGCTTAATTGCCCGGTGTTGCTGCATTAATGGGGTATCTGCTCCTGATTTAGCCATGGCCGACAAATTTAATCGCCCTCAGCCAAGGAAGCGGGTTTTAGTAGGAAAGATTTTCCCCGCTTGTGGATACTGATGGCAGTCCTACATTTGCTTGATATGCGCAAACTAAGCATGGATGAGCTGGGCCGTAAATCGGTGGACGAGTTTAAATCGGCCAACAAACATCGAATTGTAGTGGTGCTGGATAATATCCGCAGCATGCACAATGTGGGCTCGGTCTTTCGTACCTGCGATGCTTTCCTTATTGAAGCCATTATGCTCTGTGGCTACACGCCCCAGCCACCGCATCGGGATATTCATAAAACTGCATTAGGTGCTACTGAAACGGTGGATTGGTTATATTTTCCATCCACCAAGGAAGCTGTGCTCGCGTTGCAGGAAAAAGGCTATGCTTGTTATGCTATTGAGCAGGTAGAGAATAGTACTATGTTACAGGACATGGTCTTAGGAGATACACCCATTGCACTGGTGTTTGGAAATGAAGTTGAGGGGGTAGATGCCGAAGTCTTACCCCTGATGCAAGGCAGTATTGAAATTCCGCAGTGGGGCATGAAGCATTCATTGAACGTGTCTGTAGCTACAGGTATCGTGTTGTGGGAAATGGTGCGCAAACAAATGAAACAATAGGCGATGAATCAAGTAAAGAACTACCTCAGTCTGATCAAGTTTTCGCATACCATTTTTGCGATGCCTTTTGCCATGATTGGTTTTGTACTTGGTTTGAAAGCGGAGACCTCCATTTTTTCAAATGGAAATGAATGGATCATCAAGTTTGTGCTGGTGGTTTGCTGTATGGTTACAGCACGCAGTGCTGCTATGGCTTTCAATCGTTATCTGGATCGTTCTTTTGATGCTTTAAATCCGCGAACAGCAATCAGAGAAATTCCTGCCGGTATCATTTCAGCCAATAGTGCTTTGTGGTTCACCATTGTGATGTCTGCTTTGTTTGTTTTTGGTGCGTGGTTGATTAATCCATTGTGTTTTTATCTATCTCCTGTGGCTTTGTTGGTGATTCTGGGGTATAGTTTCACCAAGCGATTTACCGCGCTTTGTCATTTGGTACTTGGACTAGGACTCTCGCTAGCACCTATTGGCGCTTATTTGGCGGTAACAGGCGTATTTGCACTATTGCCCATCTTGTTTTCTTTCGCTGTATTGTTCTGGGTAAGTGGTTTTGATATCATTTACTCTTTACAGGATGAGGTATTTGATAAAAGCCTGCAATTACATTCTATTCCGGCTGCATTGGGTAAGCAAAAAGCACTGGCCGTTTCTCGCGTGTTGCATGTTTTGAGTTTTTCAGCTTTGTTGGCGGCAGCTTTTCTGAGTAATTGGACTTGGCTCTATGGTATAGGTCTTGCCGGCTTTGGTGGTATGCTGGTGTATCAGCACTCATTGGTAAAACCACACGACCTAAGTAAGGTCAATATTGCTTTTATGACAGCCAATGGCATAGCCAGTGTGGTCTTTGCTATCTTCGTGATACTTGATCAAATTATCTGATGGGCAGAATCCTTTGCATTGATTATGGCTCCAAGAGAACCGGTCTGGCAGTCTCAGATCCGCTAAGGATGATTGCTTCTCCTTTAGATACCCTCCATACCAAGGATTTATTTGATTTTCTACAAAAGTATATTCCCTCAGAAGGGGTTGACCTTATTTTGATTGGTTATCCCACCAATCTAGATGAAACAGCTACCCATGCCACACCATTGGTGCAGGCCTGTATCAATCGATTAAAGAAACTTTTTCCTGCTATTCCCTTGGAAACCGTGGATGAACATTTTACCAGCAAGCTGGCATCCAGGGCTATGATTGATATGGGGATGAAGAAGAAAGATCGCCAACAGAAAGGTAATATTGATCAGATAGCTGCGGCGATTATGTTACAAGAGTATATGCAATACAAGCTCTAAGCTGCTTGTTAATTCATTTGTTGATTGGCGCTTTTGCGGGTACTTTTGCTGTATAGAATAAGTATTATGATTCTTCCAATTGTTGCATACGGAGCCGATGTGTTAAGAAAGATCGGCGAGGATATTACGCCTGATTACCCCGGTTTATCGAAACTCATTGAAGATATGTGGGAAACCATGTATGCTAGTAATGGGGTAGGTCTGGCAGCTCCTCAGATAAACAGAAATATTCGCTTGTTTGTGGTAGATAGTGCCCAGATTTTCGAGCATCAGGAACCTGAGGAAAAAGGTAAGTATTCTGACGAACCTGGTATCAAGCAGGTGTTCATCAATGCACATGTGGTGGAACTGGCTGGAGAAGAATGGCCTTACAATGAAGGTTGTTTGAGTATACCACGCATTCGTGAAGACATCATGCGTCCGGAGTCTGTGACTTTGGAATACATGGATGAAAATTTTGTACAGCATACCAAAACTTTCCATGGTATCACTGCAAGAGTGATTCAACATGAGTACGACCATATTGAGGGCATGCTGTTCATTGATTACCTGAAGCCATTGAAGCGAAAACTCCTCCATGGTAAGCTGATGGATATTCATAAGGGTAAGATTAAAGTGGATTATAAAATGATCTTCAACAAGTGATCAGATCTCTCTTAGTATTGCTTTGTCTGTGTAGCATGCTTTTTCTTAGAGCACAGGATACGACTGTGATCATTGATGAGGGTAGAATTACACTCGCCGAAGTTGTTGTTAGAAATAATTTTGATTACAAGAAACTGCTGGCGCAGATCAAAGCAGATACCAGCTTTTACAAAGCATTTAAAAATCTGCGTGTATTAGGTTTTTCTTCCTACAATGATATCAGGATGCTTGATAAATCTGGCACTACCAAAGCATCCTTGTATAGTAAGACAAGGCAAAACAGGGTAGATGGTTGCAGAACCATGGATATCCTTGAGGAAAAAGTAAGCGGTGATTTTTTTAATAGCAAGCGAGAATATAATTACCTCACCCCGGAGCTGTACGCTTCCTTGTTTTTTACCGAAGGCAAAATATGTGGTGAAACCAATATTGTTAGTCAGAAGAATAGAACTACAGCCAGTAAGAAGGGGTTGGAAAAACACAAAGAACAATTGAAGATGCTCTTCTTCAACCCGGGAAAGAAAATTCCGGGTATTCCATTCATCGGTGATAAGCTTGATTTGTATGATGCACGTGCACACGAATTCTACGATTACAGACTGGGTATAGAGGAATTTAAAGGCCAGCTCTGTTATGTATTTTCTATCAAGCCAAAAGAAACACTTGATGCAAATCAGAAAGACCTGATTGTAGTGGATGAGATGACTACCTGGTTCGATCAGCGTACACTGGAAGTGTTAGGCCGTAATTATTCCCTGAGTTACAAAGCAGGTGTGTATGATTTTGATGTTACCATGGAAGTGATCATGCGTCGATTTAACGGACTCATTGTTCCTGAACTGCTCAGATACCGCGGTAATTGGGATGTGATTTTCAAAAAGCGCGAGCGCGCTGTGTTCACAGCTACTTTGTTCGACTTTAAGCAATAAAAAAAGAGAGGGCTACTTGCGTAACCCTCTGCCCCCGTAATGCTTCAGCAGTGTGGCTAATTCAGCTGCTGAAGAAAATCTTTCACTTGTTGCCAGTTGCTAATGCGTGGTTCAATCCGCACCAGATCTGGTGAAGTGATTAATCTGCTTTCTGTTACACCCATATAGGTGTCATTGCCAATAACCGATAAGGATACTAGTTTAAACGGGATGTTTTTAGGCAAAGCAGGGTAGTAAAATGTTTGAATGGCTGCTTCGTCCTTAAGTTGTAAAACAATATTGCTGCTGGTACTGATCGCGTACACAACTGTATTCTTGTTGGTAAAATTCAATGGAAGCCTGATGTTAAGCCTGGTTGTATTGCTGGTATCAACCCAGTTGCAACTGCCCAGCCAGCCGGTGAATTGCGTTTTTAACTCGTAGAATTTTTTATAGCTACCGCCAGGTACGTAGATAGAATCGCCTTTATAGACTTTATTGTCATGGTTGGTGATATCCTTCCATATATGTACGCTGTCTCTGCCAGATGCAAGCGTAATATCTTTAAATAGAATTCGATCTGATTTGGGTGCTTTGTGTTTGATGCGTGCAGCAATTTTTGCACCGCCAAATAGATCTAAAGGCTGATTATTTTGCCATAATTTGATTCCCACCAACATATCTGTTTCGAATACCTGCATGGTAGTACCGGCAGTTGTTAGTCCAGCTTTAAGTATGGCGTCTTTAGTGGTTAAGATGGTAAGTTCTATCCTGATTTTACCGCGTATGCGATTGGCTGCAGTACCAGGCTGACCGGCAATGCACATACCGCCATTATTGGTTTCGTATTCAAGTTTTAGAGAGTCGCCAAATGCAATGCCGCCATCTCTGTCAGCATCAAATGAATCGACCAATGGTGCTGGTAATTCACTACGCAGGGTAGTTAGCATCTGTGTTAGCGCAGGTGAAACCGTTGTTGTTGTCCAGGTGGTATCATTCAGCGGATTATTTCTGCTCACGCTGAATTCATCAGAAAATTCTTTCTGGCAAGCACTGAAAGCAGTTGCAAAGAATAATGCGGTAAATAATGTCCTTAGGTTCATCCTGCTATGTAGATGCTTGGTGTACATATTGTGCTGCCTAGTTCAATTTCCATTTTATACCTAATTGCAATCCTGCTGAAGAAAATCTTTGTGTAAATGCCGGCTGCCTGATTTGCATACTGGAGAAATTGGTTCTGAAAAATGGTTCTGCGTATAACTCTACTCCAGGTCTGATGGGTTTAGTGATTCGGATACTGCCAAATCCGCTCAAGCCAATCTGTTGTTGATAAATTCCGGATTGGCCTTTGGAACTCAGTGTAACAATCTGATTGGTGGTGTCCAGAATTTCCCCACTATACCACGATGTGGCTGTGGCAATCACACCCGCATTAATACTGAATTTGATTTGTTCATCACCCCATTCATAGCCAAGTATCAAGGGAATTTCGATGCTTCTGTAGCGATTCTGTGTTTTTCTGGTGAGATAACCAATCTGCTGCATCGTTGAGGTGTCGCTCACATAGATGGTATCTCCCGGTGCTCTAACCAATGGTCTTGTGGTGACAACCGTGATGGTTCTGCGTTCATTTTCCAGTCGCATTGCAAAGCGCTCATTAATCTGTGCGTACTGAATACCTGTTCTGATTAATAAATGTTCACCAATATTGGCACTCAAACCTATGCCAGCAGTAAATCCACCACGCATACTTTCTGAACTATCCTTTCTGTTCAGGTAAGTTGCTGGCAGATTGCCGCCATTGATGTTTTTAGTAGTGTATTCAGGATTGAAGTATGCTTCTGCATACCAGTCGTTTCTGATACGTGCTCTTCCAGTAGGAGGACAATCAATTGGTTTGCCAATTCCGCTAATGTTGGAAATCAATAAAGGTGATTGAAGCGCTCTGTTTCTTTGAAAACGGAAGAGTTCAGCACTTGAAAAATTAGTGGCAGCTTCAGTGTTGTCGTCTTTCTTTGATTCGATGCTTGTTTCACTAGTTGCAGGGTAGCGGGTAGGTTCAAGAATTGTCGCAAAGCTGTTTACTGTTCGTTTAGCATTAACTATAGAACTGCTTCTTTTTGATTTGTCCCTCAGTATTTCGGAGCTGCCAATTTCAGTATTTCCGGAAATGTTGTTTTTGGTAATTGCTGTGCTTGTAGCAGTTGCGTCAACTGCTAATGGCTTTTCAGAAATGCTTGATGTTTGCTCATTCTTTTGCTGTAGCGGTTGCTGCACTGATGTTTTAACCGTTGTACTTGAATTTGACTGGTTTTGTACCAAAGCAATCACATTGGGATAAAAAAGGTAAGTGAGGCTGCTGGTTAGTAAAATGGCTGTAAGCAGGATGCCCAATTTAGTATTGAACCAAAACAAGAAGGGCCTTTTTTCAGGCTTTTCCTGGATGATCCGAGACCACATATCTGCAGGCACATCTGCCTGATGATCGTGTAATTTGTTCCGGAAGTATTGGTCGAATAGATGTTCGTTCATCAAACAGCTATTTTTTGTCGTTCAAGAATTTGTTGCTGCAACATTTTACGGGCTTTCACCAGCTGGCTTCTGCTAGTGCCTGCTTGAATTCCCAGCATCTCAGCTATTTCTTCATGACTATAGCCTTCAATCACATTGAGGTTAAACACTGTTCTGTAGCCATCAGGAAGTTGTTGAATTAGTTGCATTAGTTCTGCTTCGCCCAGATGGGTGTACACATATGGGTCCATTCTGGGTGCATCTTCGTTTCTATCTGTTATTTCCTGAAAATGCATTTTCCTTTTTTGCAATCTTTTGAGCGCTGCATTAACAACAACTCGTCTGATCCAGCCTTCGAAAGAGCCTTCAAATTTAAACTGATGCATGTTGCTGAATACGCGTATAAAGCCATCCTGTAACATGTCCTCAGCTTCCATTTGGTCCTGGGCATACCGTAGGCACACAGCCATCATTTTGCCCGCGTATTGTTCAAACAAAGTACGCTGGCAGCGGCTGTCATTCCTGATACACCCTTTAATGAGTTCGTATTCAGTCAAAACGGGGCTGGTTTGGTATGCAGTGTTAGATAATAGATTCCAACAAAGGTTAAGTCGTTGCTTGTAGAATTGTCTTTTGTTAACAAAATTTATAAAAAAATACCCGCCATTTGGCGGGTATTTAACTTTTTCTACAAGATTCAGACAGCTAAGAACTGCCCGGTGATATAGTCCACCACACTGGTGAGACTATTGGTTTCTTTATAAACGGCTAATTGTCTATCGGCACCCGTTCCAAATTCCAGCATTTTGTGAACGTGCTGAATAACATGGCGTGAGCCCAGTTCATCTACCACATCATCCACAAAATCAAGCAGTTCATAAATCAGGAGGCGGGTATTGACTTCAGTTTCCTTGCCAAAATCTATCAATGTGCCATCAATACCATAACGGCTGGCTCTCCATTTATTTTCATTGATCAGGGCACGCTGATACAACATGAAATTCATGTTCTTGCTACGTAGTTTGTACAGTTTGGCACATATGGCCTGGAAAAGGGCAGCAATGGCGATGGTATCCATCACATTCATGGGTACATCGCAAATTCGAAATTCAACTGTATTGAAGAAAGGATGTACACGCAAATCCCACCAGATCTTTTTTGCGTTGTCGATACAATTGGTTTTGATCAGCAGGTTTACGTAATTATCATATGCTTCAATGCTTTCGAAATAATCTGGTATGCCTGTTCGGGGGAATTTGTCAAAGACTTTTGTTCGGAACGATTTATAACCAGTTTGACGGCCTTCCCAGAAAGGTGAATTGGTACTCAACGCATAAACGTGTGGCAGAAAATAACGAGCTGAGTTTGCGATATGAATGGCCATCTTGCGGTCTTCCATCCCAACGTGTACGTGCAAACCAAAAATCAGGTTACTACGGGCAGCTTCCTGCAGTTCATTCACGATCTGATTATAGCGAACGTGGTCTGTTATAAGCTGACTTTCCCAATGACTGAAAGGGTGGGTGCCCGAAGCTCCAATGGATAGACCGATATCTCCCGCAATCTTGGCGATGGTGCCTCTTAACGTGAGTACATCCTTATAGGCTTCGTCCACATTAGCGCAGATATCAGTACCCACTTCTACCACTGCCTGGTGCATTTCTGCCTTAACCTTATCCTTAATTATCTTTTGTCCTTCCTGTACAATACGTTGTTCATGGCTTTTCAATTCGCGTGTCTGCGGATCAATCACCATGTATTCTTCTTCCACACCAAGTGTGAAATGTTTGAAACTGTAGTTAGCCATACATCAGTAATTTGATCAGTACAACACTTGTTTACTGCTGCTACGTTTAATGTATTCACCCCAGGTAAGATTGTCTGCATTGGGGGTATGTGCCTGTGCTTTTTCGATTGCGAAATTGGCTGCAGTTTCAACTACCCATGCAAAGTTCTCTTCACCTACACTGTTTTTATCTGCATCAGGAGCAGGGTTGCAGAAATCGATAGCATAAGGCACGCCATCTCGAACAGCCAGTTCTACAGTATTGAAGTCATAACCCAGGTATTGGTTGATACGTAAGACAATGTCTTCCATTTCTTCCAGCCTTTTCTTAGAAGGCTTGAAGTCTGCAACATAGCGCAAGTGATGCGGGTTGCGTGGTTCATAAGACATAATACGTACATGTTTTCCGCCAATGCAATAGCAGCGGTAATATTCTTCGAATATGATTTCTTCCTGAAGCAACATAACCAGTTGTCCCGTTTCTGCATGCTTCTCAAAGAAATCATCCATGCTTTCAAGTTTATACACGTTTTTCCATCCGCCACCTGCGAAAGGTTTCATGTAAGCAGGGAAACCAACATAATTAAAAATGCCTTCCCAGTCTAAAGGATAGGAGAGATTGGCAAAGGATTGGTCGGTGGTATCATCAGGATGATCGCGTGAAGGTAGAATCACTGTTTTAGGAACAGGCACATTGATCTTAGTGGCCAAACAGTTGTTGAAGAATTTTTCATCTGCGCTCCACCAGAATGGATTATTAATAACGGCTGTACCACACAAAGCTGCATTCTTTAAAAATGCTCTGTAGAAAGGAACATCCTGACTGATGCGGTCTACAATGACAGCATAATCCGTTGCAACACCTTGCATCACTTTTTCTATGCGAACAGGTTCTGCAACAATGCCGGGAATGTTTTTACTGTTGATTCTTTCCACAAATGCATCTGGAAAGCTTCTTTCTCTTCCATGGAGGATACCAATCTTTTTCATATAGATTTTTTTGCTTGCTAATATTGATCAGAACCTGAATATAAGTAAACTAAGGCTTACGACAACAGAATATCCACCATTTTGTGTGCAACTTATCAGCACAGAGCGTAATTTTTTGTGCTGTATTCCTTATTTTGGCCCATGACCGAAACCCAAACGCTTTCGCCTTCCCGTTTGCTGGTAGAACAGTTCACCATACTGTCTGAATACTTAGAGCGGGAGGTAACCATAGATGCATATTTACCCAAAGAAATTCCGGTTCCTGAGCAGCTTAGCCTGCTATTGATTAATGATGGACAGGATTTGCCTAAAATGCCTTTTATCACTATACTGGAAGATTTGCTTGCAGCAGGTGAGATCGAACCTTTAATCTGTATTGGTATTCATTGTGGGCCAGAAAGAAAAATGGAATATGGCACTGGCTATTCAGCAGATTTCAAAGGCAGAGGTGCTAAAGCAGGGTTATATGGTAAGTTTATATTCGATGAGTTGCTCCCGTCTATCCGGAAGCGGTTTCATATGCCACATTTCAAAGACAAATCATTTGCCGGCTTTTCACTTGGAGGCTTAAGTGCATTGGATATTGTCTGGAATCATGCGGGTGAGTTTGTGCGAGCCGGTGTATTTAGTGGCTCGCTCTGGTGGAGAAGGAAGGCTTATGAAGATGGTTACGATGATGAGCAAGATAGACTCATGCATTTACAAATCAGGAAAGGTGGTTTCGCTCCATGGTTGCGCTTCTTTTTACAATGTGGTGGTTTAGATGAAGCGGAAGACAGAAACAAGAATGGTGTAATAGACTCAATTGATGATGCTTTGGATTTGATTGTAGAGCTTAAAGCAAAAGGTTATACCGACGAACATATTCATTATGTAGAATTGCCTGAGGGCAAGCATGATGTGCCTACCTGGGCTGAGGCATTTCCTGCATTTTTGAAATGGGGATGGGGTAGAAAATAATTGAAATGATTAATAAAAGAAAAGCTCCTCATTGAGGAGCTTTTCTTTTATTAGCTTAATCAGTTGATTAATTGAAATTGTAGCGAAGGCCCAACTGCATACCCCATACACTACCTGTGTTGTAGCTGTATTCATATGGTTTTGTTGGTAAGCTTCCGTTTACAACACGCATCCTGTATACAGGCTGACCTGCTGGGAAACTGGTGAAGCCAGTTTGGCCACCAACGCCTGCTAATACGAGTGGATCACCAACCAGAACAAACTCGCGTGTGCCCCAGTTCTTATTCAGGAAGTTCAAGACATTGAACATGTCAAGGTTGAACTGCAGTACATTTTTCTTTCCTGACTTGCTGGTGAAGAAAGCAACATCTTGTCTGAAGCTGAAGTTCAAGCTGTGGAAGTAAGGCAGGTAAGCAGCGTTACGCTCAACATAACCACCTTTCTTCTTTTTTAAATAGTAGTTATTATTGATGAACTGGTTAAATGCATCAATTTGTTGTTGTGCACTGAATGGTGTTGCACCTGTAATTGGCGCAAAATTCAGCTGACTTGCATTGGTTGGCACATACAGCAGATCGCCACCGTTTTGACCATCATTGTTCATGTCGTTGTTGTAACGGAAACTGAAATTACCCATGCTCGCATAATCGTAGAAGAAAGTAAAGGTTGATGCGAAATGCTTGAAGTATTCTTTTCTGTATGAAAGTAATGCTACAACTCTATGTGGTCGTAAATCACTGTTATCACCATACTCTAACATGTTTGGAGTACCAACACCTGCAATACCACCCCATGCACTACCAGCTTGTGCACCAGGGTTTCCTGTAAGCTCAGAAGCTGATGAATAGGTATAGGCAACAGATGCATATAATCCACTCTTCCAACGCTTATTCGCAGAAACTGTCATGAAAGTAGAAAGACCCTTGCGAGCTGTGTTCTCTAAAACAATTGCCTGCTGAATGTTAGGATAAATTCTACGCAGTGAGTTGTTCAAACTTGTATTACCACCATTGTCGTAGCGGGGTCTGCTATCCATGCCCGTGAAAGTTGCATTGGGTGCTTTCAAAGCAGCGTTTCTCATTTGTACTGCATTGATATCAGTAGCAATAGAGCCTTCCAGTGTCAGGTTTACATCGTTCGGTAAACGCTTGTCAATGGCGAAATAGGTTCTCCAGATTTGAGGGAACTTAAATTGAGGATCAATCAATACAAAGTTAACTGGAGCGCCGCTGGCTGGTGTTGGCAATAAGCTTTTCCATCTGTCAAGTCTTGGATCAAAGCGGATGCCGGCCAATGTTGCTGCACCTGCAGATGAAGAGTTGGATATGGCGCCCTGGAACTGAGCAGTACCAGCGTTTGTTGGCATGTTTGTAAGCCAAACAAATGGAATGCGGCCAGTAAATACGCCTGTACCACCTCTGATGACGAGTGATTTATCACCTTCTACATCCCAACGAACACTAACTCGTGGTGAGAGTAAAAGGCGTTGCTGAGGCCATTTGTAAGTAGAATAGTTGCGCATTTGTCCATCTTGTCCAGGGAACTGTAATGCGTCAATATTTGGATTACCCAATGGACCTTTGAAGTACACAGGTAAATCACCTCTTAAAGCCAATGTTACTTTAAGGTCTTTGTTTACATTGATTTCGTCCTGAAGATATCCACCCCACTGTCCAACTTTCAATTCAGCAGAATATACCTGGCTTTTGCCTGGTACAAGCGAGTATGTATAGGCATAAAAAACAGGCGCCTGATCAGTCAGGAAATCACGTAAGCTGTTGAATGCATAATAGCTTTGTGCGCCAGGCATAAAGCTGTTACCTACATACTGCTGTTCGTAAGTAAGACCAGCAATCAAAGTATGCTTACCAGCAGTATAAGTTGTGTTATTTGTAACGCTGAAAACACGGTTGATTACATCGTTATTGTAAGAAAATGGTTCCAGACCAAAACTGAGTTGGTTCTGACCATTGCCATTGAAGATATCAACAAAAGGAAAATCTACAGATGGTGTTGTACGTGTAGCTCTTGTATATGAGAAAGTAGCAAGAAACTGGTTAGACAGTTTGCCTCTTGTACTATTCAATTCGAAAGTACCACTGCGCACAATGTTTTTAAATCTGTAGATAGAGTTTGCAAAAGACATAGAGAATGCGCCAAAGCGGCTATTGGGCAGCGATGTACCAATAGAAGTAGGGGTATTGCCTATACGCTGTACATTAAAACCACCTTGGTTGATGATTGAGTTACCGTTAAGCTGTTCGTCATTATTGTTTACATAGTCTGTATAACGGAACGTGGCTTTGTGCATACTGTTGATGTTCCAGTCTATTTTAGCTACAATCTTGTAGTTGTCGGCCTTATAGTTAGGGAAGTTGTCGAATGCGCCTGTATTGTAGCCATGTCTGGTGGACAAATAATTGGACAAAGCACGGAGTGAGTCAATAGGAACATTGGATTGATTCAGTCCGCCTGTACCACCTTGAGCACGCCAGATAATACCTGGGAATTCACGTCTTTCCAATTCACCGTTTACAAAGAAGAACAATTTGTTCTTGATGATTGGACCACCGAAGGTTACACCATAGAAGTTTACTTTATTCACCTGCAATGGAGGCAAAACAGAGTCGCGCACTTTTTTACCATTCATGTCCTGTGTACGCTGGAAAGTGTACAAAGAAGCTTTGAAGTTATTGGTACCGCTCTTAGTAACTGCGTTGATACCTGCTCCTGTAAAACCTGATTGGCGGATATCAAACGGCGCAATATTCACAGAAATTTCTTCAATCGCATCCAAAGGAATAGGAGAAGAAATAGAACCACCAGGCAGTGGGTCGCTGCGCAAGCCAAAGTTGTTATTCAGGTTGGCACCATCAATCTGGATATTGTTGTAACGACCATCACGACCGCCAAAGCTATTGTTTGCGCCAGCTTGAGGTGTTAAGGCTGTAAAATCTACCAGGTTTCTGGAGAAGTTCGGCACATTCCTTAACTGTTCTGAACCAATCACAGTAGAAGCACCGGTTTTATCTGCTTGAGAGCGATAACGTCTTGCAGCACCTGTTACAGTTACAGATGTAAGCTCTTTGAAATCTTCTCCTGCAACTACATTCACAGAATAGGGCTCACCCAGTTGAAGGGTAATGTTTTCCAGAGTTTGCTCTTTGTAACCGGCAAACTGGAATAAGATTTTGTAAGGTCCGCCAATACGGGCGTTGGAGATGGTGAAAACACCGCCTTTGATCGATGCTGTCTTGTAAACAGTACCAGTAGGGAGGTGGGTTGCCGTAATGGTGGCTCCTTCCAAGGCGCCGCCTTTGGGATCTTTGATAGTTCCTGTGATGGAACTGTTGGTTACCTGTGCTACTGCAGCAAATGGCAGTAAGAACAGGATGATGAGTTTGATGATTTGCTTGCTCAGCATAATTAGGTTTTTACGCTGCAAAGAAACCCTATTCTCAGAGAAGCGCGCTAACAAAGTTTTAACAGTTGGGCATAAGATGTATGAAATAGATGCAGCGTTTTGAAAGTTTTGTAAAACAAAAAGAGCCTCTTTTGGAGGCTCTTTTTGGCGTGAGGATATGCTAATTAATTGAAATTGAAGCGAATACCCAGCTGGCTGATCCAACGGTTAGAGAACTCAGGTACTACAGATGTACTGTTGTTCCAAGGGTTCACGATAGTTGGGTTGAAAGAGTAAGTTGGGTTGAGTGTACCTGTCTGGTATCCACGGAACTGGATCAGACCAAACTGATCGTTTGACATGAAGTAAGTACGACCCCAGTTTCTGTTCAGCATGTTTGTGAAGTTGGCAACTTCATAAGTTAACTGGAACTGATAACGCTGCTTGCCCATCTTGATATTGAAATCCTGAGCCACTTTCAGGTTCAGAATATTGGTGAAAGGCAGACGTGAAGCGTTTCTTTCTGCAAACTTACCTCTGTTATTGTTGAGGTAGTTATCTTTTGCGATGTATGAGTTCAGGGCTGCTACCTGCTGAGCACCAGTATAAGTAACACCAGCTACAGTTGTAGACAGAATCTGACCACCTGCCAACAGTTGCTGTAAATCACCAGCAGTTGGGATGTAGATCAAATCATTACCACCTGCAGGACCATCATCACGAGTCATAGAGTTCTGAGCATACACATAGCTGAATGGGTTACCAGACTGACCTTGATAAGTCAGGGTGATAGTTGTAGCCAGCGCTTTGTTTGCATAAGTGAACTTCTTGCTAGCGATAGCAAAGATTCTGTGACCCTGGCTGAAATCAGAGTTTGAACGGCCAATAGTATTTCTGCCATTTACTGTTTCCATGAATCTCCACTGGCTCAGGTTAACAGAGCTTGTTGCTTCATTCACCACTACAGAGTTACCAAAGCTATAGTTCGCTTCGAAGAAGAAACCATCGCGGGTACGCTTACTTACGGTAGCTGCCAGGTTGTAAGCAAAACCTTTAGGACCGTTGTTGTTTGTTAACAGGATAGCGTTATCATAAGGGTTGCTAGTACCAACAATTGGTAATGTAACAGGAGCAGGGTAAACTGTTCTTGCGCCAGCACCTGTTGAAACACCCTGAGGTTGTCTCAGGTTGATGTTTGTATAGTAGATCTCATTAATGTTCTGGCTGTACAAACCTTCCAAAGTCATGTTCCAGCCGTTGTTGAACTTCTTATCGATAGCCAATGAAGTTCTGAACAGCTGAGGCATTCTGAACTCTTCAGAAATCAGGTTCAAACCACCTTTAGAAGTAGAGATACCTACTTCGCTAGGTAACCACTGCTGGTAAGGATTAGCTCTGAAGCGAATCTGGTTCCAAGCTGCTACGTTCTGGCTTGAGTTAGCTGTATAACCACTCTGGAAGATACCATTGTTGTTGAAGATACCACCAGGCCATACCAAAGGAATACGACCAGTGAAAATACCCATACCACCACGGATCACTACGTTCTCTTCTGGAATCTTATAAGTGAAACCGAAACGAGGAGAGATCGCGATTGGGAACTTAGGTCTCATACCTGAGCGAGCACCCTGGAGATCGTAATTAGATGCAAATACTGGTAAAGCTGTCGTGTTTGTGAAATCGTCTGTCCAAGGAATAGACAATAATCTGTAGTAGTCTGCTCTGATACCAAAGTTCAAAGTCAGGTTTTCGCTTGGTCTGATTTCATCGTTCAGGAAGAATGAACCCTTGGCAATCTTGAATCCGGCACCTGCTTTTGTATCATCAGTAAATACACGGTCGTAAGGTACGCCCAAAGTATAAGTCTGAGGTCTTGCGCCAGTAAGGAAATCGTTCAGGTTAGCAAATGTGTAGTTGCCGAAAGTGTTTTGTACGAAAGCGTTGAACACATCATTGTATTCATAATCAACACCTGTACTCATTGAGTGTTTGCCAAGGTTGAATTTGAATATATTAAAGATGCTGAAGTTCTTTTGCTTAAGCAAGTTGATGGTTGAGCTGTTGTCTGGGCCAAAAACGAAAGCACCAGAACCATCGTTGATACGAACACGTGGGAATGGATCACCGATAGGATCACGATCATCCAATACATCTGTGTAAGTAACCAATAAACGGTTGCTTGCGCCCTTATTGCCAACCAAGCTCTTCAATTCCAAAGAAGTTGAGTTAGTTCTGTTGGGGAAGTAGAAACCGTTGTTGTAGAAGTTGATTGTACCTGCGTTACTACCTGAAGTATTGAAACGCTCCAGTTTAGTGTAACGGTTAGATGCAGACAGTTTGTGTCTGTCGTTGATGTTCCAGTCCAAACGAACTGTGATACGATCAGCATTTGTCTTCTCTTCGTTATTCAGGAAACCACCTGGATCATAACCATAGGTAGTCTTCAGTGTGTTCACCAGACTATTAATGGTGTTGATGTCTTTGGTGTTACCAGTATACTGAGAGAATTCAAAAGGCTGAGGACGTGTGTTTCTTTCTAATTCAGCGTTGATGAAATAGAACAGTTTGTTCTTCTTCAATGCACCACCTACACGGAAACCATACAATGAGTTAGTAAAATCTGGGAGCTTGGTAGCGAGTTCTTTTGCAACCAATGGGTTTTTACCAGCCAGATCCTGGTTTCTTGTAAAGTAGTAAACAGATCCCTCGGTTCTGTTTGTACCAGAACGGGTTACTGCGTTAATGCCACCACCGGTAAAATTACCGAGAGAAGCATCATAAGGAGAAATTACTACCTGGAACTGGTCAATCGCATCGATAGAGAGCGGAGACAAACCAGTTTGACCACCGTTGGTACCGTTTGCAGACAAGCCAAATACATCGTTGTTTACAGCACCATCTACATAGAAGGAGTTGTAACGGTTGTTCTGACCTGCAATCGTAATACCTTCACCGCTGGTTACTTTAGCCTGAGGTACATTACGCAAGAAATCGTACAGGTTACGACCTACTGAAGGCAGGTTCTGCATTTTCTCACGGCTGATCAGCGTTTCAGTACCGCCTTTACCAGAAATTTCAGTTGTTTTTCTAGTACCGGTAACAGTTACGTTGCCGAGTTCCTTGGCTTGGTTGAACATGACGAAATCAACCTTGTAGGTTTCACCAAGGCTCAGGTAAACATCACCTTTCTTTTCTACTGCAAAATTCACGAAGCTAACCTCTACAGTGTAAGGGCCGCCTGCGTTCATATTGCTAATGTCAAAACGTCCACCCGTACGGCTCTGTACGCGGTATTTCGTTCCTGTGGGTTCATGTATGGCAGTTACTGTTGCGCCAACGAGAGGCTCTCCAGAACTTGTTTTTACTGAACCACTCATGCTACTGGTCGTGTTCTGTGCCCAAGCTAAAGCGGGGAGCATAACAGCCAGTAAAAATTGTAATAACTTTCTCCTAAGCATAGTGTAAATTTTACGGGTGCAAAGAAAATGAATAAAATTGGGTTATCGGGCCGCTTGTATTAACAAAATATTAATAGGAAAGTTTTTATCCATTTTTTCGCAATTTGGTTGAATAGAAAGTGCTGATTAGCACTGCTTTAGCTAAACAGGTCCGAAAACAGTAGTTTTGCAGCCCATGAGTATGTTAAACACCATTTCCTCAGCTATTGAGGCCATCCGGTCAGGAGAGATGATCATCGTTGTAGATGATGAGGACAGAGAGAATGAAGGCGATTTTATCGTGGCAGCACGATTTGCGAGCCCTGAAGTCATCAATTTTATGAGTAGGGAGGGGCGTGGCCTAATTTGCGCAGCGCTTACGGAAGACCGATGCAGGGAGCTTCAGTTGGAGCCAATGGTGCGTTCCAATACCTCTTTGCACGAAACAGCTTTTACCGTTTCAGTTGACTTAATTGGTCAGGGAACCACAACCGGGATTTCCGCAAGCGATAGATCCAAGACCATTCAGGCGCTGATTCATCCGGAAACCAAGCCAGAAGATCTTGGCAGGCCAGGGCATATATTCCCCCTTAGAGCAAAAGACGGGGGTGTTCTTCGCCGGGCAGGCCATACAGAGGCAACAGTTGATCTGGCAAGGCTTGCCGGATTGGAACCCGCCGGTGTTTTGGTGGAAGTGATGAATGAAGACGGTACTATGGCCCGTTTGCCGCAATTACTAGAGATTGCCAAGAAGTTTAATCTCAAGATTATCTCGATAAAGGAGTTAATTGAATACAGACTTAAAACTGATTCACTCATTGAGGAAATTGTGCGCGTAGATATGCCTACTCAGTATGGCCATTTTACGCTGGCGGCTTTCAGAGAAAAGCAAACTGGTGCCGAACACCTAGCACTTGTAAAGGGAAGCTGGAAGGAAGGAGAGCCTGTACTTACCAGAGTGCATAGTAGTTGTTTTACTGGTGATATTCTGGGTAGTTTCCGTTGTGATTGTGGAGATCAGTTGCACAAAGCCATGCAGATGGTGGAAGCTGAAGGAAGGGGTGTAATTCTGTACATGAATCAGGAAGGCCGTGGTATAGGCCTGATTAATAAATTAAAAGCCTATCATTTGCAGGAACAAGGCTATGATACCGTTGAAGCAAACCTAAAACTGGGCTTCGGTATGGATGAGCGCGATTACGGTGTTGGCGCACAAATACTGCGCTATCTCGGTGTTACCAAGCTCAGATTAATGAGTAACAATCCACGCAAGCGTGCAGGTTTGAAGGGGTATGGATTAGAATTGGTGGAAGTAGTGCCTATTAAAATACATGCAAATCCTTACAACGAAAAATACCTTAAGACCAAGCGTGATAAACTTGGCCATGAAATAATGGATGAGAAATGAACATAAAAAATCCCCTCACAGTACTGTGAGGGGATTTTTTTATTGCTTTTGCAGTTTTGATTTGGTTTCGTCTAACTCTTTTTTGAGTTGAATAACGTACAAGGTTAGCTCTTCTACTTTCTTTAATAAGAGGGCATTCATTTTGCCAAGGTCAACACCGTCTTTCACAACTTCAGCAGTGGTTGGTATATCTGGAAGATGTTTGTTTTGTTGAATGTATTGCTCCAACTGCGGCAGTGGCATTAAAGGATATTGTTTGTCGAATACATGATCAAACCAATCAGCGGATCCCTTAACAGCAACTTTTACTTTTTCTGTAAGGATACCTTGTTCAACGTAAAGCTTGTAGCCATCGAATCCTGTGGGAACATTACCAATTTTCACCCTTCCCTGATAAGAGTCAATTGAAAAGAATTCTTTTTCCTGAGGATCTGTTGGTCCTTTATAGCTGATCTTGAAGGTTTGTGGTGTTTTCAGTTTATTATCGCCGGACACGCGTGCGCCAATTGTCCAAAAGCTATTGTTCTTGGGATTGTTGTCGCCATTAGAGAACATAATCGAAGGTTCGTTCTGTCCTTGTGCTGCCCACTCATTACTCAGCTTGAGCAATACATTTTTGTCCTTTACATTACCTGCACCTCTTTTGATTTCCAGTAAAGCGGTAGGAGTTCGGGTACCGATACCTACAAAACCTTTCAGCGGGAAAATATGATCACCCAGGGTGTCAGCAGCAATTGCCTGCTGATCCTTATCAGTTAAAGTACCCGCAAATGGGTTTGGTTTACCTGTTTTGGTGGCAGGAGGGGGAGTTGTCTGTGCTGAGAGCGCAGTAACTGCCATAAAGCAAATCGCACTAAAAACGGTTTTCATATGCTATGTGATTCAGGTGTAACTCAAAGTTATTCTTTCAGGCAGCATTCAGCAAAGAATTTGCCCTATAGCGATGAAAGAACGTTTTTTCACGAATATTAGTATGTAAAAAAGGCAGTCTTTGTAACTGCCTTTTGAAAACTTTAAGAAACTATTCTTTTTCTTCTCTTTCCTTCTCTCTGTCGTAGGCTTTGATAATGGCTTTTACCAGTCGGTGTCTTACTACATCTTCCTCGTCCAATTGAATATGCGCTATGCCATCGATGTTTTGTAAAATGCGAATGGCCTTGTTCAAACCACTATGTTGGTTTCTGGGCAGGTCAATCTGAGTAGGGTCACCTGTAATGATGGCTTTTGCATTGGCGCCGATACGAGTCAAAAACATTTTGAGCTGCAGATCATTGGTGTTTTGCGCTTCATCCAGAATGATGAAAGCATTGTCCAAAGTACGGCCACGCATGTATGCCAGAGGTGCGATTTCGATGGTGCGTGTACTCATGTAGTAGCCGAGCTTATCTGCTGGTATCATATCATCCAAAGCATCATACAGCGGACGCAGGTATGGATCAATCTTTTCCTTCAAGTCGCCTGGCAAAAAACCAAGGCTTTCGCCGGCTTCAACAGCAGGTCTTGTGAGGATGATTTTCTTAACCATCTTATTCTTCAAAGCACGTACGGCCAATGCAACAGCAGTATAGGTTTTACCAGTACCGGCAGGACCAATCGCAAACACAACATCATTCCTGTCTGCTGCTGCCACCATTTTCTTTTGATTCTGTGTTCTGGCGCGAACAGTTTTACCATTGGGGCCAAATACAAGAATGTCATTGGGGTTACGGTCAACAAAATTGTCAATTGTTTCAGCATCGTCGCCGCCAAGAATTTGCTCAAAATAGTTTTCGCTCAGATGTCCGTTTCTTTCCAGATACTGCACAATGAGACCGATCTTCTCCTTAGCAGATTCAATCTGCTCAGGCGCACCACTCAGTTTGATCTGAGAGCCTCTGGAGAGGATTTTCAGTAGTGGAAATTTTTTCTTGAGTAAATCGAGCTTGCCGTTGTTGACACCAAAAAATTCAATGGGATTAACCGTTTCGAGGTTGATAATTGTTTCTGTCAAACTACTGCCGTTTAGAATGAATAATCGGATTCCTGTTCGATACGTACTAACCTAACCAAATTTAATCTTTTCACTTACGTATTTCCTAATACAGATTATACACAAATGTGGAAATAAAGCAGAAAGCTTTACCCCGTTTGCATTGCTGCAATATGAAGTTTTGGTTAACCGATTTTTTTGAGTGTAGCAATGGTTGCAACAGGATCCGCCGATTTGAAAACAGTATTACCGGCAACCAATACGTCTGCACCGGCAGCTATGATGGATGCAGCATTGTCTAAAGTAACTCCTCCGTCTATTTCAATTAATGCACTGGAGCCTGTTTGCTGAATCAGGGCTTTCAGCGATTTGATTTTTTGCAGTGTGTGCGGGATGAATTGTTGGCCGCCAAAACCTGGGTTCACACTCATCAGACAAACAAGGTCAATATCCTGTATAATGTCTTCAAGGCCGGATACGGGTGTGTGTGGATTTACTGCCACACCTGCTTTCATGCCCAGCGATTTGATTTGCTGAATATTTCTGTGTAGATGTGGGCAAGCTTCAACATGCACCGTAAGTATATCGGCACCTGCTTTTTTGAAAGCTTCTGCATATTGACCAGGCTCCAGAATCATCAGGTGTACATCGCAGATTTTTGTGGTGGCTTTTCTGATATGCTCAATCACAGGCAATCCAAAACTAATATTGGGTACAAATCGTCCATCCATCACATCCAAATGAAACCAGTCAGCTTCGCTTTTATTCAGCATCTGACAATCGGCTTCCAGTTGAAGAAAATTCGCACTCAGTAAGGATGGGGCAATCAGGGCCATGGGAGCATATTTAAAACGCAAAATTAATTGGTCCTACTTGAAGCAGTATTTATTTTTTCAATCTGTCCAAAGCTTCACTTGCCTGAGTCATTTTTGGATCTATCAGTAGCGCAGCTTCATAGTGTTTGATAGCCGCATCTTTTTGCCCAGCTTGTTCCTCGCATTTGGCTCTCCAGTAAAATAAATCAGGATCTGTTGGAATCAAAGGCTGCACTTTCGTTATGTAGGCCAACGCTTCAGGATACTTGCCCTGATCGTAATCAAGGAATACCATCTCAAGATGTGCACGTGTATATCGGAAATCTGTATTGATGCAGGATTGAAAAAACTGCTTTGCTGCTTCTGGTTTACCGGTTCTTGCGTAAAACAAACCACGAATAAAGTTGGCATGGGTGTAGTAGGGCTGTCCAATTCTCAGTTGATCCAGCTCCTTGCACAGGTCAAGGCAGGATGGGTTTTTCTGCTCAGCAAGTAAATGTGCCAAGTATAATAATGCTTCAGGATTCTTGTTGTAAATTTTGAGTGAGTTGATATAAGCTTTTATCGCCAGCCCAGTGTCTTTTGCTTTTTCGGCTAAGCCTGCGGTGAAAAACCATAATCCTGCATTTAGGGAGTCTGAGCGTAATAAGATTGCTGACTGCTCCAGCGCTTTCGGATATTGTGCTGTACTGTCTAAGTATTGGACATATTGAGCCCTAATTTCATTGCTGTCTGGAAATTGTTGCAATAATTTTTCAAAAGCAGCCACTTGCGGATCCTGATTTTCAATCTTTGTTTTATTGCTCTTTTTTTCAGCTTCTACTGAACTATTCTGGCAGGCTGCTAAAGTGAGTGTGCAATACAAAATCCATCTTTTCATGCCTTAAAATTAGGGGAGTGGTTAGTGGTGTGACAAAAATCTGACCTAAAAACCTGTTGAGGCGGCTATTTTTGCCGCATAATTAACAAAACATGCGTGTAAAAACCCTTTTGACGATCAGCTTTCTGATGCTTGTTTCATTGGTGCAAGCGCAAGGCTCAGACTCCTTGCAATATGCAGCTGAAAAGCATTTTAAGAATGTTCGTCAGCTCACTTTCGGTGGTGATAATGCCGAAGCTTATTGGAGCTATGATGGTAAATATGTCATTTTTCAAAGAACCAACCCTAAAGAGGGATTGCAGTGCGACCAGATTTTTATCGGTAAAGTGCCACAATCTCCTAATGAACCTTTTACATATCGATTGGTGAGTACAGGAAAGGGTAGAACTACTTGTGCATATTTCCTTCCTGATGGTAAGCATATCATTTACGCTTCAACACATGATGGGGGTAATGATTGTCCGCCAGTGCCAGATAGGAACAAATATGGCAATCGTTATATATGGCCGCTGTACAATACCTATGATATTTTCATGGCTGATACTTCCGGTAAGATTGTGAAGAAGCTCACAACAGCCAAAGGTTATGATGCAGAAGCAACACTTTCTCCTGATGGTAAGAAAATGATTTATTGCAGTGATAAGGATGGCGATTTAGAGTTGTATGTAATGGATTTGAAAACAGGTAAAGAAAAAAGAATCACAACTGCATTGGGTTATGATGGTGGTGCGTGGTTTAGCCCAGACGGGAAAAAGATTGTCTGGAGAGCCAGCAGACCTAAAACGCCGGAAGCAATTAAGGAGTATCAGGAATTGTTGAAAGATGGCATGGTGGCACCTACGAATATGGAAGTTTGGGTAGCTGATGCAGATGGTAGCAATGCCAAGCAGATCACTGAATTGGGGCAGGCAAACTGGGCGCCAAATTTTACACCTGATTCAAAGCATATCATTTTTTGCAGCAATCATGAATACAAGCGTGGATTTCCCTTTAACATGTATATGGTAGACCTAGATGGAAAGGGAATGGTAAAGATCAGCCGCGATAAGGGGTTTGATGCTTTCCCTATGTTCAGTCCTGATGGCAAAAAAATCATTTTCGCTTCTAACAGAAACAATGGCGGCACAAGGGATACCAATCTCTTTCTTGCTGATTGGGTAGATTAATTAGTTGCAGCAGCTATCATTGAAAGCCCCGGCAATTTATAGCTGAGGGCTTTTTTTATGCAAGGCAAGGAATTTGTCTGTTGCTGCTAAGCTTGTAATATTGCAGTAAACAAATCAAATCATATGTACAACGGAATCCTTCATTTGCACAACTTGCTCAGGTGGATTATCCTCATACTCCTGATAGTTAATCTGGTAAATGTTTTCGGTGGAAAAAAGAATGTTAAGCTGAGTCTCTATCTGATGATCAGTGCACACTTGATGCTGGTAATTGGCTTATACCAATACATTGCCGGCGATCTTGGAATGGCTACTTTAAAAGCTGCCGGTATGGGTCAGGTGATGAAGAATGCAGCTGCTAGGTATTGGGCTGTGGAACATATTACCGGTATGGTAATCGCTATTGTTTTGATTACACTGGGCCATGGTAGAGTAAAGCGTGATGCTGATACGAAAAAAGCAAAGCTGTATTTTTCTCTGGCATTATTGCTGATCTTGTTGATGATGCCTTGGCCATTCCGTGAGGCTATTGCACGCCCCTTGTTTCCTGGTATGTAATCGGAGTTTTTAAATAAATCAAAAGGGCACCAATTGGTGCCCTTTTCTTATGTGTTTAAGGTGACTTTCACTTCGCAACCTTTACCTGGTGAGGAAGAAATATCAACCCGTCCATCAAATAGAGATGCTCTTGTGCGCATATTGAGCAAACCAATACCACTTGTTCGTTTCTTGGTATCAAAGCCAATGCCATCATCTTTGATATTAATGTCAATGGTTTTAGACGATTCATGGTGGATAATGGAAATCCAGATATTGCTTGCTTTTGCGTGCTTGTAAATATTATTGAGTTGAATTTGAATGATGCGGTAGATGTTCATCTTTAGGTTGTGCGAAACATCATAGTCGTCAAAATTGATAATGTCCTTATGTATTTGAATTTCTGTATTGCCCTTCAGTTCGTAAACGATTGTGTCGATTGTTTCTGAGAGTTTGGAGTTGATTACGGAAGGTAATACCAGTAAGTGTGAGAGCTTTCTAATCTCATCAATCGCATTTTGCAATATCTGCTCTGTTTGCTGATAGCTTTCTTCATCATTGCGAGAGAATTTCAAGAACATCTTTGCACTCGCTAAAAGCTGATTGATATTATCGTGTAATTCTCTGCCTATTTGCGTTCTTTCTTTTTCCTGTGCGGCAATAATGGCATCGGTCATCTTTTTCTGGAATTCGCTTTGTTCTTCTTTCAGCTGTTTTTCCAGTAATACCTTTTCGGTGATATTTTCCTTAATGGCAACATAGCTTACCGTCTTTCCTTCATTGTTGATGATTGGTGCAATGGAAGCAGATTCCCAATACAGGTCGCCATTCTTTTTCTTATTGCAGAGAATGCCGCTCCATGTTTTTCCAGCTTTCAGATCATGCCACATTTCTGCATAGGTGCTGTCTGGTGTTTTACCTGATTTGAGTACACGCGGATTTTTTCCAACGACTTCCATATCTGAATAACCTGTCGTATGACAAAAAGCTGGATTTACATATTGTATGCTGCCATTCGTGTCGGTTACCACAATAGAGGAGGGGCTCTGCTCAACCATTTGTGAAAAGATTCTTAGGTCTGCCTGTATTGATTTCACTGAATGGATATTCTGGAATACACCTACTAGTTTGATGGTACTGCCATTGGCAACAATCGGTTGGCCGATAGCTCTTACCCACAGTTCTTTCCCCTTGCCTGTAATGATTTGAAGTTCCAGATCAAATTCTTCTTGTTGCTGTACCGCCTTTTCAATAGCCTGTCGAATCATGATTCTGGAAAGCCCTTCTTTGTAGAAGTTTACTGCAGTGTCTAATTCTGGTGAAAAGCTGGGACTTACTTCATGAATTTCCTTAACCATTTCTGACCAGAAAAGCTGGTTAGTAGTCAAATCTAATTCCCATGCGCCGATTTTTGCAAGGCGTGCAGCTTCTTCGTATAAACGCTCTTTTTTCCGTTTTTCTGTGATATCTGTGACTGTAACAACCCTAAGGGTTTCTCCATTTTCGCCAACAAATAATTTTGTTGTTAGAAATACATCTACCAGCGTGTTATTTTTTCTAAGTGCAGTCCATAAGTTTGGTATCCCATCTTTATCGCTCATGCTGCTCTTGTTAAATGCAGCAGCTTTTTCTCGCAATTCGTCTGGTAGTAAGTGCGTAAAATTTGTACCTATCAATTCTGCTTCTTCATAGCCAAATATTTCACAGAATTGTGGGTTAATTTTTATTAGTTTATCATTATTGTCAACAACACATATCCCCATGCCAGCACCATCGAAAATTGACTTCAGCATCATTTCGGCTGAAGCTAGTTTGTTAAAGGTGTCAATATCTTTCGTGACATCTAGTAGTCCAACGGAAATAACCGAGATTTCTTGTTGTTGATCCAGAACCGGTGTGAAATTCACCATTAAGTGAATTGGCTTTTCACTCTCTTTTTCTTTGAATATGTATTGGGTATTGATGTTCTGGCCAAGCAGACATTTCTTAAAGTTTTCAATAAAGTCGGGTAATAATTCGGCAGGTATGTAATCAATGATTGAGTGCTCTTTATGCAGGTTGTTTTTGCCTGTTCGGGTCACCAGTTTTGTGGCTTCTTCATTAAAATCTATGATGGTGTAGGTGTGGTCAATGAGAATGAAAGACTGTAAAGTGTTTTTCAGCAATGCCTGCATGTTCTTTCTCGCATTCTCTAACAAGCGCTCTTTTAAGCTTAATTCTTCGTTATTGGTTTTTAATTCCGCATAAGCAATCTGAATTTCTTCATTGGTTGACTGTAGTTCCTCATTGGTTGTTTCCAATTCTTCATTGGAGGATTGCAGCTCTTCATTTGTGGATTGCATTTCCTCATTTAGCGACTGCAATTCTTCATTGGTGGTCTCCAGTTCTTCGATATAGGTCTGTAAGTGCTCTTTGGTGGCAGCAAGCTCATGTTCTAGTTCCTTGATTCTGCCTGAGCTTACTTCGCTGGATTCAATGCCTGTTTTTTCTGTATAAATGGTCATGTCTTCCATGTCCATTTCTTCAAAGATGACAAGCGATAGTTTATTTTGGTCTCCGGCAGAAAGTAAGGGTTTTATGATAAGGCGTATATAGCTGTCTTTTTCTCCGTTCTTGATTTTTTTGATACCGCTTTTACACTCATTACCTTCTTTGTTTGATTTTGCGAGCAGCGAACGTAGCTCGATGAGTAAATCCTGACGAATCATTTTCAGGATATTGACATTCATACTGCCAGCAGGCAGGCTCAGGAAATTTTGAACATTGCCATAAATCTCTATGATGTCAAAACTGTCATTAACCAATACATAAGGGTGATCGTAATTAATGTACAATGTTTCTTTAATCAGATCTGGTATGCTGGTTTCATTTTTCTGCGGCTTATTGATTACTGGTTGATGTGGTAATCTGCCGGTTTTAAAAGAACTGAGCTTAATTGTATGCAATGCGTTCCCAATCTTTCGCTGAAACAGTTTGCTTTTACCGTCAAGCGTAGAAAACAGATCACTGTATTGTCCAACGGTTTCTGATTTTCCAAGGAAGAGGTACCCGTTGGGGTTTAAAGCATAATGGAAAACTGGTATAATATGTTTTTGCAATCCAGCGCCAAAATAGATCAGCAGGTTTCTGCAGCTGAGCAAATCTAATTTCAAGAATGGTGGATTGCTGACAAGGTCATGTCTTGAAAATAAAACCAATGATCGGATGGGTTTAATCAACTCATATTTATCACCTCTCCGTATAAAATAACCCTTGATGTATTGAGCGGGTAGACCCTTTACACTTTGTTCATCATACACTGCTTTTCTAGCATGTGCAATGGCTTCTTCATCTATGTCTGTTGCGAAAATCTGGATATTGAATTCATGCACTCGATGCTTGAGTAAATCAGTCAGCAAAAGGGCAATGCTGTAAGCTTCTTCGCCCGTGGCACACCCAGGTACCCAGATACGTATGTTGTCGCCCGTCTTTTTACTGGTAATGATCTTTTCAAGAATGGGCTGAATAGCCATATAGGCGTCATGATCCCTGAAAAATGAGGTAACGCCAATGAGAATACTGTTGAATAAAGCTTCTGCCTCTCCTGGCGTTTTCAGCAAATAGTCAACATAGTCCTCTATGTTTGAAATCTTCAAAGCCACAAATCGCTTTTCCAGTCTTCTGCAGATAGTGGATGGCTTATAGTTTGAGAAATCTGTTCCAGCTCTTTCAGAAAGTATTCTGAATATTTTTCCGAGAGGAGTATTATCGTCTGGTATGCTGTTTACAATTACCCTTTTGGCTCCCGGGTTTAACATGGCTTCTCGAATTTCTTCACCCATTTTATCGGGTGCCAACACTAGGTCTACCATGCCAGTCTCAATTGCGGCCAAGGGCATGCCATTGTACTTTGCTGTATGCGGCTCTTGCACTATGGTGAGTGCTCCAGCTTCTTTTAACACTTTGATACCTGCTGCGCCATCTGTACCGGTGCCTGATAAAATTATGCCAACACTGTGCAGCCCTACAGATGATGCCATAGATTGGAATAAGACATCCACGCATGGTTTGGGGCCTGTTGGCATCAAGGTTTTACGCAGTTCTATGAAATTGCCTACTATAGCGATATCCTTATCAGGTGGCGTGATGTAGACTTTCTTTGATTCTATAAGTTCCCCGTGTATGGCTTCTGATACACTCAGTTGGGTTTCTCTGCTAAGCAATTGCACCAGCATGCTTTTGTGTGTGGGACTCATGTGCTGGGCAATAATAATGGCAAAATTATTGAGGTCGGAGGGTAGGTTAGATAAAAACTCTTGTAATGCTTCTAATCCTCCCGCAGATGCGCCAATTGCAATTAGGTATAAGTCGTTATTGGTTGCAATGTTTTTGGCTGGCTTTACTGCTTTATTGGTAGCGGGCTTTGACATATTCAGAAATATAGCAATGTCAATTTAATAACAAGGAATTATATGTTATATGATTAATGTCAGAAAAAAGCATCAACCGCTTTTTTTGTATTCTTTGATCTCGCAATGTTGAATTTCATTGCCATCAATCTTAAACCTGACAAGGGTTGCTACCTGATGCCAGCCTTGTTTACCTGCTGCACCAGGGTTCATGAATAAACAGGACTGAGCATGATCATACTGGATATTTAAAATGTGTGAATGTCCTGTAATGAACAATTGGGGTTGGTGGAGGGCTAGTAGTTTTCTTGCTGTAGGATTGTATTTAGGTGGCTTACCACCGATATGGGTCATAAACACTTTTACTGCTTCGCAATGCCATACAAGATCTTCAGTTGTTACACTTCTGATATCTTGTCCGTCGATATTGCCATAAACAGCTCTCACTGGTTTGAAAGCCCTTAGTTGCTCCAGTAATTCCAGATTACCAATATCACCGGCATGCCAAATTTCATCACAATGCTGGAAGAATGGAAAGACCTGATCGCTCAAGTGGCCATGTGTGTCTGAAATCAGTCCAATGCTGGTCATGTGTTTTGCCCTATTTTTACGCTACGATTGCCAAATTAAGCGATTCGGCCATGCCACTCTGCAGAAACTTTACGTACTGGATTGATAAGCGCCGCTGGAAATATGTGTTCCTGCTGGCTACACTTGAATTGTCTTTGCTGATGTAGTTGTAACGGGTAACCATTCATTACTCGCTACACTCGCATGCATACAAATATTCTATCATCTATTCTATCATTCTATCATCCACTCATTCAATCATTGAACCATGCCTCATTATTATAGTTTGGGCAATCTGCCTCACAAACGTCATACGCAATTCAGAAAACCAGACGGACAATTATACAGTGAACAATTGTTCTCTACCGAAGGATTCAGCAATGATTATTCTATTCTCTATCATTGCCATCCGCCAACACAAATCATTCATACAGATGAACCATATAGTGTAGCGCCTCAGGTAGCTGAAGAAAAAATGCTCAAGCACAGAAGCTTTGAAGGGTTTAATATCAAACCCGCAAAAGATTTTTTAACTAGTCGTATTCCTGTTCTTGTGAATAATGATTGTCATATTGTATTGGCAGCCCCTCAGCAAAGCATGCAGCATTATTTCTACAAGAATGCTGATGCAGATGAAATGATTTTTGTGCATGAGGGTAGTGGTGTGCTGCATACACAGTATGGGGAATTAGCTTTTGGTTACGGCGATTATCTGGTGATTCCTCGTGGTACTATTTATCAGATCAGTTTTGCCGATGAGCATAACCGTTTGTTTATTGTAGAAAGCTTCAGCCCGATTCGTTATCCTAAGCGCTACATGAGTAAGTACGGTCAGTTGCTGGAACATTCACCTTTCTGTGAAAGGGATATTCGGGCTCCAAAGGATTTGAAAACATTTGATGAAAACGGTGATTTTGTCATCAAAACAAAGAAGAAAGGTGTAATGTATGGCCTGCATTATGCGCATCATCCATTCGATGTAGTGGGCTGGGATGGGTGCTGTTATCCTTTTGCTTTCAGTATTCATGATTTTGAACCCATTACCGGTCGCGTTCACCAACCACCTCCCGTGCATCAGACATTTGAAGCACACAACTTCGTTGTCTGCAGCTTTGTGCCCAGATTGTATGATTATCATCCTCAGGCCATTCCTGCACCATATAACCATAGCAATATCGACAGCGATGAAGTGCTTTACTATGTGGATGGTGATTTTATGAGCCGTAAGAATGTAACAAGAGGAATGATTACCCTGCATCCGGCTGGCATCCCACATGGTCCACATCCTGGAGCAGTAGAAAAAAGTATAGGAAAAAAGGAAACTCAGGAATTGGCAGTGATGGTGGATACTTTCCATCCATTGATGCTGACCAAGCAGGCTTTGGAAATTGAAAATCCGGGATATACCATGAGCTGGGCAGAATAAAGCCTTGGTCTTTCCATAGTTTTTCCTAAATTATACCATCAAAACCCAAAGCCATATGATCAAATTCAACAACATTCAAGTGGGCGATTACCTGATGGGTGAGTACGAAGGAAAAATGTGGAGGGGAGAGGTGGTTCGTCTAAACGGAGATGAAAAGCAGGTTTGCCTGCAAACCGATGTACAGGAATTCTGGTTCGAAACAGATTACTTACATCCTATTCCTATCAACGATGCAGAACTCACTGCCATGCATTTCGACAAAGAAGTGTTTGATGATGGGGCTGTGAAATACAAAAAAGGAGCATTTCGTATTGTGATCAATAAGGCGGATGATTTCAGCGGCATGGATATCTGGTACCGGGAAGACAGGAGACATCATCCTGCAATTCAGTATATCCACGAATTGCAGAATCATTACCATGATATGACCAAGGTGCACCTTACTGCAGAACCAGTTCATTAGATTGATAAGTAATGCTTTAAAAAAATATCAGGCCATGCCTGATATTTTTTTTGGCCATATCGGAATCGTTTTGCAAACTTTGTTAACCAAATGGTTAAATCAAGTGGTTAAAATAGAAAAAGATTCCAGTACAGAGCAAAGGATATTAGATGCAGCGAAAAGGGTGTTCTTTCAGAAGGGCATGGCCGGTGCGCGCATGCAGGATATTGCGGATGAAGCAGGTATCAACAAAGCTTTGTTACATTATTATTTCCGAAGCAAAGAGAACTTGCATGAAGTGATCTTTCAGCAGGCATTCGGGCAGATGATGCCCAGGGTTGCTGGTATTTTTGGCGCTGATACTGTTTTCGAAGAAAAATTGCGTGCTTTTATTGATGTCTATATCAGTATGGCTTTAGCCAATCCCTTCCTGCCCATGTTTGTGTTAGGTGAGATGCATAGTGGGGCAGATTCTATTGTGAAAAAGCACTTTTTAGCCAATATGCAACAGCTCCCTTTCGATAAAGTGCGTCAGGATATTAAGGATGCGGCTAAACGTGGGGAGATTATACCTATTGAGCCCTTGCAATTGATGTTAAATGTGATGGCATTGTGCTTGTTTCCTTTTATTGCGCGGCCGCTGTTTCAAACCATTAACCAGATTCCCGATGTGCAATATGAAAAGCTGCTGAAGGCTAGGAAAAAAGAAGTTGCAGATTTTATACTCAGATCAATTCGTCCCTGATATGTATCAAAAACAATTTACTTGGATATTGTTTGGCGTGCTGATAGCTTGTAGTATAGAAGCGCAGTCCATATTAAAACTGGAAGAAGCGCAAGCTAGAGCTGCAGCCAATTATCCCTTACTCAGACAAAAAGCATTGGCGCAGCAACAGGCACAGTTAAATGTGTCTAACCTGCAAAAAAATTTATTGCCGCAAGTATCGCTTGGCGCGCAGGCAACCTATCAGTCAGAAGTAACACAGTTGCCGATTAAACTGCCCAATATTACTGTGGATCCTTTGAGTAAGGATCAGTACCGTGCTTTGCTGGATGTAAATCAGTTGATTTATGATGGTGGTGTTATCAGACAGCAGCAATCCTTGCAGCATTTGGGTGAAAAAATCGCTAGCCAGCAAGTAGCAATAGAATTGCAAAAACTGCGCGAACGGATTAATCAGATTTACCTGGGGGCTTTGTTGCTGGAATATCAGTTGGGACAAACGGCAATTGTGGAGAAAGATCTACAGGCGGGGCTTAGTCGAATCAAAGCGCAAGTAAGTAATGGTACAGCAGTAAAAGCGGCTCAGGCAAGTATTGAAGCAGAGTTAATTCGCAATCAGCAAAGAGCAATTGAAATCAGTTTTAGTAAGCAGGGTTTGCTGGATGTGTTGGCTGTATGGATGGGAGATACTACAAGTGTGCAGTATCAATTGCTAAAGCCAGAAGAACAGATTGCTGCAGCTGACATCAGCAGACCTGAATTAACTTATTTCATGCTGCAGGATAGTGTGTACCAATTACAAAACAAGTTGGTGGATCAAAAAGCGGCGCCAAAACTGAGTGCTTTTGCACAAGGTGGTTATGGCAGACCGGGTTTAAACATGCTCAAAAATGAGTTTGCTTTTTTCTATACCACTGGTTTGCGCTTGCAGTGGTCTATCTCCAGCTTGTACACCAATAAACAGGAGAAGGAGTTGACCCGCATCAGCAGCAGAATGAATGAAGTGCAGAAAGATCAGTTCATGTTACAAACCAATGCTGCTTTACGTCAGCAGTTGGCAGAAATAAATAAATACAAGCAGTTATTGTCAACCGATCAACAGCTGATTGGGTTGCGCGTCAAAGTAAAAGAAACAGCTGCTGCACAATTAGAGAATGGTTTGATCACGCCGGCTGACTATGTGCGTGAAGTGCAGGCAGAAGATCAGGCCAGGCAGAACGCCTTGATTCATGAAATGCAATTATTGCAAGCAATTATTCAATACAATACTATTTCAGGAAAATAATGATATCAACTATGAAGCGTTATCTATCAGCTATTGTTGTACTACTCATCTTTGGCCTCGCAGCCTGTAAATCTGGTAAAGATCAGTTTGATGCTACAGGTGTGTTTGAGGCAGATGAAGTGATTGTTGCGGCAGAAAATGCCGGTCGCATTGTTCAGTTTGACGCCAACGAGGGGGATAGTTTGGTCAAAGACCAGGTGACGGTCTTTATTGACCCTGTTGGATTAGCGTTACAGAAAGCACAGGTAGAGGCGAGTATGCAAGCTTTGCAGGAAAAGACGATGGATGTTAGGCCGCAGATTAAATTGTTGGAAGAACAATTGGCGGTACAACAGGCGCAACTGAATACTTTGGAAAAAGAAAAGCAGCGCTTTAGTAAACTGGTACAAGCCGATGCCGCACCAAAAAAACAGCTGGATGATTTGTTGGCGCAAATAGATGTATTGAAGCAGCAACAGGCCGTAACCAAACAACAAATTGCAGTACAGCAGCAGATTACCGGTACGCAGAACCGTTCTATTTTAAGCGAGCAAAAGCCCTTAGAAAAAAGAGCAGCCCAATTGCAAGATCAGTTAGCAAGAACTCAAGTAAAAAATCCTTTAGCAGGTGTATTACTTACGAAGTATGCTTTAGCAGGTGAAATGACTGCTCCGGGTAAAGCATTATATAAAGTTGCTAATCTTAGTACGTTAACCTTACGCGCTTATGTTAGTGGTGCGCAATTGCCAACAATTCGCTTGAAACAAGCTGTGCAAGTGATGACTGATAATGGCAAAGGTGGTTATGATACCCACCAAGGTGTGATTACTTGGATTAGTGATAAAGCAGAGTTTACGCCTAAGACGATTCAAACAAAAGATGAGCGTGCCAATCTGGTGTATGCCATTAAAGTACAGGTTAAAAATAATGGGTTTTTAAAAATTGGTATGTACGGTGAATGTAAGTTCTAATGCAAGCAATTAACGCAATACAAATTCATAAGACGTATCGAAACGGGAAGAAACACGTAACTGCTTTGCAGGGGGTTGACCTACAAGTAAAGCGTGGCGAATTATTCGGTTTGATTGGTCCGGATGGTGCAGGCAAAACCTCGCTCATCAGAATTATTGCTACCCTCTTACTGGCAGATAAAGGTGAAGCCAAGTTAGATGGATTGGATGTAGTAAAAGAGTACAAGTCTATCAGAAAGCGCATTGGCTATATGCCGGGTAAATTTTCTTTGTATCCTGATTTAACGGTGGAAGAAAACCTATCTTTTTTTGCTACGATTTTTGGAACCACGATTGAAGCCAATTATGCATTGATTAAAGATATCTACCAGCAGATTGCGCCTTTTAAAACAAGAAGGGCTGGGAATCTTTCCGGTGGTATGAAGCAAAAACTGGCACTGAGTTGCGCCTTGATACACCGTCCCTCCGTTTTGTTATTGGATGAGCCCACTACTGGAGTGGATGCAGTATCCAGAAAAGAGTTTTGGCAAATGCTGAAGCAATTGCAACAAGAAGGAATTACGATTCTGGTCTCAACACCTTATATGGATGAAGCAGCCATGTGTGATCGTGTGGCTTTGATCCAAAACGGTAAAATCATGCGTACAGATACACCTGAAAACATTGTTGCAGGTTTTGGTGAATCCTTGTGGGCAATTGGTGGTGCGCCCATGCATCAACTCCTGCAGGTGTTGCGGAGTTATCCTGAAACTAAAACAGTATTTCCTTTCGGTGAAGTTTGTCACTGGACAAGTAAAGAAGCAGATATAGATCTAGATAATTTGCGCATATACTTATCAAAGCAGGAATTAGGTGAGATAGAAATAGCGTCTGTGTCACCGGGTATAGAAGATGTATTCATGAAATTAATGCTGGAACATGGGGTATAAGTATGCAATAACGGCTGATCAACTAACCAAACAGTTTGGTGATTTCATTGCGGTGGATCATATCAGCTTTGCTGTGCAACAAGGTGAAATATTTGGTTTTCTTGGTGCCAACGGTGCAGGTAAAACTACCGCCATGCGCATGCTCTGCGGATTAAGTTTACCCAGTTCTGGTAAAGCTACTGTGGCTGGCTATGATGTATTCACAGAAACAGAGCAGATTAAACAAAGTATTGGCTATATGAGTCAGAAGTTTTCGTTGTATGAAGACCTGACTGTTGTAGAGAATATGCGGTTTTATGGGGGTATTTATGGTATGCGTGTAGCTGCTATAAAAGACAGAGCAAAGGAAATCTTGGCACAACTGCATTTGGAAGGAGAGAAAGATACACTGGTTAAATCATTGCCACTTGGTTGGAAGCAGAAGTTGGCATTTTCTGTAGCCATGTTTCACCGTCCGGGTATTGTTTTTCTGGATGAGCCTACCGGTGGAGTAGACCCAATCACCCGGAGGGAATTCTGGAAAATGATCTATGCGGCTGCTGATGCAGGCACCACCATTTTTGTGACAACACATTATATGGATGAAGCTGAGTATTGTAATCGGGTGTCTATCATGGTAGACGGACAAATTGCAGCGATGGATACTCCCGCAGGGTTAAAAAAACAGTTCACTACAGATAGCATGGAAACCGTATTTCTTCAATTAGCCAGAAAAGCCGTGAGGACAGAATAGTATGCAACAGTTTCTATCATTTGTACGAAAAGAATTTTACCATATCCTGCGCGACAGGCGAACACTGTTCATTTTATTTGGTATGCCCATCGCACAAATCATGTTGTTTGGTTTTGCCCTAACCAATGAGGTAAAGAATTCAAAGATTGCCATACTCGATCCATCGCGTGATAACTTATCAATGCGCATTACGGAACGCTTAGAAGCTAGCCGTTACTTTGATCTGGCTACTTCGCCGCGAACCATGCAGGAAGTTGATGCTGCTTTTAAAAAAGGACAAATTAGATTGGCTGTCATATTTCCGCAGAACTTTCAACAACAGGTGTTGCATGGCAATACAGCAACTATACAGCTGATTGCAGATGCGTCGGATCCTAACACGGCAACTACCTTGGTGAATTATGCCAACGCCATTATACAAGATGAGCAATTTGCATTGAATGGGTTGCAAAAAGTTCCATACCGAATTGAGCCCCAGATGCGCATGCTGTATAATCCTCAATTGAAAGGAGCGTACAATTTTGTACCCGGTGTTATGGCAATGATTTTATTGCTGGTGTGTACGATGATGACTTCGATTGCCATCGTTAAAGAGAAAGAAACAGGTACAATGGAGATTCTGTTGGCTTCACCTTTGAAACCCATACTGGTAATTATTGCTAAAGCAGTACCTTATCTGGCAGTTAGCGCAGTTAATGTAGCGAGTATCTTACTGTTGAGTGTATTTGTACTCGACTTGCCTGTGCAGGGTAGTCTGGCTTTGTTGATAGGCGAGAGTCTTTTATTCACAGTTACATCACTAACACTTGGTTTGCTGATTTCATCTGTGACCAATTCTCAGCAAGTGGCTATGCTGATTTCGCTCATGGGCATGTTCTTGCCAACACTTATGTTCAGCGGATTTATGTTTCCGATTGAGAACATGCCTTTACCCATGCAGATTATCTCCAATATTGTTCCTGCTAAATGGTTTTTCTATATCGTGAAAGCGGTCATGATTAAAGGATTGGGCTTGCATGCAATCTGGAAAGAGACTTTGATATTGGCAGGTATGACTACTTTCTTACTATTGATTAGTATTCGTAAATACAAAATTCGTCTTGCCTGATGCGCACTATCCGATTCATACTTGAAAAAGAATTCAGGCAGGTGTTTCGTGATCCGGCTATCCTGCGGATGATGTTTATTATGCCGGTGATTCAGTTGGTGATTTTGCCTTTGACGGCAAATTATGAAGTGAAGAATGTGCAACTGGCAATCGTGGACCATGATAAATCAACCTATACCAGACAGCTGATTCAAAAAGCTTCAGCATCTGGCTATTTCATTATCCCAGGAAGCTTTGATAATTATGCAGATGCCATGGAATTGGTTGAACATGATAAGGCAGATATCATTTTGGAAATTCCAGCTGGCTTTGAACGTAGTCTGGTGAAAGAAGACCAGGCGCAGATCTTTATGGCCGTTAATGCCATCAATGGCGCTAAAGCCAATATTGGTGCAGCTTATTTGAATCAGTTGATTCGTGAGTTTAATCAGGATATTCGCTTACGCTGGATACAAATTCCCCGTTCAGGGATGTTGCCAACGATACAAACAGAACAACGCTTTTGGTTCAATATTCATATGAATTATCAACAGTTCATGGTGCCGGGGATTCTGGTGATATTACTGACCATGGTTGGGGCATTCTTGTCTGCTTTGAATATCGTAAAAGAAAAAGAAGTGGGTACAATCGAGCAGATCAATGTTACGCCGATTAAAAAACATCACTTCATTCTGGGTAAACTGATTCCTTTCTGGATCATGGGTTTGATCGTTTTAACATTAGGTCTAACTATCGCACGTGTTGTTTATGGCATAGTGCCTGTAGGTAATCTTGCACTCATTTATCTTTTTTCTGCTGTGTATTTATTGGCGGTTTTAGGTCTTGGCTTATTGGTATCCACTTTCGCACAAACCCAGCAGCAGGCTATGCTAATCTCCTTTTTCCTGATGATGGTCTTTATTCTTTTAGGTGGTTTATATACTTCCATTGATAGTATGCCCGATTGGGCGCAATGGTTAACCAAGTTTAATCCGGTTACCTACTTTATTGAAGTGATGCGGATGGTGGTACTTAAAGGAAGCACTATCGGTGATATTTTACCGCAGTTGGGTAAAGTGGCTGTTTTCGCGGTTGTGCTGAATGTTTGGGCTATATTGAGTTACCGGAAAAGGGCATAATCTTTTTGCCTTAACGCATTGATGATTTCAAGATCAGCCTGTTTATATTCGCAAAAACATGGCTGCATGAAAAAGTTGGTAATGTTTTTGCTGCTGTTTGTTGCCTGCAAAGTTTTTGCACAAGAGTTTGGTGGCAATCCTGCTTCTGTTAAGTGGAAACAAATTAATACAGATTCATTCCGAATCATATTCCCAGCTGCAATTCAAGGTCAGGCGCAACGCATTGCTAGTTTGTTAGACCAGATGCGGGTAGCACACACGCAAGGCATCGGAAAAAAGCTGGACAAAGTCAGTATTGTTTTACAGCCCTATACAACGGTGTCTAATGCCTATGTTGGCTTGGCGCCTTACAGAAGTGAGTTCTTCATGACGCCTCCGCAAAATGTATTTGAATTAGGCTCCAATAACTGGGCCAATATGCTCGCCTTACATGAGTTTAGACATGTGCAGCAATATTCCAATTTCAATAGAGGTGGTTCTGCTTTTATAGGTGCTTTGTTTGGTCAGGCAGGCAGGGCAGTAGCGAATGCCTTGGCAGTACCTGATTGGTTTTTTGAAGGTGACGCCGTAGTGAATGAAACCATCTTGTCTGCACAGGGTCGTGGACGAACACCGCTGTTCATGAACAGTTTTCGCGTACTACATGATGCCGGCCGAAAAGATGGTTATCAGCAATGGCGCAATGGTTCTTTTAGAAAATATTACCCCAATCATTATGAGTTGGGTTATTTATTGGTGCAGTCAGGAAGAAAAAAATATGGCCCTGATATCTGGGCGAAAATTACTAGTGATGCGGCAGCTTATCGTTCACTGATTTATCCATTTCAATCAGCATTTAAAAAACATACAGGTTCAGCTTATCGAGATTTTGTTCAAAACACGATGGGCTTGCTGCAAACCGAATGGGCAAATCAACCCAAGACTGCGATGAACTGGTTGAGCCAGCCTTTGAAAGGTGATGTGGTAGATCAGCAGTATGTGTACCCAGCTGAAGAAGGGGTAGTGTATCTACAAAAAAGCAGGAGTCGTGTTCCCGCATTTTATCTGAACGATCTGAAAGGTAATATACAGCGTATCGCTACCAGATCTATTGCGGTGGATGATTATTTCTCTTACAGAAATGGTAGATTGGTATTCGCTGCATTTCATGCGGATGCCCGTTGGGGTAATAGAGACTTTACAGATATCCGCATCCTGAGTTTGTTAGACAGACAGGAAAAAGTGATTCGTTCAAAAGTGAAACTGTTTTCACCTGATATCAGTGTTGATGGAGAAAAGATTGTAGCAGTACACAGCAGTGATGCAGATAGTGCTGCTTTGGTGTTAATGGATAAGACGGGTAAAGTAATCTATGAAATGGGTTTTCCAGGACATATTATTACGCATCCTAAGTTTGATAAGAGTGACCATACAGTATTTGCTGCAGCACGAAATCTTTCAGGGGCTATGGGCTTATTGCAATGGCAGCCTGCAGCGCAAAAGCTGGATACTTTGTTATCCTTTGCCAACAGACCTTTAGGTTTCTTGCAAGTACAGGGAGATACGTTGTTCTTCACTGCAACACAGGACGGGCGTGATGCACAGTATGCCATGTCTTTGTCGAGCAGACAGGTATGGTTGATGGCTACACATCCTACCGGCTGGTACCAATCTGCAATGGTGCATGGTCAAATAATCGGCTCTGTGTTTACGGCAGATGGCTTTAGGCTGGCAGCCATGCAACCTCTTTGGCAAAAGGTGAATCTTGATCAGCCTGTGCAGGCTTTGTATACGGGCTATAATGGGCAGGATACACCCAATAGTACATTTCGTACACAAAATAGCTACGCAATTACCCCTTATCGAAAGACAAGAGGCTTTGTCAATATTCATAGCTGGATACCCAATTATACTGATCCCGAATGGAGCTTTACTGCTTATGGTGAAAATGTGTTGAGTACGCTTCAAACAGAGTTTGGTTATACCTATAATGAAAACGAGGGTAGCAGCAAGTTGGCCTTTGGTGGGGTTTATGGCGGTAGTTATGTACAGCCCGTAGCTGGAGTGGCCAAAACATGGAACAGAAGTTTTCGATACAGACCCGATACTACTTTACACTGGAATGAAACAGAATGGTATGCCGGCTTGCAATTGCCTTTGAATTTTACCGCAGGCAGATTGTATAAAAGGCTGCTCTTGCGTTCAACCTATCATCAGGAGGGGGTGGCTTGGACAGGTATTGCACAGCGACTTGCGCGAAACAGAACGGTTGGCTACGCACAGGCAGAGCTGCAATACACCATGCAGATGCAAAAAGCCATGCAGCAGATATTCCCGCATTTTGCACTGAGTGTCTTAACAAGGTATCGTTCAGCAACGGGAAACACCACTGCCAATCAACTGCTGTTTAGTGGGTCTTTGTACTTACCCGGATTGCATCGCAATCATAGTGTGGTGCTTAGTCTTGCAGCGCATGCGCGTGATACCATGAATCAATATGTATTTAGTAATAGTTTTCCTTTTTCAAGAGGGTACACTTCAGTTGACTATCCGCGGATGTGGAAATATGGAGTAAACTATCATTTGTCTCTACTTTATCCGGATGCTGGTGTGGCCAATTTTGTTTACCTGCTTCGGGTAAGGGCCAATGCATTTTTTGATCATACTATTGCCAAGAGCTTGCGTACGGGCAGAACTTTCTGGTTTAGATCGGCAGGAGCAGAGCTCACTTTTGATACGCGTTGGTTTAACCAGCAGCCATTATCAATAGGGATACGTTATAGCAGGTTGTTGGATCAACCTTTTGTGGCAAGTGATCCGCTCAATGCCTGGGAAATCATCCTGCCCATGAATCTCTGGCGTTAACGCTTATCCTTGGGTATGTACTGATTGGCCCGAATATTTTTTCGGCCAGGCTGGCGGTTTCTATCAATCTCTTGGTGCGTGTTGCTGGTGTTTTTGCATTGCCAATCCATTCCAGAATCCCTCTTTTGGTGGAAGGGGGAAATGCGTCAAAGTTTTTAGCCGCTCCGGGGTATGCTTTAAAAGTATCTTTCAGGTCTTTGGGAATGATGAGTTGATCCACTTCATTCAAGGCATCCCATTTGCCATTCTTTTTGGCAATATCGATCATGGCCTGACCAGCAGGCATCATCAACCCGGCTTTCTGCAATTTGGCAACCCGGGTTTTATTGAGGGCACTCCAATTACTTGAGGGCTTTCTTTTAGCAAAGAATAGATAATAGCTTTCTTCATCCCGCTTATTGGGCTTGCTGTCAACCCAGCCAAAGCAAAGGGCTTCTTCCACCGCTGCATCGTAACCAATAGCGTGTGTGCCGCTTTCTTTTTTATACAGAATCAGCCAGATACTGTCTTTTTTCTGGTGATACTTGTCCAGCCAGTTCCGCCAGGCAGCCCGGTCTTTGGGGTAGAAAGCATCCTTTTCTTCGTTCATTTTCAATGTGTTTGCGCTAGTTTTGCCCGGCAAAAAGGCAAATCGGGCTGTGGATATGTGGGTTTTCCCACAAATTCGGGAATTTTTTCCACTAAATTTTCATATTTCAGCCGATGTCTACTATCTTTGCAGCCCCAAATTTTGTATGTCGAAACAACCGTTGATTAAACAAGATGGCGTTATTCTGGAAGCTTTGAGTAATGCTATGTTCAGGGTGAAGCTGGAAAATGGCCATGAAATATTGGCTACGATCTCAGGAAAAATGAGGATGCACTATATCCGCATTTTGCCAGGCGACAAAGTAGGGGTGGAGATGAGTCCGTATGATTTGAGCAGAGGTAGAATCATCTTCCGATATAAATAAGTAGAATCAGCTTTAAGCCCGTGCTTAAGCTTAATAAACAGGTAAAACTGAATAACAATGAAAGTAAGAGCTTCTGTAAAAAAGCGTAGCGCCGACTGCAAGATTGTACGCAGAAAGGGCAAGCTGTACATCATTAACAAAAAGAATCCTCGCTTTAAGCAGCGTCAGGGATAATCCGTTATTAAACCAAGAAAATAAGCAATCATTATGGCCCGTATTGCCGGTGTTGATTTACCCAAGAATAAAAGAGGAGAAATAGGTCTTACCTATATCTTCGGTATCGGTCGTTCTACTGCCCGTCAGATTCTGGACAGTGCGAACATCAGTTACGATAAGAAAGTAAACGAGTGGAATGACGACGAACTGTCTGCCATCCGTAATTTCATTACCAACGAACTGAAAGTAGAAGGTGCGTTGCGTTCTGAAGTGCAGATGAACATCAAGCGTTTGCTGGATATCGCCTGCTACCGTGGTCTCCGTCATCGTAAAGGTCTGCCTGTTCGTGGTCAGCGTACCAAGACAAACAGCCGTACGAGAAAAGGTAAGCGTAAGACAGTTGCCGGTAAGAAGAAGGCACCTAAGAAATAAGCTTAATCGCCTGAAAGCGCTCCCAGAAAATGGTTGCGCTTTCGGTCTTTTATACAACTGCTGGATCACTCTGTCAAAAACAGGGTAGGAGGCAGAAATTTTAGAAGAATACCTCAAACAAAAAGTAAATGGCAAAACCAGCAAAAGCACAAAACAGTGCAAAAGCAGCCGCCAAAAAGCGGAACGTAAAAGTGGATGCTGCAGGTGATGTACACATCAACGCAACATTCAACAACATCATTATCAGCTTTACCAACAAGCAGGGTCAGGTAATTTCTTGGTCTTCTGCAGGTAAAATGGGTTTCAAAGGTTCTAAGAAGAACACACCGTATGCAGCACAGATGGCTGCCGCAGATGCTGCGAAAGTAGCTTCTGAAGCAGGTCTGAAGCGTGTAGACGTTTTCGTGAAAGGTCCTGGTGCCGGTCGTGAAAGCTCTATCCGCATGATTGCAAACTCTGGTATTGAAGTTACTTCTATCAAGGATATCACACCGCTACCACACAACGGTTGTCGTCCTCCGAAGCAGAGAAGAGTTTAACAGCGCGTCCCGTGAAAGCGGGACAGCTTAACATACTGAGTCCAGTAGCGATTCATTTTAAAAAAGGTTGCCCGATTAATTTTTTACGATTTTTTACCGATCGGCGCAACGAAATCTAAAAAAATCGAAATGAATAAACACTATGGCACGTTACACAGGTCCAAAGACCAAAATTTCCCGCATTTTCGGAGAGCCCATCCTCGGCAACTCCAAGTCACTGTCTAAGAACAGCAACCCTCCAGGTCAGCATGGTGCTGCACGTAAGCGTAAGAGCTTAGGTGAATATGCCCTGCAGCTGCGCGAAAAGCAGAAGGCCAAGTACACTTACGGTGTATTGGAGCGTCAGTTCCGCAAAACATTTGAAGAAGCAGCCCGTCTGAAGGGTGTAACCGGTGAAAACCTGATCAAGCTGTTAGAAGCTCGTTTGGATAACACGGTTTACCGTATGGGTCTTACTGCCAGCCGTCCTGAAGCTCGTCAGCTGGTTAGCCACAAGCACATCACTGTAAATGGTGAAGTGGTAAACGTACCTTCTTTCCAACTGAAGCCAGGCGATATCGTTGCTTATGCTCCTAAGAGCGTAAACAGCTCATCTGTACTGAGCAAAGTACGTGGTAAGAATCCTAAGTTCAACTGGGTTGACTGGAACGAAACCGAAAAGAAAGGTACTTTCATCAGCTACCCTGAGAGAGAGAGCGTTCCTGAGAACATCAAAGAACAACTGATCGTTGAATTGTACTCTAAGTAATAGGTACAATTGATTGATTCTGTTCGTTTTCGAAACTGACATCTAATTCAAACAAGCCTGGCAACAGGCAATAAAACCGGAGTGTAAAATGGCTATTTTAAACTTCCAGAAGCCCGACAAAATCGTTCTGCAGAAAGCTACAGATTTTGAAGGTCAATTCGAGTTCCGTCCGCTTGAACCCGGCTACGGTCTCACTATCGGTAATGCCCTCAGAAGAGTATTGCTGAATTCTTTAGAAGGTTATGCAATCAACGGTATCAAGATTGACGGTGTAGACCATGAGTTTGCCACCATCAAGGGTGTTACTGAAGACGTAACTGAAATTATCCTGAACCTGAAGCAGGTACGTTTCAAGAAAACTGTTGACCACGATGTGGCACAGGAGAAAGTAACCCTGTCTATCAAAGGTCGTACTGAATTTACTGCAGCTATGATTGGTGAAGTATCTCAGCAGTTTCAGGTAATGAACCCTGAACTGGTGATTTGCACCATGGATACTACTGCAAAAATTGATATCGAACTGACTATCGCACGTGGTCGTGGTTATATCCCAGCTGAAGAGAATCGTCTGAAAGATGGTCCTTTCGGGTATATCGCTATCGACTCTATCCACACACCGATCAAAAATGTGAAATACAGCATTGAGAACTATCGTGTGGAGCAGCGTACAGACTATGAGAAACTGATCCTTGAAGTTTCTACAGATGGTACTATCCATCCTGAAGAAGCTGTGAAGCAGGCTTCTCGTATCCTGATCCAGCACCTGATGATCATCACTGATGAAAACATCACTTTCGATTCGAAAGAAGATAAGAAAGAAGATGTGGTAGATGAGCAGGTACTGCAATTGCGTAAAGTATTGAAAACACCACTGGAAGATCTGGATCTGAGCGTACGTGCTTTCAACTGTTTGAAAGCTGCTAAGATCAACAGCCTGAGCGAACTGGTTCAGTACGAGCAGGAAGACCTGATGAAGTTCCGCAACTTCGGTCAGAAGTCACTGAGCGAGATCGAACAGGTACTGACTGAAAGAGGTCTGAGCTTCGGCATGGATCTGGGTAAGTTGGGTGTAGACGATCTGTCCTAATCACAATCGCCGAAAGGCAATTTATCATCAGTAGTCTGCATGCCTTGACACGGTGCAGATGAAATAAAACTAAACGTCATGCGTCACGGAGACAAAATCAACAACCTCGGCCGTAAGAAGGCCCACAGAGAAGCATTGCTGAGCAACTTAGCAAGCCAGCTGATCACACACAAGCGTATTGTTACTACTTTGGCTAAAGCCAAGGCACTGCGTGCTTATATCGAGCCACTGATTACCAAGACTAAGAAGACTGGTTCTCAGGAGCAAGTAATGCACCAACACCGCGTAGTGTTCAGCCATTTGCAGGATAAAGCTGCTGTGAAAGAACTGTTCACTGTAGTTGGTCCAAAAGTAGCTGCTCGCCCAGGTGGTTATACCCGCATTCTGAAGCTCGGTATCCGCGTAGGTGATAACGCTGAGCAAGCAATGATTGAACTGGTTGACTTCAACGAAATCTACGGTAAAGGTGTTGCTAAGCAGGAAACTGCCAAGAAAACCCGTCGTAGCCGTGCTACTACTAAGAAAGCGAAAACTGAAGAAGCTGCACCAGCAGCTGAAGCAGCCGCTCCTGCAGCAGAAGCACCAGCATCAACAGAAGAAAAAGCAGCTGAATAATGTTTCAGCGCTTTCCATATCAAAGGCAAAACCATTTCGGTTTTGCCTTTTTTCATGTTAGCAACTTTTCACGCATAATCTGCGTAGTTTATCATTTTTTTGCAACCGAAAAACCCTTCTCATGCCTCACCAACAAGCTCCCGCAATTCTGCTATTAGCCGATGGTCATGTGTTTTATGGCAAAGCATTCGGCATGCCTGGCACCACCACGGGAGAGATTTGTTTCAATACCGGTATGACCGGCTATCAGGAAGTATTTACCGATCCAAGCTATACCGGACAGGTATTGATCATGAACAGTGTACACATCGGTAACTATGGAGTGAAAGATTCTGATGTAGAAAGCAGCTCAGTAAAAATTCGCGGATTGATATGCCGTAACCTCGAAGATCAATACAGCCGTATGATGGCCAAGGGGTCATTAGGTGAATACCTTGTTGCCAATAAGATTGTAGCGATCGAAGGTGTGGATACCAGAGCACTGGTAGCCCATATTCGCACCAAGGGTGCCATGAACTGTATCATCTCTACTGAGATTACTGATCTTGACGCCCTGAAGCGTGAATTGGATGCCTGCCCCAATATGGATGGTCTGGAATTAGCCAGTACAGTAAGTACTACAGAAGAGTATGAGTTGGGTAATCCAAACAGCGATGTAAAAGTGGCTGTACTGGATTTTGGTGTGAAGCAGCATATTCTGCAGTGTTTGGTAGATCGTGGCGCCCATGTGCGTGTGCATCCTGCCAAGACGCCATTTAGTCGTTTACAAGAATTCCAGCCTAAAGGATATTTCATTTCTAACGGTCCCGGTGATCCTGCCGCCATGCCTTATGCTATTGAAACAGTGAAAGCCATTTTGGATGAAGCTAAACCAACATTTGGCATTTGTCTGGGGCATCAGCTACTAGCTTTGGCAAATGATATTCCTACTTTCAAAATGCACCATGGTCACCGCGGATTGAACCATCCGGTGAAAAATATCATTACCGGACAATGTGAGATTACCACACAGAACCACGGATTTGGTGTTGATCCGGAAGCGGTACGAAAGCATCCCAATGTGGAGATTACCCACGTGAACCTGAATGATGACAGCATTGAAGGTATCCGCCTCAAGCATAAGCCCGCATTCAGCGTACAATACCATCCGGAAAGCACACCTGGTCCACATGATAGCCGCTATCTGTTTGATCAGTTTGTACAGATGATGCAGTAATTGTAAGCAGAAATTAAAAAATAATGAAAAAGCACCTATAGGGTGCTTTTTTACTTTTGTATGCAAATGATTTGTAAATTGTTAGCATCACTTTATTAATCATAGCTCATGAGAAAAATGCTGATGCCGCTCCTGTTGATTGCGGCTTTCCAGGCCTGTACATCTGACAAAAAAGATCCCAAAGCTGTTCCATCTTTTGATGTGAATGTGGTGCCTGTTGGTACTAAGACAGTTCCTGTTTTTAAAGAGTATGTAGGTCAGACTTATGGTAAGTCAGATGTGTCTATTCAATCCCGTGTTGACGGCTGGATCACAGGTATCCATTTCAAGGAGGGTGATTATGTGAAGCAAGGTCAATTGTTGTACACCATCGATGATCAGCCCATTCAAAATAAAATTGAAGCAGCTTCTGCTAGATTGGCGCAAGCAAATACACAGTTGGTGCGCACGAAAGCTGATTTAGATAGGGTACAACCACTTGCAGATATGAATGCGTTGAGTAAGCGTGATCTGGATGCTGCAAAAGCCGCATACAATGCTGCAAAAGAAGAAGTAAATATTGCACAAGCTGGTTTGCAGAATAGCAAGCTGGAACTGAGTTATACAAGAATAACCGCACCCATCAGCGGTATCATTGGATTGAGCAAAATGCAGGTTGGTGATTATGTGGGTAAGCTGGGTTCTGCTCCATTGAATACTGTTTCATCTACAGATCGTGTGCGTGTTCGTTTTTCCGTTTCTGAAACAGAATTTCTGACCTATCTCAAAGCAGTATCTGAAAAGAAAAGTGGAGAGTTGTCGCCCAATATGCCGGTGTCTTTATTGTTGAGTGATGGTACAGTGTATGATGAACCCGGTAGTATTGATTTGGCCAACAGAGAGATTGATCCACAAACTGGTTCTATTATTGTGCAAGCTTTATTCTCGAATACCAAAGCTATTCTTCGCCCAGGGCAATATGTAAAGTTGAAAGTGAAGACGGGAGAATATGCTGATGCATTGTTGGTTCCTCAACAAGCAGTCAATCAATTACAAAATATTTATCAGGTATTTGTGTTGAACGACAGCAGTAAGTTAACACCTACCATTATACAAGTTGGTGAAAGAGTAGGTAGCAACTGGATTATTAAGTCGGGCATTACAGCACAAACAAAAGTGGCTGTTATCGGCAGCGCTGTTATCAAACCGAATACGCCGGTTAAACCTGTGATGATGCGCTGGAGTTATGATTCCACTTCCAATTAATCAATCCTGTATTCCGCTAAAGCCAAATCTAATTTATGAGTGAATTTTTTATACGCAGGCCCATATTCGCGATGGTGATTTCTATCCTCATTGTGATTCTGGGTTTATTGACCCTGCAAAGTATTCCGGTATCCAAGTATCCGGAGATTACACCACCCATGGTACAGGTAACTGCAGCTTATACAGGTGCCAATGCTGTGGACATGGAGAAAACTGTAGCAACGCCTATTGAACAGCAAGTGAATGGTGTGGAGAACATGCTCTACATGAAATCGGTGAACTACAATGGTACCATGGTATTGCAGGTATCTTTTGATGTAGGCACCAACCTGGATAATGCGAATATGCTGACGCAGAATAAAGTGTCCAGCGCCAATCCATTTCTGCCTCCGGAAGTAATCAGTCTTGGTGTAAACGTAAAGAAATCATTGACCTTTCCACTCTTGCTCTTTTCAGTGTATTCACCTGATAAAACCTTTGATGGAAATTTCATCAACAACTATGCATTCATCAACTGTATTGATGAATTGAAAAGAATCAAAGGGGTAGGTGATGTAAGTGTGATGGGTGGCTCTGAATATGCGATGCGTGTTTGGGTTAAGCCTGATAGGCTGGCTAACTTAAATCTTACACCACAGGATGTGATCAATGCCATCAAAGCGCAGAATAATATTGTACCGGGTGGAGCTTTTGGTGCAGAGCCTGCAAAATCAGGGGTACAGAATACCTACACCGCAATTTTGCAACAGCGTCTTACATCTGAAGATGAGTTTGGTAATATTATCCTCAAGGCTAATAATAATGGCGCTATTGTAAGACTCAAAGATGTGGCAAGAGTTGAGTTAGGTTTACAGTCGTACAACCTGAGTAGTAATCTGGATGGCAGCCCTTGTGCAGCAATTGCTGTGTATCAGGTGCCTGGAGCCAATGGTTTGGATGTGGCCAATCAAGTGAAGAAAGCCATGGATCAACTGGCAGAACGTTTTCCTGCCGGAATGCGCTACGCAGTGAGTATGGATACCACAGCCGCAATTACGGTTGGTATTGAAGAAGTAATCCATACTTTATTTGAAGCTGTTGTGTTGGTAATTCTTGTGGTATTTCTTTTCCTGCAAGACTGGCGCGCTACTTTGATTCCCTTATTGACTGTACCCGTTTCACTCATTGGTACATTCATTGTTTTCCCAATGCTTGGCTTTTCGGTAAACCAGTTGTCTTTGTTGGGTATGGTGTTAGCCATTGGTCTGGTAGTAGATGATGCGATTGTTGTAGTGGAAGCAGTGATACATGAAATGGAGCATGGGCTTTCACCTAAAGAAGCCACACGAAAAGCGATGAAGGATGTGAGTGGTCCGGTAGTAGCCATTGCGGTTATTCTTTGTGCTGTATTCATTCCTGTGGCTTTATCGGGTGGTATTACCGGCAGGTTGTATCAGCAGTTCGCCATTACAATTGCCATCTCTGTTGCTTTCTCGGCATTCAATGCCCTTACATTGAGTCCGGCCCTTTCAGCTATTTTGTTGAAACCCAAAAAAGTGGGTGGTAAGAAAAGCTTACTCACCAAATTCTTTGATGGCTTCAACCATTATTTTGATCGCTTTACCGGTCAGTATACAAGAGTTGCAGGTTTTGCTGCAAGAAAACTCGTGTTAACCATCATGATACTGATTGGTATTGTGATAGCAACAGTTTTCCTGGGTAAAGCAGTGCCCGGTGGTTTTGTACCTGAAGAAGATGAAGGCTATTGCATGGTGGGTATTCAATTACCCGATGCTGCATCTCAATCACGTACTGAAACGGTCGTAAAGAAAATAGAACTCATCTGTAGTAAGATTGAGGAGATAGAACATTATACTTCCATCACCGGATTTAACTTGATGTCTGGTACTTCCAGTTCCAATGCAGGTATGCTCTTTGTTACACTCAAACCATGGGATGAGCGAAAAGCAACTGCTGCAGAAGTGATTGATAAACTCAATAAAGCTTTGGCATTAAAAATAACCGAAGCAACAGCTATTGCTTTTGGTCCGCCACCTATTCAGGGTTTGGGTTCTGGTGCCGGCTTTACCATGATGATTCAGGATAAATCTGGTAATACACCACAGTATCTGGCACAAGAAACACAGAAGTTTATTGCTGCTGCATCACAAAGACCAGAGATTGCAAAGATCTATACCATGTATCGTGCCAATGTGCCTCAGAAAATGGTGATGGTGGATAAAGAGAAAGTGCAAAAGATGGGTATTCCTCTCACGGAGGTAAACAATGTGATTGCTGCTTATATGGGCGGTGTGTTTGTCAATAATTTCAATGCGTATGGCAGGCAGTATCGAACCTATGTACAAGCAGATGCAGAATATAGAATGAAGCCGGATGATATCAACCAGTTTCAGGTAAGGCATCCATCAGGTAGCATGGTGCCGCTTGGTACCATTGTGCGTGTAGTGGATACAACAGGTGCTTCGTATACGAACCATTTCAATATTTATCGCGCAGCAGAAGTTACTGGTGTACCTGCGCCGGGATATAGTTCCGCTCAGGCATTGGATGCTTTGGAGGAAGTGGCTGCTCAGGTATTACCCAAAGATCTCGGTTATCAGTGGAGCAATACTTCTTATCAGGAGAAAGCAGCAGCAGGTAAGGGTGGTGTAGTATTTGTGATGGCATTAGTATTTGTGTTCCTGATTCTTGCAGCACAATATGAAAGTTGGAAACTACCCTTCAGTGTGTTATTGGGTACGCCTTGGGCCGTGATGGGTGCGCTGCTTGGATTGTTTATTGGTGGCATGTTTGCAGCTACTTATGTCAACAACGTGTTTGCACAAATTGGTTTGGTGATGCTGATTGGCTTGAATGCCAAAAACGCGATTCTGATTGTTGAGTTTGCCAAAATGAAAATGGAGCAAGAGGGGATGCCAGCTTTACAGGCAGCCATTGAAGCAGCTCGCTTGCGTTTCAGACCAATCCTGATGACATCTTTTGCATTCATCCTTGGTGTTGTACCCTTGATGCGTGCAAGTGGTGCGGGTGCAGAAGCAAGAAAAGTCATGGGTACTGCTGTATTCAGCGGAATGGTGGTTGCTACCATTATAGGTGTGATATTGATTCCCGCATTCTTTGTTTTGATAGAAGGCGGTAAGAAGCCTAAGCAGCAACCAGTAACAGATCATAATCCTTCAACTTCAGCTCATTGATTATGCGTATTAGCATTCAACCATATCAGTATGTGTTTATTGGCCTGATGGCTTTACAATCTTGTATCATCAGCGCCAAAGACCAGCGTACACCACAAGCAGTGCCGCAGTCTTTTAAAACAGCAAATCTTCAGGGTAATCAGGTAACAGATACAGCACAACTAGTGAAGTGGTGGGATTTGTATCAGGATCCTGTATTGCAACAATTGATCAGAACAGCACTTGATAGCAATAGAAATCTCTTGATTGCGGCAACAAGGGTAGAGCAGGCAAGACTGGCTGCTGCTAATGCACAAGTGGCTTTGTATCCACAATTCGGATATAATACGCAAGCAGGTGCGGCCAGCGTTGGCAGAGATGCACAAAGAACAGGCACGGCTTTGGATGGCGGTGTGTTTCGTGCATTGGGTGCCATAAACTGGGAGATAGATATCTGGGGCAGACTAAAACAATTGTCCACTGCTGCAGCACAGGAGCTGCTTGCTTCAGAAGCTAATAGAAAAGCTTTACAGGTAAGCCTGATCGCAGAAGTGGCTACCAATTATTTTCTCTTGCGTGATTTGGATAACCGTTTGGCTATTGCACAAAGCACTTTGGCCGGACGAAAAGAAAGTACCCGCATCATCGCAGAAAGATTCAGTAAAGGATATGTAGCTGAACTGGATAAGCTACAAGCCGAGCAGCAAGAGGCATTGGCCGCTGCAACTATTCCTGCTTTTCAAAGAGCGATTATACAAACTGAAAATGCTTTGGGATTACTACTGGGTAATTTCAATGATACAGTGGTGAGAGGTCGTGCCAATGCTGAGCAAACTTTGGTGCCATCTATTCCTTCGGGCTTATCTTCAACCTTATTGCTCAGGAGACCGGATATTCAACGTGCAGAAGCCGCTTTTCAAGCACAACTTGCTAGAGTAGGTGTGGCCAAAACCAGTTTGTATCCAAGCTTGAGTTTAACAGGTTTGTTGGGTTTTGCCAGTCCGCAGTTGAGTTCTCTACTTGGTAGCAATGGGTTTGTAGCTTCCGGATTGGCAGGGTTAACAGGGCCTATTTTTCAATTTGGTCAGAATAAGCGCAGAATCGCGATTCAGGAGCAAGCTTTGAAGGAAGCAGGTTTTGCTTATGAACAAACAGTAATAACTGCTTTCAGGGATGTTAATATTGCTTTAACTGCATACAGAACATTTGATGAGGAATACCAAATTCGCTTTAAGCAGGCAGCTGCTGCGCGAAAAGCATTGGTATTGTCCAAAGCTCGTTACGATTTTGGTTATACTTCTTACTTAGAAGTGCTGATACAGGAAACCAATTTGTTTGAGGCAGAACTACAGGCGTCTCAGGCATTACAGCAGAAGCTTAGTTCTGTAGCCGGGCTCTATCGTGCATTGGGTGGAGGTTGGTAGCATTATCGCCTTACCTTTACGCCTTTAAGTTATTTGCATGAAGATCGCCATTATTAACGGACCCAACCTGAACCTACTCGGCACACGTGAGCCGGAAGTGTATGGTGCTGAAAGTTTTGAGCAATATTTTGCCCAATTGCATAAAGCTTATCCTAATCTGAGCTTTAGTTATTTTCAGAGCAATGTGGAGGGAGAGTTGATTAACGAATTACAGCGCGTGGGTTTTGATTATAATGGTATCATCTTTAATCCAGGTGGATATACCCATACTTCCGTAGCCATTGGCGATGCCATTGCAGCAATTACAGCACCAGTTGTTGAAGTGCATATCAGTAATATCGCTGCGCGTGAAGATTTTCGAAAAATTTCACATGTGTCTGCTAAGTGTAAAGGCACAATAAGCGGTTTGGGTTTAAAGGGATATGAACTGGCTCTGCAATACCTGATTCAGGGTAAATAGAAAATACATGCGTGTTTATCAGCGGCGATTAATTTGGCTGATTGGTTTTGTCAGCATAATTAAACTTCTTGTTGCAGGTTCTATGGAACTGGGCAATGATGAAGTGTATTACTGGACTTATGCATTACAGCCAGATTGGAATCATTTCGATCATCCACCAATGGTGGGCTTGCTGATACGACTCAGTACGTTTAACCTGCTCTTGGTGAATGATCTTACGATGCGTTTAGGTGCAATAGCTTGCAGCGGCCTTGCTGCTTGGTTATTGTATCGTACAGGTGATAGCATTGCGCATGAAAGAACAGGATGGTATGCAGCACTCATTTATTTGGCAGCCGTTTACAGCAGTATCATTGCAGGTTTATTCATTATGCCAGATTCACCGCAGGTATTGTTCTGGGTATGGGCTTTATACCTGATGGCGCGATTGTTAGAGCAGGATGGAAGGGGTAGCCATTATTGGCTATTACTGGGTCTGGCAATTGGGTTGGCTACCTTAAGTAAAGTACATGGTTTATATCTCTGGGCTGGTTTTGGATTGTTCATACTGATAAGCAGAAGAAATTGGTTGAAGCATTGGGCTTTGTACGTCGGTGTTGTAATTACCTTGATGTGCATTGTACCCATTGTGTACTGGAATTATGCGAATGATTTTATCACCTACAAATTTCATTCGGAGCGGGTAACCAATACTTCTTTGCAATGGGATATGCTGTTGCGCGAAATCTTGGGCGAATTAGCTTATCAAAACCCTTTTGTGTTTGTTGCCATTGTCTTGGCTTTATTGCGTATCAAACAGTTGAAATATCGGTTTCTTTTCAATGATGTTTGGGTTTGGATACTTTGTATGAGCGTGCCAATGATTGTCTTGTTCTGGGGTGTATCCTTATTTAATCCTACTTTACCGCATTGGGCAGGTCCGGGATATATACCACTATACCTTCTTGCCGCATTGTATCTGGATAGTATCAGTACCTATGTGTATCCTTTGTTGATCCGATTGGCAGGGGGCTTAATCGTATTTCTGCTGGCAGTAGCTTTATTGCTGGTGAATTTTGCGCCCATGAATTTTGGTAGTCAGGATTCTGAGAAATATGGAGAGTATTGTCCCACGCTGGATGTATCGGGTTGGAAGGATTTGGGTAAGCAAGTAAAGCAATTAATGAAGCAGGATATTGATGATGGAAGAATGCCTCCCGATGCTGCTTTCTTATCGCATAAATGGTTCCCTGCTGGGCATTTAGAATTTTATGTGTCTAAGCAAATAGGCAAGCCACTAATTGGTGCCGGTTCATTACAAGACATACACAAGTTTGCCTGGCTGAATCAAACACGGCCGCAACTGAAAATAGGGCAGGATGCTTATTGTATTATACCTTCTAATATGAATCTCAAGATCATGGATCTATATGGGAAGTATTTCCGGTCTATTGAAATACCTGCAGTGATCAAGCAAATGCGTGGTGGTAAAGCAGTAAGGTATTTTTATGTGTACCGAATGCATGAATGCATTGCACTTCCGCCGATGGGCTTCTAATTATTTCTTTGATGCTGCTGTGTCTGTTTTTGCAGGTGTGCCTGCATCTTCGTCTTCTTCTTTTCTACCAAAAATTTTCTCAAAATCTTTTCTATAAGAGATACTGATACCTTGTCTGTTGGTACGTCCGAAATTGTTGCCATTAACACCCATGCTGTTTTTACTGAAGACAATCGCACGGAGTTTTTTATCGCGTGAAAGCACAAATTCTACATTGAAATCCGGCAACCATTGTACTTGTCCGTTAGCGATAGCTGAGCTATTGCCAAGGCTGAAATCGAAGTCGTTGCCAAAAGTTACAATCACATTATCATTAAGCAAACTCTTACCCACTTTGAAATTCACTCGGGTTCTGTCTAAGGATGAAGTAGCTTGTACATTATTGATCAATGAACCGCTGCTATATACTGAAGTATTCAAATCGAAACGCCAAGATTTGTCGCCGGTGATTTTGTACAGTAGGTTGGATACGGCTTTGTTCACTTCTTTAGTCAACAACGAAGAGATTGAATTGATTCCTGTTGAAGCTATTAGTGTTTGTCCACCGGGTATATTGCTACCGCCTTGTGGTGCAAAACCACCAAATACAATCAGATAGGAGACCTGTTTTAATATTTCGGCTTCGTCTCGCTCAATTCTGTTGATGAATTGCTGGAAGGAAGGGTCTGTTCTTGCTACACTTCCCTGTGGAAAATCCAGTCGGAACTGGATACTTGGCTGCATGAGTTTATCTCTTAGCTCAGCTACTACAATAACATCTGTTCTGGCTCCGCGCATTTTATCGCTGAAGCTGTAGTTCTGGTTGCCTATCAATTCGCCGAGATTAATGTTCTCTGCAATATATCGTGCATCAATGTGGAGGTCAGCCAAAAAGGGATCACCATTCCATTCAATATAGTTATTACCATCTCCTGAAAGCAGGAATGGTTTTGTAAAAATGGATTGGAAATTGAAATTGTAACTACCTTTTTCAATTGTATACCGGCCCTTCATACTCAGTGGCTCTGTGCTGCCCGCTTTGATTCTCAAGCGACCATTGCCAGTTGCTTTGATGACATCACCGGTTAGATCGTCGATGATTACATCAATCTGTACCTTATTGTTAGCAATAATATCTAAGTCAACAGAGAGATTGAATCCGCTACTGCTGTCGCCTGCGGTCATTTCTGTTCCATATTCTTTGAATACGATAAAATCAGCGTCACCGCTTTCTCTGCTGTATGAGTTCGGGATATAGATATGTGAACTATCGTTGGCTTCAGCTACCAAAGTCATTTTGGCCGCAGATTCTGGTCCCTTTAGGTTCATGGTGGCTTTACCAATTGCCCTTCCATAGAAATTTTCATTGTCTTTCAACTTGGTGTCAATCAAGAGCAGTTTTTCTGTTGACATATCAAAGTCGAAAGTCATGTTGCTAAAGCCTTTCTCATAAAGCTTGCCTTTTACCAGGCCTTTGTTGAGGTACTTATCTTTTATTTCAATTTCACCAATGTTGATGCCATCTTCTTCAAACTTTATTTCGGCTGAGTCAATGGTATAATACACTTGTGTATAATTCACCAATAGCCCGGCATTGCGCAAACTGATTTTACCGAGAAGATCAGGCTTTTCCGGATTACCTTTTATTTGTAACTGTCCGCTGGCACATCCCTTGATGTCTGTAAACAAATCTGAAAGGAACAGGTCAACCAGATCAATTTTGGAATTGTAAAGGTCAATGGTGGTATTCAGTGGGGTAATAGAGTCTTTTGTGTTATAACTGCCTTTGCTGTTAAAAGAATAGCCTTCGTTTGGCGATTGAATATTCCACTTGATTTCTCCACTTTTACTGCTGTAGAAGGCCTGTACATTTACTAATCCCAATGAGTCATCATTGAATCGGAACTGTTCTGCCTTCAGTTGTGCATCCGCTGTGAAATCTCCAAAGAAATCGCCCAGTCTGATATCGCCGCTTGTTTCACCTTCCAGTCTTGGATCTTTTAGGAAAAGCTGAGTGATATCGCCCAATACCACTTTATTGAGCTTCATGACGAGGTTGTTGGTATTGCCGCCATCTTCTTCCTCTGTCTCAACACTGATCTCTTGAAATCCTTGCGTGAATTTTACATTCTTGGCATCCACAAAATTCTTCCGTACTACCAACTCGCCATCTTTTTCAATTTTCCATTTCTTCTCGTTCAATACAAAACTGGATGGGTTGAAGTGTAGCCTGAAACCGTCTTCTAATGTGTAAACATCACCAAATAAATCGGCTTCATTTAATGCGTTGATGCCGCTTGTTTTGATATGAATATTGGATTTGTCATTTGCTGAATTGAGTAGAATAGAGGCTTGTGGAATGGTTAAACTATCGCCTATCTGAGCTTCCTTGATATCGATTTTCAGGTTGAGCGATTTGTAATTGCCGCTTCCATTAATGCTGGCATTATACAAAGCGTATTGGTCATATTTCACCACTGGTATATCTCCGAGAAGATAAAAGCTGCCTGTGTCTGATGTATTAACTGCACCTACAATATTCAAGTAATTCAGGCCAGATAGTTTTTTATCAATGATAGGTGCATACTTTTCGAAAACACCAGTTTTAATGGCAACAATAAAATTCTGAGAAGCTGGTTTCTTTGCAGGGCGTGGAATTAAAGAAGGAAAGTAGTTATGGAAGAATGCCTGTAAACTATTTGGCAGATCAAGTATTTTATACTGCTCGCCGGTTACAATAACGGAGAATTCATTGCTTCTTAATACAAGAAAGCGTTTGCCTTGCTCATAAATTGATTGAAGTGAAGCAGAGTCGAAAGCCAGTTTTTCACCCTCATACGTAAGATTGGCGTTTAAGATTTTGGCCGTACCAAGGAACTGATCAATATCATTACCAGTAAAGTTGACGTCCAAAAGCCCCGACAAACCAAATTTATCATTGGTGAATTTCAATTGTTGAAAGTCTGCATTGGCAATATCACCAAGAATGTTGAAGCGTGGGTCTGGCTTTGATAAATCAACTTCTACAATACTGGTAAAGTCGAAATTTGGATCATCAATCTTTAATTCGCCATTAAAATATTTCTTTTGAAAAGTACCATTGGTAGTGATATTGGAATAGGTGTATCCATTAAATTCTAAAGAGTTGAAATTGCCATCAATGCTGGTGCGAAGCTTGTCCAGCATAAAACTGCTGCCGTTGATCTTTCCATTGAAGTCGATAATGCCTAATTGCGGAACGGCAACAAATTTTCCTAGGTTGAATTTTTTGGTATTCAAGCTGCCCGTATAAACAGGTTCTCCTTTCGCAGGAAGTTTGAGACTAAGATTGGCGCTTAAGCTACCGAGTTGCGTACTGAGCAATCCATTTGTAGTAAAGTCGGAAATCGTTCCCTTGAAATTGCCACGAAATATCACATTGCCCAAAGCTGCCAAATCTGGGTTGCTTAGTTTTTTTAAATCAGGTACAATAACAGTGAGGTCTCTTTGGTTAGTTTGTACTGTACCATTATTAAAAGTGATTAGTGTTTTATTGATATCGGGAAGGCCTTTCATCAACAGTTGTCCGTTGATGGTGCTACTGCCTGCGCGTAAAGCCAGCTGATCAACTGAAAAATCTTCCACAGTGCCCAGGAACTTGCCGCTGACATTTGCGCGCTTATTCCAGTTTTTGACTTCAGGCGCAAAAAAAGCAATATCATCGCTATGTACATCGGCATTGATGAAGCGAGCTTCCATAGTAACTTTTGCGATGTAATCATTGAAGTCTTTATTGAAGTCCTGATACTTCATCGCATAATAGTTACCCAGTCTGCTTTTATTCGTTTGCAGGTCAAGATTGGCAAACTCCATAATTTGAGGAGTAAGCCTGAACTTGGTTTTCAGCTTCCTTAATTCAAAGCCACTTTTTTCTTTAGCACTGAGCGTGATGTCTGCGCGTATGGTATCCTGCTGGAAACTGAAATTTTTGAAAGTAGCGTTCAACATGGAAATACGCAAGTGTTCACCATCAAAGCCCTTGTCAGCAGCTTCCAGATTAGCATCTTCAATAAAGTAGCCATTCTTGAGGCTGATTTTTTTTGCCTGCACATAAATTCCGGCATCATTAAAATATAATCCTTCGTTCTTTTTCTTCTTTCTTCTTAGCGAGTCTGGGCGTAGACCGTCAAAATCTGCCAGACTAAATCCTGGTCTGTCAAGCATCACTTCATCCAGTACAAAAATGCCTTTGTTGAAATCAACAGATTCCATGTCGGCCAAAAGACCCATGACTTTTAGTTGCATGCGCTGGCCAACCCAGAGATCATTTTGTAAGAAGCGTACATTTTTCAGGTCAATTTTCTTCAGGTCTAGTTGCAGGCCTTTTTGTTTGGATGGAGTGGGCTTTGGCTTGCTGGTATCGCTGCTGCTAAAATGATCTTCAATAAATGCGTAGTTCCAGACGGAGTCTTTACGTTGTAATTTGATAACTGCATCTTCTAATCCAACAAACTTGATGGTTGCTTCATCTTTTAGAAAGAACCAGTCGGTAATGCGCAGCCTAAAATGCCCGGCATAAAGCAGGGTGTCTTTTTGTAGGTCACGAATCATGATGCCTTGCAAATCGGCACGGTTAAAGAGCGAAAAAGCCACTTTTTTAATACTGACTTCTGTTTTAAGCTCTTTGGCTAGTTTATTGGTAGCGATACCAACGAGCCAATTCTGAACAGGTGTTGTTTGTAGCGCCAGAAATATCAGCAGTATCAGGCTGATAAGAATAAAAATGATGCGTCTGCTTATTTTCAGAAAACGGTTCAGGATCCCGGCTTTAGGGGTTAAAAATACTCAATCGGTTTGCTTAAGGCAAATTCAATACCAAAGATGCTTTTCCCACAGTAAAATCAGCCGGCTTACACGTTAAACAGCGAAATTTTAACAGCCCGGGTCAGGGTTTTTGTTGAAACTGTGCCTGCATTTGCTGGAGATAGGCATCGCTGCCTCCTTTAGGTATACTCAGGCTTTTCCAATCCTTGTCCCGAATGATTTTGCCGATATACAGTATCTGGCCAATATGATAGGGGTAATGTGCCAGCTGACGCAGTATTACGTCATATACCAGATGCGGTTCTGCACGAATGGTGACTGTTTTCATCAAATCCGCCTCTTGCAGGCTTTCCAGTGTATTGAAAACAACCTGCCAGCCTGTATTCCAGAAACTCAGCAGATCAGCTTTGGTGCAGTCCATGGCCTCAAATTCAGCATCGCGCTTGCGCCAGGATTTCTCGCCATCCTCCGTTAGGAAATTGGTCCAGCGACTCATCATATTGCCATACATGTGCTGTATGATAATCGCAATACTATTGCTTTCAGGTGAGGGACGGAAAAAGAAGTCTGCATCTGCTAACTGATCAAATGTTTTGTCGCCAAGCTCTTTATACGCTTTAAATCGTTTAATGCTATCCTTGAGAAAACCTTGTGCAAGTGTCATAGTCAAATTTTTAATAGCCGGCAACACTGTCATCGCCACGTTTGTCGGCTGCTGTTTCTTTTTTTCCATTAACAACTTTAATTACTTCTGTTCTGCCAATAGCACTTCGCTCTACAAGCTTGTAACCCATTGCTGTTAATGCAGCCCTTGTTGCTTCAGGAAAATCTCTTTCAACATAGACTTCATCTGGTAACCATTGGTGGTGGAACTTGGGTTTGTTCACCGCATCCAATGCACTCATGTTGAAATCAATGATGTTTAATATGGTTTGGTAAACCGATGTTGGGATAGTGGTGCCACCAGGAGTACCTACAACGATTAGTGGCTTGCCGTCTTTTACCACAAGACTTGGCGTCATGGAGCTAAGCATTCTTTTACCTGGAGCGATGGCATTTGCTTCTCCACCAACAGCACCATACATGTTGGGAACGCCCGGTTTTATGCTAAAATCATCCATTTCATTATTGAGGATAAAGCCAGCGCCACCTACCACAGTTCTGGAACCATAGCCGCCATTGAGCGTAGTGGTTACTGCAACCATATTACCATCCTTATCCATCACGCTGAGGTGTGTGGTTTCTTCACTTTGTGGAGCGAAGCCTGCTTTTACCTGGCTGCTCACACCAGCTTTATCAGGTGTGTAGTCTTTCATGCGTTCAGCTACATAGGCATCACTAATCAGGGTTTTTACAGGTACTTTCCAGAAATCAGGATCGCCCATGTGTTCTGCTCTGTCGGCATAAGCTCTTCGTTCAGCTTCAATCATGAGCTGTACAGTTTTTGGATGATGGAAGCCCCAATCGCTCAGCGGATAATTTTGCACCATTTTCATCATTTGTGCCAACAGAATTCCACCGCTGCTGGGTGGTGCAAAACTGATTATTTGATGTCCCTTGTAGTCGAAGCTGATTGGGGTGCGCAATTTGGCTTTGTAATTCTTCAAGTCGTCTAAGCTAATCAGGCCTTTACCTCGTTCCATTTCTGCAACAATGAGTTCTGCTGTCTGACCTTCATAAAAGCCCTTGGCGCCCAATAACTGAATACGACGCAGTGTTGCAGCCAATTCTTTTTGTACCAAGGTATCGCCAGCTCTCCAACGCATATTTGGCTTAACAAAAGCGGTGGGCTTGGTGCTGTTTTTTAAGAATGCATCTCTGGTTGTATTTAGGCTATTCGCTTCCCGATCTGAAAGTACAAATCCAAATTCTGCAAGATCAATCGCAGGTTGAATGAGGTTTTCCCATTTCAATTTGGCATGTGCCATGGTGGCTTCTAATCCGGCAACTGTGCCCGGTATACCGGAAGCTAAATGACCGTTTTGAGAGAGATTGATTTGTGCATTGCCGTTAGCATCTAAATACATATCTCTATGGGCTTTGCCGGGCGCAGCTTCGCGATAATCAATACCAACCAGTTCTCCATTGGCTTTTCGCGCAAGCAGAAAACCACCACCGCCAATATTACCAGCACCGGGATACACAACTGCCAGTGCCCATTGTGTAGCAATTGCCGCATCAAAAGCATTGCCACCCATGCGCATGATCTCTGCACCCACTTTACTTGCAATAGGATGCGCGCTACTGACAGCCGCTTTGCTGTACACGGCTGATTTGACAATCTCGTATTTGTAGGGGTCAACCGGACCACCGGGATAAGCAAAACGGAATTTATCCTGTGCGTTGCTGCTGATGATAGCCAGGAGCAGTAAAAGCTGAAGCGAAAATCTTTTCATGGAAAGCGATTGATCTTGCCAAGATAGCAATTCAATAGAAGAAAATGTGGTTTCGCAAACCATTGGCAGAGAAAATACGTATCTCCATTGTCAACCTTTATTGGTTAACAGCAGCTTGGGGTAGTGCCTGGATGATATCCGGGCACTTTTATTGTAACTGGAATTTTACACGTAATCTGCTCGTGATCTGTATGCGCTGCAAATCAATGATGTTTTCTGTATTGCTTTCAGATTTTCTAAGGCGCATATTCATTTGCGCATCTTTAGCAAACAATGTATCGGATTGAACAGGTTCTTCTATAATGCTTAAAACACTACCTAATTGCTGGCCACCAATGGTTGCAAGTTTGGCGGCTTTTTGCCGGGCGTTTTCCAAAGCGCGCATACTCAAAATACTGCGTACAATGGGTGCCTCATAATGTTCTAATCTATCCATGCGTACATTTTGTATGCCCAGGTTGTCCAATAAGTTGAGTGTAGAAACAAGGGTTTTACTATCGTATAGTTTCAGCATGTATTCTCTTGGAGAGCCATCATTCTTTTTTAATGCGTACTGGCGGATATTATTGAGCTGGTCCTGAATGGATAATTGTATCTCTGGATCAACGCCAATACTTCTTAGTCCGCTAATGACCTTGAGCTCTATTTCTTCTAATTGGACTTTTGTTCTGCTTTCTTTTTCGGTTATACCAAAGCGCAGATAAATCTGGTTGGGTAGCACAAGTGAATCAGCGCTTCCGGTTACTTCAATGAAAGCATTGCTTTGTGAAAAAGCAGTAATCGTTAGCAAAAAGCCATAGACCAGCAGCAGAATTGGTTTCATGGATTGGTAATTGCATTCCGAAGATACAGGAATTGATCACTAAGCGCGTATAAAAAAGGACGAATACTATGCAGCTTGCTGTGTGATGTATCTTACCAGACTTCTTTTTGCAATCGGCAAAAGGGTTTCTTCTATTGGGAAACTGAAACTGGTTTCAATAGCATATACAGCTGGATTGGGGATAGCCGTTCTGTTACGAATCAATTCAGCTTTGATGTTTTCAAACGTGTTCACAAAGTTGCGTTGCCAAACATCCACAAACTCTGTACGCATGCTTCTGTATTGTGCATCGTGTTTTTCGAAAATACTTAAGCGGTATTGGTAAACCCAGGTATTGTGGGCTTTACCCTCACAAAGCATAAAATACCCTTCCTGATGGTCTAATGGTATGATGCCTACCGGTGCTATTTGCAATTTGTCTTCCACAAACTCGTAAATCTCCGTGCCGTCATGAATGCTTTGCTTCATTCTGTCTGTTGCAAAATGAATAATTGATTCGAGTTCTTGCATCAGCTCATCATCCTCAATCATGGATTCATACAAGAGTTGCAATTTCTCCAGTTGCATGCCCGTAAATTTTTTCGGGAATTGCTCCTGCAGATATTGTTTATTCTCTTTGAATGCAATAAGGTTATTGTAATGGAAGATTAAATCGGCCAGTTGTGGGTATAATTTCTGTTCGTTAAAATGACGATTGATTTCTTGCAAATAGGCGAGAAGCGTATACTTCTTCAGTTCAAAATCAATGTATCCATCGGCAAACCAGGTTTGAGACAGTGTTTTCATAGCGGCTGATTTTCACACATAATTTACTGCAGCAGTTCGAGCTAATGCAGTTTTGTTTATCAACAGTATGTGAAAATGCATAACTGGCTTAGGCGTTAGTCAACAGCCCCGGCTGCTTTTTTGCTGCCCTTGGTTCTTTCCAGATCAAATTGTAAACCTATCAAAAAGAAGTTTCTTCCTGTCTCATCATTGATTCGATAATCAAACTGTGAGAGATAGCCGGTCTGGATACTCACATTGGAACTAATACTCTTACTGATACCAATAAACACACGATTGCGCTCGAAATAAGGCGCGCGATCTGTAAAGAAGAGTTCATTGTATGCACTGATTGTTGGCGCTTGCTTATTCGTAGTAGATAAAGGCAAGGATACATTCAGGCGATACCTGAATCTGTTACGATAACCATCACTGGTAAATCTTTGTTCAGCTCTATAGCGATGCTCGAATCGAAGCCGTTTCAATTGTTGTTGCATCACCAATTGCTGCCATAGACGGGTTTCATCATTGTTCATAGGTGTTTTGAAATTGCCGCCTTCTGCATAGGTGTTGTAATCGCCGCCCCCCAATGTAAATGCAAATTGATCGCTGAGTCGATAGGTGATGCCCAGTTTCCACTCATAATAGTGGTAGTTATTGTAAAAACGCAGGGAGCGCAATTGTGCTTCGCCAAAACCACTCCATTTGTTGTTGTGTGTGTATTTCAGGTTGATGACATTCCAACTACCTAAGGCATCGGTTTGGGCATGCAGTTGAAATGCAACGCAAACAAAAATTAGTATAGTGAGTAGCAGTTTTCGCATAAAAAAGGTGCTCTCTGCGGAGCACCTTGCAAGTAAATATAAAATCAGGTTTTAAATAACAGCGATTCTGTTAATTGATTCCACAACGATCTCACGGTTCACATCCCAGGCTTCAAATTCCTTAGCCACGTCTGTGAGGAATTGTGCGCCAATGCTACCATCTACGATTCGATGATCATAGCTCATGCTGAGGTACATCATATGACGGATACCAATGAAATCACCCTTGTCGGTTTCAATGACCACAGGACGCTTCTTAATGGCACCTACAGCCAGAATAGCCACTTGGGGCTGGTTGATAATAGGTGTGCCCATCAAGCTGCCGAATGTACCCACATTGGTGAGCGTGAATGTGCCACCTTGCGTATCATCAGGCTTCAGTTTGTTATTGCGGGCTGAGTCGGCCAGATGGTTTACCCAGCGGCTCAAACCAAGTAGGTTCAGCTGATCTGCACTCTTGATAACAGGAACGATGAGGTTACCTGTTGGCAGGGCAGTAGCCATACCGATATTGATGTCTTTCTTTAGAATAATCTTATCGCCCTCTACAGATGCATTGATCATGGGGTAACGCTTCATCACTTTCACAATAGCTTCAATGAACATCGGTGTGAAAGTAAGTTTGCCGCCTTCCAGTGTTTCAAACTTCTCTTTGATTCGGTTGCGCCAGTTCACCATATTGGTCACGTCTGCTTCAACGAAAGAAGTCACGTGCGGACTAGTCTGCTTGCTCATCACCATGTGATTGGCGATTAGCTTACGCATACGATCCATCTCAATGATTTCTGTTGCACCAGAAGAGAATACAGGCGGTGGCGTACCGGCTGCAGTGGTTGTAATCACCTGTGGTGCAGTTTGTGCAGGGGCCGGACTAATCACTTGCTGAACAGGAGCGGGCTGAGGTGCTGGCGCTACTGGCTGTGGAGCAGGTGCAAATCTTGGCGTTGGCTGAATGGGTGCGGCAACTGGTTCTGGCGTAGGCTGCGGTTCAGTTGTGTAAACTGGTGCTGCAGGAGCTGTGTATACAGGCTCTGGCTCAGGCATGGCTACAGGCGCTGGAGCAGGAGCAGCAACAGGCTGTGCCACAGGCGTAGGTTCTGGAGCAGGTGTATATGCAGGTGCTGCAGTTGGTGCAGGCTGTGGTGCCACAAACGCAGGTACTTTGCCAGCGCGTTTGTCAGCAACATACTGCAGCACATCTTTCTTGGTAACACGACCTTCAGCACCGGTACCGGGAATTCTTTCCAGTTCGCTCAAGCTGATGCCTTCGCTGTTGGCGATGTTTAATACCAATGGTGAGTAGAAACGGTTATTGCCAGGAACAACAGGTGTGTTGGTAGGCACATAAGGAACAGTTTCAGGTTCTACAGGCGCTGGCGGCGGGGTGGGTGCGGAATAAACGGGCTGTGGTTGTGGCTGAGGAGCCGGCGCAGGTGCAGGTTGTGGAGCTGCTGCGGCTACAGGTGCTGCTGGTGTTGCAACGGCACCACCTGTCTCAATACGTGCGATAACAGCACCAATAGGTACCACATCGTTTACGTTGTAGAGAATTTCGGTAATGACACCTGCGGCAGTAGAGGGAACCTCACTGTCTACCTTATCTGTTGCAATATCCAATACAGTCTCTTCGAGTTGAACGGAGTCGCCCACTTTCTTGTGCCATTTCAGAATGGTCGCCTCCATAATGCTTTCGCCCAGTTTGGGCATTACCAGTTCAGCAATTGCCATAGCTAACGTGCTGTTTTTATGGGTGATGTACCCGCTAATCCATCCAATACTACCGGCTGTATCACAAGCAATCTCAGTATGTTTTTATGCAGCAGGCTATTTGAAAATCTTCATTTTCAATAGTTCAGCAGACATAATTTATCTCACTGACAATCAACTAAAATGCACACAGCCACTTACTAATGAACAAATGTAGAAGAATGCTGTGGAAAATTGTTCAGGTCTTATCCACAATCAACTCTCTCAAGTATAACAAAGCTTGGGTAGCTGTTAATTCAATATTCCTTTTTCTATCGAATCGAAAATGCATTTTTTTGGCCATTACTTTTTCCTTGCTGGCAACTGCCATCCAAACAGTGCCCACTGGTTTATCGGGTAAGCCGCCACCGGGCCCCATAATACCGCTTACTGCTACTGCATAATCTGTTTTCATGTTTGCCAAAGCCCCCTTTACCATCTGGGTAACTACCTTCTCACTTACAGCACCATGCTGGGCCATTTCTTCGTGATCTACTCCTAGGAGTTGTTCTTTCAAATCGTATGCATAACTCACCACGCTACCCATGTAGTAATCAGATGAGCCGGCAACACTGGTCAACAGGTGGGCAATATAACCGCCGGTGCAGCTTTCGGCAGTAGACACTGTCTGGCCTTTAGCCTTTAATAGTTTTCCGATAACCACCTCCACCGGTTCGTCATGATCAGTGATTAGCACATCATGTACTGCATCCTTAAGTTGTTGAAAATGATGGTCAATAAGCCTATCTAATTCAACTTTATTTACAGACCAGCCGCTTAGTCTTAAACGTACCATCCCGTAGTTAGGCAGGTAAGCTAGTTTGAGTTCAGCAGGCAGGATAGCTTCCACATCCTTGATTCTTTCTGCTAGAAATGATTCGCCTACGCCGGCTGTCAGCAGGGTTCTGTGCGCAACATATCCGGCTTGGTATTTTTCCTGAATCAGCGGTAGCACATGGTTATGCATAATCCATTTCATCTCATGTGGAACGCCTGGCATAGAGATAAAGATCTTGCCATTCTTTTCGAACAACATGCCTGGGGCTGTACCTCGCTCATTTATTAAGACGGTGCAGGTGTCCGGCACTTCGGCTTGTTTGCGGTTACGCTCAATCATCGGGCGCTTCAGGATGTTCTCAAAAATATTGGTTACATGGTCCAAAGTAGGTTGGTGCATCACCATCTTGCCGCCAAAGTATTCACACAATAAAGGCTTGGTGATATCGTCAGCTGTTGGGCCTAAACCACCTGTAATCAGGATAATATCGGCCTCATCTTGTTCTGCATCCAGCGCATCCCAGATATCCTGCCACACATCACCTACAGCCACACGATGCCTTACAAGAACGCCCTGCTTGTTCAATTCCTGAGCAATCCAGGCGCTGTTGGTATCAATCACCTGTCCAATCAGCAGTTCATCCCCAATCGTGATCACCGATGCAAAAACTTTTTCCATGCTTTTGGCTAATTTGAGCGAAAGTAAAACAGTTATGATGAAGGCCTGTTCGCGCTTGCTTATTTTATTTCTGCCCTTTTTCGCGCTTGCGCAAAAAGAAACGGAGCTGGAACAGGCCATGCGGCGCTTTATGGCAGATGAACAAATGCGGTATGGACAAGCGGGATTGGTAGTAAAGGAGTTGCAAACCAGCAAAGTGCTGATTGATTGGAATGGGTCTATCGGACTGGCACCGGCCAGCACGCAGAAAATCTTTACAGCAGCAGCGGCCTTGGATCAGTTGGGGGTGGGCTTTCAATACAATACCTCGCTTTTGTATGATGGGCAAGTGAATAAAGGTGTTTTGTATGGCGATTTAATTATCCAAGGCTCCGGCGATCCCAGCTTTGGCAGTTGGCGATATGCGCAAACAAAAGCACAGCAGGATTTGTCTGCCTGGACAAATGCTTTGAAAAATGCCGGTATCAGGGAAGTGCGTGGACAAATTAAAGTCAATCAAAACGGGTTTAGTCAGCAACCATTACCTGGTGGATGGATATGGGATGATATGGGTAATTATTATGGTGCGGGGTCTTGGGGAATCAATTGGCGTGAAAATCAATTTGATCTCATCATGGTGCCTGGTGACAAAGCAGGAGATAGTCTCAAGGCATGGCGCATGGAGCCAATGATTCCTTATTTGCAATTCCAAAATCGTATTACTACGGGTAAGCCGGGTAGTGGCGACAATGGCTATATCTATTCGCCACCTTATGCAACGCATGGTTTTGCAGAAGGCACCATCCCCGCTGGTGTCAACAGTTTCACGATAGCTGGGGCGATGCCCAATCCTTTTTCTGTATTAGCACAAACACTGGAGCGTAATCTACAAGCTGCAGGCATAGCATTTAATAACAATACGACCACGAGTGCAAAGCAAGATGGGGTGTTGTTGCACGCTTATGCATCGCCAAACATGGATAGTCTTGTGTATTGGTTTATGCAGAAAAGTATCAATCTCTATGGAGAAGCTTTGCTGAAAACATTGGCTCAACAAAAAAATGGTATCGGTAGTACAGATGCAGGTGTGCAATGGATGCGCAAATACTGGCAGGAGCGGGGTATTGATCCCAATGCGTTACGCATGGTGGATGGGAGCGGACTCTCGCCATTGAACAGAAATACAGCTTATGCACAAATTGCCGCATTAGAATTTGCAAGCAGGCAAACCTGGTTTTCGGCTTATTTGCAGTCCTTTCCCATCAATAATCAAATGCAATTGAAAAGTGGTACGATACAAGGTGCTAAAGCCTATTGTGGGTATTATACCAATGTTTCAGGAACCACTTACCTGATTTCATTTCTAGTCAATAATTACAACGGCAGCGCATCAGCCATTACGCGCAAGATGTTTGCAGTGCTGGATGTATTAAAGTAATTATCTTCATCGCAAACACTGCATATGAAAAAAGCACAGAATTTTCAGAACCACACCCGTCTGGTTCGCGGATGGCATTTTTACACATTCGCTTTACTACTTGCAACCTTAATTGGTTCATTTGTGAACTTATATCATGCTGCGCCTGAAGTACATTATAGCGCTGCTTTAATTTGCTGCATATTACTCGTGATGGGCGCTTTCTTCTGGTACATTCGTGCATTTGCTTTGAAAGCGCAGGATAGAGCCATTCGTGCTGAAGAAAATTTTAGACATTTTATTTTAACAGGCAAGCCGCTTCCAAGTGGTCTGCGCTTGAGTCAGATTATTGCGCTGCGTTTTGCATCGGATGCAGAATTACCTGCATTGGCTGAGCGTGCTATTCAGGAAAAATTATCCAATAAACAAATTAAGCAGGCTGTTCAGGAATGGCGTGCCGACTATAATCGTGTTTAAGCAATGAAATAGGGCAGGAGCTTTGCCTTCAAAACATCCGGCATGCCGGTTTTCTGTTTGGTCGCAGCATCAATGAAATAAAGTACTACTCTGCCAACTGTTAAGAGTTTTTCCGATTCATTATATACTTCCTGATGAAATTCTATCCGTTGATCATCAGGAAGTTCTTTTAAGATGGTTCTGATGGTGAGCAGTTCATCATAATGAGCAGGGCGAAGGTATTTGGCATGCCACTCCACAATCGGCATCACCACACCCATCGCTTCCATGTCTTTATAAGTGAATCCCAGTTGGCGAATGCTTTCTGCTCTGCCTACTTCAAAGTATTGGGCATAATTGCCGTGATATACTACATCCATCTGATCAGTCTCTGCATATCGAACGCGAATCTTCGTCTCGTGTTGGAACATCTTGCTTGCTTTGTTGACAAAGTTAGCGGGGTGGGATGTTTTTCCACAAATGCACGCCTGCTCAATATTCACGGAGTGCTAACAGTAACTTTAACTGGTTTTGCTTTTCCTTAAGAAAGAAAGCCAAATATTTGCCCAAATACCTACCCTCAACTCATGAAGCAATTCCTGACGATTGGTCTCCTGTTACTATGCACTGGTAGTGTCACTGCACAGTCCACTCTGCAGTACAACGATCCTGATGCCAGATTCAAACAGGCAAGAGAACTCTTTCAAAAAGAACAATACAGCCTCGCTTGGCCTGTCTTTCGCAGCATGTACAATAATGGCATACCGCAGAGTACAATGCCTATTACCACTGCAGAAGAGGTGAAGTATTATTATATCATCAGCGGATTGAAACTGCAAGACGCAGCAGCTGAGCCTTTGGCCAAAGATTTTTTGGTGCAGGAGAAAAATCTACCCAGAAAAGAAATGATGGCCTATGAACTGGGTGAATATTATTACCGCAATAAGCAGTATGCAGAAGCATTGGAAGCCTATGAGAAAGCAGGTATTGGTAACCTCACCAATCGGCAGATTGCTGATATGAAGTTTCACCAGGGCTATGCTTATTTCGCGCAATTGCAGTTTGATAAGGCCAAGCCATTGTTGAATACAGTTCGACAATTACCGAAGGATCCCAATTATCCGGAAGCCAATTATTATTATGCATTTATTGCATTCAGTGATAAGGATTATGATGCAGCCTTACAGGGTTTTAGAATAGCAGAGAAATCTGCACCATATACGACCATCGTTCCATTCTATATTGCTGAGATTTATTACTTCACCGGCAGGCGGGATGAAGCCATTGCTTATGTGGATCAGTCGCTGCGTGCAGGCGGACAATACTACGATCTTCAACTTCGCCAGTTGATGGGGCACATGTATTTTGAAAAACGCATGTATCCACAAGCCCTGCCTTTTTTAGAACAGTATGTACAGAAGCAGGATAAAGTGCGCCGTGAAGATTTGTATGAACTGGCTTATTGCTATTACGAAGCCAAGAGTTGGGCTAAAGCCATTGAAGGCCTGAAGCAAATTGGTGGTAAGGAAGATTCGCTCGGACAAAATTCTATGTATTTACTGGCGGATGCCTATTTGAAGACAGGGGATAAAGCCAATGCCAGGAACGCTTTTCTGTTTTGTGCTTCTAATAACAGCAATCCATCGCAGAAAGAAATTTCTACATTCTCCTATGCCAAGCTATCTTATGAGTTGGGCTATATGGATGTGGCTTTGAAAAGCTTTCAGGAGTTTTTGAAACTGTATCCTGCATCCAGCTTTATCAACGAAGCCAGAGAATTGGAGATCGCCGCTTTAGCCAAAACAAGCAATTACAAAGATGCATTGGTGCGATTTGAGCAGCTGACTAATCCCGGTGAAGATGTGCGTAAACTGCATCCGGGTATCTTGTATGGCAGGGCAGTAGAGTTGATCAACGATCAGCGTTTAACAGATGCAGCACCATTACTGGATAAGGTATTGGAGCTGCCTTATAATAATCAGCAATTGCCATTTACTTTATTCTGGAAAGGTGAGTTAGCCTATCGCAACGGCAAAACAGAAGAAGCTTTGGAATACTTTATGCGCTATCTGGCTAATCCGCAAATAAGTGGTGAGGTAAATCCTGTAAATGCAAAATATGCTGTGGGTTATTGTTTGCTGAAAAAGGAAAGTTACAAGGCTGCAGCCGGTTTCTTTGATCAAGTAGCAGCTAATCTTACTTACAATGCAACAGCATTAGAGCAGGATGCGTATCTGCGTCTGGCGGATTGTTATTTCATGAACAAGGATTACAAGCGCTCGGCAAAAATGTATGATGAGATATTGGCTTTGAACCAGAAAGGTGCTGATTACGCTTTGTTTCAAAAAGCCATTATTGCAGGCGCTTTGAATAAACCGCTAGAAAAACTGAGTTTGCTGCAATCTGTGGAATCTCGTTTTCCTACTTCTGATCTGGTGCCTGATGCGCAATTGGAAATAGCCAATACACATTTGGCTGATGAGCGCTTTAACGAAGCCATCAATCCTTTGCAGCGAGTGATCAAGAATGGTAAAGCTGCTGCTTTGAAACCGCAGGCTTATTTGAAATTGGGGGTGGCTTATTTCAATCTCGATAAAAATGATGAATCACTTACGCAGTTTCAGCAATTGGTGAAGGAATACCCCAATGCACAAGAGAGTGATGAAGCTGTGGAATATATCCGCAATATTTTTGTGGAGAAACAACAGCCCGGTGACTTCGTCAGCTTCATGCGCCAGAATGGTAAAGCTGTTTCCTTTAGCGAGGAAGATTCACTCACCTATAAATCAGCGATGCTGCGCTATGAGGCCAAAGATTTTGCAAGTGCAGAAGGCGGTTTTACAGATTACCTCAAGCGCTTTCCTGAAGGTAAATACCAGATTGAAGCAGCTTATTTTGCAGCGGAGATTGCAGTGTTCAATAAACAACCACAATCTGCATTTCCATTGTACCAGCAGGTATCTGCCAAAGCACCCAATCGATATGCGGAGCGCAGTGCTTTACAGGCTGCCCGTATTGCCTATTTTGATTTGAAGGATTTCGCTGCTGCAGAAAAATATTTTGCGCAGTTGAAAACCATTGCCACACAGCAGGAGAATAAATTAGAAGCCATGCGTGGTTTACTGCGTTGTCAGTATAAAGCGCAACAATGGAACAATGCTGCTACCAATGCTGCAGAGTTGTTGTTAGAGAAAGGTGCTGCTACAGATGATCGTATGATGGCCAATATGGTTTTGGCTAAGAATTATCAGTTGAATAGTCAGCCTAATGAAGCAGCCAATGCCTACAAAGCTGTGGTTGCTTTAGGCCGTTCAGAATATGCAGCAGAAGCTTCTTATCGTTTGGCAGAGTTATTATACCAGCGGGGTAGCTATGCTGAAGCGGAAAAAGCAGCATTCGAAGTGATCAAGAAAAATGGTTCTTATGCTTTCTGGGTTACCAGAAGCTATATTCTGTTAGGCGATGTGTATTTCAAACAAAAAGACCTGTTCAATGCTGAAGCTACTTATAAGAGTGTAGCTGAAAATGCCTCGATAGATGAATTGAAACAAGAAGCCACCCAGAAGCTGGGAATGGTAGTAGAAGAAAAGAACAGAGTTAACAAAGTAACCCAATAAGCCATGCAACGCATTCCATATATATGCTTTTTACTCGCAGCGCTACTATTGATGCTGTCGCCTGTTGAAGCGCAAAAGCGCAGCAAGAAGCAAAAAGCAAAGACTAGTCAGAGTAGCAAAAAGAAAACCACTGCCAAGACGCAAAAGGGTAGTAAGAAGACTTCGTCTAAGAAAAAAGCAAGTACTGATAAGCCTAAAGCGGTTGATCCTGTCACAACAGCGCTTGAGTTAAGTAAGGATACTGCAGCTTCCAGAGTGGTAACGATTACTTCTGCATTTAAGCCATCGCTTCGTTCTGCAGCTAAGATCAATTTTACAGCTGCCAGTGCGGTACAGGATACAACCAGAATTCCATTAGCTTATAAAGTACCTGCACAGAACTTGTTTTTCTCCTATCAGCCTGTGCCCATCAAGCCTTTGGCCATGGATCCGGATTCAGCAATGAAATGGGAGAATCATCAGTACATCAAAGCGGGGTATGGTAATTACAGTACGCCTTTTGTGGATGCTGCTTTTGCATTTGGTGACGGACAAAAAGAAACATGGAATATCAACGCCGGTCATGTAGGCTCTAAAGGTCAGTTGCCTTTTCAGCGTTTCAGCAAGACAAATTTATCCTTCACCGGTATATTCCGTTCTGCGGATAAGCATGAGTGGACTACCCGTGCTTTCTGGAATAACCAGATTCAGTACAAATATGGTTTTCTGCCAAACAGCCTGAATTTTGTAGATACGGATTTGAAGCAGTCGTTCAATACAACCGGTATAGAACTGGGTTTGCAAAATAAAGAAGCAGGGGAGAATGGCTTTCTGTATAAACCCCAATTCAGTTTTAGCTATTTCAGTGATAATCGCGCTGCAAGAGAATTTGATGTGGTGCTGAAAGCACCTTTTCAAAAAAAGCTGAGCAAATTCATCAGTTTCGATTTCAATGCTGTGGCAGATATTACCCGCCTCACCAATAATGCGTTGAAAAATCTGGGCAATAACCTTTATTACATTGATCCTGCATTATTGTTGGCTACCAATACCCTGAAACTACATCTGGGTTTTGTACCCAGCTGGGATAATGGACAATTTTATTTACTACCGGATATTACAGCTGAAGCTAGCATTAAGGGCGATCAACTGGTGGCGATGGCCGGATGGAAAGGTTATTATCAAAAGAATACCTACCGTTCATTGGCCAATTTCAATCCTTTTATCTGGTCTGAAGTGGTCAATGAGCTGCGCAATACGCGTATCATGGAGCAGTATGCCGGTTTCAAAGGTTCTACTGGCAAGCACTTGACCTATAATGCGCAATTGGCTTTTCTGCGTTTGTACAATCAGCCGTTGTTTGTGAACGATGGCTTGGGCCGCAAAGATTTCCGCGTTTTGTACGATGGTAGTATGGATGTACTACGTCTGAAGGCAGAACTGAACTACCGTGTACAGGAGAAATTCAATATCGGCGCAGCCATGCAATACCAGCAGTTTACAAGAATAACAGCTCCTAAAGCTTTTGGTCTGTTACCTTTTGAGGTGAATGGTAATCTGCGCTGGCAGGTGTTGAAAGACCTGCATGTAAAAGCAGATGCTTTCTTTTTCGATGGGGCATTTTACCAGACAGCAACAGGGGAGAATAGAAAGCAGTCTTTTGCCACAGATGTGAATCTGGGGCTGGAATTCAAGGTAAAGCCCAAGCTGTCTGTATGGCTGCAAATGAACAATATGCTCAATAGCCGCTACCAGCGCTGGAATCAATATGAAGTATTGGGCTTCAATGTTCTCGGAGGTGTTGTATATTCGTTCCGGTAAAACTCCCGGCACCAATGCAAGATATTCTGTATAAATACCTCATTCTCAATAAGCGGCTGCAGCTACCAAGCATAGGCAGTTTTTCTATTGATACACTGCCGGCAGAGATCGACAAAGCCAATGGCCTATTACATGCCCCTACGCAGGTGATTCGATATCGCCAGGGCGAGGCAACTGCAGACAGGCACTTTATCAGTTTTGTTGCCAAAGAAACAGGATTGGACGAAGAAGATGCGGTTCGGGAATTCAATCAGTATATTGATAAGCTGCAGCATGAGTCTGCTACGAATCATGGAATAGAAATACCCGGTATGGGTACATTGAAAAAGGAAACAAACGGGCACTATCTTTTCCTTTCTGATCGCTCTGTAAATGAAATGTATCCGCAGTTGAAGCTGAGCGGCACTTTTGAAGTACAGCATGGCTACTATCGTTTGGATAAGCCACTCGCACACCGTAAGATTGAAGATGAAGATGAAGCAATTAAAGAATTGGAGGTTAATGAGGAAGAACAGATTGAGGCGAAAGAAGAAGCCGACTATTGGTGGGTATATGTGATGATTATTCTTTTATTAGGACTTGGCGCTTTGCTCTTTTATTACGTTTAATACAGGCTATGCAGCGTATTCTTTACAATCAATGCCCGGCCTGTGGAAGCAATGATATTCGTCATCAATTGAATGCAGCAGATCATACGGTAAGCAAAGAAGCTTATCAGATATGGCAGTGCAATACATGTACACTCCGTTTTACACAGGATGTTCCGGCATTACATGAAATAGGTAAGTATTACCAATCGCAGGAGTATATTTCGCATTCAGATACCCAGAAAGGTTTGGTAAATAAACTTTACCATCTGGTTCGCAATTATACATTAGGCACTAAACTTCGATTAATTAAGCGAGTTACGAAGAAGCAGGCCGGGCAGATTCTTGATATTGGTGCAGGCACAGGTGCTTTTCTGCATACCATGCAAACAGCGGGTTGGCAGGTGAGCGGACTGGAGCCGGATGAAACTGCCCGTCAGGTGGCCAAAGCAAGGTATCAGGCATCTTTGCTCACACCAGATCATTTGTACACATTGCCCAACAATAAATACGATGCCATCACATTGTGGCATGTGTTGGAACATGTGCATGATTTGCAAGGCTATTTTCAACGCTTTGCTGATTTGTTGAAGGAGGATGGGAGACTGATCATCGCTGTGCCAAACTATACCAGTTACGATGCAGCCTATTATAAATCAGAGTGGGCAGCTTACGATGTTCCCCGGCACTTGTATCATTTCTCACCGAAGAGCATGCAAGGCTTAGCTGCCAAGCATGGTTTTGCTGTGCAGTGTATCAAACCTATGTGGTTTGATAGTTTCTATGTGAGTATGTTAAGTGAAAAATACAGAAATGGCTCTGTGTTATATGTGGCCGCAGTATTGATGGGGTTAATGTCCAATATCGTCGCTTTATTCAAAAAGCATCGATGCAGCTCACAGATTTATGTATTGAAGAAAGCTTAGTTCAACTTCAAAGCAAATAAAGCCGGCCATTTTTTCCCAGTCACATACATGAGCTGTTTGCTGCTGTCATAGGCAATTCCATTCAGGTAATCTCTGTTCGGATAAATGGGTTGATTGTTCTTCTCCAGAATATTACTGAAATCAAGCTGGGCGGTAACAGCGCCACTCGCTGTATCAATTCTTACAATTCGGTCCGTCTGATACACATTCGCATACAATGCACCATTCACCAATTCAGTTTCGTTGAGATTGGCCAAAGGACCATTGTTGTCGTACACACTCAGCGTTTTTTCGATTGATAAGTTTTCAGGATTTACAAAGTATATATTGTTAGAACCTGTTGTTATGATTAACTGCTTACCATTATTGCTTAAGCCCCAACCTTCGTAAGCCCAGTCTAATTCCTGCACTTGCTTAAATGTATTTAGATCATACACAAATACTTTGTGGTTCTGCCAGGTGAGCTGATAAATTTTATTGTTGAGTATCGTGATCCCTTCTCCAAAGTATTCTTTGGCTAAATCAACGCGCTGCAATGTTTTGCTCGAGCTCAACTCAGCTTTCCGTAAAAAGCTTTCGCCATTCAGACCAGTACCCTCGTATAAAAAGCCATTATGAAATTCTAATCCCTGTGTATATGCTGCAGTGTCATGCGGATATACGTTTACAATCGTGTAAGGTAGATTGGCCGGTATATTGATAGCAGTCGTGTTTTCTGCACTACTATCCGTGATATTTGTCTCGTTGTTTTTGCAAGCATTCATTACCACTATGGTAAATATGCTCCATAAAATGCGCTTCATGAAGCAAATGTAAAGGCTTGTTACGGCTATCCCGTTAAGAATTTTGTAAGACTACAGTGGCTACTGTTTCTGCCATCATGGGTGCTAAAGCTACCCCCATACCGTTGCAGGCTATGGCGCTACGTACACGAGCGCTATGTTGGGTAAATTGTGGGCGCTTGTCCTTGGTAAAACCCATGATGCCGCTCCAGCGTTGTTCAATACTGTAGCTGTATTGCGCGCCGATATGTTTATGTAGAAAAGCTTCTAAAGCGGATTGTATTTCAGGTGTGGTATAAAGCGCTGTTGTTTGCTCAGCAGCTTTATTGACGTTGCGTGCACCGCCCAATAAGATTCTATTACCCAGATTGCGCCAGTAATAAAAACCTTCATCAAAATGGAAAGTGCCACGTAAGGTTAGTCCTTCAATAGGTGTTGTGAGTAAGACTTGCCCCCGTGCTGGTACTGTATTGCTATCAGGTACGAGTTCTTGTAGAAAACCATTGGTGCACAGCAATAATTGTTTTGTCTTGATATAACCAAGACTGGTTTCCGCTACAACCTGATCATTGCTTTCCTGCCAATGCAGCAATGCTGCGCCATGCACTACTTGAATACCAGCTACAATAGCACGTTTGTGTAGGGCTTGTAAATATTTACCACTATGGATACCGCCTTCCCATGCGCTGGAGACGAGTGATTGGAAATTGCTTAGACCAAGTGCTTTCAACTGATCAATTACCAAACGGAAAGTGATGGTATTGCCTGTTACCTGTTGGAGGGTTTTGTTGAGCGCAGCTATACGATCTGGAAGGGTAGTGTCTGCTTCAGTAAAACATTCATATCCACCGCAAGCGTCAAAATCAATTTCCTGATCTGTGAAGTGTTTCCGTATTTTTTCAATGCCTTTGATTCGCTGCTCAACAATATGCAGCATAGCATCTTCGCCCATAGTAGCAGCATCTGACCAAAGTTCTGTGGGGCTTCCAAAGCATGCGAATCCAGCATTGCGATAAGAAGCACCTGTAGGTATTGCGCCACGATCCAGTACAAGAATCCGCAGATTGGGTTGTAATTGTTTCAGCTCAAGCGCTGTCCACAAACCCATCACACCCGCACCAATGATCAACACATCCTGCGGAGCCAATACGGTTTCTTTTTCCCAGATAGAAATACTCATAGTTAAGTAAGAAGTGAAAAGTCAAAAGCAAAAAATTGATCAGGAGAAAGCAAAAGCAGTCTTAATATCTTTTGACTTTTAGCTCATCCTTTTTTGCCTTTTTTACACGTTGAATCTGAAATGCATCACATCACCATCCTTCACAATATATTCCTTGCCTTCAATGCGCAGTTTACCTGCTTCACGGCAGGCCGCTTCACTACCATACTGCACATAATCATCGTAAGCAATTACTTCTGCTTTGATAAAACCTTTTTCAAAATCTGTATGGATCACACTTGCAGCTTGTGGTGCTTTCCAACCTTTGTGGATGGTCCAGGCACGTACTTCCTGTACACCTGCAGTGAAATAGGTTTCTAAATTGAGCAACTGGTAGGTGCTTTGAATCAAACGATTCAGTGCCGGTTCTTTCATGCCATATTCTTCCATGAACATCTGCTGATCTTCCGGATTCTCCATTTCAGCAATCTGCGCTTCAATATTGTTGCACATTACAATCACTTCTGCTTTTTCTGCAGCAACACCTGCTTTCAATTGCTCAGAATATTTGTTGCCGGTATGCATATCGGCTTCGCCCACATTGGCAACATAGAGCACTGGCTTATCGGTTAATAGAAATAAATCAGCGATAGCCACTTTATCTTCTTTGGTAAGGTCTAATGAGCGTATGCTCTTCCCTTGCTCCAAATGCGCTTTACAACGAATCAGCACTTCCAGTTCAGCCTTGGCTTTGGCATCGGTACCTACACGTGCCTGCTTTTCGGTACGCTGCATTTTCTTTTCAACACTGTCCAGATCCTTTAACTGCAGTTCGGTGTCAATGATTTCCTTATCGCCAATAGGGTTGATGGCACCTTCTTCGCGCAGCACATTCTCGTCCTCAAAACAACGGATCACGTGGATGATGGCATCCACTTCGCGGATATTGGCCAGAAACTTGTTACCCAAGCCTTCGCCCTTACTGGCACCTTTTACCAGACCGGCAATGTCCACAATCTCCAATTGGGTGGGTACAATGCGGTTGGGCTTCACCAATTCGGCCAATTTGTTCAGTCGTGCATCTGGTACATCCACCAAGCCCACATTGGGTTCAATGGTACAGAAACGATAATTGCTGGCTTGCGCCTTGGCGCTATTGCTGACTGCGTTGAACAAAGTTGACTTTCCCACATTGGGCAAACCCACAATACCTGCTTGCAAACCCATAATTGCTTTGTTTTTTTATGACGGAAGATGTTAATTTGAAGGGCGCAAAGATACGTCTTGGCGCCTTACGCACCCAACCCAACGCTTATGGCCCTCAATATTGTCTGGATAGCCTTTTTTGTGATCGCTTTTGTGATTGCATTGGCCAAGTTCATCTTCCTGAATGATACGGATATCTTTAAAACACTGGTAGACGGTATGTTCGACTCTGCCAAGGGTGCTGTGATAGACGTGGGTTTTCCCCTGGCAGGCACCATGATCTTCTTCCTTGGGCTCATGAATATTGCCGAAAAAGCCGGTGCTATCGGTCGTTTGGCCAGATTGCTTAACCCGTTTATGAAGCGCCTCTTCCCGGAAGTACCGGATAATCACCCCGCCATGGGCCAGATGGTGATGAATTTTAGCGCCAATATGCTGGGACTGGATAACGCGGCAACACCATTTGGTTTGAAAGCTATGGATAGTTTGCAGAGCATAAATCCCGAGAAAGAGAAAGCTACCCATGCACAGATCATGTTTCTGGTGCTGCATACCAGTGGATTAACCATTATTCCATTGTCAATTATTACTTACCGAATTGCTGCCGGCTCAACAGAACCAGCCAGCGTCTTTATTCCTTGTGTATTGGCAACTATCTGTACCACATTAGCGTCTATTCTGGTGGTGAGTTTCTGGCAAAAGCTGAAATGGGATGGGGTGCTCTTTGCTTGGATTGGCGCATTAGCGTTATTGGTAGGTGGTTTGTTGTTTTGGGTGAGTGGGATGGATGCTGCGCAGAAAAATGTGTTCAGTAAGGTAACCGGTAATATGCTTTTGTTGATGATTGTGGTAGGGATCATCATTGGCGGCGTATGGAAGAAGGTGCAAGTCTTTGATGCATTTATTGAAGGAGCCAAAGGAGGATTTGATGTAGTGTTGAAAATCATTCCATACTTAGTGGGGATGCTGGTGGCTATTCGCGTGTTTCGCGATAGTGGTGCTTTAACCTATGTGGTGGATGTATTGGCGGGATTGATTCAAGCGGCGGGTATTAATGCAGACTTTACTGCAGCATTGCCTGTAGCCATCATGAAACCATTTAGTGGTAGCGGTGCACGTGGATTGATGTTGGATGTGTTGAAAGTGCATGGCCCGGATTCTTTTGTGGGTCAGTTGGCATCAACTTTTCAAGGCTCAGCCGATACAACTTTTTACATTATTGCGCTATACTTTGGTAGTGTAGGAATTAAGAAAGTACGTTATGCAATTTGGGCAGGTCTATTAGCCGACTTCATCGGCGTTATTGCAGCCATTATTATCGGGTATGTGTTTTTTGTGCATGGATAGTTTCTAGTTACTGGTTTTGCTAGTTAATATTCGTTCTACTGGCATATACAAGTACAAGCAAATTCTTTATACCCAACAATTATTAATTATTAATTATTAATTGCTAATTCTTTATCCGATGCTTTCTTCCGAACAGCACATATAGAATAGCGCCGGGTACAAACAATACAATACTCACCATTAGCCAGGTCATTTTTTCTTGTTCGTCGAATTTGTTGCGCAGTACATCAATGATGCACCAAATCCAAAATAGGATGCATGCAATGATAATAAGTTCAATGACGGATAAACTTAACGGACTCAAGAGTTCCATAGATGTGCAATATTATAGGACGCCAAAAGTACAGTAAGGGTAGTTGATTAGCCAAGCTTCTCGAGTGTTTTCCTGCGTAAAACCTTGCGTCTCATAAGCAAAAGAAACTGATTAGTCAATGGGAAATTTCCCGTATTTCGGCGGGATTTTTCCCGGTTTTTATCCGTTGATTAACGGGGTATTTTATGTGAGATTAACGGTCGCGTTTCAATCTGCTTCATCTAAGTTGTTTAATCTATAGCCTGCGGTTATTCGCAGTTGGCGGGACAATAATTAGATGCTATTTTGAAAAAAAATCAAGATGCATAATAACAGGTATTATTTGTTAGTTGTGCTTTATCTGCTGAGTGCACTAATAACGATTAGCGGTGCTGTAATGAAGATTTTGCATTACGCGCCAGGTGATGTGCTTTTGATGTTGAGTTTCTTTGTGACAATTGGGTTTATGCTGACAGCTATTCCCGAGATAGTGCGCTCAAAGCATATCCAACGTGTAGAGCAAGTGATGTGGATTGTTAGTTTCATTTTCATGTTATCTATTTCAGGTATGCTCTACCTTGTGTTGCGGAGAAAAGTAGTGATTGGTGAAACAGCAGATACACAGATTCGTAAATAGTAGTCAGATGGCTGTACATTATTTTAGTTTGACTGATGGCAGTATGGAAGTGCACGAGGACAGGATCGTGATTGAGGATGATTTTAAAAAAAGGCAGTTTGCGTTGTTAGCACCTTTGTCTTTTTTTTTGGTTATGTCATTTGTTAATATCCTAAGAGGATTTAGCAAGAATAGTAGCGATGATAAGATTATGGGGCTTCTTTATGCCGCACTTGTTTTTATCGTCTTACTTTTTAGATACAAAGATTTATATCCTATTAGAAATGATTTTAGTGTAAAAGAGGTTGAGTCGATAAAGTTTATTTGGAATAGAATTGGTAGAGATTGTGAAATGATACTGTATCTAAATAACGGCAGAACTAGACGAGTGGCTTTATGGAAAGATCAATATGAGATTAGTAAACTCAAGAATTTATTGGCTGCAAAAGGGATATTGATTAGTGGCGGATAGTGGTTTGACCTTTTTTGAAAATCTTGTCAATCATTTCAGTATTGTTTAAATTGTCTTTGTTAAGCATTATTTACCCTAAAACGACCAATATGTATTGCTTACGACTTTCCTCAATTAAAGCTGTCGGCTTTTTTGGTCTGCTCTTAGCTGCAATGCCTTTAATGGCGCAAAAAACAGATTGTTTAGAGGGTAATTGTAAAAATGGATATGGGGTTAGACGTGTAGAGAGTCCCAAAAATCCTTTGCCGGGCGGAATTGCCAATACTGGATATCAAATGTATGTTTACTATGAACTAGGTGATTTTGTAAAAGGCAAACTGAATGGTAAAGGATATCGTTTTTCAAAATATTCATACACTTTTAGCGATAAACAACTCATTGATGCTTTCAGGAATGGGACTTCGTTTGTGCCTGATCCTCAAAAATATCAATGGTTTGAAAAAGGAGAATATGTAGATGGTCTACTGAATGGAAAGGGCTTTTTGATTGAGTATGATACGAGAAATAATATTCCCAATCGTATTCGTGAGGGTAATTTTCAAGCTGGATTATTGCATGGTACAGGTACAAAATTTGTTCCGAGAGGATACGGACAACCTTTGAGATTAGGTAAGGATAGTATTACTGGGGCATACACATTAATAGAGGGTAAACAGTTGACTGGAAATTATCAAAAAGATATTTGCTACGATTGCACTTTAGTAGAAAAGCAGGAGTATCTCAATAAGCAAGGAACTATGACAGGATGGAGGCTGGATGAAAATTTTTTAACTGGCTGGGTTTTGACAGATTATGAGATTCCTCAATTTACTATTACAATCAATAATTTACCCATGTCTAAGGCTTTATATATCGGTGGGTATAAGGTTACTACGCTAAAATCATTTGATATTTCCGCAAGAATTGATACAGTTAATTTAGGGGGACTTAAAAAGTATATTGGCGAAGTGGATCATGAAGGTAAGCCATACGGTTTTGGAACTATCATGTATGGAGGAGTTAATGACTCAAGGTATGAAGGTTTTGTAGATGATGCAATTCCGAACGGTTACGGCTATTTTATTGGAAACGGTATTATGGGAGGTGAATTTGTAAATGGTAAATTCATAAAAGGAGCAATTTTTGATAGAAGTGACTTGTCACCAAGGTTAAGATTATTGTATAGCACCAATGATATAGCTGTTCCTGACTTTAATACTTATACTCGGGAAATAGTCAGCGGCGGCTATGAAGATAATCATTACGCTTACGAGGATAGCTATAAAGGGTATAAACTTAGTCGTCAAACTACTGGAAAGAGAATTGATGGCTTTGAAAAGGATGCAAAAGTAAACTTTGGGTTTACTCCCGAAGAGCGGCGAAAGAATCGGAAAGTCATAGATGGTCAAATAAGTTTCTCTGACTTATTAATAGGTGATGTTGTGTTAGAGAATGGAATAGCCAGTCCGGTTGAGAAGGTGATAGGTGGATTGTATTATTTAAAGAATGGTAAATATGTTTCCGGATATTCTACAGATAAAGTCCGATTGTCAAAGCACTCACTATCCGAATTTGCGGTCTTGTGTACAGTCTGTAAGGGAAGTGCGCGTGAAACATATATGTATCAACGTAGTCCGGAATTGGTGCGCATGCCAAGATTGGTGACTGAAACAGTTGTGATGGATTATACCATCTGGAAAAAGACTTCTACAGTTTATGATGAATATACCAAGACCTATGCACCTGAAAAAAGAACAAGGCAATGCGCTGCCTGTAATGGTATGGGTAAAACAAAGGATGTAAAAGAGATGGTTGAGTAGGTGTTATGCTATGTTTGTCTTAGTTAAAAATTTTTTGCAGTAGATTTTTCAATTCTTTCACACCCTCACTTGCTGTTGCTTCTATTGAAGTAATGTTACTAATGCCTGGTGTGGGTGGTATTTTCTTATCGATAATATATTTTGGGATACTACGGTGGATGTATTGTATCAGCGAAGCAGCAGGGTAAACCTGCAAGGAGGTGCCAATGACCACAAATATGTCTGCTTCTTCTGCAATCATAACGGCTTCTTCCATCATGGTTACAGGTTCTTCAAACCAAACGATAAAGGGGCGCAATTGCTGCCCATCAGGAGCGAGATCACCTAATTGAATATCGCCATGAATTGCATAGGTCTTGCTTTTATCGCGCACACTGCACATCTTAAATATCTCCCCGTGCAGGTGTAATACTTTGGTGCTGCCGGCTCTTTCGTGTAGGTCGTCAATATTTTGCGTGATGATGTGTACATCAAAATCCTTTTCCAGTGCTGCTAAAGCAAGGTGCGCCGCATTGGGCTCAGCGGCTGCAACATCCCGCCTGCGCATATTATAGAAATCCAACACCAATTGTGGGTTGGCGGCAAAACCTCTAGGCGTGGCTACTTCGTACACATTATAACCTTCCCATAGGCCATCGCTATCGCGAAAAGTTTTGAGTCCGCTTTCTGCACTAATGCCAGCACCGGTTAATACCACAAGTTTTTGTTTCATCGTATACGCTAGTTCACATAAAATTAAACATCTAAGCTCAATTGAGTTCAAGAGTGATTATAAGGAAAAAGCCCCCTTAGGGGCTTGACTTATTGTTTATTTTTCCAGAAGAAGATCGTACTATCTTTTACGTATAACCATTCCATGGTACTGTCTGTACGAGAATGAATTCGGAATAAAGATGTATCTGCAGGATCAATCAGCCGGAGTGAAGAGTCAAAGAGTTGGTATTGCAACTGACTACACTCTTTTTTTTTGCTCAACCATTGCAAAGTGGTATCGCTGGTGAAGCGGATGGAATGTTCTCCACCTAGCATGGCGGTAATCAATAAAGACAAGGAGTCTTCATGGTGCTGTTGCAGTGCGATACTGTCGAGCTGCCATTCACCTTGTAATCCCTTTTGGGCAATGACTGGCTCAATTTGCTTGCGTGATTGGAAAAACCAAAGTAATGCTGCAATAGCAGCAATGACCAGAATGGTCAGGATGTTCTTTTTCATACATGAGGTTTAAATGATGAATCATGCAGGCCTGCATATATGAATACCTGTAAATGGAAATATGTAACCGTGTTAGGTTGTTAAGTAAACGATAAAGGAATAGCACAGGTGAGTAGTCAGTGGCTTGACCTGAACATTCGGGGTCAATCGTGATTCAACAATCTACAATCGACAATTTACAATAGACAATTGTAGATTGACAATAACCAATCCTTACTTCATTCCCGCTAAGTCCATAACAATCGCGAATTCTTCTGTTGTAACAGGTTGTACAGATAAGCGTCCAAGTCTCACCAATGCCATATTCTGTAAACGCTTATCCGCCTTAATGGTAGCAAGTGATACTGGTTGCTTTAAAGTCTTGTGTGGTGCAAAGTCAACAGCACTCCATGTTGGATCATCAATAGTAGGGTCGGGGTAGGCTTCTTTCACCACTTTGGCAATACCCACAATTTCCAAACCTTCATTACTGTGGTACCACAAAGCCAGATCACCTTTTTTCATCGCGCGGAGATTGTTGCGCGCAGCATAATTGCGTACACCATCCCAGAAAGTTTGTTTGTCTTTCAAGAATTGTTCCCAACTGTATTTAAAAGGTTCTGATTTGATGAGCCAATAATTCATTTGATATAATTAATAATGAATAATTAAAAATTAAGAATTTGACTTTGGTGTCATTTAGAACAGCAAACAGATTGATTTGTTGCGTCAGCAGTTTTCAGAGGCTAATGAAATTATTAATTATTAATTTTTAATTCTTAATTAAAGCTCAGCTTCTCTCGCCAAAACATCTGCCAAATGCAACACTTTCAAAGCCTTGCCTTCTTTATTGATATAGCCTTCTAAATGCATCAAACAACTCATGTCTGTGCTTACCAGATATTCTGCTTCGGTTGCTAATGCATTGTTTACTTTCTGATCAGCCATGGCAATGCTTATAGGTTCAAATTTTACGGCAAAGCTGCCGCCGAAACCACAACAGGTTTCTACATCATTCATCTCAACCAATTCCAAGCCCTTTACATGACTTAACAGCACGCGTGGTTCTTTCTTCACACCACATTCGCGCAACGCAGCACAACTGTCGTGATAAGTCACTTTTGCATCAAGGCTGGCGCCCAGATCAGTTACCTTCAGCACATTTACCAGAAAATCGGATAGTTCAAAAATCCGCTTGCCCAACTGTTCAGCTGTTTTGTGGTGTATGGATGAATCATCAAACAATTTGCCATAATAATTACGCACGAAACCAACACAGCTAGCGCTAGGTGCTACCACATAATCTTCTCCACGAAAATCATTGATGAATTTGCTGCACACATCCTTGGCTTCTCCACGAAAACCTGCATTAAATGCGGGCTGACCACAACAGGTCTGATTGGTATTGTAATTGACTTTACAGCCTGCTTTCTCTAGCACTTTTACCATATTGAAGCCTACGTTTGGGTAGAGCTGATCAATAAAACAGGGAATGAACAACTGTACTTGCATGTGCTAAAGGTATTGGCTTATTTGATGAGTTTTCTGTTCAGCGCAATCATCTTCAATGCTGTAATGGCAGCTTCTTCGCCTTTATGGCCATGCTTGCCGCCAATACGTTCAATGGCCTGTTCTTCTGTATTCACCGTGAGTACACCAAAGATGACTGGACAATCCAAGCTTAAGTTTAAGTGTGTGACACCCTCTGTTACAGATTGACACACATAATCGAAATGCGGTGTATCGCCTTTGATTACTGTGCCCAGAACGATATAGGCATCAGGCATGCGTTTGCTGTGCGTGTAATGCTGTTTTACTGCAAAGGGTATTTCTACTGCACCGGGAACGGTGAGGGTAGTAGTAGCTACGCCTGCTGCTTTCAGTATTTTCTTTGCACCAGCATCCAGCTTCTTAATGATATGGCTGTTCCATTCTGTTACAACCAGAACAACAAAGGCATCCTTTGTTGCGGGGATGCCTTTGTGCAATTGTGTATTACCTTTTGTGGCCATTATTTTACACTGAATTCGTTTGGTTCTACGTTCAGGCGATAGATGTACTTATCTACCTGGAAGCCTTTGTCTGTCTTAGGGAATTTAGTCTTCAGTTCTTTATATAGTTCCAAAGCTTCTTTGTTTTTACCTTGAGTTTCCAGTAACAGACCTGCACGGAAGAGGTATTCTGCAGAGCTAGCTTCATCTTGAGGGAAAGTAGCAGCAGCTTTCTTATAAGCGGCAACTGCATCATCCTTCTTGTTCAGTTCGCTGTAAGCATCACCAAGGCGTGCGTAAGCCAGCAACTGTACAGGCTTAGAGTCTGTAGAGAAATCTTTCAGGTATTTTACAGCGTTTTCAAATTCGCCGAGTTTCAGGTAAGAAACACCTGCATAGTATTTTGCGAGATTAGCACTCTTTGTGCCATCAAAATTCTTGATCACATAAAGAAAGCCTTTGGCACTGCCATCACCATCCAATGCTTTGCGAGTTGAATCTTGTGCAAATAATTGTTGCGCTTTTGCAATAGCCTCAGCAGCTTTGGTTTCTTTTGGCTTTACGACGTATTCGCCATAGGCAAACCAGCCACCTACTGCAATGACTACTACGGCAGCGGCTATCAGGATATTCTTTTGATTCTTTTTCCAAAAGCTCTGTGCGCTCAGCAGCGGGTCTTTGTCTACAACAGGAGCTGTGTGTTGATCACTCATGGTTCAGGTTTATAAAGTATTACTGTTTAATTAGTCAACGATAAAAGGATAGTTCTGATCGATATACACATCTTTCAGTACTTCGCTATCATCCGGCCAAGGGCTTTCTTCTGCAAAACGTACACTTTCTTCTACTACAGCATTAATCTTGGCATCAATTGCATTTAAATCTGCTTCAGTTGCGAAATTGTTTTCCAGAATGGTATGGCGCACTTTGTTAATCGGATCCTGCTCTTTGTATTCTTCCACTTCTTCCTTAGTACGATATTTCTGTGGATCAGAGATAGAGTGGCCCTTATAACGGTAGGTCTTGATCTCTAACAGGGTAGGACCATCACCTTCGCGTGCACGCTTTACCGCACGAGCTACACCTTCGTGTACTGCTTCGGGCGACATGCCATCGATCTTATCAGCAGGCATTTCGTAGGCATCGGCCAATTTATAAATATCAATCACATTGCTGGTACGTTCAATAGAAGTACCCATTGCATAGTTATTGTTCTCGCAAATGAAAATCACTGGCAGTTTCCACAACATAGCCAGGTTGAAAGTTTCATGGAGCATACCCTGACGTGCAGCACCATCGCCAAAGAAAGCGAGGGTTACATTCTGCGTGCCACGATATTTCTCTGCGAAAGCCAAACCGGCACCGGTTCCAATCTGGGCACCTACGATACCATGACCACCGAAGAATTTGTTTTCGATATCGAAGAAGTGCATACTACCGCCCTTGCCTTTTGCACAACCGGTTGCTTTACCATAGAGTTCAGCCATACAAGCATTGGCAGAAGTACCTTTTGCCAGTGCTAAACCGTGGTCGCGGTAAGCAGTAATAAACGGATCATCTGCACCAGTTGCCGTCATACAACCCGCAGCAATGGCTTCCTGACCCACATAAGCATGGAAAAATCCGCGGATCTTACCAGCCATTTTATACATTTCCTCAGCCTTGAGTTCAAACTGGCGAATGAGCTGCATCAGCTCGTACCAGTAGAGATAGGTTTCTTTGGTGAATTTAGTAGGCACTTGCGTTGATTTTTAATCGGTTGCCGGCGGAAAATCAGGCTTTCCGCAAGCGGGGGCAAATATAGGGCATAGAATGCAAAGATGTACCACAGGAATTCCACAGGTTAAAACCCTTGAAATCCACTGTCTTACAATTGATTAGCCGGTATCTGATCAGAGCTTTTTCAGCAGATCGGCCTTGCTGATAAAGCCCGTCTGCCGCCATAGCTGTGCTTGTTTTTGGTAGAGGATCAGGGTAGGTAGCGCATCCACACCCAGTTCTTGTAGCAATTGCTGGTTATCATCGGCGTTAATGCGAATGATTTGCAGGTCGGCAGCGCGCTCGGTTTTTAGTTCCTCCAGGTAGGGAGCCATTTCCTTGCAAGGGCCACACCAATCTGCATAGAAATCTATCAGTACTTTCTTATCAGAAACCAATAATTGTTCATAAGCGGCTTTGTCCATACTGCTTGTGCTGGCCGCAGCATCCATGGTTTGTGGTAAACCTGCAGCACGCCATTTTACAATACCGCCTTCCATATTGTACACTTCGGTGAAGCCTGCACTGCGTAATTTATCTGCGGCTGCAGCACTGCGCGCACCACTTAAACAATACACATACACTGGTCTGGATTTCAAGTAGCCGGAAACTTGTTGCATAAAATCCTCGCTATACCAATCAATATTTCTTGCTTTAGGCAAATGACCTTTGGCGTATTCCTCAGCTGTGCGCACGTCTAATACCAAGGCATCAGGTGTTTTGGTTAGACCAGCCTGAAATGCTTCAGGACTCAGTTCTGTTTGTAATCGGTTTTCGTTTGTTGGCTGATTGTTGCCACACGCGGTCAATGAAAAAGCCATTAGGCCTGCTACACAAAAACGTATCACACTGTTCATCTTTTTTTGCAAAGATAGTGCGGATTCTTGTCTATATGGGTTTATGAAAGCACGACCAGTTATACACTTCAATGTTAGCTGCTGTATCTTCTTTACACTTAAACATATTCTATATTTTCATCCATTCTTTTTGGCTTGACCCAAAAAGAACCAAAAAGGTCAAGGCTGCAGAAAAATTTCGATACATCCTACGCCTCGCTTCGGGCAGAAAGGAAACTCGTGCTTACGCACTCAAACAACCTTTCTGCATTTCCTTCACTCGGCTTGATGTTTTGCGAAATTTTTCTGAGGCCGTTGAGTGTATTAGTGGCATAAAAAATCCCGTTGCTATAACGGGATTATAAATGTGATTAGCTAAAGCCTATTCAACAACCAATTAACAATAATCAATTGTCAATTTTACGCTTCATTCAAGAATGGGTAGCGATAATTGGTTGGCGGATTGAAGGTTTCTTTAATCGTTCTTGCACTCAACCAACGATAGAGGTTCAGCATAGAGCCTGCTTTGTCGTTAGTGCCGGAAGCACGTGCACCACCAAATGGTTGCTGCCCAACAACAGCACCTGTAGGCTTATCGTTGATGTAGAAATTACCGGCAGCATTGCGCAGTTTATTCGTAGCCAGTTCCACGGCAGCTCTGTCTTGTGCAAGAATAGCACCGGTTAACGCATAAGGAGATGTGCTGTCAACCAGCTCTAAGGTCTGCTCAAACTTATCTGCATCGTACGTGTAGATAGTCAACACTGGGCCAAAGATTTCTTCGCACATAGTGGTGTACTTAGGATCCTTTGCTTCAATCACGGTGGGCTCAATGAAATAACCTGCTTTCTTACTGTAATTACCACCAACCAAGATGCTGGCTTTCTTATCTTTTTTCGCATTATCGATGTAACGGGTAATGCTGTTGAAAGCTTTCTCATCAATCACCGCGTTCACGAAGTTGGAGAAGTCTTCCACAGTACCCATCTTCATGGTCTTGAGTTCTGCTACCAGTTTGATCTTAATGGCTTCAGCCAAATTGCTTGGTAAATAAGCACGTGAGGCAGCAGAACATTTTTGTCCCTGGAACTCAAATGCACCACGAGCCAACGCAGCTACAGCTGTGTCCACATCAGCACTCTTGTGAATTACCACGAAATCCTTACCACCGGTTTCACCTACAATACGTGGGTATGATTTGTACTTAGGAATATTTTCACCAATGGTCTTCCACATATTATTGAAGACGCCTGTTGAACCAGTAAAGTGTACACCAGCAAAATCGCGGTGGTTGAAACATACTTTACCAATGGTTGGACCATCTACATAAATCAGGTTAATAACACCATCAGGCAGACCAGCTTCTTTCAAAATACGCATAAACATCTGCGCAGAATAAATCTGTGTGTTGGCAGGCTTCCAAACGACTACGTTACCGCACATGGCAGCAGAAGTAGGCAGGTTGCCGCCAATGGCTGTAAAGTTGAAAGGCGTTACAGCGAGTACAAAACCTTCCAGCGGGCGCCATTCCATGCGGTTATGCATGCCGGGAGCTGAAATAGGTTGTTGCTTATAGATCTCACTTAAGAAATGCACGTTAAAGCGCAAGAAATCAATGATCTCGCAGGCACTGTCGATCTCTGCCTGAAATGCATTCTTGCTTTGGCCCAGCATCGTTGTACCATTCATGTGGTAACGATACTTGGTGGCAATTAAGTCAGCAGCTTTTAAAAAGATATGTGCGCGACTTTCCCAACTCATAGCTGCCCATGCTTCTTTGGCTTTCAAAGCTGCATCAATGGCCTGGTGTACATGCTTTTCTTCACCAGCGTGGAAATAACCCAGTGTGTGGGCAATCTCATGGGGTGGATGCATGGCTACTTTCTTTCCGGTCTTTACCTGCTTGCCACCAATATACATCGGTACTTCAATGGCTTTTTTCTTTAACTCAGCAAGGGTCTTTTTCAAAGCAGCTCTTTCAGGGCTGCCGGGTGCGTATGATAATACCGGCTCATTGGCAGGCATGGGGTAGGAGAAAGTTCCCAGACTCATATGAACAGTTTTAATGTTGAGTGCGCAAGGTAGCAATTGCCCCTGAATTGGCAGTGCCCAAAGTTACCGTAGCGCTACGCGGGTTTCTTTATTATCTTTCCCGCATGTATTTTATTCGCTTTCTATTTGCCCTCCTGTATTTTGGCATCAGGGTGGTGTTGGTGCGATGGCGTGGCGGTAAGCAGGCAGTTGGCTTGCTGCGTGCATTAGAGCAGCAGTTTGATGGTCAGTTTGATGCAGCAACTTTTCGAAAAGTGGTGAAAAGTCATAGTGTTTACCTCAGTATTGTGAATGATGCGTTTACCGGATTGCATGGCCGAAATACCAACCGCAAAGAACAGGAAAGAAGTATTTTGTACTTTATTTGTAGCTCCCTATTCGATAACTTCTTCGATGACCAATCGCGCTCGCATGATGCGATCATGGCCATGACTTTTGCACCAGATACCTATACCCCCACAGATTTTAATGATCGCGTGGGTGTCTATGCCCATCAGCAATTGCTGGCTTATGTGAAAGACAAGCATGCTTATTTAGCCGTGCTAAAAAAAGAATATGCAGCCCAAGCTGCATCACAGGAACAATTTGATGCCCAAATAAGCAATGAACGCATCCAAGCAATTACTTTCGAAAAAGGTGGCAATGCAGTTTTACTGTGCAAGTTTTATTTAGATGTGGAAGCGGGTAATGCGGAGTCAGCTGCATGGTATCGATTAGGCACATTGATACAACTTAGTAACGACTTGTTCGATATTTATAAAGACACCCAAGCCGGTATCCATACTTTGGCAACCCGTTGTACCGATGCTTATGCGATGGAAACACACTATTTGAATTTGGTATCAGATATGCACCAGTGTATTCAGCAAATACCAACTACCGCATGGCGCAAGCAAAGATTCTCTATTGCCATGGCAGGCACGTATGCGCTGGGTTTGGTGGCTATTCAGCAATTGAAAAAGCTACAAGGTGCTTCTGCACAGTTGCCACAATTTGCTAACTTACCAAGGAAAGCATTGATCGTAGATATGGAGCAGTTTGGTAATATGTGGCGCTGGTTGCGTTTTGTGTATCAATATGGAAAGCTATAGTTATGGCCATTGTATTATTCGATAACAGAGAAAGAGCAGGTTTATATCCTTTAACCACCAATAAAGCAGTAGCTGATCTACGTATCGGTATCCTGCGTATTAAAGAATGGTGGTTGCGTAAAACCAATCTGCGGCCCTATGTGGCTACCACGCCGGCTTTGCAAATTCTGTATAGTCCCATTCCTGAAGGAGAACATATTTGGATTGATGCCAGCATCGTACCCGATGATGCATTGGTGCAGCGTATCCTCAAATTGCAATCAGGGCATTGCCTCGTGGATGCATTTGGGTTAGTGGCAGGAAAGACCGCGCAGCGCAATTGGGATTATGCATCCAATGATATTGGCAATTTCCCCAATCAACAGAAAGTAGATACGGTAAAGCGATTGCAATATCCATGGGAGATTTTTCAGTGGAACGATAAAGCTATTCGCGAAGATTTTCAATTGCTCACGCATCGGAGAAAGTCTCAACCATTATCAGATACCAACCGCATTCAGCAATACAGTGCCATCTTCGTGGAAGAAGGTGCGCGTGTGGAATATGCCATGTTAAATGCCACGCAAGGCCCAATCTATATTGGCAAGAATGCGGTCATACAGGAAGGCGCCATGATTTTTGGCCCCGTTGCCATCGGTACCCATGCTATGGTGAAAATGGGCGCCACAGTCTATGGTGCCACCACCATTGGCCCTTGGTGTGTTGCCGGTGGTGAAATCAAGAATGTGGTGATGATGGGCTATAGCAATAAAGGCCATCATGGTTATCTGGGCGATAGTGTTGTAGGCGAGTGGTGCAATTTCGGTGCAGGAACGAGTAATAGCAATGTGAAGAATACGGCCGAAACTGTAACGCTCTGGCATGAAGCGACACAGAGTTGGAAACCTGTTGGACAAAAATGCGGACTCATTATGGGCGATTACTCGCGCACCGCGATCAACTCTTCCATTAATACAGGTAGTGTGATTGGTATCAGCAGCAATTTGTTTGGTGCCGGTCTCTTGCCTCGCGTGATTCCTGATTTCACCTGGGGTGATGGACAAGAACGCTACCGACTCGATAAAGCCATCGAAGCCATTGGTAATTGGAAAAAAATGAAGGGACAAAGCATTTCACCCGCTGAAATAGCCGTACTCCAGCATATCTTTGAACAACAAGCATAAAACCGAAAGATGAGAAAAAGTATTGCAGCTGCTAACTGGAAAATGAACCTCACCTGGCAGCAGGGTGAACAATTGATTGATCAACTGCTCGCAGGCATGGAGCCATTGGCAGAGCACAAGAAAGTGATTCTTGCCGTGCCCTTTCCTTACTTACATATGGCGCATGAGAAAGTAAAGAATCAGCCTGCTGTATTCATTGCTGCGCAAAACTGCTACAGCAAAATGAATGGTGCTTATACAGGTGAAGTGAGCGTGGAAATGCTGCAATCCATCGGTATTCATTTTGTAGTACTGGGGCACTCTGAGCGTAGAGAGTATTTCAACGAAAGCAATCAGTTTTTAGCAGATAAAGTGAATATCTGCCTCGCCAATAATATCCATCCCATTTTCTGTTGCGGTGAGCCATTGGCCATACGTGAAGCCAATACACAAGATACTTATGTACGTAAGCAATTGGAAGAATCACTCTTTCATTTATCGGCTGAAGAAATTCAAAAAATTGTCATCGCTTACGAACCCATTTGGGCCATTGGTACCGGTAAGACAGCCAGCAGCGAACAAGCACAAGAGATGCATGCATCTATACGCGCCCTGCTTTCAGAAAAATATGGTACTCAGGTTGCCAGCGAAATCAGCATCCTCTACGGCGGTAGTGTAAAAGGCAATAATGCCTTGGAACTCTTCCTGCAGTCTGATGTGGATGGTGGTTTGGTAGGTGGCGCTTCACTGAACGCTGCAGAATTCCTCACCATTATCAAAGCATTGTAGCATTGCCCATTCAACGCAGCACGGCATTACAACCTTTGAGCCGACAACATCATGGCGGCCTCTTGTTTTGTCTGCTCTTGAAAAAAGGTGTGCGTAAGAATGCACCCGTTGGGGTGATGCGTGATTTTGTATTGGATTTCTGGCAGAAAGAATTACAACAGCATTTTCATCTCGAAGAAGCCATTCTCGAACCATTCGTGACGGATCTGGAATTGAAAGCGCCCATGCAACGCATGCTGCGCGATCATGCCCAAATACGTGAAGCGATTCATCTGGTGGAGTTACAACCATCGCTCTTGCGTATACAACAAGTACAAGAATTGGTGGAAGAACATATTCGCTTTGAAGAAAGGCATTTGTTTCAAATCATGGAAACAAGTTTGTCGCCTGAAGTGATGCAACAGATTGGTGGGCAATTAGCCGATGCAGGTGAGTACAATTGCAATCTCTATCCGGTACGTTTCTGGGAATAATTATTTCATGCTGGCTTGTGCACGATCTAATCGGTCATTAATCGCCAATCCAATGCCTTGAGCAGGAAAATATTCTGCAATGATGCAATCGTATTGATGCATATCAATCTCACGCAGTGTTGCAAACAAATGCTTGGCTGCTTCATGTAAATCGCCCGCAGGGCTGAGTACATGGTAGTCCACATTCTCTAATCTTCTTGATGGTTCTGTAAAGCAGATGGCTGCAATGTTTTGTCCAGCATGTGCCGGTGCGATTTCCTGCACAGCGCCACGATAGAGTGGTGTGGCCGGTGCATAATGACTTTTCAATTGTCCCGGCGTTTGTGGCTGCTGATGCGATAAAGCAATGATGGCTTTCATGCCGGTTACTGCTTCAATTTTGTCAATGGGCATGCCACCCAAACGGTGTATGATGAGTTCCGTATTGGTGATCTCTGCAATCGTACTCTCCAAACCAATCTGAGCGGCACCACCATCTAATACATAAGAAAGTTTGGTGCCTAATCCTGTAGCAACGTGTTCGGCAGTGGTAGGACTCACATAACCAAACGGATTGGCACTGGGTGCACACAAAGGAAAATCCAAAGCTTGCAATAATTGCAAAGTGAGTGGATGATCAGGTATGCGTATCGCTACTTTATTGCTGCCTGCGGTTGCTAAATCAGGTACTGTATTTTTCTTTGGTAATAATAAAGTGATTGGCCCGGGCATTAATTGCGTTGCCACCAGTTTTGCTTTTGGTGGTAAATACAATACATATTTATCCAGTTCTTGCACACTTGCAACATGTACAATCAATGGATTGAATTTTGGTCTTTGCTTGGCTTCGAAAATTTTCAGCAGGGCATCTTCATTCAAAGCATTAGCAGCTAAACCATAGACAGTTTCTGTGGGTATGCCCACCAGTTTCCCATCGCGCAGTTTCTGCGCAGCCAGTAAAAGATCAGTACCAATCTGCGGATTATTCATCGGGTAGGGTGGCTGGTTCGTAATCGCTCAGTTTATTCAAATGCAAAACCGTTTTACTGCCATCATTGCTGGGGTTGTACATGGGTGTAAACTTCGCACCAAAAACAAATTCATTCCAGGTATAAGATGAACGTGTAACAACCGTACTTGAAAAACTCTCATCAAAGCCTTGTACAAAAACCAGTAATTCCGCTTTAGCAGCAGCCAAATCATCAGCGCTGAGTTTATAGAGTGGACTGGTTTCATTGATTACATGAACCAATGTCCAGTTCATAGCAAGGGTATTGGCCTTAGCAATATCCAGCGGCAGGGTAAAGAATTGATTCTTGCGAACACCATCTACTTCCACCTGAATGGCCAGCGTTACTTTGGCTTCTACCTCGGTTAAATGATTCTTGGTATAGGGTACCATGCGCAGCATGAGTGCACGGCCTTCTTTAAAAGGTGCAATCAGGGCGTTTTTACTGAAATGGATAAATGCTCTAGGGCGGGCAAAACGGCCATACAACAAACCAGTAGCCAAAGCGAAACAAAGCAAACCCATTAGGGCTTCAATAGCAGCAACCGTGCTGGCTAAAAAACCAATAGGGTTGATTCGGCCATAACCTACTGTGGTAAATGTCTGGGCACTAAAAAAGAAAGCTTCCCCGAATTTTTCGCCAAGGGTATTTGCCACCATACCCCCTAAGTGATCTATGCCTATTGCCATGTAAATCAAGGCAAAGAGTAGGTTAATGCCAATAAAAAATGAAAGAATCACGAAGAGAAACTTCAGGTAATGCATGTGTAGCAGCTCATGGTATAAATTGAGTCTGCGCCAGAATTCCATCCCATCCACATGAATATTGGGCCGGCCATTTTTTTGAAAAAAACGTCCGCCATTCATGGATGCATTGGTACTCAGGCCCGTTTCGCGGTCGACCTGACCCAATTTGCTGAATTTAGAGAGCAATGCCATTTGAATCAAAAGTAAACCCTTTCCCATTCACAAGTGTTGGAAATTGGCCCTGAACAGTTTGGGGTGCATACACTTATCTTTGCGCACTTATGAAGCATATCCGGAATTTTTGCATCATCGCCCATATTGACCACGGAAAGAGTACCCTGGCCGACAGATTGTTGGAGCATACCAAGACCATTGGTGAGCGCGACATGATGAATCAGGTACTGGACGACATGGATTTGGAGCGGGAAAAGGGCATTACCATTAAGAGCCACGCCATTCAGATTAATTACCCTTACAAAGGGCAGGAATATGTACTGAACCTGATTGATACACCCGGCCACGTTGACTTCAGTTATGAAGTGAGCCGTGCACTGGCCGCCTGCGAAGGCGCCCTGCTGCTGGTAGATGCTTCTCAGGGTATTCAGGCACAGACCATCAGTAACCTCTATCTGGCCATCGATAACGATCTGGAGATCATTCCCGTGATCAACAAGATTGATATGGAAGGTGCCATGATTCCTGAAGTAACCGACCAGATTATTGACCTGATTGGCTGCAAGCATGAAGATATCCTCCTGGCCAGCGGAAAATCCGGCATTGGTATAGAGGAAATTCTGGAAGCCATTGTAGAACGCATTCCCGCGCCGGAAGGCAGTGAGGAAGCGCCATTGCAGGCTTTGATCTTCGACTCTGTATTCAATAGTTTCCGTGGTATCATCGTTTACTACCGTATTCTGAACGGTGTACTGCGCAAGGGCGATATGATTCGCTTCATTTCTACCGGACAGGATTATGGTGCCGATGAAGTAGGTATCCTGAAACTGGGTATGGAAGCCAAGAAAGAAGTGCGCTGCGGCGATGTGGGCTATATCATTACCGGTATCAAGAATGCCAAAGAAGTAAAAGTGGGTGATACCATTACCCTCGCCAATAACCCCGGTGAAATGATCCATGGTTTTGAAGAAGTAAAGCCCATGGTATTTGCCGGTATCTTCCCGGTGAATACAGATGAGTTTGAAGAATTGCGCGATTGCATGGAGAAACTGCAATTGAACGATGCTTCACTCACGTTTGAACTGGAAACTTCTCAGGCCCTGGGCTTTGGTTTCCGTTGCGGCTTCCTGGGATTGCTACACATGGAAATTATTCAGGAGCGACTGGAACGCGAGTTTAACCAGACCGTGATTACCACAGTGCCTAACGTAAGTTTTATTGCCTACACCACAAGAGGCGAGAAGATTACGGTGAACAACCCAACGGAAATGCCCGATCCGGTAAAGATCGACCGCATTGAAGAGCCTTTTATTAAAGCACAGATCATTACCCTGCCGGATTATATCGGCAATATCATGACCCTTTGTTTGGGTAAGCGTGGTATCCTCATTAACCAGAGCTACCTTACACCCACACGTGTGGAATTGATTTTTGAAATGCCTTTGACAGAGATCGTATTTGATTTCTATGATAAGCTGAAGAGCCAGACACGTGGTTATGCTTCATTCGATTATTCACCTATTGGCTACCGAGAAGCAGATATCGTGAAAATGGATATCCTGCTGAACGCCGAGAAAGTGGATGCATTGAGTGCTTTGATTCACCGCAGTCGCGCGCAGGACTTTGGCCGCAAATTGTGTGAGAAGTTGAAAGAGTTATTGCCACGCCAGCAATTCCAGATTGCCATACAAGCTGCAGTGGGAGCGAAGGTGATTGCCCGTGAAAATATCAGCGCCATGCGTAAGGATGTAACGGCCAAGTGTTATGGTGGTGACGTAAGTCGTAAGCGTAAACTCTTGGAACGCCAGAAAGAAGGTAAGAAGCGCATGCGCCAGATTGGAAGTGTAGAAGTACCGCAAGAAGCTTTCTTAGCCGTATTGAAGTTGGATTAATTTATTAAGAAGGTAGAAGTTAGAAGCTGGAATCTAGAAATAGGTTTCAGCTTTTTTGTTGGCAATATGGACACTGCATCTCAGCTTATGCTGAAGAAGCTGTGGGTACAGGAAGCACTGATGTTTATTAAAGTATTTCTTCAATTAGGAAGTAAACCTTTCCATTTAAAACTGTACAGTTTCTGTAAAGCCTAACTTTTAATTTTATGGTATCACCCGATTTAAAATCGCTAGAAGGTTTTGCTTTCTTGCTGATGGGCAGATAATAAGTTGTAGTAGAATCAGAAAATAGTTTAAAATTTAAAGCAGATAATAAACCTGCGTATGCTGTTTGATTTAGTGTGTTTGGGCAGATGTTTTTATAGCTATCCCATCCAAATTTTCCCCAACTACCAAATTGTCCCCATACGATAATGTTTGCTGATTCAGACTTTAGATTGGTTTGAAATTTTATTAAATCATCGTATGAGTTTACATGTTGCACCTGCGAAAGTGCATGTAAACTCAAGGCCATACAAGCGATTAAGACTGGAATTTTCATGTGATGGGTTCTTGTATAAGCTTCTATTTTATTGTAGACGATGCTAATGAGCAAGACTCTGCGGGGACAGAAAAACTCTGTTGAGACAGAAATATTATTTTTTCGTATAAAACTCAATTTTACTCACTTCTGATTTGGGGATTATGTTAGTATAGCCTTTTGTGTCATAAAGAAAAATGAATTTATCTGTTTGTCCAATATAGTAGCTGGATGGATTGGAAGTGTAAAGACTATCTTTTGTAAATATTTTAGTGCCATAGTATTTGCCCGAGATAGTTTCTTTTATTTCAGTTGATGATTTGATTGTGAGGCTGAATAGGAAGGTTAAAAAGAACAATAAGACTAAGGAAAGATCATTGTTTGAAGTTAGAAATTCCTTTATTGATTCAGGATTTATTACGGTTGCATATGCAAGTATTGCAAAAAGATATATACAGGCAGAAAGACGTATCTGTATATAATACTGTTTTTCAAGTAAACTCCATGTTATAAGTATTGCAGAAGTTATTACAATGAAAAATCCCCATAAAACTGATCCCGCTTTCGATGTCTTAGGATTCGAGGATGTTACTATTTTGCTTGCTACAGTCTGAGTGTAAACGCTTGCAACATAAGTTAGAATAATGAACAGTATGTCATCCCAAATTGAAATAGCAATTTCAGAAATACTCAAGTAATATTTAATAGGTAGACTCCAATTTTGATAGTATAAGTTTATTTTAATAAAGCCGAGTATAAGGGTCAAACCTGTTATAATTGGGATATTTTCAATTATTTTTTTAATCATAAATTAAATAATAAAAGTATGTTGGATGTAAGCACTTTGACTTATTTGAAGAAGTATGTATAACTATTAATTTATCTTTTTTTTGAGAAGCACCTATTTATAAAATAGATACATTTTTAATTATTTCGCAGTTAATCCCATATCTGTATAAAGGTTCGCACACCATAAACTGACAGGATGCATGCATTGGTCATCATCCGTAAAGACAATAAAGTATTGGGGGTATGCTTCTAAATTAGGAAGCATTGGGGAGAATAGCAAAAAATCGGCAGGCTTTTTCTATTTACCACAGAGAACACGGAGCTTGGTCACCAAGGACACAAAGTCTTGGTGTGCTTTGTGTAAGCGCTTTGTGTGCTTTGTGGTTAAAACCTAAGAACAGATGAACAATAGAACAGAAGAACAGGGAACAGAAGAAAGAGGAAGGAAAATCGAGGAACGAGTGTGGAGAGCCGAAAGCTGAAGGCGTAAAGCAAATGAACAGAAGAACAATAGAACAGAGGAACAAGGAACAGAAGAAAGAGGAAGGAAAATCGAGGGTAGAGAGTAGAGAAACTAAAAGTGCCAAAGACCTATGGTATGTTTTGTGGGTTAATCTTGTAATACAATACCCTACAGTCTCCCCTTAGCAGGGGAGCAAATATGTTTTGATGATTCTTCGCGAAACTTTGCGTCTTTGTGCTTGCCCAACGAAGCTTTAGCGTAGGTGGGGCTTTGCGGTTAAAAGAATAATTCAATACCCCTCAGTCTCCCCTTGACAGGATTGCAAATTAAATTGTAGAAATTCTTAGCGACCCTTTGCGTCTTCGCGCCTTTGCGGTTAAAAATCATTTACATTTTTAATCCTGTTTTTTCACCAAGCCCGCCAAGCTTTTTTTCGCCACCTTGGCCTTGATAATACCCGCAGCTGTGCTGGCAATTTGTCCTTGTGCAAAATTGAAAGCAATACTGTCTTGCTCAATATTGAAATCGATATAATCAAGTGTTTCAACTGTATACTCGCTGGAAGGCATGCCCTTATTAATCAAGTTCATCAAGGCTAGCTTGTCTTGCGCTTTTGGTAGTTGAAAATAGTCGGCAAATGAAACGAGCTTTTTGTTGCCAGTATGATAGTTCAATGAATAGTATTCCGCATTCGGGTGAGCTTCATCTGTTTTTTGGCTATGGATGATGAGGCAATAGCTGATCATGGTTTCATCCTTATACACATAAGCAGGCTCTACAGTGAAACTATGCGGTAAAGACTGATTATTCCTGTCTTCAGGTTCAATTGGGTTTAGTCGGTTCGTGAACTGTTGCAATTTTTTGTCGAGCGCATCCTTCACCAAGGCATTCAATTGGGGATCGCCGGAATAACTTGGGAAACTGATGCTGATGGTTGTGTTATGAATGCTGTCGTATTGATTCAGGCTATCCAAGCTAAATGCTGCCGGCAGTAAAAAACTTTTGCCGGTATATTCCGTGGTGATGTTGATGCCACTGTCTTGTACCACTGCAGGTATAGAATCAATCTTGGTGGGTGCTTCGTTTTGCGTGGTAGAAGAGGCGCAAGCACTTGCCAATAAGAGCACACTGCTCATGATGAAGCCGCTAAAAAGATGCTTGCTGTTAAAGGTAGTAATGCTATGTTGCATGGAATTGCTTGTTTAGTTGGCTTCAGTTACGGGTGATATGCTTTGTCCAATAATCTTTTGCGTATTGCAAGAATGCATTATTGCCAGAAAGCCATTGCTTATCCATGGTGTATGTGCCGCCGGTGTATCCACTGGGCGAACTCTTGACGCTGTCAACTCCTCTGAAAGCATATTTGGTTTTGCCTTCGTACATAATCAGTTTGGTGGTAGCCGGTGAAAGATCACTGGTGCATTGATTTCTGTACATGATCCAAATCTCCGGTTCGCCATTTTTGTCAAGATCAGTGAGATGTATCTGTTTGCCGATGAATTGCTGAATAATATCAAACCCGCAGTCTTCGATGAAATCATAGATTCTCCAGATAAGCTTGCTGCTATCACCAGCAACCACTACATGATAGGCAAAGAGGGCAGCGTTATGGGTAGGATAGCCATCCATATCATTCTTGCCCGATGGGTATTTTGTTTTTTGCGATAATACGAGGTAATGCTGCTCACCGGCTGCTTCCCATTTCACTGCCTGCACCAGTGAGCCCTCGTATTTAATTTGATTGGGCAGAGCAGTAGCAGCTACAGGTGTTGTGTTTACTTGTGCACTGAGCAATTGGCTGCCCAGTAAGCAAAGGAGTAAGAAAATATTTTGTTTCATGATGATGGTGCGTGTTGTGTTGATTTGTGTGAATTGGCTATATGTTATCTCGCCAAACGTGCGACAATCTGGCCATCGTTCACTACAACCGCATCGGCCTTGCCATCACCGTTTACATCTACAAAGAAAGTACCCTTGCTCCCATAATAAGCACTGCTGGTAAATGTTTCATTGGGACCAAAATTCCTGCCGTTAGAGCGTCTTACGGTAATACCATCATCATTCACCACAATGGCATCGGCTTTACCATCGCCGGTAACATCGGCAAAAAAAGTACCGCGACTTCCAAAAAAAGGATTGTCTGTCCAGTTCTCATTGATGGAAAACGTAGTACCGGTTGATTTTCTTACCACAATTTTGTCATTGTTCACCACAATGGCATCTGCTTTACCATCGCCATTAACGTCTGCGAAAAAAGTGCCTTTGCTGCCAAAGAAAGCGCCGTTGCTCCAATCCTGATTATTGCCAAAAGACATACCATTAGAACGTTTCACCACAATGCCGCTTCTGTTCACTACCACCGCGTCAGCTTTGTCATCTCCAGTAACATCCACAAAGTAGGTGCCCAGATTACCATAATACGGACCATCTGTCCAATCGCTGGAGAGGTCAAAGCCCGTGCCGTTGGAGAGGCGCGCACTGACTCTGTCTTCATTCACCACAATTGCATCTGCTTTTTTGTCGCCATTCAAATCTGCGAAATAGGTTGCTCTGGAGCCGAAATAGGCGTTATACGTCCAGCTCTGCGCAACAGACATGCCGAAGCTACCAGCAGTGCGAACAGTAATTTTATCATTGTTCACTACGATGGCGTCTGCTTTTTTGTCGCCATTCACATCAGCGAAATAGGTACCCTTGGAGCCATAAAAAGCCTGGTTGACAAGCGTGGTATTGAATCCATTAAACTGTGCGTTCACCAATTGTTGCGTAAGTAGAAAGCATAGTAAAGCGAGGATTGTTTTGGGGGTGGGTGATTGTTTCATGTGTGTAGGTTATTGTTCAGGCGATGGGGCGGGTTATATTTTCTAATGTACAAAATGTGTTTTAAAAAGCAGTACAATCAGCCAAGGAGGATAGAAATTAAGCAGCATGATGGCATCAAGCTGCTGTATCTTTTTTTGATGGTGCCGACAATAAAAAACGGCTGAGAAAAGATTCTCAGCCGTAGTATTCAGTTGAAACAAAGGCTTAGAAACCTATCACCATGCGTGGGGCTGCCTGCAGTACAATACCTTCCACACTCATGGAACTGAGTAATTGTACACCCAGACTAATGTTCTTACTCACGGGGTATTGGTAGCGGGCATGAAAGCCGGCACCTGCCCAGAAAGTTTGTTCATTTTCAATACCCAAAGTGGTTACTTCTACGATGGAATTGAAGGCTTCGCCTGTGGTTAATGACCTGAGGGCAATGGTTTGCTGTTGTGTTTTGGAAAGGATGACATCTCTGTTATAAAATGTACCTGTAAGGGTAACACCCGCTTCGATGATGCCTTTTCCGGCTTGCCAACGCATACCACTATGGAACATGATATTGAGACGGCTGGCTTGGAGCGACTGTGTTGGTGTAGGCAGCTGATTGGGTTGCGTTTTAAACACATTGGCATTGGTGATAACGCTGGCCGTAGACAGCAGTGCTGAGGGCACTGTAAAATAGCCCAAATCATTCATGGCGCCGGGCATTCTCAATGAATAGGTATTGTTGTCGCCGCGCAATTGCAAAGGCATGAGTCTGCTGCTGTTCAATTGGTTGCGGTGGTATTGTACTTCTGTACCAAAATACCAGTTGTTTTTGGTGGTGTATTGATAACCCAGCCCTTGAAAATTGCGTTTCATTTCTTCTTCATAGCCGAGGTCGGATGCATACGCAAACCCCGTTTGTACTTGAAAACTGTGACGGGTCTTTAATTGCTGGGCTTGAGTGGTTTGAAAAAGCACACAAGCAATAAGTAGTGTAGCAAATGATTTCATACGCAGCAGGTTTACTTGTTTGTGATTATTTCAAGCAAAGAACCGGCTCTATTTGCTTTTGTTGCCTGAATTGGTTGACTTGTTTACAACCTGAAGCTATTAGCGCTGCTTTAGGCGCAGCTGAAGGCCGAACAGGGAACAAAAGAACAATAGAACAGAGGAACAGAGGAAGGCGGAATGCTTTAAGCCTTTTGCCTTAGGCTTTATCCAATACCCCTCAGTCTCCTTCGGAGACAGCTCCCCTTGGCAGGGGAGCAAATTTTATAGAAAGTATGCTCTGCGTAAACTCTGCTTACTCTCGTTCTCTGCGGTGAAACACATAGAATAGAAGAACAAGGAACAGAGGAACAATAGAACAGGGAACAGAAGAATGAGAAAGTAATCTTTGCGACCCTTTGCGTCTTAGCGCCTTTGCGGTAAAATTTGTGTAATGTGAAGCGGCAATCGCAAAATGGAATAGGATTGAAATAAGCGAAACAAAAGCAAATCTCAAATCTCAAATCATAAATCAGTAATTATTTCCCCCACCTTTCTTCATATTCTTATCAGAAATGGCTTTCAATTTCTGTTCGCTTTTCTTGCCTTTTTCATCTAAGAGGGGCGCTGGCATGGAAGATTGTTTCTCGTCGAAGATGACGTTGGCGTAGGGGTTGCGGACAAAATTCCAGCGGCCATTTTTCCATTGAAAACCTTCAAAGCCGCCGTAAGGTACCAATGTGCCTTTATTGCTGAACTCGCCGCTTTCGCTCACCAGAATATCCATCACTACTGCGTCAGCGCGGGGATCAAAATTTAGACGGGCGTTACCATCTTTCTTGTACTCAATACCAAAGCGATAAGCAGGTTGTGCCGGCTTGGAACTGTCTGCAGGATAATTAAAGAATCGTCCGCCAAATTGTGGTTGTCCCTGCTCATCAAATGTGAGCACCTCCATCCATTTCTTGGTGCTGCGTGCATCATTGTTATCAAAGCCGAATAGGGTATAGAATTGTTTGTTGTTGTGTGCTTTCTGTACAATGTTGTAATATACAGCACCAATCCAATTCATATTGCTGCGTACTGAATCGAATGGATTGTCGGTGAACTCTGAGTAATCGAATAAAGGAAACAATTTCAGCGAACCATCATCTGTACGCATCTGGATACAGCCTTTCTGGCGATAATAGGTGAAGTCCTTCATCAGCTGCCAGGTAAAAATGCGGAAGCTTTTATCCGGTGCGGTTACTTTCGCGATAGTGGTGAGTGAATCAAAAGGGTAGTCAAAAGAAAAAGGTGTGCGCAGTGCTTGTACCAAGCCGCGTGTAAATGCACTATCGGCACGGAGGCGATCTACTACATCTTCCGATTCCAGAATATTATTTGCATAGGGCTTGATGCGTTCTTCCAGCTGCTTGAGTTGTGCAAATGATTGCGGATTCAACTGGGCTCTTGCGACAGTGAAACAACACAAAAAGCTGATGAGTAGTACGGGGGCGATTCTCATGAGCACGAATTTACCACAATGCATTGGGGTGCATCAGTTGTTTTCGGGATTTATGATTTTATTAAAGGCTGCAGCGAAAGCAGGCAGGTTGTCAAAGCGCAGATCAATGTCAGGATGCGGAAATGCTGTATCTGGGTTGGTAGTGGCCACAAATACAGTGTACATGCCTGCATTGCGACCGAAACGCATATCACTGAGTTTATTACCTACAATCAGGCTTTTACTTAAGTCAATCTCCGGAAACTCGCCCTTGGCACTAAAAGCCATGCCGGGATTTGGTTTTCGATAGAATGAATCATCATTCAGATCTGTACAGAAAAAGATGCGGTCAATATGTCCGCCGGCTTGTACAATCGCCAACTGCATATTGTCATGAATATGGTGCAGGTCATCCAGGCTCATCACGCCTTTGCCCACACCTTTCTGATTGGTGACCATAATGGTCTTGCCAAAGTTTCGGTTTAGCGTAGCAACTGCTTTGGGTACGCCATCGTAGAATTGAAATTCATTCCAGTTCAGGATATAGTCTTCTTTTTTCTCGTGGTTGATCACACCATCGCGGTCGAGAAACAGAGTCCAGCTTTTATCAATTTGTTGCAGATCAAGCATAGGGAATTAATTCAGTTTGTGCGCGTTGAAAATCTTCGGGTATGCCAATATCAATAAAGTAAGCATCTTGTGCCAGTCCATAAATGGCAGATTGCCCACAATAGGTTTCTAAATAATCTTTCTCAAAAGAAAACTTTTCAGGAAAGGGTAGTTGGATCCAATCCTTTCTTTGCAACAGATACATGCCTGCGTTAATTTGTCCCACAGCATAGTATTGCTTCTCTTTAAAAGCAGTTACTTTTCCTGTTGCATCTGTTTCAACCACACCGTAGCGATCAAAATCTTGCATGGGCTTAAGGCTGAGTGTACAGCTTGCATTGTTGGCTTGGTGTTGCTTATATAGTTGTGATAGCTCTCCTCTGAATAAAGTATCACCATTCGTCACCAATACTGTATCTGTCTTTGCTTTATTGCATGCTAAGCGAATACCACCGCCCGTCCCGAGTGGTGTTTCTTCAATGGTGTATGTGTAATTGCCATCGGGTAGGGCTTCTTGCAGAAAATCGAAGAAAGCTTCGTGCTTATAGCCCAAAGCAAAAATGAATTGTTGAATGCCTTGTGCTTGCAGGTAACGAATCACATAATGCACAAAGGGTAAGCCATTTACCGGCGCCATGCATTTGGGTAAATCAGGAACGGCGCTGCGTAAACGCGTACCGAGTCCCCCAGCCAGAATAATGGCTTCTTGTACAGGCATTACATGAATAATTTGGCTTCTACTAATTCGCAGATGATATGACCGATCAGGATATGGCTTTCCTGAATACGCGGGGTATCATTGGAAGGTACATTGATGAGAAAATGACTCAGCTCGCGCATTTTACCACCACTTGCGCCAGTAAAACCGATGGTGATCAATTCTTTTTCTCTTGCTACTTCAAATGCTTTCAGCACATTGGCAGAATTGCCGGAAGTACTAAAGCCGATGAGTACATCGCCTGCATCGGTAATGCCATCCACCAAACGCGCATAGATATCATCATAGCTGTAATCATTGGCTACGGCGGTGAGATAGGAGGTATTGCAGTGCAATGCTTCAGCAGGTAGTGCTTTTCTGTTTTTATAAAAGCGGCCTGAAAACTCTGCTGCCAGATGTTGTGCATCAGCAGCACTGCCGCCATTGCCACAAAACCAAACGCGTTTACCAGCTGCAAAAGTTTGTGTGATGATATTGACACATTCCTCAATGGACTTAAGCATAACAGGATCATGCAATACCTGTTGCTTGGTGTCTATTGAAGCTTGTATGATGGATTGAATGGTTGATTGCATAGCTATTGGGTTGTCCAGGTAGTGAGCCCGTGTTGTGTAAATTGATAAGGCCTGATTTCGCCGCCAAATTTCTGTAAAGTTTCGGCAACTGCATAACGTGTATTGCCGGGGCAATAGAAGGTCATGAAACCGCCACCGCCCGCACCGCTGATCTTGCCGCCGGTTGCACCTGCTTTCTTGGCTGCGCTATAAATATCTTCAATCAGGTTGTTGGAAATATTATTAGCCATTTTACGCTTCTGCTGAAAACCATAATCAAGAATCTCACCCACTTCATGAATACGGCCTTTGAGCAAAGCTTCCTTCATCATTTTAGATTGCTCTTTCAAATGGTGCATAGCATCAACAGAACTTTCATTCTTATTGAGCACATTTTTCTGCTGCTCTTTGATAATAGTGGCAGATTCTCTGCTGGTAGCAGTGAAATAGAGGAGGAGATTATTTTCTAACTCATTCAAATATTCCTGACGAATGCGCAGTGGGTTTACAATCACTTTATCATCGCCATAAAACTCCATGAAATTCACACCGCCGAAAGTTGCTGCATACTGGTCTTGTTTGCCACCGGCCAATGCCAGATCCTTTCTTTCTATTTCGTAAGCGTAATGTGCAATATCATAATCGCCCAAGGGCAGTTTCAGCATTTCGGTGAAAGCACCGAGTATCGCTACAACCAATGTGCTCGATGTACCCAATCCACTTCCTGCAGGTACATCCACATAGGTAGAGAGTTTGAAATTGGTCATGGGCAAGCCATAATCCTGCTGAATACGGTTGTACACGCCTTTGAGTAAATCCAGATGACCGTTAATCGGTAATTGGTTCATCCATTCATGGCGTTCTTCTTCTTTTCTGTCTAAAGCTTGTAGGATAATGCCATTCTCTGCAATGGGTTCAATATGGGCATAGGCATAGAGCGAAATGGTTGCGTTCAAGATGGCGCCACCAAATGTATCGCTGTAGGGACTCACATCTGTGCCGCCGCCAGCCAATCCAATTCTAAGAGGTGCTTTGCTTCTGTAAATCATGATGCCGAAACACCGGCCAAACGGGTGATGGTTTGCACCAGTTTCTGCCAGCTGTATTGTTTTTTTGCTTCACGAAGATGCGGCAAAAAATGGGCTTCTCCTAATTGATAGAGCCCTAGAATCTTCTGGGCAATACTGTCAGGGTTGGGCTCGGCAACCAGACCAACTTCACCATCCGGCACTAAGGCGGGTAGGCCACCAACATTGGTGACCAGCATGGGTTTTTCAAAATGGTATGCCAAAGGCGTTACGCCGCTTTGTGTGGCGTTGCGATAGGGCTGTATCACGAAATCAGCTGCGCTCAAATAGTATTTCACTTCACTGTCGGCAATGAAATCGGTGCGCAAAATGAGTTGATCTTGTAACTGGTGTTTTTCAATGATGGCATCATAGGAACTACGGTCTTCATAAAACTCACCGGCGACCATTAGTTTAATGCCACTGTTTTTCATCAGGCTAGTACCCATGGCTTCGAGCAAAATGTCCAAACCCTTATAGTTGCGGATAAAGCCAAAGAATAAAATAATTTTGTCGTTGACTGGTAATTGTAAATGCCTGCGCGCATTTGTTTTATCCAATGCTTCACCAAAATTATCGTAGAGTGGATGCACCACTTGTTCGGCAGGTTTCTGCGTGAATTTGCGCAAGTCGCCCATCACTTTTTCACTCATGGTCACAAATGCATGCACGGCACCAAAACAGTATTTGGTGAAAAGGGTATCGCCCGGTCTTTTTTCGTGTGGTTGCACATTATCAGCTATCGCGATAATTCGAGTATGCTTGTTCAAACGAACCAGTCGAAGAATAGTACCCAAGCAAGGACCCATAAAAGGTAGCCAGTAACGAATGACGATGATGGCTGGTTTGAGTTGACGCAATTCATTACCCACGCTGATCCAATTGAATGGATTGATGGAATTGATGCGCACTCGAATCTTGATATCTGTTGGTGCTGGTTCGGATGAATACTGTGTGGTACCCGGAAATAAGAAGTTGGGATACTGTAAGGAGAAGGTATAGATGATTGTATCAAACCCTTCCGCAGTGAACTGTCGGGCTAAACGTTCATCAAAGGAAGCTAGTCCGCCTCTGAGCGGGTGTGCAGGACCAATGATGATGGCTTTTGGTGAAGACATGGTGCAAATATCTGCACTAATCCCATCCAATGTTGGATTCGATCAGGTAGTGATTTCTTTCCGGTGCATTTCTGGTGAGTAGTTCTGCAATAAAGCCTGCCAGAAAGAGTTGCATACCAAGTATCATCGACACAAGCGCCAAATAGAATGCCGGGCGGTTGGTGAGCGAAAAATCCGTAGCAGTGAATTTGGCTACAATCAGGTAAATACTCATCAGTAAACCTACGCCGAACGCAAGTGTGCCATACAATCCAAAGAAGTGCATGGGGCGTTTGCCGAATTTGCTGATGAAGGTAATGGTGAGTAGATCTAAGAACCCATTAATGAATCTTTCCCAGCCAAATTTAGTAGTGCCGTATTTGCGGGCACGGTGTTCAACTACTTTCTCACCAATCTTGCGGAAGCCGGCCCATTTAGCGAGGACGGGAATATAACGGTGCATTTCACCAAAGACTTCAATGCTTTTCACGACTTTCTTTTTATAGGCTTTGAGGCCGCAATTGAAATCGTGCAAATAGATGCCACTGACCTGACGGGCAGTGGCATTGAATATCTTCGAAGGAATGTTTTTGGTGAGCGTATTGTCGTACCGCTTTTTCTTCCAGCCGCTGACCAGGTCATAACCATCGTTGATGATCATGTTACGCAGTGCGGGAATTTCATCTGGTGAGTCTTGCATATCTGCATCCATGGTGATGATCACATCGCCCTTGGCTGCTTTAAAACCTTCGTTCAGTGCAGCAGACTTGCCATAGTTGCGCTGAAAGCGGATACCATGCACAGCAGGCTGTGTTTTGGATAAGTGCACAACGGTGTCCCAAGTATCGTCTGTACTACCATCATCAATGATGATGATTTCTGTACGTAAACTGTGTTCTTTTACTACTCGGTCAATCCATGCACAGAGTTCGGGTAATGACTCAGCTTCGTTGAATGCGGGTATGACAATCGAAAGATCCATTCCAATTATTGTTGTTCAAAAGGAGTAGGGGCTGGGTTTTTCTTGGCTGCACCTGCGCCAATCAGTGAACCTACAGTACCAATGATCAGTGTGCCTACCAGTGAGCCGGCCAGCACGGTTACAGTCATGATTTTGCGACCAATAGCAGCGCCTTGTTCCATTTGTTCTGCAGTTACTTTACCACCTTTCAATGCTTCTTCTACGCCTTTCTCCCACATCTTATCCAATTGATCTGGGAAGATCACGTATACAGACAGAACTGTATAAACGAATACAACAACGGCTGTTACTGCAGTGGTTTTAAAGCCATGTGTAAAGAGTTCGCCGAAAGTAACATCGTTATTTTTCTGCTTACCGTAATAGATCACAGATCCAATGAATGCACCTACCATGATGGCCCAGTTAATATAGCCCCACCATTTTTCAAATTGTAGGTTGGCAAACTGACCGACTAAACTTAAAACGATTAACACCAATGCAATCAATAATCCTTTGAATGCGTGTGTAGTTACTTGATTTTCCATAATGCGTTAGGGGTTGAAGTGATGAAATGTATTTCTGATGGTGCCAATCACTTTTCCTTTCAATGTTCTGTTGAGTACAGCACTATTGGCCGATCTGCTTAGGTTGTTGGCAGTGGTTAGGGTAGTACTGTTATTCATTGTGAACAAAGTAAGGTTGGCTTGTGCACCAACGGCAATATTGGTTGCAGGTAAACGGAAAATATTACGCGCATTGCTCGAAAAGATTCGACTGATTAGTTCAGCGTTCAAATCAGGAATGGCTTCCATGACCATGGCAAAAGCAGTTTGTAAAGTAATCATCCCGTTTTTGGCATATTCAAATTCACAGGTTTTGTGATCCCAATCTTGCGGTAAATGATGAGACGCAATGGAATCAATATGGCCTGCTTTCAATGCTTCGCGCAGGTATAGCATATCTGCTTTGGTGCGTAAAGGCGGGTTTACTTTCAAGCTTGTGTTATAGCCCTGTACATCCTCATCGCAGAAAAGCAGGTGATAAGGTGTTACAGCGCAAGTTACTTGTAGGCCTTCTGCTTTAGCAGCTTTCACCAGTTCAACTGCTGCATGTGAGCTGATGCCGGTGATATGTAAACGGGATTGTGTATACCTTAATAATGCAAGATCTCTTGCAACGATGATTTCTTCGGCAAGCATGGGTTTGCCGGGCAGACCGAGTTGGGTAGAGATGATGCCTTCATGCATTAAGCCATGTGTGCCGATACTACTATCGTCTGGTACTTGTACAACAACGCCATCAAATGCTTTTACATATTGCATGGCTTTGAGCAGGAGACCGGCTGTTTGTACTGGTTTGTGACCGTCTGTAAAAGCAGCGGCACCACTCATGCGCATATCATACATTTCTGCGAGCTCTTTGCCTTCAATGTTTTTGGTGATAGCACCCATTGGCAGGGCTTCGCAGGGTAGGTGTTTGGATTGATGAATGATGTATTCAACCTGGGTTTTATTTTGAACAGCAGGTTGTGTGTTTGGTACCAATAAAGCAGTTGTATAACCACCTGCTGCTGCGGCAGCAGTACCCGTTGCAATGGTTTCACGAAATTCCTGACCGGGGTCTGCAAAATCAGCGAATGAATCGATCCAACCTGGAGAAACACAAAGGGTATCGTGGTTGATTACATGTGCATCTGCATCGGACAATGACTGACCGATTTGAGTAATGATACCGTTTTCAATGAGAATATCCTGTGCTTGTTGGTGAAAGGGAGAATCAGTGTCAGCGATGAGCGCCTGTCTGATAAGGATTTTCATGAATGGGGCAGTAATTTTCGTGCAATATAGCCTTAAAATTTCTTATGACCCCTATATTTGCAGCCCCAAAGCGAAGACATCATTGATGTATTCGGGTTTCGGGTGGTGGCGCAGCCCGGTAGCGCACTTGTATGGGGTGCAAGGGGTCGCTGGTTCGAATCCAGTCCACCCGACACAACAAAAACCTCGGCAGTTATGCTGAGGTTTTTGCATTTCAAGCGAGCACAGCTTAGGAAAGTCAAAAGTCAAAAGTCAAAAGCAAAAAGTGGAAAAGGGTTCAGCATTAAGTGTTTAGCTTTCAGCCTTAAGCCCTCAGCCGCATTGCAGCGCAGCTAATCCATCAAGCGAGCACAGCTTAAGGGAAAGTCAAAAGTCAAAAGCCTGCCTGCCGAAGCCTCGGCGTAGGCAGGGCAAAAGCAAAAAGTGGAAAAGGGTTCAGCATTAAGTGTTTAGCTTTCAGCCTTAAGCCCTCAGCCGCATTGCAGCGCAGCTAATCCATCAAGCGAGCACAGCTTGGTGGGAAAGTCAAAAGCCTGCCTGCCGAAGCCTCGGCGTAGGCAGGGCAAAAGCAAAAAGAGGAAAAGCAATCAGCATTAAACGTTTCGCTTTCAGCATTAGGCCCTTAGCGTCATTGCAGCGCAGCTAATCTATCAAGCGAGCGCAGCTTGGAGGGAAAGTCAATATTCATAGCCAAAAGGCTTTTAGCATTAAGCGTTCAGCGTAACGCATGTATTTCGACTAATTTGTTATACCCATTCATGAGTATTATGTTATAAAAGCAACCGTAAGTGATGCTTTTTCATATAAATAGCTATTTTTACGCTACACGATGAAATTGAAGCGACTGATATTGGTTTTAGCGGTATGTGTATCCTTTGCAGCCGGTGCACAACGTGTACGCGTATCCGGTGGATTGGGCTTTAGTGCCTATTACGGTGACCTGATTCAGGGTACACCCATTATGCAGGATATTGTGCCGGCACTGAATCTGAGTGCTACGTATGACCTCAAAATGAAACTGCGTGCCCGACTTGGCTTAGCCATTTTAGGTGCCAAGGGCGATGATCGCTTTAATAAAAGGCAGGATCTTAAAGACCGCAACCTGAGTTTTAAATCAAACATCTGGGAAACCTCTCTGCTGGCTGAGTATGATTTTGTTTCTAGAGAAGAATATTTTTTGGTGCCATATGTGGTAGCTGGTGGTGGGGTATTTGGTTTTAGTCCTACTACAATTGATGCCAATGGTCAGAAAGTAAAGCTTTGGCAATGGAACACTGAAGGACAGGGCTTGGCAGGTAATCCGGCACCATACAAAAGGGTAGGATTGAATCTGAGTTTGGGTGCGGGTGTGCGTTATGAGCTTACAGATGAAATCAGTGTTGGTGCTGAATTTATTTTCCGAAAGTTATTTACCGATTATCTGGATGATGTTAGTGGTAAGTATCCTGATTTCTTGCAAACTGGCATCAATCCTGATCCAAATAAGTATCGTTTAGACCTTTCCTATAGAGGAACTGAATTGGGAAAACCTTTTCCAGGCGTAAGCAGACCAAGAGGTAATCCTAAAGGCGATGATGCTTTTTATTCATTCCAGTTCACCTTTTCTTATCGCTTAACAAACTGGAGCATTGGCGGCGATCTGGATTTCTACGGATCAAGTGGATATGGCAGACGCAGGGTGCGCAATCCCAGATATGTACTTTAATTATTCAAATGCATCATAATAGAAAAAGGTCTTCAAACGAAGACCTTTTTCTTAAACCTAAACCCTTAAGCACTCATGATACATTAATTAACGCATGAGGGCATTGGCGGTTGAGGCACTGTATGAATTTGACGCTAATATGACAAATTAGAAGCGCTCCAGCTTAGAGAAGAAGAAATCGCCCTCAATGATGGCGTTCTCATCACTATCACTACCATGTACGGCATTCTCACCAACAGAAGCAGCATACTTCTTGCGGATAGTACCCTCTGCAGCATTTGCTGGGTTGGTAGCACCAATCAGTGTTCTGAAATCAGCAACTGCGTTCTCTTTTTCCAGGATGGCAGCTACAATTGGACCACTGCTCATGAAGTCAACCAGCTCACCAAAGAAAGGGCGCTCCTTGTGGATAGCATAGAATTCGCCGGCCTGCTCTTTTGTAAGGCGGGTCCATTTCATGGCTTTGATGCTGAATCCTGCAGCCAGGATATCATTTAAAATCGCACCTGTGTGTCCTTTCCCGGTTGCATCGGGCTTAATCATCGTAAATGTTCTGTTACTCATAACGGCTTTTATTTCGGAGTGCAAAGGTAACTGAAATCATTCCGCTGTCAAAAGTTCCCTGCGTTTTCCTGATGAAATTCATAACTAAATTTCACCGATTGGCCTGAAAAACACATTTTTGCGACGCTTTATGCAATCAATACAATCGTTTTTTCCGCATCTGAAGGGCGCTCCCAAAAAAGTAGTCATCACTACACACCAAAAGCCAGATGGCGATGCAATGGGTTCTTCCCTGGGTTTGTATCATTTCCTGGTGCAACTCGGGCATTATGTAACCGTTATTTCTCCAACCAACTGGGCCGATTTTCTGGATTGGCTTCCTGGCACAGATCATGTACTCGATTTTGAAGCTGGTAGGGAAAAGGCAATTAAAGTAGTAAATGCGGCAGACTGGATATTTTGCTTGGATTTCAATACGTTACATAGAACCAAGCATATGGAAAAAGTGCTGGAATTGGCTACTGGTTCCCGTATCCTCATCGACCATCACCAACAGCCACAAGTTGAAGCTTTTGCCTACGGCATCAGCGATACCGGTAAAAGCTCCACCTGCGAAATGGTCTACGACTTTATCGTGGATTCTGGCCATGAGGCTATCCTAAATCAGGACATTGCCACATGTTTGTACACGGGTGTTATGACGGATACAGGTTCCTTTCGTTTTCCCTCTACCAAGGCTTCAGTGCACCATATGGTGGCCCGCCTGAAGGAAACCGGTATTAATCACACACAAATTCACGAGGCTATCTATGATAATTTTCTGGAAAACAGGCTCCGCTTTATTGGCCATGCTTTGTTGAACAGAATGGAAGTAATCTATGAGCTCAACACCGCTTTGATGTATATTCCCAAGGGTGATTTAAAGCGTTTCGATATCAAAACCGGCGACACTGAGGGTTTGGTCAACTACTTACTGACGATTCAAGGTATTAAGCTGGGTGCAATTTGTATCGACAGGGATGAGGAAAGAAAGTGGAGTTTTCGCAGTAAAGGCGACTTCGATGTGAATACATTTGCCAGAGAACATTTTGAAGGTGGTGGCCATTTCAATGCGGCTGGAGGCAGAAGCAGCGATAGTCTGGATCAAACCGTTCAGAAGTTTAAAGAAGTTATACAACAGTATCAATCACAATTACAATCATAACAATGAGAAACATCCTGGGTTTTCTTGCAGCAGCTTTGCTTCTGGCATCCTGCTCTCAGTACGAAAAAGCACCATCCGGTATGGTGTATAAGATCACGCATGGCAGCAGTAAAGAAAAGCTGAAGCATGGTCAGTTTGTAAAATTCAATATCAGCTTTGCCATTCCTGAAAAAGATACTGTGTTGAACAGTTCATTCGGTAAAGTACCCGCTTACTTTATGATTGATTCTGGACGTCTTACCAAACATAATTTCACTGAAATTCTGATGCTCTGTGCAGTGGGTGATGTAGTTGATTTCAAACTGAGCAATGATACCCTGAAGAACATGGGTGCTATTGAATACAATGCAACTTTCCCTAAAGGTGGCATGATTACCGGAAAAGCTGAGTTTATCAAAGTTTTCGCAACAGAAGCTGAAATGATGGCCGACTATCAAAAAGAGGTACTTGCACAGCGTGATCGCGAAATGGATGCTTTGGTTAAAGTAGCTGAGAAAAAGGGCGAAAAATATATCAAGGATACAGCAGGTGTTGTAGTTGTGCTGAAAACTGCAGGGGATACAACTAAAGCAGTTGCCGGTAAAACAGCTAGTGTTTTCTACAAAGGATACCTTGCTGATGGTAAAGATGCCGGTAAGGAATTCGATTCTAACATGAGCAAGGAAAAGAATCCTAACCAACAACCTTATGATGTAAACGTTGGTACAGGTTCTGTTATCCGTGGTTGGGAACTGGCCTTAAAATATTTTGGAAAGGGTGGTAAGGGTACGATCTATGTACCTTCTATGAATGCCTATGGTCCACAGGGTTCACCCCCAGTAATCCCTGCTTACAGCAATCTGGCTTTTGATATTGAAGTAACAGATGTGAAGCAAGGTCCTCCGCCTGCTCCTCAGGCAATTCCGGTTCTTCCAAGAAACTAATTTGCTAAGCATAAGAAATTTATCCCCTCACAGTTTTTGTGGGGGGATTTTTTATGCCTGCTGCATAGCAGTATAGAGTTGTATTGCTTCAACTGCTTCCCGCACATCGTGTACACGCAATATTCGTGCGCCATGCATAAGACCAATGGTGTTTAATACAGTAGTGCCATTCAAAGCTGCTGCAGCTGTTGTATTTAAAGTCTTGTAAATTGTAGATTTCCTCGATACGCCAAGCAAAAGCGGACAACCCAACATTTGAAATGCCTGTAATTGTTTCAATAATTGAAAATTGTGCTGTATGGTTTTACCAAAGCCAAAACCTGGGTCGATGATCACATCCTTAATGCCAGCTTGCCTGCAGTGTGCAACCTGTTGAATGAAAAAGTCAAGTACTTCTGTTACAACATTGCTGTATTGTGGATTTTGCTGCATGTTTGCTGGATTGCCTTGCATATGCATGCAGACATAAGGTGCCTGCAAATCTGCAACAGTACCCAACATTTCCTGATCTAGCAGACCACCGCTGATATCATTCACGATACTGGCACCCGCCGCCATAGCTGCTTTTGCAACTGCTGCATGGTAAGTGTCCACAGAAATGAAGGCTTCCGGAAAAACTTTGTGCACCGCTTCAATAGCCGGTACTACACGATCGATTTCCGCATTTACGCCAATCTGTTCGCTGCCAGGCCTGGTGCTTTGTCCGCCAAGATCCAAAATTGTTGCACCATCCGCCAGCATCTGCTGGGCTGTTGTTACCACTTCCGCCAAAGCGGTATGCCTGCTTCCTGCATAAAAGGAATCAGGTGTGGTATTGATGATGCCCATCACAACTGGTTTATCCAGTGTCAATAAACGGCCTTTACAGTTGAGTGTTAACATTGCAGGTATTCAAGTATATTGCGAGGGTTCAAAGATAGCAAGGTAAAGATGAGCAATACCAATAATCAATACGATAAGGCAGTCGCTTCCTGTAAAGATATATTTATCAAAAAAACCACGGATTACGGTACATCCTGGCGCGTACTGCGCACCATCTCAGTGGTAGACCAGATTTTCATCAAAGCATTACGCATCAGAACCATACAGGATAAGGGAGTACAACTAGTAGGAGATGATATTGCTTCTGAATTCAAAGGCATCATCAATTATGGTGTAATCGGACTCATTCAACTTGCGCTCAATAAACCTGCAGTGGAAGATGTGGCAGTTGCCCAAGTGAATGCCTGGTATGAGCAATACATTGGTCAGGCTAAATCAACGATGCTGGACAAAAACCATGATTATGGTGAAGCATGGCGCGATATGAGCCAGCAAAGTTTTGCGGATTTGATTTTAGTGAAATTGCTCCGCATCAAACAGATTCTGAGTAATAATGGTAAAACCCTGATCAGCGAGGGTATTGATGCCAATTACATAGATATTATCAATTATGCTGTGTTTGCATTGATCCTGATGGAGGAGGGCAAACATTGATATGCTGCAGGTACTGAACATAGCACTCCGTTGGCTGGTTGGGCTCTTGTTCATTGTATCAGGCTTGGTGAAAGTGAACGATCCCGCAGGTTTGAGTTACAAGATGCAGGAATTTTTTGAGGTCTGGGGCTGGCATGGCTTACACGATTATACACTTTGGCTGGCCATTGTTATGAATATTTTTGAAGTGGTGGCCGGTGTTGCGGTGATCACAGGATGGCAGCAGAAATTATTCAACTGGCTGCTGTTGTTGCTCATTGTAGTATTTACATTTCTTACAGGTTATGCGTTATTCTCGGGTAAGATCAAGACCTGTGGCTGCTTCGGCGATTGTTTGCCATTAACGCCTGCCATGTCTTTTGGAAAAGATTTAGTCTTGCTTTGCTTGATTCTTTTGTTCTTCAAAATGCCTTATGCTTCCCGGTTTCAAACGCGCACATCTGTCATGCTGATTGCATTGGCTTTTGTGTTCAGTGCTTGGGCACAGGTATTTGTGCTGAAGCATTTGCCTTTCGTGGATTGTCTACCGTATAAAAAAGGAAACAATATTCTGCAGCAAATGCAGCGTCCAGATGGTTCGATGCCGGATAGTATAAGTATCATGTATCGTTACGCTAAAAATGGCAAAGAACTTAGTTTTGATGCCGAACATTTTCCGGATGATTTCGATAGTACTTATGTCTTTCTCGACAGAATGGATGTCATCATCCGTAAAGGTGATGCAGTGCCGCCAATTACCGATTTTAGTTTATATACGCTAAGTAATACAGATACAACACAAAAACTGTTTCAGTTCATACAGCCGTATTATCTGCTTTTCATGAAAGATGCGTCAGTAAATGACACGCAAGCTTTGCGTGATTTGATACAATCACTCACAGGTACAGATCAACAATGGTGGTTGGTGTCTGCAGATGTAGATGCAGCCTTACAGTATGCAGGTCCTGCACATATTTTGAAAGCGGATGCAACCGTCATCAAAACAGCGGCGAGGGTAAATCCTACCTTATTCAAAATGCGCGGCGCTTTAATTGAAGGCAAGCGTGCTTTGGCAGATGCTGCGAATCTGATTCAACCCAATCCATAACCATGCTGCGCTACCTTGCTAGAAAATTGTTCTACGGTTGCCTTGTTTTGTTGGGCGTGGTCTTACTCATTTTCTTTTTATTTCAAGGTTTTGGTGATCCGGCGAGATTGGTGATCGGCCAAACAGGGGATAGTGCTACACTGAAGAATATCCGCAAAGAGTTGGTATTAGATCAACCCAAATCTGTTCAACTGCTGCAATACCTCAATGATGTGTCGCCTATTGCTGTGCATAGTAAAGCTGAAATTGAACAAAAGCAATTAAGAGGCTGGTTCTTTGGTGCTGGCGAGCAGCAATTCGGGATCAAGTTTCCTTATCTGCGTCAATCATACCAGTCCAAAAAACCGGTTGCAGATGTTTTGTTGGAAGCATTACCCGGCACTTTATTATTGGCAGCTGCAGCTATGCTGTTTGCAACCGTGCTCGGTATTATCCTTGGCGTTATTGCTGCAACCAACAAAGACAGTTGGTTGGATACTGGCGCCGTGTTTTCCAGTGTGTTGGGTATTTCTGCCCCATCTTTTTTTATGGGCATACTCATCGCGTATTTGTTCGGTTTTGTCTGGCATCAATACACGGGCTTACCCATGACAGGCAGCTTGTATGAAACCGATCCTTTCGAAGGAAGACAACTTTCTTTGCAAAACCTCATCCTGCCAGCCTTAACCCTGGGTATTCGTCCACTAGCTATCATAACACAGCTAACTCGTTCAGCGATGCTGGATGTGTTGAAACAGGATTATATCCGTACTGCTTATGCCAAGGGTTTATCGCGCAGCAAAGTAATCTGGAAACATGCGTTGCGGAACGCGTTAAATCCTGTGGTTACGGCTGTAACTGGTTGGTTTGCAGAACTTTTAGCAGGAGCTTTTTTTGTAGAGTATATTTTCGGCTGGAAGGGAATAGGTAAAGTAACCGTTGATGCTTTAGAAAAATTGGATTTCCCAGTTGTTATGGGTAGTGTGTTGCTTACGGCTTCAGGTTTTATCCTAGTCAATATACTGGCCGACTGGCTCTATGGTTGGTTAGACCCTAGAATCAGGTTGAAATAGGGTTGTGACTTTTGTCATGGTTTTTTGCAGAAACTTTCCTCAACTTGAGGGTAATCACACACCCTTAAATCTTCCAGTATGAAATCCTTAGGCTACCTGATTCAGGACAAAGGTGCGCACATCAACTATGTGCAATCCGGCTCACGTGTTATAGATGCTTTGGCATTGATGGCTGTAGAAAACGCTGCGTTTGTCGTTATTATGCAGAATGGCAAATATCTCGGTATTATGACTGAGCGCGATTATGCACAGAAGCTAGTGTTAAAAGGAAAGAAATCCAGTGAAACAACCGTGAATGAAATCATGACAACTGATTTGCCAACTGTAACAACAGATGATTCAGCTGAGCATGCGCTATTGATGATGCGTTCTTTCAGAACGAATATTCTGCCTGTGTTCGAGAATTATGAATTTGCCGGTATTGTAACAGTGAATATGCTGATGGGAGAAGCAATGCGGGAAATGAGTCATTTAGCAGGAAAGTCTGATCAGCATAAAGAATCGTTTTATTACTGGATCTAACGTATCACCACTTCATTGATTACGCGTTCTCCGAAAGCCTCGTTCACGCGGTCGATGATTTGTTGCTTCTGGTATAACAATTCTTGCTTTAAGGGTGCCACCTGTGTGTAGATAAAAAGGGTCTGATTAATAATCTGAATCTTATCAGTATAGCGTGCAATGGTATTGCCCATGAGCTCTGCCCAGATATCTTCTATCTGCAAAGCACGAATACCGTTTTTTAAACGGCTCTTCTCTAAGAAGTATTTCATGGCATCGCCCAAACTATACTCACCCATGAAGTAAAAGTAAGGCTTAAAGTTGGATGATCTCGTATTCGCTGCCGATCTCATTCAGATGTGCTTCCAGTCTTTCTTTGTGGGTGTCTGTAATCAGTACCTGACTATCACTTTCTGTGCAAACCCATTCCAATAATTGGTGCATACGGCGGGCATCTAATTTTTCAAATACATCATCCAATAGTAGGATGGGGGCAAAACCCTTGGCTTGTTTCAACCATTGCCATTCAGCCAGCTTCAACGCAAATAAGAGGCTTTTTCTTTGACCCTGTGAAGCTTCTGTTTTAAACGCTTGCTCATCCATTTTAAATTCCAGATCATCCCGATGAATGCCTGTTGTGGTTCTTTGTAAGATCAAATCCTTTTGCAAGCTTTGTTGCATAAGCTCACGCATGGGGCTATTGTGTAACTGACTTTGGTAATTCACTTGTAATCCATCATCAGCCTGGGCAATCTGCTGATAAAAGCGCAGGACGTTTTCTTTCAGTGTTGCAATAAAGTTGAAACGCTTTTCATAAATCAGTTGTCCTTGTACACTTAACTGATCTGATAAAATGTCCAACACATCCATGCTGCCTTTCTGCTCTTGTAATTGTTTGAGCAAACTGTTTCGTTGCTGCAATAATTTTTGATACAACATCAGGCTTTGCAGGTAAGCAGGATCTGTCTGAGATAAAATCGTATCCATGTATTTCCTGCGTGCCTCGCCGCCTTCATTGATCAGGCCAATATCATCAGGCGCAATCATGACGCAGGGAAACTGGCCGATATGCTGTGAAAACTGTTTGTATGCCTCGCCGTTGAGTAATAATTCCTTTTTGCCTGTTTCGCGAATGATGGCACAAACAGTATCATTTTTCTCTGCGTTACTAAACCTGCCCTCTATACGCATGCCCTGCGCACCATGTAACACATTCGTTTGTTCCGGTCGGGTGAAATAGCTTCGGCTGAAGCAACAATAATAGGCTGCATCCAAGAGATTGGTCTTGCCTGATCCATTGCTGCCACAAATAGCCGTAATGCGCTTTGGAAAAAGAAAGCGTTTCTGGGTATAATTCCTGAATTGGAGCAATTCCAGTTGTTGGAGGTGCAACATGGGCGGCAAAATAGGTTAAGTGCAGAAACCTTCCGAGTCTTTTAGTATAAACTGCCTATTTTTATTCCAAATTCATGGTGCTTGAAGCCGATTCTCACAGAACAACAGATGTCCCTGACGGTAAAGCGACTGGCGCAGCAGGTGTTGGAAAACCATCCGGGACTGGATAATACCGTTTTAATTGGATTACAACCACGTGGCGTACAGCTGAGTAACCGCATTGTACAATTGCTACAGGAGCAGTTATCGCCTAAAAAAGTGGTTTATGGTAAGCTGGATATCACTTTCTACCGTGATGATATCCGGAAAGAACTGCATATCGCCAATAAAACAGAGATTCCATTCAGCATAGAGAACAAAAATGTGGTCCTGATTGATGATGTGCTCTTCACCGGCCGTACCATCCGCTCAGCACTGGATGCTTTGCTTGATTTCGGCAGACCAGCTAAAGTGCAGCTCTGTGTATTAATTGACCGGCGCTTTAGCAGAGAACTGCCCATTCAGCCGGATTATGTGGGTAGAACCATCGACACTTTTGTGTCTCAAAAAGTAAAAGTATACTGGCAGGAGAAGGATGAACGTGATGCTGTAGAACTGCTTGATCATTGAATATTGCGCAAACCATTATCTTCGCACTTTAATGAAACTCTCCACCAAACACCTGCTCGGAATCAGGAGCCTTCAACCAGAAGATATACAGCTTATTCTCTCTACCGCAGCCCAGTTTAAAGAAGTATTACAACGACCGGTTAAAAAAGTGCCATCGCTTCGTGATGTAACCATTGTAAACCTGTTTTACGAGAATTCCACACGCACCCGCATGTCATTTGAACTGGCAGAACGCCGTTTGAGTGCAGACGTCTTAAACTTCGCGGCAAGCACCTCATCTGCAGCCAAGGGGGAAACTTTGTTGGATACAGTGAACAATATCCTGAGCATGAAAGTGGATATGGTGGTGATGCGGCACAGTGCCAGTGGTGCACCGCATTTTCTGTCGCAGCATATTCCCGCAGCCATTGTGAATGCCGGAGATGGTATCAACGAACATCCCACACAAGCTTTGTTGGATGCATTTTCCATGCAGGAGAAATTCGGTAAACTGCAAGGTTTGAAAGTGGCCATCATTGGCGATATCATGCACAGCAGGGTAGCGCTCAGTAATATCTACTTATTAAAGAAAATGGGTGCTGATATTACCGTTGCCGGTCCACCAACACTCATTCCGAAATACATAACTGACGCATTAGGTGTAAACGTTACATACAATGTAGAAGAAGTGCTGCGCTGGTGCGATGTGGCCAACGTGTTGCGTATTCAGTTAGAGCGACAAAACCAACCATTGTTTTCCTCATTAAGAGAATATAACCTGGCTTACGGTATTAATCGCCGTATGCTGGAACGATTGCCCAAAGAAATCACCATCATGCACCCGGGCCCCATCAACAGAGGGGTGGAGCTCGACAGCGATGTGGCTGATGGTCCTCATTCAATTATCCTGAACCAGGTAGAAAACGGTGTGGCCACTAGAATGGCTGTGCTTTATCTCCTTGCGAACAGGGAAAACTAAATGCCATTATGGAACGCATCTGCTTATTTCCCGGAACATTTGATCCCATTACGATTGGACACCTGGATATCATTGATCGTTCCATGGGTTTGTTCGACAAACTCTATGTGGGTATTGGTAAGAATATCAATAAAGCACCCATGTACAGTGATGAACAAAGACTGGAATGGATTCAGGATATCTATAAAGACAATCCTAAAGTAGAAGCACTGATTTATGAGGGCCTTACGATTGAATGTTGTCGTCACGTTGGTGCGAAGTTTATTCTGCGCGGTATCCGTTATGTGAGCGATTTCGAATATGAAAAAGTGATTGCAGATATGAACCGCAGTTTGGATGCGGAAATCGAAACTATTTTCCTTACCTGTTCACCTCAATACACTTCAGTAGCATCTACACTCGTACGCGATGTGATCCGTAACGGTGGTGATGCATCCGCTTTTTTGCCTGCGCCTGTGCGAAAAGATATTTATCCCAACGCGAAGTAGTATTGGTGATTGATTATTATCAATTGAATATTATCAATCGAAAATTGTTAATTGTTAATTGAATTTTGGTAATTGTTGATTGGTGATTGTGTCTTGGCGCAAACAATCATCACGCTTGAATTGTATTACTAACCATTCAACATTCTATCATTCTATCATTCACTCATCCAATCATTAACCCATGTCAATCTGGTTTCACAAAGGGCTTACGGTAGAACAGTTTCAATACCTTGGTAAAAACACATTAGGTGAGCATTTGGGCATGCAGTTCACGGAAATTGGTGATGATTTCATCCGTGGTACCATGCCGGTTGATCATCGTACCCACCAGCCTTATGGCTTATTACATGGTGGTGCTTCTGTTGCATTGGCAGAAACACTGGGCAGTGTAGGTGCTGCTTTAACCGTGGATCATGAAAAGTTTATGTGCGTGGGTTTGGAGATTAATGCCAATCATGTGCGTAGTGTAAGAAGCGGTGTAGTAACAGGTACAGCTAAGCCCATTCATATTGGTGCAACCACACAGGTCTGGGATATTCGCATCACAGATGAGCGCGATAAACTGGTTTGTGTAAGCCGCTTAACTGTGGCTGTGTTGAAGCGTAAATAATTTCTATTCCAGTACCCATAGATCATTGCTGTAGATAAACTCGGTATGATCTGGAGTGCCGCCATACTTGCCGCCGGTCATGTAGATTTTTCCTTTAAATACTGTGGCTGCTAAACCGCCACGGGGCGACCATGGTGCACGTGCAGCCTGCCATTTTTTGCCATCCTTGCTGTACAAGACTTCACTAGAAAATCGACCATTTCTGTTGCAGCCTAAAAGCCAGATATGTTCTTTCCATACAACAGCGGTGTAACCAAAAATTTCTTGTCCGGGTACAATAGCATCGGTTAGTTTTTCCCAATGTATGGCATCGGTGCTGGTCCAAACATCATTATTCAGCATGTATAATTTGTTGTTGTTTGTTACTACTTGACTATTGCTGCGTTTTCCAAATGGCGCTTCTTTTACTACCTGTTGCCATTGTACACCATTGCTGCTTTTCCAGATATCTGCAAAGCTGGTTTGGTTATCTTCTCCACCAATGATCCAAAGCTGGTTTTGAAATACAAATGGGTGATAGAAAAATCTTTGTGGCAATCTGCTTGCTTTAGAAATCGTATCCCAGCTACGCATATTGGTAGAGCTGAAAATGATGGGTCTGAAATCAAATTGCTCAATATTGCCTTTGAAATAACCCAATCCCATCAACTCATTGTTGAACAAGATATAATCCAGAAATGCATGATTGTAGATTGGATTACCTAATGCTGATGCTTTCCATTTTTGTCCGTCTGTACTATACCAGACGCCTTTTGGGTGTAATACCCAAAGGGTATCCCTGAAACTGAATAGCTGATAATTATAACTCTTTGGCCAAGGTGCAGCATTGCTGATTTTGCGCCACTTCGGGCCTTGTTGTGCCATGCTCTGCAGGCTCAGTAAAAGGAGTAGGGTGGTGATGGTTCGCATATCAGTTAGATAAAATTGAGACCAGATTCCATAGCGGTAAAACCGCTTTGTGATTGCCTTAACAGCATCAGATCAAGCCTGCTTCACGAAATACCTGCTGTATTGTTGAATAGCTTTGTTCCAATAATCCCGGCCATTCTTTGGATGATACCCAACGTATTTCCAGAATATCTTCTTCTGTTTGTGGTATCAATGGGGCGTAGATACTTGCACGCATATGGTACCAATGCGATTCCTTGATAACATCTTGTTGCAGCCATTGATCGTAGTATTCATGGCTGGTGGTGCAAATAAATCGGCCCATAATAAGTTCTGTGAGCCCCGTTTCTTCCTTCACTTCCCGCAAAGCGCATTCATCAATGCTTTCTTGTGGGTCTAATTTGCCCTTAGGTAAATCCCATTTCCCCCTGCGGAAAATCATCAGGATCTGTCCCAACTCGTTTTCTACGAGTCCACCGGCTGCTATCAGGGTTCTGTTGGCCATGTTTCGATGTTGAAAATAAGTCGAATAAGCCAAACCACACACAAAGCCGAAGAATTACCTTCGCAGCATGAAGACCAACGAAAAAGCCATTGCAGAGAAACTCTTACAATCTGGTGCGGTAAAACTGAGTCCGGCCCAACCATTTACCTGGGCAAGCGGCTGGAAGAGCCCGATTTATTGTGATAATAGAAAATTATTATCCTTCCCCTATGTGCGTGATTTTGTGAAGAGTGAAATGTGCAATGTGATTTTTGAAGAGTTTGGCGATGCTGCTATGCTGGCAGGCGTTGCAACTGCGGGTATTGCTTGGGGTGCTTTGGCGGCTGATCAGTTGAAACTGCCATATATCTATGTACGACCAAAACCAAAAGAACATGGTTTGGGTAATCAGATTGAAGGTTTTTATGAAGCCGGACAGCAAGTAGTGGTGATAGAGGATCTGATTTCTACCGGTAAAAGTAGTTTACAAGTGGTAGATGTGTTGCGCAAAGCAGGTTTGGAAGTAGTGGGTATGATTTCCATTTTCAATTATGGATTTGATGCTGCCGTTGATGCATTTGCGCAGGCTGGTGTACCATTTATTTCATTGACCAATTATGCGCAATTGGTGCAGATTGGATTAGAGAAAGGTATCATCAGTGCGGAACAGGAATCCCTGTTGTTGGATTGGCGTAAGAATCCTGCGGAATGGGGGAGATAGTTAAGGCAAAAGTTAAAAGCAAAAAGTCAAAAGTAAAAAGTCAAAAGCAAAAAGCCTGCCTGCCGAAGCCTCGGAGTAGGCAAGTGAAAAGCAAAAAGTAAAGGTTAATGAAAAAGATACTTGTAATATTCGCAATGGTGTTGATTGGGTATGCAGCAGATGCACAAGTGATGTCGGCCAAAGCAACTTGGGTTACTGTTAAGTCGAATAACTTAAAATGCTGGCCATGTCAGCAAGCATTGGAGCGTTATTTAACAGTAGAAAATAAATCCAATTTTGAAAGTGGCATTCTCCAATGGAAGATCAATTTGTTACAAGGAGAAATACGCTTACAGTTTTTACCGGATCGTGTAACAGCTGATCAAATTAAGGAAGCCATCACTGGAGCTGGTTTTGATGCAGATGGATTGAAAGCAGATTCGGTAGCCTATAAATCGATTCCACCCATTTGTAAGCGCGCAGAAGATGGCGGAGGGCCGCAAAAAGGCAAGCCCTGCCATTTTCCAAGTAATTAATAAAAAAAGCGAGATGTTCATCATCTCGCTTTTTAGTTAGTTGTCAAATCCACCTCTGCGTTTGGCTTTTACAGGTGCCGGCCAGTTTCTACCGGTTTGAGGATTCACTGGTAAATTGGCTTTTTCTGTAGAGCTGCGTTCCGGATCTTCACATGCCATGTAAACGAGAATTGCGGTAACTATGGCGTTATTGCGTAAATCATCAAATACAATCTTATCGTAAGTATCTCTGTTGGTATGCCAGGTATAGTTGAAGTATGACCAGTTCAAAGCGCCTAATGAAAATGCGGGTGCGCCTACAGCAACAAAAGATGCATGGTCTGAACCGCCGCCGCCCGGTTGACCAGGGAAGGATGTTTTGATAGAGTCTCTGTACTCATTCGGTATTGCGGCAATCCATTTGCCCAGATAGTCTTTTGCTTTCGCGAAACCTGATCCGCCAATATTCACGATTCGACCAGTGCCGTTGTCTTGGTTGAATAATGCTTGCAGATTGCTTACAATCTCCGGATGATCTTCTACAAATGCACGTGAACCATTTAAGCCTTGTTCTTCACTTCCCCAATGACCTACAAGAATAGTGCGCTTGGGATTGGGATATACCTTTTTCAAAATGCGCATGGCTTCCATCATCACCATGGTACCGGTGCCATTATCTGTAGCGCCTGTGCCGCCATCCCATGAATCGAAGTGTGCAGATAGCATCACATATTCATTGGGCTTTTCTGTTCCTTTGATTTCGGCCAATGTGTTGAAAGTGGGCACTTCACCCAATTCCGTTGATTGCGCAAATACGCTGATAATAGGTGCTTTGCCGGATTCTGTTAAGCGATAGAGCAAACCATAATCTTCCAGCATCACATCAATGGTGGGAATTTTCTTGGTAGCTGCATCAAAAATTTTATTTACACCAAAACCTTGGCTCCAGTTACTGCCGATGATACCTGCAGCACCGGCTTTTTCTAATGCCAAAGCAAGCTGGCGATTGTTATAACCAGTTTTGCTAATGCGTTTGCGCCATGCTTCTGTTGCTGCTGTACGCTCTTTTTGCATCGTTTCCATAGATGCTTTGGTGGCAAATTCTTTCCAGTTATAATCGGGGCGACCGGTTGGCTGAGGCATAGAGATCAATACAAATTTGCCTTTTACATTCGGTAACCATGCTTGAAATGCCAACGAGTCAGCTACATCTGCCAAAATAATGGTTTCCGCTTTTACAGGTTTCTTCGTAGCAGGGGAGAAAGCCAATTGGGTGGCTTCTAAAGATTTCACCCAGGGGCTGAGCATGTCTACATGCGTAACGCCACGATCCCAGCCACGCCAGGTACCATAGTTTTCTCTGCGTGCAGGAATGCCATATTGCTGGTATTGCGCAATGGCCCAATCGCTGGCTTGCACCATTTTAGAAGAACCGACTAAACGTGGACCAACGCCATCCATTAATTCATGGCTCATTCTTTTTAGTTGCGAGTTGCTGGTGGCTTCTTGAATAATGGCATTGATTACTGGATCTTGCTGTGCTTGTACCGTATTGCTCAGCAAGGGTGCAGCAAAGATGGCTGCAGTAAAAGCGATTTGACGTATACGCATGTGCATCTGTTTATAACGTAATGATAGCGAAAAGATATTATGGGTTGGGAAGAATGTGATGAATTCAGTGAATAATTAAGAATTAAAAATTATTAATTAATAATTAGGCAAGCCAATCAACTATTGTCAATAATCAATCCCCAATCATTATCTATAGCTGTGCGGGAGATACTATAGGGCCTAATAGATTCATTGGTCTTAATGAAAATGGGGAACGCATTGGGAGGACACAAGAGGATGTTCTAATTCGTAATTACATTTAATGGACGGCTTAAAATTTGTGTAATAAATTTTTATTTGGCTGTTTGCTAATTAATTCTACATTTGTAGAAATAAATATCATTTTGTAGAATGAATCTCACTAAAGCAGAATTACAAGTAATGGAACTCATCTGGCAACAGGAAAAGCTGTTTATGAAAGATTTGTTAGAAGCTTTTCCTGAGCCAAAACCAGCACCTTCCACACTGGCTACTTTGTTAAAGCGTATGCAAGACAAAGGTTTTGTTGGCTATACCTTGTTCGGTAATTCTAGAGAGTACTATGCACTGGTGAAAAAGGAGCAGTATTTTTCAAAAGAAGTGAAAAGCATGATCAAGGGTGCATTTGATAATTCAGCACTCAGCTTCGCTTCTTTTTTCACCACCGCTACCAAACTTTCCGTGGATGAGCTTGAGCAACTGAAAGCTATCATTGATCAAGAATTAAAAAAGAAAAGAAAATGACAACTTTAATGTTGAAAATGTTGATGCTTTCTTTCCTGATGGCTTTACTGTATCAGGTTTTGCTAGCCAAGCAAAAGACATTCCTTTTCAATCGATTGTACTTGCTTGCCGCTTGCCTTTTACCACTGGTCTTGCCATTTGTTAGCATACCTGTGCACATACAAAATAAGGAAGTCTCAGTTGCAAGTGAGTACTTGATTACGGTTGCTAGCACTCAAGAATACATTACCGAACAAGCGGTTAACCCGGCTCTGTCAGCATTGTCAACAAATGCTACACAAGATTTCACTTTATGGTTTTGGGTTGGATATGGTATCATTAGCATATACCTCTTGATTCGGTTCATGTATCGTTTATATGTGCTGTTTGCATTGCGCAGTGGTGATATTATGACTAGCTACGCCGGTATCCCAATGGTACTTGTTCAGGCCCCCATCCAAACATTTAGTTTTTGGCAGACCATTTTTGTGCCCCAGAAAGAGTTTCTTGACAAAGCTATCGCAGAAGAAGTACTTCAACATGAAGCTGCCCATTGTAGGCAAATGCATAGTATAGATGTACTTCTGGCAGAATTACTTCTAGTTTTTACTTGGTGGAATCCGGTAAACTGGATATTGAAATCTGCTATTCGTCTCAATCATGAGTTTTTGGCCGATCAAGCTGTGGTAGGAGACAAAGCGGATACTAAACTGAATTACCTGCAATTGTTATTGCAGACAGTTGTTACTCAGAATAGATTTCAATTTGGCTCTGATTTTAATAAAGCTTGCTTAAAAAAAAGATTTATCATGATACAAAAAACATCATCCAGCAAACCTGTGATTTACTGTAAAAACGGTTTACTTATCCTTGCCGTTGCATTCATTAGTCTTTGTTCATTTTCTTATGATACTGACATGCCTACAATGCTCCAATCCTTAACTGGGGATACTGTACCCAAAATCACAATACCGTTACAACGATATCAGCCTAATGGTTTTGATTCTGCCTTTATCTCGAAAAGCTTTTCCTCAACTAAAGAAGGGGTAAGTCATGAGGAAATGGATACTTATTATCGCATTACAGATAAATACAATGAAGCACGACTGCAGAAAAAACAGAAGCGATTGGAAGTGAGTGATGTTGATAAAAAGACGCTTAAGGATATTTACGGCAGGATGAGTCCTGAGCAGCAGATGAAAGTGCCGGTTAAGTTTATCAAGAGATGGCCTCCTTTTGGCAAACAAGTACCTTCCGAAGCCTTGTTTGCTAAATTCAAGAATTCAGCTGTCTATGGCGTTTGGATTGACGATAAGAAAGTGTCTAATGAAGTTTTGACAAAGTATAAGGCTGCAGACTTTGCACATTATAGTGTTAGCAAGTTATATGGCGGCGCTAAGAAAGGTAGAAATTATACGCATCAGTTAAATTTGATGACAAATGAAGGTTACGCTAAGTATTTGGAAGAATATAAAGCGCTTGCTAACGAACCGGTGATGCTATTTAGTTGGCGAGCTGCTGTAGTTAAAGTGAATTAAGCTATCTAAGCTCCCCAAAAGAACTTTGAAGAAAGAACAGTCAATCAATCAATCAATAATCAATATTCAATAACCAATCATTTCCGCATAATCTTTTCCAGCGACTTACCCTTGGCTAGTTCATCTACCAGTTTGTCGAGATAACGAACCTGTTGGGTGAGCGGGTTTTCAATATTCTCTACGCGAATGCCGCAGATGAGCCCGGTAATCAGGGATGCATTTGGGTGGAGTGTGGCTTCTTGAAAGAAATCAGCAAAATTAGTTTTGGCGCTAAGGTGTTGTTGCAAGGCTTTGTCTGAGTAGCCAGTGAGCCATTGAATCACTGCATGTAATTCAGCAACCGTTCTGCCTTTCTTCTCCACCTTGGCTACATAGTGCGGATATACCGATGCAAAAGACATCTTGGCAATGCGTTCGTCTTGATTTGTGTTCATGCAGTTATGCCGAATTTATGGAAATCTATAGATTTTATAGGATCAGCCAATCCTTTTTTGCAATTCTTATCCATTTGCCATCAATCATTTGAAAAACCAATGCGATTGACCCAAAATAGGTTTCGTCAAGCGTTTGTTGGATGTTTTCTTTATAAAAAACAGTCATGTCAATAAACGCAAATTTTTTATCATCAGAAATCAATGGTTCACTCGTAACGAAATAAAAGCCGGTTAATGTAGATGATGATGATATGGTCTTGAAATTGCGACCGTTTAAAGATATTTTTTTGCGCTTGAAAGTTTGTGACTTGTTCCGTAATTGTTGTTTTGTAGAGTCTGGGATAAGCACATCTAATGTCTGGTTTGCAAATAGATAGCTATGAAAATAGGGGTGATGTTCATCGTGTTGAATTTGTTGTATAACAGCATTCTTTTGCTTGTTTTCAAAATCTTTCAGCCAAAACCTATTGCCATCCCATGTTTGTGTGGTGCTGATAATGAAAAAGAAGTTGGGCATTTTACGATCCATTAGCGTGGTCAGCCTGAAATTGCTAGTATCGCTAAATGTTAGTTGATAGATCACTTGCTTTTGTGCGTGGCTAAGTATTGTGGTTAAACAAGCCAGAAAAATAAGCATCTGTTTCATGTGGATTGAAGCTAGTGAATATAACGGCCAGGGCTTTGTGCAGTGGCCGATCGGAGTTACGAAAAGCCGGGTGCGAAATACCCACCGGAGATTAAAAGTACTTTTTTAAAGATCATATTTTAAAAGGCCGTGACAGCCCGATATGCTGCCGACCTATATTCTGTCGATGATATTTTGTTCTGACGGCCATTGCACAAAACCCAATGTTGTCAGCAGCCTTTTCTCTTCATCAAGTCCTGCTTCTTATTTTTCTAAGTGAATTTGAATCCCTATGTTTAATTGTATGCTATTTTTTGAAGTTCTATTATATCCCTTTGCATTCAATATTGTGTTGTTATAACCCAAAAGAAACTCCAAACCGACGGATGAATTAAAATATATGACTGGTCCTAGTCCTGCCGAAAATATACTTTGTCTCTCACTAAACGGTTTTGGAGAACCAATTCCATATTGGTAAGCTGCTTCAATAAGAATATTAAATGACTTTTCCGTGTCAAGGAAATAATAGCGGCTGAACGGACCTATCACAAATCTGAATTGTGTAAGCTTCCCACCGCTTCCTAATACCGAGCCATCAGGAGCAAAGGCATCTCCTGCTTTTCCTTTTTCCCAAGTTAAGGCAGGTCGTAGTCCAACTGCAAACTTGTCTTTGATAAAGTAGCCGATATTGGGTGAAACACTAATGTTAAATGCCTTTACGTTCTGTTCCCGTGCAGGCGAAACACTTGTATTCGTGCTGCTATATGCCGACAATTGTCCGGAGCCGCCGGCTAACCAATTTCCTTTTGATATTTGACCGAAACTTGATTGAAATAAAAGGATTGCAAGAAGAAAAAGAAATGTTTTTCTCATGAGGTTTGATTGTTATCTAAAATTCGAAAACAAAAGTGTTTGTGAAAATCCTTTTATATAATATATTGTTAAGCTAATGGGTAGAGTGCCATCGGGTTGCTGACAACTCATAAATATACGCAATAGAACTCCCTGAATTAATGGATATGGAGAAAAATCATCATTGAAAATCATTCATTTGCTATTATACTTTTTGTATTGTAATTGCGTCAATACAATGCTAATAGTATTCTTTCTTAACTACATTACTTAGCGCTGCATATGGTATTGTGATATCAATCATACCTACTGCATAAGATGCAATTTCATAAGGGTTATAGATTAGTCTAAGTCCTTTCTCGGTTAAGGCAAATGAATAAGCCAGCGGTATGGTATTATTCTGTATAAACAAGCCCATTTCTGCTACCGGTGTAGTGGTGGGTATTTCCAGGTGTTGTGCAATGGCTTTTTGTAGTAGGGGTTGAATTGCTTTTTCAGCATCAGGCAAGAGTATGTCATTCCAACTCAGTCGATTACCGGCTTGTGTAAACTGATACAACTGTGTGCCATAATTGCCATGCGCGCCACCGCTGTATTCATAGGCATACATGCTAAGTGTGTACAGGTCTTTGTAAACGGGTAGTAAAATATTTTTTGCCTGATAGCTCCAACCATTAGCCGGGCCAATACCCTTCATCTCTTTTGCAAAATTTTCATAGTGTGCGAAAAAACTATCGATACCGCTTTTTGCATCTGCCGCACCATTAAAACTTTGTTTGAGATACTGGTTTAGGGTATCAGCCAAAGCAGATTGGTTTCCAATCACCGGATATACCATACTGGCTTCCGCAGTATCACCGGAGGCATAACCTTTTCTAATGCCTATTGAATCCATGGTATAGGTCAAACTGTCTTTGGCAACTGTAGTAGCTGTTTCTTCAGCCGTCTGATTACCGCATGCTGCAAACACGGGTATGGCTATCATGCAGGTGATAAATTGTTGGATCTTCATGTTTTATGTTTCTACTTCAATTTAAGTAAAGTATGTAAGCTTTAAGCAAGTTGAACAAAGAACAATAGAACAGGGGAACAAGGAACAGAAGAAGGAAGAATCGAGGGACTAGGAAAGAAAAACGACTAGCGTAAGGAATATTGAACAGATGAACAATAGAACAAGGAACAGATGAAGGCAGAAAGCTTAGGGCAGATAGTTTAATGCATAAAACAGAACGTAATATTTGTTGCCTTAAGGATTTTTTTTAATCTATATCCCCTCCTTGGCGAGGAGGGCCTGTCATCTGTAGCTTTAGCGAAAGATGAGTGGCATGTGTGCAACACATGACGGGGTGGTGCAGATACCCCTCAGTCTCCTTCGGAGACAGCTCCCCTTGGCAGGGGAGCACATTAAATTGTAGGGATTCTTCGCGATCCTTTGCGTCTTCGCGCTTGTCCAACGAAGCTTTAACGGTTTACCATCCATAGCCTTAGCGAAGGATGGAGTTGGGACTTTGCGGTTACTCCTACATTAATCTTAAATCTCAAATCAAAAATCACAAATCTTCAATAGTCAATAACCAATAACTCGGGCAACAAAACCCGCTTTGCAAGGCTCTTTTAAGCCTAAACCCTTTATTTAAGGGGTAGGCAGAAAGGGGCTGCCTCAAGGCAAACCGCTATTTTTGTGTTTACCATATACCCGAACTATCGCTTCTTCAAGCAATTGAAGGGGAGGAAAGTCCGGACAGCACAGGGCAACCCATCCCGCTAACGGCGGGACCATCGGGCAACCGGTGAGAGACAGTGCCACAGAAAATAACTACCTCAGCAGGTGCAAGCCTGTTGCGGAAAAGGTGAAAACGTGGGGTAAGAGCCCACGGTTCGTTGTGGAAACGCAACGTTCGGGTAAACCTTGGGTGCTGTAATGCCACGTATAGTAACCGTAAAAGCGGCTCGCTTGTATTCCGAAAGGAATGGGTTACGGGGTAGGCAGCTTGATTCGCAGAGCAATCTGCAGAACAGATAAATGATAGTGTAGAAACAGAATCCGGCTTACGAGGTATATGGTTTTATCCAAATCTGCTGAAGAACTGAAACCAATGAACAAGCGAAACAGGTTAATCGGACTCTTATGCGCCATGCTGATACTCAGCATGCATTTGTCTGCGCAGCAAATCTGTCCGTCTGTTACCATTACAGGGCCTGTTTGTTCTGCAGATGGCATACTCACCGCTAATATCAATCCGGCTGCAGCTTCACTTACCTGGAGACGTGATGGCAATATTATCGCCGTGTACAATGCTAGTTGGTCAACAGTAGCAACTACTGTTGCCGGCGGTAAGGGTAAGGGAACTTTGTTAAATCAATTAGACTTTCCTGCTGGCGTATTCGTAGATGCATCAGGCAATGTGTATGTGGCTGATGCGAATAATTATCGTGTAATGCGTTGGTCGCCCGGAGATAGTGTGGGTGTTGTGGTTGGTGGTGCCGGTGGCGATGGAAATGCACCTAATCAATTGCGTGCACCCAATAGTGTTTGGGTAGATGGTTTAGGTAATTTATATGTTGCTGATCGCTTGAACCATCGTATTCAGCAAATTGCACCTGGTTCAACAAATGGTGTAACGATAGCTGGTGGTAATGGCCGTGGAAGTCAAGCAAACCAGTTAAGTGAACCGATGGATGTATTCCTCGATCCAGCAGGTAATATGTATGTGGCTGATGCAGGAAATCATCGTGTGATTAGGTATCCTGCAGGATCATCTGCGGGAACAATTGTTGCAGGTGCAGGCGGTTTAGGTAATCAAAATAATCAGTTAAATAGTCCCCAGGGTGTTTGTGTTGATGCAGCTGGTAATGTGTATGTAGCCGATGCATTGAATCATCGGGTATTGCGTTTTGCACCGGGTAATCAATTTGGTATAGTCGTGGCAGGTGGCAATACAGCTGGTGCTGGACTGAATCAATTAAATGCGCCTTCAGATGTTTGGGTAGATGGTAGTGGTAATTTGTTTATTGCAGATAAGGGCAATCATCGTATTGTACGTTGGATACAGGGTGCTGCTACAGGAACGGTGATAGCTGGTAATTCGCTTGGTACGGCAGGTGCTACATCAACTGAATTACAGTTTCCATCCGGTATCCACTTTGATGCCAGAGGTAATTTGTATGTAGCTGATCAAAATAATTTACGTGTTCAAAGGTTTGCGGCAGGTGCTTTGAATAATCAACTGTTTATAGCTACCGGTGGAACTTATACAGCTACAGTCACTTCTTTCACCGGCTGTTCAGTTACTTCATTGCCTTTTGCAGTGAACACATCGCCTACATTAACCATCACTGGTAATGCAGCAGTATGTGAAGGCGGTAGCACAACTTTAACTGCTGCTGGCTCTGCAAACTATGTTTGGTCGCCAACAACAGGCTTAAACACCAATACTGGCCCAACGGTTACAGTGCGTCCAACAGCAACCACAACCTATACGGTAACGAGTACGGCACCGAATGGATGTACCGGTAGGGCAGCCATTACTGTTTCAGTCAATCCAAAAGTAACGGTAAGCTTGAAAGGACCTGTATGTACAGGCAATGGACCATTAGAAGCGGTATTGAATAATATTCCAGCCAGTCTTGTTTGGCGATTAGAAAACAATATTGTGGCAACACATCTGCCTCGTTGGGATTCGCTTTCAACAGCAGTTGCAGGTGCCAATGGTTTGGGCATTGGTTCTAAGCAACTGGTATTACCTGCCGGCATTTTTGTAGATGCGCTTGGTAGTGTATATATCGCAGACGCAGAAAATCATCGTATTCAAAAATGGGCAAAAGGTGCAACAGAGGGTATCACAGTTGCAGGTGGTAATGGGCCTGGTATTAATCCCAATCAGTTGAACGGACCACAATCAGTATTTGTGGATGCTACTGGCGCCATATTGATAGCAGATGCGGGTAATCATCGTATCCAAAAATGGTTTGAAGGCATTAGTTCAGGTGTTACCATCGCTGGTTTTGGTGGGGAAGGTGCTGGTCTGAATCAACTGAATACACCGGTAGGTGTTTGGGCTGATGCTGCAGGTTGGCTGTATATCTCTGATCAAAATAACCATCGTGTTATTCGCTACGCACCCAATGCGCTTAGTGGCGAAGTTATTGCAGGTGATATTAGTGGTAAAGCAGGTAGTAATAATAATCAACTGAATACACCACAGGGTATTTATTTGGATGCCAGTGGTAATTTATATATCGCAGATGGATTTAATCACCGCGTGCAGCTATGGAATAGAGGTGCAACAACGGGTATTACGATTGCCGGCGGTAATGGTTTGGGTAATGCTGCTAATCAGCTGAATAACCCGCAGGGTGTGTTTGTAGATGGTGCGGGACAAATCTATATTGCCGATAAAACCAACCACCGTATTCAGCGTTGGGTTTTTGGTGCAAGTAGTGGTACAACAATTGCCGGAGACAGTACAGGTGTTCTGGGTAGCAGCTTAAGCAGAATGCAGTTCCCATCAGGTATTGCAATGGATCCAACGGGTAACCTCTTTGTATCGGATCAGAATAACTTGCGTGTATTGCGTTTCAATATTAGCAATATCAATCGTAATTACACGGCTGTAACCGGTGGTAAATATTATGTGCAGGCAACTGCTTTCAATGGTTGTAATGTGAGTTCAGATTCTATCATTGTGAATGAATCACCGAAATTGCTGGTAAGCGGAAACACATTAATCTGTGCTGGCGATACCACTGATATCACAGCCACTGGTGCAGATGTATATAGCTGGACGCCGGTAACAGGTGTGAGCAATTCAGCTTCAGGTACAGTGAAGATGAGTCCTGCTGCAACAACTTCTTACACTTTGTCTGCAGCGAATAACAATGGATGCCGGGCCACGGAAACTGTAGTGATTACCGTGAATGCAAAACCAAGTGTGGTGATTGAAGGCGATAATTGTATCACTACCAGTGGTGAATTGATAGCCAGAACCGCCACTTCAACCGCTAATCTGCGTTGGTTTAGAAAAGATACATTGGTGCGTAATGTGGCACCAGTATGGGCTACTAGTGCCATCATAGTTGCAGGTGGTAATGGTGAGGGTGCAGATTCTGCTAAAATGAACAGAAATCAGGGACTTGCTTTGTCTGCCGAAGGGTTGATTTTTGTTGCAGATGCATTTAACCATCGCATACAACGTTGGGGTGCGAATGGTATTTTGGGTGTAACCGTTGCTGGTGGTAATGGTGCTGCTCAGGGTTTACAAGACTTAAACAATCCAGCAGCAGTCTTTTTAGATCCTGCTGGTAATGTATATGTAGCTGATCAAAACAATCATCGTGTCATTCGTTTCCCTGCAAACAGCAGATTGGGTTCAGTTGTTGCCGGAGGTAATGGTGCTGGTAATTCAGCCACTCAATTAAATGCGCCAACGGGTGTGTTTGTAGATAGAGCGGGAAACTTATACGTGGCTGATCAAAACAATCACCGTGTTCAGTTATTCCGTCCGAATAGTAATGTTGGTGTAACCATTGCCGGTACTGGTGTAGCGGGAAGTTCTGCACAACAGTTGAATAGTCCGCAAGCAGTATTTGTAAACAGAAATGGATTGATTTATGTGGTAGATGGTTTGAATCATCGTGTTCAACGGTATACAGCAGGTAATCTAACCGGTATTACAGTAGCAGGCTTAACAGGTTTAGGTAGTGCGGCCAATCAGTTTAACACCCCAAGGGCTATTTGGATAGATGGGGCCAATAATATGTATATCGCCGATGCGGGTAATCATAGAATTCAATTTTGGCCCGATGGAAGCAATAGTGCAATTACCATTGCCGGTGGTAATGGCGCAGGTGCAGGAACCAATCAATTGAATACACCATCAGGGGTTGTATTGGATAATAGTGGTAATCTATTTGTTTCAGAAGCGGGCAACCATCGGGTTACTCGATTCAATCTTACCGCTCAAACTGCATTTCCTTATACTGTTGCAGTGTCTGATACGTTTAAAGTAATTGCTACTTCATTTGCAGGGTGTAGTGCAGTTTCAGATCCGTTCATTGTGAATATCGGTGGAAGACCTGCAAAGCCTGTTACCACAAGTGATCCAGACTACTGCGTAAATGCTGCGGCTGTTCCTTTAACTGCATTGGGCAGCAATTTAAAATGGTATGATACGGTAAGAGGCGGTGTAGCTTCAAACAGAGCGCCTGTACCGCCAACGACCAGACCTGATACACTTAAATATTATGTATCACAAACAGCGCAGAATGGATGTGAGAGCGAGCGTTCTTTGATCACTGTGCGCATTTTTGAGAATCCAAAAGTTGGTGTCATCAGAACCAAAGCAGAACTGGTGCCAGGCGATACATCCTTCCTTTTTGCACGATCATCTACCAATATCAAAACTGTACGCTGGGAGTGGAATGGCAGTACACTGTCCAGAACAAGTAATCCATTGTTTGTATATTTTGGCGGACTAGGTAATTATCGTGCTGTTGTTACAGATTCTAATAATTGTGTAGGTGCATCTGATACAACCGCGAATATTATTGCCAGTAATAAAGCTGAGAAAGTCGTATTTGTGTATCCCAACCCTACATCGGGACCTACGACTATTTTGTTTCAGGTTCCTGATAATACACCAAGTGTGTGGATCAGAATTGTAGGTGCAGATGGAAATACGGTTGTCAACAATCGATATACATCTTTAAGTACAGGCTATAATCGCTTAGACCTTGATCTCACAAACCTGAACAGAGGTATGTATGCTATTCGGATACTTACCGGATTAGGGGAGGAATTAGGCTCGAGGTTATTTTATCGAAAATAGATTAAGGGTTACATTGGTCGCAAGTGCCTGGATCTGCACATGGCTTAGCTACACGTTTCTGTTCTGTGTGACCGCATACCGTACAACCATAGATTTCAAGCAGTGTATTAGCTGTAGGTGAATTACACCAGCAGCAGGGTAGTCCTGCAAATGTTTTTTGTATTTGGTAGCCGGGACTATGGCAAGCAAGACATTCGCTTTGCATCAAGGCCACAAGCTTTTCAGTTGTAAGCCTGATTTGTTCCTGACGCGTTGGGTTATGCATGGCCCTCAGATCCGTTTCTGCTATTACGGTTTCGCCTCTTGTCTTCGTAATGTGTAGATAGGATTTGATCAGTTGATCGAAATCCTGTATGTCTTTATATACAAGTCTGTCACGTATCAATTCCTCGTTGCTCATGAGAATTACTTTGTGTTCGGGGAATCCGATTGTGTGTACGAACTCTAGTAATTCTTCTAGATTCTTTGCGGTGATTTTTGCAGCATTGGTATTGTAGGAGCTATTGCGTGAGATAATCTCCTGCTGTGTTTTTCTATCGTATAATACAATGATTTCTGTATTGATGGTAATGAAAGGCGAATCAGGATGTGGATGAAATGCACCTTCGCTTGCCACTAATAAAGATGCGTTACTGATGGATTCTGCCTGTTTGATTTTTAATCTTGCAGTTCCCAACTGATCTGTAGGTCGCTCAATTTCTCCACTGAAAGTGCCCAGCATATCTGTATCATATCGGGCCAGCTCTAAACTGATATTAAACGCATGCCATAGGATTGGACCGATAATGCGCTCTTTGCCATGTTTGGTGATAATGGCTGCAGTTCTGTTGTAGAATCTATCTGCCATTCAACCAAGTTCACTTATTCATGTGAACTTTTTGTTACGAAGGTATAGCCTCTGTCTATACTGGCACTTTTTTCTGTCATGGTACCGATAATATAGGTCATTAACCCACCTCCAATAAGTGCACCGCCAATGGCATAACCATTACCAGTGAAACTGCTTTGTTGTGGGCTGGAAGCATCAGCAATTAATAAAGCTCCTGGTATCAATGAAGCCACCATAATACCGGCTGTAATTGCCCGACCTGTTCTGCGGATTCTTTTTACTTTAACAATATTTCTAAGATGAATATCTACATGTCTTTTGTCAGTGCTCGAAAATCGGCCAAGCACCACGGTACTATCTGTAACAGCTAGTATGGGCCCACGGTAATAAATACCTTTATCGTTTTCTTCCCACTCAAGTTTAACTGATTCGCCTATTTCAAAACGTTTTTCATGATTACCTTTTTTGGCAATGAGTGCGTCCTTGGTCTGTGCAGCAAGTGTAGTAGCGACAAATAAAAAAGATATCAGCAGGATGAAATAACGCATAAACAATATTCTGGCGGTAATTTACAGTTTATTTGTGCATATACATGTAGTTCTACCCCCGAGTTTTTATACATTTGCGCCCATGACAACAGAGCATTTAAAAGATATGAGGGACCGTGTGAGTGTCCTGAGGAGGTTTCTTTGACGTCGAGAACCGACAAATCAAAATAGAAAACGATCGTCAATTGTCCTTGTCGCCCGGATTCTGGGACGACAATAGCCGTGCCACGGCCATCATGAAGGAAATCAAAGTAAATGAGTACTGGCTCAAGCTCTTCAAGGATGTAGAAGGAGCTGTAGAAGATTTTGCTGTCTTGTTCGATTTCATGAAAGCCGGCGATGCAACTGAGGAAGAAACACGTGCTGCTTATGAGCAGGCTTTACAGGCAATAGAAGATGCTGAATTTAAGAGTACATTGAATCAGCCGGAGGATGAATTGCCAGCCGTGCTGCAAATCAATTCTGGTGCCGGTGGTACTGAAAGCCAGGATTGGGCAGAAATATTGGCGCGTATGTACCGCATGTACGGTGAGAAGCAGGGTTGGAAAGTTACAGAACTGGATTGGCAATGGGGCGATGGTGCGGGTATTAAAACTGCTACGCTTCAATTTGAAGGCGCTTTTTCTTATGGATTCCTGAAAGCAGAATCAGGAGTGCATCGCCTGGTACGTATTTCACCATTTGACAGTAATGCACGCAGACATACATCTTTCGCTTCCGTATTTGTTTATCCATTAGTGGATGATACTATTGAGATTGAGGTTAAGGATAGTGAAGTGAAGATGGAAACAGCGCGTAGTGGCGGTGCGGGTGGTCAGAACGTGAACAAGGTAGAAACCAAAGTAATGTTAACCCACTTGCCCACAGGCATTGTGGTTATTTGCCAAACCGAACGTACGCAGCTGGGTAACCGTGAGAAAGCCATGCAAATGTTGAAGAGTCGTTTGTATGAGGAGGAATTGCGTAGAAGAGAAGAAGCAAAGAATGCTACCAATGCGAGTAAGAAAAAGATTGAGTGGGGTAGTCAGATCAGAAGTTATGTATTTCATCCGTATAAACTCATCAAAGATCACCGAACAGAATACGAAGTTGGTAATGTTGGACCGGTGATGGATGGAGAGCTTGATGGATTTATCAAAGCCTATTTGATGATGCAAAAAGAAGAAGCTTAAACAGCTTCTTTTTTTGTTTTCGCGGGTTTACTCATCTTCAGCCAGAAATAACCTAAGAGCATAGCAATAAATGAAGCCAGCAATACGGATATCTTGGCTATATCTTGTCTTACTGCATCAGTAAATGCAAGTGTAGAAATGAAGATTGACATCGTAAAACCAATACCGGCAAGAATACCTGCGCCAATTAATTGATACCAGGATGTGCCTGCAGGAAGACTGGCCCATTTTCTGTTGATTAAAAAGTAAGCAGCAAGGCAGATACCAATCGGCTTACCTAAAACCAAGCCAATCATAATGCCCCAGCTTAAATGACCTGTTAAAGCCTGCAAACTGTTTTCTGGTAGTAATATAGCCGTATTTGCTAAAGCAAAAATTGGTACGATAATAAAGTAAACAGGCGTATGCAGTTTTAATTCAAGTCTGACGAGTCGGTTTACCGGCATCAAGAAAGCAACAATTACACCCGCAACAGTTGCATGCACTCCTGAGTTAAACATGCAATACCAAACACCTGCTGCTAATATATAACGTAAGAATACAGGTGCTTTACTGAACTTATTGTGAAAGTATAAACCTGCTCCAAAAGCAATAGCACCTAAAATGTACATGAGTTGAACACTACCACCATAAAATAGTGCAATCACAACAATGGCACCCAGATCATCAATTATGGCCAATGCGGTTAAGAAAACTTTGAGTCCGATTGGAACCCTCTTGCCAAGTAAGGAAGCAACACCTAAAGAAAATGCAATATCAGTTGCAGTTGGAATAGCCCAACCTTGCATTTCAGCGCTCCCCTTATTGAAAAACGAGTAGAACAATGCAGGCGCCAACATGCCACCAATTGCCGCTACTATTGGTAGTATGGCTTTTTGCATGGAGGATAGTTCGCCCTGTACCAATTCTCTCTTGATTTCCATTCCGGCTAATAAGAAGAAAATGGCCATCAGAAAATCATTAATAATGAGCAGCAGGGAACCTGGTAAGTGTAAAGGGCCTACAGCAAAGTGGTGAGCACCTTCTTCAGCCCAATGAATATTCCAGAAGCTTCTATAAGCTTCGCCGGTAAGATCAAGATTTGCCAGTATCAAGGACAGGGCAGTACAAACAAGCAGCGTGATGCCGATAGAACGGCTATCGTGAATGAACTCTTTTAAAGGATCGAGAAATTTTATTTTCAAAAATTCCAGCATGGTGGCAAGATACAAATCAATCGAATGATAACCACCCCGTCATATGTTTCACATATGCCACCCCTCCTTGAAAAGGAGGGGATACTGTATATTAAGCTATAGTATGCTCCCCTGCCAAGGGGAGCTGGCGCTCCGTAGGAGCGACTGAGGGGTATGTGTATTATGGTTTAAATAATAACCACCCCGTCATATGTTAAAACACATGCCACCCCTTCTTGAAAAGGAGGGGATATTGTATTGGTTCAGTAATTTCCCTTTTATTGTTTGTTAACAGCAGTCACTGATGCTTTGATAATGTTGATCACATAATCTGGGTCATCGAAAATCCATTTATTCTCAAATCTGAGTATAGTGATTCCTAAATTTTGAAGAAAGCGCTCTTTTTCTGAATCAGTTATTGCTGCTCTGCCCCAATTATGTACTTCACCATCAAGTTCTATTGCTATTTTTTTGCATGGAGCATAAAAATCAATAATTTAGTTACCAATACTATGCTGCCTTCTGAATTTAATGCCTGCAATCTTTTTCCCTTTTAAATAAGTCCACAATACTGCTTCAGCGCTTGTGCCGTTGCTTCTTAATTTCCTACGAAAGACTTTAAGGTATTTTCGATTGTTTAGCGGTGTCATAAATGAGATGCACCAAAATTAATCTTACATAACTAAAATAAAACCAGCTAAGTAAGTACTCTAAGGACTCTCATCAATCAGTCAAAATCTCCAGTTTGGATTTAGGACGCTTACTGTCTAGCCACTGAAAACCGCGAAGGCGCATTTCACCATGATTCACCTGTCCCATAGGGAAAGTAGTGCCTTGCAAGTTACTTCTGAATACTACCCGTTGTGGTTTGCTACTTTCTTTTTCTGGATTGAAGAATACATCAATGATGTCTGCAGTAGCTCGGTTTACACCAATAAAAGCATTGCGGTCGTCAGTGCCGTAATAAATGCTTTCAGAGTTTCCTTTCGAGCGAAGAAAATCCATCCGACCGTCTTTGAAAATACCGTTAATGGTATTGCCTTTTAGCTGATTGAAATAATCACCACCAGCTTTGCTAATCGCTAAAGCATTTTCATATACATAGAGTCGCTCTGGCTTTTTGTTTTTGGTAAAGAGTAACATGGTATCACCAGTAATCTGATTATCCTGCGCCCAGGTAATTGGTGATTTGTACAAACGGAAAATAGAGTCCTTTAATGAATAGAATAAACTATCGCAGCTTGCCTGTAAAGAATCTGAGAAGATTTTAACGTTGTAATAGGCTTCAAAGAATTTGTCTGTACTGTCTTCAGGCGTCTTTTTGTCTTTATTGGGTGGCGGTAGTTTGATGAATGGGGTGGATGAATCACGGATGCTCGGTACTTTTCTGCTACTGGTCAGTTCGCTGAGCCTGGATGAGTATAGTGTATCCGCTTTTATCCAAATGGAATCTCTTTCTTGTTTTACCAATAATATCGGCTTCTGTGTAGCCAGAAATGAATTCTTCTTATTATTCGTTTTGATATCATTGGCGATAATATCGAAGCCTTGTGCAGAATCCTTGCCTCTGTATACGGCATTACCTTTAAAATGACCAAGTCCGGTAGAATCATCGAATGCCATTTGGTCTGCTGTAAACGTGTATGTGCTGTCGTCTACAAAGGGTCTTCTGCCGAATTCTGCTTTCTTGGTGCGCAGGTTGTAAAAACCTTCTCTTGTTTTGATCGTACGCTTACCATTCACAATCCTGCTCGGTGAAACAAATGTGGCAATTTCTGTATTGGTATTGTACAGCAAGGTGTCTGTGTACATTTTAAACTCAGGATCAGTTAATACTACTTGCTGTTTGAAATACACATCTTTTGTATCACCATAATAATAACCTTCTCTACTGACTAGGGTAGTTTTACCATTTACCAATTTGGCACCTTTGAGATAAGTGCCAATGCGTAGCTGTGTATCGTATTCCAGTTCTTCTGTGGTTAGTACACCTTTACCATCAGTCAGCTTGACTGATTTTTTCAGGTAGGCTCTGCGTTCACGACCCAGGTACTTAAGGTATTGTGCATACGTATGTATGGTATCAGCATCATTAATATGCACATTGCCGAAAGCTTCCAGAAAGTTTTCTTTTTGATTCAACACAATACTGTCTGCATAGAAAAGGGTAGTCTCCTGCTTTACCGCAGCTTTACCTGCCAGCGAGAAAAAAGTGGTGGAATCCTTTTTCTGAATGTTTTCTCTGTCGGCCCTGATTACTTCAATGAGTTTACCCGGAACAAATCCGGTATCTGCAATAGCAGTTCTTTGCGCATTGGCGCAGATCGCATAGAGTGTACAAATCAGGAGAAAGCTATGGCGTAAAAGCATCATTGTTTTTGCTTGCTGGAATCAGCCAGTGGTTGCATCAGCGGACCGCTTTTATCCTTTTTGCCAAATACGGATACATTGACGTAGCGCTTAGGATGCATTCTAAGATCATCTACTAGTATATTAGCGCTGCGTATGGTGTTGTTAAGGTTGTCGTAAAGCGCTTTATCATTCATCAGCTTGCCCATCGAGCCTTCACCTTTATCAATCTTGGTGAGGATATTATTCAGGTTGTTAACTGATGTTTTCAAGTCTGCAATGGTTCCGTTAATATCCGATTTGGCGAGTTTGTCTGTTGTAGTCTGCAGATTGCTAACCACACCATTGATTTTTTCATTATTGTCAGCCAGATTCTTTGTGAAGCTATTCACATTATTCATGGTCTTGGTGATGCTGCCTGTTTGTTCATTCAGCATACCCTGCATCGACGCTGAAGCGTTCATCAGGTTGGCTGTGGTCTTGTTCAAATTGGCAATCACTTCCTGCAGATTTCCCTTGGTAGTAGGATCGAATATGCTATTGACATTTTTCAGTACGATATCTAATTGCCTTACAGTTTCCTTGATCTGATCAGCAACAGGCAGGAGTTGATTAGCTACCGCACCAAGAATGCCCATACTTTCCTTAGTCATTAATGTGTCGCCTGTTTTCAAGTGCTTTGGATCATTACCCAATGCGATTTCGATACTCGGGGTACCAAGTGGGTCTTTGATGATTGAAGCAACTGAATTAACCGGTATTTCGTAATCGTCCTTAAGCTTGATGGAAACATTTATTTTCTTCAGGTCTGCACTCTCGGTTTCTATATCGTAAACAGATCCAATCTGAAACCCATTCACATAAACCGGGTTAGAGACCATCAGGCCCTTGGCATCAGGATATTTGGCATAAAGGAAATGCCCTGTTTTAAAAAGGCTTCTGCCTTTCAGGAAATTAAACCCAAGAACCAATAAAGTAATGGCAATGGCTGTTAATGCTCCTACCTTGGTTTCATTCGAAATCTTCATAGCTACAAATGTAGGAATGAAGAAGCATTATTTGCGGGCTACTCCATTAACGGTGCCGATTGTTCTGTTTTCCAGCGAGTTTTTGTAGCGTTTTAATGCATTGATGATCACCTGACTGGTTTCGCGTTGTCCGGCATCGCTGAAAAGATATCTTTCTTCCTCTGGGTTTGAAATAAAGCCGGTCTCCACCAAAACAGATGGCATGGAAGTGCCTTCCAGAACCCAGATACCTTTTTCATTACGTTGACGGGCTTCGCGACTTACTCTGCCGATTTTCTTGAATTCATCTTCAATCGTAAAGGCGAGGTGCTGACTACGCTCAAAAAATTGCTTGGCTTTCAGGGCTACAAATGCGGCGTTTTCAGGAGAGCGGCTATCGAACTCACGAATAATCTGGTTGATAGAGCTATCAACAAAAGCATCTTCATTCTCCATCATTTCGCGCTTCTTACTCTCATTTTTAGCTGCACTCCAGATGTAGGTTTCTGTACCCATTGCTGGAGAAGGAGAGGTCCAATAACGGTAAACGGGTACTTCCTTGGTGTACTTTTTCTTCTTTTTGCCTTTGCCTTTATAGAAAGTTTTGGTCTCGTAATGAGTCACTTCTTTATGCTTAATGCCAGCTGCTGAGTTCAGGTGGATTGAGATAAACAAATCCGCCTTGGCACGATTGGCGATATCACATCTTTCGTAAAGAGATGGATAAATGTCATCACGTCTGGTCATAATAATGTCCAGTTCGGGCATCTGCTCACGGAGCATTTGCTCCAGTTTCAATGAAATTTGTAAGGCAATATTCGCTTCGGTAGATAATGTGCCCTTGGCGCCTTGATCATGTCCGCCATGTCCGGCATCAATCACAATGCGGCGCAAAGCAGGGCGTTGAGGCGCTTTTTGCGCCGCTGCACCAATACTGAATATCATTAACAAAACCCAGGCAACGAACAGTCTTTTCCTCATATCCAATTTGTTAAAGATGTGCTTTATTATCATCTTCAGCCCGAAGGGGCTATTTTTGCCACTACTAACATGAGCAAACGGCGTAAAATTAACGTAAAATATACCCCGGCTATTGCAGTACTCGCAGCATTCCTGATTTTAACAAAGTATCAGCAGGCAGCGGTTCACCTGTCTGGGCAGTTTGGGCAATTTTTAACGTATCCTGACACATTGCCTGCAAAACCGGATTCTCCAAGGGTAAAACCCAATATCATTCGTACAGATAGCACAAAACCTGCACGTGTTAATACAGTTGATACGATTGTTATTTCAAAAGATTCCATAGATGCCCCAATCAAATACACGGCAGAGGATTCCGGCGTTCTAAAAATTGAAACCAAGGAATTTCTACTGTACGGTAAAGCAGAGGCCGATTATAGCCAAATGCAACTGAAGGCAAACACGATTCAGTACGATCAAGCTTCACAATTAGTAAGGGCATACGGTTCAAGAGACACAACCGGTAGTCCGCTGAGTAAACCTGAAATGCGCCAAGGTGAAATGACTTCTCTGAGTGATAGTATCACCTTCAACCTCAAGACATTGAAAGGGGTTACTAAAAATTCTTATTACAAAGAAGGTGAGATGTTTGTGAACGCAACACTCTTGAAAAAAGTGGATACCAATGCCTTCTTCGGGTATAATGCCAAATTCACTACTTGTAACCTGGATACCCCACACTTCGCCATCCGAGCTAAGAAACTCAAATTGATCAATAATAAAGTGGCCATGTCAGGCTTAGCCATTCCAGAATTTGAAGGAGTGCCTGTGCCTATCGGACTGCCCTTTGGTATTTATCCGCTCTCGCGGGGAAGAAGTTCAGGCCTGATGGCGCCGCAATTCATCACTAGTGAGGATTTTGGTATTGGTTTGGAGGGATTGGGTTATTATAAGGTCTTGAGTGATTATGCTGATGTAACAGTAAGAACCAATTTGTATTCATATGGCGGCTGGGCAGTGAATGTTGCGCCAAAGTATATGAAGCGCTATCATTATACAGGTGGTATGAACATCACGTTTCAGAATACCAAATCCCTGAATCGTGGGTTTACTGCCAGTAAGGAGGAATTCAATAGTGTACGCAGCTTTATGATTAACTGGAACCATTCCAGAGATAATAGGGCAAGGCCGGGTACCAATTTTACGGCCAGTGTCAATTTTGGTAGTACCAGATTCAACCAGAACCTGCTCAATAACCCAATTCAGAATTTCCAGAACCAGCTAACTTCTTCAATTAGTTATACCAAGGATTGGAAGGGTAAAATAAATATGTCGGTAAACGCTACCCATAACCAAAACAACAATACCCGATTGGTAAACCTGAGTTTGCCAAATATTGGATTCAATATGGTGACGGTTTACCCGTTTCAAAAGAAAGAAAGAATTGGTACAGAACGTTGGTATGAGAAGCTGGGTATAGGTTTGAATAGCCAATTACAAAATCAGATTTCTTTCTACGATACCGCTTTCAATATGCGCCGATTGCTGGATACCATGCAGTGGGGTGCATCGCATAGCATACCAATTACTTTATCCTTACCTGCATTGGGGCCAATTACTATCGGTCCATCTATTTCGTATGATGAACGTTGGTACGGACAAAGAGTCATTCGTAACTGGAATGCAGTCAATAAAAAAGTAGATACTACTATCCAGCGTGGATTTTATGCGGCAAGACAAATGAGTTTTGGTATTTCTGCCAGCACGCGGATATTCGGTACTGTGGTGATGAAGAAACCGATGGGTAATATCAAAGCCATTCGCCACGAAATCAGACCAAGTTTTGGTGTCTCTTACAAGCCTGATATGATGGCTCGTTATTACAAGAATTTGCAAATCGATACAACAGGCCGTACTATCCGGGTTTCACAATTTGATGGAGGTATTCTGGGAAGCTTTAGTGAAGGCAGATTTGGTGGTATTAGTTTCGGCGTGGACAACCTGCTTGAAATGAAAGTGCGGGATAAAAAAGACACATCAGCACCGGATAAGAAAGTGCGCTTGATTGATGGCTTTGGTTTTACCTCATCCTACAACTTAATGGCAGATAGTTTTGCCCTGTCTCCATTTAATTTTTACCTGCGATCCAATTTGTTTCAAAACATCAATATTACTGCCGGTTTTGTTTTAGATCCATACGAAACCGATAGCAGAGGCTTCAGAAAAAATCAGTTGCAGTGGTCGAGAAACAAGTTTAGTCCGGGCTCCATTACAACAGCCAATATCGCAATTTCAACCAGTTTCCAGGCAAAGACCAAGGATGGTAAAGAGAAGGATAAGGAGATTCCGATGGATCCTTTCATGACACCGGAGGAACAACAAAGACAATTACAGTTTGCACGCGCAAATCCTGCAGAGTTTACGGATTTTGATATTCCCTGGAGCCTTAATTTATCATATTCTTTGAATTACTCCAGAACCATTAAGCCTGATTACAGTGGCTTTCAAAGTGTGATCATACAGGGTATGAGTTTCAATGGGGATTTCAGTTTGTCCAGTAAACTGAAGATTCTTGGAAATGGATTTTTGGATCTCAGTGCAGGTAAGATTCAGCAGTTCACTATGAGTCTTAGTCGTGAAATGCACTGTTGGCAATTATCTGCCAATGTAACACCAATAGGTTTGTTCCGTTCATTCAGTATTACAGTGAATCCTAAATCAGGTATTCTTCGCGATCTGCGCATCAATAGGGCCAGAACTTATTCTAACGCCGGCTTCTAACGATTGGCATCATAATAGTTCCACATAGTTTGGAAGACTTCATCTTTTAAAGCAACGCTTTGTTTGCCTTTACTTTCAATGGGAGCCAAGAAATGAATTTCCAGTTTGTGTGGTATGAGATAAAAAAACTTATTCACCGGTAAGGCTTTGCCGGTATTGAATATGAGTGTGGGTATTACGGCGTTTCCGGTATCTGTTGCCAGTTTAAATGCGCCGTCATAGAATTTTTTCAATGGTTCACCTGTTCTGTTGCGGGTACCTTCTGGATAAATGCACATGTGCATACCAGCTTTCAGTACATGGCGCATTTCGTCAAAACTTTTTCTCCTGCTTTGTTCACTGTTGCGATCTACCAATACAGAACCTTTACGATAGTAGAAACCAAAAATGGGTACTTTGGCAAAAGAGGTTTTGGCAATGGTTTTATTGGGGCCAGGAATAAAAGGTGAGGAGAGTGGCACATCCAATAAAGTGTTGTGGTTGCAAGTGATGATATAGGAAGTATTGGGTGCGAAGTTTTCTTTGCCGCGCACTTTTACCGGGCAACCAATCAATGTTAACCAAACACGCATCCAGATGCGAGCCAACTTGATGAATAAATCCTGACTACGCCACTCAGGCCATAAATGCGTGAGCATGGATGGAATGAATATCAGCAGAAATGTGCCCACGAAAGTCAATAGGCCCCACAAAGCCCAAATGCGCGCAAATATGTTTTTCAGCAAGTTCATGTTCTTGAATTAAAGGTGCCAGTCGATAGGTGCTTTTCCTTGTTTAGCGAGTAGTTCATTGGTTTTACTGAAATGCTTGCAACCAAAAAATCCCTTATCAGCACTAAAGGGAGACGGATGCGCCGCTTTGAGTACATGGTGTTTGGTTTCGTCAATTAGCACTTGTTTCTCTAGTGCAAAGCGCCCCCAGAGCAGGAATACGATTCCTTGCTTTTGATCTGAGAGGGTACGGATCACGTAATCAGTAAAATCCATCCAGCCAATTTTGGCGTGACTGGCAGGTTCATTGGCACGTACAGTTAATGCTGCATTCAAAAGCAATACACCCTGATCGGCCCATTTGGTGAGATTGCCAGTTGATGGAATGAGCATGCCGATATCAGCTTTCAGCTCCTTAAAAATGTTGACCAATGAGGGTGGTGGCGGAACACCATCTTGAACTGAAAAGCTGAGTCCGTGCGCTTGACCCGGTCCATGATAGGGGTCTTGCCCTAAAATCACCACTTTCACGTTGTTGAATGGTGTATGTTCAAAAGCATTGAAAATGAGCTGACCCGGAGGGTAGATGGTTTTGCCAGAAGCTCTTTCTGTTTTCAGGTGGGTAACAATTTGGAGGAACCAAGGCTTGTGAAAAGCCGCCTGTAGCGCTTGTTTCCAGCTTTCTTCAATTTTTACCTCCATGATTGCGAAACAGTTTGGGCGCAAACTAATTAAAATATATTTTTGCCAGCCCAAAAAGGGATGGTCCGGTAGCTCAGCTGGATAGAGCAACTGCCTTCTAAGCAGTAGGTCATTGGTTCGAATCCAATCCGGATCACAAAACCCCTCGCATTTGCGAGGGGTTTTTGTTTGTACCGCCCTTCTGCTGAAATCAGAATAATTTGTAATTTGATTTTCCTTAAACCAACGCACATGAAAAAATCATTCTTAACCAAGACATGGGATGTCTTGCAATATATATTTATCTATTTTCTATCACTGGTATTAATTGCTTTTGCCTTTTCTAAGTTTTTCGATAACCAATTTGAAATATATAAGTATTCAGGTTATGTGCCTTTAAAGGATGTTTCACGAATGACGCATGCATGGTCTTTCTTTGGTCGCTCTTACCCCTATAACTTGTTCTTAGGTATTATTGAATTTGGGGCAGGCGCATTGATTTTGTTTAAGCGTACGAGATTAATAGGTCTTTTACTAGCACTTGGATTATTCGCCAATATCCTTATTATCGATATCGAATTTCAAGTGAAAGATGCGCTGACGCATGTTATTGTAGAAACGATTATGGTCATACTCTTGCTGATTCCTTATTTGCCAAGTTTGAAAGCGTTCTTCTGGAATATGGCTGGTAAGATTCAGTCCGAAAGCCAGATAACTGTCTCCAAATTCGCACGTATTGCGCCTATTGCTTTTATAGCACTGCTTTGTATTGGCTTTTTGGTTGAAGCATATTTGTTTGCGCAATCCAAAGAAAAGTTTATGGGTGAATATGCTATTCAAAGAATGGTGGTTGCTAATGATACACTGCCATTAAGTGGTGGAAAAAATACCAAACAGCCGATGTTATTCTTTGAGTTTGGTAACGTGTGCATCCTCTCTGCAGATGATTCAACTTTTTGGGGTGATTATTTTATTAGAAAAGATAGTATTGAGATCGTCTTAGATAAGCAGTTTCGAGGCGTAAAATCAATAAAAGCCGGTTTGAACAGGTCGCAAGCGCTGATACAGGGTATTACTGATCAGCAGCAACCAATACAGGTTCAATTGGCAACAATGCCTAAGCGAAAGAAATAGTTATAAGAAACCTGATGAAATTAATTCCGGAAGAAATGAAACATCCCCTCCGTATTTCTCTAAAAATCTTTTCTTAGATACTTTCTTAAATAAACCCTCATTAGTTCCCATGCCTTCAATAATCCTAAACAAAATGGGTGAGCCAAAGTCAATGAAAATGTCCCTTTTTGATTGGGACCATGATTTACGAGGCCAGCTCCACTTAAAAGGGTATTTACTATATTCATCCAATTTCCTTTTTTCTCTGGATGTACTATTTGACTGCATTATAAAACGGTTATAGCTGCTTATTTCCTCAGTTATATCAGAAGATGTATCCTTAAAGTTATCTTTAAATTCATTGCCATTTATTATCCATAGCATCTGCTCGCCATAAAATTCTTCTCTTTTCACGATAGTTTGCTTCTGAATTGGCGAATTCTGTAGTTCAATTATCACATTGCTTTTTGTCCGAACATCAGCGATATGTTTAATTCTATCCTTTGTGATTATGACTTCACTTTTTTCTTTCCCAAAAGCATGTTTCCATTTTTTATGCCATTCAGTTTCAGGTTCATGCCAACTGTCGCAGTTTTCGTCTGCAACGTGAGCCCAGTGCCATAAATTTATCTCACCACATTTAGAGAATACATCACCATGACACAAAGGACATTTGCCATGCAACTTTGGTCGAGCTTCAACTTTTTCTCCATTGACATTTGCGTATAGCATTATTTATGCTGAATTACTTAAGCAATTTATCAAGTTAGTTGGAATTAATCCATAGGAGGATATAATAAGCTGTTTATGAAGCCTATAGCAAATTCACCTATCTGCCTTTGGCACTTGGCCTTGCGCCCTTGAAACCGTACTTTTGCCACCTAATTGGCTATCCATGAGTGAAGAGAAAAGCTTGAATTTTATTGAGGAAATTATTGAGAACGACCTGAATAGTGGTAAATTCAGTTCTATTGTCACCCGCTTTCCGCCGGAACCCAATGGCTACCTGCATATTGGTCATGCCAGTTCCATTTGCCTAAACTTCGGTTTAACCAAGAAATACCCCGGTTATACGAATCTCCGTTTCGACGATACCAACCCAACCACTGAGGAAACAGAATATGTAGAAAGTATCAAAGAAGATATTCGTTGGATGGGTTTTGAGTGGAAGCATGAATTATATGCTTCTGATTATTTCCAGCAGCTCTATGATTTTGCTGTGTTACTAATCAAAAAGGGATTGGCTTATGTGGATGATTCTACCAGCGAAGCCATTGCTGCCATGAAAGGAACGCCAACTGAGCCTGGTAAGGATAGTCCGTTCAGAAACCGTTCAGTAGAAGAAAACCTCGATTTGTTTCAGCGCATGAAGCATGGTGAGTTTCCTGATGGAAGCAGAACCCTGCGTGCTAAGATTGATATGGCCCATATCAATATGCTGATGCGCGATCCAATCTTGTATCGTATTAAGCATGCACATCACCATCGTACGGGAGATGCCTGGTGTATTTATCCGATGTATGATTTTGCGCATGGTCAGAGCGATTCCATTGAAAACATCACACACTCCATTTGTACACTAGAATTTGTACCGCACAGAGAATTGTATGATTGGCTGATTGCACAATTGGAAATTTATCCATCACATCAATATGAGTTTGCGCGCAGAAACATCAATTATACGGTTACCAGTAAGCGTAAACTCTTACAGTTGGTGAATGAAGGCCATGTAACCGGCTGGGATGATCCGCGTATGCCAACCATCAGCGGTTTACGCAGAAGAGGTTTTACGCCGGAGAGTATCCGCGATTTCTGTGACCGTATAGGCGTAGCCAAGCGTGAGAATATGGTGGATGTTGGCTTGTTGGAATTTTGTGTGCGTGAGCACCTGAATAAAGTAGCTCAGCGTAGAATGGTGGTATTTGATCCATTGAAAGTGGTGATAACGAATTATACTGCTGCAGAGGAATTATTGCCAACGGAAAACAATCCGGAAGACCCGAATGGTGGTACACGCATGGTGCCATTCTCTGCGGAGATATTTATTGAGCAGGATGATTTTATGGAGAATCCGCCTAAGAAGTATTTCCGTTTGGCGCCCGGACAAATGGTTCGTCTGAAGAGTGCATATATCATCCGCTGCGAAGAAGTCGTAAAAGATGCCGATGGAAAACTGATTGAATTACGTTGTACCTATATCCCAGAAAGCAAGAGCGGTTCTGATACATCTGGCATTAATGTGAAAGGTACCCTGCATTGGGTGAGTGCCAAACACGCAGTGAGTGCAGAAGTACGTTTATACGATCGTTTATTCCGCGTGGAAGATCCAACTGATGAAGAAGGTGATTTTAAGGAATATTTGAATCCTGAATCATTGCAGGTGGTGAACCGTGTATACGCAGAGCCAGATTTGCTCAATGCTGATTTGAATAGTCGTTATCAGTTCTTGCGTAAGGGATATTTCTGCCTCGATAAAGAAAGCACTACCGAACACCTCGTCTTTAACCGTACTGTTACGTTAAAAGATGCCTGGGCCAAGGAAGTGAAGAAAGCCTAACCGATATGCATACCGCATTCCAACAAATCATGGCCGCACAATTTTCTTTTGTGCAGCGCCAGCATACCATCCTGCTTGCCATTAGTGGTGGAGTTGATTCTGTGGTATTGGCTAATTTGTTGTTGAATGCTGGTTTTCGGATTGAGTTAGCACATATGAATTTTCAATTACGTGGTGAGGAGAGTCTGCGTGATGAGCAATTCGTTCAAGATTTCGCCAAGCAAAGAAATTTGGTTTGCCATATCAAGCGGGTTGATACCCAATCTTTCATGGAGCAGCATAACATGGGTGTGCAGGAAGCAGCCCGAGTATTGCGGTATCAATGGTTTGAAGCATTGATGCTAGATCGAAAACTTGATTATCTGGCTACTGCGCATCATGCAGATGATCAATTGGAAACTGTATTTTGGCATTTTTTCCGCGGTACAGGTATCAACGGGTTGAAGGGGATGGATGCATATTCGCCTAAACAAAAATTGATTCGTCCCTTGCTGTCATTTCATAAAGACGCTATTCTTGCACAAGCAAAAGCTGATGGATTGGCTTTTGTGGAAGATAGTAGCAATGCTGATAGTGATTACACTAGAAATTTCTTTAGAAATGAAGTATTGCCCTTGATTGAATCGCGGATGCCGCAAGCAAAACAACAAGCGCTACAGACCATTCAGTATTTACAGGATAATGCAATCATCCTCAAGCATACAATTGATCAGTGGAAAAAGAAACTATTGATCGCTGATGGAGTGCAATACCGAATTCCCATCTTATTGCTGCAAGAATATCCAGCTTGGACAACTGTTTTGTGGGAGCTACTGCATCCTTATGGTTTTACAGCCGGACAGCATGCAGAGATTGTCAAATTATTGCAGGCAGAAAATAGCAGTTATGTAAGTGGTGAAACACATCGTGTGATTAAAGATCGTAAGCACTTGCTGGTTGCTCCAATAAAGTCTACAGTTGATCCACAAACATTGTTAATTGAAGCGGGACAAGCGAGTATTTCATTTTCATTAGGAGAGTTGCTAATTCAACAAACAGCAGTGCCGAAAGAAATCAGTGCAGATCCAATGCTTGCATTGATTGATGCAAGTGCATTAACATTCCCATTTTTATTGCGTCCATGGCGGGTAGGCGATTATTTCTATCCCCTCGGTATGCGCAAGAAGAAAAAGTTGAGTCGGTTCTTTGGCGATATCAAATTGTCACGCACTGAAAAAGAACAAGTATGGGTGATTGAATCCAATAAAAAGGTTGTCTGGATTCTTGGTCATCGTATTGACGATCGATTTAAAATCACGCCGCTGACCAAGCAGGTTGTTCAGATCCGCTTTAAAAAGAACGCATAAAGTCCATCACCTGGCGGATAAAACTTTCCAAAGGATCAAATCCTTTAAAGAAAACAGAAGCAATCAGGATAAACACAATACCTGATACAGCGCCCCAGATATGTGCGGAGTGATTCACATTATCGCCACCACGTTTTTCCATGTAAGCTGAACCAATCAGATATATTGGTGCGAATACGAATCCCGGAATAATCGGTGGCAGAATGAATAAACCAATCTTGATAGTAGGATAGAGGAAGATGCCTGCAAAGACAATGGCAGAAACAGCCCCCGAAGCACCCAAACTTCTATACCAATAATCATCCTTGTGTTTGATATAGGTTGAAATAACACTTACGATGGTTGCCAAGAAATAAAGCAGCAAATACATCACAGTGCCAAGTCCCGGATAGATTTGTGCAAATGCTTCTTCAACGATATCGCCAAACATATACAGCGATAGCATATTGAACAGTAAGTGTGTGATATCAGCATGAATAAAACCACAAGTAATAAAACGGTACCATTGTTTTTTGGTCTTGATGATGGCTGGTTGAAAAATCAGGTCATCAATCGTTTTATGATTGGAGAATGCAGGAAAAGAAATAATCGTGGTGAGTATGATAATAGAGAGTGTAGAATTGATCATAGCGCAAAATTAGGGCTAAACGTGGTGGTATTTTTCATTGCGGTTGATGGTGCAGGCGCGATAGACTTGTTCAGCAAGGATCAAGCGCACCAGCATATGCGGGAATACCAATTTGGAAAGACTCCAGGTAAACTGCGCTCTCTGCTGAATAGTACCGTCCACACCAAAAGCACCGCCAATCAGGAAGACAACTCGCTTGGTACTTTCGTTAGCACGTTGCTGCAAAAGGTTAGCCAATTCGGGTGAACTGATGTTTTTGCCTCTTTCATCTAATAAAATGAGGAAATCATCAGGTTGCAGTTGTTGTAGCACCAATTCAGCTTCTGCTTTTTTGAAGGCTGCTTCATTCAATGAAGCCGCATTCTTTGGTGGTGCAATGATTTTCCATTCCACGCCATAGTATTTCTGAATCCGTTGGGTGAATTCTTCCACACCGGCTTTCACCAAAGCTTCATGTGGTTTGCCAACAGATGCCAGTACAATTTTCATGTGGTAAAAGTAAGTGATTCGTGCGCGGTTTTATACTGTGGACTTTAGTCCACAGTATATGTATTAATTAAAGCAATAGATGTATTTCCCCGGACTTCAGTCCGGGGTGAAATGTGATGTGTTTTAGAAAAACACTGCGGCCATTGTTGGTCGCCCGACCAACAAGAAAAATGATGCAACTAAAGTCGGGCGCTGAAAGCGTACAATATAAATAGAGTCATTCGTGTGAATTCGATACACAACCCTGAAGGGGTTGAATAAAATGTCGCGGTGAGGACACCGCTCTTGGCTGTTAGGATTACTACTTGATTTCTGGCCATTGTTGGTCGCCCGACCAACAAATAGATGTCTACAATTAGAATCGGACGCTGAAGGCGTCCAATATGAATAGAGTCATTCGTGTGAATTCAATACACAACCCTGAAGGGGTTGAATAAAATCTCGCGGTGATAACACCGCTTTGGGCGTATAGGATTACTTCGTGATCCGTGTCGCATTGGTCTAACCCAAAGACCTATCCACGCTTTTAGCGTGGGGGTTATCACTTTTTTGGAAAATATCTGTGGTATGAAAATCAGGATTACTACGTGATCCTTTTCGCATTGGCCTTACTCAAAGACCTATCCACGCTTTCAGCGTGGGGTCTTTTTATTCGTCTGCTTAGCAAAGCAAGCTTTGCACGCATCCAAATAAAAAGACCTGCCAATTTTGGCAGGTCTTTGTGACCCCGTCAGGATTCAAACCTGAAACCTTTTGATCCGTAGTCAAATGCTCTATTCAGTTGAGCTACGGGGCCATTCCCTTAAATGGGCTGCAAATATAGGCGGGGGAGTTCATATTTTGAAATTCCCGCACAAAAATTATCAGAAATGCCAGCGTACAAATGCCTCAATAGCAGCATATTTAGTCATACCCAAAGCTGCATACAGATTGGCTGTATTGGCATTGCGTTCTTCTGCACGCTGCCAGAATTCGCGGCTATCGGTTCCCTGGAAGGGTACCATGTCTTTCTGGCTCTGGTGAATAAAGATGCCAAAACGCTTTTTCATCACCTGATCGGGACTCATAGGGATGGCCATTTCGATATCAGCAATATCCCATTCCTGCCATGCACCTTTATACATCCATACATAGCAGTCCTTCACCCATTTTTCACCGGCAGCTTTTAATCTGCGCATGCTTTCAAAAACAATGTCCAGACAAACTTTATGTGTACCATGCGGATCAGCCAGATCACCAGCGCAATAAATTTGGTGCGGCTTAATCTTATTCAACAATTCCATCGTCAACACCACATCTTCTTCACCCATGGGTTTTTTCTCCACCGTACCAGTTTCATAGAATGGCAGGTTTTGAAAATGACAACGGTCTTCGGTTAAGCCAACATAGCGACAAGTAGCTTTTGCTTCGCATCTGCGGATCAACCCTTTGATGGCGCGTATCTCAGCAGTATCGGGCTGATTTTTAGCTTTATTCGATATGTATTGTCTTGCTTCTCCCAGAATCTTGGTGCTTACTTCATTGTTGATGCCAAACATGTCTTCAAAACCAACAGCAAAATCCAGAAAGCGTGTAACGAATTCATCCGTTACCGCAATATTACCACTGGTTTGATAGGCTACGTGCACTTCATGTCCCTGATCATGTAAGCGCTGGAATGTACCACCCATGCTGATGATATCATCATCGGGGTGTGGACTAAAAATTAAACAACGCTTTGGATGTGGGTCGCTGCGTTCTGGGTGGCCAGGAATCACTGCATTCGGTTTGCCACCGGGCCATCCAGTTAAACTATCGCGCAGCATGTAAAACACTTGCAGGTTTACTTCGTAAGCATCACCTTTTTCAACGAGCAAATCGCCTAAGCCATTCTCATTATAATCATGTGCAGTAAGGCTTAGCACCGGCTTACCTAATTTGAGTGCCATATGTACTACTGCGCGCTTGATCATCTTGGGTGTCCAGTCAACATCACCACTCAGCCAAGGCGATTTAATACGTGTTAACTCACTTGCAGCTACTTCATCAATCACAAATGTGCAATCGTTGTGCTGCTGCAGAATAGAAGCGGGGATTTGTTCTGTTACATGTCCTTCCACTGCTTTGGCTACAATCGGCGCTTTCATACCCCAGGCCATCAGAATCACTTTGCGTGCTTTCATGATGGTACTGATGCCCATGGTAACCGCCATGCGCGGCACTTGAGATATATTCTGAAATTCAAATGAGTTGGCGATACGTGTACTGTTGTCCAACGACACCAACCTCGTCTTAGAAAAAATACTCGAACCAGGTTCGTTGAAACCAATATGACCGTTATTACCAATACCCAATATTTGCAAATCAATACCACCTACGGCTTCTATCAATTGCTCATACTTTACACAATGCTTCTTGATATCTTCTTTCGGTAATTGTCCGTTGGGAATATGAATATTCTCCGCATCAATATCCACGTGATTGAAAAGATTGCGATGCATAAAGCTCCAATAGCTTTGATAGGCTTCTTTCTCCAGGGGATAATATTCATCCAGATTGAAAGTGATCACATTACGGAAGCTGAGCCCTTCTTCCTTATGCATACGCACCAACTCCTTGTATAAAGTAATCGGTGTAGAGCCGGTGGCTAATCCCAATACACAATCTTGTCCCTTCGCCTGCTTCTCGCGAATAAGTGCCGCAATTTCAGCAGCAACAAACTGTGAACCGTGCTTAGAGTTTTCAAAGACTTTCACAGGAATTCTTTCCAGACTATCGGATAAATCAACCGAAAACTTGTGCTGGGCCATATTGCGGATTTTTGCAGACAAATATAAAATTTTGCAGGTTTATGCGGAATTAAGTTTACTTTATTATTTAACTGATTGTTTACCAGCGAAATACACCTTGTTGTAATTGCTGCCCCATAGCTGATAGCGCTTTTGCTGGGTACCTAAACGTTTCTCAAAACTGCTCCAGTTACGCTGTTCTTTTGGCGACCATAACACTTCGCTTAAAGCACTGAGTCGGGGGAAAATCATGTACTCAATCTTGTTGGTATTCTTCATGTATTCTGTCCAGACATTGGCTTGTGCGCCTAATACATATTTGGCTTTATCGCCAGTCAGTTCTTTTGGAACGGGTTCATAACTATACACTTTATCAACTGGGGTATAACCGCCAATGGTTACAGAATCTTCAGGCTTGTTTTGAGAATGATCAAAATAGCACCAACCGCCCGGAGTCATAATAACGTTATGGTTTTGCTTGGCAGCTTCAATACCACCAGCTTCACCGCGCCAGCTCATCACTGTTGCATTAGGCGCTAAGCCACCTTCCAGAATTTCATCCCAGCCAATAATCTGACGGCCTTTGCTGTTCAAATATTTTTCTATGCGCTGAATGAAATAGCTCTGTAAACCGTGCTCATCCTTCAAACCTTTTTCACGAATCAATTCCTGACAAAAAGCAGAACGCTTCCAGGCTTCTTTGGGGCACTCATCACCACCAATATGAATATAGGTAGAAGGGAAGAGGGCCATCACTTCATCCAATACATCTTGCAGAAAATTAAACGTGAATTCACTTGGGCAGAACACATCTTCAAACACTCCCCAAGCTTGTTGCACTTGCTTGCCTGTGGTAGGGCCACTCCAACTAGTCTTTGGTGCTACCTTGGTATTTTCATTAGGGAAGCAACTTAATTCGGGGTAAGCTGCAATCGCTGCAGAGGAGTGTCCGGGTAATTCGATTTCCGGTACAACAGTGATATGTCGCGCAGCAGCATAAGCTACTACCTCCTTGATTTCTTCTTGCGTATAATAACCACCGTATCGGATACCATCATTGCCCTTGCCGGGATAACGATCAATGATGGTGCCATTTCTAAATCCACCTACTTCAGTCAACTTAGGATACTTCTTGATTTCAATACGCCAGCCCTGGTCTTCCGTTAAATGCCAATGAAAAGTATTCATCTTATGCAGTGCGATATAATCGATGTACTGCTTGATGAAAGCCACCGGGAAAAAGTGTCTGCCTACATCCAGGTGTAAGCCGCGATAGGCAAAGCGTGGTTTATCCTGAATGGATACTTCTTTAATCTTGAGTTGTGAAGATTTTTGTACAGGCAATAATTGAATCAATGACTGTACACCATAGAATACGCCTGTTGCATTATCGCCACCAATATAAACATGCTTTTTGGTAACATCCATATTGTAAGCGCCGGGAATAGGGTATTCCATTTTATCGTAGTTGAGTACGATGTTGTGGTCATATTTGCTATCTGTGCTTGTCTGCAAAGTGAAACCGTAAAACTGTTTCAGATATGCATTCAGAAAATCAGCAGCATTTTCCAAACCACTACCTGCAAACACAATCTTGGTTTTTGGGGTGATGGTGAAACTGCCTTTGCCCACTGTCATAGCGGCTGGCTGTGGAATGATATTTACTTCCTGTGCTTTTGTCAGCATAGTTATAAACAAAGCACTCATGATCAGCAATCGTTTTTTCATAAAGGGTTATTTCAAGATAGGTAAATGAATTTTGGATTGATTATGGTAAACGCGAATGGTTGCTTTTTGAAAATCGCTGTCTTTTGCAGTATAGATATTGATAAACTGTTGCGGGTTTCTGTCAACCAAAGGAAACCAACTGCTTTGTATCTGCACCATGATGCGATGCCCTTTTTGGAATGTATGGGCTACATCAGGCAGATTGAATTTTACAGTGGTCGGTTTGTTGGGTGTGAAAGCTTCCGGCTTTTCAAAACTATTGCGGTATCTGCCACGCATCACTTCGCCGCGCACCAACATCTGATAGCCACCCATGGGTACTTTACTTGGCGCTGTTCTGGATGCCTGCGCGCCTTCGTCTGCATATTTGAAATCATCCGGAAATACATCAATCAGTTTAACGACAAAGTCTGCATCTGTACTGCTTAAACTTACCAATAGATCAGCTACCAATGTGCCTGCAACAGTTACATCCTCATTCAATACATCTGTTTCAAATGTGAGTACATCTGTTCTTCTGGATGCGAAGCGTTGATCATCTGTCATGTATTCCCGTGTTCTGCTGAAATGTACATCTTCTGTATAAGGCACAGGTTTCGAAGGATCACTAATGTACGTTGAAGAGCTCTGTTCTTTACTCGCTTTAAAATCAGCTTTGCCATTGGCTTGCAGGTAGAGTGGTGTAGTAGCCGTACTCATTGGCCATTTCGGAAACTGCCACCATTTGTTGCTACCGGTAAAGAAAATATTGGCTTCCGCGATTTTGTCTAAACTGCCTTTATTCTTCAAGTGATAATTGAAAAATGGAATCTCCATATTCTGTGCATACCATTCACTGGTATTGCTGCCAAACTGCACATTGCCTAAGCGAGTACCATCACCGCGTGCCCACTGACCATGATACCAAGGGCCCATCACAATTCGGTTATCTGTTTTGCTCTTGGCTTCAATGGCTTTATACAATTCCCACGCACCAAAGCAATCTTCTGCATCAAACAAACCACCCACCACCAGTACTGCTGGCGTCTGCAATTTGTCTACATGCTTGCGTGCATTTCTGGCCTGCCACCATGCATCATAATTTGGATGCGCCATCAAGTCTTTCCAAAAAGCAATGCTATCACCAGTCAGCTTGGTGAAATTGCTCAATGCACCAATCTTCAAATAGAAATTGTAATTATCCTTTGACGTGAAAATATTCGTGCCCGGTGTTTGCTGGGTAATGGGCTTTGGTCTCGGACGGCCAAAATTCCAGTAGAAACTGAAACCATCCATCAACATGAATGCACCATTGTGGTGAAAATCATCACCAATAAACCAATCGGTTACCGGTGCTTGCGGACTCACTGCTTTTAATGCAGGATGATTGCTCATCGCTGCCATCGTGGTATAAAAGCCCGGATACGAAATACCAAATGCACCTACGCGGCCATTGTTATTCGCGATGTTCTTAATCAACCAGTCAATTGTATCATAGGTGTCGCTAGCTTCATCAACCTCGTTGCCTTTTTTATCAGGGTTGTAGGGGCGCACATCCACAAACTCGCCTTCGCTCATCCAGCGGCCACGTACATCCTGAATCACCATGATATAACCTTCCTTCAGGTAATGCTTATAATGGTTATTCCAGAAAGCACGGAATTTATCAACGCCGTAAGGAGATGATGTGTACGGTGTTCTGTTGATGAGGATCGGATGTTTTTCCGATGCGTCTTTTGGTGTGTAAATAGCCGTGAAGAGTTTCACGCCATCTCGCATGGGGATATATACTTCCTGCTTGGTGTAATTATTGACAATCCATGCAGAATCTGCATCCTGCGCCTGCGCAAAAAAGGGCAGGAGGAGCAGCGCGACAAGCCATTGTTTCATACAGTTCGTTTGGAGTGTATGAAAATAAAAAAGATTCCCCACGAAGGAGAATCTTTTTGTTGGTTGTATTCAGTCAGGTTTAGTCCACCTTAGTGATCTTCAACATATTGGTAGGCAGGTGTAAATGAACCGGCGTACTACCTGTGTTTACCACAATATCGCCTGTGTTCAGGAAGCCTCTTGATTTGAGGATGCTGATCTGGTCAAAAATGATATCATCCACACTTTCCTCTTCATCATAATAGAATGCACGAACACCCCAGCTTAAGCTCAACTGGTTGATGAGTGAACGCTCTTTAGAGAAGATATATAAAGGTGATTTTGGACGATAACTACTCAGCATAAAAGCCGTATAACCGCTCTGCGTCATACCAATCAGGGCATTGGCCTGTACATCGCTGGAAATCTTCGCGGCATTGTAGCAGATGGCATCACTCAGGAAGGAAGGGGAATGTGGCTGAGGACGCAAATCATCTTCACGGTCGTAACGATACTCACGCTTTTCAATTTCCAGAATGATCTTGCGCATGGTTTCTACCACCAGTGCTGGGTGTTTACCGGTAGCGGTTTCACCGCTCAGCATTACCGCATCAGCACCTTCCAATACCGCATTGGCTACGTCGGTGATCTCACTTCTGTTAGGCTTCACGCGATCGATCATAGATTCCATCATCTGTGTAGCCACAATCACCGGCTTGGCTCTATGCAGACACTTACGGATGATGTCTTTCTGAATCAACGGCACTTGCTCAACAGGCAGTTCCACACCGAGGTCACCACGGGCAATCATGATACCATCACTCTCGAGGATGATTTCACGAATATTGGTTAAAGCTTCAGGCTTTTCAATTTTAGCAATGATCTTGGTCTTGCTCTTTTTTTCATCCAGTTTATTACGCAGAATGATCAAATCTTTTACGCTGCGTACAAAACTCAATGCTACCCAGTCGCACTGCTGCTCAATAATGAATTCCAAATCAGCCAGATCCTTATCTGTCAAAGCTGGCAAAGATATTTTTGTATCAGGCAGGTTAATCCCTTTTTTAGAAGAGAGTACACCACCAAGGGTTACTTCTACTTTTACATCACCGTTCTTTTCAATACCTACGACTTTTACTTCCAGCTTACCATCATCAATCAAAATGATGTTGCCAATCTTCACATCACCGGCGAGGTTGGGGTAGGACACATAAATCTTTTCCAAGGTACCCACACACTTCTCGTTTGTGAAAGTGAGTATATCACCGGCATTTACTTCCAGCGCGTTATTCTCAATTTCACCTACACGCAATTTCGGACCTTGTAAATCGGCCAAAATAGCAATATTGTAGGGCTCGTTTTTATTGATATCACGGATGTGCTGAATGATGCGTGCTTTGTCTTCATGACTACCATGAGAAAAATTCAGACGAAACACGTTTACACCGGCGCGAACCAATCCTAATAATTGTTCGGGTGTATCGCAGGCCGGGCCTACAGTTGCAACGATCTTTGTTCTGTGCGATCCATGTGCAATACCTGCAGCTTTGTCCATATTCTTGTGCAGGTACTTGTCCAGGTTTTTTGACATATTTTTTTCGGTTTACGGGGGTGCTAATTAGGTTGCGAGGATTTTGACCACTTTCAGCCAGTCCTGACTGATTTTTTGCTTGGCTTTTACTGCATTGTCTAATGGGGTGTAATGCATTTTATTGTTTACCACACCTACCATCACGTTGTGTTTGCCCTCCATGAGGCATTCCACAGCATGATAGCCCATACGGCTGGCAATCATTCTGTCCAGCGCACTGGGGGAGCCACCACGCTGAATATGGCCCAGGATACACACACGTGTATCCAGATTGGGTAAGGTTTTCTTCAAGATATCTGCTACCTGTTGCGCGCCGCCATAATCATCGCCTTCGGCAACCACAATCAGGTTCACCAGTTTCCTACGTTTTTCTTTTTCGCTTAGGGAGCGAATGATTTCGTTAATATCTGTCTTGGTCTCGGGAATCAAGATGTTCTCTGCACCCGTAGAAATGCCGCTGTATAAGGCAATATAACCTGCATCGCGGCCCATCACTTCTACAATAAAGAGACGGTCGTGTGCATCTGCTGTATCGCGAATCTTATCTATGGCTTCAATGGCTGTATTCACTGCAGTATCGAAACCGATGGTGAAATCAGTTCCGGCTATGTCTTTATCTATCGTACCGGGCAAACCAATACAAGGAATATCAAATTCATTGCTGAAGCGCTGTGCACCGCGGAAACTACCATCACCACCAATGATCACCAGACCATCGATGCCATGCTTTTTCAGGTTTTCGTAGGCTTTCTTACGGCCTTCATACTCCATGAACTCCTTGGAACGGGCAGTTTTGAGAATGGTACCACCACGCTGGATGATATTGGCCACAGATTTGGAATCCATCTGATAGATATCATCCTCAATCATGCCACTATACCCACGTACAATACCAAATACATCGAGATTATAGTAGAGCCCCGTACGAACTACCGCTCTGATGGCAGCATTCATACCCGGAGAATCACCACCGGAAGTGAGTACGCCAATCTTTGTAACTTTTTGTGCCATAATGCTTTAAAGCCCTTAGCTTCATGTTAACTGAAGCAGTGATTAATCACATTGTGTAGGTTATACACAACCGTAAAAGTAAGTTTTTAATAAGAACCGACAAATTACACAATTTCGTCGGCTATTAATCGCCGAAACATGAAGATACTATTAACAGGTGCCATGGGTTTTTTGGGAAGGTGGTTGTTGAACGATTTAGCACCGCATTTTGACATGACCGCTTCCGGCCGACAAGCCAAGCCGACTTGGATGCAGCAGCCTTATGCACAGTTAGACCTTACAGATCAGGATGCAGTGGCGCAAATACTGCAACAAGACTATGATTGGATTATCCACAACGCAGCCATGAGTAAGCCGGATATTTGTTTGAATGATCCTGCTACTGCATGGTCGAATAATGTAACAGCCACCAATCATTTATTGCAGTCGGCAGCTAAGCACACACGTTTTCTCTACATATCGACTGATTTTATTTTTGGTGATGATGGCCCGCATGGGGAAGATGCCACACCACAACCCTTGAACTATTATGGTGAAACCAAACTGGCTGCCGAGCAATTGGTGCAAGCGAGTGGATTGGAATACGCCATTGTACGCCCTGTATTTATTTACGGACAACAATTAACCGATCAGCGAGGCAGTTTTGTGCAATGGGTGGTCAATTCCCTGAAAGCAAAACAATCTATCAAAGTGGTGAATGATCAATTGCGTACACCAACCTATGCACCTGATATTACAAAAGGTATTCTGCAAATTATTCAGCAGGATGCAAGAGGCGCTTACCATTTAGCAGGAAAAGATATCGTGTCTCCATATCAAATGGCGGTGCAAATTGCCGCAGCTGCGGGATTGGATGCCGAACTGATCACACCCGTTGATGAAGCCAGTTTTCCTGAACCTGTGCGCAGGGCCAAGAAAGGCGGCTTATTGATTGATAAAGCCGTTCGTGAATTGGGCTATGCACCAGTTGATATTGAAACCGGTATTCGATTGAGTCTGGCTTAGTTCATCATCAGAATATTCACGCTACGCTGGAGAATATTGAAAGCAATTTCTGCCATCAGGTTTTCTTTATCCAGCGTAGGGTTTACTTCCGTGATTTCAAAACAACAGATCTTTCTGTTCTGCATGAATTTTGAAATCAAATCTTCTGCTTCACGCTCACGTAAACCATTGCTTACCGGTGTGCCGGTTCCTTTGGAGATAGAGGAGTCCAGACTGTCCACATCAAAGGATACATAGATATCCGTACAATCACTCAAATAACGAATGACGGCACGCACAATATTTTCCGGACCTTTTCTACGCACTTCATTGGTGGTAATCACTTTCATGCCATACTTCTCAATCAGGTTGCGCTCTTCTCTTTCGTAATCACGCAGTGAAATGAAGACGATATCTTCTGGCAAAACCTTGGGCGCTATCTTACCAATATGTTTCAACGCATCCCAGGCGCGCTTGGTATCACTATCAATTTCGTGTACGGCATTTTCCTCATTGTCCTCTGCAATCGCAGATGCCAGCGGCATACCATGCATATTGCCGGATGGGGTAGTATAAGGCGTATGTAAATCTGCGTGTGCATCAATCCAAATCACACCTAATTTGCTTTTGGGCTTGGCCATTTTAATACCGGCAATGGTGGCGCCAGCTGTACTATGATCCCCGCTTAACACCACAGGAAAGAAATTGCTCTTGATACTTTCCTGTACCGCCTTACTCACACGCTCGTACATAGTAGTAACACCTTTGATGCGCTTTGCATAAGGCGATTCAATGGGTTCGAATAAGAGTTTATTTTCTGTCTGAATTTTTTCAGAAGGAAAATGCACAAAGAAATTGCTCATGAAATCGAGCGCAGCAATTTTTACAGCATCAATGCCTAGGCTGGCACCACGGGTACCGGCGCCTATTTCTGAGGGGACTTCAATGAGTTTGATATTTTTCATACAATGACATTATGGTTAGCAATAACGATTCATCCACTAGGGACGCAATGGGTTAGAATAAGGCAAAGGAAAGTTTAGCCAGCAGGCAGAATGCGGCGGCTATCGGGATAACTAATATATGGTGTGCTGTTCAGCATCAGATTCAAAAATAGGGGATTCGCCCTATTTCAATTGCAAACTGTCGTTAATTCTGTATAAACCGCACTATCGTTTAAGGAACCGGTACTGCGCTTCAAACGAAAACGCACAAACATTTCCTCACTATACCATTGTTCCTGATAGGTTTTGCGAATCACTTCCTTGTGTTCATGCATGCGATAGGCAAACTCGCGCATAGCTGATTTGGAATGCCAAATACTGAATGTAGCCTGCTTGATCCAAGGTATTTCACCAATGCCCACAGATGTAATAAAGCCCGGTGCACCAGCCATCTGTACAGCTACGGCATCCACATGTTGCCAGAAATTCTTTAATCGATTCAATCGGATAGTAGCACGTGTCAGCACAGCTATTGGCCCATCATAATCGGTGTTCTTTGGTAAGTCGCCAAAAGGTGTTTGTTGATCCCAGGTACCATGTCCTTCAATCGCTTCCAATTCTAATTGCCATACGCGTGCTTTGAATAAACGAAACCAAGCATTCATCCATTTAGGCATATCGGCTTCACCAGTTAATAAGACAGCCCATTGTTGCCAGTCGGGCGTTTTATCGAAAGTCCCATTCTTACCACAGCCCATGAGTTTCCAAAAGCTAAACTGTGTAGTGAACCAAAGCATTATACGAAACCATGCCATGGATAAAAATCCAGCCCAGCCAAAACCTTTGGGATATCGTGCAATGATCAATTGAATACGCATGCTGCAATCTACTACAGATTTTGAGGGGTTTTGTTTGATGATTTCGAGTTTATGATTTGATATTGTGCTAAAGCCTAACCGCAAAGACGGAATGGCGCAAGGTGGCGCTAGGAAGTATATATTTTTACCGCAGAGATAGAGAGGAGCAGAGTTTGCGCAGCGTAAATCATCTTTTAAAATTTGCTCCCCTGCTAAGGGGAGCTGGACCCGAAGGGGACTGAGGGGTATTTACACCACCCCGTCTTGCATTAGATGCAAGCACCCATCTTTCGCTAAAGCTTCAGATGACAGGCCCTCCTTGTCAAGGAGGGGAAATAATTTATAGCTTATTGATGCACTTGATAACCACGCTAAGCTCGCCAAGAATAATTAGCCCGCAAGGATTGGGTGAGATTTGTGCGCCTGATCAACTTTGCGCGCTTTGCGAGAAACTGATGCTAAACGCAATAATAGCTTTTTGCTTTAGGCCTTACGCACTAAACCTTTTCGTTTTTCTTTCCTCGATTCTCGATTCTTTCAATTCTTTTTGCTTTTGCCTTTTTACTTATTACTTTGAACCATGCAATCCCTCGCACATATCGCATTAGTGGTGAAAGATTATGATGAAGCCATTGCTTTCTTCACCCAAAAGCTAGGCTTTCATTTGATGGAAGACACAGTATTAAGTCCAACCAAACGCTGGGTATTGGTAGCACCGTCAGGTAGCAATGGTTGTCAGATTTTACTGGCCAAAGCAGCCAATGAAGAACAATTAAGCAGGGTAGGTAATCAAACCGGCGGACGTGTATTCCTTTTTCTGCACACAGATAATTTTCAACGCGATTACCAGCGCTTACTCGATCATCAAGTCAAAATTATTCGTGAACCAAGTGTAGAAGCTTACGGCACGGTTGCGGTTTTCGAAGATCTCTATGGTAATTGGTGGGATTTGATTGAAAGGAATTAAGAATTAACAATTAATAATTAATAATTAAGAATTGGGGGGTGGGGGTTTGTGCTTTTTATTTCTAAGTCATTGAGTCTCGAATTCATTACTCTATCATTTTTCTTTTGTTCTGTGTTTTTCACCGCAGAGAAAAAGAGTGGCCGGAGTTTGCGCAGAGTAGATCAGCTTTTGAAATATGCTCCCCTGCTAAGGGGAGCTGGCCCCGAAGGGGACTGAGGGGTATTTGAATTACGAGCTTAAATCACAAAGCTTTCAAAGGTCTTTGGTCTTTGGCTGTTAGTCTTTGGCACTTTTCGTTTCTCAACCCTCCATTTTCAATTTTTCCTTCCCCTATTCGTTTTTCTTCCCTCGTTCCTCGATTTTTTCTTCATCTGTTCCTTGTTCTAATGTTCTACTGTTCAATATTCATTTCGATTTTCTTTTCTCGATTTTCTTTTCTCGATTCTCGTTTTTTCCTTACGTTGTTCCTTTACCTTTATATCATGGCCTTATTGCTCACCAACATTGCTCAACTCATTAATACAAGAACCACTAACCAGTTACTACGTGGCAAGGCTTTGGCAGAACTGCCTGTGCTCAACAATGCTTGGCTATTGGTAGAACAAGATCGTATTGCAGCCTTTGGTGCTATGGATGCATTGCCACAAACCAATGCCGAAGTGTACGATGTACAGGGTGGTACTGTATTGCCGGCTTTTGTGGATTCGCATACACATTTGGTCTTTGCTGCCAGCAGAGAAAATGAATTTGTAGATAAAATACGCGGACTCAGCTATGCTGAAATTGCGGCCAATGGTGGTGGTATTTTAAATTCTGCTGCGCGCTTAGCGAATACCGATGAAGATACTTTGTATCAATTGGCAGCAGCTCGTTTGCATAAACTCATTTTATTGGGTACCGGTGCTATCGAAATCAAAAGTGGGTACGGACTATCCACCGAAGCAGAACTGAAAATGCTGCGGGTGATACGCCGACTCAAACAAAATTTTCCCATTCCCATTAAAGCCACATTTTTAGGTGCACATAGTTTTCCGCCGGAGTATAAACAGAATCACGAAGGCTACGTGCAGTTGATCATCCATGAAATGACTCCTGCTGTTGCAGCAGAAAACTTGGCCGAGTATATTGATGTATTCTGCGAGCAAGGTTTCTTTACGCCTGATCAAACCACAAGAATTTTGGAAGCCGGTAAAGCTGCCGGACTCTTGCCCAAAATCCACGCCAATCAATTGCATGTATCGGGTGGGGTAGAAACAGGTGTTGCTGCCGGTGCTATTTCGGTTGACCATTTAGAATCCATGAATCAGGAAGCCATTCATTGTTTGGCTAAATCCAATACCATTGGTACGCTCTTGCCAACTGCCGCGTATTTTCTGCGCATGCCTTTTCAACCCGCGCGCGAGCTCATTGATGCCGGTTGTGCGGTAGCCATTGCTTCAGATTTTAATCCCGGCTCATCGCCCAGTGGCAATATGCAAACCGTGGTGAGCATGAGCTGTATTCAAATGCGCATGCTGCCTGAGGAAGCCATCAATGCGGCCACCCTCAATGCAGCTTATGCTTTACAATTGGAAAACGAAGTGGGCAGTATTACCGTGGGTAAAAAAGCCAACCTGATGATTACCCAACCGATTCCCTCCATTGCCTACCTGCCTTATGCATTTGGCGAAAACCATGTGGCCCGTATGCTGGTGAATGGACAATGGTATGATTGATTGTTTTCGTACCTTGTTACGGAAACCGATTGCTATGCCACAACTGCGTATTTACAACAAACAGGATATTCTTTCTCAGACCAGGATCAGACGTTTTGAAACCAAACTCGGCGAGCGCATTCAAGTGCTGGCAGACCCCAATAATCTCCTCGCATCTCTACAGCAGAGCAGTGCAAAATTTGTGTTGCTGGGCGTGCCCGAAGACATCGGTGTAAAAGCCAATTATGGCATTGGCGGTGCCGATTCTGCCTGGTTGCCCTTTCTGCAAAGTTTTCTGAACATACAGAGCAATGATTTTTTAGACGGACAAGAAATCTTACTCCTCGGTCATTTTGATTTTTCTGCTTTTGAACAACTCATCGAACAGAACGCACACGGCTACGAAGAAAAAGTAGATGCTTACCGCCATGCGGTGAATACGATAGATGATGCCGTGGAACAAGTGATTCAGCAAATTACCCAATGCGGTAAAATACCCATCGTGATTGGTGGCGGACACAACAATGCTTACCCCTGCATCAAGGGCTCGGCAAAAGGCTGGCAGAAATTTACCGGAGGCGATATGGCCCGCATCAATGTGGTGAATCTGGATGCGCACGCTGATTACCGACCCATGGAAGGTCGCCATAGCGGGAATGCATTCCGTTATGCAGAGGAAGATGGTTATTTAGAGAAATACTGCGTTGTAGGCATACATGAGAATTATATTACGCAAAACATCTGGATGGATATCGTAAACAATCCTTTCATGGATTGTATTACGCATGAAGATATTTTCCTGCACGAGAAAAGAACATTTTTGCAAGCAGTAGGCATTGCGACCAGTTTTACAGAAGGCAACCGTTGTGGTATTGAATTAGACTTGGACTGCGTAGAAAATACACTCAGCAGTGCGGTAACACCCAGCGGCATAACAGCTAACCACGCTAGGCAATACGTAAATCTTGCTGCAGCAGATACCCAACCTGCTTATCTCCATATCTGCGAAGGCGCCACAGCATTAAGCGATGGCCGCAACTCTGCCACCACAGGAAAACTCATTAGCTATTTGGTGAGTGATTTTGTAAAAGGGAGTGGGGTATAGATCATATTTATTGGTTAGGCAACCAATAAAGAGTATGTTTTTAACTGTACTGGTTATTGATTGGGCTACAAGCAAAAGCTTTTTACAATTTCCAAAATGTATAACTGTATTGTTCAACAACAAGTATGTTATTATAATCACCCGAAATTATTTCTGTTTTGCTCTCAAGTAATCCATTTTCTTTATAACTATATTGATAAGTTGCGCCACCCAATTTGTTAGCATGGGTAACCATATTTAATGAATCATACGTATATGTTGTCGTTCTTATGAGAATAGGTTCTGTGCTTAGAAGCGGAAATATTCTTTCGCTAATATTTATTAACCTGTTCTTTGTGTCATAAATATATGAAGTATGAAGTTTGTCGCTACTTGATGTGTCGTTTGAATAGTAAGTAATCGATTCAGTTTTCTTTTTATTATGGTAAAAATGTACAGTTTTACCTGAACCACCGATAACGGATTCTTGTATTAGAAGTTTTCTCTTATATTTTTTGTCAAACAATGTTGTATCCGTTCTTTGAATTGAGTAAGAAATATTAATTCTTTTAAGTTGATCACCATATTTATTATTCTTAAAAATGTATTCGTTGATAATTTTTCCATTCCTGTCAAAAACTGATTGTTTTAATAGATACCCTTTTTTGTCAAATTCATAAATGAAAGTTGATGGTTTAAAATTGCCAACTGTAACTATTGCCTTTATTTGTTGTATTCGATTTGCTTTAAAGATTTTCTTGTCGTGACGCCCTTCGAAAAAAGCATCAGTATCATTGACTTGGCTGAAACTTTGAAATGTGAATGTATAAAGTAATAAATGCAATAGGATTCTCATTAGTTTATTTGTTTGTTACAGTCTTATCAGGAGTTTGAAATCATCAATTTTCTTGCTATGCTGACTTTATTGATATAGTTGTCTCAATAAACTTCTGTCTAAGAAGTTTGTCGTGAGATTTTGGATAAGCCCCTATCACCATAACAACTACATCATCAACTTCAATAAGTGTCATGATTAGAATAAAGTTTTCAAACTGAGTTTTATCTGGACTTATTTCCTCTGTAATAAAAGAAACAGCTTCTTTTTTGTTAACAGTATTGTATATGACATCAACTTTAAGTGAGTTCTCTCTGGGACTTGACGTCAAGAATTCTTTTTTAGCATCATCATATTTTCCGGGAAGTGTAACAATCTTTAAAGTTGCATTGATTGACTTTTTTTCAAATCCGCTTCCATCATCTAATGCAACAAATCCTGTGTCGGGATTTTTTAGTAAGAAACTTTTTGTCAGCCAGTTGAGTGTAATTGTTGAATCTGTTTTTGTTGGTTTCTTTTCTTGTGCCCAAGCACTAATTGTTATCGCCAAACAGAAAAATACAACCGCAACAAATTTGTTTTTATGAGTCATGCTTTTGATTATTGAGAATTTGAGGAATGCTTAATTTTTCAAAACGCCAAAACTATTCAAGGAAACTTATAAAGTCAACCCGTTAAACAACGGTATTTTCATGGGAAATTTCCCGTTTTTGAGTGGGGTTTTTCCCGTTTTAAGGCAAAAGGAATAAGTGAGAAGCTAAAAGTGGGTAAGGAAGATTGAACAGATGAACAATAGAGCAAGGAACAGAGGAAGACTAAAGTCAAAAGGCAAAATTCAAAAGTAAAAATGGTAATAATCCTTGCGGGCAAATAAATACCTGACGAGCTTTGCGCTTTCAGCGTTCTATCGATCTCAAATCACAAATCAATAATCACAAATAGTTTAATTCATATGAAATTGTTCCGGCGCTTTGGTCAATACATAGGCAATAGCGTTTTTCACAAAATCATTCAATGTCATATTCTTGATTGAAGCAAATTGTACGGCTTCCTTATGCAGTTCGGCGGAGATTCTTACGTTAAAACTGCCTTTATAGGCTTTATCGGGCTGCTTACCCAATCGGTGGCAGGTATCCAGATAATCATCCACTGCTTCCTTAAATGCTTTTTTCAGTTCTTTCACACTAGTGCCCTCAAAATTGATCAGGTCATTAATGCCCAAAACTTTTCCATGAAAGATTTCATCGGTAGCATCAAAATGTACAGAAGCGTAATAGCTTTTGTATTCGAGGGTGTCTTTCATATCAAATTTTTTGTCGTTCTTTTAATGCAACAATTATGTCGTTAATCTGGTAGCGCTTCAGCAGATTGCCTGGGTGCGGTTTGTGTAAGGACAAGACATGTTTGTCCGCAGCCACAAATTTTCTTCTTGAACCACCTGTTTTACCCGTCTTCAGTTCTACATAACCTAAATGGGAGAGCAGTTTCACCAACTCATCCCAACTAAAGTCTACGGGCGGCGGTTCTGATAAGAGCCTTGCTATCAATTTGTCAATTCTGGTCATAACAATACATGTTTCTTTCATGCATTGGGGGTTGACCGGTATTATAGTTTGTAACTAAATTTTAGTTGCAAATTAAGAAATTGATGAAATAGGCCAAATTTTTCTTGTCACCCAAAGCGTGCAAATTCTTCTTGGCGGGCCTTTTAATCTCCGGCGCTGTGGAAGACTTAGTGGGGGACATAATTTGTAAGCTAATAGCCTAGTTATTATTCTTTTTGGCTTGACCCAAAAAGAACCAAAAAGGTCAAGGCTGCAGAAAAATTTCGATACATACTACGACTCGCTCCGGGCAGAAAGGAAACTCGTGCTTACGCACTCAAACAGCCTTTCTGCTTTTCCTCCGCTCGTCTTGATGTAGGCCGAAATTTTTCTGAGGCCCTTTCTACATTGGATCATTTAAGTAAATCAGCGAAGCTTAGCGCAACCTTGCGTCTTAGCGTCATTGCGGTTAAACTAATCATAATAAAACCTGCGACCAGTGTCATTAGGCAACCACCAATAGCAATAGCAATAGAAAATATTCAATAGCCAATAATTAATTAATTCCCTTCGGCTTCAACAATCTGCTCAAATAGCTTTTCATAATCCGCTTCCAGCTTGGTTACTTCTGCTTTGCTTTGTGCATAAGCCTGCTCTAATTTGGTAAAGCTGTCTTTATTGGCATAGTTCTCCGGCTTGGAGAGTTCCAGTTCAATCTCGGTTTGTTTGGTCTTAGCTGCATTCAGTTGTTCTTCCAGCTTGGCAAATTGTCTTTGCAGTTTTTGCAATTCCTTATTAATGGGTTTGCCCGTTTTAGCAGGCGTGGCTACCGGTGCAGGTGCAGCAGGTGCAGGGGGTGGTGCAGCAGCTTTGCTTTCTTTCGCAGCTTGCTCGGCAGCTTTCTGTTGTCTTTGTTTCCATTCTACCCACTCTGCATAACTGCCTTTAAATTCCTTGATCTCGTGGTCAACAATCTCCCAAATCTTATTCGCCGTTTTAGAAATAAAGTAACGGTCGTGGCTTACGAGAATATACGTGCCTTCATATTTGTTCAATGATTCAGCCAACAATTCCACTGAGTGCATATCCAAGTGGTTGGTCGGTTCATCCAACAATAAGAAATTGGCTTTGCTGGCAATAACTTTCGCCAAAGCCACACGAGCTTTTTCACCACCACTCAATACGCGAATTTTTTTATCGGTTTCATCACCACTAAACAAGAAGCAACCCAGCAGACTGCGTAATTCCAATTCTGTTTTACCACTGCCGCATGTGAGGAGTTCTTCCAGAATACTGTGTTGCAATTGCAAGGCTTCCAACTGGTGCTGTGCGTAAAAGCTTTCGTCAACATTATGTCCCCACACACGCTCACCACTAAATTGTTCTGTGCCGGCAATCATACGCAGTACGGTGGATTTACCCTTACCGTTGGCACCAATAAGGGCAATCTTATCGCCACGGTTAATCTCAGCGCTGGTCTTTTGTACAATGATATTGTCGCCAAACTGCTTACTCACTTCTTTGAGCGTACAGATAATTTTACCCGGTTGTTTATCTACCTGAAAATTGATCTTGATATTGGGTCTTTCAATTTCCACTTGCTCAATACGATCCAATTTATCCAATCGCTTCATCGCACTTTGTGCCTGTGCGGCTTTGGATGCTTTGGCTTTGAATCGTTCAATAAATCTTTCCTGCTGGCGGATATAATCTTGCTGGTTTTCGTAAGCACGCTGCTGCATTTCTATACGCAGGGCTTTTTCTTGTTCGTAGAAATCATAATCACCGGTATAGATATGTACTTGCTGCTGGTAGATTTCTACAATCTTGTTCACCATGCGGTTGAGGAAAAACTTATCGTGGCTCACAATCACCACACTGCCCTGATAATGCTGCAGGTATTTCTCCAACCATTCAATAGAGGGTAAGTCGAGGTGGTTGGTTGGTTCATCCAATAACAACACATCAGGCGATTGCAGAATCATCTTGGCCAAGAGCACACGCATGCGCCAACCACCACTGAAGGTTTTATACGGGCGATGCAATTGTTCGTTATCAAAACCCAAACCATGTAATACTTCTTCTGTGCGATGGTGAATGGTATAACCGCCGGCAATTTCCAGTTCATGGAGTTTATCGGCATATTCATGCAGCAAAGCATCCGTAGAATGTATTTCCAGTTGCTTGCCGAGGTCTTCAATTTCTTTTTCCAGCTGCTTTACTTTTTCAAAAGCACCCATGGCCACTTCCAGAATGGATTCATTGGTATCGAAGCTCAGTAAATCCTGGTGCAGGTAGCCAATGGTGGTATCGCGACTTTTCTCAATCGTGCCCTTGCTGGGGAGGTATTCGCACACCAGTAGTTTCAGCATGGTGGACTTACCCGTACCGTTATAGCCGATGAGGCCAATACGGTCGCCGGGATGAATATGCCAGGTGGCATCTTCCACAATCACTCTTGCGCCAAATTCAAACGTAACATTCTGTAAACCTACCAGCATGGAATCCAATTATTGTGGCGGCAAAGGTAATGGCTGTATTGATGGGCTTTGTAGTAGATTCGCAGAAAAAATATATGCGTCGTTTATTGTTGATGATCGTATGCGCCGGCTTATTTGCCTGCGGCAGCAATGAAGAGCAAACCCTTACAGTTGAGTCGTCCAAGCCGGCAGAAGCGCCTGAGAGCGTGAAAACAATCGATTTTACTGCAGCCATTACTGCTTCATTAGAAGATTATGATGCCCTGAAAACCGCATTTGTACAGGAAGAACTGATGGGGGTTACCCGCGAAGCGGTGAATCTCCTGCACCAGTTGGATAGTATTCCCTTGGATGGTATGCAGGTAAAAGATACCATGGTGAAAAACGATACCCGTGTGCTGATAGAGAGTATGAAGACTGAGTTGCGCATAATGGTGGATGAATTAGGCTGGAAGGAGCGACGTGCGTCTTTTCAGATGGTGAGCGATATGCTCTTTGAGCTCTTGCGTAAAGTGCGTTATGATGGGGCTGTGGTGTACCGACAGCTTTGTCCCATGGCTTTTGGCAAAGACAAACCGGCTTATTGGCTGAGTAAGGATACCAAAATTGTGAATCCTTATCTGCCCAAGACCATGCCCAAATGTGGTTCGGTGGCAGACAGTGTGGTGTATGTGAAACGATAAAATAAAGCCCTTGTAAACTTTCGGGCTGCAGGGGTGTTTTGATGCTATGTTACGATTCTGGTGTGTGCTGTTTTTGGGTGTGATTGGTTTTACGGCTTCGGCTCAGGAAAAATTCAGTCTCAATGGGTATATCCGCGATTCCCTAACAGGAGAGACCCTGATTGGGGCTAACCTGTCGATCAAAGGTGTGGGGCGTGGGGTGAGCAGTAATAGTTATGGTTTTTATTCCATTACCCTGGAAAAGGGACAATACACATTGATCTGCAGTTTTGCGGGTTACCAATCCAAAACATTTGTATGGAACTTTGATGCCAATCTGCAGCAGGATATCAAGCTGCTGCCATCCAGTGCGGTGCTGAACGATGTAACGGTGGTTGGGCGCAGGCGCGATAACAATGTGAAGACTGCGCAGATGGGCAAGTTCGACCTGAATGTGAATACGGCCAAAGCTTTACCTGCATTTTTAGGTGAAGTGGACATTCTTAAGACTTTACAATTATTACCCGGTGTTCGTAATGCGGGCGAAGGCAATGCGGGTTTCTATGTACGTGGTGGCGGACCCGATCAAAACCTCATCATGCTCGATGATGCAGTGGTGTACAATACGGGTCACTTGTTTGGGTTCTTCTCTGTCTTTAATTCCGATGCGGTGAAGAATGTGAGTCTGATCAAGGGTGGTATGCCTGCGCAGTATGGGGGTAGATTGAGTTCTGTGATTGATGTCTCCATGAAGGATGGCAATAACCAGAAAACAGAAGTGGATGCAGGTATTGGTTTGATTTCTTCTCGCTTTGCCATTCAAGGACCTTTGAAAAAGAACAAAGCGTCTTACATGATCTCAGCCCGCAGAACTTATGTGGATGCTTTAGTAAAGCCATTCATAAAGCCCAGTAATCAGTTTTATGGCTCTGGTTATTATTTCTATGATCTAAATGCCAAGTTTAACTGGCAGTTGGGTAGCAAGGATAAGCTTTTTGTGAGTGGTTATTTTGGTCGGGATAAATTCAATTTTAATAATGCCCAGCGTTCCTTCAGCACAGAAGTGCCCTGGGGTAATGCTACCGCGACGGTAAGGTGGAACCATGTGTTCAATAAGAGATTGTTTTCGAATCTATCCTTAGTATATAACGATTACAATTTTGCTTTCTCCGGTGCACAGAATGATTTTGTATTTCAGTTGAAATCGGGTATCCGCGATTTGAATGCTAAATATGATGTAGACTATTTCATTACGCCTGAACACAAACTCAAGTTTGGAGCTCAGTATACTTACCACACATTCCTGCCCAATATTTTAAATGCGAATCAGGGTGATACTTTGTTTGCGCCGCAAAATGCAAATAAGAAATATGCGCATGAATATGCAGTCTATATTCAGGATGATTGGGAAATCAGTAGTAAGCTTAAACTGAATTATGGTGTACGTTATAGTCAGTTCGTGCAAACCGGCCCTTATACCAGTTATACAACGGATATCAATGGGAATAGAATTGATAGTACGATCTATGGTCGCGGCCAGCGTGTGAAATCATACGGCGGTTTAGAGCCAAGGGCTACGTTGCGTTATACGATTGATGAAACACAGTCTTTGAAAGCTGCTGTAACCAGAAATATTCAGTACATCCATTTGGTGACCAATGCCGGAACTACATTGCCTACTGATCTCTGGGTGCCTAGTACAGCGATTGTGCGTCCGCAAACTGGCTGGCAATATGCAGCAGGCTATTTCCGCAATTTCAAGGAAGGCATGTTTGAAACTTCGCTTGAAGCCTATTACAAAACCATGGAAAACCAGATCGAGTACAGAGAAGGGTATACACCTTCTTTAAAAGATCCGGAAACAGAGTTTGTGTTTGGTCGTGGCTGGAGTTATGGCGCGGAATTATTGGTCAATAAAGTGAAGGGTAGACTCACTGGTTGGGTAGGCTATACATTAAGTTGGACTTGGCGACAATTTCCCGATTTGAATGATGGATTGAAATATCCGAGCAGATATGATAGAAGACATGACTTGTCTGTTGTGGGCACTTATGAATTGAATGATCGCTGGAAATTATCTTCTGTTTTTATTTACGGAACAGGTAATGCAGTAACCATGCCGGAGCGTTTCTATTTTGTAGGTGGTGTTTTAACACAGGAGTATAGTAGAATCAATGCATATCGGTTAAAGTCCTATCACCGTCTGGATTTCTCTGCAACTTATACGCCCAAGCATAATGCAAAGCGTAAATCCAAAGACAATTGGATATTCAGTATCTACAATGTCTATAGTCGCCTAAATCCCTACTTCGTTTATTTCGATCAAACAGGCAGTTTAGCAAACGGAGATTTGAAAGTGGTGCCGCTTCAAGTATCACTGTTTCCTTTCATTCCATCTGTTACATGGAATTTGAAGTTTTAGCAACTATTGATGTTTGTCGAAATTTTTCTGAGGCCAAGCTTTTTTTAAATGTAATGATTTAATTCAACCTAATTCTTCGGCTTGTACTGAAACACCACACGGGCGTTTTTCTGTTCAGTGGTAGAGAGAAAGACTTCATAACGTTTCTTGCCAACAGTAACCACCATTAAAGCTGTATTGGGTGCAATATCTCCGAGGTTTTCTGCAACCACCACAACCTCATGTTGTTCATTGGGTTCGGTGCAATGCAGTTTTACAGTAATTGGTCTGTAGGTTAGTCTACCATCTTTAACAACGCGCGTATTGTTATGGTAAACGGAGATGGTATCATTATCTATTTCTCCGTTATCATAAAACTCAATCAAAATATCTGGTTCACTTACTTCAATGGTGCGCACCAATTGATCCATACGCTGCACCAACTCTGGTGGAGGCGGGGGCGTATTTTTTTGAATGGGCATCTCACGGGGTTGCTGAATAACAGGCTTATCGGTTGGCTGTATATTTTGTGGCGCGGGCTTTTGCTGTTCTGTTGTATTCGCTACTACGGGAGGAGTAGCAGGTTTCACCAAAGCAGGTTTATTATTGGCTGCAGGTTGTTTGGTGGCCGGTGGATTTGTTTTTGTGGCAGGCTTTGGTTTCGCATAAACCACAACCGGCGGTTTGCTTGTATTTTTTGTAGCAGGAGGTTCCACTGTTTTTTTAGCAACAGGTGGGTTTGTGGTAGTTTTTTTAGATGTAGCAGGCGCCGGACTTGTACTTGTTTTGGGCGTTATTAGTGTAGAGACTTTGTTGTTGCCCTTGTTCTTTTTTTCCAATGCTACAAGAAAGTCTTCTTTCTTAAACTTACTCTCAGGCACTCTTTCCAAATACACTGTACCACTTCCACAATCCTGTTTCTTACTGGTATTCACCGATGTGTAAGTGCCGCTGAGTATTTCTTTTGCACCTGCTTTACTGTAATCCAAGTAGCAAGTCATCAAGCAGGGTACAGAATTATCGCCAATCTTGAGGTCAACCATCTTGGTTTCTTTAATCACCAGATTCTTTGTGCCACGGTTAAAAACGCCCTTCATTTCGGCCTTGCCATAAAACACGGTGGTAAAGAAAGAATAGGTTACGCCCTCAATGGCATCTTTCGCCAATTCATTGTTGATTTGAATCTCGTAATTGTATTGGTCTTCTACGAATGAGCGTGACATAGGATCATAGTCGCGCTGCATAAAATAGCCCCTCCACACACCAGTCAGTTTTTGGGCGGAAGCAGTAAAAAAGGCAAACAATAAACAAGTCAGGGTAATAATCAACCTCATGCGGCTCAAAAATATGGATCGATTGGTTGTCAGCGAACTAAAGAAGCGTTAAGGTTTCTGCGCCCGAATCGTTAATTTTGCCGTCCAAATCAAGCAGTTAAACCGAAAAGATGATCAATGTAACATTACCGGATGGGGCCGTACGCCAGTATGAAAGCGGGGTTTCCGCGCTGGATATCGCCAAATCCATCAGCGAGGGACTGGCCAGAAAGGTGCTGGCCGCGAGTGTGAACGGACAAGTTTGGGACGCTACGCGTCCGATTACGACGGATGTAGCACTGAAACTGCTGACCTGGGATGATACGGACGGTAAATCTACTTTCTGGCATTCATCTGCCCACTTGATGGCAGAAGCCATCGAGGCTAAATACCCCGGCGCTAAGTTCTGGGTAGGACCTGCTATTGATAAAGGTTTCTATTATGATATCGATCTCGGTGATCGTAAGATCAGCGAGGAAGATCTGGCTGAATTAGAGAAGATGATGAATGGCCTGGCCAAGAAAGCCAATCCATATGTGCGTAAGGAAATTGCTAAAGCAGAAGCGCTGGCTTATTTCACTGAAAAGGGAGATGAGTACAAATTAGATTTGCTGAGCAACCTGGAAGATGGTGCCATCACTTTCTATACCCAAGGCGATTTCACTGATCTCTGCCGCGGACCACATATCCCCAACACAAGTTTTATCAAAGCCATCAAACTCACCAGCATTGCCGGTGCGTATTGGAAGGGTGATGAGAAGAATAAAATGCTGACACGTGTGTATGGTGTTACTTTCCCCAATCAGAAGGAACTGGATGAATATTTGCTGATGTTGGAAGAAGCTAAGAAGCGTGATCACCGTAAACTGGGCAAGGAACTCGGTATTTACACCATGGATGATGATGTTGGTCAGGGTCTGCCTTTGTGGATGCCTAATGGTACTGTCATAATTGAAGAATTGGAGAAGCTGGCCAAGGAAACAGAAGAGGCTGCAGGCTATCAGCGTGTGGTTACACCGCATATTGCTAAAGAGAGTATGTACCTCACCAGTGGTCACTTACCATATTATGCGGATAGTATGTTCCCACCCATGGAAATGGATGGTGAGAAATATTATCTGAAGGCCATGAACTGTCCGCACCACCACAAAATCTTTGCGGCAGAACCCAAGAGCTATCGTGATCTGCCTTATCGTATTGCTGAATACGGTACTTGCTATCGTTATGAGCAGAGTGGTGAATTGTTTGGTTTGATGCGTGTACGTTGTCTGCATATGAACGATGCGCATATCTATTGCAGTAAGGAACAATTCTTCCAGGAATTCAAAGCAGTGAATGATCTCTATCTGAAGTATTTTAAAATCTTCGGTATTGATAAATATGTAATGCGTTTATCGTTGCATGAACCAGCCAAGTTGGGACAGAAATACGTGAACGAGCCAGAACTGTGGAAGGAAACTGAAGACATGGTTCGTAAAGTATTGATTGAAACAGGTACACCATTCGTAGAAGTGGCTGATGAAGCAGCTTTCTACGGACCGAAGATTGATGTGCAGATCTGGAGTGCCATTGGTAGAGAGTTTACGCTGGCAACCAATCAGGTGGATTTCAACTCTGGTCGCAAGTTCAAACTGGCTTATACGACACAACAGAACGATACCGATATTCCTTTGATCATTCACCGTGCGCCATTAGGTACACATGAAAGATTTATCGGCTTCTTGTTAGAGCACTATGCGGGTAAATTCCCGGTATGGTTGTCGCCACATCAGGTGAAAGTATTGCCGATCAGTGATAAGTATCTGGAATATGCACAGCAGGTGCATCAAACCCTGCGCAGCAATGGCATTAGAGCCAGCGTAGATGATCGAAATGAGAAGATTGGTAAGAAAATACGCGAAGCAGAACTGAGCCGCGTGCCATACATGCTGGTGGTAGGTGAGAAGGAAATGACGGAAGGCAAACTGGCAGTACGCAGACAAGGCAAGGGCGATATCGGTGTATTGCCTGTAGCGGAATTCGTGAGTTTGGTACGTCAGGAAATCGGCAATAGAAAGGATAGTGATGGTTAATTAATCAGAATACTTTAATCTTGTACTTCAATTTTTCATCAAACAACAATTAATGGCATTTCCACCCAGACCCGGAGGGGGCAGATTCAATCCAAGATTCCAAAGGCAAATTGAGCCTGAACATCGCATCAACGAAAAGATCAGGGTACCACAAGTGAGATTGGTAGGCGACAATGTAACCGTAGGTATTTATCCTACTGACCAAGCATTGCGTATTGCCAGAGACCTGGAGCTTGACCTAGTTGAGATTTCACCCAATGCAGATCCTCCAGTATGTAAAGCCATTGACTATAAGAAATTCCTTTACGAGAAGAAGCGTAAGGAAAAGGAAATGAAGGCCAATGCCAAGCAGAGCGAGGTAAAGGAAATCCGTTTCACACCAGGAACAGATGACCATGACTTCGATTTCAAAGCCAAGCATGCAGAGAGTTTCCTGAAAGATGGCAATAAGGTAAAAGCCTATGTGCAATTTAAAGGTCGCGCCATCATGTTCAAGGAAAGAGGCGAGTTGGTATTGCTGAAATTTGCCGAACGATTGGCAGAAGTAGGTTCTCCTGAGAGCCTGCCCAAGCTGGAAGGAAAGCGTATGTTCCTGATGCTGACGCCTAAAACAGCTAAGAAAAAGAAAGAAACCACGCCGCCTTCGGCCGGAGCTTAATAGTACAAACAATCCCCACAGCCTTGTGGGGATTGTTATTTTGAGACTTTTGCACAATTGATTATCAATCAGTTGAATATCCTGCCACCAAAAAAGTCAGGTGAAGTTTTTGCCATAAAGCCTGATTTCCATACTTTTGCGCTCCAAATTTCCCACAAGGCTCAACAAGTGCACCGTCCGTTCGGGGCCGCCAGTAGGGAGTAATCGTAACAGATTATCAAAATGCCAAAGGTAAAAACAAACTCCAGCGCCAAGAAGCGCTTCAAGGTGACCGGCAGCGGTGAAATCACCTTCCAGAAAGCTTTCAAACGTCACATCTTAACCAAGAAATCTAAAAAGCGTAAGCGCGCCATGAACAAGAAGGGCGTGGTTGGTGCACCTAACAAGGATTTCGTAATGCGTTTATTGCGTTTGAAATAATCTAATTTAATCATCACCGTTACCGGTTAAAATAATTTTGTATGCCACGTTCTAAAAATGCAGTAGCATCAAGAGCAAGAAAGAAAAGAGTTCTCAAAGCGGCCAAAGGTTTCTATGGCAAGCGTAAAAACGTATATACCGTTGCGAAAAACGTTGTTGAAAAAGGTCAAACCTATTCTTACGTTGGTCGTAAACTGAAGAAGCGTGAATACCGCCAGTTGTGGATTGCCCGTATCAACGCTGCTGTTCGCGAAGAAGGTCTTACTTACAGCCAGTTTATCAATAACCTGAACAAGAAGGGTATTGAGCTGAACCGTAAAGTATTGGCTGATCTGGCGATGAACAACCCAGAGAGCTTCAAGGCCTTGGTTGCTCAAGCGAAATAAGCCGCTGCGCACCTGAAAAAACTTAACCCCGGACTTCCGGGGTTTTTTGTTTCCCATATGTTGCAATAAACTAATTTTGCGCCCTAAACCTACTGATCACCACTAACCGATCTGCGAATGAACAACACCTACACCGATCTGGTGAAACAGACCTTCCACTTTCCACAGGAAGGCTTTGATATCAACGACGATAATAATTTGATGTTTAACGGACTTGATGTCAAGAAATTGATTGAGAAGTATGGCACGCCCATGAAAGTGACCTACCTCCCCAAAATAGGGATGCAGATCAACAAGGCGAAGAAGATGTTCGATGTTGCTTTTAAGAAGCATAAGTATGAGGGCAATTATTTTTATTGCTACTGTACAAAAAGCTCACACTTTTCATTTGTAGTGGAAGAAGCACTGAAGCACAATATTCATTTGGAAACTTCTTTTGCATATGATATAGAGATCATCAATCAATTGTATAAGAAGCGTAAGATCAATAAAGAGATTTCTATTATCTGCAACGGCTTTAAGCAGAAATCATATACCTCACGGATTGCTAAGCTACTGAACACAGGCTTCAAGAATGTGATTCCAGTATTGGATAATAAGGAAGAGCTGCTTGCCTATAAGCGTTCAGTTAAAGTGCCTTTCAAATTGGGTATTCGTGTAGCAGCAGAAGAAGAGCCGAATTTTCCTTTTTATACTTCTCGTTTGGGTATTCGTGCAAAAGATATCCTGGAGTTTTATGTAGATGAGATTGAGGGTTTTGAAGATCGTTTTCAATTGAAGATGTTGCACATTTTCCTGAACAAGGGTATTAAGGATGATATTTATTACTGGTCTGAGTTGAATAAAATCATCAACTTATATTGCCAGTTGAAGAAGATCTGTCCGGAGCTGGATTCGATCAATATTGGCGGTGGTTTCCCCATCAAGCACTCGCTTGGTTTTGAATATGATTATCAATTCATGATTAATGAGATTGTTGGTAATATCAAGCAGGCTTGTAAAAAGGCCAAAGTGCCTATGCCGAATATCTATACAGAGTTTGGTTCATTCACTGTAGGAGAGAGCATGGCCCATATTTATAGTGTTGTAGCACAGAAGGTTCAAAACGATCGTGAGTGCTGGTACATGATTGATTCATCTTTCATCACTACTTTACCAGATACCTGGGGTATTGGTGAGAAATTCCTCATGTTGCCGATTAATAAATGGGACAATGATTATCACCGGGTAGTATTAGGCGGAATTACTTGTGATAGCCATGATTACTACGATTCTGAAGAACATATCAATGAAGTGTTTCTGCCCAAAGTAAACAATAGCGATAAGGAAGATCCGAATAACAAAGAGCCTTTATATGTAGGTTTCTTCCACACTGGTGCTTATCAGGATCAGATAAGCGGTTATGGCGGAATTAAGCACTGTTTGATACCATCGCCCAAACATATCATCATTGAGCATGATAAGAATGGAAAGCTGGTGGATTGGGTGTATGCAAAGGAGCAAACGGCTCAAAGCATGCTCAAGATTCTTGGGTATCTATAATGAATCAACTGAAATATGACGAGTGGCTGTAGGTTCTGCAGCCACTTTTTTATTTTCACCAAAATAAAGACATGAAAAAAATATTCATCCTGATTTGTCTGATAAGTCTTGCTCATTATACACAGGCGCAGTCTGCCACAGACTCTGTAAAGCAAGTGGTGAATCAATTATTCACCGCCATGAAAACTTCAGATCCTGTCTTGTTGCAGCAATGTTTTGCTGATAGCGCTATTCTGCAAACCATTGCCATGAATAAAGAAGGCAAGACGATTGTTCGTAACGAATCTGTTGCTGCTTTCGCTGCAAGTATCAGTAAAGCGCCTGCAGGTGCTTTGGATGAAAGAATTGAATTTGATGTAGTGAAAATCGATGGGGCATTGGCTATTGCTTGGACACCCTATCAGTTCTTCTTGAATGGCAATTTCAGTCATTGCGGTGCGAACTCTTTCCAGCTGGTGCGTTTTAAAGGACAGTGGAAGATTCAATACCTCATTGATACCAGAAGAAGAACAGGTTGTCGTTAATCTGCCGATTCCAGTTCCGCAATATGTTTCTCCAGATCGTGAATATACCTGCCGTATAAACGGTTGAGATACCATTTGGTGAAAAGATAAATACCACCTGCAAGTACAATCAGGTAAACACCAAGAAATACCAGTACCTGCGTAGAAGAAGTGAATACATTACTCACCATCGCTTCCATTTGCGGGTTTTGGTAATTGCTGGTATCCAGATAACTTAAAGAGCCTGCATACACAATACAGATGGGAATCAGGGCCATGGTAAATTGGAAATACCGTTTTACATATTCACGCAGAATGGCTGTGAGTTTTTGTAGACTGCTTTTTACCGGTAATGCATTGCCCTGCAATGCAGTAATGCGTTTCAGCAATACAACAAGAATGGGTAAGAATATCAGGAATAAAACGGAGAATGTACCGAAGTAAATACGCATCACACGCCAGTCGCTGAAAAATGCTTCATACATAAACAGGGCTAAGAATAGGATGGAGGTGATAATCTCAATCCATACACTGCGTTTGAGTTTTGCTAAAACGGATTTTGTTTTTCCCTGCATGGCACGTTCCAGTCCCCACGCTTCCAGCGGTGCTGCCGGTTGTTCCAGGTGTTTGTTCAGGGATGCTTTCAGTTCATCGAGTTCCATGATGATTGTTTTTAGTTGAACTGATAATGTTTTTTACTGTTTTCTTTCAGCTTGGTTTTGATACGGTTCATCTTAACGGCTACATTGTTCGCCGTGATGCCCATCATCTCGCCAATCTGTTGGTAGCTGTAATCTTCCAGATATAACATCACCAAGGCTTTGTCGATCTTCGACAATTCACCGATGGCTTTATACATGGCAATTACTTGTTCTTCGATCTGTGAATCAGCTTCAGTTGCTTTTTCATGTGTGGTATCGTCGTAGACCATTCGTGGCTTTCTTTTGTCCTTACGGAAAAAAGTGATGGCCGTGTTCAGTGCCACACGATACAACCATGTTGAGAACTGCGCTTCACCACGAAAACTTCCATAAGCTTTCCACGCCTGTAAGGTGATTTCCTGAAACAGGTCTTCTCTGTCTGCAGGATTATCCATGTACAGGGTGCACACCTTATGAATGATGCGCTGGTGTTTGTTCAGCAGGTCTATGAATACTTGATCAGGGTTCATTAGTACACAACAGGCTTTACAGTATATCCCTCTTTGCGAAGTAAAGCAATTACGCCCTGATCTCCGCCGAGATGGCCGGCGCCCACTGCAAAAAAGCTGGGTTGCTGCGTTGCAATAGCTTTGATACGAGGTATCCAGCGCAGGTTTCTTTCCGATAATAAAGCTGTTTCGAATGCATCATCCATGCCGCTACCACGCATGAAATGGTACAAACTGTCGATATGTTTCTTTTTGTATACTTCTGTAAGTTGGGTAAATGCCTGTTGAACACTGTCAAAGCGCATGACCATTTTCTGTAGTGCAACAGCTTGGGAGTCGAGTGGCTGTTTATCAATAGCTGCCAATTGTTCTTCAACTTGTTCCAATCCTTTCACAGGAATATTTTTTGTTTTGGCATATTGTATCAATAGCATTTCTGGCTGTACTTGTTCCGCACAGGGCAGTGATTTCAATAGTAACATGGACATGCTCATGAAGGGTTTGAAATTATTCAGCATGGTGAGTGGGACTCCAGTTATTTCCTGAAATTGTTTATTCATTTGCTCAAACTGTGCAGCCGGAAAGTAGGAGGCCATGGGTTTGCTGCTGGCTAAAGATTGCATCATTTTTACCTGCATGCTGGCATCCGTCATATCGAGTTCTTCCACCAATAAACTTGTTCTGCTGAGTTTGGCTTTGATGCTGTCATGAAAATCGAAATCAGTTTTACACATGGCATGAAAAGTGCCAAATACATAGGATGGTTGCTTAAAGTCTTTACCTGAAATCTCCCAAAGCAGAGAGCTCTGTTGTTGAGCCTGTGTGGGCAAAGCGCACACCAGTAAAAAAGCTGAAATAATCACCAGGGGTTTCATTATGAATTATTTTCTGCATCGTTGGTATGCAGTTGCCTGTAATTATTACAGTGGACCCAAAAAATAAGCCCCGTGTAGAAACACGGGGCGATAACCAAAACCAACTGCTTGTCGTGTCAAGCACGACGTATGAAAAGCTTAGATAATTTCAATTGTCTTGGGTGTAACAGTTACTTCAGCCTTTTTGGGCAAGAAGAGTTTAAGTACACCATTGTCATATTTCGCCTGAATGCCATCTGCATTAATTTTTTCATCTAAAGTGAAGCTGCGTTTGAAGCTTTGCAAACGAAACTCTCTCCGCAAGGTTTTGTATTCCTTGTTTTCTTCTGCAGTTTTCTGCTCAAAACTGATTGTAAGCGTATCTTTTTCAACCGCTACTTTGAAATCTTCCTTGTTGCGACCGGGAGCCAACAGTTCCAAGTGATACGCATCACTTGTTTCATGAATGTTTACGGGAATCTGGAAAATGCTACCCTGCATGTCCTTACCCCAATTGGCAGGAAAACCATAGAAGAAATCGTCGAAAATGTTGTTCAGGTTTCTGTGTTGATGTTTCATGATTGTCATATCTAGATGTTTTTGTTTTCATCTTATCCATTCAAATCAGGTACCAAGGCAATTTTTCACTTTTTAGTTGGTCAGGATGGCAATAATATTCGGCTAAAAGTGACATTATGACATTTTCGATTCACGAAAAAAGACTTTATGACTGTTTTTTGCGCTTGATGCAGAAAGGGATAAACAGTAATTTTGTGCAAAATCGATTGATATGTATCCCGCAGAAATAGTACTGCCCATGAAGGCAGAATTGACAGAGGAAGGATTTGCAGATCTGACCAGCCCTGAATCAGTAGAAACCACTTTGCAGCAGCCAGGTACTACCTTGGTAGTAATCAATTCTGTTTGTGGTTGTGCAGCAGGTACTTGCAGACCAGGTGTAGTCATGGCTGTAAGAAATGCCAAGAACCTACCCGACAGACTGGCTACCAGTTTTGCAGGTTTTGATAAAGACGCCGTAAACAAGTTGCGTGAGCATTTGTTACCATATCCTCCATCATCGCCTGCTATTGCGCTGTTCAAGGATGGTCAATTGGTGAGTATGGTTGAGCGTCATCAGATCGAAGGCAGACCTGCACAGGTAATCGCCCAGCACCTGATAAGTGAGTTTGATAAGCATTGTAATTAAGCTTTGTTTTTCATAGATGGGTTAGTAAGTACGAGTCCTGCCTTTTGGCAGGACTTTTTTATTCGCATGTCTTTAACGGCAGGTCTTGGTTAATTGCCTATCATTGCAACTGTATTATTCGAAGGCTTATGTATCCCAATCTCTACTACCTTTTTCAGGACTTATTCGGAATAGAAATTACTGCGCTTAAATTAATCAACAGCTTTGGCTTTTTTGTGGCCCTGGCTTTTATTGCCGGCGCATGGGTACTTACAGCTGAATTGAGAAGAAAGGAAGCAGCAGGCCTTATGTCGTTTACAGAAGAAAAGATTCTGGTAGGCGCACCTGCTAGCATTCAGGAATTGTTAGTGAATGCCCTGATGGGTTTTCTGCTTGGTTATAAGATTATTGGTGCATTTACGATAAAAGATGCACTGGATGATCCGCAATCATTCATTCTATCTGCACAGGGAAATTTACCAGTGGGCATACTGCTGGCTGTTTTTTTTGCAGGATTGAAATGGTGGGAAAAAAACAAACAAAAGCTGGCCAAACCTGAAGAAAGAACCATCCGCATCTGGCCGCACGACAGGGTAGGTGACCTTGTTATCTATGCAGCATTGTTTGGTTTTCTGGGTGCAAAAATTTTTCACAACCTCGAAAATTGGAATGAGTTTGCTGCTGATCCGATCGGTTCTCTGATTGCTTTTAGCGGACTTACTTTTTACGGTGGTTTAATTGTAGCTGGTGTATTCATTGCCTGGCAGGCCCACAAACAAAAGATTGGTATTATTCATCTGGCCGATGCTATCGCACCAGCTTTGATGCTTGCGTATGCTGTAGGTAGAATTGGTTGTCATATTGCTGGTGATGGAGACTGGGGTATTGTGCATGCAGGTGCCAATCCTTACAGTTGGCTGCCAGATCATTTGTGGTCTTATACTTACCCACATAATGTGCTGGGAGAAGGCGTGCCTATTGCAGGTTGCAGCGGCCCTTACTGCAATCAATTGCCACAGCCAGTTTACCCAACGCCATTGTATGAAGTAATTGCTTGTACATTTATTTTCTTCATCCTTTTTGCCTTGCGCAAAAAATTACGCTTACCCGGTCAAATGGCCGGCCTATACCTCATCTTCAATGGTATGGAGCGTTTTGCGATTGAAAAAATCAGGGTGAATACCAAATATGAAGCCTTGCCTTTTCAGCCAACACAAGCTGAATTAATCTCATTGGCATTAATCCTATTTGGCCTTGTGTTGATGTATCTCGCAGGTCAAAAACGCTTTACCAAAAAGCCTGCATAGGCTGAATATGTGGTAATTGTCATTCGGTTTAACCCATTTTGGGGCTAAACACACATTTTTATGTGGTTGTGCATCCTCCTTTTCCTTTGTCTTTTTGTGTCGGTTTGTTGAACCTATCGCAGAACTCTGTGATGAACGGTGTAACAGAATGATCAATAGATCGTCTGATTAGCTGAAAACCAGTCATCCTTGCTTTGCACCGTTCATTATAAAGCCATATACATGGCAATGCATACTACTTAGCTTTGCTATGGATTCAACAAACACTAAAACAACACTTATGAAGACAATATTGACAAAACTGCTGCTCTTAGCCGGATTCTCGGTTCCGGTAGTAGCCATGAGCCAAACGGTTCAGGGAAAAGTAAGTACCAATCAAAAACCTGCAGAATCTGCTTCTGTGGGCTTACTCCGTGCAAAAGATTCTTCCGTGGCCAAACTAGCGGTTACCGATAAGAATGGCGACTATCTCTTCGAAAAAGTAAATGCCGGTAAATACCTGCTTACTGTGCAGCTGGTAGGTCATGAAAAACAGTATTCTCCCGTTTTTGATCTAGCAGCAGGAGCCAATTATACAGCGCCGGTTTTTGCGTTAAAACCCTTGAGCAAAGATCTGGCTGGAGTAACCGTGAGCTCACGCAAACCCATGATTGAGCAAAAAATTGACAGAACAATCGTGAACGTAGAGAACTCTGTAACCAGTGCAGGTAGCAATGCTTTAGAAGTGTTAGAGAAATCACCAGGTGTGAGTGTAGATAAGGATGGTAATATTAGCTTGAAAGGCAAAGCCGGCGTCATGGTATTTATTGATGGCAGACCAACTTATTTATCTGGTCAGGATCTGACGAATATGCTGCGCAATATGCAAAGTAATCAGGTTGAACTCTTGGAGCTTATGACCAATCCGCCCGCAAAATATGATGCTGCAGGTAATGCAGGTGTGATCAATATCAAAACAAAAAAGACCAAGGTTTTTGGCTTTAATGGTAGTGCGAGTGTTGGGTATACGCAAGCTGTTTATAACAGATTCAATGAAAGCCTGAATCTGAACTATCGTAAAAACAAAGTGAATCTCTTTGGTAACCTGAGCCATAATTACCGCAATAATTTTCAGGTATTGGAAATCAATAGAAAGTTCTTCGATAATACGACCAAGGATGTATTGTCACTGTTTACACAATCCACAAGAATGCGTAATCAGGGTAATTCATACAATGGTAAACTGGGGATGGATTATTTCGCAGGAAAGAATACCACTTTCGGTATCGTGGTGAATGGATTCATCAATCCTGGAGAGTTCCGCAGCAGCAGTGTGATTGATATTGCTAATCCATCCAATGTGTTGCAACGTCAGACCGTATCTGGAAATATGAGTGAGCAGGAATGGAAACATTTTGGTACTAATTTGAATTTCCGTCACGTATTGGATACAACCGGTAAAGAAATCACTGCTGATTTGGATTATCTCCGTTACGATGCTACCAATACACAAGAATTGATCAATAGCTATTTCAATAATGTGGGTGTACCCATCTTCAGACCAGATACTTTGCTGGGTAATTTGCCACAACAGATCAAAATTTATTCTGCGAAAGTTGATTATGTGCAGCCCATGAAAAAAGGTGCCAAGCTGGAAGCTGGTTTGAAAACCAGTTTTGTACAAACTGATGCCAATGCCATTTACGATACAGTATTAAACGGTCAATTGCGCAGAGATGTAGGCAGAAGTAATCACTTTGTATATGAAGAACAGATTCATGCTGCTTATGTCAACTATTCAAAGCAGTTAAGTCCTAAGTGGAGTGGTCAGTTGGGTTTACGTCTTGAGCAAACTGTAGCAAAAGGGCAGCAATTAACAACTGGTGAAACGTTTACCCGTGACTATGCACAGCTTTTCCCAACCGTGTATGTACAATACACTGCGAATAAGAAAAACAGTTTTGTATTGAATTATGGCCGCCGTATCCGCAGACCTGATTATGAAAGCCTGAACCCATTTGTAGAGTTTCTAGACAGATATACATATGAGAAGGGTAATCCTTATCTGCGTCCACAATTCAGTCATAATGTTGAATTAAGTCACACCTTCATGGGCTTCTTAACAACTACACTGAATTATACCAATACAACAGATATCATTCAGCAGGTTTTGGAGCAGCATTCAGATAAAAATGAAACATTCGTAAAGCAGGCCAATATTGCATCACAGCGTCAGTATGGTATTTCAGTAAATGCGTTTAATCAGTATACCAAATGGTGGAGTGGCAATATCTATGTGAATGTTTACAATAATGAGTTTAAGGGTATCATCAACAATGATTATGTGACTATTGGCAATACAACAGCGATGGTTAATGTGTCTCAGCAATTTAAGTTCAATAAAACCTGGAGTGGTGAGTTGAGTGGTTTTTACAGATCAGAAGGTATTGAAGGTGTGTTCAGAATTGGTGGTTTTGGTATGGTGAATGCTGGTGTATCCAAGCAGGTGATGAAAGGAAAGGGTAGTGTTCGATTGAATGTGCGTGATATCTTCTGGAGTCAACGTATCAATGGTAAGAGTCGCTTTGGAACAATTGATGCCAACTTTCATCAATACAACGATAGCCGTTTTGTGAATCTTTCATTCACCTATCGCTTTAGCAAAGGAAAGGTTGGTAACACACAGCGTAAGCGTGGTGGTGCATCAGATGAACAAAGCAGGGTAAGTATTGGGAATAATTAATGCATCTACTAACATAAGCTTAACACCGTTCATACAAAAACACTTTGCTTATAGCAAAACAGAACAGACATTTGCATTATCAACTTAGTTTTTTTCTCATGTGCATTATATAGGAAAGCGGCCCCGATGTCTATCGGGGCTTTTTCTTTTACCTTTGCCAAAATTCCATTTATGCCTTCATTTGATATTGCCAGCAAGGTTGACCTGCAAACCCTGGATAATGCCATCAATACGGTAAAAAAAGAAATCGCCAACCGCTTCGATTTCCGGGATTCTCCTGTGTCCATTGAACTGGATAAAAAGAATTATCTGGTTAAGCTGGAAGTGGAGAGTGATATGAAGATGAAGCAAGTAATCGATGTATTGATCAGCAGGGCCATGAAACAGGGAATCGATGCGGCGGCATTCAATTTTGATAAAGATGCTTTCCCCAGTGGCAAAGTGGTGAAAAAAGAAGTGCCTGTTCGTAATGGACTGGCTCAGGATGATGCAAAGAAAATCGTCAAGCTGATCAAGGACAGTGGCCTAAAAGTGCAAGCAGCCATTATGGACGATATTGTACGTGTTACAGGTAAGAAAATCGATGATTTACAAGAAGTTATCGCAAAATGTAATGGTGCAAACCTGGGCCTGCCGCTGCAATATGTGAACATGAAGAGCTGATAAAGCCTTGAAAATCTGCATTTTTTTGGTTGTCAGCCTGCAAAATCCTACTTTTGCCATCCAAAAATTTTATAACAGTACGGCAAAACCCGTGCGACCTTAAAAAATTCATTATGAAGCAAGGTATCCATCCAGAAAGTTATCGTTTCGTTGTCTTCAAAGACATGAGTAACGGTCATGCATTTTTGAGCCGTTCTACTGCAAATACTAAAGAAACCATTCAGTGGGAAGATGGCAATGAGTATCCATTGGTAAAATTGGAAATCTCCAGCACATCACACCCTTTCTATACTGGTAAGAACATGCTGGTAGATACAGCAGGTCGTATCGACAAGTTCAAGAAGCGTTACGAGAAGAAGAAGTAATTCCTTCAAGAGATATAGTATCCCTCCGCAAAATGCGGGGGGATTTTTGTTTATTTGATGATAAATCCCGCATTATGAAACTGGACATATTGGCTTTTGGTGTACACCCGGATGATGTTGAGTTGGGCTGTGCCGGTACATTGATGGCTGCAAAGGCTGAAGGGAAAAAAATTGGCGTGATTGATCTTACTGGTGGTGAACTGGGTACAAGGGGAACTATTGAAACCAGAAAAGTGGAAGCTGCCAATGCTGCCAAAATCATGGGACTTGATGTTCGGGAGAATTTGGGTATGGCTGATGGCTTTTTTCAGAATGATGAAGCACACCAGCGTTTGGTGATTACTGCCATCCGCAAATACCAACCAGAACTTGTTTTGTGTAATGCGCCTGAAGACAGACACCCTGATCATGGCAGAAGTGCCAAGCTTGTCTCTGATGCTGCTTTCTTATCAGGATTGAGGAAGATTATTACGCATGATCATGCAGGCCAGATTCAGGAAGCCTGGCGCCCCAAATATGTGTTTCATTATATACAAGATCGTTTTATTCAACCCTCATTTGTGGTTGATATTTCTGCGCATTATGAGCAAAAGTTACAGGCAGTTCTTGCGTATACAACGCAGTTCAACGCAGTTGATGATCAGGGTGAGCCGCAAACCTATATTTCCTCACCTCAGTTCTTAGATTCTGTGCGTGCCCGTGCATTAATGCTTGGAAAACGTATTGGTGTTGAATACGCAGAAGGCTTTATTTCTGAAAAAGTTTTGGGCATCAGCAGTTTTGATGCATTTATTCAAAACGTAACTTAAGTATTAGCTTTTGGGTGCACTAATCAATCCAAAAACTTCGGCATTTTTCCTTGGCTGTATTGAATTGTAACAGGGCGTGAAATCTACTCTTTCAAAATAGCGGCTAAACAGAGTTGTATAATCACGTACATCACCACCAAATGGTGGGCCGCCCTCAAATTCACGGTTAAACCAGACGCCAGCAATTTTTCCACCCGGCTTCAGTAATGATGCCATTTTTTTGGCATAAGCTTCTCTTAAATCTGGTAATAAGGCGCAGAAAAAAGTTTGCTCAATAATTCTGTCAAATTGCCTATCCAAGTCAAAGAAATCCATACAGATAATCTGTAATCCTTTGTCTAACCATTGTGCGTGATTTTTTTGCAATCTCTCTGTAACAACGGTTGAAATATCCACGATGGTTACATTGGTAAACCCTTGTTCCATCAGATAAATTGCTTCATAGCTGTTACCACCACCTGGAATGAGTATGGATAGATCTTTATTGGTTAACTGATCAAAGTAGGTTTTCAGTGGGTCAGCCACATGACCAATATCCCAGCCTGTATAACCGCTTTCATATCGTTCATCCCAGTAGGATTGATCCAGCTTAGTTACCATGCGTATTGCGTTTTCTGGGAATGAGGTGCAGATTGGTTTGTCGGCCTCCGATATAACGGAATCCCTTTTCATCAAAATAGCCATCTTGTTCCAGCATGATGCGTATTTTCTTTTTCCATTCAGGGATCATGTACTCAGAATTTAACTCAATAGAATAAGCAGTTCTATAATGCATGGGAAAATCACCGCTACCCGGAACACCTTTTTGTTGATCCCACATGCCAATCGTTGGGCCGGATGCATGACCGTGAAAACCGATAGGGTGGGTATAGATACTGGCAGTAATATTCTCTTTAGCACATTGTTGCAATGCTTCTTTTAATATTTGGTTACCTGTTTTGCCTGCAGCGAACTGGTTGGTTAAAATATCTTGTACACGGTTGGATTGGGCAAATGCTCTTTTGATAGATTCAGGCACATCTTTTTCTCCTGGAAGTAGCACATAAGCGTGTTCCTGTATATCTGTATTCAAGCGCAGATAAGTGATGCCTATGTCAACATGGAGCAGATCGCCGGGGCGTATCACATCATCTTTTGGTCTATTGCTAAAAGCACGCAGGTGTTCAAAATTTTCAGGGTCATTGCGCTGTACGGCAACAGAAGGATGAAACCAAGTATCTAATCCTAAATTGCGGATGCGCTGACGAAACCACCAAACCAGATCATCAGTTGTGGTAATGCCGGGCATAATTACTTTCTCTGAGAAGCCCTCATCAATAATTTGGTGTGTGAACTGAATCAATTGAGGATAGAGCATCATTTCACGCTCTGTTCTAGTTTCTAACCAACGAACTGCCAATTTCTCTGCAGAAACAACTTTAGCCTGTTGCTCCTTGGATAGTTTCTCCATAAACTCTTTCTGCTCAGTATACGTGAGTCCATCTGCATGTCCATAATCAGTAGAATAATTCAGTGCAATTTTTTGTGGATTTCTTTGCTGAATGATTTGTACCAATGCATCCCATTGGTTAGGATATTTTTCAATATCCCATGCTGCTTTGATATGCTCGCCTACATTATAACGAGCAATAGCCAGCTTTTCAAAATTGCCTGTGCCAGCATTATTATAGAACACCAATATCGTACGTCTTCTTGCAGATAGCCAGGTAGATGGCAGGAAGGTTTTAATTACAGGATCTTCATTGTATTCTCTGGAAATGATGACCCACATATCAATTTTTTCTTCCTGCATGAGTTTTGGCAGGAGCTGGTTGATGCGTTCACCAAGTAGTTCATCAACAACGCGACTTTGTTCTCTTACACTGAGGATTTGTTGTGCATGTGTAGTAGCTGCTAACATCAACATTGCAGCAATAAAAAATTTTCTCATGGAAGAAGTTTGTTCTTAAAGATAGGGGGAAATAAAATGTGCCGGCTTGATTCCGGCACATTCCACACTGTCCTAAACAACCTGTCTGTTATGAAAAGAAACTATTAACAGGTAACAGCGTAATGCTGTGGTGTAAAATTCAGCTAGAACAGCGGCCTTAACAATGATGTTTGTCATTGTTGTTGATATTGTTGTGTAATATATTCCTGATGGGGAATCATAAACTGAATAAGTGTATCCAGATCGATGCCGGCTCTCGCACAAGCATCTGCCACATCTTCACGGGAAACTCCGGCTGCAAATGTTTTGTCCTTCAATCTTTTTTTGACACCTTTTACATCCATGCCTGCATAGCCTCCAGGACGCATGAGTGAGTAAGCATGCAAAAAGCCCGATAGTTCATCGAATGCGTAGAGCATCTTATCCAAATCAGTTACCGGCTCCACGCCAAAATGGGCAGGACCATGGCTTGCAATGGCGTGAATCAATTCCGGATCTATCTGACGGTTTTCCAATTCTTCGATAATCTTACTGCAGTGCAGATCAGGCCATTGATCCCAGTCGGCATCATGCAGCAAACCGGCCATTTCCCATTTCCATTGTGTTTGCGCATCGGCATCCAATTTTTCTTTGGCCCAGGCACGTAATAAATAACCTACCTGACGCATGTGTAATTGCAGCCTGGGATTTGGTACCCAACTCAGCAATAAGGATTCTGCTTCCTCTCGGCTGAGTAGTCTGCCCAGATTAGCTGGATTTCCGAATGTTTGCCTGTTCAATAACATTGACATAACATATTGATTATCTGATCAGTAAATTGCCTTTGTCGAATATCCGTTATTTCCTCAAAAAAAAGCCCTGATTTTATTTACCTAACACTTGTTAGCTTATTTTTGCGCACTGAAAATAACGATTATGCATTTCCAACTTACTGAAGAACAAATGATGATCCAAAAAGCTGCCCGTGATTTTGCGCAGCAGGAATGTTTGCCCGGTGTTATTGAACGCGATGAAAAGCAGCAATTCCCAAAAGAGCAGGTAATGAAGCTGGCAGATCTGGGTTTCATGGGTATGATGGTAGATCCCAAATACGGTGGAAGTGGATTGGATACCATGAGCTATGTATTGGCGATGGAAGAAATTTCTAAAGTGGATGCGAGTACCAGCGTATGTATGAGTGTGAACAATAGTTTGGTAAGCTGGGGGTTAGAAGCATTTGGTTCTGAAGAACAAAAACAACAATACCTCACGCCAATTGCCCAGGGCAAGAAAGATGGCGAATTATATATTGGTGCGTTTTTACTCAGTGAACCTGAAGCTGGTAGTGACGCTACTTCACAGCGCACTACTGCTGAAGATAAAGGCGATTATTATCTGCTTAATGGTACTAAGAACTGGATTACAAACGGTTCATCGGCTTCTGTTTATCTGGTGATGGCGCAAACCGATGCTGCTAAAGGCAGTAAGGGGATTAACTGCTTGATTGTAGAAAAGAATTGGCCCGGCGTTACAGTTGCAGCCAAAGAAAATAAAATGGGTATCCGTGGTAGCGATACACATACCATCATGTTTACTGATGTAAAAGTGCCTAAGGCTAACCGTATTGGTGAAGATGGCTTTGGTTTCAAATTTGCCATGAAAACACTTGCCGGTGGTCGTATTGGCATTGCTGCCCAGGCTTTGGGTATCGCCAGTGGAGCTTATGAACTGGCATTGGCTTATAGCAAGCAGCGTAAAGCTTTTGGTAAGGAAATTATGCATCATCAGGCCATTGCCTTCAAATTGGCAGATATGGCTACACGTATTGAATGTGCTCGTTTGCTTTGCCTGAAAGCTGCATGGGAAAAGGATAATGGTATTGACTATACCTTGAGCTCTTCAATGGCTAAGGTATTTGCATCAGAAACTGCCATGTGGGTAGCCACAGAAGCTGTTCAAATTCATGGTGGTTATGGATTTGTGAAAGAGTACCATGTGGAGCGTCTCATGCGCGATGCAAAGATTACCCAGATTTATGAGGGTACTTCTGAAGTACAGCGTATCGTTATTTCCAGAAGCATCTTACAATAATTATAAGTTACTATACTTTTGAAAGCATGCAAGCTAGTCTTGCATGCTTTTTTTCTTAGTGCAAGAGGTAAGTGTGTATTTTCGTCATCTATGCAGTCTAGGTTTCTTTTGCTGATATTATTATCCTTTTGCTTGCGCACAACAGCATCAGACAGTTTGGTAACTGCACTTTTGCAGCGTGTGGCTGCTCTGCAAGTAAAACAATATGATGCTTTTCCCGCAGGTGCGTTTCCTTCTTACAGAGCATATGCATTGAATCAGCGGATAGAAAAAGCAGATGTCAATCCTTTCTTTACTGGATTGATTGTTTTTACACTAGATAAATTCAGACATCAATTTAATCCGGGACAAAAGGCAATAGCTGATAAGATAATGCGTGATGCTTTGCCGATGTTTAAAAAATTTGAAAGCCCCAATCATCCGCATATATACAATTATTGGCCAACGGATACAGTCAGGGTTTTTCCGAATGGAGGTTGGTTGAACTGGTTTGATAAAAAGCATTCTCTTGCAAATGATCTTGACGATACTGTCATCTTGTTGATGGCCATGAATAGTGATTCTTCAATAGCTGCATACGTACATAACTATATGCAGGCATTTGTCAATACACCACAACGTCCAATACTGAATACTAAAAAACACCTTGCAGGTCTTGGGGCCTACTCAACTTGGTTTGGAGTTAAAATGCCGATTGATTTTGACATTTGTGTACTTAGCAATGTATTGTACTTTGTTCAGTCGTATCAATTAAAATGGACACAGGCTGACAGTGCTACACTTCAAGTACTGACGCATGCCATCGACCAGAAAGATTATCTAACTGATGGTGCATATGTTTCACCCCACTATGAAAAACCAGCTATCTTTTTGTATCACTTAGCCAGATTGATGTCGGTAAAACCGATTCCTGTTTTGGAAGAGAGAAAGGCACAATTAATTGAACAAGCTAAAACGCTCCTGGATAAAACGCACTCGCCCATGGAGGGGATCCTGCTGAGCACGGCATTATTAAGATGGGGACAAGATCCAGCTTCACTAAGAACAATAGAAATTCAATCCCTCTCAAAAGATATTGAAGACGCCGACTTTTCTTTTTTTATCGCCAATATGGCTAGTTTCCTGCCAGCCCCTTGGAAAAGGATCATCGGCAATAGCCGAATTGGTTATTTCCGATATTATTGCCCTGCCTATAATTATGTATTGTTTCTAGAGTATTTGATGCTTAACCGTTAGCACCCTTTTGTTGATGGGCATTAGTTTGTTTTCAATGCTTGTATAGTCGCTGTACATTTGCAATTCAATGTCTGAGTATGCCGGTTGATTTAATTACGTATAAGCAAATTCTTGAATCCCTTGGATCGGTGGTTTTGGTTGCAGTAAGCAAGACCAAACCCAATAGCGATATTGAAGCACTTTATGCTGCTGGACAGCGAGATTTTGGCGAGAATTATGTACAGGAGCTGGTTGACAAACAAGCTAGCCTGCCGGAAGACATCCGTTGGCATTTTATTGGTCATTTGCAGAGCAATAAGGTTAAATACATTGCTTCTTTTGTTCACCTGATTCATGGTATTGACAGCATCAAGCTCTTGCAGGAAGTGAATAAGCAAGCGATTAAAGCCAATCGGGTTATTGACTGCTTACTACAAATGCACATTGCGCAGGAAGAAACCAAATTTGGTTTGGATGAGGAAGAACTCAACAATATCTTGGATCAGCTACATGCGTTTCCTCATGTGCGTGTACGTGGTTTGATGGGGATGGCATCATTCACAGAAAATCAGGAACAGGTAAAAATGGAGTTTTCACTGTTGAAAAATTATTTCGATACAGCAAAAGCTAGATTGGCATCACCCGAGTTCGGTACTTTGAGTATGGGTATGAGTGGTGATTATGCATTAGCTATCGAACAGGGTAGTACACTGGTTAGAATAGGCAGCTTGTTATTTGGCGCAAGACAGTATCAATAAACTGCACCTTGAGTGGCTATTAGAAATCCCTTTTTAGTTACCATATTTTTTGATGCCTGATCCCATAAAAGTGGGTTGGTGTGATTGAAGTGAATAAAACAAACTTTGCTTGATAAAGCTGCAGGTATCAATTGCATAGTTTCCTGTACAAAGGGGTGGGGTACTTCTCGGATATTCCGATAAGCCAATTCCTCAGCAGATAAAAAAGTAGCGTCTAGAAAAGCAAGCTCATGTTGTGCAACCAGTTCTTGAACTGGAATGAGCATCTTCTCCCATTTATCTGTATCAGGAATAAAGAGGTAACGTTTGTTCTTGCTTTGCAAAGAGAAACCAGCCGTTTCTGAAAACTCATCTCTATGCGGCACTGTCATTGCACGAAAACGCCAGTTATCCGATAAATTAACCAGACTATCTGCTGTAATAGGTGCAATTGAAATATTATTTAGCTGTACCAATTGAGACCATGGCCCATTTGCTTTCAGGAAAGCAGCCATTTTAGGCAGTACATATACAGTAACTGCTTTTGTATTCAATGCTTCTCTTCCTAATTGCATCAATCCTGTATAATGGCCCATATGCGCGTGTGAAAGCAGGATTCCCTTTGGAAGGAATGGGTAACGTCCCTTGGTTTTTTCTTGAAACAAGTGCAGCTGTGCTTTGATATCCGGTGTTGCTTCTACCAACCACCATTGATTTTCTTTTGGATCTACCAAGGCTAATGAAACAACATATCGTTGTGCTGCCGGGTTTTTCCATGCAAGACTGCAGCATTGTCTATTGCACCCAATATGTGGATAGCCACCATCCTGGGCAGTTCCTAATACCATTACATAGGGAGTGTCCTGTGCAGCAACATGTAGCTGTGTAAACAGTATGCATAGAATTGTAAGCAGACGCATATGAAAATCCCGCTCCGAAGAGCGGGATGGGATTTTGCTATTTCTTTTTTGCATAATCAAAAACCAATTGACAAAAAGCTTTTACGCCTACATCTAGCATGCTATCATCAATGTAAAAATCCGGCGTATGGTGTGGTGCTGCTTTCTTTTCATCCATTCCCTTGGGCATGCCGCCTAAGAAGAAAAAGATTGAAGGGACTTTCGCTGCGAAGAAAGAAAAATCTTCAGCGCCGGTTGTCCATTCAGTTTCAAAGACATGGCCTTTACCAGCTGCAGCTTCCAACGAAGGTACCATGCGACTCATCAATTGAGGATCATTGAATGTTACCAAGGTTTTGGTATCAATACTAACTTCTGCGCTAGCGCCGGAAGCTTCTGCGATTTTGGTTGCAACCTGACGGATTTTTTCATGCACATCTTTCTGCATGGCATTATCCAGCGTACGAATGGTGCCGGCCATGGTCAGTTCTTCTGGAATGATGTTTTCACGGATACCACTGTTGATACGGCCCACTGAAATCACTACAGGCGCTTTGGTAAGATTACTCATGCGACTTACAATGGTTTGTAAGCCTTCAATGATTTGTGCACTTACAACAATCGGGTCAATACCACCCCAAGGCTGTGAACCATGCGATTGTTTGCCTTTCACCTTTATTTGAAACCAATCGCTGCTGGCCATAGTAGCTCCTGGCTTATACTTGATTTTACCAATTTCTGTTTGTGCATTGATATGCAAGCCAAACATGGCTTCCACTTTTGGATTGTCTAAAACACCTTCTTTAATCATTACAGGTGCGCCACCTTCTTCACCTGCGGGAGGACCTTCTTCTGCAGGTTGAAACACAAATACAACTGTACCGGGTAGTTCCTTCTGCAGTTTACTCAAAACTTCGGCAGTGCCAAGCAAAATGGATACATGTGAATCATGTCCACAAGCATGCATAACGCCGGTTTTCTGTCCGTTAAACTCAGTCACCACTTTCGATGCGAATGGAATATTCACTCTTTCAGTTACTGGCAATGCATCGATGTCGGCTCGTAGTGCCACAACTGGCCCGGGCTTGCCACCTTTCAATACGCCCACAACTCCAGTTTTAGCTACACCTGACTTCACTTCAATATTGCCAAAGCTGCGCAACTTTTCTGCAATGAATTGTCCGGTTTTAACTTCTCTGTTGGATAGCTCAGGATTTTCATGAATATACCTGCGCCATTCAACTACGCGTGGTGTTACTGACTTTACCAAGCTTTCATAATTGGCCGGCATTTGTGCTTGTGCAATTGTGCATGCGCAAACACCAGCTGCTGCAAATAACCATTTTCTCATGTATATATGTTTTGTTGGGGTTACTGTTTGATAAACGTATAGGCATCGTATTCCACAAAATCATTGGCACGTATATCAATGCTGAATACGCGCTGTTCTTTCAAAACAAACTTTGTAGTAAAAATGCCGTACTCAATATTGTTATAGCGCAACAGCCACTCATCTTTATCCAACGCTTCCAATGTTGCATTCAGGTTGGGATGTGTTTTGAATTGGATGAATAGCTTATTGTCTTGCTTGCTGATGGCGATTTGTCCGTATAATTCATGCTGATACACACCGGTATAAGCATCTAAAGGCAGGGCAGGAGTAGCTTTACCCAATCTTGCTTTCCATCCATTGATTTCATTGACCTGATCAGCCATGGCTCGATTGAATCCTGCTAATTGTTGTTGGCTTCTGTTCACATAAGGTACACCTAGATAAGCATCCAAAACCTGATAACGCAGTAGCTCGAAGAAATTCTGATTATCGTTATTGGTGAGGATTGCAATGCCCAGGTTTTCTTCCGGCACAAAGCAAACATTGCTTACCATACCTGCTGCACCACCTGTGTGCCAGTATACTTGTCGGCCATTATAATCTGCCACATTCAAACCCAGACCATAGCCACGAAAATGGATGGGAAACACAGACGATTTTCTGCTGGAAGTAATGATTCCTACATCTCTGGTTTTCTGAATACTTGCCCAGGGTAGAATTCTTTTACCATTGATTCTGCCACTGTCTAATTGAACCTGCAACCATTTAGCTAAGTCACTAACTGAACTAACAATACTTGCAGCTGGCCCAAGGTTATCCCAGCGATCATAGGGTACGGGCTGTAATGTGTTGGTGAATGAAGTGGTATAAGGTGTGGCAATATTTTTTTGTCTTTGCTCAATACCGTTTGAGCTGATAAACGTATTGGTCATGCCTGCAGGCAATGTGATGCTGTCGCGAACAAAATCAAACCATGATCTGCCTGTAACCGCTTGTACAACAGACCCCGCAGTAAGGTAACAACTGTTGCAATAACCATAATCCTGTCTGAATACTTGTGATGTTTTCAGGTAACGCATGCGTTGCATGATTTCTCCGCTACTAAGATTGGTATTCCAGAAAGTAAAATCGCCCTGGAATGTTTTGGTGCCAATTCTGTGGAGCAGCATATCACGAATGCTCACGAGCTTTGTGGCAGTTGCATCATACAGCTGATAATCCGGAAAGTATTTAGTAATGGGGTCATTCAATGATAAGCGTTTCAATGTTTCCAAATGTGCCAAAGCAGTACCGGTAAATAGTTTGCTATTGCTGGCAATAAAGAAAAGTGTTTGAGGATCTACCGGATCTTTTTTGTTGATATTCTTCACGCCATATCCCTTCAATACTACAGTTTTACCATCTTTCACAATCACAATTGACAATCCAGGTACCTGCCAATCGGTTAAGCCTTTTTGAATATAGGCATCCAAACTGTCTTTGATAAAACTGGGCTGTGCTGATGCAAGCAGGGTGGTGAAAATAAATAAAAGCAATAGCGTACGGCGCATAACAATAATTGAATGCCCAATTTAACTATTTCAGCAGGTATAAAAAACAAGGGGACACAGTTATCTGTCCCCAAATATGATTCGTTAAATAAGCTTTATCTGTATTCGCCGAATTCCTTGCGCAGGGTATCTGCAATTTCACCCAAAGTACAGTAGTTTTCTACGGCCTCAATCACCACAGGCATCAGGTTACTACCATCTTTTGCGACTTTGCTGATGGCATCCAGGCAAGCTTGGGCTTTGGTGGCATCCCGCTTCGCACGTAGTGCAGCAAGCTTATCGGATTGTACTTTTCGGATGCTGTCGTCAATTTTGAGCAAAGGCGTATCATTATGCTCTTCTACCTGGAACTTATTTACGCCAACAATGATTTTCTCTTTGTTTTCAATCTGACGTTGGTAATCATAAGCACTACGGGCAATCTCATCCTGAATAAAGCCTTGCTCAATGGCGGTAACACTGCCGCCCATCGCATCAATTTTGGCAATCAATTCCCAGGCTTTGGCTTCCACTTCATCTGTCAGGCTTTCTACAAAATAGCTGCCGGCCAATGGATCCACGGTATCAACTACACCACTCTCATAGGCAACAATCTGTTGTGTACGCAGGGCAATACGTGCTGCTACTTCGGTAGGTAAGCTCAAGGCTTCATCATAACCATTGGTGTGCAGACTTTGCGTGCCGCCCAACACAGCCGCCATGGTTTGAATGGTCACACGAGCAATATTGTTCAGTGGTTGTTGCGCAGTTAGTGTTGAACCGCCAGTTTGTGTATGGAAACGCAGCATCATGGCTTTAGGATCTGTGGCGCCTAGGTCTTTCATCATCTTGGCCCACATTCTTCTGGCTGCGCGGAACTTGGCCACTTCTTCAAAGAAATTATTGTGCCCATTGAAGAAGAAGGAAAGGCGCTTTCCGAATACATTGATATCAAGTCCTTTGGCAATAGCTGCTTCTACATATGCTTTACCATTGCTGAGTGTGAATGCAATTTCCTGTACTGCAGTACTCCCTGCTTCGCGGATATGGTAGCCTGAGATGGAAATGGTATTCCACTTGGGTAATTCCTTGCTGCACCATTCAAAGATATCAGTGATGATGCGCATAGATGGTTTAGGTGGATAGATATACGTGCCTCTGGCAGCATATTCCTTCAGAATATCATTCTGGATTGTACCGGCAATCTTTTTTAGGTCTGCACCTTGTTGCTTCGCCAATGCTACATAAAATGCCAATAGGATAAAGCCAGTTGCATTGATGGTCATGGATGTGGAGACTTCTTCCAGCTTAATGCCTTGAAAGAGAATTTTCATATCCTCAATACTATCAATGGCAACTCCCACTTTACCCACTTCGCCTTCAGCAAGTGCATGGTCACTGTCGTAACCAATTTGTGTAGGCAGATCAAACGCTACGCTTAAGCCCATTACTCCCTGACTGAGCAGGTAATGATAGCGCTTATTGCTTTCTTCAGCGGTGGAGAAACCGGCGTACTGGCGCATTGTCCAGAGTTTACCGCGATACATATCTGGCTGAATGCCGCGTGTATAAGGGAATTCACCTGGTAAAGCTGATGACTGGGCTGCTTGATCTGCTGCAGTGTATACCTGCTTCACTTCAATGCCGCTATCGGTAAAGATTTGTTTATCGTTCATATGGATTGAATCAAGAGCTTAAAATTACGAAGGATACTGCGCTGCTTTTATGATATTCCTCAAGCTTAGAGGATTTTTCTGGCTTCAATGCTAAGTACTTCACTCACCATTTCATGCAAATTGCCTTTGGCATCATTCATGAGATAATTCAGAATGAGTCTGCTCAGCTCGCCTGAGCTAGCCTCAGGTGATAGGGTGGCTGCCAGTTGATTGATGATAAGCAGGTTTTGTTCTTTTAGCTGTTTGATGGCTGTCCAGGCATCTGCACTTACATAAATCTGCTGGGTAATATTGTAGTCGAACTCCTCACGAATGGCATGGATCAGGATAAATTGAAATTCTCTCGCCGGAATATCGCCCTGATTCAGTCTGCTAATAAGCTTTGGCAATGCAATACGGTCTGCTAATAAAACAAGGCGCTCATAAGCTTGTAACTGTAGTTGCTGAGAGCCTTCTACTTTTTTGTTATTGGCAATAATTTCCTGTGTCTTAGCCTTTCTTTGCAAATAGATGAGCCATCCTGCGAAACCTGCTACGATTGATGCACTAACCAGTGTCAGCACGACTGTGATATCCATGTAAGGTATTTTCACAAAAATAAGGTCTTAATACACCATTTTCCGTGAAACGAAAGCCAAATCGGTACAAGCAAAAAAGAATACCAATAATTTTGTAGAAATTCAGTGTATGGAAACAATGACTGCTACTCCCGTTCAATTTACAGCAGGTGCTGTAATAGAGATTAAGCGCTTAATGGCAGAAGATGGATTTGACACTACACAGAAACTACGTGTAGGTGTAAAGGGTGGTGGCTGCAGCGGTTTGAGTTATGTCTTGGGTTTTGATCAGCAAACAGAGGAAGATGAGACTTTTGAATTTGAAGGTGTTCCCTGTATCATGAATAAGAGTCATCAACTTTATTTATTTGGGATGGAAATCGATTGGCAAGGTGGCTTGAATAGCCGTGGATTTACTTTTACCAATCCCAATGCCAGCAAGACCTGCGGTTGCGGTACTTCATTTAGTGTTTAATTCAACACACGAATAAAAAAAATCCCTGCATTGCTGCGGGGATTTTTTATTGCATGAAAAAGCCCCGGTTAAGGGGCTTTGTATTTATTTCTTTTCAGCTGATTTACCGAGGGGTCTATTCTTGGCAAAATCCACCAGAATTGGGGCAGCTACAAAAATAGAAGAGTAGGTACCGGTAACCACACCAATCAACATCGCAAAGGCAAAGCCTCTGGTTACTTCACCACCAAAGATGAAGAGGATGAGGATGGTCAGGAATACCGTCAAAGAAGTCATGATGGTACGGCTCAATGTTTCGTTGATCGCACGGTTGATCAATGTTTCTTTGCTCTGGCTTGGATACAATTTGCTGTCTTCACGGATACGGTCGTACACAATCACAGTATCATTCATCGAGAAACCAATTACCGTAAGAATCGCCGCAATGAAATGCTGGTCGATTTCCAATGGGAAAGGCACTACATTTTTCAGGAATGAGAACACTGCAAGCGTTACGAATACGTCGTGCAACAAGGCAACGATTGTACCCAGTGAATATCTCCAATCGCGGAAACGGATGAAGATATACAAGCATATCACCAACAATGAGAAAATAGTTGCAGTTTGTGCACCTGCTTTCAGGTCATCAGAAATGGTTGGTAATACTGTTTGAGAGTATTGCTTATACTTGGTGTCAAACTCTTTATAAGTAAGACCTGCAGGCAGGTGACTCTTCAATCCTTCAAAGAGTTTCTCTTCTACCAGAGAGTCCACGTTATTGCCGCTTTCTTTAATCTTATAAGCAGTAATGATGTTTAACTGGCTGGCGTTATCAACTGTTTTTACAATTGGTGCTTCTTCAAATGCTTTTTTCAGGTCTTCTCTGATTTGATCAGCATTTACAGGCTTATCGAATTTCACAGTATAACTACGACCACCGGAGAATTCAACGCCTTCATCAAATCCATTAAAGAAAGAAGCAACACCCAGTATCAATACAACAACTGAAATACCATAAGCAATCTTTCTGTATTCAATGAACTTGAATGCTGCATGCTTGAAGATACGCTTAGAAATACCGGTGAAATATTCGAAGTGTCTGTTCTTATTGGTGTACCAGTCAGTAATCAGGCGAGATACCATGATACCGCAGAACAACGATAAGAGAATACCCAGGATCTGTGTTGTTGCAAAGCCCAGTACAGGACCCAGACCAAAGTAGAACAGGGTTAATGCCGTTAAGAGGGTAGTAACGTGTGCATCCAATACAGGTGCCAAAGAACGCTTGTAACCATCAGCTACAGCTAATTGATAGCTCTTACCCTTGGTAAGTTCTTCTTTGATACGTTCAAAGATGATTACGTTGGTATCTACCGCCATACCAATGGTGAGTACAAGACCGGCAATACCAGGAGCAGTTAGCGTAAAGCCCAATGCACTTAGTACACCAATGGTGAACAGCAGGTTCAAAATCAAGGCAATATTTGCTACCCAACCACCAGTATTGTAATATACCAGCATCAGGGCGAAGATGACGATGAATGAAATGAGGAATGACATAGAGCCACCCTTAACAGCTTCAGCACCGAGTGTGGCACCAACACCTTGTTCCTGTACAATCTTGGCAGGAGCCGGCAGTTTACCACTCTTCAGAATCTCAGCCAGATCTTGTGCTTCCTTGATTGAATAGCTACCACTAATCTGAGAATTACCTGTTGTAATTGCATCATTTACATTAGGAGCAGAGTAAACGATATTATCCAATACAATGGCAATAGGCTTACCAATATTGCGACCAGTCATCTTGGCCCAAATATTCGCACCTACTTTGTCCATATTCATTTTAATGGCAACGCGACCACGCTCATCATAATCCTGGGCAGCTTCAGTGATATGATCACCTTCTAATTCTGCCTGTCCATTATCCAGCGTTTTGATACCATATAAAGTCAGAATATTTCTTGTTTTTGGATCATCGTCTTCCAGCTTGCCATACATGAACACAAGGTTATTGGGAAACTTGTTCTTCACAATATCCATGCGCAGATAACTGTTCAACAAACCGGTATCGGTTGTTTGTACATAACCCAAAGCAGCGGGGAAATAGACTTTACCCTTATCCTGTGTAGGTTGTGTAAACTGAACCAAACGTGCAATGGGGTTCTGATTGGCTTTGAATTTAGTAGAATCAACAGCAGCTTTAACGTTCTTCGCTACGCTTGACAAAGTAGCAGTCTTACTGGTGTCTGCTTTCTTCGCAGTCGTATCTGCTTTTGCAACAGTAGTGGTATCTACTGCAGCTGTACCATTTAAGTAGTCCTGAACAGCTTTGTCAGCAGCAACAACGGCATTCTGGATATCTCTGTTTTCGAAAGTATATACTTCGAAGAACTGCAGGTTAGCTGTTGACTGTAAGTATTTACGTACGCGTTCACGATCACTGATACCAGCCAATTCAATATTGATGATACCTTTTGCCGGATCGGGATTGATTGTGGGTGAAGCCACACCGAAACGGTCGATACGTGTACGCAGGATACGATAAGTATTATTGAAAGCAGCAGTTGCTTGATCGCGCAGATAGTTGGTCACTTGCGCATCAGTAGCATCAAACTTTACTTTACCATTACTGCGTGCAGCAAATAAAGGTGCCAGTGCAGCAGAAGGATTTGCTTTCTTATATTCTTCTGTAAACAGTGTGATCAGATCTGCACCGCCATTTGCTTTACGCTTTACAGCTTCTTCAACAGCTTTATTGAAAGCAGGATCCTTAGAATAGTTGGCCAAAGAACGAATCAATCCGTCCATACCTACTTCCATAGTCACACTAATACCACCTTGCAAATCCAGACCCAATAAGAGTTCTTTTTCTTTTGCATTACGGTATGTAGTAAGACCAAAAGGACCAATCTTGGTATCCTTGGTGCTATCCTGTAAACGCTTCAGACGATCCTTACGCAGTGCTTCCAAGCTATCTGCATACAGCGCCTGCAGGTCTTTGTTACCGGGATATTTCTGTTCAGCAGAAGGAAGATTCTTTATCCATTTGTCGGCCTTGGCAGCAAGTTCCTTCTCGTGGCTTTTTACGATCCAAGTAAAGGAAAGCTGGTACACGCAGATCAGGATCAAGGCAATCGCAAAAAAGCGCACTAAACCTTTCAGTTGCATACTAGTATTGGTTTACAATTTTTTAGTGAGGGGCAAAGATAGGGGAATGGTAATGAAATTTTGACAGGAAAAAACAAGCCGGGAAACTGGGTTCCCGGCCTATCAATATGGTGATTTTCTGCTTATTGTACGTCCCAGAGCGTCATCTCAAAATAGAGGGGTGAATTGGCCGGAATAAGGTCTGAACCATCTGACTTTTTAACCGGGTTGCAGCCATAACCCAAAGAAGAAGGGATGAGCATTTTAATGGTACCGCCCTTGCGAATCTGCTGTAGACCAATCTGCCAGCCCTGAATCAGGTCTCTCAGAATAAAGCTCGTAGAGCCTGGGTTGGAAGAGCTGTCAAATCCGGTACCATTCAGCAAAGTACCCTTGTAGGTAACGAAAATGCGAGAATTCAGGTTTGGCTGAAGGCCAGAGCCCGGAGCAATAATCTGATATAGCATGCCGGAACTATGCTCTGTATAGGTAATGCCATTGGTGTTGGCAAAACTAACCAGGGCAGATTTCTCACTGGCAGCTGAAACGCCTGTGCAAGAAGTGGTTTCTTCCTTACTACATGAATAAAATACAAAGCTGACCAATGTAAACAGTCCTATTAATGCGAGAAATCCCTTTTTCATATTGTTTGTTCTGATTGTTGTGTGAAATGTTGTTTTTTAATCATGATTTCCTGGTAGAGTTGTTCGTTCATTTCCCATCTGTATCGGCTATAGAAGAAGGATACAAATGCAGCTATTAAAGCCAGTCCAATCAGGAGCACCCATGCATTCATCTTTCCATGCGCTACCATATCAGCCCTTTGGTACCAGCCTGTTTCCAACATCAACACCACACCGGCACCAATCATTAACCCCCAGGAAAAGCCTTTGATCAGCGTTAAAGGATGATTCATGCCTGCAGCTCTGCGTTGCTCCCAAAACACCAAAAAATCTGATTCTGCCTTATTCAGCATGGCGCAAAGGTAATGGTCGGGAAACTGACAGGGCGAAAGCAGTGAATAAAAATTCTTAGCAGAAACTTAAAAAAAGGCTTCAACAAGAGCGAAAGCGGTTATTTTCGTTAGTACCAAATCAAACCTGACCACCGGCATGAATGTGATTAAAAAGCACGGCTTACTGATTTTCTGGATTATTCTTTATGCAGATTGTGCGCTCTTGTACTTCAATAAAACTGCTTATCATCCTTTGGTAAAATCAGCCTTGATACCTGTGCTGATGATTTATTTGTTTACCAACTCTACTAAAACAAGGAATAAGAATTCCCGAAAAATTACCATACTTGCCTTACTCTTTTCTTGGATAGGGGATGTGCTGCTAACCAGAACCGGTGATACTTTCTTCCTGCTGGGTATGGTGAGTTTTCTAACCATGCATGTATTATACATCGTTTACTTTATCAGACTTAGGCCCATCAGGCTCAGCAAATTTGCCGAAGGATTTGTTGCATTGGTGGTTGCAGGCGGCGCTTCCTTTCAAGTGCTCAGCTTCTTAAAGCCTTATTTGGGTGGTTTCTTTTATCCATTTGCAGGCTATGCTGCCGTAATCACTTTAATGGGTGTGGCTGCTACCAATATTTCCGGTAGTAAAACTTTGCGCTCATTGGCAGTTAGCTATTTTATTCCAGCAGCTGCATTATTTATTTTGTCAGATGCAGTGTTGGCATTAGATAAGTTTTACTTTAAGGAACCCTTCTTGCAGATTGTGATTATGATGACTTATGGTTATGCACAATATCTCTTCACCTGCGGATTTGCCAAGCACTTTAAAGCATAAGCTCTCTCTAACTTATTATACAAAGAGAAACCCCGGACTTTTCAGTACCGGGGTTTGTTCTATTTACACAAAGCTGATTAGTAGCCCATACCACCCATATCAGGAGCTGGGTGTGCGTGTGCTGCTTCAGGCTTTGGCTTATCGGCAATTACAGCCTCAGTAGTCAACAGCATACCTGCAATTGATGCAGCATTTTCCAATGCTACACGAGCTACTTTAGTTGGATCGATAACGCCTGCTTTGTACAGGTTCTCATATACTTCAGTTCTTGCGTTGAAACCGAAATCAGCTTTACCTTCTTTCACTTTGTTTACAACTATAGAACCTTCGATACCGCTGTTAGCGCAGATCTGACGGATAGGCTCTTCCAGTGCTCGGCGTACAATAGCCATACCTGTTTGCTCGTCAGCGATCTGACCTTTCACCTTAGCTTCCAATGATTCGATAGCACGGATGAATGCAGTACCACCACCAGGAACGATACCTTCTTCTACAGCAGCGCGAGTTGCATGCAGGGCATCATCAACACGGTCTTTCTTCTCTTTCATTTCTACTTCAGTAGCAGCACCTACATAGAGTACAGCTACACCACCGCTCAGCTTAGCCAGACGCTCCTGGAGCTTTTCGCGATCGTAGTCAGAAGTGGTATTCTCAACCTGCGCTTTGATTTGGTTAACACGTGCAACGATATCAGCTTTCTTGCCTTTACCGCCAACAACAGTTGTGTTGTCCTTATCGATAGTAACAGATGCTGCCTGACCCAGATAAGAGATATCTGCGTTCTCCAGCTTGTAACCTTGCTCTTCGCTGATTACTGTACCTGCAGTGAGGATAGCAATATCAGTCAGCATTTCTTTTCTGCGATCACCGAAGCCTGGTGCTTTTACAGCAGCTACTTTCAGTGTACCACGCAGTTTGTTTACTACCAGTGTTGCCAGTGCTTCACCTTCCAGATCTTCAGCAATGATCAACAATGGACGACCGCTCTGCGCTACTTTCTCCAGGATGTGGAGGATGTCCTTCATAGCGCTGATCTTCTTGTCGTAAATCAGGATGTATGGGTTCTGCAGTTCTGCTTCCATCTTTTCGCTGTTCGTAACGAAGTATGGAGAGATATAACCGCGATCGAATTGCATACCTTCAACAACATCAACTGTTGTATCAGTACCTTTTGCTTCTTCAACAGTGATCACACCTTCTTTGCCCACTTTCGCGAAAGCTTCAGCAATCAACTTACCGATTGTTTCGTCGTTGTTAGCAGAGATGGTAGCCACCTGCTGGATCTTCTTGCTGTCGTTACCTACAGTCTGAGACTGACCTTTCAGGTTTTCTACAACAATAGAAACAGCCTTATCGATACCACGCTTCAGGTCCATTGGGTTTGCACCAGCAGCAACCATTTTCAGACCTTCGCTGATGATTGACTGAGCCAGTACAGTAGCAGTAGTAGTACCATCACCTGCAATGTCTGCAGTTTTAGAAGCTACTTCCTTCACCATTTGCGCACCCATGTTTTCGATAGCGTCTTCCAGTTCGATTTCTTTAGCAACGCTAACACCATCTTTTGTTACGGAAGGGGCACCGAATTTTTTCTCAATAACCACGTTACGGCCTTTAGGACCCAGGGTTACTTTTACTGCATCAGCCAGGGTATCTACACCCTTTTTCATTTTATTTCTTGCTTCGATGTCGAAGAAGATTTGCTTTGCCATAAATATTGATATTTAATATGTTAGAAATTGTAATGAAACTAAAGCTTCAAATTAAACGATGGCGAGGATATCGCTCTCTCTCATGATCAGGTAGTCTAAACCTTCGATCTGCAATTCAGTACCAGAATACTTACCATACAATACTGTGTCACCAACTTTCACGGTTACTGGCTCATCTTTTTTACCAGGGCCGGCTGCAACTACCGTTCCGCGTTGGGGCTTTTCCTTAGCTGTATCAGGGATGATGATACCGCCCTTGGTCTTCTCTTCAGCGGGAGCTGGTTTAACGATCACTCTGTCGTGCAGAGGAGTCACATTCAATTTCTTTGACATACGTAATTGGTTTTAATGAATTTGAATGAATAATTCGACTGCGTATCAGCAATTAGCCTGCCAGTGCTGTTTTGTCGGTCAAATTTTCAGAGGGGCAAAGGAATGGCTTTTATACGAAAGCACCTAAATGTCAATTTTGCACAGAATGGCAGATTCACAAGACTTTAGCGGAAAAAACTGACAGTATCTCGGCCTTGTGATGGGCTATCCTTATCTTCGCAGCCCCAAACAAGTTCTTTAGCATGATCAGTAGACGAAATATCCGGGTAAAAGTGATGCAGTTATTGTACGTTTTAGAAACCCTGGAAGACAATACAGCCATAAAAGATCCGGTAAAAGCCCTTCAGCAGCAGTTCGATAAATCAGAAGCCCTTTTTACATACATTATCTACTTCCTTACTGAAATCTGTCGGTTTGCAGAAACAGATGCCAAAAACCGTGCAGCCAAGAATCTGCCTTCTGCTGCAGATATGAATGTCAATACCAGAATTGCCGGCAATACCGTGCTTTGGCAGATTCTGGAATATGGCAGTTTTCAGCATGCTGTTGAAGTGCATCACGTAGCATCATTGCTCGATAGAGAATTGGTGAAAAAGCTCTACAACGAACTCACCGAAACCAAGGAATACCAATTATACACGGTTGCAGAAAGCAGAGAAAAACCTAAGGAAAGGGATATTTTGAAGTTTATCCTGAATGATATCATGTTTGCATCTGAAATCTGGGAAGCGCATATTGAGGAGCTTTTCAATAACTGGGAAGATGATGGAGAAATGCTGGCACAGATGATTGCCGCATTTATTCAAAAGCCTGATGCATACAACTTGCAGCAAATGCTTGGCAAGGACAAGTGGGAGTTTGGCAAAAACCTGTTGACGACAGTGCGTGAAAAGCAGGAAGTGGCGTTGGATATCATCAAACCCAAATTAAAGAACTGGGATCCTGAGCGTATTGCACAATTAGACATGATCCTGATGCAGATGGGCGTTTGTGAATTCCTGTTTTTTGAAACCATTCCGCCAAAAGTTACCATCAACGAATACATTGATCTGGCCAAGGAATACAGTACGCCACAAAGCGGTCAGTTTGTAAACGGTATTCTGGATAACATCCACAAAGAATTATTAGCTTCGGGCCGCATTCAGAAAAAAGAATTCAAAAAGAAAGCATGATGCGTTCTTTCCTCATTTTATTCAGCGCCGCAACCGTATTCATGTCATGCGGCAACAACGATCAAGTAGCTGCACCGCAACAGCCTGCTGCAGTTGATTCATCAAAACTCACTGCAGTACAGTGGCTAGACTCAACCGTGAACTTTGGTTCCATAGGCATGGGAGAGAAGATAGAGGTGAAGTTCCGGTTTAAAAACATCGGTACACAACCGCTCACCATTCAATCAGTAAAAGCTGGCTGCGGATGTACTGCTCCGGATTACACAAAAGAAGCTGTTCCACCAGGTGGCGAAGGAGAGGTTACTGGTGCTTTCGATAGCAATAAAGTAACAGAAGGAGAAGTGCGTAAAACCATCAGCGTGGTGATGAATACCAAGCCTTATCCCGACCATATTCTTGTATTCTCGGGAACAATAAGAAAAGCGCAATAATGATCATTTAAATACACAAACATGTTCTACACAGTTTTATTAATGGCAGATCCAAAACAAGGTGCGAATCCTACATTTTCTCTGGTGATGATGGGTGCCATCATTGCCGTATTCTGGTTGTTTATGATCCGTCCACAGGCTAAGAAAGCCAAGGAGCAGAAGAAATTTATCGATAACCTGAATAAGGGTGATAAAATCGTAACCATTGCTGGTATTCATGGTACAGTGAACAAGATCAATGAAGATGGTACGCTGAACCTGGAAGTTAGCCCGGGCAGTTATCTGAAAATTGAGAAGAGTGCGATCAGTATGGAGTGGACTGCCGCCATCAATAAAGCAGCTACCGCTGAGAAAAAATAATCTCTTCGGAGAAATCGTAATCCCTGTCAGCAATTTTGCATGGCAGGGATTTTTGTTTGGCGAAATCCCCGAATAAGTTGAATTTACAGCTATGTTGAAAGTGGGTTTAACAGGCGGCATAGGTAGTGGGAAATCTACTGTAGCAAAAATCTTTCAGACATTGGGTATACCTGTGTTTGATGCAGATGCTGTTGCCAAATCCATCATGCACACCAATACCTCAGTAAAAGCTGGAGTTATTGAAGCATTTGGAGAAGCAGCGTATCGGGATGGTGAACTGAACCGAAAATTTATTGCGGATATCGTTTTTAAAGATCCTTTTCAATTAGAGATACTCAACAGTATTGTACACCCAGCTACCATGCAAGCTGCGGAGGAATGGTTTCAGCAGCAAGAGGCCCCATATGTGATAAAAGAAGCTGCTTTATTGTTTGAAGCTGGCTCTGCAGCCGGACTTGATTTAATTATTGGTGTAACTGCACCACAACATGTGCGCATACATCGGGTGATGCAACGCGATGGCGTTGGCAGGCAAGAAGTATTAACCAGAATGGGGCGGCAAATTGAAGACACCATTAAAATGCGGTTATGCGATGTGGTTATCAAAAATGATGGTGTTCAGGCCTTATTACCACAGGTATTAGCCCTCCATGAAGACTTGTTAAAACATTCCAGGCAATGATTGCGCAAACACCTGCCCCCCCGTATTATGCAGTAATTTTTACGTCTATTCGTTCTGATTTAGAACAGGACTATTCAGCTACTGCAATTCGTATGGTTGAATTGGCTGAAAACATGCCGGGTTTTTTGGGCCATGAGTCAACCAGAAATGAAATAGGTATTACTGTTTCTTATTGGAAAGATCTGGCTTCTATTCGCTCATGGAAACAACATGCCGAACATCAAATTGCGCAGGAGAGAGGTAAAAAAGAATGGTATATTGCTTATAAAACAAGAATCTGTCTGGTTGAGCGCGATTATGATCAGCATGCTCACTAAGCAATCATCAAACTGCTGCTATGCGTAAATGGGGAAGACGTTTACTGATTACTTTACTGGCTGGTGTAGGGCTTTATTTGCTACTTGTATTTGTATTCATGCCCTTAGGTGCCAGATTGAACAAGCCATATAAGTGGAATAATATTCCTTTTGGTCAGTCCAGAGATTTGGTGCACGATTATCTCGGAACGCCAGACTCTATCGGCAGGCGAGATATTTGGTTTGTTTCCAGAGCCAATGGAAAATACCGTCTGGAAGTCTATTATGATGGGTTAACACGTGCCAACGGTTACCGAATATACTTTGACTACAAGAAAGACATTTTCAGGAATTATTACCTGATTGAATCTTCTGTTGCTACTGAGCAATAGCCTTAGGGTTTGATGAAATATCGACAGGTATGATTCACATAAGTCAGCAATGGGTGAATGCCCTGCTGATCGAAATACTCGTGTACTGCTTTTCTGCAACCAATATTATAGCCATAATCATCAATGATGACAATGCCTTTTGGCGAAACCAAGGGATACAAATGCTCCAAACATACTTTGGTACTCTCATACCAATCGCCATCTAAACGCAGAATAGCAATAGGGCCAATACTGCCTGCATCAGCCGGAACCGTATCCTGAAACCAGCCTTTGTGGTAATGCAATTGGTCTGCAGGATAACCGATTGTGTTTTCCAATAATGCTTTATTGATTTCCAATGCACCCGGACCGCCCCATTCATCATAGATGCCCTTTAATGCTGTGAGGGGCTCTTTGCCACTGGCTTTTACTTTACTTAATTCCAATGTCTCCTTTACAATTGTTGCATCATCGTGGGTTTCGTCTGCCTGACAAATCTCTTCAAACGAATCAAACAAATGCAAGGCCCTTCTCTGTGTTCCATGTTGCAGATTGGCAATGGCCATCATACCCGTTGCGCCGCCTTTCCAGGTACCACACTCTACAAAAGCGCCAGGAATCTGGTTACGCTCGCAATACACCACGTTCTCGTATAAGCTCACCAATGGTTCATAAGTGAGCATGGTATTTTTCTTCACCACCTGCATGGCTTCAAAAGCCTGATCTTCAAACTCCAGACCTAGATTGAGTTTAACGCTAAGGCGACTCTCCAAGAGGGCCGCACCTTTTTTATTGCCATAGGGCAGTTTGCGTACCTCATAACCCAGATTGGCCAACATACCCGTGATCAGCTTTTTCATGCTGCAAATTTGTGGAATTCAGGAAGAACTCCAGCATTTATCTAAAAGCATCAGTCAATAAAGGCGTCAATCAATGTTGAAAGCGGTTAAAATAAAAGATATTCAGCACTTTATATTTCTATTTGACAGGCAATGAATCAAGATAGTTTGCAATAAACGCTAGGAGATTTTTAAAAGCATGTAGAATTGCCGTCATCCAAAATGCAGACTCTTTTCGCCGCTGAAAAATTGTATAGGTTAAGGCTAAAATCCAGCCCATGGGTAGTATTGTTAGAAAATACCAAATACTATAGGAAAGATGCATCAAGGCAAATAAGATAGTGGAACTGAGTATGCCAATGGATTGTTTATGACTTGGTATAAATTTCTGGCAAAGGCTGATGGGCAAGCGCTGACCAACCAAAGTCTCCAATACTGGGGCTAGAATAACTGCCAAAATGAAAATCTCTATCTGGTGCTTATTGGTGAAATCCGGCCCGCCATAAGCTTTGTCTGAAATATCCAGTAAATCAATTGTGATATATGCCGGTATGGAAAATAGGTACGACAGTAGCAAAGCGGTAAACGTAAAAGGAATCGGGTGCATAGCCGACCAATAGCTATAAAACCTACCAATTTTTTGTCTGATATAATGAATAGTTCTGATCATGTAAGTTCAGTGTACTACTTCATAAGCGTTAACTCATATGGTTTGAGTCTAATAGATATCTAAAATAAACCATCAAATCTTTATCCTAAAGTTACTGTTATAGCTAATCGTCATGTCCAATAACTGTCTATCAATGTGCAATTGACAATTGTCAATCAACAATAACCAATATCCTCCGCAAACGTTTCCGCTTAAAGCAAAATAATTCTTGTTCTTTGAATTTGCTGGGCACAGTACATTTAAGCAACGAAAGCTTTCCTATGCAACAAAATAAACTCTTGCTTTGGTCGCTCACAGTTGCCTTGGGCGGACTCCTTTTTGGTTTAGATGTGGCTGTTATCTCTGGTGCGGAACAAACCATACAAGCTTTATGGCAACTTAGTGATGCCATGCATGGGTTGGCCGTATCGATTGCTTTGTATGGAACCGTAGTTGGTGCCATGACGGGCGGCATGATCGCCGATGCCATGGGCAGAAAAAAAAGCCTGAGTTGGGTAGGGGTTTTGTTCTTTGTATCTGCAGTTGGTTCCGCATTGGCGCAAGATGTCTACACTTTCATGTTCTTCCGTTTGATTGGCGGCTTGAGCATTGGTGCTTCATCTGTGATTGCACCGCTCTATATTGCGGAGATTGCGCCTGCTAGTAAGCGCGGCAGATTAGTTGCTTTGTTTCAATTCAATATTGTGTTCGGAATTATGCTGGCCTATGTATCCAATTATTTCTTTGGTGAAATGGGTGGGGCAGACGGCTGGCGCTGGATGTTGGGTATTGTGGGTATTCCTTCTTTGTTGTTTACTGTGCTGACTTTCTTTGTTTCAGAAAGTCCGCGTTGGTTGGCCTTACACAAACAGGACATGCAAGCTGCATTGCTTGTACTACAAAAGATTGATGCTGCATCTGCGCATGAAACGCTTGCATCCATCCAATCGGCACATGAACGTAACCAAGCGAAAACAAAAAGCAAGTTCTTTTCAAAAGCTTATGCCAAACCCATCTTATTGGCATGCTTATTAGCATTTTTCAATCAGGCATCAGGCATCAATGCCATCATTTATTATGCGCCGCGTGTATTTGAGATGGCCGGACTTGGTAAATCTGCTGCGCTTTTATCGAGTACTGGTATAGGTTTGGTGAACCTGATCTTTACGATGTTGGGTTTAAGCTTGATTGACAAAGCGGGTAGAAGAACACTGATGTATATTGGTTCTTTCGGTTACATTGTTTCATTGGGTTTAATTGCGATGGCATTTTATAGAGATGCATTTGATGGGATGACATTCTTTGTTTTTATCTTCATTGCTGCACATGCGATAGGACAAGGCGCTGTGATCTGGGTGTTTGTAGGTGAAATATTTCCCAACGAAGTGCGTGCCAACGGGCAAGCATTTGGTTCATTCATTCACTGGATATTCGCGGCCATCATTGCCAATATTTTTCCCATTATGGCAGGTGCTTTCGGTGGAGGACCTATATTCTTATTCTTTACAGTAATGATGGTACTCCAATTACTCTATGTGCGCTTTATGATGCCAGAAACCAAGGGTGTGGCATTGGAAGATATGGATGTGAGGATACATTGATAAGGCAAAAGTGATAAGTGAAAAGGCAAAAGTCAAAAGGTAAAAGCAAAAAGTATTAAAGTGCCTACTTATCTCAGTTTTTTATATCATTATCATCAGTAGTCTGCTTTTCAGATGCTACTCTTTTAATCTGCATGAAAGGGCTTTTCATCAAGTAAAGAAAAGATTGTTTCTTTTCTCCTTCAAACTCAACTAATCCGTACTTCATCTGCTCAACAGGCATCATCTTAAATGTGCCGAATAGTCTGTCCCAAATGATGAAAATGTCTGCAAAATTTGAATCGGTATAGAACTGTTCCTGCTGATGATGCACTCTATGGTGATCAGGCATTACAAAAACAATTCCAAGTGTATTGTTCAGCCATTTTGGATAGCGTAGATTTGAATGCTCCAGGAAAAGAAAAATATAAATGATGAAATAGTATACAACCATTGAATTCACATCTGTTCCAAATAAGCCGGCTGTCACAATATTTCCCGTCTGATAGATAAGTACTAACTCAAGTGGATGAAACCGAAGTGTGGTTGAAGAATCCATCGTGGTATCACTATGATGTACTCTGTGCAGGCGCCATAAAAGTGGCACTTTGTGTGATGCTCGATGAACCCAATAGGTGGTAAAGTCATACAAAACAACACCCAAAACCAGCTTTGCCCAAAATGGAAATTCTACAAAATAGAATAGCCCAATTTGTTGTGTATTTAACCATTCGATAGAGTAGACCTGAATAGCAACAAAAAATATGTTTAAGCCTGTCAGTACAATTTGAAAAAGACTATTTTCTAGTAAATGTTTTCCTCTTTGTTTAAAACGAAAAGGCGTGGTGGAAACCTGCTCCAACGTGAAGAAAATCACGAGCAACACGATAATCAGATAATTCTGGTTGGTATTCAGAATTGTGTTGAGGATTTCATGCATGGTTGTTTGATGGGTATATTATTTAGTTGAATTGCGACTAACGGCCAGGGCTTGCTGCTGTGCTGGTATTCATTGAACGTCCAGCCCCGAACCGCTGATGATTGAAAATATGAAGATGAAGTTAACAACAAAAAGCTAAATAGAATTACGTCGGCTGGAACTGCTGCTGATAGCGAACAAAAAGATGAGAATATATTCGTCAGCCAGCATAGCAGCAAACCCCCTGTTAGCTGCATACCCTTCTCTGTCAGCAACAAGATTTGCCCAATTGAATAGGCGGACACTTTACTGTTCCGTAACTGCAATAAACACAACAGTCGCCTTCTTTTGGTTTAAGTCGTGTCTTACAATTTGAACACTCATAAAAATACTGACAAGCATCTGTTGGCATTGTTTCTTCTTGTCTGTGTCCACAAACGGGGCAAGTAATAACAGATTGAAGTATGATAGTTTTTTCCATTAGTTGTTGATTACAGATTGAGAAGTTACTTTATAACCAGTTTTATTAATGACAGATACAAGGCTATCAACGGAAGTTTTACTGTTGTCAAACTTTACAAGGCTGTTGCCCTTTTCGTAAGAAGTATTGAACTCAATCACTCCCGATGTTTTTGAAAGTTCGCTATTTATATGTTCTGTGCAGCCTTCGCAGGTCATACCTTTTATTTTAAATTCTGCTGTCTGTATGTTGCTTTTGTCAACAATAATAACCTTTGCTTCCTGTGGCTTTGGATAAAATACTTTTGCATAGTAAGGAAATGCAATTACCAGTCCTGCAAGCACTGTAACGATTGCTAAAAATGATTTTGATTGCCAAAATGATTTTTTGTTGTCTGCTTCACAGTCGCAGTCAACTTGTTTTTTTGGTTTTAATTTTTGATACCACGCAAACGCAAAAACGGCAACAGTCAAACCGATTAAATATGGACGAAAAGGTTCAATCCACGAAAACGAGGAAGCAAGTCCACTTGCACCACCTAAGAAAGCTAAAACTGGTGTTATGCAACAAAGCGAAGCAGCAACTGCTGCCAACAGACCTGCAACCCAACCTTTACTATTTTTTGTTTTCGTTGTCATACTGTCGCCAAATTTTGTTGATTAATAATTTTAAAAAACGGTCTTAAAGTTTTTAAATGTTCGCTGCGTAAAGAATAGAAAATAGTTTGCCCTACTTTTCTGGCTTCAATGATGTTTCCGTCTTTTAGTTTGCGTAGATGTTGCGATATAGCTGGAATGCTCATTCCTAAAATGTCGCTTAGGTCGCAAGGGCAAAGTTCATTTTCTTCTTCAAGTAGAAACATTATTTTTAGCCGCACTTCGTTACCTGCCAAAGCAAGAACCTGCCCCAACTGTAAAAATGATTTTGAGTTAGCCTTTAACTTTTCTCGGCAACTTTTAATTTGTTCTATGTCTGCCTGTAACCTTATGCAAGTGTCGTTTGCCATTGTCAAATTTGTTTGTCGGGGTCAAAAGTAGTGAAGATTACTTATTTAAGCAAATACTTAAATACAAAATTGTCGGCAAGGTTACAAAGCTGTTTTGAAGTGTCGCAAAAAAAATGTCCAATTAATAAACGGGAAGTGTCCAACAGGGTTGCAGCTAACACATAAATATACGCAATAAGATTTCCTGAATTAATCGATATTACAAAAAATCATTATTGAAAATCAATCAATTGCTATTATACTTTTTGTATTATAATTACGCCAATACAAATCGCGTAGATATTGCTAAACGCTTATAATCGTTTAATACACGGTTATTTGTAGCCGAAAGGCTCACCAAATTTTCGAGCAGCAATGGCTTATGCAGTAAGGGCCAGCAAGAGATCACTATAAGATTGTTCCACAAATTGCGCTGGCTGAATCTTGAAGAAATCAATATAGTAGTCGCACTGTTCTTGTAAACCTGCTTTGGTATGGCTATCATCTTGGGCAATGGCTTCTACTTCTATGAAATGACCTAATCCTGCTACTATGTCAAAATGAAATTTCACATTGTCGATAAAGTAAATCTTGCGCTCTTTATCAACTACTACTTTAACACCCAGTTGCTTTGTCAGTATCGCTTTTAATGCAGGGTGGGGCACATGGTTGTATAAAGTAACGGTAGAAGATTTGGCACCGGCATAATCAGCACGTTCATATTGTATTAATGCATTTTCAATATTGCCTTCGCGTAGCTTTAAACGGCCATGTGTGGCATTAAAATAGGTATCTATCTGGTGATCCAGTCCGCGAAATTCCGGTTGTAGCTTTTTCAATTGGTTTTCATAAGGCTCTATGTCCTCAACCTTTGCTTTGAATTCGATATTCAGGTGTGGCATATTTAAAATGGTCTTTCTGGTGCAGCCGGCCAGGCACCGGCAAAAGGAATGATGCTGCCGGTATGAAAGCAACCCTGCATATTGGCCAGATACAGAATCAGTTCACCCAGTTCTTCGGGCTTGCCCAATCGCCCAACAGGCACTACCTGTTCAATAAAGTTTCTGCCAACAGGGTCATCTACAAACTTCGCCTTGGGAAAATAGGCTTCGCTATACAAGTAATTGGGGCCAATGGCATTCACAGGTATTCCAAATGGCGCCAGTTCAATACTCAATGATTTTACCAAGGCATTGGCTGCTGCACGGGCTGCATCGGGTATGGCACCACCCAATAAAGGCAGTTCTGTTCTGCAAGAAGTGATGAAAACAATGTTGGCCTTGTTTTGTGCTTTTAGTTTGGGTAGAATGGCTTGCATCAGTCTGTAAGGATATACCACCACAGCTTCTAATGTGGCACGCAAAGCATCCACATCACCTTCCGCAACAGGGGTATGCACAGCAGGATAGGCATCGTTGCTAATGAGCACACGAATATCGCCCAGGGTTTCTATTGCAGCTTTTGCTAAGGCTATAGGATCCTGAATGGCCGTACACAATACACCCGGAAATTTTGTTGCAAAGTTATTCGCTGATGATTGATGCGCAAAGCTGGTATCCTGCGCCAATACCTTATAGCCATCTGCCAGTAACGCTTGTACAGCTGGTTCGCCCGCATATTGCGTGGCATTGGTGACTAAAGCTGTTTTACTCATTTTCGTTTGGTTTTTGTAGTGGTATCCAAACCTTCTTTTTTGCGCAGTTCCATTAGCCAGTCCTGCCCAAAACTTAGTTTTTTAGCCAATGGGGCATTGGGCGAAATGGCTCTCCAGAAAGGCGTGATGTTGCGGAGGCTGTTTTGCTGTTGGTATTGTTCATAAGCAGCTTCAGCTACCATACGCAGAAAAATGCCTGTTGTAACGGGACAAGTATATTCCGCACCATATTCCAATGCTAGGTCTTTGCGTAGGGTAGTAGTATCCACAGACACACCCTTGGGTACTTGTTTTAGGTAAGCCGCAATGAGCTGCGGTGTGGCAATGAGCATATTTGCATTCGCTGGTATATCTGCAAATGCTTTATCGATTTTTTTGATTTCAGGCTGTCTTGCCGTTTGCAATTTTTCTGTCCAGGTTTTAGGCATAGCTATTCATTTTCTTTTCTGGCAAATGCGATGGTAGTTACATCAATTAACTCTAGCGAAATCACCATATCCTTAACAGTTGCTTTATATTCTTTGAAATGTTTTGTTTGAATATGCTTTTGGTAAGAAAGTGTATCAGCATACACTTCCAGAATAGTGATACGCGTTGGATTATTTTTTTCAGCTACAGCATGATAGGAGCGTACGCCAGGTTCAAGTTTTATTGCTGCCTGCATCTGCTTTTTCAATGCCTTTTCATAAGCAGTTAATTTGTTGGCATCTACTTGAATTTTTGCAATACGCACCATTGGAGCGCCCTGCGATTTTGCTTTTGATTGAATAAAAAGCAACATGAAAAAAATCAATAAGTATTTCTGCATCGTGTTATGCGTTGATGGTATAAAATTAGTCCCAAACATATTTCCAACTGCCATCGGTCTGTTTTTTCCAAACAGTGTGGAATACACCTTTGTATTCGGTGAAACCACTGTCCTTACCGGGTATGCGCCAGAGATATTTTCCATAGCTATAGCCCATGCTGCCATCAGTGGAAACATCCACAAAATCTGGCGACCAGCTGACAGTTGTGCCTGCCTGTGTATTGGCATAATAAGCCTGAATAGCGGCGGGGCCATGAATTAGGGTATCGTTTTCACGTTTAATGACAGCACCGGAATCAGCGAAGACAAAAAAGGCCCTGGCAATGCCGGAATCTTTAGCCATTTGTGCAAAAGCGCTTTCGGCATCAGCAACAGCTTGTTTGGCTGATTCAGGAGGGGTGCTTGGTTGGCAAGCAAAAAAGCAGCTAATGCAAAAGCTAACTTTAATCAGTGTTTGTCGTGGTTTCATGATAAATAAGTTGTGTCATTTAAGTTAGGAAAAACTGCTTGGCTAAACTGAAATAATCCATATGCATTATTGACAAGGATTACTATAAACAGCAATATTGTTGCCAAAACCATCTACATGAAAAAGCTATTCCTGAAATGCTGTTTGTTTACCTTATTGATATTTGCCTCCTACAAAAGCAACGCCCAACAACTGCTTTTGGCTGCTGAAGCTGATGTTTGGGGAGAACCTCAGAAAATAAATTTAACTGGTGGTGGTACCATTCAATTAAGAACAAAATTTCTAAAGCACTATGGCACTACCTGTGTGTTTGAAGTAGAATTCACCAATGTGGGAACAAAGCCTGTTAAAGAAACTTGTCAGATGGTCAGTAATAATTCTAGTGGCATGTATACCCATTGGGCAAGTGATATACGATTAGCCCCTGGAGAAGTTGCAGTCTATCAAATGGAAAAAAGAGAATGCAAAATCAATATGAAGAAAAGTAAGCAGAAAGATATTGCTAAATGTGCAGCCTGTGCGCCTGCCATGTACTTCTTGAAGAAATAATCAGGATGTAGTCATACAAGTCATGTCTCGATAAGTATAGCGATGAATACCTGTCGCATTAGCTAATACAACTTTTATCATGGCTTTTGCTACAATAGATGCTTTAATAGGTTTGTATTGTGTGGGCATCAAGAAGGATATAAGTGGCATGATGGCTTGACCAATCTTTTCACCCAAGCGGAATTCTTTTCTGGCGCCAAGCAGGAGAGAGGGTTGAAATATGCCAAGAAAAGGGATTGGCATATTACTAATGGTATCTTCAACTTCACCTTTTAATCTCAGGTAGAAATTAGGGCTTTGGCTATTCGCGCCAACTGAAGATACCAATACTAATTTGGGTATGCTATTTACTATACAAGCTTTTGCAATAGCGATAGAAATAGCATAATCAACATTCCGATAGGCTATGGTATTCCCTTTTACTTTGCTTCTTGTGGTACCGATGGCGACAAATACGCCATCACTTCCTGCAAGTGCTTGATTGATGGCTTGCTGATCTGTAAAATCAACAATACATTCTTTTGCACGAGTATTTGTGATACCCAATGGGCGACGAAGCACTAGGTTGATCTCAGCATCAGTTGTGTCCAGCAGTTCTTGTAGAATCAGGCTGCCGATAAGTCCGCTTGCACCGATGATTGTGTATTGTGCCATAGATATTGGGTTTGATGAATGTAGTTGCTGTTTTAAAGGTAAGTACTGATTTCGGTAGTGCTTGATTGCACTGGTATGATAAATACGCGCAGTTGTATAAGGGTGATTAAATAGTTGTATTTGACAGTATATTTATCTTATGCGTGCACTTATTTTAATGTTATTGTTCAGTTCATGGGTTCAGGCTCAAGATACAGCCGGTTACTATGGATTCAGGTATTTCAAGATTAATTTTCAACAAACACCTGTCGATATACTGGTATGGTCTGAAAAGAATAATGCGGATACGAAAAAACCTATCTTCTTTTTTTGTCAGGGTAGTCTTCCTCAGCCCTTGATAAAAGAAGCTGATCAGGGTATTTATGGTGTATTCCCATTCAATCCGGAAATATTGTCAAAAAAATATCATGTAGTAATCGTAGGAAAGCCGGGGGTACCTGTAAAACAGCCCGTTCAAAAACTGAATCCGCAACTTTGTTATACTGATGTAAACGGGGATTTTCCAGCGCTTTATCGAAAGCACAATTTGCTTTCATATTATGTGCCACGCAATAAAGCGGTCATTGATTTTCTGCTGAAACAACCTTGGACAGCAAAAACTGGCTTGGTTGTGGCCGGGCACTCTGAAGGCAGTACCATTGCTGCACATATGGCAGCGAATGATGCACGTATCCAATCGATCATTTATGCCGGAGGTACGCCTCATGGAAGAATACTGGCAATGATTGCGCAGGCAAGAACTAGGGAAACTGATACTGTTTCATTTGCGACACAAGAATTTGATTATTGGGCGAATATTCATGCTAATCAAATTGAAATGCCAGTGGGGAAGGGAGATAGCTATCAGAATATAAAAGAGTTTTCGGTATCTGTAGTACCCTTGTTGCTGAAAATGAAGAAACCAGTGCTGATTGTATATGGCGGAAAAGATTGGGGTGCACCCTATAATGATTTACTCAGAGCAATGGCTATACAAGACAAGAATCCATGGCTAAGTTTTAAAGACTATCCGGCAATGGAACACAATTTCTTTCCGCTTACGAAAGAGGGCAAGATCGATTACAGCCAGTATAACTGGGATAAAGTGGCAATGGACTGGCTCAATTGGCTGAATCTAAAGCGATGAATAATTGATGCCTAATATTGTACCCGCTTCAGTTCAACCCTTTGTACTGCATTCATGAGGTAAGTGCCCACTTGTGCGTTGGCTTCACTGTTCTTTTTACCGGATATGACTTCAAAGATCAATTGTCCATTGCTTAATTCGTAACTACTGGTGAGTAGGATGCCCTGCACTTCAAATACACTGTATAATTTATTAGCGGCTTGTCGCATTGGTATAACCACATTTTGTCCCTCATCCACCACATAGATACTCGGTTCCTGTTGGCGCAGGATATAATCCTTGGTCATGGGTAGTTTCTCCGAGAGATATTCGGTTTTCCACGTCCAGCTGGTTTTATCTATCGGCTTCACTGTATGCCTAACCCGCACACTGTCGCGCAACTGTCCACCACCATAGATATACATGGTGCCTTCCCAAACACCTATACATTGTTCCGGGAAAGTATTCTGTGCTTGCAACTGTGTGGAGAATAATAGGACAAAACAAAAGATGAGACTACGCATAACTAGACATTAAAACAGGTATGAAAATACGTTTCATACCTGTTATTCGACTATCAATTATATGATTGCAGCAAAACTGCTTTTAGCGCACTAAAAGTCAAATTTGATACCCTGCGCCAAAGGCAATTGGGTACTCCAGTTAATGGTATTGGTTTGTCGGCGCATATAGGCTTTCCAAGCATCACTACCACTTTCTCTACCGCCGCCGGTTTCTTTTTCGCCACCAAAAGCTCCACCAATTTCTGCACCGCTGGTACCAATGTTCACATTGGCGATACCGCAATCACTGCCTTTGTGTGATAAGAATTGTTCTGCTTCGCGCATGTTCAGCGTCATGATAGCAGATGACAAACCTTGTGGCACACCATTCTGCAAAGCGATGGCCTCATCAATCGTTTTGTAAGACATGATGTAGAGAATAGGCGCAAAGGTTTCATGCTGTACGATTGGCCAATGGTTCTCCACTTCAGCGATACAAGGTTGTACATAACAGCCACTTTCAAATCCAGCACCGCTGAGTACGCCACCATCTACAATAAATTTGCCGCCTTGTTGCTTACAAGCTTCAATTGAATGGAGGTATTGTGCAACAGCATCCTTGTCAATCAATGGCCCAACATGATTCTTCACATCCAATGGATTGCCGATGCGTAACTGCTGATATGCTTTGGTTAATTTCTGTTTGAATGCTTCGTAAACTTTTTCATGAATGATGAGTCTGCGGGTAGTGGTACATCTTTGTCCCGCAGTGCCCACAGCACCGAACACAGCTCCCACAATGGTCATATCTAAATCAGCCTGATCAGAAATGATGATGGCATTATTACCGCCTAGTTCCAAAATCGTTTTACCCAAACGAGCACCTACAGCAGCACCCACTGCTTTACCCATACGAGTAGAGCCAGTTGCAGAAATCAAGGGTACTCGGGTATCATTGCTCAACCATTCACCTACATCGCGACCACCTTGAACCAAACAGTTTACACCCTCGGGTACACCGTTCTTTTGAAAAACTTCGTCTGTCAGTTTTTGTACGGCAATACCACAAAGCGGTGTTTTCTCACTAGGTTTCCACACACATACGTCACCGCATACCCAGGCAAGAGCTGCATTCCAACTCCAAACAGCTACTGGAAAATTAAAAGCGGAAATAATACCCACAACACCCAGGGGATGCCATTGCTCATACATACGGTGCATGGGTCTTTCGCTATGCATGGTTAAACCGTATAGCTGACGAGAGAGGCCCACAGAAAAATCACAGATATCAATCATTTCCTGCACTTCACCCAAACCTTCCTGCAAGCTTTTACCCATTTCATAACTCACCAGCTTACCCAAAGCATCTTTCTTGGCGCGCAATGCTTCACCTAACTGACGAACCACTTCGCCACGTTTCGGTGCTGGCCACATGCGCCATGTTTCAAATGCTTCCTGTGCTTTAGCGATTGTTGCATCATAAGCTGCTTTATCTGCAGTTTGCACAGTGCCGATTAACTGGCCGTCAACAGGAGAGTAGGAGCTAATGCTTTCGCCGCTGCTCTTAATCCATTCGTGTCCGGTAGAAACGCCTGCGTTATTGGCTTCGATATTGAGTTGTTTGAGGAAATCCATATGAGCAATGATTGAATGATATAATGATTGAATGATAGAATGGTGGATGATTATTTAATACGATTCATCTGCATTTGGGAAATCTTGTTGCTTTACATCACGGATATACTGTTGTACAGCACCGGTGATTTGTTCATGCAAATGTAAGTACTGTCTAAGGAAGCGTGGTTTGAATTCTGTGTTGATACCCAACATATCATGCATCACCAGTACTTGTCCGTCGCAATCAGGGCCTGCACCAATGCCAATGGTTGGAATTTGCAATTGCTGACTCACTGTTTTTGCCAATCCAGCCGGGATTTTCTCTAGTACTACTGCATAAGCACCAGCTTCCTGTAACAATTGCGCATCTGTTAATAATTGTGTAGCTTCAGTATCTTCTTTGGCACGAACAGCATAGGTGCCGAATTTATAGATCGACTGTGGTGTTAAACCCAGATGTCCCATTACAGGAATACCAGCGTCAACAATCCGTTTTACCGCAGGAATAATGGCAGCGCCGCCTTCTAACTTTACCGAGTGTGCGCCAGTTTCTTTCATAATGCGAATAGCTGCTGCTACTGCATGGTCTGGGTTCGACTGATAAGTACCAAAAGGCATATCCACCACTGTAAGGCAATGCGATACACCGCGCATCACACACTGCGCGTGATAGATCATTTGCTCTAATGTAACCGGCACTGTTGTTTCATAACCTGCCATTACATTGCCTGCACTATCGCCCACAAGAATCACGTCTATTCCAGCCCCATCAAAGATGCGCGCGAAAGACACATCGTAAGCAGTGATCATGCTGATTTTCTCGCCAGCAGCCTTCATTTTCTGTAAGCTGTTGGTGGTAATTTTCTTGAACTGGCTGTGTACAGACATTTGAATATTCTTAAGCGTGAAAGAATGAATATGGCTCTACGTTAGAATAAAACATATTCAAATGCGCAAGCAAGGTAGGAAGTTTTGGAAATGAATAATGAATAATTAAGAATTAATAATTGCATATAATGAATGCCAAATAAAACAAACCAAAGACTTAAGACTATCGCCTAAAGACCATTTTACGCTCACTTCTTGCTTGTTTCGCCAACTTTTTCCTGTAAACTGTAGTAGAGATGTTGTACCAGACCATCGGCCAGACCAATCTTGGGTACGTAGATTTCTTCCGCATCAGCCCAGCGCATCACGTTGATATAAATCTGTAGCGCATGTGTAATCACATCAGCGCGGTCTTCCCGAAGTTTGTAGATACGCATTCTTTCATCCAGCGAAACTGCAGAGAGTTCTTTGTAGTAATCCTTCAGCAAATCAATATGCAGGGGTTTGCCTTCTTTTTTCTTACTGAGTGAGAAGACTTTGTTGATATTACCACCTGAACCAATGGCAATGAGTTTCTTATAACCCTTGGTGCCGTTTTTGACGAACTCTTTCATTTCATCCCAACGGTATTCAGAAACCATGTCTTTCAATAAACGAATTGTACCAATATTGAAAGACTGCTTAAAGATGAGTTTGTTGTCTGCAAAAAAAGTGAGCTCGGTACTGCCACCGCCTACATCAATATAGAGATAACTGTGATCGGTATCCAGGTTTTCTGCGATATGGTTTTCGTAAATAATGGATGCTTCCAAATCTCCGCTGATGATTTCAATGTCAATGCCGGTTTCCATCCGCACTTTGCGGATGATTTCCTCACTATTGGATGCATCTCGCATGGCAGAAGTGGCGCAGGCAATGACATGTTTCACATCATAGACCTTCATCAAATGACCATAGGCTTTCATGGTCTGCAGAATCATCCCTTTTCTTTCCTTGGATATTTCACCCTTTTCAAACACATCTAAACCCAAGCGAAGGGGTACACGCACTAAATTGAGTTTGCTGAAATGTGGTTTGCCATCGGTGTTGGGCAACACATCGGTAATCAATAATCTGGCTGCGTTACTGCCGATATCAATGGCGGCGATTCTCACGTTGCTTCTGGGTTTTCTGGTATAAATACTGATAAATCTCTATCTGAGACCTTATCTTCTTTTTACCAGCCCAAGATACATAGTTATTACTCAGCTCATTATCCAGCCTACGTGCTTTTACGTTGTCTCTTAATTGTATGTGGATAATCTCTTTCAGTTCCTGTTTTAGCTCAGGGTCTGTAATGAAGACACCTGCTTCAATACGGTGATCAAGGTTGCGTACCATCCAGTCGGCACTGGAGATCATAATCTTCTCCTTTCCGCCATTGCCAAAAATTACCACACGGGCATGCTCTAGGTATTCATCCACGATGCTGATAGCTTGTACAGGCGTAGCAGCTTTTTTGATATCCATTTTACCACAGAAAATACCACGGATAATCAGTTTCACTTCCACGCCGGCTTTGGCAGCTTCCATGAGTTGATCGATCAGGGTTTTATCGCTGAGTGAATTGGATTTTACAATCACACTAGAAGGTTTGCCTGCTTTCGCTAGTTTGATTTCTTTGGCAACATGGGATTGTAAAATTTGTCGCATCGTTATAGGAGAAATGCTCAGTGTTTTGCAAGTTCGTAATGGCTGCATACCACGCTTCCAGTTAAGGAGGTATTGGAAGATGCGGTTGATGTCTGCCATGATATTTCTATTGCTGGTGAGCAAACAATGGTCACCATACACCTTGGCTGTTTTCTCATTCAGGTTGCCAGTACTTACAAAACCATATTGAATGGTTTTATTGCCAACACGTTTTTTAATCACACATAATTTGGCGTGCACTTTCATATTAGGAACACCCAACAACACTTTTACGCCTTCTTCTTCCAATACATTTTTCCATTCGAGATTGGCTTCCTCATCAAAACGCGCTTTGAGTTCCAGCATCACCGTTACTTGTTTACCGTTTCGTGCTGCATTGATAAGCGCATTGATGATTTTGGAATTACTAGCTAAACGGTAGGCTGTAATGTGAATGGACTGAACCTGTGGATCCATGGCTGCTTCGCGAAGCAAATCAATCACCGGATTAAAACTGTGATATGGGAAATGGAGCAATACATCTTTTTCAAGAATGATGTCTGTTACCCTGTATGCATTTTGTAAAGCTGGGTGCATAAAGGGTGCCCTGCGTGGATTTGGTTTGAATACATCCGGAAAATCCATGAAGTGGCGGAAATTATGGATACGTCCACCAGGAATGATATTGCTTTTACGGGAAAGGCTCAGTCTACGTATCAGGTATTCCAATAGGCCAGCATCCATTTCCTTATCATACACAAAACGTACCGGTTTTCCTTTGCGGCGATTCTTGATACCCTTTTCAATCTTCTCTACAAAAGTGGTACTCACATCATTATCAATATCTAATTCTGCATCCTTGGTTACTTTGAATACATGGGCGTCAAAATGATCATAGCCAAAATACGAGAAGATATAGGGCAGGTTAAATCGAATCACATCTTCCAGCAGGATGATGGCTTTCTCTCCGTTTGCAGAAGGCAATTGTACAAATCTGCCAACAGCTTTTGCCGGCACTTCAATTAACGCATATTTCTGATCATAGGCTGATTTCTGCTTACGCATCACCACGCCGAGATAGATGCTTTTGTCGTGCAGGTAGGGTAGTTGGGGCAGACTTTCAATCATCAGCGGAATAATGCTTGGTCGCACTTCCTCTTCAAAAAACCTGGTTACAAATTGTTGCTGTGTTTTATTCAGGTGCTTCTCATCCAATAGAAATATTTTTTCCTTCTTCAGTTCTTTAAGGATATTATTCCAGATGCGATTGAATTCATTTTGTTGCTGTAATACAATGGTCTGTATCTGATCCAGTATCGCTTGTGGATCATCTTCCATATGCATGTTCAGTTTGCGACGTTTCTCTGCAAACTCTATCATGCGTTTGAGGGTAGCTACCCGTACACGGAAAAACTCATCAGAATTGTTGGAGAAGATACCGAGAAAGCGAATACGCTCTTTTAAGGGTACCGTAGGATCATTGGCTTCCTGTAAAACCCTTGCATTAAAACTCAACCAGCTGATATCTCTTGGAATAAACCTGTCTTTATGCATAACAAGCAACTGTCTTCTAACAAATATACTGCCCGCAATGCCGCAACAATGTTAAGTTTCTCTAAGAATAGGAAGATTTGATTTGTTGTATCAAGCCCGTAGTAGAAAAGCCTGCTACAATGGGGTTAATGACAACACGTCCGCCATTGGCCATCACTTCTTTAGAACAAACGATCTGTTCAATAGTATAATCGCCACCTTTTACCAATACATCAGGCGCAAGTGCGCTTATCAGTTCAAGTGGGGTATCTTCTTCAAAAATGACTACTGCATCAACCATGAGTAAGCTGGCTAATAATAGTGCGCGACTATGCTGCGTATTCACCGGACGGGCATCACCTTTGAGGCGTTTCACACTTGCATCACTGTTCAATCCTACAACTAAATAATCAGCTTCTTTGGCAGCAGCTGACAAGGAGAAAATATGGCCCTCATGCAGGATATCGAAACAACCATTGGTAAAAGCAACTGTTTTACCCAGCACTTTCCAGGATGCGATCATAGATTGCGCTTTTGCGAGGTCCATGATCTTTTGTTCGATGATATCAGCTTTTTTCATGTGTGCGTTTTCTATTGTAGATGGGCAATAATCCCAGACTGATAAAGCCCATTAATAAAACAATGCCAAACTGTGCCAGCCATTGTAAGGTACCGTTCGCATAACCCATTTCAAATGGCACATTGCTTAATTCTAATACTTTGGCAATAAAGAATGCGTAAGCACCAATGCCACCAGGTGTAAGAATCATACCAATACTAGCGAATGCCAAAGCAGAGATAGCGTCAGCTAAACTTAAGTGACTGGTTGCTTCAATCGCAAATAAGCCAACCCAAGTTCCTACAATATATAGTATCCAGATGGCTGCGCTGTATACAATGAATAAACCCTTTTGTCTGAGTTTACGTACACTGCTGATACCTTCCCAAATACCCAATAAAATATGTTTGATTTTTTCTACGATGGCGAGGTGCGCAAATTGCTTAAACCAATAGATGATGGCACCAATAATGGCGATGATAATGCATAGCAGAATAACCAGCTTATTTGCGTTAATATTTCCAGCTTTGTCTTGAAAAGCTTGTTGAAACAAATTGATGGCATACTGCCCAACGATATCGAACTGAAGAATAAAAGCCAATACAAAAACCAAAGCCAGCGAGATCACATCAAAAGCTCGTTCTGCTACAATAGTCCCGACCAATTTCTGAGCAGGTACTTTCTCGTAGCGAGCAAGAATGGTGCATTTCAATACTTCACCCAAACGTGGAACCGCGAGATTGGCCAGATAGCCCACCATCACTGCAAAAAAAGCATTGGGCAAGCTTGGATGATAACCCATGGGTTCGATCAGAATTTTCCAGCGTAATGCACGCAACACATGGCTGGCTGTCAGAATCAGGAAAACAGGAAAAACGAGCCAATAGCGGGCATTACTTAATGCGGCTTTGAATTCACCCCATTTATCGGCTGGAATCTGCTGCAGACTCCACCACACCAGAAAAATCCCGATACCGAGAAAAAGCACGTATTGCAGTATGGAACCAAGTTTCTTGTTCATGCTGCGGCAATTTACTAAGGCTTATTTACAATCGGTTGCCTTCTTTCGGAAAGACCACCCAGGGTTGGAATTGTTTGGCGGTTTCGAAATCCATTTGTGCATAAGATATAATCACCACCAAATCACCCACTGCACCTCTACGCGCCGCAGGGCCATTTAAACAAACCACGCCACTACCAGCTTTTCCTTTGATTAGGTAAGTCTCAATGCGTTCACCATTGTTTACATTCACAATCTGTACTTTCTCACCTTCAATCATATTGGCAGCAGCCATCAGATCGGCATCTAGCGTAAGGCTACCAACATAATGGAGATTGGCTTCTGTGATCGTTACTCGGTGAATTTTAGATTTGATTACCTCTATCAGCATAGATCATGATTTGGGCACGCAAGGTAAGGGGCTGTTTGATACGGTGATGTTAATTATGGATATAGTGCCAGGTTATCAATGAGCCTTACGCCGCCGAGAAATGCTGCAATCAATGCAACACAGGGCGTTGAGCCGTCCCAATCATGGATAGGTTCGAGCGTTTCGGCATCAGCTATGCTGACATAATCAATCGGATTAAAGCCTACAGCTTCTAATTGCGCTTTAGCGGTATCAACAAGTATGTCGGTATTGCCCGCTTTAAGATTGGCCTTCAGGTATTGCAGGGATTTGAAAATTGCGGTTGCATTTGCTCGGGATGCAGCATCTAAACGTATATTCCGGCTACTCATGGCCAGTCCGTCAGTCTCACGCAGGGTAGGCGATTTTACCAATTGAATATGCTTGCCTGTCAATTCAAGCATCTTACTGATCACCATGCATTGTTGGTAATCTTTTTGTCCTAAAAAAAGGACATCGGGTTGTACAGCATCCAATAATCGGTTTACTACCTGACAAACTCCTTGAAAATGGCCGGGACGATAATGTCCTTCCAACAATTCTTCCAATCGGCCTAAAGGATACTGTTCCAGACCTTTGGTGCCCGTAGGGTAGATGTCGCCAATTCCGGGTAGATAAAGGATATCACACCCTGCTTTTTCCAAGGCTTGAATATCCTTATCCAAGGTGACAGGATATTTCGCAAAGTCTTGTTGATCATTGAATTGGGTAGGGTTAATGAAAATACTGCATACAGTGATGGATGTGCTACTCTTGCTTTGCGCGATCAAGGAAATATGTCCATCATGCAAAGCCCCCATAGTGGGTACAAAGCCTATTGACGTGTTTTTTGTAACTGTTTTTTTTAGGTAAGCCTGCAGGTCTGCTGAATGTTTAAAAAGGATCATAGTGGATGGTTTTCAGTACCTACTACAGGGGCTTTTGCCTGAATTCGGGGTAATTTTCGTACTTTCGCACCCTTATTTTACAGGCTACCTGCTAAAACAGCGAACTGATGTCAACAAAGAAAAGAATTTTATTCATTGCCACTGAGATGTCGCCCTATCTGGAGCTGACAGAGTTTGCCGAGATTGTTAACAAATTAGCCATCAAGAGTAATGATAGCGGACTGGAAGTAAGATGCATCATGCCACGATTTGGTGTGATCAATGAGCGCAGACACAGATTGCATGAGGTAGTACGCTTATCCGGTATCAATGTAACAGTTGATGATGATGATTATCCATTGCAGATTAAAGTAGCTTCTCTGCCAAATGCACGTTTACAGGTTTATTTTCTCGAAAACGAAGACTTCTTCAAGCGCAAATATATTTTCCATGATGAGCAGGAACAATGGTTTGATGACAATGATTTAAGAACCATATTTTTCTGTAAAGGCGCTTTGGAAACAGTGAAAAAATTTGGCTGGCCACCTGATATCATCCATTGCAGTGGCTGGATGACAGGTTTGATCCCTGCTTATATTAAAACTGCTTATAAGCGTGAACCAGTGTTCAGTAATAGTAAGGTGATCTTCACCATTGGTCAGAATACTTTTGCTGAGAAACTGGGTGCTGATTTTCTGAAACGCGCAGTGATCAACGCGAATATTAAAGAAAAGGATCTGGATGCATTCAAAGACAGCAACAATACTGCCTTGTTCAAAGGAGGTGCTGCACATGCTGATGCAATCACATTCGGAGCAGATACTATTGAGAAAAAATTGACAGATGAATTCACCAAAGTAAAAGGTAAGAAGGTTGTGCCTTTTAAAGGGTGGGATTCTGATTTAACAGAGTATTTAGAATTGTACAACGACCTTGCAAGCAAGTAATTACGAGCCCATGTCTTTGAAATTTCCGGTGCGGAATTCCATTGTTTTCCTGCTTTCTTTAACCCTTGTTTTCGGCTGTACCAGAATCACTTCTACTGATATTGGTGGCTCACTGATTCCAGCAATTGATGGGGTGAATACCCTTGATACAAGTTTCACTGTAGAAACGGACATTTTTGAAGATGCCGATACGACTAAGGTTGGTGGCAGCGATTTGCATATGCTGGGACATTTGAATGATCCCCAATTTGGCACAACCAATGCATCCATTTATCTAGAGACATTGCCACCTTTTTTCCCTTATACAAATGGACAGCCTAAAGACAGTATCAAAGCTGATTCTGCGATATTGATGCTTGCTTACAAAGGCTTTTACGGTGATTCCACAAAACCATTGTCTGTTTCTGTATATGAAATCAACCCTGCGAAAGGATTGAATCCGCTGGTGAATTATCCATCTGGTCCATTACCAACAACATTGCCTGTTGCGCATTTCCCAACTCCCTTGGCAACACAGCAGGTAGATATTCGCAGATTGGCAGATTCAGTGGTTACTGTTTATGAAAGGGCAATTAATATGATTCGAATCAAATTGCCTGTCAGCATTGCTTCAAAATTGCTGAACCAATTCGATACCACAAATGCCTATAAAACAGACTCTGCTTTCAGAGCCAATTTTGGCGGATTAGCCATTAAAGTAAACTCCAGCGCTAATACCAATGCGTTGATGAAAATCGCTTTAGCAGACGGTAATACCAAGCTGGGACTTTATTATCGATATCCATATACCAGATCTGATGGTGTTAGAAAGGATAGTGCTGATGCAGTTTACTATACATTTTCCAATGCCAATACTGGCTTCCAGTATGGACATGCAAATTTCATAGAACGTAATCGCAGCGCTGCTACTGGTTTGAATAATATTAATAATTTCCTCTCTAATAATCCTGCTACACAAAAAGACAGTATTCTACATGTACAAACCGGCCCAGGCACTTTTGTTCGTCTGCGCATACCCGGTTTAAAAGGCATGAGTAGCAGAATCATCCACCGTGCTGAACTTATTACAGAGCAAGTTCCTGATGATAATAATCTTAGCGCGGAACTGGATCAATTGTTGCCACCCAATATGCTCTTCCTGGGTATTTATGATAGCTTGAATAAGCGTAAACGGAATATCCCTAATGATTTTCAAGTAGTGCAGGGTGGTACAACCAATGTGAACATATTCGGTGGCAATCTGGTCTATCGCTCATTAAATGGGTACAATAGAGTAGCAACATACACCTTCAATATCAGCCGTTATGTACAAGGTATTATTACTAGAAATGACAATGAATTTGACCTGAGAATTTATGCCCCTGTTGTTGGTGATTACTTATTTTACAGTGATCCCTTCCCTGGTAATAACCTGACGCAATTGCTTTTCTTTAATTCATTCTCAGCAAATGATGCTGCCATTGGCAGAGTGAGGCTGGGAGGAGGTAATCACAGTAAGTTCAGGCTGAGGTTACGCATAATTTATTCACGTACTTCTTAATTACGATAAGTTCCCTATATTTTTGCACCCGAATTCAAAATTTATAACCAATTCATATGCCTTATTTATTTACTTCTGAAAGCGTTTCTGAAGGACATCCGGACAAAGTAGCCGATCAGATTTCTGACGCTTTAATCGACAATTTCCTTGCTTACGATGCACAGTCCAAAGTGGCTTGTGAAACGCTGGTGACTACCGGTCAGGTAGTACTGGCAGGTGAGGTGAAGTCTAAGACTTACCTGGATGTACAGGAAATTGCTCGTGAAGTGATTCGCAATATTGGCTATACCAAGGCTGAGTACATGTTTGAAGCCAATTCTTGCGGTATCCTTTCTGCTATTCATGAGCAGAGTGCAGATATCAACCGTGGTGTTGACCGTTCTGTAAAGAAGCTGAGCTTTGAAGCTAAGGCCAACGCACAAGGTGCCGGTGACCAGGGTATGATGTTCGGTTACGCTACCCGCGAAACCGACAACTACATGCCATTGGCTTTGGATCTGGCACACAAGATTCTGCAGGAACTGTCTAAGACCCGCAGAGCTGGTAAAGAAATGAAGTACCTGCGTCCTGATGCAAAGAGTCAGGTTACTATCGAATACGATGATAACAATGTTCCGGTACGTATTGATACCATCGTTGTATCTACACAACACGACGATTTCGGTAGCGATAAGCAGATGCTGGAGCAAATCCGTAAGGATATCATCGGTATCATTATCCCACGCGTGAAAAAGCAATTGAAAGCTTCTTTGCAGAAGTTATTCAATGATCAAATCACCTACCATATCAACCCAACAGGCAAATTCGTTATCGGTGGTCCACATGGGGATACTGGTTTGACTGGTCGTAAGATCATCGTAGATACATATGGTGGTAAAGGTGCACACGGTGGTGGTGCATTTAGCGGTAAAGATCCTTCTAAGGTTGACCGTTCTGCCGCTTATGCAACACGTCATATAGCCAAGAACCTGGTAGCTGCAGGTCTTTGCGATGAAGTACTGGTACAGGTATCTTATGCGATTGGTGTTGCCAAGCCTTGTGGCTTGTACATCAATACTTATGGCACTGCTAAAGTGAACAAGACTGACGGTGAGATTGCTCGTATTGTAGAGAAAATCTTCGATATGCGTCCTTACGCTATTGAGCAGCGCCTGAAACTGCGTAACCCTATTTATGCTGAGACTGCTGCCTATGGTCACATGGGTCGCGAACCTAAAAAGGTTACAAAGGTGTTCAACAAGGGTAAAGACACAGAGAAGAAAGTGGAAGTTGAGCTGTTTACTTGGGAAAAACTGGATTATGTTGACCAAGTGAAAAAAGCTTTTAAAATCAAATAATCAACAATTATTACTTGAAAACCTCTGTCATCCGGCAGAGGTTTTTTATTTTCAGCACATGAGAAAAATAGGCATCCCACTGCTTGCAACCATACTTGTATTTATTTTGATGCGCATACAAGGCGCATCTTTATTCAGCCAGTTTTCACCAGGAGGTATTGTTGACTTTGAATTAGCTCGCACATCAGACCAAGTACAAAAGTATTTGCTGCTCTGGAATAACGCAGTCATCAAATGGAATATTACCATCGACTTTTTCTTCATCATCACCTACACTTGGTTATTATACGCTTGGCTAAAATGGATTAGACAATTTCTGCAAAGTGTTATTCGACAAAACATCAATCTTTGGCTGAGTAGAGCAGTAGTGTTGGTGGGCATTTTGGATGTATTGGAAAACTGCCTGATGCTGTTTACCATTAAAGGATTGTACAATGCATTCAGCTTGGAAGCTACTTATTGGTTTGCTGTAGTTAAATTCGCTTTAGCAGGCCTAACCCTTATGTACATTCTACTGAATAGTCTGTTGATTGCTGTATCAAATAAAAGAGCGTGAATCAGAATCCCTGGCAAATTGTGCAAGCTAAAGCCGTCTATGATAATCCCTGGATAGGCTTGACGGAATATGATGTGATTAACCCAAACGGCGGTAAAGGCATTTATGGGAAAGTACATTTTAAAAATACGGCAATAGGTGTGCTGGTGCTGGATGATAACTGGAATACCTATATCGTTGGACAATACCGTTTTGTGCTAGACCAATACAGTTGGGAAATTCCTGAAGGTGGTGGGCGAGTAGGAACTGATCCTTTAGAAGGCGCCAAGCGCGAATTACTAGAGGAAACAGGACTTAAAGCAACACGATGGGATTTCTTGCTAGGCATGCATCTATCTAATTCAGTTAGCGATGAGTGGGGTGTAGTGTATATAGCCCGTGGTTTAACGCAACATGAAGCCATGCCTGAGGAGACAGAGCAGTTACATGTGCGCAAAATACCTTTTGATCAATTGCTTGATATGGTAGATAAAGGTGAAGTTACAGACTCTTTAACCGTTGCCGCTGTATATAAAGTAGCGCTTTTGCGCGCGCAAGGCCATTTGAAATGATACCTTTGCAACATGGCCATCAAAAAACAAAACCTCATTATAGGTCGCCAACCACTTCTAGAAGCAGTTCAAGCAGGCAGGGCTATTGATAAAATTCTTTTACAGAAGAATGCAACTGGCGAAACTGCCCATGCGATTAGACAAATCGCCAAGGAGTATCAAATACCAGTACAAATGGTGCCGGTTGAAAAACTCAATGGCATTACCAAGGCAAACCACCAAGGTGTGATTGCTTTTGCTGCATTGGTACAATACATGGATTTGCAGCAAGTAATTGATCATGTAGTAGGTGAAGGACAGACGCCGCTTTTTTTAATGCTGGATGGCGTAACTGATGTAAGGAATATTGGTGCCATCACCAGAAGTGCAGTTTGTTGTGGTGCACAGGCCATCATCATTCCGGATAAAGGTGTAGGCGCATTGAATGAAGAAGCGATGAAGAGCAGTGCCGGGGCTTTGGAATTGATTCATATCTGCCGAGTTAATAGTTTATTAAAAGCGGTGGATACATTGCACTTGAATGGCATACAGGTGTTTACCAGTGAAATGCGTGCCGATAAAAATGTACACGAACTCAACTTTACAGATCCATGCTGTGTGATTATGGGCGACGAGGGCAAGGGTGTACAACCTTATTTAGCGAAAGCTGCAGATGCTTTCTTTAAGATACCCATGGCCACTAAGTTTGATTCATTCAATGTATCTGTTGCAGCAGGTATTATTTTATACGAAGCAATGAAACATAGAAATGGCTGAGCATCTGATACAATTGATTGAATGTCCAAGGGATGCTATGCAAGGCTGGCCTAAGCTAATTGCTACGGCAGATAAGATTGCTTACCTAAATCAATTATTGCAAGTTGGTTTTCATACACTCGACTTTGGCAGTTTTGTATCGCCTAAAGCCATTCCGCAAATGGCGGATACAGCTGAAGTATTGGCCGGACTTGATTTAAGCAATACATCCACCAAACTATTAGCCATCATTGCCAATGAGCGTGGTGCAGCTGAAGCAGTAAAACATGCAGCTATTGACTATTTAGGTTTTCCCTTTTCTATTTCTGAAACCTTTCAACTAAGAAATACCAATAGCACCCGTGCTGAAAGTTTGGAACGTGTTGCAGCTATTCAAGCACTTTGTTCAGCACACAAGAAAACGCTTGTTGTCTATCTCAGTATGGGCTTTGGTAACCCTTACGGGGACCCATATAATGCATCCATTTTGCAGGAATGGGCGGAACAGATGGCTAAGCTGGGTGTGAAAATTGTTTCTTTAGCTGATACAGTCGGACTTGCTACGCCAGAACAAATACAAATCGCTACTAGTAGTTTGATTAAAGCCTATCCTGATATTCATATTGGTGTTCATTTACATGCGAGATCCGATCAGTGGCAGGATAAATTGCAAGCTGCGTTAGACGCAGGCTGTACCAGAATTGATGGTGCCATCAAAGGTATTGGTGGTTGTCCCATGGCGCAGGATGATCTGGTGGGCAATATGGATACCAGCCTGATGATACCTTATTTGCAGCAAAAACATTTATTACCCGAGTTGAATCATACTGCTCTAATTACTGCAACTCGTATGGCTGATCACATCTTTACACATTGACATGAAATTCCATTTTGAATTTTCCATACCTAAATCAACCAATCCTATTCGCTATGGTAGCAGGAACCTTTTAATTGGTTCCTGTTTTACTGAGCATATAGGAGAGAAACTTCGTTACCATAAGTTTCAAGTAATGGAAAATCCGCATGGCATTTTATTCAATCCAGTCAGTGTGGCTGAAGCCATTACAGATTATATTGATCAACGAATCTACACTGCTACAGATATATTTCAACTCAATGAAACCTGGCATAGTTGGAAACACCATAGTCGCTTTTCAGGGATTATACCCGATGTATCGATACATAAAATCAATACAAGTATTCAGGAAGCGCATCAACATATCCTGCATGCAGACAATATTCTGATTACGCTTGGTTCTGCTTGGACTTATCAGTTAACAGAAAAAGCGCCGCTGTATCAACCAAATAAGGTTGCTGCAAATAACCACAAAGCACCGGCTGATTGGTTCAAGAAGCATTTGATGACTTATGAGGAAGTGCTTCAGGTGTTAGATAATATGTTACACCGTATATTCTATGCCAATCCGCATGCCAACATCATTTTTACCATTAGTCCGGTAAGACATTTGCGCGAAGGTGTAGTTGAAAATAATCGGAGCAAAGCTGTATTGATTCAAGCGGTGCATCATCTGGTTGACAAGTTCGAACAGTTATACTATTTCCCAGCATATGAATTGGTAATTGATGATTTGCGCGATTATCGCTTCTATGCAGAAGATTTGGTGCATCCCAATTATCAGGCAACACAGTATGTATGGGAGAAGTTTACAGAAGCCTGCATTGATCCTGCTGCACACCCCATGATGAAGGAAATTGCATCCATTCAACTTGCAGTGAAACATCGGCCATTCAATCCCGAAACAGCTATGCACAAAAAATTTCTGGAACAAAACCTTCAGAAAGCAACGACACTGCAAGCGCAGTACCCTTATCTGGATTTACAACAGGAAATCAGTTTTTTCCAACAAGCATTGGCTTAGTGAATTCTATCGCCACGGATTTCACTTGACTCCATAATGTTTGCTTCATAGGCTAACCATTGCTTCCAGCGGTTACGCACAATCTCTTTATCCAGATATTGTTCAGCCAAGGTGATGAATAAGGTATAATGTCCGGCTTCACTCTCCATAAAACGACGATAGAACTGGCGCATATATGGATCATCCAAACCTTCACTCAATCTTTTAAAGCGTTCACAACTGCGGGCTTCAATCAAAGCCATGATTAATAATTGATCAAGGAAACGACCATCAGGATGGCCGCCTTTTTGTTGAAATTCCATCAGCTTATTCACGTAAGCATCTTTACGTTGCTTACCCAATTTGAGGTTGCGCTTTTTCAGTTCATTCAATACCGATCGAAAATGTCCCCATTCTTCTGTAACAATCGGCGCTAGCGCTTCCACCACAGCTTCTTTATCGGAATATTTCTGGATAATGGAGATACAAGTAGTAGCCGCTTTTTGCTCGCAATAAGCATGATCTGTGAGTATAGCTTCCAAACTAATACCTGCCAAATCCACCCAACGTGGATCAGTAGGCAATTGCAAACCCAGAATATTTTTTACGTCAATAGAGGTTTTGCTTGTTTCCATGTAGCAAATATCCGTTGCATCCGGTAGTTTTGGCGCATGTATCGGGATGATTTTCTGCAAAACAAACTGAATGAACGTAAAGCCCAGGATGCTTTCCGTGTGCTGCGTGTGCAGGATGGTAAAGCAGATTTTTGTTCCAATGATTATCTAGGCATTGCACACAGACAACTGTTGTCAGAGAACGGTTTGTCTGCCGGCTCAACCGGTTCTCGTTTATTGGCAGGCAATTGGCCGATCATGGAAACCGTAGAAAAAGAGATTGCAGCTTTCCATCAAGCTGAAGCAGCCCTTTTGTTCAACTCAGGCTATGATGCTAACCTGGGTTTATTGTCTGCCGTACCGCAGAAAGGAGATACCATTATTTATGACCAGCTCTCGCATGCATCTATACGCGATGGTATTCGTTTATCATTTGCACAAGCTTATTCTTTTGCGCACAATGATCTGAGTGATCTTCGTAAGAAATTGCAATCTGCAACGGGCAATGTGTTCATCGTTACAGAGTCGGTTTTTAGCATGGACGGTGATTTTTGTCCAATTAGAGAACTTGTCACCATAGCAAAAGAACATGGCGCCCACCTGATTATTGATGAAGCCCATGCCACCGGTGTGATTGGAGAAAGGGGGGAGGGTTTGGTACAGCAGGAGGGATTGCAGACTGAAATATTTGCACGTATCCATACATTCGGTAAGGCTGTTGGTTGCCATGGTGCCGTTGTACTGGGCTCTGCGCAATTACGGGATTACCTCATCAATTTCGCCAGAAGCCTGATCTATTCAACAGCATTATCACCTGCTGCTGTTGGAGCAATCAGGCAAGCATATCAGTTATTCCCAACCATGTATGCAGAGCGTTCCAAACTTCAGCAATGGATTCAGCAGTTGACAAATGCTACTTTGAGATACACTTTGATGCAGTCTAGTACAGCTATTCAGCCTTTAGTAGTACCCGGAAATACAGCTGCAAGGGCGTTGGCTCAGCAATTACAAGATGCCGGATTGGATGTACGACCTATTTTATATCCAACAGTACCGAAAGGTTCAGAACGATTACGCATTGTACTGCATGCTTTTAATACCAAGGAGGAAATGGATAAGTTGATTCAAATCTTGTCGTAGATATTTTGCGCACAGCGGCTTGCGCTTCCATAATTAATCAATATTTTCCCATTCTAAATTTTTCTTTCCTATGCGAATGCTGCCATTCCTGTTATCGGCTATAGCCACAACAGGGCTAGTATGGGTGCTGAATACACAGTTACCAAGTGGGGGCTCTAAAACACCACGTCTGGGCTATTTTCTATCGCCACAGCACGGTTTCTGGCAAAATGCAGAGCCGGTGAATGCTAACTATAATGGCGAGATCAAACTGGCTGGTTTGAAAGCTAAAGCTGATGTGTACATTGATGATAGATTGGTACCGCATATTTATGCCGAGCAAGATGCAGATGCTTATATGATCCAGGGTTATCTGCATGCGAAGTTTCGTTTATGGCAGATGGAGTTTCAAACCCATGTAGCTGCTGGCAGATTAAGTGAGATTGTGGGTGAAGCAAGATTAGAAACAGATCGTTATTTCAGAAGATTGGGAATGGTGTATGCAGCCGAGAATGCATTAAAGGAAATGGAAAAAGATCCAGCCATGAAAGAGGCAGTTACTGCTTATGCAAAAGGCGTCAATGCTTACATAAGCACATTGAATCCAACACAGCTTCCTTTTGAGTACAAGCTGATGGATTATCAGCCAGAAGCTTGGACAACATTGAAAACGGCATTGTTCCTCAAATTCATGGCTTTTGATTTAAGTGCGCGTGGTGCCAGCACCGATTTACAAATGAGTAATGCGCGTAACTATTTCAGTTATGAAGACATGCAGCTTTTGTATCCGGCAGTTCAGGATTCTCTGGATCCAATCGTACCCAAGGGTACTGCCTATGCAGCGCCGTCAGTGCCTGTACAAGCACCCACAGGTGTAGAAGGCTACCTCGGTAAGAAAGACAGCATTGCAGCAACTGCGCCCATCGTGCCCAATAAAAATAATGGTAGTAATAACTGGGCTATTGGCGGTAGCAGAACACAAAGTGGCAGACCAATATTATGCAATGATCCACACTTAGGCCTGAATCTGCCATCGCTTTGGTATGAAGTTCAAATTACTACGCCAACGCACAGTACCTATGGCGCTAGTTTCCCCGGTTCTCCTGCAGTAATCATTGGCTTTAACGATAGTATTTCATGGGGTGTAACCAATGCAGGTAGAGATGTGATTGATTTTTATGAAATCAAATTCAAAGATTCTACTATGCAAGAGTACTGGTTCAACAATGCATGGGTAAAAGCGGCAAAACGCAAGGAAACAATTCAAGTGAAAGGTGGCAAAGCATTAGAGGAAAACATTGCAATGACTGTATTTGGCCCAGTGATGTATGATAAAGCATTTCAAACATCAAAGAAAGACGGACAATATCTGGCTTTACGATGGAAAGCGCACGATCCTAGTAATGAGCTGCGTACATTCTATGGGTTAAACAGAGCAAAGAATGTACAGGACTATCGTGCAGCAATTGAATACTTCGAATGTCCTGGCCAGAACTTTGTCTATGCAGATAAGAAAAGCAATATTGCTATCACACAGCAAGGTGCATTTGTAGCAAGATGGAAAAAACAAGGTGATTATATTTTACCTGGAACTGATAGCAGCTTTATGTGGCAAGGGATTATTCCTGATGCAGAAAATGCACGTTCAGTAAATCCTGCCAGAGATTTTGTGAGCAGCGCCAACCAGATGGCCACTGATGAAAGCTATCCTTATTACCTCGGCGCACCCAGTAATTTTCCCTTATATCGCGGTATCATCATCAATAGAAAATTAGCGCGCATTACAGGCGCTACAGCTAAAACGATGCAGGATTTACAAACAGACAATTACAATGTGTTTGCTGAATATGCCAGACCTGTATTGAAGCGCTATCTTGATCAACTGAACCTTAAGGGTAACGAAAAGAAATACATTGATCTCTTATATGGTTGGAATCTTGAAAACGGCATCAATGAAAAAGGCGCTACTGTTTTCCGTGTATTTTGGGATAGTTTGGAAACAGCTGTTTGGAATGATGAAATCATGGCCGCTAATACAAACGTGCCTTGGCCCGATGAATCTACTTTACTGGAATCATTATTACACGATTCCACATACAAGTTTGCAGATGATATCCGCACACTTGATACCAAAGAAACTATACTAGACGCCATGCGAAAGGCAGTTAGCTTAGCTTTGCCTAAGCTGGAGCAACTGGACAAAGACAATAAGTTGGCATGGGGTGCTTTTAAATCAACCCACGTAGATCATTTGACCAAAACACCTGCGCTGAGCAGATTAAACCTGCCAATAGGCGGGGGTGTGCATATCATCAATGCGACAACTGGCAATCATGGCCCCAGCTGGCGCATGATTGTGCATATGACCGATGAAATTGAAGCTTATGGTGTCTATCCAGGCGGCCAAAGCGGTAACCCTGGCAACAAGTACTATGATAGTTTTGTAGACAGCTGGGCAGCAGGAAAATATTATCGCTTACAATTTGTCAATAAAGCTGTGGCTGCGAAAAACATGCCCTGGCATATTCAATTCACCAATTGATCTTGTTTTATGAAACAACTGATAACCATTGTACTGATCGCTTTTGTTACCTATATCACCGGAATGATTACGGCATTGCCTTGGTGGAGCTTTGTACTACCTGTTGCCTTAATAGCTGCATGGAGAAAGCATACACCCGGTCAAGCTTTTTTAACTGGCTTTGCAGGCGTTTGTATTCTCTGGGTAGTTGTTGCGGCCTTGAAGGATATAGCCAATGAGCATATTCTGGCTACAAAAGTGGCCGGTATACTGCCTTTAGGTGGATCTTATGTATTGCTGATTTTAGTTACCGGTGTGGTAGGTGGTCTGCTGGGTGGTTTATCATCGCTCACAGGCAGTTATCTGCGTTCATAAATAAAGCTTTGTTAAAGCCGCTGATAGCCGTAACTATCTGAGCTTGGCATCGTTCTTGCATACTATTTTCGTTGTAAGCAAGTAACCATGACCAGAACCATACTCATCCTGCTGCTCCTGATCGCAGTTACAGAATCATTTGCAGGCACCATTCAAGGAACCATTAAAGAAAAAAAGGACGGGGCAATTATTCCCTTCGCATCAGTCTTAATCAAGGGTACCACCAACGGTACTACAGCCAATTCAAAAGGTCAATATCAATTAAATCTGGAGCCTGGCAATTACACACTGCTTTGCCAGCATGTAGGACATAAGTCTGTTGAAAAGAAAATTACCGTCACAAAAGCAAGTCAAACTATCGACTTTGAACTGGAAGACCAACAATACGATCTGAAGGAAGTAGTTGTTAATACAAAAGGTGAAGATCCTGCTTATGCCATCATACGTAACGCCATTAAGAAACGTTCAGATTATGAGAATGAGTTAGATAAGTTTCAATGTAATGTGTACATTAAAGGACAATTACAATTGCGTGACTATCCCAAAAAGTTTTTAGGACAGAAAGTTGATTTTGAAGATGGCGATACGAGTAAGCGTAAAATGATTTTCCTGTCTGAGACCATTGCACGCTATACCAGAGATGGCGATAATAAACGAAAAACAGAAGTACTTTCAACCCGGGTGAGCGGACAAAGTGATGGATTTGGTTTTAGCAGTCCGCAAATCATTTCATTCTATGAAAACAATGTGGCTTTAGGTAGGGGCTTGAACCCACGTGGTTTTGTTTCACCGATTGCCAACGGAGCATTGAATTTTTACAAGTATAAGTTTGAAGGTACTTTCTTTGAAAACGGTAGAGAGATCAACCGCATTAAAGTGATTCCAAAAAGAAAGTACGAACCTTTATTCAGCGGGTATATTAATATTATGGAAGGCGACTGGAGAATCCACAGTACTAAATTGATGATATTGAAGGAACAGCAGATGCAGTTTCTCGATACACTTACCATAGAACAATTGTATGTGCCTGCAGGTAATAATTGGGTGATTAAAAACCAGGTGATTTATCCCGCCGGTAAGTTTTTCACTTTTGATTTTTTCGGAAGCTTTGTACAGATTTATGATCAGTTTGATCTGAGTCCAAAACTGAAGCCAGATTTCTTCGATGCAACCGTATTGAAATTTGTTGACAGCTCTAACAAAAGACCCAAAGCATATTGGGACAGTATTAGGCCAGTTCCGCTCCTTGAACTGGAAGCAAAAGATTATAAAAAGAAAGATAGTCTTGAACTTGTTCAGAAGGATCCAAAATACCTTGATTCGCTAGATAGGAAAGCCAACAAAGTTTCGCTGACCGGCATATTGCTCACAGGCGAATCATTCATAAAAAGAAAACGCAAAGAAAGTTTTAGTCTACCACCGATATTGGACTGGGTGAATTACAATGTTGTAGAAGGCTGGGTATTCAATGCTGCACCTAGTTGGGACAAACGATTTACTGAGAATGGGCGAGAGGAACTGACCATTCAGCCAACGATTCGTTATGGTACGGGTAACCGGCACTGGAATGGCTATCTACGTTTGAACTATAATTTCGGGAAAAAGTATTTCAAGAACATCAATGTAGCCGCAGGATCAAGGGTTTTCCAATTCAATAATGCCAATCCAATTTTACCTAGATTCAACACGCTGGCTACCCTGAGTCGCGCAGAAAACTTTATGAAATTGTATGAAGCCGGCTTTGCAACTGCAGCTTACAGTACTGGCTTAGGTAAGGGCGCAAGCTTCTTCACGAATGCACAATTTCAGGATAGAAGACCTTTGGAGAATCTGGCTAATCCAATCAGTTGGAGAAAAGGCAAGCCAGATAATTTCACGCCAAACTATCCTGTTGATTTACCAGGCGCAACACAAATAACCAGACATCAGGCTTTGAGCATTACAGCCGGCATCACTTGGCAACCTGGTGCACGGTATGTAGAATTCCCCGAAAGGAAAGTCAATGTAGGTTCCAGATATCCAACATTTAATTTGTCGCTTACACAAGGTATCCCCAATGTATTGGGTAGTGATGTTCAATACACCAAGTGGCGTTTTGGCATCAGTGATAACATCAATATGAATCTGGGTGGTCGCTTAAATTATCGTGTACAAATGGGTGGTTTCTTGAACAAGTACAAAGTGTTTCTACCCGATTATCAACACATAGCTGGTAACCAAACCATATTCAGCTCAGACTTCCTTAACAGGTTTCAATTGGCACCATACTACCGATTCAGTAATACTGCATCTTTCTATACGCAAGCGCATGTGGAGTATCACCTGAATGGTTTATTGACCAACAAAATACCATTATTTAAAAAGCTGAACTGGTTCTTTGTTACCGGTGCGAATAGTTTCCTTACAGCAGATAAACAATACAATGAAGTATTCTTTTCCGTGGAGAATATCTTTAAGATTATTCGCGTTGACTTTATGCAAGGATTTGAATCGGGAGGCAATAAATACAGTGGCGTAAGGCTCTCATTCTCAGGATTATTAGCAGGTTCCAACGAATAATCAGCTGCAAACCTTAGTTTTGTCCTGCATTTTGCCCGGCCTGCAACCGGGTCCAAACATGGAATATTGGTCGCATTAGCGACGGATATCTAAAATCAAGACATATGGCCCTATTACACAACCGAGTGTCCAATGAGGAGCTGAAGCGCCGCCTCATGGAAGAAACAGAACCGAGAACTACCATTAGCTTTTATCAGTATTTTCCAATTCAGAATCCACAGGAATTCAGGGATGCTTTGTACAAAGAGCTTGATGTTTTAAAAGTCTTTGGCCGGATTTATGTGGCTAAGGAAGGCATCAACGCGCAGATCAGTGTGCCTTCCAATAATTACGAAGCACTGAAAGCATACCTATACAGCATCGAACCATTGAACGGATTAAGACTCAATATTGCGGTTGATGATGATGGAAAAAGTTTCTGGGTATTAAAAATCAAAGTGCGTGAAAAGATTGTAGCAGATGGGATTGATGATCCAAATTTCAGCATGGAGCGAAAGGGTAAATATGTGAATGCAGCTGAAATGAATACCATGATTGAATCGGGTAATGCTGTTGTGATAGATATGCGCAATCATTACGAGTATGAAGTTGGTCATTTTGAAAATGCCTTAGAAATTCCGTCAGATACTTTCCGTGATCAATTGCCCATGGCTGTTGATATGATGAAGGGTAATGAAGATAAGCAAGTGATTATGTATTGTACCGGTGGTATTCGTTGCGAAAAAGCCAGTGCATATCTTTTACACCGCGGCTTTAAGAATGTATTCCATTTAGAAGGTGGCATTATTAATTACGCCAAGCAGGTTAAGGAAAATGGTTTACCCAGTAAGTTTATTGGTAAGAACTTTGTTTTTGACAATCGCCTGGGCGAGCGCATAACAGAAGATGTTATTGCAAAGTGCCATCAGTGCGGTAAACCTTGCGATACACACACCAACTGTAAGAATGATGGTTGTCATTTATTATTCATCCAATGTCCTGAATGTGCTGCACAGCATGAAGGTTGCTGCAGTGTTGAATGTAAAGACACATTGCATCTTCCTTTAGAAAGACAAAAACAATTGCGTAGTGGTGTAAATCATGGCCAGCATGTATTTAATAAGAGCAAACAAAGACTTAGACCAACACTGGCGGAACATCTGGAGCTTAGAAAGGCGGAATCCACCGTTTAATCAGTATTGCTCAAGTGCTGCTGTAATTAGTGAATAAGTAGCTTCATCGGTCAATGCTTTTGGTTCGAAAGATTGGCCGATGACTTTTTCATACAGTTCTATGTAACGTTTTGAAATGGTTTCTACCCATTCATCAGTCATCACCGGTACGGTCTGACCTTCTTTACCCATAAAATTGTTAGCAATCAGCCATTCGCGTACAAACTCCTTACTTAGTTGCTTTTGTCTTTCACCTTTCTCCTGACGTTCTTCAAAGCCATCAGCATAGAAATACCTGGATGAGTCAGGCGTATGTATTTCATCCATCAAATAAATGGTATCCCCAATTTTACCAAACTCATATTTGGTATCAACTAAAATAAGTCCTTGCTTGGCAGCAATAGTTTTACCTCTCTCAAACAATGCGAGGGTATATTTTTCAAGAATGGCCCATTCAGCTTCTGTGGCCAGACCCTGTGCGATAATGGCTTCCTTGGAGATATCTTCATCATGTCCTTCGGCAGCTTTGGTGCTAGGGGTGATGATTGGGGTGGGGAAATAGTCGTTTTCTTTCATGCCTTCAGGCATATTTACACCGCAGAGTGTTCTTTTGCCTGATGCATATGTTCTCCATGCATGCCCGGTCAGGTTACCTCTGACCACCATTTCAATTTTAAAGGGTTCGCATCGCCTGCCAATGCTAACATTTGGGGCAGGACTGGTTAACAGCCAGTTTGGACAAATATCCTCTGTAGCGGCCAGCATATATGCGGCTATCTGATTCAAAACCTGCCCTTTATAGGGTATAGGCCGGGGTAGAATCACATCAAAGGCAGAAATACGGTTACTGGCAACCATAACAAGTAAATGTTGCCCAATGGTATATACATCTCTTACTTTACCGCTATAGAAAGCTGTCTGACCTGGGAATTGGAACTGTGCCATGCCTCAAAAGTAGGCTGGGCCGGCAATTATATAGCGTTGAGTTTTAACCATTTTTTTCAACAAAATGGCTGGTTTTGTTAGCAAATAAAATTTTCCTGAGCAATCAACAATCCCTATTTTGCTGAATATTCTAATCCAAAATTTGCTATTATGAGAAGATTCCTGCGATCTGGCTTGCTATTGCTTGCTGCCATTTCAACAATGACAGCCTTTGCCCAGCAATCCACCACAGTATCTGGTAGTGTAAAGAATAGTAAGTCAAAAGAGACTGTTTCAGCAGTTTCTGTGACGATCAAAGGCACTACTACAGGTACTTTCACTGACGACAAAGGTAATTTCAAGCTTTCCACCAATCAGAAACTTCCTTTTACATTGGTTTTCTCCTCTGTAGGTTATGCCAATAAAGAGGTAGCTGTTAGCAGTAATAATCAGGAGGTAAATATTGACCTGGAGACTGCTTTCACCTTGGGTGATGAAGTGGTGGTTGCCGCTTCAAGATTGCCAGAAAGAATTATTGAATCACCAGTTTCCATTGAAAGAATGGGTGCTGCCGCAGTACGTAATGCAGCTGTACCTAACTATTATGATGCCTTGGCTAACCTGAAAGGTGTGGATATGACTGTATCTAGTACATTCTTCCGCACCGTAGGTACTCGTGGCTTTAATGGTAGTGGTAACCTGCGTTTCAACCAATTGGTTGATGGTATGGACAACCAGGCACCTGGTCTTAACTTCTCAGTTGGTAACATCATCGGTATGACAGAACTGGATGTTGACAACGTAGAATTACTGCAGGGTGCATCTTCTGCATTATATGGCCCAGGTGGTATGAACGGTACTATGCTGATGAACAGCAAGAGCCCATTCAAATATCAGGGCTTAAGCTTCCAAATTAAGACTGGTGTAAACCATGTTGATAATAAGCAGCGTTCTGCAGCTCCTATGCACGACTGGTCTGTACGTTGGGCTAAGAAAGTAAACGATCGTTTTGCTTTCAAGATTTCTGCACAGTTTGTACAAGCACAAGATTGGCAGGCAAATGATCCTACCAACCTCTTAAGAAACAACGTTCTAAGTAACACTGTACCCGGTAACAGACTTAGCGATCCAAACTACGATGGTGTTAGCGTACTTGGCGACGAAGCATCAGCAAGTCTGCAGGCATTAGCCCAAGCAGTTAGAGCACAAGTAGGTGCAGCTGGCGGTGGTGCTGCTTTCGGTGTAATTGATCAGCTGTTAGGATTAGGCAGAACGCCAATTCAAATTGCGCAGGCTTTCGGTTCTAACCCTGCTTTAGCACCATTGTCTCAATTCCTGCCTTTCCTGATTCCAACTTCTACAGCTCCCGGAAACCCTTACAGAAATACCTTCTTGGGTCAGAGTGCAAGTAGAACTGGTTATGATGAAAGAGATATTGTTGACTACAATGCTTACAATTTCAAAACTACATTTGGCTTAAACTATAAGTTGAATGATAAAGTAGAAGCTTCATTTATCGGTTATTGGGGTATGGGTACTACAGTTTATACTGGTGCCGATCGTTATGCCATCAAGAACCTGAAGATGGGTCAATACAAGTTTGAACTGAAGAGCGATAAGTGGTTCCTTCGTGCATACACAACACAGGAAAACTCTGGTGATGCCTATGCATCTACATTGGCTGCTGTTGGTGTAAACAATGCATTCAAAGGTAATACTACTTGGTTCCAGCAGTACACTGGTACTTATGGCGCTGCTTTATTAGGCTTACTGCCAACATCTCCTGGTGTAGGTTTACCTAGCACTGTTGGACATGCCGCAGCAAGATCTGTTGCTGAAGCTGGCCGTTTCCTGCCAGGTAGCGATGCTTTCAAAGCAGCTTTCAGACAATCAATCACAACTCCAATCAGCAAGGGTGGTTCTCAGTTTGCTGACAGAACAGACTTGTATCACCTGGAAGGACAATACAATTTGTCAAGCCTGTTCAACAATGCTGTTGAAGTATTGGTAGGTGCAAACTACAGAAGATATGTATTGAACTCTAATGGTACCATCTTTGCAGATACTGCAGGTACTATTGGCATCAATGAGTATGGTGGATATATCCAGTTGCAGAAGAAGTTTGGCGATATCTTCAAACTGACAGCTTCTGGTCGTTACGACAAGAATCAGAATTTCGATGGTCGTTTCACACCACGTATCACTGGTTTGATCAAAGTTGCGAAGGATAACAATATCCGTTTGTCTTACCAGACAGCGTATCGTTTCCCTACAGCTCAGGATCAGTGGATCAACCTGCAGACACCTTCTACACGTCTGATCGGTGGTATGCCAAGCTTCACTACTTTCTTCAACTTCAACAACAGCCCTGCTTATACAGCAGAGAGTATTGTAGCTTACCGTGCTTCATTGGCAACAGGTACACCAAACCCAAGCTTATTGAAAGTACAGCAGCCAACAACTTTGAAGCCTGAATCTGTGAACTCTTTTGAAATTGGTTACCGTGGCATTATCGGTAAGAAGCTCTTGATTGATGCTTATTACTATTTGAGCCAGTATAATGATTTCATCGCTCGTGTAGCGGTAGGTCGCGGTGTAAGTGCTGTAGCTGCAAATGCACCAGTTGAACTGGCTAGCCCTTTCACTACTCAGAACTACAGCTTCGTTACCAACTCAACTAACACTGTAAAAGCACAGGGTTGGGGTGTAAGCGCTGAATGGTTATTGCCTAAAGGTTATGTACTGAGCGGTAACGTATCAAGCGATAAGCTGCAGGATGTTACGCCAGGTCTGGTTACCTTCTTCAACGCACCTCCTTTGCGTTACAACTTTGGCTTCAGCAATCCTAAGTTTTACAAGAACTGGGGCTTCAATGTACAGTACAGATGGCAGGATGCTGTGAACTGGGAAGGTACTTTCGGTTCAGGTGTTGTTCCTTCATTCGGTGTATGGGATGGTCAGATCAACTACCGTTTCCCAGAAACAAAGAATATGCTGAAGATTGGCGCATCTAACCTTTGGAACAAGTACTATAGAAGTGCATTCGGTAACCCACAAGTGGGTGGTATGTACTATGTTTCCTTCGGTTACAACGTATTCTAAGTCAGCTACTTGCTTATATTGTAATCATCCCCTCAGCCTAAAAGCTGGGGGGATTTTTTATTCCCCAATCCTTATCCACAGTTTTGGGTATATCGCTGATAATCTTATATTTTTGCCGCACTTTCAAGGGAATTAACCCTACAAAAAACAGTATTATGCGGACAATTGCATTCAGAGAAGCGCTCAGAGAAGCGATGAGCGAAGAGATGAGAAGAGACGAACGTGTGTTCCTGATGGGTGAGGAAGTTGCCGAATATAACGGTGCGTATAAAGTTAGTCAGGGCATGCTGACAGAATTTGGTGCAAAGCGTGTGATAGATACACCTATTTCTGAATTAGGTTTCGCAGCAATCGGGGTAGGTGCCGCACAAAACGGTCTTCGTCCGGTAGTTGAGTTCATGACTTGGAACTTTGCTGTTCTTGCAATGGATCAGATCCTAAATACCGCTTCGAAGATGTTAGCAATGAGTGGCGGTCAGGTAGGTTGCCCTATCGTTTTCCGCGGTCCTAACGGTTCTGCAGGACAGCTTGGCGCACAACACTCCACTGCATTTGAAAGTTACTATGCCAATATACCTGGTATTAAAGTGATTTCTCCATCAAATGGTTACGATGCCAAAGGTTTGTTGAAACAAGCCATTCGCTATGAAGAAGATCCTGTGATTTTTATGGAAAGTGAGCAGATGTATGGCGATAAGTGCGAAGTACCTGATGAAGAATTCTATATCCCTATCGGTAAGGCTGATATTAAGAAAGCTGGTCGCGATGTAACCATTGTGTCCTTCAATAAAATGATGAAAGTAGCATTGGGTGCAGCAGCTGAGCTTGAAAAAGAGGGCATCAGCGCTGAAGTTATTGACCTGCGTACGATTCGTCCACTCGACTGGATGACTATTTTGGAGAGTGTGAAGAAAACCAATCGCCTGGTGATTGTGGAAGAGCAATGGCCATTTGCCTCTATAAGTTCTGAAATCTCTTACCGCATACAGAAAGAAGGTTTCGATTATCTGGATGCACCTATCAGAAGAATCACTAGCGCAGACGCACCCATGCACTATGCACCTAATCTGGTACAAGCTTATCTGCCTGATGTGAGCAGAACTGTAAAGCTTGTAAAGGAAGTGATGTATATGAAAAAGTAATGTTGAATCATTATATCATCCCGAAGCACTCACTTCGGGATTTTTTATGCGTACTATTTTAATTGTTATACTATTCGCTTTTGCAATCGCAGATATATCTGCGCAATCGCAGCTGGATACCATCGCTATCAATAGTAGTTTACCAGATGTAGAAATCAATGCTTATCAAGGCAGGCTAAAATATCAGGCTGTACCTGCTGCTGTTGGATTATTGCAGGAATCCCAGCTGCAAAAAAGTATTACGCCACAAGTTTTACAGGTAATGAATACCATCAGTGGTGTACGTGTTGAGGAGCGCTCTCCTGGCAGTTATCGTTTGTCAATGCGCGGTAGTTTATTACGTTCACCATTTGGCGTAAGAAATACCAAAATTTATCTAAATGACTTTATACTCTCTGAAGCCGGAGGGAATACTTACCTGAACTTATTAGCGCTAACCCAATTGCAACAGATCGAAATCATTAAAGGTCCTGCTGCCAGTATGTATGGAACAGGTACTGGCGGAGTTGTTTTGATGCAAACACGCAACAATCTTGCAGAAAGTAATTTAACAGCAGGGATGCAAGGCGGAAGTTTCGGATTAGCACATGCTTATGTACAAACGCAGGAAAAACAACAGCAATGGCACGCCTCACATTTTCAATCAGATGGATATCGAGAACAGTCTGCATTGCGCAGAAATATGCTACAATGGAGTGGACAGTTTGGTACGAAAACATCCAGTTGGGAAGCTTTGGCTTTTCTGGCCGACTTAGCTTATCAAACACCAGGTGGACTTACACAGGCGCAATTCAATAGCAACCCAAAATTGGCTAGACCAGCTTCAGGTAGTTTACCAGGAGCTGTTGCACAGCGAGCGGGAATTTTGAATACAACCTATTTTGTTGGTGTTCGTAATCGTACAAAGCTGAATGAATACTGGACAATACAACAACAAGTTCAGTATCACCGTACGAGTCTCCGCAATCCGTTTATTACGAACTATGAAAAAAGGCAGGAAGACAATTTTGCCTATAGCGGCTGGATTCGTTGGAAGCAGAATCAATGGCAATGGCAGTCAGGTATGGAATGGCTATACAACTATTCATTATTGAACAACTTTCAAAATAATGGTGGCCTTTTGGGGCAGACCTTATTCAAGGATGTCTTATCAGCCCGTCAAGCACATGCGTATTCTCAATTACAAGTACAGATAAATCAGCAATGGTTGATTCAAGCTAGTACAAGTATCAATTTTCAACGTTATCAATTCAATCGAATAACTGATCCGCTTGCAAAAGCACAAGAAAGAAATATACAGCCAGCTTGGATGCCACGTATAGCCATCAGCTATGCGGCTTTACAAAACACGCATGTATTTGCACAGATCAGCAAAGGCTTTTCTCCACCATCACTGGCAGAAGTAAGACCATCAGATGGAAATTTTTATGGCGACCTACAAGCAGAGCAAGGTTGGAATATAGAATTAGGGGTTAAATCGGCTATCATTCCCAAAAGATTGGCTGCTGAATTTTCAGTATATCGATTTAAGCTGGAGCAAACCATTGTTCGAAATCTGGCTACAAATGGAGCAGAGTATTTCTCCAACGCTGGAACAACGAATCAATCAGGTGCAGAATTGAGTCTCCGTTATTTTTCAGCTCAAAAGCAATCACATACACCATTGGAAATATGGATGAGTGGGGCATATCAGCCATATACCTTTGTTCAGTACAAGCAAGTGAATCAGGATTTCAGTGGCAAGCAACTTACTGGTATCCCACGTGTATTGATCAATCTGGGTAGCAATATCACAACACGGAATGGATGGCAGTTTCAAGTTCAATTAAATTATACAGATCGTATACCACTCAATGATGCCAATACTGCTTACGCTGATGCCTATAGGCTTTTGCAAGCAGGCATCGCTAAAAACTGGCAGCATGATCAATATTCCATTCAATGGTTTCTGAATGGGGATAATCTGCTCAATGAGCGGTATAGCTTAGGTAATGACCTCAATGCTGCAGGAAACAGATTCTACAACGCTGCGCCTTCTGTTAATTTTAACACAGGAATCAGAATCAGAAAACCCTAAGCCCACTTAACTTAGCACAAAGCACTTTTATGCAGAAAATACTGGTCATAGATGATGAAAGAGCCATTCGCAATGTTTTAAAAGATATTTTGACTAATGAAGGCTTTCAGGTAGAAGAAGCCGCTGATGGGGAAGAGGGCTGGAAAAAATTTCAGGCAAACAACTATGATTTAGTGCTGTGCGATATCAAGATGCCTAAGATGGATGGACTTGAATTTCTGCAACAGGCTACTGCTGCCAAGCAAGATATTCCCATCATCATGATAAGTGGGCATGGCACTATCGAAACAGCTGTTGATGCAGTTAAGAAAGGCGCATTCGATTATATCTCTAAGCCACCAGATCTTAACAGACTACTCGTAACCATACGTAATGCTGTTGACAGAACGGTATTGGTTGCAGAAACAAAGACACTGAAAAGAAAGATCAGCAGGGTACAAGAAATTGTTGGCGAAAGTGAAGCCATCCAGAAGATTAAAGAAACCATTGAGAAAGTAGCGCCTACGGATGCGCGCGTTCTGGTAACCGGACAAAATGGTACGGGTAAGGAGCTGGTTGCACGTTGGTTGCATGAAAAAAGTTTGAGAGCAAATGGCCCAATTGTAGAAGTAAACTGCGCAGCCATACCGGCTGAACTCATCGAGAGTGAGTTATTTGGCCACGAAAAAGGTTCATTCACTTCTGCCATCAAACAGCGTATTGGAAAATTCGAACAAGCAAATGGCGGTACTTTATTTCTGGATGAGATTGGCGACATGAGTTTATCCGCTCAGGCTAAAGTTTTACGTGCACTGCAGGAGGGGAAAATTACCAGAGTTGGCGGTGATAAAGAAATAGCTGTGGATGTTCGTGTGATAGCAGCAACCAATAAAGATTTACTCAAGGAAGTAGAAGAAAAGAATTTCCGTTTAGACCTATACCATCGATTGGGCGTGATTCTAATTCATGTGCCTTCTTTGAATGAACGTAAGGATGATATTCCCTTGCTCGTAGATAAGTTTCTACAAGCAATTGCCGAGGAGTATGGACAAGCACGCAAGAGTATTGATAAAAAAGCTGTTGCTGCATTACAACAACATAACTGGACGGGCAATATCCGTGAATTGAGGAATGTAGTGGAAAGGCTCATAATTCTATCCGGAAAAACCATTACTGAAGCTGATGTACACAGCCATGTACTTCCCGGTAAGTAAATTAGGTACTTGTAAACAACATCATTTCATCCAAAGATTGAACTAAGCGCAGGTTTGTATGCTTGCTGTTCACATATCTGGTTAATGGGCCAGACATGATTAAATGATATTTCCGAAATCTTTCACAGAGATCAGTAACCAAGTCGTCTACTTCCCGGTTACTCATATTGGTAATTAGGTGAAAGTAAAGATGTGTTGCTTTTCTTCTGGACAAGTAATAATCCAGATTATCCATTGGCACATTCGGCCCAAAATAAACGGCTTTTTTACCTTTCTTTTTTAATAGAAACTGCATCAGCAAGAGGGGAATATCGTGATACTCACCTTCAGGTGTGAACAACACAGTCAATGAATCATCTGAATCATTTTCCTGTTGCCCTTCTAATCCATCAATTGCAACTATGATTTTCCGTTTAATAATATTACTGGCAAAATGTTCCTGAGCCGGAATCACATTATCCGTCATCCACATTAATCCCAATCTTTCCAAGAAAGGATAAATCACCTGTAAAATACATTTCTCAAATCCAAGGTGCAGTAATGCAGTGTTGAGTACTTTTTCAAAACGCTCTTCATCAAAATCAATCGAAGCTTCCAACATCTGATTCACAAATACATCGATATAATGCTCATTGGGAACAATATCGATGGTCAGCTTTTTAATATCAGCTTCCTTTAACTGCGCAATTTTGGAAATCTTGTATCCACTATGGTACAAATAAGCTACCCGAAGAATATGCTTCAGGTCTTCATTATCGTAAAAGCGGTGATTACTTTCCTTTCTTTTTGGAACGAGAATCTGGTAGCGTTGCTCCCATATACGTAGCGTGTGCGCTTTAATGCCGCAAAGGTTTTCAATGTCCTTTATAGAGAAATGATTCATGAGGTTGTTTGGGTAAAATAAAAATACGTTTGTTTCTCATTCATTATGAATGATTTATATCATATTTTCAGTTTAAATATTTACGCAAAAAAGTTTAACAGGATTGATTTGTAAGATTATCTGCTAATGAACTACCAACTTGCGTAAAATCAATTATTTAAGGAGATGTAACCTTATTTTTGTTGACATTAAACTGACTGTATGGGCTGGATTCTGTTTATCATTGGAACGATTGGATGGCATTTGGGTATGTATGGCATGTTCAAAAAAGCAGGCATTGAACCCTGGAAAGCGTTGATTCCTTTCTATAATACTTGGCTAATAGTAGAGAAATGCCAGATCAAGCAATACTGGTTTTGGTTGCAATTAATTCCCATTGCAGGACAATTCATCACCATCTGGATCACCATCATTTTTGTGATGCATTTTCGCAGGTTTGATATGATTCATCACACAGCCGCTACGCTGTTCCCCTTTATCTATTTCCCATATCTCGGATTTTCACCTAATGAAAAATATGTAGGAGAGGAAGCAATAAAAGCTTACAAAAAGCCAGCTTCCAGAGAATGGATTGATGCGGGTGTATTTGCAGTAGTTGCTGCTACCTTGATTCGCACTTTCATCTTTGAAGCTTATGTGATTCCCACGGAGAGTATGGAAAAGACTTTATTGGTGAACGATTTTCTTTTCGTGAATAAAATCAGTTACGGTGCGCGTATTCCGCAAACACCGTTGAGTTTTCCCTTTGTGCATAATACTATGCCTTTCTCATTAACCACACCTTCGTATATCAAAGAAGTACAAATACCTTATACGCGATTAAAAGCAATTGATCCTATCAAGCGCAACGATGTTGTGGTTTTCAATTTCCCTGCTGGTGATACCATCATCAATCTACCTGATTATGGAAGCAAAGTGCCCTACTATGATGTGCTGCGCTATCAATACAATGGTAACAGAGATGCGCTCATGAATGAATTCCCCATTCTGGTACATCCAATGGACAAAACTGATAATTACATTAAGCGATGTGTTGCTGTACCCGGAGATGTTTTGCAAATAAAGAATGCGCAATTGTTTGTGAATAATGCACCTGCTATGGTGCCAGCTGGTGCACAAACAGAATATCTGGTACAAACCAATGGCACACCATTCAGTGAGGAATTCTTGAAAGAGAAACTAGGCATCAATCCGGAAGATACCAAGGGACAAATTGAACAAATCGAAGGCAAAGCCGGTCTGTATAAAATCAATGCAACTGCTGAGGAGCTTTCTTTGATTAAGCAGGAAAAAAATGTGGTTGCTGTAGAGCCATATGTTGATACTATGGTAGGTTATACCTTCCCACAAGAACCGGCAGCTTATCCTTTCTCTATCGATAATTTCGGGCCAATCACTGTTCCTAAAAAAGGCAGCACAGTAATGCTGACTTCATTAAACATGCCACTGTACAGAAGAATTATCACCACGTATGAAAAGAACACATTGGAGGAGAGGGAAGGAAAGATCATCATCAATGGAAAAGAAACCAATCAATACACTTTCCAACTCAACTATTACTGGATGATGGGTGATAACCGTCATAGAAGCCAGGATAGCCGTTTCTGGGGCTTTGTACCCGAAACACATGTGGTTGGTAAAGCTTCGTTAATATGGTTTAGCTGGGAGAAAGGCCCACGCTGGAAACGTTTATTCAATGGAATAAATTAGTATATTTATTGGCCGATATGGGGGTCCTCATGGTATAACCATGAGGACTTTTTGTCTCACGAAGTCTAAGATTATGGAAAGAAAAGAGTATCGGTTCGATTTCGAAGTTTACAACGATCTACACGAACTCAATGCTGAAGATGCAGCATTATTGCAAGAAGCCAGAGCTACTACAGCCAATGCTTATGCGCCTTATTCTCATTTTAATGTTGGAGCTGTTGCTAAACTAGCGAACGGAGCTATTGTTACAGGAACCAATCAAGAGAATGCAAGTTATCCTGTAGGCATTTGCGCAGAACGCGTATTATTATCTGCTGCTGCTGTACTGCATCCGAATGTACCCATTGATACATTGGCCATCAGCTATCATAACTTGGATGGCGATAGCAGTAAGCCTGTTTCACCTTGCGGTATGTGCCGTCAGAGTTTATCTGAATACCAAATCAGGGTTGGACAACCCATGCGCCTGATATTAAGCGGCATGGATGGAAAAGTCTATATCATAGATAAAGCAGACGCATTGTTGCCATTCAGCTTTACGCCAGATGATTTGTAGACAATCAATGAATGAATGAGGGGATGATAGAATGATAGAATGAGTAAATGATGAATTCTTATCAGTAATATCAAGCTTTGACGATTCGGTAGCACCAGCGCTTGAGCTTTCCCTCAAAATCAAAAGGCGTAGTTTGTCTGGTGATATCTTTTATCTGCTCACTATGTATAGCAGTGGCATCCAATTGAAACTTGGTGAAATTGGTGCTGAAATACAATACACCTCCCGGACTCAATATTCTCAGTACTTCATTAATCAATGCTACATGGTCGCGCTGAATATCCAGAAAATCTTTCATGCGCTTACTATTGCTGAAAGTAGGTGGATCCATTATCACCAAATCAAAACTATTTGCCGGAATGGATAAAAGATATTGCTTTACATCGGCATGAGTAAAACGATAGGCTTTCGGATTTTTCAAACGATTAATGGTAAAATTATCTTCTGCCCAAGAAAGATAGGTTTTAGATAAATCAACACTCTCAACAGTACTTGCCCCAGCTGCTGCTGCATATACAGAGAAAGATCCGGTATAACAGAACAAATTCAACACACGTTTATCTTTAGCCTCATCCATCACCATCTTACGCGTAATACGGTGATCCAAAAACAAGCCTGTATCCAAATAATCCGTCAGGTTTACCTGAAACTTTAAGCCATTCTCCAGTACAGTGAAATAGTCTTTCTCCGTACTAATGCGCTCATACTGTTCATCGCGGTGACTCATGCGCTTACGCTGGCGCACATAAATATGTTCAGTATCGGTTTCCAGTATTGCTGCAACCACTTCCATACATTCATTCAACCAGCTTTCATGGGCTTCATCATCCATACCGTGACGGCGCAAATATTCAGCTACATAAATTTTGTCCTCATACAATTCGATACACAGCGGAAATTCAGGTAAATCATGATCATAGACCCGATAACAGCCCACGCCTGCACGACGGGCCTGCTTGCTTCGGTGTTTGAACACCTTGGTCAATCGGTTCCGAAACATATCGAGCTTTTCCTGCATGCAGCGAAAGTAGGGAAGAAGCCTCAATCGAAAAGCCATCCATCCAAATACCGGTTTGGCTTTCGGTGAAACAAGTATATTTAAGCCTAAACAAATTTCGGCATGAGAAAACTATCGCTATGGCTCCTGCTTTGTTTGGCTGCAATCAGTAGCTGGGCACAGGACTATTCCAATGCGGCTGCACAGGCAGAACGTTTACAGGCACTCGCCAAAAATTATCCGCAACTGGTACAGTTAAAAAGTATGGCCAAAACCAATGGCGGAAAAGATATCTGGCTACTCACCATTGGTACAGGTAAAACTGCTAGCAAACCAGCTATTGCGGTAATCGGTGGTACAGAGGGTAATCATTTATTGGGTACAGAACTGGCTATTGGATTTGCAGAACAATTGCTTAAAGATGCGAATGCAGAAAGCACCAAAGCATTGCTGAATAAGACTACTTATTATGTGTTTCCGAATATGAGTCCCGATGCCATGGAACAATATTTTTCTGCGTTAAAATATGAACGCACAGGCAACAACACAGAAACAGATGATGATCGCGATGGTCAGCTGAATGAAGATGGCATGGACGATCTGGACAAGAATGGAAAGATTACCTGGATGCGTGTTACTTCTCCTTTAGGAGAATACAAAACTCACCCCGATGATCCACGCGTATTAATTAAAGCAGATGTGCTAAAAGGCGAAAAGGGACAATACCTACTTCTTCAGGAAGGTATGGATAATGATAAGGATGGTAAGCTGAATGAAGATGGTCAAGGCGGTATTGCCTTCAATAAAAACCTGACCTATAACCATCGCACATTTGCAGCAGGTGCAGGCGATTATCCTGCTTCAGAAACAGAAACACGTGCCATGCTGGATTTCTTATACGATGCTTTCAATGTGTATGCTGTAGTGAGTTTTGGCAGCAACAATAATCTCAGCACACCTATTGCCTATAATCCTCAGTCAGCTTTGCAAAGAATTGTAGCAGGTTGGTTAGAGCCAGATACAAAAGCGAATTCAGTCGTAAGTGAGTTATACAACAAAGTAACAGGCTTACAGAATGCACCCAGAACAGCAGCCGCAGGCGGCGATGTGTTGTCATGGGCTTATTATCATTATGGCCGACTCAGTTTTAGCACACAAGGTTGGTGGATGCCTAGAGCAAAGCCTGATACTGCGAAGAAAGAAAAAGCATTTACAGTGGATGATCCTACCGCCAATGCATTGAGATGGTTGGGCCAGCAAGGCGTGAATGCTTTCACCGATTGGAAACCCATTCAACATCCTGATTATCCCAACCAAACAGTAGAAATAGGTGGCATTGATCCTTTTGTCATGATCAACCCGCCATACAAGTTTGCTGCTGAATCTGTAAAAAAGCATACCGATTTTCTGGTCAAACTGGCCAATCTCCAACCAGAGATAAGCATCACCAATCTGCAAACAGAAAAGCTTGGGAATGGACTCACACGCATCACTGCTGATATCGTGAACAAAGGTGTACTCAGTACGCACAGCAAATTGGGTGAGCGCAGTTATTTCGTGAAAAAAGTAAAAGTAGCACTCAATACGGGCGCTAAGCAGGAAGTAGTGGGTGGCAAGAAAATTCAGTTATTCAATAGCATGGATGGCAATAGCAGCCAAAAACTTTCTTGGTTAGTCAAAGGCAGTGGTAAACTCACGCTTGAAGCTGGTTGCCCAACTGCAGGTTATGCCAATATTGACATCACGCTTTAAATCTCGTATCATGCAAACATTGAAATCTATACTCAGCATAGGCTTTGCAGCCATCAGTTTAACGCTTGCTGCACAGCAACCCAATCAAGTATTCAAGGCCGCAGGTACACCAGCCAATCCAAAAGTAGCTGTGAGCTGGAACAAGTATTACGATCATGGCGGCATCTCTGAAATCTGTAAGAAAATAGCCGCTGCCTATCCTGATCTGGCTAAGCTGGAATCATTAGGCAAATCCTTCGAAGGACGAGATCTCTGGTGCCTCACGATTACCAATTTCAAAAAGGGGAATGAGCAACTCAAGCCCGGTATGTATATCGATGGTAATATTCACTCCAATGAAATTCAAGGCGCAGAATTTGTGCTTTATACTGCTTGGTATTTAACCGAGTCGCATGCAGACACCAAGTTTATTCAGGAATTGCTGGAGGACAAAGTATTCTATCTCGTGCCTACCATCAATCCAGATGCACGCGACAGCTATATGCATAAGCCCAATACCGGCAGTACACCACGCTCAGGTGTGATTCCTGTGGACAATGATGGCGATGGTGTGGTGAACGAAGACAGCTTTGATGATATTGATGGTGATGGTCATATCACCTTGATGCGCCGCAAGAGTCCGAATGGTCGCTGGAAAATTGATCCAAAAGATACACGTAACATGATTCAGGTTGGGCCTGATGAAAAAGGCGAATATGAATTACTCGGTAATGAGGGTATTGATAATGATGGCGACGGTCGCGTAAATGAAGACGGCTACACATTTGAATACGATCCTAATCGCGACTGGGGTTGGGGCTGGCAGCCAAACTATATTCAGAATGGCGCTTACAAATATCCATTTTCCTTGCCTGAGAATAGAGCCATCATGGAGTTTGTGATGAAGCATCCCAATATTGCAGCTGCACAATCTTACCACAATGCTGGCGGTATGATTCTGCGTGGTCCTGGTGGACAAGAAGATGTGAATACCTACAATGCGCAGGATGTTGCAGTGTATGATGCAATTGCCAAGAAAGGCGAGGAGTTGATTCCCGGATACAAGTATTTGGTAGTGTACAAGGATTTGTATTCTGCTTATGGCGGTGAATTGGATTGGTTCTATGCTGGTCGCGGTATCTATACTTATTCCAATGAATTATGGACGCCCTACCTCATGTTCATGCGTGAAGGCACCCGCGATCCTTTCGATAATAAGACCTATGATTTCGATCGTTACTTATTGTTCCAAGATGCATTTGTGCCTTGGAAAGAATACGATCATCCACAGTATGGCAAAATTGAAGTAGGTGGTTTCAAAAAGAATTTCGGCAGAGCACACCCGGGCTTTTTGCTGGAGACAGATGCACACAGAAACATGGCTTTCACCATCTATCATTGCTACCATACACCCAAGCTCAAAATCAGTGAAGTAAAAGAACGTGATATGGGTGATGGCTTAAAAGAAATCACAGCAACCGTGGCCAATGAAAGATTGATGCCAACGCACAGCAGTCAGGACGTAAAGAATAAAATAGAAGTACCTGATTATATCACCATCAATACAACAGCCAAAGTTTTGGCCGCTATACAGGTCGAGAATGCAGATCTCAACCAGACCACAGAACAAAAGAATAATCCACAAACCATTGCTGTGCCCAATATTCCCGGTTTAGGCACAGTTACCGTAAAATGGATTGTACAAGGCAATGCACCCTATACGGTTACTGTAAACAGTAAGAAAGGTGGTGTGGCCAGTAACAGTAGCAAATAAGCTAAAAATCAACTAAACAAAAAGGACTTCAAATGAAGTCCTTTTTTATTGAAGATAAACGTTCAATCAGATTAATGCAGCTTAGCCAAAGCAGCAGCTATTCTTTCCCATGCACGCTCAATATTGGTCATGCTATTGGCAAAAGAGAAACGTACACAAAGCGGTTCACCAAATGCATCGCCCATTACACTGGATACATGGGCTGTATTTAGTAGATACATACTGAAATCAGCAGCGTTCTGAATTGTGGTAGTACCATCTGACTTTCCATAATATGCGCTCACATCAGGAAATACATAGAAAGCGCCTTCAGGTGCATTGCATTTTAAACCAGGAATCGCATTTACTAATTCCAGCGTTCTTGTTCTTCTGCGTGTAAACTCTTCTGTCATGGCCATAGACGGACGAAGATCGCCTGTCAAAGCTTCTACCGCTGCTTTCTGCGTAATAGAGCAGGTGGCACTGGTAAACTGTCCCTGTAATTTCTCACAAGCTTTTGCGATATCTGCATTTGCTGCGATATAGCCAAAGCGCCAGCCAGTCATGGCAAAGCCCTTACTCAATCCGTTAATGACTACAACACGATCTTTTAGATCCGCAAACTGCGCAATAGATGCATGCTTGCCCACGAAATTGATGTATTCGTAAATCTCATCCGCAAGAATCGTGACGTTGGGGTATTTGCGAAATACATTCGCTAAACCTTCCAATTCTGCCTGACTATACACAGCACCACTAGGGTTACAAGGAGAAGAAAACATAAAGACCCTAGTCTTTTCGGTAATAGCTGCTTCTACTTGTGCAGGCGTTGCTTTAAAACCCTGTTCCACACTGGTGCGAATTTCTACCACTTTACCACGAGCAATCTTTACCAGCTCACTATAAGTTACCCAATAAGGTGTTGGAATCACCACTTCATCGCCTTCATCCACCAATGCAAGAATAGCATTCGCCAAACTTTGCTTTGCACCAGTAGAAGTGATGATGTTCTCGGGTTTATAATCGAGATTATTATCACGCTTCAGTTTGGTACATACTGCTTCACGTACATCTAGGTAACCGGCAACTGGGGTGTAGTGGCTCCAGTTATCATTGATGGCTTTAATGGCAGCTTCCTTTACGTGTTGAGGCGTATCAAAATCAGGTTCACCCAGACTCAAATCAATCACATCAATACCCTTGGCGCGCAATTCGCGACCAAGCTTGGCCATTTTGAGGGTTTCCGGTTCATTGAATCTTTGCAGTAAGGAAGACAACTGAGTCATTGCTATAGAGTTAGGTTGCTTGGAGAATGCTTCAAATGTACGGAAATGCGCCTATCGGCAAAGCCTATGATAGCGCCTGCTTTCACTGAATCTGAATAACTAGAGCCGGAATCTTGATTAATTGTGCTGGATAATACTCAGTGTGTAAAAGGGTACACCATTCGAAGATCTACCGCCACTCATATCTGCATTCACGAGTAGGGTATAGATTTTTCCAGATGCCAGGTTCACCAATGGTTCATTTATGACCATATCATTGGTGGATTTATTAGCAGTAACGGTAAACTGATAAGTGCCGGGAGCAGCAACAGCTTTAAAAGCGCGGTAACGTGCATCATAATCATGATCACTGAAAGCGCGACCTGTAGTTTCCCAGAAATCATTGGCGCTGCGTAAGCGGGTGTTTACACGTAAAGTATCACCGCCCACAAAAGCATAGACCACACGCACATGGGCTTTACCTGAGGCTGGTGCTGTAAGATCATCTTCAATCAATGAACTCTTGAGCGTATTGTATCGGGCATCATAGCCGATCATGGTGTAATTCTTAAAGGGCGCTAGTTTGATACTGGTATCAATCACAGCCGAATTGCGCTTGTCAAACCCCTTGATACGAACGGTACCATTAAGAATCTCGATCAGGTCAGAACCCTGATTCGATTGAATTAAGCCAGGCGTAAGGTCCTTATCATTGGCAGCAAAACGGTAAGTGCTGGAAGGATAGGCGTTGATAAACTTGATTTTGGCCATACGTGTATCACTCGTCTTGCTGCAAGAGCAAACCAATAGAGTTAAGGCCAGTAATGCTAAACCAGTCTTCTTCATGTCTGTAAACGCTTCACTATAAACGACAAAACTAGTCTCGCTGATATGTGTAGACAAAGTTTTTCAGGTTAGGCGAGTGCTTTTTAACACGTTTTAAGGCTTGCTGGTAGACCGCTTTGCCCAGATCGCGCATAAAAGGAAAGCCGATTTTGTCATAGTCATAGTGATCATCATTGAATATACCATCACTATTACAATATACAGTTGCACTTAAGATAAACTCGATATTGTTTTGAAAATCAGCGAAATAAGCAATATCAGTCAGATAGCCATAAGCATCACCTACCTTGTTGAAAATGCGGATATGCTGCTGAATTGGACTTTGCTTTTCTGAGCCATAATACAGAAACTTCACATAGCTTGGCCAATATTCATTGGCAGGATATTCCGGGTATTTACTTTCACCGGGATAGCTGCTCATCCACCTGCGAAGGAATTCGAGGTCGGTTTGCGTGAGTTTGAATCGTTGTTTAGCTGAAACAGATTCCGGAAACATCACCGCTTTCAGCATATTGTGCAGGTCCTGCAGGTAAACCCGATTCTTCTCGGAAAAATTAAAAGGCTCATTGATCAGCTTGCTGCCCCGCATATAACCCTCGCCCTGAAACACATTCAAGTTAGGTAAGGCATTGGTATTATTCTGAGCGGGTTGTTCGTAAATCGTTTTACCGGTGGAATCGATAAAACGAATCGGATTGGTTTGTCGGTTCTGCTGATCTGTAAGCGATACACTCAAACGATGACGAATCACTGCATCTGGATAACCTTTTTCTTTTAGCTTACGCTGGATATATTCCTGACCAAGGAATTCATATAAACGATTATAGGCATCGTTATCGCTCACTAGAAAAATCTGTTTGATATAATGCGCTATCGTTGGTCTGCCATCGCCAGCAAGTGGATGATGGTACACATGATCCTGCTTCGCAGTGGCCGAATTGGTGAGCATCGTGGTATGCATATCCAAGCCAGGAATATTCAACTCATTCAATTTCTCCAATGCCAGAAAAGCAATGGGCATTTTGACCGTGCTGGCCGGATAGAAATAAGCACCGGGTTGCAGATTCAACGAATGATCAGTAAAACTAGGCTTATTGCGTTTATTACGGTTGATCTCTGTATAGACAATCTGTACGTTCCAATCGTTGCGATGCTGCATGATATCCGCAAAAGCGGGATGGCTGCGCAGGATAGATTCCAGCAAAGTATCTTGCTTAGGCCGCTTTAAAGCAGATGGCTGAGCCTGCAGACAAAGACTGCACAAGAGTATCACCGATAGTTGTAGATAACGCATACTCAAATATACCGCTAAGCCCTCTTGCATCTTACAGCGCCTTATTTTTATTTAGCTTTGACCAAACGGTTGCAAAGTCTGGGTTACATGTATTACTCATGACTTTTCACTTTTCACTTTTGACTTTTAACTTAACTCCATGCCCCACGAAGCGATATCGGTTTTCGACATGTTTAAAATAGGTGTTGGTCCTTCAAGTTCCCATACTTTGGGTCCTTGGAGAGCTGCGCAACGTTTTGTACAATCCCTACAAGCGAATGATCAATTATCATTGGTGACAGGCGTGCAAGTTTTGCTCTACGGTTCTTTGGCTAAAACAGGCAAGGGACACGGAACGGATGTTGCAGTGATTCTCGGTCTTGCCGGCGCTGATCCTGTGACCATTCCGGTGGAAGATATCAACCCAACCATTGCCCGTATCAACGAAACAGGTTTTATTGCTTTGGGAGGTGAACAAGGCATTGCTTTTCAGCCATTGACCGATGTGGTTTTCCTCGTGAATGAAACCCTGCCTTTTCATCCCAATGGTATGAGCTTTCTCGCAACACTCAGTAATGGTGAAAACATCAGTCAGACCTGGTATTCTATTGGTGGAGGATTTGTTGTACAAGAAGGAGAGGGGGCTGCGCAGAAATCAAATGTAGAACTTCCTTTTCCTATTAATACTGCTGATGATCTACTGCACTGGTGTATGAAAACCGGTATGCATGTGTACGAAGTAGTCTTAGAAAATGAACATGCATGGCGCGATGAAGCAGCAACAAAAGCTGGTGTCCTAAATATCTGGCATACTATGCGCGATTGTATGTATCGCGGTTGTCATACACAAGGTGAATTACCCGGCGGACTCAAAGTGAAACGCCGCGCATTTGACCTGAATAAGAAAATGCTAGCAGGTAAATCCTATACCGATTACAATAGTTGGTTACAAGCCATACAAAGTGGCGGACAAAACTTTCAATACATTCTTGATTGGGTGAGTTGTTTTGCCCTTGCGGTGAATGAAGAGAATGCTTCTTTTGGCAGGGTAGTAACCGCACCTACCAATGGAGCTGCTGGTGTGATTCCAGCTGTGTTGATGTATTATGTTGCATTCAGTGGCGGCAGTGATGAACAAAAAATCATGCAATTCCTACTAACAGCTTCTGAAATTGGCAGCATCTTTAAAAAAGGTGCCACCATTTCTGCAGCAATGGGTGGCTGTCAGGCAGAAATTGGTGTTTCCTCTGCGATGGCTGCTGCGGCATTAACGGAAGCACTCGGTGGTACGCAAAGACAAACCCTAATGGCTGCAGAAATTGCCATGGAACATCATTTGGGTTTAACTTGTGATCCCATTGGCGGATTGGTACAGATTCCTTGCATTGAAAGAAATACGATGGGTGCGATTAAAGCCATTACTGCTTCGCAGTTGGCATTGCAGAGTACGCCTGATTTTGCTGTGGTGAGTTTAGACAAAGTGATCGCCACCATGTGGAACACGGCACTTGATATGAGCAGCAAATACAAAGAAACCGCCGACGGTGGTTTAGCTGTACATATCCCAATCTCTTTACCGGAATGTTAGGTGAGGCCTTAGGGTACTGGTCATTAGTCTTTTGGAGATAATCATTAAACCGCAAAGTCGCCATGACGCGAAGCGGCGCGAGGAATACTTATTTGATATTTGTGATTTGAAATTGCTTAAAGCTTAAGGCATAAACCCAAACGCTTTTCAGCTTTCGTTTCTCTAGTCTCGATTCTCGTATTTTGATCCTTAACCGCAGAGAACAAGAGTTAACAGCGTTCTCGCAGAGGAATATTCATCATTGCGCGCTATGTCAACTTTACGGGTCTTGCGTGAAAAAGAAATCTAATATTATTAGAGCATTTAGAATTTTTTGCAGTTGTGTTTGCTCTCCAGTCAAGGGGAGCTGTCACCTGCGGTGACTGAGGGGTATTTGCACCACCCCGTCATGTGTTGCTCACATGCCACCCCTCCTTATCAAAGAGGGGATATATTTTACATTGATATTTTATTGAAAACAATCAGAAACGATACGACCTAGCCAAAAATTACCAACCAGTAACTACTAACTATTAACCAGCAACCATTCGCTTAATTCATATTCGGATCTGCTTCTAAGACTGCCAAATCCACGTTGCTGTAGTCTTTGACCACATTGTACAATGTATCACGCTCAATCGGCTGGCGTTTTACCTGCTTAATCAGGTTCACCAATTGAGCCGTACTCATGCTTGGGTTTTGTTCTTCGCTGCCGGCCATTGAGTAGATCTTGGTAGAATCATCAATGGTGCCGTCAATATCATTCACACCAAAACTGAGTGTGAGCTGGGCATTTTGTCGGCCCAACATTGGCCAATAAGCTTTCAGGTGCGGGAAATTATCCATATACAAACGAGCAATGGCATAGACTTTCATGTCTTCAATCACAGAAGTCTCAGCCACATGACTCATTTCATTATCATGATTACGGAACTTGAGCGGAATAAACGTATTGAATCCACCAGTTTCATCCTGCATCTTGCGCAGTTTTTCCATGTGATCTACACGATGCCAGTATTCCTCAACATGACCGTATAACATCGTGGCATTGCTATGCATGCCCAATTGATGCGCTGCTTTGTGAATCGCCAACCAACCATCACCATCTACTTTATCGGCGCAAATCTGCTCACGCACTTCAGGGTGGAAGATTTCAGCACCACCGCCGGGCAATGAATCCAAGCCGGCTTCATGCAACTGACGCATACCGTCTTCTACACTCAGTTTGGCTTTGCGGAACATATAATCCAGTTCCACCGCTGTAAAACCTTTGATGTGCAAATCAGGTCTGTGTGCTTTGATAGAACGCAGCAAGTCTTTGAAGAATTCCATATCCATCTTTGGATGCACACCACCCACAATATGCACTTCGGTAATGGGTTTGCCATCATAGGCTTTTACCATGTGCATCATCTGCTCAATGCTCAGTTCCCAACCTTCTTCGCGGTGGGCATAGAGGCGAGAATAAGAACAGAATTTGCATGAGTACACGCACACATTTGTAGGCTCAATATGGAAGTTCCTGTTGAAATAGGTTTTGTGACCATGCTTTTGCTCACGCACCCAGTTAGCCAGGGTGCCTACAAAAGGCAGGGATGCTCGCACAAACAAGTCAACGCCATCTTCAAAACTGAGGCGTTCCTTGTTCAAAATCTTTTCGCCAATGCGCTTAAGATCGGGTTCTTTGGTGGCTGCTACTAGCTGAAATGGATCGGAGAGTAACTGAGTAGATAATGCGTTCATCATGCCGCAAAACTAACTGAAACCCTGCACTAAAAAATGAGATAAATCAGTTCTTTCGTCCTTCGAAAAATTGCGGTATCCACTGTTCAATCAAACAGTTATACAGGGGAAAAATCTTCCACAAATTAGCTCAGTAAAATACCGGCAATGCTGGCAGATAAGTAAGAAGCTAGGGTACCACACAACAAAGCTTTCAGGCCCAATCTGGCCAGATCTGCTCTTCGGGTGGGTGCCAGTTCTCCGATACCACCAATCTGCATGCCCACACTACTGAAATTGGCAAAGCCACAGATAGCGATTGACACAATCAACAGGCCTTTCTCGGTTACGATGGGTACAGATTTATTGGCCAGGTTCTGGAAAGCCACAAATTCGTTGATGGTGAGTTTTTGTCCCAACAATGTAGCCACATTGTTTACATCGCTAGCAGGGACGCCCATTGACCAAGCGATGGGATAGAAGAGCTTACCAAATATCCAGTTGAGGCTGAGGTTAAAGTTGGGATCGAAAATATGGCCAATGCGCATCAGGCTCCAGTCAATCATCGCAATCAAAGCAATGAAACCGATCAGCATGGCAATCACATTCATGGCAATTTTGAAACCATCACCAGCACCGTGTGAAATAGCATCAACCACATTGGTATAATGACTTTTCACTTCCAGTTTCACCGTGCCCATGGTCTGGCTTTCTTCTGTTTCCGGGAATACGATCTTGGAAATCACCAAAGCACCGGGTGCAGCCATTAAACTGGCAGCAATTAGTTTGGGCGCCAGATCATAACCGGCTTGTGCGCCCATATTCACATATACCACCAAGATACCACCTGCGATACAAGCCAAGCTACCACTCATGCTGGCGAGTAGCTCGCTTTTGGTCATACCGGCTAAGTAAGGACGAATCATTACCTGTGCTTCTACCTGACCCACAAATGCAGATGCAACATTGCTCAGGGCTTCGGCACCGCTCACGCGCATCACATAGTTCATGGCTTTAGCAATCACAGCTACAACACGCTGCATAATGCCTACATGGTAGAGAATAGCAACAAGCACGCAAACCAAGATGATGGTGGCAGTTACGTTGAAGGCAAACACAAAGCCGCCGTTCACATAGTTGCCGATGGTGCCATCCATTTGCTGTACACCCAATCCGCCATAGACAAAAGACGCACCCTGACGAGCAAAAGCTTCAATCTTTTCCATGCCATGGCCCAGTTTCTGGAAGAAGGCCGTTACCGGCGGCACTTTCAGTACGAGTACAGCAATAAAGGTTTGTAAGAGAATGCCGCTGATTACGAGACGAACATTGATACGTTTCTTGTTATTGGAAAAAGCAAATGCAATCGCGAGGATTAGCAATACACCGAGTATGCCCTGAAATCTTTCCATGAGTAGGGTTAGCAAGTTGGTTTGAGCCGGTAAGTTAAAAGAAAAACTAATTGGGCATACAGAAAAAATCCCCGCAGTCCCGATACTTCGGGATGCGGGGATACTAACCCATCCACAGGTTAATTAGATATGCGCCTGGATCTTCTTCTCCAACACGCTCTTAGGTACGGCACCAATTTGCTTGTCAACTACCTGACCATTCTTGATGAAGAGGATGGCAGGGATAGAAGTGATACCGAAGTTCACGCTTACATTGGGGTTGTGGTCTACATTGAGCTTGCCCACATTTACCTTACCGGCATATTCTTTAGACAATTCTTCAATAACGGGGCCGATAGCGCGGCAGGGGCCACACCATTCTGCCCAGAAATCTACTACGGTTAATTTATCGCTTGCCAGCACATCTGTCTGGAAATTGGCATCTGTAAATTCTAAAGCCATGATTGTATTGTTTATTTGTTTGAAATCTTGTTTTGTAAACAAGGGATGTCAAATATAGTTCCAGCTGGGAATTTGTGCTTTTTTGACTTATCCACGCCTGTGATTATGCCAAAACAGGCTGACAGAAGGGCGTTAAGTTATTGGGGATTTGCTATTTGAGATTTGAAATTAAGCTTATTACGTATTTATTTGGGCTTTTTCTTCAGCGTTTTTAACCGCAAAGTCCCGCCTACGCTAAAGCTTCTGCGGGCAAGCGCTAGGACGCTATACAACGCTAAGACCTTTTGCCTTTAGACTTTTTGCTTTTCACTTTTGCCTTATTACTTACAACCCTGTGTTTCACGATTGCTTCTACCAAATCCACCGGAATAGGCTGGTCAAGCGGAAATTGTATCGCGCCTTTGGAATAAGCATAACCGAGTTGAATGATCTTTTTCTCAAATGCTTTGACACCTTCACCTGTTGGATAGAAGCCGATATGTTTGGCATGAACCCCAAAATAGACCAGCGGTCCGTTGAGTTTGTAAGCAGGCATTCCATAGCTGATGGATTCTATGGCTTCGGGTGCATGGGTTTTGATACAAGCACGTAGTGTTTTCAGTTGTTGTTGTATTGGCTTGGGATAGCGTTTGATGAATTCATCCACAGATCCGGCGAAGTCTTTGTACATGTCTAAGGGTTATGCCTCAAGTTAAATATTTTGGGCTAAAGGCATCATGCTGAGTGCTCAATGCATGATGATTGCTTTTAGCCTTAAGCATTCAGCTATTTATTAGAAGGTTTAACCGCAAAGGCGCTAAGACGCTATGCAACGCAAAGACCAGTTTTTGCCTTTTGAATTTTTATGTAATCAAAGATTTTTTCAACTAAGATTTCATCAATCAAACAGACGACTTCTCCTTACTCCGCTTAATTAAATACCCAATATACGCTCCACCAACTGGTGGTATAGCAAAGAATAAATACATGGCTAATTCAAAGGGTAGGAGATTGTGACTACCGCGATAGACCGTGGCCTCATACGCAGTGATGAGAAAGAAATAACTCACCAACAAAATACCGATTAACCAAGGCTTGAGTTGCAAGACATATCCCAAGACAACACCGGCTATTAAATACACTAGCATCATGGGCTTGGTATAATTATTCCTTACAATTTTGGAATAATAGTATTCGCCTTCTTCTGGAAAAGCAAAGCCATTGATTTGTACGGCCAATAAAATAAGTGCGATGCCCACAAAGACAGTAAGCACAGATTGCAGTAATAGGGATTTCATATCACTGGTTTTAAAAATTCATTTTATCCCATCAACCCCACGTGCACATCCAAGTCCGGATTATTGAGCAGGTAATTGGCTAGTTCATCATTCATGGTAAAACCCATTTCTGCCGTAAACATGGTCACTTTCAATTGCTCCTTGGGTTCCATAATATGAAAACGCAAAGCCGAACGCCCCGGATGCTTGCGCACATTGGTTTCCAGAAAATGCACTAACTCCGGATTTACCGCCGCAGGATGCATGGTTAACTCAATATTGCGGGTGAGGTTTTGTTTGGCTGTTTCCAACAAATTGATGGAGGTTACTTTAAACTCATAGCTATCGCTGTTGTAGCGTTGCTTAAAGAATCCATTCACCAACAAGTTCATGCCTTTCTCTAAGTAGTTCTGAAACTTCACATAATCATCGCTCCACAACATGATCTCTGTCTTGCCGGTAAAATCTTCAATCGTCAATGAACCAAAATTTCTACCCGTTTTGGTCACGCGGTGCTGGCCATCAATCACCAAACCCGCGATGCGCATATTTCTTCCTGCATTGGCAGCAGTAAGGGTAGTAGATTCTTTGATCTCATTGAAATCGCCCAGACTCATGATGCCGTAATACTTCAACTCAAACTTGAAATGGTCTAATGGGTGACCACTCATGAACATACCAGTCACTTCTTTTTCATGCTCCAGCAACTCTGTGAGTGTCCAGGGTTCGCAAGGGCCAATCTTGGGTTTGGGCACTTCCATCGCAGCAGGCAAATCACCAAACAAAGTATTCGTCGTACCTGCAGTCAATTGTTGCTGACCTTGTCCGTATGCAATAATTCTTTCCAAACCATTGATGCGGTCGCCATCTGCAATATGGAAATACTGTGCACGGTGGAATTGCGGGAAGCAATCGAATGCACCGGAATAAGCCAGACTTTCCAATGATTTCTTATTCACGTTGCGTGAGATCACCCGTTGAATAAAATCAAACATATCCTGATACGCGCCATGTTTCAATCGTTCGTTGATGATCACTTCCACAGCAGATTCGCCAACACCTTTCAATCCACCCAAACCAAAACGGATTTCGCCTTTTTTGTTCACGGCAAAACCTTTGAGCGATTCATTGATATCAGGGCCCAGCACTTTAATACCCATGCGTTTACACTCTTCCATGAAGAAAGTGATCTTTTCAATACTGCCTGCATGGTTGAGTACCGCAGCCATGTATTCAGAAGGATAGTGGGCTTTGAGGTAAGCGGTCTGATACGCTACAAACGCATAACAGGTAGAGTGCGATTTGTTGAAAGCGTATTGGGCAAATGCTTCCCAGTCGGTCCAAATTTTTTCCAGCTTATCTTCAGGATGGCCTTTTGTTTTGGCACCGCTGATAAACTGTGCTTTCATTTTATCCAGCACGGCTTTCTGCTTTTTACCCATTGCTTTACGGAGTACGTCCGCATCACCTTTGGAGAAGCCGGCCAGTTTTTGTGAGAGCAACATCACCTGCTCCTGATACACGGTAATACCGTAGGTATCGGATAAATATTCTTCCATATCGGGCAGGTCGTACACTATTTTTTCCCTGCCGTGTTTACGATCAATGAAGTTGGGGATATAAGCCAATGGGCCGGGACGATAGAGTGCGTTCATCGCAATCAGGTCGTCAAACTTATCGGGCTTGAGTTCGCGGAGGTATTTCTGCATACCCACACTTTCAAACTGGAAAGTACCATTGGTTTCGCCTTTCTGATAGAGATGAAAAGTTGTTTCATCATCCAATGGAATGGTATCCAGATCAATATCTACGCCATGGTTTTGTTTAATGAGCTCCAAAGCCGTTTTCAAAATGGAGAGGGTCTTCAAACCCAAGAAGTCCATTTTGATTACACCTGCTTCTTCAATAGTGCTGCCTTCAATCTGTGTAACCCAGAGATCAGAGTCTTTGGCTGTTGCAACCGGAATCAATTCTGTCAAGTCTCTTGGCGCGATGATGATACCCGCAGCGTGAATACCGGTATTGCGTACGCTACCTTCCAAACGTTCCGCTTCTTTCAATACCTGTGCACGAATATCATTACCATGATAGATTTCGCGCAGCTTCTTGATGTTCTCAATTTCATCAGGCCCGAAACCTTCTTTTTCTTCCAGCGATTTTTCGCCTTCTTTTTTGTTGAGTGGTGCAGTTAAGACACGACCCAAATCAGTTCCCGGTCTATCAGGTACCATCTTAGCGAGTGCATTGCTTTCTGCCAAAGGCAGATCCAATACGCGGGCCACATCCTTAATACTCATTTTGGCGGCCATGGTACCATAGGTGATGATTTGCGCCACCTGCGATTTGCCGTATTTGTCCACCACATAATCAATCACTTTCTGACGGCCTTCATCATCGAAGTCTGTATCGATATCCGGCATGCTCTTACGATCTGGGTTGAGGAAACGCTCGAATAGCAAATTGTATTTAATGGGATCAATATTGGTGATGCCGATACAATAAGCCACCACCGAACCAGCAGCAGAACCACGGCCCGGACCAACGAATACGCCCAAATCGCGACCAGCTTTGATGAAATCACTCACGATGAGGAAGTAACCCGCAAAGCCCATGGTCTTGATAGTGAAGAGTTCGAAATCAATACGCTCTTGCACTTCACTCGTGATCTCATGATAGCGTTGACGTGCACCTTCATAAGTAATATGCTTAAGGTATTCCCATTGATTCAGATTACTGTCTTCATGCACCTGAAAGGATTGCGGAATAGGGAAGGCAGGCAGTAGAATATCTTTCTTCAGGTTCAGCACTTCCACTTTGTCAACAATGGCGTTAGTATTCTCAATCGCTTCAGGAATATCGCTGAAGAGTTGCTTCATTTCCTCCGTACTCTTGAAATAGAACTGGTCGTTGGGAAATTTGAAGCGACGGTTTTTTACGTGTGCATCATCGTTCACAAAATCATCAAAGCCCGGTGTGCTTTGTTTTTCACCGGTATTGATGCACAAGAGAATATCGTGGGCATTGTAATCGTCTTGATCTGTATAGTGACTATCATTTGTTGCTATGACAGGCACATTGTATTTCTTGGCAAACTTGAGTAAGGTCTGATTGATTTGTTCCTGTTCTTTGATCTGGTGACGCTGCAGTTCCACATAATAATCTTCGCCAAACAGGTTTAACCACCAGTTGAATTCTTTCTCTGCTTTTGCTTCATCCTCATGCAAAATGGTTTGGGGCACGTATGCACCAATACAACAAGTGGTTGCGATGAGGCCTTCATGGTATTTTTCAATCAGTGATTTATCAATACGCGGGTATTTGCTATACATACCCTCGATATACCCGAGTGAAGTGAGCTTGATCAGGTTTTCATACCCCTTTTTATTCTTGGCCAGCAGTACCTGGTGATAACGCTCATCTTTCATGTCTTTGGTGAAGGATTTGGCAAAGCGGTCGCGCACCACATAAAACTCGCAACCGACGATGGGTTTGATGACTGGCTCAACAATATCTTTTCCATTAGCATCCTTGCCCACGACCTTGGTATTCTTCCAAGCCTGGCTCACAAATTCAAAAGCGCCAAACATATTGCCGTGGTCGGTGATGGCCAGGGCAGGCATATTGTCTTTGGCGGCTTTCTTATAAAGACTATCGATGGAAGCGGCTCCATCCAATAAAGAGTATTGCGTATGAACGTGTAAATGCGAAAACTGACACATAGGCTAGGCAGTTGATAAACAGGTAACTGCAACGCCAAATATCGTTGTCAGCCCGTTCAAAAACCAGCTTCAATTATCCACAAAGCCCATATTTGACCAATTTCTGACGACTGTTTTTGCCCCAATGGGGAATACCTGCTTAATTTGCAGCACTTTATGCAGAAATTCCCCATCTATATCAGTTGTTGCTTGGTGCTGGTTTTCGGCTCTTGTAAAACCATTCGCAAGTTGACGGATAAGGATGGGTCAATGGCCAATAGTGCGCCCAAGAAAACCCGCAAGAGCAATCCGGTGTTTCTGGACAATATCGAAGTAACGCCTGGCAATGCAGTTACTTCCAGACACAAGACCAGTACCACTAACCAGCGCAGAAAAATTACTGAAGCAGGTGATGCTGCCAACAATGATGCGAGCTATGGCTATAGCAATCCCAATATTCCCAAACTAGATATAGAGAAAGCTGCGGCTTTGCAATACAAGTATTCTTTGATTGTAAACGCACCGGTGGAGGAATTGAATAACCTGCCATTACTACAATTGATTGATCAGTGGTGGGCGACACCATATTGTCTCGGTGGCAATACGCAGAACTGTATCGACTGCTCAGGTTTTACTAAGATGATTTTGAAAGATGTGTACGGCAAGGAATTGAAGCGCACCGCTAAAGAGCAGCACCAGCAAGCAGAAAAGATTGGGTTGAATGAATTACGCGAAGGTGATTTGGTCTTCTTTCAAACCACAGGCAGATCTATTTCACACGTAGGTGTGTATCTCACAAATAACAAATTTGCACATGCATCCAGTAGTGGTGGTGTTACCATCAGCGATTTGAATGATCGTTACTGGCAGCCAAGATTCCGCGGGGCGGGAAGGGTTTACAAGTAGAACTTATCACCGTTTCGTCCATTTCTCCCATAATTGCAAAGCATCCGGTGTAAGTCTTAACCAGAATACTCCGGCAATCATCAATGCACTAAAACTGATGGCGCGTGCAAACAAACCCAACCAACCGGTGAAGGATTGCATCGCATAATAGATAATGAGAAAACTGCCCAGCGACCAGAGTAGGGTATACAATGTTTTCCAAGTAAAGGGTTGCATATTGAATTTGCGACGTAGAAATTCCCAACGAATAAAATTATAGACCGTCATAGAAATGATCTGCGCATAAGCAGAGCCAATGATGCCGTATTCCTTGATCAGAAAATAATTAGAGGGAATCATCAGGGCCAGCATCACCACGCCGCTGAAGAAATCGAATTTCCAGAAAGTAGAAGTAGCGATGATGGTGCCGTTTACGCCTGTGCCTGCATCAATAATGCGGGCAATGCCTAAAACAAATAAGGTTTGTACGCCTGTCAGGTAAATGGCTTGCATGCCCAGCAGTTCAATGGCAGGTGTAATATTCAACACCACATTACCATAAATGAATAGGGCCATGATGAGTAGGTTAATACTCGTTCGGCCATAAATACGGTTAATCTCTTTATAGTCTTTGTCCTTCCATGCTTGCGATAAGATGCCGGTGGAAATGGATTGCATACTGCGTTGGGGCACTTGCACCAGATTGGCCACATATTGTGCCACAGTAAAAATAGCGGCGGTACCCAAACCTTTTAAAGATGCAATCAAGATACCGTCAATCGTTTGTCCCAAAGCACTGATGAGGATGCCGCCAAAGATCAGCGACTGCATGCCGAACATTTTCTTCGCAAACTTTTTGGTTACGCGGCTTTTTTGGAAAGTCAAATGAAACTGTCCTTTGCGAATGAGGTAAATCAGCAGAATCAGGAAGATGACGAAATAAGCAAAGGCAAATAGTTTGATGAAAACATCAAAGCTGATGATGCGGAAATAAAACAAGAGCAGTATGGCTGTGGTAACCATACGGAACAAGGTTTCTTTCAAAAAAGCAGGAAGAATGGTTTGCTTTAAGGCCCAACTATAACCTTCCAGCAAGGAAAAGAACAACATACCCGCTGCAAAAGGAAAAACCCAATAGAAATATTGAACGAAGAGGGGTGAGCGTTCAACGAACTGATTAGTGAGTGGTGTTTTAAACAAGAACGCTAAACCAATCACTATACCAAATCCAATCAAGGCAGTTACCAGCGACCAAGTAAGCAAGTCGTTTTCCTTAGGCGGCAGATTGTCTTTGTAGTAAGGATAGAATTTGAAGAGTACCGGAATGATACCCAAGCTGCCAAAGGCAAACATATTCTGGGCAATATCAAAAAACACACGGGTGAGACCATACTGTTCCTCCGTGAGTGAACCATTGATGGTAGAGATATATACATTGCAAGCACCTACGACAAACCCGATATAAACGAGTATGCTGGAGAGAATGGCTTGTTTTCTAATGGTTCCCATGCAATGGTTTCAGGCGCAAATTATGGTTTTGTTGCGCTGGCTGTTTTGATATAATACATCCGCTCGATATAATCTTTATGCAACCAAGGGCGCTTATCTGCATCTACAACGATGGATTGCCATTGCGTATTGGGTTGCAGCTGGATATTGCCCAAGGATAAAGGCATATCAAAACCAGCAATACAATTGCTCCAGCGATACGCGAGACGCGTACTATCAGCATTCCACTCATATTCCAGCACTGGGATCTGTGTGGTGCGCAGGTATTGATCGAATACTTTGGACAAGTTGATGCCAGCTGCTTTGCTGATGTATTGTTCTACTTGTTCAGTGGTTACCGTGCTGTGGTAGAAATCCTTGTTGAGTCCGCGAATCATGTTGCGGAAACGATTGTCGTCATGCATGATATGGCGAATGCTGTGGATCATGTTAGATGCTTTGTAATACATATCGCCGCTACCTTCCTCATTTACGCCATAAATACCGATGATGTTTTTATCATTGGCAATATTCTTACGAATGCCCTTGTTGTAATCATTGCCTGCTTCTGTTCCATGGTAATAATCAATGAAGAGCGTTTCGCTGTAATTGGTAAAGCCTTCGTGCACCCACATATCCGCAATATCCTTGGTGGTGATATTGTTGGCAAACCATTCGTGGCCGCTTTCATGCACGATGATGAAATCCCATTTCGATCCCCAACCTGTACCGCTTAAATCGCGACCCAAATAGCCGTTCAAAAATTTATTGCCATAAGCAATGGCGCTCTGGTGTTCCATGCCGAGGTGCGGACTCTGCACCAACTGATAGCCATCGGCATAAAAAGGATAGGGGCCCATCCAGTATTCAAATGCCCGCAGCATAGGCTTTACTTGCGTAAACTGCTTTTCAGCTTTTGCTTTTTCATAATCCAATACCCAATATTGCAAATCAAGTTTACCGTTCTCACCATTCAGGGTGTCTTTCCAGGAAACATATTTACCGATATAGGGAATGATATTATAACTATTAATAGGGTTCTTCACTTTCCAAGTGTAGGTAGCCAATCCGTTGGCAGATGTGTTGGAAGCGAGTCGGCCATTACCCACCGCTACCAATGTATCTGGCACAATCATCGTCAAACTCGCACCTTGATCAGGTTCATCGCTCTGGTGGTCTTTACAAGGATACCAAACAGATGCACCAAGTCCCTGACAAGCCACACTCATCCATGGTCGGCCCTGATCATCTTTACGCCAAATCCAACCGCCATCCCAAGGTGGGCGCACGGCTTCTCTGGGTTTGCCATGATAATAGACCGTGATGGAATCAGTTACGCCTGGCTTGAATTTGATGCGGATAGCAGAATCAATCAGTTTCACATGGGCAACATTGCCTTCGCGCACAAAGGAGACTGATTTATTACGATGCAGGATGCTATCGATGATCAATGGCTGTTGTAAATCAACCTGCATAGTGTACACAGGACTAATGGCTTTGTACACGATGCGTGTAACACCGGCAATGGTCTTTGAAGCAAAGTCTGGTTTTACCTGTACATGGTATTGTTGCACATCCCAACTGTTGCGTTCTGCATTCAGGCTGCCACGCAGGGTATCCTGACGGGTAAAGCTTTTATTGGTTTGTAAGAGTTGTGCGGAACCAAGGTTGCAAAGCAGTGTCAAGCAGGCACTGCCTATGAAAAGTTTTGCATTCATGTTTTAAAAATAAGATATTCGGTGTGATGCGTGCACGAAACAAGCTCACTAAACTGCTAAAATGGATAAACGGACTAATCCTCTTATTAGTGCTGGGTTGCGTGTTTGCTTGCAAACAGGCCGGTGAGCAAAACAAAAACGTCTTCAGTTACAATGAAACAACAGGCATAGCCACACTAGATCCCGCATTTGCCAAGAACCAAAGTATCATGTGGGCGGTGCATCAAGTATACAATACCCTGGTGGAAATTGATACAGGGTTGAACATACGCCCTTCTTTGGCACATTCATGGGAAATCAGTGCAGATAGAAAGGTCTATACGTTTCATCTTCGAAAAGATGTGCGGTTTCACAATGACGCTGCATTTCCAGATGGAAAGGGAAGGCTATTAACAGCAGCGGATGTTGTCTTCAGTTTGCAACGCATCATTGATCCCAAGACTGCCAGCAGTGGAGCTTGGATTTTTAATGGGCGAATTGATCCCATTGCACCATTCACCGCACTAAATGATTCTACGTTTCAGTTAAAATTACTCCGACCTTTTCAGCCAATACTTGGTATTCTCAGCATGCAGTATTGCAGCATCCTGCCCAAAGAAGCTGTAGAAAAATATGGCATTGAATTCCGTAGACATCCTGTTGGTACCGGGCCGTTTCGATTTGTGAGTTGGGAAGAGGGACAAGCACTCATCCTGCACAAGAACAAAGCCTATTGGGAAAAAGATAGTACAGGAAAAAACCTGCCTTATCTAGATGCAGTGAAAGTGAGTTTCTTCGACAATAAGGCAACGGAGTTTTTACAATTCAGACAAGGTAAATTGAGTTTTATCAATGATATTGATCCTTCCTTCAAGGATGAAATTCTCACCAAGAAAGGGGAGTTGCGCAGCAAATGGGTAAACCAGTTGCAACTCAATAAACACGCTTACCTCAACACAGAATATTTCGGCATACTGGTAGATGAAAACAATCCGGTGGTGCGTAATTCGCCTTTGCGGGTGAAAGCGATCCGACAAGCCATTAACCATGCCATCAACAGAGAACAATTGATTTTATACCTACGCAATTCCATTGGTTTTCCTGCAACAGCTGGATTTGTGCCGGGCGGATTACCCTCACGCAATACAGAAATGGTGAAAGGCTATGCTTATGATCCGGAGAAAGCCAGACAGTTGTTACGCAGCAGTGGTTTGGATTTGAATCAACTGCCTGCCATCAAATTACTCACCATACCTATTTACGCAGACATTGCCAGCTATGTAGCCAAGCAATGTGAGGATGTGGGCATACCTGTTCAGGTAGAAGTCATACAGAAGAGTTTATTATTGGAGCAGACTGCTAAATCCACCGCCGGATTTTTCCGCGGCAGCTGGATTGCAGATTATCCTGATGCGGAGAATTATATGGCGATGTTTTACAGCAAGAATCCAGCGCCACCAAACTATACACGATACAAGAATCTCGCTTTTGATCGCTTGTATGAGCAAGCCATTGCTGAGACCAATGATTCTCTTCGCTATGCTTTATACCAACAAATGGATCAGCTGGTCATCAATGATGCACCTGTAGTGCCTGTTTGGTACGACATGGTGATTCACCTCGTACAACCCAATATCAGCGGCTTTCATGCCAATGCGTTGAATTTGCTGGAGTTGAGGAGAGTGAGGGTGAAATGATTATTTCGTAAATCGGAATTTATCCTCTTACATTTTGCTCCCCTGCAAAGGGGAGCTGTCACCGAAGGTGACTGAGGGGTATTTACACCACCCCGTCATGTGTTGCACACATGACACCCCTCCTCAACAAGGAGGGGATATTAGATTATATTAAATCAGATAAAAAGAATTATTCATTCTTAATTCTTAATTATCAATTCTTCTTCAACTTATCCTTAAACACTTTTTCAAACTTTTCCACCTTAGGCTTGATCACGAAATAGCAATAGCCTTGTGCAGGATTATCGTTGTAATAATTCTGGTGATAATTTTCAGCAGGATAAAAGTTCTTGAAAGGCTCAACGGTAGTCACAATAGGTGCTTTGTAAGCACCACTCTTGTCCAATTCTTTTTTGTAATACTCCGCACGCTCACGCTGTAATTCGTTGTGGTAAAACACCACGCTTCTATATTGCGGGCCAACATCATTGCCCTGGCGATTAGGGGTAGTAGGATCGTGGGTCTTCCAGAAAATTTCCAACAAATCATCAAAACTCACCTGCTTGGGGTCGTAGATGATGCGGCACAATTCTACGTGACCGGTTGTTTTATCACATACCTGCTCGTAAGTCGGGTTTTCTACATGTCCACCACCATAACCACTGAGCACTTGTTCAACACCTTTTACACGTTGGAAAATCGCTTCCACACACCAAAAACATCCGGCACCAAAGGTGGCGGTATCAAACTTGGCGGCTTTTGTAGGATCGATAGGCTTCATAGCAGTTGACTTTTTATCACTCGCTGGCTGGGCACAGGAAACCAGTGCGGCAAACGAAAACAAGATGCTGAATAGTTGTTTCATAATAGTAGATACGTGAAGGTATCAAGTACAGATGCAAAGTAAATGTGAATACAGCCAAACGGGCATTTTGTTCAATTTTCTGCTGCGGTGTCTGTCCATTACCTTTGCCGCCTCAAAACAGATAGATGCGGCTTTACCCGGAATCGGCATTGGTGCAATTGGAATTCGACAAAATCAGGCAAATCCTGCAGGAGCATGCCCGAACTGCCTATGCCAAGGATAAAGCCCACAACCTGCGCATCCACACCCGTAAAGAATACATTGAGACAGAGCTGAACCAAACGCATGAGTATAAATTACTCCAGCAGCAGGGACAAAACTTTCCGAATGATTTCACGCATCCTTTTTCCAAGGAATTGAAACTATTGGGTATTCCCGGCGCCATGCTCTCAGCAGAAGAGTTTATGCTGGTGCGTAGATTGGCCACCAATATGGGCAATATCTTCCGCTGGTTTGATGCAGATAGAAGATCAGCCTATCCGGCTTTATCGCAGGTAATTGACGATCTCTATTATGAGAAAGTGATCGTTGAGTTGATTGATGATGTGCTGGACGAATATGGTGTGGTGAAAGACAATGCGAGTGATGATCTATACAAGATTCGCATGAGCTTATTCCGCAAGCGGAATGAATTGCGCCGCATGTTTGAAAAAGTAGTGGCCAAACTCAATAAAGCAGGGTATACAGCAGATATTGATGAAAGCTTCAGTAATGGCAGAAGAGTGGTAGCCGTGTTTAGTGAACACAAGCGACAAGTAAAAGGGATTTTCCACGGCGAAAGTGATAGCCGAAAAACTGCTTTTATAGAACCTGAAGAAACCATTGAACTGAATAACGAAGTCTTTAGTTTGGAAAGTGAGGAAGCCAGGGAAGTCAACCGAATCTTAAGAGAACTGACAGCCCGTTTATCCGTATACGCAGATTTGCTAAAACGCTATTTGCAAGCTGCAGGTGAATATGATTTCATCAGAGCCAAGGCCAAGCTGGCGATTGACATGAATGGCAACCTGCCGAATATTGTCGACAAAGCCTTGATTGAACTCAAAGATGCCTATCATCCACTTTTGTTATTGTACAATAAGCAATCGGGCAAGCGCACCATTCCTGTAACCATCACCTTGGATGAGAAGAAAAGAATTCTGGTGATTAGCGGTCCGAACGCGGGTGGTAAGACCGTGAGCATGAAAACCATTGGTTTGAATCAACTCATGGTACAGAGTGGTTTGCTGGTACCAGTAAGCCCGGTTTCGCAGATGGGTATTTTCAAACAGTTGTTCATCCATATTGGCGATACGCAGAGCATCGAGTTTGAGTTGAGCACCTACTCCAGTCATTTGTTGCACATGAAGCACTTCATTGAAACAGCAAATGGCAAAACCTTATTCTTCATTGATGAATTGGGTAGTGGTTCAGATCCCAATCTGGGCGGCGCTTTCGCGGAAGTGATTATGGAAGAACTGAACAGAAAGCATGCCATGGGTATTGTTACCACGCACTACCTAAACTTGAAAGTGATGGCCAACCATGTACCGGGTATCATCAATGGTGCGATGGCATTTGATGAAAAGAATCTCTTGCCATTGTATGAACTAAAAATTGGTAAGCCAGGCAGTTCTTATACATTTTCTATTGCAGAGCGTATTGGCTTACCTACGCAACTGATTCAGAAAGCACGCAACTTAGTATCTGAAGACCATTTCAAATTAGATAAACTGCTCAATAGAACAGAGCAAGATTTACAGCACCTGAGCAAGGAGAAAAAAGAGCTCGACAAACTGCTGAAGGAAAATGCGCGCTTGAAAGCGGAGATGGAAAAAGTGATGGACAAAGAGCGCCATCGACAGCAGGTGGAATTACTCAAGCAACAGAACCGCATTACGGAAGACCGACTTGCTTATTTGAAAGACATGGAACGCAAACTGCGTCAAATTGTGCTGGATTATAAGAAAACGGAGAAGAAAGAAGAAGTCATCAAACACCTGCACGGGCTCTTGTTCAAGCAGAAAGAACAGGTGGTGGTGAATAAACTAGCGAAGAAGGTCGACAGCAAATACAAGGAATTACCGGCTGATATTACGATCGGCAGTTTGGTTAAACTCAAGAAAAACTACCAAGTAGGCGAGGTAAAAGAGATCCGCGGTAAGCGCGCTATTGTACAAATAGGCCTTATTCCCATGAATGTTGATTTAGCAGATTTGGTGAGGGTAGAGAAGGTGGAAGACAATACTGTAGGAAAATAAACTCGGCAACGGGCTTTTTTCGACAAAGGATTAGCTGCGCTGATCCTGTTTGAGGGGGCTTAAAACAAATCAATGCCCACTCGCTTCGCTCGCTGCCATGTTGCTTTTTCACCATTATGCACAAGCAAGCTTGGCAACGGGCTCAAATCAAAATGCCTCGACTTTCGTCGAGGCATTGCGTTGTTTTGGCGGAGAGAGAGGGATTTATAGCCACCTCTCAAATCCTTTGTTATAACTATCTCCCAAAAAAAGCAGTAAACCTAATGGTCAATGGCTCATCACATTTTTGTAGCTCCGTATCCAGTGTACTAAAACCGCTTTAAAGGTGCTAAATAGAGTATCGCCACAATATCCACTTTTAACATAGTGAACAAAAAATGAGCAGTTTTTAGTCTTGTGCATGAGCAAGGACAGCGGTCATATTTGCGCCATCAAAATCACTTAAACAATTAAAACAAAAAAATGAAACAATTGAAACTGATGGTAATGGCCATCGCTGCTTTGGTAACAGTAAACACTGTAAGCGCTCAAAAAATGGGTAGCGATAAAAAAGAGAAAACAGTGAATGTGGGTGGAGCTCCCATGTATCCCTCAAAAAATATTGTAGAAAATGCAGTTAACAGTAAAGACCATACTACACTGGTAGCTGCAGTAAAGGCTGCCGGTCTCGTTGAAACGTTGCAAAGCGCAGGCCCCTTCACAGTATTTGCTCCTGTAAACGCGGCGTTTGACAAATTACCAAATGGCACGGTGGAAACATTGCTCAAACCCGAAAACAAAAATCTGCTAACAAAAATTTTGACTTACCATGTTGTAGCAGGACGTTGGGATGCAAAATCAATTGCTGCCGAGATTAAGAAGGGTGGTGGCAAGTATACGTTCAAAACAGTTGCAGGTGGCATGCTCACTGCTACAATGAAAGGCCCGAAACTCATGATTACAGATGAAAAAGGCGGTGTAGCAATGATTAAAATTAAAGACGTATTTCAAAGTAATGGTGTGATTCATGTAACAGATGCTGTTTCAATGCCTAAGTAAACAATCTTTAGCAAACAGCAAAGTGACAGTCCTTTGCTGTTTCTCTTTTCATAATTAATGCCATATGCAAAAGCAAATTATAAAGAAACACAAATTGGCCACTAGATGGTTTCACTGGATAAATATTCCGCTCCTTACGATTATGATATGGAGTGGTATTCTTATTTACTGGGCCAATGATGTGTATGAAATCAAATTATTTGGCATAAAGCTTATCAAACTTTTTCCCGAACCTGTTTATGATTTTTTAAATGCACAGTACAGGTTAGCCGATGGCATGGCCTGGCATTTTGCATTTATGTGGCTGTTTACATTCAACGGTTTACTTTATGTTTTTTATACAGTCATTAGTGGCGAGTGGAGAGAATTGCTGCCTAATAAAAATTCATTTAAAGAAGCATGGCAAGTTCTGCTATATGATTTGCGTATCCGCAAAAAAAAACCGATACAAACAAAATACAATGGTGCACAACGTGTTGCATATACTTCCGTCATCATGTTTGGTTTTGGCTCCATAGTAACAGGTATTGCTATTTACAAACCTGTACAATTTGGTGGGCTCATCTGGCTATGCGGCGGGTATGAGGCAGCTAGATTGGAACATTTTATTCTCACAATGTGTTATGTGTTGTTCTTTATCATTCATCTTGTACAGGTGGTACTGGCAGGTTGGAACAATTTTAGAGGAATGATAGCAGGATTTGAAGTAATTACTGTAAAAGAACAACCTAAACCGGAATCTTGCTCTCAATCGAAAACAAATGAACAAGAAAACTTCTATTGAAAAAGAAATCCGTCGCAGAACATTTGTTTCTTTTCTAACTTTCTTTTTATTACTTGGTGCTGGCCTTATAGGATGGAAATGGCTCTACCATCAACCACTTGACGGCGGTATACGTGGCGGCATACAGGAGCCCCTGCGAAAAATCTTAAATACCAATGAAAAAATATTCAGCAGTAGTTTTGATTCTTCCAAACTTGTAAAGGAGTATCCTAAAAGTGCAGCCTCAAAAAAACCAAGAGTCAACGGCGATGTGGGATTGAGTGAAGATTTTTTTGATGCAAATGAATGGAAATTGATCGTTATCAAAACCACAGGGGATACGTTGTTTGTAACGCTGGATGAAATTAAAAAGCTCCCTAAAATTGATGTAGTACATAACTTTAAATGTATTGAAGGATGGAGCCAGATTACCTGGTGGAGCGGTGTACGTTTTTCTGAATTTATAAACCACTTTGGACTTACGAATGAAGCAAGGCTCAATTATGTGGGTATGATGACGCCTGATGAAGAATATTATGTGGGTATTGATATGCCAAGCGCAATGCATCCGCAAACGATTTTATGTTACGAGCTGAATGGTAAGCCCCTGCCTATGAATCAAGGTTATCCGCTTCGTTTGATTATTCCGGTGAAGTATGGTGTAAAAAGTATTAAACGCATTGGCACCATGTACTTTGATAATGATAAGCCTGCTGACTACTGGGCAGAAAGGGGGTATGATTATTACCTAGGATTGTAACAGCTGACATGTTTGATTTAGTAAGCACCACTATTCGTGGTGCTTCTTTTTTTACCAAAAATGAGCAATAAATGAACGGTTTCTGGTCTTGTGTGTGAGCAAAGGTGAAAGACATATTGCATCACCAAATTATTTTTTCAAAAAAAAAAAACGAAATGAAAAAATCAAAACTCATTCTTGGCGCGGTTATACTTGTGACCGTTGTTACAGGCAGTATTATTTATGCTGCTGACCATGTGGATGCACCTGCTGTTACGGGCGCCACTACTGATATTACTGATGTTTATGCTTTTAGGGCCCAGAATCCTGACAATCTTGTTTTTGTTGGTAACATTCAGGGCTTACTCTCTCCTACGGCATCGGCTACTGCCAAATTTGATGAAAATACACTCGTAGAATTTAATATTGACAACAATGGCGATGCTGTTGAAGATTTAGTAATCCAGGCCATACCACGCAATAGCAAAATGAAAATCTTCGGTCCCTATAAACCTGCTGCAACGGGCAAGCAAAGTACTATAGCGAATGACCAGCTAACCGTGGAAGTTGATATCACAAAGTATGGCGAAGCTGCTAAAGTAGCTACAGGTAAAGGTGTTACTGCTTTTGCCGGCCCACGTGACGATCCCTTCTTTTTTGACCTTGATCAGTTCAGAAAAATACTGGGTGGTACTGCTTCAGGCTTTAACAACCCCGGTACTGATTTCTTTAAAGGCACTAACGTAATGAGTATTGTTGTAGAAGTTCCTAAATCTATGCTTGGTACATCAAACTCTGTAAACATCTGGCTGGAAACAAAGAAAAAACTTTAATCACTCTCTTCTCTAATATTCAAATACAAAAAATATGAAACAGTATAAATTGATTTCTTACAACTTTATTTACTTTTTAGTTCTCTCCGTTGCTGTTCTGGTCGCATGTAAAAATAATGACACACCTAAACTACAGGAAAACTTTGGCACCTATGAACAGGCAGATCAAATGGCCCGTCCCGCTATTAACACCGTGTTTGTAAGCAGCGCTGAAAAAGATGCGTTTAATACAACCATTCCTTCTCAACTGAGTGCACAGTTTGGTGCAAAATTTAAAGCCCGCTTGCTGGAGTTAAATCCTGGTTATACAACAAACGCATTGGGCATGAATGCAGATGTATTTACAGGTGCTCTGGTAACGGATGTACTCACAGTGTCTAAAACAGGAGTAACTACTTTCTTTGATGGTACTAATGTTTTAACCGGTCGTGCGCTGGCTGATGATGTAATTGATACAGAATTGCTTCTCATCTTTGGCGGTCCTAATGGCACTTCCAATCCGGGGCTTACCAGCGATAAGGTAAATGCAAATGATAAACCTTTTCTTACCTCATTCCCTTATTTAGCAACCCCTCATTAGCAGTTGGTTTTGGTGAGAGCGAAGGCCCGTAAGCCTTCGCTTTCAACCAATACTTAATTTATCAAAACACTACCAATCAACAAACCGCCAATCATGAAACAGTTTCACTCTTCTATCTGGGCAATCATTATTTTCATTGGCGCTGCAGCCTGTAATAACAATCAACCTGTAACCAATCGTGATGATTACAAACAGTTTTTAAAAGTTACAGATAATCAACTGATACAGATTGATAAAGAAATTACTTTCTGGACTAAGAAGCTGGAAGAAGATGGCTCACATTTTGGAGCCCAAACAAAACTGGGAGGATTGTATGCCAAACGATTTCAATATTCAGGCAATATCAAAGAAGTTCACAAAGCAGATAGTTTTTATAACTGTGCTAATCAACTGCAAAAAAAATATTCATCAGGCATCTATCGCCAACTGGCAGCCAATGCTATAACAAAACATCAATTCTGGCAGTCTAAATATTTTCTGGACAGTGCTGCACAACTGGGCGATAACTTAAGCTTCACACTGCTGCAGCAATTTGATACACAACTGGAGCTGGGTAACAGCTATGAAGCAGAACGCATCTTAAAACGCTATCCAAACGCCAATACATTTGAAGTACTCATCCGCAAAGCAAAACTAAGCGATGCCAAAGGCAATCTGGATGAAGCAATTATGTTAATGGAACAGGCCCTTGCAATGGTTACTGTTGAAAATGATAAAGCCGCCTGGCTGTGGGTTAAAAGTAATCTGGGTGATTTTTATACACATGCTAATCGTTTTGCAGAAGCCTATCAATGTTATTTGAATGTACTGCAGGTGGATACAGAAAATTATCATTGCTTAAAAGGTATTGCATGGCTGGCATTTTCATATGAGAAAAACACAACTGCCGCTAAAGAAATCCTGCTTTTTCTGCAACAGGCACATCCGGTTCCTGATTATGATTTGCTGCTGGCAGAAATTGCAGCTTATGAACAAAATGAAAAACTGAACAGAGAATACACCGCCTCTTTTATAAATAAAGTATCAGCACCAGAGTATGGCGATATGTACAATACCTATTTGTTTGAACTTTTAGCTGATGAGCATACTGCCCAAGCTATGGCCATTGCTCAAAAAGAAATTCAAAACAGACCCACTGCCCAATCTTACGACTTGTTAAGCTGGGCACACTACAAACAGGGTAATTACAAAGAAGCATTACATATTGCAACATCTTACGTAGAAAATAAATGCTTTGAACCTATTGCACAATATCACCTGGCGGTGATTTGTAAGGCAAATGGTAATAACACCAAAGCAAAACAACTTTTAAAGGAAGTAAAGACCGCATTTGTAGAACTAGGTCCTGTATTTGAACAAAACTTTTACAACCAAAACTTTTAACCGATTAAATCATGCAAAAGATATTATGTTACATTTTAACTTTATTTCTTGTAAACACTGGAATTGCACAAACAACTGTAACAGGAAAATTGATTGATGCTAAAACAAAAGAGCCCATTGAAAGTGCCGTAATAAAATATGCGCAAAAGAATTTACTTACAAATAAAGAAGGTGCATTTTCCGTACCATATTCGCATGAAAACACTCGTATTCTAATAACCGCTATTGGATATAAAAGTAAGCAGATACAGTTAAATGATACTGCAAAAAATGTAATTGAATTAGAATCAGCTATTCTCAATTTAACCGAAGTGGTTGTAGCTGCACCCGGCTTTAATCAGAGTTTGCAGCAAATAATCAGTAAAATAGATTTGAACCTGCGTCCAGCAAAATCATCACAGGAATTGTTGCGCTTTTTACCTGGATTATTTATTGCACAGCATCAGGGTGGAGGTAAAGCTGAGCAAATTTTTCTTCGTGGCTTTGATATAGATCACGGAACGGATATAGCCATTACTGTTGATGGTATGCCGGTAAACATGGTGAGCCATGCACACGGGCAAGGTTATGCTGATTTGCATTTCCTCATTCCGGAAACTATAAAAAATATTGATTATGGCACTGGACCTTATTATGCTGCACAGGGCAACTTTAATACAGCAGGTTATGCAGCTTTTGAAACAAAAAATAAGCTGGAACAGAATCAAGTGCAGGTAGAGGCAGGTATGTTTGAAACGGTAAGAACGCTTGGCATGTTTCAATTGCTTAACAAACAAAAACATCAGGCATATATTGCTTCGGAATATTTATACAGCAATGGGCCCTTTCAAAGTCCGCAGCATTTTAACCGCTTTAATATTTTTGGAAAATACAATTGGCAGTTGCATGAAAAAAACAGTTTACAATTCATTGCATCCACCTTTGACAGCAAGTGGGATGCAAGCGGACAAATACCTCAACGTGCAGTAGCTGCAGGACTTATCGACCGCTTTGGTGCTATTGATGATACAGAAGGCGGAACCACCGGACGTTCTAACCTGAGTGTAAAATGGAAACACAGTAACAGCAACTTTACGATCCATCAGCAAATATTTTATTCACGCTATCAATTTGATTTGTTTTCAAACTTTACTTTCTTTTTAAATGACCCTGTAAACGGAGACCAGATTCGTCAGCGTGAAAAAAGAGATGTTTTGGGTTACAATGCTTCGTTACAAACAAAACGTCATTATCGCCAATGGACAATTACAAGCAATGCCGGCTGGGGATTGCGGGCAGATAAAACTTATGCATCTGAACTTTCACAGACGCTTGCCAAAGAAACAGTGCTCGAACGCAAGGCATTGGGCAATGTTAAAGAGATAAATGCATTTGCTTATGCATCACAAAACTACAGTTCAGGTAAGTGGATGTTTAACCCTGCAGTACGTGTGGATTATTTTTCCTTTGCTTATGCAGATGCTTTAAATCCATCGCTGCCATCACAGCAAAAAGCTGTTATGAGCCCCAAGCTCAATGTGTTTTATAATTACAGCAAACAAGTGCAACTCTTTATCAAATCAGGAAAGGGATTTCATAGTAACGATACAAGAGTAGTGGTGCCAAACAATGGTTCACAAATTTTACCCGCTGCATATGGTGCTGATGCAGGTGTCGTGCTCAAGGCTTTAAAAAATCTCATCATAACTACTTCTGCCTGGTATTTGTATCTGCAACAGGAATTTGTGTATGTAGGTGATGAAGCGGTAGTGGAACAGGGTGGTAAAACACAGCGTCTTGGTTTTGATGTCTCAGGCCGTTATCAATTTATAAAAAACTGGCTGGTAGATGTAAATATCAACTATGCTCATGCAAGAGATTTGCAAAGTGCAAAAGGTGAAGATTTTATTCCGCTTGCCCCACAGTTAACAAGTATTGGCGGTATCAGCTATCAAAGTAAGCAAGGTTTTAACGGTAGTCTTCGCTATCGCTTTCTGAAAGACAGACCGGCAAACAGCAATAACAGTATTACAGCTAAAGGCTACTTTATAACTGACCTTTCATTCAATTATACAAAAAGGATGTATGAAATAGGATTTATTGTTGAAAATCTGTTCAATACAAAATGGAATGAAGCACAGTTTGAAACTACTAGCCGACTTAGAGATGAGCCTATGGAAGTTACAGAATTACATTTTACCCCGGGTGTTCCATTTTTTGCAAAACTAAGGCTGAGTATTTTCTTTTGATTGAATGTATGTCAATCAGATCAAGCCCCGCTGAATCTTCTATGTGCTTTCGTAAACCCGGAGAGAAAAAGTAACCAAACAGAGCGAATCAAAAAAAAGACTTTTTAAGTGTGTAAACCCATATTTTCATCATGAAACAACCTATTAAAATAGTTGAAAAACTATTTGCCGCCTGGAACAGTCACCGTCCACAAGAGGTGATGGAATGCTATCATGAAGAATTCAGACGTCAAGATGTAAGCAATCATCTTTCATACAACAAGCAAACTTTACTCAAAGTTGTCCAAAGCTATCTGTATGCTTTTCCAGATGTGTCATTCTATATTGATGAAGTGGTGGATAATGAGGAACGTATAGTCGTTTGTTGGACTGCTACGGGTCACCATCGTGGAAAAATTATGAATATACCTCCCACTGGTAAATACATTTCTTTTAATGGCGTGTCAATATTGCATATTCAAAATGAACTCATCATGAAAGTCTGGTATTTGTGGGATGAAGCAAGCATGCTCAGGCAAATGGGCCTATTGCCGGAATCACAACATACTACTTAATAAGCACTGTAAAGGAAACTTTGCACTATAAATGTTAACAGACACTATCTGGTCTATTTATTTTTGAAATTTCAGACAGCTTATAAAGCGAAAATTGAATTAAAATCTACTCAATTTATTGTTCGAAAAAAATTCTATGTTATCTATAACTTACCCATATACATGGAAGCAACTAAAATAGTCAAGCACAAAAAATATTATTAACTTTTTTCTACTGACTTGAAAAAAACTTATTAGCTCATTTCTCAATTTCTAGTGCCCACAAAGTCTCAGTTACCATATTTACAGCTTTACGTAAATAACGGCGAAAAGTACTGAATGGAATGTTGAGATAATCAGCTACTGCTTCCTGGCTACCCACTGGATTCAAAAATGTACGAAACATTACCCGATGTAGCTTCACATCTTTGGGCGAGTTTTTTATTTTATCTGTAGCATCGGCAAGGCAATCCCTTAGTGCGGCAAGTAATATTTTAGGATCAGTATCATTATTAGCGGCGTTTATAACAAAACGACTACGGAGTAGTGGATTATTCAATAATTTTTTATCTGAATGATAATCTTTAAGCGCATCATAAACGCATGACGTAAATTCATCTTCACTCAAAACAACAATTTGTAATTTCTGCTCTAAACGATTACCTTCTACTTTCTCACCTACTTCTCGCTGTCCAAGTAAATCAAGCCATGCAGCAGGCGGTGTTTGACGCCAATCATGCATATAAAATCCAAATTCGTCCTTTTCGTTTTGAATGCTTAACTCAGGTACATAATGTAAGTCAGCATAGTTTAGCATTTTTTCCCAAAACTTAGGTTTTGCACATCCTAAAAAATGCACAGCCAAAGAAGGTGTAGTTAAATAAAACTGCACAATAGTTAAGAAAATACTGCTCTGCAATCTGCTGACTTGTTGATAACTATCGACAGACATCCAAAATCGAAAAACTGTACAAACCTCTCCTTTACGTAAAGTTAGGTTGTGGGTAACATAATTTATAATTTGACTAATTGCCTTATCTTGAATCTGTTCATTTTTGTCAAGTTCATTTACGTTTACACGCAAAATAAAACCACTGCATTTCGTTGTTGCATTTCTGAACACCCAGGTAAATGAAGCAGGGTGGCGTACCCAGTATGAAAAATTTAATGATGACTGTTTTCCCTCATTCTGCTTCACTATCTGTACTAATTGGGGGATATCTTCTTCTTTTAGCGGTTCGATCCAGTTACTGGCACCTTCTTGCCATTCCAAAAAAGGACGTACAGATGAATGATGTCTGTGCAAGTAAGCCAGCTGATAAAGTAATTCACGTTGTTGGACTTCATTACTGTTATTAAGTCTGTCAATATAGAACTTACGGATACGTTTGTGAAGCGTTTTATTCCATTCAGGATTACGCCACATCAAATCAGTAACAATAGCTTCACGGGCAAGGTCATGTGGGTATAACCCAAAACGATTTTTTTCAATAAAAGATAAATCCTGCAACCATTTAAACAGCTCTGATGCATCTTCGATTTCCATTACTTCTTTTAGTAACGATTCAGAGGTAAATTTAATCATTGCACATATTTCCAATGCGGTGCGGTGGGCGGGTCCTGGAACTTTCTGCACAAAATTTTCCAGTAGTGTTTTTATTACATCAGGACTCTCTGCTGGATTAAATGGCCTCTCAGGATGCTGATCATACATATCAGCTACTACACTTAAAGCCAAAGGGTGACCGTGTGTAAATTCAAGAATTGAGTCAATAGTTGCAAGCGGTACACTTCTTTTTTTTAGATAGGATCTGCTTTCGTTAGGAGAAAAGTTGCGTACTTGTATTACTTTCATTAACTGCTGCCAGCCATTATCAAGCGTCCAATTTTTATCAGGTGCATTGCGTCCACTCAAAACGGTAAGTATATTATCCGGCATCTTTGGCAAAAACTCATCACGCAACCAATCATCTATCGGGTTTAGTAATTCGTAGGTATCAATAAATAATACAAATTTTCCATTCCTTGCATTAAAAGAATCAAAAATATTTGTGGTATTTAATGCCTGTTGTAATGCCCTTGTAAAATCGAGTGGTGAGGCATTTATTTCACGTCCGTCAACTTTTAAAAAAGAAACATCCAGTTCGCAGCAGATTTCAGCAAACTGTTTAATAAGCGTAGTTTTTCCCTGACCACCAGGACCATATATATATATCAAAAATACATTAAGTATTGGTTGTTGTAGTATGGAAGAAAATATGCCTATTTCTTTATCTCTTCCTGTAAATAGTTCTTTTCGGTTTGATGATAGTATGTCAGCCAGATTTCTTGCCATATATTGTTCGCAAAGATTTTTTATTAGTATTTTTTAGAAGAATGAAATATGATTATACTCATACTTACATATGAGCTTTGTCCCTCAGAATGCGAATAAAAATTGCAGGTATATCAATACATTGAAATAGGATGTAATCATTTTATATTTAAAAATCAATTTTATACTAACTGATCTACTGAAATCTTTTTAGTTCCTGCAATAATTTTTCCTTCTCGCTTGGTTTCGGTGCATTAAAATTTACCACATTACCTTCATAATTCAGAATTAAATATGTTGGATATATCAATGCTAACTCTCCTGTGCTCTTTAATGGTCTTGAAAATCGTTTAATGATTTCCGTCTTCAACTGATTGCTCATCCTAATATGATATCCTTGCAAACTGTTTTTATATATAATATTTTTCCACTTTACACTATCCGCATTTTTATCTCCAGATATGTAAAGAAGTATGATTTTATTATCTGCAGCCATGTTCTGCAAAAAGCCAAGACTTTTAAACTCTCGCCGACAAGGCAAACACCAGCTTGCCCAAATATCAACATATACAACTGAGCCTTTAAATTTAGCAATAAGGCTATCAAAGCTGTTTACTGTTGAATCAATAAAAATGATATTAGAATAATCATTGGTTTCTTTATTCTGGCCACTACACGAGTTGAAGACCAGAACGGTTGAAATAAGGAAAATTCTATAGGACTTCATTTTTGAATTTTAAGAGTTAAAATATACTGGTTAGCCAAGTACTTAGGAATATTGCTTTGATGCCTTTTTTCCTCAACTTTGCTACAGCCAAATTGTAGATTTTAAATAACATTGTTGGGTCTTCCATTACTTCAAATAACTTTTCCTTACCGAATGCTTTATAAACAGCACCAAATAACTCCGCTCCCAGAAAATACGCTCTGCCTTTTATTCCACTCAACCAATAAGTAGTCATACGATTCTGAACTGAATCCTTATTATATGTACCATTATAGATTTTTTCAAAATCAGATTCAAAAGACATATATAATGATTGTTCCTCTTTAGAATATTTTTCCCAAATTTGTTTTATGACACTGTCGTAATTTCTTGAACCGCCTTTTGATACTTTTGGAATTATTCCACCGGGCATATTATCCACAAACTTTGAAGCAGTACCTTCTGCAACAAAAGTCATCAGGAACCTAAATGCCAATGAGTCTTTCCCTGTTGTAAAAGATTTATCTTTTGTATTCAGGCCAAGATGATGTGACTCATGAGAAATTATATCAATCAGCTTTTGTACATCAATCAGACCATCTTTAGTTTTATCGAGTTGAAAAAAATCATATCCCTGGTTTCCATTGATTGCAAAGGCAGTACTGCCACCATTCGGATGTATAAAGAAGAAGAAATCAGGAATATTCATAGATGGCGGTAGCCACTTTTGGGCACCTGATACCCCTTTTTGAATCAATTTCGGCAGATTTATTTTTTCCAGTAACTGCAAGTTCTTTCGATACAGGTTTAAATTTTCATATTCTTTCTGCCAAAAAGAAAACATAGCATCTGCTCTTTGATTTTCGCCTTTTGTGTATTGTTCTTTGAACTTTAACGAAAGAATCATCCGTTTAAAAACTTGTTCCGGCAAGTGATTGGGTCTCCACGATCTGTTATAATGCTGAAACATTACCTGATAAGGTTTTGTACGCAGAACAGAATCAATTTTTTTCGCCACTTTTTCAGAAGGCAGATCTGTTTTCATGGCTTCTAATACAGATAACATGCTGTAGCAGGCGGAAAAATCAGTTTCTACATTTTGACCCAATAATGACTTTGTTACAAGTAGCAAAAGAATGATTAATTTATTCATAATTAAAAACAGAATTTAACTTAGCAAGTGCTGCTAATATTGATAGTTTTTGAAAACGACTTAAACAACAGCTTTGAATTTAGTTATTTAAAAAGTATTGCTTTGCTTTACCATCTTTGTCAAAAACTTTAAAAGATGGCGTCCCCGAGCTATCAACCTTCAATTCAATTCTTGGCTTACCATCGGGAGCATTTAGAACTAGAAATGCATCTTTGTTGGTAGTACTCAAACTGATTCTTTCAGGGCCTGTAGTTCCTACTTTTTCAATATCAGAACCTAGTGGTATTCTCTCAGCTATTGAAAAGCCCGATCCATAACTCTTTCCATTTTTTGTTTCATACATGCCAAAACCTAAAGCCTCGGAGTTAGAATAATCAAAAATTAATTTTGACAGATTAGCAGAAGGAATATCTACAATTCCGAGCCCACCACATTCATCACCATTTTTTTTGTAAAAAACGATCCCCGCAGGGCTTATACTTCTTTCTTTATATTCCTTTCCGTTTAGAACAGGAAATGGAAATCTCTCCTGATTTGAAATAACCATAACTTTTTTACCATTTTCATCAATCACATTAATCCTTTTCACAGTAATCTCCTCAAAGCTTTCTTTTAAATTCTTGAAGGATACCAGCATAATAACCAGCGCAATTGATGTAATAACAGTGTATAGGTTTTTTAAAATTTGCTTTTTCATTGTTTTTGTATTTAATAATTAAAAATTGACTTCTTTATAAACTTCAGAGTGCCATATCACCGGCATATATCCCTTGTGGAATCTCTCAGGCGATTCCGGATTCACAAAAAAGCCAGCCTCACATAAAAACTTATTGGTATAGCCAAATAAAAAGTGCCAGACTTCAGTAAAAGCAATTTTATAATCTATTCCATGTTGCATACAACTCAAAGTCTTTAAATCAGATTTTATGGAAGCATAATTACTATTAAGCCATGCCTGAAGCTTGTGCTTTATGTGCAATCTTAAAGCACTAATCATTTGACCGTTAGATTCAGTAAACACCGGTATAGCCAAATGATACTTATTAGTGGAAGAATCGATTCTAACATATCTTACAGAAGTAAAAAACTTAAGTGCCTGCGACAGTCCTGTAAAACTAAACTGCTCAGTTATTTCTTGCTGGCTTAAAGGATTGCTGTACAGGCAAAACATGATTTTTCCTGCATTATAAAATGCTGAGTCAAAATAAACATTGGCCATATCCTGAAAACTTGACTTCATTTCCGTTGGAAAATGATTATTGTTATAATCTATTTTATACTTCCATTTCATGTCAGGAAGAGCATATCGTGGATTTGTATAATGATCTCCAAAACTTGTAAAAACCACATCATTCAAATAATCGTTATGGCTTCCCCAGTAAAGACCTCTAATTGAATTTTTAGAAGAATTAACTTTACCCCACAACAAGTACCTATCTCCATATAAGTTCTCGGAAGCTGCAGTGCGATATCCCATTTTATCAGTGATAGTAAGCCCATCCCAATCCAGAGCAAAACATCCGATTAAAATAAACAACGCATCCTTTTGCAAGTGAGGTGGATACTTTTCATTTTTTAGAAGAGAATCGTAGAATACAGAATCTCTCAGGATTAATGCTGTTAAAGATTTTGCGTAACGGTTGCTCACCTGATGGAGTAACGACAAATCTCTTTCGTTCAATAAAGTAAAGTTCAGAAAACAGGTATCGTTTCTGACAGTAATCAGTCCTGCATCAACAAGATTCTTTATTTCGATACCTTGTGACTTTGTATTACTAAGCGCCTTGTTTAGTGTTAAAGGAGATTTACTTAAAGTAAGCAGAAATAATTGAATTTGCCGGTTCTTTAGTAGTCTTAATGGATTTTTTTCATCTGGGGTCTTTTCAATAGACCCTGTAACTCCAAACGAAAGTAATTCTGCATTTTTTTGAGCTACTGAAGAATAGTTCACAAAAGCAATTGCCAATATTAGTATAAAATGAAAAGCTAATCTTTTCTTCATATGTAAATTACTTAAAATTTCAACAGCTCAATATCTGGGACTTGAGACAGATACTTTTCTAAAAACGCTTTATGTGATGCTCCAATAACTACAAGGATTCTTTTTGTTGGATGAGTTGCCACCACTCTGAGAATATTTGCCGCTATCTGTAAGTTTCTCATCTCCCAAAGAGAATATCTGCTTCTATCAGAATAGGATTTGAAATTTGTTTTAAACCATAAGCTCCATTGAGTATAAATGTCATTGTTCATAAAATCAGTTGAATTATAATACTTATACAAAGGGAATAAGTTTCCACCCTTTAGGCATTGTATTTGCAAAGAATCCTGTTTTTCAAATAATTTACTTTCCTTTATGTGTGCTTCAATCTTTCTGGAATGATTCTGATACTCCTCTTCAAACGAGGGAAACTCATTCAGCAAAATTGTTTCATCCTGAAAGTTATCTATATAGTAAATCTGCCTTAAATTTCTATTTTGGGCTACTGCAAGCCCAATTGTATTTATTTCATTATTAGAGTTACTAAGCTTCTTCAGGTAGTTAAAGGCTATAGGATTTAATAAAGTATCGTTCTTTAATTTCTTAAAATGCAGACAGGCAGACCAACTATCATAAATACATAAATATGAATTAATGTACTTTACTCTGTCTTCATCTGATATGTAAACCTTACTTCTAATACCTGCCAAATTTCCTAAAGCATCCTTATAACTTAATCCAATAACTTGTTGAAACATTTCGCCAAACTCGATCTCAGACTTAGATGCTTCATACAGATCTCTCCAATGATTTCCATAACGATTTCTGATGTCTAAAAGCAAATCAGCAGGCATTTTTTCGATGGCTACCGCATCAAATTTATACTTGTTTAAAGAATCCAAAATGACAGTTAGATACTCCGGCTTAAACTCTTTTATTTGAACTAAATGTGGTGTGCCAAGAATTAAGAGTTTTGTCTTTTCGCTTTGTTGAGAAAGAAGTGTACTACTTATTAGAAGTAATAAGACTAATACGTGGGTAACTTTAAGTTTCATGATTTCTATTTGTTATTTTCGGATTTCTTTTTTGTTTGTAGAATAATTTCGCACCCTAACAATGGAATTGACCACGAAAACCACGCAGCAATATTTCCACTATCAATATGAGGCAGATAAAAAACCTGTTCCAATAAGCCAAAGACAATTCTGAAAACAACAAAACCACAAGTCACCACATAACTACGAATCATCCATTCTCTGTGTTGTGCAATATTCTTTTTTAAAATAACGGCATAGGCCATGCCGGAAGTGCAAAGCCAGGCAAAAGCAAGACCAAGCAACCCAACACCAAATGTGAAGTAACCTTTGTACTGTATAGCATGAAAAACAGCTAAGTAAATACTTGCAAGTGATGATGAAAGAACTGAAAATAGATATACTTTTCCGAGTGTTTTGTGAAAAGAAGGATATTTAACCCTGAAATATGAAAAAAACTGAATAGGGCCAGATAGAATGGCGATAATCCCAAATAAAATGTGAGATATCAAGACATATTGAAACGGCCTTATATCTTCTGAATCATAACTGCTGCTTTCAAAATTAAAATAGGGCGAAGCATTATTTACTATAAAAAAGCAGATAATGATGATTAACAAACCCCATAGAATTTTAGCAACTGTCATAACCCGCTAAGAATTATCTGTTATATGGCTTTTCGTTAATCCAATGAAAACCACGATTAATGATTAAGAAACTGTCTCTTGGTATATATTTTGCTTTCAGTATAAAAGTATCACCACTTAGCAATCCTTTAAGTGTAAGATTACCATCAGGAGCTTTTGAGTAGCTTAGAACACTTGAATCACCTGGCATTGTTGCAATAGAAATGGTATGCTTGGTACTATCAAAGTTGATAACACGAAAACGATGCAGGCTATCATTCATATCTCTTACGGTTAAATAATTTGGATAGCTCATCACTACTTTACTCCAAACATTACCGTCGCCTTTAAGCAGTGGTATTGTATCATTGTTCTTTATAAATAAATTAACATCATACACTCCAAACAGGGGATGATTGCTCCGTTGTCTTACTTCCTTATAATAAAAATTAGCTGTATCACTGGAAAAGAGATAGATAACATATAGGATGTATATGTATTTAATAACTCTACCTATTTTAAAATATTTGCTCTTTACCGGGAGTAAAGACATTTCTTGCTCAATATTTAATCTTTTGCTAAAGAAAACTGCAAACAGCTTTTTTCTATCATGCATTAAAAGGAAAATAGCAGTTAAAAAATAATGTGTTGAATTAATCTTTACAGGAATATCATAGCAAAAATTAAAAGCCACTACACCTCCTAAAACAATCACAGCGAGCAGAGATCCGAAAGTAGTGGTGCGTCTGAAGAAAAGTAACAGACCTGCTATCATTTCTAATAATCCGGTAAATATTTGAAATGGTGCAGAAGCACCCATAAAGGCCCAGGCGATGCCCATGGGGGAAAACTGGCCATAGGGTTGAGTTAATTGAATAGGCGTTAGCTCGGGCATTTGACTTGGGAAAACTTTTCCGATGCCGTAAGAAAGTAGGATTACTCCAAGAAAATATCTCAAATAAACCCTTAGTAAATTATAAAGGCGTTGAGCAGTTTTAGAATTTCTATCAATACTGAACCATGATAGTGCAAGAATTGCAGATAATACAACTAAAACCAGCAGTTTGACATAAAAGAAAGGTTGGTCTCCACTGCCGCTATTGTAATTTGGTTCATAATATCCTAATTTAAAAATTGCATCTCCTAGAAAAGATACTAAGCTGTCCTGTGCTTCATAATATTTCTCTAAAACAATATCGACAGGTGGCAATAAGCCATCAATAACTTGCGGAAAGGCATAAAAAAAGTAATAACAAAACAGAAAATAAATTGCTATAACCCTAGCTGACGACAATTTCTTAATTTCTGTTACACTCACTTGATTAATCATGATTTTCTATTTATTAAGATGTTTATAGTTAAAAAACAGGTTGTTTAATAGGAATACGTTTAAGTAGTAGCCGATATGAATCCTTATTTATTTGCCCAAATATTGAAAGTGTATCAACTCCATTAAAAGAATATATGCCCTTAAATTCCTTAGTACTATCCTCAGAAAAAGTAAAGTTGAGTGAATCGTTATTAGAAGTGTAGGAAAAAGCTGTTGAAGAATCTTGTGTCAGAATTAATTTGCCTTGACGCCCCCTGTCAAAGTAGATTTTTTGCCAAAAGCTATTCTCAAGATGCAGCACATTAATACTTATATCGTTTTTCTGAAATGAAATTGATTTGTATCCGCCTAATAATTCACTTTTTGTGTAATAATCCTTTTCTTCGTTTTTAATTTTATAAAACCCAAAAACAGGTATCAGGATACTGGCAAATAATAAAACAACTGCAGCGGTTTTGGTTTTTTGGATAGAAAAAGCATCAATAAAAAACAGTTGCAAATACTGCCAGTGGGGTAGCAAAAGAACTATATTCATCAACAAATAAGCAAGGGATGCGACTTTTGTATCAAACCACAAATCGTAAAAGAAATTGATTAAAACAATATTTGCCATGAGTGGCAGCATAATCAACAAGCCCGCCAAAGAAGTTCGACGGAAATAGATAAGAATTGATGCAATAATTTGAAGTGCCCCAATTACACATGCAAAGGCATAGGACTGACCGAAATAATACCAACTAAGTGCCGTAGAACTTAATTGACCAACAGGTGTATCGGCTGTAATAATTCCGTATTGAAACTGTCCTTTAAAAATTTTAGAGAAACCGTAAATCAGAATATTAGCTGAAAATACAAACCGCATAAATGAATACTGAAAATCAACGGTGTCTTGCTTAGATAAGCCATATCTCTTCTTAATTGATGAAATCAGTAATTGAAACAGGATTGTTAAGAATACAATTGCACCTGCTGTATAAAGCCCGTAGATTGAATACCAGTCGTATGTAACTAGGGCTTCAGTAATGCCTGTTAAAGCCAGCCACCCACTGATAATGAGATACAGACCAATGAAGTTTAACAGCGACAAAAAAAGAGAATACAATAGCTTCATTTTCTCAGAGCTTTACATATTTTAAAATAAGTTTCTTATGCAGGCCGAAGGCTTGAGTAATGCCAGCCTGAAACTTTAGCAGAGGTTCAAATAAACTGCGCCAGCCTCTAAGATTACTTTCGCTATGAATAAATAGCCATGCTAAAACAAGAATATTTTTAGGCATTCCATTTTTGCCGCACTTACCATCCCTTGCCAGACCGTAAGCTATTTGCAATGTTTCTTCAAATCCTCTATGTGCCGGTCTTATTTCAACTGTAAATTGGCAGGGATTTCCGCTTCGGTTTTGGAAGAGGTGGTTACTCAGTGGATGAGCCGTTGCAGTTTGTCCTTCAGATAGTGTGTAAATCCTCTCGTCCACCTTAATCTGTACTTGACCTTCAAGGCAGGTAAAAGTTTCAGCATATGTTTTATGATAGTGTAAACCAACCCCGCCCATATTTGCCAACTCCACCTTGACCAACGTGTATTCTCCATTGGTTTCTCTCCCCACTTTTAAAAAAGTTACAGAATCCTTTTGAAGCGGGTTATATATTGTCCTGTTAGTCATTGGTTGGTGGCAATATTTTAAGTTCTATTTTCCTGATTATTTCAAGAGGCATTTCCAATTGCCAATTGCTTAAATCAGTACTGGCATTTATCCTCGCTTTTAACTGTAACTTATTGGTCATTGTCCCATGTAAAATTTTCCCAGTATTACTTTCAATTTCAGAATCAATGGAAAATGACTCTACCCCCCATAGGAAATTTACTTTAGAATTACCGGCAGACTGAATCATCTGGAAGTTATTCGGAGCATCAAACACTTTGGTAGAAACTAATTCCAAAAAAGGAGTTAAACAAAAGGAAGAAGGTGGCGAAAAGTTTGTACGTATTTTGATCATGGAGTCTGTATTACTAAGAAGCTCTTGGCTCACTACAGTACAATCTTCACCTCTTAAAATCTTAATCCCATCAGAAAAAACACCTTTTATGGGTTCTGAAAGCTGCAGCGTTGTTTTTGATTTGCTCAAATACTGCATTTTCAAAGCAGGGGACACTGCGACAAAAAAGGTGTTAAGGTCAGTAATATCACCCGTCATTTCAGGAATAGAAAGTGCTGGAAGCAACACCTTTCCGTTTTTAGCAAGCGATATTCGATATGGCTTTATACTTTTTGCATAAATAGAGAAATCAGTTGAGTCTTTGCCACTGTATCTTATTTTTGACAGCCATTTAATTTCTTCCTGATAAATTCTTGATTCTTTTAAAACTGTATGTTCCGAAACGGAAACTTCCTTACTGGATAGTGTTCCATTTGTATATGTTTCAACAGTTAGTTGGTATCTGTATTTCTCATTTTTTTTATACTTCCGATAACCTATATTTTGTGTCCACCCTGCAAGACCATACAGAAGAAACAGAACTATTATTGAACTCTTGCTTACAAATTGAAGAAACATCTATAACTTTTTATTGTATTTTAAAACCAAGAATCTTACCTATTCCTGCCATCAAAATCATTACAAAATTGGGAGGCACAACGCTGGATACCGATTCTTTATATTTTCTGAAAACAATAGACAAATAAATAAGTGATTTTATATCCTTGGCGCTCTTAATCTTCCCTATGTTAATAAGTCTTTCAAAATCACTCATCATATCTGTGAAAGTTCCTTTGGGAGAAATTTTGTAAATAAAATAGCATGGTTCTGCACTTGTATTTTTATATGTATGAGCCACATTTTTGGGGATGTGTACAGTAACACCTGCCTCTGCTCTTATCCATGTATTTTCTTTGTATATATCCAACGAACCCTCCAAAACTGTAAATATTTCTTCCTGTAACGAATGTTTATGAATAGGGGGGCCGTCTGTTTTTGGATAAACTAATACAATACCATTTTCAGTGTTTGGCTGGTCATTTATGACCATTATTTGCGAGTTAAATACCTTGCCATGGTCAATTGTGGGTTTAAAATCAATCATAAAAAATGAAATTTTGACAAAAGTAAAATGATTTTACTATTTTTGTAAAACTATTTTACTAATTTTGATGAATGGCAAAAAAACCAAACAACATAAATCACATAGGCAGACTGGTCAGGAATATATATATTGCTGTCACAGATGAATCACACAAGGTATTAAGGCAGGAGGGATACTCTGATTTAGACGGGTCATATAGTATAATTTTTCAGCACATAGGTACCGGCGCAAGGGCAACCGATATTGCTGTTAAAGCAAGAACTTCCAAGCAGAATGTGAAATATCTTTTGGAAGTTTTGGAGAAAAAAGGTCTTGTCAGGCGTAAGCAGGATGCTAAAGATGGGAGGGCCTGGATATTTGAATTAACAGGTAAAGGGCATGATTATAGAAATGCCGGGCTAAGAGTGATTGCCGCCTTAGAGAAGAAGTGGGCCGAAGCAATTGGAGAAACCAGGTATTTTCAATTAATAAAAAATCTCGAAGTACTGAATACTTATATCATAGAGCAAAATGGTACTGCGTAGTCTGTACTTATCAATATCAGTTTTAACAAATTCCTCGGCAATTATAAGGCATGAAAAAAATAATACTTGTAGCATTTTTTTCAATAGCGGTTATCAGATTTAACATATCTGCACAGTTAATATATACATTACCGGTTGAATACAGTGACTACCAACTTATATTTTGCAAGATTTCAATAAATGGTGAGAGCGTTATAGCTCTCTTTGATACAGGCAATTTTTCAGAGTTACGGATTTCCTCAACATTTATCAGGAAGTATGGCCTAAGCCTTAGACCTTCAGAGACTATCAGCAAAGGTATAAAGACAAAAAATGGTGCTGTTATGAAAGGCAAAACAGACAGCCTATCGATAGGTGGTCTAGTATTAAAAGATAAAGAGTTTGATTGTATTGAGGGCTATATTGAAAATATCAGTAAGAAAGTGAAGAAAAATTTTGATGCGGTAATTGGATGGCCCTTTTTAGAAAACTACTTTTTCGAACTTGACATCAGCAAAAAGTATTTTTGCTTTTCAAAGAAAAGCTTCTGGCATGAAAGTGAGTCAGGTTTTATACCCGTTTCAAATATTAATAATGTGCCGGTATTAAAAGGGCTCATACAGGGACAAGTCAGCAATATTCTTTTTGATTGCGGGGCACCGTTCAGTAAAATAGACAGCAGTTTTGCTGCTCAAATTACTGGCCATACAGATACACTTGAATTATTCAGAAACCATAGCATTCCTATGAAAGCATTTGCCATAAATCTTAATAACCTGAATTATAGAATTAACTTTAATGTAAGCGATATAAAAAATACCAAATGCCAGGCTGTTATCGGGAATAATTTTATAAACAGATACCGGGTTCGCTATAATCCCTTGTCTAAATCTGTAAAATTCGACAGTCTTTAAGAGATTTTATTTTCATTTAAAATGAAGGCAGAACATAAAAGCGGTTTATTAATTATACTTTATTCATAGATACTGAAATTATTGTAACAATACCATTTACCTTTTATTCGGAATAACCCAAGCCATATTTTGAACTTTGCCACACGGTAATCCGCAGCCATAAGAAAGCTGTTTCTAGATTTAATGCTGACCTTAAGAACGAATCAATAATTTTCATTGAAAATTGAAAAACAAAGGCATATTTCTATTAAAGATATCAGCATGAAATTTTGGCTGTAAATAATTTCAAGATGGTTTTGCTTTTCTCAGTAATACCTGAGCAGAAATTTTCAGTTTTATAAGCGGCTATTATCATTCCGGCCACCGTCAAGTGCCGGAGTGCTGAAAAGGGCTATCCGAACTGCCATAATGTGAATATTAAGAGCCCGGCTTTCTTCTGTGTGTTCTTTGGTTACACCAGATTTGCTTATTATTTATCTGGTTCAATAAACCGCTTCAGACAAATTCAAATCTCACGTCACTGATGCTTATCCTTGCACAGCAAGGCCTCGCTAAACTCATTCTTTTCAGAAGATTTACCTGAAAAACAGGTACGTTGCGTTGTCTATTTTTCGTCTGGATTATGATTAAAAATTTACTAAAAACGTTGGAATTTTGAGACGGTTAAACAACCAAAAAATACAGACTGTCAAAGGGTTGTATCGATTTTTCGAGACCTGAGAGAGCGGATATAAAAGGTCTCGATTCAGATCATTTTCTTTGAGGGCTTTTGAATGTTTTTGGGTATATACCCCGAAATAAAAAACCCCTGCCACCATTGAGTTTGCAAGGATTTAATACTTTTTGAAGCGTGTTTTGGCGGAGAGAGAGGGATTCGAACCCCCGGACCTGTTACAGTCAACGGTTTTCAAGACCGCCGCATTCGACCGCTCTGCCATCTCTCCGGGTGCAAAATAACGGCCTGAACATTTATCTGCCAAATAATTCATGCAGCGAACTAAATTGCACGCTTTATGAAACACCTTGCAGCACTCAATCATTACTTCTGGAAATACCGATACCGTTTCTTTATCGGTATCTTTTTCGTGATTGCTTCTAACTATTTTGCGGTATTGGCCCCACAAGTAACAGGCTATGTGGTGAGTCGGGTACAACAACAATTACCGGGTGCTAAAACGGTTGCCAAAACTGTACAACACGATTGGATGGTTGATTGGTTTGTGTCCAAAATGGATGCTAGTACGCATGATTTTGCCTGGATAGTGGCGGTATGTTGTATCACCATTCTGGCATTGGCTGTGATTCGCGGTATTCTCATGTTCTTCATGCGCCAGACCATTATCGTCATGAGCAGGCATATTGAATATGATCAGAAGAATGAGATTTATCAACACTACCAAAAACTCGATACACAGTTTTACAAGACCAATTCCACCGGCGATCTCATGAACCGAATGGCGGAAGATGTGAGCCGCGTTAGAATGTACACCGGTCCGGCAATCATGTATTTCATTAATCTGGTTGCACTGATCAGCTTCTGTGTTGTTAATATGCTGCGTAAGGATGCCGAACTCACGATGTATGTATTGGCGCCATTGCCATTGCTGGCTATTACGATCTATTACGTTAACAGCATCATCAACAAAAAAAGTGAACAGATACAAGCTCGCTTATCAGATCTTACTACCAATGCACAAGAATCCTATTCCGGTATTCGTGTGATCAAATCTTTTGTACAGGAAAAAGCCATGTTAGGTTTCTTCACCCGCAACAGCGAAGAGTACAAGCAAAATGCGATTGCATTAGCTAGAGTAGAAGCCGTGTATTTCCCTAGCATGACGCTCATGATTGGCATCAGTACACTGGTTACTATTCTGATTGGCGGTTTGCAAGCGTTGGAAGACAGTTCACGTGTGGGCACCATTGTAGAGTTTGTGATCTATATCAATATGCTCAACTTCCCGGTGAGTGCTATTGGCTGGACGGCCAGTATTGTACAACGTGCAGCAGCATCGCAGAAGCGCATCAATGAATTCATGTTCACCAAACCAGTGGTGAAGGAAACCAGTCATGCAGAAATGATTCGTCCCGAAGGAGATATTGTACTGAAAGATGTTTCTTTCACTTACCCCCATACGGGCATTCGTGCTTTGAATCATATCAATCTCCACATCAAAAAAGGCGCGCGCGTTTTATTGTTGGGCAGAACAGGTAGCGGTAAAACCTCACTAGCACAATTACTACTCCGTTTCTATGAACCGGATGCCGGTAGCATCGAAATTGGTGGCAGAGCCCTGCAGGAATATGAACTCATGCATTACCGCGAGCAGATCAGTTATGTGCCACAGGATGTTTTTTTATTTAGTGATACCGTTGCAGATAATATTGCATTTGGACTTGATGAAACCGCTACCAAAGAAACTGTTGCCAAAGCAGCAGCCATGGCTGGAGTAGATGGCGATATCGCGCAATTCGCTCAGCAATACGATACCATGATTGGTGAGCGCGGCGTAACGCTGAGTGGCGGACAAAAACAACGCATTTCTATTGCGCGTGCCCTGATCAAACAACCTTCTCTCGCCATATTTGATGATTGCCTAAGCGCCGTTGATGCCCGAACAGAAAGACTGATTGTCAACAACCTTGATAAAGCCCTCAAAGGCAGAACTGCCATTATCATCACACACCGCATACCCACTGATTTTCACTTCGATACCATTGTGGTTTTGGAGAATGGTCAAATTGCCGAAATAGGTAACCATGACCAGCTGATGGAACAGGATGGTTTATATGCAGAATTATTCCGCGTGCAAAGAGTGGAAAACCGCGAAGAATAGGTCTTTTAGAAACCGCCAAAGCCTTGTTTTACATTCCATTACAAAATTTTGCCAATTCGCAAACAATATTATATTTGTTCACCTAAACAAATTCAAACCAAAACAAAACTGCTTGACTGTGGCGTACGAGAACAACGACAAGAAAATGGAGAGCGTTTACAGCAAACGTATCCGTGCCGGGAAGAGAAGAACTTATTTCTTCGATGTGCGTGCAACCCGTGGTAATGATTTTTATTTAACCATTACCGAAAGCCGCAAGCGCTTTGATAACAATGGTTATGATAGACACAAGATCTTCTTGTACAAAGAAGACTTCAATAAATTTTTGAAAGCGCTGAATGAAGCAGTAGATCATGTGAAAACAGAACTAATGCCTGATTTCGACTTTGATGCTTTCAACCACGAATACGATGATGCTGAAGGCGAAGTATATGAAGCAGCAATACCAGAAACTGCTGAAGTGCCAACTGTTGTTGCCGAAGCACCAGTAGAAGCTGCACCTGTAGCTTCTACCATCGTTAACCCAACTGCTTCTGAGGAAGTAGATAAGTGGTAATCTCGATTCCAACCAAAACCAACTGCTAGTAAAAAGCCCCACAGTATTGCGGGGCTTTTCTTTTATATCGTTTTCAACATCCAGATATCACATCCATTGTGGCCGGAGTTACCCATCGGGCCTTTCAGGTATTCAAAGCCAAACTTTTCATACACAGAAACGGCTTTACGCAATTCAGGCATGGTTTCTAAATAGACTTGTTTGTATCCAATCGCTTTAGCTCTTTTCAAACACTCGTCAATCATACTCCTGCCCAAACCAATATTGCGCACATCTTTACGCAGATACATTTTCACCAATTCACAAACACCTTCCAGCAATTGATCAGTAGGGAAGATGCCTGCCCCACCCACCAATGCACCATCTCGCTCTGCTACGAGATAAAGGCTATTGGGTGTGCCTGCAAAAAGTTCAAACAAAGCATCTGTGGTATCATCATAATACACTGTACCGGGTTTGTTGGCACCAAATTCTTCTAAAGCGGTGCGAATGATTTTCGCCATAGCCGCATTATCTGCTGGCGCGATTGGCCTAATATGGATTTCCGACATCATGACTGCAAAAAAGCTTTATAGGCATTGATCAATCCATTGGTGGATGCGTCGTGTGATTGTACAGGACTTGCATCTTGTAACTCAGGCAGAATTTGGTTAGCAAGTTGCTTACCCAATTCAACACCCCATTGATCGAAGCTGAAAATATTCCACAACACACCTTGTACAAAAATCTTGTGCTCATAAAAAGCAATTAGTTGTCCTAAAGTATAAGGCGTGATTTGCTTTACTATGATGGAGTTGGTTGGCTTATTGCCTTCAAATACTTTGAAAGGGATCAGCTTTTTCCATTGATCTTCCGGTTTACCAGTTGCTTCAAACTCCGCTTTTACTGCTGCTTCCGTTTTTCCATTCATCAACGCTTCTGTCTGCGCAAAGAAATTGGACAGCAGTTTCACATGATGATCGCCAGCAGGATTGTGGCTGATAGCAGGCGCGATAAAATCGCAAGGAATCAAGACCGTACCCTGATGGATCAATTGATAAAAAGCATGCTGCCCATTGGTACCCGGTTCACCCCAGATCACCGGGCCGGTAGCGTAATCAATATTGTTGCCACTGCGGTCAACGCTCTTACCGTTGCTTTCCATATTGCCTTGCTGGAAATAAGCCGCAAAGCGATGCAGGTATTGATCATAAGGCAGGATGGCTTCACTTTGTGCACCAAAGAAATTGGTATACCAGATGCCTAGCAATGCCATGATCAATGGAATATTCTGTTCCGCTTTTGCCGTGCGGAAATGCGTATCTGCGCTATGTGCGCCTTTCAATAATGCTTCAAAATTGTCGTAACCAATCGTGAGTGCAATAGACAAACCAATCGCACTCCACAAAGAATAGCGACCGCCAACCCAATCCCAAAACTCAAACATGTTCTGCTTGTCGATACCAAAAGCCGTAACGGCCTGCTCGTTTGTACTCAATGCCACAAAATGCTTGGCAATGGCTTTCTCCTCTTTTGCATGTTCCAAGAACCAATGACGCGCTGTATGTGCATTGGTCATGGTTTCCTGTGTGGTGAATGTTTTAGACGCTACGAGGAAGAGTGTTGTTTCCGGATCCACACGTTTGAGTGTTTCTGCCATATGCGTGCCATCCACATTGCTCACGAAATAAGTTTGAATACCTTCCACCCAATAGGGACGCAACGCTTCTGTTACCATTACCGGGCCCAAATCGCTGCCACCAATACCAATATTGACAATGTATTGAATGGATTTACCTGTATAACCTTTCCAACTGCCATCATGCACTTTGGCACAGAAAGCTTTCATCTGCTCCTGTACTTTTTTTACCAGGGGCATCACATCTTTTCCATCCACCAGAATAGGTGTGTCAGAAAAGTTACGCAGGGCTGTATGTAGTACTGCTCTGTTTTCTGTTTCGTTGATGCGCAAGCCGGCAAACATGGCATGTACGGCTTCAGTGAGCTTAGATTCAGTAGCCAACTGCTGCAGCAGGTGCAATGTTTTATCGTTGATGATGTTCTTCGAGTAGTCGAACAAAATATCTTCAAAACGAACGGAGAATTTTTTAAAACGATCAGCATCTGCTGCGAAAAGTTTACGCATATGCGCACGGTTCATTTCATCTTCATAATGCTTCTTCAATAAAAACCATGCTTGTGTACTGGTGGGGTTGATCTTAGGTAACATAATCTGTCGGCTTATAATTGTTCTATGGCTGTAATCGTTTGTTGAATCATATCAGGCGTGATATCGAGGTGTACTACAATACGCACCTGTGTGGGTGTCATCGCCAGCAAGTGAATACCTGCGGCCTTCATTTTTTCCGCGAATGCAGCAGGGGTGAGGCGACCTTTCACTTCAAATATGAGGATATTGGTTTCAACGGGTAAAAATTCACCAATAAAATCTTTCTTACGCAATGCAGCTTCCAAGGCTTTGGCATGGGCATGGTCTTCTGCTAAGCGATCTACATGGTGTTGTAAAGCATATAAACCGGCTGCCGCGAGCATACCTGACTGGCGCATACCGCCACCAAATACCTTACGGATGCGGCGCGATTTCTTGATAAAAGCTGTAGGGCCTAGGAGCAGACTGCCCACTGGCGCGCCCAAACCTTTGCTCAAGCAAATAGAGATGGTATCAAAAGCCTGACCGTATTGAAGCGGCGTTTCGCCCTTTGCCACAAGGGCATTAAACAAGCGTGCACCATCCAAGTGTAGCTTCAAGTTATTATCGATACAAACCTGCTTAATCTGCAGAATATCATTGAATTCGTAACAACTGCCACCGCCTCTATTACCGGTGTTTTCAAGCGAAACCAAGGTGGAGATAGGCTTATGGACATCATCGGGATTGATGGCTGCTTTCACCATATCAGCTGTTATACGGCCACGATCGCCATGCAGCAGACGTACGGAACAACCTGAGTTAAACGCAATACCGCCGCCTTCGTATTGGTAGATGTGCGACAAATGATCGCAGATTACTTCATCACCCGGTTGGGTATGTGCTTTAATGGCAATCTGGTTGGTCATGGTACCACTGGGACAAAATAATGCAGCTTCCATTCCAAAAAGCTGTGCAGCGTAGGATTCCAGCGCATTAACGGTGGGGTCTTCCCCAAAGACATCATCGCCCAAAGGCGCTTGACGCATGGCTTCCAGCATGGCAGGAGTAGGGCGGGTTACGGTGTCGCTACGGTAGTCGATCATAGGTTTGCGAAGATAACCTGCTTTATTTGTTTAATGCGCATGGTGGAAATATTCAGCACTTGACATTTTTTTTATACATGTAGGTGACAGTCAGGCAGATTTGTACACAAATTCTATGGCTTTATACACAAATCTGCGGTTTTCAGCCGTTATTTCTGTAGTTTTGCAGGCTTTTAAAACCAGTATCCTTAATTTTAAGAGATTCCGGTAGTACGGCACGAAACAAATCATTGTCTATCACGTTTATAAAAGCAAGAACAGTTCACTATGCGGCAACTTAAAATTGCTACCCAGATCACCAACCGCGATTCGCAGGCAGTAGAAAAGTATCTCCAGGAAATCTCTAAGATTCCGATGATCACTCCCGAAGAGGAAACCACACTGGCCCAGCGTATCAAGAATAAGAATGATTATCGGGATTCGCAGCGCGCTTTAGACAAATTGGTGCAGGCCAACTTACGTTTTGTGGTATCTGTTGCCAAGCAGTACCAGCACCAAGGCCTTTCCTTGAGCGATTTAATCAACGAGGGTAACCTCGGCTTGATCAAAGCAGCCCAACGTTTCGATGAAACCAAGGGTTTTAAATTCATCTCATACGCGGTATGGTGGATTCGCCAGTCCATTTTACAGGCGTTGGCAGAGCAGGGCAGATTAGTCCGCCTGCCTCAAAACAAAATTGGCACCTACAACAAAGCCAATAAGGCTTACATGGCTTTTGAACAGGAGCATGAAAGAGAGCCTTCTACTGAAGAGCTGTCTGAAATCCTGGAAATGAGCGAAACGGAGATCAACAATATCTTCCAAAGCAACACCCGTCACACTTCACTGGATGCTCCTGTGCACGAAGCTGAAGATGTAGCTATGGGCGATTTGCTGGAGGGTAGCGATGATACCGATGAGGATGTGATGAAGGATTCACTGCGTGAAGAAATTCGCCGTGTGCTGAAATCTCTCAGTCCCCGCGAAGCCGAGATCGTGAATGCGTATTTTGGTTTGGATGGTGAAAATGGTGTTACCATTGAGCAAATTGGTATGAAGTACGACTTAACCAAGGAGCGTATCCGTCAGATCAAAGAAAGAGCGATCAAGCGTTTGCAGAAAGCACGTTATAGCAACGCGCTGAAAGCATACTTAGGCTAAGCACTACCAAGTATTTTCACAAACCCCTCTGAACCAGAGGGGTTTTTTATTGTAATATTTGCAGTATGAAACTGGGTCATTTTCTTGTATTGTTTGTTGGGATGGTATTCAGTGCCTGCGAAAAGCAGGTAGATTTTGCACCGGAAGATGTAACGCCTAAGCTGGTAGTAGATGGTGAGATAGAAAATGGCCGACCGCCCATTATAAGCATCACACGCTCTTTGGGCTATTTCTCTAACGTAAACCCAAACATTGCTTCCAGTCAGTTTGTACGCAACGCCATTGTACGCATTAGCGATGGTACCAGAACCCATCAATTAAAAGAGTACACACAGCAAGTAAGTCCAACTATCACTTTGTATTACTATAGCAATGATCCGGCTAATCCAACCACAGCCATACTTGGTGCTTTCGGCAAACAGTATCAATTAGAAATCATCATTGGCAGCGAGAGATATACAGCTAGCACTACCATTCCTTTGCTTACTAAAACACTGGACAGTATCTGGTGGAAAAAAGCGCCGAATAATCCTGATTCTACCAAGGTAGTCGTGATGTCAACTGTAACAGATCCTCCGGGTTTAGGCAATTATATTCGCTATTTTACCCAACGCAATCGCGAACCTTATTTTCCGGGTGCCAACTCTGTATTTGACGATCAAATTGTTGATGGCAGAACCTATGAAGTACAGATCGATAGAGGCGTTAACAGAAATGTAGAAACTGCTTTTGAAGACTATGGTTTCTTCAATAGGGGTGATACTGTTACTGTAAAACTCTGCAATATTGATAAGCCTACTTATGATTTCTGGCGAACTTGGGAGTTTTCGTTTCAATCCATCGGAAACCCGTTCTCTGCACCTACCAAAATCCTGGGCAATATCAGCAATAACGCTTTAGGCGCATTCTGTGGCTATGCTGCACAGTATAAAACCGTGGTTATCCCCAAATAAGCCCATTGTGAACAAACTCACAAAAGCAAAGCCGTTTGGCTGCTATTTTTGCTAACTCAATCAATGAATTATGGCTGAAGCAACAGAAAAAGTACATGTACTGATCATTGGATCAGGTCCTGCAGGATATACCGCTGCGATTTATGCAGCACGTGCCAATATGAAACCTGTTTTGTATCAGGGTATTCAACCCGGCGGACAGTTGACCATTACAACAGAAGTAGAGAACTATCCCGGTTACCCAGAAGGCATTCAAGGTCCGGAGATGATGATTCATTTCGAGAAACAAGCCAGCAGAATGGGTGCAGATATCCGTTATGGATTGGCTACCAAAGTTGATTTCAGCGCGCAACCATATAAAGTGTGGATTGATGAAGAGAAACTGATAGAAGCAGATGCAGTCATCATCGCAACGGGTGCTTCAGCAAAATGGTTGGGACTGGAAAGCGAACAGCGCTTGAATGGTTTTGGTGTGAGTGCATGTGCTGTGTGTGATGGATTTTTCTTCCGTGGTAAAGAAGTAGCGATTGTTGGTGCAGGTGATACTGCTTGTGAAGAAGCCATGTACCTCTCCAAGCTTTGTACCACAGTACACATGATTGTTCGTCGCGATCAAATGCGTGCCAGCAAAGTGATGCAGGATCGTGTGAAGAATACACCTAACATCAAGATTTACTGGAACAGTGTTACAGATGAAGTATTGGGCGATGGTAAAGTAAGTGGCGTACGCATTCACAATACTGCTACCAACGAAAAAGTAGAAGTACCCATCAGCGGTTTCTTCGTGGCGATTGGTCACCAACCCAACAGCGATATTTTCAAAGGCTGGTTAGATATGGATGAAACCGGTTATATCCAAACCATTCCAGGGTCTTCCAAGACCAATGTAGAAGGCGTGTTTGCCTGCGGCGATGTTCAGGATAAAATCTATCGTCAAGCAGTAACTGCTGCAGGTAGTGGTTGTATGGCAGCGCTGGATGCAGAACGTTATCTTTCAGCGAAAGGATTGGTATGATGACCATTGCATTGCACAATGTGCAGCTGAGAGGCTATCATGGTATTCACCCGGAAGAATTGTTGACCGGTAATCAGTTCCTGATCAACTGTTCTGTAGATTATACTACACCTGAACATGTGGAACATATTGATGATACCCTTAACTATGTGCAATTATTTGAGCTCATCAAAACAAGGATGCAGAAGCCTACGCCATTGCTAGAAACACTAGCACAGGATATTTGTGGCACCATCTTTGAACAATTTGCACAAGCAACTGCAGTGCGTATTGATATACAGAAATTGAATCCATTGATCAGTGGGTTTCAAGGTACTGTTGGCATTACACACACAGCCAAACGCGCTTAATATGAAACATTTTCTTGTCTCAATTTTTTTCTTGTCTGCCACTAGTTTTTGCTTTGCGCAGGATGCCAATGTATTGCTGAAAGAAGCACAGAATCTGGAAATACAACTCAAGGAAGCGGAAGCGTTGGATAAGTATAAAGCCGTACTTACCATTGACCCAAAAAATGTAAAAGCTTTGGTGAAAGCAGCGGAACTGAATGTGGCCAATGGCAGCAGGCAGAAAGACAAAAAGCAAATGCGTTTGTACTATGAATCTGCTCTGGCTTATGCACAAAGGGCTTTGGATGCCAATGCCAATGATGCTGATGCTTTATATGCGATGGCCATGGCTTCGGGAAGAATGACCGATGTTGCAGACGACAATAAAAAGATTGTAGCATATGTGAAAGATGTGAAACTATTTTCTGATAAAGCTTTGGCCATCAATCCTAATCATGGCAAAGCCAATTATACTTTGGGCAAATGGCATTATGAGATGGTGACCTTATCTGGTTTCAAAAAAGCTGCTGTGAAATTATTTTATGGTGGCCTGCCTGATGGTGATATTGAAAAAGCCATCAGCTATATGGAGAAATGCAGAACGATTGAACCCTATTTCGTACGCAACTACTTTGATTTAGCCAAAGCGTATGAAGAAGCAAACCGACCTGCCAAGATGATCGAAGTATTACAGAAACTGGTAAAGCTGCCGGTACGCACAGCTGATGATGCGGGTATTAAAGCAGCGGGACAAGAACTACTCAATAAAACACTTTAATCAATACACATGGAATTACAACAACTCTTTGAAGCAGCAGTTGCCAACAGCAAATTGCTCAGCGAAAAACCGGATAATGAAACCTTGCTCAAAATTTATTCGCTTTATAAGCAAGCTACAGAAGGTGATGCAACAGGAGAGGGGCCTTCCAATCCATTCGACTTTGTAGCCAAAGCAAAGCACAATGCCTGGAATGAATTGAAAGGCCTTGCTAAAGAAACTGCCATGCAGCAGTATATTGACTTAATTAACCAATTAAAGGGTTAATTATTTTTTCAGCAACCAGTAGGCACCCAGACCAAATGAAGACAGGGTGCCTGCATTGGTGCCGGCACTAAAGCCTACCGAATGTCTCACTTCATCATTTATTGTAGTTGACGTTCTTCCCGTTTGAGTATAGTTATAGTAGACATTTAAGAGATTATTAAACTGCATACTTAGCAGTATTCTATTGTTCAATGGATAGAGTATACCCGGTGTAATACCACCCGTAACCCCAAAGCCCATTCCATTACTTTTGATACCCGCAGATTCAGTACGAATTAAGTTCACAGATGCCTGTGCGCCCACACCAACTGCTAATTTCAGCTTACCAACAAATGGAAACAAACGGATTCTTGTATAACCAAATCCTGTAATTGTGTTGGAGTATTGATTGGGATTAATGCCAATTTCACTTTTATTGTACATATGGTTAATGAAAATCCCATATCTGTCAAATACCTGCTCTGACTTGAACACATTGTAACCAATTTCGAAGCCTGTATTACCCTGACGATTCTTCCAATCGTTTTGGCTGGCCAACTCATAGCGCTCACTATTATGATAGAATTGTAAATTCCCAGAAAGCATTTTTTGTCCCTTCGTAAACTGTGCTTTCGAAGCAATAGTGCCAATAAACAATACCAAAAACAGGTAGCATTTTTTCATATAGATCTTTTCATTGTAGACCATACAACTTTATATGCCGTTGTATGTGCATGAAACTTTAACAAATCTTCCTTTGGTTAAATCTGATTATGCTTCCATTTACCGGAACGCATGAACCAATAGCATGGAACAAAAATTGAGAGCCAATAAACCCATTCACTTACCCAACCCCAGGTAATAGATAAGTTCAAATGTTCTAATGTGGTATAAACGTAGATACTGTATAGCACGATAGCTATCACTTCCGCTAGTAAGGTCATTTTTGAATGACCGCTACCGGTTACTGCATTCATCCAAACCACTGAAAAAGACATAATGACCAATGCCAGTGATACCACACGCAATACAGGTATGGCCGCGTGAATAAAATCATCTCCCTGTCCATAAATGGATAAGAATAATCCAGGTACAATATTGAGTAAAACACAAACCACAACTGCAAAGCCCATACTCCAGTAGATAATTCTCCTAAGTAGCTCAGGTACTTTTTCTTCTAATCCCTGACCAATTACATTACTCACCATCGTAGTTGTGGTAGCAGCAAAAGCCCAGGTAAAACAACCGAAGAAACCAAAGATATTCCGCATGGTATTGGAAATCGCAAGATCGCGATTGCCATGATGTTCCACGAGAATATAGAAGAACTCCCAAGTGATGATACTGATCGCATGTTGCATCACCAATGGGGCAGAAATGGTGAGGATTTTACGGGTATTGTCGGCGTGCCAGCGAAAATTGCTGAAGAGTTGTAGCTGTCCGCTTACACCTTTGGAGCGTATCACCCAAAATATGACGATCAATCCCGCAAACTCTGCAATAATGGATGCAAGTGCCGCTCCATTAAAGCCCAATTCGGGCAAGCCCCATTTGCCATAGATCAATGTGTAATCAAAAAACACATTGGTCACAGCTTCAGTAGCAGTACCAACAACCAAGAGTTTGGTATTATTGGTTCCAACCAATAGTGCATTACGCAACTGATAGAGATACAAAAAGGGTAGGCCAAAGATGCGGATTCGTAAAAAACTTACAGCCATATCTACATTCTGCTGATCATTCAAGGCCCAGCGTAGAATGGTGGGTGCCAAAAACCAGGTAAATAGAATGCCAAATACAGAAACGGCCAAAGCAATGCGCACGCCTTGGGCAAACAAGCTGCCAATAGCGTCAATACGATTTTCACCAGCCCTTCGGGCAATCAGGGTTTGCAAGCCATTGTTCAGCCCATTACCAATAACCGCGAAAATGAGGTAGTAAACACCTGTAATACCGGCAACACCCAATTCCTGCTGACCTAATCCACCCAGAAAGATATTATTGGTGATAAAATTGAGCTGGGGCACTAATATGGATGCAGAAATGGGCAGCGCAATAGAGAGTATCTGCTTATTGGTGACTGCCACCCTGAAATCCGGTGTTTGTGCCATTTGTGCCATGGGCCGCAAAACTACTATTTATGCAGACCATATTCCCGCGCTGGTCTGAGAGATATTTTTTAACATTGCAGGGTAATTGAACCCAATGATTCAAAGGAAGATAGGGCTTTATGGCGAACAACAACAACCCGCTTACGGCAGTAACGATTTGTTGATTCTGGAAATAGCAGATGGGCATATTGCCTGCATGGTGAAACAGCCGGTAACTGGTCAGCTGATTGCTTTCGAGTTATTTGAGCTGGAAGACGAGCATGGCGACTGGAACAATATCCTGTACCATACGCGTGCGGCTTCACAAATATTGGCCAGGCATTTCACGAATACACATATCTATTTCAACTTCCCTGAAGCTGCTTTGATTCCTGCAGATAAACTGGGTACCAATGCAGGAGAAGATTTTCTGAATCTTCTATTTGGTGATCATGAAAACACCGTATTCAAATACGAACGTATTCCTGATCATCCACAAACAGTATGTATCTACCGCATTTCACAAAGCTTAATGGATGCAATTGGCAGAAATTTTCTGATTGTTACAGCCAGCCATGTGTATGCACAGCTTATGCAGGAAGCGAGTAAACACCAGCATATTACCAATTTGCTGATCGCACAAGTGTATCACGGCAATGTGAACTTTCTATTCCGCAAGGCAGGGCAGGTACAAGTTTTGCAGTCCAAATACTTCAGCAGCGAAGCTGATTTATTATATCATTTATTGAATATCAGTCAGCAAATGCAGGTGAGTCCTGGAGCAGTTACGCTTTTCCTCTCCGGTCTTTTCAACGCAGAGAGCGATTGGATGGTACACCTCAGAAATAGTTTTGGGTCTGTACGCATGGATGAGATCCATATCTCCGGTGATCTGCAGAAAGGCCTCACAGGTTATCCTGCCTACTATCTTTCGCCCATGCTAAAGTTGGTGGTATGAGAATCATCTCAGGAAAATTTGGTGGCAGGCGTATTCACCCCCCGGCCAAAATGCCGCATACTAGACCTACAACCGACATTGCTAAAGAAGGGCTCTTCAATATACTCCAGCACAGAATTGATTTTGAAGGCGCCAAAAGTTTGGATCTTTTCGGCGGCACAGGTTGTATCAGTTATGAGCTGGCATCCAGAGGGGCTTCAGACCTTACCATCATTGAGAAAGACGTGCACATGCATGCTTTCATCAAAGAAAATATTACTAAACTCGGTATTGAAAATTGCAAAGTCATCAAGATGGATGTGTTCGCCTTCATGCAGGGCTGCAATGATCAATATGATTTCATTTTTGCTGGTCCGCCATACGCGCTTGGTCCGATAGATGACATCCCACGCATCATTGTGCAGCGTAAACTCATCAAGCAAGGCGGTATTTTTGTATTAGAACATACCCCACGCAACCAATACGAAAACTTCGAAGGATTTAGTTTTCAACGAAACTACGGTACCACCGTGTTCTCATTTTTTACAAACGAAGCAAATGCGTAAACCGATTTTTGTTACAGGCATCGGCACAGGGGTAGGGAAGACTGTTGCCGCAGCCATTATTACAGAGGCCTTGGGTGCTGATTACTGGAAACCCATTCAGTCCGGGTATGAAGAAGGTACAGATTGCCATACCGTTCAATCACTCATCAGCAATACACAAACACAATTTCATCCGGAAGTATATAAACTGGCATTGCCCGCTTCACCACATATTGCAGCGAGAGAAGAAAGTGTGGTTATTGACCTGAGTACTATCGTAAACAACAAGCCCAAAACAAACAATCATCTTGTTATTGAAGGTGCTGGCGGATTATTGGTACCCATCAATGAAACGCAGTTTATCGCTGATATGATTCAGGCATTAGATGCGCAGGTGATACTCGTCAGCAGGAATTACCTCGGCAGCATCAATCACTCCCTCTTAACAGCAGAAGCCTGCAAACAGCGCAATATTCCTGTGCTTGGCTGGTTGTTTAACGATCAGTTCATGCAGTATGAGGAAGAGATTGTAGGCTGGACAGGAATCCGTACATTAGGTAGTATTCCTTTGGCAACAAATCTTGATAAGGCTTTTGTAGCTGCACAAGCTGCACGCATACGACCAGCTTTATTGGAGGTGCTAACATGACCAAAAAAGAAATCAGGCAATATTTCAAAGCCAAACGTTTGGCCATTGAGAGTCGGGAGCGATTGAAAATGGACGATTTATTGCTATTGCAATTTCAGCAATTGGATTTCACCGGTATTCAGAAAGTCATGAGCTATTGGCCGCTCACACATCTAGGTGAGCCTAATACCTTATTGTTCAGCAGATACCTCAGTCATTTATTACCTGACCTTGATTTGGCTTATCCGGTAACGGATTTTGCTACACATATTTTAACAGCTGTACGCATTACGGAAGATACCATTTATCAAACCAAGGAATTGGGATTAACAGAACCCAAAGCTGGTGATATTATCGAGCCGGAAGAACTGGAAGTAATACTAGTACCCATGCTTTGCTGCGATCTAGATGGCTACCGAGTAGGATATGGCAAGGGGTTTTATGATCGCTATCTGTCACGCTGTAATCCTAATGTCATACGTATTGGTTTCAGCTATTTTAACCCCATCGAAAAGATCACAGATCGAGATCAATATGATGTACCTTTAACACACTGCGTTACACCAGACCGTATCTATGAATTTTAATGCGTTTTTTCTCAGTTCATTCCGGGTACTCTTACTGCCATTTGCCCTGCTCTATGGCCTGATTATCATTGTCCGCAACTGGTTGTACAATCATGGCTATCTAAAAGCAGCCAAATTCAATTATCCCATTATCTGCATAGGCAATTTAGCTGTTGGCGGCACAGGTAAATCACCTATGACAGAATACTTGATTCGTCTATTGCACAAAGAGTACACTATCGGCACACTCAGCCGTGGTTATAAAAGAAAGACCAAGGGCTATGCATTAGCTGGTGAAACCACCACTGCGTTGGAAATAGGCGATGAACCCATGCAGTTCCACAGTAAGTTTCCGGATATTTCAGTGGCAGTTGCTGAGGAAAGAATTGATGGAATACCACAATTATTGCACGACCGACCTGATTTGGATTGCATTATACTGGATGATGCATTTCAACATAGAGAAGTGGCAGCAGGTTTCAATATTCTATTGACACAATTTGGTGATTTATATGTGCATGATTTCTTTCTGCCTACCGGCGATCTGCGTGATCAGTGGTCGTCTGCAGACAGGGCACAAGTGATTGTGGTTACGAAATGTCCGGCTGATTTAACCATCAAGCAAAAAGAAAAAATTATTCGTCAGCTGAGGCCAGCACCCGGACAAAGAGTATTCTTTACAACCATTGATTACGGAACTCCTTATCACATTATCAAGCGCACCGATGAATGGGTGATTACACCCAGAGACGAGGTATTATTGGTATGTGGTATTGCGAATCCAAAACCTCTAAAGGATTATCTGCTGGAAAGAGCGCATACGTATTATCAGAAGGATTACAGTGATCACCATATTTTCTCTATTGACGATCTGAATGAAATTAAAACTCAGTTTGATAAAATTCAGGCCAAGGACAAACTCATACTGACCACAGAAAAAGATGCCATGCGCTTGGTGAAATTCACGGAAGAGTTGCATGCGCTGCCTATTTATGTAGTACCAATCCGTCACCGTTTCTTATTTGATGAAGGTGAGCAGTTCGATCAGCAGGTGCTACAATACCTACAACAATTCAAACAACAACATGGGCAGGAAACAAAAGAGCAAACAGCGTAAAGAGCGACTCAAGAAGTTCACTGCATCACACCAGTTAAAAGGCGTGTTGGATGTTACGCGTTCAGGTATGGGCTATGTAGTGGTGGGCGATAATAAATCGGATGTGATGATTCGCCCCGGCGATTTCAATAATGCATTGCACGGTGATACAGTTACGGTGAAAGTGGTGAAGGAAAACTTGTCAACAGGAAAGCGAGATGGCAAGATCATTGAAGTATTAAAGCGTAAGCAGACAGAGTTTATTGGACATATTCAGCTCTCTACCAATTTCGCCTTTTTTGTAGCGGATACTGATAAACCTATGCCGGACTTATTTATTCCACTACAAAGTCTCAATGGTGCGAAGCATAAGGATCGTGTTATAGCCAAGTTGGTACAGTGGGAGAAAACTGATCGTAAACCAATTGGCGAAGTGATACAAGTATTGCTCGCAGAAGACGAGAACGATGCAGCCATGAAGGAATTACTGGCAGAAGCCGGTTTTCCTTTGAGTTTTGGTGATGATGTCCTGGAGGAAACAGCAAGACTGCCGGAAGTATTGAGCAGCGATGAGATTGCCAAAAGAAAAGATTGCAGAAGTGTACTCACTTTCACGATTGACCCTGTAGATGCACGCGATTTTGACGACGCCATTTCCTATCGAGAGTTGAAAAACGGACAGTATGAAATTGGTGTTCACATTGCCGATGTAAGCTATTATGTTGAGCCTGGTACTGCACTGGATGAAGAAGCCTACAAGCGTGCCACATCGGTGTATTTACCAGATCGTGTAAACCCCATGTTGCCGGAGAAAATATCAAATGAACTGTGTTCATTAAGACCACATGAAGATAAATTCACTTTTTCTGCCATCTTCCAGATGAATGCAAAAGCAGAGGTGAAGCAATACTGGTTGGGCAGAACGGTGATACATTCTGATCATCGCTACACGTACGAGGATGTACAGGACATCATCGAAGGAAAATCAGCAGGGCCTAACAAAGAGGTGGTATTATTCCTGAATGATCTGGCACAAAAACTACGCAAGCAACGCTTTAAAAAAGGAGCAATCAATTTCTCTTCTCAAGAAGTACGCTTTAAATTGGATGAGAAAGGAAAGCCAATTGGCATTGTTGTAAAAGAAAGCAAAGAAGCACATCAACTGATTGAAGAGTTTATGCTGCTTGCCAACAGAACTGTAGCAGAGAATATTGCCAAAATTGAAGTCAACAAAAAAGCCCTTCCGTTTCCTTATCGTGTGCACGATACACCAGATGAAGACAAACTCGCTCCATTCATTGAATTTGCACGTAAATACGGACATAAGTTTGATATCAGCAGTCCGGAAAAAATTGCCGCCAGTTTCAACACCATGCTTAATGATGTAAAGGGCAAACCTGAACAGCATGTGCTGGAACAGTTGGGTATTCGCACCATGGCCAAGGCTGCATATACAACCCAGAATATAGGACACTACGGATTGGCATTTGAACATTATTGCCATTTCACTTCACCCATCAGAAGATATCCAGATGTATTGGTGCATCGTGTACTACAATCAGTACTGGACAGTAAGCCTGCTTTAGACAAAAAGATGGAAGAGAAATGCAAGCACTGCAGTGAGCAGGAGCGTGCAGCGATGGAAACAGAAAGAGCCGCCAATAAATACAAGCAGGTAGAATTTATGCATGGCTATATTGGTCAGGTATTTGAAGGTGTGGTAAGTGGCGTGGCCAGTTTTGGTTTCTGGGTAGAAACCGTTGCGCATAAATGCGAAGGCTTGGTGAATGTGATTAGTTTAAGTGATTACGATGATTTCCGACATGTAGAATCAGATTATAGTTTAGTAGGCCGAAGAAGCGGCAGAAAGTTCCGCATTGGTGACAAAGTGCATATCCGTGTGGTGGCAGCAAATATGGAGAAACGACAGCTGGATTATGAGTGGGTTATACAACCGAATCAGGAGGAGACGAAGGCGGTTAAGAAAAAGGGGGCAAAAAATTAAGAATTAATAATTAGTAATTAATAATTCGTTTAGGTGGTACTAAGGATTCGCGAATCGGTAGTCGTGATCCGTGAATAGTTTGAAAGCCAATAGAATCTAGAAGCCTGTTGATATCAAGATCAAGACGAAAGCCTAATACAGTAGGCTAATCTCAAATCAAAAATTTCAAATTTGAAACCTATCTCTGCGCTACCTCTCGTAACTCTGGCACTCTGCGGTTAAAAAGAAAGCATTCTATATGTATAACATCAGCCGATGAACTGACTAATTATTCATTTTTAATTATTAATTCTTCATTCATAAAAGCTCCTCGCGAATCTTCGCGTCTTTGTGCCTTTGCGGTTAAGATTAGCGAAGGAAAAATATTATTATATCAGATATCATACAAAATCAACAAACTAATTATTCATTCTTAATTATTCATTGTTAATTCCTGAAAGCAAATCCCCATTGTATCCAACTCTTCCAACACGGTCGAATATATTTCAGGCGAAGTAGGAATCTGTAATCCACGCAGTTGAATTTTGTTTTCAATCAAGAGCTTAGCGGCAATACCCAATGGTAAGCCTACAGTCTTGGCCATAGCAGTTCGTAAAGCGTCTGTACCTTTTACTACCAAACTGCTTTGAATTTGTTTGTGCTGCCCGTTTAAAGTATAACCAATCTCATGCAGCATCACAATCATGTCTTTATCTGAGGGGTGCAGTACCAGTTTGGTTTCCAATAACCATTGCAATACATCTGCGGCTGTACCTGTTTGGATTGGAATGATTGTATCACTCATCAAACCCAGATAATCCAATAATAAACCCAGCTCCGCATCACGCAGCAAATCTTTCCATAACCATTCTAGCTGCTGTTTGGCGAGATGCGCTTGCACAAAATCACGCACAGCTATTTGGGTAAATGTGTAAGTGATTTGATCATCAGCTAACCGCAATTGCACAATGGCGTTCCAGCCTTTGCAATAAGCCGGATAGCGTAGGGTAGTGCGCAGAAAATCTTGGCAATTTTCCAAACGATACAAAGGCATATAACTCAGGGAATCACGATTGGGATAATAGGCCAGTTCACCAATGCTTGGGATATGCACAGAACCAGCTTCTGCAAATAATTGCGCATAGTTTTTTTCAACCACTGCACCATTAGCCTGATACACGGCTCCGGCTTTGCCGGCATTCACCACGTTACGCGGATTCCAGCTGATCTTGTAATGCCAGGGATTATCATCACTCTCTGGTGCAACCAATCCGCCGCAGTGTGAATGAAAACGATGTATCACACCACCTTGCGCATGAATGCCATCAATTAATTGCATTGCACTCATGTGATCAATACCGGGATCCAAACCCATTTCACACAAAAACAACAAACCTGCTTCTGCAATGGCATCGCGCATACTGCGCAAACCATCATCCACATAAGAAGCAGTTAGCAAATGTTTGTGTAATGCCAGACAGTCTTTGGCTATCAATGCATGCAGGGTGGGCGGCATTAAGGAAATAATCACTTCATGTTCGCTGATTAGCGCAGCACGTGCTGCATCATCTTGAATATTCAGCGCTACAGCTGTAACAGGTGTATTCGCAGGTAATTTGGCTTGTACTTGCTTTAAGTCCTGATCAGCAATCGTAATGGGCCAATTGTTCTGGACGCATAAATCATGCAGATAATCCATCAAAACAGTAGCTGATTTTCCGGCTCCAAACAAGCAAATTTTTTTCATGGCAAGGGTTCAAAAATGGCTGATCAAATAGTTTCCAAAGAAACGATAAAAGATCGGTTGAAAGCAGCAAAAAAATCGGCTTACAAAACCAGTTTTAAACAACTGAAAATAAATCAGTTATGATTTAGTCAACATTGTGGATAAAACGCCTGAAAAAAGCCTGTTTTTGGTTGGTATTCCGGCCTCAAAAAATTAACTTCGCCCACCGGCAAAAAAGCCGGAATTATTGCGCTGAAATTCACAATTGAAACCTGTTCATGGAAGAGAATCTGATACCCGAAGAAACGAACGATAACGACCGGATTATACAGGTAAATATCGAAGAGCAGATGAAAACGGCCTATATCGATTATTCGATGTCGGTAATCGTTGGTCGTGCCCTGCCCGATGTACGCGATGGTTTGAAACCTGTACATCGCCGTATCCTGTATGCAATGAATGAATTAGGCCTTGCCTCCAACAAACCTTATAAAAAAGCTGCCCGTATTGTGGGTGAGGTGATGGGTAAATTCCACCCCCACGGTGATAGTGCTATCTACGATGCTATGGCGCGTATGGCACAGGAATGGAGCATGCGTTACATGTTGGTTGACGGACAAGGTAATTTCGGTAACCAGGATGGTGATGGTCCAGCGGCCATGCGTTATACCGAAGCGCGTTTACAGCGTTTGGGTGAAGCCATGCTGGATGATATTGAAAAAGAGACTGTCGACTTCCAACTGAACTTCGATGATTCAATGGAAGAACCTTCGGTTTTGCCTACACGCATTCCGCAATTGCTGGTAAACGGTTCTAGTGGCATTGCCGTTGGTATGGCTACCAATATGCTGCCGCACAACCTGAGCGAAGCTGTGGATGGTTGTATTGCTTATATCGCAAACAAAGACATTACTGCAGAAGAATTGATGCAGTATGTGAAAGCCCCCGATTTCCCAACTGGCGGTATCATTTATGGCATGGAGGGCGTAAAGCAAGCCATGATTACCGGTCGCGGTAGAGTGGTGGTACGTGGCAAATGCCATGTGGAAACCAAAGCAAGCGGTCGCGAAACCATTGTGATTACAGAAGTGCCTTATCAGGTAAACCGTGATACACTAACAGATCGTATCGGTCAACTGGTGAATGATAAGACCATCGAGGGCATTGCACACGTAAACAACGAAAGTAATAAGCGTGAGGGTACGCGTATTGTGGTTGACCTCAAGCGTGATGCTGTTGCAAACGTAATCATCAACCAACTTTATAAGTATACAGAACTGCAAACCAGTTTTGGTATCAATAATGTGGCTCTGTCCAAAGGCAGACCGCGCATTTTGAATCTGAAAGATCTCATTAGTGAGTTCGTAGAATTCAGAATGGAAGTGGTGATCCGAAGAGCCAAGTATGAATTGCGCAAAGCGGAAGAACGTGCGCATATTTTGCAAGGCTATTTGATTGCATTGGATCATCTGGATGAAGTAATCCGACTGATTCGTAGTTCTGCAACACCGGATATCGCAAAGGAAAACCTGATTAACGCAGGCTGGGGCCTTGATGAAATTCAGGCCAAAGCCATTCTGGAACTGCGTTTGCAGCGTCTGACAGGCATGGAGCGTGAGAAGATCAAGGAAGAATATGATCAACTCATGATCCAGATTGCAGGTTTGAAAGAATTGTTAAGTAGTGAACAACTGCGTTACGAACTGATTCAAAAAGAACTGCAGGAAGTAAAAGATAAATTCGGTGATGCACGTAAGAGCGAGATTCAATACCTCGCAGATGAAATGCGTATCGAAGATTTGATTGAAGAAGAAGATGTGGTGATTACCATTTCACATCTGGGTTATATCAAGCGAACTTCTGCAACAGAATACCGTCAGCAGCGCAGGGGTGGTCGTGGTGCTATTGGCTCCAAAACCAGAGAAGAAGATTATGTAGAGCATCTCTTCGTCGCATCTACGCACGACACGATGATGTTCTTTACAGAAAAAGGTCGTTGCTACTGGTTGCGTGTGTATGAAATTCCGGAAGGAGAGAAGCAGAGCAAGGGTAGGGCTATTCAGAACCTAGTTCAGTTACCTCCAGATGATAAAGTACGCACCATCATTGATGTGAAGAAACTGGATGATAAAGAATTTGTACAAAGTCATTATATCGTACTCTGTACCAAAAAAGGTATCATCAAGAAAACTTCACTGGAAGATTTCAGCCGACCAAGAGCCAATGGCGTAAATGCCATCACCATCGTTGAAGGCGATCAGTTGCTGGAAGCAAGAATGACGAACGGTAACTCCGAAATCATGATGGCGGTGAAAAGCGGTCGTGCCATTCGCTTCCCAGAAGAAAAAGTAAGACCAACGGGCCGCGGTGCGATAGGTGTTGCCGGTATTGAAGTGGAAGATGCCAATGATGAAGTAATTGGTATGATTTGTGTAAATAAAGAAGATACCAGCCGTACTGTATTGGTAGTGAGCGAGAAAGGCTTTGGTAAGCGAACAGCAATTGATGAGTACCGCATCACCAATAGAGGTGGTAAGGGTGTAAAAACCATCAACGTAACTGATAAGACCGGCCAATTGGTAGGTATTAAGGATGTGAGCGAGAAGGAGGACCTGATCATCACCTGTAAATCAGGTATCACACTTCGTACAGCAATTTCTACCATCAAAGAGGCGGGAAGAGCCACACAAGGTGTAATTTTGATCAGACTGGATGATGGTGATGAAATTGCAGCCATCTCTAAAATTGATGAACAGGAAGAAGAGGAGATCGTACCAACAGATGCAGAAAGTAACGAGACCAACGAAAACACAACCAACAATGATCAGCCAGCTGAGGATAATACCACAGCTTCTGATGCAACAGAAAACCAATAAGAAAACCTCAAGTATGAAAAAGCTATTGTTGCTTGCAGCCATGACCGGTGTATTTCAACTGAGTCAGGCCCAGAAACTGGATAAGGTTAAAACAGCAGTACTCCTGAACCAGGTAGAGAATGCCCGTACAGAAATTGAAAAAGTGAGTGGTGATCCTAAAGCACAAACCAATCCGGAGTATTGGTATTGGAGAAGTCGTATTTATGCGGCTTTGTATAAGGATGATGCGATGCAGGCAAAATATCCTGATGCATTCAAAATTGCAGATGAAGCATCGAGAAAATATCTGCAAAACGACAAAGAGTTGAAGTTCGTAAAAGAGAATAATGCACAGGGTTTCTTTGACCTGTATTCTACTTCTTTTGGCAAGGGCGTAAAGAAGTTTGAAGAAAAAGCATGGGATGCAGCAGCCAACTATTTTCAAGTAGCTGTTGAATATAGCGACCTTATTTTCTCTAACAAGTGGAGTAGTGTTGCGATGCCTTTTGATACTACTTCTATTTTATATGCCGGCTACTCTGCACAGAATGCCAAGCAAGAAGCTGTTGCATCAAAATACTATCAGCGCTTGATTGATAATAATGTAGTGTCTATGAGCGGACAGGAAATGTCTGAACTCTACCGCTATGTGTTGTACAATCAAATCAATGAAAAGAAAGAAGCTGAATTCAAAAAATACCTGGCTCTTTCTAAAGAGCGCTTCCCTAAGATGGAATGGGATGAGTATGAAACTGAATACCTCGAGAAGAATTACAATCTCGCTGAGCGTGTAGATCTTTTTGATAAGGAAGATGCGGCAGGCACATTAACTGAAACCAAGTATCTCCTGTTTGGTGATATGTTTTACAATATCCCAAGAGAAGAGCGCGATAAGATGGACAGCCTTACAATTGATAAGTTCAAGCATAAAGCAGCAGAAGCTTTCAAAAAAGCTTATGAGAAGAATAACCAGAATGGTTTGGCTGCATTTAACGTAGGCGTTATCCATTACAATGATTTTGGCGTGTGGGATGATCGTTACAGAGCCAATATCAAGCAGTTGCAGGAGATCAATGCAAATAAGAAAGTAGAAAAAGATCCAAAGAAGAAAGCGGCTGTAGAAGCTGATATCAAGACAAAGACAGACCCAATCAGAAAAGCAAATGCAGATATTGAAAAGATCGTAGATCAGGAAGTGAATATTGCAATTGAGTGGTTGGAGAAAGCTTACACTATTTTTAAGGATAAGGGTAGCAGAACCAAGACTGAAAACAGTATCGGTAATAAGTCTGTTGACTTCCTTTCAAATCTCTACGGATTTAAGCGCGATAAAGCCCGCGGTAAGGATCAGAAAGCATTTGATGCTTACGAGGCTAAGTACAAACTCTATGATGGTTTACACGACTCTTTCAATTAATAATAAAAAGCCCCTCAAAAAGGGGCTTTTTTAGTAGAACCAATTTATCCTCATAAACGTATTTATCATAAAGACAAGCATGCAATCCATGACAAACCTATTATTGGCAGCTGTGCTTTTTATATCAGCTTGTAAGGAAAATGTAAATTTTACAGATACCACCCAATCTCAGAGCCCAGTCACCACGAGTACAACGGTCGTAAATAACCGTGAAGTAATCTGGGGCCTGGATTTTCTACCAGACGGAGACATGTTGTTCACAGAGAAACGGGGTAGACTAGTGCGCGTGAATAAAACCACCAATGCACTCACCGAAATCAGCGGTTTACCGTCTGATATTGATGCCAGCGGACAGGGAGGTTTAATGGATATCAAGCTACATCCCAATTATGCCAGCAATGGCTGGATTTATGCCAATTATTCCTCAACAGGAGGATTTATTAACCTGATACGCTTCAAGCTAAATGGTAATCAGGTGAGCAACATGGAAACTTTGCTAAAATCCAATACGCCCTCTGCTTGGAGAGGGCATTATGGCGGTAGAATTGTTTTTGATAAAGCAGGATATCTCTATTTAAGCGTAGGTGAAGGTGGCACCACCAGTTATGGGGGAGAAAATTCGCCCAATAAAAACGCCCAGAATCTTTCATCTCCTTGGGGAAAGATCCACAGGATGACGGATGATGGTAAAGTGCCGGCAGATAACCCCATATTCCCGGGAGCAACAGCACCAAGCACGGTTTGGTGTTATGGTCTCCGTAATCCGCAGGGATTGGTTTATAATCCATTCACCGATCAATTATGGGAAACAGAGCATGGCCCAATGGGCGGTGACGAACTAAACCTGATTCAAAAAGGGAAAAACTATGGTTGGCCATTGGTAAGCTATGGTAAGAACTATGATGGTGTGCCCGTATCGGCCAGTCCCTTAAAAGAAGGCATCGAGCCACCGGTAACGTATTGGGTACCATCGATAGCAGCCAGTGGCTTAATCGTTGTCACCAATCCAAAATTCAAAAGATGGTATGGCAACCTGATGTCAGGCGCATTGGCTGGTGCCCATGTGCATCGAATCATGTTTCAAGGTGATAAAGTCGCCGAAACTGAAAAGCTTTGGAATGGCATTGGTCGAGTACGTAATATTAAAGAGGGCCCCGATGGCAATATCTACCTGTGCGTAGAAGGGCCTGGTAGAATCATCAGGGTTAGCCCTAATAACTAATCTAAAGAATAGCCGTCAGCAATGATGGCTTTCTCTCTACAATTAAACTTAACATAATATTAATTATAAGAATAAATAATCAAAAAGAAAGGCTGCCAGATGACAGCCCTAAGTATATAAGCTATTGATTATCTATTTATTACTACGTTTGATATCTGAACTGCCGGAACTGCTAACATGGCGCTTAACTGGTTCACCTTTATAATAGATATCACTACCGCCACTGGCGTCTGCCGTTAATTCTTTCTGTACGGATACATGAATATCACTACCGCCGCTGGCACTCAGATTAGCAATATTGCTCACCAAGCCGTAACCTTTAACATCACTGCCGCCGGATGCCTGCACTTTTAACTGATTAACCTGACCCTCGAGAATCGCATCGCTACCACCACTTGCTTGGATACGTAGTTCCTGGGCTTGTACGCGGCCCTTACAATCAGACCCACCGGACAAACTCAGGCTGAGGTTCTGGCAATTCAGGCCTTCATTGATCAGTATATCTGATCCACCGGAAGCCCTGAGTATATCTATTTGTTTTACAGAGACATAAGCTTTCAGCTGCTTGTTTCCCCATGAAACACTGAGCCAACTATCCGGCTTTTTAAAATAAATCTTGAGAATACCGTTTTCCACAACCGTCTTAATCATATCGCGGTCTTCTTCATCGGTTGCACTTACAGCTACAGCTGTGGAATTACTTTGGTCAAGATACAAGTCGATACCACCCGAAACCTCAATTCCATGAAAGGTTTCTACTTTACGGATTTGGGCATTTTTATCATTCAAGTATTTTTGCGCTGAAGCAACTGAAATAAATGATAATGAGATAATTAGAAATGATAATAACTTTTGCATGAGCAGCAGATTTTATAATGTAACGGACTGCTGACACAAAAGTTACAAGCTTACAATTGTTTACCTGATTCCACAACAGCCCTAACCTTGGTGGTCTTACCTTTTTCCAGTGCAATATCCACCGGCTGGTTGTTTTTCCAGTTGCCTCGTGTAAAATCTGGGATATCCATGCTTCTGCCGCGTTTGGCTACGGATTGCTCTGACAAGGGTGCAATGGCGCTCCATAAAGCCGCATCGTACACATCCTGATCCAATGGTAGGCCATTTCGCAGGCAATCAATCAATCGCCAGTCCATAATGAAATCCATCCCCCCGTGACCACCGATCTTTTTAGCAATCTCACCCACATGTTTCACCAACGGTGTCTGGTGCTTCTCGTACAGCTCTTTCAAACCATCCGGCTTTAGCCAGCCATGTCCGAAAGCAATTCGCTCTGGCGAAGGCCATTTACTGGCTACACCCTTGGTGCCACTAATTAAGTGAATACGAGAATATGGCCTGGGCGAAGTAACATCATGCTGCACCATCATGGTCTTGCCCTTATGGGTTTTGATGATGGTGGTATTCATATTGCCGCGATAGCGCTTGTCAGTATAAGGTTGAAAAAATGCATCCTGTGCCGCTTTATCCTTCGCCATGGCCTGCATCATGAAATCGGCACTGCTTACAGACACCAGATAATCCATCTGATCGCCGCGATTGATGTTCAAGCATTGGGCAATGGGCCCCAAACCATGGGTTGGATATAAATTACCATTACGGCCGGCATTCTCCTTCAAGCGCCACATTTCAGCATAACCGCCGGCATTGTCCTTCATAAAATTCAAATCGCGCAGGTCATGGATATAGGCACCTTCTGCATGAACCGTTTCACCCAACATGCCCAAACGCACAAGACTCAAAGTAAGCTGCTCAAAGAAATCATAGCAGCAATTCTCCAGCATCATACAATGCTTTTTGGTTTTCTCTGAAGTCACCACCAATTGCCAGCATTCTTCCATGCTCACCGCAGCAGGCACTTCGGTTGCCGCATGTTTACCATGCTCCATGGCATATACGGCCATGGGTGTATGTAAATGCCAGGGTGTGCAGATATAAATGAGATCCAGATCATCTCTTTCACACATTTTCTTCCAAGCATCCTTGCTACCGTAATAACCAATCGGTTTTGGCTGACCGGCTTTGGTTACAATCTCCTGTGCCTTCACTACCCTTTCTTCATATTGATCGCACAAAGCTTTGATCTCAACTCCTTCAATAAACGACATACGTTCCACCGCACCAGGGCCGCGCATTCCCAAACCTACTATACCGATGCGCACTGTATCCATCTTCGGTGCTGCATAACCACTCATATTGAATACGCCTGGCTTTTGCGCAAACTGGGCCATAGATTCTGGCAAGCCTGTAGCTAGTGCGCTTGCACCTAATGTAATGTTGCGTAAGAATTTTCTGCGGTTAGTTGACATGGTAAGGGTTATTGATGATTGTCGATTGATTATTTTCAATTGGTTATTATCGATTGATGATTGTCGATTCACGCTTCATCAATGCGCTCAATAAATGTACTTGATTCCCGGCACGTACATAATTATGTCCGGGATATTTTGCACCATAGTAACCATCGTTCAGCAAATGATCGGTGAGAAAACGCAGAGCCTGCATATACACAATGAAATGTCCGGAAAAACGGATATGCTTTTTCTCCCAATCTCTCAACACATCGCCCATGACGGAGAGATAACCTTCTTCGATAGCCCTACAACAATCTTCTCGCACTAGAATCTTGCTAAAATCTTTTTCTTCCTCTGAAACTGGACAAACATAAGTGCGATACATATCGCCCAAATCACTGATAAAATAACCGGGCATCACCGTATCCAGATCAATCACACAAACGGCTTTACCAGCCTCATTGAACAAGACATTGCTGATCTTGGTATCATGATGTGTTACACGTGTGCTTGTTTGTGCGTGACTGATAAAGGCCTCGTATTGCTGCACCAAGTGATGGTATTGATGTAGTTCCTGAATCAGCGACATCGACTCTTGTATACGCGATGGATTACCAAACTTACACGCATCCTGAAACTGCTGATAGCGTAAGGTCAGATTATGGAAATCAGGAATGGTGATGCGCAATTGCGTAGCATCAAAATCCTGCAGCACTGCTGTAAAATTGCCAAAGGTTTTGGCTGCTTCAAAAGCTTGCTCAGCAGTATCCACCGTATCTACTGTGTGGGTATTAGGTACGTAAGCAAATACGCGATAAAAAGCATCACCAATTTCCCAAAGTGTTTGTCCATACACAGACGGGACAGGTGCTGTAAACAAGTATTCAGGCTGATGTACTTGCAGATATGTGTGTAGCAAACCCAAGTTTTCATCAATCCAATCCGGACGTTGGAATACTGCCTGATTGATACTTTGCAGTATGAAAACCTCCTCTCCAGCCACTACTTTCCAAGTATGGTTAATGAGTCCCGAACCAATGGGTGCATAGGTCGTTGATTCAGGCCAGTTCCATATAGCACGCAATTCGGCAAACAAAGCAGTGGTCATAGTGGGAAGATAAATCGGATTCAGCAAAACAAATGGACTGTGTACAATTATTTCGATCAGTGTTCCATCACTTCGTGGTTGTCTGCATTTTCAATTACTTATTGCTATTCATATTGAAAGACTTCGTCGTTTTGTCCCCCTAGCTATTAAAATAATTACCGGGGACTTCAGTCCCCGGAAGAGAACGAGAAGCTAACTAACACCATTCTTTTATCCGCAGACTAAAGTCTGCGGTAATAGATTCTACTAAAAAAAATACATTATTACCGGGGACTTAAGTCCCCGGAGAAGACAACTAAACAAATAGCAAAATAAAATTCATTGTCTTCTCCACACTTTCTCCAAAAGCCACTACTTTAGAAATTCAATCCAACACATGATCAACAGAAGACGATTTGTACAATACGCTTCCCTGGGTTTGGGCAGTCTGAGTTTTCAAAGTTTTCGAGGTAAAGCAGAAGCACATAAACCATTGGTGCTATCTACCTGGGATGCAGGTATTGAAGCCAATAAAGCTGCTTGGCAAATTCTGGGTTCAGGTGGTTATGCACTGGATGCAGTTGAAGCTGGCGTGCGTGTTACCGAAGCATCACAAAACTGTTGCGTGGGCCTGGGCGCCAATCCTGATCGCGATGGTATTGTAACACTGGATGCATGCATTATGGATGAAGCAGGCAATTGCGGCAGTGTGGCTTTTCTGGAACGTATCAAACATCCCATTTCTGTAGCACGCCGTGTGATGGAAAAAACACCACATGTGATGTTGGTTGGTGAAGGTGCCCAGCAATTTGCAGTAGCAGAAGGTTTTCCATTAGAGAAGCCAGATCTTTCTCCTGATGCCAAACGTGCTTATGACAACTGGTTGAAAAAATCGGAATACAAACCTGCCATCAACAGAGAGAATCAAGGTCACGGTCCTTTTGCACCAAACATGTTGGACAACGGCGAATGGAACCATGATACCATTGGTATGATTGCCATCGACAGCAAAGGCCGACTCAGCGGCAGTTGCACCACCAGTGGCATGGGCTTTAAAATGCGCGGTCGTATTGGCGATTCGCCGATCATCGGTGCAGGTTTGTTTGTAGATCAGGATGCAGGTGCAGCTGTTGCAACAGGACAAGGAGAAGATATCATCCGCATCTGCGGTGCACATACCATTGTAGAGTTTATGCGCCAAGGTATGCACCCCGAACAAGCTTGTAAAAAAGCTATGGAACGATTGTTGAAAGTAAAAGGCATGGACAAAGCCAAAGCCATTCAGGCAGGGTTTATTGCGATCAACAATAAAGGTGAATATGGTGGTTATGCTTTGCAAAAAGGCTTCAGCTTTGCAGTTTGTCACGCTGCCGATAAAAACTTTTTAGTGAACGCCAAACCTTTGATCTAATGTCTTTACCACTTGAAATTTGTGTCTTCAATACAGAAACTGCGATTGCTGCTGCAGCAGCAGGTGCGGATAGAATTGAATTGTGTGAGAACTATGCCAACGGTGGCACTACCCCATCCTATGGTTATCTAAGAACCACGAGAGAAAAAGTAGCTATTCCTATTTTCCCGATGATTCGTCCGCGTGGCGGCGATTATTATCATCGCGCTGAAGAAATCGAGATTATCCAAAAAGATATCTTGCTGTGTAAAGAACTGGGCTTTGAAGGTGTCGTGATTGGCTTATTAAATATTGACGGTACGATTGATAAAGAAAATACAGCGAAACTCGTTGAAGCTGCTTATCCTTTGGATGTGACTTTTCATCGTGCATTTGATCGTTGTAAAGATCCGCTCGAAGCTTTGGAAACGATTATAGCATGTGGTTGCACACGCATCCTCACCAGCGGTCAACAACCCAAAGCACCGGATGGAAAAGAACTGATTAAAACCTTGGTGGATCAAGCTGATGGTCGCATTATCATCATGCCCGGCAGTGGCATCAACAGCAGCAATATTGAGATGATACGCAGCTTCACAGGTGCTACTGAGTTTCACACTTCTGCGAGAATTTTAAAAGAGTCGCCTTGTACTTTTATGAATCCCGCAATGCCGGAAGATTTCAGGCAAGACTTTACAGATGCTGCAGAAATACAACGCATCAAACAGTTGTTGCAATAATGAATATCCGCGAAGCGATACTGGAAGAACACAGCAAGGCCAATGCCACACGTATTGCTAGGTATGCCTGCAGTTCTTCAAAACGTTTCAAGGAATTGATGGATTGCTATCTCGATCCGGAATACCGCATTGCACAGCGTGCTGCATGGAGCGTAAGCTGGGCAGCACGCACAAAACCAAATTTGGTTCAGCCTTATATCGGCGTATTGGTTGCTGCATTACAAAGAAAAGATGCACATCCTGCTGTCATTAGAAATGCAGTACGAGTCTTAGAAGAACTCGAGATTCCGGAAACCTATCATGCAGATGTGATGAATACCTGCTTTGGGTTCATTGAAAACATCCAAACACCGGCAGCCATCAAAGCATTTTCGCTGACCACACTATTCAATCTATCCAAAGTCTATCCGGATATCCTTCATGAACTCAAACTCATCATTGAAGAAAGATGGGATGATGAAACACCTGCTTTCCGCGCACGCGGCAAAAAAATCCTAAAAGCAATTGGTTAATAGAGCATGCGCACTTTAATGGTATGCTTTACTGCTTTGAGTAATTCGAGCGCACGCTTAGACAGTTTATTGTCCACATCGAGCACCACATAACCAATGGCATCATTGGTTTTTAAGTACTGACCAACGATATTGATATTGTGTTTCGACAATTCTGTGTTAATCGCACTCAACACACCGGGCACATTGTTGTGGATATGCAAAATGCGGTGCGCACCATCTACCGGTGGCAGACTGATTGGTGGTACTGTATGCGAACCATTGGTGATACCGCGTTCTAAATATTGAAACAATTTGATACTGACATCTTCCCCAATATTCTCCTGCGCTTCTTCAGTAGAACCACCGATATGTGGTGTAAGCAATACATTGTGCAAACCCTGCAATGGAGATTCAAACACATCGCCGTTTTTCTCAGGTTCTACTGGAAACACATCTATGGCTGCACCACTCAATTGTTTTTCTTCTAAAGCTTTGGTGAGTGCAGGAATATCTACAACCTCGCCACGCGCATAGTTGATTAGTATGGCACCTTGCTTGAATTGTTTCAGCAAAGCTTTGTTGACCATATTCTTGGTCTGATTGGTTTCAGGTACATGCAGACTCACAATATCTGATTGGCTCACTACTTCTTTGAGCGACTTACACGCAACTGCATTACCAAGTGGCAATTTGGTTTCGATATCGTAGAAACGAATCTTCATACCCAATGCTTCTGCCAATACACTCACTTGTGAACCGATATTGCCGTAACCAATAATGCCCAGTGTCTTGCCACGCAATTCATAACTGCCCTTGGCTTCTTTGAACCAACGACCTTCATGCGCTGCTTTATTCTTGTCGGGTATTCTTCTGATCAACATGATGGCTGCACCAATCACCAGTTCTGCTACACTGCGTGTGTTGCTATATGGTGCATTGAAAACCACCACCCCTTTTTGTGTAGCAGCTTTCAGGTTTACCTGATTCACGCCTATGCAGAAACAACCTATCGCCTGCAACTTGGTGGCTGCATCTAAAACCTTAGCGGTGATCTGTGTTTTGGAACGAATACCCAAGAGGTGTACATCCTTGATTTCCTTGATCAGCTCAGCTTCGCTCAACGCACCACTCAGTTTGCGCACATTCACATACCCATTTTGTTTGAACTGCTGAACTGCTTTCTCGCTGATATTTTCTAAAAAGAGAATATTGATCTTCTCTTTGGGATAACTGGTACCTGCTTTGCTCATGTGGCGAAAATACTTGATTGCCCCAAGTTTTCCACGTGGGTTTTCCCACGTATTGATTCTGTTATATTTGCCCGCGTCAAGAATTGAACATGCATCCCCGTACCCTCGTTTACAGCCTTATTATGCTGGTAACTGTGTCTTGTCAGGCCCAGCCTACCGAGCAATCTTATACACCCAAAAACTTTCGCTTTAAGCCCATACCGGATTCCACCAAACAACGCATCACTGCGGCAGTGCAGGAGGAATACCAGAAGACATTGGGTAAAGTCGCATTCAGTGGCGGTATCATCATTGCCAAGAATGGCGAGATATTACTGGAAGATTATAAAGGGTATTATAACCAGCGCACCGGCGAACTCATGGATGCCAATACGCCTATTCACTTGGCATCTGTTTCAAAAACCTTTACAGCGATGGCTGTATTGCATTTGTGGGAACAGGGAAAGTTTGGATTGGATGATGATGTGCGCACGCATTTCCCCAGCTTTCCTTATGAAGGCATGACCATCAAAATGCTTTTATCACATCGAAGCGGTATGCCCAATTACCTGCATTTCACTAATGAAACAAAGGCCGTCACTACCTATCGAAAAGGCAGAAAGGGCCGCAAAATCAAGGTGGTGAAATATGTACCGGTGAAAGATCCTTTCCGTCCGGGATTGCTCACCAATCAGGATATCCTGGATTTCATGGCCGAGAAAAAGCCCGCAATCCAATCACGCCCCGATACCCGCTTTCAATATTGCAATACCAATTATGTGATGCTGGCCTTGTTGGTGGAGAAAATTACTGGTCAGTCTTTTCCACAATACATGAAGGATAGTGTATTCACCCCATTGGGTATGAAAAACAGTTTTGTATTCAGCAAAGCCGATACTGGTCGCTACATACCTTCATATATGTACAATAACCGTGTGTACGGACTGGAACGCTTGGATTGTACCTATGGCGATAAGAATATTTATAGCACGCCACGTGAAATGCTGATTTGGGATAAAGTGCTGTATGATGGCAGTTTTGTGAAGAATAGTACCCTCAGCATGGCTTTTGAACCACTGAGCAACGAGCGCAAATCACAACACAATTATGGATTGGGTTGGCGAATGATTATTCATGAAGACAGTTCCAAGATTGTGTACCACAATGGTTGGTGGCACGGAAACAATACCGTTTTCACCCGACTGATTGAAGACACGGCCACCGTCATTATCCTGGGCAATAAGTTCAATAAAATGATCTACAGCCTGGGCCGCCGCTTCCCGCTGATTCTCACAAATGATGCGGATTCAACGGATTTTGAAGAATAAAAACATCCATTTTTCGTTATATGCCCGCATCCGGTATAAGGCTGGCTGCGCTACATCAACCAAAACTATCACATGCTACAAGGTGTAATCGGCTCAAAAAGCAGGATTAGTGGCACTTTCAAGTCCATTTCCCCCTATTTTTGCCAACCAATCATCCTAAAAACCATTCAATAACCATCAAATCCTCTATTAATTGCTTATGAACAATGCACTATTCTACGCCGTTCCGGCGATGGGTATCGTGGGATTGCTCTACACATTCATCAAGTATGGCTGGGTGAGCAGACAAGATGCCGGAGATGCCAAAATGAAAGGTATCAGTGACCACATTGCTGAAGGCGCTATGGCTTTCCTGAAAGCCGAGTGGAAAATCCTCTTCTATTTCGTTGCCCTCGTTGCTGTTTTGCTGGGCTTTATGGCTTCAAAGAATGAGAACAGCCATTGGAGCATTGCAGTTTCATTCATTTTTGGTGCGGTTGCAAGTGCTTTTGCCGGCTGGATCGGTATGAGCATTGCCACTAAAGCCAACGTGCGTACTGCACAAGCGGCTAAGACAAGTTTATCCAAGGCCCTGAACGTATCCTTCACTGGTGGTTCTGTAATGGGTCTGGGTGTTGCCGGTCTGGCTGTATTGGGTCTGGGTAGCTTATACCTGATCCTGAAGCAAATCTTTGCACCAGGTGCCGCTGCTACTTCTGAAGAAATGGTAAAGACCATTGAAGTACTGACCGGTTTCTCTCTGGGTGCTGAATCTATTGCCCTCTTCGCCCGTGTGGGTGGTGGTATCTATACCAAGGCTGCCGACGTAGGTGCTGACCTCGTAGGTAAAGTGGAAGCAGGTATCCCCGAAGATGATCCACGTAACCCAGCCACTATCGCTGATAACGTAGGTGATAACGTGGGTGACGTAGCTGGTATGGGTGCCGATTTGTTCGGTTCTTATGTAGCTACAGTATTGGCAACAATGGTATTGGGTCAGGAAGCTGTATCTACCGATAATTACGGTGGTTTTGCCCCTATCCTCCTGCCAATGTTGATTGCCGGTGTGGGTATCATTTTCTCTATTGTAGGTACTTTGTTTGTACGTGTGTCTGATTCTGCTGGCATCAGCACCAACAACGTACAGAAGGCCCTGAACTTGGGTAACTGGGGTTCTATTGTGTTAACGGCCATTGCTTCTGCAGCACTGGTATATTATATCTTACCTGAAGCGCCAGTTTATCTGAAGCGCGACTATATCGAGGGTACTGAAACCATCCGTGAAGGTGCTATCGCCATCACACGTAATGGTGTATTCGGTGCTATCCTGGTTGGTCTGGCTGTAGGTACGCTGATGTCAATCATCACTGAGTACTATACTGCCATGGGTAAGCGTCCTGTAATGCGTATCATTCGTCAGTCTGCTACTGGTCACGCTACCAACGTAATTGGTGGTTTGGCTGTAGGTAAGGAATCTACTTTATTACCTATCCTCGTTTTGGCTGGTGGTATCTGGGGTTCTTTTGAGTGCGCCGGTTTATACGGTGTAGCGATTGCTGCTGCTGGTATGATGGCCACTACTGCGATGCAATTGGCGATCGATGCATTCGGTCCGATTGCTGATAACGCAGGTGGTATTGCTGAAATGAGCGAATTGCCTAAAGAAGTTCGTGAAAAAACTGACGTATTGGATGCAGTTGGTAACACGACTGCTGCTACCGGTAAAGGTTTTGCCATTGCTTCTGCTGCCCTCACTGCCCTGGCATTGTTTGCCGCTTATGTGGGTGTGATCAAGCACAATGGTTACGACATGATCGGTATCGATATCTATAAAGCGAAAGTATTGGCCAGCTTATTTGTTGGTGCCATGATTCCATTCATCTTCTCTTCACTGGCTATTCAAGCTGTTGGTGAAGCTGCGATGAGCATGGTAGAAGAAGTAAGACGCCAGTTCCGCGAAATTCCAGGTATCATGGAAGGTACAGGTAAGCCTGAATACGATAAGTGCGTGGCCATCTCTACTGAAGCTTCTATCAAGAAGATGATGCTGCCAGGTGCTATCGCGATCATTTCTCCAATCATCATTGGTTTCATCCTCGGCCCAGAAGCATTGGGTGGTTTCCTCGCCGGTGCTACTGTGAGTGGTGTACTGATGGGTATGTTCCAGAACAACGCAGGTGGTGCTTGGGATAATGCCAAGAAGAGCTTTGAAAAAGGTGTTGAGATCAATGGTGAAGTATTCTTCAAGAAGTCTGATCCACACAAAGCTTCTGTAACTGGTGATACCGTAGGTGATCCATTTAAGGATACATCTGGTCCTTCAATGAATATCCTCATCAAGTTGATGTCAATCGTTTCTCTGGTAATCGCTCCTTCTTTGGCACAAGTACATGCAGGTAGTGCACCTAAGCCTTATCAGCATAAAGTTGAGCAGGTAATGGAAGTGAAAGTAACCAGCAACGACAGTACCAAAACTGCTGACGTAAAGGTGGAAGGCAACTATGATGCATTGATTGAAGCCATGAAGAAAGAAGGCTTAACCAATGGTGAAAATGTATCCGTTGTTTTCAAAGACGGTAAATTAACCATCAATGGTGTTGAGCAAAGTAAAGAAGTTGTTGAGAAACTGAAAGTAGAGCTTGGCGACAAAATGGATCTCAATATTGAGGTGAAGAAAGAAACCAAGAAGCAGTAAACCACTGCTTTTCTATAGAAAATCCCGATAGGTAACTATCGGGATTTTTTTTACCTCACCTTTAAAATTAAAAGTATGCTCCCCTGCCAAGGGGAGCTGGCCCCGTAAGGGGACTGAGGGGTATATGCACCACCCCGTCATGTTTTACAAACATGCACTTATCTTACACTAACCCTTTAGATAATAAGTTCAATTTCACGCAAGGAGTTTCTGAGAAGTATTCTTTTGCTGAGAGATAAGAAAGCTGCAATTCTTAATTCTTAATTGCTAATTATTAATTACGCGTAATCAATATTAAATCCGAAATCTCAAATAATTAAGCGTAAACACCCCAATTCTTAATTCTTCATTGTTAATTATTAATTTACTGCATGCGCTTACCTAAACTACTGTTCTCCCTTTTACTACTATGCATAAATAACTACGCATTTAGCAATAGCGATACACTGATTCATTTCCGTTTCAGGGATGCCATACAGGTAACGATTGACCAACCAACAAACCAAAACTTTTCCCGCGCGCAATTGGTGCTCTATGCACTGCCCAATGGCAATACCACCGCACAAACCATGGGTAAACGCCTAGCGACGGGCGACGACTGGCATTTCGATATTCAGCACATTGACGCACAAACAAGATTTGTACGCAATATGCTTAAAGAAAATATCATTGTGGTGTATTTGGAGAACGATGCCAAAGCATGGCCGCAATGGAAAAGACAACATGCTGATTACCGCACGCAAATCAATGCATTGGTAGATACCATTGTGCAAACGCTTCAACTAAAACAATACAGCTTACACCTAAACGGCCATAGCGGTGGCGGCAGTTTTATTTTCGGTTATCTGGATGCCAATCCTAAACTACCCAAACAATTGCAACGCATCACTTTTCTCGATAGCAATTATGGGTACGACAGCAGCTATGCACAACAACTCCAAGAATGGGTTACCCAAAAACGCAGCCATTACCTAACAGTGTTTGCCTATAACGACAGTATTGCTTTGTACAATGGCAAGCCCGTGGTAAGCGCCCGCGGCGGCACTTGGTATAAAAGCAAGCAAATGTTGCAAGACCTGCAAGCACTCCGCTTTACCTGCAACACAGATACCATCAGCCATTACCAGTCTGCCAATAAACGAGTAAATGTTTACCTAAAAGACAACCCCGAGAGAGCCATCTACCATACCCAACAAGTAGAAAAAAATGGTTTCATTCACTCCATCTTAATTGGTACTGCAGCAGTGAATATGGGTTATCGGTATTATGGGGAAAGGGCTTACGATTTATTGATTCGTCAGTAAAACGATGCCCAGATTTCACGCAAGGCGCGCAAAGAATTCCAGAAAATTTTATTAGTTCTGTGAGCTGAGCAGCCAGAAGTTAGTAGCTAGTAGCTAGCTTCAATTCTTAATTTTTAATTACTCATTCTTAATTAGCAGACCTAACAACCAAGAGCTACCCCCCCATTAGCTATCAGCTATAAGTTATTCCTTCAACGGGAAATCTCCCACTTTAAAATGGGAAATTTCCCATTAAAATACCGTTGTTTAACGGGTTGAATTATTGGATTAGGTTAGTTAGATTTGAAAAGAATACAATTTGATTAAGGACTCAATAATATCAACAAAAAATATCTAATAAGATTATGGCAAAAACACAAATAATCAACTTAATTGATTTGCAAATTAATACTGAAAATTACCGATTCGAGCCAGTAGCAAGCCAAAAAGAAGCAATAGACATGATGATTGATGATCAGGGTGAAAAAATATACAAGTTAGCTGAACACATAGTATACAATGGCTTAAACCCAAATGACAAAATACAGGTAGTGTCATCAAGTCATGATAAAACCAAATTTAACGTTGTAGAAGGAAATCGAAGAACTGTTTCTCTTAAACTTTTAAGTAATCCTGATCTGATCGATTCGAACCATCATATCGGTCTTAAACGAAAATTCAAGAAATTACATGACGATAATAAAAAAGCTATTCCTAAATCTATTGAATGTACAGTTTACGATAATCCAGCTGAAGCAGATAAATGGATTAAGCTAAAACATGCAGGCCAACTTGACGGCATAGGCACAGTGACTTGGACAGCACATCAAATAGACAGATTTGAAGAAAAAGTGGAAGGGAAATCTTCAATTTCACTACAAGCGATTAAACTCCTAGAAAAATCTCCTAATGTTCCCACAGAAGTAAAATCTAATCTTAAAACACTCAAAGTTTCTAATTTTGAAAGACTAATATCTGATCCTTCAGTTAGAAATTTTTTAGGAATAGAAATCAATAACGGGGTAATCCAATCAAATATTGAAGAAAAAGAGGTCGTAAAAGGATTAACGTTTATAGCAAAAGACTTATTAGATCCAAAATTTAATGTAAAAAGGATTTACACTAAAGAAGATCGTACAGACTACATAAGTAAAATTCCCAAATCACATAAACCAGATACTTCAAAAACAGCAGATAAGCCTTGGCAATTTAATAATTCAAATACAACTAATCCAAAACAAACACAGACTAAACCTAAACCAAATCCAAAACATAGGAAGACACTAATTCCAAAATCATGCAGCCTTAGGATTAGCAAGCCAAAAGTAAATGCTATATACCATGAGTTAATTAAACTTGATATAATAAAATTTACAAATGCTGCCGCTATTTCACTACGTGTATTTGTAGAACTAAGTATTGACAGTTACCTAGAAGAACATAGCTTGATTTCTACACCATCTGCGGCTAAGTCAGGAATGGATTTTCAACAAAAGATAAATGTTGTCGCAAATCATATGGAGTCTAAAAAATTTGCCGATGCCGCAATATGTAAAGGAATTAAAAGTGAAATAAAAGACAAAAATGATATTATGGGTATAGATACATGGCACGCTTATGTACATAATAATAAATTTGCTCCTAAAGAGAAAAATTTGATTATCACTTGGGATAATATCCAATCATTTATTGAGGCAATTTGGTTAAACATTAAATAAGTATGCACTTCTATTCTCCATTGAGGTACCCTGGTGGCAAAGGAAAAGTAGCTGACTACTTTAAACAAATTTACAAAGACAATCTACTTTATGGTGGCACATATGTTGAGCCCTATGCGGGAGGGGCATCAGTAGCTCTTTCACTACTCTTCAATGAGTATGTCTCAAAAATTATCATCAATGATATAGATAAATCGATTTACTCTTTTTGGCATTCGGTATTATTTGATACAGAAAAATTGTGTAAACTTATACATGACACCCCTGTCAACGTTGATAATTGGGAAATTCAAAAATGTATACAAAGAAACAAACATCGTTTCGGTTACCTTAAAGTAGGATTTTCTACATTTTTTTTAAACAGAACTAATAGGTCAGGAATTTTAAACGCTGGCATTATTGGAGGAAGAAAGCAATCTGGTTTTTGGAAGATGGATGCAAGGTATAATAAAAAAGAGCTTATTGATAGAATTGAGAGAATTGCATTATATAAAGATAAAATCGAAGTCTACAATTCAGACGCTGTTGAGTTAGTGAAATCATTTAAAAAATCTCTATCAAAAAATACACTTTTCTACTTTGATCCTCCATACTATGTAAAAGGAAAAGATTTGTATTTAAATTACTATGTAGATAAAGACCATAAGAAAATTGCTGACGAAATCTCAAAAATCAAAACTCAAAAGTGGATAGTAACTTATGACGATGTTAATCCAATAAAAGATTTGTACTCAAACTTTAGGCAAAAGCAATTTAAGCTTTCTTATAGTGCAGGAAAAGAAACCAAAAAAGGGCAGGAAGTCATGATTTTTTCAGAAAATATTTACATAACAAAGCATAAACTATTTTCATAGTAAAACTCAACTATAGTTTGAAGCATATTATTTTGATAATTCAATATTGAATATTTACTTCAAAAAATATATTATTAAAACCTACAACTTGTTATGAGTTCTTCAACTTAAACTTCCTGTTTTAACTAGTAATTAATATGATGCTGAAGACAGTTAAAAGCTTTAAAGTGCAATTCTGATCTAGCAAATCCATCATTTTTTCATGTTTCAGACTTCATTCATACGTAGTTGTAAATGGATATACAAAATGAATAAAAAAAGACAGATTAAATCAAAACTGAATAGCAAACAACAATATGTTTTAGAAGAGTTTCTAATTACTTTCTTACCTAAAACCGGTCATAAACGAAAAAATCCAGCTAATGAATTTGAATATATCCATACTACACTCAATAAAGTTTTTATAAAGCATTTGGGTTTCAAGTTAACTGCGGATGATGTTTTATTTGCACTAGAAACTCTTGGTTATAATTTTTTTCCACTTAAGGGCACATGGGATACTGAAGATAAAAGTGTAAGGCCCTCTAAATCTGGAGATTTGATTAGATATGGAACTGCGTATTCAAAATATGAAGCAAGCTTTTTGTATGTAGAAGTAAAGGCCGATACTGTTCGATTTCTTAAAAGAACAACAACAACTTTACCACCTCACACGAAACCTGATAAGAATGCTAAAACAAACTTATTATTGAATCATATCAAACATTTTAAAAAAAATCACACAGAGAGTGAATAGAGATTTGATTATTATGCTTTAATATTTGTATATCCAAGATACTTTACACATAATCAGGAATAATAATATTTTAATTAAAAAAGCCCAAGTAAAATACTCAGGCCTTTTCTATTCAATAAAAGCTAACATCTAACTTCTAACTTCTAGCTTCTACATTCTAACTTTCTCCTTCTTAACGACTATTCGCTTCATTCATGCGAATCTTTCTGCCTCGGTAGTTCTTGCCGTCAATGGCGCGTATCATCTGCTTAGCAGATTTCGCGTCCACTTCTACCCAGCTATTCATTTCCTTCATATCAATACGGCCCAGCACATCTTTGCGCAGGTCGCTCATGTCTAGAATAAACTGTAAGAAACTGGCTTTGTAAAAACCATCCTTGGTACCGAGGTTTACAAAGAGCTTGGTGAAATTGCCGCTCTCGTCAAACTTCTTGCGACCATTGGGATCTTTACGACGACCCTGATCGGGTGCGCCACGCTCCTGCTGTCTGCGTTCACTACCACGCTCACGCTGGTCTTTGCGTGGGTTCAGGTCTTCTGCATTTTCATAATATTTCAAAAAGCGGTCGAACTCCAAAGCCGCTACACGCTGCAGCACTTCTTCCTTACTCATGTCGGCAAATTTTTCGGCCAACATGGGCAGATAGGTTTCGTAATTGCTATTGCTGATATCAGCCTGTTGCAAACGATCCATGTGGTGGAAGAACTGCTTACGACAAACATCTTTACCGGCAGGAATTTCCAACTTGTGAAACTGCACCTGCATGGTCTTTTCAATCAAACGAATCTTATACAATTCACGGGCATGCAGAATAGACATACAGATACCGGTATTTCCGGCGCGACCGGTACGGCCACTTCTGTGCGTGTACACTTCTACATCATCTGGTAATTCGTAATTGATTACGTGAGTAATACCCTGCACATCAATACCGCGGGCAGCCACATCGGTAGCAATCAGCAACTGTAGACTCTTATCGCGGAACTGTCCCATTACTTTATCACGCTGAGGCTGGGTAAGATCTCCGTGTAAGGCATCAATATCATAGCCCTCACGGGTCAACTTCTCAGCAATTTCCTGTGCATCTAATTTGGTTCTGGTAAAAATGATACCATAGATACCGGGGTTGAAATCAATCAAACGCTTCAAAGCCTCGTAACGATGATGCGCATTCACCACATAGAATTGGTGGTCGATATTCTTATTACCGGTGTTTACCTTACCCACTGTTACTTCAAAAGGCTCCTTCATGTAGCGCTTGCTCACTTTGCGGATTTCCGTTGGCATCGTGGCGCTAAACAACCAAGTGCTTTCACGCTTGGGGGTATTCTGTAAAATGAATTCAATGTCTTCCTGAAAACCCATGTTGAGCATTTCATCGGCTTCATCCAGCACCACATAATGGATCTGCTGCAGGTCGATGGCTTTGCGCTCAATCAAATCAATCAAACGACCGGGTGTGGCTACTACTATTTGTGAACCTCTTCTCAGGTCTTTGATCTGCATACCAATGGATGCACCTCCGTAAACGGCAGTAATATGCACCCCGGGAAGAAATTTCTTGAAATGCTCCATCTCGGTCACGATCTGGAGACAAAGTTCTCTGGTAGGGCAAACGATCAATGCCTGGGCATGTCTTGCCTGACGATCGATTAATTGCAGCAGGGGTAAACCAAATGCTGCTGTCTTACCTGTTCCGGTCTGGGCCAAACCAATAAAGTCCTTTGTGCCACTAATTAAAACCGGAATGGCTTTCTCTTGTATGGTGGTGGGATTCTTGAAACCTAATGCTTCCGTCGCTTTAATCAACTCCTCAGATAAACCCAACTCGCTAAATACTGTCATGAATACTACTATTTTTTTGCAAAGGTAACTCAATACCCCTGCATTGGCCGAAAAGAATTAGTAGCTTTAATCATCCCTAAATCACTATGAAACAAGCACTTATCATTTTTGCAACCATGCTGTTCTTCGCCTGTGCACCAGCTGAACAGGAAATAGAAGCGTCAAAACCGGATGCCCAAACGCCTGCAATACCTGAATTTCGAGAAAATCCCAGCGCCGATCCTGTGGCAAAATACAGCAAACCCATTGCCAATGACCTGAACGGATTTGTATTTGCGGTGAAAGCTTTTGAGACCAAAAGAACGGCGGTTTATAAGCTGGTTGTGCAGTATAAAGTGCTGCATGTGGTGGATAGTTTTGCCGTACCTGTATTGAATGCCCTGCCCCTGATTGCTATACAACCGGATAGTAGCAAGCCCTATGGTTGTTTTGTAGGCATTACCGATTCCCTCAAGGGCTTTTTGCCCATGCGACATATCTACGTGCAGCATGAGGAACTCAAGCTGAAGACCATCGCCAAAGTGGCTGTTCGCACCAGCATACAAGTGGCCGACTGATTTTTGCTTTTTCTTTAGAACCGATGGCCTAAATTGCTTACGAATAATATCGTAATATGACCCATCAGGCGCCAATTAAACCAACAGAAAGCGAGTTAGAGATTCTCCAGGTATTGTGGGAAAAGGGAGATGCTACTGTTCGTGAAGTACATGAAGTGCTCACGGCCCACAAGGATGTTGGCTATACCACTACCCTGAAACTGATGCAGATTATGTTTGAAAAGGGATTGGTGTTGCGAAATGATAGCAGCAAGACCCATATTTATACGGCCAATGTGAGCAAGGAAGATACCCAGCAGCAGCTGGTAAATAAAATGATCCGCAACCTCTTCAATGGTTCTGCTTCACAATTGGTGATGCAGGCATTGGGTAATCAATCTGCCAGCAAGGAAGAACTGGATGCGATTGAAGCCATGATACAACAACTCAAAAGCAAGTCCTGATGCTCTCGGCGAATGGCCCAGTCTGGATAGTATTATTCCTGCAACATGTGTTGTGGACCGGCTTTGTCTGGTTAACCTGGCAGGTGCTGCGTAAATGCATTCGCTTCACAGCAACACAAATCTATTTCGTAAATACTGCGCTGCAGTTATTGGCTGCAGGGGCTTTGGTGATTGGTGCCAGCTACTTTGTCCGAGATGATACAGCAATAGTGAACAATGCCATTGGTGTTTTCAACCTCAACCAATTTATTCGAAGCAATCCGTTTTTAGCAGAAGCATTACTCCTACTTTATATTCTGGCATTGGGTATTCAACTGATGCAATGGATGCTGGGTTTAACAGCTGTTCGTAAACTGATGCGCAGTGGATTGCCTGCTGATGGAGTATTACTACATCAATTACAACAACAACAGTCATTGCTGCAACTCAACAGAAAGATTGAATTGCGTGTGAGTGATGTTGTGGAGAGTCCGCTCACTGTTGGCTGGATCAAGCCCATAATCATCTTACCTCTGGCGGCTATCAATCAACTAACACCCAATGAACTGGAAGCCCTGCTCTTACATGAGTTGGTACATATTCGTCGCTATGATTATCTGGTGAACCATGCATTGGTGTTGAGCCGTGCACTGTTGTGCTTCAATCCTTTTATCTGGTTGCTGCACGAAGAAACCATTTTGTACCGAGAGATTAGTTGCGATGATGCAGTACGCAGTAGGCAAGAAACCGGTGTGTATGCGGGTGCTTTGTTTCGTATGGCACAATTGCAACAGCAACATCGCCTGGCCATGGCAGCTACCGGCAGTAAGGATGGTTTGCGCAAACGCATTGCCTATATGTTGGAACCGATGCAGGTGATGCAAACTTCTGCAAGCCGGATCATCATCGTAGTATTTGGTTTAGGTGCACTGGCTTTGCTCTTATTTTTCTCAGCCAAAACTGCACAGGAAAAAAGACTCAGTAAACGCAAGCCTAAAACATCCAATACAAAATTGCATGCTTTGCCTAAACCGGTCTTAGCAAAAACCAACCGTATTCAAGCATTGAAGCCGCAACCAAGAAAGAGCAGCATCAAAAAAGAAGTATTGATTGAGGAAACCATAGTAACCAATACAAATCAGGCTTTAAAAACATTGAAGACCTGGAGCGATTTGGAGCAGCCTGTAGTTGAAGAACGCATCCTGATAGAAGGCAATCCCCTGCTGAAACAAGTGGCAAGTCCTACTGAGAAACAAGTCTTACGACAAGTGATGAAAGAGAAACTAGTTGCTGCTGCAGATTTGTTGAAGCAATTGAAACAGGACAAGCAATTGAGTGAACAAGAAAAACTATGGTTGATCGCCAATATCTTGAAACGTACCGGTATTCAGTTTGACAGTAACAATCAAGTTATTTTACCTGAAGGTTTTGACATACAAAGCCTGGAAAATATTTTACGCAACCGTAATCTTTTATTGCGTGAGCGCATTATACCCGAGAGCCTGATACATAGAAGGATTCAGTAATTACCACACATTGCGTGGTGTCCAATCCAGTACTTTATTGCCCAATAAGAAACCGATAGTGAGTTCGTGACTACCGCGTGAGAAGGTATTCAGTGTGCTATTGGTAGCCATTTCGTACGCATATCCCAGATGCCAGCTGGTATTGAGTTTGATACCGGCCATGGCTGCACCACCCTCTTTGTGGCGATATGAAGCACCCACCCACAATTGATCGAGGTAACGGAATTTCACGTTGAGGTCAACACCAATGGGCAGTGGCGAGATATAACGCACTTGTGCAGATGGCAACATCGTAACCTCATCTGTGATAGTGAATCGATAACCGAATGACAAAAAAGTATGGGGCAATAAGCGACTATTTTGCAGGTACACATTATTATCTGAGAATGCCACTTGCTGTGGCACGAGTTGCTGCACAGAAAGTCCTGCGAAAAAACGAGAAGTGTATAACCAGAAACCGGCGCTCACATCTGGGCGCATTCTGTTGAGGATACCACTACTGCTGACAGCGGGATCAAGATTCACTTCGCCAAAATTCAATTTGCTCGCATCTAATCTTAACTGCGTAAAACCAACTGACACGCCGCCGGAGAGCATCATGCCCGGTGCAACAGACATGTGGTATGCATAAGTACCCTGCAAAGCAATTCTGCTGAGCGGACCAGTTACATCATTCAAAAATGTAAGACCTACTCCGTGGTGTGGTTCATTGTTATTGTAATCGCGCCAATTGGCTTTACCCAAAGGATTCTCACCGTAAGGATAAAAAGTATTCACCGTTTCGCGACCATAATCATCCTTACTCAGTGGCGCATGCATGGTAAGGTAGGTGGTTACCGGTGCATCTGCAATACCCGTCCATTGCCTTCTATGGCTGAGCTTGATATCGGTATAGTTTTCAATACCGGCCACTGCAGGATTGATGATATAGTTGTTTAGGATGTATTGCGAGTAGTATGGTCTTTGTTGTGCAAAGAGCTGCATTGCTGCCAAGATTGTACAGCAACAAATCAAGATGCGATATGACTGACGCAACTTCATCGAATAATCGTAATAGATCCTGAAATGGGTTTTCGACCACTGCCGGGTTGAATCACATAATAGTAGGTACCAATCGGCAATGGTTTACCATTGGTGGTACCATCCCATCCTCTACCGTTTACATAGCCTTCAGAATGATAGACCAACTGACCGTAGCGATTGTAGATATCTACTTTCGAGTTGGGATAATCTTCCAAATACTTGATCACCCAAGTATCATTTACACCATCACCGTTGGGTGAAAATGCATTCGGCACTTTCGGCGTAAGCAGCACTCTTATGTCAACAGAATCTTTCACCGCACAACCACCCGTACCGGTTAACTGTACATAGTAACGGATATTATCAGCAGGCTGACTATATGGTGCAGAATCTGTAGGATTACGCAGATAAGTAGACGGCGTCCAGAGGAATTGCGGATTACGTGCAAAGAAACTGGTTGGATTGATGCGGATACTATCGCCTTCCAATACCACACGTCTTCTACTGCCAATATTCAAAACAGGATAAGGAAATACTTCAAATGATTTGCTGATGGTATCACTGACACAACCTTGTGCATTAAAGATGTGCAACGTGACATTGTAGCGACCACTATCTGTAAAATTCTTGATCGGATTCTTCAGCGTGGAAGTTTGTCCGTTTGCCAGATTCCATACCCAGCGTTCTGGCGGACTGGTCTTGCCATCGCTGGTATCTGTTAATTGTGCAGTGCTATTGATACAAACAGAATCAGGTAAACCAATGAAATCAGCTTTGGGCTGAGGATAGATATTGGTATAAACTTTACTTAAGGAATCAATACATCCATCCTTGCTGGTAACTTTCAGCTGCACAGTTTTATTACCGAGTGAGGAGTAACGATGTGTCATCTGTGCAAGCAAACCCGGGGTGGGATCATTGGGGTCTCCAAAGTTCCAGCGATAACTGAACAATGCTTCTGAACCATCAGGGATGATTGATGTGCTCGTAAATACACCACGACCATCTGGCAGACAAATTCCATCGGGCATAGTGAAGTTTACCAAAGGCAGGTGCGTAACACGAACAGGCATGGTATCATTCGGACTAACACAACCGCTATCAGTTGTTACACGAAGAATAACGCGGTACAAGCCGGCAGTATCATAACGTTTATTAAAAGAAATACTATCACTGCGTTGGCGAGTATCACCGTCACGGAAATCCCAATCCCAGCGAACGATTTTGCTGTAATTGGCTTTGGATGAATCGCTGAAGAGAATATTGTTCTTTTCACACAAAGGTGCAGTTACACCAAACTTGGCTTTAGGCGATGGCCAAACGGTGATAGGCATGGTTGCTGAATCTGCACAACCAAGCGCAGTTTGATATCGGAATTGAATTGGATAAGTTCCTGTATCTGAAACTTTGGGATCGAATAGTCCTGTTGCATTCACGCCCTTACCAGTGTATGCAAATGTGCCGGGCACACTACCCTGCTCAGTGGCTTGGGTGATTTGTCTGGGTGCTGCATCCAAACAAATACCGGGCATGCGAGAGAAGCCTACTTTGGGACTTTGGTTCACGGTAACCACTTTCACCACACTATCCCGGCAAACGGAAGCATTGCCTGAATAGGCGATCAATCTTACCTGGAAAGTTTTGGATGCAGGTTGCTGGAAATTGGTGTATAGTTTTTGATAAAGTTTATCAGTTGCAGGATTATCATCCTGAACCCTGAATGCAGCAGAATCAACCAAGTTCCAGATCAATTCTGTTCTGGTGATATTACCAAAGTCAACTGTAGAAGTGTGCTTGATCTGTGCATTCACATTGCTACAAATACTATCTGAACGAAGTACCACAAAGTCTGCTCTTGGGCGCGATCCGTTCACTGTAAAATCGCCTGCAGCAGAATCAATACAACCAAATTTAGACACCAGTTTTAGTTGTGTACGATAGACCCCCACATTGAAGTAAGTAACATTTGGGTTCTTGCTTGTTGAGCTAAGAATGTTAGGTGCAGGTGTGGTATTATTGAGATTGAATCTCCATTCGTATTTGAAATCAGTTTCTGTACCATCTTCAATTTTACTGGTATCGCTGAAACGAGCAGCGCCTTCTGCTAAACAAAAATCGGGCAACACCAATCCTATTTGCGGATAAGGACGCACATTCAATTCTTTCACCAATGTATCACTCTTACAACCTACAGATGTTTCTACCATGAGTTTGATCTGATACTTACCTGTTTTCACAAACTGCTGTACTACATCCTCATTAGTCGTATTGATCTTAGTTGCAACTGTATCCAAAACCCATGACCATTTATTCATGGTTGTACCAGATGGCGCTGTACTCAAATTTTTAAACGTAAAACTATTGCCCACACAAGTAGTATCAGGAATAGAAAACGCAGGGGTGGCTTTATCTGATAAAGCAATATTCTTGGTGATTTCACCAATACAACCGTAGTCGGTAATAGCAGTAAGCTTAGCTGTATAGTTACCGGATGCTGCAAAAGTCTTGGAAGGATTTTGTTGTGTGGATGTGGTTCCATCACTGAAATCCCATAACCAGCGAAGAATAGGTCTACCCTTTCCATCTGATTTATCTGTGAAGCTGATGGCATCCGTTCGGCAACCGGTAGAGCTTACATCCACATCAGCAACGGGCGCTTCATTCACAACAACATTATCTGTAATCTCTTGCTCATTGGTACTGCTACACCCATCTGATTGCGGCACATTGGTGGTTGTGGTAATTTTTACAGGATAAGTACCCGCTCCATTGAAGCGATATACTTCTGGCCCCTTGTAATAATAATATGTTTTACCGTTACTGATATAAGTGGAGTCTGCCCTTGTTGGTGATATCGTGATTTTATTATTGCCCGCAGAAAGATTGGTGGTACCCAGAAAATCAATTACTATCTGTGTTGGCTCATACGTAAGCGAAAGATTTACACGAAATGGAGAGTTCACACAAGTAGCAGAGAAATTCACGGAAGCATCGCCAAATTCATTCTGCACTTTCACAGGTGGATTCAGATCAATGATATTGGTACCTGCGTTATAGCCATAGCTTTCCACATTACCCATACCATAGGCAATGGCAATAAACCCACTGTCAGCCTGGATATTGTGGCTTGGGTTTGCATTTGTGCTGCTGGTAACATCTTCCTGCAAATAAGAATAAACGGAGTTTGGAATAGGTACCCAGTTAGCTGTTGGTGCAGCATTATCAATCTTGAGCGAACCAATATCAGCAGTCTTCATTAAGATGTTTAAGTAATGCTTTGAGATATTGGTATTGGGCGGTGTAAGGTTGTTTCTGGCCGAGATTACCGACACATTATTGATGGTCTGTTCTAATGGGTTTATGGTCACAATCTCTGGATCACCTGGATAAGGACAGCTTCCACCGCAGTTATTAGGATTTCTGGTATCACAGGTCTGAGAAGTCATATACTGTACCACCAGAATCGGCTTGTCTGAACTGATCACATTTGGTGTACTGTTCTTGAACTCATAAAAGGTATTATTGGTTAGCGTTGCAGGATTCAACACTGTACCGTTTAATGTAACCTGGGTTGTTGGGTCTTTAACAATGATGCGATATACATCTGATTGTCTGTTTGCAAAAGGAGCCGTGATATAATTTCTGCCCCATGCTTTGGAAGGAAATACTTGTTGATATAAGTTATCACCCCCACTCGCACCTGCGCAATCAAATGCTGTCCAGGTACTACCCGTAAATACCGCAATGGGTTTACATGAACTAGATGATGTACCTATACTCTTGATGGTAGAACCTGTTAGATCCTGTGTTGACTGCACCTGATACACATCGCCTTTATTCAAACTGATCTGATAAGGTGTGTTGGCTGGTCGTGTTGGTGAACCTGAGCTTTGTCTGATCAAATTCAATTCAATGGTTGTATTATCTTCTGTTGCAACCACTGTAATCTGACTTCGGCCCTGATTTGTTGCTTGAAATGCATTCAAAGAAATATACTCTTTACCGAGTACAGTAACCGGCAATACCAAAGTAGAACCCGATCTGGCTGCATTCAGAATATGCGCATAAAGTACAATCGGCTTTTGTGAAACAACCCGAATACCTGTTCCTACACCTATACCATCAGCTTGCGCATTATATACCCCATATAGTGCAGGGTTTATTTGAACCGTAGTAGCCTGATTAGCCGTAACAGAAAAAGGAATGATTTGATTATTCAACTGGACTTCACCGGTTGTGTTTTCTGTGGCCGAGATATACAAGGCCATTCGAGAAGTCAAATTATCAATATGCCCTGCATAGGGTAACCAGAATTCTTTCCCCTTATTGGAAAAATCCTGAGCCTCGGCAAACATGCCAATCAGCAGCAGTAACACAAGCAGTTGTAATGTCCTCATGAAGGGGGTAGTCAATAGCCGAGACCTAAGACCGCAATATAACACAAACGTTTAACGGTCAAAGGCTTGAGGCATGATTGATTTTGTTAATTGTACAAATTGAAGAGATACCTTAACCGATGGTTTTGTTGTCCTGCAACCATTGCTTAATTCCCGGTGCGCCAATACAACACAAAGCGTCCAAAAAACTGAGATTGGGTACAAACCCGATCCGGTCTGAAAAGACCTGGGTATAGACGGGTGTCCTAGCGCTTTCCCGGTAGTTCTTGGGGAGCCAGTAATCCCTTCTATCTATAACAGTGTTCGGATATTCCGCTTGAAAACTATTGGTTCGACTAATCTGGGTCTGGCATTTCAGTAAGCTCTTCAGCCAAAGAAGAATATCCATGTTCATGTCCAGCAGGAAATCATACCGCTTTTCGTAGAACCCCGCCAGCCAGTCGGCATAATATTCATAAAAAGGGGCCCGACTGTAACAGGAGTAAACCGTGCGCCAATGGATTTTCTGCCAAGCGCTAGTATGGTCAATCCGAACATCCTTACTCAGTGCTTTCTGGCTTCGCCCACCAATAATGGGTACCGACATTTCTATGGGACCAGCGGCACCAACCAAGACCATTCTGTTGCGAAAACTGCTTTTTGGATAGGTTTCGTATTGTTCAATTTCTACATGTGTTGATTTAAATAAACTTATTATTGAATCAATATTTCCAAAATACTGACATTCAATTAATAAAGATGATATTTTATATTGATCATTCATGAAAACTAACAACACTTGTTATGACTCTTTCTAATTGAATCTTGAGCCATTATTTTTTAAATATAAAGTTTAATATATTGAACTTAATAATTTGATATACATAGATTTATTACTAATTATACATGACTAATTATTTTAGCTTGTACCATTTCAAAAAGTGACTACCTCTCTACTAAACTGCTTAGCGCAAAGGTATGGTTAATTTCTACTGGCGGTGATGGGTTTTGCGCACGAATTGGTTTCTTTGAAACATGAATTGGACTACCCGTATTACACTCTTGATTGGCCTCTGCACTACCCTTGCCTGCTCGGCACCAAAGTCGTTCGAATACCGGGACGTCCGGAATATCAAGGTTGATAAGCTGGGCTTTGACAAATCCAAGATCCAAATGGAGCTGGTTTATTACAACCCAAATAAGTTTCGGGTGGACATAAAAAAAGTGGATTGCGAGGTCTTTATGAACGATCAGTACCTGGGCAGGTACCAGCTAGACACCCTGATGCGGGTACCCAAGAAGGCAGAATTTGCACTCCCCTCCAGTATGTTGGTGGATATGCGGGGCGTCTATAAAAACGCCATGACGGTTCTATTGAACAAGGAAGTAACCATGCGGGTAAAGGGTACCACAAGGGTGGGCAAAGCCGGTGTATTCGTAAACATGCCCTTCACCTATGAGGGTAAGCATAAGTTGGATTTATTCGACTAGTTAAGGCGGAAAGCGTGTGTTGTCAATCGATAATAGCCAATAAACAATTGACAATAATCAATATTGAAAGAATATCTCCGTAGCTCCATAGCCAAAACGGGCGTCGTATTGATTTACGAAATAGCGTACTTCTTTACGGCCTTTCAATAAATCATGGATTTCATCGCGTAAGCGACCTGTACCTACCCCATGAATCACAATCAGGCTGGGCTGATGATGCGCAATAGCGAGTTCATAATATTTCTCAAACTCAGCCAATTGAATGCCGAGTATCTCTACATTAGAAAGAGTTTGCCAATTGTCCATTAGTTTCTCCATATGCAGGTCTATTACCGAACGAGCTGGTGGTAAATGCTTGCGGGCTTCTTTGGCTTCATAAACTTTGAATCCTTTAGCAGCCAATCCGGTTAATTCGAATTTCTCTTCAACTTGTTCAGCCGGAAAATCTTTGAATAAGGAATAACTGAGCATGGGCTCATTGGCTTCCTTCATTTCTTCAATCCGCTTGAATAATTGCTTGGCTTTGATGCGTGTTTCGGTTTCAAACCACTTGGCTTTACCCTTTTCTGGCGTTACCATCTCAAATATAAAACGGAAAACAGGGTTATCGCTGAAATCACCGAAGGAGATATCATGCAAGTAAAAATCATGGAAGGATAAAACCTCACTGCTGAGTTCAAAAGCAGGATCACCTAGGAAAGATTGTGTGTATTGGAACTTCAGGGCTTTCTCAGTTCGATTCACCAAGTGAATCTTGAACAACTCTACCACTTCATCATTGAAATCGTCAAGCGCAAATTTGGGAATCAGGCTGAGCCATACACCATCGGCCACCTTAATGCTATTGGGTTGACCTTTCTCTTTAGGTACTTGATCTACATAGACTTTCGGCGCCTTCTTGGGCACAAACAGCTTCTTCTCAGTAAAGCGTTTGAAGTAAGGGAAATCAATCTGGTCCATATATGCCGGGAATTTCACCCCGCGCACTTCAATCATCACCATTTTCTCGTTGATGATCTCCACTACCTTACCTTCCTCATTGCTGTGCAAGACAATGATATCGTCGCCCACTTCATACTTCATAGTGGTGCGAAATTACGTCAGGCCAGCTTGCTTTGCTTACGCCCGTACAAGAAATAAATACTCAAGCCCACGGCCATCCAGGCAAAGAACCAGAGCCAGCTGACTGCAGGTATCTCAATCATGAGGTATAAGCAACACAGTGCGCCTAGCACAGGAATAGCTGATGACTTCTTCAGGAAAGCACGGAAGGCAACATAAAGCGCAATCGCTATAAAAATGAGGAATAGGATTTCTTGGTAGCCTTCATTGCTGATATGGCTCACAGCACCCATCACACGCTCGCGGAAGAGTAAAATGAAGCCAATTACTATCGCTGGAATCAGGAATTGTCCGTTGATATAAGGCAATTTAAACTTACCACTACCTGCGTGGCGTTCAGCCGGTAAAGCCAATACACCAAAGCAAACTAAGACAAAGGCGAACAGCGTACCAATACTGGTTAAATCCGTCATTAACATGCTAGGTAATACCAGAGAACACAATGCCACAGCTCCACCGCTGATCAGTGTAGCGAAAGAAGGTGTCTTGAATTTTCTGTGCACTTTGCCAAAACGCTTAGGCAATAATCCATCACGGCTCATGCTCATCCAAATTCTTGGCTGTCCTAACTGAAACACCAACAATACAGAAGTAGTCGCTACGACTGCACTCACAGAAATGATATAGCCCGCCCATTTGAGGTTGAGTTTTTCAAATACATAGGCCAAGGGATCATCCACTTTTAATTCAGTATAGGATACCATTCCGGTAAGTACCAAAGCGATCAACACATAGAGAATGGTACAAATGATGAGTGAATACATCATACCACGCGGCAAATCGCGTTGCGGATTCTTACACTCTTCTGCCGTTGTAGAAATGGCATCAAAACCAATATAGGCATAGAATACAGCAGATACACCCGCTAAAACACCTGTAAAGCCATTGGGCATGAATGGCGACCAATTGGTGGTATCTACATACATACCGCCGAGAATGATCACGAAAATGATTACAGCTATTTTGAAAATCACCATGAAATTGGTGCTCTTTTTACTTTCCCGGATACCTACATAAGCCAACCAGGTAATGAGGCAGACAATCATGAAAGCTGGTAGGTTAACAAAGAAATGCCAGTTACCGATAACGGGCGCAGCATCCCATGCAGCTACCGCTTCTTTCATGGTATCTGTTAAGGGGGTGCCAGCTTGAATAGCCGCTTGTGCTTCTTCATAATTCTTGGCAGCCGAAAAAGGATCTTTCAATAACCAGCCGGGTAAATGAATGCCAAACGCATTCAATAAATTATTGAAGTAGCCGCTCCAACTTATTGCTACTACAATATTACCAATTGCATATTCCAATATCAAGGCCCAACCAATAATCCAGGCAATCAACTCACCAAAACTTACATATGCATAGGTATAAGCACTACCTGAGATGGGCACCCTGCTGGCAAATTCTGCATAACACAGGGCACAGAAACCACAGGTGACTGCCGTAATGATGAAAAGCAATGCAATGCCGGGACCGCCATTAAACGCAGCCGTACCGATGGTAGAGAAAATGCCTGCACCAATCACCGCGGCAATACCCATGAAAGTAAGGTCGCGAACACCCAATACTTTATTTAGGCCACCACCATGGCCATCGCTTTCACCTGCAGCTGATTCTGCCATGATGCGATCGATGGATTTTTTACGCAATATTGAGTTAAACATTAATTTAATTTATATTAGGGTAAATATCATGATAATTGCTTTATGCCTAAAAAAAATATTACTTATTTACTAGGTGCTGGCGCTAGTGCTAATCAGATACCAATTGTAAAAAAATTCGATAAAGGAGTATTAGGACTTATCGAGGCTCTAGAATTTCATACAAAATCATTTTTCGGGTATATAAAGAATAATGAGACTGCTAAATCATATCAAGATGTATCATTAGAATTCATTACTGATTTAAGAGAGTTTCTTAACAATATTGGCAATCATGAAAGCATTGACACTTATGCAAAGAAACTTTTCATAAGAAATGAAATTGATAAATATGAAAAAACTAAGTTATTAATTACATTGATTTTTTTCTACTTCGAATCCAATAAAAAACAGAAAGAAAAGAGATATGATACTTTTTTTGCTTCAATACTATTATCATCTCACAATAAATTCATTGCAAACTTCAATATCATAAGTTGGAATTATGACACGCAATTTGAAATAGCATACTCGAATTATAGTATGAATGAGAATTATGATTTTAATAAACAAATCCTAAACGTAGTTAATTCCACAAACTCTCTTTCAAATAATCTTTATGACATACCATTTAACTTATTTAAGATCAACGGCAGTGCTACTTTATCAGACAAAAATAACAATGACATAACCCCCATAGTCAATAAATGTATAAGTAAACTTTCAGAAGAAGAGCTTTTAAAAATAATTCTTGAGTATTATTATGAACACAGCAAATACCCTGAAACTATTTATTCAAAAATTAAATACGCATGGGAAAACGAATCAAATAGTAAGTGGGACTTATTAATAGAAAAAGCTATTGAGGTTGTTAAAAAAAGCGACTATTTAATATGTATAGGCTACTCATTCCCTTTCTTCAATCGTAATATAGATTCAAAACTACTAAATGCTTTTTCAAGAAACCCAAGTATGTACAAAGAGTTTCATATACAAGATTTTGAACCAGAACGAATTAAACAAATAGTAGAATCGCACGAATTCATAGAAAAAATTCAATCACATAAAATGACTAGAGAGGACGAACCATTCTATTTGCCTCGTGGAATTTAATCAATGCGTACGCTGCACCAGAAATGCGGCCAATTCTTTCATTGGCTGCTTTCTTGCGGCAACAACAGCTACAGCTTCCAGATGATCCATTGCTTTGTCCACATACTGCTGTTTTAAATCCCTAGCCCAGCTATCCACACCACAAGCACGGAAAATAGCCAGCACCTGTGCCACTTTATCAGCAGGATTTTCCTCCATCAATTGCAAGAGCTTTGCCTTATTCACAGCATCAGCTGTTTCCAATGCATGGATCAATAAAAAAGTCTTTTTGTTTTGTCGGATATCGCCACCGGGTTCCTTACCAAATTTCTCCGGGTCGCCGAACGCATCGAGATAATCATCCTGAATCTGAAAAGCAATACCGAGGTTTTTACCAAACTCATAGAGATGGCGGCAATTGCCTTCACTGGCACCACCAATAATAGCGCCCATTTCCAAACTCGCAGCTAGCAATACCGAAGTCTTTAAAGTAATCATATTGATATAAGCATCCAGCGCAACGTTTTGCTGCTGCTCAAAATCCATATCCAGTTGTTGTCCCTCACACACTTCACGTGCAGTTGTATTGAATAAATGGAGGATGCGTGGTAAGAGTGCGGGATTGATATGCGCCAATTGTTCATAGGCACGAATCAACATCACATCCCCACTGAGTAAAGCAGTATTACTGCCATATTTGATATGTACAGTTTCCATTCCTCTGCGCAAGGGTGCAGCATCCATGATATCATCGTGGATCAAAGTAAAATTGTGGAAGAGTTCGATTGCGGTTGCAACAGCATATGCATCCTGCTGAATGGTATCAAACAATTCATTCCCCATTAAACACATCACTGGGCGAACACGTTTTCCTCCTAAGCTTAGGAAGTAATCACAAGGTGCATAAAGGCTTTCCGGTGCTGCCGGAAAATGCGCTTTGTTAAAATGCGTGGCAAAATCTGTTACCAAACTTGTAAAATCATGCATGTCACAAACCTAAATCAAAATCAGCAAGCATTCTCAACATTTCCTTAACGGAATAGACTGTTATTTGGCAGGATTATTTCTAACACAACACTAAAACCCGGAACATGAAATACTTAGTTTTCACTGCAGCATTACTGATAGGCATAGCACAAGTACAGGCACAAAATCTTGGGCCAGATTATAAAACTGCTATTGGGATGAAGGTTTTTCCTGCCGCTTTATCGGCCAAACATTTTGTTCAGGAGAACAGAGCAGTTGAAGGCTTACTGTACATGTGGGATTATGGCTCAAGACTTACAGCATTGTATCAGATCTACGGAGATATCCGAACAGTGGAAGGCATGAAATGGTATATCGGCGGCGGTGCACATCTGGGCTATATGAACGACAAATGGGTAAAAGACAATCCGGGCAAAGCCGGTGGAGTTTCGCTGGGTGTGGATGGGGTGCTGGGTATGGACTATAAAATCAAAGGGGCCCCAGTGAATATTAGTTTCGACTGGCAGCCCTCTTTTAATTTCGTTGGCGGCAACTATTTTGAAGCAGGTTGGGGCGGATTGGGTATCCGCTATGCTTTTTAATAGAAGATATAAGAATAAGGATTTGATGGGTCGTAGCTCGCAGGCTTCAACGCATGGAAATTCTTCTTATCAACTTCATAAAAGAAGAAGTCCATCTCTTTCCTGAAATCATTCATGATTCTGTTATGACGGTAAGTGTATTCCGCATAATTGGTTTGAATCATTGGAACAATGGCTGATTTCTTTTGCAGAAAGCTGTATAAAGAACGCTTCAGTGCATCTCTCTGGAAGGTACTCAGATCAAGTTTAACTTTCAGCTGCTCAGACATTTTTGTGGCCATGCTCAGCAATTGCTGAGAAGAATAGGTAGAATGCTGTGTAGGCACATCTGATTTACCACCAGATACACCACCTGCAAATGCTACAACGGATAGGGAAAAGAAAATAAGCGTAATAATGGCTTTCATAATTGGATATTTATTGGACTTGGATATTTTTTCGTAACAGGGTGCAAATTATTCGGCATTTGGCATCTGCCGAATTAAAAAGCCATTAAGAGCAATTAAAAGGAAATTAAGTACTGATTATCAATGCTGTACAAGACTCTTAGAGAGAAGTTTCGGGTAGATTTACCGTTAATGCATACGCACAAAAAAAGCAGCTATTCGCCGCTTTTGTATGCTATGATAAATTAGTCAAACAATTAATCCAGCTTAAACAAACTGTCTACAAATTCTTGTTTATCGAAGATCAACAGATCATCCATTTTCTCGCCTACCCCAATAAACTTAACCGGAATCTTAAACTGATTGGCAATGGCCAATACTACGCCACCTTTAGCCGTACCATCCAGTTTGGTAATGGTGAGCGCATTCACATCAGTAGCTGCGGTAAAATGTTTGGCTTGTTCCAATGCATTCTGGCCTGTAGAGCCATCTAATACCAGCATTACTTCATGTGGTGCATCAGGTAATACCTTGCTGATGACGCGACGAATTTTGCTCAACTCTTCCATCAAATGGGCTTTGTTGTGCAAACGGCCAGCAGTATCAATAATCACCACATCGGTACCACGTGCTACTGCACTTTGCACTGTATCAAAAGCCACAGCGCTGGGATCACTACCCATGGCTTGTTTCACGATGGGCACGCCGGTTCTTTCACTCCAGATGGTTAATTGATCTACTGCAGCTGCGCGGAATGTATCCGCAGCACCAAGCAATACCTCATATCCGGCTTTTTTATAGTTGTGGGCCAGTTTACCGATGGTTGTGGTTTTACCTACACCGTTCACGCCAACGACCAGAATCACGTATGGCTTTTTGGCTGCAGGTACATCAAAGTTCTTGTAAGACTGGTCATCAGCATCTACCAATACATGCTGTATTTCTTCTCTTAGGATGCGGTTGAGATCGGATGTGCCGAGATACTTATCCTGCTTCACGCGCTTTTCGATACGCTCGATGATTTGTACAGTGGTATCAATACCCACATCCGCACTCACCAGTGCTTCTTCCAGGTTATCGAGCACTTCATCATCAATGCTGCTCTTACCTGCAATGGCACGGGTTATCTTAGATAAAAAACCTTCCTTGGTCTTTTGAAGACCTTGGTCGAGCGTTTCTTTTTCTTTCTTTCCAAAGAGTTTGCTGAAAAAACTCATAATCGGCTTTTGCGTGGATGGAAAAACAAAAAGCCATCCCGTAAGCAGGACAGCTTTCAATATTATTCAGACCCAGTCATTACTTCTGAGCCAGGAAATCCTTCACTTTATCCTTGTGTACGATCTGCTCCTTGAAGGTGTAAGCACCAGTCTTGGGGCTACGTACAGCCTTGATCACTTTGGTCCAGTTCTTCGCTTCCGCAGAAGCCTTGGCGTCCTTGATTTTCGCGTTTTTAGATGCTGCTTTTGCCATATCTCAATAATTTATAGAGTCAGCGATGCTGATTACTTGATTTCTTTGTGAACAGTCACTTTCTTCAGAATAGGGTTATACTTCTTCAGCTCAAGACGCTCAGGAGTATTCTTCTTGTTCTTAACAGTGATGTAACGGCTTGTACCCGGCTGACCGCTAGTCTTGTGCTCGGTACATTCCAAAATCACCTGAACCCTGTTACCTTTCTTTGCCATTGTATCGGTAATTTACTGGTTAATTAAATTTTAACGCCTTCAGCACGCATTTGCTTAATCACGGTAGCCAGACCGTTCTTGTTGATAGTACGGATAGCTTCACCGGAAACTTTCAGCGTAACCCAACGATCTTCTTCAGCAAAAAAGAAACGCTTGGTCTGAAGATTGGGTAAAAAACGACGCTTGGTCTTGATGTTTGAGTGAGAAACATGGTGACCGCTTAATGGCTTCTTACCTGTAACTTGACATACTCTTGCCATGATGCTAAATTTTGCTCCCAAATTTTGGGACGGCAAAGGTAAGGAAGCGATCGGATTTTGCAAGCAGGAAATTGCTTTTTTTCAGAGATTTTTCCACGCGGGCTGAATAAATGCCTGTTGGATTTGCCACAAATATCGGTTTATCCACAAAATAAATGGTCCCGACAAGCTTGCCGGGACCAAAATCATTGATTTTCAGTGTTGTTTTTAGAGTCGGATAATCTCCCCGAATACAACGGCATTCAGGAAAATCTTACTCGTACCCAACCAAAAAGCCCTGAAATTAAGGTTATCCACCATGGAAATCACCCTGCCCCTACCTAGCTGATCAATATTCACCACGGCAGAATTTTTCACTTTATCGCGATAGCCGCGATATAAATAACCACTCTGCAGCGGGTTATCCGTGTACATCACCGGTGAATCATAGGGATCATTGTTTTGATCCATAAACAAGGTATTGCTCTTGAATACACTCACGGTATTCTGACCATAACCATAACACAAAGGATGTGTGGGGTCCAGTTTGGCTTCAAACAAGGATCCTGCCATGTCTTTGGCACGCTGTTCATCACTCCGGAGATAATAAGGCAGCATGGCTGTAGTATCTTTCTTATCGGCCGCATCACGGAAAATCACCTTGGTCATGCCGTTTCTAGCCAACCAATTTGTAGCATCTTCAGTGGCTATCAAAGTACCACCTCCTGCAATCCATGTACGGAGCTTATCCTGCGCATTCTTATCCAGATTGCTGTAAGAACCAGATGGCATGATGATCACATTATAACGTGCCGTATTAATGGCATTAAAACGATCTACATCCACAATGCTTACCGGAATACCGAAACGCTGATCCATCAGGTGCCAAATTTCACCCACATCTGTAGCACTTGTACCTGTACCACCAAACATCATCACACGCGGTGCGCGGATATTGGCCATACTATTGCTACCCAGATCAACACCACCAACTGATAAAGAACTGCCTGTGCTGTACACATCTACACCCGTTCCTTTGATGGCATCATTCAGTAATTGAAAAATCTCTGCTTCGCTCCTGTTCTGAATCTTTACAGGTATCACAATACTGCCATAACCAAATGCTTCTTGCTTTCCATTGATGCCTGCACCAAATTTCTGCGTAGCTACTTTAGTGATCAATCCCCTACTCTGTAGGCGATACAAGAGTTTAGGCGCATAATAATCATCCCAACGGAAGATATACGCATTGCTGCTCACACCGCCGATGAGCTTACCTTCTGCAACAGGTGTAGCTGTTAACTCATCACCTAATAAATTGGTGGCAGGTGTTTTGATTTCTGCATTGGGCAAACCAAACGCTAAAGACATCGTCCAGGCAGTAACATCATAAAACAAACTGTCTTTGTATTCGAATGTTTTTTCAAATACTGTTTTGATGATTTTGAATTGCTGCTGCGCTGTTGGAATCACATACGCTTGTCCAGCTTTAAAATTCTTACCATCAGCACTCACATCAGTTTTCAAACTATAAACTTTTACCTGATGGCGCTGCAACATTTCAATAAACATATTGGTGCGACTCTTGTCCTTCTCATCACCAAATACATATGCTTTCACAGGAAACGCTTCAGATTCTTTGGCTACGTCTTTGTAGAAGTCGCGCTGAAAAGCCAACATCTCTTTGCGCAAAGCACGTGCGGCTTCCAAAGTAGATAATGATGTAACAAACTGATTGCGGATGGTAAAAGGAAAAGTAAGCAAACCATTGTCTGTTTCTTGCGCATGACCGCGACTACTAGCTTGCTCAAACAGAATACCTACTGCCCCGTTGATATCCGGATAAGTAGAACCCTTACCATAATAGAAATCATCATAGCCCTCTTTGGTAAAATACATTGAGCCGATGCTGTCTAAAAATTTCGCATGGAAATTACCAATAGCAGCAGTGAGTTCTTGGTTGCGGTTGGGCGTATTGGGGTTTACGCGACTAGGTACACCGGGCTGGAAAAAGAAAGTAGCATTACTTCCTTGCTCATGGTGATCAGTGAGGATATTGGGCTTCCAATCATGATACACTTTTAACCTGCTTCTGCTTTCTACGTGTTGTGCAGGTAACCAATCACGATTCAAATCAAACCAATAATGATTAAAGCGACCGCCAGGCCATACTTCATTGAACTCACGCGCCTGCGGATCAGCTACCATGGTTTTGCTTTTGTGCATATTGGCCCAGTTGGCAAAACGGTTTAACCCATCGGGATTAAAAGAGGGATCAAATATGATCACCACTTTCTCTAATAAGTCTTCAACTGCAGCACCTTGTGCAGCCGCGAGATAATAGGCTGTAAGCAAAGCCGCGTTTGAGCCACTGCTTTCATTGCCATGTATGCTATAGCCCTGCCATACTACGATGGGCATATTGTCCAGGTTCAGTGAGCCGGATTGACTCGCATCACTTAACTTCAAATGTTCTTTGCGAATATTTTCAATCTGTGCATGGTTTTTCGGCGAAGTGATGATCATTGCCAATTGTGGGCGACCTTCATAAGTATAACCACTTACTTGTAAAGTAATTCGATCAGAAGCCTGATCCAAGGCTTTCATGTAATTCACTAAACGATCGTGCGTTACATGCCACTCACCCACTTCATGATAAATCACCGATTTAGGCGTAGGAATGTTGGGATTGTACGAAACGTTCTTCGGTAGATAATAATCTAAGCTCTGTGCATTTGCCATGACAATACTTAATAGCATGGCAGCAAGCATCCATTTTCTCATGGGGCAAAATTTTGAAAATGGAAATTAGGGGAAAACAATGAGGAATGATTGGAGGATGGGATGAATGGAGCTCAATGAATGGATGATAGAATGATAGAGTGATAGAATGATAGAATATTGTCAATTAACTATTGACTATCAGCCATCAGCTATCAACCATCAACCCACTTTTGACTTTTCCTCTTGCCTTTTGACTTAGGCATAGTATTCTGCCCTCAACTCCTGAACACGCTTGTCCTCCATGTATTCATCGAATGTCATCAGCCGATCGATAATACCCTTAGGCGTTAATTCAATGATACGGTTGGCTACAGTCTGCATGAAAGTATGGTCATGAGAAGTCAGCATAACCACACCCGGGAATATCTGACATCCTTCGTTGAATGCCTGAATACTCTCCAGATCGAGGTGGTTGGTAGGCTGATCGAGTACAATTAGGTTGGGACTCTGCAGCATCATTCGGCTGATCATGCAACGCACTTTTTCACCACCACTCAATACGTTTGTTTTCTTGGCAATATCATCACCACTAAAGAGCATCTTGCCTAAGAAGCCACGCAGGAAGGGTTCGTCCGCATCGGTTACATGTGATGGTACAAATTGACGCAACCAATCCATCAAGCCCAAACCTTCTTTAAAGAATTCGGTATTCTCCAATGGCAGGTAGGCTTTGGTAATAGTGGTACCCCACTCGAATTTCCCATTCTCTGCATTGATATTACCATTGATGATTTCGAAGAATTGTGTAACCGCCAATGGATCCTTGCTGAGGAAGGCAATTTTCTCGCCCTTATTGATACTGAAACTAACTTTATCGAAGAGCAGACGACCATCCACAGATTGTTTCAGGTTTTCTACGTTCAGAATTTGGTTACCTACTTCGCGCAATGGCTGGAAAATGATACCGGGATATTTTCTGTTAGAAGGCTCAATTTCTTCAATGGTCAGTTTCTCCAAAGCTTTCTTACGAGCAGTAGCCTGCTTACTCTTAGAAGCATTCGCAGAGAAACGAGCAATGAAGTCCAGCAAAGCCTGACGTTTTTCTTCTACTTTCTTGTTCTTGTCGTTAATCTGGCGAGCCATCAACTGAGAACTCTCATACCAGAATGTATAGTTACCCGTAAATACTTTGATTTTCTGACGATCCACATCCGCTACGTGGGTACAAACAGCATCCAAGAAGTGACGGTCGTGGCTCACCACCAAAACAATATTCTCGTAATCAGCGAGGAAATTCTCCAACCAGCCGATGGTTTCAATATCCAGACCGTTGGTCGGTTCATCCAATAAGAGGATATCAGGATTGCCAAACAAAGCCTGCGCCAATAACACACGCACTTTCAAGTTGGATGGAATGTCTTTCATCAAGCTCTGGTGAAACACTTCCTGTACGCCCAAATCGCTTAGTAAACTACCCGCATTGCTTTCCGCTTCATAACCGCCCATTTCGCCAAACTCACCTTCCAGCTCACCGGCACGCATGCCATCTTCTTCAGTAAAATCAGCTTTGGCATAAATGGCTTCACGCTCATGCATCACATCCCACAAATGCTTGTGGCCCATCAGTACCGTATTCAAAACAGTGCACTCATCAAATTCAAATTGGTTCTGCTTCAGGAAGCTCATACGCTCACCCTTACCAATTTCCACATTGCCCTTATTGGGTTCAATTTCTCCGCTCAGGATTTTCAGGAAAGTAGATTTACCTGCACCATTGGCTCCAATCACACCATAGCAGTTGCCCTTGGTGAAATTGATATTCACTTCATCAAATAATACGCGCTTGCCATAAGCAAGGGTGACATTCTTTACACTGATCATACCGAAGCGGGATTTTAGATTGGGGCCGCAAAGGTAAGGATTTACACGGTTTTATCGCTGTTACCATTCTTAAAGCCTGTATGTCAGACGAAAGCAAAACAGCCTTATCCTTTATATAAATAGGGCTTGTACCATACCTTTTACAGCATATTTTCGTTACTAGATTAACCCAATAAACAATCAATGCCCAAAGCCCTGATTGCCTGCTTTGAAAACTGGGATACCCTACAGGAAATTCCCTTTGTCATACATTCAGGCGGCTATACTGTAGACGTGTATTGCAGCAAAGACTCCTGGCTGCTGGCAGGAAGCTATTATCATCGCTGGATTGAAAGCAATAATGGAAATCGACAACACTATATAGCTGAGCTGATTAGGCTGAGCCATGACTATGATTGGGTTATTCCTGGAGACGAAACTGTTTTATTGATGCTGAATGCCAGCATTACAGATACGGCTGATTTTTTACGCGTGATGCCCATTGTGCAACCCGGCAACCGCAATTTGATCGGCTCAAAATCTGGTTTATCAGATTTTTGTCGGAACAATGCAATCGCCTTTCCTGCTTACCATGTATATGGTGAAACACCGAATTGGGATGAGGCCATTCGTGCAATGCAATATCCTGTACTGATAAAGCCTGATGAAGGTTATGGTGGTGGAGGCATCATTAAATGCCAGACTGCGGATGAAGTATTTCGCGGATTAGATTCTATACAAAACAAACACCACTTAGTAGTACAAGCGTTTATAACAGGAAAGGATATTGGCGTGGAAGCATTTTTCAAAAACGGTGAACTCGTTTTGTACGATGCAGCTGATATCGTTCGCTATTTCGATACCAGCTTCAGTTTTACCACAGCAAGATACTGTTACAAGGATCGGGAGATTGAAAACTTTCTTCGAGAGATTGGACAAAAAATAGGCATACATGGATTTGCAAGCATTCAGCTAATTAAAGATAACAGCAGCGGTCAGTTGCTATTGATTGAAGCTGACTTAAGGCCCAATTTCTGGGTACCGTATGGGAGATTTGCCAATGCTGATTTTGCTGAAGCGATTAAGTTATTCAATGGTAGCAGAACCACGCCCATGGATCTTACACCGGGTAAGCGCGTAAAAGTAGCTTTATTCTATAGAGACCTAATTCGGGCATTTAATAAAAAAGACATCAAGACTTTTGCTAAGTGGCTATTCAACTACAAAGGTTTCTGGCGTTTCATTCCCACTTACGATAAGAAATTATTCAAACGATTGTTAAAAGAATTGTTTGTCAAAAAAGCACTGAAAAGACTAGGCGTTTGATGATTGAATATTGTCGATTGATGATTGTCAATTGAATTTTAAACTTTTTGCTTTTGACTTTTAACTTTTAACTTATTAACTCCATCCCGCTCTTGCCGTAGGTCCTACGGATAAGTCTTCGAACTGACCTGCGAGATATTTATGATAAGCCGTGATGGCAATCATACCAGCGTTATCTGTGCAATATTCAAATGGAGGGATAAAAATTTTCCAACCATGCTTTTTGCCTGCATCCTGCAAAGCATTTCTCAAACCGCTATTGGCACTTACACCACCAGCCATACATACTTGTGTGATGCCAGTTTGTACAACCGCTTTCTTTAACTTCTTGATGAGTATACGCACAATAGTAGCCTGAATAGATGCGCAGAGATCATTCAGGTTATGCTGAATAAAAGCAGGATCCTTGACAGTTTGCGCCTGTAAAAAATACAGCACCGATGTTTTCAATCCGCTAAAAGAAAAATTCAATTCAGGAATTTGCGGCTCAGCAAAACGAAAAGCATCAGCGTTACCCAGCTTTGCATAACGATCAATTAGTGGTCCGCCTGGGTAAGGTAGGCCTAAGAGCTTGGCCGATTTATCAAATGCTTCTCCCGCTGCATCGTCAATGGTTTCACCAATCACTTCCATATCCAGGGGTGAGCGTGCTAAGACAATCTGTGTATGTCCGCCACTCACTGTTAAACAGAGAAAAGGAAAACTAGGTGCTGGCTCTACCAATAAATTCGCCAACACATGCGCCTGCATATGGTGCACTGCAATCAGGGGTTTATTTAATGATAAAGCAATTGATTTGGCAAATTGTGCCCCTACTAACAAAGCCCCAATCAATCCGGGTGCTTGCGTAAATGCAACAGCACTGATGTCAGCCATTGTACAGTCTGCTTTTTGCAAAGCCTGCTGTACAACAGGTACAATGTTTTGTAAATGTGCCCTGCTTGCAAGCTCCGGTACTACCCCACCATACTGCTCATGCACAGCTTGTGTAGCAATTGTATTGCTCAGCACTTTGCCATCCATACAAATCGACGCAGATGTTTCATCGCAGGAAGATTCAATAGCCAATATGGTAACAGGGCTTACCGACATGGCGCAAAAGTAAGGCAAACATGGTAGGCAGATAAAAGAATGGTCGGCACAAACGCCATTTAGTGGTTGGTGTCTCCACCAACCACCAACTATTATTTGAATATAGCTTTTCCGAACAAATACTTTAAGATACTTGCCTGATAGCCAATTTCGGGTTGTAGTGACACAAACCTATACGCATTACTTTACGGTGTCTCCACCGTCTTGATTATTCTCTAAAATGAGTGATAAAACCAAACTCATCAACCGCCTTCTCATAGAATTTAGCACTGCTCCAAAAGTATTTCTCGGGAAGATCAGCCAGCTTCCATTTATCCCGTATGGGATTTAAGTGTATATAGTTCAATTTCTGAATGAGTGCTCGCTCGCTGGTTAAGGGTATTGACAAGGGATCACGTTGCCAAAACTGAAACTGTCGATCTGATTTACCTACGTAAAAAGACTCAAGAAATTTCGAATCATTCTTTAGTAGATACTCTTTAAACCGATGTGCGGTAAACTTTGTAAAACTATTGCCCGGACGTTCCTTCCTTTCCGTAGATAAAGGCTTCCAAATGAAATGAACATGATTTGGCATGATCACAAATCCATACACAATAAAAAGATTATTCTGAGCAAGAAATGCTAAAGATTGAACAATAACACGTTTTAAATCATCAGCGCCTAGAAGTGTGCGAAAATTCGATATCGAATGCGTATAGAAGTATACCTGCTCGGGAAACATGAAGCTTTTGCGTCTCTCGAATATGCTCATATAGTTGATCATTTAACCAATTTAAATTAATAAAAAATGGCAGGTAAAGTCACCAAGCATTAGCATTTGTGGGACGGCGTTTCCATCCTCAATGCTACTCCTTATAGATACTTACATAACAGCCAATTTCGGTTGGTGGAGACACCAACCGATGAAAGAATGGTCGGCACAAGGCCGACCTAAAAAAAATGAACTATCGTTATAAGCTTATTTCGTTCTAATGGCTACTACCGGATCCATTTTGGAAGCAATGTTTGCAGGAATGATTCCTGATACCACACCCAAAATGATACATATAGACAATGCCAACATGATGATATTCGGCGCGATAAAAATCGGGAAAGGCAATACAGCACTTAAACCAAGCGCCAATATCCAAACAAGGAATAATCCAACGAGTCCGCCAATCACACATAAGAACGCACTTTCCAGTAAGAACTCAGTCAATATAGTTCTGCGCTTGGCACCAATAGCTTTTTTCAAACCTATCTGACTAGTGCGTTCGCGAACCGTTACAAACATGATATTGGCCACACCAAATGCACCAACAATCAGACTCAAACCAGCAATGGCCCAGCCACCTGCATTCACCTGTCCAAAGAATCCACTCACCTGTTCACTAAAATCTGCTACGTCATTGCATGCAAAATCATCTTCTTCAGTAGGGCTCAATCTTCTCACCTGACGCATCACACCCACCAATTCATCAGCCAAGGCTTTGGATGATACATTCTCCTTACCCTGCACCATGATAAAAGGATTACTGCGCTTAGGATCATATACACTGGCGAAATACTTATAAGGAACAATCACACTCAGATCATAATCAAAACCACCAACCAGACTTTGTCCTTGCTTTTTAATGACGCCGATCAAAGTAATCTTCTTACCGCCTGCATCAACCAGCTTACCAACTGCTTTTTCAGGATTGCCAAATAAGTCTTCTGCGTTTTTATAGCCGATGACACCTACGGGCACCCCACGTGAAAAATCAGCTTCGTTCAGGTATCTGCCGTGCGCTATATCAATTGTTTGAATTTTATTGAACTCCTCCGTGATGCCGAAATAGTTCACAGAAGTCAGCTCATCGTCTCCAAAAGACAGGTTCACATTATTGCTGACAAAAAAAGCTGCATTAGATGCCAATGCTGATCGTTGCTTCACGAAACGCATTTCCTCGTATTTAGGCTCTGGGCGCTTCACGAATTTCCACCAAGGGTAATCCGGTCCGCCGCCTGCATACTGCCATTTGTCGATATAGATGGTGTTACTACCCAGAGACTTGATATCAGTCTGCACCTTACGTTCAAGGCTATCTACTGTTGCCAATACCCCTATAATGCAGAAAATACCAATGGTAATACCAAACAGGGACAGAAAAGTGCGCATTTTATTCACCCGCAGTTCCTGCATGGCCATTTTAAAACTGTTCCAGACAATGCTCAGCATCTTCATGTTACCAAAAGTAAACAGTTCCCTCTAAGCGGCAGGTAGAATTATGTAAGCGGCTGCAAAACCTGTTCAATCTGTGTGGCAGATTACCAATGGTGTTTTGAACAAGGCAGATTTTCACGTATTCATAGCAAACCAAATACCCAAAGCGTTGTATTATAGCCATATCCGTGCTAAAAAAGAATGACGCTTTCACGAATGGCATCGTTTCATAGGCTATTTTTGCAGCGTTTAAAAACTTCAATCTTGTCGTATGACCTGGAAGCAAATGTTTACGTCCTCCGTTGGAAAGAAATTAGTCATGGGTTTTACGGGTATTTTCCTCGTTTTATTCCTCATTGTACACGTTGGTCTGAATGCCTGTATCTGGGCGATGGACAATGGTGTAATGTTCAATAAAGCTGCCCATTTCATGGGTGCAAACGTGGTTCCCCGTATTCTGGAAATTGGTTTGTTTGCCGGATTTTTCCTGCATATCATCCAGGGCTATCTGCTGGAAATGCAGAACAGAAAGGCACGCGGTACTGCTTATGCAGTGAGCTATGGTAACAAGGGTAGTAAATGGTATAGCCGCAGCATGGCCCTCTTGGGTACCCTGCTCCTGCTCTTCCTGATCATGCACATCAAGCATTTCTGGGTACCCAGCCGTATTACCGGTTTGGAACCGATGATGATCGATGGCAAAGAATACCATAACCTCTATGGCGAAATGTTGGCTGTATTCGAGAACCCTGTAATTGTGGTGTTGTATGTAATTGGCTGTATCAGCCTTGCTTACCACCTGGCGCATGGTTTTCAGAGTGCATTCCGCACCATCGGTATCAATAATCCAAAATACACCACCCTGTTGGAATCTGTTGGCTATGGCTTTTCAATCATCGTGCCTTTGGCTTTTGCGATGATGCCTATCAGCATGCACCTGGGATGGGTAAACTAATTCAAACAACTATTTAACTGCACAATATGTTGGATGCTAAAATTCCTGCCGGTCCCTTAGATCAAAAGTGGACCAAGTACAAGGGAACCGTTAAACTGGTAAACCCTGCCAATAAGCGTAAACTGGAAATCATTGTGGTAGGTACAGGTCTGGCCGGTGCCAGTGCTGCTGCCAGCTTGGGTGAACTGGGTTATAAAGTGAAAGCTTTCTGCTTCCAGGATTCTCCTCGCCGTGCACACTCTATCGCTGCTCAAGGTGGTATCAATGCTGCGAAGAACTATCAAAATGATGGTGATAGCGTTTACCGCTTGTTCTACGATACCATTAAAGGTGGCGACTACCGCGCACGAGAAGCGAATGTGCATCGTTTGGCAGAAGTAAGTACCAACATCATTGACCAGTGTGTGGCACAGGGTGTTCCTTTTGCCCGTGAATATGGCGGCCTGCTGAGTAACCGTTCATTCGGTGGTACACAGGTACAGCGTACGTTTTATGCTGCTGGTCAGACAGGCCAGCAATTGTTAATTGGTGCTTATCAGGCATTAGAGCGTCAGGTAGCACTGGGTAATGTGAAAATGTATACCCGCCACGAAATGCTCGATGTGGTAACCATCGATGGCAAAGCACGTGGTATTATTGCGCGTGATCTGGTAAGCGGTCAGCTGGAAAGACATTTTGGTCATGCCGTATTGCTGTGCAGTGGCGGTTACGGTAACGTATTCTATTTAAGTACAAACGCCATGGGCAGTAACGTAACTGCTGCATGGAAAGCACATAAAAAAGGTGCCGCTTTTGCGAATCCTTGTTTCACTCAGATTCACCCAACTTGTATCCCTGTTACAGGCGATCACCAGAGTAAGTTAACGCTGATGTCTGAGTCGCTCCGTAATGATGGTCGTATCTGGGTACCTAAAAAGCAAGGTGATAACAGAAAGCCTGGTGATATTCCTGAAGACGAAAGAGATTATTATCTGGAGAGAAGATATCCTGCATTCGGTAACCTGGTACCACGCGACGTTGCCAGCCGTGCTGCGAAAGAGCGTTGCGATGCCGGTTATGGTGTAGGTTCTTCTAAGCAGGCGGTATACCTGGATTACGCTGCCGCCATTGAGCGTTATGGTAAAACAGAAGCTGGTAAGCGTGGCTTGAGTAGTGCATCTCACGACGAGATCATTGCTATGGGTAAAGAAGTGGTGAAAGAGAAATACGGTAACCTTTTCGATATGTATGAAAAGATCACCGGTGAGAACCCATACGAAATGCCGATGCGTATCTACCCTGCTGTACACTATACCATGGGAGGTTTGTGGGTTGATTATGAATTGATGACAACCGTACCTGGTCTCTATGCACTGGGTGAAGCGAACTTCTCTGATCACGGTGCGAACCGCTTAGGTGCATCTGCACTGATGCAGGGTTTGGCTGATGGTTATTTCGTGATTCCTTACACAGTTGGTAACTACTTGGCGGATGAAATTCGCACAGCCAATATTCCAACGGATCATCCTGCATTCGTAGAAGCAGAAAAAGCAGTTGCAGACCGTATTGCCAAACTGAAGGGCATCAATGGTAAGCAGACTGTAGAAAGCTTCCACAAGCGTTTGGGTAAGATCATGTGGGATAAGTGCGGTATGGCGCGTAATAAAGAAGGTTTGGAATGGGCTATACAAGAAATCCGCAAACTGAAAGCAGAATTCTGGAGCGATGTGCGTATTCCGGGTGAGATCAATGAAATGAACCCTGAACTGGATAAAGCCAACCGTGTTGCCGACTTCATTGAACTGGGTGAACTGATGTGTTTGGATGCATTACAGCGTGAAGAAAGCTGTGGCGGTCACTTCCGTGAAGAACACCAGACAGAAGATGGTGAAGCACTGCGTCACGATGATAAGTTCATGTATGTATCTGCTTGGGAACTTAATGGTGAAAGCAACTGGACTTTACACAAAGAAGAGTTGAACTACGAGGTAGTGAAACCAAGCCAGCGTTCATACAAATAATCAATTGATCAAACAGCCAATTAGCAACAATGGAACATACTACTATCAATATTAAACTGAAAGTTTGGAAACAAGCCAACACACAGTCTAAAGGATATTTTGAATCATACGATGTACCCGGTATTTCAACAGAAATGAGTTTTCTGGAAATGTTCGATGTACTGAACGAGCGCCTGATCGCTGAGGGTAAAGAACCTATTGCATTCGATCACGATTGTCGTGAAGGTATTTGCGGTATGTGCTCTATGTATATCAACGGTAAGCCACACGGCCCTTGGGAAGGTACTACTACCTGCCAGTTGCACATGCGTGCATTCAAAGATGGCGATATCATCGTAGTTGAACCATGGAGAGCAGCAGCATTCCCTGTGATCAAGGATTTGATGGTAGATCGTGGGGCATTCGACCGTATCATCCAAGCCGGTGGTTATATCTCTGTAAACACTGGTAATGCTGTGGATGGTAACGCACTTCCAATCGAAAAAGAAAAAGCAGATAACGCATTTGCTGCCGCGGCTTGTATCGGTTGTGGTGCTTGTGTAGCGGCTTGTAAGAATAGCTCTGCTATGTTGTTTGTATCTGCGAAAGTATCTCACCTGGCTTTACTGCCACAGGGTGCACCAGAGCGCAAGCAGCGTGTTATGAATATGATTGCCCAGATGGACAAAGAAGGTTTTGGTGCTTGTACTAATACAGGTGCTTGCGAAGCAGCTTGTCCTAAGGAAATATCTATCACCAATATCGCTCGTTTGAATGCAGAATACCTGTCTGCATCTTTGACAACAGCTTAACGCAACCAATTTTCATAGTAAACCCTCGCAATCCAGACAAGTCGGGATGCGGGGTTTTTTATTCGGATATCGCAAATTTCGCATTGGGGTTTTCACCAACTTTGCGGTATGAATTATCAAGCACCCGCACAAACAACCATCGGTCACATACATTTTAAAGTAACCGACCTAGATAAAGCGCTTAGCTTCTACCACGAATTATTGGGATTTCAGATTACGCAGCGCTATGGCGCTCAGGCTGTATTCTTATCTGCTGGCGGCTACCACCACCACATTGGTTTGAACACTTGGCAAAGTAAAGGCGGCGGCCCAGCTCCACGCAATACGGCCGGGTTATACCATACTGCGATACTTTATCCTACCAGAAAAGATCTTGCTATAATTCTGCAAAGACTGATCGATGCGCGTTACCCCATCAGTGGCGCTGCTGATCATGGTGTATCAGAAGCCATTTATCTGGATGATCCGGATGGCAATGGCGTGGAATTGTATTGGGATAAGCCTAAGTCTGACTGGCCTTTAGATGCATCTGGTAATTTGCAGATGGTCACTGAGGCTTTGGATATTGCCGACTTATTAGCTGAAATCAATCGCTGATGCCGAATAGCTGGTTTCAATTCAAACAGTTTAGGGTGCAACAAGACAAGTGCGCCATGAAAGTGTGCACAGATGCTTGTTTGTTTGGAAGCCAATTTCCTGTTGACGCCAGTGTAAAAAAAGTGCTGGATATTGGCACAGGCACAGGCTTACTTTCTTTGATGTATGCGCAACTTAATTCGAACGCAACTATTGATGCAGTTGAATTGGATGTAGCTGCGGCAGAGCAGGCGATTGAAAATGTGCAGGCATCACCTTGGAGTAATCGTATCACAGTATATCAAACATCCATTCAGGAATACAAACCACAACACCAATACGATCTCATCATCAGCAATCCACCTTTCTTTGAAAACGATTTACAGAGTGATGATACGCAGCGTAATCTAGCACTCCATAGTACAGCATTAACACTAGAAGAATTATTCAAGATTAGTCAACAACTGCTGAATGCAGACGGACAGTTTTGCCTGCTGCTACCCTATCACAGAACAGCTGCAGCTATCAAATTGGGTGAAGAAAACGGCATGCATTGTATACAGCAAACAACAGTACATCAAACCACGAAACATGCTGCTTTTAGAAGCATACTCCATTTTGCAACACAGCCATCACCGAAAAAAGAAATGACCATCTATATCAAAGATGGTCAGGATTATACGAATGGGTTTATTGATTTATTGAAGCCCTTTTATTTGTATGTATAAGCGCTACTACTAGTCTTTACCATAAGCATAGTCATGCAAGTAATCAAAGTTCTTAGTGAGTTTGCCCGATTGTAAAATCGTTGCCCGTGAGATCAATTCGCTACCGCCTTTGAGCACATCATCCAGCACATACTTAATTAATTGCTCACCGAAAAATCGGCTGGCATCACGCGGCAATTCATTAGGCAAGTTACCGACTGCCATTACATCAATACTTTCTGCTTGATAAGGTGCAGTCTTCTCAAAACTTTGTTTGTTGACACCGTATACAGGATCATCTATTGTTGCGTCACCCAAATTACAAGGCACGCTTCCATGCTTATCGTCGGTAATATCTGCGATGGTTTGGATGCGAAAATCTGGCTGTTGTATATCTGACAACTCAAACAAACGCGGAATTGTGTGATCCCAATACACACCATTCATCAATACATCGGTGTGTGCTATGTATTGTTTGAATATACATTCAAACGCTTCCGGATGCTCGTGAAACTGTTTGCGTTCATACTTACCGGTTAACTTATGCCGGTATAAATCACCTCCTTTTAAATGAACGTATACAGGATAACTATAATCGCGCTCTAAAAACTCTTCAGGTTCTAATTCCTGCACGTCCATCAGGTTCATGATTTCCACAATGCCGTGTGCCACGCGACCGCTACCGGTTACGGCGATTTTCATCGGTGGCAGTTTCAATCCAAAATAAGTATGAATCAACTCACGATAATCACGCACAGCAACCACCCTGCCTAAATCGAATAAACCTGTGCGTTTCCCGTAAGCCATCATGCCATTATGTGCACCAACAATGCCTGCAAAAAAACCAAAGCCGATGATACGCTGTCCGTCTTCATGTTCCAGACACTCGTAATCAATAAGTGTGATATTTTTTTCTACCATCGCCTGCATCAGTCCGCGGTTGTAGGACTGCTGCTTCTTGGTATGCGAGAAAAAGAGATAAGTCTTATTTGGAATCAGCATGGGTACCGGCACTTCTTTGATGCCGAATAAAATATCGCAACTACTGAGGTCTTCCTGAAGCAATACACCTGCCTGCTTGTATTCTGCATCGCTGTAGCAACGATGAGGGGAAGGTTGTACGATGATCTGAATATCGTTCACATGTTGCTGCAACCAGCGGCATTGAGCCGGCGTAAGTGCTACTCTTGAATCTGATGGAATTTTGCCTTCACGAATCAGTCCGACAATCATGTTAAGGGTTGGTTTGTCGCAAGGTAAGCAGAATTCATTGTTTGTTTACCCAAACAAAACCCAAGACTGCTATCACTTTAACCAAGGACTTTGAAATTCCAGTTTGCGCAAAGCTGTTTGAATTTCTGGTGCTGACATAAAAAGCTTCCAGATAAAAGCACTGCGTTGATTTTCCATCATAACAACGATTGGCCCCTGATCAATCGCCAGGTAACGTTGAGGATACCATTGCTCGGTATCGCTGAAAGCATCGTAGAAACCATACTGTCCAAACAACTGCGCTTTTTTATTCGTGTACCAATTGCGCATGGCTGTCATGGATTCTGTAGGTGTATAAGGTATACTCGATAATGCAGCGGTTGGTGATATCACACCCTTGTCTCTTTTTTCACCCGGTGCATGTCCAGAATAGCCTTTCACTGAATAACTGGAAGTAAGCCCCCAGCTATCAGGTCCGTAACCTTTGAAGCCCAACTTATTTTCTATACACCAACGGTAGTTAATGAGTGATTGATGAGTGTTCTCCTTCCAGTAATCTGCATAACGATCTTTCAATCCACGAGGATCTAAACCAAGATAGCTGTAGTGTGCCCAGAATAAAGGGCCGCCATAAGCTGGGGCGCCATTGTGCGTAAGCTGCAGTGATAAACCGTAGGCACTCGTATCCTTTTTAATTTTTCCATTTTTTGCCCATCCTTCATGATACACTTCAACAGGAACGCCATGTGTAGGCGATGCTACAGCAAGTACATACATGATTAAACATTCATTGTAACCAGATACCGGAAAATTCATTTCCCATCCGTAATTAGGGCTCCAATGCCAGTACAATACATTTTTGCCATTGCGGTAATGGTTAAAATCAATAGCCTTCCATAAAGCATCTGCTCTTGCGGCTAGTTTTCTCTCGCGCTTATTTCCTTTTTGAAAATATTCGCGTACACAAATCAATGCCTGAGCCATAAAAGATGATTCTACCAAATCTCCTCCATCGTCTTTTTTGCTGAATGGTTTTACTTTACCAGTTTCTCCATTCCACCAATGTGGCCAGGCACCATGGAAACGATCTGCATTTTCTAAGAACTGGATAATGCGTTCCAATCGATCCACGACATCTTTTCTGGGTACAAAACCTCTTTCAGCACCTATGAGTAAGGCCATCACACCAAAGCCGCCGCCGCCACTCGTTACCACTTGCTGATCATTTTGCGGATAATTGCCATCTAAGTGTATGCGTTCTCTCGCTAAGCCTGAGTTGGGTTCTGCCCCATCCCAGAAATACTGAAATGTAGCTTTCTGTACTTCGAGAAAAATTGCTGAGTCTTGCGGATTAGATTGTGCAAATACCTGCATTGCACAAAAGCTGAAAGCACTGAATAGAAAGATGCGAAAAAGTTTCATGGAGAATGATTTGGAGTTAAAAAAGCCGGACTGTAAACAGTCCGGCCATCTGGTCTTGCTTGCCTATTTTCCTGCTCTACCCAGATTATGCAACGCTCTAACAAAAGCCTCTCCTAGTGGGCGATTATACACCCTGATCTCATCGATCTGTCCCGTCATTCGGTTAAATGTAGCATCTGTGCTCACTGTTTTACCGGGAATATTGTTGTAATTAGTACCGATGATAACTTCATTTGGTTGGTGACAGAAAAAAGTATTCACTGTACCACGATTGGGGAAATTACCAATCTTCACACCATCACCATAAATATCAAACACACCTGTGGTAATGTTGTATGTAATACAGAGATGTGTCCATTTATCTGCACCAATGGTTGGTGAAGTTGTTGAATTCAAATTATCCTGTGTACCACCAGCTTGTGTCATAAATGTTGGCTGAATACGCAGTGTGGTTGTATTGGACGCAGGGAAAGACTGGGTATTCAACTGGAAATTGATATTACCATTGAACATGCCTGGTCTTGCCATTTGGAACAACATGGTTCTGCGTGTTCCGTTGTTGAGAATCTTTACCCATGCGCTCACTGAAAAGCTGCGTAAACTGTCTTTATTAAACTTCGCCAGCTGAGTTGCGAAATACACATAACCTGCATTTAGATTTAGTGCTTTGCCACGTACACCTGCATCAACAAGTGTAGCACCTTCAGAAGATGTAGCTGCTGTATTGGATAATGTCTCATTGGTATTATTGTCAAAACTCCAATAAGCTACCAAATTCTCCGGATACACTTCATTAGAGCTTGTGTAGCCATCAATTGTACCTGCAAAATCTGCAGTACTTACTGAAGGCAGCTTATTAGGATTGCCGTCTTTCTTACAAGAAGCCATCAACAAAACAGCACTCAAACCGAAAAGGGCAACTTGCTTAGATGATATGATGCAATGTTTCATATGTTAGATTTCAATCGTTCAAAAATTAATACCCTGGATTTTGCTTCAGCACACCTTTGGTAAGGTCGATCTGTGTTTGCGGAATAGGCAGAATCCTGTCTCTGGAATCTACATAGTTGGTTTTACCATGCGCTGTTAAAGCTGTGCTGGCAATACCCCAACGTACGATATCGAAGAAACGCTCATGCTCCATACCCAGTTCAGCTCTGCGTTCTCTGCGCAATGCATCACGCAGCTGATTCTGATCATTAGTTGTGATGTTTGGCAGAATTGCGTTATTACCAGCCCTAGCTCTTGCACGTACGCTGTTGATTGCATCACGCGCAGCGGTAAAATTAGCATCACCGCCCAGCTCGATACTAGCTTCAGCAAACATCAATACAACATCTGCGTAACGAAGGATGCGCACGTTCATCCACCAGCCAAAGCGGTTACCAATTTGAGCACGCTTTGTTGGTGTGGTATGTACTTTATGGTTGTATCGAGGGTTAGGTAAACCAACAGGTGTGGTTTCACCATAGATGGTAATGCCGGGCACAGTTGCCGTACTTGTGAAAAGAATGGTTCTAGCTCTTCTTGGATCGTTGGCTTCATATGAATCGGCTAATTGCTGACTGGGTGAATTGAAACCCCAGCCATGATCCCATGAACCGGCACCTCTTACACCTTGCACGTTAGCATATTGAATACCATTACTCTGAGGAATTGCTGCAGTGGCTGTTGCTTGAATTTCAAAAATTGACTCTGAGCTATTTTCACCTTCCTCATCAAAAATTCTATTGTAAGGCGTTGACAGATTGTATACACCCAGATTCATTACCTGAGCAGCTGTTGATTGTGCCAATGCCCACTTACGTTGATAGAGATACACTTTAGTAAGCATACCCAGTGCAGCTCCGCGTGTGATTCTTCCTACGAATTTAGGATCCCATGATAATGGAAGATTAGCAGCTGCATAGGTCAAATCATTCTCGATAAATGCATATACCTGCGATGCATTGCTCTGCGGAATATTGTTCTGCTGAGCAGGATCCTGAAACAGGGTATCATAAATAGGTACATTTTCAAAGAAACGGACCATATTGAAATAAGCATAGGCTCTCAGGAATTTTGCTTCTGCTGCAGCCTGTACTTTTTGCTGATCAGTAGAGATAATGCCCTTATTGGTACCAATCTGGAACAATACGTTATTGCATTTATTGATCAGACCATAATGACCAAGCCACAGACCACCAATTAACCCGTTATTAGGAAGCACAGGAAAATTATCCATCTGCTGCGAGTTAGCACCACCATCTGCAGGTGTACTACCCTTATCCGCATCATCGCTTCTGATACTTACAGCGTGTAAATATGGAAACACGTGTACATCATAGGCACGTAAATCGCGGTAAGCGCCAAACAGGTATTCATCAAAAGGACCAGAACCGCCTGGGAAAGGAAATGTAGATTCATCATATTCTCCCTGACGTTGGGTATCCAGAAATTTCATACAACCGCTCAAACTGAGACTGATCAGCACCAGACTCAGTGTGAATCTCAGCATACGGCTGATCGGCATTCGGAACAATTGAATTGGTTTCATATTCATTTGTTTTTCAGTCATGAATTAAAAGTTCACATTAACACCAAATGTGTAGATAGATGGAACGGGATACACACCGTTATCTGCACCACCACCCAGAATGCTGCCGATCTGTGGTTCAGGTGTATAACCTGTAACACGACTCCAGGTAATCACGTTTTGTCCGCTCACAAACACACGTGCAGATTTGATACCCAGCTGACGCACACTGTTGAAAGTGTAGCCAAGCTGCAATGTGCGTATTCTGAAGAAATCACCCGGTTCCAGGAAGTAAGTACTGAAAAGGAAGTTGTTTCCTCGGGTATTATCCAGAATCGGCTCAATATTACTAGTACCTGCACCTGACCATGCATTTAATCTGTTGGCTTCATAGTTCAATGTGGCAAAATTGGCAGTCTTGCGCTGCGTGTAAATTTTATTGCCAGCCATACCCTGTCCTTCAATACTGAAGTCAAAGCCCTTATAAGCCATATTTAAACTAAGACCAAAACTGTATGGCGGGAATGGCGTACCGAGGTATTGGCGATCTGCCTGTGTAATGACACCATCACCGTTAATGTCGGCATAAGCAATATCTCCCGGTAAAGAATTAGAGAAAGCAGGAACTCTTGCCAACTGTGCAGTTGTTTGATATATGCCTGTTTGTCTGAATCCAAAGAAATGGCCGATAGAATATCCTGTAATGGTTCTGTTCACACCGCCATTGCCGAGAATCTGGAAATCAAGATTGCTACCAATTGATTTCACCACATTATCATTGTAACTCAGGTTAGCAGCAACACCATAACTGAAATCCTTACCAATTTTATCATCCCAACCCAATGTTAATTCAATACCCTTGTTGGAAATTTCACCAAGGTTGGTAAAGAAAGAACGGGTTTCATTAGGAATGGTTACTGCTGTAAGAATACCTTTTGTCGTTCTGTTGTAATAAGTAAATCCGAAACTCAGTCTGTTGTTCAGGGTCTTCAGGTCAAAACCAATATCCAGGCCATTTACAGTTTCCCAACGAAGTGTTGAATCAGGAATATACTGTGCTTGTACTGCGGTATATACGTTGTCGCCAAATACTGCTGAAGAAGCATTTGACAAACCTGGACGCCAGAGGAAATCTGAGAAACCATTGGCATTACCAGTAGTACCCCATGATGTTCTGAACTTCAGGAACTGAATAGCTTTTTGCTTATTGAAGAATTCCTCATCACTAACAATCCAACCAAGACCTACGCTACCAAATGTACCCCATCTATTAGCAGGCGCGAATTTGGAGCTACCATCACGGCGAATGGTTGCATTCACCAGATACTTGCCTTTATAATTATAACTTACCCTACTGAATAAACCCATAATTGAACTTTCGCTACCACCACCGCTATTCAGCAATGGATTATTCTGGTTAGCTACATTCAGGTACCAGAAATTCGGATCATTGGGAATATTGATAGATGTGTCTCTTCTTGTTCCACCCAGAGAAGAGTTGTAACTATAAATAGTTGTGAAACCAGCCAATGCTGTAAGGCTATGACCATTTTTCAGCGGTGCACGATAAGAAAGTGTATGATCTTGCTGGAAACGTCTGCTTTGGCTCTTGCTCTGACCTACACTTGTTCTCGCCATGTTATCAAAGAAGGTAGTGGTAGGTGCTGCGCCTTCACCAAGATTGATAAAAGTAAATGGTAAGGGCGTATAGCTTCTGCTGGAGTTAAATCCTAAATCAGTATACACAACACTCTTCCAGGTAAAATCTCTCAGGAAATTCACTTCAGCAAACAAGCTACCAATTACGCGGAAGCCTTCATTCACCGAAGTTCTGTTTCCACGTTCCATCGCTGCAACCGGGTTACCTACTTGTGCACGCTGAAAAGAAGGCATGGCATAATAGGTACTGTTGTTTTCTTTAATTGGTACGATTGGAGCAGCCCACAATGCGTTGCTCACACTTGCTGATGGTGGATTATCTCTGTAGAAACTACCATTGATATCTCCACCAATCTTGATGTCTTTGCTCAAACGCATTTCCTGATTTAATCGAAACAGGAAACGCTCGTAATTATCATACTTCAGCACACCATCCTGATTTGAATAACCAATATTCAGGAGTGTTGAGCCTTTATCTGTGCTGGAAGAAATACTCAGGTTGTTGGAATTGATGACTGCAGTTCTGAAAACCTGATCCTGCCAATTGGTATTGGCTGTGTAGTTAGAGAAATCAAATGGTGTTGCACCCAAATTTGCAAGCTGTGCGCTGTACAGTTGTCTGAAACCAGCGGCATCCACCACATCAATCTTATCTTGTACTGTTTGTACACCTACAGTGCTCTGAAAATTGATACGCATCTGTCCACGAACCGGTCTTTTGGTGGTTACGGCAATTACACCATTGGCACCGCGTAAACCGTAGATAGCAATTGATGATGGATCGCGCAGCACATCAATACTCTCAATATCGGCCGGGTTCAAAAAATCAATATCATCATGCAACACACCATCCACAACATAAACCGGACTGGCACTGTTGGTACTGTTGATACCACGGATTCTCACAACAGGAGAAGATCCTGCACGACCAGAAGTTGCGATGGTAAGACCAGGCACTTTACCCTGTAAGGAAGCAATTGGGTTGGTATTGGGCATACGCTCGAGTTCTGCACCTTTCACAGAAGAAATCGTTCCGGTAAGGTCACGCTTCTTTGCTGTACCATAACCAACGACAACCACATCATCAATCATTTTGGCAACAGCTGTCATTCTTACACTAACACTGGTCTGCTTATTTACAGGAACCTGTACTTCTGCAAAACCAAGTGCTGAAATGATCAGTGTGGCATTATCTGATACGAGAATGGTGAAATTACCCTGGTTGTCGGTAATCACACCTCCCTTACTACCCTTTACCATAACAGAAGCACCGGCTATAGCTTCGCCAGCTTCATTGGTAACCTTACCACTTACGCGAATGTCTGCATCAGGAGATTCTGCAGAGCGGATAGCGATTAAACGGGTATCCAGTTGGGTATAAGTAAGTGTTGTACCGGAAAATATTGTTTGTAATACTTCGTGGATATCAGCATTCGTTTTATTAACGGATACTTTCTGACGAAGCTCTTTTAATCTGCTGTTGTACAAAAAACGAACCTTGTCTTGTTTTTCAATCACAGATAGCACATTCCCTATTTCCATTTCGTTCACTTTGAGGGTAATGCTTTGTGCTGCCAGACGGCCAAAACTTTGAAAGACACTGGTTACGAGGAGAAAACAAATAAGAAACAGCGCTACAGCTTTTTGCTTTAGCTGGCGCAAGGCATGTGCAATCGATAATGTTTTTTTCATAATTCAATTAGTTTAACCAAGTTCTGCGAACAATCGAATCGTGGATTTACTGCTGGTTTTTGTCAGGAACTATTGGCATTTGATGTCATAAGCGTGGTTTTAATAGATAGTAATGGTATCGTTAACAATTTTGTATTTGAAATCAGCAATAAAGCGTAAAGCTTCGATGGCTTGTGTGAGCGATTCATTTTCGAATGAACCAGTAAGCCTTAATTCTTCCAGTCTTGGGTTATTGAACTCAATACGCACATCATACCATCTTTCCATTTTCCTGGCCACATCCGCAAAAGCTTCATCTACAAAAGCCAGCTTATTGCTTACCCAGCTGGTTTCAACCAGAAGCGAAGCTTCACCACCAATCTGCACTGCTTTGAGCGGGAGAATTTCACTAGAAAAATTTGGGAGACTCTTTTTTGGCTGAGTAGCCTGCGGCATTTCAGGAATATTGCGCACAATCAGTTTTTGATTTGGCACAAGCCTGATAACCTTATTGGGTTGTTGGTGCAAACGCACTTCCACACTGCCGTGAAGCAAACTAGTTTCAGTTGTAGGTTCCTCCGGATAAGCTTTCAAATTGAATCTGGTACCCAATACCCTTACATCCAACACACTGGTATGAATGATGAAGGGCTTCTGCGGATTTTTGGCCACATCAAAATAGCCTTCTCCCATCAAGCTTACTTCGCGGGTATTTGCATTGGTCCAATTACCGTAAGTAAGCTTACTACCCGCATTCAGCCAGGCAATAGTGCCATCTGGCAAAACCAATTTGGTCTTGGTTGCTTTATTCGTAACCACTTCTTTTACGGGCTGAGGATTTGCATTAGCCAGATTACTAGATTGCTTTCCAACTTGTGTATACCAAACCAATCCTGCAGTTAGCATTAGTACGGAAACAATCAGCAAAGCAGGTACTGCCTTGAGGAAAGCTGGTCTGCGTCGTCTGGGTTCTACAGTAGTTTCCAATTCAGCGATATGGGATGACTGTTCATTTTGCAATAGCCGATCCCGCATCATTAGGTATGTTGCTTCCAGGTATTCTTCATCCGGTTTATTGGGCAATTCCCATACAGCTTCCGCCTGACGGGCAGAATCCCTGAGTTCAGGCCATACTTCCATAAGGGCATTCAGTTCCTGCAATTCGGACTCGCTGGCTTCTCCAGCCAGTTTTCTGCTCAATAAACTCCAGAATAAGTCGAGATGCTCCATAAACTATTATTATGGAGTCCATGTTAATGCAAATCCCCTAATTGGTTATGATTTTTTTTTACGGGTAGCCGCAAAACCAATAAGTGCAGAAAGCTTTTTAAGTGCGATTGCTAACTGATTGTCTACCGTTTTCACGGATATGCCCAGGAGTGCTGCAATGTGCTTATAAGGGAGTTTGTCTTCCTTGGCCAATTGGAAAATGAGTCGGGCTCTAGGCGGAAGACTGGCAATAGCTGTTCTGATATTGTTTTCCAATTCTTTTAATTCCAGTTGATCAGGTGCCTGGTAGTACCAATCCTGTTCCAGTTCTATGGCATCTAATGATTGCCATTGCTGTTTCTGCTGCTTCTTGAGGTAATGGATCGAATTATTCTTGACCGCAACATAGAGATAGAGCTGTATATCTTCAATTTCTGCAACTGCAGCTCTACCCTTCCACAAATTGGTAAACACATCTGCTACAATTTCTTCAGCAGATTCTTTACTACCTGTAATTGCGGTGGACAATCTTGTTAAATGCACATAGAATGCAAAGAACAAAGCTTTAAATGCATGCTCATCCTCATACAGAGCCATCCTGCGTTGCAGGTCGCGCAAATTGGTATCAGGAACTTGCTGAGACATTGGGGTTACAAATCTAAGGTCCAAATTAGCGGAAATAGCGAATAATCTTATGCACACAGCTACAACCGCAGTGAATGCAGTACAACCAAGTCATTCCGGGGACAACAGCTTGTTATCAACGCCAGTCTTGGTACATTTGTCAATTAATATAGGCTATGCGTTATTTCGAGTTATTGGAATTACCTGTCAGTTTTCGGGTAGATAAGGCTTTACTTACCAAGCAATATTTCCGTCTTCAAAAGCAATATCACCCCGATTTTTATGCGGATGCTGATGAAAGCGAGCAAGCCAGCGTGATGGAAATATCTTCTATACTCAACAAAGCCTATAAAACGCTACAGGACCCAGACGAAACCATCAAATACATTCTTATAGAGAAGGGCATTTTACTGGAGGATGAGAAATACCCCCTGCCCAATGATTTTCTGATGGAAATGATGGAGTTGAATGAATCACTGATGGATGCCAAAATGGAGGGAGATACCCCTACTATTGACAGCATCAGGCAGGATATACAGCAAAGAGAACAATCATTATATGCGCATATTGAACACATTGTGGCGGGCTATCAGGAGCCTATGGCCGCGGAAACGTTGTTGCCAGTAAAAGACTATTATTTCAAGAAAAAATACCTCAACCGTATTTTGGCGGGTTTAGACTGATGCTGTAATATTGCAGCCCCAAGCCCAGATGGCGGAACTGGTAGACGCGCTAGACTCAAAATCTGGTTATCGCAAGGTAGTGCAGGTTCGATTCCTGTTCTGGGCACAAACGCCTTTCCAACGAAGTTGGAAGGGCGTTTTGTTTTGTGAGCGATGAAAGCTTGCTTTCTAGAGCGAATCAAACAAAACGCCCCCACACCGAAGGTGTGGAAAGGCTTTGGGTACGCCCTACCTCTTAGGAAGACATTCCGCAGGAATGGCAATCCTGAACTCTCAATGAGTGAATGAGTGATTGAATGAATGATGGAATGATAGAATGAATGAATGATGGAATGAGAAAGTAATTGTTTGAGCGAATGCACATATTAGCCTATCACATCAAAACCTGCATCTACTTTCAAAGGCTTTGGGTACGCCACCCTCTCAGGAAGACATTCCGCAGGAATGGCAATCATGACCTCTCAATGAGTGAATGAGTGATTGAAGGAATGATAGAATGATAGAATGCGGGAATGAATGTGCGATTTGTAACGTTTATATAAGCGCGCTCTGTACGGATGATGCTAACCAAATCAAACCAATAAAAAAGCGGCAGTGCTTATGTTCAATAACAAGAGCAGAGCCGCTTAACGATTGCATATGTAAATAAAACGATGCCAGATTTACCTGAACTCAATTAAGTGTTTGTACTTAATTGTATACACGTACATAATCCACTTCCATTGTGCCGCTGGTAAATGCGGGTGCTACTGGTCCGCCGAAAGTGCCACCCATAGCCAGATTCAATAAGATGAAAAATTCATGGTTAAAAGGCACTGTATTATTATTGGCGAAACTGAAAAATTCTCTTCCATCAACGGAAATCTTGATGGTAGAAGCAGTCCACTCTACTGCATATAAATGGAATTCAGTGGTCACATTAGATACAGTTGTTGTTAACCCGTTGGCGTTTCCACCAGAGCGACCGGGATAATGCAGTGTACCATAAATACGGCCTTCATCACTACCCTTATGCTCCATGATATCAATTTCACCGCAAGCTGGCCAACCCACTGCATCAATATTAGCACCAAGCATCCAGAAAGCCGGCCATGTACCCACACCAGCAGGCAATTTGATACTTGCTTCAATCCTGCCATATTTAGTGGTAAACTTTGTCTTGGTCAGTAAACGAGCAGAAGTAAAAGCACTACCACTGAAAGACTCTCTTCTGGCGGTAATCTTCAAAGTTCCATTCGATACGCTCGCATTTTCAGAACGGTTGGTATAATACTGTAATTCATTATTACCCCAACCATTGCTACCTGTTCCAATATCGTAAATCCACTTTGCAGGATCAGGTGCACTGCCTGTATTGAATTCATCAGACCAAACGAGGGTACGTGCCACAGACACGCTGATATCAGTTGACTTAGTTAGGGTTTGACCGCTACTGCTTTTGGCAGTTACTTTCACAGTATAATTTCCAGAAGCGGGATACTTATATGTAGCTTTTCCATCCGCTGAATTCTGGAATACGCCATTTCCGAAGTCATATTCAAAGCTGGCAGCATTATTCGCAGTTGCCGTAAATGTAACTGTACCGCTATTGTCTGTTGCTACCACAGCAGTTAGATTCAGATTAGACGGTACGGTATTGCCACTTCCTGAATTGCTATCCTTAGAACAGGAAAGCAAAAAGAAGAATGAAAGAAAAAAAGATAAAGACATAAACTTCATGTTTGTAAAATTTAATAGTACTACCATGATGTAAAACCAGCAGACAGCCAGAAATCCTGCTGCCTGCTGATTCAACTTCATGTTATTTCACTTTCAACTTCTGATACCATGCGTTGCCATCTGAGCCAATATTGCGCAAATGAATCGTGGTAGCAGTAGCAGAGAGAATTTCATAAGTAGTACCGCCAGTACCAAAATTAATAATTCCATTTCCTGGTACGGTAAACTGAATGCGTGTGCTAACTGCAGGTGTACTGGCAGATGTGGCATTAGAGAATGCCAATTGCTTAGTTCCACCAGTATTGATAGCATAACAACCATCACCACCACTGAAACCGTAGAAGGCAGTTGAAGCGCCAATAGACATAGAAGTTCCCTTATTGTCTACAGTCATGGAAATGGTATTATTTGAATTCTTTACAAAGCTGATTTCATCATCATAAGCACATGCTTCACGACTGTTTGGTGTAGCTGCATACCAGATGGGCGAAAAATCGCTTGTTGGGCCTACACCAAAATGGCCGTTTGCATCCTTATCGGTGATCCAAACCTTGGTACCACCACCTGTTAATGCATCCATGATAGCAGTTGGTATCTGGAAATTCACGAATACAGTTACACGCTTACTTAAAGTAGACATTGCACCACCTGTTCCTATAGCAGTCATTGTAATGGTGTAGCTGTTGGTACCTGGCGTTGTGTACTTATAAGTAATAGCACCTTCAGGAACCATTTCTGTGATACCATTACCATAATCTATCTTGTAAGAAAGCGCACCCTTACCGGAAGCTGTGATCTTTACACTGCCGCTGCCATCTCCATTTGGATTAGAGGTATTGGTGCCTACCACTTCTGTATTCAACACGAGGTCTGTTGGCGCTTTAATATCACCAAAAGCATATTTTTCTTTTGTACAAGCACCCAGCATCAACAGCATGGCAAATACCGGGAGCATAGAGAATATTTTTTTCATAATAGCTTGTTTGTAGGTTTACTGTTGACGAATGTCATCAAAAAGGAAGGTGAAATTTGCTGTGCCATCACCAACTGTGCCCAACTCAAAAATGAGCACTACTTTCTGATAGCTATTAGCCGTATTGATTGTAGAGAAATCGAATGTCAGGTCTTCCCAACCATTCGCTACAGTGGTTGTCACTTCTTTTTCAAAAGAAATACCACCATTTGTCAGATTCTCCACTTTCAACAACACTTTAGCACCTGCTCTAGGAGAAAACACTTTCATACGCATTGTTTTCTGCGTAGAGAAATCAATAGGCGCATCCAGTGACAACACAGAACCACCCCATGGCTGACCAGCACCCTTGATCATTCTTCCAACTTTAGCACTGGTATTGATACCATTCTGCTGAGGATTGTTGATGATTGAGGCGTTACCACCATCAAAATTGACAAATGCATAATTCAATGTGGTAGATTCAAAATCTAATGGTAATGAGAGTGTTGCAGCAGCTGCTTCAAACTTCACATCATCCCAGTAAAACACCTTATTGCTACCTGCATTTCCAAAATCGAAGAATATGGATGCCATATTATAGCTGTGAGCAAGATTGAGTGCAGGAGTACCGCCTACATGATTGGCGAAATCGAACACCAGTGTTTCCCAGGCATTTGCCACCGTAGTTACCTTATCTGTCTCTACAGATCTTGTGTTATTATTCTTGTCCTCTACTTTCAAACGCACTGTAATACCTGCAGCGGGTGAATAAACACGTACACTCATTCTGGTTGCATTTGCAGCAAACGGAATAGCAGTTGCAAAACCAGAACCGATGGTTGTACCTGCCCAAGTTTGAGCACCATTGGTCTTATTTGTTCTAGCTACTTTATTAGACGCATTGGCAGGATCAACCACAACAGAAGAGGAAGCTCCACCAAAATCAAGCAATGTGTAGGTCAGGTTACTGTTATCAAATGTCACAGGCAATGAAAGCTGCGTACTTGGTAAAGTATTGGTTAAACGGATATCATCGAATAGGAAAGTAAAGTTTGGTGAACCATCTCCTATGGTACCCAGTTCAAAAATCAATACCAGATTTTGGTATGTATTGGCTGTATTGATTGCAGAAAAATCAAAAACCAAGTCTTCCCATGCGTTTGCTATAGTTGTGCTTACTTCCTTTTCAAAAGCTTGCGCATTGTTTGCAGGATTCTCCACTTTCAGCAACACTTTCGCACCTACTCTTGGAGAAAACACTTTCATTCGGAAGATCTTATTGGCAGAAAAATCAATAGGAGCCCCAAGGGTAATCAAAGCGCCGCCCCATGGCTGACCGGCATTTTTCACCATACGTCCTACCCTGTTACTTGTATTATCGCCTACTTTCTGAGGGTTATCAATCACTGTTACAACACCACCATCAAAACCAATCCAATTAAAAACTGTAGAAGTTGATTCAAATGTAATCGGCAGCAAAACCGGATCAACAATCGCTACAGTTTTTGTTAACTCAGTTGTAGCGGCACCACCACTCAATGCTACTACTCTTACAGTATAAGTACCCGTAGCTGTATAAGTTTTATTCACTACATCACCTTCATTGAATGTAACAGGTATTTCATTGGGCACATCTCCGAAATAAACTTTGAAAGCAGTCTCATACAAAGCTGTTGCACTTACCTGTACTTTATAGTTATTGGCAAGGTCTTTAGTAATGGTAAAGTCCAGATTCTCCGGTGCACGGAAAGAAACCGTCAACTGCTTGGTAGCTTCTGTTGTTTTACCGTTTACCCCGTATCCTTTCAGCTTTACATTATAAACGCCTTCAGCGTACTTATGCGTTACGTTTTTACCGGCATCCACACGTGCTGGTGTGGTGGTAGCATCGCCAAAAAACACATCATAGTAAGTTGCGCCATTACCATTAGGTGTAATGGTAACCATACCTGTATTGTCCTGCGTAATCTCAAACAAAGCATTGAGTGTAGCAGGCGCTTCACCCGACGTGGCGAAGGATGTATCATCGAATAATTCTTTTTTACAACCTGCCAGCATGCTCATCAGCAGCAGCAGTGTAAAAAGGTGTCTGATATTTTTCATGATTCGAGCTTAATTCGTTTTGAATATTGTTTTGATGCATTCGCGCATCTGATTCTATTAGTACCCGGGATTTTGTGTTAAACCAGATATCAATATTTCTTGCTGTGGTATCGGGAACACTTCATGCTTACCAGCAGTAAAGCCTGGGATTTTACCCACTGCTTGTCCAGTGCGCACCAGATCAAAGAAGCGGTCTCCTTCCATAGCAAGCTCCAATCGTCTTTCATCCCAAATAGCTTGACGCAGTGTTGTACCAGAAGCTGTGCTGTTCTGAGATGTATTACCAAACGCTCTTTGTCTTACTTGATTCAGATAGCCACGTGCTTTTGCATCATTTGGCGTAGATGAGCGATTGAACGCTTCAGCAGCCAATAACAATACTTCAGCATAACGAATGGTGCGGAAATTATTCAGGTAGTTCAGTTCAACCTGACCAGATGTTTCGCCCTTACGAGGCAAATACTTGTGGTTATACAAACCGGTATTCTTGAATGGTGCAACCTGATAAGTTACATTCAATTGTGGATTGGCATTCTTGTAAGCTTCCACATCAAATAATGTAGCTTCTTTACGCTGATCGCCAGCCTGATAAGCAGCAGCCAGATTCTGCGTAGGCAGGTTAGTACTCCAGCCTGGTGCATAAGGCATCGCAGCTGTACCGCTTAATCCACGCACACCATTTTGCTGAATAGAATAGTTACCCTGTCCACGATTCACAGCACCCCAATTGTAGTATGGAGAATTGTTGGAGTATTGAATTTCAAATACACTTTCAGGACCGTTTTCTCCAGAAGCGAGGAAGATGGAACCAAAATTAGACACCAGCGTGAATGCATTGCTTGTGATAATGCTCTCAAGTACAGGTGCGGCTGCATCAAACTTATTCTGATAGATATACACTTTACCCAACAAAGCCTGTGCTGCATACTTAGTAATACGACCCTTTTCAACCTGAACTGCTGGTAAGGCAGCAATGGCTCTAGCTAAATCATCTTCAATTGCTTTATAGACATCTGCTTTTGGCGCACGCTTCAATGATTTAGATTCTGTGAGGCCCAAACGCTTATCTGTAAACAAAGGCACATCACCGAACATGCGTACCAACTGGAAATAGTAATAAGCACGTAAGAAATAAACTTCGCCGTACAGGGCATCTTTACCGGCAAAACTTACTGCAGTACCAGCAGGATTCTTATCCTTATACTGATGCATATAGTTAGCACGGTTGATGCCTTCATAAGCAGCCTGCCACAACTCAGCAAGTGTTGAGTTAACGGCTGTATGGGTGTAATCATCTATTTGCTGTAATGGTAAAACATCAGATGCGTTTTCACCACCGGCTACGGAATTATCAGAAGCAATATCTGCTACAGGCACCTGCTGGTTTAACCACTGCAGGGGCGTGTATACGCTAACTGCCATGGTACGGTAATCGCTCTCAGAACGCAGGTAATCTAATTCTGTAACACGAAAATCTTCACGTGGGTTATAATCAACCCATTTTTTGCAGGCGCTGAGCGAAAGCAGTATCAGCACGATGCTTGCAAATTGTATTGTAGTCTTTTTCATTCGAAAAATATTTTGGGTCATTATAATTTGATATCAACACCAAAGGCATAAGTACGTGGCTGAGGATATGCACCACGATCAATTCCTGTATCCAGAATACCACCAGGAATTTCAGGATCGAAACCACTATAACGAGTGAATGTGTAGAGGTTTTTCGCCTGCAGATATACACGAAGGCTATTAAACACCTTACCCAGTTTAGCTTTAGGGAATGTGTAACCAATCTGCACGTTCTTAATCTTGGCAAAAGAACCATCTTCTACATATCGATCGCTGACGCGGATATTGCTGTTGGCATCAGTGAATGAATAACGAGGATTACGTGCGTCATTGGTAGAACCCGGACCTGTCCAACGAGCCAATACACTACGGTCCTTATTCGTAAAGTTGGCATTACGCTCATAAGCACGGTAGATATCATTACCTACAGAGAAATACGTAAATGCCGTGAAGTCGAACTGCTTGTATGCAAGGTTTAAAGTCCAACCACCTGTAAAATCAGGGAAAGGATTACCAATTTGGGTCTGATCAGCTGCAGTAATCACACCGTCGCCATTGATATCTGCAAAACGGATATCACCTGGCTGTGCACCCTGCTGAACAGGGGCTTTAGCAATCTCTGCATTACTCTGGAACAAACCCTGTGTTTTGTAACCGTAGAAATAACCAGGCGCAAATCCTTTTTCGAATACAGTAACACTCTGAGATTGACCATTGAAATAGTAACCACCTAGGATACGCGCAGTTCCATCATCGTTAGTTGCAGTTACTTCATTTTTAGAATGTGTAAATGTGAAGATGTTACCGATGCGGAAATCCTTGGCTACAGTTTCATTGTACGTTAAAGTGATGTCGATACCACTGCTGCGTGTTGCACCGATATTGGCTGTAGGAATGGGCACAGTACCGAGGTATAATGAAGCAGATGGTGTAAACAATAAACCATCAACTGTTTTACTGAAATAGTCAAATGACAGGTTTACTTTGTTTTTGGCAACAGTCAGATCGAAGCCAATATTTGCCTGCACCTGCTTTTCCCAACGCAATGCATCGTTTGCAGCAGAGCCTACTGTAGAACCCGGGAAGAAAACGTTATTAAAAGAGTATCCATTACTATTACCTGTAGGGCCATAACTTGGTCCACCAGTAATAATACCTACAAACTGAGGGTTTACATTTTCGTTACCAGTAGATCCGAATGAACCACGAATCTTCAATTGGTTGATGAATTTGGAATTGAAGAATTTCTCACGACTCACTACCCAACCAACTGAACCAGAATAAAAGTTCGCGTATTTGTTTTGCGGACCAAAAGCGAATGAACCATCACGACGTGTGGTGAATGAAGCCAGGTAACGGCCTTCATAATCCCAGTTCACTCTTGCAAAACCTGAAACATTGCGACGGAAATATTGATAATAATAACCTCCTAAAGCGTTAGGGTTGGTAGCAGTGTTATTACCGGTTGCCGCAGTAAAATCAGCAAATTCCCATGAGTTGAAAGGAACATCCTGACGTGTAGCACCTGCTGCATTACCTGCTGTGCGTGCTAATGAAAAACCGAGTACAGTCTCAAAATTATGGCTACCTACTTTGAAATCGTAGTTACCATAGGTTTCCCAAGTATAATTGAAGTTTGATGTCTTTTCATGGGCAACGCTGTTGAAGCGACCAGTTACTGTAGAACCATCTGCATTCAAAGAGTTGTCTACGTTATTGAGTCCCCAGAATACCAAAGGAGTAAACGTACGGGCATTGCCATCATATTTGGTATAACCGAAACGAGAAGTCAATTTCAGGTTACGCAATACATCATACTGCAATTCAAACTTACCGTAGAGTTTATTACCTGTATTCTTGTTATATGTATTCTCCAGCTTTGTAAGTGGGTTGAATATTTCAGAAAGAATGCGGGTACTGAAACCATATTGGCCAATCGTATTGGCGTTATCATTATAAACAGGCACAGTAGGATCATAGTTGATGGCAGAACCAATCACACTATTGAATGAGTTTTCCTGTACACCTCTACCTTCCAGAATCACGCCAGTAGCGTTCACAATGAACTTCACTTTATTAGAAAGATAGAAATCCATGTTGGCTGTAAAGTTGCCTCTGCTGAACATCGACTTATCATCACCACCAACAATTCCACCCTGACGCATCATACCAGCAGAAAGGAAATAAGAAGATTTCTCACTACCTGCGCGTACGGATACGTTGTGCGACTGGAATGAAGCAGACTTAAATACTTCATTTTGCCAATTGGTACCCACACCCAGCTTGGTAAGATCAGGGAAGATCACCGGACCACCGGACAAAACACTTCCCTCATTAATCATTGCACCATATTCTGTGGCATTCAACACACCGATCGTACGCATCACTTCCTGTATACCGTAGTTGCTGTTTACAGTTACTTCTGTTCGTCCATTGCGGCGACCAGACTTAGTGGTTACCACAATCACACCATTTCCACCTTTTACACCATAAATGGCTGAGGTAGCTGCATCTTTTAATACGTTGATAGATTCTATATCGCCGGCATTGATAGAGTTAAAATCAGTCAGTGTCTGAGGCACACCATCAATAATGATTACAGGATCAGTACCTGTAAATGAGGGAATACCGCGGATCAGGACCGTTGGTCTGGAACCGGGTGAACCACCCTGGATCACGTTTACACCAGCAGCACGGCCTTGGATAGCTTCCTCGGCTCGGGCGGGAACCAGTTTTTCGATATCACCGGATTTAACTGTGGAAATCGCACCGGATACCTTGGTGATTTTCTGGGTACCATAACCCACTACAACTACATCGTTTAGCTGGCTGGATACTTCCTGCAGCACAATGTTTAATGTTGTAGCACCATTTACCGTTCGCTCAACAGACTCCATTCCGGCGAAGGACACTACAATAGTGGAAGGAGCGGCCGGAACAGTTAAGGAAAAAAGCCCCATCTCATTGGTAGTAGTGCCACCATTACTTCCCTTCACCACAACAGAAGCACCTACAAGGGGTTGATTGTTTTGAGCTGAAACCACTTTTCCCGAAACTTTAAAAGCCTGGGAGTAAGCGGCTGGCAGCAGGCCGGTCAGTATCACCAGCAGCATAAGCAGTCGTTTCATTTTCATACGAGCAAATTTTTGTTATAGCACCTAAGCATAGCTTGCCTAAGCGTTTCCAAAACTACCCGAATAAAAAAGGGGCACCAAGAAAAGCACTACATCAAGACTACATCATACATCAGCAAAAGAGATAAAACCCTCAAAACCACCACATCATTACTACATCTTAATTTTTTCTGTACTTTCGGATGGCCGCATCAGCGATATGAGAAGATTGATTGCCATATTCTTATGTTCCCTTTCACTAGGCTTATGCCGGGCCCAATTAACCTTGGGCTTGCCGGAAATCAGCAATTATACCAAGCAACAATATAAGGGTGGTGCTCAAACCAGGCGTGTAGTACAGGATGCTGCCGGCCTACTCTATTTCGCTAATGATGAAGGTGTATTACGGTTTGATGGTGCCAAATGGAAACTCTACCCCCTGCCCAACCGCAGCCTTGTAAGAAGTATGCAGTTTGGGCCGGATGGACAACTTTATGTTGGTGGCCAAGATGAAGTAGGCTATTTCAAACCTGGAACAGATGGTGTTCTGCAGTTTCATTCCTTGAAGCCCCTGCTTCCTGCTGGTAGCAGATCCTTTGCCGATGTGTGGGAACTTTTCTTTGTTGGCAATGATCTTTTCTTCCAGACAACCAATGCCATATACCATATCAGCGGTACAACCGTGCGCATTTACCCGGATGAAAACTGGCGATTTCTGGGTATCATCCAAGGACAACTCGTAGCCCAAAGCAAAAAAAGAGGTTTTCTGCACTTCAATGCCGGCCAATGGCAACCCTGGCAGGCAGCAGCTGGCCTCACACTCCCATCCGATTTTACCATTACCGCATATATTGAATTAAGCAAAGACAGCGCATTACTTACCAGCTTTAAACATGGTGTTTACCGCTATGGGCAAAACAAACTCAGCCTTTGGCAGCATCCGGCTTTAAATGCCATTGCACAACAAAATATCTCCAGTGTCATAAGGGTAAATGAACAGCAGATTGCCATTGGCACTAGCCTGAACGGCTGTTATATTATAGATGAGTCTGGGAAACTGGTTCAACATTTCAGCCGCAAAGAGGGTTTACAAGACAACAGCATCCTAACGGTTTTCCTCGATAACAGACAAAACCTTTGGCTGGGTTCGCATAGTGGCATTGATTTCATTCCGTACAACAATGCCATTACTTTATTGGGTACTGGCTTATTGAAAGAAGCTGCAGGATACAGTTCTCAATTGTGTAATGGTCAATTGTATCTGGGCACGTCCAATGGTTTGTTCCGAGTACCAATTACCAACATGAATTCACTAAGCAGTTCCAAAGCGGAAGCATTTGCGATTGCCAATTCAGCAGGAGATGCATGGAATCTCTCTTTGGTTAACGGACAATTGTTCATGGGGCATAATGATGGCGCTTTCAGCGTCAGAAACAATAGCTTATACCCTTTAGATCAATCAACAGGCTATTGGAACTTTCAGTCTTTGCCCGGTAACACCAATCTGATGACAGCCGGCTCTTACAAAGGGATTGCTTTCTTTAAAAACAGTAATGGCAATTTCATCAAAGATTCTGGCGAAGCCATCATTGAATCAGCAAGATTTGTTGTGCCCGCTTTTGGGAAAGTATGGTTCTCCCATCCTTACAAAGGTGTCTTTGCTGTTAGCAAAAAAGCCGATGGCAGCACTGGCTATACACAGTACGGCGTCAAGCAAGGCGTTGCGTCTGTAAACAATAATTACCTGTTCTACATCAAAAACCAGCTTTTACTCACTACAGATGCCGGTGTGCTGGCCTATCAGCCCAAAACAGACAGATTTGAACCAGCTGCATTCTACAATCAAGTTTTACCACGCGTTCCCATTCGCTATTTAAAGGAAGATATCAGTGGTAATGTCTGGTTTGTATTTGAGAAAAAAATCGGGGTATTGGATTTAACAGCAAGCAAACCCCAATTAATTTACTTACCTGAACTCAATAACAAGTTTGTTGCGGGGTTTGAGCACATCAACCCCATTGATCAACACAATGTATTGATTGGTGGTGAAAAAGGATTTTACCATATTGACTATCACCGGTACAAAGCATTACAGCAACCTTTATCTGTTGGCATACATGCTATGGTTGGCATCACAAAAGGAGACACCATCCTTTACGGAGGCTATCGTGCAACTGTAGCTGCAGGAAGTATTGATCAGGAAACTAAACAAGAGTTACAAGCACAGTTCAATGCGCTTCGCTTCGAATTCTCTTCGCCGGTATACGGACAATTGGCGAATGTGGAATATAGTTATTTACTGGAAGGCTTCGACAAAGCCTGGTCGGCCTTTGATCAAAAAACAGCCAAAGAGTATACCAATCTTCCACCCGGTAACTATACATTTCGGGTGAAAGCACGCAATAACCTCGGCAATGAATCACCGGTTAAATCATACCGCTTCACTGTTTTACCGCCTTGGTATCTAACACCAATGGCCATGTTGCTGTATGCTTTTGCCATTGGCTTATTTGTGTATCAACTCTACAGATACCTGTATCGAAAATTCAAAGCACAGCAAAAAAGGCATGAAGAAGAACAGCGACAATTGCAGTATATGCACCAGCTGGAAATGGATAAAGCAGAGAAGGAATTGATTGCATTAAGAAATGCCAAACTGGAAGCGGAACTACAGGTAAAAAATACTGAACTCGCATCTGCTGCTTTACACTTGGTGCAGAAAAGTGATGTGCTGCATAAGATTAAAGAGCAGATGAGTAAGCTGAAGCAGGATGCCACATCCATGAATAATGCAGCAGATCTGAAAAAGATTTTAAAAACCCTGAACGAGGAGAATAAGATTGAAGAACAATGGCAGCAGTTCTCACAACACTTTGATGTGGTACACCACGATTTCTTGTCAAAACTCAAAACCAGACATCCAAAACTGACACCAAACGAGCAAAAATTGTGTGCTTATTTAAAAATGAATTTGACAACAAAAGAAATTGCACAGCTGATGAATATTACACCAAGGGGTGTAGAAATCAGCCGCTACAGATTGCGCAAAAAACTAGAAGTACCAGCCGGCATGCATCTGTTCAATTTCCTGGATGCAATAGACTGATACTTCTATTATAGTACCTATGGTACGAAACGCAATTATTTCACGATACTTACTTCTGCAGCTTCTGGTCCTTTTACGCCTTTTACAATCGTAAAGCGAACCTTATCATTCATTTTAACCGGCTCAGACAATTGTTTGCTGTGCACAAAAATGCTTTGCTTGGTCGTAGAATGACGAATGAAACCGAATCCTTTTTCATCATTGAAAAAAGTGATCACACCTTCTTCAAACATATCTTCCGGATTTCGGTCTTCCAGCTTGGGTACGCCTATCTGAATATCTTCAAGATTGATCTCCTGTCGCTTAGTCATATCAGGTGGTACAGAACTCAAATTGCCGTTTTCATCCACATAAGCAATCATATCATCCAGGACATTACCATCCCTGGCATTTTCTTTACGCTCACGCTTTCTTTCTTCTTTTTCTTTTTTAGCTTGTTGCTTCTTTTTTTCCCGATCACGCTTGCTCCAGAATTCTGCCATGTAGTTGTGTTTTTTGCTTATTAGATTGAACAGGCATGAATTTTTTCACGTTGGTAAAAGAAGACACGGTGTTCGTTTGCTGACGCATCTGCGCGTTACCCTGAAAGCCATGTGCGCTTGTAGGTATCCGCTTTTGAATCAGTTTCTCAATTGAAGTTAAAAAGTTTTTCTCTTCGGGGTCACAAAAACTAATGGCACTACCGCTAAAGCCGGCACGGCCTGTTCTGCCAATACGGTGTACATAGGTTTCCGGTACAGCCGGTAAATCAAAATTGAGCACATGGCCCAGTTCATCAATATCAATACCGCGGGCTGCGATATCTGTTGCAACCAGTACACGAATCCTCCCCTTTTTAAAATTGCTCAGCGCCAATTGCCTAGCATTCTGGGATTTATTTCCATGGATAGCATCTGCAGCAATACCGGCTTCACTGAGCTTTTTAGCTAGCTTATTGGCCGCATGCTTCATTTGTGTGAACACAAGCAGAGAATTGATTTGCGTATTATCCAGCAGCTGAATCAGCAAAGGAAGCTTTTGGTGCTTGGCAATATGATAAACAGATTGATCAATACGATCAACCGTGGAAGACACGGGTGCTACTGTTACTTTTATTGGATTAGTCAATAATTTCTGTGTCAAATGCTGAATTTCCGGCGGCATAGTAGCCGAAAAGAATAAGGTCTGACGTTGCTCGGGTAAATAAGTAATCACCCGCTTGATATCATGAATAAAACCCATATCCAACATACGGTCTGCTTCATCCAATACAAAGTGATTAATATGAGCTATACTAACCAAGCCTTGTTGTATCAAATCGATCAAACGACCGGGCGTTGCAACGACTATCTCAGCGCCGCGCTGAATTTGCTGTACTTGTGCATGCTGCGAAACACCACCAAATACAACCACATGTTTGAGTGAAAGATATTTACCATAAGCGGCAATACTCTCTCCTATCTGAATAGCCAGCTCACGCGTTGGCGTAAGAATCAATGCCTTGGGCATTTGCATATTGGCTTTTTGCTGCTTCGCAGCGTGTAACTGTTGCAAAATAGGAATCACAAAAGCTGCAGTCTTACCTGTGCCTGTTTGTGCACAACCCAGCAAATCCTTACCTGCTAAGATTTCAGGAATAGCTTGCTGTTGAATGGATGTTGGATTGGTGTACCCCTCTTTTTCCAAGGCACGTAGAATTGGCTCAATTAAAGCCAGTTGTTGAAATAACATTCGAAAAGTTTAAAGTAAAAAATGTGACAAGGCTGCTATCCGAAAACATAGCACATTATCTGCCTTACGTTAGCAACACAAAGTATTTGGGAAGAATGCACGAAACAACTAAACAAATAAAGTAGTGGACTACTATAAGAACTGCAAAGGTAATTGAATAAAGTCAGAATGCATGGAAAGCTTTGGTTATGCATACTTAACACAAACAAACAAACCACTTTCATGGCTGACTACTAGTAGCTTATACAAGTTGACTACTAAAAGAAAACCGCCTCTCGGCGGTCTTTTGTTATGCGTTTATTTGAAAATTACCCTAAAAGTAGCAGAGTCTTTATTGGTGGATGTAGTAACAGAACTCACCCGCACTTTGGTAACCACCCATAACTGTCTGGGCAAATTACTTACCGATGTTGTTATCAAAGTATCCTTGGTAGTAAATGCAGGCGTTTGTGGTGTTACTGCTGACCCACTCGCTTCCTGGTTGGCCAGTATCTCAATCTTGATACCATCTGCAGGCATCTTGCTTTTTAACTGCACCCTGAAAGGATAATTGGCAGCAGCACTAAAAGCACCATTGGTTGCATCAATCGTAAATGCAATCTTGTCTTCAGCAGGTCCATTATCCGGCTTGTTACAAGCTGCAATTGCAAACATGGTCAGTATAACCCAAAAATATTTTTGCATGCTTCGCATGAATTAGAATTTAAGAATTTTCAATAAAGCCTTGTTCTTTCCAGAACCTACTTCTACATAATACATACCAGCAGGTAAGCTTGCAACAGGAATCCATTGCTGCTTTTGTCTGGTCACCAGAGATTTCACAGGTCTGCCATCACTGCTTAACAGACGCACGCGCATATCAGTAATTGGTGTTTTACTAAATTCCAGCATAATTTGATCGCTTGCCGGGTTCGGGAATATCTGTACAGTACCTAATTCTGGAGAAATGGTTTGCAAGCCTGTTACCAGCAGATTATACACCAAACTTGTATCGGCACAACCTCCTGCATTGGTAACACGTACCCGATAATTTCCTGCAGCCAAAGGACGATAGAAGTATTGATTCGCACCAGCAATAGCAGCATTACTCAATATCCACTGATAGCTGGAATAACCCTGGCTTACAGCTAATTCAGCGCCATTCCAGGTGATTGACGGTCTAACCGGGGCACCAAATACCAAGGCAGATACCCTTGTTCTTGGGCTTTCGCAACCAAGTGGGCTTGTCTGACTCACATAAAAATCCTGCACAAAAATAGAATCTGTTCTAGGTGTTGGTGCAGTACTTGAGCCTGTACCACCTGTTGCCGTTGTATACCACAATAAAGTATGTCCGGTTAAAGCAGTAGCAGTCATTGGCGCAGGTGTACCACCAACGCAATAGAATGCACTACTCGCAACTGGTGCAGCCGGTAATTTATTCAGCGTAACAGTTGCTATAGCGCTTTCATCGCTTCTGCAACCTTCAGGAGAAGTAATCACCACTGTATAGTCGCCGCTTCTGGTTGCATTCAATGTACTATCATTTGAACCAATTAGCAAGCCGCCATTCAAGTACCATTGATAGCCACGATAACCAGTACCTGCGCGAAGGAGTAAACTTGTAGATGTACATACTGTATCACCGGCAAAACTAATTGTAGCTGGTGTGGGAGGTGGATACACCGTCATACTTTGTGTCATCGTATCTCTACAACCTAAGGTATTGTTGATTGCAATTAAACGCACCGGATAAGTACCTGCACGTACATAACTGGTTGCCGGACTAAATGCTGAAGAAGAAACACTATCACCAAAGTTCCAATCATAAGTTAAGCTGCCTGTACTGGCACTACTCTGATTCGTAAACACAAAGCGATTATCCCTTACACACTGGGCATTGTTATTCACAGTAAACAAAGCTATAGTACGAATAACTGTAACCGTTACACTATCACGCATGGTATTAGTACCATCTGTTGCTGTAACATAATACTTTGTGGTAGTATCTGGCTTTACAGTTATTGCTGCGGTAGTAGCACCAGTTGACCAACTAATACCTGTTGCACCAGCAGCTACTGCAGTCAAAGTAATATTTGTTCCCCGACAAATAGTTGTGTTAGGTGTTACAGATAGAGAAAGGAAAAAAGGTGTTGGCTGATGAAAACCCAAGGCTGTATAGCCGATTTCTGAAAAAACTCCGGCACTAACAGACTGACCAATCGTATATCTGAGTGTAGTACTGTTAAATGAATTCGATGCCACAGCCGTGCGTTGCAAAGACTGTGCATGCGATACTGTACTCAACAGTAAGAAGTATGATAAAAGGGCTAAGTGTATTTTCTTAGTCATTGGATTCTTTTATAATAAAATACATATAGTAAAGTTAGACATTTTTCTTCCGGCTAAGACGAGTTTTTAGCTGCGCCTTTGTTTATGCTTTTGTTATTGATTTACAGTATTTTGGCACAAAATCGGCCCCAAAATACCAAAACATACTTACGCAGAGTAGAACAAAACAGGCAAGAAGCATCAATTTTGGGCGTTATGCTGCTAACTGTGCCATTACCCTGTTTTTCCTTAGCTTGAAGATTCAAAATATACAATACCTCATGAAACAGTTTTACGCATTGATGCTTATGACAGTAGTTTTCGCTGCCTGTCAATCAACATCAGATAAGGAGCAAAACTCACAAAAGGACAGTGCAAATACCCAGCAACCTGCAATCAGTTCAGAACGCTTCGTGGGTGATTTTGTACAGGATGGATATGCTGATCGTCAAAAAGGCGCCGACTGGTACGCTGTGATGGTAGATCAGGTAAAGGACACGCTTTACCAGATTTCAATCCGCTCAAGAGCTGATCGCAAGAAACCTACCTGCACTTTTGATGCAAAAGCAATTGCGATTGATGCGAATCACCTAATCGCAACAGTTGATAGCCTTGAAATCAGTTTCACTTTTACAGATAGCACACTCACCATTGCTGCTGCAAAGGGTCTGCCTGAACAATTGCAATATTTCTGTTCCGGAGGTGCTTCCATAGCCGGAACTTATCAGCGCTTAAAAGAAAATCTGGATACCAAAACACTTGACCCAAGACGCTTTATCAAGGCCCTGCATTTTCAGGATACACATTTCTTTGTAGAAACAAGCGGCGAAGGTTCTATGCAAGACCTCAAAATGGAAATCATCGGTCTGAACAAACCCACCACAATCGAACTGCCCATTGAAGGCAGCATCACTGATGCAACGGTGCTTGATATGGATGGGGATCAATTACCTGAAATCCTACTATTTCTTCAATCGCCCGGCAGCGGCAGCTATGGATCTATATTGGCTTATTCAGTAAACAAGAACAAGCAATTGGAAAAAGTAATGGTTCCAAGTATTGATCAGGATGCTGTGTTGGGCAAACAATACATGGGGCACGATAGATACGAAACTGCAAAGGGACGCTTTCTTGTGCACTACTTTCCAAAGTATCAGAACGGAGATGCCAATTGCTGCCCAACAGGTGGCACCAAAATGATTCAGTATTCACTAGAACAAGCCAGGGCAGCTAAAAGACTGCGGATAGATTTTGTAAGCGACCTTCCTCAGCAATAATCTGTTCAGGTTTTCTGCCTTGTAAATGCGTGTTTGTACAACAGCGCAGAATTCTATTCACTTAAGGCCAACCAAATAATATAGAATGTGTTATTTTCAAAAAAAGCGCACGTATGGCACGTCCATCTATTGAATTGATACAAGCACTGCGTACCACTGCACAGAAATTACGCAACGGTGCACCTTATGCCTGGGGCAACCATGGCGCCTGCAATTGCGGTAATCTTTTACAAGTTGTAACAGATCTCACTAAAGAAGAAATCCTGTCTTACGCACATTCCGGTATTGGTGAATGGACAGAGCTGGCACAAGATTATTGTGGCGTTACAGATGCTCCTGTTGATTTACTGATCAAAAAGCTGCAGGAAATTGGCTTAACAACTTCAGACATCCACAATATTGAATACTTAGAAGACAGAAAAGTGCTGGAGCAATTGCCCGGTGGATTCCGCTGGCTCAGCCGCAATGTGCGCGAAGATGTGATTCTATACTTCGAAACCTTTGCCAATTTGCTCGAAGATCAACTCTCTGACACCATCAGCATCTCCATGGAGGAGTTATTCCCCGCCGAAAAAGCTCTGGTGACTGCCTGACATTAATATGACAGAAAAAAATCATGTAAAACTTACAAAAGTCATTTTTTAATATTCAGATATGCTGCTATTTTGCTGAAAAGCAAGCAGATGAATTCAGCAATACAATATTCAACAGCAGAAGACGCATTAAGCGTTGTCCAGAGCGGACAGCGCTTATTTGTACATGGCAGTGCCTGTACCCCACTTTATTTAATGCGCAAACTGGCCGAGCAAGCACCCAGACTCAGAGATGTTGAGTTGGTATTCATTACCGTACTAGGCGATATTGAAGTGCAGAAGCCACAGTATCAGGATAGTTTCCATATCAATTGCATGTTTGTGTCAGCACCTATCCGTGAAGCAGTGAATAGTGGCCGTGCAGATTTTATTCCGGTATTCCTGAGTGATATTCCAGACCTGTTTAATAAAAAGATACTACCAATTGATGTGGCATTGGTACAGGTGAGTCCGCCTGACAGTCATGGCTATTGTTCTTTGGGTATCTCTGTTGATATTGCCCGCTCTGCGGTGAATATGGCGAAGAAAGTGATTGCACAGGTAAACCCGAATATACCCAGAACACACGGCGATGGACAAATCCATGTTTCCCGCTTTACCCATATGGTATATCATGAAGAAGCATTGCCAGAAGTGGATTATGGTGAAAAAACAGGTGAAGATGAATTGAAGATTGGACAGTATATCGCCGGAATGATTGAAGATGGCAGCACCCTGCAAATGGGTATTGGCACCATTCCTGACGCAGTATTGAAAGCACTCACCAACCACAAAGATTTGGGCGTACACACAGAGATGCTGAGTGATGGTGTGATCAGTTTATTTGAAAGTGGTGTGATCAATAATAGAAAGAAAAGAATCCACCCCAACAAAGGCGTTACAGGTTTTGCAGTTGGTACAAAAGCACTGTACGACTATGTGCATGATAACCCTGCCATTGCATTTCTCGATATCGATTATGTAAACGATCCACATGTAATCCGCCGCAACCCCAAAGTAGTGGCCATCAATAGTGCTATTGAAGTGGATTTAACCGGACAGGTTTGTGCAGATAGTATTGGTGCAATGCAGTTCAGTGGTATTGGCGGACAGATGGACTTCATGCGTGGTGCTGCATTGAGCGAAGGTGGTAAACCCATCATTGCCTTAACCAGCAGAACCAATAAAGGTGTACCACGTATTGTACCTCACCTGAAAGATTTTGCCGGTGTGGTAACCACACGCGGACACGTACACTATGTAGTTACAGAATATGGTGTAGCTTATCTCTATGGGAAGAACCTGCGCCAGCGTGCGAAAGCATTGATCAATATTTCGCATCCTGACGATAGAGAGCTGCTGACCAAAGCGTGCTACGATCGCTTCAAGATTTTTCTCTAAGTAAATTGTGGATCCGGAAAAACCAAACGAAAAGCCGCACCTTCCCCCGGTGCGGTTTTTATATGCATTTGTCCGCCATGGCGGGTGATGAATTCCTTGGTGATTAATAATCCTAAACCGGTACCACGCTCCTTGCCCGTTCCCCTCCTTGAGCTGGTAATATTGGCATTCAGAATTTGTTCACGCGTTTGATCGCTCATACCAATGCCGGTATCCAGTACTTCAATCATGGTAGCATCTGCTTCCTTCCATGCTCGAATTTGTACCACCGATTGTTTATTGCTGAACTTAATGGCATTGCTTAATAAATTACGCAGCATGAAATCCAGCATATCCTTATCAGCAAATACCGTTAATGCATCTGAGGATTCCGTTACCACTTGCATCTGCTTCATCTGCGCCTGCAGGAATAATAAGCGCCTGTTTCTTTCCAATGCATCATGTACGGATTGATAGTCGGGCCTGAATTCCAACAACTGCATCTGACTCTTACTCCACTGCAATAAATTATACAATAGCTGATTTAAGTAATCCAGTGATTGTTGCGCTTCTGCAATGAGCTTTTCCTTATCCGTCTCACTCAATTGATCATGCCGCTCTGTAATCAATTTCAAAAATGATTGCATGGTCGCAAGCGGATTGCGCAAGTCGTGCGAGATGATGGAGAATAGCTTATCCTTTACCTGATTCAATTCTGTTAACTGGCTGCGCGATTCTTCCAACTGTTGAATAAATGCTTCCAGCTGCAAGTTCTGTGCTTTCAAATCTTTCGTCTGCTGATCTACTTGCACCTGCAACAATTCTTTTTGCTTTTCAATCATCTCCTTTTTCTCCAGCTCACTGGCAATGCGCTGCTGTGCGGCTTCCAACTTCAATTGATTGTAACGCTGTGTAAGACCAAGCGCAAATACAATCACCTGAACCAGAAAACCAATCTGTACCAGATATCGTGTAATGAATGTATCAGGCAGTAAATTCAACTCACGCAGAATGAAAAGAATCGCACCAATAACCAATAAGATATTGGCTAAAATAAAATATCGCGCCGGCGCATAATGATCCTGATAATACGCCACCAAACCGGCACTCAACATTAATATATAAACAAGAATACCCAGGATGCCTATAAAGTCAACCAACTGGCCAAGTATATCGATATCCATCACATAACCCGTAAAACTAATCACCAGCAATACACCCGATGCAAGTAGCAATAGTTTCAAGAGCCAGTTGATAGAAGGCGTGAGCACTGGTGTGTTCAGGTATGAGCGTGTAAACAAGAGGCGACTCATATTCGTAAACGGTACAATAATCGTATAACAGAAACTATCCCACCTTGGTGCATTGGGCCAGAGATACTCCATACCAAATCCATAATAGAACGCGATGTATAAGCCTAAGCCTACAATACTCAAAACGAAATAGAGATAACTGATATCGCGCACACCAAAATAAATAAAGAGGTTGTAGAGGGCCATCACCAGAAAAATGCCGAGAAAAATACCTTGCCAGAATAAGCGACTGGTATCATTCTTTTCGAACAGGACCATGTCTTCAACTCTCACATCAAATTTCGCAGGTACATACATGCCATAAGTAGGCATGAATCTTACCTGCACACTTAGACTACTGTCTTTGGGAATGGCTAATTGTACGGCCATCACATTTACGGGCAAATCTCTTTGCTGTAAAGACAATAAAGCACCTGTCTTTTTTATTGCCCCACCGTTCACCGTAACATGTATATAGCCAGACTTTGGGAACTGCAATACCAAAGCCCTGTCGAACCCACTCCTATTTTCCAGGACAAATTGCGAGCGAAACTGATTTGATTTCAGGCGGTACTGCATAGGTACCAAGCCCTTGCCCTGATACACTTGTTGCATACCAGAGCCGGGTTCAAACACAGACCAGTGCTGCGTAGCTTCTGTAATCTGTAAAGGAACACCGGTATAAACGTATTTAGTACTATCCGCTTGGGCGAAGCCGATCAGGCAGAAGCAACCGATTATGGTGAGGCAAAGTTTCAAGCAGGAATAATGATTAATTTAGCCGACTGATTTCATTATGGCCGGAATAAAGATACTGCTGGTAGAAGATGATTGGATCATTGCCAAAGAAATTACCCTTTCACTCAATGATTTGGGCTTTGAAGTATTGGGGCAATGCGACAATGGAGAAGAAGCTTTGCAACTCATTCACCAGCAAAAGCCCGATCTCGTGCTCTTAGATATTGGTCTGGCCGGTGAAATGAATGGAATTGAACTGGGCAAACAATTACGTGAAAAGCAATTAGCCCCCTTTATATTCCTGACAGCATTGGCTGATGCAGCCACCATCGAAAAAGCCAAACTCACCGAACCTTATGCTTATCTCGTAAAGCCGGTTACAGCGGATACTTTATACGCCACCATCGAGCTTACATTACACAATGCAGCCCAGAAGAAAGACATACAGCCCACCCCGCCTTTAAAAGAAGCACTGGGTATTGGTGATAGTATTTTCGTGAAAACCCGCAACCGTATGGAGAAGGTCTGGCTCAAAGACATTCTCTGGGTAGAAGCATCTGATATCTATGCCTTGATCTGCACCGCAACAGGCAAATACTTGCTCAACACCAGCCTCAAGACCGTGGAAGAAAAATTCCCGGATACCAGTTTCATGCGTGTACACCGCTCTTACCTGGTAAATATGGACAAGGTTGATGCTATTGAGGAAGACGATATCCTTATTGGTTCGGCAAGGATTCCAGTAGGCAAAACCTACCGAGATAAGCTGATGAAACGCATTTCCTTTCTCTGATTCGCCACATCCGGCTTTCCGTTCACCTGTTTTTTGGGCACTTTGGCAAGTGCCGATACCAATACTAACATGTGTCAGGTTACTTTCATCGCCGATTGATTGCCTATGAAGCAGCTTGCCTCCCCTGCTATGGTTACCGCCGTTTGGTGCACATTGTTCTGCTATGTGGCCGTCGTCCTCTTCTTTGTGATTAGAGGCGCACTACGTACCAAGAATATGGCCGACTACGCTTTGGGTAGCATGCATTTCTCACCCGGACTCGTTGGATTATCGCTCGCAGCTTCCATGAGCAGCGCTGCAACATTCATCATCAACCCTGGCTTTGTTGCTTATTATGGCTTGAGTGGATTTCTCTCAATGGGTATCTTTTTACCCTTAGGTTCTTTGGTATCGCTTGCCATTCTTTCCAGACGTTTCCGCAAGTTCGGACAGGTAGTAAATGCTAGAACCATTGCACAATGGATGGGCAATCGATACGGCAGTAAAGGTTTCGCACTTTATTTCGGCTTTCTCACATTTCTAATGATTGCCTTTATCGTGTTGATCTGCGTTGGTCTTACCCAAATCATTTCTAAATCGCTCAACCTCGAAGTATTTCCTACACTAATTGGCGTTGTTGCTTTCACATTTACCTATATGATGTTTGGCGGCGCCAATAGCATGGTGTACACTAATACGATTCAAGCTATTTTGAAAATTATTGTTGCCATCATTTTTATCACTTCAGGTTACAGTTATTTCGAAAGCGGTCTCAACGGATTCTTTGCACAACTTAAAGCCGTTGATCCTGCACTGACACAACCATTCAATGCTGCCAGTCCGCTATTCCGCGACGCATTTGAAGTAATCGCCTGCCAGATCATTGTAGGCGTGGCCATTATTTGTCAGCCACATATCCTCACCAAATCACTTTTACTCAAGAACGATAAAGACCTGAACAAATTCCTCACTGTTGCGATAACCGTACAGGCTTTGTTCTTCTTTGTCGTATTCGCAGGTTTGTACGCACGTTTGTTCTTACCTGATTTAACGGTGAACGGTAATAAAATTCCGCTTGATGGCATCATGAGTGCATTTGTGGTTGGTCGCTTCCCGGTGTACATTGCCATCATCCTAGTATTGGGTATGATCTCTGCCGGCATGTCAACACTCGAAGGCTTGATTCAATCCATCAGTACTACGGTAACATCAGATATTTTAAAACCACTCACGGGCAATACCATCATCCGCTCTGAAGATGGTAGCAAAGGATTGATCAGTGAATTGCTACTAAACAGATTAATCATTGTCTTGCTTGCAGTAGTGAGTACCTGGCTTTCTTATCGCCAGATTCAACATCCAGATCTCAGCGTAGGCATCTTTGCGCAGAATGGCGTCTATGCTTATTTCTCGGCCGCATTTGTACCTGTGCTGTTTGGTATTTTCTTGAAAGAAGTACCAGCACTGGTTCCTGCTGCAGCCAGCATTACCGCTTTGCTCACACATTTTGGCGTTTACTATTTAAGACTTACACCTTATATGGAAGCAGGCACCCGTAACCCGGGCATTGCTTCTGCCCTTGCTATTATTGCATCACTTACTGTGGGTACCCTGTTGTATTTTGTCATGAAACCAAAAAAACAATTGGCATGAAAAAATACCTTCTTCTCATAGCACTGATTGCATTTACGCAGTTATCTGCACAAAACTGCGCGCCTTTCTATGCCGCAAAATTGAAGCAGCTAAGCATCGATAGCTTACAGTTGGCCTATATCGATCAGGGCAAGGGTGAAACGATTGTATTCATTCATGGCTTGGGTGGCAATGCCGGACATTGGACTAACAATATTGATGCACTCTCCAAAAAATATCGCTGCATTGCCATCGACTTACCTGCTTATGGTGCCAGCAGCAAACATTGGCCGGAGAAAAATGCCAGTCGCTTAGACGATTATGCAGATCTCATCATCCGCTTCACACAACAATTGAAGCTGAAGCAAATTGTTTTGGCTGGTCATTCCATGGGCGGACAAATCGCTATGATCACTGCCCTCAAAGCACCGGCACTAGTGAGCAAATTAATTCTGGCTGCACCTGCTGGCTTCGAAACGTTTACAGAAAACGAAAAGAATCTCTTATTGGCCTATGCCACACCGCAATTCTATTTCAATCAAAATGATGATGCGATCAAAGCATCTTTCGCGAAAAACTTTGTTCAGGTTCCAGTTGCTGCACAGGCTTTGATCAATGACCGTATTCAATTGAAGCAATGTGCCGGCTTTATGGATTATTGTCAACAAATTACGGCTGGTGTGAAAGGTATGTTGACACATCCGGTACAAACTGAATTATCATCCATCACGCAACCAACATTAATCGTATTCGGCAAAGAAGATGCATTAATACCAAACAAACTCTTGCATCCCAAAGCCACCACAGAAAGCATCGCTGCTTTCGGCACAGCCATACCCAAACAACAAACCGTTTTCCTGCAGGCAGGACATCTGGTGCAGTTTGAACAAGCTGATGCATTCAATCAAAACGTCCTAACCTTTTTAGATACCAAACAATCATTATCAACCAAAACCAAATAGACCATGAGAAGGCTTCTGACCATCCTTGGATTATTCTTACTGCATACTGCAGTGTGGGCTCAAACTGCCGTTAAGATCAGCGGTAAAGTAACAGACAGCAAGACCGGCGAACCCCTTTCCGGTGCCGCTGTCAGTATTCGCTCTACCGGATCAGGCACTTTCACAGATCAGGACGGTAACTATACCCTGTCTGTTTCCAAGCCCGGTAAAATCACGGTTGCTGTTACGTTTGTAGGCTACAGCGATGTGATCAAACAAATTGATGCAACAGGTAACACTACACTCAATGTAGCTATGGCTGCTTCTGCAGGTATTGGCGACGAAGTAGTCGTATCCGCCAGTAAGCGTCCGGAAAAAATTACCCGTGCCCCGGCATCTATCAGTGTCATCACAGCGAGAGACCTGGAGCAATCTTCTTCTTTTAATATCGGTGAACTGGCATCCAAACTTCAGGGTGTGGAATTCGTTCGTACCGGTGTAAACGGAGTTGGTTTTAACGCACGTGGTTTCAACAACGCATTCAATGCAAAGATTTTGCAGATGACTGATGGCCGTAATAGTATGATGGCCGGTGGTTCTGGCTTACCAGTTGGTATCATGAACACCGTTATCAAAGAAGATGTAGAGCGTTTTGAAGTAGTGCTGGGCCCTAACTCTGCACTCTATGGTCCTAACGCACACAACGGTATTGCCAATACCATTACCAAAGATCCACGTAAATATCAGGGTACAACACTGGTACTGGGTGGCGGTAATCAGGAAGTATTCAGCGGTCGTTTCAGAACTGCTACCAAGATCAACAACAAATGGGCTTACAAGCTTACCGGCGAGTACACTACAGGTAAGGATTTCGAATTCCAGGATAGTGTGTATGTTGGTGGTAGCGTGTATGGTCCTGCTACATCAACACCTGAGCGTGTACGCAATTTCCAATTCCGTCACATGCGTGGTGAAGCACATTTGTACTATAGTGTTGACAGCAAATCTGACCTGATTCTGTCTTATGGCGGAAGCACCAATAATTTCCTTGCAGTGAACAACGTAGGTCGTAACCAAATTCGCGACTGGCGCTTCTCTTATCTGCAGGGTCGTTATGTATCTCCCAGATTCTTTGCACAATTGTATTACACATGGACAAACGTTGGTAATAGCTACGGTAACGTAAACTATACCCGCGATTTCTATAACAGAACACGCAGTACGATTACAGATCCTACCAACCCACTCTTCCCAGCATTGGGTCGTCTGGATCCAGATGCAGCAGAGCAATTTGCAATGCGTTTGGGTAGCCAGTCAGGTGCAGGTTTCAAGGAAATGTCTGGTCGCTTGAATGCGGAAGCACAGTACAACTGGAACTTTGATCAGGCAGGTGTAAACGTGATTGCTGGTGTTAACTATCAGAATGATCGTCCTAATACATTCGGTACTTCACTCGCCGATGGTAATCAACTGATTCAGGTTACACAGCTGGGTGGTGTGTTACAAATTGAAAAGACTTTGCCTGCTGATATCAAGCTGGTTGGTTCTGCTCGTGTTGACGACCACAGTGTATTCGGTACTTTATTTGCACCAAAGTTCGCTTTTGTGAAAGGTGTACCCGGTGGTAGCTTCCGTGTTACCTGGGGTCGTGCGAATGCAGCTCCCATCATCCTCTTCCAAAGTGCAAACGTATTCGGCATTGTATTCGGTAATGGCGAGGGCGTTTCATACATTCCCAATGGTGGTAATGTAAACAGTGCGCCTACTGTAACTGATAAATTGAAAGTGGAAACCATCGGTACATGGGAAGTTGGTTATAAGGGACAGATTGGTAAGAAGTTCTACCTCGATATCAATGGTTATTATGGTAGTTCAGAGAACTTCCTCAGCCCTGCTATCTCTGTTGGTGGCCGCGCATTACGTGTAGGCAGCATTCCTGTAACACATGCGGCTGCATTTGCCGGTACAACGAATAGTGCTGGTGTATTGAGTGGCGGTTTGTTCCAGACTTATTTCAACTATGGTCAGGTTGCCGCTTATGGTGTTGACCTCGGAACCAATGTTTACTTCTCAGACAATGTATCATGGGCATTGAAATATTCTTGGTTTGGCAGTGATATTGAAAAAGACAATATCAAGAACGACGCCAACAGAGATGGTTATGTTTCATTGGAAGAAAAGAGCCTGAACGCACCTAAGAACAGAATTGCCACTTCACTGAACTTCAGCAATCTGGCAAAAGGCAAAATGTTCCTGAACGTTTCTGCACGCTGGGTACAGCAGTTCGATTTCTACAGCGGTAGCCAAATTGGTACTGCAGCTGGTAAAGGCAGACGTGGTGTGGTTTATGGTGGTATTAATCCGCTCAATAACCAACCAAGAAACTACGTGAAGAATTTTGACTGGGGTGCATTGGGTGGTTTCACTACAATTGATCTGAGCGCTGGTTACAAAGTAAACAACATGGTTAGTGTTGGTGCTGGTATCAGCAACCTGTTCAATGTTGAACAAAGAGAGTTTGTAGGCTCACCTTCTATTGGCAGATTATTCTCTGCTGAAATCAAAGTGCATGTACCTAACGGTAAAAAATAGGATGGTCTCATAATAGCAAATCAGTCGCCGGCATCTGCCGGCGACCTTGCTTTTTAAACTGGTTTCTATGCAATCGAATTTTGTTAGCACCAACGGCATTCAATTACACTATCTGCATTTCCAAGGCAATGGCCCAACCATTATACTCATGCACGGCCTTACAGCCAATGCACATGCATTTGATGGATTGATTGAAGCAGGTCTGGCTCCCGCTTTCAATGTGATCAGTGTTGACCTGCGTGGCCGCGGATTGAGTGATCATCCCGCCAGCGGATATACTATGGCAGACCACGCAAAGGATATCATCGGTTTATTGGATCAGCTGGGTATAGATAAAGCCGATATTGGTGGACATTCATTCGGTGCATTATTGACATTTTATCTGGCAGCACATTATCCTGATCGTATTCATAAAATGCTTTTACTGGATGCAGCTGCACAAATGCATCCCAATACCAAGGAGATGCTGGGGCCTACACTCTCTCGTTTGGGTCAGACCTTCCTTTCTTTCGAAGCCTATATTGCAAAAGCAAAAGCTGCACCGTATATTGATCAATGGCAGGATGCCATGAACAGTTATTACCGCGCCGATGTAAAAGACAATGCAGATGGAACTGTAACTCCACGCAGCAATCCAATGCACATCATTGAAGCCGTTACAGGTGCATTGGGAGAGCCCTGGCTTGATTTCATTAGTGGTGTTGACAAACCCGCAATCCTCATCAACGGCCCAGGCGTGTATACCATGGATGCTGCATTGTTGCCAAAAGAAAATGCATTGGCTACAGTTGCCATGATGCGTAATTGTCAGTATGTAGAAGTTAGTGGCAATCACCAAACCATGTTGTATGGTAAGGGTGCGCACGAAATTGTAGCCGCACTAAAAGACTTCCTGCTCTAAACAGGCTTTTGTATCTTCGGGCATGACCCGTAAACGCCAACTGAAGTACTATCAGCTACTTTGGCTGAAACATGATTTTCCCGCAGGCCTCTCCGTTTTCTTAGTGGCTTTACCGCTTTGTTTAGGTATTGCGCTCGCATCTGGCGCACCATTGTATGCAGGTTTACTATCCGGTATTATCGGCGGTTTGGTTGTGTCATTAATCAGTGGCTCTGCCTTGGGTGTATCCGGCCCTGCAGCTGGCTTATCTACTGTAGTTGCTGCATCCATCATTTCAAGTGGCTCCTATCCTGCTTTCTTAATGGCTGTGATCATTGCAGGTATTCTACAATTAGTACTGGGCATCTTCAAACTCGGTACCATTGCGAGTTATTTTCCTTCTGCAGTTATCAAAGGCATGTTAGCAGCTATTGGCATCATCCTTATCACCAAGCAGATTCCAGTTGCATTGGGACATACAGAACCTGATTTCTGGCGAGATGGTTTTCTTGATCTCATCTCGTTTAAAGATATCCGCGGCAAACCACATGATCTGGCAGAGCTTTTTACACTCGGTGCTATCATCACTACCTTGCTTTGTCTTGCGGTGTTATGGATTACCAAACAAAGTTTTTATCAGAAGCTGAAACGAATACCAGCACCGCTCTTGATTGTATTAGTAGGTACACTCGTTGCCTGGGGCTATACCCTGCTCACCAATGATGCAGGTCATAAACCCATTCAACTGGTGAATATTCCTAAGAATATATTTACAGAGATGCAGTTTGCAGATTTCAGCGCCATCAGTAAACTATCGGTATGGAAAGATGGAATGGTGATTGGCTTACTGGCCACATTGGAAACCCTGCTTTGTGTGGAAGCAATTGATAAGCTCGACAAACACAACCGTATCACCCCGGTAAATAGAGAACTGATTGCACAGGGAACAGGTAATCTGCTGAGTGGTTTATTGGGCGCCATACCAATGACAGCTGTGATTGTGCGCGGTGCAGCTAATGTGGATGCTGGCGGCAGATCCAAATTGTCTGCTTTTACACATGGTGTATTCTTACTGCTTTCTGTTTTATTTCTGGTGAATGTATTGAACCAGATTCCATATCCAGCATTGGCAGTGGTTTTACTGGCAACAGGTTATAACCTAACCAAACCGGCTTTATACAAATCCATGTGGAAGCTCGGCATGAAGCAGTTTCTACCTTTTATTATAACCATCGTCGTTATTCTCTTAACAGATTTACTGATTGGTGTTTGCATTGGTATGTTGATTGCGCTGTATTTCATCATCAGCAATAATTTTAAAATTGAATTCAAAGTACAACAGCACAAAGAACATGAAACACCCGTCTACGATATTCAGTTGCACAGAAATGTCACTTTCCTGAATAAAATCAAACTGCGGGCTTTGTTGGATGAAGTACCCAAATACGCCATTGTACGCATCAATGGCAGCGAAAGTGATTTCATTGATTACGATGTACTGGAAATTATCACTGAATTCAAGAACAAGGCCCACGACAGACATATACAGGTTGAACTAAAAGGCATTCGTACTGTTGATATTTTATCACACCATTAGTATGCAAACATTCGAACGACAAGTAGAAATCCGCTGGAGCGATCTGGATCCCAACCAGCATTTAAGACATTCTGTGTATTATGATTGGGGGGCTTATATGCGTATGGTGATGTTATCAGAAGCCGGCATGACGACTCAAGCATTACAAACAATTGGCATTGGGCCTATTCTGCTGCGCGAAGAATGTGTATTCCGAAGAGAACTGCATTTTGGTGATACTGTGAAGATCAATGTGCAATTGGTGCGCTGCAAGCGCGATATGAGCCGCTGGACCTTGCGTCACGAAATCTATAAAAACGGTGATACCCTTTCTGCCATCATCACCATCGATGGTGCGTGGATTGATATCGCCAAACGCAAATTGGCTGTGCCTCCGGAAAACTTTCAACAAGGATTTCACTTAATCCCGAAGACAGCGGATTTTCAGTTTGAGGATTGATGTTGGCTCATGGTCTGATAGACCATAGCTGATGGCTGATAGCTTATGGACCATGGTTAATGGTCTATGATCTATTGACCATTAACCATCAGCTAAATACAAAAAAATCTCCATTCAAAAAACGGGAAATTTCCCGTTTTTTTTCTGCCACCACTTACTGAACTTGCCTCTGCAAACCCGACAACTACATGGCGCATTTCTTGTTGACAAAGCGTTTCAACATTAAATCTGCTATCCATGATCACACATTGGCTATCCGCAAAGCGGGGCATTATCCTCAGCATGCTTGCCCTTTGTTTATGCAGCTGTACGAGCATCCGACTCATCAGCGCTTATGACGAAATCACCGACAAAAATATTAGTGCCCTGCAGGAAAAAGTATCAGGCTTTTTTGTGGAAATCAAAGAAGTCATTGGTACGGAACAAGCGCAATACAAGCATTACAATAGCTTTTACCGTGATGTAAAAACAGCCCTCGAAGGACTGCAGATACGTGCCAATGCCATCGACAAAAATGAACTTGTACAACAACAACTTGTTCTACTTGCACAACAATTAGCAGATTTGGAAACCCTGCATAAAAAAGGATTCAGCAATACCGCTGTACTCCAATCTGCACAAGAAGCCTGTAACCGTTCATTCACCGCCATCATTCGTTTGCAACTAGCCCTCAAACGTGGTGAAAAATAATTCAATCATTTATTCACTCATTCTATCATTCACTCATCCTATCATTCAATCATCCTATCATTCAATCATCCTATCATCCTATCATTCTATCATTCACTCATCCAATCATTGCCCATGGACTTCTCCTCCCTACTCCCCGATATGCTCAATGCCGCACAAGTGCCATTAGCCAAACAATGGAAACAGGCCAAGCCTTATGCCGAAGCACAAATCCGCTCCTTTATTGAAAGCATGGAAAGAATTGCCCTGCTGAAACTCGAAGGCAGCATCACCGAGGAAGAAGCCAATATCCTGATCACTATGCACAAACGCTCCATGACCACGGTATTGCTTACCATTAAAGGGCTCGGTCTGCTAGCCATTGAAGCTGCGATCAATGCAGCATTGGGCGTTGCACGCGATACGATTAACACGGCTATTGGCTGGAAATTATTGTAACTTAAGCAAGATGGAACCCGATATCCAAACACGCAGTTTCCGTAAACAAAGACGAGTGATCGGCTATCTGGGCTTTTATCTGCCCATTGCCCTCATGCTGCCTGCCTGCATTCCTAATTATGTGCCGCTGCAACATTCTATCAGTCATTACTACTACACCAATCTTCGCGAGATCTTTACCGGCACACTTTGCGCAGTGGGTTTATTCCTCATTAGTTATCAGGGACATAAAAGTCCTCAGTGGTGGCGCGATGATCACTTATTAACCAATATCGCCGGTGTCATGGCTTTTGGTGTGGCATTGATACCCACCAACCCGGAATCGCCTGCAGATAAAGTGGATACCCTTATTCCCATTCACCAACCAATACTTGGCTGGATACACTTAGGCTTTGCCGCCTGCCTCTTTTCCATTTTTGCATTGCTCTGTTTGTCTGTGTTTACGCTTGGACAAAAAAGAGATGCCGGCATTGCCAAAAGCATGCTGGATGAAAACAATATCTATCGCACTTGCGGCATTATCATTATCCTATGCATCATCGGCATTCCCATTTCTGAAGCACTGTTTCCAGATTTCGACTACTTCGTGTTTATCTACGAAGCCATTGCCCTCTTTGCATTTGGCACCAGCTGGCTCACCAAGGGACGTGCTTTGGGTGATAAGGGTTCAATAGGAAGAATCTTGTATGGAGAAAAGCATTGAGAAGAAGGTCTTTAGTCTTTGGGGTTTAGTCTTTGGTTTTTCTAATTTAACAGACTAGTAGTAAGAAATTTGAAAGGTTTCACGCTAAGCACGCCAAGTATGTGTAGCCCGCAAGGGTTTATAGAAGATTTGCGCGCCTGATAAACTTTGCGCGCTTTGCGAGAAAGGCGTTCAAAATGATACTGAAAGCAAAACGCAGAACACGGAACGCTTTATGCTTAAAGCCTTAAGCACTTAACCAAAGACCAACACCTAAAGACCAAAGACCATAGCTGATAGTCTATTGTCTATTGGCTATTGACCCTCCTGCGCCAAGGCTTCGGCGGGCGGGCCATGGACTATGGACTATTAACAATCACCTAAGTTTTTTCCTGTGAATACAAGAGTAGCTTTGAGCTAACCGAAACCAAACCGATGCGATTCCTACTAATAAAACTACTGATCATCACCGGATTGATTTGCTGCAGTAGCTGCTCAGTAAATAAAGCACTCCGCGAAGAAAGAAAAATGTGGGATTATGATCAATGGGAATTGGCATATAAAAACAGAACCCTTTGCTTATGTGTATTGGAAGGACTAAACAACCAAGCAATCAAAGACAGCATACTTAAATACGACAAATCCTATTATGAACCTTTAGCGATTGCTATTTTTGATTCCAGCATTCGCGCACTCCTGAAAAAAGAAATCAAACAAATACAGGAAGATTCTGCAAATGGCATTGGTCGATACCCGCAAGATATTGCCAGTTTAGTCGAAGGCAAACGTGTGATGTCCCACTGCCTGGAACTCTACCAAAGCAAAAGATTGGCAGAACTGGTTAAGCAACAAAAAAAAGACTGGAAACGCATTCCTAGTATCATCGATAAGATTCATGATACAATACCTACCTTTTGAAAAAGCACGCCAAGTAAGTTTAGTCCGCAAAGAATTATGAAAGACTTGCGCGCCTGATAGACTTTGCGCGCTTTGCGAGAAAGGCTTGTAATGATGCTGAAAGCCGAAGGCTGAATGCATAACGCTTTACGCTTTAAGCCTTAAGCAGTTAACCCAAGCCACCAAAGACAATAACCTAAGAACCAAAAACCATTAACTATAAACTATCAACCCATAACCCTCCCCCACAACCCCTAGCTATTGCTTGGTTACATAACCCAAGACGAGTTTCGTATCTTGACCCAGCTGAATACAAACCAAAACACCGCTTATGGAGCAGAAAGACTATGCACAAATGAGCAATGAAGCATTATTGCTGGAGAAAAAGAAATTAAAGCAGTCCAAAATCTTTTTTGCAGCAGCCATTGGTTTTCTGGCGGGAGTTTTTGTCTTTGGTATCGTTGGCTGGATACTCTCTCCCAAAAAGAACTTAGGTTTCTTTATACCCATGTTCATACCCATACTGCTCATACGCGGTATTCTTAAAAACAACAAACAAAACCAACCACTGGAAACCGTGCTGAAAGAAAGAGGAATATAGAGAGGGGGTTATTGGTTTAGGGTTATTAGTTTAGGGTTATTAGTTTAGGGGGTTTCTACCACAAAAGATGATTAGTAAGGAATTTAAAAAGTTTCACGCTAAGGACGCCAAGTGTTTTTAGCACGCAGGGATTCTTCTTAAATACTTGTAAGTTTTATAGTAGTGTTGCGACAGACAGATCGCTATAAATAGAATTGCACAGATGACAGACCAAACTGAAATTAAAAAGCCCAGGTTACACCCAATAATCATATTCCCTTTTTTATTAGGCACACCCCTTGCAATTATTGGTGGTGTTAGGACAGACGATATATTTCTTGAACCTAGCAGAAGTTTTACTACAGAAATTTTAGCTACTTTATCGTTATCTCTTTTATATATTGCTGTGATTAGCGCATTATTAATACACGATAAAATTAAGTTTGAATTACCACACACTCAAACTAAGCGAATATTATCTATAGTACTACAATTAATACTCTTGTTCGTTTCAAACTCAATTTTGGGTATTGGATTATGGGTAAACCTCAACTATTCTTTAAGAAGTAGTTCAGAAAAGAGCATTGAGTTAGTAGTTACAGCAAAAACAGCTTATCGTACAAAAGGACGTAAAACCTATTTAATCAACTTTACATCAAATGCTGAGGTATTGAGAAGGGAAGTGAGCCGAAAAGATTATCCAACTATTTCAGTTGGAGATAAATATGCAGCTACTGTACAAGAAGGGTATTTTGAAGGGTACTTTCTGACGAAACCGATGAATAAAATAAAAAACTAGCTGAAAGACCATCGGCCCCCGAATTCTCGGGGCAGGCTATTGACGATTGACCCTCCTACGCCAAGGCTTCGGCGGGCGGGCCATGGACTATCAGCTGTATGGGAAATCCCCCACTCCAAAACGGGAAATTTCCCATTAAAATACCGTTGTTTAACGGGTTGACTTTTTGAATAAAGAGGGATAGATTTGGATTGATAAACATTTCTAAACGCTTGTAAACGAAAATTAAGTTTTGTCAATCAGGTTGATACGCAAAACTTCTAAACGTTTAGTTGCGCATATTTACGAGTTAGCCCTCATTTAATACAGACAAAAGATGTACATAAATAAAGTCATAATAAAGAAATTTCGACATTTAGAAAATGAGGAATTAGGTCCTTTTAATTTTAACAGTAAAGCCTCTGACTTAATCGTATTTGCTGGTCCCAATGGAAGTGGAAAAAGTTCGGTATTGGAACTAATCGGATATGGGCTTTCAAGTTCATACAGCTTAAGCTGGCAATTAACAAGGACATTCACAGGATTCTCCTTTGAAATTGCTATTGGATTAAATCCAGAAGAGAAGAATATAATTATCAAATCACTGAACACAGAATTAGAAAATGTAGAAAAAGAAATAAATGACGGCTACATTAGTATTGACTACCGAACAGAAACTACTCCTGAAACTAAGCAAAGCCAAAAACAAGAACTTAAAGAAAGAGTGCGAAGACCGCATAAACACAAATATGACATATTAGAATATTTCAAAAGCAATAGTATTTATTATCGTGCGTTTGAATACAATGAAGGAGATTATGCCAAAAACCCAACTCTGCATAATCAAATTCACAGTTATGTTACGAGAGAATTGAAAGATATTTTGAAAAGATCGCTGGGTTTTTTCTTAAGAGCAGACCGAAACTACCCGCAACAAAGCTTCAATCGAAATCAAATATTTTCATATGATAATGTCAATAGGACAGAGCATTTATGGACTATGGCATTCAATACAAGCGAAATTCAATATAAGGACATGTATGAATTTCTCGTACAACAACGTTATCATTATTTACGTGAACTGGGGAATTATCATAACCAAAAAAATAAGGGGGTAACGACAGGTGCAGAACCTACTGATCCAATCAAGCCTTATGAAGCCTTGCTCAATAAACTGTTTCCAGAGTATAAATTCGCGGATCAGAATGAATCTATTCCAACAAACCTATTTGTTGAATTGCCATCGAAGGAAATAATAACATTTAATGATCTTTCATCTGGAGAAAAAGAAGTGTTTTTCATTCTTTCCTTCTTTATCAGACACAATGTAGAGAACGCAATAATTGTAATAGATGAACCAGAGTTGCATTTGCATCCCGAGTTATCGAGGCTATTAATCAGAAATATTAAAAGCATAAAAGACGGCAATCAAATATGGATGGCTACTCATAATTCCGAAATCATTGATGAAACTGGAAGGGATAAGGTTGTTTATGTAACACGTGACATTACTACAAGAAAAGCTAAGTTTATTTCAGGGGAAGAAGAACAGGAAGTAATTCTACAATTAAAAAATTTATTCGGATTCTCCGGGTACATAGGCGTTGCTAAAAATCTTGTTTTCCTTGAAGGTGATAATTCAAGCCCTGACAGAAAATTTTATAGTGCTCTATTTAGTAATAATTCAAACTTCAAATTAATTCCAGCAAACGGTAGCGACAATCTTAATAGAATTAATAATGCCATCCTTTCAATAATGGAATCAAACATTGCTTGGATTAGTTTTTATTTAATCCGAGATCGTGACTACCTTACGACTGAAATGATAGCTAAGTATAGAGGACATTCTTCTGGAAAAATATTTGTACTTGAAAAACATGAGCTTGAAAACTACCTGATCGACTTTAAAATTATAAAGACTGTTCTGTCTGATATATTCGGAATTGAGAAGGAAGAAACTGAAATTGAGGCAATTTTTCATAATACCGCCTTAAGTATTTCTTCAGCCGTTATTAGAGATATGATTAGTTTCAGGTTGAATCTTAAATTAAATCCTCAGGATTTTTCCATTGGAAAAGTATTGAATGGCCAACCATATTTTGAAGGAACTCGACCAAGTTATTCAATTAACAGTTCAAGAAATACAGTTATCAAGGATAAATTTAAAGAAACTTCAACTGAAATTCACAAGACACTTACAGAACAGCTCAGTGCACCAGCAATTGAATCAATAATTCAGACTTGTGAAAATGAAGTCAAAATGGCACTTGAATCTAACGATTGGCTGAATCTTTTTCCTGGAAAAGAATTAATAGAATTGTCTGCAAAAGCTTTGGGAATTAGCAATACCATTAGTTTTCAAAATTCAATAATTAAAGAACTTGCAGCGAATAAAGACCGCATAAATTCAGAGTTGGTAGAAATATTCGGAAAAATAAACCAGGGCTAACACGGGTTTTGCGTTAGTGGGCGGACTGTGCGAATAGAAACATTTGAGCAATTAATAAAGGTTGGTGCTGGCAGACAGTTTACGGTTTCAAAAGCCCCCCAACGCAAAGCCCGAAACCGTTGTATGCTATTTTAAGACATGACACCAATGACAATTGAAGACCTCATAAGCAAAGGATATTTTCCAAAAGAACTTCCGCCACCATTTACGACAAATGACTTGGCGACAAAGTATTCTTCAATTAAAACCTCACTCTCAGGGACAATTAGTAAAGACGCAACACGTTGTATTGACTTTTCAATTTCCAAAGTTGGTTTAATAAGGAAAATGATTAAAATTCCTAATCCAATGCATCAATGCCAACTGTGTGAAATGGTGGTTGACAACTGGGCTGATATTGAGGCAATATATAAGAAATCAAAGTTTTCATTTAGCAGACCTAAGTTGGTTGGAGAGAGAGCAGCCAACCCGACAAAATTCAAAGACTTTATTAGAAGAAGCTTTTTAGCTTCGTATCCATACATTTATGAACTCAAAACAGATATTTCAAAATACTATCCAACAATTTATACTCACAGTATTCCTTGGGCAATACACGGAAAAGCAATAGCAAAACGAAAACCGCTTGACCCAACGCTATTGGGTAATAAATTAGATTTTTATTTACGCCAAACTATGTATGCTCAGACAATTGGAATTCCAATTGGACCAGACACATCATTAATAATTTCTGAAATAATTGGTTGTAAAATAGACGAAATGCTTCTATCTGAATTTCCTTCTATAAAGGGATACAGATATGTTGATGACATGTATTTCTTCTTTCATAGTTACGCTGATGCAGAAGCGTTCCTCCTACGTTTACAGGCTGTTCTGAAAGAATTTGAATTACAGGTAAATCCAGAGAAAACCAAAATAAGGAAAATTCCAAGAGGAATTGAACCTGATTGGATTATTCAACTTAGAACTTTTACTATACGAGAAACGGAAATTAAGCAATACAATGACTTAATTAGCTTCTTTAGTTTGGCATTTGATTTAGCGTTACAACTTCCAAATGAATATGTTTTATCATATGCCGTGGAAAAGGTTAAGAGAGTTGCCGTAGTTTCCGACACCAATTTTGCGTTGCTTGAAACAATGCTACTCAAAACGATGATTGCCGAGCCATCTACAATCAAGGAAGTATTTAGAATATTATTTACAAATAAAACAAAAGTACGTGTAAGTAAAATTGAAAAGGTTTTACTAGATTTCATACTTTATCATTGCCCGAGAAAGAATGACTATGAATTATCGTGGGCTTTATGGTTTGCAAAAACATTTAAAATAAAAATTCCAACATCAGTTTCAAAGCAATTATCAACGACCAATGACCCAATAAGTGTTTTGATTATTTTAGACCTTTCAAACGATGGGTTAATAGAGAAAACTGATTTAGACTTGACAAATTGGTTAGCAAAATTGGAAGACCAATATTTATTAGATGAAAATTGGCTTTTGGCGTATGAAATTGCAGTAAAAAAATGGATTGGATCTGACTATTCATATATTGATGGAGTTCCCTACTTCAAACAATTACTTAAACATAAAATTTCGTTCTACGACCCAACCCGACAAATCAAACCTATTGACTATATAGACAAAGAAGTTTTTGAACCGGATACTGAGACGGAATATGAAAATACGCAAACTGAAGTTGCAGAACGAAATCAAGCAGAATTATTCCCTGACATAACTTATGACTTTAATGAAGGAGACGACACTGAAGAATTTAACCACGACTTTGACGACCAAGACGATTTAGATATTGACTACTTAAATTATCACTAATGCAAACCAAACGGAGAAAAACGGCATATAACACTGGTTTGGCAAAAGTGGCGGTTCACTGCTCCTCAGACACATTTGTAGTTAATCAAAGTTTGTTTCTCCGCATTAACATTTATGGTGAAAATCGCCACCTTCGCCAAGCCCTAAATCGTTGCCTGCTTTTTTTTCAGTCCCCGCAGAGTCTTCCAATAAAGGAGACTCTGCGCTTACTTCACCAACTACTTGCTCTTTAAAGTAATCTTCGTTTAATAATTCTTCAATGCGGCATCTTGCTTAAATTCAAAGAATTAGTTATGCATAGAATTATATGAGAATCCTTTACCCATTCGCACACTGGCTGCTAACGGTTCTTTTGTCACCACTTATGAGTAACCTACTCTTTTGTATGGTTTACCAAAGTCCATTAAGGCTAACCACTTTTTTTGAGCTCTACCCTGCTATCATCATCTTTATCTTCATTTTTTCTACACCAACTTTTCTTTGCTATTTGGTGCTATTTTTTATGCTCAAAAAATATCGGCTGCACATTCTTGTAGCCAAGCTTTGCCTAAATGCCACTGCCATCACAGGTATTCTTATCACCTGGTTTTATCTGGATGGAGGTTTTGGCTACCACCAGTTAGCCGGCACAATCATCAGCACATTACTTATTGGGTTTCTTTTGAAGCTGAAAAAAAGTTCAGCAAATAGTTCTCATACCGAAGATTGAGCGTGTAAAAGATTATAACTACTAACTACTAACTACTAACTTCTAACTTCTCAATTCTAACTTCTTCCCTGCTTACATTCAGCTTTGCCTTCAAACTTTCCTTCTATATATTCCTGCAATGGAATTAGTCCACGTTCCTTATTTTCGCCAAACTAACAACTGTTCGCTTTATGAACCTGGAGCAAAATCGTAACGAAGACTGGATGAAACTGGCCCTTAGCCAAACACGTCAATACCTGGAGCAGATTAAACTGGGTGGCGGTAAAAAAGCCATCGACAAACAACACGAGAAAAACAAACTCACACCGCGTGAGCGTATCGCCTACTTAATAGACAAGGATTCCACTTTCACAGAGATTGGTGCTTTTGCCGGTTTCGACATGTACACAGCAGAAGGCGGTTGCCCTGCCGGTGGTACGGTTGCCGGTATTGGTTATGTAAGCGGCAGACAATGTGTGATTGTGGCCAATGATCAAACTGTGAAAGCCGGTGCCTGGTTCCCCATCACAGGTAAGAAAAACCTACGCATGCAAGAGATTGCCATGGAGAACCGCTTACCCATTATCTACCTCGTGGATAGTGCCGGTGTGTTTCTGCCCATGCAGGATGAAATCTTTCCTGATAAAGAACATTTCGGTCGCATCTTCCGCAACAATGCCCGCATGAGTGCTATGGGCATTACACAAATTGCCGCAGTGATGGGCGCTTGTGTTGCAGGTGGTGCTTACCTACCCATCATGAGCGATGAAACCCTGATGGTGGAAGGCAATGGCAGTATTTTCCTCGCAGGTTCTTATTTGGTTAAAGCGGCCATCGGTGAAGACATCGACAATGAGCAACTCGGAGGTGCTGTTACGCATACAGAGATCAGTGGTATCGCAGATTATAAATTTCCTACAGAGCAAGCTTGCTTAGATCATATCAAAAATATCATGAGCAAACTGGGCGACACACCCAAAGCCGGTTTTAATCGTATCGCGCCAGCACCACCCAAAAAGAAAACCGAAGAGCTCTACAGCATCATGTCTGTAAACAATGCCAAGCCCTATGATATGCAAGAGATCATTGAGCGCATTGTAGATGAGAGCAGCTTCGAACAATTCAAACAAGATTATGGCAAAACCATATTGTGTGGTTATGCGCGCATAGAAGGTTGGGCCGTGGGCATTGTAGCCAATCAACGCCTCATCACCAAAAACAAAAAAGGTGAAATGCAAATGGGCGGTGTGATTTATAACGATAGTGCCGACAAAGCTGCCCGCTTTATCATGAACTGCAACCAGAAAAAAATTCCTTTGGTCTTCTTACAAGACGTCACCGGTTTTATGGTGGGCAGTCGCAGTGAACATAGCGGCATCATTAAAGACGGCGCCAAGTTGGTGAATGCTGTAGCCAATTCTGTTGTTCCCAAGATCACCATCATCGTAGGCAATAGTTATGGTGCCGGCAATTATGCTATGTGTGGTAAAGCTTATGATCCACGTTTCATCTATGCATGGCCATCGGCGAAGATTGCCGTGATGGGTGGCGAACAAGCAGCCAAAACATTGTTACAAATTCAGGTAAGTGCCATGAAGGCCAAGGGCAAGGAAGTACCTGCAGAAGAAGAACAAGCATTACTCAATACCATCAAGAGCCGATACGAGACACAGACCACGCCTTATTATGCAGCAGCACGTTTGTGGGTAGATGCCATTATTGATCCGCTGGAAACACGCCGGGTGATTGCAGAAGGTATTGCTGCAGCCAATCATAATCCCGATATGGAATCCTTTAAAACGGGCGTTTTTCAGGTCTAATCACCAGTGGTCATAAATAGCGTTTGCGGTCTGCATTCTTTTGGTTTGTTTTGTTCTTCAATTGATGCAAGATGACAGCAAGGAATTATTATGTGGTTGATGCGTTCACCAACAAATTATATGGTGGTAACCCCGCGGCTGTTTGTCCGCTGGAACAATGGTTGCCCGATGCCACCATGCAGGAAATAGCTGCAGAAAACAACCTGAGTGAAACGGTTTTCTTTGTGCCCGAGGGCGATCATTTCCGCATTCGCTGGTTTACCCCTGCGGTGGAAGTAAAACTCTGCGGTCATGCTACATTGGCTACTGCCCATGTGTTCTACACACAACTGGGTTGGACCAAACCCGAGATTCGTTTTGATTCTTTGAGTGGCATACTTGTGGTAACGAAAACCGATAATGGCTATCAATTGGATTTTCCTGCCAATGCACCTGAAGTGGTAGAACAAGTACCTGCAGGTTTGTTTGAGGGTTTACGCATCAGCGATGCACCGGTGTACAAAACATCTTTCGATTATATGGTGGTGCTGCCCACACAAGCAATGGTGGAAGCATTGAATCCTGATTTCAACACATTGGCACAAGTGCAAGCACGTGGTGTGATTGTAACGGCCAGAGGGAATGATGTGGATTTTGTATCGCGTTGTTTCTATCCGCAGAGCGGCGTGAATGAAGATCCGGTAACAGGTTCTGCGCACACCATCATGATACCTTATTGGGCACAGCAATTGAAGAAAACACGCATGCAAGCCATGCAATTGTCTAAGCGTCGCGGCCACCTAGATGTAGAACTCGTGGGCGATCGTGCCTTGATGCGCGGACAAGCTGTATTGTATGCAAAAGGTGAATATTACAGCGCATGAGTCACCCATTGATCATGTACACCGATGGATCGGCACGTGGTAATCCCGGACCCGGTGGTTATGGCGTTATTTTGATGTGGGGCAACCAAGCCAAGGAATTGTCTGAGGGCTATCGCCTCACCACCAATAACCGCATGGAATTGTTAGCGGTGATCAAAGGCTTGCAAGCATTAACACGCAAGCATATTCCCGTCACCATTTATTCTGATAGTCAGTATGTGGTAAAAGCAGTGCAAGAGAAATGGCTGGATAAATGGATTGCTACCGATTTCAAAGGTGGTAAGAAGAATCGTGATTTGTGGACGGAGTTTTATCATTTGTCGAAGCAGTTTCAATTGCGTTTTGTGTGGGTGAAGGGACATGCAGATAATCCATACAACAATCGTTGCGATGAATTGGCTACGACTGCTGCCGATGGAAAAAATCTATTGGTGGATGAAGGCTATGAAGCCATCGCAGAATAAATTCATTACATGAAAGCATTGGTTAGTTGGAGCGGTGGGAAGGACAGTTGTTTTGCGGCCATGCAAGCAAAAGCGCAAGGCTATGCACCAACCGTATTGCTGAATGTATTGAATGAAGCGGGTAAGATTTCTCGCTCGCATGGAATTCCATCAGCAATATTACAAGCGCAAGCCACTGCAGCAGGTTTACCTATTGAACTCATCAGTAGCAGCTGGCAAGAATATGAGCAACATTTTACGGGTGCCTTAGCGCGATTGAAAGCAGAACACGAATTAAGTCACGCCATCTTTGGCGATATCGATTTACAACCGCACCGCGATTGGGAAGAAAAGGTTTGCGCGAATGCGGGACTCACCGCTGTGTTACCACTCTGGTTACAAGAAAGAAAAGCATTGGTATTACAAATGCTGGATGCAGGCATTGACACGATGATTGTGAGTTGCAATACCACCATGGGTGAACGCTTTTTGGGGCAACGCCTCACTCCTGCTTTAATCGATGAACTGGAAGCTTTGGGTATTGATGCTTGTGGCGAGAACGGCGAGTTTCATACCCTGGTACTCAACTGTCCTTTATTCAGCCAACCCATTGATGTGCAGGTGCGCAACAAAATTCAACACGAACAATACTGGTTTACAGAACTAGAATTAACCCAAGCCTCCGGCTGACGCAAAATGCATTGCATTTTGGTCAGGGTTAACCCCGACAACGCCATGTGATGGCTTTTGTCGGCTCACTAAATTTACGCCCCTAGCCTAACGGCTTTAATAGCCTTTCGTTTGAGCATTTTTTTTGCAGTTGCACTGCAAAAAAAATGGGTTAAAATGAATAACCCCCGCATGTTGCGAGGGTTATTACTGTATACTTCCTTGTCCTTCCTAGGCAATGCGTTTGCTGCCCGCGAACCGAGTAATGAGGTAATAACCACCAAAGAAGATGGCCGAGAAAAATACGGTACCCAGTAAACTGTTCTGGTAAAAAGGCAGTCCATCCTGGTAGCATAGCATGAGGCCTTCAAAAGTCATGGGGCGCTTATAGCCACCATTACCGGCCCATACCATGAAATTAGACACCAGGAAAAATAAAGTAGGTGCAGTTACTGCTGCAGCTGTCACAGATAATGCGTTGTTCTTTCTAATGGCAAATCCCACAACAGTTACTGCTGCAAAGAGCAAGTAATTGCTGATCATACCGGAATAGAAACCGGGGATCATGGAATAGCCCATCTTGTAAGATATCTGGTAAAGAAGGTCTGACAATAACATAGATAACAAGGGCAATGCAAAAGCATATTGCTTGCTACGCGCAAAGAGAAAACCACCAAAGAGGGCTACGGCAATCTGGGGTGCGAAACCATAAGGTCTGCCCGGGAAAACACGATACAGGGCGGTTACCAATACCATGGCCGCCAGAGCCCATATAAAAGAACGATTCAGTTTCATCATTTAATCAGTTACGGAACAAAAATAGGTCTTAAAACCATTCAGCCACATTCTGTTATCCTCATAATGTGGAATTTTAGCCCTGAGGCACAAAAGCCTTGAAAATGGTGCATGCACCCGAGGTTTCAATGGCATATTGCCCACCAGCCAGCACGGCTGCAGCTTCTCCCGTCTTCAGGGTGAGCTCATTATTGATCACACAGCCCCCCTCGGTAACAAACAGAATTTCCAGCGAAGCGGCTGTGGATGTATAGCCTGAACCATTCAATTCCAGTCGGGAAATACCAAAATCCGGAACGGGACAAGGATAGACGATCTCGCCATTTTTGAGGTCGTTGCCCTTCATCACATTGGGCACTACTGGTTCGCAGGAAGTGTGCTTCATCAGTTCGGGCACATCGATATGCTTGGGGGTGAGTCCGCCGCGGAGCACATTATCGCTATTCGCCATGAGCTCCATATTCTGTCCTTCCAGATAAGCATGTGGAATACCTGCACTTTGGAAGATAGCACTACCCTTTTCAATGAAGACGATATTGAAGAAATAGATAGAGAATACACCACGATCGATATCAGTGATCTCTGTTTGACCATCAAATAGCTTGCTCACCCACCAGCCTGGCATGGAGCGATCCAGTTCGCCATCCTGCTTGCGGCGCAGTTCACGTTTCACGAGTGGCAGCAGCATATTGTTGATATCGGCCTGAGCCATTTCCATCACAAAGCGATACAGGGCTTGTGCGCCTTCGCGGCGATAGAGTCCGATGAGGATATTGAACTCTGGTACATCTTCTAAAATCTTGTTGAGCGATTCAGCAGAGCGGAAACCATGCAGCAACCAGAAATCGCTCAGGGCAACCATGACTTCGGGCTTGTGGTTGCGGTCTTTGTAATTACGATGAGGTGCAGAGATGGGAATGCCAGCCGCTTCTTCTGCATCAAAACCTTTTTCTGCTTCTGCTTTGGTAGGATGCACTTGAATGCTCAGCATGTCTTTTACATCCAGTACTTTGAAGAGATAAGGTAGTTCGCCAAAGCGATCGAATACTTGTTGATTGATGGTATTGGCAGGATCTTCTTTGACGAGTTGATTCAAGTTGATTTCACCTTCTTGATCCAACAGCACGGAAGAAGCCGAGGGATGGGCACCCATCCAGTATTCAGCGCAAGGCTGATTGTTTGCATTATCGATGCCTAAGAGTTGAGGAATGAAAGTTTGTCCGCCCCATGCATAGTGTTGCACTTTTCCTTTGAGTCGGTAGATTTTTTTGTTTGTGGCCATACACTTGGTTTTTCAAGATAGCTGTATTGTTTATGATTCAGTTGCAGCAATGCTTTGCAGGCATTAATTTACTTGGTAAAAAGCCATGCAGTCTAATAAAGATAAGGGCAAACAGGGAGAAGACCTCGCTGCGCAATATCTTTTAGATAAAGCTTATCACATACTGGAAAGAAACTGGCGCTATCGCCATGCGGAAGTAGACTTGATTGCCAGCAAAGCCAACCGATTACATTTTGTGGAAGTGAAGACCCGATACAGTGTGCGCTATGGTATGCCTGAGGAAAGTTTCAACCGGGACAAGATGCGCTCGCTTAAACTGGCAGCAGAAGCTTATCAATTAGCACATCCCGAATGGAAATATTTGCAGTTCGATATTGTATCCATCATCATGCTCAATGATGCAGTGCAGGAAATTCGTTTGTTTGAGGATGTGTATTTCTAGTGAATGGTTGGTGTCTCCACCAACCATATTTTCGGTGCCAATTTCGTTTGCTAAAATTTCGGTTGGTCGGGAGACCAACCGATAAAAGAGATTCAACAATCTCAACAACCAAATACAAGACCGCAGGGTCTACGCCTATGGCGCAAGACCCTGCGGGGACAAAGAAATATATTATTTTGTCCCCCTCTCCTTTGGAGAGGGGTAAGGGGTGAGGTCAGTTCTCTAATTGATCCATCATCTTCTCCACCATGCGGTAAGTGGCAGGACAATATTCCACGTTCTGCTGATGTACATGGATATACTCCACCATTTTCTTTTTCTTCAAATGTGGAAAGCCAGCGCAATCAGCCGGACGCACTTCGTAAATGCTGCAGTAATGTGTCTTTGGATCGAGGAACTGACAAGGCTGTGATTTATTCATCCAGTCGCCATCCTTCTCATCAAAATACAGCCACTTATCAATGAACTGCTGAGAGGTCATGTCCAGAAATTCAGCTATACGCTTGATATCGGCTTTGGTGTAGGTTGGGCTCATCGTCTTGCAGCAGTTGGCACAGCTTAAGCAATCCACTTCCTGCCATACTTCTGCATCTATTTTTTCAGCCAGTTTATCCAAACCCTTGGGTGGTCTGCGTTCAATCTTTGTAAGAAAACGTTTGAATGCTTTTTTGTTGTGTCTTACTTTCTGCTTGAAGGAACGTAGGTTGACGAGCTGCATGATGAATTGTTGTATGTTTATAGCGGCAGCGAATTTAGTTGAATTCGATTATACCTGAACAGATGTGGGAAGCTTATAAAAAAGGATTCAAAGCATGGTTGCAACTGGAGAAGTCGCTCAGTGATCATTCAGTGGAAGCGTATATCCGCGATGTGGAGAAGCTCACCATGTATTTGCAAGCAAACAATGACCTCAAAACACCCGATGCCGTTACACTCAAAGACTTGCAGGGTTTGTTGCAGTTCATCACCCAATTGGGTATTGGCGCTACATCGCAGGCACGCATGATTTCTGGACTGAGGGCATTCTATAAGTATTGCCTCTTAGAACAAATCTGCACCATCGACCCTACTGCCCTGCTGGATGCACCCAAAACCAAACGTAGTCTACCTGATACCCTCAGCTTTGAAGAGATCGAACAAATCATTGGTGAGATAGACTTGAGCACACCAGATGGTGGCCGAAACAAAGCCATTCTGGAAACCATGTATAGCTGTGGCTTACGCGTAAGCGAAGTGATTACCCTCAAGCTCTCCTGCTTGTACCTGGATATTGGCTTTATCCGTGTGATTGGAAAGGGTGATAAGGAAAGACTGGTACCCATTGGCTCAGATGCCACCAAATACATCAAACTCTATCGCGAAAACATTCGTGTGCATCAACCCTTGCAGCCGGGTTTTGAAGACATACTCTTTCTCAACAAATTCGGCCGTGGTCTATCCCGTGTGATGATCTTCTACATCATCAAAGACCTGGCGAAGAAAGCAGGTATTACCAAGACCATATCCCCGCACACATTCCGCCATTCCTTTGCCACGCACTTGGTTGAAGGCGGAGCAGATCTAAGAGCCGTGCAGGAAATGCTGGGCCATGAAAGCATTACCACAACGGAGATCTATACCCATCTGGACCGTGATTACCTGCGCAGCACCCTACAGCAATACCACCCCTCCTTCAAACAATAACCGCTTATCAGGGTTATCTTTTTGCCTCAGGGAATTCCCTTAGGTTTGCACCTCAAACAAAAAATGCTTGTTATGAAGAAATGGATCGCGCTGTCTGCTATTGTAGCAGCAACCAGCCTGCAGGCCCAGGTAAAAATGCCTCAACCATCTACCACACAAACCATCAGTCAAGAGTTTGGTCTGGGTAAAATAGAACTCAATTATTCAAGGCCAGGCCTGAAAGGTCGTGCTGCTTTTGGCGATAACAGCCTGCTGGCTCCCTTGGGTCAGGTATGGCGTACCGGCGCCAACGGTGCTACTACCATCACTTTCACAGATGAAGTAGTGATCAATCAAGTAACCATCAAAGCTGGTAAATACGGCTTGCTGAGCATCCCTGGTAAGAAAGAATGGACACTCATTATCAGCAAGGATGTTAATGTAAACCAGCCTTCTATGTACAAGCAGGAAAATGATGTGGTTCGTGTAACCGCCCCTGCCATGAGTATGAAGGACCGAGTAGAAACATTCACCATGCAGTTTGCCAATGTGCAAAATGAAAGCTGTGAATTGCACCTGATGTGGGATAAGACAGCTGTAAGCCTGCCCATCCAAACATTCATTAAAGCACGCATTGCTGCTGATATGGAAAAAGCATTGGCCGGTGATAAGCCACCTTATTTTGCCGCTGCTACTTTCTACAACGAGTGGATGAAAGACAATGAAAAAGCATTGGCGAATATTACCAAAGCCATTGAAGGCAATAAAACTGCTTTCTGGTTGTATTTAGCCAAAGCACGTATCCAGCGCGATATGGGCGACAAGGTTGGCGCCAAAACCAGTGCTGAAGAGTGTATCAAGATTGCTACCGAAGCCAAGAACGATGATTATGTACGTATGGCCAAGGACCTGATCAGCAAACTGTAATCGCTCTCAATACAATACAAGAATCCCCGCAGTCCGATAATTCGTGATGCGGGGATTTTTTATGCCCAACGAAAACGCTGCACAAAGATTGCGTAGCTAAAAAGTAATATTTCCACAAAGCTGGAATAACTTATTGCTTTTCATTCATCATAAAAATGCGTAGTTTGATGTTATTAGAAGGGTAACTCATACAGGGCAACCCTAAACATCCGCCCATGCAGGAAAACAATGAAATAAGTGCACTCTTTCGCCTGATAGACGACCCAGATGATACCGTCTATGACACCGTATCACAGAAGATTGTCAGCTATGGCAGCGTTATTATCCCCAATCTGGAACATCTCTGGGAAACATCAGTGAGTGAGGAAGTACAGGAAAGAATAGAGATGCTGATCCATCGCCTGCATTATACAGACCTAACCCGCGACTTTACTGAATGGCGGGATTCAGGACACCACGATCTCTTGTTTGGCGCTTTACTCGTAGCCAAATTCCAATACCCTGATCTGCACACAACCCCTGCCCTGCAGGAAATTGAAAAGATTCGCCGCAATGTATGGCTGGAGCTAAATAGCTTCCTAACACCACTGGAACAAGCCAATGTACTCAGCAGCATCATCTTCAGCTATTACCGTCTCAAAGGCGTGGAAATGGCCTATACCAATGTGGATGATTACATGGTGCATAAAGTATTGGAAAGTAAAAAAGGCAATGCCTTATCCAATGGCATTATTTACCAGGTGATGTGCGATTTGCTTGATATCAATGCCCGCATCATCAATATTCCCAAGCAATGTGTGATTGCATTCTTCCATTCTGATTATGATGGCGAACACATGGGGCATCCACAAGAGAAAATTCATTTCTATGTGGATGGTGCAACGGGACAGGCTTTCTCACACAACGATATCGAGAATTATTTCAAAAGGATCAATGTGCCTCCGGTTGCAGCTTATTTCAGACCGCAATCGCATAAGCGCACCATACAGATATTATTGGAACAAACGGCCAAATGCTTTGACCTGCCTGCAAATGAATACAAACAAAAAGAACTGATGCAGCTGGCCGATTTGCTGGATGAGTAGTTCATCAAATAATTCGCTACACAGCAACACAACTGCAAGCTTTGCCTTAATTTCATGGCATGAGCATCAGCTGGCAGGACTTCGAAAAGATTGATGTGCGTTCAGGTACCATCATTGCTGTGGAAGATTTTCCTGCAGCAAAAAAGCCCGCTTATCAACTCACCATTGATTTTGGCCCCCTGGGTATCAAACGTTCCTCTGCTCAAATCACCCATCATTACGAGAAAGAAAACCTGATTGGTAAAACCATTGTGGCTGTGGTGAATTTTCCGGTAAAGCAGATTGCCAATTTTTTCAGCGAATGTTTGGTGTTGGGTGTATACGATACAGAAGGACAAGTCGTTTTATTACAACCCGAAAGGCCAGTGGCCAACGGACAAAAAATTGGTTGATATGACTGAACTGCATTACACCTATTATGAGAGTCCCATTGGTCTGCTGAAGATTGGTGGTACCGATCATTATATTGGCGAAGTCAGTTTCATCGATAACCAGGAGCAATTGGTGCATGGCGAACCAGGTATTACTGAACTCATGCATGAATGCACCGAACAGTTGATTGAATATTTTCACGGTAAACGCAGACATTTTGATATTCCCGTACATCAGGATGGCACAGAGTTTCAGCGACGCGTATGGAGTGAGTTATTAGAGATTCCTTTTGGCAAGACCATCAGCTATATGGATATGGCCAAGCGATTGGGTGATCCTAAAGTGATTCGTGCAGCGGCAACGACTAACGGCAAGAATAAGATTGGCATTATTGTGCCCTGTCATCGGGTAATTGGCAGTGATAAAAGCTTGACAGGTTATGCGGGTGGATTGTGGCGTAAGAAATGGCTCTTACAGCATGAGTTCAAAGTGGCACACGGTGTGCAAACACTTTTCTAAAATCAACTGCTATATGAAATCGATTAACATTGAAATCAAATGGGCTTTTCTGTTTGCATTAATGACACTACTGTGGATGTTGTTAGAGCGTGTTAGTGGTTTACATAGTACATTGATTGCCCAACATGCTATTTATACCAACCTGATAGCCATACCAGCAATTACCTTATACGTATTTGCATTAAAGGAAAAGAAAAAAACAGCCTACAACGGCCAGATGAGTTTTCAACAAGGTCTGATTAGCGGGCTTATTCTAACAGCAATGATTACTGCGCTAACGCCGCTTACACAAACCATCACCAGCAAGTTCATCACGCCTGATTTTTTCACCAACGCCAGCAATTATGCAGTGCAAACAAAGCAATTGACTGCTGAAGCTGCAGCACAATATTTTAACCTACAGAGTTATATCATACAAGGTCTTATCGGCGCCCCGGTCATGGGCATTATTACCACCTTGATAGTGGCTTTTTTTGTTAAATCAAAAAAGTAAACTGATGAAAGAAAACAGTAAACTGGAAATCACGCTCTTAGTGCTGGCCATTGCAGGCATGATTGCTAAGCTTGCCACAGACGATCCTGTATTTAAACAATTTGGTGGTTTAGCCCTTTATGGGTTGACTAGCATCGCAGCCATCAGTAAAGCCTACCGTTTCCGGCATCTGCCAGCCACAAAGGGGCAAAAAATGACCATTGGTGCGGGTATAATGCTGATGATCGCATCTGTAGTAGGTGAAGCCATAGATCCCAATAAATTGTATAATGCGCTCTGGCTCCTTGGCATTATTGCTACTGGAACAACCGCCAGTAATCAGTTTAGAGCCCATAAAAGCACAACTTAATAAGCTTAACAAATTCATAAAATAAGCCTGCCAGCTTGGGGCTTCGGGCTTTTATCGGCAAATTTGTAAGGATTGAACTCTACACGCATGAGATTTAGCCGTATGGTACTGGGCATGCTGGTAATACCTGTGTGCCAAACATTATTTGCCCAAACGCCTATCCCACTCGCCTGGCATCTGCTGGACCCATCAACAGATTCTGTTTACGGCATTAGTCTGAATAAAGCCTATCAATACCTGCAGCAAAAAAAGAAACATCCAAAGTCGATTGTTGTAGCCGTACTCGATTCAGGTATTGACACTTTGCACGAAGACCTGAAGCCTGTTTTATGGCGTAATCCCAAAGAGATACCCGGCAATGGCATAGATGATGATAAGAACGGCTATATCGACGATGTGTTTGGCTGGAATTTTATCGGGGGTAAAGATGGCAGTAATATCGGCAGCTGCTCAGATGAACGCAGCAGGGTCTATCATCGTTTCAAAACACAATTCGGCAAGGAGCCACTTGATAGTAGTACTTGGCAGGATACAGACAGACGCAACTATCTGTTATGGTCACGTGCGGCAAAAGAAATGAAAGCCACACAAGAAGAACAAGTTGAACTGTATTTCATTGAAGCAACAAGTAAGGCTTTAAGGCGCCATGAGAAAGTGCTGAAAGAAGAAATGAAGTGTGAAGAGTTTGATTGTAATCAACTCGAAAAATTTGAACCAGCCACACGTCAGGGAAAAGAATCCAAACTGGCCTATTTAACTGGCTTACGTTTATTACAAATAGACAGTGAAGAAACCAATACCAGGTTATTCAGTGAACTGGATGAGTTTATACAGGGCAAGAAAAAATCCATTGAAGCCATCAATAAACCACCAACAGATTACCGCCTTACCATTACCAAAGACAATTACTTCGATTTCAGTGATCGTTTCTATGGTAATAACGACGTGATGGGCCCAAGCCCTATGCACGGCACCCATGTTAGTGGCATTATTGCTGCAGCAAGAAACAATGGCAAAGGCATAGATGGTGTTGCAGACAATGTACAGCTGATGATGGTGCGCGTTGTGCCTGATGGTGATGAATATGATAAGGATGTGGCGCTGGCAATTCGTTATGCGGTAGATAATGGTGCAAAAGTGATCAATATGAGCTTCGGCAAATCTTACTCACCGGAGAAACACTGGGTAGATGATGCTTTGCGTTATGCCGAAGAAAAAGACGTATTGGTGATACATGCAGCAGGCAACGAATCCTGGGATGTGGATGTGCGTGAAAATTTCCCTAATCCAATTTTATTGAACTCAGAGAAAAAACTGAATAATTTCCTGACCGTTGGTGCCAATGGCGATCCACGTGTAAGCGGTTTATTAGCGGCTGAATTCAGTAATTACGGACAAAACAATGTGGATTTATTTGCCCCGGGTGTAAAGATTTATTCTACCCTTCCGGGTGGTAATAAGTATGGCAAAGAGAACGGTACGAGTATGTCGGCACCAGTAGTAAGTGGTGTGGCTGCTTTGATCCGCACATATTTTCCTGAACTCAGTGCACAAGAAGTAAAACAGGTTTTATTGCAATCTGTATTTACTCCAGACAGTGCAGTAACTACCGTAAAACCAGGCAGCGCAGATAAAGTAAGCTTCTCTATTTTGAGTAAGACTGGTGGCATCATCAATGCCGGTAATGCTGTTTTGCTGGCAGAACAAACTTTAGCAGGTAGAAAAACGCAGCAGCAAAAAAATATGGTGGTGAATCAAGCCCCTGCACGTAGCAAAACAAGCAAACATTAATATGGCCAGACCCACAGCAGGTGAATACGGCAGTTTTTACCAGACATATATCAACTATACCCAGGCCGACTCAATTCATGCGCTGATTCATCAGCATGCAGCCCATATTCTTCAAAGCATTCAGGCCATCCCTGCAGAAAAAGCAGACTATGCTTATGCACCGGGTAAGTGGACCATTAAGCAGATGCTGCAACACATGTTAGATACAGAGAGAATTTTTGTGTACCGACTAATCTGGATTGCACGCGGAGATAAAAGACCATTGATGGGTTTTGATGAAAACGCATTCGCCGATGCAGCACCTGCAACACACAGAAGTCTGACTGATTTGGTGAATGAGTTTACCCATCTCAGAAATAGTACAGATGTATTAATGCAAAGTTTACAGGATACAGATTTGCAACAAATCAGCGAAGCAAGCGGCTACCCTATTTCCGTGAATGCTTTATGCTATATCATCTACGGACATAACCTGCATCATCTTCGCATCTTATCAGAAAGATACTTGTAAGGTAACCCCGCCCCCTCATCCGTAATTGCACGATGGTATACAGGATGTGCAAACACTTCTGTGTAATGCATGGGTTTTCCATCAACATATATGGTTTGATAAACCAGCCTAATGCCATGACTATAATCTACATACCAATTCACATGGCCCGTGTACAAGGGTTGAATGGGTTGAGCGTTTAATTGATGCCAACCATAAATCGCTACGCGGTTCGGTTTACTTGTGTTGCGTAAGCGATCTGTTATCACTACATCTTTTTTAATGCCCGCTATCAAGCCTTTACGCTGCTTTCTTTGTCCTTCAATGATCAAGTGGTGTTGCCACATGGTAATGGTGCTGTCGCGATGAATATACATGGGTACAGGCGCCAGCTTTACCTTGGCTGCTGTATAAATGGCATCTACCATTTTGGCTGTTGGCAGAAAACAATTCCATTGATCAGCGAGTATCGTTGCTGTCATGGGTGTTAATGGAATACGCGCCCAATCATCATTCGTACCAATACTCAAATAATCAGGTGTTACAAAATAGGTGATTCGATGCTGCTTACCTAAGCTGTCTAGGATAGACACATGAACGGGTAAAAGCTTTTGTATAAATCCGGGTACTGAACCTGACTGCAAGAACTGCAAAGCCATTGAATCGCGCAATTGCCACTGTATGGTTTTAGCGAGCTCATAGAACGCTGAACCGGAAACTTGTGCAGCACTAACAGGTAAAGCCAATTTCACCTGTCTTGGTGTACGACAGGCAAAGAGTGCTATAATAAAGAGTAAAACAATAAAGCGCATATGTCAAGATAAAAAAATCCCCGCAGTCCTATTCTTCGGGATGCGGGGATTCATCAATTTATCTGATTACGCAATTATCTGCCACTGGCTTTGATATAGCCGGAGAACTCATCATTAAATGCTTTCTCCTGCATCAGTTCTTCCACACTCAGGTGCATGCGGTAACGCCAGTAATGTTTGGGATTCGCTGGCACATTGATACGCTCCTCATTCGGGTCTTGTCTGCGCAAAGCATCACTCATACCCAAAATATCCTGTAATTGGAAAATGCTCCACATAGCTGGTGAATACAGGTGTTGTATCACGATAGCTTTGTTGATCCAGCCCTCACAATAGTAAGGTGCTTCGCCCCATTGCCCCAGCTCTTTGTTATAGAATTCCTGTGTTCTGCTGCGGTCTTCTTCCCACCAACCACGAATAGTGCTCATATCATGTGTAGAAGGTGTAACCACACTCAGGTAAGGTGCATCATTGGGATGGAAGAAAGTACGCTTCGGATCTTTCGGCATGCGCTGAATTTCCAAACTCAATAAGCCCAGATCACGCATTACATCAGGGACGCATGCAGGCACCAGACCAAGGTCTTCGCCGCAGATCAGCATATTGGTCACACGCTTCAATGCAGGTAATTTCTGTAAAGCCTGTTGCTGCCAGAATCCATCCTGACGGCGGAAGAAATAATCAACATACAAATCCTTCAGCTGGTTCTTCACGCTATCATCCAGATAACGGAAAGACAAAGTGCCTTCCATTCCAAAACGGAAATGGAATTGCTGCCCTTTGCCATTGCTGGCTTCAAACAACAACACATTACTGATCAGGTCGAACAAACCTTGCTTGATCTTGGCATTGACATCGTTTTGCTCAAGTCCTGCAAAGTGGTTCTCCACCATACGCTGTGTAGCATATTCAGGTTTGAGGCTGTACTGACCAAAGCCGTTATAATCGAGGTATTGCTTGGCGGTTTCATTATCATACCCAAATACATCCCACAAAACCTGATCGTTGATGAATGGTTGTGTATATCGGTGATGATCAAAATAAATACCTCTGCTATTAAACTCATTGATGTGCACAGGCAGTGCTGGCACAAAATGACCCATAATGCCTTCTACTGCATGCATAGGAATACTCCAGATGCGGAAGAAACCAAGGATATGGTCAATACGGAAGGCATCGAAGTAGTAACGCATTTGTTCAAAGCGCTGCTTCCACCAGGCGAAGCCATCCTCTTGCATCTTGGCCCAGTTATAAGTTGGGAAGCCCCAGTTTTGTCCCTTCACTGCAAAATCATCCGGAGGTGCACCGGCCTGGTATTCCATGTGGTAGAGTTCTGGCTGTTGCCATGCATCTACACTGTATCGATAAATACCGATGGGAATATCTCCTTTTAGGATGATACCGTTTTCATGAGCATAAGCCACTGCCTGCTGTAATTGCAGGTGCAAGTGATACTGTATGAAGAAATGAATTGCAATAGCATCATAAGCTGCAGAAGTTTCTGCGGCTAATGCTTCAATATCTTCGAGATTGAAATGTCTGTACGCAGGCCATTGGTTGAAATCGCAAGTGCCGTATTCATCGCGCAGGTAACAGAAAGCTGCATAGGGCAATAACCAATGTTTGTTTTGTGCATAGTATGCTGTAAAGTCTTCGCTGTTGAGCACAGCTTTTTCTGCTGCGAAGATCTTCTTCACAAAATCCAGCTTTGCTTGCATCACTGCTTCATAATCCACTGTATCCAGTGCATTCAGTGCTGTTTTTTGTGCTGCCAGTTTATCCAGTGCTTTCTGGTGTTTTTTGCCTGCTACTTGCTCCAGATTTAGATAAATTGGATGCAAGGCAAAAGCAGAGATGGCGGCATAAGGATAAGAATCCATCCAGGTATGTGTAGCCGTAGTATCATTGACAGGCAGAATCTGCACCAGTTTCAAACCAACTCTTTTGGCCCAATCCACCAAAGCAGGGATATCGGCAAACTCACCTACACCAAAACCTTTCGCTGTTCTGATACTGAAAACTGGAATGGCCATACCTGCCCCACGCCAGCTGGTATTGGGTAATACAGCAAACCCATCGTTGAGAATGGTTTGTTTGTCTTTGGCAACTGCATCAAACAATACACGGTTATTGCCATCTTCGAAACGGATGAATTTACCAGTAGCTGTTTCAGCAACACCATATTTATATGCTATGGGAAATTGCGCTTTGCTCAGGTTGAGTGTAACAGACCAATGTCCGTTTACAGAACCCGGCTCCATCAGCAGAGGTTTCGCAGTATCCCAATCATTGAGTAATGCATCGCTACCAAGAATGCACAATGATTCATGTGCCTGCAGTAGTGGTGCTTTTACGTGAAAGGTATGTGTTACGCTCTTCTTAGCAGCCTGCTTTACCGCTTTACGCTGGTGCAGCAAAACACGCTCAAAAGGTTCTGTATAAAATGCGTTTTCAAAATAGCCTGCATAATTCCAGGCATCCATAATCAACAAATCCTTGGCGGATACCGCACTGGGATGAATGGTTTTATCTCTACCCCAATCTGTGGTATAGGAACCATCTGCCGATTTCAATACATAGTTATAGGTAATTGCAGGTGATGCTGCATCCAACTCCAATTCTGCATACCAGCTCTCCTCATTGAAAAACTTCATGGGCAAAGCCTGATCCGGATTGCCCATCCCCAATTGTGGATGATTTCCGGTAATAAATAAGGTCTGACCAAAACTGGTGCGGTACCTCAGCTGAAAACGAACCCTCAGTAGTGCTTTAGCTGCACTGGGTGTTTTTACAGTTTTGGTTGTTTTAGCAGGGGTTTTGGCAGTTTGTCCGTTGCTTGCAGGCAGTGCTACGGGCTTATTGGTAGCACGTACAGTTCTGCCCTTGCCGGCGGGCTTTTTAGCCGTTGGCAAATCGTTAGAGCGCTTTTCAGTGGCCAAGGTCAACAGTTTAGATAAGCTAAAATACGATATAATGTGTAAAAAACACACATTGCTGGTATCCTGAAAAACAAAATCCCGCTTACCTTAACCGGCAAGCGGGATTCTACCCTTAGTAAGGGGTTCACTTAGTTCATGTTCCAGCGGCTGTATGCAGCTGTGGCACCTTTCATGTTGCGCTGAATCTTCCAAAGGTCAGCAGCACCAAATACGGGTGTCTTTGTGTTGTCCAGCAGTTCTTTTGCGGCAACAGTTTCTTTTACTTCATGCACCAGTTCATCTAATACATCTTTTTCCATGCTAATCATCGCATGCGTCATTTCAGATTTCATAACTATCCTGTTTTTATATTTTATACTGTTTAATTCAACAGCAATCAGCTCGTTAGCAGTCTAGCGGCAGTGCGCTTTCAGTGGGGGCTTACTGAATTGGGGTGCAAAATTACGCCGTTACAACTGAGCAGAAAAGGATTAAAATAAAAAGTATTGTTAATATGAAGGCGAATACTTCCACAAATACATCTTGAGGATAGCCATTCCCTTTTGAATAAATACTGATAATTATCAGTCCGGCATGCATCATTTATCATTTCCGCCCCCATACACCCCATCTAACTTCGAATGCATAAAAATTAACGCCGTATGGACAACCTAGAAACCCTGGAAAAAGCAGCCACAGATGCTGTGCTTTCCACATCAGCACCAACCAATAAGCAATTTGTCTTTGCCTTCCATGAAGGCGATGGAAAAAATAAACAGTTACTGGGCGGTAAGGGTGCCAACCTTTGCGAAATGACCCAGATCGGATTGAATGTACCTCCCGGTTTTGTCATTACTACAGAAGCTTGTCTGACTTATTTAGCAGACACCAATCGCAAATTGCCTTTGGGTGTGATGCAACAAGTAAAAGAAAACCTGATTGAAGTAGAACACCTTACAGGTAAAAAATTCGGTAATCCTGAAAACCCACTGCTCGTATCAGTTCGCTCCGGTTCTGCATTGTCTATGCCCGGTATGATGGATACGATTTTGAACTTAGGTCTGAACAAACTGACGCTACAAGGTTTGATCAAACAAACCAATAACGAACGCTTTGCTTACGATGCTTACCGCAGATTCATTCAACTCTTTGGTAAGGTTGCACTTGGCGTACCTGATGAAAAATTTGATCATGAGTTTGAAGCAGTGAAGCGTAGAAACAATGCAAAGAATGATGTTGACCTCAATGCCAACGACCTGAAAGAAGTTGCTGATAAGTTTTTGTCTGTTGTTGAAAAAACAATTGGTAAGCCTTTCCCTGAAGATGTATTTGAGCAATTGGAAATTGCCATCAAAGCTGTCTTCAATTCATGGATGGGCCGTCGTGCTATTGATTACAGAAGAGAATTCAATATCACACCACAGATGGCAAACGGTACTGCGGTAAACGTGGTAGCCATGGTGTTCGGTAATATGGGTAATGATAGTGCTACCGGTGTAGCATTTACCAGAGACCCAGGAACCGGTGAAAATATTTTCTTCGGTGAATACCTCACCAACGCACAAGGTGAAGATGTGGTAGCAGGTATTCGTACGCCTAAAGCTGTGTTGGACATGAAGACAGAAATGCCTGAGATGTATCAACAACTCGTTGAGCTGCGTAATAAATTGGAAACACACTATAAAGAAGTACAGGACTTTGAATTCACAATTGAAAAAGGTGTACTGTATTGTTTGCAAACCAGAAATGGTAAAATGAACACTACTGCCCTTGTTCGTACTTCTGTTGAAATGGCCAGAGAAGGTTTGATTACGAAGGAAGAAGCTTTGCTTCGCATCAAGCCAGATTTACTGGAACAATTGTTACACCCACGTTTGGATTCATTACATAAGTCAACACCGCTGGCACAAGGTCTGCCTGCATCTCCAGGTGCTGCATCCGGTATTTGCGTTTTTGATGCAGACCGTGCAGAAGCACTGGGTCATGCTGGCAAAAAAGTAATTCTGGTAAGAGAAGAAACCAAGCCTGAAGACATTCATGGTTTCTTTGCAGCCCAGGGTATTCTCACAAGCCGTGGTGGTAAGACTTCACACGCTGCTGTGGTAGCACGTGGTATGGGTAAGCCTTGCGTAGCCGGTGCAGAAGGCATTACTGTAGATGTGAAACTGCGTCAGGCCGTAATTGGTGAGATGATTTTGCATGAAGGCGATTTCATTACCATTGATGGTGGAACAGGTTTTGTTTATCAGGGTGTAATTCCAACAGTAGAACCAACATTCTCAGATGAACTGAAAGTATTGCTCTCTTGGGCTGATGAAGTTGCACAGCTGAAAGTGATGGCCAATGCTGATACACCAAATGCTGCTAAACGCGCATTGAGTTATGGTGCAATGGGTATTGGTTTATGCAGAACAGAACGCATGTTCAACGCATCTGATCGTTTACCAATTGTACTTGAAATGATTTTGGCCAATACATTGGAAGAACGCGAAGTTGCATTGAATAAACTGCTGCCTATACAGCGTGAAGACTTCAAAGAAATCTTCACCACTATGGCACCAAGACCTGTGACTGTTCGTTTGCTGGATCCGCCAATTCACGAATTCCTGCCAAAAGAAGATGAACTGCGTGAAGAATTGCAACACCTGCGTGCACTGAAAGAAACTGCTTATGGTGTTACCAATTTGATGAGCGCGATGAAACTGATGCAGGTAAATCCTGAAGATACACTCGCCGGTTTACCATTTAATGATAAAGGCGTTGAGCTGATAGATCAGGCCATTCTGAAGAAAGAACAAATGCAGAAGAAAGTACATGACCTGCATGAAGTGAACCCAATGCTGGGCCACAGAGGTGTGCGTCTTGGTCTCTCCTATCCTGAAATCTATCGCATGCAAATTCGTGCGATTTTGGAAGCCGCTGCAGAATGTCAGAAAGTACATATTGATGTGCGCCCTGAAATTATGGTGCCGCAAGTTTGTACTGCTGAAGAACTGGTACGCGTGAAGCAATATGTAGAGGAAATTGCCGCCAGCGTTGAAAAAGAAAAAGGCATCCGTCCAGTATTCAAGTTCGGTACTATGATTGAAGTAGTACGTGCTTGTATGGAAGCCGATCAACTGGCTACACAAGCTGCTTTCTTCTCCTTTGGTACCAATGACCTCACACAGGCTACTTTCTCATTCTCCAGAGAAGATGCAGAAAACAAGTTCCTCCCTTTGTATACTGAAAAAGATATCCTGCACGACAATCCATTTGAAGTACTGGATACCAAGGGTGTTGGTAAACTGATGCAGATTGCTGTAGAATGGGGCCGCAAGACAAACCCTGATTTGAAAATTGGTATTTGTGGTGAACATGGCGGTCAGCCAGATTCCATCCGCTTCTGCCATCAGTTAGGCCTTACTTATGTGTCTTGTTCTTCACCACGTGTACCTGTGGCCAGACTGGCAGCAGCTCACGCTAAACTCGGCGAAGCCAAACAAGGCTCACTATAATCCCTTAACCAACTGAAAGCAATCCCTCGTAGTCCCGACAAGTCGGGATGCGGGGGATTTTTTATTGCTGCAAAGCTTCTTGAATGGAACTGCGGAGCCACTTTATCGTACCTAAACCCAGCCCAGTAGTATGAAACTTAACTATCCCTTCCTTATCAACTACCACGTGGGTTGGATAGGATGTAATTCGATATTGTTGCGCAATAAACATGCCGCTATCGATAATATTATATTGAAAAGGAAGATTCTTCAGAAACTCTTCCAATGCTGCTTTATCATCCAAAGCAATGGCTAAAAACACAACATCTTTTTGCTGCTGATATTCTGCAACAATTTTATTCAACTCCGGGATTTCTTTCTTGCAGGGCGGACAATTCACAAACCAAAAATTCAAGACAACCACTTTACCCCGAAGTTCTTTCAGGTTGTACTTGTTGCCATACATATCCGTTGTCTTAAAATTACTGATGGGCTTACCAGTTGCAAAGAATGTACTCTCTCTGGGCTTAGGCGCTTCTGCTTCCATCTTAGCCTGCCTGGCTTTGGATTTGGCTATTTCATCCTCAGACATTCTGCGTATAAAAAAAGCTGTTGACGCATTCGTTGGATCTTCCGGTTTAAGACTATACAAGCCACTTTGCATTAAAGCCGACCAAACAGAATAGGGATATACTTGTCCCGATGAATCTTTCACTACGGTAGTTTCAGTAAGTCGGAAGGAAGCTGGTTTTTGTGCAATGGCTAATTGTACGAAACAACATACAGCCATCAGAAGGATATATCGCAGCATGTTTAGGGTTTATGTTTCAATAATACAAAGGTTTTTGCTTTCTAAAAAGCTTAACATTTTTATTGGTACCCTTTTTGCTATCTATGTGCTAAAGCAATGATATGAAGCGAATAGTAGCTACCCTTACCACCCTTTTCTTTTTTACTATCAGTACGGAAGCTCAGCTATTGAAAAAAGTGTTGGGGAATCAGGATAGCGGATTACAGAAAAAAGCCAGCCAATTACTGGGCGGCAATAAATCAGGCAGTGGCTTAAGTCAGCAAGACATTGCTTCAGGTTTGAAAGCAGCCCTGAACCAAGGTATTGAAAAAGGCACATCCCTGCTTTCTGCAACGGATGGTTTTTTTGGAAACGCAGCAGTGAAAATTTTACTTCCGCCGGAAGCTACTCAGGTAGAAACAACTTTGAGAAGAATTGGTATGGGCAAACAAGTGGACGAAGCCATCCTAACGATGAACCGTGCAGCAGAATCAGCAGCAAAAGAAGCACTGCCAATTTTTAAAGATGCGATAACCGGAATCAGTTTCGCTGATGCCATGCAAATACTCAGAGGTGGTGATACTGCTGCTACAGGATATTTGCGCGGCAATACGCAACAATCACTCAGCAATGCTTTCAGACCGGTAATCGAAAAAGCATTGGAAAACACCGGTGCCACCAAACACTGGAATACCATTTTCTCAAATTACAACAGAGTGAGCCTGAAAAAAGTAAATCCCGATTTAACAGGTTATGTAACAGAACGCGCATTACAAGGACTTTTTCTGCAAGTGGCAGAAGAAGAGAAGAAAATCAGGAAGGATCCACTTGCCAGAGGCTCGGATATCCTGAAAAAGGTCTTTGGGTGATAATTTTTCAGCATTCTCTATAAAAAAATCACACCCGGATGCCCCCTCAAACTAGGGATATCCGGGCTTTTTTATTTTTCAAAATATTGATTTTCAAACACTTAAAAGAAGGCTATGCCTGTAGTAGGACACCTACAAGATTTGCAGAATATACACTACGTTGTAGTCTGAATGAAAATCCTGAAATTGCATATGTGTTTTGGATACAACAATTCCGAACCAAAAAACCAAAAAATCCAATGAGAAGCCTTATCCACATGGCAATAGCGATATCATCGCTATTTCTGCTACCTCAATCAGGTAGTGCAGCGATAAAGGCGAACACTGCTTCCACACTTCAGGTTCCGGGAAACAATGTTCAAAGAGATCTTGTACCACCTTCTGTTAGTGCACTCAGCAGACGCTCTCCTTACGATACCATTTCTAATATGACCAGCTTCACTTTTCGACTGGTCTTTAACGAACCGGTTATTAAACTTAACAATAGTTTCGTCGGTGTTTATCATCCTACAACATTATTACCCGGTAATACCATTATTCAACAGGTTAACGACAGAACATTTGATATCAGATTGGATAATGTAAGTGGCTATGGTTGGATGCAGCTATATGTATATGATAGTTTAAATGCTATTAGAGATTTACAAGGCAACACACTCCCACTCCAACGCTATACCAGCAATCTTTTTGTAAAAAATGCAGTGCCCAAATTCAATAACAACTCTACCAGTATTCCTATAACATTATGTGGCAATACCACTTATACCAAACTGGATTCTATCCTAAGCACTTTTGATGGTGATAGCCAGCAGCGCATTGAGTGGACAATCCGCAGAGCTGCAAGAGGCCGAGTTAATGGTTTACCGGCACAGCGTTTACTGCCCGGTAATCAATCCGTTCAACCTGCCAATGCCAGCTATACACCTCCCGCAGGTTTTACTGGCCTTGATACTGTTTTTGTACAAGTAAGCGACGGTCTTTCTACTGATAGTTTATTTGTTGCTTTCAATGTATTGCCTCAACCTGCATTAGGGGGTATCAGCGGCGCAAGCACTGCTTGTGTTGGTGAACAAAAACAATTCAGTACAACCGGAACCAGTCAGGGTGTATGGGCATTCAAGAGTTGGAGTACCAATGATCCATCACTGGCTACTATTGATCAAAATGGTGTGTTGCGTGCCAAGAAATCTGGAACTGCTATCGTTCGTTTTGATATTGCAGACCCCAATGGTTGCGCACAGTTTGCACAGCAAAGCATCACTGTATATCCTATTCCTGCTAAACCAAGTATCAGCAGAGACCTGGGTTCTGTGATACTGAAAGCAAATATCAACACCGGTATTCAATGGTTTGATGCAGGTGTACGCATACAAAATGCTACCAAACAAGAATTTACGCCGGGCAAACATGGTCGCTACAGTGTTACACAAACACTCAATGGTTGTACCAGCGCCCCTAGTGATGAATTTCTCTTTGTAGAAAGCAGTTTCGCCTATCCTAACCCGGCCAGAGATGTGCTGAATATCCAATTGCCGAGTGACAAACAAAAAATGGCCATCGTACAAATTGCTGACATCAGCTGGCGAGTATTGATGGAGAAAGAAGTCCAGCTCAATAAGGGTCAAACCCTTGTTCAATTCAATATCCTTAATCTGTCTAAAGGTATTTACAGACTGATTATCAAAACCGAAAACAATGAATACAAACAATTTGCCAAAGAATAAGGGCCGATTGTTCGGTCACCTGCTGCTGGCCGTGCTGTTTGTACTCAGCTGCCTTTCTTCTACAGCTCAGAGCATCACCACTACAGCAGTGCCCTATCTGCGCTTTGCACCGGATGCCATTTCATCCAGTATGGGTAATGCCGGCTTAACCTTAAGCCCAGATGAATACAGCATATTTCATAACAATGCGAAAGCTTTGTTCTCTGATAAACAATTTGCTTTAGGCCTTTCACACATGGGCTATAGCACAGGATCAGGCAGCAATGTAAAAGGCAGTTATTTCATGAGCATGGCCGGTTACAAAAAGTCTGAAGATGATAAAGACCTTTTCTCTTTTGGTATTCGCTATATCAGCCATGGTGGTATGGAATTGAGTTCAGCCATGGGTGATCGTTTAGGCACATTCAATCCTTATGATTTTGACCTCAGCTTCGGCTATGCACATAAGATCAGTAATACACTGGGCATTGGCGTTACCATGCGCGGCGTATTCAGCAATATGGCCAGTGGTGTAAGCGCTTCTACCGGCTACCAATTCAGTACAGGTGTTGCTTTAGCGGGCGATGTAAGCTTGATGTACAACCAACAATTTGTGAATGGTAATTTTCTGCGTGGCGCGATACAGTTTTCAAACTTAAGCTCAAAGATTACCTATGTAAACAATGCCATTGGTAAGGATTTTATACCAACCACGCTAAATGTTGGTCTCGGTTATGTTTTCCTTTTTGATGATGAAAACGATTTAGGCTTTGAAGTGAAGTACAGCAAACTGATGATTCCTGCTGCACCAAATTATACCGGTGATTTTTCTCAGGACTCAGCTGCCATTACTAATTTCAGAAACAAAGATGTTTTAAGAGCCTGGGGCGAGTCTTTCAATGGAGCAAACGGTTTATCTACAAATTACAGCCTATCATTTGGTTTGCAATACCGATACATGAATTTCTTACACATTCGTGGTGGTTACTTCATGGACAAACCAAGTAACGTACAACCACTGAATTATTTTACTGTAGGTGCAGGTGTAGGGTTCGGCCGCTTTGGTGCACAATTGGCTTATCAGGTACCTACCGGTGGTACCGCTGCCAATATCCCGATGATGCAAAGATTTAAACTGGGTATCAGTTTCAACTAATTACAAATAATATTCTAGTGTCTCTTTTGAGACTCCAACTATAATATCATCAGAAGCATCTATTATTAATTTCTGAAAAGTCGAATATTCTATCTCTGTTAATACTTTATACTGAAATTGTAATTTTTTTGAGAATTGATTTTCATTCTTGAATTTACTTAATAACCCATGTAATAGAATTTCGGTAAAAGAGTAATAAATAAACTTAAGTACAGATTTTTTTCTGGGTTGAAATAATTTAACTTTTACAATTATCCATGGATTAATTGGACAAATTATTCTCAAATCAGAGTTTTGCACTAAATGCTCATTTTTAGCTAGCGCGGTAACTCTCTTTAGACCATCATCAGTTTCAATCCAAAAAGAAGAAGGATTATCAGATGTCAATAATGGCTTTCTAGATTTGTATATAACAATTTCTGCGTCTTCAATTAACGTAGGGAACCCCTTGATAACTAAAAATGAAAGCAATAAAGAAGGTTTACTATGCCATATATCGCTCCCACTTTCATTAAGAAATTTCTTTAAATAAGATACTTCTTTCTCCAAAAAGAATTTTGACCTAAATGCTTGAATAATAGAAAACCCGCAAATCTTATAAGCATCAGACTTTGTAATTCTCTTATTATTTGAGAATTTGTCACTAAACTCAAGGTACCACTGCTCAAAATGGTTTATTAGGGACTTCTCAATAAAAGTCTTGTCACTAAATTGAAATTCATTTGGTAAAATATAGAGATTCTTCTTTTGTGCAATATTCTTAGGAACATCTTGTAAAATCTTTTTTGTTCGCTTATGAATAAAGTACAAAAATGGAGTTTGGCTATTGACAATTCCATTGTTATCTAAAATCCACTGTTTTAGATAAAATTTCGCAACAAAATGATTGGACTTATATGGTTTAACTTTTTTATTCACATTAAACTAAAAATGCCCATACAATTGTACGGGCATTTCTGAGTAATTCGTAAACTATTTAACTTCTTCAAACTGCGCGTCTTCTACATTGCTGCCGCTGTTGTTTGCTTGCGCACCGGCATCTGCAGTACCTGCATCTGCACCTTGTGCACCACCAGCAGCTTGTTGTGCTTTGTAGATTTCTTCAGAAGCTGCAGTCCATGCAGTATTCATCTCAGCCATTGCTGCATCAACTGCTGCAATATCCTGTGCCTTATGCGCTTCTTTCAGTTTGTTCAGCGCAGATTCTATAGGCGCTTTCTTATCAGCCGGAATCTTATCGCCAAACTCTTTCAACTGCTTTTCAGTTTGGAATACCAAACTATCTGCCTGATTCAGCTTGTCGATTTTTTCACGAGCCTGCTTATCTGCTTCTTCGTTGGCTTTTGCTTCGGCCTTCATCTTTTCGATTTCTTCCTTGCTCAAACCACTACCCGCTTCAATACGAATCTTCTGCTCTTTACCAGTACCCTTGTCTTTGGCTTGAACGTTCAAGATACCATTGGCATCGATATCAAAAGTTACTTCGATCTGAGGCACACCGCGTGGTGCTGGTGGAATACCATCGAGGTTGAAAATACCCAAGCTCTTATTATCTTTTGCCAGTGAGCGCTCACCCTGTAATACATGGATCTGTACACCAGGCTGGTTATCGCTCGCCGTAGAAAATACTTCTGTTTTCTTAGTAGGAATCGTTGTGTTGGCAGGAATCATCACCGTCATCACACTACCCATGGTTTCAATACCCAGGCTCAATGGTGTAACATCCAGCAACAATACATCCTTCACTTCACCGGTCAATACCGCACCTTGAATGGCCGCACCAACAGCTACTACTTCATCAGGGTTTACACCACGGTTAGGCTTCTTACCGAAGAACTTCTCAACGATCTCCTGTACTTTAGGAATACGTGTAGAACCACCTACCAGAATTACTTCATCAATTTCTGATGCATTGTAACCGGCATCTTTCAATGCAGCTTCGCAAGGCTTCAAGCAACGAGCAAAGAGGTTATCGCTCAACTGCTCAAACTTAGCACGGCTCAGCTTTAGCACTAAGTGCTTAGGTACACCGTCCACTGCAGTGATATATGGCAGGTTGATTTCTGTTTCAGAAGAAGAACTCAATTCAATCTTCGCTTTTTCAGCCGCTTCTTTCAAACGCTGTAAAGCCATCGGATCTTTACGCAGGTCGATCGCTTCCTGAGTCTTAAACTCATCAGCCAACCAGTCGATGATCACTTTATCGAAATCATCACCACCCAGGTGGGTATCACCGTTGGTAGATTTTACTTCAAATACGCCATCACCTAATTCCAGAATAGAGATATCGAAAGTACCACCACCCAAGTCGAACACCGCGATCTTCATATCCTGGTGCTTCTTATCCATACCGTAAGCCAGTGCCGCAGCAGTAGGCTCGTTTACGATACGACGCACGTTAAGGCCAGCAATTTCACCGGCTTCTTTCGTTGCCTGACGCTGGGCATCATTGAAATATGCAGGTACGGTGATCACCGCTTCAGTTACTTCCTGACCCAGGTAGTCTTCAGCTGTCTTCTTCATTTTCTGGAGCACCATCGCAGAAATTTCCTGCGGCGTATACTGGCGTCCGTCAATATCAACACGTACGGTATTGTTATCGCCCTTCACTACTTTGTAGCTCCAGTGGCTGATTTCTTCAGTTACTTCATCGAATCTGCGGCCCATAAAACGCTTCACAGAGCTAATGGTATTGCCAGGGTTGGTAATGGCCTGACGCTTAGCGGGGTCACCCACTTTACGCTCGCCATTCTTCAGGAAACCTACCACGGATGGCGTGGTGCGGCGGCCTTCGTCGTTGGCAATCACAACTGGTTCAGATCCTTCCATCACGGCCACGCAACTATTCGTGGTACCGAGGTCAATTCCTATAATTTTACCCATAACATTGAATTTCAGATGAATAATCGCACTTATCTGTCAATCATTGTGCCATGACAGGTGGGTGTGTTAAATTGTCAGACTAAGGCCCAAAAAACGGGGAAATGGCAGCAAATCAGGATGTTGCAAGGTAATTTGTCAGGCCTTAAAGGTGTAGTTCTTCTGGCTCAGATAGCTGAACATGACAACAAAGACAGTCGTCAGAATCTTGGCCGGAGTTGGGTACCAACCAAAGAATTCCACCAGAATTTTCAGAAACATATAGTTGAGGCCGATACAGCCAAAGACAACGATGAAATACTTCATCAACTGCTCGCGCTTTCCGGTATCGGTCTGCTGCCAAACAACATAACGACTCAGGTAAAAGCCTATCGGAAAAGTGAATAGAAAGGCAAAAAGGAAGGCGGCAATATGCGGGGTGATGATAATACTGCCATAAACCGGTATCGGTTCTTTGTGAAAAACATAGTTATAGCCTACAAAAAACAAAAGGATATCTAACACAGTATTAAAGCCACCACAAGCTGCATAGCGGTAGGTTTGCTGAGGCATGAAACGGCGAAAGAGTGGATAAAACCAATCCACTACTGCCAAAATTGTTTGCCTTAACCAATCGTGTGCGCGACGCATATAGCCGGCAAATGTAGCCCATTATTGATTAGTTTTGCGCTCCAAAACTGTTCAGCACCATGCGGATTACGGCACAGATCAGGCATTTAACAAGCAAAGCCATTCAGGAATTGTATCAGGTGAGCATTGATGAGCATGCTGTGCTGGTGAACGAAACCAAGCCAGAGTTTGAAGGCGATTATACGGTTGTCTTATTCGCTTTTGTGAAACAACTCAAGCAATCACCCGAAGCATTGGGCGATGCATTGGGTAAACAAATGGTGGCCAACTCCCCCAACCTGTTCAAAAGCTATAATGTCATCAAGGGTTTTCTGAACCTAGTGGTGGATGATGCTTATTGGTTGCAAGTAATCAAAGACCAATATGCGAACCCCGCTTATGGTCGCAAGCCAGCGAACGGACAAAAAGTGATGGTGGAATATTCCTCACCCAACACCAATAAACCACTGCACCTTGGCCACCTGCGTAATAATTTCCTTGGCTGGAGCATTGCTTCTATTCTGGAGTTGAATGGATATGAAGTAGTTAAGACTTGTATCGTAAATGATCGCGGTGTGCATATCTGCAAAAGCATGATTGCATGGCAGTTGTTTGGTAACGGCGCTACGCCTGCATCTACTGGTATTAAGGGTGATCATTTTGTAGGCGATTACTATGTAAAATTCAACGATGCCTATAAAGCTGAAGTGAATGAGCTGATTGCCAAGGGCATGGATAAAGACACGGCAGAACGTGAAGCCCCCATCATGAAAGCCACACAACAGATGTTAGTTGACTGGGAAGCGGGCAAACCCGAAGTGATGGAACTTTGGCAAACAATGAATGGCTGGGTGTATGATGGCTTCAATGCTACGTATGCGCGCATCGGCAGCAACTTTGACAAAACCTATTACGAGAGCAATACTTATTTATTAGGCAAAGACCTAGTTGAAAAAGGTTTGTCGAAAAATGTCTTTTACCAAAAAGAAGATGGCTCAGTTTGGATTGATTTAACAGCAGATGGGCTCGATGAAAAACTGGTGCGTAGAAAAGATGGCACATCGGTATACATCACACAGGATATTGGTTTGGCCGAGCAGAAAACTGCAGAGTTTGGTTGCGACCAAAGCATTTATGTGGTGGGTGATGAACAGAATTATCATTTCAAAGTATTGAAACTAATCTGCCAGAAACTGGGATTGCCTTCGGCTGATGGTATCTACCATTTGAGTTATGGCATGGTGGAATTACCAACCGGTAAAATGAAGAGCCGCGAAGGCACAGTCGTAGATGCAGATGATCTGGTGGATGAAATGGTGAATATCGCCCGCCAGAAAACAGAAGAGTTGGGCAAAGTGAAAGATTTTACTGATGCTGAACTCACAGAACTCTATGACACCATTGGTTTGGGCGCGTTGAAATTTTTCTTATTGCGAGTGGATCCGAAGAAGAAAATGATTTTCAATCCGGAAGAGAGTATCGATTTCCATGGCTTCACCGGACCGTTTATTCAATACACCCATGCGCGTATCAGAAGTATTCTACGCAAAGCAGCTGCAGCTGATTTTGCAGCAAGTGTCAGCACCGACTTACTGCCTTTAGAAAAAGCACTGGCTGTAGCATTGGAGCAATTCCCTGTGGTATTGGAAACAGCCGCCAATACACATGACCCATCACAGTTGGCGATTTATGTTTTCAATATTGCGAAAACCTTCAATAGCTTTTATACTGAACATTCTATTGCTAACGCGGAAAATGCGGAGAAGAAAGCACTGCGTTTGCAACTATCGCAACTCACTGCAACCGTCTTGAAAACAGGCATGCAGGCATTGGGTATTGCGGTTCCTGAAAGAATGTAACCACACAATAAAAAGCCCCGCATGCGGGGCTTTTTATATTACTACTGATTGATTTAATTTTTCACCATTTGCGCTTTAATCACAAATGCTTCTGCATATCGCTCTAATGCTCTCTTGGCGGCTGCTTTATACTTCTCTCTTGTTGTAGCAATTACCACCGGCTCGCTTTCTAATTTTTTCACCAAGCCTATCCGGAAAAACTCGTTGCGTTTTTCTGCTCTGGAAGGATCTTTAGCCAACTCTGTAGCAAAATCCATTTCAGCCGCGATACCCATTTTCACATTTACGTTTTCCATCTGCACTTTATCATTGTGCAATAGGCTGAATCGAAGTGTTTCGTAAAAATCACTCACACGCATGTAGGCGGTTACAGCAGTTTCTGATTTCATTACAGTGGTATTGTTGGAAGACGAATTTGCAGACTTATATGCATTACCTGTTTGGATATTCAAGTCCACATCTATATAAGCAAAATCAACCGTAACATTAATAAAGCCAAGTGCTGCACCCAACTGATCACTCATCCTGCTAACGCTTTTACTTTTCAGAAAAGCAAACCCGTTCTTACCATTAAATAATTGCTTTCCGCCATAAGCCTGATAAGCTACCCAAGTATTGCCCTTACTTTTTTCTTCCTCATTATCGCTTTTATCACTGTCGGCATCTTTGTAATAATCAGTTCCTGTAACAGCAGTCCAGGCAACTGTATCAATACCAGCATCCTTCAGCTTTTTTTGGAAATAGCTGTAGAAATGATCTACTACTTCCTGATAATCTGCTGCTGTAAGTTCACCATCGGTCGTTTCCAGATATGCTGTTACAGAAGCTTGTGCAGCTTTGCCGGGTGTTTTACCGAAAAAGCCTGCTTTCTTCTCTACTTTCTGTACCGATTTGGTGGTTACTTGCTTAAAATTCACCGACACTTCGGCTAATGCCAATTTTTCCATTTTGGGCATCACTTTGGCTTTACCAAAAGTGCCACCAACGACAATATCCAATGACTCACCTAGTTTCTTTTGTGCATCTGTGAACTGAGCCTGTGTTGAACAGACAATCATGGCTCCAATCATTGTAGTAAAAATCGTACGCATGTGCTTTGGTTTGATGTTATATGCTGTAAAACTCAAACCTTCTTGCGCTCAGGTCAATAATACATATGTAGTATTAGATCCACTTATTCTTATAGGCAATTTGAACGGCCTGGGCTTTTGAATTGATGTGCAGTTTCTCATAAATCTTGCGAATATGCACCCTTACAGTATTAGGACTAATAAACAGCTTCGCCGCAATGGCTTTGTAATCATGGCCTTCCACCATCTGGCGGATGATATCCATTTCTCTTTCACTCAAAATACTATTGGCTGCTGTATCTGTAACTGGTGAAGACAAAGTCTTTAACCAACTCATGGTTTTCCTGGCAATAGCCGGGCTCATGGGCGCTCCATTATAGATCATGGCTTCTCTTACGGCTTCACGCAGTTCAGTGGCGGCATCATCTTTCAATAAGTAACCACTTGCGCCGGCCTGTATGGCTTCAAAAATCTTTTCATCGTCGTCAAAAACTGTCAAAACCAGAAAACGGGTATCAGGAAACTTGATAGTGCCAACAGCGATTGCATCAATGCCACCCATAACTGGCATATCCAAATCCATGAGTACTACATTGGGACGCTCAGCCTCATCCATGGCCTGCATTTTCTCCATAAAATCGCTGCCATTGGATGCTTCTAGTATAATGCGCATATCGCTGCATCCGTCAATATTTCGTCGGATGGTTTTCCTATTCACCAGCTTATCATCCACAATACCCAATCGAATCATAGTTTCAAAATTGCTTGCTTATTCAGGTAAAACCACTAATGCAAATGGAGTATTATCCTGTTTCTTCCAACCGAATAATTGTTCCACCGTTACTTGCTGTTTGTATTTGGAGGCTAAAGCCAATTTCTACAGCCCTAGCCTGCATGTTCTGTAATCCGAAGCCTTGCTCCCTGCTATCTAGAGCAAACCCTTTTCCGTCATCTTCTATTTGAAAACATATGCGTTGTTGATTTGCAAAATGTATCCGGATATTATTGGCATCCGCATGCTTACATGCATTTTGTAAAGCTTCCTGCAAAACCCGGAACAAGTTGAGTGAAATCTGGGGGGTTAAAATCCGTTCTTCATGAATATCGGTAACAAAATGCAGTTGCTGTCCCTGATAATACTTGCTGATTCTTGTTGCATAGGTCTTGAATCGATCCACAAAAGCCGTCAAAGTCAATTGTTCGTTATTCAATACCCAAATAGTTTCACGCAGATAACCCATGATGTTTGCTGCATAATCATGTAATTCATCCACGTAAGTATCTTCAATTGTCTCTTGTTGCTTTAGTTGATGAATACCAGATATCAATGCTGAAGTGTATGCCCCGATATTATCATGCAAATCCCTGCTGATACGCCCACGTTCATCCTGCAACTGTTTTTGTACTTGTAGTGCCTGTATTTTTTTTCGATACCTGATTCGGTTATACTGAACAGTAAAAACAACTGCAATTACCATCAGTGCTGCAATCATGAGCGCATAAAAGCTTTTGGTTTCCCAAAAAGCCGGATAGACTTCTATACGTAAACTTGCAATGGGTGCTTTTGAGAGTCCAGCAAGTGTATATGCAGCCCTGAGCTCCAGAACCGATTCACCTTTGGGCAGATTGGAATAAGTGACGCTTGATTCATCGTATTTCAATGTTTGCCATTGATCATCTACGCCCTTTAAACGGTACTGATAAAAAATCGCTTTCGGTTGTAATGCCTGTCGCAATGAAAAAGAGAATCGGATACTTTTGTAACCGGGTTGAACAGCCAGAACGCCATTGTCTATTTGTTGGGGCTCTCCATTCAATAATACCTCAGCAATCTTAGCCTCCACGAAAGCATCTTGTGCAGTAAATCTATCTGCGTCAATACTGATCAATCCTCGAACACTGCCAGCCAGAATTTCGCCCGACTGATTGGCAAACAAAGCACCAATAACAAAATCATCTGATGGAAGTCCATCTTTACTGCTGATTAGGTCTATCTGTTGTTTGGTCTGATCAATTACATTTATACCTGAACTGGTGGTTGCCCATATCCTATTTTTCCGGTCAACAGCAATACCATAAATCAGGTTACTACTCAACCCCTGCTCTGTTGAGTAATGCATTAATCGATCTTTGCGAATACAAAAAATTCCATTGCTTAATGTAGCAATCCAAATGCGTCCGTCCTTATCTTCTGTAACTGCAGTAATGATGGTTCGGCCAAATACATCCGTGATGCTCTTAGAGCGATAAACCTGCTTTACTGATAAGTCGCTACTACGTTGTTCCAGACCAATATGCTTACTAATCCATAACTGCTGATGTGTATCTTCAAATACATGCAGACTATACCATCCTGCTACATCCTTCTTCTTGTATGAATAATAAGATTGCCACTGCTTTGTAGTAGGCTGATACACAAAGAATCCTTTTTCTGTTGCCAGAAAAACCCTGCCGGTAGCATCACAAAAAAGATATAAGACAGATTGTGTTTGTAATAAGGAATCATTCCGCGTAAAAGCTTGCAGCGATTTGCCTGTAGAATCAAGCACATACACACCTTTTCTTTGAATTGCCACCCAAAGCCTTGATTGTTGATCAACAGTAAGCGATGTTACCCTGTTTGCAGCAAATAATTTATCAACCGGTTTATGCTTATTTACCAGCGAAAACTTATACAAACCATCTGCAGAACCTATCCATCTATAACCACCTAAATCAGCCACTGAAGTAACTGGCTCTTCTTGTAAACCTGTTTTGTATAAAAAAAACTTTCGAAAAGAAGGATGGTGATAGGCAAAACCTGCATTTGCTGAGCCAACCCATACATTGGCCTGCCTGTCTTCATATGCGCATAAGATATTAGCAGAGGGAATAGACTGTTGCGTGGGTTGATAACTAATAGTATCTGTTATAGCATAGCCTTCTATGATAAACACTCCTGCTAAAGTAGACACCCATGCTTGTCCGTTTCGCAATAAGGCAATATGCTGTATGGGAGATGGTAATGAAAGTGTTTTGTTCAACCACTTACTCGAGCGCGTATCGAAAAAATGAATGGTGGGAAGATTCTCATCTGTATAACACCATAAAACAGATGCAGTATCCATCACGTGCTTGATAATGACATCTCTTGATCTTAAAGCTGCAGGTAATAGCGCAATAGTACGTGGTTGATATTGTTTATTACGACTTGCCAAAAGGACGCCTTTCTTAGTAGAACTTCCCCACAGATTGCCTTCCTGATCAAAGACCGGACTTCTTAAATCGCGCAATCCGGTATCAGCTTGAATCATCTGCCCTTTGTTATTGATGAAAACCGAAAAACTGTGCTGGATAAACAAATTGTTTTGCCGATCGCGGATAATGGTCTGATAATTTCGGTACAATTCTGTTCGCTCTGTTGCGGAAAAATAATACCGTGTGAATTTGCCGGTACGCTTATCGAGTTTATTCAAACCACTTCTTGTACCAACCCATAAATAACCAAGCGCATCTTCTTCAATGGATAAAACAAACTGATCGCTAATAGTGGTGGTATCTTTTGGGTTACACTTATAGACCCTGAATTTTCTTCCGTCAAAACTATTTAGGCCATCTTGGGTACCAATCCAGAGCAATCCGTCTTTATCTTGAAAAATTACGTGGACACTGTTTTGGGATAACCCATCTTTGGTGTTAAAGCCTACGAATCGGTACTGCGTCTGGGCAAAAGCCGAGAACATGAATAAACAGCATATTCCTATCAGCAGCAGTCTAGATAACATAGGTGTATCAAGATAGTCAAATGCATTCAATCGGCTTGTATATGGTTGAATCGCTAGCGAGTAAAAAAATCAAAAAAGACTAGTCTGGATAGCACTCAAACCCTATTTTTGCAGCCCGGTTGCCCAGGTGTTGAAACTGGTAGACAAGCCACTTTGAGGTGGTGGTGCCCGTAAAGGGCGTGCAAGTTCGAATCTTGTCCTGGGCACAAAGCCCCCAACAGGAAGTGTTGAGGGCTTTTTTATTGGATGCGTGCAAAGCTTGCTGTGCTAAGCAGACAAGGAAAAAAGCCTCCACGCTGAAAGCGGGGTTAGGGCTTTGAGTAAGACCTCCTTCTTGATCACCGAAGGTAATCTTGTCTATATCACTTCGCTTAGAGCAAAACGCCCACCGAACCAAAGGTTCGGGAAGGGCTTTGGGTAAGACCTCCCGTTAAGATCGCCACAAGTAATCTTGTGTATAATGCCCATCGCGGTGTCCCCACCGCGATTATTGTAAATTATATTCAACCCCTTCAGGGTTGTGATTTCGTTTACCGCTCTATCCTATTCATATTGGACGCCTTCAGCGTCCGGTAAAGCCAGATCAAAAAATGATATTCACCCCAGGCTGAAGTCCGGGGAAATACCCGCAAACTTCATCCTAATTATTTCCAGGGACTTAAGTCCCCGGTATACTAAAACCAAACTACGCTTCTTCATTACCCCCGACTTTAGTCGGGGGATACATAAAATCTCAGCTCTTAATGCTAAAACTGTTCAACACAAACACATCCACGCAACTCCCCACAATTGCTGTAATTTGTAGCCAAATTCAGCGAGGATATGTCAGGATTGATCATTTGCCCCAATTGCAGTCACCAGTTTGAACCTACCGACGCATTTCGGGAAGAGGTACAGAAAGAATTAAACGCCAAAGCCGCCGCATGGCAAAGCAAGAAAGAAGAAGAATTCAAGCTCAAAGAAGCCCAATTGCAACAACAACTGCAACAAAAAGATGCAGAAGCCAAGCAGCAATTACAACAAGCCATACAACAGCAGGAAGCACAGATGCGTCAGCAACTGGCACAGGATTTTGAAAACCGCATGCGCTTGCTACAGGAAGACAATCAGCAAAAAGAAGAACAGCTGAAAAAAGCAAGGGCGATTGAGCTGGACATGATGCGCCTGCAACAGGAACTGAAAAATAAAGAACAGGAACTGGAAATATCCGTACAGAAAAAAGTATTAGAAGAAAGAGAACGCATCAAAGAACAATTGCAAAAAGAGGAACAGGAAAAACGCAGCCTCAAAGAACAGGAACACCAATTACAACTGCGTGAGCTGCAGAAGCAATTAGACGACCAGAAAAAACTGGCCGAAGAAATGAAGCGTAAGGCCGAACAAGGCAGCATGCAATTACAAGGTGAAGTACAGGAATTGATGCTGGAAGAAATTTTGCACACAACTTTTCCTTTCGACAAAATTGAAGAAGTGGGCAAAGGTGTACGCGGTGCTGATTGTATCCAGATCGTACACAACAGCTTTGGTCAGGAAGCTGGTAAGATCATTTATGAAAGTAAACGCACCAAAGACTTTGCCAACGACTGGATTGAAAAACTCAAAGCAGATATGCGCACCCTTGGTGCCGATGTGGCGGTGATTGTGACGCAAGCTCTCCCCAAAGACATGGAACGCTTTGGTGAAAAAGATGGCGTCTATATCTGCACTTTCGCGGAAGTACGCAGCGTGGCACTCTTACTGCGCAATGCCATTCTTAAATTGTTTGATGCACGCAAGAGCCAAGAGAACAAGGGCGACAAAATGGTGATGCTCTACGATTACCTCACCAGCAACGAATTTGGTGAACAATGGAAGGCGATTAGAGAAGGCTTCATGGCCATGAAACTCAGCATACAGAAAGAGAAAGATGCCATGGAAAAACTTTGGAAGCTGCGTGAAAAGCAATTGGAAAAAGTATTGTTGAACGCAGCGCATATCAAAGGCTCAGTAGAAGGCATTGCCGGTGCAGATGCAGTAAACCTGAATTTATTGGAAGACATCGATCCACAACTGGATGCATGATTGAACTGAATACCGATAACCAGCCCGATAAACCATCGAGAAAGAAACCCATTTTTCCGGTGAATCCGCAGTTGCGACAATACCTCACGCGCTATGGCCGCGAAGTAAAATTGCCACTCACCTATAAAGATTTATTACGCTTTACCTATACCCTTCCACTCAAGAATAAAAAAGGTGAAGCCACTTCCTGGGAAACGGCTAGTTATGATATGCAGGACTGGGAATACCTGCGCGAGAACTTGGTGAAGATTTATGCGATCTTAAAAACGGAAGGTGATCTCAGCTTCATCAATCACTTGGATGTGGCGCGTGTTGATTTCTGCTATTTCGGTAATAGTCAGCCCTTCCGCATCCGCATCGTCAACAAGTTTAATGATAACTACGATCATTACTATATCAAACAAGCAGACGCCAATCGTATTTATGGTTTGGAATTAGAGCATATCCTCTCTCCTAACCACATTACTTTCTTTACCGACCACAACACCCTGATTGAAGAACATATTCCCGGTGTGCCCGGCGATCTGTTCATCAAGGAATACCTGCAAAACGAGAATACCAATAAGATTCGTTTGGCAAAAGAGTTTGTAAAATTCAATGAACGCTGTTTTGTGCATTTACTGGGCGATATGCGTGCGTACAATTTTGTAGTGAGCATTATTCCCGACATTGAAGACTTTCAATACCGCATTCGCGCGATTGATTTTGATCAGCAGAGTTATGAAGGCAGAAAGAGCCTATACCTGCCGCAGTTTTTCAAAGAGAACAATCCCTATGTAGAAACGGTGATGCAACACCTCGACAAAAAATCCATCGCCCAATACCAAACAGAAGAAAGAACCATGATCGCCTGGCGTTTGGTTTCTTCCCGCTATCGCGTGAAAGAATTGTTGGACTTAATGGGTATTGACCAAATCTCTACACCTGAGAAAACACAACAACTCAAGGAAGAACTCAGTGCCTACTTTCAACAACCGCTTTTCCTGAAAGCCAAGACCATGGGCCAATTGGTGAAAGTGCAATTGAAACAAATGTTGCGCAAGAGTCTGTTGATTCTACCTAAATCGAAAAGTAATTCTGTGTATTAAACCGGCGTGACCGTCCACACAAGCGACTGCTTACCCAATTGCCTAAAATGTAATAAGAGTTTTTCCTGTACCTCGTCTTTCCAAAACATGGCATCCATGGTACCCTGCTCGTTTAAAGCAAAGGGCATGATGCGCAGCGCTTCGCTGAAATCCACATCGCCATTGCCCCACCATTTGAACATGGCTTCTTTGGCACTCCACAAAAATGTGAGCAAAGCTGTCTGCTGCTCTGCCGGAAAAGTATTCACGAAACGCTGTTCTTGTGGATGCAGGTATTTGTGTTTGATGCGGTGTACCCGCTCGGTGAAAGTTTCAATATCAATACCCACGCGATGATTGGTACTCACAATAGCTGCTGCATAATCGCCGCAATGCGAGATGGAAAAATGAAATGCCTCGCTAGGTAAAAATGGTTTGCGTGTATCCGCAATCAGGATTTCTTCGTAAGGAAATGCAGGAAACAAATAGCGCAACAAGTATCGTCCGGCCAAATGCTGTAAGCGCTTGTGCGGATGCGAAATCTCTCGCTGCAAAGGCACGGTGGTGCTGAAAAAATCTTCCGTTTCTTCCAGCTTCCATACGGCCAAACGGCTGCTCGCGTTGATATCTTGTTGATAAAACAGAGGCATGCGCGAATATCTGTTTTTCCCTGCGCGATTACTCATTTATTTGCCATTAATTCGTACAAAATCAACTGAATCGAACATGATCCTCTCCGATTCCCGCATACTGGAAGAAATCAGCAAGGGCACCATTAAGATTGAGCCTTACGACAGAAGCTGCCTCGGTAGTAATAGCTATGATGTGCACCTTGGCAAATGGCTGGCTACTTATACCAACCACATTCTGGATGCCAAGCAACACAACCAGATCGAGTATTTCGAGATACCGGATGAGGGCTTTGTTTTATACCCCCACGTATTCTATCTCGGTGTAACCCAAGAGTACACCGAAACCCATGCACATGTGCCTTTCTTAGAAGGCAAATCTTCTACCGGTCGTTTAGGTATTGATATCCACGCCACAGCCGGTAAGGGCGATGTTGGTTTTTGTGGTAACTGGACTTTGGAAATATCCGTAAAGCAGCCTGTGAAAGTGTATAAGGGCATGCCCATTGGCCAGTTGATTTATTTCCCAGTAGAAGGACCTATTGAAGTGGCCTACAACCAAAAGAAAAACGCCAAGTATAGCCAGCAGCCCGATAAGCCTATTGAGAGCATGATGTGGAAGAATCAATTTTAAATTGACAATTGATTATTGTTGATTGATTTTTGACTATTAGCAATTCATGGATTAAATGAAGCAGCTACACATATTCCTTTGAGCCTGCTTCACTGCTGCAGAAGTTGAAAGACATTAGTATACCGACAGATAGCAATACCTAATACCCGTCTATAACTTTATGGCAGAAATTATATCTAAGCGACATAGCATAAAGTTCTATCTGGCTTTAGTAATCATTTGCCTTTTGTTTTTATTAATGGCAACTCTTTTCTTGAACGGATTTTTAGAACAAAGGAGTAATAACTATTTATACCCTAAAGATTATTTATTGCTTGTGCTTAGTATTCTGGCGTATTGCAGTGTACCTTATTTTATATATGCTCAATTTAAAAATGCGCCTATCATAAAAGTGAATGCGCACTCCATCACAATAAATCGTGAAGAACTATTCTGGTCAGATATGGTAGAGATTGAGCTTGTAGGCAAGAGAAAAGTCCCATCGATTATTGGTAAAGATTACGCAGAATCAGCTGCATTCAGTTTCAAAAACGGCACAACCAAAGTCATATTCGATGACATGTATGCAAATACTTGGGAGATAAAATCTTTCATCCAAATGGTTATTATCGATAAGAAGCCATTCTCTACTAGTCCCAATACATTCATTGACAAGGATAAACCCTCATTAGATTTTTTTGACACTTTTAAAGGAAATCAGCTAACATCTTTCAGGGGAATTCTACTTTGGGCGTTTATTATCTTTATCAATTTAAAATTTTTCATTTTCACTAGCCCTTTAAACTTAAAAGGACTGCCTTATATCACCGGCTTTTCAGTAGTCTTCTTTATGCTGTTCTCTTATCAAATGTATTATTTTGAGGTCTCGGATAATTATCTTGTCATTCGCAATCATAATTTCTTCTGGATAAGAAAAGCCTATAGGATTGATCAATTGAAAGAAATCGTATTTGAGACCAAAGGGAAATTGCCTAATTGTTTACGCGTCATCACAAAAGACTTTAAGTACAATTTTTTTCCGGCATGCACACTTCACAACGAAGATTGGTTAGCCTTTAAAAATAAATTAGAAACCTATCACATCAAGGTTAGAAACGAGTGTATTCCTGACCCTACAGCTTCTTCTGATTAAACGAGATTTCATAGATAGTTATAATCAACCTTAAGCAATTAACAATTGTAATAACGAATCATTAAAAGTGCTTCTCGTTATGTAAATTAGCTACTGATCCTTTAATACATGTCCTCCCGCAAACTGCTGCCCCTATTACTGATTTTGTTGTTGAATAGTGTTTGCTACGGCCAGCAATACGTTAAAGCCTATGTGCAGACTAATTCAGTGCCCATCAAGCATATCAATATTCAGGAGCATGATTTCACAGACCTAGAGCCCATTGGGCAGGCCATTGGCGATGCCCGCATTGTAGCACTGGGCGAGCAAATGCATGGAGATGCCACCAGCTTTGAAGCCAAGGGCAGACTCATCCGTTATTTACACGAACAAAAAGGCTTTAACCTCATTGTGTTTGAAAGTGATGGGTTTGGCCTCACTTATGGATTTGCGCAAGTGAAAAACAAACCTGCAGACAGCATCAACAAGTTTATCTACCACAATCTCCTGGGTTTATGGGCCTGGTGCAAAAGCGCGGCGCCCTTTCTCTACGGCTATATTGCACAAACACAAACTACTGCTACCCCACTACACATTGCAGGTATGGACTGTCAGAATCAAAGTCCCTACACATTTACCCACTTGCCCGGTCAACTACAAAGCATCCTGTCTAAACTCATCACTACTTCGCAGGATTCTATCCATGCAAAGACCGTTTTAGACAATTTGCACACCACATTTTTCAATGAACAAAAAGCCAATCCCACCGGTTGCGAAAATGGCTTAACTGCTTTAACTGCGTTACTGAAAAACACAACACTGCAAGGGCTCAATGCAACAGAAATCAATATCCTCAACAATGTAGAAGCATCTTTCCGCAATATTCTGCCACTGCTGCAACAGAAAATGGATACTGCTACCAAGCATGTGTACAGAGACCGGCAGATGTTTCAAAACCTCTTATGGTTGCTGCAACACCAATACCCCAATGAAAAGGTCATTGTATGGGCACACAATGCCCATATTGCCAAATCGCTTAGCGAAAACAATCCACGCATGTTGGGGCATTATCTCGGTAATCCCAACTTGAATCCCTTCAGTTATTATGCACTGGGTATTACTTCCTACAATGCCACTTCTGTTTGGACCGCTTCTGTGCAATCTCCCATACAAGCACAACAACCCTTGCGCAACAGTTATGAAAATTGGATCAATAAGGATTGGGCTTTTGCTTTCACCGACTGGAAGCTGTTTCATCAACAGCATAAAAAAGATACCGAGTTTTCCATGAAGGGCTCTTTAGAGCTAACCCAGCACATGAATCATATCTACCCTTGGCACAAAGTGTATGATGGGGTTTTGTTTATTCGCAATATAACCGGATGTACCAAAATCAGTGAGGCGGAAGCAATTGCAACGAAACGATAAAGATTGATGATTGTCGATTGATTATTTTCAATTGTTGATTAAATATTCACGATTGACGTTTCACGTTTGACGATTGCCCCTTCTTCCTCAACGCCAACACCCAAGCCACCACATCATTGTAACTATTCACGCCTTTTAATTGATCGTTGGCTAATAAGTATTGATTATAGATAGAAGAAATTACCGGTGCCACATTGTTCTCTTCTCCACGGAAGAACTGGCGAATCATTTTGCGGTCGTGCAACACCAATGGATCCATTTCTTCCAATCTTTGTCGGCCATGCAGAAAATAACCCTCCACATCTTTAAACATCAGTTCCGATAAGAGATAGGAATAGATATCCAGCAAAGCTGCATATTGAAAATAGGGATCATCGCTGGCCATGCAAACCAAGTAACTCACAAAATTGGCTTGGTCTTCGCTGGCATAACCTAACTGATGCGCCATTTCATGGCATATCGTAAAAGGCTTAGTCACATCGGGCACATTCCAACGCAAATTGGCTTCACCAGTTACGGGATTGAAATAACCGAGATAACCGGCGTATTTCCCCCAAGCACCAAACAGACTTTTCTTCACTGCAGGTTTATGGTAAGCCAGAAAAGGATAGATTTTTTCAGCTTTCTGATAAGCAGTCTGGGCTTGCAACAACAAATCGCCTTTCGGCATGGGCAATGCGCTATCAACACTAATTTGTCTTCTCAGCCTGCTCAAGTCTGCCACCAAATCGCAGCGTAGCGCTTCCAACTCGGTCTTGGTATAATTACTGTCTACCTGCAGCTTCAGCTGACTCGCAATGCCTGCTCGGTAATAGTTCAGTCCCCAAATACCATAGAAAGCAATATAGACCCAGCAGCAAATCAGCACCAATCGGCCAACCTGTTTCAGCAATAGCTGCTTTTTGAGTTCTTTGCGCCAAACCTGTCGGACAAATCGAAAAACAATGATAATCAATACGATAGTCAAAAAAGCATAGAGCACATCCCCCACACTAAAGGGAAAAATTCCGGTGATACTCCGTAAAAACCGACCAATAAAAGGATACACACCCGTACTATACTGAGCTTCCACCCAGTTGGGTTGGCGGGCGGCCAGGCTCACCCCTAGCAATCCAAGGAGGGTGACTGACCAGACGAGAATTCGGCTAATTTTGCTCCTGTTCATGGTTTCAGGGGTTTTCAACAGGTGTGGATGAATCAAATCCGCCATTTTCCTTTGTCATTCCAGACAGAGCACTTACCTTTGCCAACCCTAAAAACCGTCCATGAGCCACCGGAGAGAGTTTGATATTGCGTTTGTGGGTTTGAAACCAGGTGTTCATGTGTACGAATATAGGATAGACGACAAGTTCTTTACAGAATACGGGGAGCAGGATTTTGTTAATTGCAAGGCCGACGTAAAACTCAGCCTTGACAAGAAAACCGGCTTTATTCAGTTGCAATTTGATGTTGGCGGCAGCGTTGATGTGATTTGCGACCGTTGCGGGAACACCCTTACCAAACAACTCTGGGATGAATTTAACCTGGTAGTGAAAATGGTGGAAGAGCCCGAGGCAATGAATGAGCAGGAAGAAGATCCTGATGTGTACTACATCAGTCGCGGCGAAAGTCATTTGCACCTGGCCGACTGGCTCTATGAATTCATCAACCTGAGCATTCCGATGCAGAAAATGTGTACGGAAGAGCAATATGGCGGACCGCTTTGCAACAAGGAAGTGTTAGAAAAGCTGAAGCAGATGGAAGATGAAGTGATGAAGGAAACCAACCCGCTTTGGAAAGGACTGGAAAAATTTAAAGACTTAGATCAATAACAAAGGATACCATTAAAATTTGAGTTATGCCGAATCCTAAACGCAGACATTCTCAGCAGCGCAGCGCTAAGAGAAGAACACACTACAAAGCTGAGACTGTTACTTTGAGCAAGGACAGCACAACCGGCGAAACACATGTACGCCATCGTGCACATGTAAGCGAAGGTAAATTGTACTACAAGGGTAAACTGGTGGCTGAAAAAGCACCCCTGAAAGCTTAATCCTTTAGTATAACCATACTGCTTAGCCGGACATGAACATTGGACTTGACATGATGGGGGGCGACTTTGCACCGCTAGAGGCGGTTCAAGGTCTGCAACAATATTTGTCGGGTAACAATGGTCCGGCTCATTTATTTTGTATCGGTGATGAAGCACAGCTGAAATCGCTCCTAGACGAGCATCAGTTGAATCATCCCAATATTCACGTTGTACACGCTGCCGAAGTCATCGGCTACCACGAGCACCCTACCAAGGCCCTGAAAGAAAAAAAGCAATCTTCTATTGCCATCGGTTTTTACATGCTGGCAACCGGAAAGATTGATGCATTCATCAGTGCAGGTAATACAGGTGCTATGCTGGTGGGTGCGATGTACAGCCTCAAGCCTATTGAAGGACTCTCCCGTCCTACCATTGCCACAGTCTTCCCCAAACTCTCTGGCGGTACCGGCTTATTGCTGGATGTTGGCCTGAACGCCGATTGCAAACCCGAGCAACTGAACCAGTTTGCCGTATTGGGTAGTTTGTATGCGCAGCATATCCTCGGCATTGATCAACCCAAAACCGGTTTGATGAATGTGGGTGAAGAAGAAGGCAAGGGCAATATCTTGGCGCAAGCCACTTACCCACTCCTGAAAGAGAACAGCCGCATCCATTTCATTGGCAATATTGAGGGCCGCGACCTGTTCAATGATAAAGCCGATGTAATGGTCTGCGAAGGCTTTACCGGTAATATCATCCTCAAAATGGCGGAGTCTATTTATGATATTGCCTGCCAGCGCAACCTGCAGGACGATGCGTATTTCAGCCGCTTCCACTACGAAAACTATGGCGGCACACCCGTTTTAGGTGTAGCCAAGCCAGTGATCATTGGCCATGGCATCAGCAATGCCAAGGCATTCATGAACATGATCCGCCTCGCGGAAAAAATGATCCAGACCGATTTGTGCGGTCAAATTGCAGGCAGTTTTCAGGCCTAATGCTGGATTTTCTCCTTTTCTCCTTCTGATTTTCAAGATTTTTGTCAACTTATTTGACCGCTCATCATTTCCTATTCAGCTTTGGCACTTACCTAAATCGAATCAACTTATTCATTATCAATACATAATGACTTAACCCATTAATAGCCTTACTAAATTACCTTTTTAAAGATGGTACTGTGTGTTGCATAGTACCAAATATTTCCCCATCTTTGTGTTGTCAATGTGAAACAAACACCAAAAAATTTAAAAATAGATTTTATGAAAAAGACAATCTTCGCCATCTACGTAAGCGCTATCATCGCCTTAGTACCTGCTACTTTTATTGGTTATTTATCCAATACCAATGCTGCTGATGAAAGCATCGTGAAAGATGATACGCCTAGCAAAAAGGCCGATAATAAGACTGAAGTCTTTACGATTCTGAAGACTTTCTAAACGAGTTGAGGGCAAGCAACCGAAAGTGCCGGTACTGTTCAGCAGTGCAGGCACTTTTTGTTTTCAACATTACACAGCAAACGCCTATTGAGACGCCCCTATCCGCTATATTTGCGCGCAAACAACTGTTAGTTTTTATGTGGTTGAATAATATTCTGGAAACGATTGGCAATACGCCCCTGATTAAGCTGAACAAGATTACCAAAGACATACCTGCCACCGTGCTGGCCAAAGTAGATTATTTCAATCCCGGTAACTCCATCAAAGACCGTATGGCGTTGAAAATGGTGGAAGTAGCAGAGAAAGAGGGCAAACTCAAGCCTGGCGGCACCATCATCGAGTGCACCAGTGGTAATACCGGTATGGGTCTGGCATTGGCTGCCTGCGTGAAAGGATACAAATGCATATTCACCACAACCGATAAGCAGAGCAAGGAGAAAATGGATATCCTCAAAGCAGTTGGCGCTGAGGTAATCGTGTGCCCCACCAATGTGGAGCCCGATGATCCGCGCAGCTATTACTCAGTTGCCAGAAGGCTTGCCAAAGAGATTCCCAACTCCTTCCATTGCAACCAGTACGATAACCTTGCCAACCGTTTGGCACACTATGAAAGCACCGGACCAGAGATCTGGGAACAGACCGAAGGTAAGATTACCCACCTCGTTTGTACGGCAGGCACAGGGGGTACGGTTACGGGTACAGCACAATATTTAAAAGAGAAAAATCCGAACATACAAGTCTGGGCCATAGATGTTTATGGAAGTTTGCTCACAAATTATTTTAAGACTGGTGAGATTGATATGAGCTATGTACACCCCTATATCAGTGAGGGTTTTGGGGAGGATTTTGTACCCGAGAACTACGATGTAAGTGTACTGGATCATTTTGAGCAGGTGACCGATAAGGACGGTGCCGTGATGGCCCGCCGACTGGCCAAGGAAGAAGGTCTGTTCTGTGGCTACAGTGCCGGCAGCTGTTTGCAAGGACTGATGCAGCTCAAAGACAGACTGAAACCTACCGATGTGGTGGTCTGCATTTTCCACGATCATGGTAGTCGCTATGTAGCCAAAATCTACAACGACCAATGGATGATGGAGCGCGGCTTCTTAGATGTGAAAACATTCAAGGATATCGTGAATGCACGTCCGATGCAGAAACTCATCACTGTTTCTCCAGAGCATACCGTAGCACAGGCAGTTGACCTGATGAAGAAATACGATATCGAACACATTCCTGTGATGCGCGAGCAAAACAATGTGGGTTCTATCAGCGAAGTGGGTTTGTTCATGAAGGTCTTCAACAATCCTGAAATCCGCAACGAACCTGTTGTGGGTGTGATGGAGCATCCCTACCCTGTGGTGGATTATGATACACCGGTAGAAAGATTGGGCAGTCTCATCAACAAAGAAAATGGTGCAGTTTTGGCTAAGGATGAAACCGGCAATTTCCATATCGTTACCAAATACGATGTGATCCAGAGCCTTGCTAAATAAACATGCCGCAGTTTACTGATCAGACGGGTTATACCATTTCGCTCAGCCATGTGCCGAAACGGATTGTTTCGCTCGTTCCCTCACAAACTGAATTGTTGTACGACCTCGGTTTGGATGAATGCGTAGTGGGTATCACCAAATTTTGTGTGCATCCAAAAACATGGTTTCGTAGTAAACAACGTGTGGGTGGAACCAAAACAGTGAAACTGGATGCGGTAGAAGCTTTGCAGCCCGATTTGATTCTCGCCAATAAAGAAGAAAATATACAGGAGCAAGTAGAAGCTTTGCGCAACATCGCTCCTGTCTGGACCAGCGATATCAGCAATCTAGCTGAAACACTTGACATGATTCAAGCAGTGGGCGCATTAACAGATACAGCAGCTACTGCAACAACTATTCTAGAACAAATCAACAATTCCTTTGCAGCACTTAGTGGAACTACTCAAAGAAAAGCTGCTTACCTTATCTGGCGCGATCCTTACATGACTGCAGGTGGAGATACGTTTATCAGCGATATGCTGCAATACTGCTGCTGTACAAATGTGTTTGCACATCAGCAACGCTACCCTGCCATCACGCTGGAAGATATTCGAAACAGCGGTGCAGACACAGTCCTATTAAGTAGTGAGCCCTTCCCTTTCAAGGAAAAACATATTGCTGAAATCAGCGCAGAATTACCGGGTGTGCAAGTGTTATTGGTAGATGGCGAAATGTTCAGTTGGTATGGCAGCAGGCTCTTACATGCACCAGCCTATTTTCATGTATTACGCGAGCAGCTTGGACTTCGTGCAACCTGACAATGATCAGTTTTCCGCAAGGGAATTTCTGTATCTTAGCCAGCATAAATGCTTGCTTGCCAGCAATAAACAGTTTATTCATTTTAAAAACCTAACACATGGGTAAGTACAGAGCCGGCGTATTGTACGGCGAAGAACTGAAAGCACTTTTGGATGATGCCAAAGCCAACGAATTTGCATTACCTGCAGTAAACACCATTGGTACCAATACCATTAACGCAACGCTGGAAACGGCTGCGAAAGTAAACTCTCCTGTGATCATTCAATTCTCTAACGGTGGTGCACAATTCATTGCCGGTAAGGGTATGCCAAATGACCAGTTGCAGGGTAATATCCGCGGTGCTATTTCCGGTGCATTGCATATCCACAACGTAGCCAAATATTATGGTGTGCCCGTTGTATTGCATACAGACCACGCAGCAAAAAAATGGTTGCCATGGATCAGTGGTTTGATTGATGCAGGTGAGGAATATAAAAAAGAAAAAGGACAGCCTTTGTTCAGTAGCCATATGTTGGATCTGAGCGAAGAACCCATTGAAGAGAATATCCATACATCAGTAGAATTTTACAAGCGTATGGCGCCATTGGGTATGGCTATCGAAATTGAATTGGGTGTTACCGGTGGTGAAGAAGATGGCGTTGACAATAGTGATGTTGAAAACGACAAACTCTATACACAACCACAGCACGTTGCTTATGCTTACACAGAGCTGAGCAAAGTAGGTTCACTCTTTACTGTTGCTGCTGCTTTTGGTAATGTGCACGGTGTGTACAGTCCGGGTAACGTGCAACTGCGCCCTGAGATTCTGAAGAACAGTCAGGATTATATTGAAAAAGAACTGGGTACTGGCAAAAAGCCTGTGTACTTCGTATTCCATGGTGGTTCAGGTTCTCCTCAGCACCAGATTCGCGAAGCCATCAGCTATGGTGCCATCAAGATGAATATTGATACCGATTTGCAGTGGGCATTCTGGGAAGGTATTCTCAACAACTACAAGAAAAATGAAGGCTATCTGCAAGGTCAGCTGGGCAACCCTGAAGGCGCAGACAAACCCAATAAAAAGCATTACGATCCACGTGTTTGGTTGCGTAAAGGCGAAGAAAACTTCATCAAGCGTCTGGAAGTTGCTTTCGAAGACCTGAACTGCGTGAATAGAAACGCTTAATGCTGCTATCGCCCCTACGGGTATAGCTTAAGACATCATGGATAACCCTGTCAGAATCAATTTCTTGGCAGGGTTTTCTTTTTATCCCGATTTCCACATTCAGGCCTTTGCAAAGCCTTTCAAAAACTGTTTTTCCCTACCTTCGTTGGCCCAACCAGAATTAGATGAAAAAAGACAAAGACTTTATCAAGGAAGACTTTGATCATAGCCTCTCCGGTGAGGAATCGACCAGTGCGCATGAAGAGGCCAAAGCAAAATGGTTTCAGCGACTCAGAAAGGGTATTACCACTTCTACATCCGATAAGAAAGAGACACCTGAAGGTTTGTGGAGCAAGTGTCCGGAATGTAGCTATATCTGTACTGCCAACGAATTAAAGGTGAACCGCTTTGTTTGTCCGAAGTGTAATTACCACCACCGCATTGGCAGTCATGAGTATTACGAAATCTTATTCGACAATAATCAGTACGAAGAACTCTTCTCGAATATTCGCAGCACAGACCACTTGGGTTTTACTGATCTGAAACCTTACGGCAAAAGATTGAATGAAATCCACGCCAAAAAACCTGAACTGCACGATTCCATGAAAGTGGCTGTGGGTAAGGTGAATGGCGAGTTGATTGTGGTAGCTTGTATGGATTTCGAATTCATTGGCGGCTCTCTCGGTAGTGTGATGGGTGAAAAATATTCCCGTGCTGTTGATTATTGCATTGAGCACAAACTCCCCTATCTCGTGATCTCCAAAAGTGGTGGTGCACGTATGATGGAAAGTGCATTCAGTTTGATGCAATTGGCCAAGACCAGTGGTAAACTTTCTCAGTTAAGTGATGCGAAGTTGCCCTATATCTCTTTGCTCACAGATCCAACTTTCGGTGGTATCTCTGCGAGCTTTGGTATGCTGGGCGATTTGAACATTGCTGAACCCGGTGCACTGATTGGTTTTGCCGGTCCGCGTGTGATCAAGGAAGCAACGAAGAAAGACCTGCCGCCAGGTTTCCAGAAAAGTGAGTTCCTGTTGGAACATGGTTTCCTGGATTTCATCGTAGACAGAAACCAGCTGAAAGACAAGATTCATCAGCTGATTATTCTTTTCAAACATTAAGCAGCAATAAGCTTGTATTTTTGCATCCCGCCGCGTGCGGGATTGCTTTTTTATGGCAGCGAAAGAAATGCTCAACAGACAGGCCCGGTTTAACTACCACATAGAAGATAAATATGTGGCGGGCATTGTATTGCTGGGTACTGAAGTGAAATCCATCCGTGATGGCAAAGTGAGTTTCAACGATGCATTCTGTTTGTTTGATGATGGTGAGCTCTGGATTCGTGGCTTGTACATTGCTGAATACACACATGGTACCGTGAACAACCATATTGCAGTGCACGACAGAAAACTCCTGCTTACCAAAAGAGAATTGAAAAGACTGCAAGCTGCATTAAAAGAAAAAGGCTTAACGATTGTACCACTGCGTGTTTTTTTCAACGAGAAGAATTTGGCTAAAGTTGAAATTGGTTTGGGTAAGGGTAAGAAACTGCACGACAAACGTGAGACCATCAAATCAAGAGATACCGAAAGAGAAATCAAACGTTACCTGAAATAATCAGGCATCGTACTTGGGCTTGTCTTCTTCTTGCCAGCTCAATTGTTCCATCAAGGATTCCGGTGTAGGCTGATTGGTAACTGATACTGCAATCAAAAACATGGCTCCCAGCAAAACCAGTGAGCCCAGCAATTCATCCCACTTAAACCAATAACCCCAAAGCCTGTACACGCTTGCTTTTTCTGGTGTACCTGTCTCAAAAATTACGGTCAGTTTTTCGCCTTGTGTTGGATAGATTAATGGATATCGTGCATCCACCGCATAGGTTTTGCTATTGTGTACATACACCGCATAAGGAATGGCATTGCGCAATTCAATGATAGCAGGAGATTGTTCTCCATCCAGATAGTCGGGCTGCCGGGAGAATAAGAGATAACACCCAAAACAGACAATGTATAAAGTGAGTAGCAGGGAACGCATTACACAGTTTGTAATGCCTGTTCTTCCAGCCATTTGTTTCTGCCATAGCCTGGAATCACATGCTTCTCGCTGTGGTATGAAGAACGTACGAGTGGACCACTCTCCACATAATCGAATCCAAGTTCGTAACCGATAGCACGCAGTTCTGCAAACTCATCAGGATGTACAAAACGATGTACGGGCAAATGCTTTTTCGTTGGTTGCAAGTATTGACCGAGTGTTAAAACATCTACGTTTACACCTCTCAAGTCTTGCATGGATTGAATTACTTCTTCCTTGGTTTCACCTAAACCCAACATGATACCGGTTTTGGTACGCATACCGCCTTCTTTCAGCATACGCAATACTTCCAGGCTTCTGCGATACTTGGCCTGGATACGCACTTGTCTGGTGAGGCGTTCAACCGTTTCCATATTATGGCTCACTACTTCCGGTGCAGCATCAATGATGCGTTGCACCTGATCAGCATTGCCTTTAAAATCGGGAATCAGGGTTTCCAGCGTAGTCTCAGGATTCAACTGCTTGATGGCTTTGATGGTATTGTACCAAATAATGGAACCACCGTCTTTCAATTCATCACGGTCTACAGAAGTTACTACAGCATGCTTTACACGCATCAAGTGAATAGCTTCAGCTACGCGTTGTGGTTCATCCCAATCCACGGCTTCCGGTCTGCCGGTAGCCACAGCACAGAATCCGCAGCTGCGGGTACACACATTACCCAAGATCATGAAGGTTGCTGTGCCTTCGCCCCAGCATTCGCCCATATTGGGACAATTGCCGCTTTCGCAAATAGTATGGAGTTTATGGGTATCTACAAGACCGCGTACATGTTTGTAGCTTTCGCCGATAGGCAATTTCACTCTCAACCAGCTGGGCTTTTTTACCCTGCTGTTCTCTTCCTGAATAGCACTAATTACCGGTAATTCCTGCATCCTGCTAAATTGATGGTTACAAAGCTGATAACAAGCCCGCGTATGAAAGGTTGCGGGCCGGGCAAAAGTACTATTTTCTTCTGCCAAACAGCACGTTTACATAAGCCCCCCAGAATAACTTCTTATCCTCCTGCAGGAGCATCTGCTTGATGGGTTGGCTATAATATTCAGCCCTTAAACCTACTTCCAGGGCAGAAACAGTTTCATTGAAACGACCATAATCAAATCGAACGCCGGCTTTCAGGTGACCACCGGGCTGAAATTTCGACTCACCTACGCCTTTAAAAATACCGGCACTACCCAGAATGCTGTTTGCATCCAGGAATTCGGCATCATTGGTATTGTCGTATTTAATTTGTTTGGATTGTCCACTCAAAGGATCTTCCACTTCAATGTAATATGGTTTCAGGATAGCAGCAGAAAGTCCGCCCCCATACACTGCAGAAACAGCCACACCATTCTTATTTCCCTTGCCACCAATCAATCGCTGCTGACCAAAACCGAGTTTCAGGTAGAAGAAATTATTGACTTTGCCATAGATAAATGGATTGCCAATGATAAAGCCGGGTAGTACCACTTGACCCACGGTTAATTTTTCTTCTTTTTTATGCCTGCGCTCACCAAACTCTAACCACCACAAATTAGTTTTGGTAACCGTTTTGTATTTGCCCTTTTCATACATAATGCCATAGCCGTCTGTATTGAAGCGGATACCAAAAATGCCTTGCTTATTGTAAATCAGTGCGCCCTCTTCTTCTTGTTTGATGAGTTGATTGATGCGTTCACGACGCTCCATTTTCTTCAACTCTTTTGCACTCAGCTCACGGCGCTGTGCCGATACCTGAAGAGATGCTACTAAAAGGATGACAAATCCGATCTTTCTGATCATAGATTGAGGTGATGCTTGTAAATTTAGACAAAAATAGCGCATGACTGCTGAGATAATTTATAAAGGAAACTTAAGAACACAGGCCACACATCTGCAAAGCGGCACCAGTATTGAAACCGATGCACCAACCGACAACCAGGGCAAGGGCGAACGCTTCTCACCTACTGATTTAGTGGCTACAGCATATGGCACTTGTATGATCACCACCATGGCCATTCGCGCTGCAGACATGCAACTGAATTTCGACAATACCCGTATTGAGATCACCAAGATCATGAGCAGTGACGCACCACGCCGAATTTCCGGTATCAAATGCCATCTTTATTTCTCACCCACATTTGAAGCAAGTGAAGAACAAAAAGAGCAATTGATACGTATCGCGCGTTCATGCCCGGTGGAAAAAAGCCTGCATCCGGATATTCAATTGGATGTTGCTTTTCATTGGTGAGATACGAATGGCAGCTGATTCGCTGCCATTGATTTGTTAATTCCTGTCAGGATTACGGTTCAGAATGGCGTGCCCCAGCGCGCAATCCAAACAGCGCTTTTGATTGCAGTATTGCTTGCGCAATTCCAGCATGGCTTGGGTATCGCCTGCATGCTGCATCTTCACGCCTAATTGCTTCCAGAAGCGGATTTCTTTATTTGCCTCAGCCGGTAACTGCATCAGGAAATCAATCGCTTTTTCAATGGTTGTAGCGTCCTGCATAACCTGACCATAGCAAAACAAAACAGGAATAACAGTATTGATACAAATATTTTCAATCATGTCTGCACCTAGTTTCTTGACAGTATAAGCACTCATTTCATCAAACCGGTAATGCGCCGACCAATAATCAGCCGCTTGCACGGTAAACAAGGATTGCATTTCCTGCACTGATTGCAGCGCTAAAAGCTTACTGAATAAATTCGGGTGTTGATGCAATAAAGCTGCCAACTGCGCAAGTCGTATGGTAGGAAAAGCTGCAGGCCGCATTCGCAGAAAAACAGGATAGGCAGACACTGGAACCAAATGATATTTTGCTTTTAAGAAATGGTATTGCTCTTGTAACGACATAGGATATGCATCTGCGAACTGCTGATCCAATAAATGTGCCTGCCCCATTAACATAGCTTCCAAGAGCATAGGATCATGTCTGTTTCTTGCAATCAATAAGTATGGTAGCGATTCAGCAATTGCCTCGAACAAACCTGCATTTGCCTTCAATCCAAAATTAGCTGCAAGCATTCGCCAGAGTAATTCATCCCAATGATACACATCAGGCAGTTTTGTCCTGAATGAGGCTGTTTTTCTGATCAGCCTTTCACCAATCAATCTATCCTTCCAGGACTGCATGATGAGTGGAGCAATATCTTTCCATGCAGCACCGCATGGCACGGTTTCAGGAGAGTGCATCCAGGATTGGTATTGTTCAAGCAGGATACCTGAAATTCGAGAAGACAAATCCAAAACGGGTATGGATGCACCGTTGGCTGTGTGTACTTGAGCATTGTGATGCAAGACTACATGGAGTATCACATTGTTGTACTGCTGATCATGCTGATGTTGGTGTTGCAACCAATCACTGGCGTGCAGGTGTAATTCAATATTGCCCACAAACTGGGTTGTGCCAATGGTAATTTTCGCCAGTAAAAAATCTGGCCCCTGATCAAAATTCCAATGCCCGGGAAATTGAATACTAAGCGGTTCTCCCTGCTCAGTAGTTAAATTACGATTGTTAAATAGCTGGTTTTTCCAGATATACTGGAGTAATTGTTCAGTCATGGTGATGTATTTATGCAAATACTTCACCGGGGGTTAATGCTACAAATTACTGAAACCGTTTCAATTCTTGTAATACCCTGCTTACAGGTAAGCCCATCACATTATAAAAATCACCGTGAATTTTTTTGATGCCCGCAACACCAATCCATTCCTGGATGGCATAAGCACCGGCTTTATCGTAAGGCTGATATTTGTCTACATAGAAAGCAATTTCTTCTTCTGTGATCTCGTGAAAACTCACTTCTGTGGTATCTGCAAAAGCAACACGGGTCTCTCCTTTCAATAAAACCACCCCAGTAATCACCTGATGGGTATTACCGGATAAAGCTTGCAAAGTGGCAATGGCTTCATTCCGATTGGCTGGCTTTCCAATGATGGTATTGCCAAGCACCACCACGGTATCCGCAGCAAGAATAATACTGTCTTTATACACCCCATGAAAAGCTGTTTGCACATGCTGCTGCACGGTTATCGCTTTATTGTGTGCAATATGCACCGGCACTTCAGGTATGGTTAAATCAGCTGGATAATCTTCTGCTGTTTCTTTGACAATTACTTCAAAAGATACTTCAGCCCATTCGAGTAAGGTTTTTCTTCTGGGCGATTGTGAAGCAAGAATAATGGATGGATATTGCGGCATCAGAGATAAAAATAAAAAAAGATCATAGATAGAATACCCGTCAACATCACCAGTTTAATCATGGTGCTGAGGCGATGAAATTCAGCAGGCGACTGTGCAGGATACATTTTTTTTAAGACCATCAGTAGCGGCACCACAATAGCTGCAACACAATACAATGCACTGATCCACCACTGGAATTGAGATACGACATACACTTGCAAGACTACAAGTACTGCCATCAACACAATGATCCAAACCGCTACAAATACTTTGGTGGCATTCATCCCCCAGGCAATGGGCATGGTTTTGCAACCGTGTCTGCGATCGCCTTCCCGATCTTCCATATCCTTCACCACTTCGCGGATCAAAGAGATGATGAATGCAAAGCCGGCATACAACACACCTAGTCTGAATATTTTCCGGTGCGCTTCCTGAATGGCTTCAGGCTCTGTGCGAATAGAATGCATTTCCGCCAATGCCAATACCAGTATCACCCAGGCGGTGAGTAAAGAAATCAGCAGATTACCCGAGAGTAATTGCTTTTTCAAACTCATGGAATAGATAAACAGTAATACAATGCAAGCAGCATTGGCAATGGCCAACCAATAGCTATCAAGTTTGATAGACACATAGCCACTTAACAATAAACCAATCAAGCTCAAGAGCAGGTGCCAGAGTATTACCCATCGTCTATTGATGATTTTCTCTACCACCAACTTATCCGGTTTATTCACCAGATCTATGTTCAGGTCAAAATAATCGTTGATGATATAACCTGCTGCAGCAATGAATACTGATGCAGCAATTAACCAAATCAGCATGGTCGTATTTACAGTAGCCACACCACCAGCAGCCTGCATCACCGGCAATAAAATACAGAAGTAAAACATTGCCTGTGTAATGGCAATGAAAACAAGGTTGGGCCAGCGAATCAATTGTAAAAATGCAAGTGGTAAACGCACGGCAATAATTTATGCTGATGTAACAGTGGTTTCTTCGCCCCAATGTCCGCGAATGCGCAGTACCTTCTCAATCACATCCCGCACACAACCTCTTCCGCCAGCGATAGGAGAAATGTATTGAGCAGCTTCTAACGCATCTACTGTAGCATCTGCCGGACAAGCAGCAATACCCGCCATACGCATGATGGGAATATCAGGCACATCGTCGCCCATACACAAAATGGCTTCGGACTTTGTACCCGTCTTTTGCATAAACGCATTCAACACAGCTGCTTTGTCGCGAATATTTAGGTGAATTTCTTGTATGCCGAGTCGCTCAAATCTCTCACTCACTTCAGGAGCATTGCCTCCGGTGATGATGAGTACATGATAGCCTTTCTTTACAGCTAATTGCAACGCATAGCCATCCTTGGTATGCATGCTGCGTGCAAACACACCATTGGGCAGCACCACCAATGATCCATCGGTGAGTACGCCATCCATGTCGAATACAAACGTGGTGATTTTGCCAAAAGCTTCGCCCAAATGATTCATGCAGGCAATTTACGGCATGGGGCGCAAAGCCCATGCTTATTTCTGATTATCGCGCCATTCGTACACCCAACTGCTCTGGATCATTTCCAGATGGCCTTCGTTACTTTCTTCACGCTTACCCACAAAACCGGGCAGGGTTAATACCCACTCCAGCAAATCGGTAAAGCGCACACGATAGATTTTGGCTTCGGTAAATTCATCGCCGAACTTCTCATAAAGTTTCAGGGCAATGTCTTCATAATCGTTCCAGTGAATGGGTGGTTCAAACTGTGCCATAGTATCTTTTTTATTCACCCAAGAACTGGGTCTGATCAGGTAATGTAATATGAATACTGCCGCTGCCTTCTTGTAAAACGCACTGACAGCCGAGGCGACTGTTCAGTCTTGGATTCACGGCGCGGTCGATAAAATCTTCTTCCTTATCGGTGATTTCGGCCAGGTGCTCCTCGCCTTTTTCTACATATAAATGACAGGTACTGCAGGCACAAACTGCACCGCAGTTGTGGTGGAGTTCAATACCATTGTCCAGACAGATTTCCAACAAACTATCTCCTGGTGCTACTTGCTCCAGCGTAACCGGCTCCAATCCTTTTTGCTCGAAATTTACATGTATCGTATACATCACAGATTCGTTTTGGCGTGCGAAATTATCTGAATTTGGGGCTTGTTCCCAAAGAACCGCCTGCTTTTAACCTACGAAATGAGGAAAAGTTCTATTTCCGCACATCTAAGCGCGATTTTTTGTAATCAAGCGCTTATTTTCTGCACAAAATTGGAAACTTAGTTTTTTGGGGAATTCTTGTCAGATTCAAAAAGAATCCTAAATTGCTTTGTCTTAAATCAATCAGCATAGCTGTTAGGACCACAAACAAGTTTTTTTCGGTTGCTTGCTCATAACTCCCCGCCTGGTTCGTCCGGCGGGGACATTTTTTTTATAGCTTTTTACCAGGATGATAGGTATTGAGAATCTGCTGGCTCATGTACGCATATACTTCCTGCAGCGCAGGATCATCTGTCAATAACTGCAATTGCTCTTGCAATTTGGCAATATCTCCCCTGAATGCCGGACCAGCCTGTTGTGCCGATGGCGCATGCTGTTGTAAGCCTTTGAGCATATTGTCCAGAATACCCAATAAAAAATGCGGATCGATATCATGCGCTGCTGCATGTTGCCAAACCAGGTGCAATAAGTGATTGCTGAAATTCACCGCCGTTGCAGTTAACAAATGCATGCGACTTCTTTTTGCATCATCAGCATATAATGTTTTTGTTGAGAGCGCCGCAGCCAACACTTCCAATTGCTGCAAAGCTTTGGCATTATTTGCATCTACTACAACCGGAAATGCATCGGGTAAATTTTGTCCTTTTCGAATCATGTGCACAGGCCAAAGCACGCCATAGTGATTGCTGCATTGCAACAAAACATCTTTAGGTACTGCACCGCCGCAATGAAACACCAATTTGTCCTGAACCTGTAATTGTTGAGCAACAGCAGTAATTGCCGGATCTGCAACCGCAATCATATAGGCATCTGCATCTTTTGGTAAGGCAGCAATTGAATCATAAGCAGTTGCTTGCAAACTTGTCGCAAGCTCCTTTGCTGCAGCGGCATTCCTTCCCCACACACCAAGAATACTATGGCCTTTTGCTTGAAAAGTTTTGCCCAGCACCGTTGCTACATTTCCTGTACCAAGGATTGTCAACTGCATATCTTTGATCAATTATGTCGATGAAATTAGCACAAAGGTTGGTGATCGGTTATTATAAAACCAAACTCAATACTATTGCATTGGTATCACCCGCCAAAGCAGCCGAAGCCGCTTTTCGTTTGTTCTGTACGCCTTATAGCGGCAAGCCCAAAAGAAAACGCCCGGCCATATTTCATCATGGAGAGAAATTGCAATTCAAAGTTGCCAATCTCCGCATCAATGGTTATCGCTTTACAGCGGAGCAGGGACATGGTAAGAAATTATTGATTGTACATGGTTTCGATAGCTGCATGTATAAATTCGATCGATACATTTCACCCGCAAGGCGTGAAGGCTGGGATGTCTATGCATTTGATGCGCCAGGCCATGGCACCAGCGAAGGCAAATACCTCAACGCAGTTAGCTATAGTGAGATGCTGCTGGAAGCAGAAAAGAACTACGGTCCTTTTGATGGCATTCTGGCGCATTCCATTGGCGGATTGGCTGCCGTGCTGGCTTGGGAGCAATTGTCAACTGCAGGTCGAAAAATGATCCTCATCGCACCGGCTACAGAAACCACCAGCGCCTTGGATAATTTCTTTTCACTCATCAAAGTGAACCCCGTTATTCGTACTGAATTGGAAAAACTGATTATTGAATTGGCCCAACAGCCCATCAGCTATTTTTCCATTCGCCGCGCCATCCGAAATATTCCCGCCAATATTCTCTGGCTGCATGATGAAGACGACCGTATTTGTCCCTATGCAGACGTGCTGCCCATCCAATCAGACGCCCATCCCAATATCCAGTATTACACTACAAAAGGGCTTGGGCATAGCCGCATTTACAAGGAGAATAAAGTGAAAAAAGCCATCCTTGCTTTTTTGACCGAACCGGCCTGATTTTTTGGATTTTCGATGTTTCACCTAATATTGCAGGCGTGAAGCCCTGTTTGCAGTACTATTAATAGAGTATCAGCGCAGCTGTTTCATGATAGGCTATATTTTGTATAAGAGATTAATTATCAAGCACTCATGGCGAAGAACCTGTTGATTGTAGAGTCACCTGCCAAGGCAAAAACGATTGAAAAAATCCTGGGAAGCGATTTCCAGGTGAAGAGCTGCTATGGCCATATCCGCGATCTGGAGAAGGACGATATGGGCATCGATGTCAACAATCAATATCAGCCCAGGTATAAAGTGCCGGATGAGAAGGAAAGAGTGGTGAAGGAATTGCGCCAATTGGCTAAGAAAGCTGAGGAAGTTTGGTTGGCATCTGATGAGGACCGTGAAGGTGAAAGCATCTCCTGGCACTTAGCCGAAGTGTTGGGCCTGGACCCCAATACCACCAAGCGAATTGTCTTCCATGAAATTACAGCACCTGCCATCAAGAAAGCCGTTCAATCGCCCCGCCGTATCAATATGAATTTGGTGAATGCCCAGCAGGCACGCCGCGTGTTGGATCGTTTGGTGGGTTTTGAACTCAGCCCCGTACTCTGGCGCAAGATTGGTATGCAGCGCAGCCTGAGTGCCGGCCGTGTACAAAGTGTGGCCGTTCGCTTGATTGTTGAAAGAGAAAGAGAGATTAATCAGTTTATTGCTGAAAGCGCGTACAAAGTAGATGCAATTTTAGAAGCCACTGATATCAATAAAAAGAATATCGCCTTCAAAGCTGAAGGTCCGGCCAAATTGGGCACGCAAGAAAAAGCACAGGCTTTTCTGGATAGTTGTAAAGGCGCCAATTACCGCGTAACCGATGTTCAAGTAAAGCCTGCGAAGCGTACACCTGCTGCCCCATTCACTACTTCTACCCTGCAACAGGAAGCGAGTAGAAAACTGGGTTATGGTGTGAGCAAGACCATGTTGTTGGCGCAGAAACTCTACGAGAGCGGTTATATCACGTACATGCGTACAGATAGCGTGAATCTGAGTGATACTGCCCGCGCGGATATTGAAAAGCAGATCAGCAATCAGTTTGGTGCTAACTATCATCAGCCACGTTATTACAAGAACAAGAACGACAATGCACAGGAAGCACACGAAGCCATCCGTCCTACGTACATGAGTAACCAGACTGTGGCCGATCCTGATGCAAGAAGATTATACGAACTGATCTGGAAACGCACGATTGCTTCTCAGATGAGTGATGCGGTGTTTGAAAAGACGATTGCCAAAATCAATATCTCTACCAATAACGAAGAACTCACTGCTACCGGTGAAGTATTAAAATTTGATGGCTTTCTGAAAGTATATTTTGAAGGCAGGGATGAAGATGAGGATGACGAGAACACAGAAGGCATGCTGCCACCATTACAAGTGGGACAACAATTGGGCTTCCGTGAAATGTTAGCCACAGAACGTTTCAGCAGACCACCTGCTCGTTATACAGAAGCATCGCTGGTGAAGAAACTGGAAGAACTGGGTATTGGTCGCCCTTCTACGTATGCGCCAACCATCTCTACCATTATCAAGCGTAATTATGTAGAGAAGCGCGATAAGGAAGGCGTGAAAAGAAATTTCCGCATCCTGCGATTGAATCAAGCACAGCAAGTGGAAGTGGCAATGGAGCAAGAGAATACCGGTGCTGAAAAAGGCAAGCTCTTCCCTACTGATTTAGGTGCTGTGGTAACAGATTTTCTAAAGCAGCATTTCAGCAAAGTAATGGACTATAGTTTCACTGCCAAGATTGAAGAAGAGTTTGATGAGATTGCTTTGGGTAAGATGCAGTGGAGCAATATGATTGATGGTTTCTACAAGCCTTTCCATACCAATATTGAGCATACGCTGGAAACAGCAGAGCGCGCCAAGGGCGAAAGAGAACTGGGTGTAGAAGAAGCTACAGGAAAACGCATCATTGCACGCATGGGCCGCTTTGGTCCGATGGTGCAGATTGGTGAAGCTACCGATGAAGAGAAACCACGCTTTGCCAAATTGAAGCCTACCCAAAGTATTGAAACCATTACCATGGAAGAAGCCATGCAGCTCTTCCAGTTGCCCAAAGTATTGGGCGAATATCAGGGACAGGAATTAACGGTGAATGCCGGCAGATTTGGTCCTTACATTAAGTACGGCGAACAGTTTGTGTCTATCCCACGCAATGAAGATCCATTGGAAGTGGATATGGATCGTGCTGTTGCATTGATTCAGGAGAAGCAAGAAGCAGATGCACCGGTTGGTTATTTCAATGAATTGCCTGTAACAAAAGGTAAAGGCCGTTTTGGTCCATTCATTAAGTGGAATGATTTGTTCATCAATGTGCCGCGCAAATACGATTTTGACAATCTTTCGCAGCACGATTTGAATGAACTGATTGAAGCCAAGGTTGCGAAAGAAGCCAATCGTTATATACAGCAATGGCCTGCAGAAAAAATCTCGATTGAGAATGGCCGTTGGGGACCATTCATTCGCTTTGGTAAAAACATGCTGAAGCTGGGTAAGAAAGCAGATGGTACTAAGTATGCGGCGGAAGACTTAGCCAATGTGGAACTGGATGAAGTGAAGAAAATGATTGAAGCCCAGCTGCCCAATGCATTTAACAGCAAGGCCAAGAAAGCAGCACCGAAAAAAGCTACTGCGAAAAAGGCAGCTACCAAGAAAGCCGCGCCGAAGAAAAAAGTAAAATAATGGCTGTAGAATCCCGACTGAGTGTCGGGATTTTTTGTCTAAGGACTTTAATGTATTTTAGAGTTGGCTGTAATTTTTCAGACAACCTCAAACTATGAACCAATTCTCCCAAAAAGTAATTGACACATTTTTTCAGACGTTTTATCACGAAAGAATTGAGATTGCTAAACAAGTCGGGCAACATTATCATAAGCAGCTTGACACATCGTTATTGACTTTTTGGTTTTCGGTCCTTGACTTCTATGGCGGACTTTATTTCATTGGAAAAAAAGACACCAAGAAAACTTATAGAGACGGCAGGTTGAAACTTGCAGACAAAGCAACATTCACTATATTCATCCATGATTTTTTTCCTGAGCCTGAAAATGAACTTGGCGAATTTATTTATACGGTTTTTCGGTCAGGATTAGTTCATCAATTATCACCCAAAAAAGGAGAAATCATATGGGATGCAACCAACTCAAAACTTTTATGGCTAAAGGTGGACACAAGCAACCCAGATAACACTGCAAACAAAGTTGCGACTATAAACATTCATCAACTTGAACTTCTTGCATTCAATGCGTACAAAGAATTTAGGCGTAAAGTTGAAAATGATGAATTAATTACAGAATGTGAACGCATCTTTAATTACTTGCTAGCAAATCCCGACGGACTAGAAGATGGCAGTACTATTCATAATCAATACACGAAGTTGCCAGCTTCAGTCCAGACTGACATTACGATATAAAACTACATGCAACAGTGCATTTGCAATGCTATGACAGACCTCAAATATTTACTCTACATTGACATTTTAGGGTTCGCTGACCTTGTTAAAAGCGACTATAATAAAATCAGAAAATTATTTAAAAAAATAGACGAACTAAATGTTCATAGACATAACGCTTTTCAAACAATTGTTTTCTCTGACACAATTCTAATCATTAACAAGCAAGCACCAAGAAATACAGACGAACATGAATATCTTGTAATGTATGCTTGTGAGTTTGCCCAAGACTTAATGTTTCGCTGTATTGATTTAGAAATTCAGTTTAGAGCTATTTTGACGTACGGCGAATTTTACTATGAAAAACTTGAAAATATTGAGGCGTACCACGGTAAGGCTCTCGTAAACGCTTACTATAAGGAGAATGATATAAATTGTTTGGGCTTTTTCATTGACAAATCCATTTTGCAATACAATATCATTTTTAAAACAACTCAATTTGACAAGGACTTACATTTCGTTTTTCTGACACAGAATCTTGAACGGCTTTGTAATTTTTATGACGCAGCATATTTGCCCCTTGACCCAATTTTAATTGACCAAGCAGACGAATTTCCATATTTAAAGGAGGAGGTAAAAATTATTGAAACGTTAAAGAAAAACATTGACACTCAGATTGACTCAAGGGTTAGAGGAAAATATTTACAAGCATATCATTTTTACAATCAGCGTTACAAAGTATTTATTGACCAATTAGAAAAAAATAATTTTGACTATAAAATCGTTTCACCGACAGCAAAATGGACGAGGTAGAAGCACTACATACAACATTGGGTTTTATGCAAGTTGGGCATGACCAGCAAACTTCAGCAAAGTTGCATCGCCAGGCTGTGGTTCGGAGCTGGACCAGCAACTTTGAGCTATTGTACTTAACTTCAATCGGCAGCGGTTGTGTAGGCGGACGGAAGTCTATTTCCCAACCTACATAAAGCCCTGCCCGTTGGGTGAAGGCCTAAAAGACAACGACAGTGAATAAAATGAACGACAGAAATATAAAACCAACCGCACATTCAGGCACATTTGCTTTCCCTAACGCACAAGCGACCGCTTCCCAAGCAAAAGAGCCTGAATTTTTCCAACTACTTGACCCTAATACTAATGATTCAGAACTTGGACAATGCTAAAACGACTTGTAATATTTAATTCAGACATTTATTCAAAGGCTGACATTGAGTTAGCTGATTGCGATTCGTTACAAATAGTTGGACCAAACAATATTGGTAAAAGCACTCTGATTTATGCCTTGAACTTTCTTTATATCATTGACGGAAAGCAAATGACTTTCAGTGGCAACAGAACAGGCGACAAAACGACATTTAACCATTACTTCCCTTCAATCAGTTCAAGTTACATAGTTTTTGAAATTTTTAAAAAGAGATATTACTGCATCTTGGTAAAAAAGAACGCAGAGGGAAGTTTAGATTACTACAAAATTGACAGCGACTTTAAAGACGAACATTACTTTAAACAATCTACCGAAGGACAAACGCTAAAGAAATTTGATTCGTTGCTTGCTGACTTTTCTTCGTCAGGTGTAGAATACAGCAAATTCCCAAACAGACGAGACCTTTTCAACTTTGTTTATCAAAAGGGAAAGAAAAACAACGGTGTTGTGTGGCTTAATGAAGGTGCATCGCAAGACCAAAGAGAGATAACTAATAACTTTTCCAAAATTTATCGTTACCTAATAAACTCAAAACTTATTGACAACAAGACATTAAAGGAGTCTTTAATTATTGCTGATAATAAAGAAAACGAGCAAGTTGAATTTTCTAAGAAAAATCAAAAGGACATTCAAACACTCTTGAAACACAACAGAGAAATCAAAGTAATTAAGAGTATTCAAAAAAGTTTTACGGATTTCAAAGAACTAGTCAATCAATACAAAGCCAAAAATCAAATTTTATCTGAGACTGTATTTGCGTTTGACAAGCTCTACTCTTCTGTAAATATTGACATTAACACAAGACTGTTCGAGAAAAAAAATGAACGAGACAGAAACAGAACGCAATTAAGTGAGGATTTAATCCCAAAACAAAACAATCTGAATCAAACTATTGGAGAATTTAAAGCGACTATTTCTCAAAAAGGTTCAGCGAAAGAAATACTTGCAGAGAAAATCAGAAATATAAAATCATATGAGGGAATCAACTTTTTAAAACAGTCTTTTAGCAATTTAGACAACCAAAGAAAAGATATTGAAAGTCGACTAACTCAAATTGAAAACCAAAACCTAAACAGTCGAGATTTAGAAAACAAAATTTCTAAACTCAATCAAGAAATTTCAAAACTCGACGGACAAATTCAAACTTACTCAAATTTGCTTATTCACCAGATAAGCAAAAATGGGAAAGACAAAGAATTGCTAAACGCAATTCTTTCCGATTCCATTACTGCACTTCCGAAAGAAAATATTCAATCGGGAATTGAAAATCTATCTGATATAATGAAAATATTTGACGGAGCAATTAACATTCCCAAAGATTTTAAAGGGAAACCGATTCCGTCTATTGATGACTTAAAACTACAACGAGAAACTGCAATAAAGGAGAAAACAAGTAACGAAAAACTCTTGCCGATTGCAAAAGATTTAGAAAAATACCGTTATGAACTTTCTTTTATTCAAACAAAAATTAAAGAAACCGAGAAGAAAATTGAGGAACTTAATTCGTTACCCGAACTTGAAAAAAATCTTGCAGCATTAGAAGAAGAACTAAAAAAGCTTTTTCAAGAAAGAGATAATATAGAAAAAGAACTAAAACAAACAACGGAACTCATTTCGAGAATAAATGAGGCTATCACTATTCTTTCGGAAGACATTAATAAAGCAGAAAGTCGTATTAAAGAAATTCAAGGTTGGAAAGTAAAAATTGAGCAATCAGGAATAATCCAAATTGAATATCAAACAAACGAAACACTTGATAATCTTTTCAAAAATTTTGAACGGAACTTTATCGAGCGAGAAAGAATTAAGAATGACAAAGAAAGATTATTTGAAAATCTGAAAACAAAAACGGAAACCGTTTTTGCTTCGGAATATGAATTTATTAAATATCTTGATTCTGAACTTGCAACGCTTGATGACAAACAAAAAAGTATTGACGCTTTATTGAAAAACATTTCAACGCAATTTTCTATTCCTTGCAAAACGCTTCATTCAAAATTTCAAGAGTTTGAAGCGTTCATTAATAATCAATTCAATTCCAAAATCAGAAAAATTAAAATTTCTGACATTGATTCGCTGAATATTGAGATAATTCCGAACGAAAATCTAATCAAAGACCTAAAGAAGATTATGGAGATTAGAGACCTGACTTCTGAACTAATCTTTGACGACCAAAGCGAAAATCTAAATGTTCTAAACAGATATTTGGATAATCAATCCATAATCGAATTTAAAGACCTGTTTGATATTAAGTTACACCTTGACAAAAAAGGACAACACAAAATTGTTGATTTAAGAAATCAAATAGAATCGGACGGAACAGATAAAATGATTAGAATGGTCATCATTATGTCTATCATTCATCAAATTGTTATCAACGATGAAGAAAACAAAATAGTAATTTTCGTTGATGAAATAGGAACGATTGATGAAGCCAACAGAATTGAAATTTTAAATTTCTGCAAGGAAAATAATTTTCTTCCTATTTCAGCCGCACCGTTGCACCCATATGACGGTTTTGATAAATACTATTTAGTTAGAAGAAGTAAAGGAAAAATTGTTTTAAGTGAAAACAATGGAAATGTAATTTCCCGAAAAAAGAAAGCGAAGTGAATCAAACGGATTTTAATACATACAAGAAATTAAAAGAGGATTCTTTTCTTACAGAAAAGACAATCCCTAAAACTGTTATCAACTCGCCACATTTTAAAGGGTTGGTTTCTTCTTTAATTCTTGTTAAAACAAAATCAGGCAGAGGATTCAGATATAAAGTAAACAAAACAAAGGAATTTGAAAACTTCTTTGCAACTCATTTTCCCGAAGACATTGTAGTTAAAAACAAGTCCGACAATGTTAGAAAATTCAGGAACTCAAAAATTCAAAAAACAGCTTCAACCCCAATTTTTATGCTAAGAGGTTTTGAGCCGATTAGAGTAAATGGACTTGAATTGAATTTAGAATATTACACAAATAAATTTCAACTATTCGCCTGTAATGCCGAAAAAATTAAAGCTAGTCAAATCTGTATTGTAGAGAATTTAGACACGTTTTTAGTTGCGGAAAAATTATTAGGCAAAAGTTATGTTTTTCTTCATAAATATGGACGAATAGGAAAAGAATCACTTGGCAGTCTTTCTACAAAGCAGTTGCTTGTTTTTGTTGACTATGATTTTAACGGTCTTGAAGAATTTTTAAGAATCAAAGAGGTATTTGAATTTGCCCAATTATTCATTCCTGAAAACTATGATGAGCTATTCAAAAAATATTCTCAAAGTTTAAAAGGAAACAAAGCCGAAATGACAAACAGAATTAAGCAAAGTTTAGATAGCCACGTAATTAAAATTAGAGAAAGCATAATACGGAACAATCGATTTTTAGAGCAACAATATTGGAAATATGATTAAGTCCGAACCAAAATCAATATTGCAGTTTATAGCAAGTCATTACGATTTGCTTCGAGACCTTTTTGATTTACAGGTTAAGAATAATATTATTACTAAAGAAGCTCTAAGTATCTGTTTAGAAAACTACGATAAGAACATTCACGCACAACTAACTGAATATCAAATATTGGTTGAGCTGAATGATGACTTTGCATTTAACGAGCCTTATTTAATTCTTTTCGAATTCATACATCAACAATTTAAACCACTATTGCCTGAAGAAATTGAGCATTTCGGAGAAGCAATCAAAACGATATTTCTAAAAATTAAAGAAGGAATAAATGAGGATAAAAACATTTTATTAGAAAGAATTGAAGCCTTATCCAGTCAAATTAAAAAGTTTACAAATGCTGTTGTAAATAATACGAAAAGTTTATTGGCTGAATCAAAGGAGTTGAAAGCAAACAACAAAAAAATTGACTACCAAGAAAAGATTCAAAAAGCTCGGCATCTGATTGAAAACTACATTTCTCCACTCAATACAATATTGGATGTAAACCATAGTCAATCTATTTATAATGAGTTACTTAATATTTCTCAATTTACGAACGTAAAAAGGTTTGACTACATAGATGAAAGTACTAGAAGGGAATTTGAAAAGCTTTATCACTTGCTCCGTCAAGTTGTAAAAGATTTGAATTTACAATCAATAATTCTTACAAATGAATTATTGCCTTTAATTGACAGAATAAAAACCGAAAGTGAGTATTTAAGAGGTTTTCTTCACTATTTAACAAATGGTAGGTGTTACAAAGAAATTCAACCACCCAAAATATTCGTTCCAACGCGAGACAACATTTATAACAGATTTGTTTATGAGAACACGAAAGAATACTTTGAGCAGTTTAAATACGAAGATGAAATTATTGTTGTTGAAGATTCACAACAAACAAGTGATTGGATTTTTGACAAGTCAAAGTATAAAGAATCTTTGAACAAAAATTTACCAGTAGAAGATTTTTTCAAATGGTGCGAAAGTTCTATTAAGCAAGAAAGCGAGAATTTTTCGTTAGACAATTTTTTTATGGTAACAAGTTTACTTTTTGAAGATGATTATGAGATTTCTGTAAATAGAGACGATAAAAAGATTTCGGTTACTAACGAAAATTCGGAACTCCTAATGCCAAAACTTATAATTAAAAGACAAGAAGATGTATCCAGATAAGCACAAAGAAATAGTAACCTCTTTAATGGAAGGTAAATTTGTTACAGTTGAGGACTTGTTGTTTGAGACAATCAAGAAGAATGAAGAATTTTACATAACTTTTTTTGAAAATTCTTTCGGTTTTGAATTAATCGTCAATCAAGACTTTTATTATCTTGTATCAAACGAGACGAATGAAAACACTTCAAGAGACATTTCAATTTTCTTTTCAATCTTAAGTTATGAACTTGACAAAAACGGAAAGAACTTTTTAGAAGAACTTAATTATTCTGAATTCCACATTGACGAAATTGTTGAATACTTCAACAATTCTTCTTGGACAGATGTAATCAAAGCGAATAAACAACTAAACAATGAAGAAAATCTAAAACGACACATTGGAACAATGGTAAAAAGAAATATAGCTGTAAAGCAAAGTAATGACAGATATTCTTTTACCAAAGCACACAAACTGTTTATTGACTTTGCAAAGAAGTTAATTAAAGACAACAAAAATGAATCCATCGCATAACAGTCACACACATTGCTAAGTCGCACCTGCCGACACGCAAGCCAAAACTTAGCAAAGAGTGTGCCTGTTTCAACGACAACTGACAGACAATCAATACGCAAGAAAGAAGGCCAGCACCCAACAGCGATTTTGTGTAATGGCGGGTTCAATGGTAAATTCAAGCGCAGCTTTTCAAATCAACATTTGTGGTGGGTTGACAGTTTTGTGCTCCGAAATCCGCCACTGCGCCAAGCCGCAAACCGTTGTCAGCAAACCGATGGCACTCTACCCATTAGCTTAACATTATATTTTATAAATAAATTTTCATTAACACTTTAGTTATCGAATTTTAGATAACAATCAAACCTCATGAGAAAAACATTTCTTTTTCTTTTTACGATCATTTTATTTCAATCAAGTTTCGGTCAAATCTCTAAAGGAAATTGGTTAGTCGGCGGCTCCGGACAATTGTCAGCATATAGCAGCACGAATACAAATGTTTCACCTGCAAGGGAACAGAACGTAAAGGCTTTATACATAAGTGTTTCACCCAATATTGGCTACTTTATCAAAGACAAGTTTGCAGTTGGACTACGACCTGCCTTAACTTGGGAAAAAGGAAAAGCTGGAGATGCCTTTGCTCCTGATGGCTCGGTAGTAGGAAGCGGTGGGAAGCTTACACAAATCAGATTTGTGATAGGTCCGTTCTGCCGCTATTATTTGCTTGACACGGAAAAGCCATTTAATATTCTTATAGAAGCAGCTTACCAATATGGAATTGGTTCTCCAAAACCGCTTAACGAGAGACAAAGTATCTTTTCGGCAGGACTAGGACCAGTCATTTATTTTAATTCATCCGTCGGTTTGGAGTTCCTTTTGGGTTATAACAACACGATATTGAATGCAGAAGGATATTATAGAACTTCAAAAAATAGTATTCAACTAAACATAGGGGTTCAAATTCACTTAGAAAAATAAGTAGCATGACTTTATGAAGAGAGAAATCTGCTGACAACATCAGATTTTGTGCAATTGTTGCTAGACGTTGAAGCAATCAGCTGCAGTGCATATCCAAGCTTTGGTTTCGGCGGACGTGATTATGCCTACAATTAGCTCAAAACTTCGGCTTTTCTTGTCCCCACAGTGTCTTCCCCACCGCCGGAGACGCTGAGGAGACTAAATCGGCTCCACCCTTTCAGCTCAAAATAATCAGCGATTAAAAATTGCTTACTTTTATTTTATGAAACTCACGCCTGAAGAAATAGTAGCTATCCGTGAATACTTTAAGGACAAGCCAGTTCTTAAAGCATTTCTGTTTGGCTCATTTGCCAGAGCGCAGGCTTTGAGTAATAGTGATATAGATATACTAGTAGAATTAGATTATTCAAAACACATTGGTCTTGGCTTTGTGAATATGAAATTTGATTTAGAAGACAAGCTTCACAAGAAAGTAGACTTAGTTTCAAGCAATGCTATCTCAAAACATATACTCCCTTTCATTAACAGTGACAAAGTGTTAATTTATGAAAGGTAAGATCGGTGACAAACAAAGATTATTACACATACTCGAGTCCATCTCCCAAATTGAACGCTATGTATCCGGGGCGGACTTCAATATATTTTGCCAACATTCGATGATGCGATTTGCTACGATTAAGCAAATTGAGATTATTGGCGAAGCAGCTAATGCTATTACAGAAGACACCAGGAGCGCATTCAGCGAAATCCAATGGCGCCAAATCATAGGATTACGTCATATACTTGTGCACGAGTATTTTGGCATTGACGATAGACTTATTTGGCAAATTGTATCAAATGATATCCCTGTACTTAAACAGGAAATTAAGAAGATGCTTACTTCAATAGATACGGAATAGCAATTAACTGATATATTAAGGGAACCGTCTATCCATTATATATTTTAGCGTGACCCAACTAGCGCAAGTATGCAGGTTTGGCTTTGCCTATGGCGTGCTTGTGCATTAGCCGTTACCATCACTTTTTGCTTTTGAATTTTACCTTTTGACTTTTTGATTCATCTCTTTCCTCGCAAATAGACAAATCAACTATTCACGAAACCCGCATCGCATCACCAATCTCCAACTTATACCCTTTTCCGCGAATCACGCTGATACGAATATTGGGATCCAGCTCCAGTTTCTTTCTGAGTTTTGAGATAAATACATCCAAGCTTCGGCCTACAATGACGCCTTCGTCTTCCCAGATTTCTTTTTGCAATCTGCTGCGCTCGATGATTGCATTGGGCGCCAACGCAAACATGTGCAGCACACGAGCTTCTGTTTTCGTAATCTCAATGACGGTATCCTCATACAAGAGTGTACGCGCTTCCAGATCAAATACAATCTTGCCCAGCATAAACTGGCCTTCAGCTGCATGCTGCAAACTGTCCGATTGATGTTCAGCTACACCATTGCGCAGCTTTGCCGGCTTCCAGAAAACATAGCCCACCAGGGCAAGAAATGCCAGGCTTCCGAGCAACAAACCGTTCTTCGTATTGATTGGTCCCGCATTGGGGAATTTAATCCGGATAATATAACAGGCTTTCGGTTGCTTTCTGCCCAGGCAGGAAATGATATCGTCTTGTTTGTTCCCTGAAACTGCATATCCATAGACAACACCAGCATTACCGCAACGCAACACATTCACCACATGATCACTTGTATTGGCATCTTTGGCCAATAATCTTTGGGTAGTATTCACCAATTGCTCGGGTTGAAAACTAAATGCCTGTTCAAACCTAAGCTCGTATTCATTATCTGAAATTTGCTGCACAGGCAATACCCTGGATACACTATCACCTGATTGAAGCAATAGTTCATGCCCTATTCGGCGCAGCAAAATCTCCCTTCTGGCTAAAGTATACTCATCATTACCTGTGATGCTGAATGCCACACACACCAGACCAACAAACAAAAGCAATAGGATTATTCCTGTATGCTTTCGCCTGTTTGGCAGCAGATTTTCTTTGATCAACATGGTATTCTTCAATTATTTACAAAGTTTACAGCATTATTTACAAAGCATTTACCATCATCCGTAGCCGACCAGCGTAGTTTTATCTAACCAAGCACAGACGGCATAAAAGCAAGAAAGCTTCCTGTGTTTGGATGAATTGAAAATTAAATAAGTCTTCACTAAAACCTCCACAATTATGACAAAAGGTATCTACGCGCTGCTCTTTCTCTTGGTTATTGCTAGCGGACTGGCACTGGCTAATCGTGCAAACGAACCTGAAAAACCTCAAAAGTTTAGTTTGCAACCTGCAAATATTGCTGAAAACAAAGCTGCATTGAAAAGATGGGAAGCCAGTCCGGATGGCATTGCTTTTAACAAATGGAAAGCTTCTCCAGAGGGTAAAAAAGTGGTGACCAGTGCTGCTAAAATCTTACCTCATACCAAAGATGGCAGTAGCATGGAAGCAGTAGTTACTTCATTAACACTCCCAGCCGGCTCCAGATTAGGCTATGGTGTGATGGTGAAAATTGATGGCGAAGCATTCATTCTGAGTTTCGGCGTTTTAAAATTATCTGAGATGCAGCAACTCAATAGCCTGAAAGTAAATGACAAAATATTAATCAAAAGCCGCGCTGTTTCCTACGCACCCAAGTATGCTTATGCGATTGTAGCAGGTGATTATGTGGAAAGAGAAAAGAAAATTCTGTATAAGCGTATTCCACCAAAGGATGGATGCTGATCGCAGGTTTGATCTTCATCCTTAATAGCTTTATTAATAGTCTTTTATAGCATAATGCACGCCGATGAATTCCATCTAAAAATGACTTAGCAAAGCATTCAACGCATTGACCCGGGCTTCCGGGTCAATTTTATGTTTGGTATGGGCAAAGACTCCTCAAAGGCAACAAAATCGGCATTTTGGTATAAAACAAAATCGGCGTTGTTGTATACAAAAAAAGCAATATTTGGGTACATTCTATTCACTGAAAATCAGCCCTTTGTTCCATCATTAAGCAGTGAAAAAAGCTTGCATATCCATGCTGATTGCGGAAATGCTTATTGCCATTGAATTTCATTGAGCACCAAGATTTTAGTCAAATCGTTAGTTTTTGTTTTAGCATCCTAAGCGTTCTATTTTCTCAGCATTGTTGCTGATAATGCTCATATTTTTATATTGGTTCTCTGCTTATCTTAAGTCCGATTTGGGTATTACTTCAACGCCGGATAGCTCGCTGAGCACTATCCTCAAGTTAGACGTTTATGGAAAAACAGAATCTGGTCAGTTTGTTTCAATCCATGGCTATAGGTATTGTTTACCAAAACAGCAATGGTCAAATTATTTCTGCCAATCAGGCTGCTGAAGAATTATTGGGGCTGTCGCAAGATCAAATAATGGGTCGCACATCGATGGATCCGGAATGGCATGCCATCCACCCAGACGGGACAAATTTTCCGGGGGAAACCCACCCCGCAATGATCGCGCTTAAAACAGGTAAGCCTGTTTACAACACCCCAATGGGTATCTACCATCCTTTAAAAAAGAAATATACCTGGATCTTAATTAACGCTTATCCAGAATTTGAAAAAGGCGCAGAAACCCCGCATCAGGTTTATGCAACATTTACAGATGTAACAGAACTGATAGAAACAGAAAAAAGATTAAGAAAAGAAAGACGCTTACAAGAACTGCTGGCACTTGTTTCCAAAACATTCATCCATGTTGCACCGGGTGAACTCGATAAACAAATCGACAATATTCTGAAAGAATTGGGTGATTTTATTGAGGCAGACAGGATGTACATTTTTACATACGACTTTGTAAAAATGACGGCCACCAATACGTATGAATGGTGTGCCCCGGGTATTGAACCACAGATTGCCTATTTACAAAATACACCAGTTGATTTACTGACAGATTGGACAGAAAACCACAGAGAAGGCAAGACGATGTGGATAGATGATGTCTTTGCATTACCACCAAACAGCCAATTGCGTGTGATCCTTGAGCCGCAGGAAATCAAGAGCATGATTGCTGTTCCATTGATGGACGGCAAGACCTGTTTAGGTTTTGTGGGGCTTGATGCTGTTACCCACCACCACACATTCAGCAATGAAGAGGAAACACTCTTACGCGTTTTCGCTGATGCCCTGGTGAATCTGTACAAGCGAATTGATGCGGATAAAAGGCTGCGTTCTTCCAGCTACATGCTGAATGAGCGTATCAAAGAGCTTCGCTGTATCCATGCAATGACAGAACTGAGTGAAAAAATCAACCTCAGCACTGATGAGTTTTTTGAAAAAACCCTGGTGATCATTCCGCCCGGTTATGAATTTCCAGACAAGGTTAGAGTAAAGATTGACTATAAAAAGAAATCCTACACAACACTGGCTTATAGTCCTACAGACATATACATGGAAGCCGATTTGGTTGTGAACAATGAATTACTTGGAAAAATACGCATAGACAATCCATCGGGCTATCCTTTTATGGAGGAAGAATTTAGCCTGCTGGATAATATCAAAAGAAGTATTGAACTATATTTTGAAAAGAAAGAGTCCAGAAAAAATCTGGAAGAAGAGCGAGAGAAGTATTCCATTATTGCGAACAATACTTTTAACTGGGAATTCTGGAAAGACAGCAATGGCGACTATATTTTTATGTCGCCTGCCTGTGAAAAGATTTCCGGATACAGTAGCGAAGTTTTTTTGAATGGCACGCTGAATATTTACGATATCATACATCCTGATGATGTAGAATCACACAAGCAGCATCAGGAAGCAGCCATTAAGCAGAGCGAACCAGTTACATTCCAGTTTAGGGTTATCACAAAATCCGGTGCTGAGAAAATAATCGAACAAGTCTGCTTCCCTGTTTATGGTTTCAAGGGAAAGTTTCTTGGACTCAGGGGAACCAATGTTGATATCACTGAGAAAGCGCAAAAAGACAAGCTACTTGCAGAAAGTGAAGCAAGGCTGAGCAGCCTGGTCAACTCTCAATCGAATTATATTCTCAGAACTGATTTACTTGGCCGTCACACATTCTGGAACAAAAAATTCGAGGATGATTTTGGCTGGCTTTACGGAGGCACCAGGGGTCTGGAATTATCCAGTTCCATGGCATCTATCTGCTCTTACCACCAAGACAGAGCAAGAGAAGCCGTAAAAATCTGTTTACTGGAACCCGGAAAAGTTGTACCAGTAGAATTAGACAAGCCTACGCAAGATGGTGGCACTGTAGTTACCTACTGGGAATTTGTCTGCATCACAGATAGCGAAGGCAATCCTTCAGAGATGCAATGTGTAGGCATTGATATCACTGAACGCAAAAGAGCGGAAGAAGCTTTAAAGACAAGTCAGCAGCGATTGCTCAATCTGGTGAATAGCCAAACCAGTTATGTCTTACGAACAGATCTCTATGGCCAGCACACTTATTGGAATAATAAATTTGAAGAAGAGTTTGGTTGGATCTATGGTACTGATTTGGATCATGGTGATGCATTAAAGTCTATCTGCGACTATCACCACGAAAGAGCCAGAGTGGTGGTAGAAAAATGTATCCATCAGCCAGGCACTACTTTTAAAGTTGAGTTAGATAAACCCACCAAGGAAAAAGGCATCAGAACTACACTCTGGGAATTTGTCTGCCTTACAGACAATGATGGCATGCCAACCGAGATACAGTGCATTGGTGTGGACATTACGGACAGAATTCAGATGGAGCAAACACTCAGAGAGAGTGAAGACAAATACAGAACCCTGATTAACAGTGTCGATGCTGCCATTATGCAATTTGATCAGGCTGGCAATTGCCACTATATGAATTCCATAGCAGCAAGGCCGCATGAAGTAAGTCCGGAATCTTTGATTGGGAAGAATATTCGTGATTTACTGCCGGAGAAAGATGCTGTAAATATCCTTGCCATTATAGAACAGGTAATGCTCACCAATGAAGGAACTGTATTAGAATTATTGATTCATCCTTCTAATAAAGAGTTATGGGTAAGGAATAGTTTTCAGCCAATACGTGATCTTTCCGGTAAGCCCATTGCAGTACTCTCCTATGCCAGTGATATTACAGATAAGAAAAAAGCAGAAATCAAGCTGCAACAAAGTGAGCAGAAATACAAAGTGCTTTTTGAAGACTCACCAGACCCTTACTTAATATTCCACGAAGGAAGATTGATTGAATGCAATCAGCCAACCCTGGAACTACTCAAAATTTCGAAACAGGAGATTCTGGGCAGTGCTCCACATGAGTTTTCGCCAACTTTTCAGCCAAATGGGAAACGCTCAGAGGAATATGCCAAAGCACTCATTGAGGAAACGCTCCGGGTAGGAAAAAGCACTTTTGAATGGACGCATCTGCGAAAAGATGGTAGCACTTTTATTGTTGAAGTAAGTCTAAGCATGACGGAGTATAACAATATCCCTGTCATGTTTACTACCTGGAGGGATATTACAGAATTAAAACAAGCAGAGGATGCCATTAAAGCTGCTACAGATAGATTCAATGAAGTAACCAAACACAGCAAATCTGTGATATGGGAAGTTGACACAGTAGGCAAATACGTATATATAAGCGATGCAACTGAATCTGTTTTTGGCTACTCCCCTGACGAATTAATTGGTAAATACTTTTTTGATTTACATCCAGAGACCGAAAGAGAACAATATGCCCAAAATGGATTATCCCTAATCTCAACCGGAACAGAAATCGTTGATTTCCATAACCCAATAGTTAGAAAAGATGGCCAACTAATATGGGTTTCAACCAATGGTACACCTATCAGAAACAGTGAGGGTAAGGTTATTGGTTACAAGGGCGTGGATACAGATATCACTGCCAGAAAACTTGCTGAAGAAGACTTACGCAAGTTTAAAAATATCTCTGACAAAGCCAATTATGGTACAGCTATTGCCAACTTAAATGGCGAGTTGGTTTATTGCAACGAAGCATTTGCTTTAATGCACGGTTGGGGTATCGAAGAGCTATTAGGGAAAAAGTTGGATACAGTAATTGGCAGTACCCAATCTGCAGAAAACCAACAACAAGCGCAAAAAGCATTACTGACCGATGGGTATATTTATCAGGAGGTAACACACAGAAGAAAAGATGGTACTGAATTCCCAGCTTTTGTGAATATCAAAATCATCAATGATCCTGATGGCAAGCCTGAATACATGTCAGGAACAGTGGTTGACATCTCTGATATAAAAAATGCGGAATCTGCATTAAGAGAAAGTGAGGGCAACTTAAATCAGGCACAACAAATTGCCAAAATGGGCAGCTGGGAGTTGGACCTGAGGACTTATACAACTCAATGGTCTGACAACTATTACAACATCATTGAATTAGACAGAACAGTAAAACCTGATGCACGTTTGTTTAATGCCATGGCGCATCCGGATGATCGAGCGAATATGGCTGTTCAGGAGACCGCACTACTTCAGACCAAAAAGCCTGTATCATTTGAAATGAGGCTGGTGATGCCCGATGGGCGCATCAAATGGATTCAGAATAATGTGGTAGGGACATTTGAGCAGGATCAGCTGGTTGCTTTAAAAGGTGTAAACATTGATATCACCGAGAAAAAATTACAAGAAGAACAAATCAGGATTCAAAATGAACGCTTGTCTGCCATTATTGAGGCCATGCCGGATCTGATCTTTATCAGCGACAGAGAAGGCAATTATCTCGAGTTTATTCGCTCAGGTCATAAAACAGATAAACATAGCTACGCAAATGTGGTAGGAAAGAATATTGGTGATATCTATGGGGAGCAGGAGGCTAAAAAGCATATTAAAAATATTCAGCGTTGCTTGGAAACAGGTGAACGCATTACCTATGAATACGAATGGCTCGACAATGGCGAACGGATTTTCTTTGAAGGAACCATTGTTCCTTTAGATAAGAATCGTGTACTGCGCTTTGTGCGTGACATTAGCGACAGGAAAAAGATTGAACACGAATTGGTTGAGTTGAATGCGGGCCTCGGAAAAAGAATTCATGAACGTACCAGAGAACTGGAGCGTTCAAACATCGAACTCTTATATGCACGTGTTGAAGCGGAAGAAGCCAACAAATCGAAAAGTGAGTTTCTTTCCAGAATGAGCCATGAGTTGAGAACACCTATGAATTCAATTCTTGGTTTTGCACAGCTATTAGAAATGGGTGAACACTCTGAAGCGCAACTGAAAAGTGTACACCATATTTTAAGGAGTGGTAAACACTTATTAGACTTGATCAATGAGGTGCTGGATATTGCCCGTATTGAAGCAGGTAGGGTGTCCATTTCCGTAGAAGCTGTATCTGCGAAAGATATTATCACGGACTGTCTGGATACCATTCAGCCTTTAGCTGCATCAAAAGGTATTCGCATTCATACAGATGTTGCTGCGGAAACATTTATCAGAGCAGATAAGCAAAGACTGAAACAGGTATTGATCAATATCATGAACAATGCCATTAAATACAATAGAAACAATGGCGATGTTTGGATAAAAGCGATACCACTGCCTGGTCTTCAGAGCAATATGGTGAAATTGGTTATCAAAGATTCAGGATTTGGTATTGCTGAAAAGGATATCTCCAAAGTATTCCTTCCATTCGAACGTATTGGCGCAGAAAACCACAATATCGAAGGAACCGGACTTGGATTAGCTGTTGTAAAACAATTGACTGAGTTAATGGGCGGTAATGTTGGCGTAGAGAGCGAAGAAGGCAAAGGGTCTACTTTCTGGATAACACTTACTGAAAGCATTAGTGAACTCCAAAGAGTAAGAACCAATGGCGATATACATCAGATTGCAACCATTAGCAATTCAATCGGCGGTACTGTACTCTATGTGGAAGACAATGCATCAAATGTTGAATTAATTGAACAAATCGTACTCACAAAACGTAAAGATGTAAAACTGGATGTGGTGATGTATGGTAAACAGGCTTTACCGAGGGCCCTTGAGATAAAACCGAGTCTGATACTGCTTGACCTGAACCTGTCGGATATTCACGGATCAGAAGTATTGACTCAGTTGAAATCCAATGTACAAACTTCGGCTATACCTGTTGTTGTGATTAGTGCTGATGCCATGCCTGCACAAATCACCAAACTGAAAGAATCGGGTGCTGCAGGCTATCTGACAAAACCCATTGAACTGAATGAGTTATTGAAAGTGATTGATAATTACCTCACACAATCTTAGTCCAATGAATGCCAGTCTGAAAGACGCCAGAATATTGATTATTGATGACCAGCAGGCCAACGTGGAAGTATTGGAAAACCTACTGATGGTAAAAGGCTACTTACACGTTAAATCTGTAACGGATGCCCGTAAAGCCATACCTGCCATTAAAGAGATACAACCTGAGTTGATCTTATTGGACCTGATGATGCCCCATTTATCAGGATTTGAAGTGATGGCTAAAATGAAAGAAGAAGGGCTTATGAGTCGCTTTATGCCCATCATGGTACTTACTGCTGATGTGAGTATGGAAGCCAAACAAAGGGCGTTAGCGGGTGGTGCAAGCGATTTTACCACCAAACCCTTTAATCTGGTTGAGGTAGACTTGAGAATCAAGAATCTGCTTTTCAATGTGTATTTGCTCTCACAGCTAAAAGATCAGAATCAGGTACTGGAAGATAAAGTAGCTGAACGTACCCGTGATCTGGAACAAGCAAAAACCGCAGCAGAAGAAAGCGAAGAACGCTACAGAAGCTTGTTTAATGCCAACCAGGATTGTATTACCCTCTTCTCTATCGACAATAATGAACCATCAAAATTGATCAGCTGTAACGACGCTGCACCTAGATTGCTGGGATACACAAGAGCAGAGATGCTAACCCTTACCATTTTTGACATTGACGTTTCCTGTACACCGGATGTAATTGGTGGACATATTGATCAACTGAAAGCAACCGGTCAGCTCAATTTTGAAACACAATACCGATGTAAAGATGGAAGCCTGAAAGAAATGGATGTGAAAGCTTCTTTTGTACACCTGCAGGGCCAAAACATAGTCATGAAAATTGCCCGCGATATTTCCGCGCTGAAAGCGCAACAAAAAGCCATTCAATTGCAGAATGAGAAGCTCAAGGAAATAGCATGGGCACAATCACATCTCGTAAGAGCACCATTGACTAAAATCATGGGTGCAATTGACTTGTTAAGCAGTAATCCGGATCAGGATAAAGAAGGCAGACAAGTATTAATCCAAGCATTGGAGCAGTCCTCTGCTGAATTAGACAATATCATTCAAGATATCACAGAAAAAAGCTATGCTGAAGGCATTCGCATCAGCAAAAAAGCGGATTAATTTCTTCCCATATCTCTGAGAAAACGAACGTGTGCTACCACTGCCCTACGCATGGTTGGATATTCAATGTATTGCAACTGGTATTCGCGGCAAACATCTCTTACAATTTGGCTAATGGCAGGATAATGCACGTGTGAGATCTTAGGAAATAGATGGTGCTCAATCTGGAAATTCAATCCACCTACCAACCAGCTCACCAATTTGTTTCTGGTAGCAAAATTGGCTGTTGTCTTAATTTGGTGAATTGCAAATTCGTCTTCCATTTTATTGGCTTCATCTGCTAAGGGGAAATGTGCATCTTCCACAGTATGTGCTAACTGGAAAACAATACTCAATACAAATCCGGCCAATAATGTGGTTACCAAAAAACCGGTTAACCAAGCTAACCAACCACAAGCCCAAATAGGGATTACCACAAAAATGACTGCATGTGCCGCTTTCGTTAACCAGAAACCAGCATGGTCGTACCAAGCCATTTTCTTCAACGGAATGGGACCGATTTTCTGACTGAAATACTTTTTGTAGTCGGTAAAAAATACCCAGAACAAATACAGCATTGCATATAACATCCAGAAATACCAATGCTGAATACGATGTAGTTTTAATTTTTTCTGGGTAGGTGCCAAACGCATGAAAATGCCTGTTTCAATATCATCATCTACCCCATCAATATTGGTAAAGCTGTGGTGGATCATGTTATGCTTAACATTCCACATAAAATGCGCAGCACCCATGATGTTCACAGAGTGTGCAGCAATTTTATTCACCCATTTGTATTTGCTGAAACTGCCATGACTGCCATCGTGCATTACATTAAAGCCCACACCGGCAATTAAACCACCAAGTGTGAAGCACTCTAAAATAGCCCAATACCACACTGGCGTAAAAAATACGACATGAATATAGATCGCAATAAAAGCAGCAATCATGATAATGGCCTTCAAAAACAATTGCCAATTACCTGTTGGTGCAATTTTATTTTCTTCAAAATATTTCGCAACTCTTTGCTTTAATTCTGTGTGGAGCGAATGTTTAACTGAGGGGAACTTAGGAACAGAAAAAGACACTGACATGAATGAGGGTTGAGTACCCAACAAAGAAAAGTATTCATAGGCGCATTACCCAATAAAGCAGCGAAAAATATATGCACCTCCAATTGAATTAACATTCACATGACAAAAGCCCCTTCATTATTGCAATGAAAGGGCTTTGTGTTGAATATTAGTTTATCAAAAGTTTAACGTGCATCAGCCATATCAGGAATGGCATCTACACGGTATGCACCAGCATCCAATTTCTCCTTGGTTTCGCTAAATGCTTTCAGTGTGATTTCAATATCCTCATCTGTATGTGCCGCTGATGGAATCAGGCGATAAATGATATGTCCTTTTGGAATTACAGGATACACTACGATAGATGCAAACACCCCATAGTTCTCACGCAGATCCATCACCATGGCAGTCGCTTCTTCTACTCCACCCTTCATGTAAACTGGTGTAACAGGACTATCTGTTTTACCGATATCAAACCCACGCTCTTTCAAACCGTTTTGCAATTTTCTTGCATTGCTCCAAAGCTTGGCTCTCAGCTCAGGCATGTTGCGCAACATTTCCAAACGCTTGAGGTTACCAATCACGATTGGCATTGGTAAGCTCTTCGCAAAAATCTGTGAGCGAATATTGTAACGGATATAATCAATGATGATTCTTGGACCAGCTAGGAACGCACCAATAGAAGCCATTGATTTTGCAAATGTGCTGAAGTACAAATCGATGTCTTCCTGACAACCCTGCTCTTCACCGGCACCTGCACCTGTAGCACCCAAAGTACCAAAACCGTGTGCATCATCTACCAACAAACGGAAATCAAATGCATTTTTCAGTTCGCAGATTTCTTTCAACTTACCCTGATCACCAGCCATGCCAAACACCCCTTCCGTGATCACCAGAATACCGCCGGTCTTTTGCTTTTCAATCAAAGCAGTTGCGCGCTCTAATTGCTTGCGGCAATCTTCCACATCATTGTGCTTAAACACATAACGGTGTCCCGGATGTAAACGCAATCCATCAATAATACATGCGTGGCTTTCAGCATCGTACACAATCACATCATGGCGACCGCAAATTGCATCAATCGCACTCATGATACCCTGGTAACCGAAGTTCATCAGGATGGCGTCTTCTTTCTGCTCGAATGCTGCCAGTTCTGCTTCCAGACGTTCGTGGTGATTAGAATTACCACTCATCATACGCGCACCCATTGGATAAGCTAAACCATATTGTGCGCTGGCTTCTGCATCCACTTTTCTGATTTCAGGATGGTTGGCCAGTCCCAGATAGTTATTGAGACTCCATACAATCATTTCCTTTCCACGGAAATGCATGCGGCTGCTGATATCACCTTCCAGCTTAGGAAAAGCGAAATAGCCATGTGCACGCTCACGGTGCTGTCCGATTGGACCATAATTCTTCACCAGCTTCTCAAAAATATCTGCCATATGATTTTTTTATGAAATGTGATAAAACTGGCGCAAAGTTAACCCAAAGCAACGGAAAGGGCAAGGCCATTTATACACGGTTACTTACCTTCATGGCTCATTTTAACAGCATGTATAAATCAATGTTTTCGATGCTCTGCGGGCTTGTTTGGCTAACCGCAACAGCACAACCCAAAACCAAGCCGGCCAAAGCAAGTACGTTAGACAGACCCAAACTCGTGGTGGGTATTGTGATCGACCAGATGCGCTGGGATTTTCTCTACCGTTATTATGATCAGTACAAACCCAATGGCGGGTTTAAGCGCATGCTGGGTGAAGGCTTCACCTGTGAAAATAACATGATCCCTTACGCCCCAACCATCACTGCTTGCGGACATACCTGTGCTTACACAGGCAGTGTACCCAATGTGCATGGCATTACAGGCAATGCCTGGTGGGATAGTAAAAAAATGCGCAGTGTGTATTGCAGCGAAGACAATGAAGTGGAAACCGTAGGCAGTAACACCGCAGCGGGTAAGATGAGCCCCAAGAATATGCTGGTTACCAGTATTTGTGATGAGCTGCGCTTGGCAACCAATTTCAAAAGCAAGGTGATTGGAGTTGCCATCAAAGACCGCGGTGCCATTCTGCCTGCAGGTCATAGCGCGAATGCAGCTTATTGGTACGACAATAAAACCGGTAACTGGATCAGCTCTACCTGGTACATGCAGCAATTACCAAAATGGGTACAGGATTTTAATAGCAGAAAAATCACGGATAGCTTATACAAACTCGGCTGGTCTACTTTGTATCCAATGGATCAATATACACAAAGCACCGCCGATGAACAAGCGTACGAAGGCAAACCCTTTGGCAGCAATGCAAAAGGATTTCCGTACGACCTGAGCGGCTTTGTTGGCAAAAATTATAACAGCATTTCTACTACGCCACATGGCAATACTTTAACCATGCTTATGGCCAGTGCGGCTTTAGAATCTGAGGAATTGGGTAAGGATGCTATTACAGATTTTTTGGCAGTAAGTTTTTCTTCTCCAGATTATGTGGGTCATTCATTTGGCCCTAACTCAATTGAGGTGCAAGACACCTATCTCCGCTTAGATCAGACACTCGGCGATTTCTTCAATAAACTGGATCAACAAGTGGGTAAAGGCAATTACACTGTTTTCCTTACTGCAGATCATGGTGTGGCGCATGTGCCCGGCTTTATGAAAGCCAATAAACTTCCTGCAGAGCCTTTTGATGATGTGGCTTTGATGAAGCAACTGAATGCATCACTGAAAGAGAAATTTGGCGCAGATAGTCTTGTTGTAAGCATGTACAATTACCAGGTGCACATCAACCATAAAAAAACTGCTGCCAATAAGCTTGACGAAGAAGCTGTTCGGGAACAGATCATTCAACAACTGCGTCAGCACGATCAAATCTCGCATGCATTTTCATTAATGGAAATGGATGAATATCCGCTTACCGCAACCATCAGAGAAAGAATTAAGAATGGCTATTACCCAATGCGTTCTGGTGATGTACAGTTTATCTTGAAACCCGGCTATATTGATGGAGGCAATACAGGTACCACACATGGTCTGTGGAATCCTTATGACAGCCATATTCCATTGGTTTGGTATGGTTGGGGTATCAAGCAAGGCAAGCTGAACAGAGAAACTTATATGACAGATATTGCACCTACCCTTGCAGCTTTATTGCGCATACAAATGCCGAACGGCGCAGTGGGCCATGTGATACCTGAGGTGATGAAATAATTGCAACAGTGTGTCGAATATGGAAAATTATTTCGATGATTTTCCTAAATTGCTAACCTCAATGCACATGAGAACCTTAAAACAACCAGTAGTAACACTGCTGGTTACAAAAAAGTCCCAACGATACCGTTGGGACTTTTGCTTTAAAACTATTGACCACTAAGCCAGCTTAGCTTGCAGGTTTTTATCCAATTCATCCAGGAACTCTTCTGTGTACAGATAATGTTCACCATGATTTACTTTATTGCCATGGATACATACTGCTAAGTCCTTGGTCATCTTACCACTCTCTACAGTTTCCACACAAACTTGTTCCAAAGCCTGACAGAAACGAATCAGCTCCTGATTGCCATCCAGCTTACCACGGAATTCCAGACCGCGTGTCCAAGCAAAGATGGAGGCAATTGGGTTAGTAGAAGTAGGCTTACCCTTTTGGTGCTCGCGGTAGTGACGTGTTACTGTACCGTGTGCAGCTTCTGCTTCCATTACTTTACCATCAGGTGTAACTAATGTAGAAGTCATCAGACCTAAAGAACCGAAGCCCTGTGCAACAGTATCACTCTGCACATCACCATCATAGTTTTTACAAGCCCAAACGAAATTACCATTCCACTTCAGTGCGCTGGCCACCATGTCATCAATCAGGCGATGCTCATAAGTTATACCGGCTGCATCAAAAGAAGCTTTGAATTCTTGCTGGTATACTTCTTCGAAAATGTCCTTGAAACGACCATCGTATTTCTTCAGGATGGTATTCTTGGTTGATAAGTACAAAGGCCATTTCTTCATCAGTGCCTGATTGAAACAAGCACGTGCGAAACCGCGGATACTTTCATCAGTATTGTACATGGCCAAAGCAACGCCATCACCTTTGAAATTGTATACTTCAAACTCTTGTACGGTACCGTCTTCACCTTCAAACTTTACAGTGAGTTTACCCTTACCCTTGGTAACAAAATCTGTTGCACGATACTGATCACCAAAAGCATGACGACCAATACAGATAGGTGCAGTCCAGTTAGGCACTAAGCGAGGCACATTGCTACAAACGATGGGCTCACGGAAAACTGTACCATCCAGTATATTGCGGATAGTACCGTTAGGGCTCTTCCACATTTGCTTCAGGTTAAACTCTGTTACACGTGCTTCATCGGGAGTGATGGTGGCACACTTGATACCAACACCATATTCGCGAATCGCATTTGCTGCATCAATAGTTACCTGATCATTGGTGGCATCACGATGCTCGATACCGAGATCGTAGTATTTAATATCTACATCAATGTAAGGGAGAATCAATTTTTCCTTAATGAATTTCCAGATGATCCGGGTCATCTCATCGCCGTCCAGTTCCACTACCGGGTTGGCTACTTTGATCTTTGTTGCCATTCTTAGCTTGTTTTAATTGAGGAGCAAATGTAAAGAATTCATGGTTTTTAGCGGGTAAGCTTGCCAGCAGGCTTTGTATCAGACATTCACAATCAGAACAGGCACGTTCAGTTCATGTCTAACTGCTTCAATGGTTTCACCGAAGAGATAGTCCTGAATACCCCTGTGCCTGTGTGCACCCATAATAAGTAGTTCAGCACCTGATTCCTGCACAATGCGAACAATTTCCTGCACACGCTGGTGATAGCCTGCAACAGCAGTTACCTGGTAATTCATGGCACGCAATTGTGCAGCATATTCTTCCAGCCGTTGCAAATCTTTCTGCGTTTCATAATCATCAGAAGCTTCTCTCAGATAACCGGCAGAAACACTTTCCACTACGTGAATCAATGTATAAGCACTTTTAGCACCACCTTGTGCAAGGGCATGGGCAATCATTTTCTCATCACCTTCTCTAAAATCAAGGGCCACAGCAATGTGGCGATACGCTGGCAGATCCAGATTTTGCAAAGGCGTTGCATCCACATGCAAATTCAGCTTGGCTTTTGCTCTTTGCTTGCGTAACAAAGGCAGGAATGTCATGGTGAGAAACAACCAGGCGAAGATTAGCCAAAGTAATATGACCAATACTTTTTGCCAAGTCTGACCTGCGGTATCCATCACCTGCATAGACTCCATCCAAACCAACCGTACATTCAGGAAAACAAGAATCAACGCCACCAACCAGGCGGCAATCTTGGTCTTTAAGCCAATGACGAATTGCCCCATCGTTTGTTTATCGCTCACAAAATGTATCAATGGTATCACAGCAAAGCCCAGCTGCAGACTTAGAATTACCTGACTAAACACCAACAAATTATCCAGCTCACTATCACCAAATACATAAATGACTATTACAGCAGGTACAATCGCGATCAATCGCGTAAGCAATCGTCTTAACCACGGATTGATGCGCAAACGCAGATAACCCTCCATCACGATTTGTCCGGCCAATGTACCTGTTACAGTAGAGCTTTGTCCCGCAGCGATCAGCGCCACAGCAAATAGTATTGGTGCAAGCGAAGAACCGAGTAAGGGTTGCAACAAACGGTGTGCATCTTCAATACGGGCAACTTCTGTATTACCTGTAGCGTAAAAAGCTGTAGCGGCTAAGACAAGAATAGCAGCGTTCACAAAAAATGCTGCATTTAATGCCACAGCACTATCAATAAAATTAAAACGCAATGCTCTTTTGATACTAGCTGTATCGGTACCAATTTTACGTGTTTGTACCAAGGCTGAATGCAGGTAAAGATTATGCGGCATCACAGTTGCACCAATAATACCTACAGCGATATACAATGCTTCTTCAGATAAAGCAGTGGGCACAAAACCCTTCACCACTTCACCCATATCGGGCTTGGCCAGTAATATCTCAGCAAGAAAAGAGCATCCAATAATTGCTACCAGCGAAATAATAAAGGCTTCCATTTTGCGGATGCCGTAACGCTGCAATACCAACAATAAAAATGTATCAAGTACGGTAATCACCACGCCCCATAAAATGGGCATGCCTGTAAGCAAATGAATCCCGATGGCCATACCCAGTACTTCGGCCAAATCTGTTGCAGCAATGGCTAATTCAGCCAATACGTATAAACAGAAATTCACCACTGGCGGATAGAGTTCTCGATTGGCCTGGGCCAAATCGCGCCTGCGCACAATACCCAATCTGGCACTCAAACTTTGTAACAACAAAGCCATGAGGTTACTCATTAATAAAACCCAAATGAGCTGATAGCCAAATTTGGCACCACCCTGTAAATCTGTGGCCCAGTTACCCGGATCCATATAACCAACGCTTACTAAGTAAGCAGGACCGATATAAGCCAGGAATCGCTTCCACCCACGCGGATGCTTGGCCGTATCTACCGTACCGTGAACTTCGCTTAAAGATTTCTCTGTGTGATGCACTCTTTCCATACTACACTTTCTTTACGAACAATACCTGCGCTAATTGCTGACTAATGGTAAAAGCCGGTTGATTCTTGAGTTTGATTTCGATGGAATGGTCAAAACCAAACTGCTTTTTTACTTCTAATCGGGTACCTATGGTGATCTGCTTATGCGTTAACAGTTCCAGCAATTCTGCCGACTGACTTCCCACAGAACAAACTTCTGCAGCTGTATGCAATGGCAGATCAATCAGGTTGATTTGTGGCTGCGCTGCCATTCGGCCTGCACTGTCTGGTATAGGATCACCATGCGGATCAAATCGTGGAAATTCCAGATAAGCGTCCAGTTTATCGATTAGCTTTTTAGAACGGATATGTTCCAATTCTTCGGCCACATCATGCACTTCATCCCAACCAAACTGCAGTTTCTCCACCAAAAAATACTCCCACAAGCGATGCTTACGAACAATACCCAGCGCCAGCTTTTTCCCTTCTGTAGTAAGGCGCACACCCTGATAAGGCTCATAATGCAGCAATTTCTTTGTCTTCAGCTTTTTCAGCATATCTGTTACAGACGCGGGTTTGGTCTTAAGCTGATCTGCCAATGCATTGGTACTGACCGTGTCTGCATCCTGCTGCAGGTGGTAAATGGCTTTGATATAATTCTCTTCAGAGACAGAAAAATTTGCTGCCACAAAAAATAATTTTAGGCAAATCTAAATTTTATTTCCGTTAAAAAAACAGCCGTCCATCTTTGGATGGCTGAAAACTGTATTTTTAACGCCCAAGGTGCTGTATGAAACAATTTCTCTTCAGTTGTTTATTGTTAAGCCTGCTTGCCTGTAAAGACAAGCCGATTGATCTTTCCGGCGACAGCCCGGTAAAATCAGAAGATTTTTTCAAAGCCATTCGTACGCTTACCCTGCCCTTTGGTGTTGCCGATACCAATTTGCATAAAGCAGCAGATACTTTACGTATTGGCACCAAGGTGCTGGCCCAGTTTATTCCCGATAGTGTGCTCAAGCCTTTAAAATTGGCGGATAAGAAAACAGTGATCAGACCAGTTGGTAAGATTGTGAAGGAAAAAAATAAGGAGCAGGAAATTTATGTACTGTTGGACTTGATCAAAAACAAGACACACCAACTTTATGTATTTGTTTTCAATACCCAGCTGCAATATGTGACTTCCAAAATCTTGCTGGATAATACTGCGCGCGATGGTTATGTGCATTCCGTATCCATCAACAGGGAACCTACCTTTTTAATTGGCCGCGAGAAAATCACTTCAGATAATCAGTTGCAGTATACGCGCAATGGCTGGGCGTACAATGATGCAGGCATATTCATGGTGGTGATCAATGATTCTAACGAGGACCTAAAAAAACGCAATGAGATCATCAACCCTATTGATACACTACCGGCCAAGAATAAATTGAGTGGCGATTATATTCGTGATAAAAAGAATTTCATCTCTATACGTGATGGAAAAAATGCAGACAATTATTTGTTCTTTATTTATTTCGAGAAGAACGGAGGCAATTGCATCGGCGAGCTGAAAGGCGATCTGCAACTGCGCGATAAAACCAATGCACAATACAAGGAAAGCGGAGACCCCTGCGTGATTGATTTTCGCTTTGAAGGCAACCGACTCGTAGTAAAAGAACAAGGCAGTTGCGGCAACCACAGAGGTATCAAATGCTTTTTTGATGACAGCTATACCCGGAAGAACCCACCGAAAAAGCGGAGACGCTAATTATCCACATTTTCAGCGAGCGCAAACCATTGCATAAGCCATCTAATGTGTACAAAGTACATTATAAGAAAATAGACCTATCTTGCATCACCTAAACCGATAACCAAAACGGCATTTATGAATTTTAGAAATTATCATGTTCCTTATCAGATCAATGAACAATATGCCAAAAAAGCCGTGTACTTCTCCATGGAGTTCGCAATTCACCAGCCATTGAAGATCTATAGTGGCGGTCTGGGTTTTCTGGCCGGCTCACATTTGCGTAGTGCTTATGAACTGAGACAAAACATGATTGGTATTGGTATTCTTTGGAAATACGGATACTACGACCAAACACGTAACCAGGATCAGACTTTACAGCCTGCCTGGATGGAAAAAATTTACTCTTTTCTGGAAGATACTGGCATCAAGTTTCAAATCCTCATCCACGACCATCCGGTTTGGGTGAAAGCCTGGTACTTGAATCCGGAAACCTTTAATAGTGCTCCACTATTCCTGTTAAGTACAGACCTGCCTGAGAACGACTATGTATCTCAGACCATCACGCACCGTTTGTATGATGCCAACGTGGCTACTAAAGTTGCGCAGTTTATCCTGCTGGGCGTTGGTGGTGCAAAGTTGGTAGATGAGCTGGGCTTTAATCCGGATGTGTATCACCTCAATGAAGCACACGGTATTTCTGCTGCATTCTACTTATTGAATAAGTTCAAGAGTGTAGAAAAACTGAAACAGCATCTGGTATTTACCACACATACGCCAGAAGAAGCCGGTAACGAGAAACACGATATCTATCTCTGTCACAAAATGAGTTATTTCTGTGGACTGAGTCTGGATGAAGTGCGTAAACTCACCGGTATTGAAGATGATCAGTTCAACCATTCACTGGCTGCATTACGTTTTGCAAGAAAGGCCAACGGTGTTTCTGAACTGCATGGTCATGTAAGCCGCGATATGTGGAAGAAGCACGAAGGCATTTGCGAAATCACTTCCATTACCAACGCACAGAACTGGCGTTACTGGGCTGATAAGCAATTGTATCGCTATGCAGAAGAAGGCAATGATGCTGCTTTCGACGACAGAAAGAAATACCTGAAAAAGCGTGCATTTGAAATCGTGGCTGATCAAACAGGTAAAAAGTTTGATCCGGATACATTAACCATTGTTTGGGCAAGACGTTTTGCCGGTTATAAGCGTGCAGATATGCTGACTTATGACATGGAGCGTTTTGAAAAATTGATCAACAGCATCGACAGACCTGTACAGGTAATTTGGGCTGGTAAACCCTACCCTGTTGATTACCCGGCAATCACGCAGTTCAACAACCTGGTTCACTTAAGCAAGAATTATAAGAATGTTGCAGTACTCATTGGTTATGAGCTCGGTTTGAGCAAACGACTAAAGCAAGCTGCTGATATTTGGTTGAACAATCCACGTGTACCAAGAGAAGCTTCCGGTACCAGTGGTATGACCGCTGCCATGAATGGTGCAGTGAACTTCTCAACTGATGATGGCTGGATTCCTGAATTTGTAAACCACGGCAATAATGGCTTTGTGGTACCAAAAGCAGATTATGCCAATATGCATGTGCATGAGCAGGATGAATACGATTTGAATAAATTGTATGAAATTCTGGAAGAGCAGGTTGTGCCTTTGTATTACGATAATTACGACACCTGGCGTCAGATCATGAAAAACGGCATGCGCGATGTTCGATTCAAATTCGACAGTAACCGAATGGCAGAAGAATACTACGAAATCATGTACAAATAAATACAACCCCTGCAATAACTGCAGGGGTTTTTCTTTTTGATCAGAACAGAAGCCGTCAGGATTTGTTAGTATTGCAATGATGACCAAACACAAGATTGTTGTAGCCATTACCGGAGCAAGCGGTTCTATCTATGCCAAACTATTGCTGGATAAGCTGGCTACAGCTGCAGACCAAGTAGCTGCTGTTGGAATTGTGATGAGCAAGAATGCGGAAACTGTATGGCAAACTGAATTGGGTAATGAATCTTATAAAGACTATTCATTCAATTTCTACAGCAAGCATGATTTCAATGCACCCTTTGCCTCCGGATCGGCACAGTTCAATACAATGATTGTGGCACCTTGTAGCATGGGCACCCTCGGCAGAATTGCCGCAGGTATCAGTGATGATTTAACCACGCGTGCAGCGGATGTGATGCTGAAAGAACGTAGAAAGCTCATACTCATGGTGCGCGAAACACCCTATAACCTGATCCATATTCGCAATATGGAAACTGTTACACTTGCCGGTGGCATTATTTGCCCGGCCTCCCCTTCTTACTACAGCCAACCAGCAACCATTGAAGCGGCAGCGGCCACCGTAGTAGACCGTGCATTGGATCTTGCCGGACTTCAGTTAAATGCGTATCGCTGGGGACAATAAAAAAGCCCCCGCCAAAAGGCAAGGGGCCATCTATCGGGGGATTGAGTCTCCAATTATCCTTTCGCTGCGAACAGGTAAACTGTCAGCTGCACATCATTAGCAGGGCCTTTGTAATTAATGCCCAGTAAAGTGCGGTCGATAGAGAAGAATGCCTGACCAAAGAAACCCTTGTCATCTGCTGAACGAACCACAGCTGGGAATTTCAAAGGCACATTCAAACCTTTGATGCTCAGGTTACCACTGATTTCTACGTTTGTAGCATTTGTGTAGTTAACACCAGAAATCGTGAAAACTGCTTCAGTGTTTTTTGCTACATCAAAGAAATCTGGGCTTTTCAGGTGACCAGCCAGACGATCTCCACCACCAGCGTCAGTTACTTTAATGCTAGTAAGATCAATCACAAAGCTGCCGCCAGTGATTTTACCACCATCAGTTGTAATGCTACCGCTTTTCAGGTTGAAAGTACCAGTATGGTAGTCCTTGGCTTTAGCACCAATCCACTCTACACGGCTTCTTTCAGTGTTTACAGTGTAGTTGTCTGCAGGCTTTACAGTAAACGCAGAAACACCAGCCATCAGGGCCAATGCTGCAACTGCTGAGAAGATTTTTTTCATGCTTGTCTATTTGTTTTGAGTGTCGAAAATAGGGAAATTTTACTAATTACATGTACATACATCAATTTGTTGCAAAAAAACCAAAACTTTAACATTCACAGGGGTTGAAAATGGGCAGATGCCCATACCTGAATTCACCTATCTTCGCGAAAATTTTTGACTACCTATGAACCTGCACGAATACCAGGCTAAAGAGCTCCTGAAGAAATTCAATGTTCCAGTACAGGAAGGCATTGCTGTAGATACAGTAATGGCTGCGGAAGAAGCTTACAGACAAATCAAGACCCAGACCAATAACAATTTTGCGGTAGTGAAAGCACAGATTCATGCCGGTGGTCGGGGTAAAGGCAAGATTGCCGGTACAGAGCAACGTGGTGTGGCTGTTGCCAAAAGCCTGGAAGATGTGAGCACGATTGCCAAGAATATCCTTGGTGGTACCCTGGTAACCATTCAGACTGGTGCTGCTGGTAAAAAAGTGAATAAGGTTTTAGTGGCACAGGATGTATATTATCCAGGCCCCAACCCTGTTAAAGAATTTTATCTCTCCATCCTGCTGGATCGTTCAAAAGGTCAGAACGTGATCATGTACAGCACAGAAGGTGGTATGGATATTGAAGAAGTTGCACACAACACACCTGAAAAAATCTTCAAGGAGTGGGTACATCCCGGCGGTAAGTTGCAGGGCTTCCAGGCAAGAAAAATCGCTTTCAACCTGGGCCTGAGCGGTGAAGCTTTCAAGAACTGTGTGAAGTTTGTAACCAATTTATACAATGCTTACGTGACTTTGGATTGCGGTATGTTGGAGATTAACCCGCTGTTCAAAACCAGTGATGAGAAAATCATTGCGGTTGACTGTAAGATGAATATTGATGATAACGCTTTGATGCGTCATGCTGAAACAGCTGCGCTGCGTGATATCACAGAAGAAGATCCAACAGAAGTAGAAGCTGGCCAGTACAACCTGAACTTTGTAAAGCTGGATGGTAACGTAGGCTGTATGGTAAACGGTGCAGGTTTGGCAATGGCTACCATGGATATGATTAAACTGAGCGGTGGCGAGCCTGCTAACTTCCTAGATGTAGGTGGTACAGCGAATGCACAAACTGTAGAAGCTGGTTTCCGCATCATAATGAAGGATCCAAACGTGAAAGCCATCCTGATCAATATCTTCGGTGGTATTGTTCGTTGCGATCGTGTTGCTGCCGGTGTTATCGAAGCCTACAATAAGCTGGGTAATATCAATATCCCCATCATTGTTCGTTTGCAGGGCACCAATGCAGAAGAAGCAAAGAAACTGATTGATGAAAGTGGCTTGAAAGTACAATCAGCTATCCTGCTCAGCGAAGCAGCCGATCTGGTGAAGAAAGCAGTAGCTTAAATCATTCTACCTATTATTCAAAACCCCGAGCATGTCTCGGGGTTTTTTATTGTGCTTGAATGGGCTTTACTTCTGTAATGGGGCTGAAAGAATAATGCAGTCCTGTACGCAGTTCCACACATTCAATTCTTGTCCTGCGTTTATGCAATTTCCTGAATTGCTTCCCCTTCTCAGTTTCAAACAAAGCTCCATCGGGTAATTCTTCAATCATTATACCGTTGCGCTGTTGTACAGGATTGTATCGACGCAATACTTTCAGCAATTCCATCTCTCCATTGGCCGTTGCTGCCGGGTTCATCACAGATTTGCGCAAAGCTTTTACAATATCCTCGGGAAAGAACTGGCGGCCAATAAAATCTTGTAACAAACCGGAGTAAGTTCGCTTCCACTCGATCCCATGAGGTTCTACCCTTCTCCCAAATTGTTCAAACGTGAGCAAATGGGCCAGCTCATGCAATAAGGTAATCAGGAATTCATACTGGTTAAGATCACCATTAACAGTAATTCGGTGATTGGCTCCATGGTGTGCGTGGCGATAATCGCCCAGCACTGATTTTCTTTTCTTCGTAACAGTTAAATGCACCTGATAGCGATGCAAGTAATCTACGACTGGATCGAAACTACCCGGAGGTAGAAATCCGGCCAGTGCCTGCATGGGATGTTCAGAGATCGGCATTTTTCTTTTTCGCATTCCTTCTGAGCACGAGTATTACTTCAACTGTTGTGTATGCGATATACATAAACATACCACCGAAAATACCGCCCATATTGAGTAATTCACCAGAGGCATAGAAGTAGATAAATATGGATGCAACGATAACCAACAATTTCAGCACTGTTGCCCCCATGACATTGCGTACAAATGCAAATTCATTTTTAGTAGTATAGGATGCATTGTGCATGCGCATACTGATAATGGTTAACACAAACAGCATGGCATTGGCAGATAGTAATACCCTGGGGCTGATGGCTTTCTTTTCAAAACCTGTCCAACCCAAGCCAGTAATACCCAAAATGACAATAGCCAGTAAGCCTAGCCACATCCAGTCTTTAATCTTGTCTATCTGCATAATTATTTATTTGAAGTATCCCTGATTACTTTCACCAACATGCCAATCAGGATAAGCAAAGGTAACAGCCAGGCAAAAACTGGCATAGTTAGCGCCATCTTTTTATCCAGCCAGAATCCACCATATACAGCGAGAAGTAATGCGGCCACCAATTGTGTTGCCAAACCAAGGTATTGCAGCAGTAATGAAGGGCGTTGTTTTGGAGGCACTTGCTTAGTCATTCGATGTCTCAACATTAGGGAGTTGGAGCAAAGCTGTATCCCTTTCAGTAGGTGCAGTACCATTGAGTACTTTCTTAACGCTTTCCAGGTATAAATCTTTTTGCCGAATGGTTTGCTCCAGAGAGTCTGTCCTGATTTTGAGGAGTTGCAAAGCAGAACGGCTTTCGCGCGTTCCATATCCGGGGATATAGTATTTCAGCGGGGTAAAAACAATTAAGCCAATCGTTAATCCAACCATGAGGATAAAGACAGTACTAAGCCCGATATAGACACTCAACCTGCTCAGCCTGAACGTGACCATTTCCTCGAATGTATCATCGTTCATGATCACCAGCCTGTAGCGGTTACGCAGTCTTTTTACGGTATCCTGATTGAATAATTCTGCCATAATCTTTTCCCTTTGTTAAAGGTAATATTCTGGCACTGAACTGCATCGTTTACCACATAAATAGCCGTATTTTTATTGCTGATGAACGTATGTGCACAGCTTAGATGGCTCTCAGGCATTCTTACCTTTGTAATAATCTTTGGTACGACATGTTTTACGCGCCTGAATGCCCAGCCGAATAACAGCATTACCCTTCAAAAACCGAAGAAGTTCGAAGACAGGCAACTGGCTTCAGAGAAAACTGCTGAGAAAAAGAATACAGTACTCCGCCGTTTTACCCAAAGTGGCTTCACACATTACAATTACTTTTTTAATGCAGATCAGAAATTAAAAGACATACTGCTCGCTGCAAAATCCCAGTTCAAAGAAGATTATACCCAGCTCCTTCCCTTTTATAACTATACACTTGATGCAACTGCAAATGAACAGTCGATGCTGGATTCACTTTTGTACAAATGCACTGCAGGCATTCTGCTCCACGATTTGCGCAATGCATGGATAGATGATTTGTATTTGTTACTGGGTAAAGCATATTTCTTCAGAAAGGATTTTGACTCTGCCGCATTTACTTTTCAATACATCAATTACGCCTATGCACCTAAGGATGATGGGTATGATATTCCCTTAGGCAGCAATGCATCCAATACCAACGGCGTATTTACCATTGTTACCAAGGAACAAAGAAATCTCTGGAAAAAAATCTGGACCAATCCACCTGTTAGAAACGAAGCATTACTCTGGCAGGTCAGAACCATGATTGAGGAAAGTAAGATTGCTGAAGCTTCTGGTTTAATCGAATTACTTCAGGCAGATCCTTATTTCCCAAAAAGACTTCATCCAGAATTGCATGAGGTACAAGCTTATTTATTCTATACACAAAAGATTCATGACAGTGCTGCCTTCCATTTACAGGAATCACTTTCACTTGCAGACGATCAACCAGAAAAAAGCCGCTGGCAATACCTAATTGCACAACTCTGGGAATTGGCAGGTAAGCCCGGACAAGCTGCAGGTTTTTATGAAAAAGTGGCGAATAAGACCAATAACCCTGTGATGGAAGTCTACGCCAGATTAAACCTTGCAAAAATTCAGGCACAAGCAGGCAGTAATAAAACAGCTGTGCATATACAATCGCTTTTGCAATTATCCAAGCGGGAAAAATACCAGGCTTACCAAGACATTATTCTCTATGCTGCAGCCCAACTGGCTTATCAGCAAGGGGATCTTGCATTAAGTGAACAAATTCTTGGAAAAGCTACCAAAGTACTGGATGCAGATCCTGAGCAAAGAGCCAGAAACTTTCTGCTTCTCGGTAATATCGCTTATCAACAAGAAGATTTTGTACTTGCTGCTTCTGCCTATGATAGTATCAATATTGCATTGTTACCAAATGCTGAACAGCAATTAATCAATATCAGAAAATCACCTCTCGCCAAAATTGGCAAACTGCAAAACAATATCAATCTGCAAGATAGTTTACTACGTATTGCAGCTTTACCGCTAGACGCAAGAAATGCTTTGGTGAAGAAAATTGTTCGACAATTAAGAAAAGAACAAGGCCTCAAAGAAAGTGCTGATGAAACTTTCTCAGACAACCTTAGTATCAATCAGCAAGACAATACCAATCTATTCAGCAACAATAATGCTGCCGATTTCTATTTTTCAAACAATGGTGTAAAAGCAAGGGGCTTTTCTGAATTCAAAGCCAAATGGGGTGAAAGACCGGATGTAGATAACTGGCGAAGAATGTCGGCAGTTGAAAGAACCATACAAAGTTTCCAGACTTTACAGCAGAACAATGATGCAGCTGTAGAAAATAAACCTACTAATAGCAATGCTGATATCACTGTTGAAACTGTATTAAGTCAAATCCCACAGACGGAAGAGCAAAAAGCAATTGCCGACTCCATGATTGCAGACGCATTGCTTGAAACAGCCAATACCTTGTTACGTGATTTAGATAATTATACCGCTGCCGCGAATGGCTACCAGCGTTTATTGAAGCGTTATCCCAACAGAAGAAGCCTGGATATACTGAAAGACTTCTATCTAAGCTGTCAGTATGCTGGTATGCAAAAAAGGGCCGACAGTGTGTTAGGCTTAATGCGTATTTACTATCCAAACAATACCATAGTTCAGCAATTGCTCAGCGGTACCAAGCAGCAAACCAAGGATGCAGGCACCACTGCTTATGAAGCGATTTATCAGGACTTTATTGCTGGTGACTTCCAAAAAGCACTGGCTAAAAAGCAGCAGGCAGATGCACAGTTTGGTCAGCAGTTCTGGACTCCACAGTTACTCTACATAGAGAGTTTATATTATATCAAACAGGGCAAAGACAGTCTTGCAATACAGCAACTAAATAATATTGAGACCAAATTTCCATCTTCACCCTTAAAGGAAAAAGCTGCTACTATGCGCGATGTGCTTAGCAGAAGAAAAGAAATTGAGTCTTATCTAACCAATCTGGAGGTAACACGCGAAGAAGATCTGGTTACCAAAAGTGTGGATTTAACGGATACAAAAGCCATTACTACCCTACCACAAAAAACTGTAGATACAGCGAGCCTGCGCAAAACTGTCGTAACCATTCCGCAACAACCGGCTGCAGCTGCTATCAAATTGCCGGAACTGAATAAAAAGGAATACCAGTTTAACCCAGTTGACACACAGTATGTGGGCATATTACTGGATAAAGTAGATGATATCTTTATCACCGAGGCTAGAAATGCATTCAATCGATACCATCAGACAAACGGCCAGTACTCCCGCTTGCGATTACAAACCAACCGATTGGATGAAAAGCGGGTATTGTTGATTACTGGACCTTTCCTGAATGCCGGAGATGCCATGGATTATCTGGACAAAACCAAACCAGCCGCCAGATCAAGAATTGTTCCCTGGTTACAGCCAGATAAATACAGTTTCAGCTTTTTCTCCAACAACAACCTAACACTACTTTTGGAGCGAAAAGACTGGGAAGTGTACCAGGCTTTTCTCAAAACGGTTTTCCCGGATAAATTTTAACTTACGAAGAATGGCGAAAGCAGGGTTCTGCCTTAGTTTTACGCCGGATATTAAAACCCTGATATGACGAACGCGGTGCGTATTTTTTGGAAGGTGTATTTCATTGGCCTTGGCATTGCTGCACTATTACTGGTGGGCATGAATTATGGACTTTTCGGTAAGATGCCATCTATTGAAGACATTGAAAACCCCTCAGCTTCTTTGGCCAGCCAGGTGTATGCTCAGGATGGTAATCTCATGGGTAAATATTACCTGGAGGACCGAATTAATGTCAAATACCGCGATATCAGCAAGCACATTGTTGAAGCACTGGTAGCAACAGAAGATGAACGCTTCTATGAACATAGTGGTATCGATCTACGCTCCTTGATGCGTGCAGCTAAAGGTCTTGGTCGCGATGGTGGTGCCAGTACCATTACCATGCAGACTGCCAAGAACCTCTTTACTGAAAACTGGAGTACCAAGAACTTTTTATTGAGGGGTATTCAGAAAATTAAAGAATCTATTATTGCCATAAAACTGGAACGCGCATTTACCAAAGAAGAAATTATCACCCTTTATCTCAATACGGTTGCTTTTAGCGATAATGTTTTTGGTATCCGTAATGCAAGTAAAACCTTTTTCCAAAAAGAGCCCGATCGTGTCACAGTGGAAGAAGCTGCTGTACTAATAGGCATGGTGAATGCGCCTTCTCTGTATAATCCAAGAAGAAATCCGAAGCTCTCAATGGATCGCCGCAATACTGTGCTTAACCAAATGGTTCGTAACAATTACCTCACAGATGCGGAAGCAGACATACTGAAGATGAAACCCATTGTACTCAATTACAAAAAATTGGATGAGACCAATGGACTTGGCCCCTATTTCAGAATGGTACTGGGTGAAGAAATGAAGCGTTGGTGTAAGGAGCATAAGAAAAGCAATGGTGATAACTATGATCTCTACAGAGATGGTTTAAAAATTTATACCACCATCAATACACGCATGCAATTGTATGCGGAAGAAGCAGTTGCTAAGCACATGAGCTATCTGCAGAAAATTCTGAACAGCCAGCAAAACATCAAGACCGGCAGTGTGTGGAAGGATTATGAGAATGTGATTCAGGCTGCGATGAAGCAAAGCGAAAGATGGCGTGCCCTCAGTAAAGAAGGTCTGGAAGAGGATGCAATCAAGAAGACATTCTACCAGAAAATACCCATGAAAGTATTTGCCTGGAATAATGAGCGATTGAAAGATACAGTGATGAGTCCGTATGACTCAATTAAATACCATCGTCAAATGATGCAGGCCGGTTTTATGGTGATGGATCCGATTACCGGTGCAGTAAAAGCCTGGGTGGGTGGTATTGATTTCAAGCATTACAAATATGATCACGTTAATATCAATACCAAGCGTCAGGTAGGTTCTTCTATTAAACCATTGCTGTATAGTCTCGCTATTGAAGAAGCAGGCTTTACACCAAATACGATGGTGGAAGATGTACAGCAGAATTTCGACGGCTATGGTTTGGTACCAGCCACCGGTAAAACCTGTACCGGTAGAACCATGCCAATGGCTTCTGCATTGACTTGGAGCCGTAACTGCGCAACTGCGTATATCATGAAGCAATTGGACAATACGGGCAACAATGGTGCAAGACGCTTTGTAGATTATCTGCGCAAACTGAATGTACAGAGCAAGATCGAACCATACCCTTCTATTGCCATCGGCAGCTGTGAAATTTCGCTCTACGAAATGATGCAGGCTTATACCATGTTCCCAGGCAGAGGCTTTAATGTGAAGCCCATGTTTATTGCTCGTATTGAAGACAGAAATGGTAATGTATTGGAAACCTTTGTACCAGAACGCAAGGAAGTCATCAGTGATATAACTGCTTATTCCACAATAAAGATGATGCAAGGTGTAGTACAATCCGGTACGGGCAGAGGCATTTATGCTTATGGTGCTGTTGGTGAACTCGCCGGCAAAACTGGCACGACCAACGATAATAGCGATGCTTGGTTTATGGGCTATTCACCACAACTTCTTGCAGGTGCATGGGTAGGTGCTGATGATCGCTTTATCAGATTAAGTTCAAAATTGGGTGAAGGTGCTTCTGCTGCATTACCTATTTGGGGCTATTTCTATGGTAAGGCTATCAATGATCCTAATTGCGGATTAGACAGAAACCTCACATTCACCAAACCAGAATCCATGGCCAATGATATCATCATGGATTGGATCAATGATGTGCAGCCTGCACTGGGTGCAGAGGGCGAAGATATGGGTGCAGGAACCAGTGATGATTATGAAATGGAAAACATCAAGCCAGAAGATATCAAAGCAGAATCTGAGATACTCATTGAAGACAAAAAGGAATCCAAACCTGCAGCTATCCCGTCAAACAATAAGCCTGCAGATAATAAGCCAGGAAATACACCGGCCACTAAACCGGGACAACAACCAGCGGTAGTACCCAAAGCTGTTATGCCACCCCCACCCAAAAAACCAGGTGGTGGAAACAAATAATTCAATCGTGCTCATGAAACAGTTCATTGCCTTTGTTTGCTTACTGAGTATTCAAACACTCTCTGCGCAGGAGATACCATCGCTGCCAGGTGTTCCTGAAAAACTATTCTGGGAAAACAAACCAATTAACTGGAGTTTCCAGAACAAGACATTAACCATTAAAGCCGGTGCGAAAACAGATATGTTTCGCGATCCGAATGTTACTTACAACACAGATAATGCGCCAAAGCTTTTGTTTCAACCTGATAGTAATTTTATCCTCACTGCAGCTGTTGAGCATGCATTTGCCAATAAATGGGATGGCGGCGCATTGGTCTTAAAAGTTGATAGTCTTCGCTGGGTAAAATTTTGTTTGGAAAAGGATTATACTGGTGCCAGACGTATCGTATCCGTTGTAACCAACAATGTGTCTGATGATGCCAACTCAATAGCCATCACTGGTAATAAGGCCTACTTCAAAATGGCTAAAGCCGGTAATGTGATTACCTTATACGTTTCAACAGATGGCAAAAAATGGTTGCTGGTGCGACATGTGCAAATGAATATCCTTGAAAAATTTGCAGTTGGTTTTCTGGCACAATCGCCTACAGGTGAATCCTGCACAGTACGATTCAGCAATATTCAATACGCAGCTAAAAAACTGAAAGACCCGTATGTGGCGGAGTAAGTTTCAGCTATGCTGTTTAGTTGCACTGCTTTTAAGTGCCTGTACTGGAACCAGACTCAAACAGCGCTGGCTGAATACGCCAGCACCGGATAGTTTTTCCGTAAGATTTCATACAACCAAAGGCCAGTTTACAATTGCTGTGAAAAGGCATTTAAGTCCGGCAGCAGCAGACCGCTTCTATCAACAAGTGATTCACCGGTTTTATGATGATGCATTTTTCTATCGCGTTGTGCCTGGTTTTGTAGCGCAATTCGGACCCACCGATACCCTACTAAAAAATGCATGGGCCAATCACAAAGTTCCTGATGAACCTGTAGTGTCGCCCAATGTACGAGGTGCACTGGCATATGCACGCAGCGGTAAAGAAACTAGAAATGCTGATTTGTTTATCAATCTGCAATCCAATTCGCCGAGACTCGATACCATTCGCTACAATGGTGTAACAGGTTTTCCGGTATTTGGGCATGTGGTACAAGGCATGGCTGTTGTAGATAGTTTGTATAATGGTTATGCCAACCAACCGCTGCGCTTCATTGATAGTGTACATAAACGCACTAAAGTATTGAAAGCACGCTATCCCAAACTAGATCAGATCAAAAAAGTACGGCTCATCAGAAATTAATCTGTACCTGCAAGCGCAGCAATCGTCCTTTCTGTCGGTTATTCTGCAGCACAAAATCTTCGAATCTACGATCAGAAAAAGTGTACATCGCAACAAGCTCCAGTGTTTTTGCAGGCTGCCACTCAACGCCCACTTCTAATTCGCGAACAGTATAACTTCTGGCATCTAATTCATGCTTTTTACCGCCCTCATAGTATTGCGCTCTTGTAAATGGCAGGAATGTTTGATTCCCTTTACGAATCATGTAGTAACATTGGAAATAGCCACCGGTTAAGGATCTGAGCTCAATAGAATCTGTCAACTTATTGAATTCTGGACCACGGCCAATATTGTACTCGGCCTGAATACCAAATGGTTTTGGATACAAGACAAAATTCATTGCTGCGCGCTGATCCAAGTACTCGTTATTGGCAGCCCTTTTCACTCCATTACTGGTTGATAAGAGCACAAACTTGCCAGAATAAGCTTGAATACCCGGCTCAATGATCTGATTGCCGATACGGATAGGGTATGAAAATCGTGTAACAATATGCGGTTGATTATTTCGCTCAGGCTGATTGGCTGTTTGACCGTTATAAGCACCAAAAGCAAAGACGCCATAATCACCAGAGCCTTTCAATCCATCATTCACCAAAGAAGCATACAATTTGCGCACTGATTCTGGTGCCCAATAAAAGAATGCACCCAGATCGCGTTCGTTTGTAACTGCACTATTAAGCGCATCCGCACGGTCTAATGCAATTCTGTTTTGGCTGGATTGCATATTCTCAAACCCAAACGGTACCTTACTCTGTCCTACCCTAATCCTGAATTCATTTTTCTTATCAAAACCAAGATCCATATAAGCATCACGCAATTGCGCGATGTGTTGTGTTGTACCAACAGAAGAGGCAAAGTCTGGCTGAACATAGAAATATACTTTCTCAGAAATTTGCCCAAAAAAGATAATACGCATACGGCGTATAAAGAAACCACCACCATCGCCCCAAGAGCGGTCGCACTGCTCACACTTAAGATTGGGATTCGTCTCCATCAGCCTGTTATACCGGCCTTGAGTATACCCTCTGATGGCAAAGCGATCAAACCACTTTAGGCCTGCAGCTTGAGTACCATTCTTCAAGGGCAATTCCGGCTGCTGTTGAATCTGGGCTGAAACAGACAATGTGACGCAATACAAAAACAGTATGAACAGAAGCTTTTTCAATTGTTATCTTTTTGTAAACAGACGCAAAGGTGTAGGCTTCTGTCCGCTTAACAATCAGTTAACAATAACTTAATATTTAATATTCCTTTAGGTAATCTTACTCACTTAATCAATTGAGCCCCATCGGCAATTCTAACCTTGATTTCATGGGGCAAGGCCCCAAACTGCTGCTTGAATCTGTCAGCTAATTGATCTAGTATAAATGGTATTTGTTGAGTCTCAGCAAGCATTAACACACATCCCCCGAATCCACCGCCCATTAACCTTGCACCGTAAACACCGGCCATTTGTCTAGCAGTATCCACAAGCAGATCCAATTCAACACAGGAAACAGCATACTGATCCTTAAGTCCAGCATGGGTTTCGAATAAATACTTACCCAGCCTTTGCAAATCACCCGCCTCCAAGGCTTTACAAGCTTTGAATAATCTCTCTTTTTCTTCTATTACATAAAGGCAACGCTGGTACACTGTTTCGGTGATCAACTCGCTTACTTGATTGAGCATGCTACTATCTGCATCCCTGAGCGCTGCAACAGCAGGAAACTTCTGTTGGAGAACGGCAAGGCCTGATTCACACTCCTGCCTTCTTTGATTATATGCAGAACCGGCGAGACTGTGCTTTACCCCTGTATTGATGAGTAAAAATTCAGCATCCGCTAATTCTATCGGGATGTATTGATGCGTGAGGCTTCTGCAATCCAATTGCAATGCATGTCCCTGTTTACCAAACATACTTGCATACATATCCATGATGCCACAGCGAACACCTGCGTATTGATGTTCTGCTTGCTGTGCCATCAGCACAATATCCATATCGCTAACTGGGACTTGAACAAAAGCCTGCAAAGCCTTACCCATGGCTACGGATATGGCAGCAGAAGAAGACAATCCGGCGCCAAGCGGCACTTCACTATGCAGTACAACTGTACATGCAGGAATATGTATACCACGCAGTTGGAATTGATCCATCATACCCAGGAGATAATTGCTCCAATGTCCGCGCACTTGTGGTTGAATTGCGTCCGAAGCAATTTGGATAGTTTCATTCAAATCTGCAGCATGTAAAGTATATCCAGACTTTGTCTCAGGTAATAGTAGTATCCAAGCATATTTGTCAATAGCTGCCGGCAGTACAAAGCCATCATTGTAATCGGTATGCTCACCAATGATATTGATTCTACCAGGAGCACAGGCAACAATGGCCCCTTCTCTGTAAAGGCTTGCAATTTGTTCTGGAAGCTGCATGTATGAATATAAAACAAATGCCTCCTTGCGGAGGCATTGTTCTGTTTATTTTTTGGGTTGATCAATCTCTAAACCCCAGTCAATCCCTTTCATGGTAGCAGGCACGCCTTCTGTCATCCACTTGGGTGCAGGTGCACCTTTGAGGTAATGATCGAAGAACTGACCAAGACGAATGGATAAATCTTTTGCATTTCTTCTTTCAGACAGATTGTGTAATTCATCATTGTACTGCAACAACCAAACCGGCTTACCCAAACGCTTTAACGCAGTGAAGAATTCAATGCCTTGGTACCAGGGCACAGCATCATCTTTGTCGTTATGCGTCATCAGCAAAGGTGTTTTCACCTTATCTGCCTGGAACAATGGCGAGTTCTTGATATACAAATCAGGACGCTGCCACAAGGTAGCGCCAATACGGCTTTGTGATTTCTCATACTGGAACTGACGGCTGATACCTGTACCCCAGCGAATACCACCATAAGCACTCGTCATGTTGGCAACTGGTGCACCGGCACCTGCAGCGGCAAACATATTGGTGCGCGTGATTAACCATGCAACCTGATAACCACCCCAGCTTTGTCCCTGAATGGCCATCTTAGTACTATCCACCCACTTCATCTTACTTAAGTAACGAGCAGCTGAAACAATGGAATTGTATGCACCACCACCGGGTTCACCATTCTTGTAGAAAATATCCGGATCAAATACCAGGTATCCATTACTCACGAAATAAGGAATATTCACGGTGGATCTGCTTGGTGCAGGCGTGCGGTAATTGTAACGCGTGTCTGCATCCCTTTCATAGAAGTAGAAGATAACCGGATACTTCTTGGTGCTGTCAAAATTCTCAGGCTTGTACAACAAACCTTCACTCATCTTACCATCCAGCATTTTCCATCTGTGCAATTCAACGGTTAACCAATTATAGTCTTTCTGTTGAGGATTGATATTACTTAACTGGATTGGATTCTTTGCTGCAGCATTATCGCCACTATTCACAACAGTAATGTTCGGCGATTGATTAAAAGAGCCTTTCAGGTAAGCAAGTGTATTTGCTTGTTTTGCCTTGAAAAAGCCATTCACAGAAGCAGGCTCTGTTGCAGCAGTTGCATCGAAACTTGTTCCCATGGTATACCAGCGGTATCCATTGCCTTTTTCTTTGTTGTCAAATACGGAGAACAAGACTTGCTGATCATCTTTGATCATACGTTCTTCTCTGTCGAGACGCACATACCGATAAGTAATGTTTTGCTTACGACCAAGGCCATTGGTGATACTAACAGGTTGCTCTTTACCTGAAGGATCTACTTTCCAAACATCATACTTATCATATACATATGCATAACGATCACCAGTGTGGAAACCCATGGTGCCATGTGGTGGCGGATCATCTGGATGATCATCTTCCTCATCAAATACAGGTACTTTAATACCCTTTGTTGCATTGATCGTAGTACCAGTAGCAAGGCTGTAAGCGAAATAATTGCGCTGCTTCCAATCGTACCACATCACATAATTGGCTTCAGGCGATAATTGTGCACCGCCACGAACTTTGTCTGCAATCTGTTTTCTGGAACCGTCTTTCAGATTCACGATAAACAATCTGCGTAAATTGCTCTGCTCCCACTGATCTTGTATGCGGTAGCCTTTATCGCCCATACCAAGCGCAATATCAGCATTGCCTTCGTTACCTGGCATCACGATATCGCAATCCTCATCAGCCAACTGCACGACCCGATCATCACCTACATGCCATACAGACAAAAAGCTTCTGCGCAAGGTCTGCTGCAGTGTTACCAACTGTTGCGGCTGCAACTCATCATCTTTATGATTCCAGATATCTAAACGTGCAGTTTCAAAATCAACGAGGTTGGTATCTTTTACCGGACGAATCGGCGCCAGCCCAAAGAACAGTTTCTTACCATCCTTGCTGAAATTATTGTTGTAATCAGGACTAACCGTTAAACCACCTACTACACCTTTGGTTACACGATCTGCTTTGATGGCAGCTGCAGACATTCCTTGCTGATAATACCAAAGTCTGTAAAACTTTTTCAATGCCTTTGTGGCGCTATCACGCTCAGCAACAAAAGCTACTTGCGTTGCATCTTCACTGATAGCATAATTCTTTGCATCATTGAAACCTTTCAATAAAGTATCTGCTTTCCAACTATTGAGATCATACCACAATACCAAAGCCTTCGTAAGACTATCTCCATTTTTGCGAGATGTTTCCACCAAAAGTTTAGTACCATTCTTACTGAAATAATATTCATTCACCAGTTTAATACGACTCTCTTTACCGGATACTGTGTTTCGTACCACCAACTCTGTACCTTCTTCAACAGGTTCTTCTGTTGGTCTTGCTGCCGATGCCGGACGGTTGTTTCTATTCTGCAAAACAGACAATCCCTTTGTTTGCGCCTCACTCACTTTTGCACGAAGACTGTCTGCTACTTTTAACAGACTATCTGCCATGCGCGTAAGTTGTTGCAGCTGCGTTGCTGAATCCGGACGCTGGCGTTGTGCGGGCGTTTCGGGCAATGCTTTCTCCAGATGATAAGCCAACCAACCGGATGCTTTCTCAGGAGTTTTGTAAGATTTTACACGCGGCAGTTTAGTAAGTTGATCCTTACCCCAAACATAGATGCCCAAACTATCTTTCGGCATATCATCGGGTCTGCGCTTTTTGATGCGTGCTTCTCTGGTGTCTTTGAAAAAAGGACGAATACGGAAGAATACATATTGATTGTCTTCGCTGATAGTAGCATTATAGCCACGCGCAATTTCTTTTTTGAAACTGCCATCACTGGATTGAATTACCAGCGTGCCATCTCCTTCCTGTGGATTGATGGTATAGACTACAAATTTTCCATCATTACTGATCATTCGTTCACCGATACTTTGCCAACCATCGTAAACGCTATGATCCAAAGGCTTTTTTTGTGCACGCACTGCAATAACCAGCAGAAAGCATGCAGCCAGAATCAGGGGTTTCTTCATAAACAGTCTTTATTAAGGCACTAAATATAAATGAAGAAACAACAGGCCAGACAAGAATTACAGGACCGGAGCAATATTGTGCTGCAACAAGAGCTGATCCAGATCAGGCTCTTTTTTGGCCTGATAAATCGGCTGGTGAAATTCATGCAGCTTTTGTAAGATGAAGAGCAATTGCAGCTTCTCCTCTTCTGATAGATTGCCGGAAACGATATGGGTTACTTTGGTCATGGCATGAAAACTGCCTTCGAGGGTTTGTCGCCCCGCTGCAGTTAGTGTGAGGCGTTTACTTCTGCCGTCTGATGGATCATCCTGCTGATCCAGATAACCCTTCTCCAAGAGGCGACGAATCACTTCCATCCCCGTAGGCTTTTCCTGGATATTGCGCTCAATTAGCTCCATTTTGTTCATACTACTGTAGGGATAGAGCGTTATTAAAAAAGTAAACTCGTCGAAACTATTGATACCGGTTCCCTCCAATGCCTTTTTCACATACATACGGGCATAGCGATTCATAAACACCACCAGCTTGCTGATCATGCTTTCCAGTGTTTCGCCTGCAATAGCCCCTTCTGGAATGACAGGCGTCTGAAAATGATGCTTTGCCCCCATCAACCAGGCACCAAACGATTGAGGATCAGCACTGGTATGGCCTTCCTGCTCGTATCGCTCCAGCTCATTCATCAGATTTTTGATCAACAAATAGTTCATAAACAGCGTTTATTTCCCAAATATGTATAAAATTATACTTTTTTAGAACAATTTCATGCTAATTTTGTTCTCCAATTTTAAAATACAAGCAACCATGAAGTTTAGGATGAGTGTATTGGTCATTTTACTGGCCATACTACAGGTAAATGCACAGAATACAGGTTCAGTTTCAGGTACCGTAACCAATAAAAACAATAGTGCGCCCCTAGGCGGTATTACGGTTAAACTAGTTTCCACCGACAAAGCAACGGTAACTGATAGTGCTGGTCGCTTCCGCATCACCGGTATTCCGGTAAAAGCCTATACCATTCAATTTTCCGGTTTGGGCTATGCCGATTTATTGAAATACAACATCATTATTACAACAGGTAATGAGCAAACGATTCTGGCAGAGATGGAACCTGTTGCTGCTGAACTTACGAACGTAACGGTTCGATCCAGCAGAAAAACTGCCAAAGCCGCAACACTGGAAACACCGTTAAGTGTGCAGCGTCTCACAACAGAAGAGATCAGGGCTAACCCTGGTGGTAATTTTGATATCTCTAAAGTGATTCAGAGTTTACCTGGCGTTGGTGGTGGCGCAGCAGGTGGTGGTTTCCGTAACGATATTATCATTCGTGGTGGTGCTCCTAATGAGCATGTGTTTTACCTGGATGGTATTGAAATACCTACCATCAATCACTTTGCAACACAGGGCAGCAGCGGCGGACCGCAGGGTATTCTGAACGTAAGTTTTATTGAAGATGTGAAACTCAGCAGTTCTGCATTTGATGCAAGGTTCGACAATGCTTTGTCTTCTGTATTTGAGTTTAGACAAAAGAAAGGTAATCCCAACCAAGTTCAGGGTAATATTCGTTTAAGTGCTACAGAACTGGCTACAACCTTTGAAGGACCTTTATCCAAAGACAAGAAGCACACTTTCCTTGCTTCTGCAAGAAGAAGTTATCTGCAATTTTTGTTTCAGGCAATTGATTTACCAATTCGACCTAATTACTGGGATTTTCAATTCAAAACCACCCACCAGTTAGATAAAAAAACTACGCTTACATTCTTAGGTGTTGGTGCCATTGATGAGTTCAGTTTCGCTGCACCGAAAGAAGCCACTCCGGAAAAATTGTATGCACTCAACAGCAGTCCTTCTATTCAACAGTGGAGCTACACGTTTGGCGCCAGTTTGAGACGTGTGATCAAGAATGGCTATTGGAATCTTGCTTTGAGCAGAAATGATTTCAACAATACTTTAGAGCGTTATGAAGACAACCTGAGTCCCGTAAAAGGTGACCAAACCCTGAACATCAATTCAGGTGAAACAGAAAACAAACTCCGCTTTGATGTGAATCAAAACATCAATGGCTGGAAAATTGCTTATGGTGTTGCCGCTCAGGCAGTAAGCTTCAGCAACAACACTTTTCAAGTGATTCGCCCGGAAGTACGCGACAACAATAACGTAGTTGTACAACCTGCCGTAACGGTGAATTTCAATACCAATATCAATTTCATGAAAGCAGGTTTGTTTGCACAAATAGGCAAACGTTTTATGGATAACCGCTTAGGCATTAGTGCAGGTATTCGTGCAGACGGAAATTCTTTCACCAATGAGGGCTGGAATCTGCTCCAGACTTTTAGTCCGCGCATCAGCGCTTCTTATGTATTAGCTGATCGCTGGAACTTGAATGCGTCTGTGGGTACGTATTATAAACTACCCCCCTATACTATTCTGGGTTATCAGGAGAACAATGTATTCCTGAATAAGAACAGTGATTATACCAAGAGCACACACTACGTGTTAGGTATTGAACATTTAAAAAGCGATGCCACTCGTTTTACACTGGAAGGTTTCTACAAAGCCTATAGCAATGTACCCATCAGTGTACGAGACGGCATCAGCTTAGCCAATATGGGCAGTGATTTCAGCGTGTTGGGTAATGAACCTGTACGCACCAATGGAACTGGTCGCGCTTTTGGTTTTGAATTTTTCGCACAGCAAAAACTCACCAACCGTTTCTTTGGTGTATTTAGTTATACCTTTTTCAAAAGCGAATACACTGGTGCTGATGGCAAGTATGTACCTAGCGCCTGGGACAATCGCCATCTCCTGAGTGTAACCTGGGGTTATAAATTCAAACGCAACTGGGAATTGGGCTTAAAATTCCGTTACCAAGGTGGTGCACCTTATACACCATTTGATGATATTGCAAGCAGACAAAACTTCCTTGTACTGAATCAGGGTATTCTGGATTATACCAGACTCAATCAAAACAGACTCACTACATTCCACTCCAGCGATGTGCGTATTGATAAGAAATGGAACTTCCGCAAGTTTACCTTTGATCTGTTCCTGGATGTAACCAACTGGTATATTGCCAGAGCAGCTAACTATCCACAGTATACGTTTAGAAGAAATGCGAGCAATACAGCTTTCTTGACAACAGACGGACAGCCTATCAGGCCCAATGGCAGCAATGGTATTCCTACCTTGTTAGCAAATGATGAAGCACAGGTAACGCCTACCATAGGTTTTATCGTAGAGTTCTAACAACAATAAAAAAAAGATAATGGAGTCGCAGTTTTTACTGCGACTTCTTTTTTGCTACTCGCCAAGTCTGATAAGCTACTACTGTTAAGATCATGGCAAAGCCGATGTAGAAACTGCTATGCAACAATTTGTTTTCCTGATATACCAGAAAAGCCAATACAATACCATAGACAGGTTCTAAGTTGTAGCTGATATTAACGGTAAAAGCAGAAATTTTTTGCAAGGCCTGCGCAGATAAACGAAATGCCCATACAGAGCATATCCAAGCAAGAAATAGCAACCAGAAAAAATCTGTCCAGGTTGGTATAATATGATCTGCAGGAAACTGCATAGTATACCAAGGCATGAGCAAGGATAGTGTGAGCCATCCCCCACTAAGTTTATATGTTATCAGGGTTTCCGGATTTACTTTCGCCAACACCATTCTATCCATCACCGGAAAAATGGCTGCTAGAAACGCAGAGATCAAACCGATGATAATACCTGTCTTGTATCGAGGATCAAAGTGAAAGATGAGGTAGATAGCAACTATACAAACAAGTCCAAGCAACAACTCCATTGGTTGAATACGCTTTCTGAAAAACAGCGGCTCAATCAACGCAGTGAAAAATCCAATTGCAGAGAAGCAAACCAATGCAATGGATACATTGGCATATTTGATTGAACCATAAAAAGTAACCCAGTGCAATGCTGCTAAAAATCCAATTCCGGTGATTTGCCAGCGTTGTTTAGCGGAGATGCGCTGCAATTTGCGGGTGAAATGAAATAGTATCCACATGGTGATGGAACTGATCAGCAGCCTGTACCAAACCAGCCAGCCTTCGTTTAAGGTAATGAGTCGGCCCAAAATTCCGGTGAATCCTGCCAGAAAAACGGCCAAATGTAATTTTAGGAAAGCGGCTTTCATAGAGGTGAAAGTAAGGCATCACCTTGAAAAAGCACGTGCTAAAAAGTAGCAGATTTAGTTACTTGATGACGATAGTTCTTGAACAGGCTGCGCCATTGAATTTTCAATACACCCAACACACCCTCTTTCAGAATACCTGCACTCATTTTGCTGGTACCTTCTTTTCTATCTACAAAAGTGATGGGTACTTCCTGAATACGGAAGCCCAGTTTCCATGCAGCAAACTTCATTTCAATCTGGAAAGCATAGCCAACAAATCGGATGGCATCAAAATTAATGGTCTGTAAGACCTTATTGCTGTAGCACACAAAGCCAGCAGTAGGATCATTCACCGGCATCCAGGTAATCAACTTAGTGTAGAGTGCTCCACCACGTGAATAAATTTGTCGGTCCAAAGGCCAATTCTCAGTTTTACCACCGGGCACATAACGGCTACCAACAGAAAGATCAGCCCCATCCTGCTTACAAGCGAGATAAAGTCTTTCCAAATCTTTTGGGTTATGCGAGAAATCAGCATCCATTTCAAATACATACTGATATCCTCTTTGCAGGGCCCAACGAAAACCGTGGATATAGGCTGTGCCCAAACCGGCTTTACCTTTTCGTTCTTCCAAAAAAAGTTGATTAGGGAAACGCTGCATTAAGTCCTTCACAATGGCGGCAGTACCATCTGGCGAACCATCATCAATTACTAAAACATGATACCCTTGTTGCAAATCAAATACAGCAGCCAGTATGGCGGCGATATTTTCTCGCTCATTGTATGTGGGTATAATGACTAATTTTTCCAATACGGGGGGCTTGCTCGGTACAGGATAAAAATAGTTAATGTATTGCTGGTTTCACCAATAAGATTTATAACCGACGTTGCGAAAAGGTTAAACCTTTTTAGCCAGCATGGTTCGGTTGAAAATCTCAGACAATTTCTGCTTGGTATGCATAGGGAAATCGCCCTTCATCATCCAATCGTAATACTGTGGCTCTTCTCTAAGCACCTGGGCTACTGGCTTGCCTTTGTGTTTACCAAAATTGAAGACCTCCACACCATTCTCGCGGATGAAACGACGAGCAAAATCAACCAGGTCTTCTTCGCCGGTTGCTTTCACGATACTTTCAATGGTGGTACCCAGTTGCGGATAACGCTCAATCTGTGCCTCCAGCACTTCCCAGGTTGCAGACGCATCAACTTCAGCGCTGTGCGCACCTTCCAATGTTTTCTGGCAATAGAATTTATACGCAGCACCTAAAGTACGCTGTTCCATCATATGGAAAATGCGTTGTACATCCACGAGACGCTTACCATCGATGGTGATTTCCATACCAATTCGTAGGAATTCTTCCACCAGCATAGGTACATCAAAACGATTGCTGTTATAGCCGGCCAGATCACAATTATCGATAAACTGCTTGATCTCGTTGGCAGCCTGCTTGAATGTAGGCGCATCCTTGACCATTTCATCGGTAATCCCATGCACATCGCTGGCACCCTTTGGAATGGGCATCTGCGGATTGATGAGTTTACGCTTTACCTGGCGGGTACCGTCTGGTAAAATTTTAATGATAGCAATCTCTACAATGCGGTCAGAACCAATATTAATACCGGTAGTTTCCAGATCAATTACGGCAATGGGACGGGTTAGCTGGAGCTTCATTAGAACTTAGGGTAAGGTGTTGAACCTGATGATAATTAGGGTTATAATGGTCAAAGGTAATCAATTGAAGGGCTTAAAATCTGTTCAAAGCACACTTTTCGATCATATTCCTGCGTTATTGCAGAGCAAAGCCTGTAATTTCACAATTCCGGAAACCTTAACAGTTCCGGTAAGTGCAGGGAGCAGCAGAACAAAAAGCAGCTGTATCTTTGCCAACAAACCTAAATACTGGTCATGAAAAAGTTGATTGTTTCTTTACTCCTTATCACCATGGTAGCGATTGGTTTCGCTAGCTGTACCTCGTCAAAAAACGGCGGCTGCCCTACTACCAACCGTAACTATTTCAAACCTTAAGCCGGGCATTTTGTTGTTTAGGCATGAAATGGCATCAACTGACAAAGTCTGAAGATCTTCAGTCCTTAATTGAGAGATCACACCAAACACCTCAGGTAATCTTCAAGCATAGTACACGCTGCAGCATTAGTAGCATGGCTAAGAATCGTTTGGAATCTGCCGTAGCGCCAGAAGGCATCGATTTTCATTACCTGGACCTCATCGCATACCGAGAACTTTCCCATAAAGTAGCTGCTGATTTCCATGTACACCATGAATCGCCACAAGTTTTGCTTATCAGCAAAGGCGAATGTGTTTATGACGAAAGCCACATGGGCATCACCATGGCAGAAATCACAGAACAGGCACAAAAAAATTAGGCGGCACCTAATCGGTACCGCCTATGGTCTTTTTACAGGATACGAACCAGCCAGTTACGATACTCTTCTTTCAAGTCTTGATATATCTTTCTTGTGATGAGTACTTTCTCACGGGTAACATCATGATCAACCAATCTTTTCGTGTTGGCTTCTGGTCCCGTTAGATTACGTAAGCGTTCAGACAGGGATTCTTCATTCACCCTAATCTCATGTTTGAGTTCGTCGATAACTTCTCTCTGGCGGATAAACTGATTCTGGAAATGTTCAACACCGGCTTTGGATTCTTGTGAATTCAGCCAGGCATTCACCTGAGCCAAATACTTCTCCATAACCGCAATCTCCTCCTTCCAGAAAAGCAATTCCTTGATCCACAGTTCGTGTTCAAGATGAAGCTCTAAAACGGGCTTCTGTTGTTCTATCGTAACCATATCAGATTGTTTTCTATAAAGTTCATGTGCATCACCTCAGATAACAATGATATTTGTCATTCTGAAAAGATATTTTTTGATTGTGTATCTTACAGAAAACGCACGCATGATCATCACGGTTTTTGGTGCTACCGGACAAGTAGGCAAACAGGTTGTTACACAAGCTTTGGCTGCTGGACATAGTGTACGCGCCTTTGGCAGGAATATTACGTCACTGATTGACCCTGATATCCGCAACGAAGCCCTCATCGCCATCAAGGGTTATGTGTTAGATGCTCAGGATGTTGCAGCCGCACTTACCGGTGCAGATGCTGTGATTTCTGTGCTGGGCGGAAGTTTCGACGGATTGGATCAAACAAGAAGTAAGGGTATGCAAATGATCGCTCAACAGATGCAAACAGCAGGCATCAAGCGTATTGCAGCCTTAGGCGGATTAGGGATACTGCCTGATGAACATGGCCATTACCTTTTAGATGCTTCAGATTATCCACAACAATATTTGCCTGTTGGCAGAGAACATCAGGCAGCTTATGAAACATTGAAAGCAAGTACACTGAAATGGACCTTTGTTTGTTCCCCCAATATTTTGGACAGACCTTTTAGTGGTAAATACATTACCAAAGCTGAAGCCATACCTGAACCCAATCATTACGAAATCAATACGGGAGATCTTGCAGATTGTTTACTGCAAGCTGTTACCCTAGATACCTATTCATGCCAACGTGTAGGCATTTCTCGCTTGTAATTAATCCACCAGAGACGGTTTGTGACAAATGTCATTGTTGACTCTTGAAAGCATAGTCAATTTTGCTAAGTCATTTTAAAAACAACCGTCATGAAAATAGAACAAATTTACACAGGCTGCCTCGCCCATGGCGCCTACTACATTGAAAGCGAAGGCGAAGTCGCTATTATTGATCCGCTCCGCGAGACCAAACCCTATCTCCAGAAAGCGGAGCGTAATAATGCAAGTATTAAGTATGTTTTGGAAACGCATTTCCATGCCGACTTCGTTTCTGGTCATATTGATTTAGCAAAAGAGAGTGGTGCAACCATTGTATACGGCCCAACAGCCAAGCCTGGTTTCACCGCACATGTTGCTGCAGATGGAGAAATTTTGCCTTTAGGTAAAGTGCAGATCAAAGTATTGCACACACCAGGTCATACCATGGAGAGCAGTTGCTTTTTACTCATTGATGAAAACGGTAAAGAGACAGCAATCTTCACCGGTGATACCTTGTTTATCGGTGATGTTGGCAGGCCCGATCTTGCACAGAAAGTCATTGCTGAATTGACACAAGATAAATTAGCCCGACATCTGTATCATTCACTCAACACCAAGATCCTTACACTTGCTGATGATATCATTGTTTATCCCGGACATGGCGCAGGTTCTGCTTGTGGCAAGAATATGAGTAAGGAAACAACAGATACACTGGGTAATCAGAAAAAAACAAACTACGCCTTACAACCTATGAGTGAGGACGATTTTGTAAAGGCCATTTTGGATGGCTTAACACCTCCTCCACAGTACTTCCCAATGAATGTATTGATGAATATTCAAGGCTATGATTCTTTCTCATTTGTATTACAGCGCGGTACGCAAGAATTGAGTGTTGATGCTTTTGAAGCTGCTGCTGAAGAAACAGAAGCATTGATTCTGGATACAAGAGATCCACAAACATTTGCCAAAGGTTTTATTCCTAACTCCATCAATATTGGTATCGACGGCACATTCGCACCATGGGTAGGCACCTTGGTTACCGATTTGCAACACCCGATTCTGCTGGTAGCAGATGATGATAAAGTGGAAGAAGTGGTAACAAGACTCGCACGTGTTGGTTATGACAACGCCATAGGTTTCTTGCAAGGCGGTTTTGAGAGTTGGAAGCTTGCAGGGAAAGAAGTGGACACCATTCCTACCCTCTCTGCAGATGCATTAGCAGTAATTGCAGACAGCATTCCGGAGACTTTTATCCTTGATGCCAGAAGAAAAAGTGAATACGATGCTGAACACATTTTAAATGCAGTGAATATTCCTTTGGATTATATCAATGACAATATGCAATCTGTACCCAAAGACAAGCCTGTCTATGTACATTGTGCCGGTGGCTACAGAAGTATGATCTTCTGTTCTATCCTGAAAGCAAGAGGATTTGATAACCTGATTGATGTACAAGGTGGTTTTAAAGCAATTAAGGAAACCGGAAAATTTCAGATTACGGATTATGTTTGTCCTACAACGATGTTGTAGTAAGGCAAAAATCAAAATTGAAAAGCAAAAAGTGAAAGCATGAATCGTTTATTACAGCAATACAGATGGTATGTACTTGGCGCAATCCTGGGTGGCATTAGTGGTTATATCTACTATGCGCAAATTGGTTGCGTCAATGGCACTTGTGCCATTACTTCAAATCCATGGAGAAGTACGGTCTATTTTGCTGTATTGGGTTTGCTATTAACGAACATCATCCTAGACTATATCAAAAAGCCCGTTTCAAAAGACGATGCTGCCATTTGATTCTGCTTGCCCTGAAAGAAAAATCCTCCGCAAAACGGAGGATTTTTTTGTCCTTATATCTTCTGAATTAATCGATGTTTTCAATCACCATCGCACTAGCGCCACCACCACCATTACAGATACCGGCTGCACCGTAACGACCTTTGTTTTGCTTCAACACATTGATTAATGTTACGATGATACGTGCACCACTCGCACCCAATGGGTGGCCCAAACTAACTGCTCCACCGTGTACATTCACCTTTGCAGGATCCAATTGCATTCTGCGTGAATTCTCAATGCCTACCACGCTGAAAGCCTCATTCAGTTCCCAGAAATCAATATCCTGCATAGTTAATCCGGCCTTAGCAACTGCTTTAGGAACAGCTAGCGCTGGTGTAGTAGTAAACCACTCAGGAGCTTGTTCTGCATCTGCATATGAAACAACTTTCGCAATAGGTTTCAATCCCAATTCTTTGGCTTTCTCTGCACTCATTAATACCAATGCTGCTGCACCATCGTTCATGGTAGAAGCATTAGCAGCTGTTACAGTACCTTCTTTCTGAAATGCAGGGCTTAATGTTGGAATCTTATCAAACTTTACATTGAATGGCTCTTCATCCTTTGCAAACACAATAGGATCGCCTTTACGTTGTGGAATTTCCACAGGCACGATCTCATCTGCAAAAGCACCACGCTCCCAAGCAGCCTGACTGCGTTTGTAGCTTTCAATAGCAAAAGTATCCTGGTCTTCACGAGTAATGCCACATTCTTTTGCACACAATTCTGCTGCATTACCCATAGCTTTTCCATCATACACATCGGTTAACCCGTCTTTCGCCAAGCCATCTTGCAAACTCACATGACCGTATTTATTACCCCAACGCATGTGCTCTGCGTAAAAAGGCACGTTGCTCATGCTCTCCATACCGCCTGCTACAACAATATCCGCATCACCTAGTAAAATGCTTTGTGCTGCTTGTGCAATAGCTTTCATACCACTGGCACAAACCTTATTCACGGTTGTACAGTTCACTTCATTGGGTAAGCCTGCAAATTTGGCTGCCTGACGTGCAGGTGCCTGACCCAAATTGGCTTGGATCACACAACCCATCAATACATCATTCACTTTATCCGGCGATAGGCCCGCTTTATTCAGTGCGCCCTTTATGGCTATTGCACCTAATTGCGTGGCAGTGAGGGATTTAAGACTTCCACCAAAACTACCCATAGGGGTACGTACTGCTGAAACAATCACAACTTCTTTCATATGACTTGCTTTTCTGGCGCGAAGATAACAGATGTTAGTTTTTATTGGAGAGATTATTGCCAAAGGCTTTTTTTAGCGGGTAAACGCGCTTCATCACAATCATTTGTGCAAGCTGGCTGATTTTCGTAAGTTGACAACAAACAACTGCTATGAAAAAGATCAAAAACATTTACTGGATCAGTACGATTCTTTTTGCCGGTTTTATGGCATTTACAGCTGTACCAGATATTTTACTGGTACCCGAAGCCAAGACCTTTATTATGCAACTCGGCTATCCGGAATATTTTATTCCTTTTATCGGCGTAGCCAAGCTATTAGGTAGTATTGCGCTGGTGGTTCCAGGTTATAAAACCATTAAGGAATGGGCATATGCCGGCCTCACCTACGACCTAATTGCTGCAGTGTACTCTAACCTTAAAGTAAACGGATTTGATATGGGTATGCTGACGATGATTCCCATTTTTACAGCTTTGATTATCTCCTATGTTTACTGCCAGAAATATTTTGCTGCTAAAGCAGGATAAATTTTTGCAACGGTAGTGATTTCACTAAGCGAAATGTTATTAGCAAGGATCGAAACTTATGATTGGCACTTTAAGATTGTCTTTATTACCCGTAACTACCAATGATGCCCATTTTTTATACCGGCTCATGAATACGGAAGGATGGCTGCGTTTTATTGGCGACAGAAAAATTGATACACCAGAAAAAGCAAGACATTATATCACACAACTCTTAGCAAGAACTGATTGCACTTATTGGGTTGTAAGATTAAAAACTAACAATACACCCATTGGTGTAATCAGTTTTCTCAAGCGCGACTATTTGGAGTTTTTCGATATCGGTTTTGCTTTTCTACCAGAATACAATGGCCAGGGCTATGCACATGAAGCCAGTAAAGCTGTATTACAGAAAGTAATGCAAGACCCGGAACATCAGATTGTGCAAGCTACCACCCTGCCAGAGAATGAACGATCAATTAAGCTTTTGCAAGAACTTGGCTTCTACTTTCTGGAAGAAAGGATAGATGAGGATATTAAATTTCATGTATTTGAAACCGGCAGAAAATAAATTGATTAAATTACTACTGACAATGCCACTTAATCAGCCAACCTAAATCCTAAACCATGCAACTTGGTGCTTTCTCCATCAGCCTGAGTGTTAAAGACATCCATCAATCAAAAGCCTTTTATGAAAAACTAGGCTTTACAGTTTTTGCTGGCCATATTGAACAAAATTGGCTGATTATGAAAAACGACAAGACGCTTATTGGTCTTTTCCAAGGAATGTTCGAAGGCAATATGATGACTTTCAACCCCGGCTGGGACGAAAATGCACAAACGCTGCCTGCATACGATGATGTTCGCAGCATTCAGCAACAATTACAACAGCAGGGCATTGAGCTAGCAGCAACAGCAGACCCAGAAGGCAACGGTCCTGCGCATATTGTTGTTAAAGACCCGGATGGCAATACCATTCTGATTGATCAGCACATCTAACACATCCTGAAATGAATTATTGATTGAGGGCCCGCTTATTTTTTAGGCAATATTTCAATCTGTGCTTTTAGTGCCAGCTCTCTGGAAGAAGTCCCAACCATGATTCTGAACATACCCGGCTCAATCACGGATTCCATTTTCGTATTGAGCATTTGGAAGTCTTCCGGCTTCAGCACAAAAGAAATTTGTTTACGTTCTCCTGGTTCTACTTGCACGCGCTGAAAGTTTTTCAATTCCTGTAAAGGCCTTGCAACAGAAGCCAATTCATCGCGCAGGTACAATTGCACCACTTCTGTTCCAGTATATTTTCCCTTGTTTTCAATAACACAGCTTAGCGTAACTGATTCACCGACACGAATCCGCTGTTGACTCAATTTCAGCTCGCTTAATGCAAACTGCGTATAGCTTAATCCATAGCCAAATGGAAACAAAGGCTGACCACTCAAATCGGCATAATCATCTCCCCTTCCTGTTGGCTTATGCCAATAACTCAATGGCAACTGTCCTTCAGCAAGCGGAAAACTAATCGGCAGTTTTCCTGACGGATTGATTTTACCGCTGAGTATATCCGCTACTGCCATTCCTCCTGCTTCGCCAGGATACCATGCCATCAAAACTGCATCAGCTACATCTAACCAAGGCTGCATGGTAACAGCACTACCGCCCGTGATGATCACTACCAAGGGTTTTCCGGTTGCAGCAAGTGCTTGCAACTGCATTGCTTGCTTACCGGGCAATGACAATTGTGCACGATCGCGAAACTCGCCTTCCTCAATTCCTACAACCGCAAGCATGATATCCGCATCTTTTGCTACAGCAACTGCGTCTTGAATCAATCTGCTATCCTGATCTGCTACATGCATATTGGTAACAAGCCTAATTCGGCCATTGCCTTGTGTTTCGCTAAACTGTACTTTGATGGGATACAAACTGTCTTTTTGCAACGGTAGTGTCACAGTTCTCAAATGAAAGCTTTGCTTATTATCTTCTGCAATCAGCAATTGATCATTCAAATAAAGCCGATAACCATCATTCCCTTCTAACCCTAACTCAAAAATTCCAGTAGTATCAGGTTTTAAATAACCTGTCCACTCTACAGCATAATGATCAGGCTTTACTTCAGGCACGGGTGGATACAATGTCCAGTGCGCATCAATAACCGGATCAATACGACTGGCAACAGCAGCATCCTCAAATGCAGGTGACGCATAAAAACTCGCTTTCAAGCCTTGCTGCCAAACCCCATTCGCTTCTATCCACAGCAATTTTGAAGGCATGGTTTGGTATTTACTCGAAGTTCTTGCACAGCCGGGTGAATGAACAATCGTTGCCTTACTGCCAAACACTTCTTTTATTCCATCAAATATAGATACTACCCGATTACCTGTGCCGCTATATCCGCCCAATCTGGCAGCTGTAGCATCACTACCAATCACGGCAATTTTTTTCACGCTGGATTGAATGGGTAATACTTGCTGTTTGTTTTTCAGCAGCACAATAGATTGCTGCGCCGCTGCTCTGGCCAGCACATGATGCTTTGCAGATAAGGCTTTGATAGAATCAGGTTCAGGTATAGCCACATAGGGTTGATCAAACAAGCCCAGCTGAAATTTTGCCAGCAGTACGCGCGAAACCGCTTCATCAATACTTCGTTGTGTAATTGCTCCATTTAAAAAAGGAGGCATGAATAATGCGTGATGTTTCAAGTCGGTTTGAAAGATGACATCCAAACCATTTTGAATAGACTGCTTTCCTGCATCTGCATAATCCTTAGCAGTCATGTGTAGCACGTTTGCACCACCCACAGCATTGGCATCTGAAATCACAAATCCGCGAAAGCCCCAGTCTTTCTTCAATACCTGCTGTAATAAATACTGATTGGCAGAAGCAGGACTTCCATCTACAGAATTATAAGCAGTCATAATTGATCTCGCACCCGCTTTGGTAATAGCATTGTAAAAAGGCGGATAATAGAGTTCTCTGAGCAATCGCTCGTTATAATGAATGGGATAACTATCGCGACCGCCATCACCCAGATTGGCAATGAAATGTTTGGGTGTGGTGATAACACCAGCTTGCTCCATGGCGCGGATATAAGCCTGAGCCATCCAACTACTCAAAAGCGGATCTTCACCATAAGTCTCTTCTGTTCTGCCCCAGCGCGGGTCAGTGGCAATATTCAATACTGGCGACAATATCTGGCGAATGCCTCTGATGCGCGCTTCTTGCGCAATAGCCGTGGCTACGCTTTGCATCAATAATGTATCAAAAGATGCTGCTAATGCAATTGACTGCGGAAAAACGGTTGCACCTCTGGCTACTAATCCGTGCAAACCCTCTTCAAAGAAAATACCTGGAATACCTAATCTTGTTTGACGCATCAGGAATGCTTGCACTGCATTGACTTGCTTTGCAAAGCTGAGCGCATCCTGCCCATTCCCGTATTGCAATACCTGTTGTGTGGTATTGGTTTGTGTACTCGCATTCAGCTGCAAACCAAAAACAGATTTGCGCAATTGATTTGTATCAGCAAGACTGCCTGGTGCCATGAATAACTGCCAGAACTTTTCCTCCGGCTTCATTCTGCTCAATAAGTCTTTCATCCGCACAGCGTGTGGCAAACGCGGATTTTGATAAGGTAATTGCTGTGCTGATAGCCGGCCTTGCAACACACAAAAAATGATGAGGCAAAAACAAAATCTTAGCTGCATACAGCAACATTACTGAATTGACTAACCCAAAACAAAGCCTGCCGCTTTTTGCTAAATAAATGATTTCCAATGCAGTGGTGTGGGCAATGCATCAAATCTTGAAAATTTTCCTTAAAAAATAATTATTTATTGTTTTTCAATAAATTTTACCTGATATTTGCATCATCAATCAGTCAATATGCAAACGCAACAAAAAAACATCCTCACCTTTATGAAGGTGCTTTTCTGGATCATTTTCATTGGTCTTTGTATCAAAACCGGGGCAATTATCATTTCCGTTTTTGTGAGCTTATTTGTGAACGATATCGCTTCGCGCGATTTATACGAGGGACTGGATCTTTCTGCTGTAAAGGCTTTCAGCGATTTGCAATACTACCAGATGGTGACGCTATTAATTACCGTGAACGCCTTAAAAGCATACATGGCTTTTTTGGTAGTAAAGATTTTCCAACGCTTCAATCTGGCAAGTCCGTTTAATGAAATGGCAAGCAAACACCTCAGCCTGATTAGTTTTACAGCACTTGCTACTGCTGTCATCAGCTTTATTGCCAATACGCAAGCACGATGGCTGATGAAAAGAGGCGTAACCATTGATCTTAACTGGGGTTATCAAGAACTCTTATTTTTCGCAGGCGTGATGTACATCATTGCACATGTATTCCAGAAAGGAACAGAATTACAATCAGAAAACGAATTAACTGTATAAGATGCCCATCATAGTAAACTTGGATGTGATGATGGCCAAACGGAAAATCTCGCTGAATGAACTTTCTGCGCGGGTTGACCTTACTTTATCTAATCTCTCCATCCTGAAAACAGGTAAAGCAAAAGCCATTCGTTTTAGTACACTTGAAGCGATTTGCAAAGCCCTTGATTGTCAGCCTGCAGATATTCTGGAATACCAGCCTGAAACACAATCTTAAAGGCTCTAATAAGCGTTGTGCATTTACGCAGCAAAGCACCTATCTTGCTGAAAAGCTGTGAGATGCTGCAAATCGCTATTCCGAAATTACCCATGCGCAACAAGGCGCTTACCATCAGCTACTATGTTGATCAATTGGGCTTTTCATTGATCAACGATTATGGCGATTATCTTTTGCTGGAAAAAGATCAGATAGAGCTGCATTTCTTTGCGCATCCCGATATAATACCGGAAGAGAATGACGGGCAAGTGTATTGTAGGGTCAGCGACATCAATGCTTGGTATCAAGAATTACTAGACAAACAAGTGGCCATCCACCCCAACGGCAAGCTGGAAGACAAGCCCTGGAAACAAAGAGAGTTTTCTTTGCTGGACCCTGACAATAATTTGCTCACTTTTGGAGAAGCAATCTTATAGTCATTTCAAACTTTTTAGTATGCAATCATCGCTCAAATATGTAATTACTGTCAGCTTTCTCCTGCTCACAATAATTTCCTGCAAGCAAGAACAAAAGCCTTTGGAAACCATTGGCTGGCTTCAAGGTACCTGGGTATCTCAAACACAAAGAGGCCCATTGTATGAAGACTGGCTGAAAACAGGCGATAGCGGTTATGCAGTGAAGAGTTTCTATCTGTTCCAAACGGATACAGTTTATTTTGAAAAAGTAGCGGTAACTGAGGCCCAAAACAAGATTCATTATACCGTACGTGTTGCAGCTGATACCAAACAAGAGCCAGTTGATTTTGTATCCATAGCATTAGACTCGGATAGTATGGTATTAGAGAACAAGCGAAACCCTTTTCCACAAAAGATCATCTACAGAAAGAAAGGAACAGATTCGCTTGTTGCAGAAATTACCGGATTAATGGCTGGCAGAAAAGTATCTGAATTCTTTCCAATGAAGAAAATAAGGTAATACTTGTGCTTCATCTTTATGAGCGATGTATTATTACATGAAATACTGAGTCGAGCTTATCCGTCTTATTACTATATCCCTTTATCCGGCGGCGCTAGTAGTGCATTTGTCTATAAAATTGTTATACCTGATGGAGCACTGGTGCTTAAACAAACATCCCTTGCTTTCCACCATGAATTCACACAAGAAATTGACGTACTACAGTGGTTGAATGGGAAAATAAAAGTACCCAGCTATCAATGGCATAAGCATATTGCAAACACAAACTGGTTATGCACCTCATGGATAGATGGCCATACTCTCGATTCCATTGATGCAGCTTGGCCGATAACAGAACGTGTGGCTGTGTATGCTGACACACTTAAATTGATTCATAGCATCCCCCTTACAACAAAAACACCTAAAAGATTGCTGCCAGATGTATTGGCTGAAGCAGAACGCAGGGTTTCTGAAGGATTAGTAGATACGAAAGAATTTGAAGAGGTTTATCAGGGATATTCAGCAGAACAGCTATTACAGCAACTATTCAATAGCATTCCTACAGAAAATGATTTGGTATTTACGCATGGCGATTATTGTCCCAAAAACCTGCTCTTTCTAAACAAGCAACTATCCGGCATCATCGACTGGGGCCGTGGCGGCATCGCAGACAGGTACCAGGATCTGGCTCTGGCCATTAGAAGTATCCGGCATGAATGGGGCGAAGCATATGTGAGAACCTTTCTCTCAATCTATGGTTTAACAGAAATAGATCATCAGAAATTGGAATTCTATACCTTACTAGATGAGTGTTTCTGATCACCAAAACCGCTACTATGCAAATACTCCCTTTATCCAAACTATTGTTGGCCTATCTAGGCACTACCCTTGTCTTTTTTGCCATTGACCTGATTTGGTTGGGTGTTATCGCCAAAGGACTTTATCAAAGAGAGTTGGGGAATTTCTTAAGTCCGCAGGTAAATTGGACTGCAGCAATTGTATTTTATCTCTTATTCATCATTGGCATATTCATTTTCTGCATCATACCCGCAGCAGAACAAACGAGTATTTGGAAAGCGCTGATACTGGGTATGCTTTTAGGTGGATTTACTTATGCTACCTATGATTTAACCAATCTTGCTACGCTTAAAGATTGGCCTTTGAAAATTGTATTCATTGACATAGCCTGGGGTATGATTCTAACAGGTTCGGTAAGTACAGCCGGATATGCGATTGTACAATGGCTTAGACAATAAATATGCAAGTACTTCTAGAACTATATCTGCAAGGAGCAATTGGAATACTTTTGTATGCAAGTATTTGCTTTATAATAGCGCTAATACTCAAACGAAATGATATTGCAGATGTAGCCTGGGGTTTAGGCTATGTGGCGATCATCTTAATCTGTCTTCAACAATTTTCCTTTAAACCAATATCGCTCTTAATTAGTTGTCTGATTGCATTGTGGGCGATTAGACTTAGCTGGTATATTGGTACACGCAACAAAGGCAAGCAGGAAGATTTTCGTTATGCGCAATGGCGCAAGGACTGGGGTAAACATTTTTACTGGAGAACCTATCTGCAGGTATTTGTGTTGCAAGGCTTTTTCCTGCTCATCATTGCTGCACCTATTTTTATCAGTTTCGCAGATTCCTCAAAAACATCCCTTAATTGGGTCATTTATTTAGGCGCGGTTCTGTGGCTCAAGGGTTTTTTACTTCAAGCCATTGCTGACTATCAAATGTCAAAATTTCGTAAGCACAAGCAACCTGGACAAATCATGAATACTGGTTTGTGGAAATACTCCAGACACCCCAACTATTTTGGTGAAATACTCATGTGGTCGGGTTTGTGGTTGATCGTACTTCCATTACCTTTTGGCTGGTTAGGTATAATCAGTCCGATGACTATCACCTATCTGCTGGCTTTCGTTTCCGGTGTTCCTATGCTAGAGAAGAAGTACGTAGGTAATTCAGCATATGCAGCTTACCAGAAAACCACCAATGCCCTGATTCCTTGGTTTCCCAAACGTGCAGTACCACTCGTCAAATAATGCCCGCTATTGCGAGCAAAGGTTAGAGAAATAAGTACTTTCATTGCCCTAATACAGGCATATGAAAAAGTTGTTCTTTTCCTTTTGTTCGTTCTTTTTATTGAGTGCTGTATATGCACAGTCTATAGGTCCATTAACTGTAGAAAAGATCATGCAAGATCCTAAATGGATTGGCACTTCACCAGGTAACCTGCAATGGAGCCAAACGGGTAACCAATTATTTTTTAGATGGAATCCAGAGGGCCATCCTGCAGATTCGATGTATATCATCAGTACTGTAAACAAACAGCCTGTGAAAGCAAGTATTGTACAGACGCAGTTACTGAATAGCCAAGGAAATTTTGTATATAATCAAAACAGAACCCAGTATGTCTATGCCCAGTTGGGTGATATTTATTTAGTAGATGTGAAAACTGGAAAGAGTAAGCGTGTGACCAATACAATGGATCAGGAATCAAGTCCGCTTTTCTGTTTTAATGATACTAAGATTGTCTACACAAGGAATCAAAATCTCTACGCATGGGATATGGTATCAGGAGAAACAGAACAGCTGACAAATATCCGCTCAGGTGCAGTACCTACCGCCCCTTCGCCCGGTGGCGGTTTTGGCAGAAACAATAATACAAGCGCTCCTCCAGTACTAAGCTCAGGTAGCACACAGGAAGAATGGCTAAAGAATGATCAACTGCGCTATTTTCAGGTGCTGCGCGAAAGAAAGGAGAAAAGAGAAAGTACTGAAGCCTATAATAAGCGGATCCCACAGCCAAAAGAGATGCGCGCCTTACCTATGGGAGATGGCTTTATGCAAGGATTAACCATCAGTGCTGATGGCCGCTTTGTGAGCTACCGCGTCTTTCGCCAAGGCAGCGGTAGAAATACTATCGTACCCAGCTATGTAACTGAAAGTGGTTTTACAACAGATATCAATGCCAGAACAAAAGTGGGCACGCCACAAGGCAGTAGCGATCTGTATATCTATGATCGTATCAAAGACACTTTGATGCAATTGAAAGCAGAGCAAATTCCGGGCATTAAGGATTTGCCCGACTATGTAAAAGATTATCCTAAGCAACTGGAAGACCGCAAAAAAAGAAACAGCAACAGAAGCTTTACAATTACGAATGTAAGCTGGTCGCCAAAAGGTAATTATGCCGTGATTGACCTGCGTGCAACAGATAATAAAGACCGTTGGCTGATACGTTTCGACAGTACTGGTTTCAAGTTACTAGACCGTCAGCGTGATGAAGCGTGGATTGCGGGCCCCGGCATCGGCTTTGGCAGAAATACCGGCTGGATAGATGATAACCGCTTCTGGTTTCATTCAGAAAAAACCGGCTATTCACATTTGTATGTAGCAGATCTAAGCACCAATACTATTCAGGCATTAACATCCGGTAATTATGAAGTGCAGCAGGCAGAATTATCTAAAGACAAGAAGTTCTTTTACCTCACCACCAATGAAGTGCATCCGGGTGAGCAGCATTTCTATCGCTTACCTGTTTCCGGCGGCAAGGCAGAAAAAATTACCAGCATGACAGGTGCACATCAAGTGAGCGTTTCACCTGATGAGAAATACATAGCTTATCTCTACTCCTATTCCAATAAACCATGGGAATTATATCTGCAGGAAAATAAAGCAGGTGCCAAACCTGAACAAATTACCAATAAAGCCATGTCGCCTCTTTTCAGTAGCTATGCTTGGCGTGATCCGGAAGTGATTACTTTCTCTGCAAGAGATGGTGCTACAGTATATGGCAGACTGTATAAACCGAAACAACAAGACCCTAATAAACCTGCAGTCATCTTTGTACATGGTGCAGGCTATCTGCAGAATGCACATAAGTGGTGGAGTTCTTATTTCAGGGAATATATGTTCCATAATTTGCTCGCAGACCTCGGCTACACTGTTTTGGACATTGATTACAGAGGCAGTGCAGGTTATGGTCGCGATTGGCGCACTGGTATTTATCGCCACATGGGTGGCAAAGACCTCACCGATCATGTAGATGCTATTGACTATCTCGCGAAGAACCACAATGTGAACGCAGACAGAGTGGGCATTTATGGTGGTTCTTATGGTGGTTTTATCACACTCATGGCGATGTTTACCACACCAGGAAAATTCGCAGCTGGCGCCGCGCTCAGGCCAGTTACGGATTGGGCACAATACAACCATGGATACACTGCCAATATTCTGAATGAGCCATTTACAGACAGTATTGCTTATAGAAAAAGTTCACCGCTTTATTTTGCTGAAGGCTTGAATGGGCATTTATTGATTTGCCATGGCATGGTAGACGTGAACGTACACTATCAGGATGCAGTGAAGCTTGCACAAAGACTGATTGAATTGGGTAAAGACAATTGGGAACTCGCTTCCTACCCGATGGAAGACCATGGTTTTGTAGAGCCAAGTAGCTGGACAGATGAATACAAGCGTATCCTAAAACTCTTTGAACAACAATTACGCAAGCGTCCTTAATCATCGGTAACTTTAGGCTATGAGAAAATGGTTATTGTTGTGTTTGCTCTGCGTTGTAGTATTTACTGCAGGCGCTCAATCATTAACCAGTTCCAATCTTCCCATTATTGTGATCAATACGGGCGGACAAACCATACCGGATGATCCTAAGATCATGGCAGATATGGGCATCATTTATAATGGTGAGGGCAAACGCAATGCTGTTACTGATCTATTCAATCATTACTCAGGAAAAGTTGGCATTGAGATCCGTGGCCAGTCATCTCAACAATTCCCGATGAAATCTTACAGTATTGAGCTGTGGGACAATTCAGGTAAATCCGTTGACAAATCACTGTTTGGTTTACCCAAAGAGAGTGACTGGGTCTTGTATGCACCCTATACAGACAAAACCCTCATGCGAAATTTTCTAGCTTATACCATTAGCAGAGAACTGGGCCAGTGGGCCGCCAATTGCAGGTATGTAGAACTGGTAATTGATGGGGATTACAAGGGAATCTATGTTTTCATGGAACGCATCAAACGTGGCAGTGGCAGAGTACCCATCACCAAAATGGCCAAGACTGATAATACGGGCTTAGCAGTTACCGGAGGCTATATCTTTAGTATCGACAAAGAAGCAGATGGCTGGTTCTCTGCTTATGCAACGCCAAATAGTAAAAAAGGACAACGTATTCAATACACCTACACATATCCAAAGATTACCGATATCACTACTGAACAACGTAACTACCTGCAATCTTACGTAGACAGTTTTGAACAAAAATTATACAGCAAGGACTTTCAGCATCCGCTTAAAGGCTGGCGCAGCCATGCTGAAGAAAACAGCTTTATTGATTACCTGCTTGTGAATGAAGTGAGCCGTAATGTGGATGGTTACCGCCTCAGCACATATCTCTATAAAGAAAGAAATCAGAAAATTGTAGCTGGCCCAGTTTGGGATTATGACCTTGCTTTCCGCAATGCTAATTATTGTAACGGCAGCAATACTGATGGTTGGAGCTGGCAATTTAATCAGACTTGTCCGGATGATTTCTGGCAGGTTCCTTTCTGGTGGTATCAGCTTAGTTTGGATACTGCATTTCAAGGCAAACTGCGTTGCAGATGGAAAGCAGTTAGGCAAAACAGTTTATCCATAGGCAGACTCAATACCTTGATTGACTCTGTAGTATCGCTGACTGCTGAAGCAAGAAACAGACATTTCAACCGATGGCCAGTCTTGGGAAAATATGTTTGGCCTAATCCAACACCAATCCCTTCTGATTATGTATCAGAAATAGATTACTTGAAAGATTGGCTGAACAGGCGACTCAACTGGCTTGATAACAATATGCCGAATGCAGGTGCATGCTATGATTATCCTGCTTCTGCCCCAGAAGATATTCAGCTACAGGCTTCCCCTAATCCATTTGGCAACCAGCTGGTGCTACAGATTAAATCGAAACAAGCATTTACCATGCCTGTTCGAATTGTGAACGGTCAGGGGCAAGTTATCTATGAGCAACAGATACCAATCAAATCTGGCAATAACCAAATCCAGCTCAATGCTCAGCGCTGGCCTACCGGTTTACTGCTGTTTCATGCAACCGATAACAAGCATCAGCCAATTCACCGTGTACTGCTACATCAGTAATTGACAGCCTGTGAAGGCAGATACATGTCCTTGCCCTCTTTATTTACCATGATTAACTGACAATCACTCAATGTAATTCCCTGCGTGGTTTCTCCCAGCTTACCAGACACGGTAATCGCCGTATTATACTCTATCCCTTTCAGCAATAACAATTGAGCTCCTTCAAAACTGCAAAAGCAATTAAATGCAGAAACAATCTGGTCTTTATGCTCTGCTAACTGAAAAAATACCTGATTACCTTTTGTTTCCTGCCCAACCAGATAACCGGTTATGGTTACCAATGCCTCTGCATCAGACCGAAGCCTCAGGTATTCAATAGCCTCCCGCACATGTAAACCACTTCTTGCATTCTTTTTCTCCAACATACGCTCACGGTAGTTGCTACATGAGACTAATCCGAAAAAAATCAGGCACAAAACAGTTGTCTTCAGGGTCATAAGAGTAAGCTTGTGCTACAAGGTAACAAGGCAATCAAGTGGTAAGCGATGAAATATACCGGTGCTATTTGGCGTTCTTTATATGTGCCGGACAAATCCATAACCGATTTCTGCCGGTCAAGCAATCCGCAGCTGCATGAAAACAACCTTACCCATTCTCTGCCTAATGCTCATGTTTGGGCAGGCAAAAGCCCAAAATATCTCCGGCCATTGGTTTGGCAGTGGTAAACTCCAGATACCAGGTAACCACGATGCTTATCTGTCTGAGATTGTGATCAGACAAAAAGGCGTGCAGTTTTACGGACAAATACAATATTATTTCAGGGATAGCTTGCTGATTGAACCTATTCGTGGTGTATTCGATAAGAAAAAGATGACGGTCAAATTCAATCAGATACCGATCATTTATTACGGTTCTAAGAGCACACGCCAGTCTGTGGATTGCCCAATGACAGGCGATTTTTCTCTGGTAGTTACATCCAAAGACTCATTATTAGTGGGTAAGCTGAGAAGCACGGAAACCTTTAAATACTCTTGTCCGAATATTTCCTTTATTCTAAAAAAATCCAACGATACGATTCTCTCTGCCAAAGTGGACTACGATGCACTTGAACCCATGCCTACTGAAAAAGAAGTTGTGGCTGCAAATACCATCAGCGAAGACGAATTGCGGAGAAGAGAATTTGAAGCAAGGAAAAAGAGACTGGTGACTGAACTAGAAGTAAACAGCAAAATCATCAGTTTGGAATTCTATGATAATGGCGAGGTAGATTATGACTCTGTTTCTGTATTCCTGAATAATAAAATGATTAAGGGACCCACGATGCTTACCCACAAAGCATTTCGTGTGTACATTCCCGTTGATACAACCAGCGAATACACGGAGTTAAGCATGTATGCAGAAAACACAGGACGTATTCCGCCAAACACAGCTTCCATCATCATCCGTGATGGTTTATCTCGTTATGAATTAAACTTAACTAGTGATATGGAAAATACCGCCACGATTCGCTTTAAGCGAAAGCGTGGCGATAGACCTTAACCGAATAAGTCGCCCTGTAATTGATCCTTTTCTGATTTATGCTCCCATTGCATTTCAACTGATTTGCTAAAGTCCATCAGCTTGGCACCTACGGCTTTCCAACCCATCACTTCCACCATTTTGGCCAGCTTGAATTTGGCACTACGTACCTGTGATCCACGTCCGGTCTGAACGGCTAAAATCGGCTCCTTATCAGTAGTAACAGCTTCGAGCACATTACCCTCTCCTTCTTTTACAAAGAGGAATTTATTGCGCAAGGTGGTAGTTTCAATTTTGAAACGCTTCACATTGTACTGTAGCTTATCCTTTTCCAGATACACAGCAGTTACAATCTTCTCAGGATTGAACTTCTCAATCAACAATATCTTATCCGCATCAAAACGCTGCGTTAATTCCGTATCAGTGATTTCATAATTGCCATCATTGTAGATGACCAACAACCTTTCCTCTCCATCAAACATACCCAAGTACTGCCCTTTCTCTTCTTTGTTCAATCGGCCAAACTGATCATCAAACCAAAGCTTGATACCAGCCAAGGTACTTCTACCCGCTTCTTTCAGTTTCACACTCTTGATGGGATACTTGGTTACTTGATTACCCATACTACCTCGGTTCTTAATATCCAATTCTTCAAAGTAAAACTCTAAGTCCTTATTACGAGCAGAACAATTTGGGCTAAGTAGAATCTTCACTACTTCTGCTTCACCATTTGGATTGGCCGTGAAATAATGCACTTTGCTCTTATCAGAACCTTTGGTAAGATCGTACTCTTTATCTCTAGTAACACCTGTTACATTAAAACGCTTACCATAGCTCACACCTGTGGCGCCATCTACATAAATCATGTTGTAGGTAGTGCGCTCATCATTCTTTTTGAAAATAGCCGCATAGATGATGTCCTTGCCAATAAAGGTCTTGTCGCCCACTTTCACCACTTTCATAATACCACGTTTGGTAAAGACGATGATATCATCCAGATCAGAACAATCGCAGACAAACTCATCCTTCTTCAAGCTGGTGCCCACAAAACCTTCTTCACGGTTCATGTACAGTTTCGCATTGGCAATAGCCACCTGCTGTACCTTGATGGTATCAAAAGGCCTGATTTCTGTTTTACGCTCTCTGCCCTTGCCATATTTCTGCAACAGATTCTCGAAATAAGCGATGGCAAACTCAGTGAGGTGCTCCAGATCATACTTTACCTGCTTAATATCTGCTTCAATACCCTTGATCTGATTGATCAAATCATCGATATCTAATTTGTAAATACGACGAACAGGTTTTTCCGTAAGCTTAAGAATATCCTCTCTCGTAATCTCTTTCTTCAATTGCTTGCGGAAAGGCTGGAATGCTTTGTCGATAGCTTCTAATACCTTATCCCAAGTCTCATGCTTTTTCTCCAACTCTTTGTAAATCTTCTCTTCAAAGAAGATTTTTTCCAGCGAAGTATAATGCCATTTGTTTTCCAGTTCGCTCAGCTTGATTTGCAATTCCAGTTGCAGCAATTCTTTCGTCTTATCAACCGACAAACGCAACAAATCTGATGCACCGATGAACTGTGGCTTCTGATCCACAATCACACATGCATTCGGTGAAATACTCACCTCGCAATCTGTAAATGCATACAATGCATCAATCGTAATATCTGGTGATATACCGGCTGCCAGTTCTACTGTAATCTCAACATCCTTAGCTGTAGCATCAGTTACTTTCTTGATCTTGATCTTACCCTGATCATTGGCTTTCACAATCGACTCCATCAAAGAAGTAGTTGTAACACCATAAGGTACAGAGCGAATCACCAGTGTTTTCTTATCCTGTTCTTCAATGATGGAGCGTACACGCACTTTACCGCCACGTCGGCCATCATTGTAGTTGCTCACATCAATCATACCGCCTGTCTGGAAATCTGGATAGAGCTCAAACTTCTTACCCTTAAGGTATTTGATGGAAGCATCAATCAGCTCGCAGAAATTGTGTGGTAAGATTTTGGTCGACAAACCCACGGCAATACCATCAGCACCTTGTGCCAACAGTAAAGGGAATTTCATCGGCAAGGTTACCGGCTCTTGCTTACGACCGTCATAACTCAATTGCCAATTGGTGGTCTTGGCATTAAAAGCTACTTCCAAAGCAAACTTGCTGAGACGTGCTTCAATATAACGAGCTGCGGCTGCATCATCGCCGGTACGTACATCACCCCAGTTACCCTGTGTATCAATCAGCAAATCCTTCTGCCCCATGTTCACGAGTGCTTCACCAATAGACGCATCACCATGCGGATGGTACTGCATACTTTGACCGATGATATTGGCCACTTTGTTGTAGCGACCATCATCCATTTCTTTCATCGAGTGCAGGATACGACGCTGTACTGGTTTCAAACCATCTTCAACAGCGGGTACCGCACGTTCCAATATCACATAAGAAGCATAATCCAGAAACCAGCTCTTAAACTGTCCCTGTACGCCTGAATCATTTTTGTACACTGTGTTCTCTTGCTTCGCCATTACTAAGTTCTTTTATCTTTCTTCCCAAGAAAATGTATCTCCTTGTCCGTCTGCAAATGCGTTTAATTCCAACATCACAAAATCTGTTTCTGCCACTAACTCATGCCAGACATATGCTGGTACTTTTGCCATAGCCGGACCTTCTATCATAACAGTACCGTTTGCATCGGAACGAGCATCACGCCAATTCAATCTTGCAACACCTTGCATAATCAGCAGCTTCTCTGGGTTTTTATGTGCCGTTCTTCCCTTATGAAACTGCCTGCCGCTTGCACTACCTTTCTTCCGGTGCACCACTATGAATTGTCCGGTTCTATCATTATCGAACACAAAGGTTGCACCTCTTTCATCCGACCCAATCAATACCAATGGTTCAACAGTCACCATACTCAGCTTGCATAAATTTCCAATGGTTGTCCATCGGGGTCATTGAAAAAAAAGAAACGCTTATTCGTGTATTCGTCCACACGTATCGCTTCCACTGCAACACCTTGTTCACTCAACCATATATGCCATGCATCTACATCTTTCACTGCAAATGCCAGATGACGTAAGCCCTTTGCTTCCGGATAAGAAGCACGCTCCTTACAATCAGGAAAAGAAAAGAGCTCAATTTGGTATTGCCCATTCACCGATAAATCCAGTTTCCAGGATTGTCTTTCTGCACGCCATACTTCTTGCAATACTTCAAAGCCAAGGATGCGCGTGTAGAAATCCTTACTGCGGTTATAATCACCGGCAATAATGGCCACATGATGAATATGGTCAATCAATGGTCTCATTCAGCACTTGGTGTTGCGGCTGGCGCACTTGCTGTTTTCAATTGAATTTCCTTCCATCCTTTGTTCCAATCACCACTTAATTCAATATTTCCCTGTGCAGCCAATTCTCGTAAACGCCACACCAAAAATGCATCCCCTGTTTTGATCTTCATCTTACCCAACACATGCTGGAGATAACGACCCAGTTTTTGTGCTTCACCGGTAATGGCACTTAGTAATTCCTTATCGTAAAAATTAGCTTCTTTACTCACTATCTTTTTTCCACCTTCGAGAATGCGCACCATGGCTGACTCGGTACACAATTTCTTCCATTCATCCGGATCTACTTCAAATTCACTCGGTGTAATGGGTCTAGCCAATTTCTTTGCCTTCAGGAATTCCTTAGGCTGTATTTCATGCAAATGAGCCGGATAGAAAATATTTCCCTTCTCATTGATGAAAGGCAGGTTATTCATATATAGCACAAATACACGCCCCTGATATTCTTTGAGCTGACTCATCAGCCAAAAATACCCGCATACATCATGTTGGTTTTGTCCCATCCAAACCCATACAATTTCTTCCGGCTGTTCATCTAATGTTTTCAGTAGATTGTGTACAGTCAGCTTATCATCTACAATATCCAGTTGCTCTGCATAAGGAGAAAACTCCAATACCTGTTTCCACCAATCGCGACGCGCTTGATAGCCTTCTGCCCCATAAATATCTCCAAGCGGACCAACGGCATAATCATCTTTGATTTCCAGTATCTCGCCTTGTAAGCTTTCGTCGAGTTCAATTGCAGCTTGTAGTGAAGCGATGTTCGCTGTTTCGAAAACTATATGAATCATATCTTAATTAAGAATTAATAATTAACAATTAATAATTTAGGTTCGACTAAGTACTTACGGACGATGATTTGGATGTATTCAGGATTGCTGTCAGAATTTTGATCAGTTCATCACATCTTTCTAAAGTTTCCTGTAACATCGGTCTCATTGAATCCTCTGTTGTATGTATTAGTCTTAACCAATATTTAGTCTCCCTTGCTTCACGATAAGCTATCTCTAGCTTATGAATAAAATCTTTTCTAGAAGAGCCTCCAATTGCTTCCTCCACATTGGCGCCAATTGAAGTGCCACTCTTCAACAGCTGAGAACAGATTTCTCTTTCAACCCTTTCCGCTCTCAGCAACTTATGTAACTTGACTATGGATACAGAAAACGCAAAGCTCTTTTCCAGTATCACATTCTCCTGCTTCATACCTCAACCTTTCTTCAATTCTTAATTTTTAATTATTAATCATTAATTCCCTCCTACTTCTTCGATTAAATCAAGTTCAACACGAAGATTATCAATAATAAAATCTTGTCGCTGCGGTGTATTCTTGCCCATATAATATTCTAGCAGTTGCTGAATATGATCGCCCTGCTCTAACAATACCGGCTGCAAGCGCATATCCTGTCCGATAAACCGTTCAAACTCATTGGGAGAAATCTCACCCAAACCTTTGAATCGAGTTATCTCAGGCTTATTACCTAATTTCTTCACCGCAGCTTGTTTTTCGGTTTCATCGTAACAGTAAATAGTTTCCTGCTTATTGCGTACACGGAACAGCGGCGTTTCCAGAATATAGACGTGACCTTTCTTCACCAGATCAGGGAAGAACTGGAGGAAGAACGTCATCAATAACAAACGAATGTGCATCCCATCCACATCGGCATCGGTAGCAATAACAATGTTATTGTAACGCAACCCTTCCAAACCATCTTCAATATTCAGCGCGTGCTGCAACAGGTTAAACTCTTCATTCTCGTATACCACTTTCTTGGTCAATCCGAATGCGTTCAGTGGCTTACCACGCAAACTAAATACGGCCTGCGTTTCTACGCTACGCGCTTTGGTGATGGAACCACTGGCACTATCACCTTCGGTAATGAAGATGGTACTCTGGTTTTGTAATGCGATGAAAGCCTCTTTATTCTTTGCTGGCAAATCATCGTTCATGTGCACTTTACAATCGCGCAGTTTCTTATTGTGCAGGTTGGCTTTCTTCGCACGCTCATTCGCCAGCTTCTTGATACCAGCCAATTCCTTTCGCTCACGCTCATTCTGCTCAATGCGCTTTTTCAAGGCATCAGCTACAGCCGGATTGCGGTGTAAATAGTTATCCAGTTCCTTGGCCAGAAAATCCAGCACAAAGTTCTTCATACTCGGACCGTTCTCATACACGTTCTGAGAACCCAGCTTGGTCTTTGTCTGACTTTCAAACACAGGCTCCTGCACACGCACAGCAACGGCTGCAACAATACTGGTGCGGATATCTGATGTATCGTAATCCTTCTTAAAGAAATCGCGAATCACTTTTACATAAGCTTCACGAAAAGCCTGCTGGTGCGTACCGCCTTGCGTGGTGTATTGTCCGTTAACAAAAGAGAAAATATCTTCTCCGTATTCATTGTTATGGCTGATCGCCACTTCAATGTCTTCTCCCTTCAAGTGAATAATGGGATAACGCAGCTCATCTTCGTTGGTCTTACGCTGCAACAAATCGAGCAAACCGTTTTTGCTGACAAACTTTTTACCATTCAGGTTAACAATCAATCCCGCATTGAGGTAGCAATAGTTCCAAGCTTGTTCCTCAATATAGCCCATGCGGAAATTGAAGTTACGGAAGACCGTATCATCCGGAATGAACGTAACTAAAGTACCATTGGGCTCAGTTGTCTTTGCTTCCTTATGCTCTACTTTCAATACGCCACGTTCAAACTCTGCTGTCTTTTCTTTGCCATCGCGATAAGCAGTGACCTTGAAATAATTACTCAAAGCGTTCACCGCTTTCGTACCCACACCATTCAAACCCACACTCTTCTGAAAAGCCTTACTATCGTATTTGGCACCTGTGTTGATTTTACTCACCACATCCACCACTTTACCCAAGGGAATACCACGACCATAATCACGAATCGTTACAGTCTTCTGATCAATGGTGATGTCAATTTGCTTACCGTAACCCATCATATGCTCATCGATACAGTTATCGGTCACTTCTTTCAGTAACACATAGATACCATCATCCTGAGCAGAACCATCGCCCAGTTTACCGATATACATACCGGGTCTTAATCGGATATGCTCTTTCCAGTCGAGACTCCGGATATCGTCTTCCGTATAATTCACAGCCTGTTTATTCTCTGCCATAGTCTTGATTTCACAACCCGCAAAAGTTAATTTTATACCCTGCCGGTGCAATTTTTCTTTTCTACAAACCTTGCACAAATGTGGATAAACAAAATATTTATCTACATTTGATTATCAACTACTTATCGCAACTCGAAACCAATCTCGGCAGGATGGCCCAGCTGGCCACAGAAAAAATCCGGGAAAATGACCTGTTCAAAACCTTTTTGACCAATCATGAAGGCGAAGCCATCGACAAAACGGTAAGCCGACTGGAGACTGAAATCAGTCCGAAAATCAGTTGTACCGACTGTGGCAATTGCTGTAAAAGCCTGATGGTGAACATCACCCGACCAGAAGCCGATGCTGCCGCTGCGCACCTAGGCATGAGCAGTGCCGATTTTGATACACGCTTTGTAGAGAAAAGCGAGGACGGCCCACTCATGATCATGAATGCCATTCCCTGTCATTTTCTTGAAAACAACGCCTGCAGCATTTATGAGCACCGCTTCGCGGGATGCAGAGAGTTTCCCGCATTACACTTACCTGAAGTGAACAAGCGACTCTTCACCATCTTTATGCACTACGACCGCTGCCCCATCATCTTTAATGTGATGGAATCCTTAAAAGTAGAAATGGGCTTTGATGCATCAACAATGCAGTGTAACTTGTAGGGATGGTACAATCCGGTATCGATAACCTGCTTCAATTACAACCTTCCTGGAAGCGGGCTCGAATAGGCCTTGTGACCAACCATGCTGCACTTACAAGTAATGGAGAACCTGTTAGAAAAGCTTTATTAGATCAAGATTTCCATCTTACGGTTTTGTTTTCTCCTGAACACGGCCTTGATGTGCAAGGTGCCGATGGTGAACCAATGCTCGATGGGAAAGACACACTCACCGGCTTACCGGTAGTCAGCCTATATGGCAACAAGCTCGCACCTGATGCAAAAGACCTTGCCGCTATTGATGTTTTACTCTTCGATATCCCCGATGTTGGCGCGAGGTTTTATACCTATTTGTGGACACTCACCCATTGCATGGAAGCTTGCGCCAAAGCGCACAAAACATTGGTGGTGTTGGATAGGCCCAATCCTATTTCAGGTGATCTTCATTTAGTCGAAGGCCCCATGCTGGATGAAACACATTGCAGTTCATTCATTGGCAGATGGAGCATGCCAGTGCGACACAGTTGCACGATGGGTGAGTTAGCGCGCTATTTCAATGCGGAGCAACAATTACACCTGGTATTGGATGTCATCGGTTGCACACAGTGGAGCCGGGAAATGCATCAGCCAGCAACAGGTTGGACATTCACACCAACCTCACCAGCCATTCAAGATTATCAAGCCATGTTGCTTTATCCTGGTACTTGTTTGTTAGAAGCAACCAACCTACATGAAGGTCGTGCTACGAATAATTCCTTTCATGCAGTTGCTGCGCCATGGTTGGATATTGCTTGGCTAAAAGAGAGTATTGCTAAAAACTATCCATATATAATTTACAGCAAGATACAATTCAAATCGAGCACGAATAAATATTTAGGCGATACTTGTATTGGTCTTTCATTTGAAGTAAGCGACACCAACAATTTCTTACCGGTACAATTCGGACTTTGGCTGATCAAAATCATCAAGGACCATCACGCTGAGTTTGCATGGGCTAATTATCCTACGGCTGTAAACCCTAGTGGTAGCGGGCATTTAGACAGATTAGTCGGTATACACAATACAGCTGAATTATTTGAATTACCATTCAATGATTTCATGCAACAAATAAAAACGCAATGTACTGTTGCACAAGAATGGTCGTCTCGTGTTAAGCCTTGGCTACTGTATTAGTGTCTTTGTATAAATCACGAATCACCACACTCGCAGCAAAGCAACCGAAGATCGCTGGCATATAACTGATGGTGCCGATGATGGATTTTTTTGGATAAGCTTTTTCCGTTTCGATGATTCTGCTTTGATCAACTTGCTCTGGAGAAAATACGACAGTCAAACCTTTATAGATGTCGAACTTATGCAAGTACTTACGCACGTAACGCGCCAGATTGCATTGATGTGTTTTAGAAATATCCGTAATCACTACTTGAGAGGGATCTACTTTACCACCCGCACCCAATGAACTTACAATCGGAATTTTTCGATCAATACAGGCTTTGATGAAAAACACTTTAGGCGATAATGTATCGATACAATCCACTGCATAATCGAATTGGTGTTTATCCAGCACCTCATAAGTCAGTTCATCTTTCAGGTAAATGGGCAAAACCTGCAAATCCAGCCGTGGATTGATATCGCGCAAGCGTTCTGCCATTACCTCCGCCTTACCCTTGCCAGCAGTTGAATGCAAAGCAGGAATTTGTCGGTTACAATTGCTGAGATCCACCGTATCTGCATCCACAATGGTCATTTTACCTACACCGGAACGAGCAATCATTTCGGCACAGATACCACCTACTCCACCCAATCCCACCACGAGCACATGTTTGTCCAGCAGGCGCGATACAGTTTCTTCGCCCAACAACAATTCCGTTCTGCTCATCCAATATGGTATCTGACTCATGTTTACGTAATTTGAAGCTGCAAATTTGACGCCTACCCATGAAATGGAAAAAAGAATTCTTATTGATATTGATTTTCATTGTGTCACAACTCAACGCACAAGAAATTCAGCTATTACACAGTGGCAATAAGGTTTCCCTGCGGGGATTATCCGTGGTGAACGATCAAGTGTTCTGGGCCAGTGGCAGTAAAGGCATGGTCGCACGCAGTACCGATGGTGGTAAAACCATTGATTGGATGCAAGTGTCTGGCTATGCGCAAAGGGATTTCCGGGATATTCATGCATTCGACAGCAATACGGCCATCATCATGGGCATTGCTGAACCTGCGGTGATGCTGCGCACTGAAGATGCTGGTAGAACCTGGACCAAGGTTTTTGAAGATACCACCAAGGGGATGTTTTTAGATGCGCTAGATTTTCAGGGATCCTATGGTGTTGTTATTGGTGATCCAATAAAGGATTCAGTATACCTGGCGATGAGTACCAATGGCGGACGCAGTTGGCAGAAAATCATTCCTGAAAACAATTGTGCAGTGATGCAAAACGGAGAAGCGTTTTTTGCCAGCAGTGGCAGCAATATTCAATGGTATGGAAAATCAAGCTCGCCCAAATTCGCTTATATCAGCGGTGGTACACAATCCAGACTATTCATCAATAACCAATGTTATACTTTGCCCATGCTGCGCGACAAAAACTCTACAGGCGCCAATGCTTTGGCTATCTCAGGCAAACAAGGTGTGATTGTGGGTGGCGATTTCGCTGCAGATAGCATCAGCACGGGTAACCTGTTGCTCTTCTCAACAGATGCACCCAATGCATTCAAGCAACCAAATACAGCACCACGTGGTTATAAAAGCAGTGTAGTAATGCTGAACAAACAACAATGGTTGGTATGTGGCACTTCAGGTGTTGATGTTTCAGATAATGCGGGCAAAGACTGGCGCTTCATTAGCAAGACCAGTTTTCACGTAGCCAAAAAATCGGCCAAGGGCCAAACCATCTATCTGGCCGGTGGCGATGGCAGAATTGCGAAACTGATTTGGTAAAATAGACAATAACCAATTGACAATACCCAATTGACAATAATCAATCAACAATAGTATGAACGCTAAAACAAGATGGCTGATTCAAGCCCCGCTCGGATTGATCTTAGTAGGTGCCGGATTGAGTATGGCGATTGACGCTGGTTCCGTAAAAGCCAGTGGTGCACCTTGGTTCTGGTATGGTACTGCAGCACTGGTGGTATTCAATAGCGGACTCTGTGTTTTTGGGGATGCAATCATCCACAAAATCCGTTCGTTAAAATTTTGACAACTGCTTAAACCCGCTGTAAAAAAAGCTGTCTCAATCCTGAAAAATCGTTTCTACGTTTTTTGCAGCAGGGTTTAGGGAGTCTGAGCAGGCTCCCTACTTTATTTTTTGAAAGCGAAGTAGACAGCCCCTAACAGAAAAAGGAAACTGATCAGGTATTTTGTTTGAAATGGCTCTTTCAGGTAGAAAACTGCGAATACAGTGAAAACCAATAAGGTAATCACTTCCTGAGCCATCTTGAGTTGAAAAGCACCCCAACCACCCTGGTAGCCAATTCTATTCGCCGGCACCATGACACAGTACTCGAAAAAAGCAATCCCCCAACTAATCAAAATTGCTTTCCATAATGGCAGTCCCTTATCCTTTAAATGGGCATACCAAGCGAAAGTCATAAAGATGTTGGAAATCAATAGCAGGAATATGGTGCGCATCATGTAAGTTTATCAGGCAAAATAATGATTCACTGACTTTGTTGGATAAGCTTTGTCAGTTTGCCATAAGAAAGATCTGTAGCACGATACTTGTACCCTAAAAGAAAAAGCGCTATGAAGAAATTTCAGGCCATCATCAGATTCAATATGGACGAGGAATTTATGTCCTTTGTACCGCCGCATCGCACGTATATCAATTACCTGATCAACAAAGGGGTAATTGACTATTACGCAGTGAGTATGGAAACACAAACAAGTTGGATCACTATTAATGCCGATGATAAAGCAGCTGTAGATGCCTATCTGGCAAAATCTCCATTGTATAAATACTGGACTTATGAGATAGATGAGTTGTTTGTTTATGACAGCCAGCAATTCAGACTTCCTGCCGTACAACTCAATTAATGAAAAGCGTAAAACAACTCAGCCTTTTATTTCTTGCAGCATGCTTATTCAGCTGTTTTATTGCTTGTAATCTGCCAGCGTCAGATTCATCACAGGATGAAAAGAGAGATCCGGAGATGACAATGCTGATGCAGGAGTTTACCAATTTCCGCAACGCAGTATATCAGGGTAATATCAGGGCTACCAAATCATTTATGGAATTTCCTGTGATGAATACCAATAATGATATCTGGTATGTTGTTTTAAATGATCAGGAACAACAATTCAGAAAAATCAATAGCCGGAAGATTATCCCATTTACTGAAGCCGATATGACCTTGTATTATCGAAAAATATTCCCAAAAGCTTTTGTGATTAGCCTTTTGAAAATTAACACAGATACACTTTTCAAAAAAGGCAGTGCATCCTCTTATGCCAATGCTGAAGACAGTATCACCAATTACAGTATGGATGTCTTTTACGATAAGGAAGTAGGTAGATTGTCACTAAATCTTTTTTACAGACGCCAGATGAAAGATAGCTATGGTAATGATGTAAAGGGTGATGAAAACAATGTGATCTACAATTTCAAAATCAAAAGAGATGGTCGCCTACTTTTCGACCATATTCGGATAGCAGCCCAAACCAGATAAAGCAAGTGTACGCACTGATGAATCTCTGTTTCATCAGAAAAAACCAAAAAAATTTTTGGCTAATCGCATCCAGCCCCTATTTTTGCACTCCCAACAAAAATGGGAGCATAGCTCAGCTGGTTTAGAGCATCTGCCTTACAAGCAGAGGGTCCGCGGTTCGAACCCGTGTGCTCCCACAGACAACCCTCCGACACTTCGGAGGGTTTCTTTTTGCCCCTACCCTTAAATTTTAAGGTCTGCCACGTATTGCTTGCCACAAAATGGCCGTTAATCATACAGCACCCTTAATTTTGCACCATGTCATTTTCAAAGCCATTCAATGAAACCAAACCCTGGGAGTCTCAGGATACGGATATTCTGACCAAGGACAGCGATGCTTGGCAATTGATTGTTTGGAATGATGAGGTGAACACTTTTGAATGGGTCATCGAAACCCTGATTGAAGTCTGCGACCACAGCACTGAACAGGCTGAGCAATGCGCCATGATTATTCATTTCCGTGGCAAATACGCCGTAAAAGTGGGCAATTACGAAACGCTGAAGCCCATGTGCGATGCCATTACTGACAGAGGCATTGGTGCTACAATTGAAGAATTGGTTTCCTAAACTATCTCCATGCCATTGTATGCGTTAGGTGAATCGCTCTGGTTTCCACCGGTGGAAGATGCATTAGAAGATGGTCTACTGGCCATGGGTGGCGATCTTGATCCGGAAAGACTTATCAAAGCCTATAGAAAAGGCATATTCCCGTGGTTTGAAGATGAAATGCCTCTCTGGTGGTGCCCCGATCCCCGTTTTGTGCTCTATCCGGATGAACTGTATATCAGCAAAAGCATGCAGCAGGTAATCAAAAGAAAGACTTTCACTTTCAAAACCAATACCGCTTTTGCTCAAGTCATTCAATACTGCAAAGCCACACCTAGAATGGGGCAAGATGGCACCTGGATTACACCCGAAGTAGAAACTGCTTATAACAAGCTTCATACACTTGGTATCGCCCATTCGGCAGAAGCTTGGCTGGATGGTCAGCTGGTGGGTGGCTTATATGGTATCAAAATGGGAAAAGTGTTTTTCGGTGAAAGTATGTTCAGCCATACCAGTAATGCCAGCAAGTACGCTTTCATTCAATATGTGGAACAACTTAAGTTGGAAGGAATTGTATTGATCGACTGCCAGGTATACACCAGTCATTTAGAAAGCCTTGGTGCCCGCATGATTCCTAGAAAATTATTCTGCAGTCTGCTGGATGAGTTGATTGACTAGCTACGATAGCCATACAAACGTTCTACATCTTTTACGATCATTTCCATAGGCTTCTCCGCGCCTTCCCGATCGTACACTTGCTTCAGGCTACTACCAAAAATGAATGCAACACCTTGCCAAAATGATGCGGTAAAAGAGCCTTTGTATTCTTTGATGATTTCAAAGCAATGCGCACCAGTTTCGCGATAAATCAATTTCATCAACACCTTACCCTGATATACCGATAAACTGGTGAGCTTATCTGTAAACTCTTTCTTTAATTCCTTCTCTCTGGCACGAATGATTCTCCTACGCTCTGCCTTATCTGTAACGCCAGCCAGTTTTACGTTGATCTCATTCATAATTCGACTGGCAGCTTTGGCATAAGGATAAGTAACATAAACCGCGTTGCGCAATCTTGTCCACTCAGCCCAATACTTTCTTTGCGCAGGCGTGAGTTTGGTATAGACTGTTACTTCCGGTAAAACATACTGCGGTACGGTATCACCTTCAGCATTAATGTATGCATAAACGGTATCTCGCTGCGGGATGAACTCCTGAGCTTCAGCTTCTTTAAAAAAAGCAGCACCCAGAAAGAGTAAGGTTAGGATGATATGTTTAGCCAACAAGCGCATCTGCTTAAAATTAGACATTGTTCTGCAGATTAATGCTGCCTTCACCCAAAAGGTAACCTTATTGAAAAGCAAAAATCAGACGGCTTTAACAGATTTACGTACCCGCTGCACGATGGACATAACAAAACCAGCTACCATCACCACAATACCCAACCACAGTACATTGATCATCGGAAACTCATATACCTTCAGTGTAATCAAGTCTGTTATCGCGGAGCTTTCTTTGATGCCTATCTCTAACTCGCCCTTCTCCTGATCCAAGACTTTATTGAAACGCAAAGCCATACTTTCTGCTACTACCGTATCTGGTAAATCGCGCACCTGCGTACCCTTGATAGCCAGACCTGGAGTGGCTTTGTACTGCTTACCAGTTTTAGAGTAGATAGTCATATCTAAGAACAGGGCATTCTCATCTGCACTGTATTTTTTGCCCTTCTCTTCTGCTGGATTCACTTTTACCTCATTCAAAACCAGCATACCATTACTATAAAAAACAGTATCACCCTTATGAATCGATCTGTTGCGATAAGTGGTCGTATCTGTTCCCTCATTACGTGTTAAATAAGAGATATAGACGAAAATATCCTTATGCCAGTAATGTCTTGCATCAGGGTTGGCAGAGAAGCCTTCACCCTGATTGTTCTTAATCAAATCAGGATACAACTTGAACGACTCGCTACTGTCTTTTGCCCTGAAATCAATTTCAAAATATTGCTTACGATCGCGGGGGTTCAAGGTATCTCTTTGGTAAGTAACCATATACTTACCCATATCAGTTTCCACTCCTTTGAAAAGGGTGATATTCTCGGCAGGATCCTCACGCTTGTCTTTCTTGAACACAGCCAAGCCGGTGGTATTCCAGCTCAACACGGTTTTCTTACTGGACGAAATCAGGATACCCACCAACACCAAACCAAAGCCAACGTGCGCAACGGAGGCGCCAGCTGCTTTCAGTTTACCTTTCAATCCCAACCACACATAGCTGGCATTGGCCACAACCGCATATACTGCCGCAAAGATGGCGAGATGAATCGCAAATAAGAATCCGGGGCCCTGCTTATCGTATCTAACACCTCCAAAGAAACTAATGGCTAAACTGATTGCCACAGCAATTAATGTTGGCAGCCAGATTTTCTTTCCAAACTGATCTTTGGGTGTGTCTTTGTATTTGAAATACTGTGTAAGCGCAGTTAATAACCCTACCACAATCGCAACCCATACCTGAATCTGGTTGTGCGCAAACTCTGGATCTTCCGGAGGTGCAATCTGTGTTCCAAATACTTTATTGAATACAGGTGTGGATGTTTTAGCAATGATTACCACACCGGCCAGAAAGAATACCAATGCACCAATAAACATCCAGAACTCACGACTATAGGTATTCTCTTCTTTCACGATAGCGGGGATGGATTTGTAGCGTGCTGCAAACAAACCAATCGCAGGAAACAAGAACACCAACACAAACAACAATAACTGCGTATTCATACCCAAGTCTGTGAACGCGTGCACAGAAGTATCGCCCAACACACCGCTTCTTGTTAAGAAGGTTGAGTACAGAATCAGGATAAATGTGATGATATAAAAGAAATAAGTGCTTCTCAATGAATAACCTGTGCTCTTATAGATAAGGTTGGTATGCAACCCGGCAATCAATGTCAACCAAGGCACCAACGAAGCATTCTCCACAGGATCCCATGCCCAATAACCACCAAAAGACAAACTCTCATAAGCCCATGCAGCACCCATCATGATACCAGTTCCGAGAATAGCACCAGTAAAAGAAGCCCAGGGTAAAGCTGGTTTAATCCAACCATGATCTTTGTTGTATAAGCCTGCCATCGCATACGCAAAAGGCACAATCGTAGATGCAAAACCTAAGAACAATACGGGCGGGTGAATCACCATCCAGTAATTCTGCAACAATGCATTCAGACCATTACCGTCTTTTATTTTGGACAAATAATCCGGCATGCTGAAAATTGGTGCATCCATTTCGTTGCGCAGCAATACAAAGGGACTACTACCCACTTTCACCTCAAAGAAATAGATCCCAACAATCATCGTGGCAATGGTAAACTGCGCAAAACTTACGACAGTCATTACACCAGCTTCCCATTGTTTCGACTTCCAAATCAATATCCAACCCAATACACAATGCCAAAAGCTCCACAGCATGAAACTGCCCTCCTGTCCTTCCCAGAAACAGCTGAGCAAGTATTCTATTTGCAAGCTGCGATCACTGTGCTGCCAGGCATATTTGTATTCAAATAAGTGATTGGAAATGATGTAGTACAAAACAACGAACATACCCATCACGGAAACTGTCTCCAGAAAGAATGCACCACGGGCAATGCGAATCCAATTCTGACGATCTGGACCTAACTGTTTTTTGTTGGCTATGAAATATGCGATGGTTGCAACAATGGATGCCACCAAAGACAATACAGCAAAGAACTGACCTATTTGTCCGGGTAATAAATGTTCGCCTAAATATTGCATGGGAATAAACAATACATCCCGACAAATGCCGGGATGATGAGAAAATTATTTTGTAGTGCCGGCTTGCTCTAACTCCTTACTGGCAGCCTGCATATCGTCTTTGTATTTGCTCGGACATTTCATTAAGATATCCTTGCATTCAAAATGATCGCCTTCCATACGGCCTTTCAATACCAAACGCTCACTTTTTTCCATATCAGTTGGCTTGGTATTGTGGTAAACAACTTTAACCACATTTCCGAGTGTATCAACTGCTGTAAAAGAAAGGTAATTCGGGTTTTTCACCGGATCGTAATCCATTGGCTGGGTTTTATCCAGTTTGGCAATCAGGTTCACAAATTTGCCTTCCTTCTTTTTGGCTGAAGCAACGGTTTCGTAAGTGGTCAAATCACCTGTATAACTGATTAATACTGTGATAGATATAGCAATCAACACCAGAATCACAATATGCATCTTCTTCATAGATAGCCGTTTGTGCGCAAAAGTAAATCAAAAACCCTTGGCGGGCACAAACGTTTGATGAATCGCCCTGTTAAAAAGCGAAACTTCCACAACCGCCTTAAAAAATGTGCAGAAACGGAACATACTTTTTTGGTGTGAGAATTAGCCACTAATTTGCGGCGCGCTTTAGCAAGCAGATTATGACCGATCTATCGAATTTTAACCCCAACTCCGCCGGTAACCCGAATAACAACATTTTCGGCCTGCCTTTTACTGAAGAAGAAGCCAAACTGGTTTTATTGCCTATCCCCTGGGAAGTAACAGTAAGTTACGGTGCAGGTACCGCCAGATCAGCTGAACATATTTTCAAAGCCAGCTTACAGGTGGATTTATATGACAACGACTACCCAGATGCTTGGAAGCAGGGCTATTTCATGAAAGAAGTTGATAAAAAGATTCTGCTGAAAAGCGATTACCTGCGTAAGGAAGCTGAACTCTATATCGACTATATCTCCAAAGGTGAAGCTTTAGAGAAAAACAAGTTCATGTGCAAAAGCCTGAAAGAAATCAATGAAGGCAGTCACATGTTGAACGATTGGGTGCAAGCCAAAACACAAGAACTCTTAGACAAGGGTAAACTGGTTGGTTTGATTGGTGGCGATCATAGCACACCACTTGGCTATTTAAAAGCCTTAGCCAAGAAATACGGCGAGTTTGGCATTATTCAGATTGATGCGCATTGCGATCTGCGCAAAGCATACGAGGACTTCAAATATTCGCACGCATCCATCATGTACAATGTACTGAGTGAAATTCCTGAAGTGAGCAAACTGGTACAGGTGGGTATCCGCGATTATTGCGATGAAGAATGTGCTTGTATTCAGGAAAGCCCTAACCGTATCATCACGTATTTTGATCAGCATATCAAAGAACGCCAGTACGAAGGCGAAAGCTGGAAATCTATTGTTGATGAAATTGTTGCACACCTGCCCCAACAAGTCTATATCAGTTTTGATATCGATGGTTTAGATCCCAAGCTTTGTCCCAACACCGGCACCCCAGTAAACGGAGGGTTCGAAACAGAACAAGTTTTGTATCTCTTCAAAAAAATCAAAGCCAGTGGCCGACAGTTTATCGGTTTTGATTTGGTAGAAGTTGGTGTGGGCGAATCTGATTGGGACAGCAATGTTGGTGCCCGCCTTTTATACAGAATCTGTAATATGATGGTACAAGCATGAGTACCTATGATTTTGTGATAACGACCAAGAGACCTTCTTATCGATATATCGATTGGACAGGGCAACTCATGATCTTTATTGCAATCATAGAATTGGGTACTGGGCTTGCTGAATGGACCAACCAAAAATGGACCATACTTGTCTCCATTGTTTTTATGCTATTGTTTTGGGGGTATAATCGCTTTAACAAACAAAATACCCATCAACCCTATTACCGCACTTCTCTTTTTATCGCAGCCATTGCATTGTACTATCTTGCTGGTTATCCTGTATGGCTGGCTGTTTTATATGTTGCAGCCGGTATTGCTGAGGGACTGGCAAAATTTCCTGAGGAAATCGGTTTCAATAATGACCAGGTTGTCTTCAATACACTGCCGAAGAAAGTGTACAATTGGAATGAGTTCTCAAATATTTTGATCAAGGACGGTGTGATTACGATTGATTTCAAAAACAACCGTCTCTTCCAAAAAGATTTACAGGAACCTGTTTACGCATCGCTGGAGAAAGAATTCAACGCGTACGCGCAAGAACAATTAAGGATTAGTGCTGAATCCGGAAAGTGAATCTGCGGGCAATACTCGGGTTAGGACCAAGTACCCCAATGGTTTGAACACCAGTTAGCGAGAAAATGCCATCAGCAAAATAAGTGATACCAAAAATACCGTAGAGTACTTCTTGCCAACCAATGGGCTGCTGACGGAATGCGGCATATGCAACCGTTGCCCCTAAAACCGATTGTACAGTAGTGTACACCACACTTGACCAATGGCGATAATGGTATACCCCATGCAATCGACTCAATGGAAATTCAACAGTCTGTTTTCTGCCCTTGATCTGTAAGATAGAATCTTGAATGATCGTCAGTACACCTTTTTGGGTACGAATCATATCACCATCAAAATAAGAAAACGTATATCGCTTACCCTCTACAAATGAAAGCTGTCGGTTTCTTTTTTCGGCAATCAACGTGCTTTTTTGTGCAAGCAGCTGACCAACCAATAAACAGCCTATCAATACCAACAGTGCTCTCATATGCATTTTTGATAAAAGTATTGGTGATAAAACAATATGTCAAACACTGCCCAACACCTGAGGGCATAAAAAACAAGCCGCCTTAACGATTCGCTAAGGTTCTGCCCGATTCAGTTATTTTTGCAGCTAAACCACAGATTTTGAGTTTAGCACATTCCCCATATCTCCTGTACTCAGATGGCCAGGGCAATATTTTCGAAGACACCAGTCTCTATGCCGAAGGCAGGGCCGGATGGGATGCTTTTCCCATTCCTGAAGAAGATTGGATTGTTTTACCTGATGGAGGTAACTTATATGAATTGCCTGGCAGGAAGGGAATTGGTATTGATGTAGTCACAGGTGAAATGCGTTTGTGCGATAAGGGCTGGGCTGTAGCCGCATTCATTCCACCAGCACACACCGGTCTTTGGTTGGCTGCTTACGAAACTGACGCCGATGCACCCACCCTGCCTTTGTTTTGTTATACCGCTGCAGGCTGGTACGATAACCAATTCTATGTAACAGCTGTGCGCATTGAACAGGACATTCGTCAGGAATGTGCAGGCTATGATGATACCAAGATCAAATCAGGCACACAAAATTTATTAGAGACTTATCCGCATAACCGCTTGGTGAAACACTTGATGGAAAATTGCTGCATGACCTATAACTGTCCGGCAGCGAGAAACTTCTCCTTATCACGTTGGGAATGTCCCGTACCCACTTCACCGGCTTGTAATGCCAATTGTATTGGTTGCATTTCCTTCCAGCCGGAAGAAGAACAGATTGTTTCTACGCAAGACCGACTCACCTTCAAACCCAGTGCAGAGGAGATTGTGGAGTTTACGGTGCCGCATTTGATGTCTGCACCATTTCCTATTGTCAGCTTTGGACAAGGTTGCGAAGGCGAACCACTGTTGATGTGGGAAACCATTCGCGAAGCGATTATTGAAATCAGAAAACATACGGATCGCGGCAGCATCAATATCAATACCAATGGTTCAAGACCGGAATGGGTGAAAGCATTGTGTGAAGCAGGATTGAACAGTATTCGCGTCAGCACCAATTCTGCACGCAAGCATATTTATGAAGCCTACTATCGCCCAAACAACTACAGCTTTGAAGACATTGTGGAGAGCCTGAAAGTAGTGAGAAGCTATGGCGGCTGGGCAAGCATTAATTATTTTGTTTTCCCGGGTATGACGGATAGTGTGGAAGAATATGAAGCACTGCGCAAGTTGATCAAAGAAACCGATCTCAGTATGATTCAATGGAGAAATTTCAATATTGATCCGGATTGGTACTTGGGTAAGATCAACGTGAGTGATACCGGAGAGATGATGGGCGTGAAACAACTACAGGATTTGATTCGGGAAGAATTCCCCAACCTCAAGTTTGGTTATTTCAATCCGCCCATGGAACGCATCAAGGGTAATTACGCAATGGACTTTGCACACTAAGCAGTCAAATTGAAACAAACAGCAACAGCAGGTATTCTTTTAGCATTGATTGCTACATTGATCTGGAGCGGCAATTTCATTATTGCAAGAGCCATTTATGCTGACATACCACCGATTACGCTGTCCTTGTTTCGCTGGGCAACAGCCTCTTTGATTCTGCTGCCTTTCAGCATCCAAAAGACAAAAACTGTTTGGCCCATCATTCGCAGCAATGGCGGCTATTTTTTCTGGACGTCACTTACCGGCATTGCACTCTTCAACACTTTTGTGTATGTGGCCGGACATTATACCACTGCTACCAATATGGCTTTGATTGGCACTACTTCCTCGCCTATTTTCGCCATGCTGATGGCTGCTGTGTTTTTGAAAGAAGCTTTATCGTGGCAAAGAATATTGGGTGTACTACTATGCATCAGTGGTATTCTCTTACTCATCACAAAAGCCAGTTGGTATAACTTACTGCATATTCATTTTTCCATTGGTGATGTATGGATTTTATTAGCAGGACTTTCCTTTGCTATCTACAATTTATTGGTACGAAGAAAGCCTGCTGGTATTTCACCGATTGTTTTTCTTTTCACGATTTTCAGTTTGGGTACTTTACTACTACTCCCCTTTAGTTTATTAGAATTACAGCAAGGTGGTAAAGTGATCAGCAGTTGGAAACTCTGGGGTATGATTGCTTATCTGGGTTTGGGCACTTCCATAATTTCTTTTTTATGCTGGAATGCAGCGATTGAAAGACTGGGTGCTGTGCGTACGGCATTGTTTGGTAACCTCATCCCCATCTTCAGTTCTATTGAAGCATTGATACTCTTGAAAGAATCATTCAGCTGGTTACATGCAACAAGTGCAGCACTGGTATTGATGGGCTTATTCATTGCCAATAACTTTTTTAAAGTCAAGCGCGCATGATCGACTGGCAAATGATATTACTCCTCTGTGCATTTGCCTTTCTCGCGGGCTTTGTAGATGCCATTGTAGGCGGTGGCGGTTTGATACAAACTCCTGCAGCGTTAATCTTACTGCCCAATCTGCCTGTTGCTACGGTAATAGGTTCTTTGAAAATTCCTTCTTTCAGCGGAACGGCTTTCGCGGTGGTGCAATACCTCAAAAAAGTGCAAGTATACTGGATGCAGATTGCTGTGATGTGTGCGGTGGCATTTGGTGCAGCTCATTCAGGCTCGATGTTATTGAGCATGGTGAGTAATCAGTACATGAAGCCCATCATCTTTATCGTGCTTTGTGGCGTAGCCATTTATACTTATACGAGAAAACAATTCGGACAAACAAAGACCAAAACGCTCACACCAACACAAAACTGGATTCGTTCTATTACCATCAGCCTCATCATTGGTTTTTATGATGGGTTTATTGGTCCGGGTGCAGGTAGTTTTCTGGTGTTGGCATTTATTGCGGTTTTGGGACATGATTTCCTCCACGCCAGTGCCCACGCCAAACTGGTGAATCTGGCCACAAATTTGGGCTCCATTCTTTTGTTTGTGTTAAAAGGTTCAATTATCTGGAGTATTGCTATTCCTATGGCTGTGAGCAATGCGCTGGGCGGTATACTTGGTGCAAGAACAGCCATCGCCAAAGGCAATCAATTCATCCGCATCTTCTTTCTGTTGGTGGTATTCGGCACCCTAATTCGTTTTGGGTATGATATCTTCTTCAAGTAATCTACACTTCGCCGCTGTTGGTCGCCTGACCAACAGATAAAAAGCTAAAAGAATATCTTGCTGGTAAGGCGACCAGCAAGGGCTATCCTATCAACACATTGTGAAAGCTTTTTGCCAAAGGAGAATATTAACCTTTCCTTACTGCAAAAAGTGTCTATCGGTCTTTTCTTTGTGAAGTTTTCAACATTGCCGCAGTGGCAGCCAAACCCTTGTAGATTTGTTATGTACGCAACAGCCATGCAGCTCAGTTACGAAAGAAGCAAAAACGCCAAAGCCGCCGTGATTACAACAGTTATCTGCGGAAGTATTCTTTTGCTCTTTTTTCTGGTGCAGTGGCAGATACCTGTTGAGCCGCCCCTGCCCTTAGAAGAAGGTATTGAAGTGAATCTGGGCAATAGCGAAACCGGCTTGGGTGATATTCCACCACAAATTCCCGGCGATCCTGCACCCGATGCTACGGAAGCAACTACTCCTCCACCTACTGCAACAACAACTGAATCCAAGATTGAAGCAGACCCAACAGATGATCCGGAATCTCCAGAAGTGAATACAGCCGTGAAAAAGCCGGAGAACAAAGTCTTGAACAATTCTGCAGTTAATAAGCCTAGTGCCAAACCAGCTACCACTGCAGCTACCACCGTAGCAGCTAAACCCAAAGCCTTATTCAAAACACCCGGTGCTACGGGTACTGGCGGTAACAATGCCGACAGCTACAATGGTGTGCGCAACCAAGGCATTGCTGGCGGTACGGGTGATCAGGGCAAGCCCAATGGCAATCCTAATTCAGATAGCTATACGGGTAATGGAGGAAGCGGCAATAGCGGCGTGCGCATCAGAAGCGGATTGGATGGCAGACGCATTACCCGACTACCTTCTTTTGAAGACGACTTCAATGAGAATGCCAAAGTAGCCGTAGACATTACCGTTGATGCCAATGGCGCTGTTACCAGCGCTGTGGTGAATCCCCGTGGCACCACCACCACCAATCAGCAGATTAGATCTATTGCATTGCGAAAAGCACGACAGCTAAAATTGAATCCAGGCAGCGAACCTGAACAAACCGGCACCATCGTTTTCGATTTCAAACTGCGGGGTTGATTATCTTGCAGCCTGCATGAATTACCAGCAGACCATTGACTATTTATTTGCACAATTGCCCATGTTTAGCCGACTGGGTGCTGCGGCTTATAAAAAAGACCTGCACAATACCATAGCGCTCTGCGAAGCATTGGGTAATCCGCATCATCATTTCAAAAGCATTCATATAGCCGGCACCAATGGTAAAGGCTCCACGAGTCATATGCTAGCGGCCATCTTACAAACTGCCGGTTACAAAACAGGCTTGTACACTTCTCCCCATCTGCAAGATTTTCGTGAGCGCATAAAAGTGAATGGTGCGATGTGCAGCGAAGAATTTGTGGTTCGATTCACTGAAAGAATTCAACCACTGATTACTGAACTGCAACCTTCTTTTTTTGAAATCACTGTTGCAATGGCTTTCAGTTGGTTTGCTGAACAGCAAGTTGATATTGCGGTGATTGAAACTGGCCTTGGCGGAAGATTAGACAGCACCAATATCATTCAGCCGGAGCTCAGCATCATCACCAATATTGGCTGGGACCATATGAACCTGCTGGGCAATACTTTGGAATCCATCGCAGGCGAGAAAGCCGGTATCATCAAACCCAATACACCCGTGGTCATTGGTGAAGCCGGTGGTAGTATTGAAGCGGTATTCACAGAACAGGCAAAGCAGCAAGGTGCACAACTCATTTTCGCACAATCCATTCGACAGATAACGCATACAGCATATCAACACCAGCACTTAACAGTGGAGGTTAGCAAAGGCGATGCAACAACTACTTATTTGCTTGACCTGAATGGCATCTATCAAACACAAAACCTATTGACCGTTTTAGCTGCTACTGATGTATTGCAACAAAATGGTTGGCCATTGAGCGATGCCTATATTAAATCAGCATTAGCCAATGTAAAATCACTCACTGGTTTGTATGGCCGATGGGATATCATTCAAGAATCGCCTTTGGTGGTATTGGATGTTGGCCACAATGAAGATGGTATTAAACAAATTATTCGTCAGCTTAACCATACAAGTTACCAGCAACTGCATATCATCACCGGCATGGTAAAAGATAAAGATGTAGATAAAGTACTTACGCTATTGCCTAAACATGCCCACTACTATTTTACCAAAGCACAAATACCCAGAGCACTACCTGAAAATGAATTACTGGAAAAAGCTGTCGCGAATGGGTTGACCGGAAAAGCTTATGCTGAAGTGAACACTGCATTACAAGCAGCGCTACAAGCAGCTAATGAAAACGATTTGATCTTGGTGTGCGGCAGTGTATTTGTGGTTGGAGAAGTGGACAGATCAGCTATTGCGCGTTAACCAGCCTAAGCGCACAGCAGCTGCGAACATGGCTCCGGCTTGTATGCCATGCGTGAATTGATGCGCTAAGAGAAAATCTAAAAACTGTTCCTTACTGTAGTACACCAATTCCAAATCTTCAAATGCATCTAAATTCTGCGCAACTGTTTTCTTGGCGTTGCGTGCAATAAAGAACCAGGCCATATTGCTTTCCAAAGGCGGATTGGGATACACTTGAAACAACAACTCCACATCCTCACTTACATAACCTGTCTCTTCCCGCATCTCGCGCTTCACTGCATCCATCGGCGCTTCTCCGGGATCAATCATACCACCGGGCAATTCAATGGATACAATGCCAGCCGCATGGCGATATTGTTTCACCAATACCACCTGCTCTTCTTCTGTTACAATCAGCACATTACAAAAGCTGGGGATATCCAGTATAATGTAAGGTGATAAAATTCTACCATCCGGCAATTCGCAGGCCTCTTCCCTAACCTGCATCCACTTACGATGAAAAGTAATATCAGAAGATAAAATTCGCCAGGACTGTTCCATTACTGAATGTTTAGCTTGCCCATATGCATAAGGGCATATAAAATGGTGCAGGTCTGCATCGATTGTATAAATCCCTGCTTTTTGAATAAATCAATAAACTCATCCCACTCTACCAGAAATACTTCCACATCTTCTTCCGTATCTCTTGCAGCACTTGAATCATATTCACCACCCGTTGCGAGAAACATGCGCATCAAATTGGTATTGGTGGTTGGGTTAGGAGAAATCGCACCCAAGTATTCAATCTTATCAAAACGATAACCGGTTTCTTCTAATAGCTCTCTCGCCATCGCATCTTCCAAGCTTGCATCGGTTGCATCTACACAACCGCCCGGCAGTTCTGTGGAGATTACGCCCAAACCATGACGATACATGCGCTCTAAAATCACTTTACCATCCTTGGTAATTGCCACAGCAGTTGCATAATCAGGGAAACCATAGACATAAAACGGCTCAATGATTTTACCATCTGCTGTCTGGCAGGTATCTGCACGCACATCCGTCCACTTGTCTTTCAGTAGTTGTTTCGATGCAAGGGTTGTCCAACGTAACTCACGCATCTTACCAGCCTTTTTGTTCTCTCAGTGAAGTAATGTGTGCAGTATGGTGTTTGCCATGCCAAGCATACATACCGAGTAAATGCCAGAGCGTAAACACTTTGCCATGCTGCGGATGAATGACCGTGCGATTCAGCCAAACAGATTCCTTTAAATCTTTAATGGCTTCATACCACCGCAAATGCAGGGCATGCAATAAAGTAAGCGAAACATTTACGGGTAGAACAGCCACATCTGCTAAACTTGTCCAAGCATTTTCATCATAAGGCTTGATGGTGGGCTGCTCTTCAGTTAAACCCAGCTTGAAACGTGTATACGCATTCATATGGCTGTCTGCAACATGGTGCACCACTTGCTTCAGTGTCCAGCCACCTTCACGATACGGCGTATCTAATTGCGCTTCATCTAAATTCTGGATTGCCATTTCCAATGCTTGCGGCAGGAACTTGATGTCCAACAACCATTCCTGCAATTGCTTTTGGGAAAAAGGCTGTGGTACATATTCGCCAATGGGATAACGTGGGTCTGTTGACATCTGTATATTTTAAGCATCACGCAATGCGTGGCCGGTTAAATGAATGAATACATCTTCCAAATTGGCTTGCTTTACTTCTTTAGGTCTTTCAAAACCGGTGGCTACCAATTCATCAATAAGTTGATCCGGTGTGTTAATGGCAATAATTTTACCGCTATCAATGATGGCCACCCGATCACACAACACTTCTGCTTCATCCATATAATGTGTGGTGATGATCACCGTAGTTCCTTTTGAGCGGATATCACGAATCAAATCCCACAAGTTTCTACGCGCTTGCGGATCCAAACCTGTTGTAGGCTCATCAAGAAAAATAATCTTGGGCTGATTGATCAGCGTTGTGGCGATGGAGAAACGTTGCTTTTGTCCGCCACTCAATTCTTTGTACTTGGCTTTTGCTTTGTCGCGCAAGTTCACACTATCCAACAAAGTGAGCGGATCAATGGTTTGGTTATACAGACCTGCAAACAATTCCAACAACTCAGTTAAATTCAACCCAGGATAATAACCCGATGTCTGCAACTGCACACCAATGATTTTTTTGATTTCATTGGGCTGTTTATCCAGATCAAAACCATCCACAAGAACCTTACCGGCTGATTTCTCACGTAGGGTTTCGATGATTTCCAATGTTGTGGATTTACCTGCACCATTGGGCCCCAACAAGCCAAAAATCTCTCCTTCATACACATCAAAGCTGATGCCCTTTACTGCTTTAAAATCGCCGTAGGACTTATGCAAATCTTGTACTGAAATGATGGTCTCGCTCATACTTATTTATTTTCCAAGAGGAATACGCAGACTAAATTTTGTATTTGATGCATTACCAGGCTGCTTGGCAGCAGCAAAACTGGTTGCTGCAGCGCGCAAGTGTTGCGAGGCAATACCATTCAACACACCACCTGTACCGCTACAGACGATACCACCACCCAACAACCACCAACGTGCACTATTGTTTTCATTATTCCAGATGATAATTGAGCTCAGTGCAGCAAGCGTTCCAACTACATTTAATGCGATAGCTCCAGTTTTGTTACGCTTGTACTGTTGAAAATGCATGGTTACTTCCGGCTGATTGAGTTGATTCACCAGTGCAGAAAGTTGCCGATTACCAGAATACAATCTGCCCTGATACACCAGTGCCGGTCTTGCTAATGTTGGAATAAAGCCCAGTCCCGATGGATTGTGGTAATACATCTGCGCATCCAATACAGGCGTTTGTGCCTGAGAAGCATACACAGCAGAGAGACAAAACAAGCCAATCAAAAATTTACGCATCATATTCTTTTAAGTGTTGTTCGAGTTCATCCATCATCAGCTTGCTACCCACAAAGAAGGGCGAGCGCTGATGCAATTCAGTAGGTTGTATATCCAGGATTCTTTGTTGGCCGTTCGTAGCAACACCTCCTGCCCTTTCAATAATGAATGCAAAAGGATTACACTCATATAACAAACGAAGTTTGCCACCGGGCTTATCCGTCATGCCGGGATACATGAAGATGCCACCCTTGATCAGGTTACGATGCACATCTGCCACCATACTACCGATATAACGCTGTGTGTATGGTCCACCATTGGTCTTATTCTTTTTCTGGCATGTAGTAATGTATTGCTGTACGCCTTTGCTGTACTGGAAGAAATTACCGTGGTTGACAGAGTAAATTCTACCTGAGGGCGGACATTGAATATCCGGATGACTCAGGCTGAACTCGCCGATAGAAGGATCAAGCGTAAAGCCATTCACGCCGCGGCGTGTTGCATATACAAACATGGTACTGCTACCATAGATTACGTAGCCTGCTGCAACCTGCTTATTGCCGGGCTGCAGAAAATCTTCTTTGGTACAAGGCTTACCAATTTCGCTTACGCGACGATAGATGCTGAAGATAGTACCAATGGAAACATTCACATCAATATTCGCAGAGCCATCCAAAGGGTCGAATAAGCAAACGTATTTGCTGTTATTACTCACTTCATCATCGAAGATTTCAATTTCATCCATTTCCTCGCTGCCAATACCTGCGCAACTGATACCATGTCGCAAAACACCTACCAACTGACTATTGGCATATACATCCAGCTTTTTCACATCTTCTCCCTGTACATTGGTATGACCTGCATCGCCCAGGATATCCACTAAACCAGCTTTATTCACTTCCACATTCACACGCTTGGCAGCAAGACCAATATCCCTCAACAGACTGCTGAGCTCACCGGTTGCAGTAGGAAAATTCCGTAACTGCTGCAGGGTAAACTCATCCAGCGTTAAGACCTTTCTGTTAATCATCATATGGGTTATCGTTTACTGGTAAAGATAGGACGGATTTATACCCAAGCCTCGGTAAAATGGGCAAAAATCATGGCTCAAACAGCCATGCCTGAACTATCTTTGATGGATTCAGATGGTAAAGCAGGGACTATGATCAAGGTATTCAAGTTTGGAGGCGCTAGCGTTAATAGTATAGATAGGATTCAACAACTGGCCAGGATTCTGGAACAGTATCGGGATGATCAGTTGGTGCTGATCATTTCTGCCATGGGCAAAACCACCAACGCACTGGAAAAAGTGGCGGAAGCATTCTATGCCGGCAACCAAGAAGAAGCAATTCAACTGTTTCATGTGGTGAAGCAACAGCACCTCACTACCGCCAAATACCTGCTGGTTACCCATTACAATGCTTGCCACGACCAATTGAATGATTTTTTTACCGAAGCTGAATGGTTACTGCATGATAAGCCGGTAAGGAATTACGATTATTACTATGATCAGCTGGTATGTATAGGTGAATTGCTCAGCACCTGTATCATCAGCTATTTCCTCAATGAAAAAGGGTTATCCAATACATGGTTAGATATCCGCGATCTCTTGCGCACCGATGATAATTTCCGTGATGCCAATGTGGACTGGGATTTCTCAGGGCCCAGAATTCACAAAGCCATTCACGAAGCACTTTCTGCAACAAAATGCTGTATTGTACAGGGCTTTATTGGTAGTACAGATGAAAATGAAAGCACAACCCTCGGCAGAGAAGGCAGCGATTTTACCGCAGCCATAGTTGCCAATGTGTTGGATGCGAGCGGACTAACAATTTGGAAGGATGTGGAAGGTGTGATGAACGCAGACCCACGCCAATTTCCGGAAGCACAATACATCAGCGAGCTGAGTTTTGAAGAAGTCATTGAAATGGCCTATTATGGTGCGCAGGTGATTCACCCAAAGACCATCAAGCCTTTGCAGAACAAAAACATTCCGCTCTATGTGAAATGTTTTCTGGATACCAGTTTACCCGGCACAGCTATTACCGGTAAAAAAGTAAAACAATTACCCCCTGTTATTGTGGTGAAAAAAGATCAGGTATTGATGCACCTGCATAGTCAGGATTTCTCTTTTGTTGGTGAAAAGCCTTTGGGTGATCTCTACACCATTTTTAATGAAACCAGATTCAAACCCAACCTGATACAGACCGGCGCCATCAGTGTTCAGCTTTGTGTAGATAATCGTACTGAGAAACTGGATCAACTTGCTGCCAAAGCAGCTACCCTATTTGATGTGCAGATTGAAAAGGGACTAACACTTTTAACGATTCGTCATTACACAGTTGACTTACTGCAGAAAATGACAGCAGGCAAAAAAATTGTGTTGCAACAACAGACAACGGAAACTGTACAGGTATTATACCATGAATGATTGATTCAGGTATTTGGCCAGCATACTATTTAACTCTTCCTGCTTAAATGGCTTTACCAGAATATCATTGATACCGGCTGCTTTGTACGCTTCAACATCATCTTTAAAGATGGAAGCAGTCATAGCAATAACAGGCACATTAGATTTGGCTTTGTTGCCATATTGACGAATACGCATGGCCAATTGATCGCCCGTTAGCTTGGGCACATTGATATCAGCCAATACAATATCGTAGTGATTGCTTTCAAACAAACGCAAAGCTTCCTCGCCATCTTTCGCCACATCAAAAATCATGGCTGCTTTTCTTAAAAGCATGGTTAGCAACATCACATTCATTTCGTTGTCTTCTACAATCATTGCTTTTCTACCAAGGAAAACCTGTTGCACTTCTTGGGATTGTCTCTCCAGCGAAGGCGCAAACGCAATCTGATATGGAATAATAAAACTGAATAAAGAACCTTTACCAACGGTACTCTCCACTTTCATTTCCCCACCCTGTAATTCTACAAGCATTTTACAAATAGGTAATCCAAGACCAGTTCCTTGCACAGCTCTTCTACCTTCCTTACCACTATTGCTTGCCTGGGCAAATTCTTCGAAAACCATACCAATCTGGTCTGCCGGAATTCCGATACCTGTATCTCTGACTGATATCTGCAATTCCAAATCCTTAGCATTGCGAATAGGCAAAGAAGCCACTAATTCTACTGTACCTTTTTCGGTGAACTTCACTGCATTGCTTACCAAGTTGAATAAGATTTGCTTGAGTCGGTAAGCATCCCCAATTACCATAAGCTCTTCATCAATCTCTAATCGGCTAATCAGTTGAATACCTTTATTGGTTGCAGACATGGAGAAAGCAAACACCACTTCGCCGATGATTTTTTTCAGCGAGAACGCCTCCCTGGTCAACTGCATTTTGCCAGCATCCAATTTGGAGAAATCGAGAATATCATTCACAATCGAGAGTAAGTGATCTGAAGACGCAGTAATCGCTTGTGCAAATTTTTTCTTCTCTGGGTCAGCTTCCTGCTTTTCAATCAACTCAGCAAAGCCTACAATTGATGTAAGCGGTGAGCGTATCTCATGACTCATATTACTGAGAAAACGAGTGCGCGTTCTGGCCAGCCTTTCTGCTTCTTCTCTTGCTTCAAGAATGTCTTTCTCATAATAGACCATCTTGAAGATATTATAACCCAATACTATGATAATAATCAGTATCACACCAAGAGAGCCATAGGAAAGCAGCTCAATGTTTTTCTTTGCCTGTATAATGCTAACAATACCACGTTGATTTTCTTCCTGTCTTGTTTGCGCCTCTCTCTCCCGAATGGTTTTACGCGCATCATTCAAGGCATACAAAAGTGTCAGCGATCCATCTGCGAAAAGCCTTTGTTGCTCCTGCAGAAAAGTTTGTAATACCTGGGGGCGCTTAGCAGCAAATCCCAATACATCTGACTGCATCTGACGAACAGTTGCGGTATCTGAAAAAGCGTTTGTGGTATCTGCCAACAAGAGATCTTTTCTGATCTGCTGCAAATCTTCAAACGACAATTCTCCAAGTATGCTTTCCTGACTTGCTGCTGAAGTATTGTTGCTAATCCGATTCAACACATCCACCCTTCTACCTAGTGCAAGTTTCTTGTTTAACTGAGCACGAATATTGGTTACCAAGGCACTGTCTTCACCTACCTGTAATTCATCTAGGTATTGCGACATCTTCATCATGTGTCCATCATACTGCTCCAAAAATCCACGTTCATTGGAAGCCTGATAGATCATGTATTTATTGTCGGCAAGTGATAACTCATCATTGGCATCCCTTAGTAAAGTAAGACTCACACTTTCCTGTGCTAATAAATCAACGTTATCGCCTAAGGTTGACAAATTCCGAACGGTAACAATATTGCTGAAAAGAATGGCCACAATCACCAGCAAACACACGGTGATCAGAGTAATATTTGATCTGGAAAGTCGAGGTATTCCTTTCATTGGGCCAATTTTGCCTGCAAACAGGTGGTGCAGCAGCTAAACCGGATGGGAAAATAGGCTGCTTCGCCTAGAAAATCAAATAATCTCCCTGCTTATTTACAGCCACCACGGGCAAACGATGCTTTTGCTCAAACAAGTGATAGGCTTTTTCCATACTGCTCACCAGCTTACTATAGCCGGGCTTGTCTTTGATGGTAGTTTCTAACCAGAGCTGGCGTTCAGTTTTCCCAAAACGCACTGGGAAGATATGGACGGGAATAAAATCCTGCCCAGCTCCCTTTGCCAAAACCGCCAAGACATATACTTCTTCTACCGGATCGTTCTGCAAAGGCAGACAACCAATGGTTACACAAGCACCATGAATGTAAATATCGTTACCGGGTTGTTGCTTATCGGATAATACCTTGTCTGACGAATTGGGATAGTTCAAACCCAATGATAAATGGTAGGTTGACTGAGGATTAAATTCATTAATGCTATAAAAACCTTCCGGCACCTGAAAATCGCCTGATATACGCTTAGGCCCAAGGGTACCGCTCATGGCACAGATGGCATAAGTTTTAAATAAGCGGAAACTATCCAGTACAAAATCTCGCGCCCAAACTTCTAGTTTACCCTCCGCCTTAAATGCACGGAAATAGACTTGCTTCAATGGCCATACAAAACCATTGGCCTTAGCATGCATTTTCAAGGAATCTTCTTTGTGGCGGAATGCTGCTGCCACACGGGGGTATTGTTTCTGCATAGACACAAAGCCTGATTGTGCATCAGCTTCTGCAACAAAACACATGCAACAAATACCCAAATAAAAAAGCAGCTTCATGGATTAAAAATACCAAAACACTTCCATGAAACTGCTTTATTTATAACGCTTTTAGCAAGCCTGAAGGCTGATGTATCATGTCACACGCGCATAAGAAGTAATCACAATGGGTCTCAAAAAAGTAGCTTTAAATGAAACTTTACTGCGAAAAAGAGATAAGAATTCTTTGGAAAACGCTTGTTGATTGATTGCAGGAATATATGCATCGTTTTTATCCATTTTTCTGACCTCAACAGGTATTATCACCAACTGATCTTTAGCATTTTCACTACGCCACATGGATTTAGTTTGCATTAAAAATTTACCCAATTGCTGATTAAACCAAGTTGGTTGATCGTTCATAAACTGAACGGTATCCAAATTGCCTGCTTGATCAAATTCCAAAAATGCTGTTGTAAAAAAAGAGTAATGAAGCGTATCATCATGCATGAACTTCATGATTCCCCTTTCAATCAGCTTGCTCAGCTCAGCATCTCCCGCTGCAAAACCAGCGTTTGATTGCGCGTTAGACACAATTGATAGGCATAGAAGTGACAAGAAAAACAAATAGCGCTTCATGAATATCTCTTTGATCAATCAATTCACTTACAAATTCCCCCTCAGCTCCTGTTCACGTTCAATCGCTTCAAACAAGGCTTTGAAATTACCCTTACCAAAACTCTTGGCTCCTTTACGCTGGATGATTTCAAAGAACAAAGTTGGTCTGTCCTCAACTGGCTTGGTAAAGATTTGTAAGAGATAACCTTCATCATCACGATCTACCAGAATACCCAATTCACGCAGTGGCGCCAGGTCTTCATCAATATGGCCTACTCTATCCAACAAATCATCATAATAAGTAGTGGGTACTTGTAAAAACTCCACACCTCTGCTGCGCAGCGCAGTTACTGTTGATACGATATCATGAGTAGCCAAGGCCACGTGCTGACAGCCTTCGCCATCATAAAACTCTAAATACTCTTCTACCTGCGATTTTTTCTTGCCTTCAGCTGGTTCGTTGATGGGAAACTTTACGAATCCGTTGCCATTACTCATCACCTTACTCATCAATGCTGAGTATTCTGTAGAAATATCGTTATCGTCAAAAGAGAGAATGTTTCTGAAACCCATTACATCTTCATAAAATTTCACCCACTTGTTCATCTGATTCCAACCAACATTACCAACGCAATGATCTACATACAATAAACCCGTTTGCTCAGGATTGTAATAAGGCGTATTCCACGCGCGGAAGCCGGGCAAAAACACACCGCTATAATCTTTACGCTCTATAAACAGGTGTACGGTATCTCCATAAGTATGAATACCACTAATTACTGCCTTTCCACCTGCATCTTCCAACACAATTGGTTCCTGATAACTCTTAGCACCTCTGCTAGTGGTCTGATGCCAAGCGTCTTTTGCATCGGGCACACGAAGTGCCAGCACTTTCACCCCATCACCATGCTTATAGATATGATCAGCGATTGGATTACCGGCACGCAGCGGTGTGGTGAACATGAAAGTGAGTTTGTTCTGACGAACCACATAGCTCACTTTGTCTTTCATGCCTGTTTCCGGACCGGCATAAGCCAGACTCTGAAAGCCAAAAGCGGTTTTATAGAAATGGGCAGCTTGTTTGGCATTGCCAACATAGAACTCTACATAATCCGTGCCTTCTAGTGGCAGAAAATCCTGCGTAGCAGCAGGGGCAGGTGTTGATGCAAGCATCGTATCCATACAATTGATTTGTGTTTATGTAAATGATGAGTAAGCCTAGCGAGGGTGATCAAGTATTGATCAGGCAAGTTTATCCATGGCCAATGCTTCCATGAGCAGGCAGTAGCAACCGCGCTTGTCTGTAAAATGCTTATGTGCGTAATCTGGCAGCATGTGGAACAAAAATAGCCAAATTGCTTGTTCTTCCAAGTCCGCAGCTCCGTTGTGGATACTATCTTCGCAGCTATGAAAATCGGAATCCTGGGTGGCGGCCAATTGGGCCGGATGTTATTGCAAGCTGCAGCCAATTATACAGTGGAGACTTTTGTACTGGAGAACGATGCCAATTGTCCGGCTGCACACCTCTGCCACCACTTTGTAAAAGGTGATATCCGCGATTTCGATACGGTATACCAGTTTGGTAAAAACTTAGACGCCATCACTATTGAAATTGAATCGGTGAATGTGGATGCATTGGAAAAGCTAGAGCAAGAAGGCGTGAAAGTATATCCCAAACCATCCGCAATCAAAACCATCAAAAACAAGATTCGCCAAAAGGAATTCTATGCCCGGCATGAAATTCCAAGCCCGGCTTTTGTAGTTACCAATAACCTGAACGAATTACAAGCCCAGTCAGCATTTCTACCTGCTGTACACAAACTGGCCGAAGGTGGCTATGATGGTAAAGGCGTTCAAGTAGTAAAGGCAGAAAGTGAAATCAATCTCGGCTTCGACGCACCGGCTGTGCTAGAGAAAATGGTGAATATCGCTAAAGAAATCGCCATCATCGTTGCCGTGAATGATGCCGGCGAAACCGCCATCTTCCCTCCTGCTGAAATGGTATTTGACCCTGTCCTTAATTTATTGGATTATCAGGTGAGTCCTGCCAAACTAGATGAAAAAACTTTGTGGAAGACGGAAGCCATTGCCATCAAAGTAGCCAAATCATTACAAAGTCCCGGCTTATTCGCCATTGAACTATTCGTTGATAAAAACGGCGAAGTGCTGGTAAACGAAACTGCTCCTCGTGTACACAACAGCGGCCACCATACCATTGAAGCCAATTACAGCAGCCAGTACGATATGCTTTGGCGCATCATGCTGGGTTATCCATTAGGCAATACAGCGCCTATTCTACCTGCTGCTATCGTCAATCTCTTAGGCGCACCAGGTTATGATGGAACAGCTGCATACGATGGATTAGATGAAGTGTTGCGTATGGATAATGTATTCGTACACCTCTATGGCAAAGCACAAACCAAACCCGGTAGAAAAATGGGGCATGTGACGATTATCAGCAAGGAGTATCAGGACCTTACTTATAAGGCCAATAAAATCAAGCACACACTGAAAGTGGTTAGCAAATAACCAGCTTAGCGAATGACTTTAGGCGGAATCTGAATCAGGAAACCAATACCCAGTAAGCTTTTCACCTGCAGACCCGGAGATTTTTTCTGCGGACCAAACAATCTTACATCATCATCATAGATGAGGTCGAGATTATAGGTTGCCGACAACAACTTATTGATCTTGAAAGAAAGCACGTTGGTCATGAAGATATCTATGTTCTGCGGATTGTTCTGATAGTTAGAGAACAAGTCGAGCCTCGCTTTATACACAATGTTCTTTGCAATCGTGTTATTGTAGTTGGCCGATGCAAAAGCACCCAGCTCACTCACAGAACTCTTTCCGGCAGGTACCCCGTACAAACCAAGCTTGTTGAGTCTGCTATTGGCCACAATCACCCAACGAGAAGTGATAGGCGAAAGGAATAAAGAGAACTTAGTGCTGCGTTTGTAATCAAAACCCACGGAGAAGAGCACATAAGCCGGAGCCAATAATGAAGAAGTAAAATTGGGAATATTGTTGCTGAAGGTATAACCATCAAAAAACTGAGAACGGAAATTGAACAGTCCGGTTAAATACCATTTCCCGGTTGTATCTACTTTATAACCGTACTTGGAAAGGAAATCGAAACGGTCGTCATTCTTTCTACCGCCAAGACTGGTTGTTTGTACAAAACCAAGGTTTACGTCCAGGTTATTATCCCAGGTATGCCTTTCGTGCTTGAAAAATGTGAAATAGTTGAGGTAAAGATTCGCGGCCAGCGAAAAATTATCACCACCCGCAGCCCAGTTACTAAGTGAACCCTGAGCCAGAGAACTACTGAAAACGCCCCCCTTTTTCCAACGCCAGGTTGTGGTATCGGCATCTTTCTTAATTGACCTGTCTGTTTCTTTACGGAGTCTTAAAACCGCAATATCCTGAGCTTCAACAGTTTGCATTGCTATCAGCAGTACCACTGCCAGCAGCGTTTGTTTCATCGTGGTTGTTTTGAACAAATGTAAAACCCGCAGGGTTTTATTCCAAGAATCAATACTGCCAAACTGGCATTTATGAGTAGTTTATCTGTATTTTTGCAAGCTAATTTTTGAACCAATGGATATGCTGGAAATCGCTTCTAAAGTGCACGATGAACTGCGTCAAGGTGAAGCGTATGCACCTGAAAGCAGTGATGCGCGCCCTTTCAAAAAGCGTTTTTACATAGAGAGTTATGGCTGTCAGATGAATTTCAGCGACAGCGAGATTGTGGCTTCCATTCTGAATGAGGAAGGTTTTGGCGCTACGCGGAATTTCGCTGAAGCGGATCTGGTACTTTTAAACACCTGCTCTATCCGCGAAAAAGCCGAACAAACTGTCAGAAAACGCTTGACTGAGTTCCGGAAAGTGAAAGAGAGCCGCCCGGGTATGCTGATCGGCGTATTGGGCTGCATGGCAGAGCGTCTGAAGAGCAAATTGCTGGAAGAAGAGAAACTCGTTGATATCGTTGTAGGCCCTGATGCATACCGCACCCTGCCCGGATTGATTGAAGAGGCTGAAACCGGACAAAAAGCTGTGAACGTATTACTGAGCCGTGAAGAGACTTATGCAGACATCTCCCCTGTTCGTCTGGATAGCAATGGCATTACTGCATTTATCTCCATCATGCGTGGCTGCAACAATATGTGCAGTTTCTGCGTGGTACCCTTTACACGTGGCCGCGAACGCAGCCGCGATGCACATTCTATTCTTGCAGAAGCGAAGGACTTGTATGCACGAGGCTTTAAAGAAGTGACTTTATTAGGACAAAACGTAGATAGCTATTATTGGGTGGATGAAGCCAACAATGAAACAGTCACATTTGCCCGACTGCTGGAATTGGTTGCATTGGTAAGCCCAGATCTCCGTGTTCGTTTCAGTACTTCACATCCTAAGGATATTACGGATGAAGTACTGCATACCATGGCTAAGCACGAGAATATCTGCAAATACATTCACCTGCCTGTGCAAAGTGGCAATACACGTGTCTTGCAATTGATGAACAGAACCTATACCCGCGAATGGTATATGGCCAAAGTGGATCGCATCCGGGAGATCATGCCTGATTGTGGTATCAGCGCTGATATTATTGCCGGCTTCTGTTCAGAAACGGAAGAAGAACATCAGGACACCATTAGCATCATGGAATACAGTAAGTATGATATGAGTTATATGTTCTTCTACAGCGAACGTCCCGGCACATTGGCTGCTAAGCGCTATGCAGATGATGTACCTGAAGCAGTGAAGAAACGCAGACTGCAGGAAATTGTAGAAGTACAAAACAAATTATCGCTGGCCAGCAATCAAAAAGACCTTGGTAAAACATTCAAAGTGTTGATTGAAGGCAATAGCAAAAAAAGTGAGCAGGATTGGATGGGCCGTAATAGCCAGAACAAAGTCATTGTGTTCCCTAAGGAAACATACAATTTACAACCGGGCGATTATGCTTGGGTGAAAGTAACTGACTGCACACAGGCAACTTTATTGGGCAAGATCACAACAGCATAAGCAAAGTGAAGTAAGCAAAGGAGGTAAACATGGATTTGCAATCAATTAAAAACAGGTTTGGCATCATCGGTAATGCACCGGCTCTTAACCATGCACTGGATACAGCGGTGCAGGTAGCAGCAACGGATCTTACGGTATTGATCGTGGGTGAAAGCGGTGTTGGTAAGGAAGTGTTTTCGCAAATCATCCATGCCCTCTCTTCGCGCAAGCACAACCCATTTATTGCCGTTAACTGTGGCGCTATTCCGGAAGGCACCATCGACTCTGAATTATTCGGTCACGAAAAAGGTGCATTCACAGGCGCTGTGGATAGCCGAAAAGGTTATTTCGAAACCGTGAATGGCGGTACCATTTTTCTGGATGAAATTGGTGAAATGCCACTGGGTACGCAAGCACGTTTGTTGCGTGTACTCGAAACAGGTGAATTCATCCGCGTAGGTTCTTCTAAAGTGCAGAAGACCGATGTACGCGTAATTGCAGCAACCAACCGCGAACTGCTGGATTTTACGCAAACCGGTAAGTTCAGACAAGACTTGTATTATCGCCTCAGCACAGTGCCCATTCGTGTGCCAGCATTGCGCGATAGAAAAGAAGATATTCCCCTACTCTTTAGAAAATTCGTCATTGATTTTTCTGAGCGCTATAAAACTTCACCAATTTATCTGGACGAGTCTGCACGCCAATTGCTGGTGGAGCATCTCTGGCCGGGCAATGTGCGTGAGTTGAAAAATATTGCTGAACAAATCTCAGTGCTGAGTAATAAGGAAACCATCAGTGCAGTTGATTTGCGCCGCTTTCTGCCGGAGAAAACCATGAACAGATTACCGATGCTGGCCCCACACCAAAATGGCAGCACAGGCGAGTTTGCTAATGAGCGAGAGATTCTCTACAAGCTGTTCTTCGACATGAAGAAGGATGTAACCGAGCTCAAGAAAATGTTTGTAGAAATTTTACAAAATCCTTCTTTAGCCGGAGCAGCAGCGCAGTTTACGCAAGAGTCTTTACTACATGATTTTCCTGCTGGAACAGATTTCAGCACCCATACACCAGCCCCTGCCCCTGTCTATGCAACACCGCAGATTGTACCTACTGGTCAACAACCTGTTTTATTGCATGAACACGATATTCAGCACCACGAAGAAGTAGAAGAATCACTGAATATTATGGACAAGGAAAAGGAACTGATTGAGAAAGCACTGAAAAAGCATAAGGGCAAACGCAGAGATGCCGCACTGGATCTGGGCATTAGTGAACGCACCTTGTACAGAAAACTGAAAGAATACAATATTGAAGAATAGTTTCAACTAAGCAAAGAGACACATGCAGCGATACAAAAAGATATGGTGGTTGGGCAGCCTGCTGATTTTACTCAGCGCCTGTAAGATCTATTCTTTCAAGGATGTGAGTATTCCGCCAGATGTAAAGACCATCAAGATTGGTTTCATTGAAAACAGAGCCCGGTACATCAACCCGCAGTTGAGTCCAAGACTAACAGACAAACTTCAACAGAAGATTGCCAACCAAACCAAGCTTACGAGAACCAATAATGATGATGCCCATTATCAAATCAGCGGGTATGTATCCGACTATTCGGTGAGCACTACCAGTATTACCAGCACACAGGCGGCAACCAACCGTTTATCTGTAAGTGTGCACATCACACTACGCAAAACTTTAGAAAATAAATCGGAAGAATTTGATATCACCCGCAACTTCGATTTTGCAGCGTCTTTATCACTGCAGCAGGCCGAAGCCCAATTGCTGGAAGAAGTGGTAAGAAACACCACTGACGAAATTTTCAACAGGATATTCTCAAACTGGTAAGCAAGTTGTACTTTTAAGCGCATGAATGCCCTCTTTCAAAAAACCCTGTTTCATTTAACCGGTAAGACTGATGTTGATTCATCAGCATTATCCGAATTGGAACAGCTGGTAAAAGAGCATCCCTACTTCAGTCCGGCTCAATTGATGTTGACCAAAAAACTCAAGGAGACCAACGACCCATCCTATTTCAACAAGTTGCATCAATTGGCGCTGTATTTCCCCAATACTTCTTGGCTGCAATATCTACTGAATAGTCAGTCACCAGCCAAAGATGCTATTGATGAAGTACTCAATACTGCTGCTTTCATGCCGGCAACCAGTCAGACAGCAATTATTGAACCCAGTAATGATACACCCGTTGCGCCTGTTTTCCACATGCCTGTTCCAGAGCCATCTATCGCGGCTCCTGTCCAGGAAACCATAGTAGCAAATGCGCCTGAGCCAGATAATTCCTGGCAGGCACCTGAACACACCCCACAGGTTGAAACATCTACTACGTCAATTACAAAAATATCCATTCACGAGGAAGTGCCTGTTTTTGACCCTTACCCCAGTTTTGAAGAAGAAACACCTGCAGCACCAGCTCCTTCGGTAGTACCTGATCAAGGGGGCATGGTTATTCCAACCATTGAAGATGTAAAACAGCTGCTGGATCAACGTTTTCAAACTACGGATACTGCTAAGGCCAATAATATTGCTGATTTACCCAGTTATGAAGCACCCAGATTCACTGAAAACAGCTTCAAAGAGGAAATCCCCTTCCCTGCAGCACTGACAGTTGATGCAGAAGAGTCTGCGAAGGAAAAAATCAAATCCATTCTTGCAGGCCAGGTAGCCGAGTTCAACAAGCCAGTTACTGAAGAAGATGTGCTGCCCATTAGCACAGAACCCTTCCATACAGTAGACTATTTCGCCTCACAGGGCATTAAAATAGATTTGACCAAGATTCCACAGGACAAGCTCACGGTTCAGCTACGAAAATTCACAGATTGGCTGAAGTATATGCGTAAAGTGAGCCCAAGCCCAACAGATTTGGGTACAGATCCTGCACAGGAGTCTAAGGTGCAAACCATTGCCCAGCATTCCAATGAGGCTAAGGAAGTACTCACTGAAGCAATGGCAGAAGTACTGGAAAAGCAAGGACAACCTGAAAAAGCCATCCAGATCTACATAAAACTTAGTTTTTTATATCCTGAGAAATCCGCTTACTTTGCGGCCAAAATTCAACAACTTAAAGGCATTTAACAATGGCGATTCTTTTTTTGATATTGACGGTGGTGGCTGCAGCTGCGCTTGGTTTTGTGATCCTGGTTCAAAACCCCAAAGGTGGTGGACTGGCAGGTAATGTGGGCGGCATCAGCAACCAGTTCATGGGTGTGAAGCAAACAACAGATGTTCTGGAAAAAGGTACTTGGTTGTTTGCCGGTATCATTGCCCTGCTTGCTTTATTCAGCAGCGTATTGCTGAAAGGCACAGCTACCGTATCTACTGAAGACAACCTATTGGAAAAAGTGAATACCAACGCTCCTGCCGCAGCACCTGCAAATACAGTACCGATGACCACACCGGCTAAACCTGCAGACAGCGTTAAGAAATAACCGACGATAAAAGTTTCTGAAAGCCCCGTCCGCAAGACGGGGTTTTTGTTTTATTTTGATCTCATGAAAAAAGTCCTGTTGCTTACCGGATTGGTTGCTGTAGTGTTAATCGCGATACTCTTTGTGCCAGCCACCAAGTTTGATACACCGAAAGCAGCTTTCATCCTGGAAGCTGGAGAGAACAATACTGCTGCAGCCGTGCGCAAAATGCAGGACCTCGTGCGCTTTCGCTGGGTGCTCAGCCTTACGGGCGGAATCCTTGGTGTAGACGAACACCTCAAGCCCGGTAAGTTTGAATTGAAACAGGGACAAAACATCCTCAGCATTATCCGTCAACTACGCAACAACAAACAAGCAGAGACCAAGCTCATCGTAACCAAGTTGCGCACCAAAATGGATCTGGCGAGACTGATTGGTAAAAATTTTAAAGCTGATTCAGCCCAAGTGATGCAATTTCTACAAAGCAATGATTCACTGAAAGCATTTGGCGTTGATACCAATACAGCCATGACACTCGTCATACCCAATACTTACAGTTTTTACTGGAATACACCACTCAACAATATCTTCAAAAAACTGGCCGCTGAAAAAGAACAGTTCTGGGCGAGCAATAACAGAAAGGAAAAAGCTGAAAAGCTTGGTTATACCCCTGAGCAAGTCTATACACTTGCTTCTATTGTAGAAGAAGAAACTATCCGCGATGATGAGAAGGGCAATATTGCCAGTGTTTATCTCAATCGCTTACGCATTGGTATGGAGATGGGTGCAGACCCCACGATCAAATTTGCCCTCAATGATTTTTCCATCAAACGTATTCTGGAAAAACACCTGAATGTGCAATCACCTTACAATACTTACCGCAACATTGGATTACCACCGGGACCCATTTGTACACCATCCATCGTAACCATTGACGCCACATTGAATGCACCCAAAACAGACTATTTGTTTTGCTGCGCCAAAGCAGACTTCAGTGGTTACCACAATTTCGCTGCTACTTACGAACAGCACCTGAAATATGCAGATGAGTACCAGCAAGAGTTGAATCGTATTGCCAAAGCAAAAGCACAAACAGCCACGAAGTGACCAAACTGGAACGCATCATTATTACCTGGCCGCCTATTGCTTTTCTGATTCGGAAAAGTAAGAAGCTTGTGTTGCCGGGGTTTCAGGGCGTTCCCTTGTATGATGTGGTGGTTTTCTTTTTCAAGCAGATCAATCGGGTTGGTTTAAATGAACGTGCTGCTGCTATCTCTTTCAATTTTATCATGGCCATACCGGCAGCCATGATCTTTATATTCACACTAGTACCCTATCTGCCTGTTGCAGCTGAATTCAAAGCACAATTACTGAAGCTGATCAAAGACCTTACACCCAATAAAGCCACTTCGCAACTCATCATCAGTTTTATTGATGATTTCTTCAAACCACGCAATGGCCTATTGTCATTTGTCTTTTTAATCACTTTGTTCTACGCGTCGAATGCCATGATTGGTATTGTACGCACATTCGATAGATCAATACAAGAAACCAAAGGCTATTTTCTGCATCAACGCTTGCGCGCTTTACGCCTTACTACCCTGTTAATTCTATTGTTGATTGCGAGTGTACTGATGCTAATCGGGCAAGAAGAATTAGCAGGCATCCTGAAGAATATTTTCCATATGCGCAAAAGAGCACGCATCCCTTGGTGGAATGGCGTACGCTACACCGTGATTCTGGCATTCTTGTTCTACGGGATCGCATTGATTTACCGCTATGGTCCATCAGTACACAAAAAATGGCCACTCGTCTCTCCAGGTGCGATCTTATCTACTTTCTTAATCTTGGCTACGACCATTATCTTCTCTTTTTGGGTCAATAATTTCGCTAATTACAATAAAGTCTACGGCTCCATTGGTACTGTACTGATTGTGATGCTCTTGATATATTTCAACTCGCTCATCCTACTCATTGGCTTTGAATTGAATGTGAGCCTCACCTACCTCAAACAACAGGTGCAGGCTAGAAAAGCACAGGAAAATCAGGCACCAACAAATCCTTAAAATGAGTTGAGCGGTTTGGCGGAAATAATGGTTTTCCCGAAATTGATTCTTCTAAACTGCAAACAAATGAAAAGACTTTTCCTCACCTCCTTATTGGCTACTGCATTGCTCGTAGCGCAAGCTCAAACATCCATAGCTGTTGGCAGCAACGCCCCCATGCTGGAGCAAGCCATGAAAGATATCTCCGGAAAAATGATTTCTGTGAAAGATGCCATGAAACAAAATGGTGTATTGGTGATGTTTAGTTGCAATACCTGCCCCTATGTAATCAAGAACCAAAGCAGAACAAAAGAGATTGCAGCATTTGCCAAAGCCAATAATATCGGCATCATCCTACTCAACAGCAACGAAGCCCAACGTGGCGGTGACGATTCCTTTGCGGCCATGCAACAATATGCTAAGGATCAACAGTACGATTTCCCATATGTGGTAGATGCCAATCACCAGCAGGCCGATGCTTATGGTGCCACGCGTACACCGGAATTATTCTTACTGGATGCACAAGGCAAACTGGTATACAAAGGCGCTATTGATGATTCCCCCGCTGATATCAATAACGTGAAAAGAGTGCATGCCAAAGAAGCGATTACAGAATTGGTGGGCGGCAAATCCGTTTCCATCAAAGAAAGCCGATCCGTAGGCTGCAGCATCAAGAGAAAAAATTAAGTTTAACCACGCTACGGCGTGGTTTTTTATTACTGCCTTTATACAGACCGTATCTTTAATGCTCAATTTTTTATATGCGTAAATTCTTGTTGGGCTTATTGATTGTATCAATGATACAAGCACAGGCGCAAACACCGATGATCACCCCTGTACCTGTGTCTATGCAAATACAGAATGGCCAGGCTTTTAAATTGAATCAGCAAACCCAGATTGTGGCTGATCCTTTTTTTGCAGCTCAAGCCTCTTATTTGCAAGCAGCCATTCAAGAGCAGACAGGATTATCATTGAAGATTGGTAAAAAGAGCAGTCCTGCATCACAGATTCAGCTGGTGAAAACAGCAGCAGGTGCACAACCAGAAGCTTATCAAGTACAAATAGCACAAAATAATATTGTACTCAGTGCAGCAGATATCCGTGGTATCGTGAACAGCATACAATCTTTATTACAATTACTACCCTTACAAAAGACCGCTACTGTATCCATTCCTGCCCTCAACATCACAGACTATCCGCGTTTTGCTTACAGAGGTATGCACTTAGATGTGGTACGACATTTCTTTCCGGTAGACTATATCAAGAAATACATCGACTATCTCACTTTTCATAAGTTCAACACGTTTCACTGGCACTTGACTGATGATCAAGGTTGGCGTATTGAAATGCATTCCTATCCAAAACTCAATAGCATCGGCTCTTGGCGCGATTCAACATTAATAGGCCACTTTAAAGACACACCCGCGCGCTATGAGCGTGTGCGTTATGGTGGTTACTACACCAAAAAGGAAATCAAGGAAGTGATTGCTTATGCCAACATACGCGGCATCACCATCATTCCTGAGATTGATATTCCCGGTCATAGTAGAGCTACCATTACAGCTTATCCTGAATTCAGCACAGACCCCAATAACAAATGGGGCGTTGCAGCTACCTGGGGTATGTATAACCGACAAAACAATGTGCTCGCACCCAACCCAAAAACTTTTGCGTTTTTAAGAGCTGTATTTCATGAACTGGCAGATTTGTTTCCATCACCGTATATCCACCTTGGTGGTGATGAATGTAGTAAACTCTGGTGGAAGCAAAGTGCAGAAGCTCAGGCTTTCATCAAAGCCAATAACCTGAAAGATGAATTTGGGTTACAGACTTATTTTATTCAGCAAGTGAGCAAATACTTAGCAGAGAAAGGCAGAAAAGTAATTGGCTGGCATGAGATCATGGAAGGCAAACTGGATACTTCCACCATTGTGATGAACTGGGGCAATGATGCAAAAGCTGTGGAAGCGGCAGAGAAAGGCTATGCGATTATCATGACACCGGGTAAACCTTATTATTTCGATCATTACCAATCCAAGGATCCAAAAGACAGTCTGGCTATTCATGGGTACAACCCCTTGGAAGCTGTTTATCTCTATGAACCTGTTCCTGCAGGAGTGCGTAAAAAAGGTTTATCAGCGAAGATCATGGGCGGACAAGCCAATGTTTGGACAGAATATATGGGCTATACAACCAAAGTTGATTATATGGTTTTTCCGAGAATGACAGCAGTGAGTGAAACGCTATGGTCGCAGCCGGAAAAAAAGAATTACAATGATTTCGTGAATCGTGTAAAGACAAGCATAATACCCAGATACCAATTCTGGAACAGTTCCTGGTTTCCTGATTTTGAAAAATGGCGTAAAGAATAAACAGCTTACTCCAGCATTTCGAGTAAAGCCAACTTGAGCTTTTCCTCCGGCAATTGCTGGCCATAAAACTTGCGGAATTTCTTTTTGTTATTCACCAAAACTGTGGCGGGTATCGCGCCCTGCCAGCTTAGGTCTATTTTGGGACAGAAGTAGTCAGCATTTGTCTCATCCAACCAAACGATCCTGGATTGATAGCCATTCTTTTTAGCAAACTCCTGAATGCCTTTTGGATAATCTTCGGGGAAGTCGAGACTCACCAGTACCAAGCGCACTTTCTTATCCTTTAAAGCAGCAACTGATTTTTCAAACCAAGGGATCTCTTGTACACAAGGCTTACACCAGCTGGCCCAGAAGTTGACCACCAAGGGTGTGGTAGCCGTATCCATCATTTTCAAGACATCATAAATCTTGACCTTTCTGATGGCTTGTGCCTCGGCAATTTGTGCACAAATAGCAATACAGCAAAACAGCAGCAGCTTTTTCATAGCAGCAATTTACAGATCATCTGTTTCATGAAAACCCCATTCTTGCAATAATTGTTGTCTTTGCGTAACGGGAAGCGAAGCCTGATCATAATGCCCTGCCGCTGCTTTTTGTCGGTACGCTTCGTAAATAGACACCGCGCAAGCAACAGAGATATTCAGGCTTTGGATAATACCCATTTGTGGGATGATGAAATTACCATCGGCCATTTGTCTGATCTCATCGCTCACCCCTGCATGTTCATTACCAAAGACCAATGCCACTGGTTGAGTGAAATCAATCTCATACAGACTTCTGGCATCAGATGATAAATGGGTAGTGAGGATCAATGGAAATCTTTCACGCAAGGCCTGAAAACAGTCAGTAGCATCTTCAAACTGATGCACCGTAAGCCACTTAGCCGCACTACTGCTACTCTTAGCACCAAACTTTTTGTGTCGGGGAATTTTTGTATTGAGGATATAGATATCCTGAATGCCCACCGCATCGCAGGTACGCATGACTGCAGATATATTGTGCGGATCTTGCACATTCTCCATCACCACTGTGAGGTTAGCCTGACGGCGATTGAGTACACGCAATAGCTTTTCAGTACGTTCTGGTGTCATGCCGCAAACTTAGTATAAAGCAGATGAAGGATGCACCTAAAAGCTGTCTAAACTACCTGATAACTTGTTTGGTTCTTTTCCCCTTGCTTTTTAATCAGTTTCTTTTGAACTGCTAGCTGTAGATCCCGGCTCGCGGTAGCAGAAGATACCGTTTTAAAATAAGCCATATAGTCTTTGCGTGTAAATGACCGAACGCCACTTGTTAGAAAAAGACCAATCCTTTCTAGGCTCGAAATAGGGCCGGTTCTTTCTTTAAGTAATTCGTCTAAAGCATTACGCAAGATACCTAGCATGAATACGATAAAATAAGTTGATTCCCCTCGCTTATCACTGATAGACAATGCCTGATAATATTCTTGCTGATGCTTACTGATGAGGGTTTCGAAAGGTAAATACTCAAATACAGGATATTGCTGCATCAAAATTAAAGTCTGCCAAAGACGCCCCATACGTCCGTTACCATCAGCAAATGGATGAATAAACTCCACTTCATAATGGAATACACAGCTCTTAATCAAGATCGCTTCCTCGTCGTTACGCAGGTATTGAAACAACTGCTTCATTAAAACAGGCACTTGTGCTGCAGGAGGTGCCAAATGCGCAATAGCTTGTCCCTTTACAATACCTACACCAGACTGCCTGTATTTTCCGGGATATTTGACCAATCCCTGCATCAATGTTTTGTGTGCTGAAAGAAAGACTTTCTCTGTATAAGGATGATATTTACTCAATTGTGCATAGACCTGAATTGCGTTGTTCACCTCAGCGATATCTTTCGGCGGACCAATAACCCGTTTTTTGTCAAGAATAGCTGTTACCTGATCAATAGCTAAAGTATTACCCTCAATGGCAAGTGATGCCTGTATAGTTCTAATTCTATTTTGCTTTCTTAATTCAGGTGACTGCTTAGTTAAGAATGAAGCATTGACTTCGCCAATTTTATGGGCAACTTCACTGACCAAATTCAGTATCTGGCTTGATATGGTGTAGGGCGGCTTCAATTGATAGTATCAAATGATACTATCAAAAATATGATAATCTATTTGATAAAACTGTCATAAATACTATTACAGATGAAAACCGGTACTAATGCCCTTTTGACTCAGCCTTATTCGGATCGCGATGATCATAGCTCAAAACCTCTTTAAGTAACCACTCACCTTTTTCCAATACATACAGGTGGGTAAATCTGGCCCTGCTGGTATGCTGATCGGGCTTATTCCTTTCTCGTATGTAGAAATCATGTACACCTGTTTGTAAAGCCGCATAGAGCACGCCATTATTGTACATAGGAAATACTTCCAGGCTTTCCTTTACAACTTTTCGAATGGGTTTACGGGTACTGTCGCCACAAATATTATTTTTTACCGCTTCTATAAACTGTACACGGTTCTGTACCCCACCTTGGTCATGATAAAACACGATATCTGGATGAATGGCTTTATTCAGATACGCCAGATCACAAAGATTGAAACTACGCGCAAAGAAGATACTATCCTGCTTTTTCAAAGCCTGAAACAATTCGGAGGATTTGGCGACTTGCGCTTGTATTGAATGACCAATAAAAAACAGCAAAACGAAAAACAGCAATATCTTTTTCATGGGTTATTCCTGATGTTGAAGGGTTATGTACGGAAAGTTAGTTCAAATCAGGCTTAGCCCAGAATATCGCAGGATTATTGGTTTTGTAATTTGTAAAAACTACCCCAGTTGTAGTATTGGTTTGAGTCTTTTGTTGTGGTAGCTGCGCTAATCCGTCTAATGGCAGCAACTCCACATAACTCACTTGCTTACCGCTTTTCCAAGTCTCTGTATCGTACTCACTTACTAAGGGTGTTTGTAAACGATACAAGTTCTTGGCCATATACTGTTCAAGATAGTTTTCTTTGGTTTGCAAACTACCCCTGTTCCAATTGGCATCTGCATTCAAGATCAAAGGCTTGCCCTGAATCAGTCTTTCCCTTACTTCTTGTATGCCCAAGAGTTGTCCCTTTTCATCCATCACATAGGCATCGAATGTAGGGTCGATCCAAACCCATTTATCTAACTGCCTGCTGAAAACCATATTGATCACATGACAATCATCGAACTGGGTTTCTTTAGGCATACAGGTGATATATCGTGATCGTATACCCAGCGACAAATAACATTCATTTAAAATAGTGGCCAGCATTCTGCAATTCACGCCCCTGTTTTCCTGCTTACACACTTTGATGAGGTCAATGGCATTTTTCAGCGTAGGATTGTTTGAATTGCCATCATGCTTTATCAGATTATGCACCCAATGCATAAGGTTGAAAATTTTGGAGAGTTCACTCCCATTGCCGGCGATAGAGTCTAATCTCAAATCCCGCCTGATTCTTTGCAGATTGGTATCGCTGGCCGACTGATAACTAAACTTAGGTACATATCGCTGATCGTTTACATCATAAGCTGCAGCAGCTTTTAACATGTCTAATCTTGCAGGCTGATACATTATTTTGGTTCTTGCCGTGTCATTCCCATTCAGTACAAAGCAGAATTCATGAACAACACCCGGACCCAGTATAAAACTGATGGAATCCACATCTGTAATAAAGCTGAGTTTACCTGCGGAACTGGTGTAAGTATCTACTGCTTTACCCGGCACAATGCGCCAGGCATATTTGCGTAATTGCTGGTCTTCTTTGATGTGTACAAAAGCTGATTTAGCCTGTACAATGGGTAATGACTTTTGTGCCTTACCCAACTGAGCCAGGACCAAGAAATAGCTAAGGAATAATAATTTCGATTGCTTCATTAGGCGTGTGACGAAGCAGCAAGGCCTTTTGTTACAGGCTAACTAATTAATTTTAATCCTTGTATCAGCTATTTACACTGAGCAGGAAATTTTTTCAGATCAGCTTTTTGTTTAGTAGCAATAAATCGCTGACCGTTGAATAAATAGATTGTTGATGCAACTTGATACTTCTTTTTCGAACTATAATCACTGGAACAAGTGATATTGACAATATCCATTTTCTTATCACCATTCACATCTTCTAAATAAGAAATAGCGTTGCTAAATCCCTCCTCATCCCCATAGCTGGTTGCCAGATAGACGGTCTGTACTATTTTACCGGCTTTGATATCCCAGACAAATAATTGGGAGGATGTAGATATTTTATCGTCTGATCCAAACATGAGCAATCCAATTGTATTATCGCTGATCTTGTATCGCTTACCAATCAAATAGTAATTTCCTCTGTCTAATTTTTTTACTTGTTTATCTGCATCAACAAAATCGAACAATTCATACCTATTCTCTGGAAGTCTTTGCTCGCTAAACCCTTTTACCCTATTATTATTTAATCTGGCATCAATCATCAGCCGCTTAAAACTTGTTTCCTCAAATAGGCTTAATACACTAGTGTCTTTTACGGGCGGCAGTTTATAGGGAATATTGGTAGCAGCTTGCTTAAAACTGTAACTCGCTATCAGGCAGCAGCAGCCTAGTAACTTAAGGATTGGTTGTAGTTGCATTGAGTAGGATTTTACACGTTACCTTAAATATCTGAAATCTTGGGTAGATTATATTGTTTCAACTAATCTAATGTTAAAACCTACAGCAGGCCAGTATTGATAAAATTGTATGCTGCTTATCATAAAAAGTCAGCATGTTCATGCAAGCGCAGTGACATCACTTTCAATTGAGAAAACAGGCAAAAAAAAGGATTGACAATCAATTATATGTCAATTTTATTTTACTTTATGTAAAGTTTATTTGTCTTTTTGATAAACATACTTTACATTTGTAAAAAAATCAAACACCATGTCACACAAACTACTCTTACCCAATAAATACAAACTGATTGGATGGTTTCTGCTGATTCCTTCTACCATATTGGGGATCTACCTAAGCTTCAACAACTTCAACGGCTTCGATATCACCGTAAAAACATTCAGCCTCTTTAGTGATGAATTATTTGGCAAGACTAAATTCCTAACCTTTGTCCAAGCAGATTTAACCAATACGATTGTTGGTGTATTGTTTATTATTGGCGCATTGATGGTGAGCTTTTCTAAGGAAAAGAATGAGGATGAATTTATCGCTAACCTTAGATTGTCTTCTTTACTCTGGGCTGTTTTGGTAAATTATTTCTTACTACTGATTGGCTTTCTTTTTATTTACGACCTAGCATTTATCAATGTAATGACATACAATATGTTTACCGTGCTCATCATTTTTATTATTCGTTTCAATTATATCCTATACAAAAACAATAAAATGGTGTCAGATGAAAAATAATATCAAAGTTGAAAGAGCCATCAAAAATCTGACACAAGAAGAGCTGGCGAACCAAGTTGGCGTAAGCAGGCAGACCATTAATGCCATGGAGGCCAATAAATATGTACCCTCTACTGTGCTAGCGTTGAAAATTGCTAAAGTGTTTAATAAGTCAGTTGAGGATATCTTTATACTTGAAAAAGGTGATTAGCGACAGTGTTTACTATAAGAACAGTAGTAGTAAAATAAATAATGAGAAACAATACTTTATGGGCTAATATTATCTATATAACCCTATTCTTATACCAAAAGGCCTGCACCTTCCAGCGCAAGCCTATTAAATCATTATTCAATCAACAATAAAAAATAATCAATAGCCAATCATCAATCTCTATCCCATCTTCTATTTCTACCACGGTCATGTTTATCACGACGGTCTCTGCGGTCGTCATCATACCAACCATTGTGTCGACCACGATCATGTCGCCAATCATCTCTATCACGATACACCATTACCGAAGGCGCATACCTTCTGTGGTAGAAATCATACCTACTCCATGGATTGGGTTCATTGATGATAATCTTTCGTGCACCGTACAAATCAAACCCACGATACCATCCAGGTAAAGCATTGCTAAAGCACCAGCGACCTCTGTCGAGATACACAAATTGTCTACCACGCAAATCATAAAATGCATCGATATCAGGCAAGAAATAATAATCAGCCCGACTTACACCGGGTACGCCCCAAGCAGGTGCACCAATACGAATGTTCAAGCTAATTTGAGCGTTTGTTGTTTCCGTTGCAGCAAGGGTGCCTGTTATCAGGACGAGTAGTAGGTACTTTTTCATAACGGATGTTTTATATCCATTAGAATTCCAATACCGTGCCAGAATTACTAGCTATTTGTTAAATGGTTAGTTGGATGCCCAGCCCCGGCGCTTCTGTTACACGCACGTGGCCGTTATCATAGATTAGTCCTGTAGCAATATCTTCAGCCAACAAAAGCGGACCGTCCACATCTACATGATCTAATTGCGGCATACAATGCGCAATAGCTGCAGAACCAACTGTGTGTTCATTCATGCTTCCCATCATCACTTGCAAACCCAATCCCCTTGCTTCTTTGATCATGCGCAAAGCAGGTGTAATACCGCTACACTTTGTCAACTTAATATTGATACCATGAAAATGCCCCGCACATTTTTTCACATCATGCTCTGAAACACAACTCTCATCTGCAAACAAAGGAATGCTTGATTGCGCATACAAAATCTTCATGCCTTCCCAATTGTCTTTTGAAAGCGGTTGTTCAATCATGTCAACACCCAATGCTTTCAATGCAGGTATCAATTGCAAAGCCTGCTCTACCGTCCAGCCTGCATTTGCATCTACACGAATCGCCGCATCGGTTTCGGCACGCAGTGCTTTGATGATGGCAATATCATCTGGTGTACCCAGTTTTACTTTGTACACCGGCCAAGGCTTTTCTTTGAGCTTGGCCACCATGGTGGGAACATCCGCAATACCGATGGTATAATCTGTTACAGGTGTATTCGTCCACTCTGTTTGCCAAAGGCGATACAGTGGCTGCCCCTTCATCTTGCCAATCAAATCCCATGCAGCTATATCCAAAGCACAAACCAGAAAAGGATCATTGGGTAACAAATGATGCAGGTAATGCCAGTATCGTTCCGGTTCTGTAAAAGCAAATTTTTCGATCATCTTGCGCTTGGCTTCGATGGTTTCAATCATGCTTTCTACCGTTACATTGTAATACGTAATCGCCGGTGCTTCGCCATAGCCCATCCAATTGCCCAATTGCAGGGCAACCAATAAAGATGGCTGGTGTGTTTTTGTTCGGCCGCCGGAGATGGTAAAGGGATAACGGAAGGGTAATTCCGTTTTACGGTAATACAATTGCACAGGTAAATATTTTAGGCAAAAATAATCCCCGCAGTGTTGCGGGGATGTTTTTTATACGTTGGCGTTTTCTTCTGTTTCGGATCGCTTCAGTGTGAATGTGAGTTTACCGTTTTCCTTATCCAAGCCGGCAATCAGCACATCACCTTGCTTCACGTTCATATTCAGGATTTCTTCTGCTAAAGGATCTTCCAAATGCTTCTGAATAGCTCTGTGGAGCGGACGAGCACCAAACTGTACATCATAACCCTTATCGGCAATAAAGTCCTTGGCTTCGTCTGTCAGCTCCAGTGAGAAGCCCAGATTACCCAGTCGCTTGGTAACACCCTTCATGAGGATGTTGATGATCTCATGGATATTCTCCTTGCTCAGAGAATTGAAGATGATCACATCATCAATACGGTTCAGGAATTCAGGCGAGAATGTGCGCTTGAGCGCTTTTTCAATCACGGCCTTATTGTTTTCTTCCTGATTCTGAATACGCGCAGCTGTAGCAAAACCCACACCATCACCAAACTCCTTCAACTGACGTACACCAATGTTTGAAGTCATGATGATCAGAGTATTCTTGAAATCTACTTTACGGCCCAAACCATCTGTAAGCTGTCCATCATCCAATACCTGCAACAAAATATTGTAGATATCTGGGTGCGCTTTTTCGATTTCATCCAGCAGGATAACGCTGTAAGGTTTGCGGCGTACTTTTTCAGTCAACTGTCCGCCTTCTTCATAACCCACATAGCCGGGAGGTGCACCTATTAAGCGACTTACAGTGAATTTCTCCATGTACTCACTCATATCGATACGGATGAGCGCATCCTCTGAATCGAACATATAGCGGGCCAGGGAGCGGGCTAATTCAGTTTTACCCACACCGGTAGGTCCAAGGAAAATAAACGTACCAATGGGCTTCTTAGGATCTTTCAGACCTACTCTGTTACGCTGGATAGCTTTCACCACTTTTAGAATGGCTTCATCCTGTCCTATCACCATACCACGCATGTCTTCCGACATTCTACGCAGTTTCTCAGTTTCGGCCTGAACCATACGCTTCACAGGAATACCCGTCATCATACTCACCACTTCTGCAATATGCTCTTCCGTGATAGGATAACGCGCATGCTTGCTCTCCTCTTCCCACTCAGCCTTTGCCTTCTCCAATTCTTCGCCCAATCGCTTTTCTGTATCACGCAGCGCAGCAGCTTCTTCAAAACGCTGGCTCTTGACTACCTTATTCTTTTCAACTTTTACTTCTTCAATCTTCTTTTCCAGTTCCAGGATACTCTCTGGCACATTGATGTTCTTTAAGTGCACACGGGCACCCACTTCATCCAATACATCGATTGCTTTATCCGGAAGCAGACGATCCGTCATATAACGATCACTCAGCTTAACGCAGGCCTGAATGGCTTCATCATCATAGCGTACGCTGTGGTAATCTTCGTACTTGGATTTGATATTTTCCAGAATCTGGATGGTTTCTTCCACACTTGGCGGATCAACAATCACTTTTTGGAAACGACGATCCAATGCACCATCTTTCTCGATGTACATACGGTATTCATCCAAAGTAGATGCACCAATGCACTGGAGTTCGCCACGGGCCAATGCAGGCTTGAAGATATTGCTAGCATCCAGCGAACCGCTGGCACCACCTGCACCAACTATCGTATGAATTTCATCAATGAAGAGAATCACATCTCTGTTCTTCTCCAATTCATTCATGATGGCTTTCATGCGTTCTTCAAACTGACCACGGTATTTGGTACCAGCAACCAAAGCTGCTAAGTCTAAACTGATCACACGCTTATCAAACAATACACGACTCACTTTGCGCTGCACAATGCGGAGGGCCAAACCTTCCACGATAGCAGTCTTACCCACACCAGGCTCACCGATGAGGATAGGGTTATTCTTTTTTCTACGAGAGAGAATCTGCGATACACGCTCTATCTCCGCTTCGCGACCAACAATTGGATCGAGTGTACCAGCTTCAGCTAAGCGGGTGATATCGCGACCGAAATTATCTAGCACAGGTGTTTTGCTCTTACCAGCTGCCTGCTTAGTGCCGCTACTCTTTTGCTGATAGCTACGCTTCTCTTCATCAAAATCATCTTCATTCTCATCAGCGAATTCACTGCGTGGATTCGGATTGGTAGTTCCTACCATGCCCAGCTCGTTGCGGAACATATCATAGTCCACATCAAACTGATTGAGTATTTGAGTAGCAATATTCTCCTTGTTCTTGAGAATACTCAGCATCAGGTGTTCTGTTTCAACAAGCGGACTCTTCAAAGCCTTGGCTTCAAGTACGGTTACGCGAATAACTTTCTCGGCTTGTTTGGTGAGGGGCAGACTATTGATATTGGCAATATTCTTGCCGGTCTTATCCTTCACAGCCAATTCTATTTCTTTACGCAGTTCGTACAAATCAACATTGAGATTTTTGAGGACTTTGATAGCGGTATTATCGCCGTCGCGAATCAGCCCCAGCAGCAGATGCTCTGTGCCAATGAAGTCATTTCCAAGCCTTAACGCTTCCTCCCTGCTGAACGAAATGATCTCCTTTACTTGAGCGGAAAAATTATTATCCATTGGGTAATTTGGATTTATACAATGATAACGAATATTTTTGAGGAAACTTGCTCCTCTATTTATACACATCTGTTAATGAATATTATGCGTGTCAAAATTGATACCAAAGAGAAATTCACGGTGATTCATCCCGAAGAAACGGGGCTGACTGGCAGCCTGACTGCCAATTTAGCCGAGACCTGCAAAGGTATCTTGACACAGCCTGTAAGAAACGTGGTTTTGAATCTGGATGCCGTGTTGAGAATTGATGAAGATGCAGCGAGAGCACTAGCTGAATTGCAACATGGTTTTTACGAACAAAATGCCTCCTTTGTTGTTTGCGGCCTTCGGCCCGAAGTGGAAACAGTTTTTGAAGCAACCGAGTTACTGGAGTTCATGAACGTAACACCTACTGAAAGCGAAGCCTGGGATATTGTGCAGATGGAAGAAATTGAACGCGAATTACTGGACAGTGATGATATGGAATTTGATAAGCAGGCTGAATGAATCTGAACGAAGATTACTATCGCTTATTACAGGTACATCCTGCAGCCACGCAACAGGAGATCAGAAAAGCATATAGAAAATTAGCCCATCAGTATCATCCTGATAAAGCTGCTGCCAGTACGGCGCCGGAAGCTTTTGCAGTTTTGCAAAAAGCATACGCTACACTAAGCAATATCAATAGCAGAAAAAATTATGACCTCATCTATTTCAGCAAACGCATCAATCAAGCGGCAGCCGCAGATGTTACAGACCCACGTCAATTGCTTCAGCTGATTATCAATCTCCGTAACCGAATTCAATCACAGGATGCAAGTATGATCAACAGTGGTGCGGTACATGCCGAGTTGATGTTGATTTTATCTGAGCAACACTTGCAAATAGCCAATAATTCCAACGCTTATTTTAGGCAACAATTCCTCAGCGAAGTACAAGCTTGCTTAAGGCCTCTTGCTTACGCACAATCATCAGACATCACACAACACCTGCTTACTTTTTGCATACATGAAACTAAAGGGCAAATTACCGCCATGCAGCGTGAACTCCTATGGGCAATGCGCTTACGGAAATATCAGTTGCTGATTGCCATTCTGATTACAACTGCGCTCTGTATTGGGATGTATTATTTGAACCAATAAAAAAGTCCCGGCTCATATATGGCCGGGACTTTTCAGTAAATCTATTTTCTTAGAAGCCTGAATATGCAGTAAGTGTTCTGGCATTTGCGCCAGAAGTAGTAGCATATGCTCCTCTGAATAATACAGTTACATAACGCTGTCTTCTAGCTATAAGGCCGTTCAGCTGCGTTAAGTTGGTGGTTGTACCTGTTGGTCTTACAAATAAAGTATCTGTAACACCGCCGGTTGGTACTGATTCATATGTAATGAATGGAGTTACACCAGTTGTAGCAATATTGGTAAACAGGTTTGCCTTACGCTTAGAAGAATAGATATCAACATTAGCAGTAGGACTCGCAATCAGGTTTACAAAACGGATTCTTGCATTTGTATCGGTTACAGGAACGTAATCATCTTTTACAACCATGTGTGTCACTGTTGGTGCAATACCATAAGTGAAAACACTGTAATAACCACCCGCGATAAAGTTCTGCGTAAAGTTTACCGCTGTTTGGGTAGTAGTAGGCAAAGTGTCTCTGATGGTAATAGCCCTTGAACCCGCATCAACTGCAAATTGCAATTCAGTTGATGGGAAAAAACCGCCATAGGCAAGTGCCGCACCAGTTACCGCTTTATTATCTACATACACATAATTACGAGATGTGCCGGGAGCTGCATTGATTACCCGGACGAATGCTTTTCCTGAAAGGTCTCTTTGGTCGGTCGTGATAGACTGAAACTGCTTTTCGCAGGCTGTCAGCACAGTGCCGCCAATCAGGAGTGATAGAATTATTTTTTTCATGCTCAGTTCAGTTTTGAATTGTCAATTATTTAATCGAGAACCAACACTCTTTCAAGTGGTAATCATTCTTATCAGCACCAATACGCTTGATTTCGTTCAGGTTCCAAACATACTCAGCGTTAAAGCGAGGACGATATCTGTAGACAACTGATTTACCAGCATTGTCTTCAAACAGATCTGTACCTGTAGGCACTGCAAAACCTCTGAACACCTGCTCCCCTGTTTGAGGATCAAGGTCTGTGTAATGGTATCTTCTCATATCAACCCATGTTTCCAAAGCGCCAAAGCCATACTGCGCAATATACTTTTGCAGCATAATCTTGGTTCTGGTTAAGCCAGCAGCATTAGGCATAACGCTTGGCTGAGCCAGATAAGCATCTCTAACTGCAGTAGTGATTTCCTTACCTGCAGGAATGGCTCTGTTATACACTGTTGTAAGCATATCAAAATTCAATTCAATACCTTTTCTATATGCAGCCAAGGCTGTATTTCTATCACCTTTAATCAGTGCCGCTTCAGCTTTCATGAATTGCACTTCACTGGCAGTAATAACAGGCATGGGGCCATCATTTCTAAAAATGTATCTACAATTGGCATCATTTGCGGGAGCAGCGTTATTGATAGCTGTTGTTTGCGCAACACCCCAGAAACTTTCGGGTCTGTCGTTTGCAGCAAGCGCAGATTGTCCGCGATTTCTGTCAACACCTCTGATGGTTCCGTTGGCGTTACCGCGAAGCATATACCATGCTCTTGGATCTTCAACACCGGAGAACTCAGGATTGGTTCCATTCATCAGATTTGCTATATATGAACTTTGACGAATGGCAGTAGGTGCTGTAACACCTGCTCCAGCAAGGTTACCTCTAAGCGGACCAAAGAAATTGGCAGTACCACTAATTCCACTATTTGCAAACCTAACCATACCATTTTCATCATTTGTCTGCATAGCCAAATCGCAATACTTGATCACAGAATCCGGCTTGTAGTCGTTCTTATTAGTAAGGTGATTATAGCTTCTTGCTAAGATGGCATAAACAAACTTCTTCCATTTGTTTACATCGCCATTGTAGAAATAAGCATCGCCTTTTGCCAGATTAGCCTGGCTTACACCATCACCTGTTCTGTTCAGAAGATCCAAAGCTTCAAAACAAAGCTTTCTTACACCATCATACACTACAGGCTGTTCATCGAACTGGAAGGTAATTTGGTTGGTATTGAAAGCTTCTTTAAAGATAACATCACCGTAATAATCGGTTAATTGTAACCAGCTATGTGCGAGGATTGCTTTACCGGCACCGGCATAATCCCATTTCTTCTCATCTTCTGCCCACTCAATCATTTTGATACAGTTCTGACCGATATCATAATAATGTGAACGCCAAGTGGATTGTGCCACATCGGCTGCACTCAAAATATGTCCAAAACGATCGAAGGGACTCAGTGTGTTCACAAAATGCCAGTAACCTACGTACTGACCTACATAACGGGCATCATTAATGGGGCCATGACCGGCATGGTTACATGCCATGGCACCAATCAGGTTAGGCATCAATGATTCTACCGGCACACGCACGTCTGCGTTGGGGTTACGATATGCTTCATCAATCAATTTTTTACAAGATGTTGCGGATAACACAACAGCTGAAAGCAAGATGACTGATTTAATAAGATGTTTTTTCATATTATGCTGTTTGTATTATTTAAATGTTGCTCTGAAACCTATGTTAATACTAACTGGCGTTGGAATATTACCGTAATCAAAACCGGCAGCACCCACACCTCTTGTACCTGCAGTGTTACCATTTACAGCTGGATCAGCACCAGTATAGTTGGTAATCAAAATCAGGTCGTTAGCAGTAATAAATGCAGAGAGTGATTTAATCCAGCTCAGTTCACGCAGTTCACGTGGACTAAATGTATAGCTGAGTGTGATATCACGCAGTCTTGCCCAGTTGATGTCTTTCTCAATGAAAGCTTCTTCCGGCATACGTGCAGTGTAATAACCCTGGTTGTAATAAGGAATAACAACAATTGAGTTCTTGGTTGGATTCGCTGTATTCTGCAGACCGTCGTTCAAAACACCATCCACAATACGTGGAACCATACGATCATTCTGATTCTGGCTTCTACCAATCAGGTGCAGGAAGCGGCTGGTACCATTATAGATATCACCACCCATGCGGAAATCCCACAAGAAATTCAAACGCCAGTTTTTATAGCTAAGGTTATTTACCCAACCCAAAGTAAATGTTGGGTTTCTGTCGCCTCTCACGACGAAGTTGGTTGTTGGATCAACTACAGGTAAGCCACTCAATGGGTCAATCAGAATCTGACCTGCATTGTTTCTTGTATAACCAATAGCAGTGATACTGGTTGTTGGTCCACCTACTACCAGACCACCACGTGCGTTACCGTAGAGCCATGTATCAGAGATATAGAATTCAGGTACATTGCTTGGCAAGCCTGTTACCTTATTCCACATTCTATTAAAATTAAAGCGAGTATTCCAACGGAATTTCTTCGTTTGAACAGGCGTTGCATCGATAGCTACTTCCACACCTTCGTTCTGTGTAGAACCAACGTTCAGTGTATTCAGTACGAAACCTGTACCATAACTGGCACGGAAGTTCTCAACGATCTGCTTGGTGTTTTTGGTATTATAATATGTTACATCCAAATTGATCTTGTTATTCAGGAACTTCATTTCAGTACCCAGTTCATAAGTACTTTGTCTTTCAGGCTCCAGCTTTTCGTTTGCATTGGTAAAGCCGTAAGCAAAACCACCGCCGCTTACTGTTGCAATATTGAATACAGACTGGTTGGCATAAGGCGCACTTGACCTTGCCGTGTTAGCCAAAGAACCACGGAGTTTCCAATAGTTCATCACATTACCACTCTTCAGGAAAGGAAGCAGATCTGTCATGATGAAACTCAAACTACCTGCTGGATAATTATAGTTTCTGAAGTCTTCAGGGAAGATAGATGAAGTCTCAAATCTGTGCGTATAAGTCAGGAAGATCATGTTCTTATAGTTCACAGAGAATTCACCGAAATAAGCCAGCTGTCTGTTGATAGAATAGTTAGGCAAACCCTTACGCGCATTGTTCAAACGTACACGAGTATTCTCGCGAGTATTTGAACTATCCTTGCTCGTAGAATCTTTCAGGTTGGTACCAACAACCGCATAGTGCTGTGTTTCCAGATTCTGCCACATGTTACCGATCATCACACGACCATTGAAATCGCCCAGCTTTTTGGTTGCAGTTGCAGTGATGGTATGGTTATAGCCGTAATAGTTTCTGTAATAGTTATCCAATTGTCCACCCTGACCAGATGTTACCAGACTAGATGTTGGATGGCGGAATGTGAAACCGGTTTGTCTGTAGGTATCGTAACCAAATCTACCAGAAACGAGTAACCATGGAAACAAGTTTACGTTAATACCCAGTGTAGATACCCAACGTTCCAGGTTATCACGGCTTCTGTTGAAGTTCACGTTAAAGAATGGGTTATCTGCTTCATTGTTGGGGTTGCTACCAAACAGTAAGCTTTTGTTACCACTTGCGTCAATGTAATCAGAAACATCATCTGTTGGAGGCCACTGCAATAAATTCAACAAATAACCACCAGCACCACGCAAAGGCTTATCGTTCTCAGAGTTGGTATAAGCAATAGATGGCGTAATTTCTATTTTCTTACCAATCTTGGTGGTGTTAGACAAACGGAAATTATATCTTCTCAATCTGTTATTGGGCACCACAGAAGTTTGATCGAAATACGTTCCGGAAAAACGGAAGCTGTAATTCTTTTTACCGAAATCAAGACCTACGTTATGTGTCTGTGCCAAACCCATTTGGAAGAAACGGTCAAGGTTGTCATACATTTTTGTTCCTTCTGGGTAGGCAGGACCGAAATAGCTGAAACTATTTTCAGGTACACCGTTGGTACCGCTGGAAAACATATTGGAGTACTTAGGGAAACGATTCAAGCTTGTGAAACGGAAGCTATTGTCATAAGCAACATTCAGTTTGCCAGTTGCTTTCGCTTTTTTAGTTGTGATAACAATGGCACCAGAGCTTGCCTGAGAACCATACAGGGCTGTAGCTTCAGGGCCTTTCAGCACAGTGATAGACTCGATATCGTTCGGGTTTAAATCCGCAATACGGTTGGTATAGTCATTGTCTCTGTTAGGTCTGTCAGAAGCCAAACCAGTAGAAGCACCACCACCACTTTCGTTTACAGTCTGGTTATCCAGAATAATACCATCTACTACAAACAAAGGAGAGTTATCCAATGCCATTGAGTTGAAACCCCTCAGAACGATTTGTGAAGAAGCACCTGCTACACCACTGGTAGGTGTGATGGTAGCACCCGCAATTCTTCCCTGAAGGCTGTTCAAAAAGTTTTCACGCTGTGTTTCCTGAACCTCACCACCAGACAATTTTTGAGTAGAATAACCCAATTCTCTTGGCTTTCTTTTTTGGTCCATCGCTACAACTACCACATCATCCAGTTCGGATGCTTCACTCTTCAATTTTACGTTGTAGTTGGCACCATCACGAACTGTTACACGCTGTGCTTCATATCCAACATAGGATACCTGCAGCACCTGTCCGTTACTGGCTTTAATGGTGAAATTACCTTTGGCGTCTGTCTTCACTGCAGTTGTCTTACCTGCAACGCGTACAGTTACACCCTCTAATGCTTCACCTTTTTCAAGGTCGCGCACGGAACCCGTTACAATCACTTCCTGCGCATTGGCTTGTAGTGCAAACAAGAATAGTAAGGGCACTATCCTCATTAAGCTCGCTAGTTTTCTCATAAATGGGGTTTTGGTTCTAGTCTAAAACAATGGTTAATAGATGGACAATTTTTTCCGACAAAACCATGCATGCTTAGCCGATTTTTTTACGCACAAAACAGCAAATCATGTCTGGTTGGTTTTTATGGGGATTGAATTTTACCAATAATCTGTTAAAAAACAGTTACATAGATACAAAAAATCGCATAAACCCGAATGGCTTTTTTACAAAAAACAACTGGTTGTGTATAAACGGTGTCACTATAAAATAGCAATCCCAGCAGTTCTGTAAGCAGCCAATTGGGGGTCTGACGGTGCCAGTTCTGTAATCAGCATATCAATCTGATCCGGGGTGCAAACCTGCAAGCGTTGTACACTATTCAATTTTTCAGCAATTGAAACCGAAACCGTCTTCTGGGCACAAGCCATCATGGCTCGTTTAACTTCAACCACTTCCCAGTCTGAGTCAGTAATTCCAGACACTGCATGAATGGAATTCGTACCCATGATACATAAATCGGCCTTCATTTGATTCAACTTGGCCACTACCTCAGCCCCCACACTCATCTGGGCTGCTTTATTCAAGCGATTACCTAAGAAAATCACTTCGCAATTCTGATGCTCCAACAGCTCTAAGGCAATGGGGATGCTGACTGTGACAAAAATGGCGTTCAACTCCGGCGGCAGCATTTTAATCAATTCCCGGATGGTGGTACCACCGGTTAAGACCACCAGCATACCGTCCTTTATCAGGCTCAATGCTTTCTGGGCAATCTCCCGCTTCTCCCGCAAAGCGTATATATTACTGTTCTCAATGGTAAAGTGGAATGATTTGGACAGCGCTCCGCCGTGAACCTTGATTAGCTTATCTTCCTCAGCGAGCTCCTGAAGATCACGACGAACCGTATCCTCAGATACATTCAATTGCACACACAGATCAGATGACAATACCTTGTTATGGATATTGATCTGCTGCATGATGAATGCATGGCGTTCTTTTTTCAGCATATGGCAATTTTCGATGCCTAAAGTAGCAATTTCCTCCGGATTCTGCGTTTTTTTGCAGGTATATGTTCAGAACAGCTGGTCCGTGCCATCCGGCCGCAAAAAAGAGCATTATTCTATCCGTAAACTCAACTAATGAAACCCGACCGAATTGGTTATCCTTGCAGTGAATTATGATTTCTCCCCAGACCATACAACAGATTACCAGCAGAATAGACATCATCGATATTGTTGGTGAGTTTGTAAAACTGAAGAAAAGAGGTACCAACTACCTGGGCCTATGTCCTTTTCACAATGAAAAGACACCTTCCTTCACCGTGTCTCCAGCAAAAGAGATCTACAAATGTTTCGGCTGTGGCAAGAGCGGAAACTCCATCAGCTTTCTGATGGAACACGAGAAATACAGTTATGTGGAAGCCCTTCGCTGGCTGGCCAATCGCTATAATATTGAAATTGAAGAAACAGAGCGCTCACCTGAGCAAATTGCAATTGCTCAGACTACAGACAGCCTCTATGCGATCAATCATTTTGCACAACGCTTTTTCTCTGAACAACTACATAGCGAAGAAGGCAGGGCCAATGCACTGAGCTATTTGCAGGAACGTGGTTTTACTGATGCAACGATTGAAAAATTCCAGTTAGGTTATAACCCACAAAACAGAAACGCATTTGCCTTAACAGCTTTGCAGCAACAATTCAACAAAGATGTTTTGTTGAAATCTGGGTTAGTGGTAAATCGAAACGATGATCTCGCTGATAACTATCGTGGTCGAATCATCTTCCCCGTACACAACAATACAGGCAAAGTCATTGGCTTTGGTGCACGCGTGATCGGTAAGGCCGATAAAGCACCCAAGTATATCAATACGCCGGAAAACGAACTGTACATCAAGAGCCGCATTTTGTACGGACTCTACCAAGCACGCATGCAGATGGACAAGGCAGATGAGTGCTTGCTTGTTGAAGGTTATACTGATGTGATCAGCTTACATCAGGCCGGTATTGAGAACGTAGTAGCCAGTGGCGGTACTTCACTTACAACAGATCAACTTCGGCTTGTTAAGAAGTATACCAATAATCTCACCATTATTTATGATGGTGATAGCGCCGGGGTGAAAGCTGCACTGCGCGGATTGGATATGGCCTTGGAAGAAGGCCTGAATGTACGCTTGGTACTGATTCCGGATAATGAAGATCCAGACAGCTATGTGAACAAAGTAGGCATGAAAGCCTTCAATGAGTTTGTAGCAGCTAATAAAAAGGACTTCATTCTTTTCCAATTAGAAGTGATGCTGCGCGAAGCGGGTAATGATGTTACGCGTAAAAGTCAGGTAGTGAATCAGATTGCTGAAACACTCAGTAAAATCAGTAAGGCAGAAGACTTTACACGCCAACAAGACTATATTAAACAATGTGCTTCTCTCTTACGCATTGATGAAACTGGTCTCACCAATCTGGTGAATAAATACAAGCGCGACAAGATCAGTCGTGAAGAAAAAAAATTACCCTTCGACGAAGCAGAAACCATTCGCCAGAACAGTCAGCAACCGGAAGATGTACTGGACCAGGACATAGCAGATCTCTTCAATAAAGACAATGCCATTGAGCGCAATGTTTTGCGTGTATTACTGGAATATGGCTTGCGCACCAATCAAGCCGGAAGACCATTAGCAGAATATGTTTTTGAAGAGCTCGAGCAATTTCATTTTGATGTGCCGGATTTTGAACAACTCTATCAACAATACAAAAGCCAATACGAACAAGGCCTAGAGCCTTCGGCTAAAACCTGGCTATATCATCCTGATGAGCAAGTAAGACAACTGGTGGTGAATATTACCATGACGCCACATGAACTCAGCCAGAAATGGGATGAAGTAATGGAAGGAATGAATATTGTGAACAGAGATGTGAGCGAACAGGATGTACACCTGAGTGTGCATTATTTCAAACTACGCAAACTGAAAAAGATGCTGGAAGAAAACCAGCGCGATATGGAGTCTGCCTCCGGCGATGCATTGATGAGCCTCATCATGATTCACAAACAACTCAAAGAATTTGAACAACAGATCACCGCACAACTGGGCACCGTGATCCTGAAATAAAAAATGCTGTCATTACTGACAGCATTTTCTTTATTAGATAATCGCTTATTTTTCTGAAGGATTGCGCTTACCTGCGAGTAATTTTTCCAAAGCAGCTTCTACTCTACGCTTTCTCGTTTCTTCTTTCTTTGCACCCTCAATCCAGGAAACATATTCTTTCTGGTTGGTGAATGACAGAGAAGTAAAAAACTCTTTTGCCTCTTTGTGCTTCATGAACATGTTCTCCAGTTCTGTTGGTGGAACTACGAGACGCTTATCGAAATCAATACCATTGATATCGGCAGGCTTACTATCGCCGAATGAACGGGTTCTGTTTGGTATCTTATCTACTTTCTTAAAACGCATAGCGCTCCATACATGATCCAAAGCTACCTGACGTACACTCTCATAATTATTGTTGCACAAAATATCCCAGCTGCAGTCACGGTTCAGATCGCTCACAATCTTGCTGGTTGATTTTGGATAAGCCACCCAAAGTTTGCTGTCCTCATGCAAGGCCGGCAACACTTCTTTCAATACAGAATTCAGCTGATTTTGATTAATGGCGAATACCAACGCAAAATCTACTTTCTTAGATTTCAGTAAGGGCGTTACATTCTTTGCGTAGGATAACTTGACAAACTGCTTTTCGATGGAGGAAGGAAGTCCCTGAATCAACAGGTTTTTCTCATCTTTTAGTTGCAATTTTTCTAACAAACTCTGTTGCGATGTTGTCGTCATGCCTGTGAGAAATTTTGGAGGTTGTTGTCTAAAAGGGTCTGCAAAGGTAAGGCTTTTCAACGGTTTTGCATGTTTTTCCGGCTTTTTCAAGATGCACCACAAACATCGAAAAAACGCAATCGACTGCTTTACAGTGGCTTATAGTATTTCTCCATAGTCTCCGGCATAATTTTCTGGAGTTCTGCGATACGTCTTTCCTCTACTGGATGGGTACTGAGTATTTCCGGCGGCTTTTGTCCGCCCCCTGCAGCGCCCATTCTTTTCCAAAGATCAATGGCAGAGCGGGGATCATAGCCGGCTAAAGCCGCGTAGCGCAATCCAAACCTATCTGCTTCCAGTTCATGCTTACGGCTAAAGGGCAATATGCCACCTACCTGCGATGCCACACCATAGGACTGCAGAATAATTTGCTGGGTCTCAGCGGGTTTATTGGCTACTGCCAGACTCAATCCCAAACCCAGGCCCTGTTGCAGCATACCCTGACTTACCCGCTCTTGCCCATGATGCGCCAGCGCATGCGCAATTTCATGCCCCATCACCACAGCCAAAGCATCCTCATTTTGGGTTACAGGCAATAAACCGGTGTATACCACAATCTTACCACCGGGCATACACCAAGCATTCATTTCCTTATTGTCTACCAGGTTCACTTCCCAGGCATAGCCTTTTAACTCACTGGTCAAACCCTGACTGCTATAGTATTCATTAATGGCTTTGATGATGCGGCTACCAACACGCTTCACCATTTCTGCCTGCTTACCAGTATTGATTACTTTACTCGTAGATAAGAATTGCTGATAAGCTGTCAGAGACTGTGCCTGTATTTCGGACTCGGGTACAAAACTCAATTGAGAACGGCCTGTAATGGCATTACGCTGACAGGCAAAGAGGATAACTGACCCAAGGGCCAGACATACTAGATAACGCATACAATAAAGTTGTCTGCAAAGATACTACTGCTTACGACGCTGTTTGCGGCGATCGCGGTGTTTAAAGAGGGGCACTTTACTTTCAGTACCCCTAATAATCCGTCCGATGTTCTTTTGGTGGGTCAGTACTACCATCAGTGCTACCAAGATGGCGAAGATGCGGTAGAGCGTTTCTTTCTCGTTGAAAATAAAGAGAATGAATACCATAAAAGAAACACCCGCAAGTATAGAACTAAGGGATACGAATCGGGTAAGGTATAAAACGATGATGAACACACCGATACAGCTAACCGCTACAATCGGCTGGATGGCCAGAGCCATGCCTAACAAAGTGGCTACACCTTTCCCACCCTTGAAATCTGCCCAGATGGGGAAAATATGTCCGATCACAGCAGCAAGTCCAAGCCCAATCATGAAATTGGTACGCTGCAATTCATCCGTCATGTAAAATGCATCCAGAATATAGAGGGAAGTGGCGATAACACCTTTCAGCACATCAATCAGCATCACAATGGTGCCCCATTTCTGACCCAACACCCGGAATGTATTGGTGGCGCCAGCGTTGCCGCTGCCATAATCCCGGATATCAATCCCGAAGTATTTTTTACTTACCCAAACGGCTGTAGGAATTGAGCCAATGAGGTAAGCCAAAACAATGAGTAAAAATTCTACCATGGGGGCTGAAGTTTGGTAAACAAATATACAGCCCCTCACTTAATAATTTCTTAACATAGGACACGGTGGAAAAATTTAACGACACAGTATGGATATCCAGTTGTTCCGTACCCGCACCCCCTCAGTCTGGAGGCCATGCTGGGCGAAAAGTTCCCGCATAGGCTGCTCATCATACACCAGCAAGCCGCTAAAAAGGATTTGGCCACCCGGCGCCAAAGCATCCACCAGAAAATGGATATTGGCTTCAATGATGTGGCGGTTTACATTGGCCAGTATTATATCAAACTTTTTATTTTGATAACCTGTCTCAACTTTTTCTATATCAATATTTTGACAATTATTTTTTTGAATATTCTCCAAGGAGTTTTCAATACACCAATCATCATTATCCACCGCTAGAACCTGCTTTGCTCCCAGCTTTTCTGCCATGATGGCCAGCACACCGGTACCCGTTCCGAAGTCGTACGCAGACTTTCCTGCCATATTCAACCCCTCCATCCAGTCCAACATCATCCAAGTGGTGGCATGGTGGCCCGTACCAAAGCTCATCTTGGGTGTAATTAAGATTTCATGATGTACTCCCGCTATCGGAGCATGAAAATCAGCCCGAATACCTACAAAATCGCGTACCTGCACAGGATCAAAGTTGGATTCCCAAACCGCATTCCAATTTTGTTCTTTAATATTTGACAATGAATGATTTAATTGATACTTATCAACAATTAAGTTTAATTCATTTTCATTCAATCCACCAGCTTCAGCATAGGCTTTCAGTCCACCATTGTCCAGCTCCTCAAAACCATTACAGCCGGCCAGCGATAAGTCCGCCATCACCAGCTCCAGTTGGTCAACGGGGATATTTTCCAGTACAATTTCTATGTAATCCATACTCCAAAAATTAACCCCGCAATTGCGGGGTTAGGTTATTTAAGCTTGTTCTGTTGGCGCGCCACCCTCTTGTCTGGGTTGCTGCTGTGGTTCAGGCTTTGGCATCAAGGCCTTGCGGCTGAGCTTGAATTTGCCAGTCTTATGGTCGATACCGATCAGTTTCACCTTCACTTTATCACCTTCCTTGAACACACCATCCATGGTTTCCAGACGCTTCCAGCTGATCTCGCTGATGTGCAATAGACCTTCTTTCTTCGGCAGGAACTCCACGAAAGCACCAAATTCCTTGATACCTTTTACCGTTGCTTCATACACTTCACCTACCTGAGGAACTGCAACCAAGCCCTTCACCCATGCCAAGGCTTTTTCCAAACCTTCTTTGGCTGGTGAGAAGATGCTCACTTCACCCACATTACCCACTTCCTCAATATTGATGGTTGTACCTGTTACACGCTGGATCTCCTGAATCACCTTACCCTGTGGTCCGATTACCGCACCAATGAACTCCTTATCAATGAAGAGTTTCTCCATTCTAGGTGCATGCGGCTTCACTTCTGGTCTTGCAGCAGGAATGGCCTCATACATCGCATCCAGGATATGGAGACGACCATTACGCGCCTGTGCCAATGCTTCACGCATCACATCCATGCTCAAACCGTCAATCTTGATATCCATCTGTACACCGCAGATACCATCACGGGTACCTGTTACCTTGAAGTCCATATCACCCAGATGATCTTCATCACCCAGGATATCAGTCAGGATCGCATATTTACCATCCGTTGCACGGGTAATCAAACCCATGGCCACACCACTTACGTGCTTTGGCAAGGGCACACCTGCATCCATCAAGGCCAGTGAACCGGCACATACAGTTGCCATTGAAGAAGAACCATTCGACTCCAGAATATCACTAACTACACGTACGGTGTAAGGATATTCATTGCCTGGCATCATCTGCTTCAGGCTGCGCATGGCCAAGTTACCGTGACCAACTTCTCTACGGCCGGGTCCGCGCATAGGCTTTACTTCACCTGTAGAGAAAGGAGGGAAATTATAGTGCAGAATGAACTTATTGTATTCGCTGCTTGCAGCACTTTCAATCAATAATTCATCTAAAGGAGTACCTAAAGTAACTGTTGTAAGTGACTGAGTTTCACCTCTTGTGAATAAAGCTGAACCGTGTGGTGTTGGCAGAATACTTGTCTCCATTGCCAGCGGACGAACCTGATCCAGCTTACGACCATCCAGACGGGTACGGTCATCCAAGATCATATCGCGTACCACATAGTACTGCAGATCACCAAAGTATTTTGATACCAGCTTTTTGTCTTCATCAGCCAGTTCACCAAGTGCTTCTTTCACTTCTGCGAGTAATGCAGCAAATGCATCACCACGCTCATGCTTAGAAGTGCCAGACTTGGCAATGGCATACATTTTATCCTTAGCCAGCTCGTTTACTTTTTTCTCCAGTTCCTCATTTGCATAAGGCTTAGGATAGTCGCGCTTACCGGTAATACCCTTCTTGGCACGCAGTTGTTCCTGCGCTTTGATCTGCACACGGATAGCCTCATGTGCCAGTTCGAGGGCCTTGATCAGGTCTTCTTCACTGCACTGGTTGCTCTCACCTTCCACCATCATCAGGTTCTTCTCGGTAGCACCAATCATGAAGTCCATATCAGCACGACCTAATTCGGTACGGCTTGGGTTTACTACGAAATTGCCATCAACACGGGCAACACGTACTTCAGAAATGATTTCTTTTACAGGAATATCTGAAACAGCCAGGGCAGCACTTGCAGCCAAACAAGCCAATGAATCAGGCATAACTTCCTTATCGCTGGAGATCAGGGTAACCAGTACCTGTACATCGCAGAGATAATCTTCTGGGAATAATGGGCGCAGGGCGCGATCAATCAGTCGGCTGATCAATACTTCGTAATCGCTCAGTCTTCCTTCACGCTTGAAGAAAGAGCCTGGGATACGGCCTGCACTCGCAAATTTTTCTTGATAATCTACAGTCAGGGGGAAAAAGCTCTGACCTTCTTTGGGTTCTTTATTGGCAACAACAGTAGCCAATAATACGCAGTTACCTTGTGTAACTGTAACAGCACCATCGGCCTGACGGGCCAATTTGCCGGTTTCTATGGTTACTTCAGCGCCATTGGGCAGCTGGAAGCTAACATTGATGGGATTTAATGACATGGTTCTTTGTGTTTACGACGACTTGAAGTGCAGCGCAATAGAGGCGCATCCAGATCGCATGATGAATAAATGAAACGGACCGAGGCCATGCAACAAAAAAGTATTCCCAACCGTCTCAAGCGTCAGTTGGGAATTACCTGTTACATGTGTGACAATTTTATTTTCTGAGACCCAGCTTTTCGATCAAAGCACGGTAACCAGTCAGATTGGTTTTCTGCAGGTAAGTGAGTAAACGCTTACGCTGACCAACCAGTCTCATCAGACCGCGGTGGGTGGAGAAATCTTTTTTGTTTGCCTGCAGGTGTCCGCTGATATGACTGATTCTTTCAGTCAGGTGAGCGATCTGGCCTTCAATAGAACCAGTGTTAGTGGCAGCGCCACCGAATTCTGCAAAAATGCTGGCTTTTTTTTCTTTAGTTAATGGCATCTCAATTTCTTTTAAATGCGTCTTTGTTGTTTCTTCTTTAATGTGGCGGCAAAGGTATGGGATTTATCGGGATTCCATCCAAACCTGAAGGCTTTTTTTGCCCAAAAAGGGGCAAAATGGCAGCAAACATACGGTTTATGCCTTGTTCAGCGTTATTTAGACGCACATGCAGCAGGCTGCATAATTCCTTGTCTTATACACAGAGATAACACATAAGATGTTCGCTGTCACTATTTTAGGTAATAATTCTGCCCTGCCGGCTTACGACCGGCACCCCACTGCCCAGGTAGTGACCCTGAATGATCAGTTATTCCTGATTGATTGCGGGGAAGGCACGCAAATGCAAATGGCCCGCTACAAAATCCGCCGGAGTAAGATCAACCATATTTTCATCTCTCACCTGCATGGGGATCACTATTTCGGTTTGATAGGCCTCCTCACCAGCATGGGCCTGTTGGGTAGGGATAATCCATTGCATTTGTACGCACCTGCTCCACTGGAAAAAATCATTGCCCTCCAACTGGAAGCAGCCAGCACCACCCTGCCCTTTACCCTGCATTTTCATCCCGTAACAAGGCCCGGACAAATTCTGGATAATCCCAAGTTCTCTGTAGAAGCATTTGCTACCCAACACCGCATTCCCTGCTTTGGTTATATCATCCGCGAAAAGCGTAACCCTAGAAGAATTCATAAGGAGAATGTAGTTGCGTACAATATTCCGGCTGCATTTTATGACCAACTGAAACAAGGTGCAGATTATGTAACCAAAGATGGTACCGTTATTCAAAATGAACTGGTGACATTACCCAATTTGGCGCCAAGGAGTTATGCGTTTTGCGCAGACACTATTTATGATGAGCAAATTGCAGAAACTGTTCGAGGTGTTAATCTCTTGTATCATGAAACCACCTATCTGGCTGATCAGGCGGAACGTGCCGCCAGCAGGTTCCATACTACTACCGCACAAGCTGCAGCCATTGCCAGTAAAGCCGGTGCAGAAAAATTACTGATCGGACATTTCAGCAGCAAGTATGAAACTCTCGATGCATTTCTTGCCGAGACCAAACAGTTTTTCCCACAAACACAACTGGCTACAGAAGGCACTACATTTTTAATTTAACGCATCAACCAAGTATAGAAAAAAGGAAACTCTGCCCGCCAGGCAGCTTCATTGTGTTGGGCCAATGGCGTGATGGAACGCCGGATATCATATCTTGATTTTGTCTGCAACAATTGAATCACACCATCCATATCATTCACTGTTTGCGCCCCCTCTCTTCCACCCGCATAGAAGTAAAATCGGGGCATCGAAGCCGTTTGAAAATTTTGTGTGAGCGCTTTCATTTCTGGAGCAATCCAGAAAGATGGTGAGAATACACCCGCACTGCCAAAGACTTCCGGATACTGCATTATTGCATAATAACTGATTAGTCCACCCATACTACTGCCTGCAATAGATGTTCCAGCAGGCCCTTTGATGGTTCTGTATTTAGCGTCAATAAATGGCTTGAGTGTTTTAGCGATGAAGTCAACATAGGCCTTGCCTTCCCCCTTACCAAAACGGGTATTATCGAATGCATTGTACTCTGTCAATCGCTTATCTCCACCATGATCTATGCCCACTACAATGCATTCTTTTTTCAGTTGTTGTTGCAAGCTATCCAGACATTCATCCACCCCCCACTCGCCAAATGGTGCTGTTTGTTCATTAAATAAATTCTGCCCATCATGCATGTACAGAACAGGATAAGTTTTGGATGAAGTCGCATAGCCCTTAGGCAGGTAAATCCAGATGCGTCTTTGTCTATTTAATTGTGGCATTTGAAAAGCAGTATCAATGATGCGCACCTGCGGTGAAGCAGTATATCTTTTGGCCTTGATGGGATAATCATCTTTCCAGCCGGCAATGGTAATTTCCTGAGTGATATCTGCATTCACTTCAATAACCCTGTCCGCTACATCAGCCCCATCAGCTTTACACTCTACTTTATCCCAAGCACCGCGTGTAAACTTGAATGCATAAGTACCCGGTGCTACATCTTTCAATACAATTACTTTTCTACCCCCTGCAGAAGGCTTGAGTTTGTATGCAGGATCAGCAGGTTGCCAATTATTGAAACTGCCGGCAACAAAAACATCATCATCCTTGCGCGTTGCAATATCTGTAAGGATGAGTCGCACACTAAACTGCGCCTGTGCCTGACACACCAAGAGCAATAAAAAGAATAGCAAACGATATTTCATATTTCTAATGTACGAATGATCCAAAAGAAAAAGCCCCGATGTTTTCACATCAGGGCCTGATCTCTTGAAATATTTTGTTAATCCAATATCTCTACATCTTTTGGATATTTTGCCTTATTAAAGACAAACAAATTGTCTGCAAGTGCAGCAGCTGTATTCAGGTTGGCAAAAGAAAAATCCACCACATTATTGCTCTTATCCAAAATTTTAGCGCGTGTGATAACAATCTTGGTCTTGTCTACGAAAAGATTGACCTTCTGAAAACTCTTACGTTTATCAACAGGCATCATTTCAATCTCATGAAAACTGCCCGCCGAGCTGACCAACTTATAAGTGAAGTCCTTATCATAAGAGCCGGCTAATAATTTTTGCGGACTCAGGGTCTGATTGCCTTCTTCCACAGACGTTACGGTAATGGTTTTGGCACCATCGTAACTATAGACATTGGTCGCATCGCACAACACTTCGGTTTTGCCCTGCTTCAGTACATATTTCTGTCCCTTTATAGAAATATCCCCAGTCTTGGTACTATTGAGTTTACCCTTGCTGGTAAATGACTTGATGGAGAATTTCGCTGTGATGCCTTTATATGATTTGAATTTGGCGCCAACTGCATCCAATACTTTTTTTGCTGCAGGGTCATTCTGTGCCTGAGTATTGTTAAACATCAAGGCCGTGGCCATCAGCAGCAGGAAAAATTGTTTCATTTTATAGAATTGGGTGGCAAATATACACGAGTCACGCTGAATAGACCAGTACAGCACGAATCGGTTTAAAACCAAAACGCTCCGTTCATCACAAAGTCTCGAGGTATTGCAGTAGTTCTGCTTCTGTTTTGAAGCGTACTTCCCGGGGTTTGCTGCCCAAATTAGGCCCAACAATGCCCGCCGCTTCCAGTTGGTCCATCAATCGGCCCGCCCGGTTATAGCCCAGTTTCATTCGGCGCTGTATCAAAGAAGTACTACCCACTTGATTTTGAACAATTAATCTGGCAGCATCTTCAAACAATGGATCACGGTCGCTAGCATCAAAATCTCTGCCCTCTGCATCTTTTTCATCCACATATTCAGGCAACAAGAAAGCCTGGGGATAGCCACGCTGATCACCGATGAATTCTGCCACACGCTCCACTTCGGGCGTATCCACAAAAGCACACTGCAAACGGGTGATTTCTCCATTATAACTAATGAGCATATCACCCTTACCAATCAACTGCTCAGCTCCGCCTGCATCCAGAATGGTACGACTATCGATTTTAGAGGAAACTTTAAATGCGATACGTGCAGGGAAATTGGCTTTAATGGTACCAGTAATGATGTTTACCGATGGACGCTGTGTAGCGATGATCAGGTGAATACCCACGGCACGCGCCAGCTGGGCCAGACGCGCAATCGGCATTTCCACTTCCTTGCCTGCGGTCATGATCAAATCTGCAAACTCATCTACTACTAATACGATGAATGGTAGGTACTGATGACCTTTTTCGGGATTCAGTTTTCTTGCAGTGAACTTATCGTTGTATTCACGAATGTTTCTGCAACCTGCTTCCTTCAATAAATCATATCGGTTGTCCATTTCAATACACAATGCATTCAGTGTATTGATTACTTTTTTGGTATCCGTAATGATGGCTTCATCTTCTCCGGGCAACTTAGCAAGGAAATGCTTTTCAATCACACGATACAAACTCAATTCTACTTTCTTTGGATCGACGAGTACAAACTTTAACTGCGAAGGATGTTTCTTATACAATAATGAAACCAGCAGTGTATTAATACCAACTGATTTACCCTGACCAGTGGCACCGGCCATCAACAAGTGCGGCATGCTGGCTAAATCGACAATAAAATTCTCATTATCGATTTTCTTACCAATAGCGATCGGCAGCGAAAAATGATTGTTCTGGAATTTCTCTGAAGCCAATAAGCCACGCATACTCACTACCGACTTGCGCAAATTGGGCACTTCAATACCAATTGTACCCTTGCCAGGAATTGGCGCGATAATACGAATACCCAATGCGGCCAAGCTTAATGCGATATCATCTTCCAAATTTTTGATACGACTGATACGCACACCCGGAGCCGGTACAATTTCATAGAGCGTTACTGTGGGTCCGATGGTGGCACTGATACGTTGAATCGTGATATCATAATTCTTCAGCGTAGCAATGATTTGGTTTTTATGTGTCTCCAACTCTGTTGGATCATGCACGATTTTATCATTGCTATGATTCTCCAACAAATCAAGTGAGGGATACTTATAATCTTTCAGATCCAAAGTTGCATCATACTTGGTATCCAAACCCTTTCTGCTGACTGCTGCTGCAGCCACAACCGCTTCTTCCACCCCTTCGTTAATTTCCAGCTCCATATCGGCATCCTCATCTGGTTCTTCCACTTCTTCTTCCAGTATCTCTTCTTCCACTGTCAATGATTCTTGCGTGTCTTCTATGTTGAGTGCTTCATTACCTAAATACAAATCATGTACGGTCTTTGCATCTGCGGGAGGAATGGCGGTAATTGCTTCAGGTAAAGCTTCTTTTTCTACCACATCAAAAGCCGGCTGCTCAGGTGCTGTGTCTTTAGGCATGATCACTGATATCGCACCACCATCATTCTTCAAGGTATTCTGGCTAACAGGTTCTTCAGGCAATGGGGGCTCGGCAATGGGTTTGCCGGCTTCATCCCAATCCATTTTCACCGGCTCAGCTTCAGGCTCAGGTGTAAAAGTCTCTTGTTTTTCCGCAGGCTTGATCCAATTAAACTCCGGCCAATGGAATTGTGGATTAAAACGCCAGATAAAATAACTGAAAGTGGCTAGCAGCAATAGAGCGCCTGTACCAACTTTACCAATCCACTTAATAAACCAACTATTCACCAATTCTCCCACAGCACCACCCCAGCTGAAAGCAGTATCAGGTGTTACAAATGCCATAGCCATACTAATCACCAATAAACCCACCAACACATATTTGATATTGCGGGAGAGATTGAAAATCTTTTTGCCAAACAAAAGATTAACCCCTAATACAAAAAAGAAAGTGCAGAAGAGATAAGCTGCAATACCAAATCCATTGAACATGAATTGATGCGCAGCATAAGCACCTAATACACCCAAGAGGTTGGTCACTTTTACATCAGCAGTAGCAAAAATGCGTACACCAAATTGATGCACTTTATCCTGATCATCCTGCCAGGTAAATAAATAAGAGGTAAATGCAATGAACAGAAATATGCCAAACAGCAGACTCACAGAGCCGGCAATCTTGGTAGTACGTTCGTCTTTCACTACTTCCGCTACGTTCACTTCTGCTTCCTTATCGGGACTCAGTTGCTCAGGATCGGGTGGCGGCGGTGTTTTTTTCCTTAATGAATTGGCCATGGGTACTCAGGTGTACAAATATAACGTTTGCCCATGCCCTATTCTTGTGAAAGGCCAGCTGTGGATTTCTTTTCCCATGAAGGGCTCCAAACCAAGTAAAAGTGGATAACTAAGCTTTTTTTACGCCAAGTGCCAGTAATACCCAACCAAGGATAAAGCAGAGTCCGCCAATTGGCGTAATAGGGCCAACCCATGAGAGCCCGCTCAAAACAAGCCCAGTTTTTACAGTGAGTACATATAAAGAGCCACTAAATAAAAGCATACCAGCTATAAAAAAGCGGCCAGCATTGAGGATAAATTTATTGGGATAGCTGGCGTAGAGCATACCAGTTAGCAATAAGGCCAAAACATGGAAGAATTGATATTTCACCCCAGTTTCAAATGTAGCAACAGCCTGCTCGCTTACGAGTTCTTTCAGTTTATGCGCCCCGAATGCACCCAGTGCAACAGCTAGTGCACCTAACCAAGCAGCTGTTTTGATGAATCCTTTATGCATGAGATTGTATGATTTGCTGTAATGCTTTTAAACTGATGTCTTTGCCTGCTAAATGGTGTATGGCCTGACCATAAAATGCTGCTCGCTCGGTTCTCTTAGCAATCAGGAAATCTTTTAATCCAGCATCGCTTAGATCTCTGATAAGTGGACGGTGAGCTTTTTCAGGTAGTAGCCTTTCTACCAAAACATCGATTGATTCATCGAGCCAGATGGTAATGCCTTGCTTATTCATCCAAGCCATATTATCATTGAAACAAGGTGTACCACCGCCAGTTGCCAGTACAAAGCTTTTCTTCTCCCCAAACCAACGTAAGAGTTTGGCTTCTGTTTTGCGGAAATACTCCTCCCCATCCTCATCGAATAATTCAGCAACGGTTTTGTCTTCCAGGTTTTCAATCAGGCTATCCAAATCATAGCCACCTGTCTTGAGCTTTTTTGCTAATTGCGTTGCCCAATAAGACTTACCACTCCCCATCAAACCAATCAAAAAAACCTTCATCTTATTTGAATGCGTTATACCCTGTAACATCCATACCGGTGATCAGTAAGTGCACATCATGTGTACCCTCATAAGTGATCACACTTTCCAAATTCATCATGTGGCGCATGATGCTGTATTCTCCAGTAATACCCATACCACCCAACATCTGACGTGCATCGCGGGCAATATTGGTGGCTATTTCACAGCTGTTACGTTTTGCCATGCTGATTTGGGCAGGTGTAGCGCGACCTTCATTCATCAATACACCCAGACGCCATACCAATAATTGCGCTTTGGTAATTTCTGTAATCATCTCAGCCAGCTTTTTCTGCTGTAACTGAAATCCGCCAATCGGTCTGTCGAACTGCACACGCTCCATACTGTAACGCAAAGCAGTATCATAACAATCCATTGCTGCACCCAAAGCACCCCAGGCAATACCATAACGGGCTTTAGACAAACAGCTCAAAGGACCTTTCAAGCCTTTTACGCCAGGTAAAATATTTTCTTTGGGCACTTTTACATTATCGAATACCAACTCACCTGTGGCACTGGCACGTAAGCTCCACTTACCATGTGTGGTTGGTGTGGTAAATCCTTCCATTCCACGTTCCACGATGATGCCCTGAATTTCACCAGCATCATTTTTAGCCCAAACCACAGCCACTTGTGCAAAAGGCGCATTACTGATCCACATTTTGGCGCCATTCAAAATCACATGGTCACCAGCATCTTTAAAATTGGTGACCATACCTGCAGGGTTACTACCATGATCAGGTTCTGTTAAACCGAAACAACCCAACCATTCACCGCTGCCGAGTTTAGGTAAGTATTTTCTTTTCTGTTCCTCACTGCCATAAGCATAGATTGGGAACATCACCAATGAGCCTTGTACAGATGCAGTTGAACGTACGCCACTATCACCACGCTCCAATTCTTGCATCATCAAACCATAGCTAATGTAATCCAGACCACCACCGCCGTATTCAACCGGCACGGTTGGACCAAAGCAACCCATTTCACCCAGCTGCTGCACAATCTGCTGCGGAAACTCCGCGCGCTGCGCATAATCTTCAATGATGGGCGAAATTTCCTTCTTCACATAATTGCGTACGGATTCACGAATAAGCTTATGCTCATCGGTCAGCAATTCATCGAGCAAATAATAATCGGGCGATTGGAAAGTGTCTGTTCTGGCAGCCATGATCGTTCTTTTAGCTTTGTTAAGGGCTTAGCGCTGCAAAAATAGGTGTCGAATGCCACCCGCTGATGCATTCCTCAGCTTATTTTACCTCCTGGGGCCATACCATTCAACAAACTGCCTACATTTTTTCCATGCCGGATGCTTAATTTAACCAAAAAACAACCCATGAGACCCTTACTACTGCTGACGATGATGGGCTTTTGCAGCCTAGTTTTGGCACAAAAAACTACCACTGAACCCAAGCCAATTGAGCAAATCAGGAAATACTATTTTGTAATGCTTACCAAGGGGCCAAAGCGCGATCAAGATTCAGTTACTGCTATGACGATTCAAAAAGGGCATATCGCCAATATTGACAGACTTTATTATGAAGGCAAGATTAAAGTAGCCGGACCATTTGGTGAAGCTGGCGACTGGCAAGGCATTTTCATTTTCGATTGTGCCACTAAAGAAGAAGTAGAAAAATTATTACAAACTGATCCTGCTGTTAGCGCTGGTCGGTTGAATTATATCATCAAACCCTGGTACACGGCACCGATGGGTAGTTTTGTACCGGGTATACCAAAGAAGGAATAACAAAAATCCCCCTGCAGAACTGCAGGGGGATTTTAATTTAATGGAGTGATTACCCTCTTCTCTGTTGCTTATTCGTTTGCTCTACTTCTTTGTTGATTTCTTCCACATCTACCTTACGTGATTTATTGTCACCCATCAGGTGCTCTGTGAAATAATCTGCCATACGCCAGAAGAAGTATTCTGTCATATCGCCAAAGCCATGACGCTGTGTTGGCAGCACCAACATATCAAAACGCTTATTGGCTTTGATCAATGCATTCACCACACGCATGGTATTCGCAGGATGCACATTGTTATCAATTTCACCATGCGCAAGCATCAGTCTACCCTTCAAGTTTTTCGCCAACTCTGGGTTTTTATCAATGCTGTATTGGAAAGTTGTGTCGCCCTTATCGCTGATGATTTCCTTCACACCATGGTGCTTCTCACTCCACCATCTATTGTAAATGGAGTTGTCGTGGTTACCTGCAGATGACACAGCTACTTTGAAGAAATCAGGATACACCAGCATAGCAGCAGTACTCATAAAGCCACCACCTGAGTGACCATGAATACCCACTTTAGTAATATCCAAGAACTTATGACGATCAGCCAGTTGTTCTGCAACAGCTTTCTTATCGGCCAAACCATAATCGCGCAGATTTCCGTACCCATAATTGTGGTACCACTTGCTACGACTTGGATGTCCGCCTCTATTACCTAATGTAACTACTACAAAACCCAACTGTGCCAAACGATCTGTACGATCCATACCGCGGCTGAATGCTTTATTCACAGCTTCGGTTTGCGGACCAGGATATACATACTCGATGATGGGATATTTCTTGGTGCTGTCGAAATCAAAAGGTTTATACATCACGCCATAAATATCTGTGATGCCATCATCTGCTTTTGCTTTAAATGTCTCTGGAAATTTATAGCCTGCTGCGAACAAGCTGCTTAAGTCGGCAGTTTCCAAATCCAGAATTTTTCTACCATCAGCAGCAAAAAGAACTGATTTAGGTACCGTATTTACGCGAGAGAAATTATTCACCACATAACGACTGTTGTCATCCATGCTGGGTGAATGATCAAAATCGCCGGGTGTCAATAGCTTCAATCCTGTACCATCGAAATTGATGCGGTAAGCATGCAGGTAATAAGGATCTTCATTGGCTTCTTTACCATTGGCCGAGAAATACAATACGCGGTTCTTTTCATCAATACCGAGAATATCTTCACAATGCCAAGGACCTGATGTGATTTGATTTTTCAGTTTACCATTCTCATCATACAGATAGAAATGTCCCCATCCATCATCTTCACTCCATTGAATCAATTCCTTACCACCATTCACTAAACCGGGGCGCTTGATCTCAACATAGGTATTCAAACGCTCTTCAATCAAGGTCTTCACATCGCCGGTCTGCACATTCGCTATACAAAGATCAATACGCTTCAAATCGCGACTGGTTCTGCTGAAATAAAACTGATTACCATTCCCCAACCAAATGGCAGGGCGATAATCATCATCTCTATTGCTCATTTTGGCAGGCTCAGACCATACACTCACATCCTGATCTTTGAACATACCTACTGAAATCTCACGAGATGTTTTAGATGTAAGATCAAACACCAGCAGATGCTCTACAGGTGCATCTTTTTCACCGGGCATCCAATACTTATAGGTTTCCAAAGTTGGGCGCGGATCAGCAATGCTGTTGATGACCCAGAGGTCCTTTACTTTTCTGTTATCGACACGGTTTAGTGCGAAGTATTTAGAATCGGGCGACCAGAAAACAAATACTGGTCTGCGCTTCATTTTGTTTTTCTCTTTGTCAACATTGCTATCACCAGAACCAGAGAGGTTACCATCATTATAGTAACCAAAGTTCTCAATACCATCTTTGGTTAACTGATAATCTACAATAGTGCTATCATCTTCATTCTTGACAGCTTTCTCATAGTTGGCTTTATCCATCCAGTAGAGATTGTTGTTTCTACCAAAAAGAATAACATTACCATCAGGAGAAATATTTGCCCAGCTTGGCTTACGCTTTGGCTTTTTGAAATCATTCAATTCTACCAGCTCACCAGTGTTGATATTATACTCAAAGTAGAACACCTTCTTTTCTTTTACTGGAGGTGTACCTTTTTTGGCTGTAGAATCTTTCTTCTCGATTTCTTTGGTGCTCTTTACCTCAAACTGAATCCAGTTTTCATCGCGTACAAAACGCATACTGTCGATATTTAGGTGCTGAGCATCCATTGGATCATCAGTAATGCGCGTAAGCTTGGCAGCAAGTGCAGCATTATCAAACAATACTTTCTTCTCACCCTTGGCTGCATCTACGATATACCACTTCTTACCTTCTGTGGTTTGATACATATACCAGAAGCGATCAGATTTCTTCAACCAATGCGGATCAACGGCCGTACTAAAGACCATCTTTTCCAGCTTTTTAGGAGAGAAACGTGCGGCCAATGCATAATTGGCTTCTGAAACGGGGGTTTGGGCTTGTAGCGCCAATCCGAATACGAGCAAAACTGCCACGAACAAGGATCTCATATGCGATTGATTTTGGGGCAATGAAAATAGGCCTTTCGTTTGTTGAAACGGTACCATTTATCAAAAAATCAATTGCAGCACTTACTTTGCAGGAAATATTGGACGATGGCCCCATTTGAAGCAAGTCTCGATTATGCACGCAAAGCGGATCAGGCAGATGCCCTACACCATTTTAAAGCGCAGTTCCACTTTCCGCACCATAATGGTAAAGAAGTCATTTATTTCTGCGGCAACTCGCTGGGCTTACAGCCAAAATCTGCGCATGCTGCTATAGAAACAGAGTTAAAGACTTGGCGCGAGCAAGCGGTAGGGGGTTATTTCAATGGTGCCAATCCTTGGTTGTACTATCAGGATTATTGCAAACCGGCTTTGGCCAAAATCATGGGCGCATCTAATGAAGAGATCACTGTGATGAATGCCCTTACGGTGAATATGCACCTGATGATGCTGAGCTTTTACAAGCCAACATCTACCCGATACAAGATCATGTTGGAAGCAGGTGCATTTCCATCTGATCAATATGCAGTAGAAACCCAGGCCAAACATCATGGATTCAATCCCGATGATGCCATTATTGAAATTGCCCCTCGTGCCGGAGAAAAAACACTGCGCACAGAAGATATTCTGCAAGCAATTGAAGACCATAAAGATAGTCTGGCCCTCACCATTTTTGGAGGCATCAATTATTATACCGGACAATTCTTCGATATTCCCACCATCACGAATGCAGCACAAGCTGCTGGCGCTATTGCTGGCTGGGATCTGGCACACGTAGCAGGTAATATTCCTTTGCAGTTGCACGATTGGCAGATTGATTTTGCCATCTGGTGCAGTTATAAATATTTGAATGCCGGTCCGGGTGCTGTAGGCGGTGTATTCGTACACAACAAACATGCACAACAAACAGATGTAAACAGAATGGCCGGCTGGTGGGGTAATGATGAAAAGACCCGCTTTAAAATGGAGAAAGGCTTTTATGCCAAACCAGATGCGAGTGGCTGGAATATCAGTACGGCACAAGTCTTCAATACAGTTTGCTTGAAAGCATCATTGGAAGTTTTTGATCAAGCAGATATACATGCACTACGTGCTAAGAGCATTCAGTTAACCAACTATCTGGAGTATCTTTTGCAGCAATTACCCAACCTTCAATTTGAAATCATCACACCAGCGGATCCGGCACAACGTGGTGCGCAATTGAGTTTGTATTTCCCCAATAACGGCAAAGCCATTCACCAGAAAATGATTGAAAGCGGCATTATTGTGGACTATCGTGAACCAGGTGTAATACGAGTAGCTCCTGCACCGCTGTATTGTAGTTTTGAAGACGTTTACTCATTCTATGAAATTTTGAAAAACAACTTTTAATGTCTAAACACATTCACTCCTACTTAGCATTGGGCGATTCCTACACGATAGGTGAATCTGTTCCCTTGCATGATAGCTTTCCCTATCAAGTAGTACAATTGCTGCGTAAGCAGGGCATTTCTTTTCATGCTCCGGAGATTGTGGCCAAGACTGGCTGGACGAGTTCAGAGTTAGCTGAACATTTACTGCACCACAACTATGAAGAGCAATATGATTTTGTGACATTGTTGATTGGTGTGAACAATCAATACCGCCGCTGGTCGATGGATGATTACAAAAGCGATTTTGCATTTCTGCTGAAAAAAGCCATTCATTTAGCACAGGACAAAAAACACCACGTAGTGGCATTGTCCATTCCTGATTGGGGTGTTACGCCTTTTGCCAAAGGAAGAGATGCTGCACAGATTGCCAAAGAGATAGACGCTTTCAATAATATTAATCACGATATCGCACAAGCTGCTGGTGTACATTATGTAGAAATCACCAAAGGCAGCAGACATGCGAAAGAAGACAATAGCTTACTTGCCGCTGACGGATTACATTATTCGGGAAAGGAACACGCAAAATGGGCTGAGCAAGTGGCATTCATTTTTCAAAAGATGATTCAGGCAGGTAAATAGCTGCTCATTTCTACCTGATATTGCGCGGCAATGGTTCTTGCCTCTGCTGCAAAGTTTTCATCTACGGCAGCATAAATTATTGCGCGACTGGCATTCACCAGCAATCCGCAGTCTTTATTTAAGCCATAGCGACTCACATCGGCCAAACTACCACCCTGAAAACCTACGCCGGGCACCAGCAGAAAGTGATCGGGAATAATCGAGCGTATATTCTCCAACTCGAAAGCCTTGGTAGCACCTACCACAAACATCAAGTTATCTGGCGTGCCCCAATTGGCTACGCGCTCCAATACTTTTTCATACAAAGCTTTGGGCCTGTTGCCGCCAATTATATTGGGCACTAAATTTTTGTCTTCTGTCTCTTCCACCAGCAATTGCTGAAAATCATTACTGCCTTTGTTGGAAGTGAGACCTAAAACAATGGTCACTTTATCTGGATACTCTAAGAAAGGTCTTACGCTATCCTCGCCCATGTATGGCGCTACAGTTACTGCATCAAAAGGTAACACTTCAAAGAATGTCTTGGCATACTGTGCAGATGTGTTGCCAATATCTCCACGCTTGGCATCAGCAATCTTGAAATGCGTATCCGGAATATAGTACAGGGTTTCTTCCATAGCTTCCCAGCCCTTGATACCCATGGACTCGTAGAAAGCCGTGTTGATTTTATAGCTCACACAAGCATCTTTGGTCGCATCAATAATGGCTTTGTTGAAAGCCACTACTGCATCGGGACGATGACGTAAATGCGCCGGAATCTTTTCTATATCGGTATCAAGACCTACGCAGAGATAACTGCGCTTCGCTTGTATTTGTGCAACCAGTTGCTGACGGTTCATGCCACGAAACTAAGATTTGCAAACGACTTGATGAATAGGCTGCTGTAACTAGCACCATAATACTGACCTGGACTGCGCTCAGAGCTACCCTTCTGTTTAGCTTCTACCGCTATCCGTACTCTTGGCCCCGCATCAGCAGGATATCCCACTTGCCACCAAAACCAACCAAAAACCGTCAAGGCTATAAAAAAATGTCGCACTGAAACAGCACGACATTTTTCTGAAGCCAAACTTTTCGCTTTTGGTTTTTTGACTTTTTGCTTTTGACTTTTTGCTTTTGACTTTCCCTTATTACTTTAATACACATATACTTGATAACCCCAAGCCGGCAGCGACATAGCTGTGCCTGATTTCAAATCTGCGGCTTTGTCGGTAAACAGTTCCTTAGCCTTACCGTCAATCAATGCATTATTGATGGTAACAGTCTGCGCATCCTTATTCAAGTTGAGCAATACAAATACTTTCTTGCCGTCTTTCTCACGTACAAAAGCATAGATGGCTGCATCCTTATCCGTTGTAAGTTTGGTGAAGCCCGCATTCGCTGCTAAAGCTGCATTGTCTTTCCGCAAATTGAGTAGCTTTTGATAGAATGGCGCTCTGGCAAATTTGCCAAACTGAATCGTATCCTTTTCAAAGAATTCAATCTTTTTCAGGTGCGGTTCTTCTTGTCCGCTATAGATCATTGGGATGCTGCGCTTCATGGTTTGGGTTAACACAGCAAATGGCGCATGCACATCACCCGGCATAGTACCATAATCTGCTTTGTTCCAGCTGTTCTCATCGTGGTTACTCGTGAAATAGAAACGCATGGCATTGGCAGGGAAACTTGTATCCACCTTGTTCACCACACTATCGAAAGCATTGGCTGTTCTGCTGCCATCAGCTACTTTCTTGAGCATGGCAAAATCAGCCCAAGCATAGGTTGCATCAAAACCTGCGGTGTGACTGCTGGCTTTATCGGCTTCAGCCAACATGAAAATATTCTTCAGTTTCTTCAGCTCTGGGATGGCTTTCGCCCAGAAAGCATCGGGCACTTCACCTGCTACATCGCAACGGAAACCATCAATATCCGTTTCACGAATCCAGTATTGCATTTGTGCAATCATGGTATCGGCTAAAGCCGGATTGTTGTAATTGAGTTTGCGCGTATCTGTCCAATCAAATTGGTAAGCTGCTTTCTTAGTCACGCTATCAATCACATAAAAATCAGGATGCTTTTCCAACCAATAATGATCTGCACCGGTATGGTTAGGCACCCAGTCGATGATCACTTTAAAACCCAAGTCATGCGCTTTCTTCACCAAGGCTTTCCAATCATCCAATGTGCCGTACTCAGGATTGATAGCGGTATAATCACTCACTGCATAATAACTGCCGAGTGTACCTTTTCTATCCACTTTACTGATAGGATTAATCGGCATGAACCACAAAGTCTGCACACCCATTTCCTTCAGACGATCCAGATGCTTGCTGAAAGCAGCGAATGTGCCTTCAGGTGTATACTGACGAATATTGACTTCGTACACATTGCCCTGTAGTATCCACGCTGGATGACCATCTGTAACAACAGTATCTAGATTTGGCGCTTCCGTCTTGCCTGAATTGCAAGAAACAGCCCATACACTTGTTACTGCCAAGAGCAGCAACCATGAAAGTTTACGCATAATGATAATTTGAGCCTACAAATTAGCACAAAACAGGCAGTAAAAGAACTGAGCAAAATCAGGCCACAATTGCTATTGAACACCTTTCTTTGCAGCAAAGCCTGCCGTATGGAAAAGAAGCCCATGTATTATGCAGATTACCTGCATTTGGATAAAGTATTGGATAGTCAGTACCCTGTGAGTTTTGAAGCAGGCAATACGCCCGCACACGATGAAATGCTCTTCATCTCTATCCACCAAGCCTATGAAATCTGGTTTAAGCAAATCTTGTTTGAATTGGACTATTGTGAGCGCATATTCAACCAATCCCATATCAACGACAATTCTGAGGACTTGAACCTGGTGCGTCACCGACTGCAACGCATCACGCGGATTCTTGCTTTATTGAACCAGCAAGTGCATATTCTGGATACGATGACGCCGCTGGACTTTCTGGAATTCAGAAACCTGCTCACGCCTTCTTCCGGTTTTCAGAGCATGCAGTTCAGATTAATTGAAGCAAGACTTGGGTTGCAATTACAAAAGCGCCACCATGCAGACTATTACAAGCGCACGAATGAAGGCGGCTTTACGCAGCACGATTATCAAACCATTACAAATACAGAAGAGAAACCAACATTACTGCAATTGGTGAACAATTGGTTGGAGCGCATGCCTTTCTTTGATGAAACATTCTGGCAAGGCTATGCTTCTGATACGCCCACTTCTTTTGTGCAGCATCCTTTCTGGAATGATTACCGCCATCGTTATTTCAGCGGATTAACGGAGCGGGAACAAGGCAAGATTGATGATTTTGATTTTGTCTTTTTTGAAGCCAATCAGGCCAATCTGTCTGAAGAGCAACAACAAATCCTGCGCAGTCAGTTTACACCCAAAGCCCTGCGTGCAGCTCTATTTATTATGCTGTACAGAGATTTTCCGGTTTTCCAAACCTCTTACCAGATTTTAGATGCATTGATTGAAATAGACCATATGCTGAGCAACTGGCGACACAAGCATTTAATTATGGTACGCAGAATGATTGGCATGCGCGTAGGTACCGGTAATACCAGTGGTGCCGGCTATTTGGAAGGCGCTTTGAGTAAGCATTACATATACAAGGACCTTTCAGGGTTATCAACCTACCTCATTGAAAGAAGAAGATTACCACAATTGCCAGAAGCATTGATCAGGAGTTTGGGATTTGGGTTCTAATCAAATATTCGGTTAACGAATAAACAGTTTCAAACAATCTAAACTGACTGGCTAATTTTATTTCCGTAACATTATTGATGCGGAATAAAATCTTTGCAATATTATTTGTCATTGCATTTTGCAATAGTTGTAAACCTGTTTATCTCATACTGATGGGTGCCAAGCCTGCAAGAACAGAAACTGAAACATCGGTACTGAGCTGGCTGCATCAAAACATAGATACAGGTATTCAGGCAGTGTCTGTGCTTACCCTAGCACCAGAAGGCTTTCCACAAGCATTCGAGGTAAACCCTATCATAATTACCCAAAACAATACCTGCATTTTATACAACGGATGCACACAAACCCAGTGCTTCAAAACACTGGCAGACCTGATCAAAAATTATCAGACTGAAAAAGACATCAGTAACACACCGGTATTGCTGCAGCAAAAACTATCTTTTGCAAAAGACACTTTTAAAGTAAAACCCTACCTTAAAACAATTGAGGGGAAGTCTATCGAAAATTTACCTGAGCATACAATCATATTACCCTTTGCCCTTTTTCTTGGTAAGAACCCGCAAAGTAAAGAACTGCTGGAATTCATTCAGGCTGCAAAAGCAAATCGACAAATTAATTGGACAATCCGCTATCTCTGCATCGATAAGCAAGCATGGTGGGGAGAAGCATGGAACCGAAAAATTGAAATGGGGTTGAACTAACCCAAAGGCCAGGCTTATTAACAATTCCACAACATTCAGGAATAATTTTCCATTCTGCCGAACAAAGTCTGGAACTATATTTGTGTACTCCCCTGATGGAATAGTGACCTATTCAAACCTAGCAAACAAAAACGTATGAAACCATTCAAACGCGTGGGCCTTATTGCCGGCCTTGCCACTTTGCTGTGTACCCAGCTAACAGCACAAAAACCTTTACCGACTGATGCACAATTGAGAACCGGAAAACTGGCCAACGGACTCACCTATTACATTCGCCAGAACAAAGAACCACGCAACCGCGCCGAACTGCGTTTGGTGGTGAAAGCGGGCTCAGTTTTGGAGACCGACCAGCAACAAGGCCTTGCTCACTTTGTGGAGCACATGGCATTTAACGGTACCAAGAATTTCAAAAAGCAGGAGCTGATTAATTTCTTAGAAAAAAGCGGTGTCAACTTTGGCGCCGATCTGAACGCATACACTTCTTTTGATGAAACAGTGTATGAATTGCAACTGCCTACGGATAGTCCCGCAGTCTTCAAAAAAGGCTTTCAGATCCTGAAAGACTGGGCCCATGAAGTGAGCTTTGAAGGCACTGAGATTGACAAAGAGCGAGGCGTTATTTTGGAAGAGCGTCGTGTTCGCCGCAGTGCAGGTATGCGCATGCTTTATAAGTGGATGCCTGTGGTATTGAATGGCAGCCAATATGCCAAGCGCTTACCTATTGGCGATTCAATGGTACTGACCTCTTTCAAGCATCCAACACTGAAGCAATTCTATACAGACTGGTATCGTCCGGACCTGCAGGCTGTTGTACTCGTTGGCGATTTTGATGTAAACGAAGTAGAGAAAATGGTAAAAGCCACTTTCAGCAGCATTCCTGTAAAACCAAAGAAAGCCAAGCCTGAGTTCGGTATCCCTTCCCATACAGATATCAAACGCATTGTTGTAACAGATCCTGAACAGCAGTTCAATATAGTGCAGGTAATGTATAAGCAAGGCAAGGGCAAACCTGTTGTAACAGATGCCGATTATAAGAAGAGCCTGGCTAGAAATCTCTACAATGAGATGGTGAATACCCGCTTACAAGAATTATCACAAAAGCCGGATGCACCTTTCCTCTTTGGTTCATCTTCTTATGGAGAGTTGATTGGCGATGTAGCTAGTTATACTTTAGTAGCTGTTGCAAAAGATGCCCCTTCGATTGATAAGGCAATGGAATCTTTACTGACAGAAAACGAGCGTGTAAAAAGATTTGGCTTTACGCAATCAGAACTTGACCGTGCGAAGAAAGCTTTACTGAGCAATATTGAGACCCGCTACAATGAGCGTGAAAAAACCAATAGCCGTGCATTTGTGGGTGAATATGTAAATCAATTCCTGAAAGGCAGTATTGCTACCAGTATTGAAACAGAATTCAAACTACACCAGGAGTTGGTTCCTTCTATCAAACTGGATGAAATAAATGCACTAATCAAAGAATGGTTGAAACCAACAGACCGAGCAGTTGTTATACAAGCGCCTGAAAAAGATGCAGATAAACTGAAACCCGCTGATGTTTATGCTGGCATGTTGAATACTGATTTCAGCAAAGGCTTGAAAGCTTATGAAGATAAAGTTGCTAAAGGCGGTATGATGCCGAATAAACCTGTGCCAGGCAAGATCATTGGCGAAAAGAAAATTGCAGAACTCGGCGTAACTGAATGGACACTGAGCAATGGTGCGAAAGTGGTTTTCAAGCCAACAGATTTCAAGAATGATGAGATTCAGTTCTCTGCAATTAGTCGCGGGGGCTCTTCCTTAACACCGGATGCAGACTTCATTACTGCAGACAATGCATCTCAATTAGTGCTGGTAGGTGGTATTGGTGAGATGAGCTATATGGAAATGCAGAAAGAAATGACTGGTAAGCAAGTACAGGTCTTCCCTTCTATCCGCAACTATAGTGAAGGCATTGGCGGTAGCAGCACACCCAAAGATTTTGAAACAGCTATGCAATTGCTGCACTTGTATTTCACTGCACCACGTAAGGATGAGAACATGTTCAATGTGATCAAGATGCAGATCAATGCCATCATGGCCAATAAGAACAACAATCCTCAGGCTGTATTCAGCGATACACTGGAATATGTATTGGGCAGCTATCATCCACGTACCAAACCATTCGAAGCTGCTATGGCTAGTCAGATGAATTTGGATAAAGCCATGGAGATTTACAAAGCACGTTTTGCCAATGCTGGTGATTTCCTCTTCACTTTTGTAGGTAATATCAATCCGGATCAGTTCCGTGGTTATGTAGAAACTTATATCGCTTCTCTGCCTTCTAACGGACAAAAAGAGGAATGGAAAGATTTGGGCATTCGTTATCCCAAAGGTTATTTAGAGAAGAAAGTGTTTAAGGGTAAAGAACAGAAAGCTTCTGTGCAATTGATTTATACCGGTGATGCGCAGTACAGCGATGAAGAATCCATGCAACTGGATCAAACCGTAAAAGCGCTTAACATCAAACTGCGCGAGATTCTGCGTGAAGAAAAAGGCGGTACTTATGGAACAGGTGCCAGCGTGGATATGCGCCGAGTACCTGTAGGTAGCTACAAAATCACCATTGGCTGGACTTGTGCTCCTGACAAAGTAGAAGAACTGGTGAAAGCAGCACTGAATGAGATTGAGAAAATCAAGCAAAATGGCGCTACCAAGGATGATGTGGAGAAAGTCATTGCGGAAGACACCCGCGGATTGGAAAACCGTGTACGTGAAAACGATTACTGGTTGAGCAACCTGGAAGACAAGTTCTATTTCGGGGAAGATCCTACCCTGATTCTGAAGGACAAGGAGACCTTGAAAAAGCTGACACCTGCCAGAACCAAGGAATTGGCCAACAAGTATTTCAATAACGGCAATATGATCAAAGCCCTGTTGTTACCTGAGAACAAATAAGGCAAGCTATCGAAAAACAAAAGCCATTCTTCGGAATGGCTTTTTTATTGCTCGAAGGCTTCACGTAACTTTACCAAGCTTATGATACGTCAATCAATTTTCATCAGTTATTGCCTCATTGCACTATTGGGCTGTAGTACCCAGCAAAGCTTGAGTCCCGCCGATAATGCATTGGATGCAGGCAGAGAATTCATCGATGCCCAATTGAAGGGCGATTTTGCCAAAGCTGCTTTTTATATGCTGGATGATGCTAAACAACACGCATGGCTGAAAACAGTGGAAGAAAATTACCGTAAGCTTGATCGAGGCGGCAGGCAACAATCACGTGAAGCATCCATCAATATTGCCGGCGTGCAGGAAAAACATGCAGACACTACCTTGATTCAATACAGTTATTCCTTCGATACTTCACCTAAAACCTTGTTGGTGGTAAAAAATAACCAACAATGGAAAGCATTGCCCGCATTCCCATGAGCTTATTGAAAAATATATTACTGGTGGCCGCAGGCGGTATGACAGGTTCTGTATTGCGGTATCTGGTAAGTACACTCGTCAAACATGAAAGCTTTCCCAGCGCAACACTAATCGTTAACCTCACCGGCTCTCTGCTCATTGGTTTAATCATGGGCTATCTGGCACAGAAACACCATCTGGGCGATTGGCGACTCTTTCTGGCAACCGGTATCTGCGGTGGTTTTACCACTTTCTCTGCTTTTTCCTGGGAGAGCATACAATTACTGGAGCAACAAAGATTCGGCACGTTTATCTCTTATAGTGTGCTAACTTTAATAGGCGGTTTTACCGCAACTTTTCTGGGTTACTGGCTTATGAAACAATATCAATGAATCAACTATGTTAACCGTATTACATCCCTGGCATGGCATCCACCCCGGAGCCAACGCCCCAAGAGTCGTGAACACCATTATTGAAATACCACAAGGTTCACGTTGCAAATATGAAATTGATAAGGACAGTGGTTTATTGAAATTAGACAGGGTTATCTATTCTTCATTCTACTACCCCATTAATTACGGCTTTATTCCGCAAACCTATGGAGGTGATAAGGACCCGTTGGACATCCTTGTTATTACTTCCTTGGCTGTACAACCACTCACCCTCATGGAAGCCAAAGTAATTGGCGTGATGCAGATGGTAGACAGTGGTGATGCAGATGATAAACTGATAGCAGTTGCTGCACACGATCCTTCTGTGAACCATTATAACAATATTGAAGAATTGCAACCCCATTTCTTTGAAGAACTGAGACATTTCTTTGAAGAGTACAAGAAACTCGAGAACAAAACCGTAGTAGTGGAAGAGTTTGGAGATAAAACTTCTGCATTAAAAATTGTAACCGAAGCTATCGACTATTACAAAGAAGTTTTCGGCAAAAAAGCATGATCAAAATGGATACCAATACCATCCTGCTACTGCTGATTACCGGATTGGCAGCGGGCATGCTTAGTGGACTGATTGGCATTGGTGGGGGTATCCTCATTGTGCCAGCATTGGTTTACCTTCTGGCATTCTCTCAGAAAGCAGCACAGGGGAATTCGCTGGCCATCTTGCTATTACCCGTAGGTTTATTAGGCGTTATTCAATATTACAAACAAGGTTATGTGGATTGGAGAGTAGTTGGGCTGGTAGCATTGGGCTTTGCGCTGGGTAGTTACTTCGGTAGTAAATTGGCGTTATCCTTATCAGACCTCATGTTGAAAAAGGTTTTTGCCATAATTCTGCTCCTGCTTTCCTTAAAAATGCTGTTTCTGGATAAGCCTAAGAAAACCGCAGAAACACTGCCTGGCCAGTCTGAAAAAATCCATAAAACCTGATTTTCCAAAATAAACCCGCCCCCCTATCTTTGCGCAAATTCTGAATGCAATGGAAGCTCAACAACAATCAAGAACCAAGTACTGGGTTTACTGTTTTATCTGGACCGCAATCATGCTGTACATGCTTTGGGACCCAACATTCCGTCCATTCTTCTGGTTGGCCCTGCCTGGTGCAACTACCTATTTCGCTTTGGGCATGGACCTGATTTAAGTATCTAATGATTTGAATATACCAATCCCCTTGCAGCAATGCAGGGGGATTTTTCTATACATCATATTCTGTTTCCAACACTTTGTGTAATCGCTTAATAATCCTTAACCGATGTGTGCGTTCACCAGATTCACTATTTACAATACCCTGATGATCTATATAATCAATGCGCACGCGACCATAAGCATGCATTACCTGATGATCATTCAATAACAAACCTACGTGCACGATACGCCCTTCTGGATTATCAAAAAAAGCCAGATCACCACAATGGGCTTCCTGGAGAAAACCAATACTATCACCAAGTTCTGCTTGTTGATATGCATCACGTGGCAGTTGAATACCCATAAAACGATAGACCTGCTGCACAAAGCCACTGCAGTCTATGCCCAATGGTGATCGTCCGCCCCAGAGATAAGGTGCATTCAAATATTTATCCGCAACCCATCGGATAGTTTCTTTATTCTCGTGCGCCATAGAACTATTCCAGAATCGGCCCTCATAAACAACCTGATAGCGTCCAATCTGCGCCTTTCCATGATCAAATAAATTCAATGGTGCGCCAAAAGGCATCTGCATCGGCTGTTCCTGAAAACTAATTTCTCGCCAGAGATCACCATTTAGCAAATTGGTTTGGCGTAAGGCCGGTATTTCATCTATTGGTTCAAGTTGATTGCTAAGGCACCAACCTTCATAGCCATCGAACAATAAACGGATTCTTGAAAAAGTATGACTAGTTTCTAAAAGCTGTACAGTTTCACCAAATAATAACTGACTGCACATTTCAGCAGTTGGTTGCGCAGCTGTATACAGGGGGGCAACAGGTACAATACAAGCAGCATATTCCATACAGCAAATTCTATTGTAAGTTATGGAATTTCAGCGGCTGTGCATCTATCAAAAAAGCAGTACATTTCTTTTGTGAAAGACAGCAGGTATGATCATATGACTGATACAGAATTGCTTTGGCAATTCAAGCAAAGCAGTGATAATGCATGGCTGGGTATTCTCCTGCAACGATATACCATGCTATTGCTCGGCGTATGCATGAAATATCTGAAAGATGAACAAGCCGCTAAGGATGCAGTACAGCAAGTCTTTTTAAAAGCCATCACTGAATTGGAAAAATATGAAGTGGCATATTTCAAGAGCTGGTTATACATGATTGCACGCAATCATTGTCTGATGCAATTACGCGACAGAAACATCCACCTGCCTGTTGAAGAACAGAAAAGCCTGGTGTATGAAGAAACAGACAAACAGCTCCATACTTTCAAGGATACATCTTTGCACACCATGGAAGCATGTCTGGAAGAATTGAACGATGCACAAAGAACCTGTGTAACTTTATTTTACCTTCAACAAAAGAGTTATCAGGAAGTAGCGGATACAACCGGCTATAGTTTATTACAAGTGAAAAGTCATATCCAGAATGGCAAAAGGAACTTACGTTTGTTGATAGAACAAAAAATGAAACAAGGCTGATGGCCGAATGGAATTCCATATTACCAGATGACCAGCCCATTTCTGAGGAAGTGCTGCTTCGTTATGCTGCAGGGAGGGCTACGCCTGAAGAAATTCATGCGGTGGAGAGACAGATGGCTGATTTACCCATGCTGGATGATGCGATGGAAGGTTTGCAGCAAATGGGTAGTACGCAAAGCATACAATCTGCGGTACAAGAGCTTAACGCACGTCTGCAATACGATACAAGAAATAAGAAGGCACCCAGAACAAAACGTCCTATCCAGAATGAAGGCTGGATTATTCAAGCGGTGGTGATACTGCTATTGTTATCAATACTGGCATATTGGGTCATTCACACCTATTACAAGCAATAATTATTGCCGGCATAAGCGCTGAATCAATGCTGCCTGTTCAGGAAAGCTTTTCATTAATACATCTGCATAGGCCAATTCAAAATCTGCAAAATCAAAACCGGGCGAAACGGTACAACCCACAAAACTGAAATCCCTCTCAGGTGCGCACTCTGATGCAAACCAAGCCCCGGCTGGTACCACGGCCTGAAAGACTTCTCCTGCTGCCGGATTATTCCCCACCTTTATTTGCTCATAACGACCATCCTCATATAACACATGCACCATCAAAGCACCACCTGTATAGAAATGCCAGATTTCATCACTTTTAATGCGATGGAATGCAGAAAAATTACCTGCGGTAATCAGAAAATAAATGGCAGTGGACATGGATCTTTCGCCCCCGAAGCGAATCATGCCACTGCCACTTGCTACAGTATCTTTTGAACGATAGGTTTCTTTATAATAGCCCCCTTCCGGATGCGGCAATAAACCATATGTTTGAACCAATTCCTGTATAACATGCGCAGACATAGAAAAGCTTTCTGCGAATTTCTGTAATTCTTTACGAGTGTCCTTATTTACTTAATGGCAACCCGAAAAGCTTCCGAATAACTGCCCACCGTTCCCAAACGGATGGGCGTATTGTTCTTCCACATCATCGCAACTGTTCTAATACCGGAGTCTGCAAAATCGGCACTACCCACCACATATACGTCCGTACCATCCACTGCAATATCATAGCCGTATGACCTACGCTCACCAAAAGGATTGGTAAGATTGGTCGCTACGCCGTTTTTCCAATATCTGGCAAAGGGTACGCCGCTGGTATTAATCGTGATATTCTCATGGCCTGCAACATATACGTCCTGTCCTTTCACTACCATGTTTCTACCCTGCGGCGAACTAAACACACCCGGTGTTGCCGCAAGCTCATTTACCATTGTGCCATTCTTCCAATATGCTGCCCTGTAATTATTTTTTGTATAACCTAAAACATATGTATCACTTCCCTCAACCACCAATGATACTGGATCCTGACAATCGGTTGTAAAAGTGGTAGCCACACCGTCGGTCCATATCTTTGTAAGAAAATTATTGGTTGGGGCTAAATCCCATTCTGTTCCGAGTGCCTGCAACTTACCATTGGCAAATACAACATCCGTCATCGCAGTATATTTATCGGAAGGGCCAATGAAACTCTGCGTTCCATTTTTCCAGATAGTTGCTCTGGCATATGGCGGAGCGCTATTGGCAATGGCTGTATAGCCAACAAGGTATACATCTGCTCCATTTACTGCGATTGCGAATATGTCCTTATCTGCATACGGTATATCGAAAAGCACTGTACTGTTCTTCAATACCCTGAATACCCTTGCACCGGTACTGCCACGATGACTCACCAATGCATACACATCATTGCCCACCAATTGCATATCAATAGGACGGGCATAATTACCTTCATCTGCCTGTACTACTGTTCGCGTAGAGTCTTTCCACAAAACAGCTGATCCAAGAAAGGAACTATTTTCCTGAATACCCAGCACATAATAAGGCTTAATAGATGAAGTTGGTTTATCCTCTTTTTTACAAGCAGCGAACAAGAGCACCAAACTCAGTAACACAATCAGATGACGCATAATAATATTTTTTGAATAATAAGTGGATAGAATTTTTATAATGGCTATTGTACTGATATAGCATTTGCTTCAGACCAGGTTGAAAAATTGCCAAGCATTTTCATGGTGCCATTTTTCCAAAATACAGCCACTTGGTTACCAGCACCCTGTGCATGCCTCACGTATCCGGCAACATATACGTCGCTACCATCAATGAAAAGACCATATGCTACACCACCTAGATTGTAGGTATTCTCTAAACTCTGGTATTGCCCGTTCTTCCATAGTCGTGGTTGATATCTACTACTGACAAACTCATATCCTGAAACATAGACATCCGAACCAACAACCTGAATTCCACTAGCGTAGCCTACCTGACCAGCAGATTGAAGTTGGGTTTTACTCGTATTCTTCCAGTAAGCTGGTTGATTCGTTCCTGGTATAACACCGGCCGTATATACATCACTTCCACTTGCTGTAACACTATACAACTCATAAGAATCAGGAACTGTTGTTGCAGTACCGTTTACCCAATATCTGCCAGCCACAACGCCACTACTTATGTTGGCTTCTCTTCCACATACAATAACAGTACTGCCATTCAGGGCAATTCCACTGGCAAGTGTTTCTAAAATGCTGTTATCTCTGAAATGCAACACGCCGTTTTTCCAAACCGATGCACGATAGTAAGGTAAACTGTTCTGGTAACGAGATCCCGCTATGTATATATCATTGCCTAAAACAGCAATTTTACTGATCACCGTAGTATCCTGTCTGAATTCATACAGCTGTGTACCATTTTTGTAGATGGTATAAAAATCACCAGTAGTTCTGCCTTCAAGCGTAAGCACATACACATTCTTTTCAGCAACAGCCATGTCCAATACATAGGCACCTGAGGGCCCTACTTGTTTACTGGTACTATCAATCCAATAGCGAGCTGTATTTACACCATTGGCATCATCTACAGTACCTGCTACATATAGTTTTTTGGCTGAGCCAGTATTTGCATCATTTTTCTTACAAGACGTAAGGGCAATACATGCCATGCCCCACAGCAATAGCGAAGGAATCTTCATGTTGAAAGGTTAGTGCAGTAAAAGTATTGGCTGTGAATCTGGTTTTAGAAGCAGATTAATCAATACGATCTGCTTACTAACAAATGCAATCGTTTTACCAATACTTGGTTGTAAGTATCCGGTTATTCAGTCTTATAGGAATCAGTATGAAAAACGTCGTATAAAGCCAGAGCTTGACATAATGCTCAGGCAAGTCCCATCAATACTTCCTAAAAAAAGCCCGCCTCACAAAGCCATAGTGAAGGCTTAAGCGAGGCGGGCGTAGTGAGGTGGAGTCGAGGGGAGTCGAACCCCTGTCCAAACATAGCAACAATAAGCTTTCTACATGCTTATCTCTGGATTGTTTGTCGGGCATCTGCAGGACCGGAGCAAACCAACAGACACCTTAGCTGTATGTGCTTAAGCAGTACGCACAGCCTTGTACTGCAGCAGCCACTGTTTGGTTTGAGTCGGCGGCGGGGCGTGGTAAGTGGCGAACCTGCCCGGCGGCCCTAATGACTACTTAATCACTGATTAGGCAGCCATGGCATACTGTGTATTGCCATTTGTAGTTCGCGTATTCAGATTTACGTGCTAATTACGCAACGCACGGCATGCTTACACTTACCGGCACCAATGCTGTCAAAACCAATACGACCCCATGGTTACGGAAGAACCGCAAATATACTGTTTCTATTTCTGGGAAACTTGTTACAAACGAAACTGTGTTGGATCTGCTAAGACCAACTTGACCAAATCAACCAATTCCTTGGTATTGAAGGGTTTTGTTAAATAAGCATTAGCCCCATGTTCCATACCCTTTTTACGATCGATGACATCAGCCAAAGCAGTCAGAAAAATAAAAGGCAGATTTTTCGTTGCAGGATAGTTGCGCAGCATTTTCAGTAAACCATAACCATCAATACCGGGCATCATCACATCACAAACCACCAGATCGGGTTGCTCTGCGATAGCTTGTATCAAACCTTCGTATCCGGAATTGGCGCGGATACATTGAAAGCCGAATAATTCTAAAATGGACGTGATATTGTTCAGCAAAGGCAGTTCATCATCTACCACCAATATTCTTGCTTGCTGACTCATGCTGGTAAATAAGGTATTTTAATCATGAACACAGCACCTTCATTGGCTTTGCTCTTGACAGCAACAAAGCCACCGTGCTGTTCAATAAAATATTTCACCACCACTAAGCCAATCCCTGTTCCTGGAATATTACCCGTGTTCTTACCGCGGGTAAACGAAGTAAATAATTCTTTGATATCACTTGACAGTATACCAATACCATTATCTGCTACGGAAATTGTACAGTAGGTATTGCTGTAACGGATATGTAATCTGGGTGCAGGTTTGCCAGATGAATACTTAAATGCATTTTCCACTACATTCTGTAAAGCATGGCGGAACATCTTTTTATCGATACCAATTTCACGCAACAAACCTTTTGATTGAATGCTCAGTTGACGACCATCCTTCCAAGGCATATAACGCTCAGCTGCCAATTCTTTGATGAACTGCTCCAGTGAAACACGCTCTGGCCTAAAATCAATTTTACCGGCTTCAATCTTACTCACCATCAGCAGATCATTCATGAAGGCAGTCATCTTCTCCACCTCATTGATAATTTGCTGGGTATACACTTCCATGTCTTCCTTCGGCCTACCCGCCTGCAACATCATCTGCATGATCTCTGCACCGGAAGAAATCACCGCCAGTGGCGTACGCAATTCATGCGACACCATGTTGACGAAAGCAGACTTGAGGTCATTCAACTCCTTCTGCTTCTTCACTACCTCTAAGAGGTTTTCTTCCATATGCACTTGTTCCGTTATATCGTTCAATGTTGCCAAAATACCTTTTTGTTCTCCTTCGCGCATGCCCGGACTGATCTTATATTTAAACCAGCGCTTGCGGCCTGCTTTGTCTTTAATATCAATTCTGCCCTGCACATTTTCTGTAAAGCCGGAAAGCACACTAAATACCTGACGATAAAACTCATAATTACCTAAAGCAATCAGATCAAAAATAATTCCATTGCGCGCCTGCTCCAGTGTTTTACCAAAGCTGCCACGCCATGCATCATTAATGAAATAGGTTTTGAGTTCGCCATCTGCCATCAGCACGGCTTCATTGAGGTTATCCAGCGTTTTCAAGTAACGCTGATGTGCGATAGCCAGTTGCTGCTCCTGTTGCTTGCGAACAGTGATGTTCAGCCCAAACATGAGCACCGACGCTACTTCTTCTGTTTCAGAGAGCAGGGGATAAAAAGTACGTTCATAATAATGCTCGCCTCCTTTTGCATCCCTGAGCACTTCCTCCCAGCTTACCACTTCTTTACGCGTTAATGCCTGCTGGAAATATTGCGCCCTTTGTTCTGCCAATTCTTTCGGCTTGCCGCGATAAGCACAATATTCAAGATCGTTCTTACCTATGATCCAGGAACGAATACCGGGATCCTGCACAGCAGATTGATTGACAAACTCATAACGATGATCGGGCGAAAAAATTGCTATATCGGCTGGAATTACGGACAATACCTGCATGAATTGTGTACGCTCATGCTTCAGGCTGTCTGCACCCTGATGTAAAGGTGTTACATCCTGATAAATCCAGATATGGGCCCTTAGCTGCTCACCTGAGAAATAAGGAAAATAATCTCGATGCAGAAAGCGCCCATTCTTTAACTCGGTAGGCACACCAGTTTCAGCTTTACCCGACATCACAGCTTCGTTCACTGCGTTGGTGTATGCTTCCTGGTGCTTACACTGCATGCCCATGAGCATATGCAGGGTTTTGGCATCTGCACCTAATAATTTATCCGGACTAAAATCTGGCCCAAGCAAAGCGCAAAAAGCGGGGTTCACAAACTCCGCTTTTCTATCAGCATTTTCGATAAATATGGGGTGATTGAGCAAACTAAGGAGAAACTGGTATTGTTCTCCTGATTGACCTGGTAAATATGTTTGCTCCTGGTTTACCATCCATTTGGTGGTTTAGCGTTTCAGCACTTTGGCAATGAGTTCCGATTTCGTTCGGACACCCATTTTTTGATAAATATTTTTCAGATGATCGTTTACGGTGGTCACCGAAATGCCCAGCACAAATGCGATCTCTTTATACGTAAGCCCTTTCAGCAATTCATTCACCACATCTTTCTCACGTGCTGTAAGGCCGTTCATCATGTCGTCTTCCTGTGTATCTTTTGGCTTCTGTATTCTTCTGAATAGCTTAGATGCCACCTGCGGTGCGATGAGGGCCCCGCCATTGCGGATGATATTGATCTGATTCAGCAACTCATCAATCCGGAAAGGCTTGAGGATATACCCGTTGGCGCCTCGCTGGATACAGTCGAAGATCACATCCTCATCATCGTTTCCTGTCATCACCACCAGATGGGCTTCAGACCATATCTGACGGATATAGGTAATCCCTTCCAAACCGGAGATACCCGGCAGGCCGAGATCGCAGAAAACAATAAAAGGTTCCTGCAAATCATTTCTTCGTTCTAAAAACGCTTCTACGCTATTGAACGAAAAAGTGATCACAAGATCCTTTTCCATTTTAATGAATCCTTCCAGGTTGAACCGTAATGAGGGGTCGTCTTCTATGATGCCTACAGTTATCATATATCGAATATAGATAAAGCAGGTGGTTCCAGGATATTGGTTTTTAAAACGGGAACATTTTCTGGCCAACCCGGAAAGGATTCATCAGACCATTGAAGGTCGTTCTAAGGATATTGGACACATTGGATTCTAAAGAACTGGTTTTTCAAAAGGATATTGGATTCCTTGTGAGGGGCTTCCCCGGAAATTGGATTTTAAATGACGGCTTAGCCGTTTGGTTTCTTGGATATTGACAACACAAAAATGCCCGATATGCGGGCAATAAAAAACCCCTCAAATGAGGGGTGATGCTTTTATGCGGTAAAAATCTATTTCAATAAGCGCCAGAAATCCAATCCTAGTGCATACGCCATGAGGCCTAACAATAAGACCATACCTACCATCTGTGCATATTCCATAAACTTATCACTAGGCTTTCTACCTGTGATCATTTCAATGATGGTGAAGAGCGCATGTCCCCCATCCAATGCAGGAATAGGCAAAATATTCATGAAGGCGAGTATGATGGAGAAGATAGCCGTTAATGTCCAGAATCTTTCCCAATCCCATACTCCAGGAAATGTATTGCCGATACTGATCACACTACCCAGTGAATCATTTGCACTTACTTTACCTGTGAAAATTTGCTTGATACCCGTTACATATCGATCTAATGTTTCAAAGCAACGCTTGAAACCTGCAGGAATCGATTCTGTAAATGTGTAGGTCTTGGTAACTGTACCAAACATTTCCAAAGGACTCTTGGCAAAGAAACCAACAGAACCTTTTTTGTTAACCAGACTTCTAACTTCCACTGTATCCGTTCCACGTATCACGGTTAAAGCAATGATGGAATCTGCATAGGGTTTCTTGGCCTGTAGAAATTCATGATAAAAGTGTACAGGTTTTGCATTCAAGGCAATCAGGGTATCCCCTTTTTGTAATTTATCTTTTGTAAAGACAGCTGTTTTCGCAACTGAATCAATGATGGTTGGATAACGCACACCAACAAAGCCCATCAATTTGTTCTTGTTCAGGGCTTTCAGAAATCCATCAGGAACATTAATGGTCTTGTTTTCACCATTGCGGGAAATTATTAGGGTTTTGGCATCCTTCAGAATCATTTCAGCTTCCAGTGTACCAAAATTTTCAACAGGCTTTCCATCCATAGCAATGATCATATCGCCATCCTGAATACCAATTTTTCTAGCCAGTGAATCTGCATACACGCCATACTGTACATTTTTCATCGGCAGGTATTCCTCACCCCACACCCACATGATACCAATAAAAATGGCAATAGCGAGCACAACATTCACAAACACACCACCAACCATGATGATGAGTCTTTGCCAAGCCGGCTTACTTCTGAATTCCCATGGCTCAGCAGGTTTTTTCAGCTGCTCTTTGTCCATGCTTTCATCAATCATACCGGCAATCTTCACATAGCCACCGAATGGAATCCATCCCAGGCCATATTCTGTTTCACCTTTTTTCTTTTTCCAAAGGCTGAACCATGGATCGAAAAAAAGATAAAATTTTTCTACGCGGCACTTGAACCATTTCGCCGGCAGGTAGTGGCCCAGCTCATGCAGTACCACGAGAATAGAAAAAGACAAAATGAATTGTGCTGTTTTGATACCAATACTGGCCCAGTCAATTGCTAATAACATCATCATTACTGATCAATTACATATGAATAAGTGAAGCCGCAAAACTTCTGGCTTCGCCATCGCTTTCAAAATAAGCTTCCAGCGTAGGCTTTTCTATAAAAGGAATTTTTTGCATGGTTTGTTCAACCACTTCTGTCATGTCTAAGAAACCGATACGATTACGGAGAAATGCATACACGGCAATTTCATTAGCTGCATTCAACACACAGGGCATGTTGCCACCTCTGTTTAATGCATCCATTGCTAATGCAAGGTTGCGGAAGGTTTTAATATCAGGCTCTTCAAAAGTGAGTGTATTGGGCTTCTTGAAATCGTAGCGGGGAAAATTGTTTGCAATACGCTGAGGAAATGCCATGGCATATTGAATGGGCAATTTCATATCAGGCAAACCCATCTGTGCTTTGATACTGCCATCTTCAAACTGTACCATACTGTGAATGATACTCTGTGGGTGAATCATCACCTGAATCTGCTCGGGCTGTAGGTTAAAAAGCCATTTGGCTTCAATCATCTCCAGACCTTTATTCATCAGCGTAGCGGAATCGATTGTGATCTTTGCACCCATACTCCAGTTTGGATGCTGCAATGCGTGATCACGTTTTACATTCACCAAAAAATTTGGTTTCCTACCTAAGAAAGGACCGCCACTAGCTGTGAGGATTACTTTTTCAATTTTATTTCTACCCTCACCTACCAGACACTGGAAGATGGCTGAGTGCTCACTGTCTACAGGTATAACCGGTACCTTATTTTTCAGTGCGGTTTCCATCACAATATCACCTGCTACTACTAGTGTTTCTTTATTGGCAAGACCGATGGCTTTGCCCTTCTGCACAGCCTGCAGGGTAGGTTTTAATCCGGCATAACCAACAATGGCAGCCAGCATCATATCATAATTGTCCATGGCTGCAGCTTCTTCCAAAGCCTTCTCACCAGCCATTACTTTAATATTGGTAGATGCCAGAGCGTCTTTTACGTTCTGGTATTTTTTCTCATCACCAATCACAACAGTATCAGGCTTGAATTGCAAAGCCTGCTTGATTAGCAATTCATCATTGCTCTGTGCGGTTAAGATAGCGGCGGAGAAAAGATCGGGATTGGCAGCAATCACATCCAGGGCCTGTGTGCCGATGGAACCTGTTGAGCCAAATATGGCAATACGTTTATGCGTCATTCGGGTTACGCTTGTTTCTTTTTAGGAAGTGTGTAAAGATACAGGATGCATCCGCACTATTGTATAAATGACTGAAGTGCATCGGCAATGTTTCTATCGTTACTCAGGCGGGGTACTTTGTTTTGTCCACCCAACTTACCAATGCTCTTCATATAATCAATAAATCCATGTTTACGAATCGGACTAATATGCAAAACATCCAGGATATTTCCGGAGATCAGGTCGTCATAGTACACATTCTTTTCGCGTAATGCCTGATCCAGTATAGTTCTGAAATGCTCCATTTCAGTGGGCTGCTGTTCAAACTCAATAAACCATTCATGGTAACTCTGGCCCTTGGTCTGAGAAATTTTAGGTGCTACTGTAAACTCAGTTACGGTTGCACCGGTTGCCGCACATGCTTTGAGCATGGCCGCCTCCACTTCCTCTCCGATCACGTGTTCACCAAAAGCTGAGATAAAGTGCTTGATACGGCCACTGACGATCAACCGATAGGGTTTGGTGCTTACAAACTTCACCGTATCACCAATATTATAGGCCCATAATCCTGCATTGCTGCTAATGATGAGTGCATAGTTTACGCCTAGCTCCACATCTTTCAATTGCAGACGTGTGGGGTTTTCATTGAAAATTTCTCCGGCCGGAACAAATTCAAAGAAGATACCTGAATTGGTATTGAGCAATAAGCCAGGCTCTGTTTGGCTGTCTTGAAAAGCGAAAAAGCCTTCACTGGCGGGGAATAACTCAATTACATCCGGTTTGCGACCAATACTCTCAAATAACTTGGCTTTATAGGGCTCGAAATTGACCCCACCCTGTACCATGACATTGAAATTGGGGAAGAGCTCTCCTACTTTCTTGCCAGTCTTTTCCTGTAATCGATCGAAATACATCTGCATCCAGGGTGGAATACCACTGATCAGGGTCATGTTCTTATCGGCAGTTTCGGCAACAATTTTATCGAGCTTGGTCTCCCAGTCTTCCACACAATTGGTTTCATAACTAGGTAACTGGTTGGCGCGCAAGTAGGCTGGCACATGGTGGTTAACGATACCGCTTAAGCGGCCTGTTGGGATACCGCCCACTCTTTCCAGCTCGGGTGAACCGCTTAGGAAGATCATCCGCCCACTGGCGAAATCATAATTACCGGTTTGCGCCATATAGCACAAGAGCGCATTTCTCGCTGTATTGATATGATTACCAATAGAATCCTTGGTGATGGGAATATATTTTACCCCACTGGTGGTACCACTTGTTTTGGCAAAATAAATAGGTTTACCACGCCAGAGGATATTGTGGCGCCCTTCCTTGACCAGCTCGATATAGGATTTGAACTGCTCATAGTCGCGGATGGGCACTTGCCTCACAAAATCAGCATAAGAACTGATGCTTGAAAAGCCATGATCCTTTCCAAAACTGGTTGATTTCCCGACCTTTATGAGATGCTTGAGGATGGATTCCTGGTCTTCTACCGCGGTATCCATACCCTTCTTAATCTTATTATATATGTATCCCGCAAACGGCCTTGCCAGCAGGGATTTCAGGTTCATCATGTTCAGCGCCGTTTAAAGTGGAACAAATGTAACGGGTTAAGCTGTTGAAAAACAGCCAAAAAAAAGCAATTTTGCCCCGAAACCGGACAAGCGGCAAAAGCCGAAGGAATTGTTGAAAAATAGTTGTTGAATTCAGTTGGATTTAGCTACCTTTGCCGTCCTAATTTTTGGAATCGTATGTTAGCAGTTGTAAAAATCGCAGGTCAGCAATTCAAGGTACAGGAAGGTCAAAGCCTGTATGTTCCTCACCTGCAGGGCAAAACCGGTGACAAAGTAGCATTCAGTGAAGTGCTGCTGGTAGATAATAACGGTACCGTTTCTGTAGGCAGTGCTGCTAAGGCAACTGTTACAGCAGAGATCGTAAATGATCTGGTACAGGGTGATAAAGTGATCGCCTTTAAGATGAAAAGAAGAAAGGGCTTCCGCAAGAAGCGTGGTCACAGAACCCATTATACTCAAATCAAGATTCAAAGCATTGCCTAATTGCTCTGCTAGTATTTAAACATTAAATCTTTTGCGTCATGGCACACAAAAAAGGTGAAGGTAGTGTAAAGAACGGTCGCGACTCACAAAGCAAGCGTCTCGGTGTAAAGATATATGGTGGTCAGCCTGCAGCTGCAGGTAATGTACTCGTTCGTCAGCGTGGTACACAATACCATCCTGGTAAGAACGTAGGTGTAGGCAGAGACTTTACTCTGTTCGCATTAGCAGACGGTGTTGTTGAATTCCGCAAGGGTCGCAACGACAAAACAACCGTTTCTGTACAGCCCGTTGAAGCTACTGCATAAAAAAAATTTTTTGCAGATTGAAAAATGTTTTTATTTTTAATGCGTATTTACTAACCATTAAATCTTAAAAACATGGCAACAGCAAAAAAAGCTGCAAAGAAAGCTGCTCCTAAGAAAGCTGCTAAGAAAGCCGCTCCTAAGAAAGCTGCTAAGAAAGCCGCTCCTAAGAAAGCTGCTAAGAAAGCCGCTCCTAAGAAGGCTGCTAAGAAAGCTGCTCCTAAGAAGGCTGCTAAGAAAGCCGCTAAGAAAGCTGCTAAGAAGTAATTCTTCTCAACAGCCGAATAATTTGAAGTCCTGGATAATATCCGGGACTTTTTCTTTTATCCCCTTCTCACTTTTCACCGAACGGTTACATTTGCGCTATGGATAATTACGCCATTGCCGACCAGTTCTCACTCTTGTCCAAACTCATGGACATCCATGGAGATAATTCTTTCCGTGCTAAATCATACGCAACAGCAGCTTATACCATAGAAAAATTACCTGCGCCATTAAGTAGTCTGGCTCCTGCACAGATTGCTTCCATTAAGGGAATTGGTGATGCCACTGCTACCAAGATTATGGAAATCTTACAAAGTGGTAAGATGCAAGCATTGGAAGACTACCTCGCCAAAACACCGGCGGGTATTCTGGAAATGATGCAAATCAAAGGACTAGGGCCAAAGAAAATTGCCACCATCTGGAAAGAGATGGAGATGGAGTCACTGGGTGAATTGCTCTATGCCTGCAATGAAAACAGGTTAATGCTTTATAAAGGCTTTGGTGAAAAGACGCAGCAAAACATTAAAGAAGCCATAGAATTTTACATGGGCACACAGGGAAGTTATCTATACCAACAGGTAGAAGCATATGCCCTTGGAATGACGGATCAGTTGAGTAAGCAATTCCCAAATGGACAATTCGAGCTGACTGGCGCATTTAGAAGGCAATTGGAAGTGATTGACCAGGTTGATTGGCTGAGCACTACCCCGTTGGGTGATATTGAAGCATTCTATACAGGTATTGCTTATGAAGTGATAGAAAGTTCCGCTGCGAAAATTATGCTTAAGGGACCGGAAAATATCCGCCTATGCTTTTATTATACCACAGTAGAAGATTGGGCGAAACAACTTTTCATAACTACAGCGTCAGCGGAGTTTCTGGATCATTGGAATAAAACTTTCCCTGCATGGGCAGCTAGTAACTACCCCGATGAAACTGCCATTTTTGATGCTGCATCCATCAGTTACATAGCGCCTGCACTAAGAGAAACCGCAATTATTATTGATCGTGCAAAAGCGGGCAATCTTACTCAACTCATTCAACCAAACGATATCAGCGGTATCATCCATAGCCATAGCAAATGGAGTGATGGTGTGCACAGCATTAAAGAAATGGCGGATGCTGCTATTGCCGCAGGTTTACAATACTTAGTCATTAGTGACCATAGCAAGACTGCAGCTTATGCGAATGGCTTACAGATTGAGCGTGTGCTGGCACAGCATCAGGAAATTGATAGCCTTAACAAACAATACAATGGCTTTCGCATTTTCAAGAGCATTGAGAGCGATATTCTGGGTGATGGCAGTCTTGATTACCCAGCTGATATACTTGCTCAGTTTGATCTGGTCATTGCATCTGTGCACAGCAATTTGAAGATGAGTGAGGAGAAAGCCATGCAGAGACTGCTTGCAGCAATTGAGAACCCCTACACCAATATTCTTGGACACATGACAGGAAGACTCTTACTAAGCAGAAATGGTTACCCATTAGATCATCACAAAATCATTGACGCTTGCGCGGCCAATCAGGTGGTGATTGAACTCAATGCCCACCCAAGAAGATTGGATATCGACTGGCGTTGGATTGATTATGCTTTGTCTAAAGGTGTGTTGATTTCCATTGATCCGGATGCACATGCCATTGAAGGTTATGCCGATTGCAGGTATGGTGTATTGGTAGCACAGAAAGCGGGCTTGTCAAAGGAAAACAACCTCAGCAGCTATTCATTAGAAGCATTTACAGCATTCATCGCACAGCAAAACAGGAAAAGACCTTAAGGCGTAGCTAGTGGTAGCTGGATCTGGAATGCAGAACCCATATTGTCTGAATGCTTCAGCACGATGGTTCCTCCTGCTTGTTCGGCAATGCCCCTACAAATTGCAAGGCCTAAACCAGTACCGGAAGTTTTGGTCGTAAAGTTGGGCGTGAAGATTTTTTGTCTAAGTGAAAAAGGAATTCCGCCACAATTATCAGTAATGGTAATATAAGCCCACTGCTGCACCTTGCTCAATGCCACCTCAATGTTAATCTGTTCTTGTTTCTCCCCTGCTTCCACAACATTCTGCAGCAAATTCGTGAGCATTCGATTCAATTGTAATTTATCCATTAGCACCTGCATACCACTTTCCTGATTGTTGACTTGAATAATTAGCTTCTGATTGGTACGATACAATTGTACTGTTGCTTCCACAGCTTCATCCAGTTGAATAAGTTCTGGGGCTGAATTACCGATATTGGCAAACTGAGAAAAATCTCCGGCAATCTTAGCCAGCTGATCAATCTGATCAACAAGCGTCTGCGCAACCCTTGCACTCAATTCCTGCACATTAGGCGCATTGCTGTCTATAGACTGCTTCAGGTACTGAATACTCAACTTCATTGGTGTAAGCGGATTCTTGATCTCGTGCGCTACCTGTCTGGCCATTTCGCGCCATGCATCCTCTCGCTCGTTTCTTGCTAATGCTGCTGCACTATCCTCCAGCTTCTTCAACATCCTGTTATACTCATTCACCAGCAAACCAATCTCATCACGTCTGTTCCAGACAATCGCTTCATTGTCTTTCCCTAATGCAATTGCCCGCATCTTATTAGCAATAAACTGAAATGAAGCGGTAATACGGTTGGTTAAGAAAAAGGCCAAAGAACCAGCAATCAGAAAAATAAATGCATTCAGGTTGATTAGGGTAGCCAAAAAACCAGATATCTCTTGATTCAGTTCAGACTGCGAATTAAAGTATGGAATATTCAAGTAAGCATAAGGCTTTCCAGCTTCGTTATTGACTGGTACATAAATACTTAGATAAGAGAAATTCCCTACCTGCTCTTCCTGCACAAACCTAATCTGCTTCATATCATGCAACTGCATGAATGCTGTGGGTTCCATTTTCTCATTCAGTAAATGCTTATTGTACACATATGGCTGAGTAGAAACTTTCAAGCTACCCGTAGTATCAAAAAAGTTGACCTCCACATTATGTATATCAGAAATTTCTGCAATGGTCTTCTCTAAAGCCACATTAAAGCCCTGATCATTCAGGGTAATCACATCATCAAACTGCAGTTCAGATTCAACCTTACTAGCAATTTCATTAGACATCACTTGAATGGCTCTGGAAAGGCGCTCTTGATTACCCTGGTTAAACCTGATGATAAAAAAGGAAATGGTAACTATACCAATTATTATAAATGAGAAAATACTCAGGAAAATGATGGTCGTATGTACTTGAGTCCTGATCGTTAGCTGATTCAGCAAATCCCTGGGCTGAATACGTAATTGCTTTTGCACAAGAAAACTACCTGCCCTAAATAAAAACATGATAAAGAGGAAAGAACAGAAAATGTAAGCGATTAATGTAAAGAATTCAATAAGCCATTCCCGCTTTTTAACGATAACAACCTGTTTCTGGTTACCGGCATTATACCAAAGTTCATTGTAACCTCCATTCACAATCTCTTTATACTCATAATACACTTTCGGATTCGCCGCTATTTCTGAAGGGAAGGCATAATCACCAAAATGATTCAATAATCTTCCATTACTATACACAGCATAAGCATCACTTGTATTCAGGTCAGCAGATAAGTTTTGTGCCTGTGTAAACAATTCCGGATAGAGTGCTTCACTTTTATACCGCTTAGGATTAACTAAGACAAATAGGTATCCCTGTACTGAATTCTTCCCCGGAAGAGCAATTGTTTGAGCGTATATAAAATGCTGCCTGCTATCACGAGTAAACACATAGAGATTGTCAATATCTGTTTTTCTCGCCTGGTTAATCAGCACACTTTTCAATTCACCATATGAAGTAGAATCATCATTATACAAAGGCTTATACAAGGAGTCGTAAACATAGATTCTGGAATCGTATTTATTCAAATACCCAGAAAAATTTTCCGCGGTAATACTATCCTTCAGGTACCGACTTGAATACTCTGTAGTAAAGCGATAGAATTGCTCACTTAAAAAATTGGGATCAAAATTAGCTGTAGCCAAACTCAATAAATGTTCGCCAGATGGATCAGACTGAATGGACAAACGGTAGGCATTCTGCTTTCGTTGCGCAAACTCCACCTGCCTATTCTGATACATAACAATACCTGCAACTGAAGCAGCAAAAATCAATACCCGAAGTATGAAATTCGGTGATTTAGGTAAAGTTGTATAGAGGTCTTGCTTGAAAGCATAAAATAATCCGGCGTAGCCAATCATCCAAATCGTGATTAGTATATCTATGGCTATTTGCTGGCGTAAAAAACTAATCCATAAAAGACCCGTAATCGCAACGGAAAGACTAACAGCAGCGAATCCGGTATTGGTCTCTATTGCCGGTCTAAGTAAAATCTTTGATAATCTCGAAAAGGCAAGCACCAGAAAACAAAGAATCAGGAAACCAATTAAAGTGTATTGATCTAAGCTGAAGAAATTATCTACATCAAATGAAATTTTGGAATCGATCACCATTGTATTGATGACTCTGGTAATACTGAGTGCTGCAATGGTTAACATTACAACGCTTATCAGCGGAAACAATTTCCGATACTTTCCAAACTGCCAATCCTTATTAAAAAAACCAGTCCGATAAAACCCGATTATCCAATAGAGTAGAATGGAATTGATTAACAAATCACCAAGCGATGGATGTATCGTACTTGATGCATAAATAGAGGGGTCAAATAAAGGAACACGGTTTAGCTTAAAAAATAGATTGCTTCTTGGATACAAAAGCAATCTAAGGACGATGGCCGTTACAGATAGAAAAACAAAACCTTTCTGAAAACTGATTTCCCTAACAATATCTGAAGCAATCAGGTTGATACTGATTAATAACAAAATAAGGGCAATAGTTCTCAAAATGATAGTCAGGTTATCATAAGGAATTACAGCCTGACGCTCTTTTTGCTGCACATAATAAACTGTGCTGCCTGATTGGCTTTTAACCGGGAGACCCTGATCAGATAGAGATACATCGAATAAACCTTCAAGATTAGGCAACCCTTCAAATCCAGCACGTAAATACTTGTTTTCGATAAAGTAGTCCCAGCGAACCGGCAGAACACCAATGATGACAATACTTTTATCTGCTATTTGCTTCTGTTCTCTTCTGATGACGAAACTGCCATTTTGATGTGTCGTGAAAAAAATACCATTCCGATGGGCGATTTCTTCATAGTTGATGTAAAACCTGCTATTGTTCCAGAAAATCAAATTTGCTTTGGAACCGTCTTTTGGCAATTGATACACAAATAAGCCATAAGCCTGATTGAGCAAATTTTGCTTAACAGTTTTATCCGGTGGAAAAGAAATCAGTGCTTTCAAAGACTGCTCATCGCGCAGCTGCTGGTCCATAAAGGATTCAAATGCATGTAATCGCTTCTGTAATTTATCCTGTACCCTATTCTCAGCCGTATTGTAGTTCCAGTAGTTAACAGCCAGAAAGGATATGGTATACAGCCAGGCTGCTGCAATAAGCAGATATGCGTGCTGATACAGTGATTTTCGGATAACAGTAATCAAACGATTTCTTTTTTAACCTGATTCCAGATGGCATCCATTTCACTGAGCGACATATCAGCCAAGGACTGACCACCGGCTTTAGCCACCTGTTCCATCTTTTTGAATCTCGCTATAAATTTCTGGTTGGTGCGTTCCAGCGCACCCTCTGCGTCTACCTGCAAAAACCGTGCATAATTAACAAGGCTGAATAAAACATCGCCAAATTCTGCTTCTATTCGGGCAGAATCGCCCTTGGCAACTTCATCCTGCAGCTCCTGCATTTCCTCTTGTACTTTCAACCACACATCTTCCTTCTTCTCCCATTCAAAACCTACCTGTTTGGCTTTTTCCTGAATACGGGTAGCTTTAACAACGGCGGGAAGCGACACTGGCACACCACTAAGCACGGAATCTTTCCCTTCTTTCATTTTAATCTTTTCCCAATTGCGCTTAACATCTTCCTCATCATTCACTTGTACATCACCATAAATATGCGGGTGCCGTACAATGAGTTTCTGCGCAATACCCTCCAGTACTTCCTGTAAGGTAAATTGTGCCTGTTCCTTACCAATTCTGGAATAAAAAAGTACATGCAACATCAGATCACCCAATTCTTCTTTGATATGCTGCCAGTTTTCAGCAGTAATAGCATCAGCCAACTCGTAGGTTTCCTCAATAGTCATTGGCCTGAGGGAATGAATGGTTTGCTTTTTGTCCCATGGACATTGCTCACGCAGTTCATCCATAATCTTCACCAGTTTCAAAAAAGCTTGCTCTACAGACATAAAATTAGATTGACAGTAGTGAATTCACCACCATAGAAATAAATAAGAAACTGAAAATTATCAGGAGCCAGAAATTCAGGATAGCATACTTGACTATAGTTTTAAACCTAGTTTGCCCATAGAAGTTCCGCATTGATTTATACAAATAGAAAAAGATGAGTAGAAACTGAATAATCATGAGCCAACTGAATATAGACCAGCCAGAGAGTTCTCCTAAGGAGCCGATAGCTAAAAGTAACAGTAGATTAATGTATTGCGCTATATACAAATGCAGGGTAAAAATCAAGTGATCCACAAAAAAGAGTTGCTTATTACGTACATACAGCATAAACAGAATGAATGCAAAGAAAGGTAGGCTGATCATCATCATGGCGGGTAATGAGTGAATACTCTTATCGGTAACTTTCTCCCACATTTCAAGTTGGCGTCCTCTATACTTATCATTCAGCGCTGCAGCTCTTCTGCGTACATATTTACGGAAAAAGCCATCCCGCTTGCTTTCTGGCAAACTATTTTGAATTGAATCGTATTCAGCAACACTTGACGCAAGATCTTTACTAAGACCAATTCCCACCTTATTTCTTCTCAAACTGTCATTTCTTGAATTCTGAACTCTTTTGATTGAATCAGCACCAGTTTCAACAAAACCTGCTTCTTTTAAGTCAACCAAGAATGAATCAGCTTCAGCAATTACATTTTTTAATGAATCAATTTTCGCCGGATTTTTCTCATTGGCTAATGCCAACCGAGCCGTCTGCAAAGCCATTTCTTTTCTTCTGCCTTCTTCAAACTCTTCATTCAATCCTGAGGTAAAAAAATTGAAAATTAACAGAAAGAAAATAGCCGAGGTAAAAATGTACATCCTAATAGGATTCAGATAAGCGAGTCTTCTACCCCGCATGTATTCCTTGGTAAGAAACCCAGGCCTGAACAGCAAGTATTTTACAGATTCAAAAAACTTACCATCAAAATGAAAAAGATCAAAAATGAAATGCTGGATCAAGGCCCAGAATGACTCATGAGGCTCTGTATTCTCCTGACCGCAGATATGGCAATAACGGCCCTGCACCTGGGCACCGCAATTAAGACAATCTTTGTCCTTTCTTTCTTTAAGATGTGACACCTGTGAATATTTGTCTAAAAATAATGAACAATCTGCTTGAACTCGGGCATCTTATGAACATGCGCTTTTTTGTTCAGAATTATGCCCTTACTTTGATACAAACAGGGAATTATGCGTCTTTTGGTAGGATTATGCCTGGTTTTATTGGTTTCAGGAACTGAAGCACAGTATTACTACAACGATATTCTGGCTACAACCCAAGCCAGCAAACGTTTTGCCAACCTCAGAAAGAACCAAGTAATCAAGATTGTAGCCAAGAGCCTTGATGCCAATAATGAGCCGACTGCAGGCTTTTTATTAGAAGAAGAGCTGGCTGAAGATGGTCGTACCCTGATTACCAAAACCGCTACTACTGATGGGCGTGCAACACTCACCAAAACCACTTTTTTCAACAATAAGATTCGAAGAAATGAAACTGCCTATCCGGGCATGGAAGTAAGAACAGATTATCAATACGATGAGAAAGGCAGATTGATTAGGATAAACTCCAGCACCAATGATACTTCTTTGAAAAAAGGTGCAGCAGAGTCCCATTTATGGACCTATGATGCTGCAGGCTTACCTGCACAAATGCTGAATATCAGAAATGTTACCGATACAACCATTATAGAATTCATCAAAGACTCAAGCGGACAGGTAGTGGAAGAAAGATGGAAAAGAAAGAACAGACTGATTGAAACCTATTATTATTACTACGACTCCAAAAACCAGCTAACAGATATCGTTCGGTTTGATCAACGCGCGAGCAAGCTTTTACCTGATTTGCTTTTCGACTTCGATGAGAAAGGACAGATAGCTACTTTAACCCAAAGAATGGGCAATGGTCCTGCATACCTTGTCTGGAAATATCAGTATCTAGCCAACGGTCTAAAAGAAAAAGAATATTGCTTTGATAAACAAAAGCAGCTAGTTGCAACTATCCTCTATCAATACAAGATGGAGAAATAGACTTTTATACGAAATAGCTGAAAAGCTGATTGTCTTTATTGATTTCAGTATAATCTACTTGATAAGCCAGCATCCTTTCTAAGAGTGGGTGATAATCCTCTTTCCTACTCAATTCAATACCTACTAATGCAGGCCCGGTTTCCTTATTGTGCTTCTGCATATACTCAAAACGAGTGATATCATCATTCGGACCAAGTACATTGTTGACAAAATCCTTCAATGCACCTGGTCTTTGTGCAAAGCTGATGAGGAAATAATGTTTTAATCCTTCATACTGCAGTGATCTTTCTTTAATCTCCTGCATGCGATCAATATCGTTATTACTACCGCTAACCACACAAACAACTGTTTTACCCGCAATCTTATCTGCGTATTGCTCCAATGCAGTAATGGCTAAAGCTCCTGCAGGTTCCACTACAATTGCATCCTCATTGTAGAGGTTCAGTATGGTTGAGCAAACAGCACCTTCTTGCACCAATAACATATCATCCAACACTTCTTTACAGTATTGGAAAGTCAGTTCGCCTACCCGCTTTACCGATGCACCATCTACAAAACGATCAATATCGTCCAGGGTAACTGGTGCACCATAATCTAAAGCATTTTTCATTGATGGAGCACCTGCAGGTTCTACACCAATAATTTTTACTGCCGGCGCAAAAGTGGCACAATAAGTACCCATACCCGCCGCTAAACCACCACCACCAACCGGTACAAAGAGGTAATCGAATTGAGGTAGCTCCTCAAGCACTTCTGCGGCAACTGTTGCTTGTCCCTCAATACTTGCCGGATGATCAAAGGGTGGCACAAAGACCATTTCATGCTTGCTTGCATAAGCTTTAGCTGCTGTAGCGCAATCATCGAATGTATCACCACTGAGTACGATCTCCACGCAGCCGTCGCCAAACATAATAGTTTGTCTGATTTTCTGTTTGGGTGTAATCACCGGCATAAAAATCACCCCCCTTACACCCAATGCTTTGCATGAATAGGCGAAACCCTGTGCATGATTGCCCGCACTGGCGCATACAGCTCCATTGGCAATGGTTTGCTGATCCAATGCACACATGAGGTTATATGCGCCTCTTAACTTGTAAGAACGGACAACTTGCAAGTCTTCTCTTTTCAGGTATACATGCGCACCGTATTTTTTACTCAGGGTTTGGCTATAAGTGAGCGGAGTTTTCCGCACAACAGCTGCCACCCTTTTTTTGGCTGCTTCAAAATCCAATGCCGGTTGCACTAGGGTTTGCATACTACTTGGGTTCTTGATTCTCAGGACGCAGGCTTCTTACCGTTTTACCGGCCTGCCACATTTCACTATTGCGTAGTTCTGCTAATTCAACTTCTAACTTTTCTCTATAATCAGGCTGACTGTTAGAATCAATAGAACGTTGGGATTCTTTACCAGCTGCTACACTATCATATAATTCATTAAAGACAGGTAAAGTAGCATCCTTAAATTTCTTCCACCAATCCAAAGCGCCACGTTGTGCAGTAGTAGAACAGTTGGCATACATCCAATCCATTCCATTTTCAGCAACCAATGGCATCAAAGACTGTGTCAGTTCTTCCACCGTTTCGTTGAATGCTTCAGAAGGTGAATGTCCACGATCGCGCAAAACCTGGTACTGCGCTGCAAAAATGCCTTGAATAGCACCCATCAAAGTACCACGCTCACCTGTTAAATCGCTATAGACTTCTTTACGAAAATCTGTTTCAAACAAATAGCCACTACCAATGGCAATACCCAATGCAATCACTCGATCAAACGCTTTACCTGTTGCATCCTGATAAATTGCATAACTACTGTTCAAGCCCCTACCCTGCAAAAACATTCTACGCAGCGAAGTACCGGAGCCCTTGGGTGCAACGAGAAATACATCCACATCTTTAGGGGGTATAATACCTGTCTGCTCATTAAAGGTAACACCAAAGCCATGTGAGAAATACAAGGCTTTACCTGCTGTCAAGTGCTTTTGCACAGTTGGCCATAACTGTATCTGCGCAGCATCGCTCAACAAATAACAAATAATCGTACCGCGCTGCAATGCCTCTTCAATATCAAATAGCGTTTCGCCGGGTACAAAACCGTCGCGCACTGCTTTATCCCAGCTGGCAGAGTTTTTACGCTGACCAACGATCACGTTGATGCCATTTTCCTTTTGATTGAGCGCCTGACCAGGACCCTGTACGCCATAGCCAATCACTGCAACTACATCATCTTTTAATACTTGCTGTGCTTTTGCCAGTGGAAATTCTTCTCTTGTTACAACGTTTTCTTGTACACCGCCGAAATTCAATGTTGCCATATAGTTGTTTTAATGGTTGAGTGAATCAATGATAGAATGAGTGAATGATAGGATGATTGAATGATAGAATTGAGGTTAGAGTTCTATAGTTAAAGAATCTGCTGCAGGGTGAATGGCTTCAAACTCACGGAGTTTTTCATGAAAGCCCCTGCTGGCTTTGATGATGGCTACACGCGCAGATCTAACAAATTCAATTAAGCCAAAAGGTTCAAGTACTTCGATTAGCTTATCCGTTTCCTCTCTATGACCAGTAGTTTCAAAAACTGTATAGTCTTTACGAATGACAACAGCTCTTGCACCATATTCTCTGAGTAAGCGTTCAACTTTCACCTTCTCTGCAATTTCATCCGTAGAAACTTTATACAAAGCCAATTCCTGCCACACAATTTCATCAGGTGTATTGTAATAGGCTTTTAATACTTCTACCTGCTTTTCAATTTGACGAACAAGCTTTTTTACATTGACTTCAGTTTCAAAAATGACAATCGTGAAACGGTGAATGCCATCCACTTCCGATGGAGAAGTATTCAAACTCTCAATATTGATCTTTCGTCTACTGAAAATGATAGCGATTCTGCTGAGCAGACCCACATGATTCTCCGTATACACCGTGATTGTATATTCTTGCTTTTCCATACGTTTATTTTAACCTGATTTCAGCTACACCACAACCCTGTGGCACCATCGGAAACACATTATTCTCCTTACCTACCATTACTTCCAGCAAGTATGCATCCTGATGCGCCAACATAGTTTCTAATGCAGCTCGAAGTGACGCTCGCTCAGCTACTTTTTGTCCATCGATATAATATCCTTTGGCTACCTGTACAAAATCGGGTGATTCAATATTGACAAAAGAGTATCGCTTATCATGAAAGAGTTGTTGCCACTGACGCACCATGCCTAGAAATTGGTTATTGAGGATGAGTATTTTCACAGGCACTTTACTTTGCATGATGGTACCCAATTCTTGAATAGTCATTTGTACACCACCATCGCCAATAACAGCAATCACCTCTCTTTCAGGTGCACCCAGCTTGGCGCCAATTGCAGCAGGTAATGCAAACCCCATCGTACCCAAACCACCAGAAGTGATATTACTTTTTGATTGCTGATATTTAGCATACCTACAAGCCACCATTTGGTGCTGGCCTACATCGGTCACAATTATCGCTTCACCATTGGTAATTTCATTAACTGTTCTAATGACCTCGCCCATGGTAAGCTGACCAGATTCAGGAAAGAGCTCCTGCTCTATCACTACTTCATGTTCTTTTAACGCGAGTTCATGAAACTTCGCCAACCAATCGCTGTGGTCATGCTTTTGTAAACGCTCAGTCAACAATGGCAGAGTCTCCTTACAATCGCCCCACACAGGTACTGTTGTGGGGACCATCTTATCAATCTCTGCAGGATCGATATCTAAATGAATAATCTTCGCCTGCTTTGCATAACGATCTAATCTTCCGGTAACACGATCATCAAAGCGCATTCCTACTGCAATCAATACATCGCATTCATTCGTAAGTACATTAGGCGCATAATTGCCATGCATACCCAACATCCCAACACCCAAAGGATGATCGGTTGGCAATGCACTCATACCCATAATAGTCCAAGCAGCAGGGAAACCACCTTTTTCAATAAATGCTTTGAACTCGGCTTCTGCCTTGCCCAGAATTACACCCTGTCCAAAAATCACAAAAGGCTTCTTAGCAGAATTGATCAGCGCTGCAGCTGCATCAATAAACTCTACACGTACATGTGGCTTTGGGCGATAACTTCTTATATGCTCACACTTGGTGTATCCTTGCCATTCAAAAGTCTTGAGCTGTGCATCTTTGGTGATATCTACCAGAACTGGTCCCGGTCTACCACTGGAAGCAATATAAAAAGCTTTAGCTAGTACAGCTGGAATCTCTTCCGGATTGGTTACTTGATAATTCCACTTTGTTACAGGTGCAGTAATGTTAATCACATCCGTTTCCTGAAATGCATCCGTACCCAATAAATGAGAAAATACCTGTCCGGTAATACACACAACCGGCGTGCTATCAATCATGGCATCAGCCAAACCAGTTACCAAATTGGTAGCACCTGGTCCACTGGTAGCAAAGACTACACCAGTTTTTCCAGAAGCACGTGCAAAACCTTGTGCAGCATGAATCGCGCCCTGCTCATGTCTGACGAGTATATGTGTCAGTTGCTCATTGTAATCATACAATGCATCATAAATAGGCATGATAGCACCACCGGGATAACCAAAAATGGTTTGCACATTTTCCGCAATCAGCGACTCTAATAAAGCCACTGAACCACTCACCGTGACTTGTACAGATTTTTCTTGCTCCAATATCGCTTCCATATTAGCTGATTGATAATTTATTGATCAGTTATACAACCTTCTGCTGCACTGGCAACAGTTTTGGCATATTTATATAAGAGTCCTTTACTTGCTTTCAAGGCGGGTTGCTTCCAAGCTGCTCTGCGTGATTGAATGACTGCATCATCCACTTTCAGTGTAATGGTATTTTGTACTGCATCCAATTCTATGACATCATCATCTTTCACCAAAGCAAGCACGCCGCCATCATATGCTTCAGGTGTGATATGACCAACGACAAATCCATGGGTACCGCCACTAAATCGACCATCTGTAATCAAGGCAACCGATTTACCCAAACCTGCACCAATAATCGCTGATGTAGGCTTCAACATCTCCGGCATACCCGGACCACCTTTCGGACCAACATAGCGAATCACCACCACATCACCAGCTTTCACTCTACCGCTGGCAATGCCATCAATCAATGCGTGCTCCCCATCAAATACGCGCGCAGGCCCAACAAAACGCACTCCCTCTTTACCACTAATTTTTGCAACGCTTCCACCTTCAGCAAGGTTTCCATAAAGTATCTGTAAATGACCCGTTGCTTTGATAGGTGTTTCCAACGGCTTTACTATTTGCTGCTGCTGAAAATCTAGCGAAGGAATAGATGCTAGATTTTCTGCGAGCGTCTTTCCTGTTACAGTTAAACAATCACCATTCAGCAAACCCTTTTCCAAGAGATATTTCATCACCGAAGGTAATCCACCATGCTGGTGTAAATCCTGCATCAGGTATTTACCGCTAGGCTTGAAATCTGCTAAAACAGGCACTTTATTACTAATTGCTTGTACATCATCCTGAGTTAATGCAATACCCACACTGTGTGCCATTGCAATCAGGTGCAATACTGCATTGGTGGAGCCCCCCAATACCATGATGACAGTTATCGCATTATCAAATGCAGCCCTCGTCATGATATCACTTGGCTTAATATCTTTTTCCAGTAAATACCTCATTGCTCTTCCTGCTGCCAGACACTCTGCTTGCTTTGCTTCACTCAATGCAGGGTTAGAGGAAGAATAAGGCAAACTCATACCCAAAGCTTCAATAGCAGCAGCCATCGTATTGGCTGTGTACATACCACCACAAGCACCTGCGCCTGGGCAAGCATGTTGTACAATGCCTTTGAAATCTGCTTCACTAAGCTGGCCAGCGATTTTTTGTCCCAATGCTTCAAAAGCAGAGACGATATTGAGTTCTTGTCCGTTATAATGCCCTGGCGCAATAGTACCGCCATATACCATGATGGCAGGACGGTTCAATCTACCCATCGCGATGATAGAGCCTGGCATATTCTTATCGCAGCCCGGCAAAGCAATCAATCCATCATAGTATTGTGCACCACAAACAGCTTCAATAGAATCCGCAATCACATCTCTGCTGATTAGGGAATAGCGCATACCATCAGTACCATTGCTGATACCATCACTCACACCGATGGTGTTGAAAATGAGTCCGACCAAATCATTACTCCATACACCCTGCTTGACTAGCTTAGCCAGATCATTCAAGTGCATGTTACAAGTGTTCCCATCATAACCCATACTCACAATACCAACTTGCGCCTTGGCCAAATCAGCTTCTGTTAAGCCGATTCCATACAGCATTGCTTGTGCAGCCGGCTGTGTAGGATCCTGTGTAATAGTTTTACTGTATTTATTCAATTCCTGACTCATGCTTGTACTGTATTAGACTGTTTTTCGAGCACCAAATCCTTATATGCTTTTTGTAACTGATACCCAATGGATTGATGCCAAGGCCTAGGAAACACATATTCATCTATTGATTTCCATCCAATCACTTCCGCAGCTGTGCCACAGAAGAATGCGCTATCAGCTTGTTTTAATGCTTCTGGCGTACATGCAGTTTCCACAACAGGAATGCCTAATTCATTAGCCAGCTCAATGACAGTGGCTCTTGTAATGCCTGGCAGAATATTACCTAAAGCCGGTGTAAACAATTGTCCGTCTTTTTCGAAGAATACATTAGCACCTGGTCCTTCTGCTACAAAACCATTTGCATCTAATAGCAAGGCTTCATCGTAACCATGGTCTTTTGCTTCCTGACAGGCCATGATAGAGTTTACATAATGCCCCGAAACCTTTGCATGCACTTTGAATGCCTTGGGGTTAGGTCTTTGAAAAGATGAAGTCATCACACGCAGTAATTGCTCACCCAGATAAGCACCCCACTCCCATGCGCCAATCATTAAATGTGAAGCTTTGGCTTTTTGCAGACTCATATTGGGCGGACAAAACAGCAAAGGCCGTAAATAGGCATTCTTCAATCCGTTGCGTGACAATACCTCATAAGAAATATTGATCAATTCTTCAACCGTGTATGCGAAGGGAATACCCACAGCATCTGCACTGTCCTTCATACGTTGATAGTGTGCTTCAGCTTTGAAAATAGCTACTTCGCCTGCAACGGTTTCATATGCACGGATACCTTCAAAAATAGCATAGCCATAATGCATAGACTGGCTGTACAGATCCGTCTTGGCATCTGCTGCCTTTACATACTGACCATCAAAAAACAACACTGTCTGCTCATTGTAATACATATCATTCAATTTTGTCCAAAACAAAAAACCCGCCTCTGTGGAGGCGGGTTTGCTATGTTTCAAGTACGTTACTTTTTACAAGACTTGGCCACCTCCATGGAGCACAGGAATAATAATGACAGCAATAATGATTACTGATATAATTGTTGCAATAGTATATGTCCTGTTGTTCATCATGTCTGTGACGAGTGAAACAAATATAACCACCTCATTGGTGAATACAAAGAACTAATTTTTATTGATCCTAGATAATCGTTGATTTTCTAAGCTCAATATTGTGCTGATTAATGGCTTCAGCAGCCTGATTTTCAATTCGATCACACACCATCTCACCAATGGTGGATGTGAAATAAAAATTCATAGAATCAATATCTTTTGTAACAAAGCGATGCTCCAATGTCCAACTGCAAGCTTCTCTTACCGCTTCCGCTTCTGTGTTTAGTCCGAAATAATCGAGCAGCATCGCTGCAGAAAGAATAGAACCAAGCGGATTGGCAATATCCTTACCCGCCGCTTGCGGATAAGAACCATGGATCGGCTCAAACAAAGCGTTTTTCACTCCGATGGAAGCTGAAGGCAATAAACCCAGCGAGCCAGTCAACACACTTGCCTCATCACTAATAATATCACCAAACATGTTCTCCGTAAGGATTACATCAAACTGTGCGGGGTTCAGAATCAACTGCATGGCTGCATTGTCTACAAAGAGATAATCGACGACAACTTCAGGATAACTTGTGGCCATTTGCTGCACTACCCTTCTCCACAAACGTGAAGTCTCTAACACATTCGCCTTATCAACCAATGTTAGTTTCTTTCTGCGCTGCATGGCGTGTTCAAAAGCCAGTTTGGCAATACGCTCTATCTCATGCACCTGATACACACAATCATCACTCGCCTGCAAGCCATCTTCACTCAAGACTTTATTTCCAAAATAAATACCACCTGTCAACTCTCTGTAGATCACAAAATCAACACCCTGCAACTGCTTTACTTTCAAAGGAGAAAGATGGTGCAAAGAAGCATAGGTAGTTACCGGACGGATATTCGCATACAATTGCAGCACTTTGCGAAGCTTCAGCAACCCTTGTTCAGGACGCACTTTAGCATTGGGGTCATTGTCATATTTAGGATGACCGATAGCCCCAAACAGTACAGCATCTGCTTCTAAACAACTGGCAATGGTTGATTCAGGTAAGGGATTGCCTGTTGTATCGATTGCTGAAGCACCCATTAACTGATAATCATATTCAAATACATGACCATATTCCTTGGCTATGGTATCCAGTACACGCACAGCCTGGGCCGTTACTTCCGGACCAATACCATCTCCGTTAATCACTGTTATCTTTTTTTCCATCAGGCAGTAAAAGTTTTATGAGTTGACTGTTCAAAAGCAGTAATGGCATCGCGCATACTCAACAAATAATCAATATCATCATAGCCGTTGAGCAAGCAGATTTTTTTATACGGGCTGATATCAAAACCGCTATTCACTTTACCATCAGCAGTTTTGATGGATTGCGCAGGCAGATCTACTGTTATTTCAGTGGATGGATGATGCAATATAAGCTGCATCAGCATTGCCAGCGTTTCTTCCGTTACCTGAACAGGCAATAAAAAATTATTCAGTGCATTGTTTCGAAAGATATCAGCGAAAAAACTGCTTACGACTACATCGAAGCCATAATCTTTAATCGCCCAAGCCGCATGCTCCCTGCTACTACCGCAGCCAAAGTTTTTTCCTGCCAACAGAATTCTGCCGCTGAATTTTGCATCATTCAACACAAAATCCTTGTTGGGCTGAGCTTCATCGTCATTACTGTAGCGCCAATCGCGAAACAGATTTTTACCAAAGCCTTCTCTACTGGTTGCTTTCAGAAAACGCGCAGGAATGATCTGATCAGTATCAATGTGCTCAATGGGTAATGGCACTGCAGTGGATGATATTACTTGTATTTTGGTACGCATCTTAATTCAATAATTCTCTTACATCTGTTACTACGCCTGTTAATGCTGCTGCAGCTGCGGTAAGCGGACTAGCCAGCATAGTTCTTGCATTCGGACCTTGGCGTCCTTCAAAATTTCTATTAGAAGTTGCTATACAGTATTTGCCTGCAGGTATCTTGTCTTCATTCATACCCAAACACGCCGAACAGCCTGCTTGTCTCAATTGAAAACCTGCTGCTTCTAATACTTGATCCAGCCCTTCAGCCTTAGCTTGTGCAGCTACTTGCTGTGAACCAGGTACAATCCACACTTCTACATCTGGTGCTTTTTGCTTGCCTTTTACTAAAGCTGCTACTGCACGCAAATCTTCAATACGTGCATTGGTACAACTGCCGATAAAGACATAATCAATTTTTTGTCCTGCAATCGGCTGTCCTTCCTGCAAGCCCATGTATTGCAAAGCTTTCTTGTACGATTGTTTCTCTTGCTCAGTCAGCACTTCTGCCTGAGGAATCATTTGCTTCACACCAATACCCATTCCAGGATTGGTACCATAAGTGATCATGGGCTCTATGCTGGCTGCGTCAATATCCAACTCTAGATCAAAATTTGCGTCAGCATCGCTATATAACTTAGACCATTCTGCAACAGCTGCATCAAAATTTGCAGGCACATATGGTTTATTGCGTAAATAATCAAAAGTAATTTGATCAGGTGCAATCAAACCGCCTCTGGCACCCATTTCAATACTCATATTGCAGATAGTCATTCTGCCTTCCATACTCAAACTACGAATAGTACTACCTGCATACTCTACAAAATAGCCTGTTGCACCACTGGCAGAGATCTTGGCAATAATGTGCAGGATGATGTCTTTAGCAGTTACACCTTTTTGCAGATGACCATCTACATTGATGCGCATGAGTTTTGGTCTGCTCTGCATCAAGCATTGTGTTGCAAGCACCATCTCTACTTCACTGGTACCAATACCAAAAGCAATGGTTCCGAAAGCACCGTGTGTAGAGGTATGACTATCGCCACAGACAATAGTCATGCCTGGCTGCGTAATCCCCAACTCTGGACCAATCACGTGTACAATACCCTGATATGGATGCCCTAAGCCATACAATTCAATACCAAAATCAGCACAGTTCTGCACCAATGCAGCTACTTGCTGACGCGACATTGCTTCTTGAATGGGCAGGTGTTGATTAAGTGTTGGTACATTATGGTCCGCAGTGGCCACTACCTGTTGGGGGCGAAACACAGGTAGTTTTCTTTGACGAAGACCGTCAAAAGCCTGCGGACTGGTTACTTCATGGATAAAATGTCGGTCTATGTATAAAACAGCGGGACCTCCGCTGATTTGTTTCACAACGTGCTTTTCCCAAATCTTATCGAATAATGTTTTTCCCATAGAGTTATGCTACTGCTATTACTTCCTGATAATGCATGGCCAATGATTGTAGATCCGAATCCATTACTTCCTTCTGTTGGTCAGCGATATGTAGGAACTGCTCGTATAAAGTGTCTATATCATTTCTATTAAACTGATAGCCCAATTTTTGGAAGCGATAGGCCAATGCAGATCTACCGCTACGTGCAGTCAAAACAATCTTGGAACTGTCTGCACCAACTTCTTCCGGACTAATGATTTCATACGTTTCTGCGCTCTTTAAGAATCCGTCCTGATGAATACCAGATGAATGTGCAAATGCATTGGCACCAACGATGGCTTTATTCGGTTGCACAGGCATGCGCATGGTATCTGATACGCGTCTGCTTACTGGATTTAACTTAGCTGGCTGTACCCCTGTGTAATAACCCATTTGTTTGTGCTGGCGCAAAACCATCACCACTTCTTCCAATGAGGTGTTACCTGCACGTTCACCAATACCGTTAATGGTACATTCTACCTGTCTTGCACCATTCATCACACCTGCAACAGCATTGGCAGTTGCCAAACCCAAATCATTATGACAATGACAAGAAAGAATGGCTTTATCAATATTGGGCACCTTGTTCATCAAGTATGCAATCTTCTCTCCATACTGATGCGGCAAACAATAGCCTGTGGTATCCGGAATATTTATTACGGTAGCACCTGCTGCAATCACAGCTTCTACAACCCTTGCGAGGTATGCATTATCTGTTCTACCTGCATCTTCTGCATAGAACTCCACATCATCCGTATAGTTTCTGGCCCAGCGCACACATTGCACAGCTCTTGCCAGAATATCTGCTTGGGTAGAATTAAACTTGCCCTTAATATGAAAATCTGAAGTGCCAATGCCTGTATGTATGCGTGGACGCTTGGCATAACGCAATGCAGCTGCGGCAGCTTCAATGTCTTTCTCTACAGCACGACTAAGCGCACAAACTGTAGCTTCTTGTATATGTGTTGCGATTTCTCTTACCGATTCAAAATCACCCGGTGAAGAAATCGGGAACCCTGCTTCTATCACATCAACACCCAAATCTTCCAATACCAAAGCCAGTTCCAGTTTCTCTTTTGTATTGAGCTTGCAACCTGGCACCTGTTCTCCATCGCGGAGGGTGGTATCAAAAATGAAAATGCGACTTTCCTGCATATAAAAATATTGGCGATAAAAAAGCAGACAGCTTACATTTGAATTGCCTGCCAAATGAGCTAAGCTGCCTGCTTAGAACCGAAAGTATCTTTCTCTAAGGGCTGCATCAAACCAAAACCGCATAGGAATTACGTTGTGCAACCCAAACAAGAAAGCCGGAAATGCAATGCCAGTAAGGATTTAAACTATATTGAATTACGATGCCCAACAGACCAACAGACCAGTTATTTCAGCTGATTAAATCGCTTGATAAGGCGGAAAAGCGCAATTTCAAGCTATACGCTAAGCGAAATGCAGCAGGGGCCGACTTGAAAATGGTGCAATTATTTGATGCAATGGACAAGTTGGAGGAGTATGATGAAGCCAAATTGTTGAAGCATACCAAGTCGATCAAAAAGCAACAGCTATCCAATATCAAAGCGCATTTATACAAGCAGATCCTGAATAGTCTCCGACTTTTGAAAGATGAGGGCAATATTGATATTCAGCTTCACGAGCAAATGGACCATGCACGAATCCTCTTCAACAAAGGGCTCTATATGCAGAGTCTGAAAGTCTTGGAGAAAATCAAGGAGAGCAGCAAAGATCATCATCAGGTTACCTTCTGGTTACAGGCGCTCATATTTGAAAAGAAGATTGAATCATTGTATATCACCAGAAGTTTCAAGAACAGGGCTGAGTTATTGAGTAAAGAAGTAGAGGAACTAGACGACCGATTGGTGATGATTGGCAAACTTTCTAATCTAGCTTTGCAATTGTATGGTTGGTATATCAATCATGGGCATGCCCGTAACAAGCAGGAAGAACAATCGCTCAAAACATTCTTTACGCAACAATTACCCAAGCATGCAGATCAGCAAAGAGGATTTTATGAACGCATGTATTTGTATCAGGCTTATTGTTGGTATGCATTCATTCTTCAAGACCTGCTGCAATACTATAAATACTGCCAACGCTGGGTAGATTTGTTTGAGGAAGAACCTGTGATGCAATCCATTGAAACATTGTACTACCTAAAAGGCATGCACAATTTACTGAACGCACACTTCATGTTGCGTAACCATCAAAAGCATGCTTTGGAATTAAGTAAACTGCAAAAGTTTTATACTTCGCCGATTTGCGTCCAACAGGAAAATAATCAAGTACAGGCTTTTGTGCATTTGTTTACAGCACGCATTAACCAGCATTTCATGGAAGGCAGTTTCAGTAAAGGTGTGGTGCAGATTGCGCCATTGGAAGCTGAGCTGGAAGCATACGCATCTAAACTAGATCTACATCGGGTATTGGTTTTCTATTATAAAATTGCTTGTCTGCATTTTGGTGCAGGCGATAATGCAACTGCTATCAGCTATCTGCAAAAAATCATTCACTGGAAAACAGACCTCCGTTCTGACCTGCAATGCTATGCACGCTTACTGCATTTGATTGCACACTATGAATTGGGTAATTATGATATCCTGGAACACTTGATTAAATCCGTGTACCGTTTCATGGCCAAGATGGAAAGTTTAACTGTGGTGGAGGAAGCCATTTTTCAATTCCTACGCAGTAGCTTTGCCTCTACCCCTGTGAAGATTGTTCCGCAGTTTGCCAAATTGCATCAACGCTTGAGCAAACTACAGGGCAGTGCACTCGAGACAAGATCATTCATGTATTTGGATATACTTTCCTGGCTGGAGAGCAAAATGCAGGGGAAGCCGGTGCAGGAGATTATCAAGAAAAAGTTTGACTTGACTAAAAAGAAGGGCAAGTAATCACTAATAGAGTAATACCAAACCAAGTATACAATATAGGCAGCCGATGCCTATCCATATTTGCTTTGGATAAACTGCAAAAAAGTTGGATAGTTTTTTACCAACCAAGCTATACACTGCAAGCATAGTAGAACAACCCAATGCTGCGGCTAAAACCCCTGGAAATATTTGAATTTCTTTGATTCCATATTTATTCAAAACAGTCAACCAGCTCAACCAAAATGGAAATTGCTGCGGGTGTAAAAAAATGACAAAATAAGCACGCTTTAAAGAAGCAGACGCATGATGCGTTGTTTGCCTGATAGCATCTTTGATTGTCCAGATACCCATTCCAATAATCAAAATTGCAGCGCAAACAGTTGCATATTGCACCAAATCAATCAAGAATACCTGCTTCAAAAGAAGCTGAATCAAGAAGAAATACATTCCCTCGAACAAAGCAGCAGTGAGTATAAGTCTAAGCAAAGCTTTTGACCGAACAAAACCTGCTTCAGCAAGCACGGTAGTGTTGATGATACCTGGCGAAAGGTAGCCCCATGCACTAATTAGGAAAATCAAGCAATAGCTCATCCTGCATTTTGTTTATACTTTCTTTCTGCCAATTTTGTTTGCAGGTATTGCTTCCAGCTCATATAAGCTATCCCTTTTCGATGATTATCAACCGCAATTTGATACATCCATCGCATGTGGCTACAAATTACCGCTTGTGCTTTGAAATAAGAAAAGTTCGGATCCAGAATATGTCCGGGCATAGCTCCTGCCCCATTCAACTCAATAATGCTCAACCCTTCACCGGTAAGCAGACTATCTGGGCTCGAACATTTGACATCCATTCTGCCAAAATAGAAATCAGGTATTGAAGCACTAAGGGCGTCGAAAAATGCAGCAACACCTTCGGTAATTAAATCCTGCCTATTAATAAACTTTGCACCTCGGATATGATTACCGAAAGGCATCAATACCATTTTCTTTCCTTTTATCAGAACTTCAATGGGATTAAACAAATTTGCTTTGATCAACTGTTCTTTAACCAGAAAAGCACGATCATCAAGATCAATAAGTTCACTAATGCTGGAAACCCCATCCCCCATTACCGTCAAAGGTTGCTTTTCAACAATTGAAGTAACCACTCCTTTTTGCTGGCCTGGGCGCTTGTAATAAAAAACACCAAACTCAAGCGGAAGATCAACTTTTTCCTGTACCAACATATCAACCGGATGCATCTTTAAAAAATGCTGTAATGCCTCTTGATGAGGTATCACCGATACCAACCAACCTTTTTCACCCCGATCGGGTTTTACAATACAGGGAAAAACAATACCTTTTTCTTGCATGGATTCTATGAGCTTGTCAAAGGGTGTATTGGGCTTAACCAATAGGGTTGTGGGAATATATTGAGCGGGTATTTGCTCATAAATGGACCACTTAGATTCAAAAAACATTCCCCCTGTTTCAATAGACGGATTAGCGGCAGAATAGAAATGAAAGCTTTTTGCCTTCAAACAGAGGTATAGATAATAGAATGATGCAGGCAGATAGATTAGCCATGTTGGCCAATATTCCCAATGCTTTAACTGTATCCCTTTTCTACGAAAAAAATGTTTGCGCACAATCATTACATACAAGATAAGCAGCTGATTAAATCTATTTGTGCCGTATGCATCTGTTGATTGACCAAATCATGGTACTTGAAAGATACCGACTGATCTTGATATTGAATCACTGAGATACTTTGTGATTGCATACCATTCTCCCGCTTAATCAGAAACCCATTATGGGTGTCCTGGGTGGATGTATACAGTGCTTCAATTGGTGTATTGGGATCTTTGATCAATTGATCATACCACTGCTGAAATAGGATGGTTCTTTGTGCAGTAGCGCTAGCATCGTACAAAGTAACAGACGAGAAAAAATGTGGTAATTGCTTATTTAGCAGTTCATGATGTTTTTGAGTTCCATCCCAAGTAAGTCGATATAATTGTGCATCAGTAAACACCAACAAAGAAAAAGGTTCAATACCTTCAAGGGGCAAATAGGTCCATTCTACTAAAGGGATACCTGTTTCAAGCAAATGGTTAACGATAAGGCCTCTGCTCATCCGATAATTACTGCCGGGAGGATGTTTTTGAAAAGCCCCATTGAACAAGACAACGATATCCAGAAAACGATTCGCGCCAATCCAACTGCCACCACCCAAGGGATCAATTGGTGCAAGTATATCAATATCACTCCCATGAATGATTACAGGCATTTGCGCAATGGGTCTGGCCGCATGCTCATCTCTGATAGAAATAAACTTTGGCTGATCATCTTTTCCGGGCAAGTAGATTACTGTGCACATTGTTGTTGATAGGCAATTGTTGAATAAGCAAAACCAAAACTTTTATCATCAATACGTATCTGAAACTCTCGAAGTGCTACATGAATTAATGCCATGTGATGAATGGCATGCTCTACTTGATACAGTAATTCCCTGAAATAGGTTGAAGTAACTTGGCTTCCGGGTGTTTCATACACATAGATAATTTTATCCGATTTCACCGGTGCCTCAAGAATCATGACTATCTGCTCAAGAGCAAGCTGGGCATCTGTTTCAAGCCTTAGATCACGGACCCTGTTTTGATAATCGACAAGGCCTTCAGCATACCCGTTTTCAACACAATTGATTAGCTCTATGATATGACGTACATGGGCACCAATACTGCTCTCACCCAGGTATTTACTTTTACGGCTATATACATCCTTAGGCAGTAATGTGATAACCGACATCAGTTTATTCAACTGCGCAGCGATATTCGATTGCAAAGCTTGCATACCGTTTACTTTTTTGAAGATAATCTGGCTATTAATTCCTGCAATTGCAACCGATGAATAATCAGAACAATCAGAGCAGCAATAAATACAGTGATTGCGAGAAAGAAAAGATAACCTCCATCACCTTGTGACTCAATCCCAATCACGAAAATATGTGCACCCAAAGCACCTGCCATCAACCCAACAGCAGTAATCGCACCAAATGGCCTTGTTTTAGGCACTAATAACAAGATTGATGCAATTAATTCAAGTATACCTGTCAGTACCCTGCCCCATGGCTCAACGCCTAAATGAGAAAAAATGGCTACAGACTCTGGGCTTGCAGAAAATTTGAAAAAAAGTGTTTGCAATAAAATCAATGCTGCAAGTACACTGAATATCCAACTGATTATTTTCTTTGACATAAGGTGTATTTTATTGTAAGAGCTTTATCCAATTCTTATCAGCTGCCTGTTTCAATCGCTGTTCATCCTTATTCCATTTTGTTAAAGTGTTGTTGACCCATGTGTGATAAAACAGGTACAACTTACCATCCAACACCTTGAATGTTCCCGGATCTACTTCAACCTTCTCCCCTGTAGCACCCATGGCATAAGCACACCAGCCACCATACTGAGGTTCATAAGCTTTGTAATTTTTTAGGAACAAGTCTTTATTTGTCTTGCTAGACAGATAATAGGTAACACCTTCCGCATTCACAGCAAAAGCTGCACTGCCTTTGATGGCTTTACCTTGAACGAAATAGGCTACAGGATCGTAGCCCTGAATGGCCACACCTTTGTCCAAATTAAAGCCCTTAGTACGCTGTTGTGCAACTGCAAATACTGAGCAACTAAAGAAGACTGAAAAGAGCATCAACTTATACATGTTATTGTTTTTTAGGTGTTTGAAGTGTTAACCAATATGCATTGGCAGCTGTAATTCTTCCAGGAATATCCTTAGTCCAGAAAGATTTTACTTTAGGGCTGTAATTGAGGTAGAGTTTATCATCAACAATTGTCCAGGCTTCGGGAGCTGTTGGTGAAAGATGTGACTCACTGGCACCGTAAGCACAATAGCCTCCATACTGAGGCGCATAATGTGCCGGATCTAGTTTGAAGCTATCCAAATAAGCTTGCTGACTAAACCACCAATTGATTCCTTGCCACTGAAATTGATACGTGCTATCTCCTTTTACTGGTTTGGCATCTTTAAAATAAGCCACAGGATCATACCCTCTGATAGCTACCCCATTGGATGCAAACCAGCTGGTTCCTTGTTGCGCCTGCACTGAAAAGAAACCCAGACATATAAACGTGATAATAAATAGTCTTTGTTGCATAGAATAAGTTTATGCAGCAAAAGTGAAGCAGATACGCTTGCTTAAAAATGTGTAGACTTCCTGATGAATTGTATTTTCTTCCCGTAATCAGCCTGCTGTAGACTTTCGAAACTCCGTAGCTGTAAGTCCGGTTTGATTGGAGAAGAACCTACTGAAATGTGCTGCATCCTCAAAACCCAAAGTGCCAGCAATCTCTTTTACAGACCAATCCGTATACATCAACAATCGTTTGGCTTCAGCAATGATTCTGTTATGAATGACTTGTTGTGGCGTAAGCTCACTATACAAAGCAAAAAGATTAGAAATGGTTTTGGGCGATTTATATAATTGCTCAGCATAAAAACTGATGCGGTGTGCAGTTTTAAAATGCTTTTCTACAAGTAGATGAAAATGCCTAACAGTTGCATAGCCTTGATCATCCGGAATATTGGTAGGCAGGTATTGTTGCTTGGCAATTCTTGTTATTAATACAATTAACCTTACCAAATGATTTCGTAACATGGTTGCCTTGATTGCAGCATCTGAATTAAACTCCTCTTCAAACAACTCCTGCATCATTTTCATTTTGCCAATATTGGCTTCATCCAATTGAACGAACATAGTTGGAGAAGGTCCGTAAAAGAGTAACCCAACGCAACCCACTTCGGCATCATGGTTTACCACACAATAAAACTCTCTGTTAAACTGCCAAGCAATCAAATTTGCCGGTTGTTCAAAACGAAAAGTCTGACTCAGCATCAACGGCAATATCGTATTGGCATGAAAAGGATAAGCAATTTCATCAATCACCACCACTTGTTCAGGACCGGGATTCCATACAATGGTATAATAATCCGGCCCCTTAACCGGACCGAAACGGACTTGAGAAAAACCTGCTTCTTGTATTAGCATCACCAGATGTGCTTGCTCATCCGGTATTGTAAAACTGTATTGCATCCTGACAGTAAAATACTGAATTCAATGCGATGCTTGGAAAAACTTTATGTAATAAAAAACCCTCCGCTTGTTGCAGAGGGTTTGTGCCCCAGGCGGGACTTGAACCCGCACTCGCTTTTCGGCGAACAGGATTTTAAGTCCTGCGTGTCTACCAATTCCACCACCAGGGCGAACCCAGTATTAGCGACTCCAAATGTCGGAAATCGTTGCTACCGAAAAAAAATCCCGACGTGGGTCGGGACTTTCAGAGCGGAAGACCGGGCTCGAACCGGCCACCCCAACCTTGGCAAGGTTGTGCTCTACCAAATGAGCTACTTCCGCTTGTTTGTTAAGAACTAAATTGGGAGTGCAAAAATAGACAACCAGCGTTCTCAACAAAATTTTTATGCAAGTTTTTTTACTTGTATTTAGGTTCGTACTTGCTGCTCTCCTGTACTTCTACCTTGGGCGTGCCCTTATAACGCTGATTGTACAGACGATAACATCCGCCCAGCACAAAAGCCATAATACAGAACACCTGCAGATAAAATAAAAATCTGGAGGAGTTTACCCAATTGTGGGTGAAATCTTTGCTCTTAATCTCGTTGATTTCGTTTGACATGGTTTTGGAATTGCGTTGCAAAAATAAGGGGGCAGCAGTAATTAGCGCAAAGGTTTCTGCACAATTTCATGAAAGTAGCGCTTGCCTTTCACAAAATATTGCCAAACCACCGAAGTATGGGCCACTCCGGCTAGTGAATGCATTGGTTTTGTTATGCTTGTATAACGAATCTTACCCGTTACGATACGACTAAAAAATGCCAGATGCGCCCTGAAAATAGCTGCAAAAAAATACACATCGCCTTGTAATAAACCCTTCCAGGCAGAAATAGCATCCAAACCCAGCCGTACAGGTATTTTCCAAATCATTTCGCCAAATGGCAGGTTTTTCATCAACATCACTAAGTTGTTGCGGAAATTCAGGAATACTTTGCGGCCGCCACGAGGCAAAGTACCTCCGCCTACGTGATAGACCACAGCTGCCGGACAAGCTTTGAGCTGATAACCGGCCAGTTGCAAGCGCCAACAGAGATCAATTTCTTCTTGATGCGCAAAAAAACTGGCATCCAACCCACCTACCTGATGATAACAAGCAGCCCTGATGCACAAAGCAGCACCCGAAGCCCAAAAAATAGACGCATTAGTATCATATTGCCCCTGATCAGTCTCGCAGACATCGAACACACGGCCCCGCGAGAATGGATAACCCAATGGATCCAACCATCCACCTGCGGCTCCGGCATATTCAAAAGCTGTTTTATCATGGTAGGCTAATAGCTTTGGCTGACAAGCAGCCAATGTAGAATCTGCTTCCAATAAATCAATCATCGGCGCCAGCCAATGCTTATCCACTTCTACATCCGAGTTGAGCAATACATAATAGTCCGTGTCCAATTCCTTTAAAACACGGTTATAGCCCCCTGCAAAACCTTCATTACTATGATAGCGACGTAGATCTAGTTGCGGATACTTCGCCTGCAGAAAAGCTACAGAATCGTCGGTAGATGCATTATCAGCTACCACCAAGTGCATATTGGGATAATCTGTTGCCAGCACGGAAGGCAGAAATCTTTCCAGATGCTGCTTACCATTGTAATTGAGAATCACTACCGCTACGGTGGGTGCTGACATGGGCACGAAAATAAGGCATCAATGCTGTACACCCCAATCTACCAAATAGCGAACTTCTTTAGGTACGGTACGTATGCGCTCCTCTCGAGGTGATGTCTTGTGTCCAAGACGAACAATAATCATTTGCTTAGCCGGTATTACAATGATAAACTGCCCCAAAATACCGCGTGCATAAAATACTCCGGGATGCAGGGGATCTAACCACCACTGATAGCCATAATAGTCACATGCTTCACCTCTATCATCCTTGATACCACAAGCTTTGATGGAGTTAACAAAATAGCTGCTATCAATCACTGGAACGCCATTGATCTTACCACTATCCAACATCAATTTGCCAATGCGGGCAAAATCGCGCGCATTTGAATTGAAACAACAATAAGCTTTCACTGCTCCACCAGGATGATCATAGCTCCACAAAGCCGGGTGCTCTGCGCCCAAGGGCTGCCATAATTTTTCCGCAGCATATGCCGCCAATGATTTACCCGTTGCTTTTTCTACAATCAATCCCAATAGCTGTGTATCGCCTGATTTGTACCGATGCAAAGTACCCGGCTCATGCGTCATGTTTACGCCAGTAGCTGTTTTGCGTACATCTGTACCGTAATATAGTTCTGCAGTTACAGATAAGGGGTTCCAATACGATTCATCAAAATCAGTTCCACTGCTCATGGTTAATACGTCTACTATACGCACAGCTGCTTTCTTGCCTTCATTAAATTCTGGTACATATTTTCCTACCGGATCATTAATGGAACCAATCAATCCGTCCTTGATGGCTGCACCAATCAATAAGCTGGTTACACTCTTCGCCATGGAAAAAGAACCCGATAAAGAACTATCACTATAGCCATCCCAATATTTCTCTAACACAACACTATCCTTCTTAATCACTAACAATGCAACCGTCTGAATCTTCTCCAGCAATTGATTCAAGGAATCAGGATAATCTTTGATCGTAGTTCCCTCAGCCCAAGGTTTTGCTGCAGCTACAGTTACTGTATCATTACTGAACTTTTGGTAATCATCAATACCGGCAAAATTGTAGATGACTGCTTTGAACAAATAGGTTTTGCCGGATGCCACTGCATACACAGCAATCAATAACATCAGGGCTAAAACAACCTGAAACACTCTGAGCAATATTGTTTTCATATGCGTTCGTTAGAATTTAAGCAACATGCCGAAATCGTCCTGCACGTCTTTGCCTAAGATAAACTTTCTTTCTTCAACCACCTGAAATCCCTGCGACTGATAAAAAGCAATAGCAGCTGTATTCTGCTGCCATACACATAAAGAAATACCTTTGTAACCATTACTGCTTGCCCAATCAATTCCTTGCTGCAAGAGGGCTTTACCCCAGCCCTTTCCTTTCGCAGCATGAGCAAGATAAATGCGTTTGAGTTCAACTGCTCCTTCAAAAGGTGTTTCCAATTCAGAAGGCCCCATCATCAGATAACCCACTAATCCGGTTTCTGTCTCCAAGACAAAACAAGGAAAATCAGTATTCAATTCCTGAGCGATGATTTCTGTACGAAAATGGGTATCCAAATAGTCCTGCATATCCTCTGCAGTATTGGCATAAGCATAGGTTGCTTCAAAAGTGTTGCGCATCAACTGCACCAAGGCTGAAAGATCACTAGCCTCTGCCTTTCTAATCAAAGGGTTCATGATTCAAAGTTGCTGAAAAAAACTATCTTGCAGGCGAAAGAAACAACATGCAATTCTTAGGCCTCAATCTAGATTTTCTCGATCACCCCACACGCTAAGCTGATCTGCCGGTACAATTACCGGCCAATATTGCCTATTTATTTGTTTCATCGTTACACCAACTTTTATGACTACGCATACGCTGTCTGCAAAGACTGCCTACTATCTTGATTTGGAAGCACAATATGGTGCCCATAATTATCATCCTCTACCAGTAGTACTGGAAAAAGGCGAAGGTGTTTTTCTCTGGGATGTAGAAGGAAAACGCTATTACGATTTCTTAAGCGGTTACTCAGCAGTTAACCAAGGCCATTGTCATCCACGCATTATTGCTGCATTAACACAACAGGCACAAAAGCTCACGCTTACTTCACGCGCTTTCTATAACAATATGCTGGGTGAGTACGAACAATACATCACCCAATATTTTGGGTATGATAAAGTATTGCCTATGAATACCGGCGTAGAAGGTGGTGAAACAGCGATCAAGCTGGCGAGACGCTGGGCTTACACACAAAAAGGTGTGGCAGAAAATAAAGCTCGTATTGTTTTTGCACGAAATAATTTCTGGGGACGCACATTGGCAGCTATCTCCTCCTCTACTGATCCAAGTAGCTACTCAAAGTTTGGCCCCTTCATGCCGGGCTTTGATTTAGTGAATTACAATGATCTCGCTGATTTGGAAAAAGCCTTGCAAAATCCGGATGTTGCTGCTTTCATGGTAGAACCGATTCAAGGTGAAGCTGGTGTGGTAGTGCCCGATGCTGGTTACCTGCAAGGTGTTCGTGCTCTATGCGATCAATACAATGTTTTATTCATTGCTGATGAAATTCAGACCGGTTTAGCTAGAACAGGTAGAATGTTAGCCTGCGATCATGAAAATGTTCGTCCGGATATTTTGATCCTCGGTAAAGCTTTGAGCGGAGGCACCCTACCAGTTTCCGCAGTACTCGCTGATGATGTGGTGATGATGAATATCAAACCAGGCGAACATGGCAGCACTTATGGCGGTAACCCACTTGCTTGTGCTGTTGCTACAACTGCTTTGCAAGTGTTGAAAGATGAACACATGGTTGAAAATGCAGCCAATATGGGTGTGCTCCTGCGCGATTTACTGAGCAAGATTGATAGCCCCTATATCAAAACAGTTCGCGGCAAAGGTTTGCTGAACGCGATTGTGATTGATCATCCAAATAAAGATGCGGCTTGGGATCTTTGCTTAAGTCTGAAAGAAGAAGGTTTATTAGCTAAACCAACACATGGCGATAAGATTCGGTTTGCGCCACCATTGTTGATCAATGCAGCGCAGATAGAAGAATGTGTGCACATTATTGCACATTGTGTACACAAACTCTGATATACAAACCCATACCAAGTGTATGGGTTTTATCTTTAAGTATATAATCAACCCTTATGACAGATATACACTTGCACCACGAAGAACATCTGCAAAGCTCAGATCTATTAAAGGATATTGTGATTGGTATGAGTGATGGACTGACTGTTCCTTTTGCATTGGCAGCAGGTTTAAGTGGTGCAGTAGATTCTACTGCAGTGATTGTGATTGCAGGTGTGGCCGAAATCGCAGCAGGCTCTATCGCCATGGGACTAGGTGGCTATCTCGCTGGTAAAACAGAACAAGACCATTACAACAGTGAATTGAAAAAAGAATACTGGGAGATCGACCACAAAAGAGAAGTAGAAATTGAAGAAGTGCGCAAAGTGTTTGCTGAGTTGGGTCTCAGCACAGAAGTACAAGAGAAAGCCACCACGGAGATCATTAAAGACAGAGACCGTTGGGTTGATTTTATGATGCGCTATGAACTGGGTTTAGAGAAGCCTGATCCCAAGCGAGCACGCAATAGCGCTTTCAATATTGGTGTGAGTTATGTATTGGGTGGACTAGTACCACTTTGTCCCTACTTCTTTATCAGCGATAGTATTGAAGCACTGGAAATATCAGTAATCATTACATTGATATGCCTCTTTGTATTCGGCTATTTCAAAAGTAAGATTACAGGTGTGCCACCATTATCCGGCGGATTGAAAGTCATGATGATTGGTGCGATGGCTGCAGGTGCAGCTTTTGGTATTGCCAGATTGATTGAATCTTTTTAATCAACCACTTTCTTAGCTGGCAATTCCATCTTGGGTAGAAAGCCCATGATCATCATGGTGAAGGAAAGGGCTACAACTAAATAGATTCCCAATTTCTTTTCGGGGCACTCACCAGCCAAGCAGGTAGTAAGCAACAAATAGTTTCTGATAGACCAAGAGAAATTAAAAATGCCGATGAAGACATTCACACGCTTAGCCCAAACCTTAGGAATCAGGAAGAAGAGCAACATAATGCCGCCGAATATCATGTGCAATAAGCCCGGCTTACCAAAGCGGGTGCCTTCTGCAAAAAATCCGGTAATGGTGAGTTCTCTGCTGGCGATATAAGTCCAAGGCATGAAGCAAACTGCTACCAATGCCAGGAAAGCCAGTATTCCGATGGTTTGTGAATGTTTCATGAATCTTTATATTATCTATGCCCAACCCTGAATGCAAATATTGATACATAATAAGATGAAAAGCAAATAATTATCCAAAATTTACACTTACTTATTGACAACTTAAAGAAAGGCAACTAAAATTAGTTTTTGTAAGAGTTCTCATCTTTCTATATTTACAGCGAAAAGGAAAACGGGTGCTCGTAACACCCGCTTCCATTAGTGATTTTAGAAGAACAAACTTCTAATTTTACTCACTAAATTCAGAACTAAACAAACTGTCTGAATTACAGACTGGAAAAGGCGGATCTTATCGATTCGCTTTTTTTCTTGATGGACTTTTGCCATCTTATTTAAAACCGGATTTTAATTGCCCGGATCCTTTACTAAGGTGCTTTACAAATATAACACACCTTTCAACTATATGCTACAAAACTTAGCATGATTGCTACTATTGGAAAAGAGTTGTGAATGAGATGTGAATTGGAAGAGATTAACACAAATACAAGATCTCATTTTAGTTAATCGGATAAAAGCTGTTTTAATCTACAGTAGCCCTAAAAAGCCAAAGGTTTTCAAAATCGTCGATTGACATAAATAAAAGAGTCGCCAAAAAGGCGACTTATGTTATGAGGTCCCGAGCGGATTCGAACCGCTGTAGAAGCTTTTGCAGAGCTCTGCCTAGCCACTCGGCCACAGGACCATTTCCTATTCAGGGCTGCGAAAATACAGCTTGCCCGCATATTATGCAAGCAAAACCCGAAATTTGCTGTCTGAACCCATGATTATGAACAGAATAGCAGAGAGTGAGCTAATTATTAATGCCCGTGGCGCTGTTTACCACCTTGATGTAAGACCTGAAGAACTGGCGAATACCATTATCACTGTTGGAGACCCTGACCGTGTAGCTGCAGTGAGCAAGCATTTTGATCGCATTGAGGGCAAATTCCAGCACAGAGAATTCATTACCCATACCGGCTATATCGGCCAAAAACGCATTTCTGTAGTGTCTACCGGTATTGGTCCTGACAATATTGATATTGTACTTAACGAACTGGACGCTTTGGCTAACATTGACTTTGCTACGCGTACCATCAAACCACAACTAAACTCCCTCACCATCATCCGTATCGGCACTTCAGGTTCTTTGCAGGCCGATATTCCTGTAGATGGATTTGTAGCGGGCACCCATGGTTTGGGTGTAGACAATTTGTTACATTTCTACAAACACAGCAATAATGAAGAAGAAGTGCAATTGCTGCAAGAATTTGTAACCCAGACAGGACTCACCGGCACACAACCTTATATTGCTGCTGCTGGCATCAGTGTATTGAAGCATTTTGTAGATGGATTTCATCATGGCATTACCGTTACTTGCCCGGGCTTCTATGGTCCACAGGGCCGAGTTTTGCGTTTGGGCCTAACGAATCCTCAACTGGTTGATCGCTTAACCGATTTCCGTTTTGGTAATCACCGTATTTCCAATTTTGAAATGGAGACCAGTGCGATTTATGGATTGGGTAAATTACTCGGTCATCAGTGCTTAAGCTTGAATGCCATTGTTGCCAACCGCGTACAAAAAGCATTTAGCAAAGATGGTGGCGCAGCTGTTGAAGCATTGATTCAAAAAGCATTAGGCATTATCGCAAACATACCCGAATAACATGCATATCCGTTTTGCCAAATACCAGGGAACCGGCAATGATTTTGTGATCATTGATAATAGATTCAATCCAGTGCAATTAAGCACAGAGCAGATTCATCATTTGTGTGATCGTCGTTTTGGGATTGGTGGAGACGGACTCATGTTGTTACAGGATAAGCCAGGCTACGATTTTGAAATGAAGTATTACAATGCTGATGGCAAAGAAGGCAGTATGTGTGGTAATGGTGGCCGATGCATGGTGCAGTTTGCCAATGACCGAGGCATTCATCGTACCGATTATTTCTTTCTGGCTGTTGATGGTCCGCATGAAGCCAAAATTGCCTTGAATGGTTGGATACACCTGAAGATGAAGGATGTTGATGCAGTAGAAAATAACAATGGCGATGCTGTTTTGGATACGGGCTCACCGCACTATATCCGCAAAACAGAAAACCTGCAGACCCTGAATGTTTTTGAAGAAGGCAGAAAAATTCGATACAACGACAGATTCTCTGAAAAAGGTATTAATGTCAATTTTATTGAACCAAGGGATAATGGTCTCTTCGTGCGCACATATGAACGTGGTGTGGAAGATGAAACTTTCAGCTGCGGCACAGGAGTTACTGCTGCTGCTTTAACGGCAGCTAGGCAGATTGGTTACAACAGAATTGATATCACCACCCTCGGAGGCAAACTGGCTGTAGAATACACCAAAGCAGATGAACAGACATTTCATTCTATTTGGTTGTGTGGGCCGGCCACATTTGTATTTGAAGGGCAAATTGATATTTAACACAGGCTTCCTGCAAGAAAGAGCGGCATTTGATGTGCATCACCTAAATTCGCCTGCCGGTAAACCAAACCATGATACAGTACTTCAAAAATATCGACAGTCAGACCATCGAGATCGATAAACCCGAAGTGGGTGCATGGGTGAATCTTGTTCCACCTTTTAAAGACGAAGAGTTTACTGAATTGAGTGAGGGATTGGAAATTCCTGTGGAGTTTCTGCGCGACTCCTTAGATATCGACGAGCGCCCCCGCTATGAATTGGAAGACAATGTAAAGTTCATTGTCATTAAAACGCCTACTGAGAATAATTCCTTTAATGATAGTGATGCATTTTATATTACCATCCCTATCTGTATCATCCTGACGCATAATCAAATTGTAACTGTAAATTCTTTTGATAACGGCGCTATTAAAAAATTCCTGAACTCTTTCCAGAAACGCCATCCGGATAAAAGAAACATGATGGTGCTCAAGATCTTTGAGAAAGTGGTACAGAATTTCATGGAGTATTTGAAAGAGATCAATAATCGCCGTAATCAATACGAAACTTCATTGTACGAGAGTAACAACAATGAAGACTTATTGAACCTGATGCGTATTCAGAAGAGTCTGGTGTATTTCGTAACAGCACTTCGTAGCAATGAAATGCTGATGATGAAACTGGAGCGCACCAATTTCTTAGGATTAACCGAAGAAGAAAGAGAGTTTCTGCAGGATTTGATCGTAGATACCAGTCAGGCCTTGGAGATGGCCAATGTATACACGAACATCCTCACAAGTTCCATGGATGCATTTGCCAGCATTATCAGCAATAATCTGAACAATGTGATGAAGCGCCTGACTTCTATCACCATCATTCTTTCTTTACCCATCTTGGTAACCAGTATCTATGGCATGAACGTGGATATACCCTATCAGCATTCCAATCATGCATTTTATATACCGGTAATTCTCTCCCTACTGATTTCTTTTGTAATCAGCTGGTATTTCATGAAAAAGAAATGGTTCTAAGATGCCACTCTTCAATGTACGTGTGTATGGCATTTTAGTAGACGAACAGAAAAGGGTTCTGGTGAGTGATGAATTCATCCGCGGCAATTATATCACCAAGTTTCCCGGTGGTGGATTAGAATTCGGAGAAGGCACACGCGACTGTTTGAAAAGGGAATTCATGGAAGAGACCGGTTTGGATGTGCGTGTAGGTGATCACTTGTACACCACAGATTTTTTTCAGATCTCTGCTTTCAATAACAAAGACCAGATCATCTCTATTTATTACTTCGTACATCCTATATCACCTATTACCCTCTCGACAAAAGAAACGCCTTTTGATTTTAGTCCTGAGCAAACAGCCAATCCCAATGGCGAATCAGAAGTATTTCGCTGGATTGCATGGGAACAATTAGATGCTAATGCACTTACCTTGCCTATCGACAAAGTAGTAGCACAATTACTCAAAGAGAAATATTAACCCGCCGTAGGAATATTGTCGAAACCATCTTCAGTTTGGCTATCCTTCATAGCAGAACGACGCATTTTCTCAGCCAAATCACGCCCTAGATAATTTTCAATCCATGCATGCACCAAATAAATCACCGGTGTTAATGCAATAGCCATGGCAAACTTGTAGAGATAGTTTCCGGTACCAATAGAAAAAACTTGTTGCAATGACATAGGTAAACCGTTACCGGGATTCACCCTTGGGCCTACATAAAAAGCAATGAATAAGACGATATAGCTATCGATTAATTGCGACACCAATGTAGAACCCGTTGCTCGCATCCATATCCAACGCTCGCCGGTAATTTTCTTGATTCTATGGAACACCAGAACATCGGCTATTTGCCCAATCAAAAAAGCTGTCAAAGAACCAAAGATGATCCACAAGCCCTGCCCAAAGATGGCTGCAAAAGCATTGTTCATATCCGGAATGCCCACACCTTCCCTGCTGCTTTGCCACCAATCGGCCGGTGCCAGTTGAATAGCGCCGTATAACATCACAAAGCCATAGGTAATGAGTGAAGCGGCGAGATAACTGAGAAAGCGCACGCCTTTATGCCCATAATATTCATTGATTATATCCGTCATGATGAAAACAACAGGCCAGAGCAATACACCAGTTGTGAGGTTGAAGGAAAAAGGCAGCCCCATAATATTCCAATTCACCGGATCAGCCCCAAGACTTCGCTCCAGTGAAAAAATCTTCACCCCCATGAATTCGGCTACGATGGCATTGGCAATAAAAAAGCCGCCAAGGATTAGGAATAACCTGCTGGACTTACTCTTCAGTATTTGATGAATCATGTTAGTTGTTGATTAAGAGGATGTAAAACTGTAGCACCAGCAACAACGCATTGATCAGAAACAACCATCTGCCCGATGCCGGCGATTTACCGGAGATAAACAATACCGCCCACCAAAGGTTGACGAGCAAGTTGAGGATGGGTGCCACAAACCAGCCCAGGATAATGATATAGTTATTCAGCTGCTCATTACCCACAAAATCATAGGTGCGTTGAATGGCTACGCAGACCAGGAATAACAAATTACAAATCAGTGCCAAACGTGTGGCAAATAATAGCGGTTTCATACGTCTTGATTCATTCAAAATAGCATTAATTTGCTGATATCATTGTGTAATTATGAAGAATTTCAACTGGAAGGCCATTTTGCCCCATGCGATTGCTGTTGCTGTGTTTCTGCTTGTTGCAGTTATTTTTTGCAAGCCGGCTCTTGAAGGAAAGGTATTGAACCAAAGTGATGTGATGCACTGGAAGGGCATGGTGCAGGATATGGAAAACTATAAGACCAAACATGGTCATTATCCTTTGTGGAATAACAATCTCTTCGGCGGTATGCCGGGTTATCAGATCACCTTGGATCCGGCCAACCCCATCACCCCGCTCCATTTGCATTTGTTGTTTACAGCTTTTCTGCCCAAGCCTCTCAATATGTTCTTCCTGCTTTGCATTGGCTTTTATTTTCTGAGTCAGGTTGTAGGTGTAAGGCCATGGCTAGGTATATTGGGTGGATTAGCTTATGCCTATGCAACCTATAGTCCAATTATTGTTTCCGTTGGGCATGATACCAAGATGTTGGCCATGGGTTATATGCCCGCATTAATAGGTGCACTCTGGCTGCTCTTCAACAAAAAATATTGGTGGGGCACGGCACTCACAGCCATCTTTACCTGTATGCTCGTGGGCATGAATCACCTGCAGATCACATACTATACTTTACTGATCGCAGTGGCTATGGGTATCGGATTTGCTATTCAGTGGATCAAGGCGAAAGATTACCAGCACTTCATTAAAGCAGCAGCATTGGCTGTAGTAGCCGGAGCATTAGGCGCTGCCACACATATGGTAACACTGGCTACTACCAGCGATTACTCCAAAGCCACCATGCGTAACGGCACATTGAATCTGGATACTGCTACCAATAGCACGAAGAAGTCTGCAGGTCTGCCAATAGATTATGCATACGCCTGGAGTTATGGCCCTGCTGAAACCTATACTTTATTGATCCCGGGTATTTATGGTGGTGGAAGTTCTGATCCCTACCCTCAGCCATCAAAGATGGTGGAGAAAATGACTGAATTGGGTGCACCTGAAAACCAGGTAATGGGCTTTCTGCGGTACTTCCCTATGTACTGGGGACCGCAAGAATTGGGTACATCAGGCCCTGTATATGTGGGTGCAGTGATTTGCTTCCTATTCATCTTTGCGATGGTATCGCTGAAAACACCAAACAAGTGGTGGATATTGGGTATTTCTGTTTTTGCCATCCTGCTGAGCTGGGGTAAAAACTTTATGGGCTTTAATGAATTCATTTTCCAATACCTGCCACTGTACAACAAGTTCAGAGCGCCAACCATGTCGCTGGTGATTCCACAATTGCTGTTTGCTTTTGCAGCGGTGATGGGTGTGGAACAATTGCTGCAAGAGAAATCAAAAGAAGCAGCTTTCAAACATTGGAAATTGGCAGGCTATATTACAGTTGGCATTGTGCTAGTTGCCCTCGCTTTCTATTTCAACTTTGATTATACACGCACGAATGATAAAGCCATTTTCCAGCAGATTACCGGAAACAATGAAGACCTCACAAAATCTTTGCTGAGTGCATTGAAGGCCGACAGACAATCCTTATTCACTGCTGATTTGATTCGCAGCATTGTGCTGATTGTATTGGCTGCAGGTTTATTGTGGGCCTATATCAAGGATAAGCTGAAAGCAAACGTTCTGGTATTCTCACTCTTGGCATTAACTACTTTCGATATTTTTCAGGTAGGCAAACGTTACTTAAATGAGAACAATTTCCAGGAAGAGCAGGAACTGAGTGATGCGTATTTCAAACCTAGTCCGATTGATGAAGCCATTAAAAAAGACACCGGCTATTATCGTGTACTGAACCTGACGATGGATGTATTCAATGATGCCATCACTTCTTACCACCACCGTTCAGTAGGTGGTTATCATCCTGCTAAGTTGAGTATCACAGAAGACCTGTTGAATTTCCAACTGCGCAATAAGCAGCCAATGAACAAGCATGTATTGGATATGCTGAATACCAAGTATGTGATTGTGCAGGACCAGCAGACAGGACAACCCAGCTACCAGCAAAATCCGGATGCCTTAGGGGCATGTTGGTTGGTAAAACATGTGCAAGCTGTTGATGGTCCAGTTAAAGTAATGAAGGGCCTTGATAGCTTCAATCCCAAAGACACTGCCATTGTTGATGCACGCACTGCAGGTACTATTACACAGCCAGTTTGGGATTCTACAGCAAGTATTCAACTTGTTTCGCATGATAATGATTTGATGGAATATGCTTCTACTGCAAATGCACCACAATTCGCAGTTTTCAGTGAAATCTTTTATGACAGAGGCTGGAAAGCTTATATTGATGATAAAGAAGCAACAATCATTCAAACGAATTATGTACTGCGTGGCTTAGCCATTCCTGCAGGCCAGCACCGCATTCGTTTTGAATTTAAACCGGCATCTTATTACAATAGCCAGAAAGCAGCCATGGGCGCATCGGCCATAACCTGGTTATTGTTATTGGGTGCACTCGCACAAATGCTTGTTCGCAAAAAAACAGCCGCCTAAATGCAGACAATCTCAGTACTTGGCATTATTTCTTATAAGGTTTGGCCGGCCCAAATGGGCGGACAAAAATGTGCTGCCGGGTTCTACGAGTATTTGTCGAATCAATGTGCTGTTACAGTGTTGGTATCTAGGGAAAATCAGCAAAAAGATATTCCACTGCAGCATGCAGAAAGCTTTTTATTTAACCATTGGTGGGGGCCGCTCAATATTATTTGGGTTCCTGCAATATTGATGCTGATCAAAAAAAGAAAGATCACGCATATCATTATTGAGCACTCTTATCTCGGGTGGTTGGGTTGGTTACTCAGTAAGCTGAGTGGCAGACCGCTGATTGTTCGTTCACACAATATTGAATCGCAGCGCTTGCGCGACAGAGCTGATGTATGGTGGGGTTTATATGCCTGGTATGAAAGATGGGTGCTTAGACATGTAGCGCATAATTTCTTTGTGACGGAAGAAGACATGCAATGGGCAATAGCCAAATGGAAAATTAAAGCAGAGAAAGCCAGTATAGCCAGTTTTGGTGTAACCCTTCAGCAGCCGCCATCAGGTGATGAAAAACATGGCTGCAGAAAATTCCTCGAAACTGCCCATGAGATTACCCCGGAAGAAAAAGTCTTTTTATTCAACGGCACACTGGATTATCTCCCAAATGTGGATGCCATTCGCATCATCATCTCTGAGTTGGTACCAAGATTGAGCAAATACCAAAACTTCCAGTATTGCATTCTAATATGCGGTAACAGACTGAGTGAGCCATGGCAACGTGTGCTGGATGAGTACGAGAATGTTGTCTACGCTGGATTTGTAGACGATATTGATATTTATTATGAAGGTGCAGACTGCTTTATCGTTCCCTCTTCCTTTGGTACCGGTATCAAAACAAAACTGATTGAGGCGCTTGCCAATAACCAGATGATCATCTCCACCCACAATGGCATCAAAGGATTAAAGACTGAGCATTATCTACACAAATTGATTGCTGTGCCCGATTACGATTGGGATGCTTTTGCTGAGGCCATGGTAAACCTGCCTGAAAAATCTTTATTGAAAACACCGGAAACTTTTTATCAGACTTTTCACTGGGAGCGCATCACCCGTAATGCACTTGCGCAGTTAGTACAACTATGAGTGAACAAGCACCCATATCATTTGTGATCATTACATACAACAGACCAGCCGATATGCTGGCGCTTTGCCAGAATATTGCCACGCTGGAAAAAGCGGATGCATTGTTACGCGAAATCATCATCGTTAACAACCAATCCACTGCTGATTACAGTGCAGTTGAAGCTTACATTCAATCACAACCGCAACTACCCTTTCGTTATACCATTGCCCCGGAAAACTTAGGTGTTGCAAGAGGCCGAAATTATGCACTGCAATTCAGTACTGCACCCATCATCATTATGCTGGATGATGATGCAGAAATGGGCAATCCGGATTGCCTGATACGATTGCTGGAAGTATTTGAACAAAATTCAGAAAGACCCACAGCTATTGTTTCATTCAAAGTGCTGTATCACTCCACCGGTGCCATGCAGGAAAATGCATTACCACACAAAAATTTTGCAGCATACAAAGACAAATCATTTTTTGAGACCTACTACTTTGCTGGTGGCGCACATGCCATCAAACGAAGTGTATTAGATGCAACGGGCAATTATCCTGAAGACTTTTTTTACGGCATGGAGGAGTATGACCTGAGCTATCGCATCATCAATAAAGGATACCGGATTGTGTACAGCGATAAAATCATCATGCTGCACAAAGAATCGCCGGAAGGCAGAACCCCTACCTGGCAAAAACTACAGATGATGTGGGTGAATAAATCCAAAGTAGCCTGGAGATACCTACCTACGGTTTATTTTTATACCACGGCATTTATGTGGAGTTTGCAATATCTAAAAATCAGTAGGTTTTATCTACCCGGCTTTGTGGAGGGCTGGAGAAAAATCGCAGCCATTCCTGCAACAGAGCAAAGAACAACCATCAGTGCAGCGGCTTTGGATTACTTGCAAAAGCTCCAAGCGAGATTAACCTATTAATTCTGTGATTCACTGGCTAAGCAATACCACTTAAGCCAGTTGAGTAAAATATGCTTTCACCTGTTGAATGATGTACATCTTCTCAGGTGTAACCAATTCATAGTATAGGGGCAAACGCAATAAACAGTCTGTGTAATGGTCTGCATATGGCAATGCACGACCATCGTGTTTATCTTGATAGAAAGGGCTTTTGTGCAAACTGAGGTAATGGAATACAGCCCCAATCTTCTTCTCTTTCAGGAATTCCATCAAACCAGTACGCTCTTCGAGTGAACGACACACGATATAGAACATGTGTGCATTATTCGTTGAGTAAGCCGGCACTTTGGGGCGTTGTATAAAGCCCAGAATTTCCAGTTCTTCAAACAACTCAAAATAAGTATCCCAAATTTGTCTTCGTCTTGCCTGAATGGTATCAAGCATTTCTAATTGTGCGTAGAGATAGGCTGCAATAATATCTGAAGGCAAAAATGAAGAGCCTACATCAACCCAGCCATATTTATCTACTTCACCCCGGAAGAACTGAGAACGGTTGGTACCTTTCTCGCGTATGATTTCTGCACGCTGAAAGAAACGTGCGTCGTTGATGGTAAGCATACCGCCTTCACCGGCAATGATATTCTTCGTTTCATGGAAAGAGAAAGCAGCCATATGACCTATTGAGCCAAGTGCTCGGCCTTTATAGTAATTGTCGATAGCCTGAGCAGCATCTTCAACCACAAATAACCCATGCTTATCGGCAATAGCCATGATGGCATCCATATCACAGGCATGGCCTGCGTAGTGAACCGGAACGATGGCTTTTGTTTTTGGTGTAATGAGGGCTTCTATCTTGGATACATCCATATTGGGATGATCTGGCAGACTGTCTGCAAAGACAATCTTCGCTCCGCGTAAAACAAAAGCATTGGGTGTGGAGACGAAAGTGTAGGAAGGAACAATCACCTCATCACCTGGCTGTATATCCAAAAGAATGGCCGCCATTTCCAAAGCATCCGTACAAGAAGTGGTGAGCAATGCTTTACCAAAACCATATTTCTGCTCGAAATAAGCATGACATTTTTTGGTAAATACACCATCGCCGGAAATCTTTCCACTGGCTACAGCCTGACGGATATATTCCAACTCTTTACCACCCAGATAAGGCTTGTTAAAAGGAATCATAAACGACCACTAAATGCTTTCAGGTATTTCTTTGCTTCTGTACCTGTGCAAAAAATTAAATCCAGAATGCTGACAGCATGGTCAAATGGCGGAAATGGTTGCGTATACTCAGGATAGCCCTCATAACTCATCCATTTTACCTGCATACCCACAGCCTCAAACAGCGGTGTATCCAGATAATCTTTCGCAGCAGGACCTGAAAGATACGTATCCGCCCCCACTTTCTGACAGAGATCAACCAAGCTTTGTGTTTTACCTTCAGTAAAGCCCAATTCAGTTGAACGATAAATTTTGGTTGTACCGCCCAGAATTTGCTGAATGGTTTCTATGAAAGTCTGATTAATACGGGAGAGATTTGTTTCCTCACTGTTGAGATAAAGCGGCTCAATCAACTCTTTATAGAGTTTAAACCCAGGCATTTTCCCATAGAAATTGCTCAAAGTTGCCCAATGCTTTTTGCGCCATTCCTGATTCAGCACATGGGTCTCTTCAATTTTCTGATTAAGATCGAACTGTCGAACTGGAATAGAAAGCCAGTTGCTACCCTGCGGTGTCTTGATGCGGTTACGATTACGCCAATCGTTCTTGGTATACTGCACATGATCGTAAAAAATGAAGACATCAGCAGTATTGATGATATCAAAATATCCTTTCCAAGGGATATAATTGGATTGAAGAATAGCAGCAGTCATTTATAGCACATTCAGTTTGTCTGTAAAACGCATAGGGTTACCAATCACAGAAGTGCCTGAAGGCACATTCTTGGTAATCACAGAACCAATACCAACTACCACATCATCGCCAATAGTAACACCGTTAGAAATGATGGCACCGGCACCAATAAAGCAACGCTTACCAATCTGCGCTTTTCCACAGATAACCACGCCCGGCGAAACATACGTAGCATCACCGATATTGGTTTCATGCGACACAATCACACCATTATTAATCAAAACCCCATTACCAATATTGGCTTGATGATCCAAAATAGCGCCTGGATATATAAAGCTACCTGCGCCAATCTGCACATCCACACCCTGCACCACAGAAGGATGCACAAATGGTTGTAATTGTTGTATTCCGATAGCTGTTACCAAGGCTTCACGCTTACTCAGGTGCTTATACCCTAGGCCGATATAGAATTGGCTGCCAGCATATTTATCCTGTAGGTAAGCATCAAATGGTGCTACCGCTGCACCCTCAGCAACAGAAGTATAATCGTCGAAGACGGTAAAGACTGCATCAGGATATTGCTGCTGCAGAAAAGCCCTAAGCTGTCTGCCAAGGTCGCCATAACCAATGATTCCGATCTGCATGTACAGGTTTTAAGGGTGAAATTTTGACAAACAGATACCTGAAAAGTTTATTTCGTTGCTACAAAACCTACATACTTAAATAAGTTTCTAGTCAGCGGCATAGCTTTCAACAGATAATCATGCATCACTTCTGCATGGGCAAACCGAGCTGTTTTATCCATGCTTTCATCATTAATCAGCTTACCCTGACCAATAAACCAATGATAGAAAAACTGGACATCGTTAAAGCCGATGTTCTTCAGTGCAGCTACCAACTCCTCTTCACGGAAACCACCTTTGATATTCTTTCCAAACTCTGCTTGATTGAACACATCTTTATCTACACCAAAATTTTTCTCAATATCTTCATCCTTATAGGTTACCATTTCAATCTCACGCTTCACAATGCCGTCGTACTGACCGTTTCTGTCGAGTTGATTCACCCCTTCCCAGAAATAATAGTTCGGATCCAGATCAGCATAGAATTGACCACCTGTTCTCAAAGCCTTGTAAGCTGTCTGCAGGGTTGGTAGCACATCATACAAATGATGCAGGAAAGAATAGCCAGTCACCACATCGAAGCTGCCTTCTTCCACAGGAAAAGAACCGGTATCATGGTTATGCAAGACGATGGTTGCATTACCGCTTTTGTCCACCTTATCCATCATAGCCTGGGTAACATCTACCCCATGAATTTCTTGCACATATTTCTTGGCAATATTGATCATGAAACCGGTGCCACATCCAAGATCCAGTAAGCGCTTGGCATTGGTGGCTTCAATCACCGGCTTCAGCTTATCTTCTACTTTCTGAATATTCTCAGGACGAAAATGTGGTTCACAAGTGCTGTAATCATCACTCATGCGAGAGTGTAAAGCAATATTGGCTTCAATAACTTTCTGATAATTGGTCTCCATTATTCAACAGGTTGTTTGTATTTACGTAATTCAGGTGGTGCATAATACTCATCATAATTTGCAGGCACCTGTGCTAAAAATCCAAGTTTTTGTAAAGCAGTTTGCGATACCCCACTCAAGTCCATATGCGCCATTGCACGGGGAATATCAATGCGCTGCTTCATGTATGGGCGACACATATTGATGGTCATCGCATGACGCCATTGATCCGTATGATTGCTACCACCGGCGTGCCAAATTCTTGCATTGAAAAACCACACCGTTCCAGCTTTTGCAATCAATCTTTTCGCATTGCCTTCGAATTCTTCTCTGGATGGCTGCGCTTCTCTGGTTTGTGAAAAGGGCAAAAACCAAGTAGCACCATTCTCTTCTGTAAAATCATCCAATAAAATGGTCGCGCCTACATTGGTGATATATCCGGGAATGATGCGCGGACAATCCACATGAATGCGGTTGGAATAATTTGTCTTATTCGGCGGCATGGATGATGATGTGTACGCATACACGGTACAACCATCGCCTAGAACAGCATTGAAACAGGTATTGAGTAATTCGTTGTCGAATAATTCAATAAAGCTGCCACCATACAAAGAACACAAGAGCACCATGCCATAATCCTTATAGCCGGTACCGCCATGATAAGCCGCTTCTTTGTCGATGGCCTGCATCAACTCAGTCTTAGCCTTTTGTATAAATTCAGGAGATAGCACATCAGGCACAATGGAATAGCCTTGCGTATGCATTTCCTCTACAAATCGCGCTTTGTCAAACATGTTTGTTAGTGATTTTTTGGAACAAATCCAGATAAGCCTGCACCTCACGCTTATGACTGAATTGTCCGGCTGCAAAAGTACGGGCATTCCTGCAAAAGGCTTGGTAATCTTCCGTACTGGCTCGAATCAATTCCAGCATGCCGTCGCACAGATCGCCGGGACCATTTAAGGGGTAGATAAAGCCATTTTGGGTATGTTGAATGGCATCCGGCGCAAGGCCTATGTTATAGGCAATTACAGGTGTTCCGCAGAGCAGGGATTCTAAGATCATCATGGGGCCGGCATCCTCAATACTCGGACTGATAAATAGGTCTGATAGCTGATAATATTGCGCCAATGCTTTCTCAGAATGGGCAAAGGGTAATTGCTGGGCAGCGAATGGAAAAATATCGGGTGATACCTCACTATAGCGACTGGCATAGACCAGTAACACCTTTTCTCTTTCAGCTGGCATCAGGCGCTCATGCAATTTTTTCAAATTGCTCATCAAGCGATCAAAGCCCTTGCGGGGATCGAGGATATGCTGACAACCGAAGAAAATGATGAATTTGTCTTCAGGCAGCTGGAGTGATTGACGCAAAACTTTTTTATCAGCAGCAGGTTGAAACAACTCAATATCTGCACTGATGAGAATTTTATTGACAGCTTGCTGTTTACCCAAAGCACTGCTTCTCACCTGCTGATCAATCTCTGAAGTGCTGGATACAAAACTGAGTGGAATGGTTTTCAATAACTGCTTACGAAGTTGCAGATTCTTGTACGATAAATCCTCTAATCGATTGGAGTGCAATGCGGGACATTTTCCGCAACCCTCATGATAACGCAAACAGGTTTTGGCATAATGACAACCACCTGTGAAAGCGTTTAAATCATTAAAGCGCCAAAGAATGGGTACTTGTAAAGCTTTATAAAGATCCTGAAGATTTACTGAAGTTACATAACCCGTTACCCAATGCAGCATCACCATATCCGGCTGAAAAGGCAGGCTCTTCAACAGGTATTTAGCATCTACACAAACGTCTTCGCCTGCATTGAAAAAATTATAGATGGGGTCTGTACGCTTTTTTAATAAGCGGAAATTGAGTTCACTGCGTAAGCGATAAAACCATTTCACCAGAAAGGGAAATTGCACTTCACTTACTGTTGCATCTTCTTGTGTTTTCTTGAACACCAGCACATGCGATTCCACACCGGCTTCCAGTAAACCTTTGTGCAAGCGCAGCATGGCTTTTGCCGCACCGCCGGTATCGTATGTATTCAGGTGAAGGACCTTCATGGCTTAATGGCTTCTATGAAGATGGAAGCATTTTCTTCAGGATCATCGAGTTGATAGCTGGCCCAGTTGGGGTGATAACTGGTTTGCGCTGTTTGTACTTTAACCTGTGTGAATCCCACAGAAGTGAGTAAACGCTCTAAACTATAACGATCATACATCCATTGATGGATTTCACCACCGTTGCGGAACTTACCAGTCTGATAATATTGAAAACGCTTCTTACCTAAAACAATACGTAGAAAAGCATCATAGATTTTATCCCAAGCCCTAGCCGGATTCTTCAAAGCCAATGCCAGCTTAGAAGGTTTGGTTGCTTCGCCTGATGCTTGTTGCAAAAACTGTTCGCGCCATTTTCTACCACCACCGCCGATTCTTCGAAACACAAAATCAGGATTGGGCAATTCAGGCTGTGTTAAGTATTGGAGCATGGCTCCTCCACTGCTATTACGAACAGTTTGATCATACATTTCCAACAGCATCCAATCATAGTCTGCAGCGGCTTTTGTATCACCAACAGCTGCTTTGTCTAATGCATTTAAATATTCCCGGGCAATGACTTCCAGATTGGGCATAGCAATACGAATCATCCCACCCGGTTTACAGATACGGAAGCATTCGCGAATAAATACAGCACCATCCTTTTGCTGAAAATGCTCTAATACATGGGAGTGGTAGACCAAATCAAATTGGTTATCCGGAAAAGGGATACCATTCAGGAAATTGCATTGCTGCACATCTGCACTAGCAGGATCCATATCTGCATTGATCCAGTGTGCATCCTTCACGTATTTATGACCACAGCCAAGGTTGAGCAGTTTCATGTGTACAAGGTTACATATTTTCCAGACCCAAACGCTTTTTCAACAATATCAATTGCTTGCCAAGCTTAGTCTGTAATAACTGGTGAAGGAAATATAATCGACCTTGCCAGAGTCGGCAGGCAAAAGAAAAACCGAAATACTTTTCATAAATGCGCACATTATCACGCAGAGATTGCAGGTAATGCTGATTACTCGTACCCGTATGATCGAAGCGTGTAATCACACGGGGAAAGAAAACATAACTGCATTGGGTGAGGCGACATAACAAATCATAATCCATTGCAATTTTTTCATCCAGTCTAAACAAACCCACCTGATCATAAACGGCTCTGCGCACAAACCAGGTTGGATGCGCTACACTGCGCATACCTCGATACAACTTGCCTGCATCAAAAGGCTTACCTACTTCCACCATCACCCCGCCCCGATTCGTCGTGATGCGACCACTGATCCAATCAATATTTGGGTGCTTATCCAAAAATGTCATTACATCTTCCAATACTTGATTGTCTGCATAAACATCACCGGCATGCAATAAGTGTGTATAATCTTGTGTAGCTTGGGTGATGCCTTTATTAAAAGCATCTGAAATGCCTTGATCGCGTTCATTCAACCATTTGCGATAAGCAGGTTGTGGATGATTGGCTAACCATTCCGCAATCTCAGGTTGCGTAGAACCATTGATGATCCAATGTTCTTGTGGATGTAGGGTTTGTGCATCTACTGCTGCACAGGTTTTCTGCAGTTCTTCGAGATTATTGAAGCATATCGTTATGACGCTGATCGTGGTCATCGTTGATTGGCTTGCAGCTTTTCCAAAAACAAGGCCATTCCCTTACGCTTGGCTTCATCGAAGGAATAACTGATATGCTGCGTGTAATAGGTATGCATGTCATAGGCCGGATAATCCATATCAGCCAATACCTCGTCAATATGATTGATTCCGTAGGCATTGGCCATATTGAAAGCATCACTAAAATCTGCATCCAATGGTTTATTCGCTACCCAGGTGGCAAACACAAAGGGCAAACCTGTATGGGCTTTCCAGGCAGTACCTAGATCATACACATATTGTCCTTTATTCAATTGTGCTAAAGCACGATCACCAATAATGAGTCCGGCAGTGGTACCGCCGATTCGATCAATAAAATCTGTTCCTGCATCTTCCAGTACTACCGGCTGTTGCCAGTACTCGCGCAATAAGATTTGTGCCAGCTGAACAGAAGTCCTGCTTTGGTAATCGAGCAATACTGTTTTGATCTCTTCCATGGGTACATCAGAAAAAATAGCTACCGATGCTACTTCTCCATTACAACCAATGCAATAATCCGATACCAAATGTGCTTCTGCTAATTTGGGGATGATGGCTACAGGCACGAGTCCAACATCAATTTGTCCGCTCAATAAATCGCCCGCCACTTTCGCAGGAAAATCCTTGGTGAGGATGATTTTATCCATCAAGCCACTACGCTCTACCCCATATAACATGGGTCTTGTATTGAGATAACTCACAGCGCCAATCCGAATCTTCTCCAATTCAGCTAATTTTGCCTGCAAAGAAACAGGTTTTCGGTGAAGATTCGGCCGATTCCGGCCGCCCGCAAAGCCCTCCCAAACATATGGAACTCAATCAACTTACGGCGATTTCAGCTATTGACGGACGTTACCGCAAGCAGGTACAACAATTAGACGAATATTTCTCAGAATACGCCCTGATCAAGTACCGCGTTTGGGTGGAAATTGAATATTTCTTTTTTCTGGCCGATCAGAAATTTTTCCGCCTACCGGCCAAAGTGCGCAATGCCATGAAGAAAGTGGCAGATGAATTCAGCCTGACAGATGCGCAGCAAATCAAACAAATTGAAGCAACAACCAACCACGATGTAAAAGCCGTGGAATATTTTCTGAAAGAACAATTGGACAAATGCGGTGGTGCAGATTATAAAGAGTGGATTCATTTTGGCCTCACATCGCAAGATGTCAACAATACAGCCATTCCTCTAAGCTGGAAACATTGCATCGAATACGAATACTTGCCTGCTTTGCTGAACCTGCAAGGCAAACTGCATCAGTTAGCCGGCGATTGGAAGAAAGTGTCTATGCTGGCGAGAACGCACGGACAGCCAGCTTCCCCTACACGTCTCGGTAAAGAATTGATGGTGTTTGTAGAGCGTATTGAATCGCAGGTGCAGGCATTTGGCTATATCCCTTTCTCTGCCAAGTTTGGTGGCGCTACGGGTAATTTCAACGCACACAATATTGCCTTCCCTAAAAAGAACTGGATTCAGTTAGCCAACAAATTTGTAGAAGGCGTTTTGGGTTTACAGCGTCAGCAGTTCACCACACAGATTGAGCATTACGATTCACTGGCTGCACATTTTGATGCACTGAAGCGCATCAACACTATTTTGATTGATCTCTGCCGAGATATCTGGACTTATATCAGCATGGATTATTTCAAGCAGCAGACCAAGAAAGGCGAAGTAGGCTCTTCTGCCATGCCGCATAAAGTAAACCCTATTGACTTTGAAAATGCAGAAGGCAATCTGGGCGTAGCGAATGCGCTGCTGGAACACCTTTCTGCCAAATTACCTATTAGTCGTTTGCAGCGCGATTTAACAGATTCAACCGTGCTACGCAATGTTGGCGTGCCTATGGCGCATATAGCAATCGCGATGAAATCTTTGGAAAAAGGCTTGGGTAAGCTTTTGCTCAATGAAGCCAAAATCAAAGAAGACTTGGAGAATAACTGGGCGGTAGTTGCGGAAGCGATTCAAACTATTTTGAGGAGAGAAAACTACTCTAATCCATACGAGGCTTTGAAAGAATTGACGCGTGGCAATCATGCGATAGATAAAAAAGCTATCCATCAGTTTATTGACGGACTCAAAGTTTCTGCAGCACTCAAAAAAGAACTGAAAGCAATTACGCCGCACAACTATACGGGCGTACATCCTGATTTCTAAGTTTATTGACTGGGGGACTTTAGAATAGTATACCCTTGCTGTTGTAAAGTGCTAATTGTAGTTAGTGCAGATAGGCCTACCTGCACATTTGGTAAGAGGCTTTCTCTTGCAATTCCACGTCTTTGCATGGTTTGTCCGCATATAGTAACCCTTCCACCCGCATCTTGGATTGCTTTAATGAGTGCCAGATTGGGATTATCCTTACCATACTTTTTCTTGTATGCTTCGTTATTAATGAGCGTGAACGCAGCTACATTGTGTAATACAAATACAACCTGCATTTTTTTGGGTGTTACCCCAGCTGCTGCATGCAAATTCATAATGCGTGCACCATTGAGTAAGCCTTCATTCACACTATCCGGATTGGGTGCTTGCATCACATCAATCACCAGCTTATAGTGCAGCTTTGGATCAATACCGTAATCAACAGCAGGCACTTCCAGTACTTGACCAAAACCTTTCACCAAGGGTGTTGCATTGAACTGAGCCTTGCTACTCAATACCAACATCAAACCAAAAAGCAGTAACCAATTGCGCATTGTTTAGACTTTGCGAAAAGGTAAAGCCTTTTATTTACTTGCCAAATTTTTGCTTCAGCGCGCTAAGTGCATCACCCATACTTAAGTTGCTCAAATCCTTCTCCTTTTGCATGGGCTTGGGCTTTTGTCCGCTACCCTTGGGCGGTGCATCTTGTGTTTGTTTGATGGAAAGGGCAATACGCTTACGCGCGATATCTACTTCCAACACTTTCACCTGCACCTTATCATTCAACTTCAGTACTTCACCTGGATCAGTGATATAACGATGGGCCACTTCACTCACGTGTACCAGTCCATCTTGCTTTACGCCTATGTCAACAAACGCACCAAAACGAGTCAAGTTGGTTACCACACCAGGCAACACCATGCCCACTTTTACATCCTCCATGCTATAGATATCCGCAAAAGAGAATTGCTCCAATTCACTACGCGGATCGAGGCCGGGCTTGGACAATTCTTTCAGGATATCCTGAATCGTCAATGTACCAAGTGTTTCCGTTACATATTTTTTAGGATCAATCTGTTTGATATTCGTTTCATTGGCAACCAGGTCCTGAACAGGCAGACCAAGGTCTTTCGCCATTTGCTCAACCAATGAATAAGCTTCCGGATGCACAGCAGTGGCATCCAAAGGATGCTCGCCTTGTGGCACACGCAAAAAGCCCGCGCACTGCTCATAAGCCTTGCCACCGAGGCGCGGCACTTTCAATAATTGCTGTCGGCTATTAAAACCACCAATCTCACTTCTGTAACGAATGATGTTTTCTGCCAGCGTGCCGCCAATACCACTCACATATTGTAAGAGATGTTTGGAAGCGGTATTCAAATTCACACCCACCTGGTTCACGCAACTCACCACCGTTTGATCCAGTTTTTCTTTTAAGCGAAACTGGTTCACATCATGCTGATACTGCCCAACACCAATACTCTTGGGATCAATCTTTACCAACTCAGCCAAGGGATCCATTAATCTTCTACCAATACTCACCGCACCACGTACCGTTACATCGTGATTCGGAAATTCTTCTCTTGCAGTTTCTGATGCGGAGTATACAGAAGCGCCATCCTCATTCACCAGAAAAACAGGCAGATTCAATTGCAGGCCTTTGATAAACTGTTCAGTCTCTCTGCCCGCCGTACCATCGCCAATGGCGAATGCTTGAATATTATGTTTTGCAACGAGTTCACGAATTGTCCAGCGACTCGTCTCCAAACGATTGGCTTCATGCACATAAATCAAATCATTGTGCAGCAGCTCGCCCTTCTCATCCAGACAAACCACTTTACAACCTGTTCTGTATCCGGGATCAATCGCCAGCACACGCTTACTACCGAGCGGAGAACTCAGCAACAACTGACGTAGGTTTTCTGCAAATACTGCAATGGCTTCTTCATCGCCACGCGCTTTCAAAGCAGTTCTAAATTCAGATTCCAAGCTAGGCTGCAACAATCTTCTGTAAGCGTCTTTGATCGCTTTCTTCACTTGCTCAACAGATGCGTTCAAATGGCCAGTAACGAATTGGTCTTCGATCATAGCAATCGCATCTTCTTCTACTGGCGCAATATTCATGCGAAGAAATCCCTCCAAGAATCCACGCATCACAGCCAGAATACGGTGTGAGGGAATTTTATGAATGGGTTCCGAAAAATCAAAATAGTCTTTGTACTTAATCGCTTCTTCTGTCTTATCAGCTAATACCTTGCTCTGTAGTGTAGCACTATCTTCAAACAGTTTACGCAGCTTGGCACGCAGCTCTGCATTTTCATTGATATTCTCTGCAATAATATCGCGTGCACCTTGTAAAGCCGCATCTGCATCCTTTACCTGTTCATTCACATACGTAGCAGCAATGGAAGCAATGTCCTGCTCTTTCTGTTCCATCAGTAACACTGCCAATGGCTCTAATCCATTCTCGCGCGCAGTTTGTGCTTTGGTTTTACGCTTTGGTTTATAGGGCAGATAAATATCTTCCAGTTCAGCAATAGTGGTTGCTGCATTCAGCTTCTCCTGAATGGCATCAGTAAGCTTACCCTGCTCTGCAATAGTCTTTTCAATAAACGCTTTTCGATCATTGAATTCTTTCAATGCTTTTGCATCATCTTGTATTTTCTGAATCTGCACTTCATCCAATCCACCTGTTACGTCTTTTCTGTAACGAGCGATAAACGGAATGGTTGCACCTTCTTCCAACAAGCTCAATACTTTCTCCACCTGCATCAAGCGCAGGTTCATCGCAGTAGCAATTTGTACAGCTATCTCCATAATCTAACCATTAAAGGGTTGCGAATGTAATGGGCAGAACGAAAGAAAAAAATTTGATTTTCTCGTGCCATCAGGCGCGCACAGGCAGGACGCGGGAAGGAAATTTTTCCACATATTTCCGAACCATGGAGCGGATGACTTCATTCTCAGGGAATTGCTGAATCTGGGCTTTCAATTCATCCAGTGTGAGGCCGTGAACAGATTGCGCCACAGAACCAATGCCATAGAACCTACCTTCTTCAATTAGGATACAATCGAAATCGGTTTCACTGATGATAAAAGTGGTGTTGTTCTCCTGAAAAGATGCCACGGCAGTTGCCACCTGCTCATTATGCGCTTTTACAGGTGGTAGCGGTGTTTGCATGGTTTTATCCAAAAAGCACAAACCGGCATGTAGCGCATGTTCTCTTACAAGCTTCCATAATGTGCGATGTGCATCACTACGATTGGCAAAAGTCTGCACCGGCTGGGTGTACTTTCTTTTCTTATCTACCGCCAGGCGCTGATAGCCCAGCTGATCTTCAAAAGCATAAATGCCCCAGAGCTGCTCATAATTTTTCTGGCTCTTGTTATAACGCGGCCACAGTCGCTTGATCTCCACACTTTCAAAAATGGAGGCGGAAAACTCTGTGGGACAAGTTTGATAGCTGATGCTGTAAATATTGCGCAAAAATTCTTGTCGCTTACGACCAGTATTCAGTCCGGTAAAATGATTGGTCACCCTGAACTTGATATTCTTGGCCTTACCCACATAGATCACTTTTCCTTTAGCATCATGGAAGTAATAAACGCCCGGTTCGTAAGGCAGATTCTTTACTTGTGTTGCCGGTAGATTTGGTGGCAATAATTGCTCTTTGTTCTCGCGCAAAAACATCTCCTGTATGGTACTCATTCCATCCTTTGCCATTACTTTCTCCAATACCTGTGCTGTTGCTAAAGCATCGCCGCCGGCACGGTGCCTGTTGGAGATAGTAATGTCCAATTCCCTAGTCAAACTACCCAGCCCGTATTTATGTAAGCCTGGAAATACTTTCCGGGCAAGCCGGATGGTGCAGAGTTTGGGCGACTGCAAATCAAAACCGGCCATTTTCAGTTGATGCTTCACAAATGAGTAGTCGAAATTGACATTGTGCGCCACAAATACCCTGTCTTTCAATAAATCATACACTTCAGCCGCAACGGTTGAAAAAACAGGCGCTTTGGCTACCATGGCATCTGTAATTCCCGTCATGCCCTGGATATAGGTGGGAATTGGTTGTTGGGGATTCACCAATTGTTCATAGACACGCTCTACCTTCTTGCCATCGTGTAACACAATAGCGATTTCCGTGATGCCATGCTCATTTGGCCAACCGCCCGTGGTTTCTATATCAACTACTGCAAACTGCAAATCTGAAATATGACAAAAATCCTGTTTTCAAAAAAGCAATTTACAGTATTTTTATACCAGCAAATCGGACAAACTATTAGCACTGGATTTCATTAATTGCGTGGCTCAACAGCAGCAAAGGCTTTCCCCCTATTCTTCACTTAAAATGCTGGCCATGGAACATCTCCACTTAAACAACAATTTCAAGCAGGGTATGCTTTATGCACTGGTGATTACATTGGTATTTACTGTGATCATTACCATTGCATATATCGTTGATATGCCCAAATAACTGAGCACCTGCTTGGTTGATACAGACGACTGTTTGTCAATTACTTGCAATCAGATAGGCATTGCAGGCAGGGTTGTATACACTTGTAAATTGTCTGGCCGACTAGAAAGTCGGTCTTTTTTTTTGCCGCTACCGTAATAATCTGGCAAGTTTTGTGACCTATAAAAAAAACTGGTGCTGCAGTTGTAACATTCTTTCCTAACACCCGTTAAGGATAATGTAACACTGGTTAACCTGCCAGACCGGCAACACCAATTAACTTTACACTGAATCTGCTGCAAAATGAAATACCTTTTTACCCTTTTGTGTGTGGTGCTCCTTAGTGGAACATCCTGTAAACATATCCGCTCAGCAAAAAAGCTGGGTGAAACCACCTGCCAGACAGCAAAAGTTTGTCTGGACAAGGCTAAAACCATTCAAGCCAAGGCTGCAATTCGTTTGCAAGCTGCACAGCTGGAAACAGGCGGTTCGGAAACCACTTTGGTGCCCGATGATGCCGTTCCAACCCGCTTAATGATCTGGTAAGTCTTTTTTCTCATGTGCATATAGCCGCGTCCGTTCCCGGAAGCGGCTTTTTTATGCCCCAACCCTACGGCTGCCGCTGCTTTTCGTTACTTTTGCCACCCTGTTAACTAAGCAGCAACCATGGAACTGAGCAAGAATTTTACCCCATCAGAAACGGATAGCAAGTGGTACGAACATTGGCTGAGCAAAGGCTATTTCAATAGTACACCCGACGAAAGAGAGGCATATACCATCGTGATTCCCCCACCCAATGTAACGGGAGTATTGCACATGGGCCATTGCCTGAATAATACCATACAGGATATTCTCACTCGCCGCGCCCGTATGAGTGGTAAAAATGCCTGCTGGGTGCCGGGTACCGACCATGCATCTATTGCCACCGAAGCTAAGGTGGTACAAATGCTGCGCGAAAAAGGCATTACCAAGTCATCTTTAAGCAGAGAAGAATTTCTGCAATATGCCTGGGAATGGAAGGAAAAATATGGCGGCATCATTCTGCAGCAGTTGCGTAAACTGGGCTGCAGTCTGGATTGGAACCGTACTTCCTTCACCATGGATCCGCATTACTACGAATCTGTGATCAAAGTGTTTGTGGATTTATATGAGAAGGGTTATATCTATCGCGGCAAGCGGATGATCAACTGGGATGTGAAGGCCAAGACCGCGTTGAGCGATGAAGAGGTGATTCGCAAAACCACCAATCAGCAACTCTACCATATTCGTTATGCGATTGCTGATGCGAATGGCAGTGCTACGAATGAATACATCACCATTGCTACAGTTCGTCCGGAAACCATCATGGGTGATACCGCTATCTGTGTGCATCCTAATGACGAACGCTATCTAGCGCTACATGGTAAATATGCGCTGGTGCCGCTGATCAACAGATTGATTCGCATTATACCCGATGAATATGTAGAAAAAGACTTTGGAACAGGTGCGTTGAAAGTAACACCTGCCCATGATATGAATGATTACCAGTTGGGACAAAAACACCAACTGGAAGTTGTGGATGTGTTGAATGATGATGGCACTTTGTCTGAAGCAGCTCAAATCTTTGTGGGTGAAGATCGTTTTGAAGCACGCAAGAAAATTGTTGCTGAATTACAAGCCAAAGGTCATCTAGTAAAAACAGAAGACTATACCAGCGAAGTTGGTTACAGTGAAAGAACAGATACGGTTGTAGAACCTCGCCTCAGCGAGCAGTGGTGGGTTGCCATGAAGAAGATCAGCGAGCCCGCACTGAAAGCAGTAATGGACGAACAGATCAAATTCTTCCCGCCTAAGTTCCGCAATCTCTACAACCACTGGATGGAGAATATCAAGGATTGGTGTATTAGTCGCCAGTTGTGGTGGGGACACCAAATTCCTGCTTGGTACAATCCTTCAGGACAGTTTGCTGTTGCTGCCAATAAAGCTGCAGCATTCAAAAAATTGCAGGTACAATATCCGGGCAATTATACCATTGAAGACATTCGTCAGGATGAAGATTGCCTGGATACTTGGTTCTCTTCCTGGCTATGGCCTTTTGAAGTATTCAAGGGTTTGAGTGATCCCGGTAATAAAGAAGTACAGTACTACTATCCTACAAATACATTGGTAACAGCGCCTGAAATCATTTTCTTCTGGGTAGCCAGAATGATTATGGCAGGTTTTGAATACCAAGGCCAGATTCCTTTCCGTGAAGTGTATTTCACCGGAATAGTTCGTGATAAACTGGGCAGAAAAATGAGTAAGAGTTTGGGGAACTCGCCAGACTTACTTGGCCTGATAGATCAATACGGTGCAGATGCAGTGCGTTTTGGTATCATGATTGCTTCACCTGCCGGTAATGATATCTTGTTTGATGAAGCTTCGCTGGAACAAGGCAGAAACTTCAATAACAAATTGTGGAATGCATTGAAGCTGGTGAAGATGTGGGAAGGCAGACAAGCCGATATTCCTGCAACCGAAAGCACATTTGCCTTGAATTGGTTTGGTAACCGTCTGAATGAAGTAAAACAAGCACTGGATCAAGCCTATACAGATTTCCGTTTGAGTGAGGCATTGAAAATGTTGTACTCCTTGGTATGGGATGATTTCTGTTCCTGGTATCTGGAATGGGTAAAGCCTGGCTTCGAGCAACCTATCAGCAAAGCAGTTTACGAGCAAACCATCACTTACTTCGATGAATTGTTGCAATTACTGCATCCATATATGCCTTTCATCACAGAAGAAATTCATCACCTGTTGAAGGACACGGATCAGGATTTGTGTGTATCGCAGTTTACCAAAGCCGGTGCAGTAGATACTATTATCATTGCAGAGGGCATTTTACTGAAGCAAGTGATTACGGCTATTCGCGAAGCAAGAGCCAAGAATCAGATCAAACCAAAAGATCCGATCAGCTTGCATATTCAGACAAGTGCACAAACACAATACGCAGCGATACAAAGTATTCTGGCTAAGCAAGTAAATGCTGAAACGATTCAGCTGACAGATGCTGCAGTAAACAATAGCATTGTAGTGGCAGTAGAAAAAGACAAGTTCTATATTGTTACTTCAGGACAAGCAGTAGATACAGAATCATTGAAAGCAGAATTGCTGAAAGACCTTGCCTACCAGAAAGGTTTCTTAGAGTCTGTGATGAAAAAGCTGGGTAACGAACGTTTTGTGCAGAATGCCAAGCCTGAAGTGATTGCCAATGAGGAGAAGAAGAAAGCAGATGCTTTGGCGCGTATTCAGACCATTGAAGAGAGCCTGGCCAATCTAGGCTAATCATATGAATCTACTCTTACTGGCGTTGGCACCAGGTATTGCCATCTCTGTGTTTATCTATGCCAGAGATCAATACAACCGTGAACCTTTTGGTCATTTGCTGGCCTCTTTTGGTTTGGGCGTACTGGCCATTATACCGCCATTGGGTATTCAACTGATTCTACATCCTATTACGCACAAATGGTTTTATCCGCTTAATACAACACTCTACTATTTCATTGATGCATTTCTCATTGTTGCCTTATCTGAAGAACTGAGTAAGTATTTTGTACTACAACGTTATGCTTTGCGCAAACGAGCATTTGATGAACCTTTCGATGGTATTGTGTACAGCGTAATCGTGAGTATGGGCTTTGCTACTGCTGAAAATATCGGCTATGTTTTGCAGCATGGTTTTGCCACGGGTATGATTCGTATGTTTATGAGTGTACCGGCTCATGCTTGCTTTGCGGTGATGATGGGTTACTATGTAGGCAAAGCCCGATTTGATAAACATAACAGGGATCTCTATATACGCATGGGCATTGTGCTGGCTGTAGTCTTTCACGGCCTTTTTGATTTTTTTCTGATGCTGGCGGCAGATCAACAGATTAGAAAAAACACTTCCTCCTTACTGCTTGTAGCAGGTGCAATTGTCTCCTATTTGATTGCATTCCGTTATTCCTTAAAAGCTATTCAACTGCATCGTAATATTTCTAAGATCAAACATGAAAACAGTTTCCGTACGCAAAGCTGATACCAACGATATCCCTACCATCCAAGCCATCGCGAATACGACTTGGCCTGTAGCTTATGGTGATATCTTGTCGCAAGAACAAATGAGCTATATGCTGGATATGATGTACAGCACAGAATCACTAGGTAAGCAAATGCAGCAAAATATTCAGTTCTTTATGGCTGAGCTGGATAATCAGTTGATTGGCTTTGCAGCAGTTGGTCGCGAGCCAATGGAAGGCATGTACAAACTGCACAAACTCTATGTATTACCCACTATACAGAAAAGTGGTGCAGGCAAAGCCTTACTGTCAGCTGTGACTGAATATGCCAAGAGTAATTCTGGCGAACAATTGGTTTTACAGGTTAACCGCAATAATGCAGCAGTAGCTTTCTATCAAAAATTAGGCTTTCAGATTCACTATGAGGCCGACTTTGATATTGGCAATGGCTATCAAATGAATGATTACGTAATGGGGAAGGCTATCTAACAAACTCACATGGAAATACCCATTATATATCAAGATGATCAGCTATTAGTGGTTAACAAACCAGCCGGATTAGTCGTACAAAATGATGGCAAACAAACTTCCGTACTGCAATTACTGAAGCATCCTTTTGAACCAGTGCATCGTTTGGATCAACGTGTGAGTGGTTTGCTTCTATTGGCAAAAACAGCAGAAGTACAAACTGCATTGAGTAAGGCTTTTCAAAACCGTGAAATACAAAAGCAGTATAAAGCTATTGTTGGTCAGCAACCAGCAGCGAAAGAAGCCATGCTGGAACATTGGCTGCGCAAAAAAGGCGAACAACAAAAAGCACAGGTATTCAAACAAGCTGTTGCACATGCCAAACAAGCTAAACTGCACTATCAGCTAATCCAATCTACCAATCGCTATCACTTATTGGATATTGAATTACATACCGGATTGTTTCACCAGATTCGAGCGCAATTAGCAGCTATCGGCTGTCCGATTGTAGGTGATTTGAAATATGGATTTCCCAGAAGCAGTCCCGACGACAGTATTTTTCTACAGGCCTACAAACTCGACTTCATACATCCACTTACAAAGGAACAAATGGCATTCGAGATACCCATTCCTGAAGTATGGAAGAAGTATGGGTTTAGCGATGAGTCAATGATAGAATGAGTGGATGATAGAATGAGTGGATGATAGAATGATAGAGTGATAGTATGATGATTAATCAGCGAGGTATTCTACACGTAAGGTAATAGATGCAGTCTTCTCCTTTGATGTAGTATTGAAAGATCCACCATAACTATATTCTTCATTATTGTTCTTACCGGTAATCTGAAACACACCCATACTCGCCTTTTTCAGGTTGCCCAAACCAATACCGGAGTTTTTGGCAATGGTTTCTGCACGCTGACGCGCATCTTGTGATGCTTTGGCCAGAAGATCAATCTTGAGTTCATTTAAACGCGTATAATAATAATCAGGCTTACGTGAGTTAAACTCTATGCCTCTTTGCAAAAGTTCTGTTACCTGTCGAGACACATTTTCTACCAACACAATATCTTTTGCATTAACTGTGACCTCACCACTTAGTGTATAGCCGGTAAAAAAAGTACCTGTTGCCCTGCCCTGTGCATCGTATCGTGTATCGAAACTTTTCTGTACATCCACAGAAGAGAATACAATATTGCTATCTGGTATGCCTTTGCTTTTGAGGTAATTCCTGATTTCTGCTTCATCAGATTTTAAGGATGCATAAGCCTGCTTCAAATCCATGCCATAACGATTGAAACTACCCTTCCACACAATCTGGTCGCTGGTAAAATCTTTCTCCGCCAAACCTGTTACCACAATGGTTTCTGTGCTGCGGAACTTGTATTTGTAAGCAAAAGCAAAAATGGTGCTGCTGATAATGATGGCCGCAGCGATCACGAGTTGGTTGCCGGAAAGTTTCATACAGGGTCGTTTACTTCATGAATGTAGGAAAAAACAATACACCACAAAATAGCCTTCAGGGCTTTAACGAAGATTTTAATAAGCGGTGCAACTAGTGCACCAAAACGTGGGTTTGCTTAATAACCCCCATCACAAATACCGATTGCACATGCCCGATATTCTCGCTCTGGCTGAGTTTATTTACGTGAAAATCATAATAAGCATCCATATTCTCAGCTACCACTTTCAGCATGAAATCAAATTCACCAGAAACATTGTAACATTCTATCACTTCATTCAACTCATGAATATGCTTGATAAACTTCGCTCCCGCTGTTCTGCTGTGTTGCTTGAGCGACACATATACAATCACCATCAAGCCCTTGCGCACTTTGTTGTGGTCAACCAAAGTGGCATACTGCGTAATCACCCCACTGGCTTCCATTCTTTTGATGCGCTCATGTACCGGCGTGGTACTCAGATGCACCTGATCTGCTATTTCCTTTACCGTCATGCGGGCATTCTGCTGCAATAAACGGAGGATAGCAAGGTCCTTCTCATCAAGTGGCGGCGTGCTGTTAGTGGAATCTACTTTTAAAGCGGTTTTTGCCATAGAAAACTGCGTATTTATTCTGATAAAATTAGCTTTTTATTGATTTTATCCTAATTAAATTCCAGATTACTATTCATTTATCCTGTAAATCTATCTTTGCCGGCATAAAACAAACAATATGTCTACCATCACAACTTCTATTGATTTCAGTCTGCCTTACAAAGTGGCCGACATGAGTCTGGCCGAATGGGGCCGCAAGGAAATTCGTCTGGCTGAAGCAGAAATGCCCGGTCTGATGGCTATCCGTAAAGAATATGGCGCTGCTCAGCCACTGAAAGGTGCGCGCATTGCAGGCTGTCTGCACATGACCATCCAAACTGCTGTACTGATCGAAACACTGGTTGCACTGGGTGCTGAAGTGAAGTGGAGCTCTTGTAATATCTTCTCTACGCAAGATCACGCTGCTGCTGCCATTGCTGCTGCAGGTATCGGAGTATTTGCCTGGAAAGGTCAAACAATCGAAGAAGCTGATTGGTGTATTGAGCAGACATTGTTCTTCGGCGGCGCTGATCGTCCTTTGAACATGATTCTGGATGATGGTGGTGACTTAACAAATATGGTATTGGATAAATATCCTGAGCTGGTTCAACACGTGAAGGGTATTTCTGAAGAAACAACTACTGGTGTACACCGTTTGTACGAGCGCGTAGCAAAAGGTACTTTACCTATGCCTGCGATCAACGTAAACGACTCTGTAACCAAGTCTAAGTTCGATAACAAATACGGCTGTAAAGAATCACTGGTAGATGCGATCCGTCGTGCTACTGACGTGATGTTGGCCGGTAAAGTTGCTGTAGTAGGTGGTTATGGTGATGTAGGTAAAGGTTCTGCTGCATCATTGGCTGGTGCCGGTTGCCGCGTAATCGTAACTGAAATCGATCCTATCTGTGCCCTTCAGGCTGCAATGGACGGTTTTGAAGTGAAGAAAATGATTGATGCAGTAAAAGAAGCTGATATCATCGTTACTGCTTCTGGTTGTCGCGACCTGATCACTGAAAAGCATTTCCGTGCTATGAAGGATAAGGCGATCGTATGTAATATCGGTCACTTCGATATCGAAATCGATATCGCATGGTTGAACAACAACTATGGTCATACAAAAGATACCATTAAGCCACAGGTTGATATCTACAATGTAGATGGTAACGATATCATCATCCTGGCTGAAGGTCGTCTGGTTAACCTCGGTTGCGCTACTGGTCACCCAAGCTTTGTGATGAGTAACTCTTTCACTAACCAGACATTGGCGCAGATTGAGTTGTGGACTAACCACACTAAGTACGACAACAAAGTATATGTACTGCCTAAGCACCTGGATGAGAAAGTTGCCCGTTTACACCTGAGCAAAATTGGTGTTGAACTGGATGAGCTGACTGATGAGCAGGCTGGCTACCTCGGTATCACTAAAGAAGGTCCATTCAAGCCAGAGCATTACAGATATTAATCGATATAACTGTATACAAAAAGCCTCTCCAATTGGAGAGGCTTTTTACTTTCAAAAACATCACCTACTTATACTTCCACTATTTCTGCTGTTTTCTTATACGCAGCAGCTAGTTTCTGTTGTTGTTCAAATGAAACCGGTGCGTAGTGGTCAAACTGCATGCGGAACCTGGCCCTACCCTGCGTAAAAGAACGCAAAGACGAAGCATAGTTGCCTAACTGGGCCAAGGGCACTTGGGCTTTCACTACAGTGAAATGACCTTCCGTATCCATTCCTTCCACAATAGCACCACGTGTTTGCAAATCGCCCATTACATTACCAGTCTGATCTTCCGGGCAAAGTACTTCTACATGATAAATAGGTTCCAGTAACTGTGGATCAGCAGCCTGAAATGCTTCGCGGAAAGCCATGGTACCGGCAGTTTTGAATGCCATATCATTACTGTCAACAGCATGCATCTTGCCATCAAATACGGATACGCGTATATCACGTACATAAGCACCCGTAAGCGGACCTTCATTCATTTTCTCCATAATGCCTTTCAGAATTGAAGGCAGGAAACGTTGGTCAATCGCACCACCAACAATACAATTATAATACACCAGTTTACCACCCCAGGTGAGCTCATAGGTTTCACGGCCGCGCACATTCAAACCCTCCGGTTCAGGCATGCCTTCATACCATGGTTCAATACGCAGACTCACTTCGCCAAACTGTCCGGCACCGCCAGATTGTTTTTTATGGCGATAGGTCGCTTCCGCTTTTCTGCGGATGGTTTCTCTGTAAGGAATTTTTGTCTTGCTGAAATTCACCCCCAAATTATACTGATGCTCCAGTTTCCACTTGATGACATTCAGGTGCATATCACCTTGACAATGCAGAATGGTTTGTTTCAACTCAGCAGACACTTCTACCAAAATAGTGGGATCTTCTTCACGGAATTGGTGCAAAGCGGTTGCCAGTTTTTCTTCTTCCCCTTTCTTCGCACATTCAATGGCCATACTCAATCTTGGCTCTGGGAATACGATAGGCAATAAATCAAGATTCTTTCCTTTTTCGTGAAGGGTATTATTGGTATGTGTATTGCGCAGTTTCAAAGTTGCACCAATATCACCAGCAACCAACTCATCAACGGGAATGCGCTTATTACCTTCTACTACAAACAACTGCGTTAGCTTCTCTGCTACACCTGTGTTTTCATTCACCAATTCCATACCCGCTTTTACAGTGCCTGAGTATACTTTGAAGAAACTCAATTCTCCTACGTGTGGTTCTGAAACGGTTTTGTAGACGAAGAGACAAACTGGACCGGCAGGATCACAAGCCAAGCTTGCGCCTTCGGCTGTTTTTTGTGGGGGCATTTCAGATGCAGGCGGACAAACATTATCGATATAACCCATCAAACGACCCACACCCATGTTTTTTTCTGCAGAGATGCAGAACACAGGGAATAAATCATGATTGGTCATGGACTTATGCAAGCCAGTCTTCATATCATCCTCACTCAATTCACCCTGATCAAAATATTTTTCCATCAAACCTTCATCATTGCTGGCGATGGCTTCAATCAATTCTTTGTGCAAGTTGGCTGCACGTTCTGCTTCAGCTGCAGGAATCGCTTGCTTCTCTGGCTTACCACCAGTAGGCGGATAAACATACATCACCATATTGAGTACATCAATAATGGCATCGAATGCCTCACCTGTTTGCACAGGATATTGTACCACGGTTACATTAGCACCAAAATGTGCTTTTGCTTCGCGAATGGTTTTATCAAAATCAGCAGTAGGATGATCCAGTTGGTTGACAGCAAAAATCATCGGGGTTTTGAATTGCTCTGTGTACTCCCAGATGATATCTGTACCCACTTCCACACCTACTGATGCATTCAACACCATCACACCTGTATCTGCTACGCGCAAAGCTGTTAAAACTTCTCCGGCAAAATCATCAAAGCCAGGTGTATCCAGAATATTGATTTTATACCCACGCCATTTGGTATGCATGAGTTTAGAGAAAATGGTATTACCACGTTCTTGTTCTAATGGCGTATAATCGCCAACGGTGTTTTTATCTGCTACATTACCGCGTCTGGTTATCAGGCCGGCTTCGAATAACATGCTTTCTGCAAGGGTCGTTTTACCGCTGCCGGAGTGACCGAGCAGCGCGATATTTTTCACGTGCAGTGAATCAAACTCTGCCATATGGAAAGATTTTAAGGGTGAATGATGTTAAGACAGGCATATTGCCTATGATTATACTGTTAAGTTACCAGCCTTATCCCCGCAGGAAAATGAGGAATATCATATTTACACGAGATTTCTGTCAGTTTCCATTCATCCAAAAATCACCTTGCATTAAACCATCATTGGTGTAACTTGTTTCTCCTAAAAAGATCACCATGCAAAAGTTCATGACCGTATTACTGACAGGTGTATTGGCTTTCAGCAGCCTCACCATGTGTGCCCAAACCGATAAATCCAAGCGTCCTAGTCCGCCAGCTCAGGCAACAGCCACTTTAGCCAGCGGCGCAACCATCACAATTGATTATAGTCAGCCAGCCGTGAAAGGCCGTACTGTAGGCAAAGACCTGGAACCCAAGCAAGGCGAAGTATGGCGTACAGGAGCGAATGAAGCTACCTGGATTGAATTCAGCAAGGATGTAACTGTAGAAGGCAAAGCGGTAAAAGCTGGTAAATATGGTTTATTCAGTATCTGGAATGGTAATAACTGGACAGTTATCCTGAATAAAAAATGGAATCAGTGGGGTGCTTATGAGTACAAGCCTGCAGAGGATGTATTACGCGTAGATGTACCCGTGAAGAAAGGCACATTTAGCGAAAGACTCACTTTCAAGGCCAATAATAACGGCACCATCACCCTCAACTGGGCTGATTTGCAATTTGACCTGAACGTAAAATAATCTTACTCCTTAAATAGTCGGTAAAAAGGGCCTTCGGGCCCTTTTTTATTAGAACAAAAAGCCTCATTTATTGTAATTATGCAATCCGATTATGGTACAGGCATATAACTTTTTAGCCAGCTGGCAATTATTTCCCGAGAAATGCAATTTTGAGAAAGGCATTGCACCCAAGAGTGGTAATTACCGCATTGAGAGTGTAGAGAACGGACATGCACTAAGCGTGAGCATGAACTGGGTGAGCATCGAAAATGAAGCTTTCTATACACAATACACAGTGAAGCCCGATGGTGCTTTGCATCCTTTCGAGAATCAGGATATGGCTGATACCATTCAATCAGAAATTTTGAATGCCTCAACCCTGTTGATGCGTTTCATCAAAGAAGAAAAAGCCATTCTGGAAGTAAGACATGAAATCATGCCTAATGGTTATCTGAAAGTGAGTCATCAAGGTGTAAAAGAAGATGGCAGTAATTTTCTGAATACTGAAATCTACCATAAGCAGCTGAGTGTGCTACCCTATGCCTCCTCAGTAGGCAGTGTGGCCATACGCCCAACCAAAGAGGGCATGATCAAGCACAAAGCCCTAACAGCAATGGAAGAGCAAACCAATATGCAGCTCGACCAGATTCGTCAGCAAATTGAGTTACTCGCCAAGCAAGCACAAGAAATCCGTAAGCGTAAGGAATTGAGCCTCATGATTTATGAAGCCACACTACGCTTCAAGCCACAAATCGGTCATACCTATCATTTGTACGAAAAGCATGATGGCACACACATGCTTTCGTTGGTGGCACCAAATGAATGGGGCGGCGCTGGTCCTTTCAAACAGTTTATTGCAACGGTGCAATTGCTAGCCGATCATACCTGGAAAGAAATCCTGAACTAACCTTAAAATTTTGACCGGTTCTAGGAGATTTTTGGGGAATTGCCGAACTTAAAGCAAACCTTCACCCCAAAACTCAATACTATGCTGGAAGAATTACTCGGTAACCTCAATTGGTTACACCTGCTGGTTGCAGCCATTGCCTATTTTGCCATAGGCGCTATTTGGTACAGTCCGGTCTTGTTTTCTAATGCATGGGCAAAAGCCGTTGGTCTCAAAATGGATGATCCGGAGCTGAAAAAAACCTTTCCCATTGCCATGATTGGCAGTTTCTTGATGATGTTTATTACTGTTGTTGCACTCGGTATTATTCAACAGAAAATACCGGCTGTTGGTGTTAGTGGTGCATTAAAAGTAGGGCTCTTCTTCGGGCTTTGCTTTAGCTCTATGGCAGTAGGCATTTCTTACATCTATCAGCGCAAACCATTGGTACTCTATTTAATCGATTGCGGATATCACGTGATAGGCTGCATTGTCTCGAGTATCATCATCGTATTATGGCCTTAGTAAAAACCCCCGCAATACTGCGGGGGTTTTGTTTATTTGTAGAAAGATTGTTTATGGTAGTAGATCATCTTGCACAGGTCGATATGTACAAAGCTTTACATCCCGGCATAGCGAAAGCATTGGATTATTTACGGAATACAGATTTTACAAAAATGGCATTGGGTAGATATGAGATTGATGGAGATAAGCTTATTGCCATTGTGAATGAATATGCAACTGTTGATGCTGCTACAGAACAAATGGAAGCACATAGAAAATACATTGATGTGCAATACATCGTATCAGGTACTGAGCAAATGGGGATTGCCGCATTTCGCACACAAACCATCAGCAAAGAATACGATGCAGAAAAGGATTATTTACTCGTAGCTGATGCACCTGATTATTTCATTCGCGTTAATCCAGGCATGTTCACCATTTTCTTTCCTACTGATTTGCACATGCCTAACTTAATCGACAAAGAATCGACTACTGTAAGGAAGGTTGTGATGAAGGTTGCAGTTTGATTATTTCAGTACCCCATGTAAGCTGCCACCTTTCGCAAATATTGTATCAATACGCTTTTCTACAGCAGGATCTTTTTCTACCGGAGGCGCATGATGTGGTTTGATACGCGCATCAATCACCAATGGACCATCACAACCCCAATGCTTGTGTGCTGTAAACGGATTAATGCCATAGATATCATGCGATGGATTGCATCTGGTATAAGTAACCCACAAATAGTTATTCAGCTTAGCCGCTACAAAATCAGGATCATCAACCAAGACAATCATTGCCACACCTTTGAGTGCTTCAGCCTGATGTGCTAATTGCTGATCCAACATAGCCGCTTCTGCTGCAGCCTTTGCTTGTAAAGTGAAGGGCGGTGTACCCAATGCAACAACACCCGGCATAGCCAGTGTTGCTTTACCAAATCCTTTCAGTTCCTGCAGCACGCCCGGCACTTCTGTACACAATTGTCTTTGTGGTTCACCATAAGCAGCAAAGACCACTTTACTACCACTATTCAAACCTGTACCGGAATAATCCAAGGTATCAATCGTGGTATTGGTATAAAAGTGTACATCACGCTGCCAGTTGATACGCTCCAATACAAACTGCATGTACGCTCGGATATCATGCGTATGCAACTGCTGCGTATCATCTGCCGTGATGAATAAGAATTTCGCCAGACTTAACTGTCCTGTTCCCAAAATATGGTTAGCAATCGTGAGCAGTTCTGCCGGCTGCTTGGTAGGCATATACGGTGTGTAGCGTTCACTACCTATTGCTAATAACAAAGGATGCACACCGGCGGCATCTACTGCATGTACTTCTTTTACACCCGGTATTTCTTGTGGAATAGCATCGCCTGTTAATTCATGAATCAAGGCACCAAAGCTGGTATCCTCTTGTGGCGGTCTGCCCACTACTGTAAATGGCCAAATGGCATTCTTACGTGCATACACTTTATGTACACGCATCAATGGGAAGGGATGCGTTAAACTATAATAACCGAGGTGATCACCAAACGGACCTTCAGGTTTATTCTCACCGGGGTACACTTCTCCCGTAATCACAAAATCTGCATCCGTGCTGATACAAAAACCGTTGTCGTAGGTATATCGGAATCTTCTACCACCCAATACACCCGCGAAAGTCATTTCGCTAATGCCCTCAGGCAAGGGCATTACTGCAGATAGTGTGTGCGATGGCGGTCCGCCCACAAAACAACTCACTTTCAAAGGGAGTCCGCGTTTATTGGCCTTGGTCTGGTGGATACCAATACCTCTATGCAATTGATAATGCAAACCAATCTCTTTGTCCGTTACATATTCATTACCCGTTAACTGGATACGATACATACCCAGATTGGCTTTCATGATACCGGGTGCATCAATATCTTCCGTATAGACTTGTGGTAAAGTCACAAAAGCACCACCATCCATAGGCCAGTGTTGAATCAAAGGCAAATCGCTGATGCGGATGGCTTCATGCATCACCGGCTTGCTCATCGGATTCTTCAAGGGCAAAGCTTTTGTAGCCGCCAAACCCACGCGCAGATTGTTGAAAGGATGTTTGAGGGCTTGCATGGGATCGCCTTTCAGGCGAATGAGTTGCTGCACCAAATCAAAGGTCTTGCGGAACATGAACCTGCTGCGATCCAGTGTACCAAACAGATTGGATGCTGCTCGGAATCTGCTACCCTTGACGTTTTCAAACAACAATGCCGGGCCACCAGCTTCATACACCCGCAGGTGAATAGCAGCCATTTCCAAATGGGGATCTACTTGCTCTTTGATGCGAACGAGGTGACCGTTTTTCTCCAGATCAATAACACATTCTTCCAGTGAGGCGTAATGCATGTAACTATAACAGGATTGGTGGCTGATTGTTGCTGCACAACAATCGGTACTTTTGACGCATGACAAAGCTAAGTGTTAACATCAATAAAATTGCGACACTCCGTAACAGCCGTGGCGGTCATAATCCTGATGTAGTGAAATCTGCCATTGATGCCCAGCAATTTGGCGCAGATGGTATTACCGTACACCCCCGCCCTGATGAGCGCCATATCCGCTATGCAGATGTTCGCGGCATCAAACCAATTATTACTACTGAATTCAATATTGAGGGCAATTGCCGTGAACAAAAGTTTATTGATCTGGTGCTGGAAACCAAACCCCATCAGGTAACGCTGGTACCCGACGCACTCAACCAACTCACCAGCGATCATGGCTGGGATACCATTACCCACCGCGACTATCTCCGTGAAACCATTGCAATTTTTAAGCAAGCTGGTATTCGCGTCAGCATTTTTGTGGACCCGGTAGTTGAGATGGTGAAAGGTGCTGCAGAAACAGGCACAGATCGCATTGAACTCTATACAGAAAGCTATGCCAAGCAATTTGCCGCAGGCGAAAAAGAAAAAGCCATCGCACCTTATGTGGCTGCCGCAGAGGCTGCGCGTGAATTGGGCCTAGGCTTAAATGCCGGTCATGATCTGGATTTGCAGAACCTCCGCTTTTTCCGTCAACACATTCCTTGGCTGGATGAAGTGAGCATCGGTCATGCACTCATTTGTGATGCACTCTATCTTGGCTTTGAAAACACCATTCAACTGTATAAAAGACAATTGCAGTGATGAAAAAAATCCTGGTACTGCTTTGCTTACCACTATTCAGTTTGGCGCAAGCACCAAAAGCAGTTGGGCCTGTTCCCAATGCTACACAATTGGCATGGCATGAAAAAGAGTTCTATCTCTTTATGCATTTTGGTCCGAATACTTTTACCGGTAAAGAATGGGGCGAAGGCAAGGAAAATCCGGATGAATTCAATCCAGCCAATCTGGATTGTCTGCAATGGGCGCGAGTAGCGAAACAAGCTGGCGCCAAAGGGATCATCATCACTGCCAAGCACCACGATGGATTTTGTTTATGGCCCAGCAAATACAGCAAGCATACGGTTCGCGAAAGCAAATGGAAAAACGGCAAGGGCGATGTGCTGCGCGAATTGGCAGATGCTTGTAGGGAAATTGGGATTGAGATGGGTGTATATATTTCTCCTTGGGATAGAAATCATCCATCATACGGCACGCCAGCCTACAACGATGTGTTCATCAATATGATGAAAGAACTCTTCCAGAATTATGGACCATTCTTTGAATTGTGGTGGGATGGTGCCAATGGCGAGGGACCAAACGGCAAGAAGCAGATCTATGATTTCAATCGCTTTGAAAAAGTGGCGTTTCAATTACAACCGAATCTCATCATCTTCAGTGATATTGGCCCATCCATTCGCTGGTGTGGCAATGAAAACGGTATTATCGGTAATACCAACTGGAACTTACTGGATACTGCCGGCTTCAAACGTGGTGAAGGTGCGCCACCAACAGATACATTGAATAGTGGCAACAGAAACGGACAGCATTGGATGCCTGCAGAAGCAGATGTTTCTATTCGTCCGGGTTGGTTTTACCGACCAGAAGAAGACAGCAAAGTGAAAACAGCTCCACAGTTATTCGATTTATATACCAAGTCTGTTGGCAATGGGGGCAATCTGTTGTTGAATGTACCGCCCGACAGAAACGGGCTCATCCACCCTATTGATTCAGCTGCACTCATGCAGTTCAAACTCATGCGCGACAAAGCATTTGCCAATAACCTATTGAGTAAAGCAAGCATAAAAGACCATTTGAACAAACCTGTGATGAGTTTGCTGGATGGTAATGCGCAAACTTATTGGACAGGTAATGGCAAGAATCCTTCGCTCGTGATTCAGTTTGCTGAGACGACAGATATCAATTGCCTAGTACTGGAAGAGTTCCTCAACTTTGGTCAGCGCATTGGCGGTTTTGTGGTTGAAAATTGGAATGGCAAGCAATACGAAACACTGGCAACTGCAACCACCATGGGCAGAAAAAAGATCCTGCGCTTTTCATTAATAGAGGCCAAACAAATCCGCATCCGCTTTACTGATTTGAAAGCGGCACCGTTGGTGCGTAACATCAGCGGATACCGGGTTCCTTTTTAGCCGTTGAAAAACTTTATCTTGCAGCATAACCCATCTCATATGGCAACAGCATTGGTTGGTATCATCATGGGCAGCGATAGTGATCTGCCGGTTATGCAAGCAGCTGCAGATATCCTGCAACAATTCTCTATTCCATTTGAATTGACCGTAGTATCTGCACACAGAACACCACAACGCATGGCCGATTATGCAGGCAGTGCTGCTTCGCGCGGATTAAAAGTAATCATTGCCGGAGCCGGCGGTGCGGCTCATTTACCAGGAATGGTAGCTAGTATGACGACATTGCCTGTGATTGGTGTACCGGTGAAATCATCCAATTCTATTGACGGTTGGGATTCTGTACTTTCCATTTTACAAATGCCCAATGGCGTACCTGTAGCAACCGTAGCCCTGAATGCCGCAAAAAATGCAGGTTTATTAGCTGCGCAGATCATTGGGACATCTGATTCGAAAATAGCTCAGGCAATGGCGGCCTATAAACAACAAATGCAGGATGAAGTCATTGCCAAAGCCGATAAGCTCAAAGGCCAATGGCCAAATGGTTACGATGACTAATAAACAAGATTGTTTTATTGCTCTGCTTCAAACCATTCTGAAAAACCAAACTGCCGGAATAACTTTTCTAATTCCTTCCATTTACCTGAACAGAATTGTTCATTCATCCAACCCGATGGATGCAGCTTAATAGCTTTGCAGGCAAAACTCAATTCCAGTATAGATATAATCTTACCTTTCGCATCATAAAACAAGATGGCATGCTTGGGTTCAAAGCAAGGCACTTCTGTAATTTTCTTTTTTGCTGGGGTGATGTAGAACAAGAGCTTGGCAAGATTCAATTGATCTGTCGTATTCAGCCAATAGGACCTACGCCAATTGACCGTATCGATACGCAGGCTATCCAAATGGAATTCACCATTGCGAACAGTATGAAACTCTTTGATCAGGCTAGCAATGCGGAATATTTTATACTTCTCCGTGCCGGTGTTTTCTAATTTTTCATAACTCACCAGACGTACGCCTGCGGCACCTTGAAACGGATATGCACTTAGCAACCGTTCAGGCGGCATGGTTTGTTTGAATACACAATCTGACTGGGGGGAGGTCTTCTGTGCAGATACAATCACCACTAAACACTGTATAATCAGTAAAAGCAGTAGTCTCATAATTGCACGATACAGAACTGCTGTTCCGTACCACGAGATGCATGATACAACATTTGTAGAAATTCGGCACCAAACTTTCCGTAATAAATAGCAAAGTTTTCGGCACGTTCCTGCAAACTATCACCTGGAAATAACTGTGCACGCAACTGTGCCAACTGATTTTGCTGGTCTGCATATTTACGCTTCTCGGCACGGAACAACTTTTTCTCCAAGCCTATCAACTTATGCATGGCTTTCTCTTTCAATGCAGCCGTATGAGGCACCAGCGTTGCATCAATCTTAGCACTGATCTTAGCCAACTGCGCATAAAATGCTTCCAGCGCTTGCTTTTCCTGACCAAGACTTAACTGATTTGCAGATTGATTACGCACCAATTGCTGCATAATGGCATCAGTCTTTTGGAATAAGTCTTTGATGGATAAAGACAAAGCCGCAATCTTTTCCTGCTGTGCTTTTTCCATCAGCAAAAAAGAGTTGCGCAAAATCAATACCGGATAAGGTACTTCAGCTTTAGTAAAGACCTGCTCCAATTCCATCCAATATGCCAGTTCTCCCCCACCGCCAATAAAGGCGATATTGGGTAAGATGGTTTCCTGAAATACGCCACGCAAAATCACATTCGGACTAAACCGTTCGGGATAGTCATGCACTTCTTGTAGCATGGCATCTTTGGTGAATCGTAGATTCAAAGCATGCACCACATAATCTTCTCCATCTGCTTCAATCCGTTCGCGGTGGTTATCGATGAGGTAAAATAAATTGATATCCCTACCACTGGCTTGCACTTTGTATTGCTTTGCCAATGCAGTAGCTGTCTGTTCAACCGCTGTGTGCGAGAATCTGGTCGTTAGTTCTTTTTCAATCACCGGAATAAACGCAGCTTTTAATGCGCGACTATCCGGTACAACCACCAATAAGCCAAACTCCGCAAAAAGCTGATGCACCAAATCAAATGTGGCTTCTTGTATGCTTCTACCCTTTGTATAACAATTTCTAAACAGCTCAGCTAATGCAGGGCCATTGGGCAATACACCAATTTGTCCGTACACCGCTTCAATGAGTTGCAGGAATTCATTGTCCACCAACATCCTGCCTACCGCTCCTGTTTGCTTGGTATTCCAGCGGTGCGTATGGCCTTGTAATTTGATATAACCCAACTCATCCAAATCTGCATCCTCACTGCCCATGTAATACACAGGTACAAAATGTTGTTCAGGCATTTCTGCCGACAATTCATCTGCCAACTTAATGGCATGCATGATTTTGTAAATGAAGTATAAGGGACCAGTAAAAATATTCGGCTGATGTGCTGTTGTGATCGTATACGTATTGTCCTTTATTAATGCATCGAGATGGGCAGCTTGCTTTGCAGATAAAGATTTGCCTGCATATTGTGTTCTCAACGCATCTACCAATAATGTACGATTTATTGAGAACTGATTGCGTTGTGCCATTGATGTGCGAATGCCCGCCGCATCAGGACGAAAACGATAGAACTGCTGTAATTCAGGTGCATTGTGGAGATAGTCCTGTACCAGGGTAGAAAAATATCCTGTGTCGGCATAAGGAATATAGGTACAGTTTATATCCATGTAACAAGCTTTATCGGCAACGAATTAACAGCTTTTTGTTTGGCTGCACAAACCGCTTACCATACTACCTCACCTTCCAGATCGTAATCGTAGGCTTTGGTGATTTTCACGTTGTAGAATGCACCAATCTGTAATTTTTTGCTGGAGTGGATTACTACTTCGTTATCTACTTCCACACTATCAAATTCTGTTCTGCCCAAATAGCGACCAGCTTCTTTTTTATCAATCAGCACTTTAAAAGTCTGACCAATCTTCTCCTGATTCTTCTCGTAGCTGATCTCCTGCTGCACTTCCATAATCTCCTGTGCACGACGCTGTTTCTCCTCTGCCGGTACATCATCTACCAAATCGTATGCCGAAGTATTCTCTTCATGCGAATAAGTAAAAATACCTACACGATCAAAGCGGTGCAGGCGCAGAAAATCTTTCAGCTCTTCCACATCAGCTTCTGTTTCGCCGGGAAAACCTGCAATCAAGGTTGTACGTAAACAAATACCCGGAATTTTTTCTCTGATCTGGTTGATCAGCTCCGTCATTTCCTCACGGGTGATCTGGCGCTTCATCGCCTTCAGCATGTTGTTGCTGGCATGCTGCAAAGGCATATCCAGGTATTTACAAATATTCGGATGTGCGTTGATCGCATCAATGATCTCAATCGGAAACTTACTGGGATACGCATAATGCAAACGAATCCATTCCAGTCCTTCTACCTTGGCTAAAGCGTCCAAGAGTCTAGGCAGCTCGCGCTTCTTGTAAATATCTAAGCCGTAATACGTCAACTCCTGTGCAATCAGCATCACTTCCTTCACACCACGCTTCACCAAAGCTTCTGCTTCAGCTACCAATTGCTCAATGGGCTTACTCACGTGCTGGCCACGCATCAAAGGAATGGCACAAAACGCACAGGTTCTATTACAACCCTCACTGATTTTTAAATAGGCATAATGCTGTGGTGTACTCAACAAACGCTCACCTAACAATTCACTCTTATAATCTGCTTCAAATTGCTTCAACATCAAAGGCAATTCCATCGTACCAAACCAAGCATCTACTTCTGGAATTTCTTTTTCCAGATCACCACGATAGCGTTCACTCAAACAACCGGTTACATATACTTTGTCGAGCTTACCTCTGCGCTTCAACTCTACTTGATCTAAAATCGTGTTCACACTTTCTTCCTTGGCCTTATCAATAAAGCCGCAGGTATTCACCACCACAATATTGTGATCGAGTTTTTTGTTCTCATGGACTACGGCAATATCATTGGCTGCAAGCTGACCACTCAGCACTTCACTATCCACCAGGTTTTTACTGCAACCCAGTGTAATAATATTGACCTTGTCTTTCTTCAGTGTTTTAGCTTTCATGCTGCTTATTTATGTATCTCACTGGTGAAGTGAAACTCGATATCCGGATTATTGGTAATTTCTGTATTCAGGAACCATTCGCTCTGCGCCAGATAAACAGGATGACCATCTTTGTCCTCTCCTGAATTCTGTTGCTTGAAACGCAGAAACTCTTCCAGCTTTTGCTCGTTTTTACTGGTTAACCAGCAAGCTTTATAAAACGGCAGTGTCCTGAATTCGCAGGCTGCGCCATATTCCTGTAACAAACGATATTGGATCACTTCAAACTGCAGTTCACCCACACAACCGATGATTTTCTTATTACCACCAAACTGCGTGAAGAGCTGGGCAACACCTTCATCAGTAAGCTGACTAATTCCCTTCTCCAATTGTTTGGTCTTCATAGGATCCCTATTCACCAATTCTTTAAAGATCTCTGGCGAGAAGGATGGAATTCCGGTGAAGTAAAAATCTTCTCCTTCAGTTAAAGTATCACCAATCTTGAAATTACCTGTATCAAACAAACCCACCACATCGCCAGGGAAAGCATCTTCAATCACGTCCTTGCTTCTGGCCATGAAGGAATATGGGTTGCTGAAACGAATGTCTTTATCTAAGCGAACGTGGTGATAATATTTATTGCGTTCAAACTTACCGCTACACACACGCATGAAAGCAATACGATCGCGGTGCTTGGGATCGAGGTTGGCGTGAATCTTGAAAATAAATCCGCTGAACTTGTCTTCACCTACACCCAACATACGCGCAGTAGTTGGTCTGCTACGTGGTACAGGTGCAATGCGGATAAACGTATCCAGCATTTCCTTCACACCAAAATTGTTGATAGCACTACCAAAGAAAACAGGCGCTACCTGACCATTCAGATAATCTTCCTCATCCAATTCACCGTGTACTGCTTCTACCAGCTCTACATCTTCTCTTAAGATGCGCGCATCCGTATCGCCAATTTTTTGATCGAGCAGTTGATCATTGATATCACCAATGGCTACCACATCCTCATCATTGGCCTTGGTGTTGGCAGTGAAGAGTACGAGACTCTTGTTATGAATATCATACACACCTTTGAAGTCCTTACCACTATTAATAGGCCAGGTCATTGGATGCAGGGATATCTTCAGCTCCTTTTCAATTTCTTCCAACAGATCAAAACGGTTTTTACCATCACGATCCATTTTGTTGATGAATACAATCACCGGTGTATCGCGCATGCGACACACTTCCATTAGTCTTCTGGTTTGTTCTTCCACACCATTCACACTATCCACTACCAGAATAACGCTGTCCACCGCGGTCAGGGTACGATAGGTATCTTCTGCGAAGTCTTTGTGACCGGGTGTATCCAGCAGGTTGATGAGGATATTGTTGTATTCAAAGCTCATCACCGATGTGGCTACCGAGATACCACGCTGGCGTTCAATTTCCATGAAGTCGCTGGTGGCGTGCTTCTTGATTTTATTGCTCTTAACCGCACCGGCCGTTTGAATGGCACCACCAAACAAGAGGAATTTTTCCGTCAAAGTGGTTTTACCGGCATCCGGGTGAGAAATGATGGCGAAGGTCTTCCGTCTGTTGATCTCTTTTTCGTACTTCATAACAAGGCCGCAAAGGTACTGTGAAAGCAGCAGTTTATCAGAAGGCAGGGTAACAAAAAACGGGCTGCTTGTTTTCAAAGCAACCCGTTCGTTATCAAGTACTTACTCCCTTTTAGCTTAATGCGCGGAAGTCAACCGGCACCAGTTTGCTCACGCCGGGCTCCTGCATGGTTACACCATAGATCACATCCACCGTACTCATGGTCATCTTGTTGTGGGTAACAATGATGAACTGAGAGTTCTCGCTGAACTGCTTGATCATATTGGTAAACTTACCCACGTTGGCATCATCCAGCGGGGCATCAACTTCATCCAGAATACAGAAAGGCGCTGGCTTGATGAGGTAGATAGAGAACAGCAATGCTGTTGCAGTCAAAGTCTTCTCACCACCGCTCAACTGAGTAATCGATGACGGACGCTTACCCTTGGGCTTGGCCACAATATCAATTCCAGTTTCTGCCAGATTCTCCGGATTCTCCAGAATCAAATCAGCCGTATCTTCTTCTGTAAACAAAGCTTTAAACACTTTCTGGAAATTTTCACGCACCTTATTAAAGGTTTCGAGGAATTGCTGGTTAGCCGTAGCTTCTACTTCCATGATGGTTTGCATCAGGCTTTCCTTGGCATCTACCAGATCATTCTTCTGCTCCAGAATGAATTCATAACGCTTCTTCATTTCCTGGAAAGCTTCAATGGCCGTAGGGTTTACTTCACCAATATTTTCCAGACGCTTCTTCATTCTATCTGCTGAAGCTTGCAAATCTTCCAGCGGTGTTTCTGTGGTTCTTGGCTGATCAAGAATATCATCCAACTCAATGCGGAACTCTACATTGAGTCTTTCCTTCATACCAGCCAACTGCAGTTTCAGGTCATTCAGCTTGTCTTTGATTTCACCCAACAGGTGCTCCACCATTTCCTTGCTCTTCACTTTCAAACGCAGACTGCTTTCTTTTTCCTGAAGTGCATTGCGGAGATTATAATAAGCCTGATCAGCTTCATTCAATTTCAGTTCTTCTGCTTGTTTCTTGCGCATCAACTCCAGCAAACTGTCTTCGCTATTGGCGAGTGCTTGCTGACTTTCTTCGATGCTGCTTACTGCTTCAGTCAACTGTGCAGAATTGTTTTCAATCTGGTTACGCAAATCATGCAACTGGTTTTGCTTGAACTCCAGTTCCTGACGCGTAGCCGTGATCTTACTCTGCTGACGTGTTAATTGCAGATTGCCTTCATTGAATTGTGCAGTAGCGGCATTGTAATCCTGTTCAGCGAGTTGATAATCTTGCTCTACCAAACGCATTTCTTCAGCCGTATTGCCCAACTGCTCATTCAGTTGCGCCAGCAGATCGCGGGTATCGGCAATGGCATCCTGCTCGTCTTGCAAGCGATGCTCCAGATCCTGCAAACGCTGTACACCATTCTGTTGTGCAGCCTGCAGGTTTTCCATTTTATTTCTCGTAGCAAATACCTGATTAGTGAGCTGGTTGATTTCGTCTTGTGTCTGACGAATCGCATGCTCCTTCAATTGCTCATTGTACGCAATCACTTCATTGTGGCGCAGTTGGATATCTGCTTTCAACGCATTCACCACAGCTTCCTGTGCCGTGATTTCTTCGATGAGTTTTTCTAAGTTTTTAGCACGACCAATTTTCTTCCCTTCAAACAAACCAACACTACCACCGGTAAGCGTGTATTTGCCTTTCACAAACTTGCCGCTCTTCTCCAATACCACAGCCCCGTTGCTGTTTTCAATGGCTGCTTCTGTTTCAGCGATATACACATTGCCTAAAAGGTATTCTGCCAGCTTGCGGTATTGCGCATCCACTTCAATCACATCCATCGCAGCCACTGTGCCTTCCGGCTGATGTGTTTGATGGGTGTTCTCATTCAATTTATCCAGCAAGAAGAAATTGGCCTTACCTTTTTTGTGGGCATCCAATAAATGTATGGCTTGCAAACCTTCTTGCAAGTTGTTCACCACATAATAGTTCAAGTATGGCTCCAGCACATTTTCTACTGCTGCGCGATACGCTTCTTTTACGTAGATGATGTCAGACAGAATTGGCGCAGTGTGGTTCCACTCCGGATTCTTGTGGAGGAACTTCACACTCTCCGGATAGCCTTCCATGGAATCAATCAGGCTCTTCAAAAGATCATGCTCGTTGCGCTTGGCATCCAGCTTACGGTTTTCTTCTGCCAATTGGTTGCGCAAACCTTCCAATTGCGATTGCGCTTCCAGTATTTGTTCCTTGGTACGCTCATGCTGATCCTGCAATTGCTGCAAATCAATGCGACGCGTTTCCAATAATGCTTCTTTTTCTTCCAGCTCGCGGCTCAGTTGCTGTAACTGTGCTTCGCGGTTATGCTGCTCTTCTGTTTGCTGTGCATGGGCACGCTGCAGGTTTTGGATAGATGTATCCGCAACGGCTACCTTCTTTTCTGCATCAAACTGGTTGCGTTGAATCTGCTGATAGTTACCACGCAGTTGATCCACTGCACCACGCTTCTCATCAAACACTCGGCGCTTGTCTTCTACTTCCATCTTCACCGTATCCAACTGCGATTGTAAATCCTGCAATTTGGATTCTTCGTCGGTGATTTGCTGCTGACTGAAGACAATCGAATCTTCAATACCCTTGAGCTGACCTTCGGCCTTATACAAGAAATCCTTCAGGTTGGTTTCCTTCTCCTTCAGGTAATGCAGTTTCTGGTTGGCCAGGTTCTTCTCGTTTTCTTTGGTACGCAATTCCTGCACCAAATCATTGAACTCATGCTGCATGGATTGCAATGCACGCTCTTTCTCAATAAAGCCTACTTTCTCCTGTTCCAACGCAGCTTCATCGGTGGCAATCTCTGCTTCCAGTTGCACACGCTTATTCACTTCCAGCTCTTGCTGCTCGTTCAGTTCTTTGTAGGTGATATTGAAACCTTCCAAAGCTGCTTTGGCGAGTTCTACGGAAATCTCTTTGTAGTCTTTCTTAATCTCGTAGTATTTCTCTGCCTTCTTGGCTTGGTTCTCCAAAGCCTTGAGCTGGTTATTGATCTCGAACAACAAGTCTTCGATACGATTCAAGTCTTGCTCTGTTGCATCGAGTTTATTTTTCGCTTCCTTCTTTCTGGTTTTGTAGATGGAAATACCGGCAGCCTGTTCCAACATGCGGCGACGGCTATTGTCCTTATCCTTGATGATATCATCCACCATACCCAATTCGATGATGGCATAGCTGTCGGTTGAAACACCCGTATCAAGGAAGAGGTTATGGATATCTTTCAAACGGCATTGCACATCGTTCAGGCGATATTCGCTTTCGCCATTCTTGTAGAAACGGCGGGTGATGGTAACCGTGCTGAATTCTGTTGGCAGGAGGTTCTTGGTATTCTCGAAGGTGAGGCTTACTTCAGCCAAACCACTGGCACTTCTTGTTTTACTACCGTTGAAAACCAGGGCTTCGAGGTTTTCGCTACGCAGGGCGGAGATTTTCTGCTCACCAATTACCCAGCGGATGGAATCCACGATATTGCTCTTACCACATCCGTTGGGACCAATGATGCCGGTGATACCCTCGTCGAAGTTGACAATTGTTTTATCGGCAAAGCTCTTGAACCCCTTGATTTCTAATTGTTTTAATCTCACTTCAGCAAACTTTTTTGTCAACTGCGAACATAGCAGAATTGCGCCAAAAAAGGCAGTGCCCACAGGCGCTTGTGGACAAGTAGTGCGAAAAAATCAATACTTAAAAAAAATGTTGATTCTGATTGACATTAAAGTTTATCAAATGAAACTTAATTAATTGATTATGATTTAATTAAGCAAATTAATTGAAGCAATAAAAAAGCTAAAAAATATCATTTTACATTTCCTAACCCTGTCTTATTTTGCAGCATGCACATGAGTAAGCGATTGGTGTTCTGCGTTAGCAATGACCTGAACTTCGACCAGCGTATGCAACGTATTTGCGGTACACTGGTGGAAGCAGGCTACACCGTTACCCTCATTGGCAGAGAAAGCGCCGATTCTCCCCCATTAAAACCGAGACCCTGGCAGGAAATTCGTCTGCCGGTTAAAGCCCAAAAAGGCTGGCAGATGTATGCCGGCTATAACTGGAAACTATTCTTGGAGCTGAGAAAACTGTCGGCCGATGCCATCTGCGCTATAGATCTCGACACCATCATACCCGTTTGGCTGGTATCCAAGCTGAAAAAGACCATCCGGATTTACGATGCCCATGAACTTTTCACTGAGCAAAAAGAAGTGGTTACCCGCCCACGAATCCACCGTTTCTGGAAATGGATTGAACGCTGTTTTGTGCCCAGTTTTCCCCATGGCTATGTGGTGAACGCTTTCATGCGGGATTATTTTCATACCGCTTACGGGGTGGATTATGCAGTTGTGCGGAATATCCCGCTCAAAAGATCGGACCTACCCAAACCCGCTGAGCCCAAATTCATCCTCTACCAAGGTGCCATTAATGAGGGTCGATGCTTCGAACAACTGGTGCCGGCCATGCGTGGTATACAGGCTCAACTACATATCTACGGAAAGGGCAATTTCGAAACCCAGCTTAGGCAACTGGTAAAAGACTATCAATTATCAGATAAGATAAAAATATTTCAATCAGTTGATCCAGAAGAACTTAAAAAGATTACTTCACAATCCAGTTTAGGATTAACCTTGTTCGAAAAGACCGGATTGAACCAGGAATATTCTCTCGCTAACCGTTTCTTCGACTATATGATGGCAGGCATTCCGCAGGTCTGCGTCAACTTCCCCGTGTACAAATCCATCAATAACGACCATCGCTTTGCCCTCACCATCAGCAATACCGAACCGGCTACCATTGCCAAAGCCGTGAACAAATTATTGAATGATCCTGTTTTGTATGCTGAGCTGCAGTCTAACGCACTGCTGGCCAGAGAGTCACTGAACTGGGAAACCGAATCGGCCACCCTGATTCAGTTCTACCAAAACCTCTTCCCGGCCAAGGCTTAAGGACGACTATTTTGGAAAAGCACTTGCACATTATTGCCCTGAATGTTCCCTTCCCCGTAGACTACGGTGGTGTGGTTGACCTGTTCTGGAAACTACCTTCTCTCCAAGCACAGGGGGTGCATATTCATTTGCACTGCTTCGATTACGGTCGCGGCCAACAGCCCATCCTCAAAAAATACTGTGCTTCGGTGAATTACTACGAGCGACAGCAAGGACATAAAGGCTTTTCTACTTCCGTACCCTATATTGTGGCCAGCAGAAAACATGAGGGATTACTGAACAGATTACTGGAAGATGATTACCCCATCCTCATGGAAGGCGTTCATTGCACTTGGCTACTCAACGATCCGCGCTTTGCCAAGCGAAGAAAGTTTGTCCGCATACATAATGTAGAGCACAAATACTACCAGCGACTCTTTCAAAATAGTACGGGCCTATTCCGCAAGCTCTATTATGCCAATGAAACCAGGCTCCTGAAAAAATACGAGCACTGGATGGCCGATAAAGCCACGGCTTATTGGGGCGTTACACATGAGGACGTGAATTATTATCGCCAGCAATTGAATTGTAACACCATTGATTACCTACCTGTATACCTACCGGAAGATTGGAAAGTGAGCGGACTCGAAGGCATGGGTAGTTATTGTTTGTATCATGGCGACTTAAGCGTACCGGCCAATGAACAACAAGCAAGCTGGTTATTAAAAGAAGTATTCGGCAAGCTGAAAATACCCTTTGTGATTGCAGGTAAAAATCCATCGGATAAACTGCAAGAACTGGCACATCGACAACAACATACTTGCATCGTGGCCAACCCAAGCGAATTGGAAATGCAAGACATGATACGCAAAGCGCATATCCATGTGTTGCCATCCACACATACCACAGGTATTCAAATCAAACTATTGAATGCTTTGTACAATGGCCGCCACTGCGTGGTGAATGATGCCATGGTGCAGGGCACGGGTCTGGAATCTGCCTGCTTTATCGGTAATAGCGCTAATGCGATGCAGGAAATCATTGCACAATTGCATTACAAGCCCTTTACCGATGAGGAACTAAAAATCAGGGAAAGACTTTTGGGCAGCATGTTCAGCAATGAAGCCAATGCCCGCCAACAAGTAAAATGGATCTGGGGCGAATAATTATTGCTGCGGATTAGGCACCCAGGTACTGTCCACTACTCTGCCACGTTCTGTCTTCAACATTCTGGAAGGATAGCGATTGATCACGATGAAATCGTGTGTTGCCATGATAATGGCTGTACCATAGTCTTTGGCAATCTGCACCAACAATTGCATGATCTCATCACTGGTCTCAGGATCGAGGTTACCCGTTGGTTCATCTGCCAGTAAGAGTTTGGGGGAGTTCAGCAAAGCACGCGCAATATCTACACGCTGCTGCTCGCCACCACTCATTTCAAATGGCATTTTAAAGCCCTTGCTTTTGAGGCCAACTTTCTCCAGTACATCGTGGATTTTTTCTTCCATCAAACGTTCGTCTTTCCAGCCTGTGGCTTTTAATACAAACTTGAGGTTATCCTGTACATTACGATCAGTCAGTAATTGAAAATCCTGAAACACCACGCCCAGGTTTCTGCGCAAAAAGGGCACATTTTTCCAGGTGATATCGCGCAGGTTAAAACCAACCACAGAGCCCTCGCCCTCTCTCAAAGTGAGTTCGCCATACAAGGTTTTCAGCAGACTGCTTTTACCCGTACCTGTTTTACCCACGAGGTACACAAATTCACCACGCTCTACGGTAAAGTTTACGTCTTGCAGTATCAGGCTTTCACCCTGATAAATATTCACGTTCTTGAGAGAAATCACAGTTTCTGGCATAATCACGGTTTTAAACTGGCTGCGCGTGTATAACGCTCAGGCACCCCAAAATACTATGCAAACAAAAAAAATACTTGTTAATAATGAAACTCCACTGTTTCTGTACCCGATTGCAATACCAGCGAAGCGGTATCGGCAGCTACCGTACGGCCCACAATCTTTGCTTCAATACCCAATGTTGCAGCCGTGGCAATCATTTGTTGTGCGGATGCTTCATCGGTAAAGATTTCCAAACGGTGGCCCATATTGAAGACCTGATACAATTCTTTGTTATTGGCGCCTGAGTTTTCGCGAATCAGTTCAAACACAGGCGGCGGTGTAAACAAATTGTCTTTGATTACCTGCATGGGCTGAGGCAGGTATTTCATACACTTGGTTTGTCCGCCCCCACTGCAATGTATTACCCCCTTAATTGCATCAAATTGCTCATCGAGCAATCGCTTCATCAGCGGTGCATAGGTTCTTGTGGGCGATAACAACAATTTACCGATGGCGATTTCCTGTCCATTGATGGACATGGTATCCGTCATCTTGTTTTTACCAATATAGACTACCTCCTTATTCAGACTTGCCTCGAATGTCTCAGGATATTTTTCTGCGTAGTGCTTCGACAAAACATCATGTCTGGCGCTGGTTAAGCCATTACTGCCCAATCCGCTGTTGTAGGCTGTTTCATATGCAGCCTGACCATCACTCGCAAAACCCACAATCACTTGTCCGGGTGCTATCAGGTCGTTGGTGATGAGTTTATTTTTTGGCCAGCGTGCCGTCATGGTACCATTCACCGCAATGGTGCGCACCACATCACCTACATCGGCTGTTTCACCACCGAGGTAATGAATATTGACACCAAAGTTTTTCAGTTGATCAAAGAATTCCTGCGTGCCGTTGATGACAGCTTCAAGCACTTCACCTGGTATCAGGGCTTTGTTACGATCAATGGTTGAGGAGAACAACAAATTATCACACACACCTACACAGAGCAGGTCATCTAAGTTCATGGCCACTGCATCCTGTGCAATGCCCTTCCAAACGGATGCATCTCCGGTTTCTTTCCACCACAAATAAGCCAGAATACTCTTGGTACCTGCTCCATCTGCATGGCTGATATTCACCCAATCGGGGTTGCCACCCAAATAATCGGGATACATTTTACAGAATGCATGGGCATACAAACCTTTGTCCAGCTTCTTGATAGCTGCATGTACTTCTTCTTTCTGAGCAGAAACACCTCTTTGTGCGTATAATGAGTCTGACACCGGGAAAATTTGAGTTGCGGCAAATGTACAATTCCCCCTGCACATGCCCGCTGCGGTTTATACCCAGATGCCTTAGCTTTGCGCCCGTTATGCAAGTACACCGTTCGCTGAGTCAGTTACCGGCTTTCCGCAATGCCGTGCTCACCATTGGCACTTTCGATGGCGTGCATCTGGGCCATCAAAAAATTATTCAGCAACTGGTGCAATCGGCCAGAGAAGTGAATGGCGAATCGGTGCTCATCAGTTTCGACCCCCATCCACGCAAGATCATTTCTTCTGTACCCGGCGATATTCGACTGCTCACTTTACTGGAAGAAAAGATTCGTGTACTGGAACCAACCGGCATCGATCATTTGGTGGTAGTGCCTTTCGATCATCATTTTGCCAACCAAACAGCTACGCAGTATATCCACGAGTTTATCTATCAGCATTTCCATCCGCATACCATCATCATTGGTTACGACCATCGCTTTGGCAAGGGCCGTACCGGCGATTATCAATTGCTGGAAGCGGAAGGCGTGAAGCTGGGTTTCAAAGTGCAGGAAATTCCGGAGCACATGCTGCAGGAATCCGGCATCAGTTCTACACGCATTCGCAATGCGATTACAGAACACCGCATTGCAGATGCGAATGCATTATTGGGGTATGATTATTTCTTTTGTGGTACTGTGGTGGAAGGCAACCAGCTCGGCAGAACCATTGGTTTTCCTACAGCCAACCTGCATATTAAAAGTGAAGACAAACTCATTCCCGGTAATGGTGTGTATGCAGTAACCGTAGAGATTGATGCAGAGCCAGCTATCCTCAAAGGCATGATGAATATCGGCTACCGCCCTACTGTGGATGGTAAGCGCCGCATGGTGGAAGTGAACATCTTTGATTTTGACCGCGATATCTATGGCAAGACCTTACGCGTTATGGTGCATCATTATCTGCGTGGCGAACAAAAGTTTAACGGACTGGAAGGATTGAAAGCACAATTGGCTGCTGATCGGGAACAGGCGATTACACTACTCGCTTAACGCATCATTTTTACCACCATTTCTTTCATCAGGCTGCTGTCTTCTGCACCGGCATTGTTGACACCAACGCTGCGCAAATTGTATTCATGCAATAGCAAAAGAATGCGTTCCACACCTTCGTAAGCATAATTTTTTGCTGCCGCGATATAGTCCTTGATGAAATAAGGATTTACACCAATAGCAGTAGCCAAAGTTTTCTCATCACCCTGTACGCCAAAAATCATGTACACTTTGCTGAAGAAATTATAGAGTGCAGGCAACATCATTTGAATAGGTGCTGCTTTGGGATTGGCTTCAAAGTATTGAATGATGCGGATGGCTTTGGCCAGATCTCTGCGCACCATGGCGTCTTGCAGTTCAAATACATTGAATTCTTTGCTGACGCCGATATAGGTTTCAATATCGTCTTCCGTAATATTCTTTCTGCTGCCGAGATTTACTGCTAGTTTTTCAATCTCATTCTGTATGCGGCTCAAATCATTCCCAATATGATCCACCAATAATTGCAGTGCTTTCTGATTAATGGTTAAGCCATGTTGCTGCACCATATTGGATGCCCACTCCGGTAACTGACTATCGTAAATCTTTTTGGTGGTGAATACTTCCGCGTTCTGCTTCAGTAGCTTGGCAAACTTGGTACGCGCATCTACTTTTTTCTCTTTGTACGATACCACAAAGACGGTTGAACTCAATGGATTTTCGATATAAGGCTCCAGCTTATCAATATCGCGCATGTGCTGGGCTTCTTTCAGCAATACCACCGATCTTTCTGCAAACATGGGATATCTTCTGCAAGCATTCACCACCGCAGCCCAGTCTGCATCGCGACCATAAAAAATAGTGAGGTTAAACCCGGCTTCACTTTCGCTGAGAATTTTGTGCTCTGCATGATCCACCAGCATATCAATGAAATAAGGCTCATCCCCTTCCAACCAGTAGATGGGTTTGAACTGGCCTTTTTTCCATTCGCTCAATATTTTTTCGGCGGACATGGCGCAAAAATACACTCCGCAAATCAAGCACTGCCGCTATACCCACATATGTGAAGAATTAAACGATCACTACATCTGCATCTCGCAAAGCAGGCAATTGCTGAAAACGCAAAATCACATTGGCCGTAACGATTACATCGCGCTGGCAATAGTCCACAATCCGCTGCAAGTCGCGCTCTTTATAATACACATCCTGCACCATGCTACCATCCATATCTGTTTTGGAAGTAGGAATACCCAGCACATTGGCCATCAGGTGCAGAGATGTATAATGTTTATAATCGCCGAATTTCCACCAGCTCAAAGTATCCATCATGCGCACTTCCCAGGGTTTGCGGTCGTTCAGTTGTAAATATTCCGGCAGCAGCATGCCATTGATGATCATTCTTCGGCAGATATAGGGAATATCAAACTCACGAATATTGTGCCCGGCAAACTGAAAATTGCGGTTGCGGCCGTACATCTTATTACAGATCTCCACAAAACCTTCCAAAACGGCCCGCTCATCATCGCCGGAAACGGACTTCACCCGTAAGCCATTAATTTTCATATCGTTATAACTGAATACGGCTGTGGAAATGCAAATAATTTTGCCAAATTCTGCCAAAATACCCGCTCTTTTCCGGTAAGATTCTTCCGGCAGCACATCCTCTGGCATGGTTTTCGCGACCTTTTCCTGCCATAGTTCCTGCCAATTGCTCGAGAGATCGGCAAAGGCAGGAACTTGTGGTACTGTTTCAATATCAATGACCAATAATTCGTTTAGCATAGTAACTCCTTATTAAACAACATGTATATGAGCAACAATCCCCAATTTCCGGAAAAAAAAGACAACCGTAACCTGATCTATGGCATCCTCATCGCCGCACTGGTGATGACCTGGGCCTATATCATTTACGACAAGAGTCAGTCGAAAGAACAGATCACTTTATTACAGACAGAAGTGAAAAATGTGGACAGTGCCCGACTGGCAATTCAGCAGGATTTCGATAATGCTTCTGCCCGCCTGGATTCTATTACTACTAATAATATTGAATTGCAGGGTTCACTGGCTGAGCGTAATCAGGAAATTCAGCAGTTGAAAAACAATATCCGCGTTACACTGAACAAGAAAAATGCTACCGCTGATGAACTGTCTAAAGCAAAAGCGTTGATTGCTGAATTGAATGGCAAAATCACTGATTTGTTTGCTGAAGTAGAAAAACTGAAAGCAGAAAACCAGCAACTCACTAACGCCAACGAGCAGCTAACAACAGACAAAAACAAACTCACAGCAGAAAAGGGTGAATTGCAGCAGAACCTGAACAGCACTACAGAAGCTAAGCGCAGAGTGGAAGATGTAGCTTCTACCTTGCAGGCATTGAACATCAATATCACGGCCATCAATATCAAGAATGGTGGTAAAGAAAAAGAAACCAACACAGCCAAGCGTGCCGATGTGTTCCGTGTATCATTCGATATTGCCGAGAACCGTGTAGCCCCAACTGGCACCAAGGATTTCTTTGTGATAGTAACTGGTCCTGATGGTAAGCCTTTCAGTGAAGGTGTGTTCAAGACACGTGAAGATGGTGAGCGTGAGTTTACCAATAAAGTAACGGTGAACTATGAGCAAGGCAAACGCTTGCCAGTAAGCTTTAACTGGAAGCCTGAAGGTCAGTATGCAACAGGTAATTACCGTGTAGAGATCTACCACAATGGATATAAGATTGGTGAAGGTGTAAAGAGCCTGAAAAAAGGCGGCATCTTCGGATAAGTTTGTACCAAACTGCAAATGGGTACAGGGGCTCCGTTAGGGGCCCTTTTTTTTAAGGCAAAACTTAAAAAGCAAAAGCAAAAAGTGGTAGTCTTCCTCGCGAACCTTAGCGTCCTAGCGTCTTTGCGGTTAAAACTATTGAACTGAAGAAGGAAAGCCGAGGATCGAAAAATGAAAAACGAATAAATCCTCGCGAAACTTTGCGTCTTAGCGTCTTTGCGGTTAAGCCAACAGGAACAGAAGAACAATTGAACAAGGAACAGAGCAACCGAAGAAGGAAAATCGAGAATCGAGAAACGAAAAACGAATAAATCCTCGCGAACCTTAGCGTCTTCCTGCCTTTGCGGTTAAAACTTTAAAACAGCAGAACAATAGAACAAGGAACAGATGAACAGGAGAAGGAAAATCGAGAGTCGAGAAAAGAAAAACGAATAAATCCTCGCGAACCTTTGCGTCTTCCTGCCTTTGCGGTTAAACAATCAATCCTTAAAGAATAACCACAAATTTCAAATCTCCAATTTCAAATCTCAAATCCTTTACTTTTAAGGTATGAGGGCTTTACTCAACTGGCGTAACCTGATCATTGCCATTGCCATACTGGTGGTGGGCAGCACCGTGCTATACAGTCGCTACCTCGCCAAACAGATTGCCACTGAAGAACGCAAATACGTAGAAGCCTGGGTAGAAGCCGAACGCACCATCCTCAACGGAGCCGACAGCACTTCCCTCTCCCTCGCCACCAAGATTGCCACAGACAATACCGAGATACCCATCATCGAAACCAATGAAAAAGATGAACCTACCGGCTTATTCATGAATATTGATACCAGTGGTATTACTGACCTCAACGCCTTACTGCGTGAGAAACTCAAACGCTTTCGTCGCTTTGCCCCCAAGCCGATAGTATTGGTGGTGAAAGAAACACCTTATGCAGCCAATAAATATTATTATGGTCCCAGTACTTTATTAACGCAGGTACAATGGTACCCTTATGTGCAATTGAGTATTGCTGCTTTATTCCTCATCATTGCCATTACCACACAACGCATTCGTTTCAAGAGTAACCAAAACCAACTATGGGCGGGTATGGCCAAAGAAACCGCGCATCAATTGGGTACACCGGTAAGTAGTTTAGAAGGTTGGCTGGAATTATTGAAAGACATTCCTGCAGCGCAGAATATTGCCGCTGAGATGGACAAAGATGTGCGCCGATTACAACTCATCTCGGATCGCTTTGGTAAAATTGGCAGCACACCACAATTAGAACCCACCACTTTGTTACCGCAGTTGGAAAATATGCTTACCTATATGCGCAAACGTGCAGGCAGTAAAGTGCGCATGGAATTACAACATCATTTGCATGCAGATACGCAATTACAATTATCTCCGCTCCTCTTCGATTGGGTACTGGAAAATTTATTGAAGAATGCACTAGACGCCATGGATGGTAGCGGACAAATTTTGATTCAAGTAGAAGAACAAGCCACCCAATATTGTATAGACGTACAAGATAGCGGTAAAGGCATTGAAGCCGGTGCGATCAATAAGGTTTTTCAACCCGGGTTTACAACGAAAAAAAGAGGTTGGGGATTGGGACTCACACTGAGCAAACGCATCATTGAGCAATACCACGGGGGTAAATTAGCTGTGTACCGCAGCGAACCGGGTAAGGGCACCACCTTTCGGATTGTGTTGCCTAAGTAAAAATCTAAGAACTATACTAGTACACTTCTTCTGTTACAGCAGACTGGGCATCTACACCAAAATAACTCATGGCAGCAAACAGTTGTTGCAATGATTGTGGTGTGGTGGTGTCTACATACAGATCGGCTTCGCGGCAAAGGGCCAGTAATTCATGCCCGCTGGCATTGATGGCTTCTTTGGTAACGGCATCCTGCGAGAGCGTACGAATACAATTCTGCATTCTGCTGAGCTTATCATCGGTAAGATGATCGAATGCATGCTGCTGCATTAACTGCCCAGCCGCATTCACCAGCAAATGATAGGGTACGTTTTTCATAACGTTTGTTTATTGTTAGACAACTCAAAGCTCTAAATCGTTTGTCAAGCCATTGTTAACAAAAGTTTTCAGTGGATAAGATGGGTATAACCCCGGCCAAAACCCAAACAGCATGGGCGTTTGCGGGGCACTGCCCGATATTTATGCAGGGGTAATGCACGGAAATAATGAAAACTGTGTTCACAATTAAACGCTAATGACTACAGAAAAAAACGATACCAGACAATGGGAAATTTCCCATTTTTTGATGGGAGATTTCCCGTACAGACGTCAAAGAATACCTATTTACAATGTGTGTTCATGAAGTAAATTAGCTTCTGATTTTAAAAGATATCTAAAAGGACTAAAATGAAGGAACTTACTGTCATTGATTTTTTTTGCGGAGCTGGTGGATTCTCTGAAGGATTTCGACAACAAGGATTTAAAATTCTTATGGGTATCGACAACTGGGAACCTGCTATTAAAACATTCAATCACAATTTCAAATTAGAATGTAAATCAAAGAGTGTTCTCGATTTTGAGAATTCAATTGATGAAATAGAAGCTTTACCAGATACCGATGTAATTATTGGAAGCCCTCCATGTGTTACTTTTTCAACATCAAATAAGTCAGGAAAAGCAGATAAATCTTTAGGGGTCAGACTAACAGAAGTCTTTCTTAGAATAGTTGCTGTAAAAAAACATAAACCAAATTCAACACTAAAAGCCTGGTTTATGGAGAATGTAACAAACTCAGTTAATTATCTAAATGATTATTATACATTCAAAGATCTGAATTTAAGCAATTGGGCAAGAAAACATAATATAAGCCCTAGTAAAATAGCCATTATTTTAAAGGATAATCAACCTGAGATAAATTCCTCAAATTATGGTTCTCCTCAGTCAAGAATAAGAGTAATTAGCGGCGAAATAGTAAAACATGGGAAATTAGTAATTCCCCCAAATACACATCAACCAGCAGAAGCAAAGGGGAATCTTCAGAAATATATTACTCTACGTGATATCAGAAATTCACTTCCATCACCAAACTCTAAAAAATCTGACAGTCTTACTACTGATCCTCTTTATCCATCAATTCGAATTAAAATAAGCGAACTTTCAGATCACTTTTACGACACAGGTCTTTATGAATGCGAATGGAAACAGTCAATGTTTTTAAAGACAAACCATCCCTACATGGGTAGAATGTCTTTCCCAGAAAATGAAAATAAGCCAAGCAGAACAATTACCGCTACAAAGATTGGATCATCCAGAGAAGCCATTGTTTATCTTTCTGAATATAAAAGGAAAGGAAATGGAGAATATAGAACACCAACTATACGTGAGTCTGCAACACTTATGGGATTTCCAATAACATATCAATTCGTTGGTAGTGAGACAGCAAAATGCAGATTAGTGGGTAATGCAGTATGCCCTTCAGTTAGTAAAGCTTTCGCGAAGCTAGTACGCAAAGAGTTAGGGCTAAATACAATCAAAAAAGATTTAGTGCAAACTACTCCAGATTTAACTGGAGTAAATAATCTTAATACATTTTCGCCTAAAGTTTTTGAGAAACCTCCAAAGCGTAACAAAGGCTCAAGATTCAGAAGACACCCTTTTAAAGATGGCAACTTGACAATAACTCTTTCAAACTATGACATAACTAAAAATGAAAGAAAAGGCTCAAAATGGATTACATCAATTCAATACGGCAATGGAGAAGGATTTCCAGTACACAACTATCCAAATGGCTTTTACAAAAAATTAGAACCAATTATAGCAGCTTATAAAAATGGTAAAAAATTCTTACACACCATTAATAATGGTTTCTCCGAAAAAATTGGAAATAAATGGGAACTACAAGAGATGTACGAAAACCAAAAATCTAATGGCAAACTATTGGAGCCTAGTAAACTAATAGAAGAAGTCGCTAGAATAATTAATAATCTAAAAATTGATAATGAGGAATATATTCAGAAAGAATCAAATGTTTTTAAAGAAAAACATGTAGTGCCTTTAAAACAGTTGTATGCGCTTTATGCAATAAATAAAATCTCTTCAAACACCTAATAATTTTGTATATGAACAAAGAAAGTAGAATACAAAATATTGAACGCTCCTGTAATGAGAAGGACAACCTGATTGGTGAAATTGAAATTCCTTGGAAGGATGGCCTAGAATCAATGAAGGTTTATAAAATCCCTTTAGAATACCTAGTTTATAATAAGTACAATGGAAGAATTTTGAGTAGAACAAAGTCCTTAGAAAGTCAGCATCAAATGATTGATGTGGAAACGGACTATGGACGTGATCTTATTGCAAAACTTTTATGGGATTCTAAAGTTGATAGAAATAAGAAAACCCTGGAAACAATAAATGCACCTGGCGGAGGACAACAGAAGCCAGGTATAATTACTCGAGATGGTATAATTATAGATGGGAATAGAAGAGCAATGCTATTACGGAAAAGCGGGAAATACAGCTATTTCAAAGCAGTTGTTCTACCTGTAACGCTAGATGAAAATCCACTAGAAATTGAAAAGCTAGAAACTTCATTTCAAATGGGTGAGGATGAAAAGCTTGGTTACAATCCTATAGAAAAATATTTAAAAGCTAAAAGCCTTTACAAAAAATTATCAGGTGAAAATTACTTATCAAAAAATGCAGACCTAAAATCAATTCAGAAAATAGCTGACTGGATGGGCGAAGACAGCCCTACAGTAAAAGAGTATTTAGAAGTTATGTGCACAATGGATGATTATCTTGATTACCTAGAGTACAATGGAATCTACACTCAGTTAGACGGAAGAGAAGACCAATTTATTCAATTAACTAGGTGGCTTAATAATTTCTATGGCTCTGAAAGCGCAAAAGCCTTTGATGGTTATAGAGATGATGATGTAGACGATCTAAAGACGATTGCTTACGATTACATTAGAATAAAATACGAAGGCAAGCAATTCAGACATCTTGCTTATGGACTAAGAGAAAATCATTTTTTTGGCGATAAAGAAATTTGGACGAGTTTCAGAGACTACCATTTTGAAAAGAAACAGAAAATAACAGAAGATAGTATTGATCTAAACTCACAGAATTTAGAACGCCATCTCAATGACAGAGATAACAAATTTTATGAAAAAAGTAAATTAGGAAATGTAGAAAGCTTCTTGAAAGAGAATGACGATACCCACTACACTTGGCTTAGAAACAAACAAAGTGCGGGACAACCAGAAAAACTTGTTAGAAATGCGATCAGATCACTCGAATCTATTAATCAAAGGAATAAAAACTTTAAGTCACCAGAAGTATCTAGAGAATTAGAAATATTGAATAATTCAGCTTCACAATTATTAGCGAATAGTTCAATCGAAAAACTATTCAGCCATATTATAACTCTTCTTCAAAAAATTGATATAACCAAAAGCACAGAGGATAAAGAGAGTATAATTAAAAAGGCTAAAACTATTCAACAAATTGTGTATAAAATGACTAAAGAGATTTAAAAGGGCTTTTACTATGCGTGAAATAACAATCCATATTGATAATGAAAGTTCATTTTTAATATTACACGACTGCGCTAGTGAGTTACTTATAAATCCAAGATTAAAAACAACTCTAAAGCGATTAGGCTATAAAATTGAACTCGACAACATTCTTATTCCTTTCAATGAAAAAAGCAAAATAGCAACACTTATAGAAATACAACATCTTCTATTCAAATTTGGATTTGGAAAAAATTTAACTGAAGACACAGTTAATGATATCCGAAGTTTTGAAAGAGAAGAAAGACTTTTTGAAGTCTTCTCAAATAAAGCAAGAGCAATAAGAAACAATCAATTCGAATCAAATCCTGAGCTCATTAAAGACTTTCAAAAATTCAAAGACATTACTCAAAATAGCCTTAAAAGGAAATTATATCCTTTACAGTTGCTTTCAGCATTTCATATGGCTTTTTCACAAAACGCATGCAACTTCGCTGTACCAGGGGCAGGTAAAACTTCAATCGTTTATGCAGCCTATTCTTTCCTTAAACAATTACCCAAAACAGACCCTCGCCATGTTAATAGACTAATTATAATAGGCCCACTTTCATCATTTGCACCATGGGAGAATGAGTATGCTAGTTGCTTTGGAGAAAATCCGAATAGCCTAAGACTTTCAGGAGATGATTCCATATCCAGAGAAAAGAAAGAAGAGCACTTATATTCAGGAAGTCCAGCAGAACTCACACTAATCTTCCATGGAGGAGTTAAGAGCTTACAAAAGGAAATTGTTGATTTTTTAAAGACTCACAATACTATGTTAGTAGTTGATGAGGCTCACAGGATTAAAAATCCTGAAGGTGTTTGGGGAAAAAGCGCTATCGAAATTGCAAAAGAAGCCAAATCCAGAATTATTTTAACAGGGACGCCTGTACCCAACGGATATGAAGATTTATATAATCTATTTCAATTCGTATATCCATTTAAATTCAAATCAATTCTAGGATTTCACTACTCTAATCTAATAGATATGAGTAAAAACAATGTTGAAAATAGTCCGCGTGTTCAACAATTAATTGAAAACATATCACCATTTTTTATACGAATAAAGAAAAAAGATTTAAAGCTTCCCCCTAAAGAAGAAATAACAATCCAAATAGAAATGAATCGTTATCAAAGAGAAATATACGACTTCATAGAATGCGAATACATCAATTCCTTTACACAAAATCCAAACGGATCAATTAAGGATATATTAAATAGAGCTAAATTAATTCGACTAAGGCAGGCTTCAACAAATCCTTCACTACTTGCCAAACCATTGAAAGATGCTTTACTCAATAATCCAGAATTAGATGAAGTTGATCCGAATAGTAAGTTTACAGAATACACAGATGAGTTTATAGATGACTCTGAAATATTTAGACGAATTTGTAATTACGAAAATCTTGAAATACCACAGAAGTTTATTGAGGTAAAAAAAATACTTGATGAAACTATTCTACCTAAAAATGAAAAGGTGATTATCTGGACGATCTTTATAACAAATGCAAAAGATTTACAAGCCTTTTTACTTAAGAATAATATTATTGCACCTTTGTTAATCGGCGAAACAGTACAGCAAGAAAGAGAAATATTAATATCCAAATTCAATGACCCATCTAATAATGACTTTCAAGTAGTCATTGCAAATCCATTTGCTGTATCTGAATCTATATCACTCCACAAAGGTTGCCATAATGCAATTTATTTAGAAAGAGATTACAACTGCTCCAATTTCTTACAATCGAAAGATCGAATACATCGTGTTGGTCTTTCTGAAAACCAGCTTACCAAATACTACTATATAGTTTGCAGCAATTCAATTGATCAGGTAATTGACGAACGCTTGCATTTTAAAATAGAGCGAATGGAAGCCATTATTGATGAAGAGATTCCTTTATTCTCTAGAATAAATGATGATGACGAAACTGATATAATAAAAGCCTTGATACTCGATTATGCTAAAAGAACTCAGTAAATATGAAAATCTTGGCACACCTGGATTTCACGAGCAACTTATAAAAATTATTGTTGCTAATCAAAGTAATATTTTATCAAAATCTACCTTATTAGATTTATTTCATAATAAAAGAATAGATAACAGAGTCATTTTTGATGGCTGTATTCCACTTTTAGAAGCCATAGGGATTCTAACAATTGATGAATTTAGCAGAGTTTCTATTAATCATAATTTTAAAGACTATGTAAAAAGTAAAACACTTTTATATGACAAGTTGGTAGAATTTATTCTGCTTTCTTTAAAGGATGACTTAATTTTTCACTCTATATTCTGCTCTAATTTTATTTCGTATGATATAATTTATCACTCTCTTCAAATTGACAATTCAGCCTTTCCATTAAGATATTCATCTTTTAAACAGCTATTAATTGATTTCAGGATAATTGAGGGGCACCCTGTGAAAGAGTTGAAAAAGTTTATTATTAATAATAGATATAAAAAAATATTTGACAAGGCAGTCTTACCTGAAATTAAGCGAAGAAAAATTGGTGTTGAGGAATTAAAAAGAACATTAGAGCAAAGCCAAATTCATGGCGAAGAAGCTGAAAGATTTGTATTAGACTTTGAATTAAAAAGGCTTAATAATAAAAAGAATATTGACTGGGTTGCAGAATATTCAGTTGCAGATGGTTATGATATTGCTTCTTACGAGAATGAATTTTCAATTGAGCATGATCGGTTTATTGAAGTAAAATCATACGAAAAAGAACCTTACTTTTTTTGGTCAAGAAACGAAATTGAAATAGCCCGTATTAAAAGAGATTGCTATTATCTATATCTTGTTGATCGTACAAAAATTAAACAAATCAATTATTCCCCAATTATAATTAAAGACCCATACAACTTCGTTTACAAGAATAATCATGAGTGGGATCAACGGATAGAAAAAATTAGATTCTCAAAAAAGAATTTTATAAATCAGTAATTATAGTCATCATATTAAATATCTCAAAGAATATTATTAAAAAGCCGAAATGAAACTTGGACAAAAACTTTGGACAAGAGATGAGTTAATACTTGCCATTAATCTTTATTGCAAACTGCCATTTGGTAAACTACATAGCAGAAACAAAGAAATAATAACTCTCGCAAGTATAATTGGTAGAACTCCAAGTTCTGTAGCACTAAAACTTGGCAATTTCGCAAGCCTTGACCCCAGTTTACAAGCTAGGGGCATAAAAGGTGCTGCTAATACAAGTAAGCTTGATAAAGAAATATGGAATGAATTTTACACACAATGGGATACGCTCCCTTACGAAAGTGAAAAACTATTAGCACAAATTAGAAATACAACACTAGAGGAAGAATATAAAATCGAAAATGAGGATTTACCCAAAGAAGGTGAAGATAGAGAACGTGTGATAAAAACGAGAGTGAATCAAGCATTCTTCAGAAACATGGTTTTATCTGCATATAACGATACTTGCTGTATTACTGGATTAACGCAAAGAGAATTACTAATTGCCGGACATATAAAGCCCTGGAGCCTTGATAAAGAGAATAGATTAAACCCAAGAAATGGAATTGCAATAAATGCACTACATGATAAAGCATTTGAGAATGGCCTAATCACAATAACAAAAGATTATACGATTAAAGTCTCCCCTATTATTTTAAAACAACAAAATGATGAAGTAAAAAGTTTCTTCTCTCGGTATGAAGGGAAAAAAATAATACTTCCTTCTAAGTTCCTACCTGATGAGTCTTTATTAGAGTTTCATAATACACATCGTTTTAAAAAATCATAGTAGTATGAATAAAGAGCTAGACATTTTCATATACTCCGATCAACCAACCACATGCCCAAATTGTGGGCTGCGTTCCGAAATTATTCTTGATTTGTCGCACACCAATTCTCAAACGCAGGTTCATTTATGTAATAATGACCATTGTAAGTATGAATTCATGCTACAATCAGATTAATTGTTTTTTTGCCTCTACCAAAATCAGCAGCAATACTCATTTCACGTGTAGCCATGCAATTTGTTCAGCTCACACAAGCAAGCTTAGCTCGGTTGGACGATTATTTACTTGAATTGTCATTTCTGGGATTGTCAGCTCCACTTCGTTTCGCTGACTTACCCCGCATTGAGCTTACACGCCAAATCAGCGTAATTAATGTTTTAAAAAAATCCAGTCAGCGAAGTGGCGATGTTTTCATAAACAATTAATAACCAATAAATTGAAAGCAATACGGATGCAGCTTTGTTAAAGCTGTTGAGTTTTTTCTGATTTCAACTAAATTTGGATTGTGAAAAAGCTCAGCAATATAACATCAATATTCCCCAAGCATCTTTTCTGGGATGTAGACATGAGCAAGCTGGATATTAACAGGGATAAGGACCTGATTATACCCAGAGCGCTATACATGACTACCGCTGAGAGTTTTGATACTGATATCGTAAAATTGGAAAGCCTATACACACATGAGCAGATTGTACAGGAACTAAAACTAACTAAAGAGAAGATCAGCAACGAAGTCTGCAAGATGGTGGCTGATCGTTACGAAGTAACTATTTTTATAAGATTCAATAAGAAAAACTCAAGATGACTTTCTTCATTATATAATCAAGTAACATCTCCGATAAAAATTTAGAAAAGTATCTTTCATTGAGCAAACTATCATTCTGCTAATTCTGTTATATTACCATCGAGATTTTCAATACTCAAGAAAGAAACATTAATATTAAGTACACCATTCATTGGAAGAATAAAATACTCGCCTGGTATCTTAATTGAGTTACCTGTTTCCTCGGAGTAGGTACTAATCTTCCCGCTTGGTAGCATTTCTATATCACTTAACGTTTGTTTCCTCAAATCACGTCTCGTTGCATATTGAAGAACAAGAAATTCCAAATCACTTGATTTAGACTTATAATAATAATCCAATAATATACCTGAATAAAGAACAGTAGCCTCTTTTGTTGTTGCTAATACATCAACAAAAACCAAATCAATATCTCCAATATTTTTTTCTTCCCCTGACCTTTCTATTATTTTACCGCTAAAAACCATATCCCAATAATATTCCAATCCCAAAAGAGTAGATAAGAAATCATACTTAACTTCTAGGTGGCAAAACAAAACTCCTATTATATATCCAAGAATATTTGACACTGTAGAATAAACTAAAAAACAAAGAACATCTATCTGAAAGTAATGATTGTCAATAGGGAAATCTTTATTGGAATAAAGAATATTCAATAGTAAATCAAACTTTACTTGGTAACCGAAGATGTATATAAACGAAAGTTCGATTACATGAATCAAAATTGGAATAATGCTAAATACCCAGATTGAGTCTGTTACAGAAAAAGAACCTAAAAGCTCCTTTAATTGATCATCCCGGTTAATTGCAAAGCGGAAAGTAATTGATGGCAAAAAGAGCAAAGTAAGGATGAAAGCACCTAATGCTATATTCATCTTGACAAATTATAATGCCGTAATTTTTTTAACTGCTATCTCAGCTCTATCATTATTACCTGATATTTTATTTTCTCTTTTCTTAATACTAACATTAAACCTGACAGCTTGTCCGTTTGAAAAACTACCAGAGTTATTAATTATAGCTTCTATTAAAGCAGCAGAAGCACTTGTACTTTTAAGTAAAATCTTTCCTCTATTACTAATCTTTGCTTTCATAAGAAAAGTTAGACAATTATTAATTTAGAACTAAATTAAGATAATAAATAATTCGCCTCATTCAAACAATCCTTTTTTTATACTCCTTAAAATATTTAGGGTTAAGAAATACACAATATTTTTAGTAAAAATAACCTACCCCTATATTTCAAGTACTGCGTATCATTCATCTTTCAAACTTGGCTCGCTTGGACGATTATTTACTTGAATTGTCATTTCTGGGATTGTCAGCTCACTTCGTTACGCTGACTTCCCTCCGCATTGAGCTTACCCAAAGCCAAATAGAAATAATAACAGCTTTTATAGCATCATATGCGTTCGCGGCAGTACGCGCTACGCACGTTGTCATGCAATCGTACCAGCTCAACCAAGCAAGCTTGTTTCGCTTACACGCTTGCATGCTATTACAGCTGCCGCTCACTGTAATAAGAGCATAAAAAAACCCCACATTTCTGTGAGGCTTTGTGATCCCGCTGGGACTCGAACCCAGGGCCCATACATTAAAAGTGTATTGCTCTACCAACTGAGCTACGGAATCTCCATTACCCGCTAAATCAAGTATTACCTTGTTTTTTGGGACTGCAAAAATAGGTGAAAACAAAAACGCACCAAATTTTTCAGGGATTATTTTTAGAAAGCATTGAGTCTCTGATGTGTATAACTTCAAAACCTCAATCTAACATGCGCCATAAACGCTTCAATACAGAACCCGAATCGCTATTGCTGTTTTCTTCGCGAATGCAAGGCAGCACAGCATCTACCTGTTGTGCAGGTGTCCAATCTGGTAATCCTTTATACCAAATCAGGTCATACTTATGCAGTCCTTTTTGCTTCAGGGCATCCACCGTATAGGGGCCCCGCAACAAGTTTTTGCGTTTCAGTATGTAGATTTTATCCATGGGGTTAATCAGCCTCGGTCGTAAAAATAGCAAAATCCCTAGTTTTTCGCCTGTAATACCTGTAAAGCCTTCTGCACAGCCATATCCTGCCTGTTCATAATTTCAAAATAGCCCTCATTGCGCCAGATCTGTCTGGCCATCAAGGCCTGCATCCGTTTTAGCAGCACCTGCTTATCGCGTGCACTTACCCCATCCATGGCAATACTATCACGTGCTGCAAAACCCTTCAAAGCTGTCCATTCCTGTTCGCCGGGCACAAAACCACCTGCCATAGCCAATGGATCTTTGAACTGCGCAAAAAAGCCCTGATGCTTGGTGTAATACTCGTATACAAAATTGACCAGGGTATTTCTTCTGTAAAAACGCATGGCCGGTGCATCCAAGCTGGTGGTATCCAATGGTACAAACACATCGGGCGTAATGCCACCACCACCATAGACTGTTCTGCCGGCAGGTGTCTTATACGCTTTGCCTTTTTGCTTGATGCTATCTCCCTTTAATACCTCTCCGTTGTGAAAGCGTTCTGCCAGTTCTTCCTGATACTTCTCCTTCCCTTCTTCATATGGCTTCTGAATATTGCGACCCAGTGGCGTATAATAACGCGCAATGGTTAAACGCATGGCACTGCCATCACTCAACTGAAACTGCTGCTGCACCAAACCCTTACCAAAACTTCTGCGCCCAATGATGGTGGCCCTGTCCCAATCCTGTAAAGCACCCGTCAATACCTCACTGGCAGAAGCGGATGTTTCATCAATCAACACCACCAGCTTGCCTTTTTCAAACAAACCTTCTTTTTGACAACGGTAATCGTAACGTGCTACTTTATCGCCTTGTGTGTACACAATCAGTTTATCGCCATCCAGAAACTCATCCGCAATATCTGTGGCTTCGTTCATGAGTCCGCCTCCATTGCCACGCAGATCCAGAATCAGTTGCTGCATGCCTGCTTTCTGCAAACGCTCCAGATTGCTCATAAACTCTTCATACGTGCGCTCAGCAAATTTGTTGATGCGGATGAAACCAATGCCCGGAGAAACGATATAGGCTGCATCAATAGAAGAAACCGGAATGGTACCACGGGTAATGTTCACAGCACTCAGCTTGCCATTGCGCAGAAAACCAACTTTTACCAGAGAGCCGCCGGGACCGCGCAAATATTTACGCACCTGATCTGGATCAATCTTCACGAGTGAGATGGAATCATTCACTTTTACCAATCGATCACCTACCTTAAGACCAGCTTTTTCAGAGGGACCACCTTTGATCACATTCAACACATGCACTGTATCATGAAACTGCTGAAATTCTACGCCAATACCCTGAAAATTACCCATCAATTCCTCATTGAAATCCTTGAGATCGGCAGGCGGAATATAGACCGAATGCGGATCGAGATTGCCCAGCAATTCTTCCATAGCCAGATTGGTAAGGCTATCGCCTTTCACCGGATCCACATATTTATTGGTAATGATATCAATGGCTTCCTGAATACTGCCCCTGCGTTGTGTACCGAAAAAGCGTACACCGGCTGTTTTATCGCGCAGCTGATAACCAATCAGCATGCCCACCACCAGCAATCCGGCCAGCAAAAGAGGCAACCAAACCTGCATTTTTTTACTTCCCATAACTCAGCTTCTTTGTATCTTGTCGCATTCAAACACGAATATCTGCATTAATGTTGAATGGGGCAGGTTGAAATGTTTGCCAAAACCCATCTGTATGGCTGTGAAACTGATTGCAGATAGTGGTGCCACCAAATGCGAATGGTGCCTGCTGCAGAACGGCAAGAAAAAGACCCTCTACACCCAAGGTATCAGTCCCTATTTTCTGAACCAGGCCCAGATTGTGGAACTGCTTAACAAAGAGCTGCTACCCAAACTGAAAAAAGTGGCGGTGGAGGAAGTGTATTACTACGGTACAGGACTCAGCAATCCCAATAATGTTACCATCATCAAGAAAGCCCTGAAACAATTGTTCCCCAAAGCCAAGCTGGAAGCCAATACCGATTTAGTGGCGGCTGCACGCGCTTTGTGTGGTAAGGAAAAAGGCATCGCCTGTATTTTGGGTACAGGTTCTAATTCCTGCTATTTTGATGGCAAGAAAATTGCCAAGAATAGTCCGGGCATTGGTTATGTGCTGGGCGATGAAGGCAGCGGCGCTTATTTGGGTAAGAAAGTGGTACAGTACTATCTGTATCAAACTTTTGATGAAGACCTGCGCGCTCGCTTTGATGCACGCTTCACCACTACCCCGGTAGAAATTCTGGAGAACGTGTACAAAAAGCCATTGGCCAACCGCTACCTCGCTTCTTTTGCCATTTTCCTCGCTGAGAATCGGGGGCATTACATGGTGGAGAACATTATTGAAGACGGACTAAACGATTTTTTCTTTAACCACCTCTATAAATACCGCGAAAGCTGGACCCTGCCGATTCATTTTGTAGGCAGTATTGCATTTGGTTTTCGCGATGTATTGCAAGACCTTTGCAACACTTATGAATTGGAGTTAGGCAAAGTGCTGAAAGCACCGATGACCGGACTGATTGCATACCACCGTTAAGCGACGAACATGAACAATTTTGTTAAGGTTACCGAACAACCCTCGAAATACCGACATCTGGAGAAAATGACACTGGATGAAATTCTGGTGAACATCAATAACGAAGACAAACTGGTGCCACAGGCTGTGGAGAAAGCCATTCCGCAGATTGAAAAACTGGTGGCTGTAGCTACAGATAAAATGTTGGCCGGTGGCAGACTGTTTTACCTCGGTGCCGGTACGAGTGGACGCCTGGCCATTGTGGATGCGAGTGAATGTCCGCCCACTTACGGTGTGCCTTATGGATTGGTGATTGGTTTGATTGCCGGTGGCGATAAAGCCATTACACAAGCTGTGGAATTTGCAGAAGACAGCAAGGAACAAGGATGGGCCGATCTGGAGAAATTTTTCGTGAGCGATAAGGATGTGGTGATTGGTTTAGCAGCCAGTGGTACAACACCTTACGTGATTGGTGCATTGGAAGAATGCCGCAAAAGAGGCATTGCAACCGGTAGTATTTGTTGTAATCCGAATAGTCCCTTATCCAAAGTGGCTGACTACCCCATTGAAGTGGTGGTAGGACCAGAATTTGTAACGGGTAGTACCCGTATGAAAAGTGGTACAGCACAGAAACTGGTGCTGAACATGATTTCTACTGCAGTGATGATTCAATTAGGTCGTGTGGAAGACAATAAGATGGTAAACATGCAGCTGAGCAATGTAAAGCTGGTAGATCGTGGTGTGCGCATGGTGATGGAACAATTAGGACTGAGCAATTACGAAGAAGCCAAGGATCTATTGTTGACACATGGCAGTGTAAAGAAAGCTGTTGACGCAAGGAAATCAGAACAGTAAATGCATCATCTTGAACCATTTTACAACTGGCGTCATATTTATATAGCGGAAGAAGATCCCCGCTCCCCTTTTTACGGCAGAACCTATAGTGAGTTTGAGTTTTCTCAAACAGTGTACAATTACTATATCCACCCACAGTGGGATGATTTTGGCAGCAAAACGCTTTATCTCAAGATTATCTACGTTGATTACGAATTGCACTTTGCCATCATTGAATTGATTGGCGAGTGGAATGATGCCATAGAGAATGATATCATGGAGTTGAAGCGTGAAGTGATGGAGAAGCTGGCACTGGAAGGCATTTCAAAGTTTATCTTAATAACAGAGAACGTACTCAATTTTCACAGCGGCGATAAAGACTATTACGAAGAATGGTATGAAGAAGTGAGTGACGCTGAAGGCTGGATAGTTGCCCTCAATATGCCCGAAGCTACCCAATACGATTTTCGCAAACGTAAATTGAATTACTTCATCGAATTGATGGAGATACTGGAATGGCGTACCTACAAGCCCTATCATCTCTTCAAGAAGATTGATGAGCAGCTCACCAATCGTTTAAACTAAGCGCTAGCCAAAGTTTTTAATGCAGTAACAAATACATCCAACTCAGCTGTTGTGGTGTACACATTCGGCGTAATACGGCAACCATGCACATTGCTGTAATCAATCGCTACTGTAAATATTTTAAATCGATCCATCAATTGTTTCGCCAAGTCTGCCGGCTTGATGCCTTTGATGCCCACGTTGGCGATACCGCAACTACGTGCAGGATCCAATGGTGTGTTTAAAATTATATTCGGTGTGTCTTTCACGCGGGAAGTCCAATAATCTTTCAGGTAACGCAATCTGGCTTCCTTGCGCTCGGGACCAATCATTTGATAATAGTCGATGGCGTCTTCTATCGTTAAATCTGTATGCACCGGATGCGTACCAATATGATTGAGGCGAGAGATATCGCCGGGCTTGCGTTCGCCTTCGGCAATCAGTGGCCACACATGGTCAATCTCTTCTCGCTTTACATAGAGGATACCTGCACCTAAGGGCACACTTAGCCATTTGTGCAAGGATGCACCATAATAATCGCAATGCAGATCTGGAATATTGTAACGGAAATGTGCAAATGCATGGGCACCATCCACCAATACTTTCACGCCACGTGCGTGCGCCATGTCTGCTATTTTTCGAATGGGCAAAATCTGTCCGGTAATATTCACCATGTGACATACCATTAGCAGTTTTGTCTTAGGCGTGATAGCATTAGCATATAGCTGAACAATCTCCTCGTCGTCTTTTGGATGAGTAGGAACTGAAATGATTTTATTCACTACGCCATGTCGCTTCGCCACTTGTTTGAACATATCCAGCATCGCACCATAATCCTGCTCTGCCATCACGGCTTCATCTCCGGCCTGCCAGTTTTGTCCCGCAATAATCATATCCAGCGATTCTGTGGTATTGCGGGTGATGATCAATTCATCAGGTGAACATCCCGCGATAGCGGCCAATTTTGCGGCCATGCGTTTCTTATTATCCCACTGAACGGTACGCATGTAATAAGAACCCTGATAATTGATTTCGCGAATATGCGCGATGTATTTCTCTAATGTCGCTTCAGGCAAAAAATTGTAATACCCGTTTTCCAGATTGATATAATCTGGCTTCAAGCGGTAGCCTTTACGAATAATGGCCCAGAAATCTTCTTCCCCGGCCAGCTCTTGTGCAGGTAAATTTTTAGCAGCAGCCATTAATGCATTTAGCTGACTAACACCCGTTAGCGAACCAGCGCTCAACAAGGAGATTTGCTTGAGAAAACGACGTTTGTCCATGCTTCAATTTAAGAAGTTTCAACAAAGAAACCCGCATTTTCAAGGTTTTCCACAAGTTCTACAGTAGGCCAAAGGCTTGATGAAAAAATCATCATTTCGCCGGGTTACTTTTTTTCAAAGGGCGTATTAAGCAGCAAGCAAGCAACCCATTTTTCACCAAATCATTACACATGATTCAGAAAACATATTACAAAACCAAAGACTACTGTAAAGTAAAATTCTCTTTTCAAGTAGAAAATGCAGAAACAGTAGAAGTACTTGGCCTCAACAGCGATTGGGAAAATTCTATCGTTCTGAGCAAGAAAAAAGATGGTAACTTCACTGCTGATGTGCAGCTGCCTAAGAACAGCACGCATGAGTTCAAGTATTTGGTGAACAAATCTGAGTGGTTAAACGAACCGGAAGCTGACAGCCAAGCACCCAATGTGTACGGCGGCAGCAATAGTGTGATTGTATTGTAATAGCATCACAACTGGTTAAACTGCATCATGGCGCGCGGGGGCAGCCGGATGCAGTTTTTTATTGCCCTTTGCTGAACAGGTATTAAGGCTTAATTTTCTGTATCAATCATTTGCCATGAGATACCTGCTTCTTTGTTTTTTCAGCACTTTGGTGCTGACCAGTACTGCACAATTGTTTCGTGTACCCTATCCTGCTAAATATTACAAAGAAAATTTAGACGGCAGACTTTTGCTGCTTTTATCGAAGAAAACTAGTGGTGAGCCACGTTTTCAAATTGCAGACGGACCAGAAACCCAAATGGTCTTTGGTATGGATGTAGAAAATTGGGCACCGGGTACTACCCTGTCTGTACAAGGCAAGGATGTATTTGGTTATCCCATAGAAAAATTATCTGCAATCCCTGCGGGGAATTATACCGTACAAGTGGTCTTTCACAAATACGAAACCTTTCACCTCAAGAATGGCAAAGTTGTAAAGCTGCCCATGGATCGAGGTGAAGGACAACACTGGAACCTTGCGCCGGGCAATCCTTACTCTACACCCAAGCGTATGGCAGTGAATCCACGTTTTAAAAGTATTGCCATCGTTGAATTGGATAAAATCATACCACCTATTGAAGAACCGAAAGACACCAAGTATATCAAACACATCAAAATTCAAAGCAAATTGCTGACAGAATTTTGGGGCAGGCCGATGTATTTAGGTGCGCATATTTTGTTGCCAGAAGGTTTTGATGAACATCCTGATGTACGTTATCCACTTGCCATTTTCCATGGCCATTTTCCGGAAGACTTTGGCGGCTTTCGCACCACACCGCCTGATCCTAACCTCAAGCCTGATACGGTAAAACGTTTTAACCTGATTGGTTACAACAAGATCGTACAACAGGAAGCCTATGATTTTTACAAACAGTGGACAGGCCCGAATTTTCCCAGAGTAATTGCGATTGAAATACAGCACGCCACTCCTTACTACGATGATTCCTATGCGGTGAATTCTGCCAACATGGGGCCTTACGGCGATGCGATTACCTATGAACTGATACCTGAAATTGAAAAACGATTTCGTGGTATTGGCCAGGGCTGGGCAAGATTTTTATACGGTGGCAGTACAGGTGGATGGGAAGCATTGGCCGCACAAGTCTTCTACCCTGAAGCGTATAATGGCTGCTATGCTGCTTGTCCAGACCCCATTGATTTCAATCACTACGTCACCATGAATATCTACAAGGATAAAAATGCTTATTACCTGGAAAGTGATTTCAAAAAAACTTTGCGCCCGGGGCATAGAAATTATTTGGGTCATGTGAGTGCAACTGTGAAAGACATGAATCATCGTGAGCTGGCATTAGGCACCAAGAGCCGTAGTGGTGATCAGTTTGATATCTGGGAAGCAGTATTCTCGCCCAATGGTGCAGATGGTTATCCGAAAAGAATTTACGATAAGTATACCGGTGTGATTGATCCTGAAGTAGCGCAATACTGGCGCGACAATTATGACCTCACCCATATCATTCAGCGCGATTGGCCGAAGATTGGTGAAAAGCTCAAAGGCAAGATCCATATTTATGTGGGCGATATGGATAATTTTTACCTCAACAATGCCGTGTACACAGCAGAGGATATGCTGAAGCAGTTAAAGAATCCTTCCTGCAATTGTGAAGTAGATTATGGCGATCGTGCAGAACATTGCTGGAATGGAGATCATACACAACCCAATTATATCAGCAGGTTGCGTTACCACAGCATGTTTATCAACAAGTGGACGAAAGAATTATTGGCCAACCCGCCTGCTGGTGCTGATATCAAAAGCTGGCGTTACTAAACCATTGGTGTAAAAATCCATTAGAAAGCAAGTAAACAGATTACCTTACTCAAAACTGCTGCTATGAATCAGGAAATTATCAATCTCTACGACGAGTACACCCATAAGCCGCTCTCCAGAAATGAATTCTTAAAGCGACTAACCCTGCTAACAGGAAGTGTGACAGCTGCAATGGCTGTATTACCGCTGATTGAAGTGAATGCGGCCGGAGCCAATCAAACACCTACAGATGGTTTGATGACGGAGTACATCACTTATGCCGGTGTTCAAGGCGAGATGAAAGCCTATGTTGCACGACCTGAAAAGAAAGGCAAATATGCGGCGGTGGTGATCATTCACGAGAACAGAGGATTAAATGCCCATATTGAGGATGTGGCGCGCAGAGCAGCCAAAGCAGGCTTTCTGGCTATTGCGCCCAATGCATTGGCGCCATTGGGTGGTACACCTGCCAATGAAGATGAAGCCCGACAAAAGTTTCAACAATTAAAAGCAGAAGATAGCTTACAGAATTTCATTCGTGTATTTGATTACCTCAATACACGTAAAGATGTGACCGGCAAATATGGTTGTGTTGGTTTCTGTTGGGGCGGTGCTATGGCCAATTCATTGGCTGTTGAAGTGCCTTCACTGAAAGCTGCGGTTGCGTTTTATGGTAGACAGCCGGATACAGCAAAAGTGCCCAATATCAAAGCAGCGGTACAATTGCATTATGCAGGTTTGGATGAAAGAGTGAATGCAGGTGCAGCAGCCTATGAAACAGCATTGAAAGCAAACAATATCAACTACGAATTATACATGTATGATGGAGTGAATCATGCATTCCATAATGATACAGCGCCTACCCGCTACAACGAAGCAGCAGCCAAATTGGCCTGGCAGCGGAGCATGGATTTTTTTAAGAAGTATTTGGGGTAAATCAAATCTGTTCTTCTAATTAAGTTCCAAAGGCTCCCCCTCTCCCTTGGAGAGGTTCACAAACCGTAGCTCTAGCGAAGGTCTTGGGTTGGGGCCTGCCTTCCGTAGCTTTAGCGAAGGGAGGTGAGGTCAAGAAGTACTCAAAAAACTTTCATTACTTAAAACATGCTGGTATAAACAATTCCGCAGGGTCAATTTCATGAGACCCTGCGGGGACGTTATGTTCGTGGCAATATTATTTCCGCAGACTTCAGTCTGCGGTCTATTTGATGTTAAATATGATACATCATTCCCACACTACTGCTTCTGCAGTATGAAACCATTGCGGATAAAACTGTTGGTGCAATTTTTCTACATAATTGCGTTTCACTTTCATGGTAGGTGTGAGATAACCATTATCAATTAACCATGGTTCACGCATTACCACCGCTTTTTCCAGATGCTCATAATGTTCCAATGTTGGATTGATTGCAGCGATAGATTCCAATAAGCTGGCTTCTACTTCAGCCTTCGATTTGGCTTTACCTATTTCAGATAAAGTAACCAACACAATAGGTTGTGGAATACCCATGCCCACCACACAAGCTTGTTCCACATCAGGGTTGGCGAGCATTTTCACTTCAATAGGCGCTGGGGAAATATACTTACCCTTATCCGTTTTAAACTGATCTTTCAATCTGCCAGTAATGAATAAGAATCCGTCATGATCGTATTCGCACAAATCGCCGGTACGCAGATAGCCTTCTTCATCGAACAGCTCTTTCGTGAGTTCAGGTTCTTTATAATAACCCTTGGTATTGCTCACGCTTTTTACGCGCAGCTCTCCTTCCGGAGAGATTTTCACGTGCAGGCCTTTGAATGGCTTTCCAACAGAACCCATACGTCTGTCGAACGGACGCTCAAAGTGTGCATATACACAATCCTCTGTCATACCCAAGGCCTGCGTAATCTTCACACCCAGTTTATCAAACCACTTGATCATATCAACAGAAATGGGTGCTGCAGCACTATAGATATGCGAAGCTTTTGATAAGCCAAGTTTATGCCTGATCTTTTTCTTCACCACATTACCCAGGAGTGGAATAGAAATGAGGAAACTGAGTTTGCTTTGTGGCATTTTGCTGAGAATTACTTCGCGGAACTTGCCCCATAAGCGCGGTACTGCAAAAAAGATATCTGGTTGTACAGAAGCCACATCATGTGCAAACGTGGTGAGTGATTCTGCAAATGAAATCACTCCGCCACTATAATAAGCGTTAGTAGCAATTCCAATGCGTTCTGCAATATGACTAAAGGGCAAATAAGAGAATAAACGCGGTCTTGGTGGCAAGCGCAATTCACTAATCGCAGCCTGCATGGTTGCATTAAAGTTGCCTGCTGTATGCATCACACCCTTTGGTGCTCCAGTGGTGCCTGATGTATAAATGATGGTCATCAGATCATCATATTGCCAGTAGTATAAGTCTTCTGCAGGTGCATGCTGACTGATCAATTCAGTCCAGGCTGTACCATCCTGCATATCATACATATCAAACCCGATTTTTTGAATATGTGCTGGAATACCATCTTTCTGCGAAGCATAATCATCCAGCTTGCCAACAAAAATGGCAGCAGTATCACTATGTATGAGAATCGGCTCAATAGATGATGCAGATAAGGTTGGATAAATGGGAACAGAAATATATCCTGCCATCATGATGGCGATATCAGCCATAATCCAATGTGCACAGTTCTTAGACAGAATAGCCACATGTGCACGCTCAGGTAAGCCCATCGCACGCAGGGCATTGGCCATTTTACGACATTCTTGTCCGGCTTCCGCCCAGGTCCATGTAGTCCATTGACCATTAAATGGCTGACGAAGAAAGATATCATGCGGTATAGCAGCTTCCCAATGCAGGAACTGCCCAAGTGGTGAAGTTGGGGGCATAACAATCGTTTGTTCCAAAATACAGAAAATTATGGTGTGCGCAAGGAGAAGGACTGTCCGGATATGTATAAAGACACTTGCAGACTATCCCAATACACGCGTTTTGGGTCTGTGGTATTGAGTCCTCGGATATCCCGCATCACCACTACCTGACTTTCGCCACAAACTGTGGCAGTATTGCCTTCTACCAGAATTGCAGTAGCCTCATCTATACCAATTCCCAGCAGGTTTGGATACTTGGCAATCGCACTGAATAGGCGGTTGTAACGACTACGCACAATAAAATGCTGGTCAATGATGGCTGAACGAATCAAACCCAAACCGCGCGACAGTTCAATATTGTTGTGCCAAACCTTTCTGAAAGTAGGTCTGTACACAGTATCTGTTAATTCATTGCCTGTAATCATGTGTTCACTCATTACGGCAGCGCCGGCACTAGTGCCAGCAATCATGGCGCCTTTGGCATAAGCTTGCTGAATGGCTCTTTCAATCTGTGTATTGGCTACCACCCGCATGAATCTTTCCTGGTCTCCGCCGGTAATGAAAATGAGTTTTGCCTGCAATAACTGTTGTAGTTTCTCCTGATTGGCTGTATCAGCCTTGGTGAAATGCAGTTGTAGAATTTTACCCTTGTATACCTGCTTCAAGTCTTCAGTAAAATAATGAAAAGCAGTATCGGGTTCTGCACTCGACATTGGCAATACAGCCACATAATCTTTGTCTTGCATACCAGCAGCCTGCACCATGCATTGCATCAAGCCTGTAGTACGATCTCCACCGCCAATGATGAAGAGTTTTCCTTTTGCTTGCGCATTAGCTTGTGTTACCATCAATACTACAAACAAGTATGCAGCAATGATTTGTCCAATTCTACTCATAGCAGAGGTTAACAGATTACCCATTGATAAATGAAACCACCATATACACTGCACCTACCAATACCCAAAGCAGCGACCATACGAGCACATTAACTAAGGATACACCATACACTTTCCATTTTTGGACTTTGCCTTGTGCAGCCAGAAATGGACAATAGGCCCACCCAAAATAAATTACCTGAAAGACTAAGGGCAATAGACTCACATTAAGGTATACAGCAGACCCCTTTAGCATTGCCAGAACAGGCGTCATCAGGGTATTGAATATGGTAAAAAAGCCTGTGAGAAACAATGCCGCCACCAAATGCTCCGCATAATACAACCCTTTCCTTCGGAAGAATAACCAGAAAATAAAAGCCGTCATTGGCACAGAAATCAGCGATATGATTTTCGTATTCTGTTCCATAAATACAGCAAATCTTTTCTGCCTTTCCATTATCTTCTGCGCCTGAGGCATCTGGGCATAGTACTGTTTTGCATCAGCTTTTGTCATGCCCATCGTATCTGTATCATAAGGCTTAAAAACAATGGTAAAAAACAGCAGCAGACCAGACATTAGTAACATGAATGTGAAGGGATTGAAATAACGCTTGCGCTTCCCTTCAATAATGTACTCTTTGAGCACAATACCGGGCTTAATTGCCAACTCTTTGATCAGAAAAAATATGCCCTTATCTGCATGTGTAAAAGCATGACCTGCTTCATGCAGAAAATGTGGCATGGTAAAACGGTGCGTCTCTGCTGTTTGACCACAATTAGGACAAAAACGATAACCTGATTCCATTTTTGTTCCACAATTCTGACAAATGCTTGCTTGCATATTATTGGAATTATTGTTTCCCGGCTTTTTGCTCAGGTAAGAGTTTAAAATAAGTTGCTTTGAAACGACCGTTTACAAGGGTGCCTTGCACTTCAGCTTTTCGAATAGCTTCACAAAAACCATCTTCTGCATGCGCATCTCCATGGTCATCTATTTTGGTACCATCTACAAAATATGCTTTGCCATCTATGCGAACAGCCAGATCACAAGATTTACCCGGCAACTTGAATTTGCATTGTCCACAAGAAGCTTCCACCACTTGCACAGGTTGCTTTGGATTCTTTTGGTGTATGGACTTGGGCTTTTCGGTTTGTGCCATTACAGCACAGCTAAATAAGAGCGCAGTTGCGAATAGTCTCAGGTGCAGTTGCATAAAATAATTTGTAACAAAATACCAATTTTCTGATATGGGATTACCTAATTTTAGCCAATGCGAAAAAGATTTCTACCCTTTCTGATGCTGGCCCTTTTTGGCTTAACCAAAGCAAGTGCACAAAACAGCAAGACACCCGAACAACTGGCTCAGGCACAATTGGATGCATACAACTCCAGAAATATCGATGCCTTCCTGGAGTCTTATAGCGATAGTGTGGAGATCTATGCTTTTCCTGCTAAGCTACTTTCCAAGGGTAAAGAAGCCATGCGCAAAGAGTATGGGGCTATGTTTCAACAAGTACCCAATTTGCATTGTACACTGGTGAACAGAATTGTTGAAGGCAATACCGTGATCGACCATGAAAGCGTAAGCGGATTTGGCCCTCAACCTTTGAAAGCCATTGCCGTTTATACGATTAGCAAAGGAAAGATCAGCAAAGTGTACTTCATTCAGTAGTACATGTTCCCATTTGTTACCGAGCACTTTATTATTGGTGATAAAACCATTACACTTCAGCTTCCGGGGGAAAATGCAGTGCAGGCATGGTATCGCCAACAAGAACCGCAAGCCCCTTTTCCTTTCTGGGCAAGAATATGGCCTGCTGCAAAAGCCCTTACCCAATATCTGGCAAGCCATCCGGAATACTATACTGATAAAGATGTGGTGGAATTTGGCGCAGGTCTTGGCTTACCAGCATTGTTTACTGCAGCCAGCGCTAAAAATGTGCTGATTACCGATCATGCCGATGATGCGATGCATTGGTTCAACCAATATCATATTCAGCAACATAACAATGTAGAATACCAACAATTTGATTGGTATCAACATGAAGCATGGCCTTCTGCAGAATGTGTTTTGCTGAGTGATGTGAATTACAAAGATGAGGATTTCAAGGGGCTGCTGAATTTGATTCAACATTATACTGCGCAGCAAGCAGTCATGATACTGTCAACACCACAAAGAATCATTGCCAGAGATTTCGTGCAAATCATTGCACCTTATGTAAAAGCAGCAACTACTATGGAAATTGATGAACACACGATTTCCATTTATGTACTTGGCTAATGTCCCAACACTTTTGTCCTGGCTTTTTCAGAACTGATAACAGGTACGACTTCAAAATCAGCCAGATCATCCCAGTTCGCAATCCACAAATTCAAACTGTCTATGGAATCTGCTTCCATCAATTGATAACAATATCTAAGATCCTTACTTATCCAGCTATTGAGATACTGTACACCTTCTGGTAACATCCTTCCCGTTTCTGCATAACGCTGGTAAAGGTCTTTGACCCTGCCTGGAATGAATTTTTCAATGACCATGTATTGCATGGCTATTCGAATATGCAGTAGAGTCCGATAAAAATTAATGTCACAGCCAAACCGGTAAATCCAAAGAGAATGAAATTGTACCATTCGGGCCAGGGATTGGTTAGGCTTAGTACACAGCTTACAAAACCCATGAAAGCACCTATGCCCAAAAAGATGAAACCATTGAATTGCTTTTGTGCATTGCAATGCTTTTTGTACGCCTGTATATGCGCTTGAATGGATTCCAGATCCAGGCCTTTTTGTTGTAAACGCTGTTCAATTGCTTCAATAGAAAGGCGTTCTCTTACCCATTCTTTGAGTAGCACGGCATCAATAACCATTGTCTGGCTCATGGCAATCGTTTGTGTATTGGCTAATGCACAGGTCCTTCGCGCAGCAGTAAATTAGGATTTTTTGGTAAAAAACATCAACGGTTTTGTTCAGAAATCCAATGAAACTGCTTTTCTGCAAGGGGAAAGCCCTTTAACCTGCGCTTGAGTAATAGCTTTCTGGCACTGGAATCCGGATAGGCGCTCAATACGAGGTAAACGCTATCCCGATATTGATAGCGGAACTGCAGGAGTGGCAAACTATCTGCACCTGTTTTACGCAATGCAATTGTATTGGTGGCACTATCCAGTTTATAATGAAAATAGCTGCGGCCATATCGCTGGCGAAAACGGGTGTCGGCTGTTTTGATACTGCCGCCGGAAGCCACATCAAAAACCAGATTCTGCCAGTAAACAGAATCCGGGTGATCAGGTGTGATGGATTGGCCGTTCACTTGGTGCTCTAACACATCGTAGATGCCTTGTTTGATTGGACTGGCTTTTGCTTCCTGATTGCCCATTGCACCAATATCCATGGCAAGATTCAAGCCAACAACATATAAGACCAATGTCCACTTAGCCACACGCGCAATTCTTCTACCCCGCTTGGTTTCGAAAGGGAAAATAAAAATCTGACTGGGCCTTGCTTCCAATCGAAAAAAGAAAGCAATCAATCTGGGCAATTCATGCGCAAGCAAATAGAGACATAACACAACCAACATAATGGAATTAGCTTTCACCGGAATATCATACCCAAGATTGAGCATCATCACATTGATGAAAACCCCACCAGAAACCAAAGCACCCAAGGTTGCGGTTTGTCTGAACAGTAGTAAGAAAGCAGCAAACAATTCAATAGCACCCGAGAAAAACTGATATGGATATGAATACCCTAAAAACATCCAGGATAAACGCATGGGCAGAAAATCACCCAACGGCGTTGCTAGCTGGCTGAGGTTAGGAAAAACAAATTGCAATCCGAATACTTTTACAAACCCATAAGAGAAACCATTGAAAATGATGAAATAACGAACCATTGTCACTATCCAATATTCCAAGCGTTGATAATGGCTTCGTTTTCTGTCCAGAATACTCCAGATCAATGCAGCAATAAATGAGAGTAAGAGAAACGTGAATGTTGTCATCCACATTTCAGGAAAATCGCCATTGCCATTGGGGGGCAGTTTGGCCGGTTCTATGTGCCAAAGCCATTGGTTGAATAGTTTAGACACAGCATCTATTCCATCATACACATAGCCCATCAGCATATTGATGCCGGGTAGTATTTCCATTGACATTGGAATAATCCATAAAGCAAAAAAAATGGCATAGAAGCGGAAGCAAAACTTCCGCAGCAGGCTCCAGGACTGTGCGTTCATGTGCTAGGTTTTACTAAATGTACAAAGTCGCACTATTTTAGAAAAGCATTTCAACCGAAATAATATCTTTATCAAAATTTGATTATGCGACAAATATTCAGCTGCACCGCTTTACTTCTCGCCCTCGGTTTTGTTTCCTGTAAGAAAACGGAAACACCTGCCGGCACTGCCTTTGTGCGGGTGATTCACGGGGTACCCGATCTAGGCGCGATGGAAGTTAAGTTCAATGGTGCAACTGTGTCCACCATCAATAGTTATGCATTATCCAGCACTTATATCAGCACCAAATCAGGCACGGTAACCATTGAAGTAAAAGGCAGTAGTGCCAGTACTACTTTATCAACAGTAAGTATCAACGCTACTGCAAACTCCTATAACACAGTAGTGTTTGCTGATCTTAGTGCAAGCGTAAAAGCGTCTCAAACAGTTGATGAACCGGTACCAGCTTCGGGTAAAGCCAAAATCAATGTTTTGCATCTGGCCAATACCCAAGGCAATGCAGGCTTCTCCTTAAGCAGTGGCACCAGTATTGCCGGCAGCAGGTCTTTCAACGATCAGCAAACTGTAGCCGGCGTGGCAGCATATACAAATGTGGATCCGGGTTCTGTAACACTAGAAGCACGGGCACCCTTTACAACAGGTAGTGTAGGTGTGATTACTACAAGCACGCAAACCCTGCAGGCTGGAAAAAGCTACACCTATGTCTTTAGAAATCCGGTAGCCCCAAGTACCATTCCAGCTTTCACTTTTATCAGTAACTAAGCTTAAGGAGAAGAAGGCTTTAGGAAAACTTGTCGCTTTTTTACCAATAGGCTAAAGGCATTGCCCTTGAATTTTATGGTACAAACACCTACCATGAAAAGAAAGCAATTCCTCCGCCAATCACTGATGTCGATTCCGGCATTAGCCCTGTTACAAACTGTACAGGCACAAGAACCCACCAGTAATTCAAAGCCCTTTGTTGTTGATGCTGGTAAATCCAGATTCGGGGATACTATCAAATTTCTGGGTGTACACCCCAACGATTTGAAGATATCTTCAAAAGATACTGGCGGACAGTTATCAGTTTTTGATTACACAGGCCTGGATAAAGTTGGTCCTATGCTGCACATCCATTTCAAACAGGATGAGATCTTCACAGTGATTGATGGCTCCTACCGTTTTGTTGTAGGAAATGAAACCCATGTATTGCATGCGGGACAAACCATTTTTCTTCCTCGCGGTATTCCCCATACCTGGATTCAATTATCGGATAAAGGCAGATTGATTTATATGTTACAGCCTGCGGGTAAAATGGAGGAATTTTTCGTACTCATGAATAGCCTTAAAGAAAGACCCAGTGAAGCAGAAATGAACAGAATTCACGCGGCACATGACATGAAAGTGGTTGGTCCGCCTCTGACCTTATAAAATTTGCTGTATATTAACTGCATATTCCTGCTGCTTGTTACTCAAAGACTTTCCACCTGCTGCCGATATTTCGGATTATGTGCAATTGCTGCGCATCGTACACCTGCAGTTTGATGCTAATCAGCCATTGCCTTTCAAAGCATATCCGCCAAGACCGGAGCATTGCCTTGCTTTTTATCCATTTGATACGGAGAAAATCAGTTATGCTTCAGACGGAAAGGAAGTAAAAAATGTACCGGTGGTTTTGTATGGACAGTTTGCTGAAGTTACCAACCGATATATCGGTGCAAATTTCTTGGTGGTGCAGGTAATTTTTTGGCCCGGAGCTTTGTATCGCCTGACGGGGATACCTGCTGATGAACTAACGAATGTATACGCAGATGCCAGCACATTTATTCAAGCTAATCTTGAGCAAACCAATGAATTGCTTCGCAGGGCACACAACTATGCCGCCATGCTGCACATTGTGCAGGATTTAGTACGATGCTTAATTCGTAAAGCGAAAAAAAGCAGATTACCCATTGATGATGCCATTGCACAAATGCTGAAACCTGCTTCAGCCCTTTCTGTGGATGGTATTGCACGTCAAGCATGCTTGAGTATCAGACAGCTGGAAAGAAAGTTTAAGGAACGCACTGGCGTGAACCCAAAACTCTATCAAAGAATTATTCAGTTTGATCGAGCATTTAGGCTGAAGAACTCACACCCACATCTTGATTGGTTACGCATTGCCCTAGAGTGCGGCTATCATGATCATCAGCATTTGGCCAAAGCCTATAAAGATTTGACAGGTCTTAGCCCGAATGCCTTTCACGAAATAGAAGAACGTGCGCCTGAAAGGCATTTCGGACTCAATGAAGGCTATTATCAAGCTTGATACGCCTTAAAGCTTACATACCCAACTGATGTTTTGCTGCAGTAACTCTTGCGATTTCATAACCCGCATCCGCATGCCTGATTACACCCATACCCGGATCATTGCGTAAGACACGTGCTAATCTGGCTGCAGCTGCATCAGTACCATCAGCAACAATCACCATACCCGCATGAATGGAATAACCCATTCCTACCCCACCTCCATGATGCAGTGATACCCAGCTGGCGCCACCTGCAGTATTCACCAATGCATTTAAGATGGGCCAGTCTGCAACAGCGTCGCTACCATCCAGCATGGCTTCGGTTTCTCTGTTGGGAGAAGCTACAGAACCTGTATCTAAGTGGTCGCGACCAATCACAATCGGTGCTTTTACTTTTCCGGTTCGTACCAATTCGTTGAATGCTAAACCAGCTTTTTCTCTTTCTCCTTGTCCCAACCAACAAATACGCGCAGGCAAACCTTGAAACGCAATTTTTTCTTTGGCCATTTTCATCCAACGCAACATACCCTTGTTCTCTGGAAACATTTCCATAATGAGCTGATCCGTTACAGCAATATCAGCTGGGTCACCACTCAATGCTGCCCAACGGAAAGGACCTTTACCCTCGCAGAATAAAGGACGGATATACGCTGGTACAAATCCGGGGAAATCAAAATTTCTACCTGCAACAGTTGCGGTAATGCCTGCTAGCACCCCATGTTCTTTTTCATACTCCGCAGCGCGTGCGCGGATATTGTTGCCATAATCAAATGTAATAGCACCTTTATCCATCAATGCAACCATCAATTGAACGTGGTGATACATAGATGCATAACTCATGCGTGTGTAAGTTTCTGGATCTTTCGCACGCAATGCATTGGCAGCTTCATTACTCAACTGGTGTGGAATATAACCAATGAGTGGATCATGCGCAGAAGTTTGATCCGTTAAAGTATCGGGAATGATATTGCGTTCCAACAATCTTTGCAATAGCTGAACAGCATTGCACAATACACCAATACTCTTGGCTACACCTTGCTGCTTATATAAAAGCGCTTGATCAATCGCCGCATCGATATCTGTGAATTTTTCATCGAGGTATTTTGTCTCCAAACGTTTATCAATACGCCACTCTTCTACTTCTGCAATCAAGGCCACACCTTCATTCATGGTGATGGCCAGAGGTTGTGCGCCACCCATGCCGCCAAGCCCGGCAGTTACATTTAGTGTTCCTTTGAGTGTGCCGCCAAAATGTTTGTCGGCAGCAGCTGCATAAGTTTCATAAGTACCTTGTACAATACCTTGTGAACCGATATAAATCCATGAGCCCGCAGTCATTTGTCCGTACATCATCAAACCTTTTTTCTCCAGCTCAGTGAAATGCTGCCAATTAGCCCAATTAGGCACCAATTGCGAATTACTAATGAGTACACGCGGTGCATCCGCATGTGTTTTCATGATACCTACTGGTTTACCGCTTTGTATCAAAAGAGATTCATCGTTCTCTAAGATTTTCAAGCCGGCAATAATCTTATCCAGTGCTTCAAAATTCCTGGCCGCTTTCCCTCTGCCACCATACACAATCAAATCATCTGGTCTTTCTGCAACAGCAGGATCAAGATTATTCAGGAGCATACGTAATGCTGCTTCCTGTACCCAGCCTTTACAGTTGAGGGTATTGCCTTTGGGCGTAGCATATTTGATAGGATCGTATTTCATAACAAGCAATTAAAAGGTATAAGATTGAATGAATTGAACAGCCTGCTGCATATCCTTGTGCAGAATTCTGTCTTTCTCGTTAAAGCTGACTTGCTCTCGGAAAGCTTTGTGCATTTTCTCCAACACAGGTGAGCTTTGCAAAGGTCTTCTGAAATCCAAAGCCTGTGCAGCACTAAGTAATTCTATGGCCAACACACGCTCAACATTTTGTAATACACGCCAGCACTTGGTAGCCGCATTGGCTCCCATGCTCACATGGTCTTCCTGATTATTGGAAGATGAAATACTATCTACAGATGCAGGTGTACACAATTGTTTGTTTTCACTCACAATGCCTGCAGCTGTGTATTGGGGAATCATAAAGCCGCTATTGAGTCCTGCTTCCTTAACTAAGAATAAAGGCAGTCCTCTTTGTCCGCTTATCAGCTGATAAGTTCTGCGCTCACTGATATTGGCAAGCTCACTCATGGCAATACTCAGAAAGTCGAGATGCAATGCCAATGGTTGTCCGTGAAAATTACCACCGCTCACAATCATATCCTCCTCAGGAAAGACATTTGGGTTATCCGTTACAGAATTGATCTCGCGCATAAAGACATTGAGCACTGTTTCAAATACATCCTGCGAAGCACCATGCACTTGCGGCGCACAGCGGAAGGAATATGGATCTTGTACTTGTGATTTCGCTTGTGTGGCAATGGCACTACCCTGAAGGTAATTTGCTATCTGTTGTGCTGCTTTTACCTGCCCTTTATGCGCTCGAATCTGATGAATCAATGGATGTAAAGGTTCCTGCACACAATCAAATGCATCAAAAGAAAGTGCTGCAATCATGTCTGCTAAAGCCAGTAAACGTTCAGCTTTTTTCAAACAATACAAACCATAGGCGCTCATGAACTGGGTACCGTTGATGAGTGCTAGTCCTTCCTTGCTTTGCAAGTGAATAGGTTCCCAGCCCAATTCTTTCCATACAGAAGCGGTATCTCTTTTTACTCCTTGGAAATACACTTCACCCAAACCTAACAAGGGCAGACTTAAGTGACTGAGTGGCGCCAAATCACCAGATGCGCCTAAAGAACCTTGGGTGTAAATAATAGGCAGCACTTCATGATTGTACATATCCATCAATCGCTTCACGGTATCAATCTGCACGCCACTGTGGCCATAACTTAGGCTTTTGATTTTAAGCATGAGCATTAGCTTTACAATATCCTTAGGCACTTCATCGCCCATACCACATGCATGTGATACAATCAGGTTGTACTGTAACTGCTCAATAGAGTCCGCATCAATGCGTACATGCTGTAAATATCCAAAACCAGTATTGATACCATAATAGGTATGATCAGCTTCCGTCATTTTACCATCGAGGTATTCGCGGCAACGCAGAATTTTCTCATGTGCATCATAAGTAATGGATACCTGTTGCTGAAAGTCGAGCAAATTTTTCACCTGCTCAAAATGCAGCCACTTACTGTCTAAGGGTAAATAGTTATAGCTCATAATCAATCGTTAGGGTAATGCTTGTGTAATTCTGTTCACTAATGACTCCTGCTCCAACGCTTTCTCTATCTGCGTAAGTGCCAGTAAGATTTTGGCACTTTCTTTTCCTGATGCTGTTAAACCAGCCATCGCCGTTTCCAGTGCGCGCCATACAGGTTGAATTTGCTCGAGTAGCTTTTTTCCTTTCGCCGTTAGGGTAATCACTTTCTTTCTGGCATCTGCTGCTGATACGACCGATTTAACCAATCCTTTTTTCTGTAATGCACTCACGAGCTGACTCATAGCAGAATGAGAAACATTCAATGCATCGGCAATATCCTTGATAGACACTTCGTCTTGTTGTGACAAGAAATAGAAAACAGGAAACCAAGACGCATCAAAAGCAATTCCGCGCTGCGCATAGGCTTGGTTCACCTCTTGAATTAAGGTTTCACTTAGTCGCCGGAGTCGGCTGCCCATCACCAGAAATCCAAGATCACGATAGAACTGCATAAATTATATAAGTACTTATACATTTCGAAAGTACAAATACTCCTTAATTCAAGAACTTAAAAAATGCAATGTGGATAAACCCTAGTAAGCGAGGTCTTCGTAAGCGGCTTGCAGCTCATTGTAAGCATGCTGGTCTTTGGCTGTTTTAGCCGCAGCCATTCCCTTTTCATACCACTCGATAGCGGCATTGGTTTCACCCAGCTTCTCCAATAGCTTCCCGAGATGATAATAAGAGCCCACATAATCAGGGCTTTCTGTGAGGATGTCCAGAAATAAAGCCTTAGCCTCTGCATCTTTATTCAGTTTGGTGTACTCCAAAGCCAATGCATGACGGAGAAAATTGTCCTTAGGCTGTTTCTTTAAAAACTCGAGGATGCGGGCGATTCTGTCCATGCCGCAAAAATAAGCCGGATGCCTATCTGGCGGTGGAAAACTCCATTTTCACAGTTTTTTTAGGGTTGCAACTTTGCCGCAAACTTTTTGCTGCTATATTTGTAAATAGTTGCATAAACAACTATCCTAAATTTCTTCATATGAAAATCTTAGTCTGCGTTAGCAAAACACCAGACACTACTTCAAAGATTGCCTTCAAGGATGGCAATACGAAGTTTGATGAGAATGGTGTTCAGTGGATCATCAATCCGTATGATGAGTGGTATGCATTGGTGCGTGCCATTGAATTGAAAGAAAAAGATGCATCTGTTACCCTGCATATGGTGACCGTTGGCGGCGCAGATGCAGAACCCATCATTCGTAAAGCTCTGGCATTGGGTGGTGATGAAGCCATTCGTGTGAATGGTGACAGTAGTGACAGCTATTATATCGCTGCGCAGATTGCAGAGATAGCCAAGCAAGGTGGTTATGATCTGGTTTTAACCGGTAAAGAAACCATCGACTACAATGGCTCAGCGATTGGTGCTTTGGTAGCAGAAATGCTGGATATGCCTTATGTGAGCCTGGCAACTAAGTTTGATCTGGAAGGCAATAATGCAACAGTTACACGCGAGATTGAAGGTGGTGAAGAAGTATGCGAAGTGGCATTACCATTGGTGGTAAGCTGCCAGAAAGGTGTAGCTGAGCAACGCATCCCCAACATGCGTGGCATCATGGCAGCAAGAACCAAACCATTGAAAGTGGTTGAGCCTGCTGCAGTAGAGGCATTGACAAGCGTGGTAAGTTTTGAACTGCCTCCAGCAAAAGCCGGTGTGAAACTGGTACCTGCAGACAATGTTGCTGAGCTGGTACGTCTGTTACACGAAGAAGCAAAAGCCATTTAATCAACTCATTAAAACGAATCTTATGTCAGTACTGATTTTTGCAGACCAGACTGAAGGACATATCAAGAAAGCTTCGTATGAAGCATTGTCTTACGGTAGCCAGTTGGCGAAACAACTTGGTGTTGCGGCTGAAGCAATTGTATTGGGCAATGTGCAGGATGATCTGAGCGCATTGGGTAAATACGGCGTGAGCAAAGTACACCATGCTGCCAATGATGTATTCAATCATTTTGATGCACAAGCATATGCCAAGGGTATTGCAGATGCGGCCAATGCTGCTGGTGCTACTGTAGTAGTACTATCACAAACACAATCTGGTAAAGCTATCGCGGGACGTGTAGCGGCACGCTTGAAAGCTGGTTTGGTTTCAGGTGCTATTGCATTACCTGATACCTCTAACGGATTTGTGGTTAAGAAATCTTGCTTTTCCGGTAAAGCATTTGCGCATGTTAGCGTGAATTCACCAGTGAAAGTAATTGCCCTGAACCCGAATAGTGTGAGCGTTGTAACATCAGATGCCAATGCTACTGTTGCAGCATTAAGTCTGGACGCCAGCTCTCGAGTGAAAGTAACTGCTGTGAATAAAGTAAGCGGCGAAGTGCCTTTGACAGAAGCGGATATTGTGGTAAGTGGGGGTCGCGGTTTAAAAGGACCAGAAAACTGGGGTATTCTCTTAGACCTCGCAAAAACACTCGGTGCCGCTACAGCTTGTAGTCGCCCTGTAGGTGATGCCCATTGGAGACCACACCATGAGCACGTTGGTCAGACCGGTGTGCAAGTTGCACCAAATCTGTACATCGCTATTGGTATTTCTGGTGCCATACAACATTTAGCAGGTGTGAACAGAAGTAAGGTAATTGTTGTTATTAATAAAGATCCTGAAGCACCATTCTTCAAAGCTGCAGATTTCGGTATTGTTGGAGATGCATTTGAAGTGGTACCTCAGCTCACAGCTGCTATCAAACAGCTGAAAGGCATCGCTTAATTCGGTTTTGTTACATAGATCAATCCCACCCTTGTGGTGGGATTTTTTATATCATTGACATTATGATTAAGACAGCTGATAATTTAGGTAAACTGCGCATCACCGGAATGGCTGAAGCCATCTCTTGGGTATTCTTATTGTTTTTGGCCATGCCACTAAAATACATTTGGGGCGAGCCACTAGCTGTAAAGATTGTAGGTTGGATACATGGTATCCTCTTCATCGCTTATATGCTGCTATCCCTGATTGTGGTGCAGGAAAAACGCTGGCCATTTAAAAGATTGGTGTATGCAGGTTTAGCCGCATTCTTACCATTTGGTACTTGGTTTTATGATAAGCAGCTGAAGAAATTCGCGGAAGCTTAACCGGGTTTCTTGGTGCTCACTATATCAATATCAAATACCAATATGCTATTGGGTGGGATGGCTTTGCTTCTGCTACGAATAGAATAGGCCAATGTGGATGGTATGAAAATCCGGATGCTACCACCTACCCTTGCTTTGGGCACGGCCAGCTGCCAGCCCTTGATTAATCGCGCCAAAGGAAAAGTTGCAGGCTTATCTTTCGTTTGATCGAAAACACTGCCATCTTTCATGAGATAGCCTTTATAAAAAAGCGTGACAGTATCTGTTAACTGCACTTGCTCACCATTACCTTCTTTCAACATTTGATAAAATACACCATCAACAGAACCTGTTGTATCAATCTTTCCAGCTGCAGCCTGTGCTTTGATATAAGCAATATCTGCATCATGCTGATAAGCGCTATCTACTTGCTTTGTAACATCCACTACTGGTTTATTACCCTTTTCCTTGATCTTGAGATCAGGGGCAATACCAGAAGACTCAGCGATATAAAAAATATCCTGCTCTACACTTCCATTTAATACACTGGCTCTGTTTAACTCGATCCACTGTCCGCGATTCTGTTGCATCCACGCAGTATTGGCTTGCACCAGGAGATTCCCAAATTTCTTCCCATCTAAAGCCAAATAAGGTTGAGGCAAATAGTTGCCATCATTCATTACTTTGGCGCTACCCAATAATTTCCATTGCTGTACATCAGGTAAAAAACAATATCCAGTATAGATGGTGTATTTGTCTGCAGAATCCTGAATACTGCTAATCAGCACTCGATAATTACTTTCATCCTTCCAATCGTAGGACCAGCGAAATGCCAATTCATCCTTACCCTGTTCAGGCATAATGTTATGACCATTGGCCAGGACCTGCGCCTGTTTCTTGTCTGCAATTATTACCAGCGCAATTGAACGGTCTTTTTTGTCGCGCTCAAAACGAACAGACAATTTATTCGACAATCCTGCAACAGCTGCGAATTTCTTAGCATCCTCTGTCTGACGTACTCGTATTTCTGTGTAATACTGTACACTCTTTACGGTATCAGATACCAGATAGCGAAGAATGGATGGGTATAATTGTGCATCTGCCTGCAATACCGTAACAACACTTAAAACAAACAGCAGTTTTTTCATGGAAATTTATTTGTGGTGCAAAACTAATCCTCAGCGAGATTCAAACCATGTTTCACCAGCATGATCTGGCTCCCCAAGATAATTGATAAATAACTCCTCTCCTGCTGAAATATCTCGCACGGTTGTTATGGTAATGGATTCAAAATCGGCATCCATGGTATAATGACAATTGGCCGGTGCATGATGATTGTACATAGATACATAGCCCCATGCCACTGCAGCGCCATCGCCGGCATCACCCCATTCAAAAATATAATTGTAGAGGGCTGTTGCCTCTGCCGCTTTTCTTTCCTCAGCAGAAAGCACCAATACTGGTGAAACTTCAATCACGGTTTCAGCGGGAATGGCTTCGCTGGTAAACACGCCACGACCGCCTTTTTCTGATGGTGCTATATAAATGAACGGAAGTATCATGCAGCAGCAAGTTAATGCAGAAAGCCCGTTTACATAAGGATTTGATTAACTTGCGGCCATGAGCCTGGAACTGGAACAACCCACCCTGCAGGAGCAGTTTGAGCAATTGATTGCAACAGAAGACAAACTGCAGATTCGCGATTTTCTGAATGATCAGAATATCAGCGATGTGGCTTTGCTCATTAATGAATTCCCTGAACACGAAAGCCAGATCATTGCCAATATGAGCATGCATCGTGCTGCGATGGTTTTTAAGATTCTCGACTTCCCTACCCAAAAGCATATCATTCGTGAGCTTCCTTCATTCAAACAAGCTGAACTGCTGAATGAATTACCGGCTGATGATCGTACGGATTTTTTGGAAGAATTACCTAAAGAAGCAATCCGTGATCTCATCAAACTATTGGATCCGGAAGAAAGGAAAATTACTTTATCCTTATTAGGCTATCCTGAAGACAGCGTGGGCAGATTGATGACGCCTGATTATGTATATGTATATGCCCACGATACAGTACAAGATGTTTTCGCAACCATTCGTAAGTATGCGAAGAACAGCGAAACAGTAGATGTGATTTATGTGATCAATGAACAGGGGGAATTGATAGATGATATCCGAATCCGTGATGTGATTCTTGCTGCACCTGATAAACAGGTTGATGAATTGATTGACGGCCGCGTAGTTGCATTGAATGTAAACGATGATCAGGAACATGCCAACCAGGTGTTCAAAATGAATAACCGTGTGGCTTTGCCTGTTACAGATGACAATAATATTCTACTGGGCATTGTTACCATCGATGATATCCTCTGGGTAGCCAATGAAGAGTTCAGTGAAGACATGCAGAAAATGGGTGGTACCGAGGCTTTGGATGAACCATACCTAGATATTCCCATCCTGAAATTATTCCGCAAAAGAGTAGTTTGGCTGATTGTCTTGTTTTTGGGTGAATTACTCACAGCAACTGCTATGGGCTATTTCGAAGACGAGATTACTAAAGCTGTTGTATTAGCCTTATTTGTACCCCTGATTATTTCTAGCGGTGGTAATAGCGGATCGCAAGCTTCTACTTTAATCATTCAAGCCATGGCCGTTGGGGAAATTACCGTAAACGATTGGTGGAGAGTCATGCGCAGAGAAATCATTAGTGGTTTACTATTAGGAACAGTTTTGGGCATCATCGGCTTTTTACGTGTGGTGCTTTGGCATCAATTTGCACCCAATATTTATGGGGAGCATTATATGTCCATCGGCGCAGCAGTAGGCTTCTCTCTTATTGGGGTTGTTTTGTGGGGAACACTATCCGGCTCCATGCTGCCATTACTGCTCAAAAGAATGGGCGCAGACCCTGCAGTTTCATCCGCACCGTTTGTAGCCACACTGGTGGATGTTACCGGCCTTATCATCTATTTCAGTTTTGCCTATTTCTTCTTGCAAGGACTCCTCCTCTAATCCTGCAAAAAGCAGCAATTTGATGCTGATTCATGTTGCCAAAGCAGCATTAGCCCGCAGTGCGAAAAGTTTCCTAACCGATTCTACTGCAATCGATTGAAAATGATGAATATTTGCAATCATGCATTTCCCGCCCCCTGAAGTGCACGGGTATTTTTTGAACAAACAGAACAACCATTATGTGCGGAATCGTTGGTTACACAGGACACCGTGAAGCTTATCCGGTGATCGTCAAAGGATTGAAAAGATTGGAATACAGGGGTTATGATAGTGCCGGCGTGGCACTATTGAATGCAGGCCTCAAACTCTACAAGAAAAAAGGTAAAGTAGCTGATTTGGAAGACAGTGTCATTGGCCAGGATCTACATGGCCATATCGGCATTGGTCATACCCGCTGGGCAACCCACGGTGAGCCTAGTGATAGAAATGCGCACCCGCATTTATCACAATCTGGTCAGCTCGCTATGATCCACAATGGTATCATTGAGAACTATGCGCATATTAAACAAGAGCTGATCAATAAGGGCTATAGCTTTAAGAGCGATACCGATACAGAAGTATTACTCAACTTCATAGAAGATATTCAGCAGAATAATAACTGTACGCTGGAAGAAGCATTGCGCATTGCGTTAAAACGCATTGTAGGTGCTTACTGTATTCTGCTAATTGCGAAAGACGACCCCGAAACGATTATAGCTGCCAGAAAGGGCAGCCCGCTTGTAATTGGTATTGGCAAAGGCGAACATTTTCTTGCCAGCGATGCATCGCCAATCATTGAATACACAAAGGAAGTAGTGTATGTGAATGATTATGAGATTGCCATTGTTCGTCCGGATGAATTGATTCTAAAAAATCTGGGTAATGAAAAGCAAACACCTTTCATTCAGAAACTGGATCTCGAATTAGCAGCTATTGAAAAAGGTGGCTATGAGCATTTCATGTTGAAGGAAATTCACGAGCAACCTGAAACGATTCATGATTGTTTGCGCGGACGTTTATTGCCAGATGCAGGACAAATCGTGATGAGTGGTGTGGAGAATCATCTGGATGCACTCATGCATGCCAAACGTATTCTTATAGTAGCTTGTGGTACCAGCTGGCATGCAGGTTTGGTAGCTGAATACATAATTGAAGAGCTTTGCCGCATTCCTGTTGAAGTAGAATATGCATCTGAGTTCCGTTACCGCAATCCCATCATCCATCCTGGTGATGTCATTATTGCCATCTCACAAAGTGGTGAAACGGCTGATACACTGGTTGCACTGGAAAACGCAAAAGAAAAAGGCGCTTTCATCTTCGGTGTGGTGAATGCTGTAGGTAGCAGTATTGCGCGACTTAGTCATGCTGGCGCTTACACACATGCCGGACCAGAAATTGGTGTTGCAAGTACCAAAGCATTTACAGGTCAGTTAGCAGTATTGATGATGATTGCCATGAAAGTTGGCTTTGCCAAAGGCACCATCACGCAAGAGCGGTACCACAACTTGATGCATGAGTTGAATGCAGTGCCGGAGAAAGTGAAGGAGATTTTGGCAGACACATCCAAGATTCAAGCCATTGCCAATAAATATAAAGACGCTTCAGATTTTCTTTTCCTTGGCCGCGGTTACAACTTCCCTGTTGCATTGGAAGGCGCTTTGAAATTGAAAGAGATTTCTTATATCCACGCAGAAGGTTATCCTGCTGCAGAAATGAAACACGGGCCTATCGCATTGGTAGATGAAAAACTACCAGTTGTATTCGTTGCTACCAAAGACACTTATTACGAAAAGATTGTTTCCAATATACAAGAGATCAAAGCTAGAAAGGGACAAGTGATTGCTGTGGTATCACAGAATGATGTCATTATACCTGATATGGCTAATGACGTCATGTTTGTACCAGAAGCAGATGAATTGATTGCACCCTTACTCAGTGTGATCCCATTGCAGTTATTGAGTTATTATGTTGGTGTAGCGAAAGGCCTGGATGTAGACAAGCCTCGTAACCTCGCCAAGAGTGTAACCGTAGAATAAGTCAATACCACCCTTATGCAACAGAACAATATTCTTAAAGTACCCGTATCCAGCCTGGGCTATGGGTTTATTCCTGCGAATCAAATTCCGAAAGGAAAAGACGAATATTATCTGCGCAATATTCAGAACCGAAGCGGTATTGATTATCGCCAGCTTAGCGCATTTGAGATTGAAGTACTGGTACGCAACAGAAACACCAGCGATAACTGGAATAATATTTTGGTATCAGATGCATTCAACCCGGAACTGGTAAAGAATTGTAAGTTCTATGGACTGGTACGCATTGGTAAACTGGAGGCATTCTACTTAAGTTTCAGCGATTTAAAAGTACCGGTTGGTTTATACAATTCTACCATCATCAGTTGCGATTTTGGCGATAATGTAGTTGTGGATAATGTTAATTACTTATCGCATTATATCATTGGTAATGAAGTGATCCTTACCAATATCAATGAATTGGTTGCGACCAACCATACCAAGTTTGGTAATGGTATTTTGAAAACTGGAGAATCAGAAGCTGTGCGCATCTGGATGGAAATTTGCAATGAAAACACCGGCAGAAAAGTGATCCCATTCAACGGTATGCTGGCTGGCGATGCGTATATCTGGAGCAAGTACAAAGACGATACATTATTACAACAGAAGCTGATTGAAATAACCGAAGCACAGTTTGATACCAAACGTGGCTATTATGGCAAGATTGGCGACAGAACGGTGATTAAAAACTGTAGCATCCTCAAAGACTGTTGGATAGGCAGTGATGCCTATATCAAAGGCGCCAACAAACTCAAAAACCTCACCATCAATTCAGGTGAAGAAGGAAAGACCCAGATTGGTGAGGGTTGCGAAATGGTGAATGGAATTATTGGCTTTGGCTGCAGGGCCTTCTATGGTGTGAAAGCGGTTCGCTTTGTGATGGCATCACATTCACAACTGAAATACGGTGCACGTTTGATTAACTCTTATCTGGGTAATAACGCCACCATTTCTTGTTGCGAAGTATTAAACTCCTTGATCTTCCCTGCCCATGAACAGCACCACAACAATTCCTTCCTCTGTGCTGCAACCATTATGGGACAAAGCAATATTGCAGCCGGAGCTACCATCGGTTCTAATCACAATAGCAGAGGCAATGACGGCGAATTAATAGCCGGTAGAGGTTTCTGGCCCGGACTCTGTGTGAGCTTAAAGCACAATTCTGTGTTCGCGAGCTTTACGATGATTGCCAAGGGCGATTATATGCATGAGTTGCAGATACCTATCCCCTTCTCTCTCATCAGCAATGACGCATCTAATGACCAACTAACAGTAATGCCGGCATTCTGGTTCCAGTATAACATGTATGCGCTGGAAAGAAATGCCTGGAAGTATGTGGATCGTGATAAACGCATTGAACGCAAACAACTGATTGAATACGATTATCTGGCCCCTGATACGATTGAAGAAATCATTCAAGCTATGCAGTTGCTAGAATTGTTTACGGGCAAAGCTTTCCTATTGAAAGAAGAACCCGGTAAAAAGCCAGATCCGAAAAAAGCAGCGGCACTCGGCAAGCAACTGTTGATGAGCCAGGATGCTGTTATTGATAGCCTCTCGATTTACGCAGATGGTTTCGAGAACAGCCGAAGAAAAGTGCAGTTGGTGAAAGTGCGCAATGCCTATGATATCTTCCGCCAACTCATTACCTATTTTGGCGCCAATGCCTTAATGCAATCTTGGCGCGATTCAGGTATCAAATCTTTCCGCAGCTGGCAGGAAAGTCTACCCACTAAGTTGAAACGCCAGCAGTGGATGAATGTGGGCGGACAATTAATGACCACCAACGAACTCAGTAAACTGAAAGAACAGATCAAAAAAGGTAAACTCAAGAACTGGTATGCGGTACATGACCAGTATGAATTGATTGGTCAGCAATACGAAGCACAGAAAAATCATTATGGGTTAGCCGTTTTGGAAGAAATAACCGGACTCAACATACGCAGTGCTGCAGCACATAATATTGTACAACTGTTACAACAGGCTGTTGCCACCAAGGAGTGGATGTGCAAAGGCATTTATGATTCCAGAGCTAAGGATTACAGCAACAGTTTCCGTAAAATGGTCTATGATACAGTGGCTGAAATGAATGCAGTGCTGGGCAAATTGGAACAGAACAGTTTTATCAAAGAACAGGAAATTCAATTAAAACAATACAAGCAGGAAGTAGATCAATACATCAAGCAGCTGGGTAAGAAATGAACCGGGATGTAGATGCCTATATCGACCAATTAGAAACGCCACTCGCCGAGACTGCAGCCATCATCAGGCAATTATTACTGGAAAACGTGCCCGGTATTGAAGAAAAATTTAGCTTCAAAATTCCCTTTTACCATTACCATGGTATGTTTTGCTATCTCAATAAAACCAAAGCGGGACTGGATCTGGGCTTTTGCAGAGGCAAGGATCTGGTTATGGCTTTTCCGCAGTTAGACTTGCGTGGCAGAGATATGGTAGCATCTGTAATCCTTACCCAACCCAAAGACATCCACCAATTGCAGATTCCGGAATTGATTATTGCCGCAGCAGCCTGGAATGAAGAGGCAAAACGCATCCGCAAAAGCTTCCTTAAAAAGCCTGGTGGCAGGGCCCGGAAATAAAAAACCCCGCACTTGGCGGGGCCTTCTTGCAAGAAGTTATTAATTCAGTACAATGAATTACTTCTTAGTAGTATCAGCAGCGGCAGCAGCTGAATCAACTGCAGGAGCAGCAGAATCAACAGCAGGAGCAGCTACAGTAGAATCTACAGTAGTTGCAGGAGAATCAGTTTTAGCTTCAGTGTTTTCACCGCTGTTGCAAGCTACGAAACCAGCGATAGCCAGTAATGCGAGTACTTTTTTCATTGTAAGTGTTTTTTTAATTTGGTCGCAAAGATAGGGCCTCAAGCGAATTCATCAAATTTTAACAGCAATTTTTATTTTTTCCTGAAGAAAATCCTGACAGGCACACCTTGAAATTTAAAATGTGTACGAAGCTGATTTTCAAGGTAGTTACGATAAGGAGTCTTGATATCGTCTGGATAATTCGTGAAAAACGCAAATGATGGTACCTGTGTAGGTAGTTGGGTAACGTATTTGATTTTTACGGAATGCCCACGTACGACCGGTGCATGATAAGCTTCCACCGCTTTCAACATCACATCGTTCAGCTGAGAAGTCGGGATTTTACGGCGTTTGTTCTCAAATACATCTAAACCTATTTCAATGGCTTTGAAGATGCGTGTCTTTTCCTTGGCTGAAATAAAGATCACCGGTACGTCAGTAAATGGCGCAATTCTTTGCTTCAATACCTTCTCATAATCGCGGGCTGTATTGGTTGATTTCTCCATCACATCCCACTTATTCACCAGAATCACCACCCCCTTTCCCTTTCTGGCGGCTAAGGAGAAAATACTTACATCCTGAGCCGTAATACCTTTTGCAGCATCCAGTACCAGCAAGCAGACATCTGCCTCATCCATGGCTTTGATAGCACGGATAACGGAGTAGAACTCCAGATCATCCTTTTCTTTGTTCTTACGGCGGATACCCGCTGTATCAATCAGGATAAACTCTTTCTGAAAGAGATTATAATGGGTATGGATGGTATCACGGGTTGTACCAGCAATATCGCTCACGATGGTACGCTCCTGCCCAATTAACGCATTCAACAAGCTGGATTTGCCCACATTTGGCTGACCGATAATGGCAAATTTGGGTAAAGCTTGTTCAGCTTCTGTAGCTTCAGATTCTTCTGGCTTGATCTGCTCGGTAATCGCATCAAGTAATTCACCGGATCCACTACCGCTAATACTACTGATGAAGAAAATATTATCGAAACCTAAGGAATAAAATTCCGTGGCTTCCAACATACGCTCGTGGTTATCTACTTTGTTAACTGCCAGATAAACCGGTTTGGTACTTCTGCGCAGCAAATGCGCCATACTATCATCCAATTCAGTGATACCGGTAACCACATCTACCATGAAGATCAGGGCATTGGCTTCTTCGATCGCAATCTTTACCTGCTTACGAATTTCTGTTTCAAAAATATCCTCACTATCCGGTACAAAACCACCGGTATCAATGACGTTGAACGTCTTTCCGTTCCATTCGGAAACACCATATTGGCGATCGCGTGTAACGCCGCTCACATCATCCACAATAGCCTTTCTCTGCTCCAACAAGCGGTTGAAGAAAGTACTTTTACCCACGTTTGGGCGACCAACAATTGCAACTGTATACGCAGACATAATGATTCAGAATGGGCGCAAAGGTCGTGATTAATCGAATACCAGCCTGATTTTATTACCCCGCTTACTATTGTAGTAGTCGAGAAAGAGCGCTACTTCCTGTGGTGTTTTGAGCTTATTTTGCTGCTTATCCAACCATGCTTCTGCGCTGCTTTCAGCAGGAATTGATTCCAGAATGTGTGAACGGGACAGTCTTGGCAACTGCGTTGCAATGCCATTCTGATAGAGGTAATAAGACTCCTTTTTCCTGAAACGATTCAACTTGTATATAACTAATGAATCGTAGGTATCGATGTACTTACTCGTACGCTTCACCAATTGCACTTCTCCGATATTATACGTCTGCATGTAATGAAAAAGGCTCGACTCATCCTTATCAAAACCCTTCATACCACATTGGAACATCTGTAATGGTTCTGTGCTGTCTCTTGGTACAAAAACCACTCTTTTGATTTGTCCTTTATCAGCCACCAACTCCTCCCCCAATTTATTGAGATAATGCAGGCTATTGTTATAGAGATTTATCTTGACAGTAAACTTTCCAAACAACTTATCATTGAAATCGAACAACCATGCTACTCGCCAGGATGAATCTGCAAACGGTGTTCCTCTAACATCATTCAAGTTGATTGTTCTGCCCAATTTATCTGTACCATAAATATTGATTTGGGTCATGATAATTGAGCCCCCAGGAGAATTACCTGCAATCACAGGATCGAATACTACTTGTGACTTTACAATGTAAGTCAGCAGCAGCAGGCTGATCAGTAAACAAGAACGCATATGGTTGTTTTATTGGTATCCGTATTCGCGCAACTGCAATTCATTGTCGCGCCACTTGGGTTTAACTTTCACAAACAATTCCAGAAACACTTTTTCACCTATGAAAGCTTCAATTTCTTTTCTGGCAGCAGTACCAATTTCTTTGATCATTTTACCACGTTCCCCTAGTATGATGCCTTTCTGTGTTTCACGCTGCACAATAATATCTGCCTGAATCTTGACCAGATGACCACGCTCCTTATACTCATTCACCAACACGGCAGTGTGATAAGGAATCTCATCTCCAAACAATTCATAGATTCTTTCTCTGATCAATTCCGCCACAAAGAATTTTGTAGGTAAATCACTTAAGTGATCTTCCGGATAAAATGGATCACCATCTGGTAATAAATCCAGAATCGTCTTAATCAATACTTCTGTATGCTGTTTTTTCAAAGCAGAAATCGCAATACAGTTTTTCGCATAAGGCTTATCCTTAAAAAACGCTTTTGCAGCTTCCAGCTTTTTACCGGCATCAATTTTATTGAGCACAAGAATTACCGGCACTTTCAATTTCAGTGAACTGAATATAACATCAGCTTCCTCCAGGTTATCATTAATATCTACCAGCAATAAGGCGATGTCTGCATCTTCTAAGGCCGACTTCACCGCAAGCATCATCTTCTCATGCAACTTGTATTTGGCTTCAATGATGCCTGGCGTATCAGAAAAAATTACCTGATACTCGCCCGGTTTATTCAAGAAACCTTTGATGCGGTGCCTGGTCGTTTGCACTTTAGGCGATACTATAGCCAGTTTTTCACCCAACAAAGCATTTAGCAAAGTACTTTTACCTGCATTGGGTTTACCGAATATGTTGACAAAACCGGATTTCATCTTACTGTAATGTACTAAAAAATAAAACCCCGGAATTCCGGGGTCTGGTGTTGCGAGGGATGGGATCGAACCATCGACCTTCGGGTTATGAGCCCGACGAGCTACCGCTGCTCTACCTCGCGATATAATGTGTTCGAAATTATCGCGTTAGTGGGCAGCAAAGGTAATGGTCGGCGATTTTCTATCCAAATATTTTATCAATCATCATTTCTTCTCTTCACAGAAGCCGCACCACTGGTATTGATATCGCGAATCAGACCTTCACCTCTGTAATAGATATTGCTGCCGCCACTGGCTTCTGCACTCAACTCTTTATTGACATAAATACGAATACCAGAAGCACCTGATGCTTCAACTTTGCAGTAGTCTACTTTCAGATCAAAAGCACGGATGCTACAAGCACCACTGGCATCAATCTCCGCTTTTACTGCAGTGCCTGATATCTTGGCATTAGATGCACCACTTGCATCAATCACCAGCTTATCGGCTTGTACTGCACCGGTAAAATCGCTGGCACCGGATAATTCAATACGCAAGTCCGCTAACTTGATACTTCCGGTCGTTTTCACATTGCAGGCACCTGTGGCTTCTACTTTGCGCAAGTCTTTGAATGTTACATAAGCTTTCATCTTGGAATTACTCCAACTACGCCAATTCCAGCCCTTGGTATCAAAAAAGATATGGAGTACCCCATTTCTAACTTCTGTGCGAATTCGATCGCGCACTTCATCAGCACTGGCACTTACAGCAACCGCTTCTTCCGATCCCTGAGAAATGTATAAGTCTATGGCACCAGAAACTTCAATCTCACGGAAATCGGCCGCCTTACGTACTTCCACATTGGCATCGTACACCACGTTTTTCTCTTCCTGGGCCATCGCACCCAGCGTGCCCAACAAACAGCAAAAGCTGATCAACAAATGTTTCATTACGGTGTTTTTTAATTGAAACGGCAAAAGCAGGCTAAAGTTACACTTGGTCATAAAAAAATGGCCGCCTACCTTTGCCGCGCAATCCCGGGGTGCTGTTCCCATAGAACGGCTGAGATAATACCCGTAGAACCTGAACAGGGTAATTCCTGCGAAGGGAGGTGTACAGTTTCTAGAGCTGTGCTTTTCCTACAGCATTTCCCTGTTCCCAAATTGAATCATTTTTTAAACGAAAAGTCATGAAAAGATTTTTGGGAACAATCGGCTGCCTGTTTGCAGCAAGTGTCACCATCGCGCAATCTGCTACTATCAAAGGCTCTATAGCAGACGCTCAAACCAAAGAACCTCTAACCGGAGCCATCGTCCGAATTGGTCAAACAGCAATCAGAACAGATGAGAATGGCCGCTTCAGTATCAACAACAAGGCCAATAACCAAACACTTACCGTTTCATTCATTGGCTATCAAACACAGACCATCAGTAATCCACAAAAGGAGCTGCAAGTGCTCTTACAGCCCAATCCAAATCACCTACAGCCCCTTGAAGTAACTGCCACACGCGCGTCAGACAAAGCACCATTTGCCAAAACCAATTTAGGTGAAGCAGCCATAGCGAAACAGAATTTTGGTCAGGACCTCCCCTTCTTGCTGAACCAAACACCTTCTGTTGTTGCCAACTCAGACGCTGGTAATGGTGTGGGATACACAGGCATCCGCATACGCGGAACGGATGCCACCCGCATCAATATGACCATTAATGGCATTCCATACAATGATGCAGAAAGTCAGGGTTTATTCTTTGTGAATTTACCCGATCTGGCTTCATCGGTAAACTCTATTCAGGTGCAGCGTGGTGTAGGTACTTCATCCAATGGTGCTGGTGCGTTTGGCGCAACCATGAACTTAAGCACCAATAGTTATCAGGAGCAAGCTTATGGTGAGGTGAATAACAGTTATGGTTCTTTCAATACCTGGAAGAACACTGTGAAAGCAGGTACAGGATTAATCAATGGTAAGTTCACCTTAGATGCCAGACTGAGTAGTATTAATAGTGATGGGTTCATTGACAGAGCTACCACAGATATGCACTCTTTTTATTTGTCGGGTGCTTATTTCACCAAAAAATCATCGCTTCGCTTTAATGTGATTTCAGGAAAAGAAAAAACCTATCAAGCTTGGTACGGTATTCCTGAATCCATGCTACGTACTGAGCGACGCTTTAATGCAGCAGGTACTGAAAAGCCTGGTAATCCTTATGAAAATGAAACCGACAATTATCAGCAGGATCATTACCAGTTATTCTTCAACCACACATTCAACGAACGCTGGAGTTTTAATACTGCATTCTTCTTAACCAGAGGTAAGGGTTATTATGAACAATATAAGGCCAGCAGAAGTTTCAGTAGTATCGGATTACCCAATCCGGTGGTGGGAGGTTCAGTCATCATGCGCACAGATCTGATCAGACAACTCTGGCTGGACAACTATTTCTTCGGACAGGTATTCAGCGCACAATACAAGCAAGACAAACATCAACTCACACTGGGTGGTGGGTGGAACCAATACGATGGACGCCATTATGGCAAAATCATCTGGGCACAAGTGGGTGTACCAAAAGACCACCGTTGGTATTATCTGGATGCGTATAAAAAAGATGCGAACCTCTATGCGAAATGGCAATACCAATTAGGCAAGGGATTGGAATTGTTTACAGACCTGCAATACCGCCGTGTGGACTATGTGATGAATGGATTCAGAGATAACCCAACTTTATTCATCAACAGACAATTCAATTTCTTCAATCCGAAAGCAGGTCTTACCTACAGCCTACCCGGATGGCAATTCTATGCCAGCTATGCAAAAGGCAGCAAAGAACCCAATCGCGATGATTTTGAAGCAGGTGCTGTGAATCAACCAAAAGCTGAACACCTGCATGATATTGAAGCAGGCTTTACCAGAAGAAAAGGTGCATTCAGTTGGGGTGCGAATTTTTACTATATGCTGTACAGAGATCAATTGGTGCTAACAGGTAAGGTGAATGATGTAGGTGCATATACCCGGGTGAATATTCCAGACAGTTACCGCATGGGTTTGGAGTTACAAGGTAGCGGACAATTCAGCAAGTGGTTGCGCGCAACTGCCAACCTCACCATCAGCCGTAATAAAATCAACAACTTCACAGAGTTTATTGATGATTATGATAATGGCGGACAGATTACCGTTGCGCATAGCAACACCGATATTGCTTTCTCCCCAGCATTGGTGGGCGGTGCTACCATCAGTATTTTACCCAATAGCCAATCTGAAATAGCTTTGATCAGTAAGTATGTTGGCAGACAGTATCTGGACAATACACAGAATAAAGCGCGTAGCCTGAACCCATTTTATGTACAGGATATCCGCGCAAGCTATCAGTTCAATAACCTGCTCTTTAAAGAGTGGACGATTGCCCTTCAGGTAAACAATGTGTTGAACAGCCTCTACGAGCCCAATGGTTACACCTTCAGCTATTTTCTGGGGGGACAAACCATTGCTGAAAACTACTATTTCCCGATGGCCGGCACCAATTACATGGTTTCGCTCAATATCCGGTTATAAACACATAACCCACAGATTATCAGTGCACAAATGGTATTCTTGACCGTTTGTGCACTTAAACTTACCTTTGCCGACTTTCATCACTAAAATTTTCATGCCGTAACATGAAGCTGAGTCAGTTTAAATTCGACCTCCCCCTCAACCTTATTGCGCAAACGCCAACCAAAAGAAGGGAAGACAGCCGCCTAATGGTGGTACATCGTCACACAGGTGTTATTGAGAACAAAAACTTCCGCGACATCATTGAATACTTCGATGATAAGGATGTATTTGTGGTAAACAATACCAAGGTATTCCCCGCCAGAATGTATGGCCGTAAAGAGAAAACCGGAGCCAAGATTGAAGTATTTCTTTTGCGTGAATTGAACAAGCCCAATCGCCTTTGGGATGTTATCGTTGATCCCGCAAGAAAGATTCGCGTAGGCAACAAATTGTATTTCGGTGATAACGAAGAGTTGGTAGCTGAAGTCATTGACAATACCACTAGCCGTGGCCGTACCATCAAATTCCTCTGGGATAATGATGAAGCAAGCTTCAAAGCAATGCTGGAGAAATTAGGTGAAACACCTTTACCAAAATATATCAAGCGCAAGCCTGATGATGATGATAAAGAGCGTTATCAAACCGTATATGCCAAGCATGAAGGTGCTGTAGCGGCGCCAACTGCAGGCTTGCATTTCAGTCAGGAATTAATCAAGCGTTGCGAGATCAAGGGTATTCGCTTTGCAGAAATTACTTTGCACACCGGCTTAGGTACTTTCCGCCCGATTGAAGTGGAAGATTTGAGTAAGCATAAGATGGATGCAGAATACTATCGCATTACTGAAGATGCCTGCAAGATTGTAAACAAGGCTAAAGAAAATGGTCATCGCATTTGCTCTATTGGCACAACTACCATGCGTGCAATGGAAAGCAGCTTTACAGCGCAGCAATTACTGAAGCCAAGCGAGGGATGGACAAACCACTTTATCCACCCACCTTACAACTTCAATGTTGCTGATAGTTTGGTAACAAACTTCCATTTACCAAAGACCAGCTTATTAATTATGACTTGCGCTTTCGCAGGCTATGATCTGGCCATGGAAGCTTACAAGAAAGCTATTAAAGATAAGTACCGCTTCTTCAGCTATGGAGATGCACTACTGATCATCTAAAAGATACAAAGCCCCACTAAGGGGCTTTTTTATTGCGAACAGGTTTGTAATCTAATGGTAGCATAGTGGCCATTCGCTCCCAATAAGCCCAATAGCCATGACTGAGTATATTGGTTGATTCAAAGAATGAACCATTGGCCAGTACCGATATTTCTGTATCGTGTAGTAATTGCAGCTTAGACACCAAACCTTGTCCCGCCTCCTGCTTACCTAAGGCTTTAGCAATCTCTTCCGGTTCTTTTTTCTTTGGATAAGTTACATGTAAGTAATCTTTGAAATACAAGCCTACAGTCAAACTATCAATCGCATATGCGACACTATCTGCCGGAATGATTGACCGATAGAGCACCTCCGTTTTATCTGGCTGTCGCATTACCTTATTGAAGTATGCTGTTGAATCCATAGCACCAGTTGACGTGTTCACTGAACCATTAGAAAAAATCACTTTATTTCCTTTCTGTACTGCTCCCTTCATTTGCGCGCGCATTTTTTCTTTGATGCGTGCTTTTTCCTGATTCACCACATCTACAGACTTACGCAACTCAAAACCTTCTTCCACAAGTCTGTTGCGAAACAATGAACGATAAAAATGCATTAAGGATCCTTCATACACATCTAAACGATTGTCCTGCCACTGCTTTACTTTTCGCGCTCGTTTTGATTCCATCTCTTCAAAAAATGGAAATCCCTGAAAGAACAACATGTTGGCAGAAAATCTGTATTCAAACTGCTCCAGCTGATAACGCAGTATATATCCAAGAGAATTATTTTCAATCACCAAAGTTTCATCAGCATAAGCATTGAGTGTATTGGTTCGCTTGTTGTGGCGAAACCTTACTGCGCCTGGGTTTTTCAGCTTTACCTGTTTCGCATAGGATGATACACCGATAAAGTTCTCCAGGAAAAATTTGCCCCATCTTTCCCAGCCATTTTTTTCAAAAGGTTCAACAACAACTTCCTGCAACTCTCTGGCTTTGGGTTTAAGAATCACTTTTAGGTTTTCCGGTAAAGAAGCAGCGTTTACAACAACAGTATAAGTTTCAAAACCAAGACTTGATACAACCAATTCATAACGCCCGGCTGGGAACCGACTGATTTCAAAGCTACCATTGTCTTTTGTAATGGTTCCAACACCCGTATTGCTTAGGAAAACAGAAGCTGCTGGAACCGGCTTTTGATCTTCAGCACTAATGACTATACCTCTCAATACCTGAGCCTGGGCAAGGCTTCCAAGCAACAGCAGCAGACATAAAAGGATTTTTGACATACACAAATCTGGCAAAAACCATGCACCACTAAAACCCGCCTCGGTTAATTATCGTTAAAAAAATACCGGCACAACAACTTGCCGGTATAAATTTCATCGAATCGCTTGCTATTAAAGACCGAAAAGACCCTTATTCAATAACTGCAGGGTTTGTTGCTTATGCGAAGCAGGTACCAGGATGGATACGTTATGCCTACTGCCACCGTAGCTAACCATACGTACAGGAACAGCATGGATCGCATCAAATAATTTGGTCAGAATTTCTCTGGTTTCTGCAATCTCATTACCAACAATAGAGATAATTGTCTGATCTCTATCAACCTCGACAGCACCAAATGGTTCCAGTTCGCGAACAATCTGATCAAGGTGTTCATCATGATCGATGGTAACAGATACTGCTACTTCTGAAGTGGTTACCATATCAACAGATGTCTTGTACTTTTCGAATACTTCAAAAATCTTCCGCATAAAACCATAAGCCAGTAACATGCGGCTGCTCTTGATATTGATAGCGATAATACCATCTTTTGCTGCAACCGCTTTCACACCCACACTACCTGCTTCTTTTCTAATCACAGTTCCTGCTGCATCGGGCTGCATGGTGTTCAGCAATTTCACTGGCACATTCTCCTGTTGTGCAGGCCAGATACATGTAGGGTGCAAAATTTTTGCACCGAAATAAGCCAACTCTGCTGCTTCATCAAAACTCAATTGTTCAACAGGTACGGTCTTATCAACGATACGCGGATCGTTGTTGTGCATACCATCAATATCTGTCCAGATTTCACATACATCCGCATTAACAGCAGCTGCAACCAATGAAGCGGTATAATCACTACCACCACGTTTTAGATTATCTACTTCACCACGGGCGTTTCTACAGATATAGCCTTGTGTGATGAACATCTTGATCTGGCTGTTTTGCTTCAGCAACTCCGTCAGCTTCAACCTGATTTGCTGTAGTTGAGGTTCTTCATACTGATCGATGCTCATGAATTCTAGAGCAGGTAACAAAACATGCTCCACGCCAATCTCTTCGAGATATACACTAAAGAGTTTGGTACTCATCAATTCACCTTGTGCAAGAATATCTTTATTCAGTGCTTCGCTGAAAGAAATTTTAAGGATGATGTTCAGAAACTCGAAATGCTCACTCACAATTGCATTTGCCTTCGAACGCATCGCTTCCTGCTGAACTAGCGATGGAATAAAGTTTCTGTAATGTGCTTCTAATGCATCAATCTTTTGTTTGGCAGCAGCACGATCGCTATTGCTTAAACTATTGCTGATATCCACCAAAGCATTGGTAGTGCCACTCAGTGCACTCAACACAACAATCTTGGGGACTGCATCTCTGGTAATTAAAGATGCTACCTGATGCATTCTCTCCGGCTTACCAACACTGGTACCGCCAAACTTCATGATTTTCATACATTCCGATTAAATAGTGAATGGCAAGCGGCAGCGAAGTTAAAAGTCGATACCGAATTTTTGTCCTAATTCAGTCAAATCTTTGGCCACAGATTCCACCAGCGGTATTCCGGCTTCCATTCTGATTGCTGCGATCTCTCTTTCAGGATCGCCGGGTATCAATACCCTTTCCTCACCTGCTGCAGGTTTGGCATTACGGAATCGCTGAATCCAGTTGTCCATATGCTGTTTGAAATCAGCAGCTGGTCTGAATGCATCAATACGCATAGCCCCAAAGAAATGGCCCAAGCCCTTACCCGGCATATTTTCCGGCATAGGCACATATGCAGGAAAAGGCGGTGCCCAAGGCCCGTAGCTGGCGCCGCTTAATACGGCTGAGAAAATATCTACAATACTGCCTAAAGCATAACCTTTATGGCTACCATGTTCTCGATCTGAACCAAGGGGCAACAATGCACCTTGCTGCTTCAGGATATTCGCATCGGTACTTGGCTCACCTTCTTTATCCTGCACCCAACCAAGCGGTGCTGCTGCATTTTTACGTTGCAAAATCTCCAGCTTGCCATTGGCAGCAGTAGTGGTAGCAAAATCTGCCACAAATGCTGGTTGCTCACCTGCAGGTATCGCAACCGCAATTGGGTTAGTGCCCAACATTCTTTCTGTTGAAAATGTTGGTGCTACCAATGCACTGGCATTGGTCATGGCCATACCAATCATATCCTGCGCCAAAGCCATCATGGCGTGATAACCGGCAATACCAAAATGATTGCTGTTTTGCACACTCACCCAACCAGTGCCTACTTGCTTTGCTTTATCAATAGCAATTTGCATGGCTTTGGGTGCTACTACCAAACCCAATCCAGCATCACCATCCACCACGGCTGTAGAAGGTGTTTCATGAATGATTCGAATATTCGGTTTCGGATTTACACGTTTATTCTCCCACAAACGAACATAACCGCTTAATCTGGCTACGCCGTGACTATCTATACCGCGCAAGTCAGCTGCAACCAAAGCATCAGCAGCTAATGATGCATCTGCTTCAATGCATCCTATAGACCTGAATATTGCTTGCGCAAAATCTTTGAGTTGCGCATAAGACCGCATCACTTCCTGTGTCTTCATCTGTCAATAAATATTGCTGTCGAAGGTAAAATAAAAAAGTCCCGCATTTGCGGGACCTTGCTTACTAACCATTGATTAGAATGGAAGATCGTCTAACGGCTCTGTGATATCTGATGCAGCAGGCGCTGGCGCTGAAGCATAATTATTATTGCTGCCACTGTTGTAATTGTTGTTACTGCTGTAACCACCTGAACCTGCGTTATAACCACCACCGGTATTTTCACCACCTGATCTGCTACCCAGCAATTGGATATTCAGAATACGTACAGTGAGTGAAGCACTATTACGTCCATCCTGTGTTGTATAGGTACGCACATCAGGTGTTCCTTCCAGATATACTTGAGTACCTTTCTTCAGGTATGGCGCAATACCTGTGCGCTCTGTCCAATAAGCACATTCCACCCAGGTTGTTCTATCTTTTTGATTGCCTTGTGCATCTCTGTATCGCTCTGTATGTGCCACATTGAAATTGATCACATTTTTGCCGTTTACATTGTTTACAATGGCGTCTTTTCCGAGGTTGCCAATCACTTGTAATTTGATCATACGTACATCTTTTTTAATACTGTAAATAGTTGTCAATAATAAGGAGATGGAAATTAAGAAAATTCATCATTGAACCAAGAATTGAATAAATCAGCCTGTGGATTTTGTTGAGATATTACAATCAATTACATGAACAATTAAAAATCAATGAGTTATGAATATCTCTCCGTAAATTAGATATATGCACGGATTACAATTAACTATACCCACTTTACAGGATCACGGCCCTATCGTTGAAGCAGAAGTGCATACAGATGAGGACTCTTTTCTGAGCACGAAAAACTTCAATGCGATCAATACTTACTGTAAAGTGAAATTGTTGATTGATACCGGCTCAAATGTTTCTGGCCTTGACCAACATTTTATTCGTCAGCTGAAACTCAGTCCCTATAAGGATGACGCCACAGTAGATGGTGTTGGCGGACTCCACGCATTGAAGATTTATCGCACCATTTTATACATTCCCATCTTTCAGGATAAAGCATTACCTATTGATGTAGTTGAAGGCAATTATGCCAATTCACCTTATGATGGCATCATTGGCAGAGATGTTTTGCGCTTCTGCAGTTTTGTGTACGATGGCTGGAGTAATACCTTCAAATTGGTGGCTGTAGACGTCTAAATTTCGCTTTTCGTAAGATTTTCGGCACTTTGTGCCATTTGGCTGAAAACGGAATTCCCCGCCCTTGTGCTAATTTTGCCCGAAATTCATTCAACATGAGCCGTAAAGGAAAAGTGCTGGTAGCGATGAGTGGCGGTATTGATAGTACCGTTACGGCACTCATGTTACATCATGAAGGTTATGAGGTGGTGGGCATCACCATGAAAACATGGGATTATGCTACCAGTGGTGGCGGAACCAGCAAGAAAGAAACTGGCTGTTGTAACGTGGATAGTTTCAACGATGCACGCATGGCAGCAGTACAACATGGCTTTCCGCATTTCATTTTAGACATCCGTGAAGAGTTTGGTGATTTTGTGATTGAGAATTTTGTGGATGAATACCTGGCGGGAAGAACACCCAACCCTTGTGTGATGTGCAACACGCATATCAAGTGGCGTGCATTACTCAAACGTGCCGATGCTTTGGGTTGTGATTTTATTGCTACTGGACATTACGCTTCCGTTGCACAGCATGATAATGGTCGGTTTTACATTAGCAAAGGATTGGATGCTACCAAGGACCAGAGCTATGTGTTATGGGGCTTGCAACAAGATTTATTGAGTAGAACCATCATGCCTTTGGGCAAATACCACAAAACGCAGATACGCCAGATGGCACTCGATATGGGCTATCCTGAATTAGCCAAAAAAAGCGAGAGTTATGAAATCTGCTTTGTGCCTGATAATGACTATCGCGGCTTTTTGAAAAGACGCGTAGATGGTTTAGAAGAACAAGTAGCTGGTGGTTGGTTTGTAGATAAAACAGGTAAGAAATTAGGTCAGCATAAGGGCTACCCTTTCTATACCATTGGCCAGCGTAAGGGATTGGATATTGCATTGGGTAAACCGGCATATGTAACAGCCATCAACCCGGATACAAATACGGTTGTACTAGGTGATGAAGAAGATCTGGCGCAGAATGAAATGCTGGTAACCAAGATTAATTGGATTAAATACGATGGCATCACCGATGGCATGGAAGCCATTACCAAGATTCGCTACAAGGATGGTGGTGCGATCAGTAATCTCTACACAGACAATAACGGTGTGCGTGTACGCTTTTACGAAAATGTAAAAAGTATTGCGCCTGGCCAGAGTGCTGTATTCTATGATGGAGATGATGTGATTGGTGGTGGCGTGATTCAATACGGCAGCCTCAAACAATCCTAGGCCGTATTTTCCTACATTTGGCACATGCAACACATCAAAGTCATTGCATTTGATGCAGACGATACCCTTTGGGTAAACGAACCTTATTTCCGCGAAACAGAAGAAAAGTTTGCCGGCTTGTTAGAGAATTTTCTACCCCACCACAGCGTAGAAAAAGCTTTGCTGAAAAACGAGATCAAAAACTTGCCTTTATATGGCTATGGCATCAAGGGTTTTATGCTATCAATGATTGAGACAGCTTTGGAAGTTTCTGAAAAGAAGATTTCTCTTGATACGATTGAAACCATCATCGAACTTGGTCAGGAAATGATCAATCGCCCGATTGAATTACTAGATGGCGTAGAAACAATCTTGCAAGCATTACAAGGTAAGTACAAACTAGTAGTTGCTACCAAAGGTGATTTATTGGATCAAGAAAGAAAGTTGATGAAATCAGGACTAGAACATTATTTCCATCATATTGAGATTATGTCTGAAAAAGCCGAATCAGATTACAAAAAGCTAATCAAGCATCTTGATATACAAGCAAGTGAATTCATGATGATTGGCAATTCAGTTAAATCCGATGTACTTCCTGTGTTAGAATTGGGCGGCTATGGCATACATGTACCCTATCATACTACCTGGGCATTGGAAACAGCAGAAGTTGATATTGATAACCCACGTTATCATCAAGTGAATACCATTACTGAAATCCTTCCATTGCTGGGCATATGAAACATTACTTAGACCTTGAACGCTGGGAGCGGAAAGACCAGTTCTTTTTTTTCAAACAATTCGATGAGCCATTCTTTGGTATTACTGTTGACGTAGATGTGACCAAAGCATACGCTAATGCAAAAGCGCAAGGCATTTCTTTTTTCCTCTATTATTTATACCAATCATTGAAAGCTGCGAATGCAGTAGAGCATTTTCGTTATCGAATTGACGGAGACCAAGTGATTGTATATGATACTGTACATGCATCGCCCACCATCAATCGCCCCGATGGCACATTCGGTTTTTCGTATATCGACTATCATGCAGACTTTCCTACATTTTTGGATGCAGCTTCGAAAGAAGTAGCACGTGTGCAAGCTTCTACTGGATTGGTGCCAGCAAATTCGAATGAGAATGTGATTCACTATTCCTCTATTCCATGGATCAAGTTCACGAGCTTATCTCATGCGAGAAGCTTCAGCTTCAAAGAGTCTATTCCCAAAATCTCTTTTGGTAAAATGACTGAAGAGAATAGCAAACGCACCATGCCTATGTCGGTACATGCACACCATGCATTGATGGATGGTTATCATGCAAGCCAATACATTGATTTATTTCAGGAATATTTAAACGCTTAAGCTTTTTGTAGCAAAGCTGCAAACATTGTATCCGCTTTGTACTGATAGCCAGTAAACACTTCGAGTGTTATTAATTTTAAGGAATGCTGTTCTGCAAGCTTATTAACATTCATTTCATTTTCCGCTGCAAACACAGAGCAAGTAATATAGAGTAAATACCCCCCCTGCTTCAAATGTGGGATAGCATTACCCGCAATAGTTGCTTGTAGTTGCGCATATCGACTAATTTCTTGTGTATCAAAAAAACTGAGTTGTTCCGGCGTTCTGCCCCAGGTACCACTACCACTACAAGGCACATCACAGATGATCGCATCATATTGCTGCTTTACTGGCAAAGGTTGTGATAAGTCTGCCAGAAAAGATTGAAACTGCGCAATACCAGCTTCTGCAAAACGCTGACGAAGATTGTGTAAAATCGTAGCGCGTATATCAGAAACAGAAAGCTGTATGCCCGGTAAATTATCCATTAATAAAATAGACTTCCCCCCACTGGCAGCACAGCAATCCCACACTTTTTTGATAGTCGCTTCCTGAAAATAACTGAACAAATTCGCCACCTGCTGAGAGCTCCTGTCTTGCACCACCACATCTTTATTAATGGTCAATAACTGATCTATTTTGGTACCATTCGCCACACGTAAACAATTACCCTCGGCTTCAAATGCGATTGTGTTAGTATTCAGTGCTTCAACTACTTTCTTCATCCTACCCGGACGCACACGTAAAAACAAATCAGGCTGCTGTAGGTGTTGCCACACAAATGCTTCCTTTTCTATTCCTTCAGATAAGGCATCTATCCATGGAAAAATAGCTGCAGGTGTAATAGGTAGGGCTTGTGTCTGTAGATAACTGCACTTCTCATCTAGAGATGCTTGCATCATTTGCTGCCAAGCTTCGGGTAGGCATACCGACCATTGACTATCTGCAGGCTCACACAAGTATAAAGCAATGAGCAGTCTTTGCTGTTGATTTGTAGCAGCATAGTTACCCAAACGATAATAAGTATACACAAGATGGCTGATCAGCTTTCGATCTCTTGAGCCATGCTTTTTGTTTTGTGCGTAGTATTGTTTCAAGAAAGCCGACAAAGGCGTAGCGCCATCATAACGCTCAATAAGCGCTAAAGCCATTTGAATATAATTATCCAGCCTTGCTTTCATGCTGCCAAGGTATCAAATAAAAAAGTCTCCCGAAGGAGACTGTATTCATTTGGATTAGAGTTCTAACAAGAGTTTCACCGGATCCTTACCTACCAGTAAAAGCTCAGGATTTTCCAGTAATTCTTTTACGCGAACGAGGAAGCTTACACTCTCACGTCCATCAATGATGCGGTGATCATAGCTCAATGCCAGATACATCATCGGGCGAATCTCTACTTTACCATTCACGGCCATTGGGCGCTCCTGAATCTTATGCATACCCAGAATGGCACTCTGCGGAATATTGATGATTGGCGTACTCATCAAGCTACCAAACACACCGCCATTGGTAATCGTGAATGTACCGCCGGTTAAATCTTCAGTCGTTAATTTATTGTCTCTTGCCTTACCCGCCAGTTCCAATACTTTCTTCTCGATATCCGCCATGCTCAGGCTCTCAACATTACGAATCACTGGTACAGTCAAACCTCTTGGTGTACTAACTGCGATGCTGATATCCGCATAATCATGATAAATCAATGAATCGCCATCGATATAAGCATTCACTGCAGGCCATTCGTTCAATGCAATCGCACAAGCTTTGGCGAAGAAACTCATGAAGCCAAGGTTTACGCCGTGTGCTTCTTTGAATTTATCCTTATGCACTTTACGCAGTTCCATAATACGTGTCATATCCACCTCATTAAATGTGGTGAGCATGGCAGTCGTATTTTTGGCTTCCACCAAGCGGCGACTAATCGTCTTACGCAAATTGCTCATCTTCTCTTTGCGTGCATTGCGGCTGAACAGTGTCTGACCTTCAAAAGCTTTTTTACCGGGATTATTCAAAGCTTCCAATACATCATGCTTCATGATCTTTCCACCAACACCGGAAGGCGTAATGCTAGAAGGATCTACTTTCTTATCTGCGATGATTGCTGAAGCAACAGGTGTTGCTTTGATATCATTACTCACCGCAGTTACAGGAGCCTGACTAGCAGCAGGTGCTGCAGCCTTAGGTGCTTCCGGCGCAGGTGCTGCTGCAGCAGCAGGACGCTCGGCTGTTTCGTCAATACTTGCGAGTAAATCGCCAATATTCAATGTATCACCTTCTTGACCATTGGTCTTCAGAATACCGGCTTTCTCAGCATTCACTTCAAAAGTGGCTTTTTCACTTTCTAGTTCTGCAATCACTTCATCACGCTCTACCCACTCCCCATCTTTCTTCACCCACTTCAACAGGGTTACTTCATTGATTGATTCACCTACGGTTGGAACTTTAATCTCTATCATAATGCGTTTGTTTCAGATGGCTATTAAATGCTGAATGCTGTTTCAATAATTTCATTTTGCTCTTTCGCATGTACTTTGGCATAACCGGTTGCAGTAGCTGCACTTGCGTTACGGCTGATCACACCATAGTTAATGCTCTTCAGATTCATTTGCAGGAATGATGCAGCACCCATGTTCAGTGGCTCTTCCTGTACCCAGAACCAAGTGGCTTTACTGTATTTTCTGTACAATTCTAATAATTGATTTTCTGGAAGTGGATACAATTGCTCTACACGCACAACAGCCACATCTGTACGATTGTCTTTCTGCTTTTTCTCCGCCAGTTCAAAATAGAGTTTACCAGAGCAGAACAATACTTTCTTCACTTCTGAAGCGTCAGCAGCTGCATCATCAATTACTTCGCGGAACTGTCCGGATACAAACTCTTCTACCGGACTATAACTACCCGGATGACGCAGGTTGGCTTTTGGCGAGAAATTGATCAAAGGCTTTCGGAAATCCCACACCAATTGTCTGCGTAATGCATGGAATAAGTTAGCCGCAGTAGTAATATTGGTGACAACCATATTCAGTTCTGCACACAATTGAAGGAAACGCTCCAGACGCGCAGAACTATGTTCCGGACCCTGGCCTTCATAACCATGTGGCAATAACATCACTACCCCATTCATACGCTGCCATTTTTGTTCACCAGCAGCAATGAACTGATCAATCATGGTTTGTGCACCGTTGGAGAAATCACCAAACTGTGCTTCCCAAATCACCAATGCGTTAGGGTTTGCCATGGCATAACCATATTCAAAACCCAATACACCATATTCACTCAACAATGAGTTATAAATTCTAAACTTGGCTTGATCTTCTGTAAAATGATTCAGACGATTGTGCCCTTTGTTGGTTTGTTCATCACGAATCACGGCATGACGGTGAGAGAATGTACCACGTTGCACGTCTTGTCCGCTCATACGCACGATCTTTCCTTCTACAAGGAAAGAACCGTAAGCCATTAACTCAGCTGTTGCCCAGTCGATCTTCTGTTCACTTTCATACAACTTCACTTTATCCTGCACCAGCTTCTCAACTTTCTTCAAAGGTTTGAAACCTTCCGGCCACTGCATCATACCACGGAACAACTGTTCTACTCTATCCTTACCAATGCCTGTTTCTGGTGAACGCAGAAAATCTTCCGGCTTTGCTTTACGCAAACTCTTCCACCACAATTCCGGCTGTTGGTAATGATATGGCAATGGATTTTGCTTCACCTCATCCAAGCGCTCTTGCAAATCAGACCAGAATTTCTTTTCCATTTCTTTGGCCAGTTCTCTGGCAGCAGGTTCACCATTCTCCAACAGATACTGTGTATACACTTCTCTGGGATTCTGGTGCTGATCAATCATGCTGTACAGCTGAGGCTGTGTGTACTTTGGATCATCGCCTTCGTTATGTCCATGGCGACGGTAGCACAACATATCGATGAAAATATCTGCATTGAATTTCTGACGATACTCCGTTGCAATCTGCACCGCTTTCACCATTGCTTCTGCATCATCTCCATTCACGTGTAAAACTGGTGCCTGAATCATAGCAGCGAGTGAAGTACAATAATCTGCACTTCGCGCATCATCGAAATCAGTAGTAAAACCAATCTGGTTATTGATCACCAGATGCATGGTACCACCAGTATAATATCCACGCAGGTGGCTCATTTGTAATACTTCATAGACTATACCCTGACCGGCGATTGAAGCATCACCGTGAATCAGGATGGGTAATACTTGATCAAAATTGCTATCGTATAGCACATCAGCCTTGGCACGTGCAAATCCCACCACAACAGGATCAACTGCTTCCAAATGCGAAGGGTTAGGTGTAAGCTTGAGGTAAATATCTTTTCCTTCCGGCGTAATTACTTCAGCACTGTAACCCATGTGGTATTTCACATCACCGCTACCCATCGTAGTATCAGGTACTGCAGTTGCTTCAAACTCGCTGAAGATTTGCTCATAGGTTTTACCCATGATATTCGCCAGCACATTTAAACGGCCGCGGTGTGCCATACCAATCACCACTTCTTTCACCTCGCTGCTTGCAGCTGTATTAATGATTGCATCCAGCGCAGGAATCATGGTTTCACCGCCTTCCAGTGAAAATCTTTTCTGACCAATGTATTTGGTGTGCAAGAATTTTTCGAACAAAACACCCTGATTCAATTTTTCCAGAATTCTACGCTTCTGTTCTAGCGAAACAGGCTGCCAGAGTTTTTCTTCTACTGCTTCCTGCAACCAGGCTGCACGCTCCGGATTATTGATATAACTAGTTTCAATAGCTACAGTGGATGCATATATTTTTTTCAGCCTTGCAATAATCGACTTCAGACTGGCACCTGGCATGCCGATGTATTGTCCGGCTTGAAAGCTTGTATTCAAATCAGCATCACTCAAACCAAAATACTTGAGCTCCAAATTTGCCTGTCTGTCTTTACGCGGACGGATAGGATTGGTATTCGCGATCAAATGTGCTTTTTTGCGATACGCTTCAATCAACTGATACACACTGAACTCTTTGGCAATGGCTGCTGTATCGCCTGAAGGCGCAGCAGTACCCGAACTTGCAGCACCACTGGATACCGCAAAATCGAAGCCTTCAAAGAATTTTTTCAGGTCTGGATCCACACTGGCGGGGTCCTTGACAAAGTCCTGGTACAAATTTTCAATAAACGACGGATGCGAGTTGGTGATGTAGGAGAAGTCCTTCATGCGGCAAAGATTGTTCGGCTGATTCTTAAAATGGTGGCAAATATCGGTGAAAATCAGGCTCGAAATTCAGCCAAAAATGGCCTGATTGTGTATGTTTTTCGACATTTCGGGATAATTATAGCCGGTCTGTTTGAACAATCCTTTTTGCGCATTTACTGGGGCTATTTCTTGATTTTGAGCCAATTTAGCTGCCAGATACCGGGTTGAGACGGATTTTTCCACTTTTTTAGCTCAGGATTTTGCCGATATGGCTTTTGCCCTTACCTTTGCCGTCCTGAAAAATTAGAACATGGCAAACCATAAGGCTACCAAAAAAGATACCAGACAAGCTGCCAAGCGTCGTGACCGTAACCGTTACTATGGCAAAACTACTCGTAATGCCATTCGTGACCTGAAAGCTACGACTGACGGTAATGCATACGGTGAGCAACTGCCTACCGTGGTATCCATGATCGACAAGTTGGCTAAGCGTGGTATCATCCACAAGAATAAAGCAGCCAATCTGAAGAGCAAGCTCGCGAAGAAAACTGCTTAATCAAGTCAAATTGTTGATAAACATATTCAACCGGCCAATTGGTCGGTTTTTTTATGCCTCTTTCTTTTTCAGAAAATAGCCAAAGCCCGGCTTGGTATGAATGAGCTTGTGTTCAAAAGGCTTATCAATCTTATTCCGTAGGAAATTGATGTATACTTCTATAGAATTGGTACCGGTATCAAAACTGAGGTCCCATACTTTTTCCAGTATCTCCTGCTTTGATACAACTGCACCGTTGTTCTTCGCCAATAAAACCAACAAACCAAACTCCTTTGCAGTAAGTGCAATTTCTGCACCTGCCCTTTTCACGATTTTATGCTTTAGGTCGATAGAGAGATCCTCTACTTCTAATTGTTCAATTTCGTTTTCTTGCACAGCACTCAATGAACGTTTGATAAACACTTTCATTCGTGCAATCAATTCATTAATGTGGAAGGGTTTTACGATATAATCATCAGCTCCAAGACTAAAAGCGTCCAATTTATGGTTTACATCACCTTGTGAAGAAAACATCAGTATGGGTACAGCCGGATTGATATCTCGGAATTTCTTGCAAAGCTGAAACCCATTTTCTCCGGGAAGGTAAATGTCCAGCAGTACCAAGTCGTACTTATGCTTTTTGAAAAGTTGTTCTCCCTCTTCTGCATTGAGGACACTGTCTACATTGAAGCCGTTTTTAGTGAGCTGGGATTTGACCACCTCATTAAAAATCTTTTCGTCTTCTACCAATAATATCCGGTTATGACTTTCCATCGTTAAATTGTTCCCCAAATTAAGCTTAAAGTAATGAAAAAAATAATATTCCTGCCATTTCTGTTACTGTCAATGAGCATGATTGCTCAAAAGCACAACACAGTTTTTGAAAACACGGGCGGCAGGGAAACCGCTACCTATTCACAAACCATTCAATGGTATCAAGACCTGTCAAAAGCATTCCCCAATATTGTGATCAAAACCTTTGGTAATACTGATGCTGGCTACCCTTTGCATTTGGTCTTATATAGTAAGGGGAAAACACAAGACCCCGCGGCATGGCACAAGGCGGGTAAGGTTGTGTTACTCATCAACAATGGTATTCACCCGGGCGAACCAGACGGTATTGATGCAAGCATGCTACTCTTACGAGACCTGGTAACTGGTAAGCTGAATATGCCGGATAACCTTGCAATCGGTATTATACCCATTTACAATATTGGCGGTTCACTCAACCGAAACAGTTTTTCACGTGTGAATCAAGATGGCCCGCTGAGCTATGGATTCAGGGGTAATGCCCAGAATCTGGACCTTAACAGAGATTTCATTAAATCAGACTCTCGTAATGCAAAATCATTCGCTGAAATATTTCATTACATGAACCCTGATCTTTTCATGGACAACCATGTAAGCGATGGTGCAGACTACCAACATACCATGACGCTCTTGACTACGCAGCACAACAAGCTGGGCGGCCCAATCGGGGAGTTTTTGCATAATGTATTTGAACCTGGTTTGTACAAAAGCATGGAAGCCAAACAATGGCCCATGTGCCCTTATGTGAGCTTTTTTGGCGCCAATCCAGACAGAGGTTGGGATGCATTTTATGATGCGCCAAGATATAGTAGTGGATATGCGGCGCTGTTTCAAACCATGGGTTTTGTACCCGAAACACATATGCTAAAGCCCTTCCCCCAACGCGTAAAAGCAACCTATGCGCTCATGCAAACCATGATTGAAGAAGGTGCTAAACATGCAACAAGTATCAAAGCAAAAAGAGCTGCATCTATAGAAACAGTGAAGGCACAAAACAGCTTTCTTGCAAGCTGGCAGAAAGATACCACGCGCCATGATTTTATTCGTTTTCTGGGCTATCAAGCGGGTAGAAAACCTAGTGCGGTAACGGGTATGGACAGATTGTTTTATGACCACGCTCAGCCTTTTGACAAACAGGTAAAGTTTTTCAATTACTTCAACGGCATCAAGCCTGTGAACAAGCCAAAAGCTTATATAATTCCACAAGGCTGGCATGCAGTAATTGATTTACTAAAACTGAATAAAGTTGAAATGAAGCGATTGGAAAAAGACACCACTATAACTGTTGAAGCCTATCGTATTGAAGAATATAAAACTGCAACCCGTGTATTTGAAAAGCATTATCGCCAGGGCGATGTAAAGCTGAGCAGCTCTAAGCAAAGCATCCGCTTTCTAAAAGGCGATTACCTAATTCCTACAGGGCAGAGAGCAGATCGCTTTTTGGTGGAAGTCTTGGAACCAACTATGGATGATAGTTATTTCAGCTGGAATTTCTTTGATGCCATACTCCAACAAAAAGAAGGGTATAGTGCTTACAGATGGGAAGATGTAGCAGCAGATTGGCTAAACAAAAATCCAGACCTCAGAAAACAACTGGAAGAAAAGAAACAAGCTGATCCTAAGTTCGCAGCAAACGCAAATGCACAATTGGATTTCGTGTACAAGAACTCACCTTATTATGAGCCTGCACACTTACGCTATCCTGTGTATCGCTTGCTATAGCAGTTAGTCGAGCCGTACTATTTTACCACCGCCAAGAATTTTCTGATTGACAGAGGCTTTGCCTTTATAATACACATTGCCACTACCGGCGATGTGTATATTGATTTGATCATCAGCAAAAATCTTGACATCACCAGATCCGGCAATATCAATTTTAGCTGATTCGGACTGTAGCTGCTCGGCAACATAATCCCCTGATCCAGCAATATCAATATCCTGCTTGCGGGTTTCTCCACTTAGATAAACAGAGCCACTTCCCGCAATGTCCGTTTTGATTTCAGGTGTATTCACATCTAAGGTTAATGAACCAGCGCCGGCAATTTTCAGCGAAAGCTTATCCCCTTTCGTAAACTTGCCCTTGCCAGTTATATTGCCACTACCTGCAACATGTACAGCCTCTAATTTGGTTACGGTGAGATATACTTTGATTTGATTGGTAGTACTGATACGAATATTCTTTTTTGTTTTGATACTTAACCAGCCTTCAGAAGTTTCAGTTTTAATCAAAGGAATGATATTCTCATCCGTCTCAATGCGCAAAGCAGGTGTACTGCCCTGAGTAATCTCAACCTCATAGCTCCCTGCAAGCTTGATCTTAGAGATATCTTCCATTGTTCTGTCTACAGACACAATATTGCCATTGCCTTTGATTCGCTCCGTACCAATGATTTCGCAGGACTGAAAAGCAACGAAGAGCAGTATTGCTAAAACTATTTGTTTCATATCTTTAATATTAGAGATTGATAACTGCTGCATCCTTTGCAGCAGTGCATTACCTGACTACCACAAATTAAGTAAAACCCAAGATGCGATCATACCCAGCAAGCCCTTTTTTGATGAAACTCGCTTTTAGCCTGATATTCGGCTTCAGCCAATTACTACTACATGCGCAAAAGCTGGAGATGCCGATGAAAGACGATGTTTTGCACTATGAAGACATCATTTTGTTTGGAGATAGCATTAATCAGTCCATGGCTGAGGCGAATCTGGGGAAATGGGTAGTTGCCAATCAAAGTACCTGGAAACTTCAATCCAGCAAATCAACGCTTATTGGCGGCACAACCATTATCAATGGTATTGTTCGTGTTGATCCCGAGCAAGGAGATTATCGCTCTGTAGATGGGGGCTTTACCATCACCATAACCATGATCAATGACCGGATGCGCTATCAAATCAATGAACTTTCTTTAATTAAGGCTGGACAAAAATTTGATGCAACTGCGGTATACAAAGGCTACCGAAAGGGAGACCCATTTATGAAACAAAAAATGGAACAAAAAGAAGCAGTACTCCAGCGACATGAAGAATTGCTGAGAAAATTGGATCAGCGTATTAAAAAAATTATTGCCTCACTTACAGTAGGCGTAATTGCCAAGTAAGTTTAGCCTTCCTGTTCTTTTTCTAGTTGATTGATCTTACTTACTACCAGTCTGATCTGCTTATCCATTTCAGTAGCACTATGTTGTAGCATATGAATCATATCTGCATCTTTTAAAGAAGCAGGATCTAACTGCAATAATTCAATCACTGAAATAATATTGGCCGCATGTCTGCGCACTTCATGCGATTGAGCAAAGGCAATTTCACGCAAAGCCGTATACTGTTGTTTAATTTTCTGCGCAGATGCCACGCTCTCAGTAACATCCCTGACTGTACCAATCAGCTTTTGAACCTGGCCTTTGCTATCATGCTGTACGATCGCGTTAGAATCCAGATAACGAATTTCACCATCAGGCCTGCGTATGCGGAAAGAAGCTTTATCAACTTCCTTTTCTCCGCTTACCAAAGCACCAATAACAGTCATCATCAGGTTAGCATCTTCCGGATGCATGGCCTGTTTCCAAATACTAAACGCAGGTATTGGGGAATATGAAGGATAACCAAATATCACATACATCATATCATCCCAAACAATAGCGCCAGTTTGCACATCTACTTCCCAGATTCCGGTACCCGAAGAGCCTGTAGCTAAAGATAAGCGGCGCAAAAGCTGCTCCATTTTAACCTGCTCCTGCTTACGAGTAGTGATATCCCTGAAAATGTACACATAATGAAGTGCACCATCAGCATCATAAAATTTTGACGCAGTAAGATCCACTTCTATTGTTTTCCCTTCAGCACTGAGGAAATATAATTCTGCACCCGCTTTTCCATCATCTTCCAATTCTTCGGTGAAAAAACGAAAACGTTCATCAGCTGTGTCAATTATATGCGACTGCTGCTTACCTATCAAGGTGCCGGAATCATACTGCAATAAGCGACAAGCAGCTTCATTCGCATCAGAAATTTCCAGGCTTTCACTTAGCAAGACAATGCCATCAATACTATTGCTGAACAACATCCTGTATCTCGCTTCCTGCTCTGCCAATTCAGCTTCTGCTTGCTTGCGAGCGGTAATATCATTCTCAACAAGCAGAAATCCTATATGCGAATTCGAATCGTCCCACAAAGGTTGCATGGCTACTTCCAGCCATATCTTGTTTCCAGATGCAGTAAGACTTTGTGTTTCAACATGAAAAGGAACTGCTTGCTGAAGTGCAGTTTCTAATTGTTGTTTTACGGATTGATTTACTGAATGATCTTCTAATGAGTAACCAAGACGTTTTCCTATAACAGCATCACTGGAATAACCTGATATGCGTTCAAAAGCCTGATTCACCCAAACGATGCAACCCGCTGTATCTGCAATAATGATTGAATCACTGGTATTTCTGGCTACGCGAGACAATAAGTCCAGCTCCTGCCTATTGGCTTCTAAACGTTCAGCAGCTGCGTGTTCAGTACTGATATCGAACACATAACCCATCAGATGACTATCGCCAGAAGCATCAGTATAGATACGCCCATTTTCTCTAACCCATTTAATGGTACCTGTCTGATGCTTGATTCGGTAACTGGCTGCAAAATCTGTTTTATGCTGTATCCCTTGTTTGATGGTGGCAATCAGCTGAGGCAAATCGTCTGGATGCACCAGTTGCCGGTAAACTTCCACACGCTTTTCCATCACTTCATGTACAGGATAACCTGTAATATCAGAAAATCCTTCGCTGATAAAATCCAAAACAAGTCTATCGCCTTGAATGGCACAATGATAGATTGCAGCGGGCAGATGGTTAATAAGCGCAACTAATTTATCAATAGCAGCAGGTTCTTGCATAGGTATGGCAGGATTAACGATACAGATACAAGTTACGTTATTCGTGCTGCTTTATAAAAGCCAGTCCGTATTTTGATAACTATTTAAGACACCAGTCGAAGAAATTGTCTACATCTGCTTTAAACTGAATCATAGATGGTTTATGGATATAGTACATATGTCCTGACTCATAAAAATAGTGCCGGATGTTTTTTTGCGCTTCCGGCCTCAGAAACATATGTGCTACATCATATTGTGCAGTAAAATAAGGTGTAGCAAAATCATAATATCCTGACCCAACATACACTTTCAAAGCAGGGTTTTTGGCCATTGCATCACGCAGGCTCTCAGCTACATTCAGGTATTGATTTTGTACATTATTGTAATTCCAAGGGTACACGCTTCCGAAAATATTATAAGGTTTGGTTTCCTTGAATTTCAATTCTTTCTGAAAATAGTCGTTCATCGCAGAAGTAAACGGACCGTCAATATTGGTGAATGAAGGATCATAGCTCACCAATTCACCGGCATCATCCAAATCTCTTCCCACAAATCTGGCATCCAAACGGCCTACTGTTAAGCCATCTCCCCTTCTTAATTCTTTATAAAATCTATTCTCCTCTACCCGAAGATTTGCACGAAGACAATATTCCTTACTTAACCCAGTATAATAGCTCATCTTCTGGGCAATACGGTCTTTATCTGCATCAGAAAGCCATGCACCTTTGATCAAAGCAGTAGCATACTCGCCCAAAGCAAATGTCTCACTTTCTTTCAAAGCCTTTTTCAAATCAGCCTGCAACTCAGGCGCCAATTTTTTATGATACCAGGCGGCAGCAGTATACGATGGGATATACAAAGCACGTGGCAAATCATTACCTACATAATAATCATTGGTTCCGAAATTGAGTACGGGTGAAATCAGGAAAATACCATTGATATAAATACGGTAACTGTCTTGCAAAAACTTAGATAAACCAGCTGCTCTTGTAGTACCATAACTTTCTCCAGCCAGAAATTTGGGTGAGCCCCAACGCTCATATCTAGATAAAAAATGACGGATAAAACTACCTACAGACTGTATATCCTCTACATAGCCATGGAATTGCTTGGGACTTTCTCCATTAGCCGCTCGACTAAAGCCTGTTGAAACTGGATCAATAAATACCAAATCAGACTTATCCAGCCAGGAAAATTCATTACTAATCACTTCATAAGGAGGTGCTGTGGCCGTACCATCGTCTTTTAAATAAACCCTTCTTGGCCCCAGAGCGCCCATATGCAGCCATACGGAAGATGAACCTGGCCCACCATTGAACGTAAAAGTGACAGGTCTTTTGGCATCCGACTCCCCTTCTTTTCTGTAGTAGGTAAAAAATACTTTTGCCAGCAATTTGCCTGTATCATTTTCTAAATCCAGGTAGCCCGTATGCGCTGTATAATCAATCTTTTTACCGGCAATGGTAACACTGCCTTTGGTTATGGTGGTTTGAACGCCTGCAATGGGCATTTCAGCCGCTGGAACGGCTACAACTGTGTTTTTTTGAGCGCCAAGGAATAGGCTGTTTACAGAAAACAGAAGGAAAAGGTACTTTTTCATATTGGGCATTAAGGATGCCTAAGTTACTAAAGCCAAAGTCAAAAAACCAGCTGTTCTTTTTGAGGCAATTTCAACTAATTTCGTGCACCAGTTTATGAAGAAGCTAGAATTGGAAATCGTGGCCCTTAGCCATAGTATCACACAAACGCATTCCTACGCGGTGGTTCTGGGAGAAGTAGATGGTCTGAGAAGACTACCTATCGTAATTGGCGGCTTTGAAGCGCAAGCTATTGCTGTTGCACTAGAGCGGATGCAGCCCAGCAGACCCCTTACCCATGATCTGATGAAGAACTTCATGAACGCGTTCAATGTTGAATTAACGGAAATCATCATCAGCGATCTTCAGGAAGGTATTTTCTACTCCAAGCTGGTTTGTGTTAGTGAGCATGATACCGTAGAAATCGACAGCCGTACCAGTGATGCACTTGCCCTGGCTGTTAGATTTGGCTGCCCAATTTATACCTACGAGCATATTTTGGAAAGTGCCGGCATCTTAATGGAAGACGGCAATACCGGTAAAAAGAAAAAAGAGGCTTTCGGTGATGTTGAGGAACCCTCAGCAGCCAGTGCTTCCAATGAAGATCTACACAGCATGAGTCTGGAAGATTTACAGCAGTTGCTGAATGATGTACTAGAGCAGGAAGACTATATCCGCGCCATCGCGATTCGCGATGAGATCAATAAGCGTAAATAACCCCAACCATGGTGGTTTTCCCCAATGCTAAAATCAATCTTGGCCTGAATATTCTCAGGAAAAGAGCTGATGGGTTTCATGATCTCTCTACCGTTTTCTATCCTATTCCCTTGCATGATGTATTGGAGATAGTTCCCCTTGAGAACAGCAACGCTGAGGAAACTGTAGCATTACACAGCTCAGGACTTGCAGTTGCGGGAAATACTTCTGACAATATTTGCGTCAAAGCTTACCACTTACTGAAGGCGGAGTTTCCTGAATTACCTGCTGTAGCAATACACCTGCATAAAACCATCCCTATGGGTGCAGGTATGGGTGGCGGCAGTGCCGATGGTGCAAATACACTGCGTTTACTCAATGAGCTTTTTCAATTGAAACTTAATCAAGACCAGCTTATTCAATATGCTTTGCAATTAGGTTCTGACTGTCCCTTCTTCATCCTCAACCAGCCAGCACATGGCAAAGGAAGAGGCGAAGACTTACAACCCGTTACACTTGATCTGAGTAATAATCGCTTAGCTGTTGTAAACCCCGGTATACATGTACCAACAGGATGGGCTTTTCAACAAATCAAACCAGGCATACCAATACATGATTGTGCTGCTGTTATACAGGATTCTCCTAACACCTGGCGTGGCCGACTCATTAATGATTTTGAAGCACCCATAGCCGCACATTATCCCGAAATTGGCAATATCATCCAGCAATTGTATGATCAGGGTGCAGTCTATGCTGCCATGTCGGGCAGCGGCAGTACTGTATTTGGTTTATTTAGCCTGGACAATACCCCACATTTTCAGTGGCCACAACATTATTTCTACAAGCTGCTGAGTTTAGACAAACTTTCATAAGTTCGGCAGATGAATGCCCTGAAATCCTTGCTGAAAGCTATTTATAGCCTCTATGCTGGCATCATCTTCGCATGCCTCACTATTTTGAATGTAGTACCCATTGTATTTGTAGCAATTGCTTTTGGAAAAATCAAGGGTGGTAACCTGGTTTATTTTTTTTGTAAATGGTGGGCACAAATATGGTTTTGGCTGATCGGTATAAGACATGAAGAGATTTATGAAGCGCCACATGATCGCTCTAAGCACTACATTTTTGTGGCCAACCATATTTCTTATATGGACATACCCCCAATTGTTATTGCGATCAAACAACCCTATCGGGTATTGGGTAAATACGAGATGGTTAAAGTGCCCGTCTTTGGTTTGATTTATCGCGCTGCAGTTGTATTGGTAGATCGGAGAAGTCCGGAAAAACGTGCCCGAAGTGTACGCGCATTGAAATCTGCATTGAACAACAATATTTCTATTTTTCTTTTTCCTGAAGGCACATTCAATTTAACAGAACAGCCCTTAAAAGATTTCTATGATGGAGCATTCCGTATAGCGATAGAAACTGAGACGCCTATCAAACCTATTTTGTTTGTCGATACACTTGAACGTATGCATTACAGCAGTGTATTTGCCATGACACCGGGAAAATGCAGAACAGTGTTTCTGGATGAAATTTCGGTTAAAGGCTATACGATGCAAGACATTGGCTTATTAAAAGACAAAGTATATGCTGCAATGGATGCCGGTTTACGCAGATACCGGAAATATCCTGATGCCTAAGCCGTATTTTTGGGCAAATAGCTGTTTTGTACGCTGAAGTCATCATACCACTCGCCTTACCTAAGAATTATACATGGGCTGTTCCAACACACTTGCAGCAGTTGGTGCAGCCGGGCGTTCGTGTAGAAGTAGTCTTAGGCAAGCAGAAAAAGTATGCAGGCATTGTTAAGAAAATCATCCACCAGGCACCGGAACGCTTTAAACCTAAAGAGATTATACAAGTGCTGGATAGTAGCCCAATTGTACACCAGCAGCAGTTACAGTTCTGGGAATGGATAGCAGGATATTATCTCTGCAGCGAGGGTGAGGTGATGCAGGCGGCAGTACCTGCCAACCTGAAACTATCCAGTGAAAGCATTTTGGTTTGGAATGAAGGGGGTAATTATACTACGGATCAACTTACTGATGAAGAATACATCGTAACAGAAGCACTCGAATTAAAACGTGAACTCAAACTAAGTGAGGTACAGCATCTGCTTGATGCCACACATGTGTATCCTGTGATCAAGCGATTAATAGAGAAAGACGTTTGTTATGTTTGGGAGGAATTGAAAGAACGATACAAACCGAAGAAAGAAAAATATGTCTTATTGCAAGATGCTTATAAAGACGAGTCAAAACTGGAAGAGCTGCTGAATAATTGGAGCAGGGCACCCAAACAAATGGAATTGTTGCTTGCGTATTTACACCTGCACCAAACTCAACAGGAAGTAACACAAGCTGACTTATTGAAAAAGGCCAATGCAAACAGTGCACAATTAAAAGGACTTATCGATAAGCAGGTCTTGAAAGTAGTGAGTAGAAATATTGACCGATTACAAAGATCAACTGCAGACATCAATCTCAATTACACACTCTCTCCGGCACAGGAGCAAGCAAAGCAGGAAATAAACAATTGCTTTCAAACCAAGGATGTTTGCTTATTGCATGGCATCACCGGCAGCGGTAAAACACAAATCTATATTCAGCTGATAGAAGCTCAGATAAAGCAAGGAAATCAGGTATTGTTTATGCTACCTGAAATTGCTTTAACTGCACAAATCATTAGACGACTGGAAGCCCACTTCGGCGGGCATATCGGCATCTATCATTCTAAGTTCAACGATAACGAGCGGGTTGAAATCTGGCAGAAAGTATGCAACAATGAACTCAAAGTTGTGCTGGGCGCTCGATCTGCAGCACTCCTTCCCTTCAGTAAACTTGGGCTTGTCATCATTGATGAAGAACATGATCCTTCTTTTAAACAACAAGATCCTGCACCTAGATATCAGGCGAGAGATGCCGCTATTTTTCTTGCCAATCTCTTCAAAGCCAAAGTACTATTAGGTAGTGGCACACCTTCTATTGAAAGCAGGTTTAATGCTGAACAGCAGAAATACGGTTATGTGACACTCACAGAAAGATATGGCTCAGGCGAATTGCCGTCAATTGAACTGGTTGATATGAAGCCATACCTAAAAGGCAAAGCAGGCACTGTCTTGATTAGTCCGATACTGGAAGAAAAAATTGCCACAACACTTGCACAACATAAACAAGTCATCCTTTTTCAAAACAGAAGAGGCTATGCACCTTATTTAATTTGTCAGACCTGCGGCTGGATACCGCAATGTGAACATTGTGATGTAACACTCACCTACCATAAAGCAAAGCATAAACTGGCTTGTCATTACTGCGGTACTACGTATCCGCCGATACAAACCTGTGTAGCTTGCGGTAGCCATCATTTTGCACAACGCAATTTTGGTACAGAAAAAATTGAAGAAGCAGTATTGGAATTGTTTCCGGAAGCACGCGTAGCGAGAATGGATCATGATACGGTTAAGGGGAAACATGATCATGATACGATTATCCGACAATTTGAGGATCAGAAAATTGACATCCTGATTGGTACACAAATGGTGGTGAAAGGCTTAGACTTTGCCCATGTGAATCTGGTAGGAATAATTGATGCAGACGGTTTATTGAGCTTTACAGATTTTCGGGTGAATGAACGTGGGTTTCATTTGATGGAACAAGTGAGTGGACGTGCAGGCAGAAAAGATGCAGACGGACGAGTCTTGATTCAGGCCAGCAATCTGCAACATCCTGTATTAAAAGCTGTTCAGGAGCATGCATATGACACCATGTACCAAACTGAGTTGCAGAGTCGTCAACATTTTTTCTATCCGCCTTTCTCAAGATTGATCAGAATAACATTTAAAAATAAACACGAGCATATTGCAGAAGAAGCAGCACATCATTTCTGTAATGGCCTGCATACTTATCTGGGTAAATATCTGAGCGGACCATCACAACCGGTGGTGAATCGTATTCGTAACCAGTATATTTGGGAAGTACTACTAAAAATACCGAAGGATACGCAGTTTTTACAACAGAGCAAAGTAATGATACAGCAACAAATGTTGATACTGTCACAACATAAGGTATATAGAAGCGTGCATATTATTCCTGATATAGATCCGCAGTAGTTATGTTACAAGAGAATATTGCTTTGCTGCCCTATAATAGTTTCCGCATAGCGGCACATGCCAGATATTTTGCATCATTCCAAAGCATCAGTCAAATGGAAGAATTGCTTGCTGATAAGCGTGTAGCTTCAAGCAATCAGTTATTGATTCTTGGTGGTGGCAGTAATATTCTTTTTACTAAAGATGTAGATGGCGCAGTTTTAAAGAATGAACTCACAGGAATTGAATGTATTCGTGAGGATGAACACCACTTGTATATTCGTGCCAATGCCGGTACTAATTGGCACGCTTTTGTAAGTTGGTGTGTAGAGCGAAACTATGCTGGCTTAGAAAACTTAAGTTTAATACCGGGCAATGTAGGCGCAGCACCGATGCAGAATATTGGCGCTTACGGCGTAGAAGTAAAAGAGCTAATCACAGAAGTAAGTGCCTACCACATTCTGGAAAAGCGCATACAAAACTTCAGTAATGCAGACTGTGCATTTGGTTATCGGGAAAGTGTTTTCAAAAGAGCACTCAAAGGGCAATACATCATTTTATCAGTTACATTTCGCTTAAATAAAATACCCAAACTCAATACCAGCTATGGTGCAATTGAGCAGGAATTATCTGCTTCAGGTATTCAGCAACCAACAATACAAGATATCGCTGCAGCCGTTATTCGTATTAGACAAAGTAAACTGCCAGATCCTGCACAAATTGGTAACGCTGGGAGTTTTTTCAAGAACCCGGTAATTGAGCAAGAAATGTATCAGCAATTGCTTGATAAATTTCCGAAGATACCCGCTTACCCTGCAGAAAATGGTCAAGTAAAAATTGCTGCCGGATGGTTAATTGAACAATGCGGTTGGAAAGGCTACAGAAAGCTTGATGCAGGCTGCCATAGCAAACAAGCATTGGTACTCGTCAATTATGGTTCTGCAAGTGGTAAAGAGATTTATGCGCTATCTGAAGTTATTATTGCATCTGTACAAGAGAAGTTTGGTATCGAATTGGAGAGAGAAGTGAATATTCTTTAAGTAATAGTTTCTTCGATTAATTGCAATAAAAAAGCGGATGAAATTCATCCGCTTTTTTTATCGAAGTGCTTTTATTTAACCTTTGATCTTGAAGGCAACTCTTCTGTTCTGAGTACGGCCAGCAGCTGTTTTGTTATCAGCAACTGGTTGTTCAGAACCGTAACCTACAGCAGACAGACGCTCTTTAGGTGTACCCAGTTTAACCAGATAGTTTACAACTGACTGTGCACGCTTCTGAGACAGTACTTTGTTGTTAGCAGCCTTACCTACGTTATCAGTATGACCTTCAACTACAACATCGAAGCCTGTGTTTGCTTTCAGGTAATCATTTACTTTCTTCAGTTCTTTCAGGGCGATTGGCAGCAATACTGCACTACCTGTCTTGAACTGGATATTGTTCAACTTAATGCTAGCCTCGATCTTAGGACAACCGAAGTTATCTTTATCGCCAGGTACTTTTGGACACTTGTCTTCTTCATCATTTACACCATCACCATCAGTATCAGGAATTGGACAACCCTGGTAACGAGCTACACCTGGAACAGTTGGACACTTATCTTCTTCATCATTGATACCATCCTTATCAGTATCAGGAATTGGACAACCTTGATACTTAGCCAGACCTTTTACAGTTGGACACTTATCATTCTCATCATTGATGCCATCACCATCAGTATCAGGGATTGGACAACCATCGTACTTAGCAACACCAGGTACACTTGGACACTTATCCTTCTCATCAATGATACCATCCTTATCTGTATCAGCAGGAGGAGGTGGAGGAGGTGGTGGAGGTGGTGGTGCTGGAGCAACTACAGGCTTAGGATCTGTAATTGGAGAAGCAAAACCAATCACGTAATTGAAATGATAGTTAGCAAGACTTGAAACACGCAGATGATATCTCCACTGAGTGGTCAGATAAGCATCTTCGCTTAATTTAAATTGTAAGCCAGTACCTACTGGTGCGTACGCAGCGAAATAAGTTCCGCCGTACATAGAAGCACCCAAACCAGCAGAAACGAAAGGAACAACAAAGTAGTTGTCGGTAAGCAGCTTAACGTTTACGTTCGCATCAGCTTCCAACAAAAATCTGTCCCTGCCATTTGATCTAACACCAGCGCTGGACAAGAAAGGGTAATCTAAGAAAGAACCACCCAGATTCGCCATGAAATCAACATGGTCAGTCAGACCCTGCTGATAAGTAACCTGCAGACCAGGTGTCATATTTCTAACCTTTTCCCACTGCTTATTTTGAATAACAGATGAAAGAGAGGTTGAGGCAATACGCTCAGGAGTAATAAAATCTTTCAACATAAAGTTGATACCCAGAGTTGGCCTCTTTTTGTGGCTGGTTGTTTGCGCAATACCACTTGCAGCGAATGCACCCACTACAAATAGCAAAATGAGTTTCTTCATATTCAGGTTTTTAAAAGTTGTACAAAAATAATGGCTGGGCGGCATTTAACGAAAATTAAGATATGTTTATATTCTTAATTAGCTGTTTCCGTTGGCTTTTCGGTGATTTCTACCCTTACCCTTGCCAATCCCTTGCTAAGGATGCCGATTTTAGACGCCGCGGTTCGGGTTAGGTCTACTACCCTGCCTTTTTTCTTCATATTCTTATGCATCCGATCATTGATACGAACAACAACCGTTGCACCATTTTTCAGATTGGTTACTTTAACCCAGGTGTTTAATGCAAAATGGTTGCTGGCTGCAGTCATTCCTGCATGCTTGAAGCGTTCTCCTGTGGCAGTCTTCCTGCCTTCAAATTTTTTACTGTAAAAACTAGCTGTACCGGTTACAGATTTTGGCTTTGGCGCCAAAGTCGTATCGCTCGCAAGTATTTGATTTCCAATTGCTAAAAATAAAAACGCACATATACTAATCCACTTTTTCATCTTTGGTTAAATTTAAGGATTCATGACCAGCAATTCCCTCAAAGCCGCCCTTTTTTGTTCCTTCCTACTCCTGGGGATCGCTGGATGCACCCCTTTGCCAAAAGTCGTGCCACAAAAGCCTACTACCATTGCATCTCTCTCAGAAATACGTCAAATCATCAGCGCAGACAGCAATCAGGCATTGCTATCACTTAAAAGCAGGCTACCCAATCTTATAACTGATTGGAAATACGCCAGTTACAACAATTTCACGCATCAAATTCTCTATCAACACCCTGAAGCATATCTACGCAGACAACCCGCGTTAGCATTACAGAAAGTGAATAAAGAATTGAATACCATTGGATTAGGTATTATACTCTATGATGCCTACAGACCCTACAAAGTGACCAGAAAAATGTGGGCTATCGTTCCCGATGAGCGTTATGCTGCTAATCCTGCTAAGGGTAGCGGCCATAATCGCGGGGCAGCTGTCGACCTCACCCTCTACGATCTGCAAACAGGTAAAGCGCTCAATATGGGTACGGATTTCGATCATTTCAGTGATACCGCCCACCACGACTTCACTTCGCTACCAGAACAAGTGCTGAAAAATCGCCAGTTATTGAAACAAACGATGATGAAACATGGATTCCTGCCACTTAGTACTGAATGGTGGCATTATAGTTGGCCTGATGCTGCTAAAAACTTTGCATTGATGGATCTAAGTTTCAAGCAACTGAAAAAACTTTCCCGCTAGCGGAACTTCGCTGTTTTTTCAATGGAGGTAACAGGACCATCTTTTCGAATTTGTATTTGTAGCTGACTGATCCACTCCTCGCAACCAATTGCCAGCATATGTTCTTGCACTTGGTGAATCACATCCATCACTTCAGCATAACTACCTTCTAAGACTGTTCCAAAAGCCGTGACCTCGTACTGAATGCCTGAACGTTGAATCACTGCAATGGCCTCATCCACCCAGGTATAAGCATGCTTACTGAGTGAAACAGGAATCAACTGTATACTCGCACTAATGATATGATGGTGCATGACTACTGGACGTTTTGAATCGCAATTACTGCATCCAGATTGATGTTTCCAAATACATGCGGAAATAACTCATTCACTGAAGGTGCAAGTTCAAATTTCAATTCACTTTTCAGTAAATCAGGATCAATCACCAGCTTAACTAAATTGGACACACCTTGATAATATCTTTCTAAAACACCAGCTACTTGATCAGCTGTACTGCAATGAATAAACCCTTCTATCTCTAAAGAAGCAGCCGCATAAAAACCTTTAGCAACTGCATCATCCCATGCTTGTTGTGTAGTTACATGATAAATCAAATCAGCCATGCCAAACCCTTTTTATTTTTTGTTCCATTAATAATAAATCTACAAGCACACAAGCTGTAACCGCTTCCAACACCACAGGCACACGCAAAGCAATACACAGATCATGTCTGCCTTTTACTGAAAGTGTATCCTGCGTATCTGTTTCCCAGTTATAGGTCGTTTGTTCTTTGGGTGTAGAAGAAGTTGGCTTCACCACTACCCGAAAAACCAATTCATTGCCATTGGTAATGCCCCCAACAATGCCACCTGCATAATTGGTCTTTGTTGCTCCTGTTCCATCAAGAATTGCATCATTGTGTTCGCTTCCAAACATATTCGCGGCAGCAAAACCTGCACCATATTCAATGCCTTTAATGGCAGGAATGGCAAAGACTGCATGACTAATCAAAGACTCCACAGAATCAAAAAATGGCTCACCCAATCCGGCTGGTAAGCCAGTAACACGACACTCAACAATTCCACCTACGGAATCTTTCGCATCAATCGCTTTCTGTAATCCTTTGTCCGGATCTGTTTCGCCAGCTATGGAGAGTATTGATGCTTGTACAGAAATTCCTTGTATTATTTTTTTAGCAAGTACGCCGGCACCTACTAAACAAACAGTGAGTCTTCCACTGAAATGCCCGCCTCCTCTGTAATCTTCAAAACCACCAAACTTCTGATGCGCTACAAAATCTGCATGACCAGGACGCGGAATCGCCCTTTGCTTTTCATAATCACCGGAACGAGTATTCTTATTTTCAAACAACATGGTCAATGGAGCACCAGTAGTGATATCATTAAACACACCTGATTGAAAGATTGGCATATCCGATTCCTGCCTTGGTGTAGTACCTTTTTGCACCCCACCTTTTCTGCGCTCAATATCTATGATAAAATCATCACTGCGCAAGGATATACCTGCTGGCACACCATCAATGGTAATGCCAACTGCAGGACCATGTGATTCGCCAAATATGCTGAGTCGGAATAAGCGACCGAATGTATTCATACAAATGACTGTCTTGTAAACTTATGAATTGTTTGTTGCATCTACCATAACATGCGCACCTAAGTGCTGTAAGTGGTCATAAAAATCAGGATAAGATTTATTGATTGCTTCTGCATCATCAATACTTGTTTCACCTTCAGCTTTCAAAGCAGCAACTGCACATGCCATGGCAATGCGATGATCATGCCTTGAATGCACGGCTGCACCTTGCAAAGGTTTACCTCCTTCAATAATCATCAAATCATCCTGCAACTTGATAACAGCCCCCATTTTGCCAAATTCCTCTTGCAGCGTTAAACCGCGATTACTTTCCTTATGTGCTAAGCGCGATACCCCTTGTATCACAGAAGTACCTTGACAATACACAGCCAATGCTACCAATGGGGGAAACAAATCCGGACAATCTGTTGCGTCAAACTGAAATGCTTGTAATTCACTTGGACGAACAGTAATTTGTCCCTCTTCGATACTCATGCGCACACCAGCATCCATCAATGCATGTAAAATGGCTTTATCTGCTTGTGTAGAAAAAGGATCCAACCCCTTTACTATGGTCTCACCTGCCAAAGCCCCTGCCACCAGCAAGAAAGCCCCACCACTCCAATCGCCCTCCACTGTATAGGTTGCAGGCTGAATGATACTCTTACTGCCATGAAAATGAAACTGCTCATGATCGTTATGCGTAACATTCGAACCAAAAGCCGACAAAACATGTAGGGTTAAATCAATATATGGTTTGCTCTTCAGCTCTTTCACTGTGATGGTAACACCATCAGCGCCTGCACCAGCATAAGCCATGATGAGACCAGTCAAAAACTGCGAACTTAAAGAACCATCTACCTCAATATTTTTCGGCTGCAAGGGACCTTTTACCACCAAGGGTAATTTTCCTGCATTTGACTGCACATCCACCTGCAACTGTGGTAAGATGGCATCAAAAAAATCCATGGGTCTTGTAATGAGACTGCCCTCACCTGTGATCCTAATTGCCTGATCATACAATGCAATCAAGGGCGTGAACATACGAATGCCCAAACCACTTTCACCGCAATGCACAACGGTTTCTTTTGGTACAATTCCATTTGACTGAATTTGCAAACTGCCATCTGTAGCTCTTACGATTGTAGCACCCAATCTTTGAATAGTATCAATAGCTGCCAGATCGTCTTTACTCTTGCCGGGATTCTTTAATACACTCACACCTTTAGCCAATAAAGCAGCTGCACATGCACGCTGCATGGCACTTTTAGAAGCCGGCGCAACAATAACGCCGCCTATATTTCCTGGTTGAATATGAACCCTCATTTGATAGCTTGAATCATTTCCGCCAATTCGGTTAAAGCAATGGGTTGAATAACCGCTTTTCCAACCTTTTGTAATAATACATACTGCATACTAGTATGATTACGCTTCTTATCATGCTTCAATACATCAAAGACTTTTTGGGCATCAAAAGCAGCGTAAGTAGGCAATCCGTATTGTGTTAATAATGCAGTAAGCTTATCGGTTTGTTTAAACTTGGTATATTTTTCTGAGAAATGTGCGGCATATGTCATGCCAATAGCCACAGCTTCACCATGCGATAATTCATATTGATTTTCTAATGCATGGCCCAACGTGTGACCAAAATTCAACAACTTACGATCGCCCTGCTCAAATTCATCGCACTGCACCAGTTTGGATTTCAACACAGCATTGCGTGTAACCAACCAGTTCATCGCTGCTTTATTGTTGCGTAATTTCTTAGGTGTTTGCGCTTCCAGCCATTTGAACATGGGCGCATCCAGAATAGCTGCATGTTTGATGATCTCCGTAAAGCCATCACGAAAAACTGAATCAGGTAAAGTCTTTAACAGACTCGTATCAAATAAAATAAATTCAGGCTGACGAATGGTACCAACCAGATTTTTATACACCCCTACGTCTACGCCATTCTTACCGCCGATAGATGCATCAACCATGGCCAATAACGTAGTTGGTACAAAGCCAAAACGAATGCCACGCATATAGATTGCAGCGATATAACCTGTTAAGTCGGAAATAACACCACCACCTATACCCACTAGCATAGTCTTGCGATCCGCTTCCATCTCAATCAATGTATCAATCACCGCATCAACGGTTTGCTGTAATTTATACTCCTCGCCTGCTTTGAGCACGATGGTTTTCCAGCCCTTCCACTTTTTCCCATGTGCTGCGTGTACATGCTCATCGGTGATGATGATGGTATGCGCAGGATCACAGAATTGCTTTAGCTGTTTACTATCGGCATCAAAATAGTAGGCTACCCGCTTGTCTGAAAATTGAAATTGTTTTTGTTGCATGCTTAGTCGTTCATGATTCTGTTCTGGTGGTTGATACTTTCCAAATGCACCGCATCCAGGTACTTAGTAACAAACTCTTTGCTCAAGCCCAACACATCACCTTTCTTATACGCGCGCTCCAAAATCTCATTCCAACGATTGGTTTGCAGAATGGTGATATTGTTGTCCTTCTTATACTGACCAATCTTCTCTGCAATCTTCATTCTTTGTCCCAACAATTGCATCAATTCATCATCCAAATGATTGATCTGCTGACGCAACTTCTCCAATGCAGCATGAAATGCTTCTGAATCCACATCATCTTTTCTCCAAACAATTTCCTCCAGCATTTCAGCCAAACGCTCCGGCGTAATCTGCTGTTTTGCATCACTCCAAGCATTATCCGGATCAATATGCGATTCAATCATCAATCCATCAAAATCAAGGTTAATGGCTTTCTGCGATACATCTAACAGAATATCTCTTCTACCTGAAATATGGGATGGATCATTGATCATGATCATGCCGGGATTACGACGTTTCATCTCAATCGCTAAGTGCCACATAGGCGCATTACGGTATTCTGTATTACCATAAGAGCTGAAACCGCGATGGATTAAACCGATTGTCTTGATACCTGCTTTGGCAATACGTTCTACTGCACCTGTCCACAATTCCAAATCCGGATTAATTGGGTTCTTAATTAGGACAGGTACATCTACACCACGTAATGCATCAGCAACTTCTTGCACTGAAAAAGGATTCACCGTTGTTCTTGCACCAACCCACAACACATCTACATCAAAATTCAGCGCGTCTTCAACTTGCTTACCAGTAGCCACTTCCACCGTTGTAGGCAAGTCGGTAATTTTCTTTGCTTGTAATAACCAAGGTAAACCCTTTACACCTACCCCTTCAAAACTACCGGGACGTGTTCTGGGTTTCCAGATACCTGCACGCAGCATATCAATTTTACCTGTGTTAGCTAATCGTTGCGCAGTTGCCAATAATTGTTCTTCTGTTTCTGCACTGCAGGGACCCGATATAATAATGGGCGCTTTGGATAAAATGGCTTGTACTTTTTCTTTCATGGTTGCGGTTGCTTGCATATAAAGATATTTGATTGTATGATGATGTTTAATTTCTGTTCAGGACTTTACGAATGGTATTGGCTTGTTCCATCAATTCGCGCAGATAATCATAGTTCTCTTTTTCCAGACAGGCTTTGAATTTGCGCAGCTGTGAAATATGTTCATTTAAAACATCCAATACATTTTCCCTGTTCTGCATCAGAATAGGCACCCACATAGCGGGGTTACTCTTTGCCAGACGTACCGTACTCTCAAAACCACCACTCGCCAATTCAAAAATGGCATCTTCTTCTTTTTCTTTCTCCAATACAGTATTGGCCAATGCAAATGAAGTGATGTGCGAGATATGACTAATATAAGCCACATGCACATCGTGTGCTGCTGCTGTCATATACAAAATATGCATCTGCAATTGCTGATAGATTTGTTCAACCAAGGCTACAGCATCTGCATCACTTGCTTCTTTATTACAAATCACTGTTGCTTTACCGCTGAACGCACCTTTCACCGCTGCATCAGGGCCACTGAACTCTGTGCCCCACATGGGGTGCGTAGCAACAAAACGACCAGCATTATCGCAAACCGCTGCCAATGCACAGATGGGTTCTTTGGTAGAGCCAACATCCATAACAACTTGCTGCTGATTAGCTGCCTGTAATACTTGTGGCAATATTTCATTCATCGCATCAACAGGCACTGCCATCACCACCAGCTTTGCTGCTTGTACTGCTTCTTTTAATGGAAGTATCCCATCAACCAATTGCAATTCCAATGCACGTGCCGCATGCGCTTCGCTGGCGTCAACACCTATAATCGTATCTGCCAAGCCATGTGCTTTTAATGCTATGGCCATTGAGCCGCCTATCAAACCTGTACCAATAATCGCCGCTGTCATAATTGTTGTATTCTTTCAATCGCTTGTTCAAATAAGGTAACACTGCCGCAAAGACTGATGCGGATATATTGTTCACCCGCTTTACCAAAAATGCCGCCTGGTGTAATAAATACATTCGCACCATACAGGATTTTGTCGCTCAAACTATATCCACTCACTTCACCTTCCGGTATTGATGCCCAAACAAACATACCCACCTGATCTTTGCTGTAGCGACATTTCAATAAGTCGAGCAATTCAAATACTTTTTCCCTTCTTGCTGCATAAATAGCATTTACTTCATCATACCATGATTTATCCAAACTCAATGCTTTTGCTGCAGCCAACTGCACTGGCAAAAACATACCACTGTCCATATTACTTTTAAAGCGTAAGACTTCATTGATTCTTTCTTTAGCCGCACACAACATACCTACACGCCAGCCAGCCATATTTTTACTCTTACTGAGTGAGTTCAACTCAAGTACCACATCTTTTGCACCATCTACAGCCAGCAAACTGGTTGGTTGTTCATTCAAGATGAAACTGTAGGGATTATCATGGCAGATTAGGATATGGTGTTTTCTACCAAATGCCACCAACTCTTCAAACTTACTGGTATCAGGTACTTGTCCGGTAGGCATATGCGGATAATTCACCCACATCAATTTCACCTTTCGTAAATCCATCTCTTCAAGTAAAGCAAAATCAGGAAACCAACCGTGTGCTTCACTCAGGTGATAAGGCACAGGTTCACCACCTGCTAACTTCACAGCACTGCTATAAGTAGGATAACCCGGATCGGGAATCAATGCCTGATCGCCATCATTCAAGTAAGTCATGCAGATATGCATAATACCTTCTTTGCTACCAATCAATGGCAGCACTTCTGTATCTGGATTTAAAGAAACATTATACCAACGCTGATACCAATCGGTTACAGCTTTGCGCAATACAGGTGAACCTTTGTATGATTGATAAGCATGTGTATTAGGCTTGGCACTCTCCTCTTGCAAAACGCGAATCACATCCGGGTGTGGTGGTAAATCGGGACTACCAATACCCAAATTAATGATCTGCTTTCCTTGCTGGTTCAATAGTTCGATTTCTCTCAACTTTTGTGAGAAATAGTATTCACCAATACCATCTAATCGCTTTGCTGTACTAATCTGTATACTCATCCTTTGATGCGTTTTCCTTTTTTATACATACCAAATACCCGAAGATTATTGGTTGCTGATTCTAATGATTCCATTACTGCTTCAAACTGTGCAACTTCCTGAAACTCCATATCAGCATAAAAACCATATTTAAAGTTGCTACCTGGTATGGGCATGCTTTGCAGCTTGCTCAGATTGATTCCACCTTCTGCTATGATGCCCAAGACTTTTGCCAGTATACCTTTGGTATGATTGGTTTGAAAATACACGGATGCCTTATCTGCGTTTTGTGGAATAACTGCTTCTTTCTCTCTTCGTAACACCAAGAATCTAGTGATATTGTTTTTCTGCGTTTGAATATCGGGCGCCAGCACTTTCAGTCCATATAATTCAGCAGCCAATTTACTAGCGATTGCCGCGGTAGTTTTACTTCGATGTTGGTGCAGGTGTTTCGCACTAAGCGCAGTATCTTCTGTTTCTACCAGTTTGAATGCATGCTTCCCTAAAAAATCCAAACACTGTAGTAAGGCCATAGGGTGACTATGCACTTCTTTGATATCAGCGAGCTTCACACCAGGGTTCACCAAGAGGTTCTGACTGATGTGCAGGTATAATTCACCCACCACTTTCAGTTTATTCTGATGTAAAAGATGATAGTTGGGCAGAATACTACCGGCTAAAGAATTTTCAATAGCCATCAAACCAAAGTCAGTGGCTTTCTTATCTAGTGCGAGTTTCACCACTTCTCGAAAAGTGGCGCATGGTAACACTTCCACATCTTTTCCAAACAGATGCCGTGCTGCCACCTGATGGAAACTGCCTTCATAACCCTGTATCGAGACTTTTATCGCCATAAAATAAAAATCCCGGCTTTAGGCCGGGATCGTATGCTTTTTAGTTTGAGTTTAGATTGTAGCAAGCACCACCCGGCCATTTCTGTTGAAATAGAAAAAAAAGTAACCAAAATAAAACCAGCTATGACGGATGAATTGCTGCATGATGAACCAAATATAGCCAACCAATTGAATGAATGGAAATAATTTTTGTCGAATAACACTAACCAGCGTTAGTATAAAACGAAAAAAGCCCTTCCGTGGAAACGGAACGGCCTCTAACGATTGCTTGCCATATGAAAATATTTAGTCACACTGTTCCCGGCCTTTCGGCGCCCTTAGGCAGCAAGCAGGAACCCCTTACGCACTGTACCGAGAAATTACTTCTTGGTAGTATCAGCAGCGGCAGCAGCTGAATCAACAGCAGGAGCAGCAGAGTCAACAGCAGGAGCTACAGTTGAATCAACAGCAACGGCAGGAGAATCAGTTTTAGCTTCAGTGCTTTCGCCACTGTTACAAGCTACGAAACCGGCGATAGCCAGTAAGGCAAGTACTTTTTTCATTTTGATGAGCTTTTGTTGTGAGTGAATTTTGATATTAATACGGGAATCGACAGAAGGTAACCCGGCTTATACAGAAATTTTGAAAAATTTTTTTTCGGCCTATCTTGGGTTACTTTTCCACCCCGAACCGTATTAATAGGCAGAAAGTGAAAGCCGATACTAACGAACAATTATTGCTGAAAGGACTGGCTAGCAACGACTCAAGAGCTATTGAGACCATTTATAAGGACAACTTTAACATGGTACAAGCTTTCATTCTCAATAACAACGGTTCTTATGACGACGCCAGGGATATTTTTCAGGAGGCAATGATTACGCTATATGAAAAAGCACAAAGCGAATCATTTGTATTAACCTGTCAAATTAAAACCTATGTATATTCCGTATGCAGGCGACTCTGGCTTAAACGATTACAGCAGACTGGACGCTATTCAAACACGTTGGACAATCTGGATGAGACTGTTCCGGTGGAAGAAGACTTGGAGATTCATGAGAAACGTAATGCCGAGTTCGCTATCATGGACCGGGCGCTAAACAGCCTGGGCGAACCCTGCAAAAGCCTGCTGGAGGCCTTTTACCTGCAAAAGCAGGATATGCAGCGAATAGCTGCAGCCTTCGGCTACACCAACGCAGATAATGCGAAGAACCAGAAATACAAATGCCTGATGCGTTTGAAAAAACTGTTTTTCGCACAATATAATATCGGGGAGTAAGTGATTATGGAAGACATTTTATTATTAGAAACCATCGAAAAATACCTCAGCGGTCAGATGAGCGCAGAGGAAAAGCGTTGGTTTGAAGATCTGCGTAAAAAAACACCTGAGATAGATCAGATGGTGGTGGAGCATAATATGTTTCTGCACCAGATGGACTTTTATGCCGACCGTACTGCATTGAAGCATAACCTACAGCATGCGCATCAACAATTGTTGAATAAAGGTGATATCAATGAAGGTGGCACCCTTTCAGCCAAAGGCCGAGTAATCCAGCTTTGGAACAAATACCGCCGTGTAACTGCGATTGCCGCTTCCGTTGGTGGTGGTATTGCTCTACTGATCAGCGGTTTGGTAGCTTATTTCGCTCCCGTTAACCATTCTCAAATACAGCAGCTGAGCCGCGATATCGCGGTGATCAAACGCAATCAACAATATCAGGGTAACCTGATCAATGAAGTAAAAGGTAAAATCCCTGCCGATGCTAAAATGGTCGGTGGCGGTACCGGCTTCCTGATTGATCCTAAAGGTTATCTGGTTACCAATGCCCACGTGGTTCGTGGTACTTCTGCCGTTGTGGTAAATAGCAAGGGCGATGAATTCAAAGCAGTGATTGCTTATACAGACGCAGAGAAAGATATTGCCATCCTCAAAATTGATGATGCTGATTTCAAAGCCTTCCGCTCACTACCCTATGGTATTCGTAAGCAAACAGCAGATCTTGGTGAAGAAATCTTTACACTCGGTTACCCCAGAAATGAAATCTCTTATAACCTCGGTTACCTGAGTGCCAGAACCGGCTTTAATGGCGACAGCGTAAGTTTCCAGTTGCAAATGAGCGCCAACCCCGGTAGTTCAGGCGCGCCTGTGCTGAACAAAAATGGTGAGGTAGTTGGTATCCTGAGTACCAGACAAGCTACTGCTGAAGGTGTTGCTTTTGCTGTAAAGAGTAAGAATATTTACCAGCTGATTGATGCACTGAAAAAAGATGATACCGCTTTTCAGAAAGTACGCGTAGCTACGCACAGCTCTTTAAAGGGTATGAACAGAACCAACCAGGTGAAAGAAATGGAAGACTATGTATTCCTGGTGAAAGCTTTCAATAAGAACTAATTTCTTTAGACCAGATAAACAAAAGGCGCATCAATGATGCGCCTTTTGTTTTTTTATGGATGATGCTATAACCAAAGATTATTGGGGTATTCACCGGAACCAACCAATTGATTGATACTGGCCTGAACACCTGGCGCATCTTCCTTATAGGTTACACCAAACCACTGTGAAGTGGTAGGAACTACTTTTACTTTACCAAGCTGATGATTAATGAAATAATTCACCACAAAAGGAATAAAGAACTCAGCCTTAGGGTCTTTGAAGTTACGCTTCAGGAAAGCCTGAAACTGCTCCTCACACAAAGCAAGAATATTGGGATGAAAACAGAAGAAATTCATGCTCACTGCACTATCTGCAGAAACAGGATAAATACCTGACTCATCTTCATACACCACTTCACCTTCTTCGTTGCGGTAAATCTTGGTACGCTCATGAATGGATTCCAGCAATTGGTCTGCACTCACCTCACATACACCTCTACTCACGCTACCATTTTCACTCAAAGTATTTTTCAGGTAGTAGCCAATGATGCTATATAATTGCTCATTGCATTCATTATTGAGAAAATTTGCAGCTTTTGCAAATGCATCACGACCATAAAAATCATCCGCGTTGATCACTGCAAATGGCTCATTCACTTTACCCTTGCAACAAAGCAATGCATGACCGGTTCCCCAGGGCTTTACCCTTGTTTCTGGAATTGCCCAACCTTCCGTGAATTTGTCCAGACTCTGAAATACATAATCAATCTGAATCTTATCGCTGAATTTTGGCTCGATTGCTTGTTTAAAACTTTCTGCAAAGTCTTCGCGGATAATGAAGACCACTTTACCGAATCCGGCACGTATGGCATCATAAATGGAATACTCCATAATGGTTTCTCCGCTTGGCCCAAAAGATTGGGTTTGCTTCATACTGCCGTAGCGACTGGCCATACCAGCAGCCAGAATCACCAGTGTTGGTTTCGTTGTTTGACTCATCTTTGCCTCCCGATTCGGCAAATATAGGATGCAGCATCAATTGGCAGACCATATCAGGATTAATACATGCTTAAGTCTCTCTAAAAGAGGCGTTTATACAGATGTTTTGCGCCTGGACGAACTACATCCGGTTATCAGTGGCAATAAATGGTTCAAATTGCGCTACTATCTGGAAGCGGCTAAACAGCATGGATGCAGGGAAATCATCACTTTCGGCGGCCCCTATTCCAACCACATTGCGGCTACGGCACTTGCTTGTAAAATAGCAGGCTTATCTGCATCTGGTTTTATACGCAGTTATCAACCCCTTGAAACCCCAACCCTCACATCGGCCTCAGCACTAGGTATGCAATTCAGCTTTCAGGAACCAAGATCCTATGATGCCCTGAAATCCAATTTTCAGCCAACGCCAAATCAGTACCTGATTCCAGAAGGCGGCTATGGTGCTTTGGGTGTAAAAGGCGCTGTAAGCATTTGGCAACATATTCCTCAGGACTCATACACGCATATCATTTGTATGGTTGGTTCGGGCACAACGCTGGCGGGATTAATAAACGGTGCACCTGAAAAAACTCAGGTCATTGGTATCAGCAGCATGAAAAACAATACCAGTTTGCAACAAGAAATCGCTGCATTATTGCCTGCTGAATTAGATACACGCATACAGTTAATCCATGAGTATCATTTTGGCGGATATGCCAAGCATACACCTGAGTTGATCGCATTTATGACAGACTTATGGAATAAAGATCAGCTACCATCAGATATTGTCTATACTGGTAAACTGTTTTATGCCGTGCATGATCTAATACTAAAAGCTTATTTCCCACCACAATCCAAACTACTGCTGATACATACTGGCGGCTTACAAGGAAATGCCTCTCTGCCTGCAGGCGCACTCCCTTTCTGAAACTGTATATTTGGGTATGCAGATCCGCTATTGCCTTATTTGCTTTTTATTGATCTCTTTCAGTACTTGGGGACAAGAGACCCTGCCTGATTTTACTTTGGAAACAGTACCGGCAAAAGGGTATCGTATCAGCTGGCAAAACCCTTTCGGCAAAAACTTGAAACAACTGAGTGTTCAAAGAGCTGTTGGCAATAAAACAGGATTTGCTACTATCTTCTCTACTAACTCGCCCCAATTACCGGAAAACGGATTTATTGATCGCCCGCCCGGACTGTTCAAGAAGTATTACTACCGCATCTTTTACGTGTTGAATGGAGATCAGTATTTTTTTACCACACCCAAAGCTGCTTTACAGCAATTATTTGAGCCGGATAAAAAAGGAATGATTCATATATGGATGAAGGGCAAACTGATCAGAACATTACCCTTTCATCATTTTAAAAGCTGGAAGGATTCTGTATCGCGCAATCCAAGGTTAGAAATATTGGCAAAAGGGCCTGGCGAAATTGAATTGCTGCAGGAAACAGAAAATGGCGTCAACAATGCTAGTGGTAAGATTAGTATTAATGCGGATGGCCATGTTGAAATCAGGCTAGGCAGTGCTGTCATGGATTATCAATATCGCTTACTATTCAAAGACAATAAGGGATTGATCATCCTTCAACTTGATAATATCAATTCCCCAATATTGATTGTAGAAAAAACAAATTTCATGCAAGCAGGTAGTTATTACTACGAGCTGTATGAGAATATGCATTTAATAGAGAAAAACAGCATCACAATCCGCTGATATGACATTGAAAAACGGCTTGAAAATGTGTCAGCACTTTCTGCTTTACTTCTTCCATGGGTACTGTATGACCCAATTCTTTCTCTAAAGAAGTTACCGCCTTATCCTGAATACCACAGGGAACGATATAATCGAAATAGCGCAAATCAGTATTGATATTGAATGCAAAACCATGCATGGTAATCCACCTGCTGCACTTGATACCCATGGCGCAGATTTTTCTTTCCTTTCCTTTGATATCCGGATCCAACCAAACACCTGTTTCACCACTACTACGCGCACCCTTCAATCCATAATCTGCCATGGTTAGAATGATCACTTCTTCCAAACTACGCAGGTACCAGCCTAAATCCGTTTTGAATTTATCCAAATCAAGAATGGGATAGCCCACCAATTGTTCCGGACCATGAAATGTGATATCACCACCACGATTGATATGAAAATACTCAATGCCCCTTTCTGCTCTCTCCGCTTCGCTGATCAGTACATGTTCTTCTTTACCACTTTTACCCAAGGTGTACACTGGCGAATGCTCTACAAAAAGTAAATGATGCTGGGTATCAACCTGTTTTACATCGCTTTGGGGCGATATAAATGCAGCCTGCTTCAGGTCAACATTCTGCTTCAGTAATAGCTCCTGATAATCCCAGACTTCTTTATAAGATTTGTGGCCTAAATCCTGAAAAATCACTTCCTGCATGCTGCAAATGTACACTCTGCAACAATGCACTTACTTTTGCGCCATGCTGGACGAAGAGAAAGACGGGCTTTTGGAAGAATCGCCCGATGAACTATACGAACGAAAGACCTTTAAAGTAGATAAGGGTCAGGAGCCGCTACGCATCGACAAATGGGTACAGATGCGCATGGAAGGTGCTACCCGTAACAAGATTCAACAAGGTATTGATGCTGGTTTTCTGACCGTAAACGGAAAAATTGTTAAGAGCAATTATAAGGTTCGTCCGGGCGATGAGATTTTACTGATGAGCCTCATCAATCCGGAGCATACCGAAGTAAGGCCCGAGCAGATGAACTTGAATATCGTGTATGAAGATGCCGATATCATGGTGATCAATAAGCCACCGAATATGGTGGTGCATCCGGGTGTGGGCAATTATACAGGGACCCTCCTGAATGGTGTGGCCTGGCATTTACTGCAACAAAATCCGAACCTGGATGAAGAATCCCTACCACGTTATGGCTTGGTGCACAGAATTGATAAGAACACTACCGGATTAATAGTATTAGCCAAAACAGCTGATGCGGCTGCTCACTTAGCCAAACAGTTTTTCAACCATACGGTGAACCGAAAATATGCTGCACTGGTTTGGGGTAATGTGGAAGAAGATCAGGGTACCATCAACGCGCATATTGCACGGCACCACCAGTTCAGAAAAATGTTTGCAGCTTATCCGGAAGGTGAAACGGGTAAGCATGCCATTACCCATTACTCCGTTATTGAAAGATTCCATTACGTGAGTCTGGTAGAATGTGTCTTAGAAACAGGCCGTACCCACCAGATTCGTGTACACATGAAACATATTGGCCACACATTATTTAACGACTGGGAATATGGTGGCGACCGCATCCTGAAAGGCACTGTCTATACTAAATACAAACAATTCGTGGACAATTGCTTTGCAATCTGTCCCAGATGTGCTTTGCACGCCAGAACACTAGGCTTTATCCATCCACGTACCAAAGAGCCCATGCATTTTGAAGCACCACTGCCCGAGGATATGCAGGGCGTTATTGATAAATGGCGTAGATATTTCGCGCACAAAGGTGGTAGCGAGGAATAAGCTCACCTATATTTGTTCCATCAAACACAAAGATTATGTCTGCTGATATTCGTAATAACTGGAGTATTGAAGAAATTCAATCTATCTATAACACCCCACTACTTGAATTGGTATTCCGTGCTGCAAGTCTGCACAGAAAGTATAATGATACTGCTGAAGTACAGGTTTGTACTTTACTGAGTATCAAAACAGGCGGCTGTTCTGAAGATTGTGCCTATTGCCCGCAAGCTGCACGCTATAGCACTGGTGTGGATGTGCATGCTTTGATGAAGAAAGAAGATGTACTTGAGTACGCAGCTAAAGCAAAAGCAGCAGGTTCTACCCGTTTCTGCATGGGTGCTGCCTGGAGAGAAGTAAGAGATAATCGCGACTTCGATCGCGTTTTGGATATGGTGAAAGGTGTGAATGAAATGGGCATGGAAGTATGCTGTACTTTGGGTATGCTGACTGAAGATCAAGCGAAGAAACTAGCCGATGCTGGTTTGTATGCTTACAACCACAACTTGGATACCAGCGAAGAACATTATAGCGAAATCATTACTACCAGAACTTACGATGATCGTTTGCAAACATTAGACAATGTGCGAAAAGCAGGCGTAACCGTTTGCTGTGGTGGTATTATTGGTCTGGGCGAAACACACGAAGACCGTATCAAAATGCTTTACACTTTGTGCACCATGCCTGAGCATCCGGAAAGTGTGCCCATCAATGCCTTGGTTCCAGTAAAAGGCACACCATTAGAGCATAACAGAAAAGTAGATGTATGGGATATGGTACGTATGATTGCGACTGCACGCATACTTATGCCTAAGACCATGGTGCGTTTGAGCGCCGGTAGAACCGATATGAGTGTGGCAGAACAAGCTTTGTGTTTTATGGCTGGCGCAAATAGCATTTTTGCCGGTGATAAATTGCTCACCACACCTAACCCAAGCTTTGAAGACGATCATCGCATGTTTGATTTGTTAGGTCTGCATCCACGTGAAGCTTTCAAAGAAGAAAAGCAATACCTGCACGAAGTGGTGCCTGCTTAAGTTGGTACACCATGTTGCGCATGACCATTGCTGAGCAGAACATTCTTATCAGGCGATTTAGTCTGGAAGACGCTGCGCATTTATCTGATTATCTTTTGAGACTATCTGCTGCTACCCAACAAAGATTTGCACCTCATGGATATGCGGAAAACGCCATTCAAGCTTTCTATCAACAAGACCCAAGGCTTGGCGCTTTGATTGCAATAGACACAAAGCAGGAAGCTATCATTGGTTATGCAGCTTTCAGACAAGAAGCATTTCAACACGACTTACAACGATACACAACCTATACAGATTTACCTGCCGCAACACAGTGTATGAATTATGCACCATCTGTTGCAGATGCATGGCAGGGAAAGGGATTGGGTAAACGCTTATTACAAGAAACCATTGCATTAGCTAAATCAGCCAATATGCAGGCACTGGTACTCTGGGGCGGAGTTCAATGCGATAATGAACAAGCCATTCAATACTATCGTAAAAATGGTTTTATTGAATTGGGTAGTTTTATACACCATGGCTGTAACCTGGATATGTATCTGCCCTTATAAGCCCAATGCTTTACCCCCTCTGTCGAGGTTGATGGAGAATTGATGAAAAGTATTGCGCTGATAAAAGCCCGTTGCATAACGAATATGCAATCGCTTCAATAACAGACCAACACCCATCGTGAATCCGTTTAAGCCATAGGATGCATTGAATACATTTAAATCATTTCTTCGAAGAAAATTATAGCCTGTATTGATCTCGAGCTTTTCACTCGGAAAAAATTGTGCTGACAAAATCAAATGGCTCATCAGCTTTCGGCCGAATGATGGCTTTGCTGTGTTACCCTCAGCTTCATTGAAACCAGGATCGTTGTAGTAGATATTGAAGCGCTGTAGCTGATGTGCTGTTAATGAAAATTGCAAAGGTGCTTGCGCTAATTTTTTAGTGATGCCCAATTGAATATCGAATGGCATTTCCTCTTTTGCCCCACCTGGTGCATAGGTACTGATTTGCGTTCCCAGATTTCTTACCAAAAATGCAGCCTGTAACAAACGAGTAGTATCACTAAACAAAACACTGATATCTGCCGCTATTCCTGATGCACGATACTGCCCATAATTGGAATGCACGTATTTCAAACTAGTGCCCAGCCACCAGTGTTCTTTATACGATTTGGATGCCATGACTTGCACCACATAATCTTGTGGGCGAAAACTGCCCAATACATTCCCTGAAACATCCGTTTGTGTGATGCTACCATATTGCAGGTATTGTATGCCACCCGCAAGGGTGAAATCCTGCTTAGGTAGATACCAGGCTGAACTGATATTGTATTGCTGAATACCGGCTAGAAATGCGTTCATACTGGTGGCAATTTGCCCGTGCATAGATGGACGTAACAAAGCAGGTTGCTGAAAGCCCATGCCCAGATCGTTCCCACCTGCTGTAATGTTGTATCCACCAAGTGCCGCTTGTCTGGCAGAACCGGGGAGATTGAGAAAGCTGAAAACAGCATTGCCTCCCAGTGTTTGTGCATTGGCTGTAAAAGTCCATAAAGCAATGATGATCAGAAACGAACGCATAGTATAATGCGCCAAGTTAACCAAAGGATCAGAGGCTGCAAAGGCCTGAAAATAAAATGTCCCCCGTTGAAACGGAGGACCTTAACCCTTAAAACAACCAACATGAAAAATTCTTGTTGATGTGCAATATTACAAGAGGATGAACATTTTGTTGCAATCCCACTAGGTTAAATTTAAACATTACGGTTGTACCAATGCCAGATCCAAGACCTGTTGCATGGTTTTCACATAGTGGAATACAAGGCCTTTGATAAAGCTGCTGTCAATTTCCTCCACATCCTTTTGGTTCTGAGCACATAGGATGATTTCTTTTAAGCCGGCACGCTTGGCCGCCAACACTTTTTCCTTGATACCACCTACCGGCAATACCTGTCCGCGCAAAGTGATTTCCCCCGTCATGGCTAGATAGGGTTTTACTTTTCTGCCTGTAAATGCAGATGCCAATGCTGAAAGCATGGTAACGCCCGCACTCGGACCGTCCTTGGGCACAGCACCCTCCGGAACGTGAATGTGCACATTATGCTTGGCCAGCTCATCCGGCTGAATGCCCAGTTTACGTGCATTGGCTTGCAAATATGTTAATGCCGTTGTAGCACTCTCTTTCATCACATTACCCAGGTTACCAGTTAGCTTTAATTCGCCCTTGCCTTCACTCAACACTGTTTCAATGAATAAGATATCACCACCAACATACGTCCAGGCCAAGCCAACAGCCACACCCGGCATATTAGCTGTTTTATAAATCTCATTGCTGTATCTGCTGGAGCCTAAAATCTTTTCAATATCCTTAGAAGTAACCGTACGCTTTACTTTACCCTTAATGGCAAATTCTTTCGCTTCATAACGCATAATAGAAGCCAGTTGCCTATCGAGCTCACGCACCCCACTCTCTCTGGTATAATTTTCAATCAGCTTTTCCAATACCTTATCACTGATATTGAAACTCACTTTGGCCAAACCATGTGCTTCTTTTTGCTTGGGCAGCAAGTGCTTCTTCGCAATCTCTACTTTCTCTTCGATAGCATAACCGCTGAGATCAATGATCTCCAAACGATCGCGCAATGCAGGTTGAATATTCTGCAGGTTATTCGCTGTAGCGATGAAGAGCACTTTGCTCAAATCGTATTCCAGCTCCAGATAATTATCGTAGAAACTATTGTTCTGTTCAGGATCCAATACTTCCAGCAAAGCAGAAGAAGGATCGCCCCTGAAATCATTACCAATCTTATCAATCTCATCCAGAATCATCACCGGATTTGACGATTGCACTTTGCGGAGGTTTTGCAACACACGGCCAGGCATCGCGCCGATATAAGTTTTTCTATGACCGCGGATTTCACTTTCATCGTGTAAACCACCCAAGCTCACACGCACATATTTTCTACCAATTGCATGTGCGATACTTTTACCTAAAGATGTTTTACCAATACCCGGAGGACCAACAAAACACAGAATAGGGCTCTTCATATCACCCTTTAGTTTCAGCACCGCTAGGTATTCAATAATGCGGTTCTTGATTTTCTGCATGCCATAATGATCGCTATCCAGCACTTTCTTGGCATTATTCAGGTTGTAATTGTCTTCAGTGAATTCGCCCCAGGGCAGGTCCAGCATCAAATCCAAGTGATTGTACACAACAGAATAATCAGGTGTGCTCGGATGCATACGCTCGAGCTTTTCAATACCGCTTTGGAATAATTTCTTCGCGGCATCTGTCCACTTCTTCGTTTCTGCTTTCTTCTTCATCTGCGCCAGCTCACGCTCATTGCTGTCGCCACCCAATTCTTCTTTAATACTCTTGAGCTGTTGCTGCAGAAAATATTCACGCTGTTGCTTATCAATTTCGGTGCGTGTTTTAGCAGTAACCTTATCCTTCAATTCTGCAAACTGCAATTCACGCTGCAGAATATGAATCAGCCTTTCTGAACGTTTGTGCAAATCATTAATCTCTAATAGCGATTGTTTTTCTCCAAGATCGCTGTTGAGATTGCTGCTGACGAAATTGATCAGGAAAGATGGCTGCTCAATATTGCGCAGTATGATGGATGCTTCTGTAGGAATATTCGGCGATAGCTGAATAATCTTGGATGCCAGATCTTTGATGCTGCTAACAATAGCCGCAAAATCTTCTTCATTTGTTGGCGCTTCTTCTGTAAGCAGCGATACCCTGGCTTTGAAATAAGGGTCTTCACTTACAATCTCGTGTACCTGAAAACGCTTCTTACCTTGAATGATGATGGTAGTACCACCATCAGGCATTTTGATCAGCTTCACAATCTTGGCCACCGTACCTACCGCACAGAGATCATGCACCTGTGGATCTTCCACATTGGCATCTTTCTGTGCCAGCACCCCTATCAGTTTATTCGTTTTGTAGGCATCGTTCACTGCCTTGATGCTTTTATCCCTACCCACAGTAATGGGCAATACAACACCCGGAAAAAGCACTGTATTTCTTAAAGGAAGAATCGGTAATTCATCAGGAATCTCCATATCCTTATCCGTATCATCATGCTCATTAATGGGAATAATGGGCATAAAATCCGAATCGTCTTCTGCTCTCAGGAAAATATTCTGTTTGTTCATACGCTTTGTTCAAAAGTCAAATTGACACCACAACCCGCCCTAAAGCTACGGTCATGAGGGCATAACTACTGTCAATATTGGTGCCACAGGCTGCAAAAGGGCATTTCCAGTACAAAATGACGCAAAAAGCCCCGGCATATGCCAGGGCCCGATTGCTTGCTCAGAAAAAATCGGTTATAATTTCAAGCCAATGCCTACTTGTATTTGCTGGTTACGCCATTTATCGCTATTGCCTACATCGTTGATGTTCGACATACCTGCCACATAGCGTCCATACACGCGCAGCGACTGCAGATTAAGTTGCAATCCCGCCACAGCGGCAAAATCGCCAGTCTTAAATGCTTCTTGCCCGTTCTGCAGTAAATTTTTGTTCTGATCCATAAGGATGCTGAACTGCGGACCCGCATTCAGGGTAATCAGTTTGTTAGGACTCCAACGCAGCAATAAAGGAATGGATAAATAATTCAAGCTGACATCTCGTGTTGTTAATGTAGAGGGTAAGCCCGATACATTGCTTACGAAACTACTCTTGGTTTGCGACCACAATAATTCAGGTTGAATACCCAGCTTCTTGGTAAAATCCAGTTCTGCAAATGCACCGGCATGCCAAGATGCATTAAACCCACTTTCAAATGATTGTCCATCCAGTTTGGTAGCATTCACACCCAGTTTTGCGCCAAGTCTAAATCCTTTTTGTGCCTTCAGGGCTACAGCGCCAAGTAGGAGGATGCTTAAAGACAAGAAAATTCTTTTCATACAGATTGTTTCCTTTAATGATTCAATGATTGTGCCAAATATGGCCCAAGTACTTGTCATCAAAAAGTTAAACCTGTTGTAAGGTTGGCAATAAAGTTCCACTGGCGGGAAGCAGATGGAAGGGTATAATCAATCAGTATAGAAGGTTGCAAATACCATTTCTTTAACATGTACTCTGCGCGAAGCGCAAGGCTGATGTTTTGTAAACGGAAATCACTTCTTGATACAGTACTCTGTGTACCCAGTAATTGATTATTGGCATAGCGCGGACCGAACGCAATTGTGGAAGCTTGCATGTTGGTACCATAGCGCTGTGTACCGGCTACAGAGAATAAAGAAGGGGTAATACTAAAACGATCTTTTTCAGAAAAAAGGTTCCCTATAATGAAGCGATGTTGTGTTGAGAGAAACACAGAGAAATCGCTGATACTGGTATTGGTCTGAAAAGTTTGTGTGATACGTACTGTATCAAATCCACCGCGATTATTGCGAACCCGAACTGCTCTTGTTGATTGTGATAATTGTTGCTCTGAGCCAGTTGCATAATCCAATGCAATGGTAGTACGCAACCAACCACCTTTATACGTTGCATAAGTGTACCATTCATTCACGAGCGGACTCACATAGAACGTGAGGTCTTGCTTATTGAAATATTTTGTGAATGAAGCACCATAGTTCCAGTTCTTAGCTTTAAGATAGTCGTAAGAAGGAGAAATGGATGTTTGAAAAATATTTAGTCCACCTGCTTCTCCAATTGCTAATGCATTAGCAGTAAGACCAAAGCCTGATTTATGATAATAGGAAGCATTCAGATTGTAATATGCTTTTCCTGTAGTGGCCCCAACATTGCTACTTGTTTTTTGGAGAAAGTATCCATTACTCACACCCATGCTAAAATCCACATAACTCTTTGGCTGTACCAATGAGTCCAATAACCAATCAATTTCTTTGCGTAAGCTATCCAGATATGCCGTAGAATCCTTTGCAGAACGGAATACAGCCTGCGCAGAAACCAGTTGAATAAAGAGCAATGCAAGCAGGGTTGTATAAATTTTCCTATTGGCCATGATAAGGGTGATGCAAAGTTGCAGCTTTTATGCAAACTCCAGCACAGTGATCTCCGGAAGGATCCCAACGCGGCCTGGATAGCCAATAAAACCAAAACCACGGTTCACATATAAATGCTGCTTTCCCGATGAATATAATCCGGCCCATTGCTTATACACCCATTTTACCGGACTCCATTTAATGTAAGGGTTTTCCAGTCCAAACTGCATGCCGTGCGTATGTCCGGCCAGCATTAGATCCACATCGCTGTATTGTGGAATCACTTCTGCTTCCCAATGGCTTGGGTCATGGCTCAATAAAATCTTAAAAGGAATTTCCTGTGTACCGGCATAAGCATCGGCCATTTTGCCGTATTTAGGGAAACGTCCTTTGGCACTCCAGTTCTCAATGCCAATGACTGCAATTTTTTCCTGGCCCCTTTCTAAAACAACATGCTCATTCATCAACAAGCGCCAACCCATTTGTGCGTGAATACCTTTGAGCTTCTCCAGATTAGCCATTTTCACTTCTTTGCTTGGCCATTGCACATAGTCACCATAATCATGATTACCCAGTGTGCTATACACGCCCAACGGCGCTTTCAATTGACTAAACACATCAATGTATTCCAGCATTTCTTCATGACGATCATTCACCAGATCACCAGTGAAAAAAATCAGGTCAGGTTTTTCCTGAAGAATCATCTCAATACCCTTGTTCACAGCTGCTTTATTTTGAAAACTACCACTGTGCACATCGCTTATCTGCACCGCTTTCAAGCCTTTGAAAGCAGTAGGCAGGTTTGGATAATTAAGTTTGATGCGCCTAACCTGATAATTGTATTTATTTCTGAATCCAAACAGCAGGGTACCAAATAAACCACCACCAAACACCAGACCCAACCAGCTGATAAAAACAGAGCGACTGATAGTGCCTTCTGTACTCATGAAATTGGCACCAGAACTAGGGAAAATTTTGCCCATAGCAAAAACGACCAGCCGTCTTATATCATCAAACAAAAAGAAACTGCCCGCAATCACTTTTGAAAAGAATAAACCCGCAAGTATGGCAAAAACATAGTTGCGGAAAATCTTAGAAGTTTGTAAAACGGTGATATATGGAAAAAGTAAGACTGCTAATAAAGCCGCTACGGATAATAGCCAATAGCCCCCGAAAATGAACATGCGTGTTCTATCGGATGTCTGGGCGCTTACCGCCCGAACGGCCTGAAAAACATACCAATCCAATAAAATCATGATCACCAGAAGAATCCACCAGGTACCGTTGCTGCGCATAAGCTTGTGTATAAAGTCGGTAAAATTGACCTTTCCAGCCAATTTCCCCAAAAATCGGCTGTTAATTTGCCGAAATAGCTGCATTTAAGGCCCGAAACTGGATAAGATTCTTTCAATAGAACTGGCCGAACTTGTATTTTTGACGGCTTTCCAAAAAACAACCGGAATCATGCAATTCACTTATTACGGACATGCCTGTTTTGCTGTTGAAGTACAGGGTAAAACCCTGCTCTTCGATCCTTTTATTTCCGGCAACGAACTGGCAAAGGATATCCAAATCAGTGAAATCAAAGCAGACTATATTCTGGTATCACATGGTCATGCGGACCATATCGCAGATTGCGTGTCCATAGCTCAGCAAACAGGTGCTTTGGTGATTTGCAGCTGGGAAATTGCAGGCTGGTTGAATAATCAGGGCGTAAGTAATACTCACCCCATGAATACCGGTGGTAAACGCAGTTTCGATTTTGGTAGCGTAAAATGTGTAGTAGCCCACCACAGCAGTGGTTTACCTGATGGCAGCTATGGCGGTAACCCCATGGGCTTTATCATCAGCAGTACGGATGGAGATTTTTATTACAGTGGTGATACCGCATTAACATTAGACATGCAACTCTTGCCTCGTTGGGGCAAACCTAAATTTTCGGTATTGCCCATCGGGGATAATTTCACCATGGATGTAGCTGATGCAGTTGCTTGTGCAGAGATGATTCAGTGCAATACCATCATTGGCGTACATTACAACACATTCGGATACATCGTTATTGATACAACAGCAGCCAAGCAGGCATTTGCAGCAGCAGGTAAAACACTGTTACTGCCCGGCATTGGCGAAACTATCGACCTATAAACAGAACCCTCAACAATGGCAAGAATCATCGGCGTAGCAAATCAGAAAGGAGGTGTTGGTAAAACAACCACGGCTATTAATGTAGCCGCGAGTCTCGCTGTCCTGGAATACAAAACCTTATTGGTTGATGCAGATCCTCAGGCAAACAGCACCACAGGTGTAGGCTTTGATCTGCATAATATCACCAGTAGTTTATACGACTGTATGGTGAATAATACCAAAGCTGATGATGTGATTCTAAAAACAGATATTCCCAATCTAGACCTGATCCCTTCACATATAGATCTGGTTGGCGCGGAGATTGAAATGATCAACTACCCCAACAGAGAAAATGTGATGAAGAATATTTTGGATGTGGTACGTGATCGTTATGATTTTATCATCATCGATTGCTCACCATCCCTGGGTTTGATTACTGTAAACTCGCTGGTTGCTTCTGATAGTGTGACAGTTCCTGTACAATGCGAATTCTTTGCATTGGAAGGTCTGGGCAAATTACTTAATACCATCAAGATTGTACAGAACCGCCTCAATCCTGCCCTGCAGATTGAAGGGATTCTGATGACCATGTATGATGGCCGCTTACGTCTGTGTAATCAGGTAGTGAGTGAAGTACGCAGACATTTTGATGATTTGGTATTCACCACCATCATCCACAGAAACACCCGCCTGAGCGAAGCACCAAGTGTAGGTAAACCAGTGATTCTGTATGATGCAGACAGCAAGGGTGCCGTTAACTACCTCAACCTTGCAAAGGAAATTCTGCAAAAGAACAATATGACCAAAATGAGCAATGAGGAAAGAATCATTGAGTGAGAAAAAATTAAACCATGAGCAATCCTAAACAGAATAAAGATTTATTAGGCAAGGGCATCCGCTCTTTGCTACAGAATATTGATGCTGATTTGAAAACAACTTCCGGTAATCTTCAACCGGCTGCTGTTAGTCAGGCCACTAGCACTACACGCATACCACTTGATCAGATTCAGGTAAACCCAAAACAGCCAAGAAGAGATTTTGATGAAGCAGCTTTGAAAGAGCTGGCTGAATCAATCAAGTTGCACGATATCATTCAACCGCTTACTGTATCTACCCTTGCTTCTGGTAAATACCAACTGATTGCTGGTGAAAGACGTTTTCGTGCAGCCAAAATGGCCGGACTGAAAGATGTACCTGCGTATATCCGCAATGTAAACGACAAAGAACTGCTGGAGCTGGCATTGCTCGAAAACCTGCAGCGCGAAGACCTGAATGCGATTGAAGTTGCTTTGAGTTATAAGCGTATGATGGAAGAACTCAGCTACACACAAGAACAGGTAGCAGAGCGCATGAGTAAGGAAAGAACAACGGTTACCAACTATTTGCGTCTACTGAAATTACCACCTGATATCCAGTTAGCTGTGCGTAGCAATAATATTACCATGGGCCACGCACGTGCTTTGGTGAATATTGATACCATCGACAGGCAGTTATTTGTTTTCAATGAAATCAAAAACAAGGGCCTGAGTGTACGCCAGACTGAAGAACTGGTGCGCAAAATGTATAAAGCAGATAAACCTGCTGATGCTGTTAAAGTTGGTGCAAAATCTGATCTGCCACCTGCTTATAAAAAGATCGAGGATAACTTAGCCTCTCATTTCGGCACCAAAGTGAAGATGCAACACCACAAAACAGGTCATGGCAGTATCACGATTGAATACTATTCACTGCAGGAGCTGAATAAAATTCTGGATCTGATGAATGTAACCATCAGCTAAGCATGAATGGTCGATTGTGCATACTATATTGTTTTCTATTATTGAGTCTGCAAAGTTTTGCTGCTGACGCAAAGTTTTTTGCTGATAGCACCGGTAAACCCAAAAAGCAGCGAGACACTGCTTTCTTAAATAATCACGACCCGAGAAAATCTGCTAAAAGATCTGCACTGATTCCCGGATGGGGGCAGCTCTATAATCGGGATTACTGGAAAGTACCCTTGGTGTATGGTGCATTGGCGATACCAACTGCTACGTTTATTTACAACAATGATTGGTACAAGCGCAGCAGGTTTGCTTATAATGCCATGTATAAGGCCGCTCAACCGAATGCAACTGCTGCTGACAGTGTGGATTATAAAGGACTTGACCCCATCTTCAAAAACCTGAATATCACCAGCGTGCAATCTGCGCGAAATTCATTCCGAAGAGACCGTGATTATTCAATCCTTTGGTTTGTTTTAGTATGGGGCTTAAATATCGTAGAAGCATCTGTATCTGGACACCTCAAACATTTTGATGTGAGTGATGATTTATCTATGCAGATACATCCACAATTGAATCCAGTAACACGAAGTCCGGGCCTGCAGCTAGTATTCAATATCAAAGAACCCAAACGCAAACAAGCTTTTGTTGTGCGCTAAAAAGATACAACTATGAACATTGCACTGATAGGTTATGGTAAAATGGGCAAAGCTATTGAAGAAGTAGCGGTAAGTCAGGGACACCAGATTGTGTTGAAAATTGATTTGGACAATGCTGCCGATTTCAATCAGGAAAATATTGCCAAAGCAGATGTAGCTATTGAATTTACCGGACCACACAGTGCAAAGCAGAATGTATTAAAGTGTTTGGAACTGGGTATACCCGTTGTTTGTGGCTCAACTGGCTGGCTGGCTGATTGGCAAGAAGTTGCTGATGCTTGCGCAACAAAGAATGGTACGCTTTTGTATGCAAGTAATTTTAGCATTGGTGTGAATTTGTTTTTTGAACTGAATAGTTATCTCGCTAAACTGATGTTGCCACACACTGATTATGCGGTTTCCATGAAAGAGATACACCATACGCAGAAAAAAGATGCGCCTAGTGGCACAGCCATCACCTTGGCGGAACAAATCATGGAAGTGCTACCCAACAAAAAACAGTGGGTGAATCATGTTAGCAGCAATCCTGAGGAATTATCGATTCTCTCTGAAAGAATTGATCCAGCTCCAGGCACGCATACCATTTCCTGGCACTCTGCGATTGACGATATTGAGATCACGCATACAGCTCATACAAGAAAAGGCTTTGCAAGTGGTGCAGTCTTAGCTGCAAGTTTTCTTCCAGGCAAAAAAGGTATCTATACCATGAAACAAGTTCTGGGTCTCTAAATCCATTCTCCTCATAATTTGGTACATTGTGGTATAAATCCAAGCTGTGAGACCTATACTCCTTTGCTGCTGTCTTCTCCCCCTGATGGCGATTGCTCAATTCAAGGGTAAAAATGTATTGAAAGTAAACCTTGGCTCCCTCGTTTTTGGCAATTACCATGTTACATACGAAAGGGGTTTATCAAGAAAAGTTTCCTTATCGATTAGCTATAGACACATGCCAGTTGGCGGATTGATTTACAAAGAAGAGATCAAAAAATATATTGATAACAATGATCCAAATGTGATCAACACCATTGAGCAAACTACTACCGGTAATTTTGCCATCACACCTGAATTGCGCTTCTATACTGGTGCTGGCAGAATGCGCGGCTTATACGTTGCTCCTTATTTCCGATATGCCAAATTTGATGCTTCAGTACCGGCACGATATAATTCAACAGTAGCTGGTGTACGTATTGAGAAAAATGCCATCATGCAAGGCAATATTCAATCTTACTCTGGTGGTATTCTAATTGGTGTACAGCGCTATATCGCAAAACGAATTGCCGTTGATATCTGGCTCATAGGTGGCCACTACGGTATCAGTACAGGACAAATGGTTGCTTCTATTGATCCACCCATGACAACTGCAGAACAACAGAGCTTACAAAATACACTAAATGGTTTGGCAACTGATCCTTTCAAAACACAGACCACCATTACTGCCACTAGTGCTTCCATGAAAATAGATGGCCCATGGGGCGGCATCAGAAGTGGAATCAGTTTGGGATTTAGATTCTGATTACTTTTTGAGATTCTGCAGCATATCTGCAGTCATTTTATCCAAATCAAACTCTTGCTTCCAGCCCCAGTCGCGACGCGCCACACTGTCATCAATACTTTGCGGCCAGCTGTCCGCAATACTCTGACGATAATCAGGCGCATAGCTAATGCTGAATTCTGGAATATACTTTTGAATAGACGCTGCAATTTCCTTAGGCGAGAAACTCATACCTGATAAATTATAAGATGTACGCACAGAGATGCGCTCAGCTGGTGCTTCCATTAACTCAATTGTTGCACGAATCGCATCCGGCATATACATCATGGGCAGATAGGTATCTTCTCGTAAAAAGCACTCATAAGATTTGTCTTCCAATGCATCGTGATAAATCTCCACTGCATAATCCGTTGTACCACCACCAGGTGCTGATTTATAACTGATCAAACCAGGATAACGCAGACTACGCACATCCACACCAAAGCGCTGGAAATAATAATTACACCAAAACTCGCCAGCATATTTACTGATACCATAAACCGTAGTAGGTTCAATAATGGTTTGCTGCGGACATTGTTGTTTAGGTGATGTTGGTCCAAACACCGCAATACTACTTGGCCAGTATATTTTGCTCAGCTTCTCTTCACGCGCGATATCCAACACATTCAATAAGCCCTGCATATTCAAATGCCATGCAAGATTCGGATTCTTCTCTCCTGTTGCTGAAAGAATGGCTGCAAGCAGATATATCTGTGTGATATTCTGACGAATTACCTGTACATGGAGCATTTCCTTGTTCATCACATCCAGACTCACATAGGGTCCGGTACCATGCAACAACGGGTTTTCTTCGCGCAGGTCTGATGCAATCACATTGGCACTGCCATAGATTTTACGGAGCGCAAGGGTTAATTCAACACCAATCTGACCGCAAGCGCCAATGACGAGAATACGTTCTTTGGGATGTGACATAACAATCGTTTGGAATGCGCAAAGAAAAACAAAACTTGGCGTAAGTTCGCACCGCATTTAAACATTCCCACATGATACCCGCCTACCTGCAGGAAAAATTCAGCAAGCAATCCTATGATCCCAACAATTTCTTCCTGATCGCAGGCCCCTGCGTGGTAGAAAGCGAAGAACTGGTGATGGAAATTGCGGAGAAAGTCTACGGTATCTGTAAAAAATTAGGCATCCCTTACGTGTTCAAAGCTAGCTATCGCAAAGCCAACAGAACCAGTGCTAGTTCATTTACCGGCTTGGGCGATGATTTGGGTTTATCGTTGATTAAAAAGACGGGCGATACTTTCGGCCTGCCCACTACTTCAGACATCCACGCCCACGAAGAAGCAGCGATGGCTGCCCCATTCATTGATATTCTGCAGATTCCTGCTTTTTTGTGCCGACAAACTGACCTGCTGATTGCCGCTGCAGAAACAGGTAAGATCGTAAATGTGAAGAAGGGCCAGTTCGTGAGTGGTGAAGCCATGAAGTTTGCTGTAGAGAAAATCCGCAAAGCAGGTAACGAGCAAGTGATGTTGACAGAACGCGGTACTACTTTCGGTTATCAGGACTTGGTGGTTGATTATCGCAATATTCCACTCATGCAGGCACATGGTACGCCAGTGATCATGGACTGCACGCACAGCTTACAACAACCCAACCAAACATCTGGTGTAACTGGTGGCAACCCACAACTGATTGGTACGATAGCCAAAGCGGCAATTGCAGCTGGTGCTGATGGATTGTTTATTGAAACACACCCAAATCCTGCTGTAGCCAAAAGCGATGGCGCCAATATGCTGCGCTTAGACTTATTGGAGGATTTACTTGTTCAGTTAGTAAAACTGAGAAAAGCAGTAGTGTAATTACCAGTATTTGATTGGATTTCTTTTACTGAAAAGCATATAGCGTTTCAGGTTCATCCAGAATGCCATCACCATATAAATGATGACAGGCGATCCCATTGTAAGAAAGGAGATATAAATAAACCAGGTCCTGATTTTGGCACTGGCTATACCAAAGCGTTCGCCCAAGGCGGCACAAACACCAAATGCGTGCATTTCTAGGATGGCTCTCAACCTGTTCATAAACTCATTTTTTGATGTGAAGCGTGGGGAAGTCCAAAATTAAACAAAAACACTTCCATAAAAGTTCATTTGTGCAAAAATTGGCACTGCTTTTGCATTAACTTCGCGTCACATTTTTCACCGCTTAAACCACTTTGTATCATGGCTTTTGATATTGAAATGATCAGAAAGGTGTATAGCGAGATGCCTGCCAAAGTAGACGCTGCCAAAAAAGCGTTAGGCCGTCCGCTCACCCTCGCAGAGAAGATACTCTTCGCACACCTGCACACAGACATGCAACTTGCTGATTTTGAGAGAGGTAAGTCTTATGTAGATTTTGCCCCAGACCGTGTTGCCATGCAGGATGCTACTGCCCAGATGGCCTTGCTGCAGTTCATGCAGGCTGGTCGTCCTAAGGTGGCTGTGCCTTCAACCGTACACTGCGATCACCTGATCGTTGCCAAAGACAATAGCAAAACAGACTTGGACAGAGCTGTGAATGAGAGCAAAGAAGTGTATGATTTTCTGGCCTCAGTTTCCAACAAATACGGTATCGGCTTCTGGAAGCCAGGTGCTGGTATCATCCACCAGGTGGTATTGGAAAACTATGCTTTCCCCGGTGGTATGATGATTGGTACCGATAGCCATACGGTGAATGCCGGTGGTTTGGGTATGATTGCCATTGGTGTGGGCGGTGCAGATGCCTGCGACGTCATGGCCGGCCTTCCTTGGGAACTGAAATGGCCTAAGTTGATTGGTGTGAAACTCACCGGTAAACTGAATGGCTGGACTGCTCCTAAAGATGTAATCTTAAAAGTAGCTGGTATCCTTACCGTAAAAGGTGGTACCGGTGCAATCGTTGAATATTTTGGTGAAGGTGCTACCAGCATGAGCTGTACTGGTAAAGGCACTATCTGTAACATGGGTGCAGAGATTGGTGCCACCACTTCTACCTTTGGTTACGATGCCAGCATGAGCCGTTACCTGAAAGCAACAGGTCGCGAAGAAATCGCTAACCTGGCTGATCAAATCAGCAGCTACCTTACCGGTGATGCAGAAGTATATGCCAACCCGGAAAAATACTTCGATCAAGTCATCGAAATCAACCTGAGTGAACTGGAACCACATTTGAACGGACCATTTACACCAGACCTCGCTACGCCAATTTCTAAGATGAAAGAAATGGCTGCAGCCAACAACTGGCCGGTGAAAGTAGAAGTAGGTTTGATTGGTAGCTGTACCAACTCTTCTTATGAAGATATCAGCCGTGCGGTAAGCTTGGCCAAGCAGGTGAAAGAAAAAGGACTCAAGACCAAAGCTGAGTTCACTATTACACCTGGTTCTGAACAAGTACGTTATACCATCGAGCGTGATGGCTATCTGGATACATTCGCTGAAATTGGTGCAACGGTATTCGCAAATGCCTGCGGCCCTTGCATTGGTATGTGGGAACGTATGGGTGCTGAAAAGCAAGAGCGCAACACCATCGTACACTCTTTCAACAGAAACTTTGCGAAGCGTGCTGATGGCAACCCCAACACATTGGCCTTTGTTGCTTCACCAGAACTGGTAACAGCATTGGCGATTGCAGGTGATTTGACTTTCAACCCAATTACAGATACACTTACCAACGAAAAAGGAGAACAAGTAAAATTGGATCCCCCTTCTGGTGATGAATTGCCTGTAAAAGGTTTTGCAGTGGAAGATGCTGGCTACCAAGCACCAGCTGCTGATGGTAGTGGTGTACAAGTAGCAGTTGACCCAGCGAGCAAGCGCTTGCAATTATTGGATCCATTTGCAGCTTGGGAAGGAACAGACCTGAAAGGTTTGAAACTACTGATCAAAGCAAAGGGCAAGTGTACAACCGACCATATCTCTATGGCTGGTCCATGGTTGAAATTCCGTGGCCACTTAGACAATATCTCTAATAACCTCTTGATTGGTGCGGTGAACTTCTTCAACGAGAAGACAGATAATGTGAAGAACCAACTCACTGGTGAATACGGTCCTGTACCTGCTACACAGCGTGCGTACAAAGCTGCAGGCATCGGTAGTATCGTAGTAGGTGATGAAAACTATGGTGAAGGTTCTTCTCGCGAACATGCGGCCATGGAACCTCGCCACTTGGGTGTGCGTGTGGTACTGACAAAATCTTTTGCACGTATCCACGAAACCAACCTGAAGAAGCAAGGTATGCTGGCACTCACTTTTGCCAACAAAGAAGATTACGATAAGATTCAGGAAGATGATAGCATCGATGTAATTGGTTTAACCAGCTTTGCACCTGGTCAGCCTTTGCAACTGGTGCTCAACCATAAGGATGGTAGCAGCGATACCATTGTTGCTAACCATACGTACAACCAACAGCAGATTGAGTGGTTCAAAGCAGGTGCTGCCTTGAACATCATTCGCAAGCAGGTTGCAGGTAATTAATCAAGCTTCTTGTGAAATAGTCAAGTCCCGCAAATGCGGGACTTTTTTTATCCATTCATCCAAAAATCTACAGTCAATTCTAATGCACCCTAACTTTAAGCAGCTAAAAAAACTGCTCATGAGAAAGCTCCTTAGTTCATTATTGGCTGTAGCTATTGTTTCAGGTGTATTGGCACAAGGACAAGCTACACAAAAGCCACCCTTGCACGGTAAACATTGGATGGCCATTACCGGTAAACCATTGGCCGCTACCGCAGGGGCTATGATCTTTAATAAAGGCGGTAATGCTGTGGATGCCGCATGTGCTATGCTGGCCGCAACCTGCACCATGTGGGATGTACTCAGTTGGGGAGGTGAAACACAAGCACTGATCTATCATCCCAAGCTGAAAAAAGTGATTGCAATTAATGCCATGGGTGTTGCACCAACAGGTGCTACGCCTGAATTCTTTAAAAGCAAAGGCTATGCATTTCCGCCTGAGTATGGTCCGCTGGCAGCTACTACACCGGGCACACCTGGTGGTATCTGTTATATGTTAGCAGAATATGGTACCATGAGTTTGAAAGAAGTATTGGCACCTGCCATGGAAATGGCAGCCGGATACCCTATTGATGCACAAACAGCGAATAGCATCGAAAGACAAAAAGATCGTATCAAACAATGGCCTTATAGCAAAGCTGTTTTCTTACCACACCTGGGTGAAAAAAGAGAAGCACCAGAAGCAGGTGAAATCTTTGTACAAAAAGAATTACTGGCTACACTTACCAAAATGGTTGAAGCAGAGCAACAGGCATTAAAGCAAAAGAAAACACGCAAGCAAGCGATCTATGCAGCTTACGACAGATTTTACAAAGGCGATATCGCCAAAGAATTTGTGCGTGGCTGTCAGGAACAAGGTGGCTTAATTACCATGGAAGATTTGGCCAAGTGGAAGCCGATTGAAGAAGCACCGTTAGCAACAAACTACAAAGGCATTGATGTATACAAATTACAACAGTGGACACAAGGACCTATGCTGTTGCAAGCACTCAACATCCTAGAAAACTTTGATCTCAAGAGCATGGGCTATAACAGTGCCAAGTATATCAATACGGTATACCAGAGCATGAGTTTGGCTTTTGCTGATCGCGATTTTTATTATGGCGACCCCTACTTCCCGCCTGTTGAACCGATTAAAGGTTTGCTGAATAAGGATTATGCAAAACAACGCGCTGCATTAATCAATGCAGAAAAAAATGACCCCAATATGGGACCCGGCGATCCTTATCCGTATGAAGGCAGAACAAACCCTTACACAGATTTATTAAAGCAAAGAGGTTTTACACCAAGCAATGATGGTAAGCGAAATTTTGTACCCTCACACGACAGCACAACAATGGCCATGTCATTGGTGATTGATGAAGCGTACAAAGACAGATTAACACGCGGCACAACAAGTGTAGAAGCAGCAGATAAAGATGGCTGGGTTGTGTCTATTACACCAAGTGGTGGCTGGATTCCAGCCTGCATTGCGGGTAATACAGGTGTGGGTATGAGCCAGCGTATGCAGAGTTTTGTATTGGATAGTACCCTCAATCCCTTCAACGTAGTAGCACCGGGCAAAAGACCAAGGGTAACATTAACGCCTTCTTTAGCCATGAAAGATGGTAAGCCTTATCTTTCTTTTGCGGTACAGGGTGGTGATACACAAGACCAGAACTTGTTGCAATTTTTCCTGAATGTTGTAGAGTTTGGTATGACACCACAGCAGGCAGCAGAAGCAGCCAATATCAATACCAACCAATTGTGGTTGTCTTTGGGTGGCAGTAAAATGGATGATCGCAAACCAAGACCCGGTAGTATTTTGTTAGACAATCGTACGCCCAACGATGTGCGTGAAGCATTGAAGAAAATGGGTTACAATATTCAGTTGGGTAATAGAACCAGCGGACCAATTAACGCCATACTATTCGACTGGAAACACAATAGTTTCTGGGGTGGCAGCAGCCATAATGGCGAAGACTATGGTATTGCGTGGTAATGTAATTTGTTGAAAAGCAAAAGCCCCTTAATTGGGGCTTTTACTTTTATAAGATCACTCGTTTGCTAGAAATATGTAAGAATCCTAAGAAAGCAATCATTAAAACAGCTCAATACTATCCTCGCTATGAATGAATGAATAAATAAATTCATGCATATTGAATCAGTCTTTGTACGCGTCATTTCTATTATAGAGAATTTTTTCAACAGCCCAATTATTTTTTTCTCTTTTAAAAAGTACAATAATTGTATTGGATAAATCCATCAAGAAGAAACGAAAAGCTACATAACATCTACTGTCATCGTCAAAGAAAAAAGGCGCGGTGATATAAGCTGCATCAATACATAGATCAGCATATTTCTTATAATTCAACCGAGATTGATCATAATGATACTGCATAACCTGTCTTACAGAATCAGGCATCAAATGAATATTTGTGTAATTGGCAACATTTCGGTAGATCGCAGGTATACTCGCATCAAATGTGCGGCTATGGTATGCATCTACTGAATCATAATGGACTACACTGTCCATATTAACTAGTAAGGAGTCTGGTAAAATGTTTTTAGCCTTCCAGCTTGGGGTATTCCAATACTTTTTAATCATATCACTGGAATCCTTACCATGAACACCGTTATCTGTTAAATATTTACGTAGTTGTATGTAAGCAAGCTCATGCAGGGAGCGAGTAATATTCAACTGTACATTTTCACGATCGTTAATTTTATGCAAAGACCAACCTGTATCATAGGAAGGTTTTAGTGAAGGCAGAAACTCGCACACCAAGTATCGAACGAAAGCACTATCGGTAGCTGCTAAACTTTTTGGGGCAGCTACTGAATTGAAGATAAAAATCGATACAAAGAATAGCTTACTGACTACTCGCATTTTTTTCTTGCTAATTCTCCACTCAAATGTGTGCCAGTTAATGCAAACGAGCAACCTTTATTCATCCAAATCAATTGAACTGTTATCGTATAAGACCTGATCTACAGCCCAACGCTGTGCCTTTTTTTGAAAAACCACTATCATTATGCGCCCAAAACGATAGAACATAATAGACACAAAACACTTGTCTCCCCCAAATAAGAAAAGCGGTTTTGTAATATATACTGTTCCTGAAGTAGCTGCTAGGTATTTTCTTTCGCATAGCGTTATTTGCGCCTGGTGGTACAGTGCCAAGTCGCGCAATGAATCTGGCAACATCTTGTATAATCCTAACTGATAAGGTCTGCTATATGCTTCTGGCATAGGCAATGTAGCCAGTTTTTTTCGATGAAAAGCAGCACTACTGTCATAATACGCTATACTATCTGTATTCGCCAATACTGAATCAGGCAGATAATCTCGGGCCGACCAATATTGATCGCGTATAAACTCCTCAACAAAAGAGGCCGAATCTTTGCTATTGACCAGATGACGATGCAAGTAATTGCTTAAATACTTTTTATCACCCGAAAACCTTGGAATGATTCCAATTTGCCAGTTCAGTTTATCATTGATTCTAGTAACACGATAGCCCTCATCATGTAAGACTGGTTGGATAGAAGGTAAATATGTATAAACAAAGTAGTGAAGAAATTCCCTATCAGCTTCTTTTGTAAGATGTTGCGCTTGAGCAGAACTTCCAATGAGCAAACAAATCAGCAGAATTTTAACCATTGCTTAATGCATTACTCAATAAAAGATATGCAAAAAAAACTTTATTGGAAGGAAGAACCAAACTACTTTTCAATAATACAGAACATAAAGTCAAAAAATCGCCATACCGGTTGGTTGAGATACCAAACGGCAAAATACTATGAGGATTTCTTATGCCGGCTTTGTTTGTTCGGATAATGTCTTCTATTTCCTTGCCCTCTAACCCTTCTCGCTTGGGGGTTGTATGCAGGTGTTTCACCAATCTCAGGAGGAATATTGGCTTTAGGTACTTCTTTGCCTAAGAGTCTTTCAATGGCTGCAAACTTGTGTTGCTCTTCTTCACCAATTAAAGTAAATGCAATACCATCTGCTTCTGCACGTGCTGTTCTACCAATACGGTGCACATAATCTTCTCCATCATGGGGTACATCGTAATTGATCACCAAATCAATGGTATCAATATCAATGCCGCGGCTCAGGATATCCGTAGCCACCAAAATAGGAATACGGCCACTGCTGAATCCCAATAAAACTGTTTCACGTTGTGTTTGTTCCAGATCGCTATGAATTTCTTCCGGCTTTAATCCGGCATGCTTCAAAGTTCTCGTGAGCTCTTTAACTTGTTGCTTACTGCTACAGAAAATCAAACAACTGGTAAAGTGCGTATGCGCCAGAATATCCTGCAGCATGGGCAGTTTCTGCCTATCATACAAAACAAATGCTTTCTGTACAATCTTCTCCGGTGGTCTGGAAATAGCAATATTGATTTCTACCGGTTCATGTAAAATTTCTCTTGCCAGTTTCCTGATTTTCTCCGGCATCGTAGCAGAGAATAAGAGGTTCTGTCTTTTCTTCGGCATATGCCCAATGATGAAACGAATATCATCCTGAAAACCCATATCTAGCATACGATCTGCTTCATCCAAAATCAAATATTCCACAAAAGAAAAATCTACATAACCCATTTTGATATGGGCCATCATTCTACCGGGCGTGCACACAATAATATCTGCACCCAACTCCAGTGCTTTTCTTTCCGCAACAAAATTTTGTCCGTCGTTGCCGCCATAAATGGGAATAGCACTGATATCGGTGAAATAAGCCAGGCCTTCAATATGCTGTGATATTTGGATGACCAGCTCTCGAGTAGGCACAATAATCACCGCATTTACTTTATCATGCGTCTTATTGGTGATCAGTCTGTTCATGACAGGCAATAAGAATGCAGCTGTTTTGCCTGTACCGGTTTGTGCGGAAGCAATAATGTCTTTCCCTGCAAGGATTGGCGGAATTACCTGCTCCTGCACAGGAGTGGCATTTTCATATCTGGAAGCTTCAATACCTTCTAATAAGGCCGGGTGAAAATCGAATTCTGTAAAACGCAATGCTGTAGAATAATTAGTGAGTTGGTTAAAGATACATGCATTTACGCACTAATCTGCTGCTTTCACCAAAGCAGGCACTGAAATTGCAATATGCGTGCCCTTACCCGGAGCGGAATTAATGGAACAAGCACCACGTAGTGCAATGAATCTTTCTACCATACCTGTTAATCCGTGGTGCATGGTTTTGTTTACGGCATCTGGGTCAAATCCAATACCGTTATCCCTGATATGCATATGAATATGTGCATCTTCTTCGTACAATTCTATCCCAACCTGAGATGCTTTTGCGTAGCGCAACACATTGGTTAGGCTCTCCTGCACTGCCCTATACAAAGCAAGCTTGGTTTTGGCATTCAGTGAAGACTCTTCAATAATGCCATCCACAACAATTCTGACACCAGTAATTTGCTGATAATTGTTGGCATGCCAGAGTAGGGTATCCATGAGACCACTATCATTCAACATCTGCGGATAAAGCGAGTTATACAGATGTCGGCTTTTCAAAACCGTTTCGTCGGTTACTTTCAAGAGGTTCTTGGCGCGCTCGCTAATTTCTTTTTGTCCTTCATCCAATCTTTGCGCTATCCATATTGCATCCATTTTCATAACAGTCAGGTTCTGACCTAACTCATCATGAATTTCTTTGGCAATTTCCTTCCGCTCTTCTTCACGTACATCCTGCAGATAGTTGGTGAGATCACGCAGTTCATCATTCAACTTCAACAGATTTTGCTCATCCTGCTTTCTTTGTGTGATATCATCATACTCCAAAATGATGTAGAGTAGTTTTCCCTCAACATCAAACATGGGGAATATTTTCAGCAGCACCCAAATACCATCAATGCGGTGGCCAAAATCTAAACCCTGGATATTTTTAGCCAAATCCAAGTCAAGGAAAAATTCTTTCTCAATTGCAATACCCTGTTCGATTACACTTTTAACTGTTTCTGCTATACCTGAAGCAACAGCCAAAGGCTCAGTGAAAGCATTGTGCCGGTTGTTCTCAATTAATTCGGGCGTAATGCCAAACATTCTAACAAATCTGGCATTGACACGGTAAGTCCAGCCTTCATTATCCAAAATCTGCAAAGCACTTTGCGACTGCATAAACAGCTGTTCAAAAAAGAAACGATCAGCTTCTATACTATTCTGCGCTTCCTTTAAAGCCTTCAAATCTTCCACTTCTACCATTACAGAACTCACCTGCCCATCTTTGTTCTCGATAGCGTATGCCAAAAGTTTGGTCCAAACTTGTTCAGTTCTTTTTTGTCCTGGGATATCAAAACGAATAGCCATTTCCTGCTGCACGGAAATTTTCTCTTCAAAGATGTTTTGTATCAAAGTGGCTAATCCGGCGTTTTGACAATACAGATCATCAAAAACACTGTAATTAGATTGTAGCATTGCACTACCATCTATCTCAAACATCTCTTTAAACTTCTGGTTGATACGGATAATCTGACCAGACTGATCGAATAGAATTTTTGCTGAAATTGACTGATCAAAAATTTGCTCAAAGAAATTATGCTCTTCCTGTAATCGCTCCTCAACAACTTTTCTTTCAGTAATATTTTCCTTTACAGCGATATAGTTGGTAACAACCCCATTATCGTTTTTGATTGGCGAAATTGTTGCCTGCTCCCAATAGTATTCGCCATTCTTCTTTTTATTTCTGAATATACCACTCCAAACATTTCCAGAACTCAGCTTTGCCCACATAGCGGTATACTCTTCCTTACTCGTAAATCCTGTTTGCAATATGCGCGGATTCTTTCCGATTGCTTCAGCGTAAGTGTAACCAGTTAAGCGACTAAAAGCCGGATTCACATACTCAATATTGCCATCAATATTTGTTATCACCACACTGGCTGCAGTATGCTCTACAGCTGTATTTAGCATCATCAATTGCTTGGTGGTTGCATTCAACTTTTCGTCAACCGCTATTTTCGCCATAGCATAACTGATGTTCTCTGATATGCTAAGGATCAAATCTACTTCCTCCGGATGCTCAAAAACATAAGGTTCTCCTGCGTATATAGCTGCTGCATACAATCTATCTGCTTCCTGAAAAATGGGGAATGAAATGGTTGATCGATAGCCTCTTTCCAGCGCTGCATCCCGCCATGGCGCAAAAAGCGGATCCGTTGCAGTATCATGGCAGATCACATGCGTACCAGATTTCAACGCACGTCCTGTTGGGCCCATGCCTTCAGGAGAATTACTATTGCTGATATTGATTTTGGCTAGATACCCATTCTCTTTACCAGAGAAATACAAAGGTTTCACCTGACCAGATTCCGGATCTAATACGCCAATCCATGCCAGTAAATACCCCCCTTCTGTTGTGATAACATTGCAGATTTCCTGCATGAGGGTATCTTTTTCATTGATGCGGATAATGGCTTTATTAATGCCATTGATAATCGCATAAATGCGCTTGAGCTGATTAATATCCTTTGACTGGTCGGCGTTCATTTGCAGGGAGAAAAATTATACGCAAGTGCAAAATAGGAAAGAATCCCGCCTAAAAGTTACCACGAAAAAGCGATTAATAACACAAAATCGGCAACCAATAGCAAAAAATAGCCCCGAAATTTCGGGGCTTATGTTAACTGAATTTTTTTGCGTCTTCCAGAAACTTGGCTAGGCCAATATCGGTAAGCGGATGTTTCAGCAAACCTAGGATAGAATCCAGCGGACAGGTACATACATCTGCACCAGATTCAGCTGCTTTGATGATATGCAGTGGATTACGAATAGAAGCTGCAAGGATTTCTGTTTTGAAACCCTGAATGGTATAGATATTGGCAATCTGACCAATCAGCTCCATGCCATCCCAACCACCATCATCGATTCTGCCGATAAAAGGCGAAACATATGATGCTCCTGCTTTAGCAGCCAGAATAGCCTGACCAGCAGAGAAAACCAGGGTACAGTTGGTTTTGATACCGTTGTCAGTGAACCACTTAATGGCTTTGATACCATCTTTGATCATCGGTACTTTCACAACAATGTTTGGGTGTAAAGCGGCCAGTTCCTGACCTTCTGTGATCATTCCTTGAAAATCAGTAGAAACCACTTCTGCGCTGATATCACCATCCACCAATTCACAGATGGTTTTATAGTGATTCATCACAGCTTCCTTTCCTTTAACACCTTCTTTGGCCATTAGGGAGGGATTGGTGGTTACACCATCCAGAATACCTAAGTCATTGGCTTCTTGAATCTGAGCCAAATTTGCTGTGTCGATAAAAAATTTCATGCTATTGTCGATTGATGATTGTTAATTGTTGATTTACCAATAACGGTGCAAATGTCAGGTTTTTACACAGATTTTCTAGCAGTTCTTCTAGATGCACCCAAAATTTTGGTAATGGATCCCGCCTCAGCGATCAATACGGGTAAACCCGTATGATTGGTTAATTGTAAATCTTTAATCACACCAAGCCAAAACCATGCTTCATCAGCCTCTTCTAGTGCAATACTCAATTTTGCACTAAATGCATTTTTACTTTGGGCTGTGCAGGCAGCGCGGTAATTAGCCGCAGCGGAAAATGCGGACCTTATTAACTGGTCTTCAATGATTTTAGCAACTTTTTTGGGAGGAAGGGTTTCGCAGAGCGCGACAACATTAATAGCAAATTCCTTGATTCTTTGTTGTAACTCAGCAGCAGTCATAAAAAGACTCGTTACAGCTTAGATAGAAAACACACAATCGACAATAACCCAATACTCAATAAAAAATAAAAATCGGCAGGCTACTCACATCGCACCGCTACAACCGCTTATCCTTGCTGCGTTCCCGCCCTGGGGAGGTTCAGCAGGAGCTGGTCGTGTAAGACCTGCCGGCTGCAAAAATAGGGGCTGAAACCCGAACGAAAAAGTTTTAGCGCTTCATAGCAGTTTTGGCCAGCTTTAAAGCTGCTGCCAGTTGTTCTTCCCTGGTTAAGTGGCTGTTATCCAGTACAATGGCATCATCGGCTTTTCTGAGCGGACTCACTTCCCGATGGCTATCAATATAATCACGCATTTCCAAATTATCCTTCACTTCTTCAATAGTGATGTTTGGATTCTTAGCAAGCATCTCCTTAAAACGACGCTCCACACGCACTGCAGGATCAGCCGTTATGAATAGCTTCAACTCTGCATCTGGAAACACAGTTGTTCCGATATCACGCCCATCCATTACAATTCCCTTTCGCTTTCCCATTTCCTGCTGTTGTGCAACGGCGAACTCACGCACTTCTTTGATCGCAGCAATATCACTCACACGCTCACTCACCAGCATATCCCGAATCAGTGCCTCTACATGCTCATCATTCAGGTACATATCGCTGCTGCCTGTATTGGGATTGTAATGAAACTGCAGGTTGATTTCTTGTAAAGCATCTACCACAGCCTGCTGGTTGGTCCAATCAATATGGTTACGCAGAAAGTATAAGGTAATGGCTCGATACATGGCCCCGCTATCGATAAACACATAATTCAACTCTTGCGCAAGCGCACGAGCCAATGTGCTTTTGCCACAAGAAGAATATCCATCTAAAGTGATAATAATCGGCTGCATTGCTGCAAATTTGCACTATTTCATCTGCGCAAACAAGTCGGGATAATCTGAGATAATCCCATCCACACCCATGTCTTTCAGTTTTTGCATCGTGGATAGCTCATTCACTGTCCAGGGAATGAGCTTGATTTTCTTCTCACGGCAATAATTGATCATGGCTGTTGTTACCAAACGGTGTTCCGGACTAAAAATGGTTGGCGTGAAACCGAGTTTATTGATTTGCGCATCCATACTATTTAAAGAAGGGCGTTCTACCAGATATGCTGTTTGTATATGTGGGTAATGCTGATGTAAATACTGCAAGGTTCTTACATCAAAGGATTGAATGATGACACGCTGTTCAATTTTTTTCTGCCGTATTACATGCATCATTAACTCAACAAATCTTCCGGGCTCCGGATGAAACTGATTGTCTGTAGATGCCTGCGACTTGGTTTCAATATTGTAAAAAGGCAAAGCCCTGTTTGTTTTCTTCGCATGTGCATCTGCGGCATCAAATACATCAGCCAATAAAGGCTTCACTGCTGCTATTTTCTCCTGACGCGGAAAACGCGGATGCTTAGCCAAACCAACATCATAACGCTTCACCTCTGCATAATCCAGTTGAAAAATATTGTGCTGCTTTTCAGTTGCTTCACTGATGGGTAACCCATCGGGCGAAGTACTGATTTCATGATTAAAAAAAGGTTCATGACTTAGCACCACCTGACTATCCTTGGTAATCACAGCATCCATTTCCAACGTAGTTACACCCAAATCCAAAGCCTTGATCATCGCCGGAATGGTATTCTCAGGCATCAAGCCCCTGCAACCTCTATGCCCCTGTGTATCAAAAGCAATTGCTGGAGCCATGTTGATGGATTGTTTTTTGGTTATAGTACAACTGACAACAAATAAGATAATTACCCATTGAATACTTCGCATGAGTTAGGATTTATTGAATCTGCTTCATTGCATTGGCTACAGCCTGTGCTGCTGCATCACCTTTTTCCAAATGCCCTATGATGTTTTGACGAACTGCTTCAGGTTTATTCTGACTCAGTTTGAATACATGCTCCAATTCTGTTACCTGCATTTCAAAAGCAACAATGGCTTTGGCCATTTGTTGCACATATTGCGAATCCATCTTCGCTAAAGCAGCAGGAGAATCCTGCACACCTTCAAAATGATCGGTTAAACGACCTAGGAAATCAATCAAAGCTTGTTCATCCAGAAACTTCATTTTTCCCCTTGCATGAACAGTCATGTAATTCCAGGTACTGGCCACATTTTGTGGGTCATACCACTGCGCACTCACATAAGCATGCGGACCATGAAAAATAGCCAATGCCTGCGGGTTATGCTCGAGCGCAATCGTATGTTCTTGCTTGCGCATAAAATGCCCCAATAGAAAAAGTTGGTTATCACGCTCTTCAATTAAGACCGGCACATGCGATGCAACAGGAAGTCCTGCCGAATCTGTTCCAACAATGGTTACAAAAGGATGCTCGCGCATGAATTGAATCACCTGCGACTGCTCCACTGTTTTAAAATAAGGCACATGGTACATACCATGAAGATAATGCAGCAAACATGTGTACAGCTAAAAAAATGAGGAATGCTGCAAGCAACATTCCTCTTATACATCAATTATTTGATCATCAATCTGCTACAACTTCCACTTTTTTAGTGGTGGGCAGATTGGCGTTACGAATGGCAATCTGTCTAACAGCAGCAGCAGCAAAATCCATCACTGCTTTCTTGCTTTGATCATCATCACCAATCATGGCAGGCACACCACTGTCGCCTCCTTCTCTGATGGACTGTATCAATGGAATCTGTCCGAGGAAATTCAGATCATATTCTTCAGCCAAACGCTTACCGCCTTCTTTTCCAAATAAATAGTATTTGTTTTCTGGCAATTCAGCTGGCGTGAAATAAGCCATATTCTCTACCAAGCCAATTATGGGTACATTGATTTGCGCCTGACCAAACATTGCAATACCTTTTTTTGCATCGGCTAATGCTACGTTCTGAGGCGTTGTTACAATCACTACGCCGGTTACTGGAACGGTTTGCATTAAAGTGAGGTGAATATCACCGGTACCAGGAGGCATATCAATCACGAGGTAATCCAACTCACCCCACTCTACTTCTGTTACAAACTGACGGATCGCACTGCTGGCCATTGGTCCGCGCCAAACCACTGCATTCTTCTCATCCACCAGTAAACCGATACTCATCAATTTCAAACCGTATTTATCCAAAGGCTGAATCATGGGTTTGCCATTCACTTCGCGCATCATGGGTCTTTCGCCGCGCACGCCAAACATAATCGGCACACTGGGTCCGTAAATATCCGCATCCATCAAACCCACTTTAGCACCACCTTCTCTCAGCGCAAGGGCAAGATTGGCTGAAACTGTACTCTTACCTACGCCACCCTTCCCACTCACAACAGCAATAATATTCTTCACGCCCTTTAGTATCTGGTCTTCTGACTTACGCTGAGAAGTTGTATTGGCTGTGAAATTAACTTGCACCCGAGCTTCCTTGTTCACCAGCAAACGCACAGCATTTTCACTGGCGGTGCGCATCATGTCTTTCATTGGACAAGCAGGCGTGGTGAGCACAATGGTAAAACTCACATCATTTCCTTTGATCACTACGTCTTTGACCATGTTCAGGGTAACCAGATCTTTTCCTAAATCGGGTTCCTGTACATTGCTTAATGCTTTGAGGATGTCTGCTTCTGTCATCACGAAAGTTTTTGTTAAAAACACATTGGTGGCCGCAAAGTTAACCGCCATGGGGTTTACTTTGTTGCGATTTACGGCAAAACAACCTATGTGAATGGATATTCCTTTCCGGGTTTGGGTTTAGCCTGTATTTTTGAGCCGATGAGAAAACGGGTACAATACACACTCTTACTGCTTGCCCTGCTTGTTTCCGCCAATAGCTTCGCGCAGAACTATTACCGGGATTCAGTGGTACAGTTTTACGGTGTGGTATTAACGAGCGACAGCCTGAGAGCCATCCCATCCGCTTCCATTATTGTTGAAGGCAAGGGACGAGGCACATTTACCAACCAAGACGGCGTTTTCTCCATTGCAGTATTGAAGGGCGATAAAATCCGCTTTTCCTGCATAGGTTTTACAGACGAAAGCATTGTAGTACCTAAGGATTTGAATGGCAACCAGTTCAGTGTCATCAAACTCCTTAGTAACGATACTGCTTACCTGCCGGCAGTAATTATCCGCCCAAGGGTTACCAGAGAACAATTTGAGCGCGATTTCCTCAATAATAGTGTACCTGACGATGATTATGAGATTGCCCGAAAGAATACCAGTGAAGCTCAGCGCCGCATTATTTTGAACAGCCTACCGGCTGATGGTCGCGAAGCCGTGAATTATCAGTTGCGTCAGCAATCTGGCCGCTACTATTCTAACGGTCAGTTACCGCCTCAGAATATCTTCAACCCTGCTGCATGGGCCAGCTTTATTCAGGCTTGGAAAAGGGGTGATTTCAAGAAAAAGAACTAAGCCTGCGTTTGAGAATCGCTTAGTTTTGCCCGCCTAACGATTAATTCCTTTTGTATGAAACATATTACAGTAATTGGTGCTGGAACCATGGGTAATGGTATTGCACACGTATTTGCACAAAACGGTTTTGCTACTACTATCGTTGATATCAGCGATGCAGCATTGGATAAAGCACTAGCTACCATTGCCAAAAATTTAGACCGTCAAGTAGCCAAAGGCAGTATTACAGAAGAAGTGAAGGCTGCAACACTCAATAACCTCACCAAATCAACCAGCATTGCGGATGGCGTAAAAAATGCAGATCTGGTTGTAGAAGCGGCTACAGAAAACACAGAATTGAAACTGAAAATTTTTCAAGAGCTGGATACTCATGCACCAGTGGAAGCAATACTGGCTTCTAATACTTCTTCTATCTCCATCACCAAGATTGCAGCTGTTACCAAACGTCCAGAAAAAGTAATTGGCATGCACTTCATGAACCCCGTTCCTGTGATGAAACTGGTGGAAGTGATCAACGGATATGCCACTGCTGCATCTGTAACGGAAACGATTATCACACTTAGCAAGCAGTTGGGTAAAGTGCCTTGTGTGGCAAATGATTATCCAGGCTTTGTGGCCAATAGAATTTTGATGCCGATGATCAATGAAGCCATCATTAGCCTACATGAAGGCGTGGCTGGTGTGGAAGAAATTGATACCATTATGAAATTGGGCATGGCCCACCCGATGGGACCATTGCAATTGGCCGACTTCATTGGCTTGGATGTTTGCCTCAGTATCTTGCAAGTATTGCATGATGGTTTCGGTAATCCAAAGTATGCACCTTGTCCGCTCTTAGTGAATATGGTGACTGCTGGTAAGAAAGGCGTAAAGACAGGCGAAGGTTTCTATGTGTACACACCAGGTTCAAAGGATTTGGTAGTAAGTCCAACATTTAAGAAGTAATATGTTCTTCATCGCTTCCAAACTGCTTTATTTTCTGTTGAGTCCACTAACATGGATTCTACTAGCCGTCGTTTTTCGCTGGCGCGCCAAACTGCTAGTTTGGAAACGCAGATGGGGCATGATTGCAATCCTATTACTCGCGGTATTTACCAATACGTTTATCCATAAACAAGTAACACTGGCTTGGCAAACACCACCGGAAGCCATGCAGCACAATAAACAATACAGTGCGGCGATATTATTAGGCGGACTCTCCTATTCAGATAAAGAAAGAAGAACATTTTTCGGTTCCACTTCAGACCGTTTTATACAAGCAGCGCGATTGTGGCATACAGGCACAGTGAAAAAAATCATCGTTTGTGGTGGTGTAGGCAATTTGCTCAACAGAGATGAACCTACAGAAGGTGGCTTTATGCGCGATGAGTTGATTGCGATGGGTATTCCCGATTCTTGCGTATTAGCAGACACCACTTCTAAGAACACTTTTGAAAATGCCTTGCAAGCAAAAGCAGTGATTGATGCTGCACAGTTGCAACCGCCTTATCTATTGGTGACTTCGGCCACACATATGCCCCGCTCGCTCAAGACTTTTGCTAAAGTAGGATTGACAGTTGAAGCTCACCCTTCCAACTATGAAGTGATTGATTCAAAAACAAACTTCAAGGATTTTCTGGTGCCCGATGTAACACTGCTAGATAAATGGACTTACCTACTAAAGGAAATGGTTGGTATAGTTGTCTATAGTATGACGGGCAAAGCCTAAGCCACTTTGGTGTATTCCACTACACGTAAATCTTTCAATCGATATAGCACTTCTTCTAATCTGGCTTTAGGTATACCAATCTTGATCAAACAAAACAATTGTTGTTCCTGCTGCAAGACTGTACAACCAAACTGCTTTACGATCATCATCACTTCATTCATGCGTGTATAATCGAACTGCAATTGATAATTTACTTCAATGGGCTTCTGTACAATAGGCGTTACCTGTAAAACCATGGAAGCCGCTGTTTTGTAAGCATTGATCAATCCGGGCACACCCAATAAAGTGCCGCCGAAATAACGAACCACTATGATCAATGTATTGGTCAAATGTTTACTATCAATTTGCCCGAGTATGGGCTTGCCCGCAGTACCGGAGGGTTCACCATCATCGCTAGCGCGGAAATTGTTTTGATCAAAACCCAAGCGATAAGCAAAACAATGATGCACGGCTTTGGAATGTTCCTTTTTCAGTTCAGCGAGTATTTGCTTGAACGATTCCGCATCACTAATTGGATACCCATAAGCCAGAAAGCGACTGCCTCTTTCCTTGAATTCAGCAAAGCCGTTTCTATCGAGTGTATTATAGGTATCTATTAGGTTCATAATTGATCTCCGAATGCAATAAAGTAAATCGCCACCATGGCCAAAGCAATACCCAACCAATTGATTTTTGACAAAGCTTCTTTAAACAATAGCCAAGCCACCAAAGTACTGAACAAAACAATACCCATATTATTCACCGGTATGCTGGCACTACTCTGCCAGGGACTTTGTTGCAGGTATTGCACCAAACACCAGATAGAAAAATAGTTGGGAATACCAATCAATATGCCTGCAAACAAATTCTTCCATTGAAACACAAATCGCTTAGTGCTATAACCAAAGAGCATCACGACTGTACCAATACAGGCTGCAGAGAAAAATCCGCTGATGAGAAATGCATTATTGGTTTCTGGTGTTACATGTTGCTTTTGTACATGGTTAATCAAACTATCCAATAAGCCACTGCCAATAAACAAGACAAAGGGCAAGAGGTATTCCCATTTTCTACCGGAAGCATCTTTATGCGCTTCCTGATCTTTGTTTTGATAACTGGTTAAGACAACTGCTACCAATGCCAATACAATACCCACGAGTTTCCAACCCTTCACGGTTTCTCCATATAATGCAATGGCCAGCAGGATGGGAATTATGAGGGATAATTTGTTGGACACCGATGCCACCGCCACGCCAATTTTCTGTGCTGTGAATCCAATCATATTGAACAGGGTGATGAAGAGTACACCCATGACCATGGCCCACTGAAAATACGCTTCACCAAATACCGCAGGCTTGATAGGGAAAGCGCCATTGACAATTGAACCAGTGATGACACAAGTGATATAATTGAATACGATAGCCTGATAAGTATGCACTTTATAACGCTCACACACTTTAAAAGATAAAGTGAGGTAACTGGATAAAATGATACTGCCTGCCAAAAAAATCATGCTCATCATAAACGCTGAAAGTATTGAATCGTATCGGTTGAATAATGTATTTCTTGACTGAGCTGTTGACCACTTAGCTCCGGTGCTACAATGCCGTCTCCTGCACGCATTGCTGTATTAGTAATCACGACGGCTTCATCCCATTTACCAGATTGAATAAAGGATTGCAACAATTGCGCACCACCTTCTACCAGCAAACTGTTCAATCCCTGCGTATAGCACCAATGCAGTATTTGCGGAATGCTGTCTGTATCCGCAGCTAATGGCACATAATTCACCAGACCCTCTGTACCGGAACGCTGTGCGCTGAAAATAGTCAAAGGCAAGCCGTCTTGGAACATGCTTAGCTCCTTGGGTAAACGATCCTGTAGATCGAGTACCAATCTTACAGGTGAGGGACCCGGCCAGTGGCGATTGGTGAGTGAAGGATTGTCCGTAATAGCTGTATTGGTACCAATGAGGATGGCTGCATGATTCGCACGCAGTTGATGCACCAAACGATTGCTGCTCTCATTGCTGATCAATAAGCGTGTATCTGTTTTACCAATAAAGCCATCGGCAGTTTGTGCCCACTTGAGGGTTACCAAGGGTCTTTGCTGCTGATGAAAAGTGAGAAATGCTTTGTTGAGTGCGCGTGCTTCATTTTCTAGCACACCCACTGTTACTTCAATGCCAGCTTCCTGTAATTGACGGATGCCTGCGCCATTCACTTTAGCAAAAGGATCTTGCATGGCGATAACCACACTTGGTATGCCCTGCTCAATAATTAACTTGGCACATGGCGGTGTTTTACCAAAATGGCTGCAAGGTTCTAAAGAAACATAGAGTGTAGACGCTTCTATGAAATCTTGGTCTTGGGGTAGAACCGACTGCACACAATGCACTTCTGCGTGCGGACGGCCATACTGCTGGTGCCAGCCCTCTCCAATAATGCGCCCATCATGCACCAATACTGCACCCACCATGGGGTTGGGCGCTACCCTTCCTGCACCCCTTTGGGCCAGATCCAGACAGCGTTGCATATACAACTGGTGATTGGGCATAAGGGAGCGAAATTAACCAAAATGGGGGCAATAAGCTGAAGATACATCAAGCATTCAGTGAATACAGGCTCTTAATCGGCCAAAATCTAAAAGAACAAGATCATGCTGTAGCCGTTCTGAACCGAGGTATAGCGGCAAGGGCAGTTTTGAGGGTTTGATTCTCTTCTTCAATATCAAAATCATCTTGTAACCCTAGCCAGAATTTAGCAGAATTACCGAAGTACTTAGAAAAGCGAAGTGCTGTGTCAGCAGTTATCCTACGATTACCCTTAATGATAGCAGAAATTCTTGTTTGCGGAATTTGGGTATCTTTTGAAAGCCTGTACGCAGAAATACCAAGAGGAATCAAAAACTCTTCTTGTAAGATTTCGCCGGGATGAATATTTCTAAGTCGCTTCATATATGCCTAATTAATGATAATCAATGATCTCAACTTCAAAAGCATTGCCGGATGACCATTTGAAAATGATTCTCCATTGGTCATTTATTCTAATCGAATAAAAATCCTTTAAATCTCCTTTCAATTTTTCCAATTTATTAGAAGGTGGTATTTGTAAATCAATAAGACTCTGCGAATTGTTCAGCATCCTGAGTTTACGCCTACCGATTTCTTGTATTTCACTGGGTATTTTTTTAGCTCTTTCACCGACCCAAATTTTCTGAGTATCCTTAGATCCGTACGAAAGAATCATACCTCAAATTTTCAATACTTACGCCAAAGATAAGTAACTCTTATTAAAAGCAACCTTGTTTGCTAGAACAAATAAGATATATCGGCCATTTGTTCCGCCTTGACACAATAAAAAACCGAGCAATGGCAAAATGAAAGTAAGATAAGTATAGAACAATTTCGTCTGCTTACATAGATTATGTTTCACCATTTTTTGAAAAGTAAATAAGTATAGTAATAACGAGATCAGAAGCACATTGATTAAAATAAAATCTTTCAAAATCATTAAATTTTTTGATTTCAATATCAAACTGCCGCTGTATGAAAATTCCAAAGCTGAGCATAGTGACCTGTTTGCTGAATCAATGACTCATGATGACCCTGTTCAACTAGTTGGCCATCTTTTAGTACAAGAATTGTATCACAGGATCTTACCGTTGACAACCGATGCGCAATAATAATAACTGTTTTTCCTTGTTCTTTATACCATTGAAGAGACTCCTGCACTTTCTGCTCACTTGCCGGATCTAAACTACTCGTTGCCTCATCAAGAATTAAGATTTCAGGATTTCTGTACAAAGCTCTTGCAATCGCTATACGTTGTCTTTGTCCACCAGATAAGTTCACTCCCTGCTCACTAACGATACTATTATATGTATTGGGTAACTTCTCAATAAACTCATCAATACCAAGCATCTTTGATAGGAAAAGTACCCTTTGCATATCTGGCGCTTCCTCACCTAATGCTATATTTTCAATAATTGTTCCACTGAACAAATCTATTTGCTGAGGAACAACCCCAACAACTTTTCTAAGACTGGAATGACTAATGTATTGTAAATCGAGTCCTCCAATAGCAATATTTCCTTCTTTCAAGGGGTATAAATTTTGCAAAAGACCTAATAAAGTTGATTTCCCACTTCCACTCTCTCCAACTATCGCTGTGCTCTTTCCTTTCTCAATAACAAGATTGAGGCTTTCAAATACCGTGGTTCTTGTGCCGTAACGAAATGCAACATTTCGAAAAACAATATCACCAATTAATTCCGTAGTCAAAGTGACTTTATTCTGGTTATCCGCTTCTGTTTCCATATCAATAATCTCAAAGAGTCTGTCCGCAGCAATTAATGCATCTTGTATACTCTTATTTGCACCAATCAATGAAGCTGCTGGCCCAGTAAAGTAACCTATCAAGGCATAAAAAGATAACAACTCACCCGGAGACAATTCCCTACTAATAACAAAATAACTGCCAGCCCATAAAAGTATGATCGTAAATAACCTAGTAAAGAACTCCGAAGCTGTACCGATATTCAATCCATAAATTGAGGTCTTATAGACTGTTCTCAATAAGAATTCAAACTTACTCTCAGTTTTCTCGTTAGCATAACGTTCCAATCCAAACCGTTTGATTGTACCTACAGCGTTTAAACTTTCTACCAATTGACTCTCTAAATCGGCAGACTCCTCCATCAGTTGTCTTTGCCACTTCTTATTGATACGATTACTAACCCAATAAAGAAATATATATATAGGAATAATGGCTAGCATTATCAATGCTAACTTCCAGTAATAAAAAAACATAACAATTAAGCTTAATACCACAATCAATGCGTTAACTACAACATTCATAGCAACACTATTGATAAACTCCCGAATATTTACAGCATCATTCACCCTACTGATAATCTCACCCACGCGCATTGTATCAAAGAAGCGTTGAGGTAATTTTAGCAGATGCTTATAATACCCTAGAATTAGCCGTGCATCAATCATTTGCCCCGTCTGAAGACTAAAAACAGTCTTATACCATCCAATCAACAATTGGAATACAAGTACTATTAGCATAGCAACACTAAGGAGATTTAACAGCCTTACGTTACCTTCTACCAGCACGAAGTCTATAATCTTTTGTACATAGATAGAAGTAGACAGACCAAGAATAGTATAGACCAAAGCCCCAATAATCGCTTGTAGCATAATACTCCTGTGTGGACGAATCAAGTCCCAAAAGCGGCTAGTATTGCTCTTGGTATGCTTTCCGGTAACGAAGCCATCATCGGGTAATAGCAAGACAATTACACCTGACCATATTTCTTGAAACTGAGAAAAAGTCTTTTTATGAAACGCTCCGTCTGCAGGATCCATAAAAACAACGCCCTTTCTTCCTACTTTGTATAGCACTACATAATGATGCAACCCATTCTTAAGTACAACGTGCACTATGGCTGGCAATGGCACTTTAGGGAGACTATCCAGTTGACCTTTTGCACCCTTAGCCTGAAATCCTAATTTCTCGGCAGCTTCAATCAGTCCCAAAACATTCGTTCCCTTTTGATCTGTTCCCGCAAACTGGCGTATCTTACTTACAGGTAAATAGAGGTTATAATATTTGGCCACAGATGCCAAACAAGCAGCACCACAATCGGTGATATCACGTTGTTTTACACTTACTGACTTATTCATGACGCTGAGTTAACTGTTGTGGCATTGGTGCCGTTGGGTTGAGCCAGTCATCAATTTTATCAAATAACAATTGCCATAATGTTCTTTCTGCAACAATGAATCTAGCCTGAAAACTTAGCCCCTTCTTTAGTTCTCCCTTATATCCATTCTTAAGATGCAATTGTGTTGTATCAAAACTGCAACGAACTTTGAAAACAGGCTTGTTTTCTACTATTGTAAAGTCATTATCTATAGAGATTATTTTCCCTGTCAGAATACCGAAAAAATTATAGTCGAATGCGTCTATTTGAAATTTTGTCTGTTGACCAATCTTCAATAAACCAACATCTCTTGTATTAACAAAGCATTCTCCAATTAGGGTAGTTTCTGGCGAAATTGTACAGAGCGTCTCTCCTGCAGCAATATAAGTACCTGGATAACGGGACTGTATATTTTGTACTACACCAGAAATAGGTGAATATACATAGAAACGATTTCTTTCAAGATTAAGTTGATTCATTTGCGCTTGAAGTTTCTCTTTATCAAGCTTATGCTGGACGTAATCACCTTGCCAGACTGCGAATTGATTTTTCTTAAAAGCTTCTAACCCGGCTACAAGTCTCTCATATTCGATTTCTTTATCAAATAATTCTTTTGAGGATATAACTCTGTCACGATATAAAAGCTTATTATCCTCTAACTCTTTATGGGTTTTTTTAATACTAGCATTAAGCTCATCTAATTGATATAAAAAACGAATAAATTGCTGACGATAATTCGGCGTTTTAATTTCCTCAGGCAGTAAACTTAAATAATCCCTCATTCTTGTCACATCTGACATCACTTCTTGGTGAAACTTTATTTGACTAACATAATCAGCTTTTTTCTGTAAATAGCTATCATCCCTGATCAAAGCGATAAAAGCTCCTTTTTGTATACTATCGTATTCATTTACTCCTACAGAATCAAGAATACCACCAACAACAATGCGTACTTCACTCTTTTCTTGTCGTGGCCTTACTAAACCACTTGAAACAATTGTTATGTTAATATCAATAAGAAACAGACTAACAAATAATAAAATTATAAAGGATATAACAGTAAGATAAACTGCAATATTACTTTTATAATGAATCATAGAGTAAGGTTAAAAGGGAAGAAGAAAATTCTTCTTCCCAAAACACTATTACTTTATTCTTGTTTTAACCATTTCGCCAACAAGCACATCCTTAACTATATTCAGCCCGTCGCCGATACCAATAACGACTTGCTTGATAAACCAACCTACCGTCCTACCTAATCTATAACTAGTGCCATCATGTCCACCAGAAATGATTGTCATTTCATGTACAGATAATTCAGAAAGATTCAAATAGTTCTTGTTAATCATATTTTTAAAATTTATACCCATTATCGCGGTGGGCGCTTCGCGTCGTGTTGTATTCTCGCATCCACGAATTCGAGTATCCATTTAACGATATGGATAAAATCGACTTTACGTAAAGAATATTAGTATTTATATAACTACAGAAATTAGATTAACTAAAGAATGCGTAAACCATGAAGAATAAAAACTTATTTGCAACCTTACATTAGCTAGGACTAAACCAAGTATTATCTGAGGAGAGATATAAATTAAATAAAAAGGCAAGCTAAAAAAAGTAATATTATCAAAATTATATAAGTGAACAAGACCAAAAAGAATACTACTCAGATAAAAAAATCTTTTTTGGCTAGATCGAAAATCATAACTAAAGTCAAAACCGCGAATAATACATAAAATCAAATAGAAAAAAATAGCCAAGATTAAACCAGTAAATAAAAACCTATCCGTTAAATTATATATATCTATAAACTTTACTCCACTTAATTTAAATAAAAGAAAATACAAGCTTATTAGAATGTCCCTTCTAGACATTGAAAGAAACTTTCTAAAAATAAGCTCTTCTATCAGAGGCCCAATAATGACAACACCTAGATACATATATAACTCATCATCACTTAAAATTCTCGTACTAAAACTTCTAAGCTCCTGCCTTATAGAATAACCTAAAAGAGGCTTCGTAACAAACTCATCAAATAATAGAATTATAGCAACTGCAAGTATTGTAAGCGAATAATAGGTTACAATAGCTTTTAATAAATAGCTAGTGTAAAACTGGAATTTTTTGTGTCCCTGCACAGAAACAATCGGATATCTTACTAAATCTAACATGCTGAAAATAAGTGCTGTCAGATGCTGACAGCACTCTAGATTTAACTGTTAAACTCTCGAATAATTCCACGAAAGAAATCACTCACTTCGTGCGCAATATTTTTCACAATTTGAACAGGTTTATTAATATCTGGCAACTTATTATGATAGATATTAACTGTATCACCACCAAATACCATACTCTTTTCGTTATCAGAAAGTTCTTGAAAGAGTTCCATTTCATTTTTTTTCTTCATTTTTTGTATTTTTTAATTTTAATAATCTCCATTTTTGGGTTTGGAGTTTAACCATCAATGTAAGTATCTATTAAATCCTATATACAGCTTTTAAGTATATTATGATTTCAGATACCGCCACACTCTTTTTAAACGGGTAAGTGCAGAAGCTCCCGTATTCGTAGCTACAGAATAAGTTTACATGCAAATGCATGCAATAATCTTTTTATCAGAGAAGGTTAAACGAGATCGCCCGGTAAAACGGGACTTCATTGAGGAGTGATACGCTAATCTACTATTATCGAAAAGCTGATTCCAAATTTTTTACTAGGAAGTTTATCACGAAAAGTTTTGATAGTGTATTTTTTACAACTCATAGTTGAAACAACTTGTCTGTATCACCCAAGCCCTTGCTGGTCGCCTGACCAGTAAGCAAATGTTTTACTATACCTGTTGGTCGGGCGACCAACGGGGGCAAAAAACTTTTTTCGATTGTATCATCAATCAAAAATCGCTCAATAATCAATCTTACAATAACCCTTCTCCCCTTTCCTCCCTACCTTGCAGCATGCAGTTGAAATTGACTTATGATCGTTTGTTTTATGCCCTACTGGATCAATACGATTCCGCAGAAGCAGCCAATATTGCTGATCTCGTAATTGAGCATGTTACCGGTCAGCGGCGTATCGACAGAGCCCGGCATCCACAAACACCGGTTTCAGCAGCACAAACGACTCAGCTGGAAAACATCACTACTGAATTACTGAAAGGCAGGCCTGTGCAATATGTATTGGGACAAGCCTGGTTTGGTGAGTTGCCTTTTTACGTCAACGAATCCGTACTCATACCCCGCCCAGAAACAGATGAACTGGTGCACTGGGTGTTGCAAACTTGCCTACAACAGCATTGGTCGGCACCAAACATCATCGATATCGGCACGGGCAGTGGTTGTATTCCCATCACCCTCAAACATCGCTTGCCGCAAGCAATAATGCATGCAGTAGATATCAGCGCAGCGGCATTAGCTGTGGCACAACAAAATGCTTCTACCCATCATACTAATATCAATTTTCATGAGCTGGATTTTTTAGATAGCCATACCTGGACTGCTTTACCCAATAATTTGGATTGCATCATCAGCAACCCACCCTATGTTAAGCAAAGCGAAAGTGCTACCATGCATGCACGCGTGCTGAACCATGAACCTGCTACAGCCATTTTCGTACCAGACAATGATGCGTTAATCTTCTATAAACAAATTGCCCTATTCGCGCAAACACATCTGTCGCCCAAGGGCTATCTATTTTTCGAAATCAATGAAGCGTTGGGACAAGCCACTTGTGCTTTACTGGAATCTTATGGTTTCACCACTGAGCTCAAACAAGATATGCAGGGGAAGGATAGAATGATAAGCGCAAGGCTAAGTTAAAAGTCAAAATCTTGCCTACGCCAAGGCTTCGGCAAGCAGGGCAAAAGCAAAAAGTGTCAAGTGAAAAGGGCACTTCAAGAAACGATTATCGAGAATCGAAAGTCGAGAAACGAGTTCTCTTAATCAACAACGCTGCACCTCTGCGGTAAAATATAGAAGACAGCATACAGAAGCTAGAAGCCAGCTTTTATTCTATGGCATGCAAACTATCCTAGCGCCACTTCGAGCCATTGTGCCTGCCTAAACTATGCTGAAGCTTTGTTTAGCAAGCCGCCGAAACTTTAGTGAAGGCGGGCCTTTGCGGTTAAATCTTTAGAATTAAATGTGCATAAACCACAGAGGCACGGCAGCACGGAAATGCACAATGTGTAAAGCAAAGAATACAGAATCTAGAAGCTGGCAAATAGCATTTCTCGCAAGGCGCGCAAGTTTTTTTTGATGCACGCAAAGCCTCCTTGCGAAACTTAGTGCCCTAGCGTCATTGCGGTAAAATTGATTAATGTAGGCCGTGTTTAAATAAATCCTACTATCGATATCAGCAATAGAAAATAATCAATCAACAATAATCAATAGACAATAAACAATCCTTAGTGCGCATCCACTGCCATTACAGGCGTAGCACCTAATTTCTTGATTACTTGCATCACGCGAATAGCGGTACCTAAATGCGCTGTACTATCCCCATTGATAACTACAGAAGGTTTTTCTGTTTCCTTAGATAAAAAGCCCTGCAATTGTGCTTCTAATTGATCAAAAGCAACAGGCTGCTGGCCAAGATAAATCTGTTGGTTCTTATCTACCGTAATCACCACGGTTTGCTTGGCACGTGTATCGCTCTTGGCCTTGGGATTGGCCACTTTGATGACATTGGGATTGGCGAGTGTAGACACAATCAAAAAGAAAAGCAACAGAATGAACAAGATATCATTCAGTGCGCCGGTATGCATTTCAGGTTGTGCCCTTAATCGCTTGCGGATATTCATGGCAATTATTTAGTGGGTTCCTGTAATATGTCCATAAACTCTGCACTGGCGGCTTCCATTTTGTTCACTGTTTTGTCGATCTGCGTAGTGAGGATATTGTGACCGATATAGGCAATCAAACCAATAATCAAACCTGTGGCAGAAGTGATCATCTTGGTATAGATACCGCCGGCAATCGTATTCAATGTGTATTCACCGGTAGAAGCAATACCATAGAACAATTGCACCATACCCACGATCGTACCCAGAAAACCAAACATGGGTGCAATACCTGCAATGAGCGACAAAATATTCAGATTACGCTCCATATGGTACATTTCCAGCTTGCCCACATTCTCCATGCTTTTCTCAATAGCATCAATGGGCTTACCAATACGCTGTAAACCTTTTTCAATCATGCGTGCTACCGGACTATCGGTATTCTTGGCCAGGTTTCTGGCAGCAGCCACATTACCGGTAATGATATTGTCGCGGATGATTTTCATGAAATTAGGTTCCATGCGCGAAGCTTTGCGAATAGCCAATAATCGCTCCACAAAGACAAATACGGCCACGATAAACAAGAGGTAGAGCGGATACATGATCCAACCACCTTTTTGCAAAAGACCGAGCATGGAAACCTGTTCGCCTGCTACCGCCTGTGTGGCGTTGCGCAAACTATCTATCTGTAAAAGATAATACATCCGTTTGTTTTTGAGTTGGCTAAAATTAGACGCTTCTGCAAAAGAAAACGGGAACTGTGAATAAAAATGTTAAGAGCCTGCTTTTAGGAAAGCTTTTACACAAAAAGCCCCGTCCTGCAGGTTTGCTGAACGGGGCTTTATTCATATGTTGACTAAATCTATTGTTTCTCGCTATTCTTCATCTGCATCATGGCCATAATCTGGTTCATGCTGCGTTGCATACCCTCGCTACTACCATCCAGGAAGATGACGTTACCCTTACCATATTCCGCAAAGTTCTTGATGGCTTCTGTCCACATACTGAACAGGATCACATTGGTATCCAAATTAGCCTGCTTGAGTTGCTCAGCGGCTTCTGTCATACCACGGGCTACTTCCTGACGGAAGAGCGCCACACCCTGACCACGCAATTTGGCTGCTTCTTTCTCAGCCTCAGCAGCAATCTTGATGGCATTACCTTCTGCTTCTGCAGATTTGGTTTTGGTGATCAGTAAAGCCTGACCTTCATTCTCAGCTGCTGCTTTCAGGTTATTGGATGCGACCACTTTGCTCATGCTTTCCATAATGGCCTGATCGAAAGTGATATCATTGATCTGCAAATCCAGCAGGTGATAACCCCAGTCTTCCAGCACATGGTCAACTTCACTTTTTACGCTTTCTACAATCTCTCTGCGCAAACCCAGAATCTCAGCCTGCTTCTTGGTAGCTACGAATGAACGGATATTACCTTCAATCGTACGCACCATGGCTTGCATCAGGTCTTTATCGCTGATAAACTTAAATGCAACTTTCTTAATGGTTTCCTCATCCGCATTCTGTACTGCGTAGAGTAACATGCTTTTGAAATACACATTGGCCTGGTCGTTGGTAACTGCCTGAAACTCCAGTTCCACAGAGCGGTTCTGGATGCTGACGCGACGAAAGATCTGCTCCAGCAAAGGAATCTTGAAACGTAATCCCGGCGCCAGGATACGCTGGTACTTACCGAACATCGTAATTACCGCAATTGTACCTTGGTTTACAGTGACCAATCCACTAAACACAATGATTAGTATTACAATAAGCCACCAATAACTTGCTAAGAATGTCATATCAAAAGATTTACCAGTAAGTTAGTGAAAGGGCCAAAACATTACAGATTTTCCTCAACTTCTTTCTGCCCAAACCTGTACCAGCTCCGTGAGCACGTCTACGGCTTGTTCCATATCAGACACACCTACCCACTCCTGTTTACCATGAATGGATTGCATGCCCGTAAAAATATTGGGTGCAGGCAAGCCCATAAAACTCAGTCTGCTGCCATCGGTACCACCACGAATGGGTTCTTTAATGAAAGGCAATCCACAACGCGTGTAGGCTTCTCTCGCATAATCTACCACCTGAGGATATTGATCCAGTACTTCCTTCATGTTTCTGTACTGTTCCACCACTTGCACCGAATAAGTAGCACCAGGATATTTCGCGACCGTTTCCTGCAGTATGGCTTCTACTTTGGCTTCATGCAGTGCCAACGCCTTGGTGTCAAAATCACGAATGATGAATTCCACCTGTGCAGTTTCTGCCAAACCATGAACACGCACCGGATGCACAAAGCCTTCGCGACCGCTGGTCACTTCAGGTGCCAGCGTCTCTTTTGGTAATGCATCCACAAATGCAGCTGCAATCTTAAGTGCATTCACTAATTTACCCTTGGCTGCGCCGGGATGTGCGATGACGCCATGAATGGTGCAGGTCATTCCATCTGCACTAAAGGTTTCATCTTCAAATGTGCCGGGCTCACCACCATCCAGTGTGTAAGCAAAATCAGCACCCAGTTTTTTCAAATCAACTTTTTCAGTACCCCTACCAACTTCTTCATCAGGCGTAAACAGAATTTTGATGATACCATGTGGAATGGCAGAATTGGTAGTGAGTTGATATGCAAGATCCATGATGATGGAAACACCGGCTTTATCATCTGCACCTAACAAAGTAGTACCACTAGCAGTGATGATGTTTTTACCGATTTGCGTTTTCAGGTGTGGATGTTCTGTCATCCGCAATACCTGCGTAGGATCATCAGGCAGTATGATGTCTTGTCCCTGATAATTTTCATGCAAAATGGGCTTAACACCTGTGCCGCTGCAATCTGGCGCTGTATCAATATGGCTGCAAAAACAAATCACAGGCACTTGCTTTTCAATATTGGCAGGAATAGTGGCATACACATAGCCGTATGCATCAGCATGTGCATCTGCAATACCCATTGCTTTCAACTCAGCAGCAAGCAGTTGCGCTAACACATGTTGCTTTTCTGTACTGGGAAATGCTTCGCTCTGCGGATCACTTTGTGTATCAATCTGCACATAACGCAGCAAACGCTCGGTAACTGTATACATCTTCATGCCGGCAAATTACACGGAAATTCTACCGACAAATGCAGGTTTTACGGAAAATGCTGGGTAAATTGTTAGAGTAACCAAAACAACTAGTCATGATGAAACAAATTATTGGCGCCCTTGTGGGCGGCATCCTCATTTTTATGTGGCAATTCATATCCTGGGGACCGGGAGAATTCCACTATGCTGCTCAACAGCATACGCCCAAACAAGACACGATTCTGCAATTACTGGAACAACAACTGGAAGGTAAAGAAGGCGGTTATATGGTACCCCGCTCTCCAAAAGGTGTTTCACAGGAAGAGATGGAAAAACAAATGGAAGCTGCCAATGGAAAACCATGGGCAATGATCTCTTATCACAAATCCATGGACACCAGTATGGGCATGAATATGACAAGAGGACTGCTTGTCAATATCCTGCTTGCCTGGTTGGTTATCTGGGTAATAGGTAAGTACAGCAGTAATAGCTTTAGCACTACGCTGATTACTTGTCTGATAGCTGGGCTGATTGCATTCCTAAATGAACCTTATACCAATTTTATCTGGTTCAAGAGTTTTGATATAACAGCCAGCTTATTGGATTCGGTAGCAAGCTGGGGGTTGTGCGGTGTTTGGCTGGGCTGGTGGCTCAACAGAAAATAAACACATAAAAAAAGGTTCATCAGTTGATGAACCTTTTTTCTTTTTATCCAAATCGTATTATGGAGTAATGATCAGTGAAGAACCACCTTTGATCTCTACCAACTCCAAATCAAAGATCAGGTCTTTGCCGGCGAGCGGATGATTGGCATCCAAGATCACCACTTCTTCTTTTACTTCAGCAATCACCACAGGAAACTGCTGACCAGAAGGATTGCTCATACTCAACTGCATACCAACTTGTGGTGTCATATCTTCCGGAAAACGGTTGATCGGAAATTCCAGAAACATTTCATCCTGTACAGGACCGTATGCTTCTTCAGCAGGAATATGAATGGTTTTCTTTTCGCCGATGGTCATGCCGGTAACACCATCATCAAAGCCTTTGATTACCATACCGCCGCCAACTTCAAACTCCAGTGGCTCGCGGCCAGCAGATGAATCGAAAGTACTACCGTCTTCCAAACGGCCATGGTAATGGATACGTATTGTATCACCTTTTTTTACTTGTTGCATAGTGGATAATTTAAACGGATGATTTTTCACAGCTGCTACCGCAAGCTTCGAGTGTTTCGGAGAGAGCACAGGCGTAAATAAAAATCCGGGCGCAATCTACATGGTTTATCCGGCAATGAGAATTAAATTTGGTCTTACCTAAGACCACCTAACATGCGCCCACGCCCACTATTGGCCATATACTTTACGATTTTGTTGATGCTACCAGCAATAGGATTTGCACAAAAAAAGCAGGCCAGAAATGCCAATGCCGAAATTCTACCCGGCGCCTATCAGCTGAACGATTATTTACCACTGCTGAAGAATAAAAGAGTAGCTGTTTTTGCCAACCATACTGCAACTGTTGGCAACACCCATCTGGTTGATACCCTGAAAGCTATTGGTGTCAATATTGTAAAAGCTTTTGGACCGGAACACGGTTTTCGCGGCAATGTGGATGCAGGCGATAAAATTGATAATGCGGTTGATCCATCTACCGGTATACCGGTAATTTCATTGTATGGCAAGAAACGCAAACCAGATGGTGCCGATTTAGCAGATGTGGATGTGTTGATATTCGACATTCAGGATGTAGGCACCCGTTTCTATACCTATATCTCTTCACTGGAGGAATACATAGAAAGTGCTATTCAGCATGATAAACCTTTGATTGTGCTCGACAGGCCCAACCCGAATGGTTTTTATGTTGACGGACCTGTATTAGATTCTCCTTATAAAAGCTTTGTGGGTATGCAGCGCGTACCAGTTGTGTATGGTATGACGATTGGTGAATATGCAAAGATGCTGCTGGGCGAAGCCTGGTTAGATAAGCAATATATCCGTAAGGAGTCTGATCAATTGTACATGAGTAATGTATTGGGCTTTGAGAAAAAACGCAAGCAGTTCAAACTCACGGTGATTAAGTGTAAGAATTATACGCACAAGAGTAAATATCGCTTGCCGGTGAAACCATCGCCTAACCTGCCTGATATGGGTTCTATTTACTGGTATTCCTCTACTTGTTATTTTGAGGGTACCGTCTTGAGTGAAGGTAGAGGCACTGAGAAACCATTCCAGATTTTTGGTCATCCTGATTTGCCCAAGCACATGTATGCTTTCACACCTGTTAGCAGAGATGGCGCTAAGGAACCTAAACTGAAGGATAAGCTTTGTTATGGATGGAATATCTCAGGAGACGAAGCTGCCATTCTCAAATCCGTTGAGGAAAAAGGTATTCAGCTGGATTGGCTGGTGGAAGCTTATAAGCTCTTCCCAAATAAGGATCAATTCTTTTTAAAACCAAAGAGTGGCAAGCCAACAGATTATTTCTTCAATAAGCTGGCGGGCAATGATGAACTGCGCCAACAACTGATTGCTGGAAAGACTGCTGCTGAGATTAAAGCCAGCTGGCAGCCAGATTTACAGGCTTTCAAACAAATCAGGAAGAAATACCTGCTTTACCCGGATTTTGAATAGACTACTGAAATCATACATTTGCGCCCATGCAGTACACTGATTGTAGAATTGTTTTCATGGGCACGCCCGAATTTGCAGTTGCCTCACTCAATGCATTGGTAGAAGCCGGGTGCAATGTAGTAGGCGTTGTTACCGCACCAGATAAACCTGCAGGAAGAGGGATGCAACTTCAACAAAGTGCTGTGAAGCAATATGCTGTATCGAAAAACATTCCAGTACTACAACCAGAAAAGCTTAAAGCACCCGCATTCCTTGATGAGCTTGCTGCATTAAAAGCCGACTTACAAGTGGTGGTGGCATTTCGTATGTTACCAGAAGCGGTATGGAATATGCCACCCATGGGTACGATCAATGTACATGGCTCATTATTGCCGCAATACAGAGGTGCTGCGCCGATTAACTGGGCCATCATCAATGGCGAATCTGCTACAGGTGTTACCACATTCCAACTACAACATGCTATTGATACCGGTAATATGCTGATGCACGAAGTGATTCCTATTACCGATACGATGACAGCCGGTGAATTACACGATACCATGAAAATGGTTGGTGCCAATCTACTGGTTGAAACCATTAAAGGATTGGCTACAGGCAGCATACAAGCAAAACCACAACAAGATGCTGCTGATTTAAAGCATGCACCAAAGCTGTTTACCAGCAATTGCACCATAGATTGGCATAAACCTGTGCATGAAGTATATAACCTAGTGCGAGGCCTGTCGCCCTACCCCGGTGCACTCACCCAATTGAACGGCAAGATTCTGAAAATCTATCGTGCTGAAAAGATCATGAAAACTGTTGCTGAAACGCCGGGCACTTTTGTGAGCGATAACCAAACACATATTGATGTAGCCTGTACAGATGGTTATTTGAGACTCACAGAAATTCAATTGGAAGGAAAGAAGAAAATGGCAGTAAGTGATTTTTTACGCGGTAATAAAATCTGATTACTGAAAATAGGTCACCATTAGCTGAAAACGATTGGCTTCTACACCTAATGCTGCTGCTGCTGCATTGCTGACACGCATCTGCAGACCATTATCACCTTTCATGGCTGGCAAACTACCCAGAACCTTTGCACACACACTTTTGTTGTTTGCTGTTAAACGAACAATCGCACCTTCGGGAATACCATTGGCCAGTACATAGTATTTCTTATCATCCCAGCCACTCATGGTTTTGAAAATACTACTCTCCAGGGTTAGTGTTTTTAATTTTAGTCCCGTTGTTTCTATCGAATACTGTTGCGCAAAAAAACCTTCTTCTAATACAGCTGCTGCAGGCTTAGGCATTACCGATGTTACACTATCCTTCTTCACTGCAGGAGGTGGAAGAATCAAGACACTATCTTTCTTGACAACAGGCGCTTTTAACACTGAATCTTTTACCACAGATTTTGGAGTAATCAAAGCCACACTGTCCTTCTTCACTACAACAGGTGGTGGAAGAACTACAAGACTATCTTTCTTAACAACAGGCGCTTTCACCACTGAATCTTTTACCACAGACTTTGGAGTAATCAAAGCCACACTGTCCTTCTTCATTATAACAGGTGGTGGAAGTACTAAAAGACTATCTTTCTTAACAACAGGCGCTTTCAAAACAGAATCTTTCACAACCGGCTTTACAGGAATCATCACAACACTATCTTTCTTCACTACAATCGGTGCAACATTCACAGCTGCGACAGTATCGAGGATAACAGGTTTCTTTACCTGACTAGCTGTATCGCGTACAATTGGCTTTTGTACGGGCGCTTTGATAGAATCTTTTTTTACGACCGACAGTTTACCTGCACTATCGATAATTTTTTCCTGACTTACCGGCAATAACATGATGTCTGCTTTGGTTGCCTTTCTAGCCGTATCTCTGCGCATAGCAGGCGGAGGCTGTGGAACCGGCTTATTTACAGCAACTGCAACACTATCTTTTTTAACCGGCTTATCTACTGGCTTTGTAATAGCTGGCTCTTGTTTTGCTGGTTGTCTTACTGGCTGAATCTGTGCAGTATCCTTTTTTACAATTGGCGGCGGTACCACCTTTGGCAATGTAGTTTCGGGTGTTTTCACTACTGCATTCTTAGGCGGATCCTGTTTTTCTAAAGCTGCATTCTTTTGTTCATTGATCTGTTGTTGCACTACTGATGCGGGATTATCATAGACGATAATTGGACGCGTAATAGGCTGTCTGCCTGGATCTGTAGTCACAGGCTTATTGGCTATTTCTCTCCGCTTCTGTGGTTCTTCCTTTATATATTGTTCCTCACCTAACTTGGTTTCATCAATGGGCTTAGGTACATCTTTTTCTTTTTCCTGACCACGCGGCTTCATCACGCCCCTGATTTCTGCTCCACCAGTAGCTTTGGCATCAACAGCTGTAAAGTTTTGATCACTCTTACTTTCAATCGGCTGATAGCCGCCGATATAGCCAACAATGATTTCCAGGCCTTCTCTCGCATCTTCTTCTCTGATATTATTCCAGTTCTTCAGGAAGTCGAGACTCACTTTATTAAACTGCTGCCCTATCTGATAAAGATTATCGCCCTTTTTGATTTGGTAATACACTGGAATACCATCTTTATTCAGTTTGGTGAGATTACGTATTGGAATCCTGATCTTAGTACCAGCTAATAAATAACCCTGCTGCAAATTATTGTACTGACGGAGGTAATCAGTGGTAACACCATACTTCTTGGCTACTCCGGCAAAAGTTTCACCGGTTGACATAGTATGTACCACATACCAGAATGGGCTCTTTCCTTGTATGATGAGCTTGCCCTGACCAGAAGCAGTCAGGCCAAGGGTTAAGCACAACAAAAACATCAACAGGAATCGCATCACTGGTCGTAAAATTAGTCTTTTAATATTCTGTACCCCTGCGGATAGTAATTATTTACACGATTGGGTAATAGCTTGGCCCAACCCAGTGATAGTCCGCGATATCGCATCAGGTTCCAACCCTTTGTGCCTTGTAGGCTGATATCTTTTCTGCGCAGGTATTCCAGCGCTGTTGCTTCATCTAATTCAACAGCTGGGAAACTATGGATTGCTCGGTTCCACAATGCCAGTTCATGATCTGGTATTAAGTCCTTGCCTTTTAACTGACCAACTGCTATACCGGCTTTGCGGATATAGAGTTTACCCAACTGACTTAATGTGTCAAGCACTGGATCACTTACCGCTTTACATATATCTCCTGAACGAATGAGGTGATGGGCTTCCAGTTCAGGAATAGCTTGTTTCCACAATTGCTGCTCCTGCTTCGATGCCTGTTGCACTTGCTGCGGCCTGTGCGTTGCATGATATGATGCATCTGCTTTTTGAAAAACCGACAAGAAGAAACCTTCACCTTTCAGCAAGTGCGGATAAAATCGATAGCCTGTTGCTCCTGATTCAGTTTGTGTTGTGACGATATTCCATGTTGCAGGTAAGTCCAAAGGCACTGATACCATATCGCCTTGCGCCATCAACCAATCCATGATGTCTTCATCTTCTTCGGGCGAATATGAACAGGTTGCATACAACAAAGTGCCACCAGGTTTCAATGCCGGTAAAGCATCGGCTAAGATTCTTTGCTGTCGCTGACTGCAGAGTTGTACATGCTCAGGACTCCATTCATTTACCGCATCAGGATCTTTGCGAAATAAGCCGCTGCCACTGCAAGGTGCATCCACGAGCATCACATCAAAATAATTGTGTAAGCTGGTAAAATCAGCAGGATCATTATTCGTAACGATAACATGTTCCGCACCCCATTTGGTGATGTTCTCTACCAAGATGGCTGCACGGGAACGAATGACTTCATTCGCCACCAATACCCCATCATGAAAATAATCTGCAAGTAAAGTGGTCTTCCCTCCGGGCGCGGCACAAAGGTCTAAGACCTTTAAACCTTTTGTTTCTTTCATTACCTGCGTGAGGGCAGTCCAGATACACATACTACTCGCATCCTGCACATAGTAAGCACCAGCATGCAATAATGGATCGAAAGTGAAGAAAGGACGTTCATGCAAATATGCTGCGTGCGCACACCAGGGCACAGGTGTATCAAATGGAAAGCTATAAGCATCAGGTAGCTTGAACAAGTTTCTGCGGATACTGGTTACCTGTTCACCAGATGCATGCAATGCATTGAGTGCAGCCAAATCTAATTGGGGTAAACTAGCTAAACGCGCTTGTAATGCCTGTGGTAACAAATCAGCCTTTTGTCAAAAATACGGATGCAGGCTTAGACCGACTTGATTTCTGCAATCAGTTTCTGTAAAGCAGCTTTAGCATCACCAAACAACATAGATGTTTTGGGTTGAAAGAACAATGCATTCTCAATACCGGCATAGCCAGGTTTCATGCTACGTTTGTTCACGATGACTGTTTTGGCTTGTTCTACTTCCAGAATAGGCATACCATATATAGGTGAAGCAGGATCGCTTTTGGCAGCAGGATTCACCACATCGTTGGCACCAAGAATCAGTACCACATCGGTTGTCTTAAATGCATCATTCGCCGTTTCCATTTCCTGCAGTTTATCATAAGCCACATCGGCTTCAGCCAATAATACATTCATATGCCCCGGCATTCTGCCAGCAACCGGGTGAATGGCATATTGCACATCTACCCCACGCTCTTCCAGAATTTTCTCCAACTCATGGCATACGTGCTGTGCTTGCGCAACAGCTAATCCATAACCTGGCACAATCATGACTTTGTTGGCATAAGCCATACAAACTGCTGCATCAGACACAGAAATTTCTTTGTGCGTACCGCCCTGTTGAGCGCTGGATGCTGCAGCAGCACCAGCTCCGAAAGAACCAATCAATACATTGGTAAGGGAACGATTCATCGCCTTACACATCAAAATAGTTAGCAAAGTACCTGCAGCACCTACGAGGATACCGCCGGTGAGCATAGCTTTATTATCATAGAGAAAACCACCGCATGCAGCTGCAACACCGGTAAATGAGTTGAGCAATGAAATCACTACCGGCATATCCGCACCACCAATAGGCATTACGAAGAACACCCCATAGATCAATGCTGCGAATAATACCACATAGAAAAAGAAAATAGTTTCTTCTGGCCTGAGTATGATGACATAAGCGCTTAATAAAAGAATAAACGCAAATAAACCAAGGTTAACAAGATGCTGTCCCTTAAAGGAAAAATCCTTGATACGACCATTGAGTTTACCCCAGGCAATCATACTTCCAGCAAAAGAGATAGAACCAATTACCAAGCCGGCCATAATCACCAATAACATACCAGCATCCAGCTTGCTAAAGAAGTTTATATCTGTTCCATCATAATGGCGTGTGAGGTGATTGAATTCAATGATGCCAATTAAAGCAGCACAAGCACCACCCATACCATTGAATAAACTCACCATCTCCGGCATTGCAGTCATCTTCACGGTTCTGGCCGACCACACACCGGCTACTGTACCTATAGCCAGAGCTGCAAAAATCCAAACATAGTTCTGCAGTTTCACGCCATTTTCTTCATATAAAAAGATGGTGGCAAAAATGGCAATACTCATACCAGCTGCAGCAACCAGGTTGCCTTTTCTCGCCGTTTCCGGATGTGCCAGCATTTTCAGTCCGAGTATAAACGTAACCGAAGCAATGATATAGGCCAGCGTTAACAAGTTCCATTCCATAGATAATGCGTTAAGGGCTAGTTTTTCTTTTTAAACATTTCCAGCATGCGATCCGTTACCACGAATCCACCAACCACATTGAGTGTTCCCAGAATCACTGCGAGGAAACCAAGTGCCAATGCGAAATAATTACCAGACTCTACTTTCCCCATCACAATGATGGCACCGATGATTACTACACCGTGAATAGCGTTTGCACCACTCATCAGCGGTGTGTGTAAAACACTCGGCACGCGGCCAATTACTTCTATACCTAGAAAAATCATCAGAATCACGATATAAATGATCTGCTGATGCAACTGTATCCATTGTAAAAAATCCTGCATAGTATTTATCAATTTATGCGAGCAGTGCTGCTACTCTTTCGTGAATGATTTGTCCGTCATACGTAATACAAGTACCCTTTACCAGATCGTCTTCGAAATTCAAGTTGAGCTGACCAGTTTTATCAATAATCAACTGCAAGAAATTAAATACGTTCTTGCCATAGAGTTTGCTGGCATCGGAAGGCATGGCTGCAGCGAGCTGACTATTACCCACTACTTGTACCCCAGCATAGACAATGGTTTCGTTGTTCTTGGTTACTTCTGTATTTCCACCTGTAGCAGCAGCCAGATCAATGATGATACTGCCATTGCGCATTTGCTCAATCATGGCAGCTGTAATCAGTATCGGGGCTTTCTTACCGGGTATTTGTGCAGTAGTAATGACGATATCTGCTTTGGCAATGGCAGCCGCAATACGGTCTTTTTGCTTTTGCTGATACTCGGCAGATTGTTCAACTGCGTACCCACCTGCAGCAGAAGCATCGGCTGCGCCTTCCACTTCAATGAATTTGGCGCCAAGGCTCATCACCTCTTCTTTTACAGCAGGTCTTGTATCGAATACTTCTACTACTGCTCCCAGTCTTCTGGCAGTGGCAATAGCTTGTAAGCCTGCAACACCTGCTCCCAAGATGAGGACTTTTGCAGGGGCAATACTACCAGCTGCTGTCATGAACATGGGGAAATAACGCGGATAGATATTGGCTGCTAATAACACTGCTTTATAGCCTGCGATATTGGCCTGAGAGCTGAGCACATCCATGCTTTGCGCACGAGTAGTACGGGGAATCATATCCAAACTGAATGCGCTAATGCCTTTATTGGCCCATGTATGCATTTGTTGAAAATGATACAATGGCTGATATACACCTAATACAATAGCATTGGGTTTGCACAAAGTAATATCAGATTCTGTAAGCAGCTGTATGCTTAAAACAATATCTGCAGCTTGTAAAACTTGATTTCTGGAAAGAATGGTTACACCAACAGCTGCATAGCTTTCATCTGATGCCGAAGCTTTGACACCGGCGCCTGATTCAACCTGAATCTGTACTTGTTGCTTGATAAGCTGTGCGCATTGCTCAGGTAATAATGACACACGATTTTCGCCTGTTGGTTCTTTGAGTATTCCGATGATCATGTTAAGGGTTGACCGGATGAAATTAACTGATGATCATCAACCAAAACCTGTTTTTTATCAACTTTTAGAATCGGATGCGAAAATGCGCTTTTTGTTGCTGTTCGGGGCGGAAGAATACAATGCCGATAAAGAAGAGATCAATGGTCAGTGTAACTGCAGGGTCAGCCTGTATTTCTGCCCAGGCCTGCTCCATCTCAGCACTCCAATGAATATCGTCAAAGATCAAGACTGTTTGATCATGGGCTTTTTCTTTTAACCATTGGAAATAGCGCATCGTTGGTTCAAAGCGATGATTACCATCGATAAAGGCAAAATCAATTTGAGCCTGCTGCTTCAACCAAATGGGTAGTGTATCATCGAAGTTGCCAGTGATAATCGTAACATTACTAATACCTGCTTTGGTTATTACCGCTAAAGCTTGTTCCGCAACAGCAGGTGCACCTTCCATACTGGTAACAGGTATCAGATTGTTGGCGCTGGCTAAATATGCTGTAGTGATGCCTAAAGAAGTGCCCAACTCCAGTACTCCTGAGGGTTGAAAATAAGCAACCATCCTAAACAGAAGCTGACTGAATTTTTTAGGCTTCAGGGATGATTGTGCAATCTCACTGATCTTTCTTTGCTTGCTGAGTTGATGTCTGCTGCCTGCTCCAAAATCAGGTACTTCAATTGTGGTATTATTTTTTTTCAATGCATCTCGTAGCGGCTCAACAATGCTGTAGGTATAATATTGCCTGTCATCATTCAATACTTCTGTAATTAACTTAAATACAAAAGGAGAATGTACACCATGCCCTCTACCATTGGCTGCAGTGAGATAGTATTGCAGGTATTTCCAACCAAGTACAGGTGCACTATACATGTTGCTTTTTTTGAAAAGGTAATTCACTCATCCACCAAAATACAGAGTACGATAGTGCAAAGAAAGCGATATAAGCTATCCAGTTAATGAGTTCGCCGATCGATTCGAATCGAATGCCTACTTGACCAATAGTGATACTATTATAAATCGGCAGCCAACAAAGTAATAGCCAGTATACAATCGCAAATAGCCAGGATGCTGCTACATGCTTGGAGATGGTAAGCAACGGAAAAAAAACTTGTAGGAATCGAAAACCAATTACGATGTATTGAAAATTGGTAACAGGGTATCTATTCCCAGTTACAGGCTGATTTGTATAGAAATTGTACCATTGGTACCAGATAAATAGTTGGGCCAAACCATAGACCAGCATGATACGATTGCAGGTAAACAACACTGCTCTTGCATAACCCCTGGTTGATGCGAACAGCAAGGATATCAACAACAACAGGGGTAAAATCCTGATGTAGTAAAAATCCAGAGAAGTGAATAGTTCACTCATCGCTTATCCCAACGCTGAAAAGTGAATGCGTATGCATGTTTGGCATCAGTTGCATGTGCTTCTTCCCAGCCAAGTTGCCAAGTATGTGTATCCAGTTCGGGGAAGCTGGTATCACCATCCAAATCTGCATGCACACGGGTAAGATAGACATGATGCGCCATGGGTAAAGCCTGTCGATAGATTTCGCCACCGCCGGTAATCATTACTTCAGCATACCCATTGTCCTTAGCTAATTGTATGGCTTCATTGAGTGAACCAACCGTTTCGGCATTGGTGGCTGACCAATTGCTTTGACGTGTAATCACAATATTCAATCGGCCGCCGAGTGGTTTGTTACCCAATGCTTCAAATGTTTTTCTGCCCATAACAACAGGCAGTGCCCAGGTCTTATTCTTAAAAAACTTGAGGTCTTTGGGTAAATGCCATAACAATGCATTGTCTTTACCAATCATGCCGTTGGCAGATACTGCTACTATCAGAGAGATTGTCATATTAAACAGCTACAGGTGCTTTAATGGCCGGGTGACACTGATAGTTCTCCAGCGTGAAATCTTCAAAACGGAAACTGAAAATATCTTTTACTTCAGGATTGAGTCGTATAGTTGGCAATGGATAAGGCTCCCTGCTCAATTGCAAGTTCACTTGTTCCATATGATTACTATAAATATGGACATCGCCAAATGTGTGTACAAAATCACCATAACCCAAACCACACACTTGTGCAATCATCATCGTTAATAAGGCGTATGAAGCAATATTAAAGGGCACACCCAGAAATACATCTGCGCTACGTTGATAGAGCTGACAGCTGAGTTTGCCATCAGCCACATAAAATTGAAACATCGTATGACAGGGCATTAATGCCATTTGAGGCAAATCAGCCACATTCCATGCACTCACCAATAAGCGACGGCTATCCGGATTTTTTTTGATCTGCTGAATCAGGTCTGTGATTTGATCCACCACTACCCCATTTGCTCCTTCCCAACTGCGCCATTGTTTGCCATATACGGGGCCCAGTTCACCATTTTCATCAGCCCATTCATCCCAGATACTTACGCCGTTTTCTTTCAGGTACTGAATATTGGTTGCCCCTTGCAAAAACCACAACAACTCATGTATGATGCTTTTCAGGTGTACTTTCTTCGTTGTAACCAAAGGAAAACCTTGTTCTAAATCGAAACGCATTTGATAACCAAAGCAGCTGATGGTGCCTGTGCCTGTACGATCGCTCTTGAAAACACCTGTATCTAAAATATGCCGAAGTAACTGATGATATTGTTGCATGCTGCAAAGTAACCAAGCCCGGGCATATAAAAACAGCTACAAAATCGTCGGGGGATTCTCTGTGAATTAGGGGGAAATTAGCTGGAATATTTAAGAAAAAGATGATACCTTCATCCCGCTCAGAGGCATGTTCGATGCCTTTAATACAACGGTTATGAAAATTTTGATTGCTGACGATCACACTATGGTGAGGGAAGGATTAAAAAAAATCCTCCTGGAAGCTTTCCCCTTTGCTGAAGTTCACGATGCATCTGACGGGGCTGAATTAATGAAGAAAGCCATCAAAGGCGAATGGGAAATCATCATCAGTGATGTAACCATGCCCGGCATGACAGGTATAGACGTATTAAAACAACTACGCTCACAAGGCATAGAAACGCCCATGCTGATGCTGAGTATGCACGCTCCTGAACAATACGCCGTAAGATCCATTAAAGCTGGCGCTTCGGGCTACCTTACAAAAGACAATGCCCCTTACGAGCTTGTAACAGCTGTACAGCAGGTATTGAACGGTCGCAGGTATATCACGCCACAGGTTGCGGATGTACTGGCTGATTCTATTGAGACTGATAAGGACAAAATGCCTCACGAACTGCTTTCAGACCGAGAATTTGAGGTGATGAAACTGATTGTAGAGGGTAAAACAGTGAGTGAAATTGCCGAATCTCTTTCACTCAGCGTGAACACAATCAGTACTTACCGTTCCAGAATTCTCGAGAAAATGCACCTTCATTCTAATTCAGACCTGGTTAAATATGCTATTGAGCATAAGCTAGAGCTCTGATTATGAACACTTTATACAAGGGCCTGTAGTGAAATTACTACAGGCCCTTCTTTTTTTCCCACAAGTCTATTCCCAAAAACTGCTACTAAACAGGCATCTATCACTACAACCAGGCCTGCCGTATTGTAGAATCTTTGTGTTGTAAAACAAAGGTTATGAAAAACAATATGCTTGATATCCTGCTGGTTGACGAATCCAGCTATATCGTATTCCAAGTAAAAAACGCTTTAGCCAATCAAGGTATTAAAGCCAACGTAGACACTGTAGAGACTGTAGAAGATGCAACTACTTATTTCAGAACCAAGCATCCCGACTTTGTCATCACTGATTTGAATCTGCCCGATAAAAGTGGTATCGAGTTGATGAAGGCCATCAAAAAAGAAAAAGGCAGTAGCAAATTGTATGTGCTTACCCATTTCACTATTGATGCATTTCGCGACATGGCCATTTTGCATGGCGCAGACAGCTTTCTGGACAAGGCCAATGATATTGACCAAAAACTGCCAGAAATGATTAAATCCTTTGCTGCGTAAGCATTAGAGGCAATCCACAAAACAGAAAAAGCTAGCCATAAATCCCGTTTTAATATTCCATCCTATGTAAAACCTTATTTCCTTTATCCCTTTGTTTTAACCCTGGAAGGATGTAGTAACGACACTACATCCTTCCTTGTTTTTACCATAGAACCATTACAAAATCCTGATTCCACATTCATGTCAACCACTACAAATTGCGCTTGCGCAATGTTGTCTCTTTGTATTGTAAAACGAGGGACATGAAAAACAATGCACTTGATATACTGCTGGTAGATGCGTCCAGCTATATCGTTTACAGGGTAAAGGATGTATTGGCTAAACAAGGTATTCAGGCCCATGTAAAAAGTGTAGAAACTGTAGCGGAAGCCACCTCCTATTTCCGGGAGAAACACCCGGATCTGGTGATTACCGATCTGGACCTGCCAGATGAGAGTGGTCTGGAACTGATTAAGACTATAGGAAAAGAGAAAGGCCATACCAAACTATATGTACTAACTCATTTTACCATTGACGCTTTTCGCAATATGGCATTATCCAGCGGTGCAGATAGTTTCCTGGATAAGGCAAATGATATTGATAAAATACTACCAGGCATGATATATTCCTATGCCGCGTAGTAGTATCACTACAAATTTGACACTATGTAAGAAACAAGCCATTTATATACATTTAAATCAATAAATCCATCTTATGTAATGAAGATTGACTAAGCATTCCTTTGTTTTTACAATGAGAAGGATGTAGTAACGACACTACATCCTTCTCGTTTTTATACCATACACACATCACAGAATCATGATGCGCTAAACACGTCCTGCACTACAGCCGCCGGGTCTGCGAATTCGTCCCTTTGAATTGTAAAACAAAGGAATATGAAACGCAATCTCAACAACGGAAACAGAAGCTGGATAAGGGTTTCAGCACTTGCTCTTCTCTTCGCTTTCAACAGCATTCTTGCTTTCGCTTTTGATAATCCAATGGTTGGTGCTTCACGTTTCGGAGTTACTCTTTCTGGTCCTGAATTCGGACAAAAGCAAATGCCTGGTGTTTACGGTAAAGACTATATCTATCCTAGTGAAAAAGAAGTTGCTTACTACGCTTCTAAGAATATCAACAAATTTCACCTGCCTGTAAGATGGGAAAGAATCCAAAGAAAATTAGGTGGTGCTTTAGATGCAGTTGAGGTTAAGCGCATCAAAGACTTCCTGAATGTTTGTGATAAGTATGATGCTTCAGTAATTATCAATATCCAGAACTACGGTCGCTACACTTTAAATGGTGTTGAAGTTAGACTGGGTTCTGATACTGTTAGCAACGCTCATTTCCGTGACCTGTGGAAGAAAATGGCTGCAGCTTTCAATAGCCATCCTGTTGTAATTGGTTTTAACCTGATGGCAGAACCCCATGATCTGGGAAGCGGCAAATGGTTCGCAGCTGCTCAGGAAGCTATCAACGCTATCAGAGAGATCAGCAATAAGCAACTGATCCTGGTAGATGGTGACAGCTGGGCTAACGCTGCTAACTGGGAAAAACACAGTGATATCCTGAAAAACCTGGTTGACCCCGCTAATAAGATTGTTTACAACGCACACATCTATTTCGATGCTGACCATTCAGGTTCTTATGCTAACAGCAATGACCCTAACAAAAAAGACAAAAACATCGGTGTTAAAAAAGCCATGCAGTTTGTAGAGTGGCTGAAGAAGAATAACAAAATCGGCTATTTCGGTGAATTCGGTATTCCTTCTAACGACCCCGATTGGTTCCCTGTTCTGAACAATTTCCTCGAGTACATCAACAGAAACAATATCAGTGCTTCTAGCTGGGGTGCTGGTCCATGGTGGGGTAACTACCCACTGTCTATCGAGCCAGTTAACAATCAGGACAAGCCCCAACTGGTAGCTATTCTGAAGTATGCTAACAATAACGCAATCGTAGCCAAAAACTAATACATCCATTCAAAACCAGAAACCATGACAAACACAATGACTGAAATGAACAAGACCATGAACCCCTTGGTACTTAGCGGATTCAAAGAGGGACTGGCTGAGGAGGTGATTTTCCTGGACGACAACATGATGATCAATCAAATCAACATGCTGAGCGTGAAGAAAATTGACCCTTCCATCAAAGTGTCTGTATTCACCAATGTACCTCAGGCGCTGGATTATATCCGGAAAAATCCGGATACACCCAGAATCATCTTTACAGACCTGGACATGGGTGTACACTCAGGCTGGGACTTCATTGATGCTTACGAAGCTATGCACCTGCCCTGGCCGGTGAATATCATGACCGCTTCCATAGCGCAGGAAGACATGGGTAAGTCTGATCAGTACAGCTGCGTACGTGATTATATCAGCAAGCCTGCAAGAATTCAACAATTGCAGATCTTACTAAAACAACCATTGCTCGCGGCCTAAACACAACAGCGCTCACAGGTTATTCTCTTAATAAAATAAGGGAAGGGTGCTTTATTGTGCATACCTGATTCTTGTAGTAATTAAACTACAAAAAAGAGGAATTACCCGACAAAGCACTCACGGCAATTGTGAGGTAACACATGCATGAATCAGCAGAACTTGCATGAACAGCTTAAAAAATTCCTATGAAAAGCTCATTAAAAACCAGCATTGCGCACCTGAGCAATAGTCCTACACTATACGCTTTATCAACAGATTTCCAGGGAAATATCCTTTACTACAATCACCTGTTTGGCGAACACTTTCAACAGGAGAATATTTTACTGGAAGGCTATCCTTTTGCTAATCTCTTTTCGGCCGAAGCAGCTGGTCAATTTCAAAAAGCTTTGCGTAAGTGCATGACGGATGTATCTCAAAACATTCGATTACAACTGACACACAAAACAGAAAAAAGTAAGCGTTATAATTTTGATTACGCCATACTCCGTGATGATGATGCCATTCCTCAAGGCATATTACTGATTGGCTATCCCACAAACGAACATTCCGCACAACATAATGATGAGGGCAACTATACCTCAAAAAGACTCAAGGAAGCAACATATGAAGCTCCTGCAATGATCTGGATGTGTGATCAACACAACCAACTATGTTTTGCCAATGCGGCATATCTGACATTCAAAGGCTCTACCCTGATTGAAGAAAAAGAAACCAACAGAATGCAGCATGTATGGGGAGATGATCTCGAACAAACCAAAAAAAATCTGGATGCATTCTTAGCACAAAGAAAACCTTTTGAAATGCGTTACCGCATTCTTCGGAAAAATGGCAAAATGGCCTGGGTTACTGACAGGGCCAAGCCATTCTTTGATGCTGCTGGAAATTATATGGGCTTTATTGGCGTATGTAATGATGTTACTGATAAAATTGAAACACACTTAGAGCTGGGCAAACAAATGGCAGAATTGGAAAAAATAAAAACAGATCAGGAACAACTGAATATCATCGTTACTAAAATCAACAGTGGAATCGTTATCACGGATGCTGAGATGCAAATCAATTGGTGTAACCCAGGCTTTAGCAATCTGACCGGATATGGGTTAAAGGAAGTGATAGGCAGAAATTTCCATCGTCTGCTGGAGGGTAACAGTACAGATGCCAGTTCCGTTGAAAAGATTGAGAGTCATCTGCAAAAAGGCATCAATATCAGGATAGATATTGCTTATCAAACAAGAAGAGGCATTGATATCTGGGCTGATGCCGCTTTTGAACCAATTTATGATGATCAATCCGTTCTAAAGGGATATTTCATCGTGCTGAATGACATCTCCCAGATCAAACGATCTGAAAAAGAGGTCAAAAAACAAATAGACCACCTGAAAAAGCTTTCATTCATCAGCTCACACGAGCTACGCCATGAATTTGCCAAGATGTTGCAAATTTTATACACGGTTAAACTTAAGGAGCCAAACATATTCCACTATCAATCTGCACTTCAGGACATTGAGAAAGCAGCGAATTTCATCAACAAGGTCATCTATACCATGAATGATGAGATCAACTTCGCTACAACCAGCAATATCTCATTAAGCCATATCCTGAAAATTGAACTCGAAGAAGTGGTATTAATAGACGATGATCCTATGGTAAACCGTTTAAATGAACTGGTACTGGAGTATGCAATGCCCGGCACCAGGATTCAAAAATTTTACGATACAGCAACTGCTATCAACTATCTAAGAGAGCAACCATCCATCAAGAGAACCATTTTCCTTGACCTAAATCTGGAGAAAGAATCCGGTTGGGATTTCCTGGAAACTTATCATGCATTGAATCAACCTTGGACTGTTATGATCCTTACCTCCTCTGTAGATCAGGAAGATATCGCAAAAGCAAAACAATATCGTTGCGTTGGACAATACCTAACAAAACCGTTGACAGTAGCACAAATTGAGCAATTACAACAACTAAGAGTAGACAAAGTGGCATAGTACACTGAACTAAGAAATAATTAACAGCCTGATATGTACATTTATAGAAATGACGAAGCAGTAAAAAATGTAATGATCGAAAATCCAACATATCAAAACGCCGATACCTATCAACAAATCATCCTGATAGATGATGATCGGATCACGAATATCCTCAGCACACGTATGCTAAGTAAGTATGCTCCTGATCTATCTGTACAAGTATTTGAGGATATTGATTCCGCAGTTGCACATGTTGGTAAACTCACAGACCCGGAGAACTACCTTATACTTTTAGACCTGAATTTTCCGGTTAAAAGTGGCTGGGACTTTCTTGAAGCATATAAGCACATGACCGATAAGGCGAATGTGGTTGTACTTACATCATCTATTGATGAGTCGGACAGGCAAAAAGCACTAAGCTATGCTACGGTAAGAAAGTTTCTGTCGAAGCCCCTCAATGCAACACTCATTGAGCAGTTGAAAAAAATGGAGAAAATCAGTTAAGCAGATTTTCTTCTGGCGCGCTCTTTTTCTATCAATATCAGCTCGCGGCCTGTTTGTCCGGCCACACTACTGTTTTCCTGTGCTCTGCGCATCAAGTAAGGTATAACATCACCGATAGGTCCAAAAGGCAGGTATTTGCTTACACTATATCCTTCCTTAGCCAGATTAAATGTAATGTTATCACTCATGCCATACAGCTGAGAAAAATGCACGTGCGGGTGATTGTGTGCAATGCCCTTAGCATGCATCAATTCAGCAGCCAGGAGGTTGCTCTTTTCGTTGTGTGATGCCACAATCACTGAGATAGTCTCAATATTATCGATGCAATAAGTTACAGCTGCATCAAAATCCTTATCAGTAGCTTCTTTATCTGGCTGTATTGGTGAGGGGTAGCCATGCTTTGCCGCACGCTCACGCTCTTTTTCCATGTACGCACCACGCACCAACTTCACACCAAGCATCAGGTTTTTCTCTCTTGCAATTTGGTGAGACAAATGGAGGAAACGTAGTCTGTCGTGGCGGTACAATTGCAGGGTATTATACACAACTGCTTTCTCTGTATTAAACTCCTCCATCAATTCCATGGTAAGTCTGTCAACAGGATCCTGCAACCAGCTTTCTTCTGCATCTACTAACACACCAATGCCTTTCTCAGCAGCTTCTGCACAAATGCGGTACATACGTTCACGTACACGATCCCACTCAGCAATTTCTTCTTCATGATCATGGATACCACTTCTCAATCTGGGTGCATCATTCAATGTTTGCAATAAAGCAGAACGAGAGATACCAGTTACCTTAACACTGATGAATGGAATATTGGGTTGCGTTGCAGCGTAATCAATCACTTTCATGAACTGATCCATGGCATAATCAAAACCTGCTTCAGATTCTTTTCCTTCTACTCCATAATCCAGAATCACCTGAACACCATATTTACCTAATACTGCACCGGCAGTAGCAGTTTCTTCCAGTGTTTCGCCACCTACAAACTGACTAAAAATGGTATTACGCACCAGCTTATTGATGAAAGGCATTTTCCCCTTGATCAATATAGGCGTGAGGATGGTTCCCAGTTTTACGAACCAGGAATACTGCATGGTAGAAAACAAAAACTTTGCTTTTCTCAGTGCCTTGTCAGACTTATAGGCAAAAGCATTCTCCGTATTATCAAAGGAAAGATTCATGGCCCGTCAGATATAAATTCACTGCGAATATCGGCACAGATGTATGAAGTAAAAAATGCGTTTTATCAGTGGTTATATCAAATTGCCTGATGATTGAAAGGCTGCAAGACCATTTCGCTCACTACCCCGCTGGCAGGCTGCTGACAAAGAAACCATACCGCACGGGCAGCTTCCTCAGCAACAATCATTTTATCACGCTGCACACGCAGGTCAATGGTATCCCAGAAAGCTGAATCCACCCCACCTAAGAACAGGTTGGTGATGCGGATATCGGTACGCTTCAGTTCTTCGCGGATACTCTGCATCATGCCGGTTAAGCCATATTTGCTGGCCGCATATGCTGCTGCTCCTGCCATTGGCACTTTACCCAAAACACCGGGAATATTGATGATCAAACCCTTTTTCTGCACTTTCATACCTGGCAAAAAGGCTTTTACCAACAGAAATGCGCCCAATAAATTGGTTTGGAGTGTCTGCATAAATTCCGCCTCACTCAATTGCTCAATAGGCTTGATAATGCCAATTCCAGCCGCATTCACCAGAATATCCACTTCACCCAAAGCTTGAATGGCTTTCTGATGCAAAGCATCAATATCTGCCGACTTACTCAGATCAGCAGCATGATAGCGATCTGTGCCCAGGCCGATACCCTGTGCCACCTGCATCAATTTCTCCTGATTCCTGCCGGTAATCAATACTTGTGCCCCGCTTTGTACCAGCATACGAGCAATTTGTTTACCGATATCACCGGTTGCACCGGCTAGCACTACCCTTTTTCCTTTCAGCGTTTCCATGAAATTGTCTGGTTTTGCAATAGAACATTGCAACGGGTAAATTGTTTATCCGGTACATGAAAGCCATCAGCCTGATTTTTCCGCATCAGCTATTCCGCCAGCACCCAGCTTTGGAGCTATACAGACCTGTTGTATTGTTGGAAGAATGGTTGTATTTCAGGCAATACCACTTCCATCAGCAAAAGCTGATGCTTCATAGAGCCAGTATGCGCTGGTATGCCCAACTGCTGAGAGAAAAAGGTTATCAAGTAGCATATGTAGAAGCAACAGATAATCGGGCAGATATAAGAGACCTCATTCAGGATTTATACCAACAAGGGTATACGGGTATTTACACCGTAAACCCCTCAGACGATTGGCTGCTGCGCAGGATGCAAAACGCTTGTAATAAACGTTCTATTGAATTAACGCTTTTACCCAATCCGAATTTTCTGAATGAACCCGCCGATACCAACATACCAAAGAATGGCAAGCAACTATTCTATCAAACGGGCTTTTATATTCAGCAACGCAAACAGCGAAAACTACTGCTGGACGCCCAAGGTGGGCCTTTAGGCGGGCAGTGGACTTTTGATGCGGATAACCGACAAAAATTTCCAGCAAAGGGTGTTTTACCTGGATACCAAATGCCGCAGTTAGATACACTTCGTGAAGAAGCGATTGATTATGTTCAGAAAAACTTTGCGCATCATTATGGTAGCACTGCACAACCATTTGCTGCGGGATGGTACCCAATCAATTTCGAAGAAACCGATGCTTGGTTACAGCATTTCCTTCAACAACGTTTTCATGATTTTGGCATTTACGAAGATGCGATGGTGCCAGAAGCCGATATACTGTTTCATAGTGTATTGACACCGATGCTGAATATTGGATTAATCAATCCCGATGCAGTTATTGAGGCAGCAACACAGTATGCAGCCAAGCATGATGTTCCACTCAACTCATTAGAAGGATTTATCCGACAAATCATTGGCTGGCGCGAATTCATGCATTTGGTGTATCATAAAGCCGGCAGACAGCAAAGAACGAAGAACTACTGGCATTTTAGCAGAAAAATTCCGGCTGCATTTTGGAAAGGCGAAACAGGAATCGTTCCAATTGACATAGTGATCAAGCGCGTACTGCAATCTGGCTATTGCCACCATATTGAAAGATTGATGGTGCTGGGCAATTTTATGTTGCTCTGCGAGTTTGATCCGGATGAAGTCTATCGCTGGTTTATGGAATTGTTTATTGATGCTTACGACTGGGTGATGGTGCCTAATGTCTATGGCATGACACAGTTTGCAGATGGCGGACTCATCACCACCAAACCCTATATCAGCGGCAGCAATTATTTGATGAAAATGGGCAATTGGCCCAAGGGTTCCTGGCAAGAAATCTGGGACGCGCTCTTCTGGCGTTTCATGCATGTACATCGCGATTTCTTTTTGCAAAATCCCAGACTGGGTATGCTCATCAAAACATTCGATAAAATGCCGGAAGCAAAACGCGCCAATCATTTGCGTATTGCCAATGATTATCTCACCAAACTAGATCAGGCATGAGTATCCGTAAAAAACCTTGGAACCGTGTTGACCTGCCTGTGTACTCAGTGAGCAGTAAAGGTATTACAGACAATATGCATATCTGCACCTATGTAAGTGCAGTGAGTATGCAACCCAAACGCATGATGGTTGCACTCTATGCCGGTACCAGAACTTTGGCCAATGTAACAAAGACCAGACATTTTGTATTACAACTCTTGCATGAAGACCAATACAGATTGGTGAATCAATTAGGTAAACTAAGTGGCAACAATATTGATAAGATCAGTCGGCTTCAAAAAAGAAACCTACTCAGCACATGGAACAACTATTTCATTTTAAAAGATGTATTGGCCGTGATGGAATTACAATCCATACAAATCATTCCCGCAGGTGATCATACCATGTTTCTCTGTGATGTCATCAGCTATAAAAACTTGAACGAAGGCAAAGCTTTAACCACGCGTATACTAAATGAAAAAGGCATTATCCGAATATGAATTGGATGCGGTGTTGATTGACCGCGTCATTGAAATGGCTTGGGAAGACCGTACACCTTTCGATGCCATTGAAGCACAGTTTGGCATTCCCGAAGCGACTGTCATCAACCTGATGCGCAGAAACATGAAAGCATCCAGCTTTCGTATGTGGCGTAAACGAGTACAAGGCAGGACTACCAAGCATAGTGCGCTGCGCAAAGAATCCGTAAAACGTTTTCGCTGCAGCCGACAAAAAACCATTTCTCTCAACAAGATCAGCAAAAGATGAGCGAGCATAGAAAATGGCATCAGGAGAATGATGCCAGCAAATTATTTGATACGGTACCGGAGTATATTTTTCCTGTAGACAAAGCTTCGATTCAAGAACGCATCAATGGTATTCGTCCCGCTCAATATGCCAAGACCAGAAATTTTCTGCGTGGTGCTGTTACTTTACTATCTCCTTATATTTCACGTGGTGTTGTGCAGCTACCTGATTTGAAAGACATGATTCTGCAGCAATATGGGTATCATGCATCAGAAAAACTGATCAGCGAATTGGCCTGGCGGGAATTCTTTCAACGTGTTTGGCAAGCCAAGGGTGATGCCATCCTGCAGGATCTGCGGAATGAGCAAAGTCCGATTACTACACATCAAATTCCAGCAGCTATCATCAATGCCAACACTGGCATTAACGGTATTGACCAAAGCATTCAGGCTTTGTATGATTCTGGCTATATGCATAACCACGCACGCATGTACACGGCCATGCTAACCACCAATATTGCGCAAGCGCATTGGCTTTTACCGGCAAAGTGGATGTATTTTCATCTGCTGGATGGAGATATCGCCAGCAATCATTTGAGTTGGCAATGGGTAGCAGGCAGCTATAGCAGTAAGAAGTATTATGCCAATCAGGAAAACATCAATAAGTACACGGGACAAACGCAACGCCATAGTTTCCTAGATGTAGATTATAGCGAGTTTGCTGATATGCCTGTTCCTGAAATCTTACGAACAACTAGCACACCTACATTAAGCACACCCTTACCAACAACTGTAGTACCTACTATTGAGGTAGACCTACCAACGCTTGTATACAATACTTTTAATCTTGATCCTTACTGGCATGCAGGTAAAGCGGCAAATAGAATCTTGTTGCTTGAACCAGACCATTTTGCACAATACCCCATTAGTGAAAAAGTGCTGAACTGGATTATTCAGCTGGCCCATGCACAGGTGCCGGGCATTCAGGTTTTCAGCGGCAATTTTCAAGACCTGATGGCATTGCTGCCGGAACAATACCCGATGCAGCAGATATACTACAAAGAGCACCCAACCACCCGCCATTACAAGGGCATGGAAGAAAGCCGCAACTGGATGTTTCCGCAGGTGCAGGGCTATTTCAACAGCTTTTTTGCCTATTGGAAGAAATGCGAGCGTTTTTTGCGATAAAGTAGGGAAATTCGTGTATGCGCATACTCCATACCGATATCTACCGCTTTTCCATTCCCATGGTGCCCTTCACCATTGCAACAGGTACGATGCATTATGCACAAAACCTGCTGATTAAAGTGCATACAGACAGTGGCATCACCGGCATTGGTGAATGTTCTGCTTTTCCCATGATTGCAGGCGAAACACAAGCTACCTGTTTTGAAATGGCCAAGGATTTTGCAGGCATTTGGAAAAACAAACAAGCAAATGATATTGAAGGCAGACTGCATGAGCTGGATATGTACACTGCAGGCAATTATACAGCCAAGAGTGCATTCGATTTAGCATTATATGATATCGCTGCGAAAGTGGCCAACCAACCTCTGTATCAATATCTGGGTGGCAGAAAAAAAGATATCGAGAGCGATCTCACCATCGGCATTGATGAGCCGGATAAGATGGCTTTACAAGCCATGAGCTTCCTGGAGCGTGGCGTGAACATGATTAAAGTAAAGCTGGGCAAACATCCCAAAGATGATGTGGAGCGTATTCGGCAGATCAGAAAAGCAGTAGGTAACGATATTCAATTACGTATAGATGCCAACCAAGGCTGGACTTATGATGAAGCCCTCTGGGCATTGACTGAGTTGGGGCATTTTCATATTCAGTTTTGCGAGCAGCCCATGCGTAAATGGAATGATGGTTTGTTGCCTAAGCTGGTGAAGCAATCGCCCATACCCATAATGGCAGATGAAAGTGTATTCACGCATCATGATGCAGAGCGACTGATCAAACAACACGCTTGCTCTTATGTCAACATCAAGTTTGCCAAGAGTGGCGGAATTCATGAAGCGAAGAAAATCAATCAGGTTTGTGCCCAGCACGAAACTGCTTGTATGATGGGTGGCATGTTGGAAAGTCGCGTAGCCTTAACCGCCAAAGTACATTTCGCCATGGCGCATGATAATATTCGCTTTTATGATTTAGATACTTGTCTACTCGGCCATAAAGAAGATCCTGTTATCGGTGGCGTTACCTACCATAATGGCATGCACTTACAATTAAGTGATGCACCGGGTATTGGCGTAGATGTTGACCCTGATTACCTGAAAAAGCTGGATCATATCCGAATTTGATCTTAACAAGGCGTTTCCCTTCAGCAGGCTATCTTTGCACAAATTTTACCGGATGGAAGCAAAACATGTGCAGGATAGTTTTACCATTATGAATGAACTCGTTCTCCCGAACGATACCAATACTTTCGGCAACCTCATGGGCGGCAGATTGATGTACTGGATGGATATTGCCGCAGGCATTGCAGCAGGCAAACATTGTAATGCACCCAGCATGACTGCCTCTGTAGATAACCTGAGTTTCAAAAACCCGATCAAACTGGGCAATGTGGTACATATTGAAGCTAAGGTGTGTCGCGCCTTCAACACCTCTATGGAAATTCATATCAAAGTATGGGGCGAGGATTTATTACACCAGTATAAGTATGAGAGTAACGAAGCTTTCTTCACATTCGTAGCATTAGACCCTAATGGTAAACCTCGTCAGGTACCGCAAGTGATTCCACAAACAGAAGATGAAAAACGCTTGTATGAAGGTGCGATGCGCAGGAGACAAGTGCGTCTGATACTCGGCGGAAAAATGAAAGCTGAAGATGCAAATGAACTAAAAGCACTCTTTATAAAAGACTAAAAAAAATCCCCACAGTTTTGTGGGGATTTTTTTTATTTATCCATGATGTTCATTAAGTGGTGTTTACCCTTCATCATGTAGTTTTTACTTTGTTCGATGGCTTCCATCACCTGTTCCAAAATTTCATCAACAGGCAATGTATAATCAATGATCATCGGTTCTTTAAAGCGAACAGTTAGTAGTGAACCACGTTTTTTAAACGCAAGCCCTTTTTTATTAAAAGCGCGCCAGAAACCATTGATTACTACAGGTACCACAATCGGCTGATTGTTCTTAATAATATATGCCGTGCCTTTTCTGCCCGGTGCAAAAGGTTTGGTGGTTCCTTGCGGAAAAGTAATGACCCAACTTCTACTGAGTGCTTGATCAATTTTTTGGGTATCAGACTCATCACGTTCGCGATGCACATCTTTACCTTCTGCACGCCAGGTTCGCTTAACAGTTAATGCACCGCCCATTTTAAAGAGGCGGCTTACCCAACTGCCATCCATAGTTTCTTTGGCAGCTACGAAGTAAACATTCGTGAAAGGATTCAGCAGGTAATAAGGAATGCCTAAGCGATTTTCTTTACGCCATTTTACTGCACAGAAAATATGCAGGAAAGTAATCACATCGGCAAAATAGGTTTGGTGATTGCTGACGAACAAGACGTTGTTACGGGGGAGGTCACGCAGGTGTTCAGTGCCTTCTATGCGCAGCTTATTGAACATGGTCAGGCCTGGATAAGAAGCGGCCCCCACAATTCCGTAAACAAGCGATCGTACAACCCTGATATTCTTTAGTCTTTCAACTAAGGTCATTTCAGACAGTTTTGATTGAAGGTGGTGTGCAATATAGGGAATGAAATTGAATTCGTGCATATTCGTTGATTAACAATCAATTGTCGGTTTTTAGGGGCTTTGCATGTCAGGAAGTATTTTTGCGCAAAACAAGGCCATGAAACTGAGTACGGTGATATTTGATATGGACGGATTACTGATTGACAGTGAACCATTGTGGCAGGAAGCTGCCGTCACTATATTCAGCAATTATGGCATTAACCTAACAACTGAACAATACAATACCACTACCGGACTCAGAACTCGGGAGTTTGTTGATTATTGGTTTCGCTATTTCGGCATGCCTGAAAATGAAAAAGCCAGCGCTGAGAAAAAGATTGTGGATCTGGTTTTGCAATTAGTGGCATCCAAGGGTAGCATCATGCCGGGTGTACATTATATTTTCGATTTCTTTCAAGCAAAGTCATTTAAAATAGGTTTGGCTACTTCCTCCCCTGTTGAGTTGATTGAACTGGTAGCACAGATGGCCAATATTCGCCATCTCTTGCAAGCCACTGCTTCTGCAGAAGATTTGGATTTTGGCAAACCCCATCCCCAAGTATACCTGAATTGTGCGGAGCAACTGGGTGTGAGTCCGTTGGCTTGTGTATGTTTTGAAGACTCTTTTAATGGCATGATTGCCGCAAAAGCAGCCAGAATGAAATGCGTGGTAGTTCCACATCATAGCCAGATCAGGGAAGACAGATGGGCGGCGGCTGATTTAAAAATGTCTTCTCTGCAAAACTTTGGAGAACTGCATTTTAATTTGATTGGGTAGGTTCTAACTTGAATCGATGTATTTTATTGTGGCCTATTCTGAGATAATTGATCTTTTAAAGAGTTCTTTATAAGCAATGCCGATTTCGTGCTACATCCCCCGCTTTATTTGAGACTACTTTGTTCCTGAATGGAACAACCAGCAAATACAACTATCCAGCAGCGTAATAAAAAGCCTGGCTTTTGGATAAAACTGTATTGCCATTTGTTTGGCCATACTTCACAGAAAGCAATCATTGAAGATGATCAACTGATTACAAGATATGTCTGTAAACATTGTCATCGAAGATTAGGTAATGGGTTAAGAAAAACACTTCCTACACCTAAGGGAATTGATCATGCAGTTTGGCAGACATATTTACAAGAGTTAATGACTTCTTATAAGCGCTATGAGGGCGTAAGTAAAGGACACGCTTCTAGAAAAAGGCATTAATGCGATGTACTTGTAACAAAATATGTTGAATCAAAAAGTGCTTTCAAAGCAAAAGCAATAATATTTCTTCATTCATCAATAGAAAAAGAGCCTAACACAATAGAATGCACGATAACTGCGTTGCCGCGAGTTTTGTCCGTTCTACATTTGAATAATAAACATTGGATTATGAACGGATTCTATTTCCAAAATATCGAAGAATTGCTGATTAGCGAGTACGGTGAGAAAGACTATCGTAAGATAGTTGCTCATGCTGGTATCGAGGAGGAATACTTTATTTCCAATAACACTTATCCGGATGACTATTGTCTGAAACTAGCCAGCAGTACGGCAAATATTGCTAAGAAAGATATCCATCAAGTACAGTTCAGCTTTGGTTATTACTGGTACAAGGCAACTAACAATATTCTGAGAAACAGTTTAATGATGGGTGCCAACAGACTAAAACCACTACTTCAGCAATTACCTGAAATATTTGCAAGATTCAATATCCAGTTTCCCTTCATGAATCAAATGAAACTGGAGATCTCTGAATTGAGTTCAAAATCTATCATCATCAGCTATCACTTCCCTGGTCAGATTGCGCAGGAAAGTTATTTCCAGGGCTTTTTAAATGCCTTGGGCGACTTGTACAAAGAAAAAATCTGCATTGACCTGATACAACCACAAAATGATACAGCAGAAAAAGCTATTTTTAGGGTGCAATGGCTTTGATGAAATCCACATCCGACCCCTTAAAGATAGCCCAGTTTTCTGCACAATACCTTGAGCAGAACTTTCCCTTCTCCGTTGTTATTGCATCAGACAATACCATTATCTCTGCGGGAAAGAGTTTACAAAAATTGCTGAAGGAAGTAAAAGGAAAAAGGTTTTCCGAAGTACTCAGTGTCATTAGACCAACAAATTTTCTGGATGGCTTTGAAGGCATCATAGCTTTACAAAATACATTAGTCATTCTAGCTGTAAAAAATAGAAGTGACATAATTTTCCGCGGACAGTTTATTTATGTTTCAGAGTTAAATTCAGCCGCATTCATCGGATCACCCCTGATTACTGAGATTGAAAAACTCAATGAGCTTCAACTGAAGATTGGGGACTTTTCGTTTTTTGATGCAATTCCAGACATGCTGCAGCTCGCTAATATGCGTAAGGTTGCAAATGAAGACAATGAAATTCTGTTTCGTAAACTGAAGAAAGAGCAACAGATTGCCAGAGCCAATGAAAAGTTCTACAAGACTATTGTTAACAGTATTAATGAAATCGTTTTCAGAACGGACAAAGAAGGCAACTGGTCGTTTCTCAATCCTGCATGGGAAGGTATCATGGGTTTTACCATAGAAGAATCTATAGGCAGGCCTTTCTTCAAATTTTTACATCCGGAAGATGTGGCAAAAAACCATGAATTGTTTTTGCCCCTAATCAATCAGCAGAAGCCTTATTGCCAACATAAGATCAGGTATATCACTAAGTCTGGAGGTATTAAGTGGATCAGGGTTTATGCAAGCCTATTGTATAGCGACGACAATCAAGTAATAGGCACAACCGGTACCCTTAGCGATATTACTGTAGAGGAACAGCGCCAACATGACTATGAATTGATTTCTAATCATGTACAAGACCTGATTTGTATTCACGAAACAGACGGGCGCTATTTATATGTTTCTCCTTCTATCAAGCAGATCTCCAACTTTCATCCTGAAGACCTGATTGGAAGATCACCTTTCGATTATTTTCATCAGGATGATCAAAAAGCAATTCAACAAGCATTTACAACATTGCTTGAGAAAAAAACCAAGCACTCAGATGTTATCACTTATCGTTTTAAAACTGAGAAAGGAAGTTACAGATGGCTGGAAACCAACTATCAACTTCTCTGGGATGATTATCTCGGCCGTGAAGTAATTCTGACAACTTCTAGAACCATTGATGAACGTAAAGCAGCTGAAGAAAAAATCATGCTGGCTTTAAAGAGTGAGCGCCAAATCAATCAGCTGAAGACAAGATTTGTGAGTATGATCTCACATGAAATTCGTACACCACTGTCCATTATTAGCTTAAATGCGGAGGCGCTAAGACTCTATACTGATGCATTGGATGATAAAATCAGACAAGTAGTCTATGATAAACTCTCCGAAATAGATGATGAGATCAACACACTTACCGGTTTGATCAATGAGGTGCTGACAGTAGGCAAAATTGAAAACAATAATATTGAGGCCAAAAAGAAGCCGGGAGATATCGTTGAGCTATTGCATCAAAAAGTTGAGAAACACAATCAGCTTTCAGAAAACAGAAAAATCAGTATCACAACAGCAGGCATCCCATTCCCTATTCACTACGATGCTTCACTTATAAAACAGGTCTTCGACAATCTGATCTCCAACGCCTTAAAATATTCTCCTGATAAGCAAAGTCCTGAAATCCATATCTCTTTTAGCGATAAAGCCTGTACCGTAGACGTAAAAGACTATGGCATCGGTATTCCAAAGTATTTCCAAAAGAACCTCTTCAATACATTCCAAAGAGCAGACAATACGGAAAATATTAGAGGCAACGGTTTAGGCTTGTTCATTGTGAAGCAATTTCTGGATCTCCACAAAGCCAGCATCACATGTAAATCTGTCCTGAATGAGGGCACAACATTTACAATAACCTTCCCTAAGGAGAAAGCTGCCACTATCTAGGCGCATTCTTTTCCAACTCGCTGCAATCCACTGATTTACAACTTTTAATCTGCGCTTAAGTTTTATAATTCTTTTTTAAGGAAGCTGCCGAAAAAGTGTTCATGTAAGCCTAATGCGTACGTGGACTTCCCCTTATCGCAAGGCAATTTTACGCCCTTATAAAAAAGGTATGTAGTAGAAATACTACAAAAACAACAAAAAAGCTTCTACAAATATGTTTTCAAAGGTTATTAAACGACTCTCCGCCCTGATTATTGTGTTAAGCATAACTGCTTGCGAAAAAAACGTCAATAATCCTGAGGAAGATTTGAAAAAGACGCTTGCTGGCCCGGCAGGTTCAGAATGGCGCTTGGACGCTTTCTACAACAATGATGTGGCACAAACGCTAAGTCCTGCTCAGAGAGCATTTAGAATGAAGCTTTCAGAGGACTTAAGCTATGAAGACTCTGATGGTCATTTCGGCAACTGGCGTTCTCACAAGAGCAATCCTAAAGACAGTTTACTGATCATTTTCCAGAATCCGCTACAGGGATTTGTGGTGACTGATTACGCAATAAAAAAGGCAACATCCAATACCCTAGAACTGAATTACCAATACAATACCACGACGATCACCTTATGTTACAAAAAGTAACAAGAATCCTTTGTGTATTCATCCTAGTACACATTGTAACAATATCCTATTCGCAATTAACCACTGCTTACAGCTTTGGTATTATGGCTGCTGATGAATCCAAACCAGCTCAGGTTGCCGATTTCATTAGCACCCCACTTATACTTAACAGCAATAACAAATGTTTATCAGTAACCAATGGTATAGCAGTTTTCCTGACCAAAAATGCAGACGCTTTTAAATTCAGTTGTGTAATTGATGAGTTTGCTGGAAGACCTATTCAAATCCAGGCTTTCCCCAACCCCGCAAGAACAGAAACTACCATAAAAAGCAGTGTATTGCTTTTCACCGAAACACCTGTATCCATTCAATTAACTAACCAGAATGGTCAGGTACTGCAAACAATCCCATCTAAAGCAAGCCAGATCGGTAATGGCCTGAAAATAGATTTAAAACAAGCTCCTGCAGGAGTCTACTTCATACTGATTATAAAAGACAATCAGACAGTCAGCACCCAAAAGCTGATTGTAGCCAAATAAAGCTTTTGATATGAAAAATCACGTATACAAACTTGTAGTAGTTGCATTGACTGGCATTTTAATGCTAAACCAAGCAGATGGACAGTCATTTACCCAAGTGCCGCAAGGAATCAGTTTTCAGGCTGTTGCCAGAGATTTGCAGGGTAACCCAGCAAGATTCAGAAGGGTATTTATTAGAGGTGAAATACGCGAGGGATCTGCATCAGGCAATCCGGTTTACGTTGAAGTATTTGAAACCCAAACCAATGCTGAAGGTATCTTCAGCATTGTGATTGGTAGAGGTGTCGTCAGTGGTGCCAATCGATCCCCTTTCAACAGAATTGCCTGGGATAAAGCCCCACACTTCTTTAACTTGAAAATATCGGTATCACCATCGAACCCCATTCCAAACTGGGACTACACTAGGGAATACCAAGACATGGGTACTACTCAGTTCATGAGTGTACCTTATGCATTTACAGCAGGTTCAGTGATTGGCTTAAGCAATAAAATTGATATTGCTGATACGGCAGCCATGTTGAGTCCCTATGCTAGAAAAGCCGACTTAAATAATTTAGCAATTAATGCAAGTGGCAAGACGGATACTACTGCCCTTTCCAATAGAATTAATGCACGTGTGAAATATACAGACAGCCTGACTTTGTTTGTTACGCCTACACAATTATTATCCATCAAAGGAGAACTTGTTAATCTTCAAGTTGCATTAGACAAAAAAATGAATATAGCAGATACTAGCAATATGCTAGCAGGCTATAAACAAGCCATTAATAAGCTGGATGCTGATATCAAAGCTAAAAGTGGTGAAATTGATACCAAACTAGCCAATTACGCTAAAAAAAATGATCTAGATTCATTAGCAAAGAAAGTAGAAGTTGATAAGAAAATCAATGACTCGAACGCGGCCATTGATACTAAGCTAAAAGAGTATGTAAAGAAATCCGATTTAACTGGCCTAGCGACAACTACTCAGTTAAATGAATATGTTTTAAGATCCCAACTGGACTCAGCTGTTTCAAACAAGGTAAACTATAGTGATACAGCTGCAATGCTGAACAGCTATGCGCGCAAGATCAACCTGGATGCAGCAGTTGCTGATAAAGTAAGATACACTGATACAGCCAATATGCTGGCGAACTATAAGTCGGCTATCAGTAGCTTGGATGCGGCTAAATTGAATAAGGCTGATACAGCTGCTATGCTGAGCAATTATATGAAGCAGGCCAATATCGACGTGGCTGTTGCTGATAAGGTAAAATACACTGACACTGCCCTCATGCTCGGCAACTACGCTAAGCAGGTGAATGTAATTGCTGGTCTGAACACCAAGGTGAACATCGCTGATACAGCTAATATGCTGACCAACTATGCTAAACAAGCTAACGTAACTGCAGGTCTCAACACCAAGGTAAACATCGCTGATACAGCTGCCATGCTGAGCAATTATGTGAAGCAAGCGAACATTGATGTGGCTGTATCGGACAAAGTGAAGTACACAGATACTGCTAACATGCTGGCTAATTATAAGTCGGCTATCAATAGCTTGGATGCTGCTAAACTGAATAAAGCTGATACAGCTTCTATGTTGAACGACTACGCTCGTAAGATCAACCTCGATGCAGCTGTTGCTGATAAGGTAAAATATGCTGATACTGCTCTGATGCTTGGCAACTACGCTAAGCAAGCGAATGTAACCGCTGGTCTAAATACTAAAGTGAACATCGCTGATACAGCTAGCATGTTAACGAACTACGCTAAGCAGGCGAATGTAACCGCTGGTCTGAATACCAAGGTGAACATCGCTGATACAGCAGCTATGCTGAGCAATTATGTGAAGCAGGCCAATATTGATGTAGCTGTAGCGAATAAAGTAAAATACACTGATACTGCCAATATGCTGGCTAACTATAAGTCGGCTATCAATAGCTTGGATGCTGCTAAACTGAATAAAGCTGATACAGCTTCTATGTTAAACGACTACGCTCGTAAGATCAACCTGGATGCTGTTGCTGCTGATAAAGTGAAGTACACAGATACTGCTAGCATGTTAACTAACTATGCAAAGCAGGCTAATGTAATTGCTGGTCTGAACACCAAGGTGAACATCGCTGATACAGCTGCCATGCTGAGCAATTATGTGAAGCAGGCAAATATTGATGTGGCTGTTGCTGATAAGGTAAAGTATACTGATACTGCCAATATGCTGGCTAATTATAAGTCGGCTATTAATAGCTTGGATGCGGCTAAACTGAATAAGGCTGATACAGCTGCGATGCTGAGTGAGTATGCGAAGCAGGCGAACGTAACCGCTGGTCTCAATACCAAGGTGAACATCGCCGATACAGCAGCCATGCTGAGCAATTATGTGAAGCAGGCGAACATCGACGTGGCCGTAGCCGATAAAGTGAAGTACACAGATACAGCCAATATGCTGGCTAACTATAAGTCAGCGATTAATAGCTTGGATGCGGCTAAATTGAACAAAGCTGATACAGCGGCTATGCTGAGTGAGTATGCGAAGCAAGCAAATGTAACTGCTGGTCTGAACACCAAGGTGAACATCGCTGATACAGCTGCCATGCTGAGCAATTATGTGAAGCAGGCGAACATCGACGTGGCCGTAGCCGACAAAGTGAAGTACACAGATACTGCTAATATGCTGGCGAACTATAAGTCAGCCATTAACAACTTGGATGCTGCTAAATTGAATAAGGCCGATACGGCTAGTATGCTGACCAACTACGCGAAGCAGGCTAACGTAACTGCCGGTCTCAATACTAAAGTGAACATCGCTGATACAGCAGCCATGCTGAGCAATTATGTGAAGCAGGCGAACATCGACGTGGCCGTAGCCGACAAAGTGAAGTACACAGATACTGCTAATATGCTGGCGAACTATAAGTCAGCTATCAACACCTTGGATGCGGCTAAACTGAATAAGGCTGATACAGCTGCGATGCTGAGTGAGTATGCGAAGCAAGCTAACGTAACTGCTGGTTTGAATACCAAGGTGAACATCGCTGATACAGCTGCCATGCTGAGCAATTATGTGAAGCAAGCCAATATTGATGTGGCTGTAGCTGACAAAGTAAAATACACTGATACTGCTAGCATGTTAACCAACTATGCGAAGCAAGCAAACGTAACTGCCGGTCTCAATACCAAGGTGAATATCGCCGACACAGCTGCCATGCTGAGTAATTATGTGAAGCAGGCGAACATTGATGTGGCTGTTGCAGACAAAGTGAAGTATTCTGATACCGCTAGCATGCTGACTAACTATGCGAAGCAGGCAAACGTAACTGCAGGTCTCAATACCAAGGTAAATATCGCTGATACGGCTGCTATGCTGAGCAATTATGTGAAGCAGGCCAATATTGATGTAGCTGTAGCGGATAAAGTAAAATACACTGATACTGCCAATATGCTGGCTAACTATAAGTCGGCTATCAATAGCTTGGATGCTGCTAAACTGAATAAGGCTGATACAGCGGCTATGCTAAGTGAGTATGCTAAGCAAACTAACGTAACTGCTGGCCTCAACACCAAAGTAAACATCGCCGATACAGCGGCTATGCTGAACGACTACGCTCGTAAGATCAACCTGGATGCAGCTGTTGCTGATAAGGTAAAATACACTGATACTGCTAGCATGTTAACCAACTATGCGAAGCAAGCAAACGTAACTGCCGGTCTCAATACTAAAGTGAACATCGCTGATACAGCTGCCATGTTGAGCAATTATGTGAAGCAGGCGAACATTGATGTAGCTGTAGCGGACAAAGTGAAGTACGCTGATACTGCGAGCATGTTGACTAACTATGCTAAAGAAGCCAATGTAACCGCTGGTCTGAATAGCAAGGTGAACATCTCCGATACGGCTGCTATGCTGAGCAATTATGTTAAGCAAGCGAACATTGATATGGCTGTGTCTGATAAAGTAAAATACACTGACACTGCCCTCATGCTCGGCAACTATGCGAAGCAGGCTAATGTAACTGCTGGTCTAAATACCAAGGTGAACATTGCTGATACAGCTGCCATGTTGAACGACTACGCTCGTAAGATTAATCTGGATGCTGTAGTTGCTGATAAAGTGAAGTACACAGATACGGCTAGCATGCTGACCAACTATGCCAAGCAGGCTAACGTAACGGCTGGTCTGAATACCAAGGTGAACATCGCTGATACAGCTAATATGTTGAGCAATTACCGTACTGCCATCAATACCAATACGGTAGCTGTAAATGGTAAGTTGAACACGAGTGATACTGCTAGCATGTTAACGAACTACGCTAAGCAAGCGAACGTAACTGCAGGCCTCAATACCAAAGTGAATATCGCCGATACGGCTAACATGCTGACCAACTATGCGAAGCAGGCGAACATCGACGTAGCCGTAGCCGACAAAGTGAAGTACACAGATACAGCCAATATGCTGGCGAACTATAAGTCAGCTATCAACACCTTGGATGCGGCTAAACTGAATAAGGCTGATACAGCTGCTATGTTGAACGACTACGCTCGTAAGATCAACCTGGATGTAGCTGTTGCAGATAAAGTGAAGTACACTGATACGGCTAATATGCTGGCTAACTACAAGTCGGCTATCAATAGCTTGGATGCTGCTAAACTGAATAAGGCTGATACAGCTGCCATGCTGAGCAATTATGTGAAGCAGGCGAACATCGACGTGGCCGTAGCCGACAAAGTGAAGTACACAGATACAGCCAATATGCTGGCTAACTACAAGTCGGCTATCAATAGCTTGGATGCTGCTAAACTGAATAAGGCTGATACAGCAGCCATGCTGAGCAATTATGTGAAGCTGGCAAATATTGATGTGGCTGTTGCAGACAAAGTGAAGTATTCTGATACCGCTAGCATGTTAACGAACTATGCTAAGCAGGCAAATGTAACTGCAGGTCTCAATACCAAGGTAAACATTGCTGATACAGCTAATATGCTCAGCAACTACCGTAACGCAATCAATAGCAATACTGTAGCTGTAAATGGCAAATTGAATACAAGCGATACGGCTAGCATGCTGACCAACTATGCAAAGCAGGCGAACGTAACTGCTGGTCTCAATACCAAGGTGAACATCACTGATACGGCTGCTATGTTGAGCAATTATGTGAAGCAAGCCAGCATTGATGTAGCTGTTGCTGATAAGGTAAAATATACTGATACAGCCCTCATGCTTGGCAACTACGCGAAGCAGGCAAATGTAACTGCTGGTTTGAATACCAAGGTGAACATCGCCGATACAGCAGCTATGCTGAGCAATTATGTGAAGCAAGCCAATATTGATGTAGCTGTAGCGGATAAAGTGAAGTATACTGACACTGCTCTGATGCTTGGTAACTACGCTAAGCAAGCGAATGTAACTGCTGGTCTCAATACCAAGGTGAACATCGCTGATACGGCAGCTATGCTAAGCAATTATGTGAAGCAGGCAAACATTGATGCAGCCGTTGCTAACAGGGTTAGATATACTGATACGGCAGCCATGCTCAGCAACTATCGCACAACATTGAATTCAGTACAGGTTAATAAACTCAATATCAGCGATACCACTGCCATGTTGAGCAACTACCGTACTGCCATCAATACCAATACGGTAGCTGTAAATGGCAAACTGAACAGCAGCGATACAGCCGCTATGTTAGCGAGCTACCGTAACACACTAAATACTGTACAAGTAGGCAAGTTAAATATCAGTGATACCGCTAATATGCTTACAAGCTACCGCAATGCGATAAATGGCAAGCAAAACACACTGATTGCCGGAACAGGCATTACCATCTCTGGCAACACCATTTCAGCTACAACCAGTGGAGGTAATTTGAATAGTTTGAATGATGTGGTAAATACACAGCCACTTGACGGACAATTGCTCCGCTTTAATGCAACCAGTACCAATAATAATATTCGTAACAAATGGGAACCCTGGACGCCAAATTTCCTGACCGCTAACCAAACCATTACTTTGAGTGGAGCGGTAACAGGTAGCGGCGCAACCAGTATTACGACTACGCTTGCTAATAATGCAGTTGCCACAGCAAATATTACTGATGGAGCTATCACAACTGCAAAAATTGCAACAGGTGCTGTTGTAGAAGCTGATATTGCAGACGGCGCTGTAACGAATGCTAAAATTGCTGCGAATGCAGCCATTGCAGATACCAAGCTGGCAACAATTAGTACTGCCGGTAAAGTAGCTAACTCTGCCACTACTGCCACAAGCAGTAATACTGCTAGCGCAATTGTAGCAAGAGATGCGAATGGAGGTTTTGAAGCAGGAACAATTACCGGAACTACAATAAAGTCTTCAGGCGGCTTTGCAGCCAAAATCATAATGCGATCTGCTACTTCTTCTGATATCACTATTGATGTATTAAATAGTGATTATACAATCATCGTGAATGCAAATGCTGGATCATCAAACAAAACAGCTACTGTGAATTTGCCTGATCCTTCAGATGTAACCAATCAAATCTTTATAGTTACATATCTAAATAATTCGCAAAGATTTAGTATCGATATTGATACACCTTCAGGGAATATTATTGGAAGATTATCTAGCTCGAGCAATATAGCATATAGTAGAAGCAGTTATCGATATGCCACATTTACTCTCCAATCTGATGGAACAAACTATTACATTACAAACCAATTCGTCACAAATAATACAACAGCAATTTTTTAAAATCACTTTAACCAAAGAAGAACAGTATGGCTATTTTGTTTCACTGATTGCCTCTTTTGTTAATTGTGCTAAATAATATTCTATACACCTTTATACCTCATTGGTTATTGTTTTGGAAATCTAATACTTATGATGGCCTTACTTGACATTACCCCCAATTATTCAGGAAGCCGTTCTGCAGCAGATACGGCTTCCCTGAATAAGGTATATACTGTGAGCATCAGAAACACACAGCCCAGGACCTTTCAGGTACACTACTTTAATGGAAAAACCAATTCTCCTGACAGAATGGAATTCCATGACGCCCATGTACAATTTGAATTGCATTACAGACCAGAAAATGCACCTGAATTCTTTCGATTACTGGTGATCAAAGACGATTACGAAAAAGAAGTGATGCAAGTACAAGTAGAGTCAGGCTCAGGTCAGTACAATACTACCCTCGAAATATTCAAGAACGACCCCTCCGGTAAATGGTTCACCATACCATTGGTAACGCATTTATACTAAACAAAAAAGGAGGCTGATTACCTCCTTTTTTTATTCCAGATCAATTACTTATTTCCTTTTGGCTGTCTGTGAAGGGGTTTCTTTAAACCTGGCTCTATAGCACTTGGCAAAATAAGAAACTGAGTTAAAGCCCAGCATAAAAGCTATCTGCTTTACCGGCATCTGTGTTTGCTGTAAGAGCAGGCTGGCTTTTTCCAGCTTACGATACATGATATACTTATTAGGCGTTTGCTTGTATATCTTTTTGATGGTTCTTTCAAATGTACTCAAGCTAAGATTCAGCTTAGATGCAATTTCCTTTATCGAAAGATCATAATCATTCGTAATCATGTCTTCAATCAAGGTTTCAAAAGTCTTCATAAAAGAACTCTTGTCCTTAGACTCTCCTATTACAGGAAATTGTTGTTGAATCGTGGTTTGCAAAATTGCATTGCGCAATTTAATCAGGTTTTCCACTTTGCTTTCGAGCACTTTAATCGACAAAGGCTTGGTGATGTAATCATTGGCGCCCAAACTAAGCCCTTTCTCAATGAATTCACTCTGGTCCAATCCGGAAATGATAATCACTGAAATGTCCTGAAAACGCATATCCTGTTTCAACAAACGCAGAACCGAAAAACCATCTACCATACCGTTCAACATGACGTCGAGTAATATCACGATAGGCTTGTGCTGCAATACCAGCTCCACCACCTTCTCCCCTGAGTCTGTAGCAACCACATTGTAATGGTTCCCCAGCAGCTCAACGAGCAGCATGCGAAGCTTTTTATTGTCTTCTACAACAAGTAGCGTATGCCTGAATTGAGTTGTTTCCAACATAGTTTATTGATTTATGGGGATTGTGATGATTATTTTGATACCAATAGGTTCATTGTCAACAATCTGTATATCACCTTTCAACTGTTTAACAATTAACTTACTGAGTTGCAAACCGATACCTAAACCCTGTTGTTCAAATTGCTTTCTGTTGAACTGCACAAATGGTTCATAGTTCGCGAGTTCAGCAGCACTGGATTTTGTTCCAAAATCTGCAACAACAATTTCTAATTCAGCTGTATAGGCCCTCAGTCCAACAACCACTGATTCGCCCTTACGTGTGAACTTAAAAGCATTATCTGTGAGCTCATGCATCAGAATCTCTAATAACTCTTCATGCAAAAGCAGATGCACAGCTGGAGCAAGCGACACCACTAAATCGTCTGAACGCTTATATTTCTCTGCAACCGTCTTAATTACCCTTTCAACAAGCGATGCAACAAGTATGTCTTTTTTACCCGTTTCATAACTATTTTTCTCTTCCAACTGTTGCCACCAACGAATTTTTGACATCAGTCGCTGTAAACGCTCAGTTGCCTCCTGTATATAATCCAGGTATTGTCGTAAAGTCTCTTTATCAATTTTATCAAAGCTGGCTTTAATTAAACTCAAGAAGCCAATAATCGCAGTCATTGGCGTATTAAACTCGTGGTTTGTCAATAAAGACATTCCCTTCTCTAACCTGGCAATTTCTTTTGCAACAGAATCATTAATCTGCTCACTTCTATTTAAACGAGTTGTAATAGCATGTATCAGCTCTTCAGATCTTACCGGCTTTACCAAATAATCATCCGCACCCAATGCCATACCACTTCTGATATCACTGTACTCAGATTTAGCTGTTAAAAAAATGAATGGTGTGCTAGCATTAACTGAACTTCTGTATTGTCGTAGAAAATCATACCCATCCATTTTGGGCATCATTACATCACACAGAATGATATCCGGAGTGTAAGATTTTACTACCTCCAATGCCTCTAATCCATTTCCAGCCGTTACAACCTCGTAACCATTTCGCTGTAAAATGTATTCAAGCGTCGTCAGAATCCTTATCTCATCTTCTACCAATAGTACCTTTACAGGGTTCATAGCGCAGGGGTTATCAATGATACCAAACACATAATCATTAATAATAATGGGAAATTAGGAGCCATGCCCGACAAGTATTAACAGAAAATCGTCAAAAAAGAAACAATAAGTAAACAATGCTTCATTTTCAGCAATCACTTCCGGTATTTATATCAATTACCCACTATTAACAATACAAAAATCAGCTTATGGCGTAGTAATAAATGTCATTGAATCTATGAGAGGCTTGTAGTGATTCGGCGACTTACTGTAAAATAAAAAGCCCATGCTGTGCAGGGGCTTTTATAATTAACTATTGTAGCTTAACCTCTTCCTTTCAAATTTGGATGCGGTGCAGGCAGGTTCATCGGACCTTCTTCAGTAGTTGCCTGAATATCAACTGTATTAGCATCCCCATCCTGACCGTAAGAGAAAATGATTCTGGTTTCAGAGATACCTTGTTGTTCTACGAGGTATTTCTTCACTGCATTTACACGCTCCCAACTCAACTGCTGTGCATTCTTGCTGGATGTACCATAACCAATCAATTTCACTTTACAGCTTGGATTTGCTTTAATCTTCGCGGCTGCAGCAGCAAGTACAGATTGTGCTTCTCTGCTTAATTGTGCGCCTTTCTTGAATACCACGCTTGGTAAATCACCAATCGCACACTCAGTAATACCAGCACCATCCATTCCACCACCAGTTCCACCACCGGTAGGTTTCCAATTGGCCATCATATCCTTAATCTCCTTGCAACAAGCTGGCTCAGGACATTTACCCACACCATCTTTGTCAACAGGGAAGCAGCTCAATTGTGTCAAAATCTCTTTATCCTTATAATCAGGTACACCATCGCCATCTGTATCTTTTGCACGACCATGCGCATCAACTGCAGCGCCTGCAGGTGTATTTGGTTCCAGATCAAACTGATCAGTTACGCCATCATTATCACCATCGGGCAGCACAATTTTTGGCTGCTTCATGTGGCGCGGATTATTCAACTCGTTGTAGAGATAGTTATTGGGATTAATCCACCACAGCGGTTCCACATGTTTATCAGGAGAACCAAAATTGTAGTTCAGTCTTACCCTCGTTAAACTAACGATATCGTTAGCATTGCCTTCATACAAACCATCCATATCATCGTTAAAGGCATTCACAAACTTCTGCTCAAGGCCTACATTGATTTTATTAGACAGTTTATAAGCAACACCACCGCCAAATGTCATGGCATGTCTTACCAGCCAGTTGCGGTTCAAACGCGTAATTGGGTCGCGTCCATTATTGGCAACAGGTGCATTGCTCTCATACTGACCATCCTGAACACTTCTTGCTGCTTTTTTGATATCTGATTTCTTTGATGCGAAATTGATACCAGCATAACCTGCTGTATAAGTAGCACCGGTTTGTGCATCACCCTGACGCGCATCTACATCCACATCAGAAACAATTACACCATACCCTACCAATGCATATAAATTAAACTTAGGATTGCCTCTATAATAGGATGCTGGGTTTATTGAATAAATGAGATCTACAGAACCCATATGGCTCTGGTTTCTGAAATTAGGCAAGTAACCGGCTGGGCCATAAGCTGCCCAAGGACCCGGTGCCGGAGTTACTGCATTTGGCACGCGCAGTTTCCAATCCTGTCCATAAGCATAGAAACCATCATAAGAACCCCTTATTGACCAGAAATGATCAATTGCCTTACGCAAAGACAGGGTACCACCAAAGCCCGGACGCTGTGATACATCACCATAAATGCTAGCGTAACCGAAACCACCACCGATTTCTATCTGATTACGGGGTTTGGGGGGATAAGGGAATTGATTATTCAGGAATTCAGTGTACTGGGGTGCCCTTTTTACCGGAACCTTGGAAGAATCCTTCCAGTCCCAACCCCAGTCGGTCTGAGCTGCTGCTGCCAGCGTAATCAAACATGCGCTCAGCAACATGAGTAACCTCGCTTGTTTCATAGACGGTATTTTTCGATTGCTTGGATAAAGGTAAAATCCGGGCCTCAGTTGCTGCCTGATACTCAGGAGTTTAACGCTTTTATCACTTTTGGCAATCCCAATTAGGACTTAAAACGCTGAATCACTGCCCGTTATTGCCCGATGGCTTATATTGCAGCTTATTCGCATGAACTTAGCCAGATCAGTCATAGGAGCAGAACTAGAACAGTTTGAAATACATTTCCGGGAAGCTGTGAAAAGCCGTGTACCCCTGCTTGACAGAATCATGCATTATATCGTGAAAAGAAAGGGTAAGCAACTCAGGCCCATGTTTGTGCTGCTTAGTGCCAGATTAGGGGGCGAAATCAATGAAAGTTCTTATAGAGCAGCTTCTCTGGTAGAATTATTGCATACCGCTACCCTGGTGCATGATGATGTGGTTGACGATGCCATGGAACGCAGAGGTTTCTTTTCTATTAATGCACTTTGGAAAAATAAAATTGCCGTATTAGTTGGGGATTACCTGCTTTCTAAAGGATTGCTTCTCTCCTTAAATAATGACGATTTTAAGGTATTACAAATTCTATCTGATGCAGTTAGATTGATGAGTGAAGGCGAATTATTACAACTGGAAAAGTCCAGAAACCTCAATCTAAAAGAAGAAGTATACTACGAAATCATCAAGGGTAAAACAGCTTCCTTGTTGGCAGCTGCTTGTGCGGCAGGCGCCTACACCACTTTCAAGGATGAGGCAGCCGTACAGGATATGAAACGTTTTGGTGAATTAGTGGGTATGGCCTTCCAGATCAAAGATGATCTTTTTGACTATGGCACTTTGGATATTGGTAAACCTACAGGTAATGACATCAAGGAAAAAAAGCTGACCCTTCCTTTGATTTATACCCTCAACAACTGCGATAGCGCAACCAGAAAAAAATTAATTTACATCGTCAAAAACGAAAATACAGACAAGGATAAAGTTCGTTTCATTTTAGATCAGGTAGTGCAATCTGGAGGTATTCAATATGCTACAGATAAAATGCACGCTTTTAAAGATGAGGCGTTAACCATCCTCCATCGTTTCCCCCAATCAGCAGCAAAAGATGCACTGGAAGAACTGGTGCGTTATACCACTGAGCGGAATTTTTAACTTATGGAGAAAAGATGGAACATACAAAAGACTGATGCTGCCTTAAGCCAGTCTTTACAAGCAAGCCTGCGTATTCACCCTGTTATTTGTAGCATCCTTGTAAGCAGAGGCATACATGATTATGCTGCTGCAAAATCATTCTTCAGACCAAGCTTAGACGATTTGCATGATCCATGGCTAATGAAAGACATGCAATTAGCTGTTGACCGCATTACCAGTGCCATGCAAAAAGGTGAAAAGATCTTGGTGTATGGAGATTACGATGTTGACGGCACTACTTCAGTAGCTTCTATGTTTCAATTTCTGCGCGAGCAATATGCGCAGATTGACTTTTACATTCCACACAGATATAAGGAAGGATATGGTATTTCCAAACAAGGTATTGATTTTGCACATGAACATGGTTTTAGCCTGATCATCTCTTTAGACTGTGGTATAAAATCTGTTGAGCTGATTGCCTATGCAAAAACACTGGGTATCGACTTTGTAGTATGCGACCACCACCTACCAGATGCAGTATTGCCACCAGCTGTAGCCATATTAAATCCCAAGCAAACAGATTGCGCTTATCCCTACAAAGAACTCTGTGGTTGCGGGGTTGGTTTTAAACTGATGACAGCTTTGGCAAAAACCTGGCAACTGGCTCCTGAAACGTATCTGCGTTATCTGGACTTAGTAGCAACAGCCATAGCTGCTGACATTGTACCTATAACCGGTGAGAACAGGGTTCTGGCATTTTATGGATTGAAAAAGGTGAATGAAAATCCATCAACCGGTATTCGTGCACTAATGGAATTAGCAGCTGTACAAAAAGAAATGCTGCTCACCAATCTGGTATTTGTGATTGCCCCAAGGGTGAATGCGGCAGGCCGGATGGATGATGCCAAAAAAGCAGTGCAGTTATTTATTGAACAAGACTATACACAGGCACTGGCTTTTGCCGCAATGCTGCACAGCGATAATACAGACCGAAAAGAAGCTGATGCCAATATCACAGAAGAAGCGCTGGCATTGATCGCTGCGGATCCTCAAGGCGCCAACAGCTATTCCACACTGGTTTACCAGGAACACTGGCATAAAGGTGTAGTGGGTATTGTTGCCAGCAGGTTGATTGAAACCTATTACCGACCAACCATTGTACTGACCAGAAGCGGTGAAATTGTTGCAGGCAGCGCCCGCAGTGTACCGGGCTTTAATTTATATGAAGCCATTCACGCCTGCAGAGAACACCTGCTGGGTTACGGCGGCCATTTTGCTGCAGCAGGTATGACGCTTTTACCCGAACAAGTAGCACCTTTCAAAGAAAAATTTGAAACGGTTGTACGTTCAACCATTCTACCAGCACAACGAATTCCGGAAATCATTATTGACGCAGAAATCCGTTTTCAAGATATTACTCCGGCACTCTATAATATTATTACTCAAATGGAGCCCTTCGGGCCGGAAAACATGCGCCCTGTTTTTGTGGCCAGAAAAGTAAGCGATACCGGCTTCTCTAAGATCGTAAAGGAACAGCACCTGCGCTTTGTCGTAAAACAAGGAAAGATCAGCTTTACCGGTATTGGTTTTAACCTTGCCCACTTGTTCCCCATTATGCAGAGCAGCGAGGCTTTTGACCTGGTGTTCACCCTTGATTTGAATGAATGGAATGGAGAAAAGCAGCTTCAGCTAAAAGTTATTGATCTGAAAAAAAGTGCCTAATAGAGGGGTCAACCACACAAATTCGTCAAACAGATTTTTTTGTGTCAATTACTTAAAAAAAGACACATTAAATACGCCGATAATTTGTTTTAAGATGCGTAAACGCTGATACACAATGCATTTATCAAAATGCACATTTGTGGTATAAAGTTTACTCATGAAGACTATTACTAAAGTTTCTACACGTTTCGAAAACTACCTGCTGCTCATTCCAATGGCCTTTGCAGCGTTATTTCTCCACTTTGATCAAAATACTACTCATTACTACCGAGTGACCAATACCATTATTTATGAGCTGGATATTATTTCTGTATCCTTGTTTTCATTAGTTGTCTTCTTTCTACCATTCCTCGCACACTATTTTCTGCGCAAAGACGGCATCAGGAAGCAGGATAATGCCAACCTGCACATCATGATTTCCCTGTCTATATATTGTTTGATCAACCTGCTCTTGGTTATGATGCCAGAATATGATACTCGTTGGGGTCACCATATTTTCGCTACACCAAATTCTGCAGCATATTATAAAATTGCCCGTTTCCTGCACATCCTTTGGATCATTCAATTTAGTGTTCAGTTATTGTTCCTGGTACACAGCATTAAAACATTTATCAAATCAGGAAGCAGAACAAATAGTAGCAACGACTACATCACTATCTAATAATCCCCCGGTTTTCATAAAAAAGTCCCTCCGAATGGAGGGACTTTTCTTTTAGCCAGAATTCGCTAAACATTAAGCTGTAGTTTCAGGTTGGCCTTGCAAGAGTTCAACACTTCTATTAATGAAATTAGTCAACTCAGCACCTTTCAATAATCCCTGAGAGAGTAATGCGAGATCTGCAAGATTGCGCACCTGCTTTTTCTGCAAATCTGCATCGCCTAATTTCAGGATATCCTGATAGATTGGGTGATTACCATTAACTGTTAGATGCACTTCATCCGGCATCATGGCATAGAAAGCAGTCATACCGCCGCCAATAGCACCCATGTCTTTCATTCTGCGCATTTGTTCTGGTCTGGTTGCAACTACCGGTGCTGTATCCTTACTCAATCCCTTCACTTCAACATTCAACATCATTTCAGGCACCTGGAAATTGAACATTTCTTTCAATGTTTCAGCTTCTTTCTTGCTCAATACACTTTCCGCATTCTCTTTTTTATCAATCAGGTTATCAACGATGTCCGCATCAACACGTGTAAAGTGTACATTTTCCCACTTCATCTCCATGTGGTTGATGAAAGCTGCATCAATCATTGTGTTCAATACAACAACCTTATACCCTTTTGCTGTGCAAGCTTTTACATAAGCATCCTGCTGAACCGGATCTGTTGTATAGAGAATAACCGTTTTACCATCTTTATTCTTCTGCAGTGTTTCTGCAGCCATCTTGTATTCTTCGAGGGTATAAAACTGCTTCACTGTTTTCTGATCCTCACCCTCTCCAACTGTTTTGGTTTCTACATCTTCTAGTATCAAAAACTTATTGGCTTTCTCCAGAAACTTATCATCCGTCATCATGCCATACTTCACGAACAGACCAAGGCTCTCCCACTTCTCTTCAAATGCATTGCGCTCATTCTTAAAAATCTCTTCCAACTTATCTGCAACCTTCTTCGTGATGTGGTTATTGATTTTCTTCACATTGGGATCACCTTGCAGATAGCTTCTGCTTACATTCAATGGAATATCCGGACTATCAATAACACCATGCAAGAGCATTAGGAACTCAGGCACAATATCTTTTACTTCATCTGTAACGAATACCTGATTACAGTAGAGCTGAATTTTGTCTTTCTGAATCTCATAGCTCTGCTTAATCTTGGGGAAATACAAAATACCAGTGAGGTTGAATGGATAGTCAACATTTAAATGTATCCAGAACAAAGGTGTTTCACCAAATGGATACAGTTCTCTGTAAAACTTCTCGTAATCTTCCTTGGTTAATTCTGATGGCTTTTTTACCCAAAGTGGCTGGGTATTATTAATAGACTTCTCTTCTTCATCTTTCTTCTTTTCTTCACCTGCATCATGGAAGAAAATGGGCACAGGTAAAAACTTACAGAAACGCTCCAAAATCTTTTTCAGACGATCCGCTTCTAAAAATTCTTTGCTTTCCTCATTCACATGAAGAATGATGCTAGTGCCGCGTGAACGCTTCTCTACTTCATACAATTCAAACTCTGGATTGCCATCGCAGCTCCAATAGACTGTACCTGCTTCTTCTTTGAAACTCTGGGTTATTACTTCTACTTTATCAGCCACCATGAAAGCGCTATAGAAGCCTAAACCAAAATGCCCGATGATACTGGCATCATTGTATTTGGCCAGAAACTCTTCCGCACTGCTGAACGCAACTTGGTTCAGGTATTTGTCCACTTCCTCGGCTGTCATACCAATACCCTTATCGGCAATGGTAATGGTCTTTTCTTTTGCATCTACTGTTACATCAACACGCAGCTCTCCCAACTCACCCTTGGCCTCACCGATAGAAGACAGGGTTTTGAGTTTTTGGGTAGCATCAACCGCATTGCTGACCAATTCACGAAGGAAAATTTCATGATCGCTGTACAGAAACTTTTTGATGATGGGAAAGATGTTCTCTGTCTGAACACGAATCTGTCCTTTTTGCATAATCCTGTTTTTTGTGTGTGCAAAGCAAAGACAATACCAGACATAAAATGCTGACAGGTTGGCAATTTAATCCCCTATTTCATTGCTAATTACCCTGGATTCGGATATCATCCAGCTGGAAAGTGGTGGTGCGTTTGGGACCAGATGCAGGATCTGTGCCGGCATAGCGGAAAGCGATATAGACATTGTTTCCGGAATAAGCTGCCAGACTAATATTACCTGAATTCGTCCAATTAGGCGCAAACCCACTTGTGCTTCCTGAAGCGATAGTACCCCCAAGATTTGTCCAGGTGGCTGTCCAAGGCGTATTGCCACCATTATAATTGGTAGATATCAGTACTTGAAAAACTGCTCCATTATTGAAACCATCCTTCGTACGAAAACTCAAAATCTCATTCGCAGTGTTATTCAGATCAAAAGCCGGTGAAATCAGCCAGGTAGTCATATTACTCTGCGCAGAGTTGAAGGCGCTAATTTCGGCGTAGTTGTTAAAGCTGAAACTCTTGGCAGCAAATTTTTTGCCCCCAGATTCTGCAATATTCCGCCATCCAAACAAATTAATATCCCCGCCGGAAATGGTGGTTTCAAAATCCTCATTCAACAAAACTACCGGACTACCCGAACTACATCTAGTATTGGGCATCTCAATATCTGTTGTGTCTCTGATAACGATTTGACCTGTATTGTTGAATACAGTATAAATACCTGTGATTGAACCATGCCCGGCAGGTGTTCTTGAAGAGGCAAAACTGGCATAACCACTGGTGCGCATCACCATCGCGTTGCCGAAACAATCACCGAAAGTTCTGCTAACGGCTACTTTGTTTACAGCATCGGCATAAAGTTTATTCGCATCAACCGGAATAAATTCTACCTGATTAATTCTGATCAGCATGCCCTGATACTGATCGCTCAGTTGATTGATGTTTAATACGGTGGGATTCACTCTTTGGCCCGACTCTGCTCTAATTATATACTGATCAAGCAGTGCCATGGGTATAGGCGCCAACTCGGGGCTTGTAGGCACTGTTCTGTCAACACTACCACCCAATTGTACGTATCGACGAAAATCGCCCAGCCATAAATTTTTAACCTTGATGTACACACGACGACCCAACGGGAACAAGGCATTTAAATCAAACCCATCAATATTCACCTGAATAGCCGCAGTTGCATCTTGTATGGTAATACTCTTATAAAAATTACCGGTTGCATCGTTAGCCACAACAACGCCACTGATAATCCTATCCGTTGTTACCTGTGTGAAATTGCCGGTTGAATGCAGGTTACGCAATTCACGTATCGTCATGTTGGCTGTAATGGCAGGCGGTGTATAATCAGCCGGATCTTCAAACCTTTTTAAACAAGAAGCCGCTAACAACCAAATAATAGCTGTTACACCAAACAAGAAGCGATATGTAAGCGAGCGCTGCATCAAAACTTTACTGAAATACTGGTGAAGTAATTTATGCCATAACCATAAAAATACCTTGGCGGAAACTTATTGACATCTCTACCCGTAAAATCGAATCGCAATTGTTCAGAACCGCCAACAACCATCTCTGTGTTATTCAAGATATTATTGATACCCATACTCCAGTTGAGGATTACCGGCTTGTTCTTTTTTCCATTATACACGCGCCAGCTATAGCCCATCATTGCATCTAATGTAAACTGATCTTTCAGCTTAGTCTGATCAATAATGCTGTTGAATAAAGGCGTACCAGCTGCAATACCATTGGTTGCTGCATCAGTTCTGCGAACAGGATTAGCATCCAGCCAGCTACTTCTGAAGAAATTACCATTAATACCTGCAAACCATGCTCTTGACCGATAATTCAGTCCCGCACCATAGGCTTCCTGAGGCATGGTACCAATCTTCAGGCCTTTAGACTTAACAACCCCCTTCTCTAACAAACTGGCATTATTATCTTGTGTAACCTGTACAAACTGATCAGTATTATAAGTTGCGCGATTAAATGATGCAGCTAGTGAAGCAGTAAGTTCTTCTGTTATTTTCATCTCTGCACCTAACTCAGCGCCTAAATACATTTTGCCAATTTCACTCAAAGCATAATTCACGTATGAATTGTAATCATCGTGAAAAAAGCTAACCACATTCATGCCACCTGAGATACTGGTCATGTAAAAAGACGCCCTTCCTTTGATACGTTCTGTCTGATATAAATAACCACCTTCAAAGCTGAAAATAAACTCACTGGAAGGAGTTGTTTGCTGACCATCTCTGCTTCTCGGAGATAAATACACATTCTCATAATCAGGAGGCCTTGTCATTGCAGCACCCTGCAGGTAAATAAAGTTAGATCCATCGGTTTTGATGGTTAGGCCAGCTTTAGCACCATAGGTGAGAAAATTATTCAAAGTAGATCTGCCAAAAGAAGAAAATGGAAACAAACCGTTGCGCACATTACCATTTCGCCAGAATTGTGTGTTGTGTACGTTCACAGCAAAAAAAGCATCGAAGTTTTCCATATTCCATCTGCCCTGTGCCCATAAACCCAGTTTACGTACAAACATATCGTAATCATATCCGTAACGTTCGCGCAGCAGTACTACTCTGTTTGGTCTGCGTAAATCATTTTGGATGGCGTTAGGATCATTGGGAAAATCACGTTCTGCAAATTGGTTCCAATCAATCATATAGTTTGCACCTAACAAATCAACCAATCGCTTAAAATAATTGGTACGCTGAGATTGGTAAGTAAATCCAACTGATAAAACCCCCTCCTCAGATATCCTTGTGTTCAACACTGTGTTAAATGCCAGGCGATTGGTGTATTGCACATTTTCTCCCTGAAAATATTTTGCACGAAGACCAGTATAGGTATAGCCATTTACACCATTCACATTTGGTGTAGTAACAAAATTGAGTCTGTTGATTTCAAACAATCTATCCCAATTTAACTGACGCAGATTTACATCATTACGAATAGCTTGCTCAACCGCTGCTGCCTGCGCAGGATCTGTTTGAAAGCTTGGCAGATTGCGGTAATAATCGGGTCGTGGATCCGGAGCACGATTCCACTCCAATGCGGTAGTACTTCTTTCCCCTGTTGTAAAACTTAGTCCGGTAGTCAATACTGCCGCATCATTGATTTTGAATTCATGCGATAAAATAGTGATGGGCTGATTTACATAGGCTATGCTGGCGTTACGCACTTTACCACCCTGATAACCCCAATAAGGATTATACAAATTGTCTCCAGACAATTGGATCATTTCCTGTAGAGCAGGACCCTGGCGACTATTCATCGTTGGTGCGCCAATGACAGATAAAGAAAGCAGGTGTTTCTTACTAAGATATTTGTCTATACTTAGAAAATAACTAAGGGCATCAAAATCAGTACCGGGTACATACGCTTTGTTAGCCCATCTTCTGGATGCAGATACACTTACAGCCCAACCTTTACTGTTCAAGCCACTATGGTGTGTTAGCATTAAGCGATGATCATAGTTTCTGTTAGAATTGGCATAACTAACTAATGTCTGTTGCCTTTGCTTGCTGGCACGCACATCCAAATTCAAATTCAAACCAGGCTCACCAAAGCTGAAGTCTATGGCACCAAGCCCCAAGACCTGATCTCGGTTACGCAGTACATCATTCAATCCACCCCACAAACCCCATGGCGTATTACCATTGTTCAGATTGTCCATCGGAACACCATTTATGAACGTATGGTTCAAAGACGGATCATATCCACGTATGCGAAATCTGAGCGGACTAAAATGAAAAGAAGCCAGCGATAAATAAGGATCCTTCGAAGAAGCTAGAATGATAGCAAGTCCTTGTGTGCTTGCATCATTTAAATCCTGATCATTTACAGTGATCACTGGAATATTGTCTAACTGGTCTTCGCGCAACATATCAATAACCGCGCTATCCTGCTTAATTTTGATTTTGGTGGTATCAATAAAAGAACCGCCGCTCTGAGCAAGCAAAATTTGTGGCATGATTACCCAACCCAATAAGAGAATGATACCTATTCTAAACATCTACCAGATTAACAGTTTTGGTTCTTACGAGCAAACATCGCGGAAATCCTCAAATGAAGATCCCACTTATTCAAGGGGGGCAACACATAATCCGCAACACTTATCACTAAATCGGCACGTGAAAGTATTATTTTATCTCCTCATTTCAATTAGTCTTTGTGTAAATCTTTCGGCTCAATCAAGTTATAAAACTGCCGTCATAGGCTTTTACAATTTGGAAAACCTCTACGATACTGAGGATGATCTATCGAAAGACGACAATGAATTTTTACCAAAGTCTGATAAGCTATATACGCCAGCGGTGTACGCCGATAAACTAACAAGATTGGCAACAGTAATCGCTGCAATGGGAAGTTTGTATGAACCGGTAATTAAAGACGGCCCCGCTTTGCTTGGCGTAGCTGAAGTAGAAAACAAACGGGTACTGGAAGATCTGGTTGCCCGGCCAGAGTTAGCCGCTAAGAAAATGCGCATCGTTCATTTTGAGAGCCCTGATATACGAGGTATTGATGTAGCACTGCTGTATGATCCAAAGTATTTTAAAGTGCTGAATGCAGCCCCCATTCGGGTGATGCTTCCGGGCGGTAGCAAGGAATCCAGTGCTACCAGGGATATTCTTTGGGTCTATGGCCAACTGGATGGAGAACCCATACATGTTTATGTGAATCACTGGCCCAGCCGCCGGGGAGGCGAAGCTGTATCAGCACCCGCACGAATGGCAGCTGCCACTACCCTCCGCAAACACCTGGATTCTTTACTGGCCATGGGTTTTAAAGACAAATACATCATCATGGGCGACCTAAATGATGATCCCAAGGACAGAAGCATTACCAAGGGGCTAAACGCCAATGGCGATGAGTGGACATCAGACAGCACTTCCCTCTACAACCCCTGGGTAAAAACCCACAAAAAAGGGATCGGCACCCTGGCTTATCAGGATGCCTGGAACTTGTTCGACCAAATCATTATCAGCCGGAACTGGCTGAACAAAGAGCAACAAGGCTTCGCCTTTTTCAAGAATTATATTCATACTCAACCATTTATGCGAGAAGAAACCGGCCGATACAAAGGTTATCCCAAGCGCACCTGGAGCGGAGATGAATACAATTATGGGTATAGCGACCATTTCCCTACCTATCTGGTACTCCTCAAAAGGCTGAATAAGCCTGAAAAATCGGCCAGATAGTGCTTTTTCCTACATTCTTTCCCTTACCTTTGCCGCCCCAAATCCCTCGCCTGGGATTCGTTTCGCGCAAGCGAGATGTCCATTGGGAATCATTTAAAACCTAAAAAACAGGGTATGAACAACTACGAATTGATGGTGATTTTCACCCCTGTGCTTTCTGAGGAAGAATTCAAGGCATCTCAGAAAAAGTACACCGACTTCATAAATGAACATGGTGGAAAAACCGTGCACAGCAATCCTTGGGGACTGAAATCATTGGCCTATCCTATCCAGAAGAAGACAACTGGTATCTACTGGGTAATGGAGTATCAAGCGCCTAGCGATCTGAACGAAAAGTTGAAGATCCAAATGCTGCGTGACGAGCAAATCATGCGTCACATGGTAACGAAACTCGACAAATACGCCGTTGAGTACAATGCTAAAAAGAGAAGTGGCGTAGCAATGGGTAACGAAAAAGTGGAGGCTTAATACCATGGCAAAGAATGAAATCAAATACCTGACGGCCATTAAGACCGAGAAGCCTAAGAAAAAATTCTGCCGCTTCAAGAAGTATGGTATCAAGTATGTAGACTATAAGGACATCGAGTTCCTGAAGAAGTTTGTAAACGAGCAAGGTAAAATGCTGCCCCGTCGCTTAAGCGGTAACTCTTTGAAGTACCAGCGTAAAGTGGCTGATGCTGTGAAGAAAGCACGTCAGATGGCACTGATGCCTTACGTAACAGACTTGTTGAAATAAGCTTATTATTAGTAACCATTCCCTAATCCCCATGGCAATGGGGTGACAGTCACAATCTTAGATTGGGCGCTGGGAGCTAAACAAACAAACATGCAAGTAATCTTAATCAAAGACGTAGACAATCTAGGTCAGCGCGATGAACTGGTAACCGTACGTAACGGTTATGCCCGTAACTACCTGATTCCTCAGAAGTTTGCTGTAGAAGCAAATCCTTCTAACTTGAAGCAACAAGAAGAGCGTCTGAAAGTAAAAGCAAAGAAAGAAGCTGCTATGCTGGCTGAGATCAATAAAGTGATCGAAGTACTGAAGCAGTCTCCTGTTAAAGTAGGCGCCAAAACTGGTACCAGCGGTAAGATCTTCGGTAGTGTAACTGCCCTGCAGATCGCTCGCGCTGTACGCGACCAGAAAGGTTATGAAATCGACCGCAAGCGTATCAGCATTGTGGACGATGTAAAAGAACTGGGCACTTACAAAGCTTCTATCGATTTCGGTTCCGGTAACGTAACAGAGATTGAATTTGAAGTGATTGGCGAATAATTGCAACTCTTTTGCAAATACACCCCCAACAGTACTGTTGGGGGTTTTTTATGGAATTAATTGTCAGATTCAGCTAAAAGCCTAAATTCGTTTGTCCAATGGCAGTTTTCTAAGGCCGGTTCGTTCGTAATGTTCAGGTTGTTTGATTGCTGTTTTCTCATTGGTATTTGATTTATTTAATTTTTTTAAACATGAACATTTACGTTGGAAACCTGAACTGGAATATGACCAGTGAAGACCTGCAGGCCCTGTTTGCACCCTATGGCGAAGTAGCCAGTGCAAAAATCATTACAGACAAATTCAAGAACAACCGTAGTAAGGGTTTTGGATTTGTTGAAATGCCCGATGATGAAGCTGCTAAAGCTGCTATCGCTGCTTTACATGAAAGCGAAATCGAAGGCCGTAAGATTGTCGTAAACGAGTCTGCTCCACGCCCTGAAGGTGAGCGCAAAGAGCGTAGCTTCAAACCCCGTAGCGGTGGTTTCGGTGGTGGCAATCGTGGTGGTGGTGGTTATGGCGGTGGCAACCGCGGTGGCTACAACCGTGGCGAAGGCGGTGGTGGTTATAACAGATACTAATCAGCTTTTGCAAACAATATTGCTTAAGTCACGCAATTGCGTGACTTTTTTTATTCCCCTATTTTTAGGGCATGGAACATCATACAATTACTGCACCTGTTGCCGGATGCATGCGCTGGGGTAAATGGGGTGCAAACTATTCCACTGCTGAATACAGAACAATAATTGATGGTTGCCTGGAAGCAGGCATCACCAGCTTTGACCATGCAGATATTTATGGCGATTATACCACTGAAGCTGAGTTTGGCGCTGCATTAGCAGAAGCCCCTCACCTGCGTACGCAAATGCAACTCATTAGTAAATGCGGTATTCGGATGGTAACGCCCAATAGACCGGAGCATTTGCTTAAGTCATACGACACCAGTGCAGAGCATATCATCCAATCCGTTGAGCAATCACTGAAAAACTTACATACTGATTATCTGGACCTGATGCTGATTCATCGCCCAGATCCCTTGCTGCATCCAGGTGAAGTTGCGAAAGCTGTTGACAGTTTATTGGCTGCTGGTAAAATACTCGCCTTTGGTGTATCAAATTTTTTACCGCATCAAACAGACTTGCTGATGCGCTACACACAAGTGCGTTATAATCAGTTTGAATGTTCTATCACAGCAACAGATCCTTTTTTCAACGGCATACTGGATCATTGTATGCAGCATCAAATCATTCCCATGGCTTGGTCGCCAATGGGTGGTGCCAAATTATTTGATGCAGGCAATGAAGTGTACATGCGCATACTACCTATCGCCACACAAATTGCGCAAGCATACCATACCGGTGTGAATGAAGTATTACTGGCGTTTTTACACAAGCATCCAGCAGGTATCCTGCCGGTGGTAGGCACATCTAAACTATCGAGATTACAAGAAGCAAAAAGAGCAACACAAATCAGTTTACACCGAGCAGATTGGTTTGCCTTATTAGAAGCAGCAAGAGGACATGTAGTTGCATAAAAAATCCCTGCGGTACCGCAGGGATGATATTTTAGTATTCGTCTTCATTGAACATGAAATCTTCCTGGCTCGGATAATCTGGCCAGATGTCTTCGATGCTCTCATAGACCTCACCCTCATCATCCAGTTCTTGGAGATTCTCCACCACTTCGATGGGTGCGCCTGAACGGATGGCATAATCCAATAATTCATCCTTAGTGGCTGGCCAAGGTGCTTCTTCCAGATAACTTGCTAATTCTAATGTCCAGAACATAGTCCCGAATTTTTGTGCAAATGTAACCGTATTGATGAAATAACCAAATCAGGCTTATCACACTATGTGTAAATAAAAAACTAAATCCATGGCAGCACAGCAGCTTAATTGTAAGTTTACGCCACTGAATACCCATGCTCAAGGCAACTAATATACATAAGCGCTACGTCGATCTGGAAGTGGTTAAAGGAATTGATCTGGAAGTGCAGGCCGGCGAAGTGGTCAGCATTGTTGGCTCTTCCGGCGCTGGTAAAAGTACCCTGCTCCATATTTTGGGTACCCTGGACGCTGCTGATCAGGGCGAAATCTGGATTAACGGACAGGCAGTGCACCAACTCAGCGGCAAAGCTTTGGCCCAGTTCCGTAATACCCAGATTGGTTTCATCTTTCAGTTCCATCATTTACTGCCCGAGTTTACAGCCTTAGAGAATGTGTGCATCCCTGCATGGATTGCCGGCACTAAACAAGCTGCTGCACAGAAAAGAGGTTTGGAATTACTTGATATGCTGGGACTAGCCGACAGGGCTGAAAATAAACCCCAACAACTCAGTGGTGGAGAACAGCAAAGAGTGGCTGTGGCAAGGGCTTTGATCAACCAACCCAAGATTGTTTTTGCAGATGAGCCTACGGGTAATCTGGACAGCACCAATGCACAGGAATTACATCAATTATTTATCCGTTTACGCGATACCCTTGCGCAGACCTTTCTTATCGTTACACACAATGATGCATTGGCCGCTATGAGCGATCGTATTCTTCGAATGAAGGATGGAAAATTGGTTAGCTAATACGGGGCTTCCACGGAATTTCTGGCGCATTCAATTGATGGCCTACATAACGGGCCAATACAAACAAATAATCGCTCAAACGATTAAGGTATTTCAAGACCAGATCATCCACGAATAATTGGTTCTCTTTCAAGTAAACACAATTGCGTTCTGCTCTTCTACACACACAACGCGCTACGTGTAGATGCGATACAGCAGGATGGCCGCCCGGAAGTATAAATGATTTCATGGCAGGCAGCACTTCATTCATCTTGTCGATAGTCTGCTCCAGCAAAGCCACATCACTATCTTTCAAATCAGGAATCTTCATGGCAGGCTCTTTATCAGGATCGCAAGCCAAGGAAGAACCAATGGTGAAAAGCCTGTCCTGAATTTCTTTCAGCATGCTATTAACAGCTGTATCAGTGATATGGTCATTGCATAAGCCAATGTATGAATTCAATTCATCCACTGTACCGTAGCTCTCAATACGCAGGTGACTCTTGGGAACCTTGGTTCCACCGATTAAGGAAGTATGTCCGGCATCACCGGTCTTGGTATATATTTTCAGGGCCATGTGCTTGGTTTGTTGGGGCGCAAATAAAACTAAAAATGAAAAAAGCGGCAAATTGTTCACTTGCCGCCTCATTATTTCTTTGATTATCAGGATTAAACTACATGATGATGCTGCTTAACCTGCGCATGATCGGTTTCAATCAAACCATCGCGCAAGCGTACCACCCGCTTGGCATATGCGGCAATATCTTCTTCGTGTGTAACCAGTACAACGGTATTACCTGCTGCCTGTATCTGGCTAAAGATTTCCATCACTTCTACTGAGGTTTTGGAATCCAGGTTACCGGTAGGTTCATCAGCCAACAAAAGTGAGGGATTATTCACCAATGCACGGGCAATGGCCACACGCTGAATCTGACCACCACTGAGCTCATTAGATTTGTGGTGACTTCTCGTTTCCAAACCTACTTTTTTCAAAGCTTCCATGGCTCTCTCCATACGGTCTTTCTTTGATACACCGGCATAGATCAATGGCAGGGCCACATTCTCTGCTGCGGTTAATCTTGGCAGGAGGTTAAACTGCTGGAATACGAAACCAATTTCTTTGTTACGTACATCGGCCAAATCATCATCGGGCATTTTGCTCACATCATGACCGTTCAGCACATAGGTGCCACCTGTGGGTGAGTCCAGACAGCCAAGGATATTCATCAAAGTACTTTTTCCGCTACCTGATGGTCCCATCAATGCCACATATTCATTCCTGTGAATATCGAGGGAAATACCCTTGAGTACAGGAATGGCCTGTGAACCCATGAAATAGCTTTTCTGAATATTGTCCAAATGGATGATTGGTTCCATATTATTTACGAATGACTTTAGGAATGCTGAAATAAGGTGGTTTGGCTGATGGCGCCTGGTCAATAGCAGTTTGGTTATCTAACATAGCTGCCGGCTGATCGGCTCTTAAGGTGTTTTGTGCATCACCCATATGTATAAGCGGTTGCACACCGCTGGTATCCAATTCATTCAGCTTGTCCACAAACTGAATCATGGCCTGTAATTCACCACGCATCGATGCCTGCTCAGCCTCGGTGAGGTATAAGCGGGAAAGATGCGCCAGCTTGGCCACTAATGAATCGGTTACCTGCATAGAACAAATGTACTTGAAACAATTCGCAGCCCGCAGCGATTTGTGTAAATGGTCGCATATCTAAAGCGATGGTTAAAACGGGGTTGGACTGGTTGTAGATCAGGGCAAAGGCGACACTATCCCCAAAAAGCATATTCAAAGTGGAAAAATTAACAATATGAATCCAGAAAAAAGTTGAAAATTTAAGGAACAAAGAATAAACAAATTATTGCACGCATTGTCATGCAATAAAAGAAACGGAAATATTCGGTCGCTTGGCTTTTAGAATCTGCTACATGCAGGTATAAGAATGGGCACAACATCGCTAACTAATACCCCCGCATATGTTAGTCGTTTATGTTCTGCTAGCTGCATATCTGGTTTGCCTTTATCTGGCATACAGGGGTGCAGCCGCCATGGATGAAGACATTTCATAGGTATCATCATACCAATGATCCAATGATTTGCCACAAGGATAAGCGATGCTTATCCTTTTTTTTGTTTTGGGAATTTGAAATGGAATTTCCACCTATCTTCGATGAAAATAGTTGCATAACTAACTAATTTTAGCACAAATTCTTTGCTGTATGAAACGTGTGATCAAACAGGTAGCCGTATTGGGAAGTGGCGTAATGGGCAGCCGTATTGCCTGCCATTTTGCAGGTATTGGTGTTCAAGTGCTCTTACTGGACATGGTTCCAAAAGAAGCTACAGAAAGTACCAAACCCGCCGAACGAAACAAATTGGTGAATGATGCTTTACAAGCTGCAGTTAAAAGCAACCCCTCTCCTGTTTATCATAAAGATGTGCTGAAGCGCATCTCCACAGGCAATTTTGATGATAACATGAAAGAGATTGCCAAGTGCGATTGGATCATTGAAGTGGTGGTAGAACGTTTAGACATCAAGAAAATCATCTATGAAAAAGTTGAGCAGTTCAGAAAGCCCGGTACACTGATTACTTCGAACACTTCAGGTATTCCTATTCATATGCTGAGTGAAGGCAGATCAGCTGATTTTAAACAACATTTCTGTGGCACACACTTTTTCAATCCGCCCAGATACCTGCGCTTGCTGGAAATTATCCCAACACCAGATACAGATCCTGCTGTTACTGATTTTCTGATGCACTATGGTGATTTGCACCTAGGAAAAACAACAGTGCTTTGTAAAGACACGCCTGCATTTATCGCCAACAGAATTGGTGTATTCAGTATCATGAGCATTTTCCATATCATGGAAAAGCAGGGATTAAGCATTGATGAAATTGATTTGCTTACTGGACCCATTATTGGCCGTCCCAAATCTGCAACATTCAGAACAGCTGATGTTGTAGGTATTGATACACTGGTGAAAGTAGCTAAAGGTGTTGCCGACAATTGCCCCACAGATGAAGCTGCATCCATCTTTGCTATTCCTTCCTGGTTAGAGAAAATGGTAGCACAAAACTGGCTGGGCGACAAAACAGGTCAGGGCTTTTTCAAAAAGATCAAATCAGATAAGGGTAAAGAAATCCTTACACTGAATCTTCAAAGCATGGAATATGCGCCGCGTGTGAAAGCAAAATATGCGAGCATTGAAGCGGCCAAGCCTATTGATTCTTTAAAGCAAAGAATTGGTATGCTGAATGAAGCACCGGATAAAGCAGGATCATTTTATCGTGCATTCCATTATTCACTTTTCTCTTATATCTCACACAGAATTCCGGAAATATCTGACGAATTGTATCGTGTGGATGATGCCATGATGGCCGGGTTTGGTTGGGAGATTGGTGCATTTGAAACTTGGGATTTATTAGGTGTAGCCAAGACAGTAGAAAAGATGAAAGCAGCAGGTGTAAGCGTAGCTGCATGGGTAGAAGAAATGCTTGCTGCGGGTAACAACAGTTTTTATAAAGTGCAGGATGGCAAACGTTATTGTTATGATGTAGCCAGCAAATCCTATAAAACTTTACCTGGCGGTGATGCATTCCTGGTGATGAACCATAAGTCTGACAAGCTGGTTTGGAAAAACAGTGCTTGTAAAGTATATGATTTAGGCGGTGATGTAGCTGGTCTGGAATGGAGCACCAAGATGAATAGCATGGGTGGTGAAGTATTGGAAGGTATCAACAAAGCCATTGGTATTGCTGAAGATAAATTCAAAGGATTGGTGATTGCCAATGATGGCCCCAATTTCAGTGCTGGTGCCAATGTAGGCATGATCTTCATGCTGGCAATTGAACAAGAATATGATGAACTGGATATGGCCATTCGCATGTTCCAGAATACCATGATGCGGGCACGTTACAGCGCTGTACCTGTTGTTACTGCACCCCATGGTTTAACATTGGGTGGAGGTTGCGAATTGAACTTACATGCAGACAAAATTTGTGCTGCAGCGGAAACATATATCGGTCTAGTAGAATTAGGTGTAGGCCTGATTCCAGGCGGTGGTGGTACCAAGGAGTTTGTATTGCGTGCTTCTGATGAAATGCATGAAGATGAGCCGGAAACCATTACACTCAAGAATCGATTCTTTGCGATTGCTACTGCAAAAGTAGCCACCTCTGCACATGAAGGTATGGGAATGGGTATCCTGAGAAAAGGACAAGATGAAATTATCCTGAACGCTGGCAGAAGAATTGAAGCAGCAAGACAATCTGTGATTGAACTATACGATGGTGGCTATCAAACACCATTGCAACGCAAAGACATCAAAGTGCTGGGTAAATCCGGACTAGGTGCTATGTACGCCGGTATTCATGCGATGTGGCGTGGTGGTTATGCAACCGATCATGATCGTACTGTAGCCAAGAAACTGGCCTATGTGATGTGCGGTGGCGACCTGAGTGAACCTACTTTGGTGAGTGAACAATACCTGCTGGATTTAGAAAGAGAAGCTTTCTTAAGTCTCTGTGGTGAGAAGAAAACACTAGAGCGAATTCAAAGCTTACTTAAAGGTGGCAAACCGGTTAGAAACTAATCATGTGCCTAAAAAAAGAAAAGCCCTTGCAGTGCAAGGGCTTTTTTAATTACTGATTTTATAAAGTACCCAATTCGGTGTTTCAAACATAACCAGCAGGTTCAACCCTATCCTTCTACGCATTTGCTCAATATTATATGCGTTCAATACGGTAAAGTTGTGTAATCGGTTTTCCCGCTTTGCAATACACAAATAGTTAACCGATAATGTGGGGTTCTCTACAACTGTTACAAAGCTTGGTTGCAAGGGCAAGAGAATATTATTCAGACTTTCCAGATGGGCTACAATGCCATAAGCTGCAGCATCATCAATCATCACTTTACCGCCTCCATCAGTTACATCCTGAATAAACTGAGCTATCTGCTTTTCTTCACTAATGGCCCTAGTCTCACGGAATGCCCCGCCCTTTAAGAGGGCATGATAAAAGTTTTTCTCTTCAAAATCATTTGTCTTAGAGAAATAATAAAAACCACCAATGATACTAAGGATGATTCCTGTAAAAATCATCACCCGCATTCGCCTGAAGCTGTGATCGGTTTTGCCAGCATAATAAATCAAAATAAGGACGGCCAACAGCAGGAATATAAGCAGGTATTCTACAGATAAATAATATCGATTTGCGATTAACAAAACAGATAACAAAATAAACGGAGAGATAATGGTCATTAACTCATATATCTTTCCTTTATACAGCATTAATGCAACCACAAACAATGGTGTCATCAATAGAATAAAGAAATGATACACAATCTGTGTCTGCTTTGTCAGAATGGTGCCCTTGGCATCTACTAAGAGATTATCAATAGCTTTCAAACCAGTGATCGCCCAGTTTGAATACTGACTACTAAGAAAATATTCAGGATTACCTGCGTGCGATTGGTTCAATGTTCTAAACAAGTAGATAGCCCCAAGGGGCAGCAAAAAGATAATGATATAAATAGCAGCAGTTCTGTTAGCCAGCTTTCTGCGCAGAGAACGATTGTTCAGAGATTCATAGTACTGCAATACCGGTGGCTGGTCTTTTGATATCTTGATACCTTCCAGAGAAATCAATACAATAAACGGAAAGAAGGCTATCAGTAGCCAAATGAAGTTATAATTGCTGAAAATCAAGCAAGCCAAATAAATGCTGGAAAGTGACAAATAGAAAGTTGTTTGGCTTCTGTAGTAGTTAAAAAAACTTCTATAAACCAGATAGAAGAAGAGCAATACCATAGCAATACTTCTTCCCGAAACAGCTGCGAATACCATACCCGGGTGAAACATAAACAGAGCCGTCACCATAGGTACATAAATATTCATCGGCAATTTGGTACTGAGGTGGTTTCTCAGAATAAAATAGTAAAGGATGCTCATCACGAGGATGGAAGCAGCCACAGGCGCAAATAAATAACCCAGCGGCGTAAAGACAAGGTTAGATAAAAACACCAAGCTTGGAAAAGTAGTACCAAGAATAACCAGCTTATTCTGCTTAGCTTCAAACAACAGTTTTAGTTTCTCAGCATAAAATAATGACTCAGTATGCTCATAGCCACTCCTGTGCACAATCCATGTAATACATACATAGTACAGGACCATGAACAAGGTTAAAAGGCTAATATTTTTCTTCGATATCTGCATATCATGAGTTACCTGCTACTGATGCAGCGGTAGAAGAATGAGATACTTTGGTTAAACCATGGTTTGTTTTCTCCCAGTAAAATGGTTTGTAGATTAACTGCCACAACCCTTTGTAAGCCGCGATAGAGTGCATTAACCAATAAATAGGATTTAATGCAGCAAACAAAATCAACTCATAGTAACGTCTTTTAAACACAGCAAGCATGTTCACATAAACCATTAGTACGTTACCTGCAATAAAGTTGAAAATGGAGATATACAAAACCCAGTCTGGGAATAAAGCACGCACAGATTTAATATCAAAAATGATATAAATAATAAAGAAGACTAAGAGCACCGGGTACAAAAGGAAGGTTACGGCAGTACCACCAATAAAGAAGTTGAATCCAAAAAATCCTCTCCAACCAATTCTTCGAATCAGTTTCCGTGGGTTACGCATGTGTACCAAAAAGGTCTGCATATAGCCTTTAATCCATCTGGAGCGCTGACGAATCCAGTTAAATGGTTCGTTATTGGCTTCTTCCAGCGTAGTACTATTTACCACTCCTACTTTATAGAGCTTTTCAAATACGCGTACACCTAAGTCGGCATCCTCTGTAACATTGAAGGGATCCCATGCACCCAACTCAACCAACTTATCGAGCTTAAAGTGATTAGATGTACCACCCAACGGAATAGGTACATCCAGTGACTGAAGACCGGTAAGCATGTAATCGAACCAGTAAGAATACTCCAGGGTAAACATCCTTGTGAGCAGGTTCTCATTCTTATTAAAATAGTTTAACGCACCTTGCAATACGATAAACTCATCTGGTAGTTTTCTGAAAAGCACCACCACTTTTTTCAGCTGATCAGAATCCGGGATATCTTCTGCATCATAGATAGTGAGGTATTTACCTCTGCAGAAATAAATACCGTAATTACATGCTTTCGGCTTGGTCTTAGGCATGTGATAAGGCACAACAATTACCTCAAAGTTTGCAGGAAAATCCAGCGCCCTAACGGCATTCAATGTTTTATCATCATCTTCCTCAATCAGCAGTTTTACGTCAAGCTTACCTCTTGGATAATCTAAGCTGCGCAGGTTCCAGATAAGTTTACGAATCAACTTATCTTCTTTATACACTGGCAGCAATATCGTATATACCGGAAGGGTATGATTTTCAACAGCCCTGATTTCTTCTTTGGTCACAGAATCATGTAATTCACTCATGGATCCTTTCAAAGCCAGGTAAAGCTTAAATAAGATGGCGAAGAGAAAGGTCAGACTCAAAAACAGGTTGAGTATGATGGATGTTGATACGAAGGAGACGCCTAATGCTAACAACAATAATATAGTCACACCAAAAAAAACAGCCAGCTGTCCATCCGTGAAAGTAATGATACCCGAGCTCTCAGGGTCTCTTCGCATTAGACTGAATACAGCTTCTTTTACAAAGAAGATACCGCGTTTGGTATGTGCTAACCAAGTAATATCCAAATCGGAAGCTGCCAGCATTCTGATGCGGCAATTAAATTTAACTGCAAGTCCGGCAATCAATTTCTCATCCAAAGGGTCTGCCGCTGCAATCAACAAAGTTCCACTACCATCTCTACGAAGAGGAATGTAGAGAAAGGAATTCATATGGTGCAGATCGCACTGTTCTAATAAGTACTCGTCGATTTCCTCGTTGCGTACATCAATGAGTGGGTAATTCTCTTTTTCCAGAAAAGCCACATACTCTTTACGGGTCAAAAACCCAAAGTTCAATGCAGCTTTAATCAAAGCATAGTTGTACTCATCAGCAATGTTTGCAATGTCCCGGAGCTTTTCTTCCGGAAACATTCCCGCAGACACCATATGATTGAGGGCACATAAAGGCATAACAAGATAGTCTGCCGGGTTTCCCCGGCAGCACAAAATTGATTAAACGATCTCCTGAGATTTCTTCACTCGCTTACGCACAAAGAAGAAGGCAAGTATCAGAAATGCTACAAGGAAACCGACGATAAAGAATTTGTACGTCTCCCAGAAAACCAGCAGTGGGTTTCTATCTCCACGATATGTTACGAGGTCTGAATCCTCTGGTAACTTGAAGAAGAAATTACTCTGTCCTTTACTGGTGGCAATACATACGTTTGTTTCAATAGAAGAGAACTGTGTACCGAAACTCTTGATAACGCTTTCGTATGCTCCTTGAATGGAGGTATCTCCAAGTGTAGACACTACGAGGAATGTGCTACCATTCTGTCTGAATATCTGTGCGATACCACTATTGGAGAAGTCATTGATTGAATAACTAACCTGACCTTCCAAGTCTTTATACAACTGGAAGTCTTTGGTAAAGTTTACTGGCAGTGAATTGAAGTTCTTGATAAAACCGTCTGTACGCTGTAACAAAGCAATTACATTGTATCCACGCATATCAGCCATCTGCGCTTTATCTGAAGCTTCAATTACAGGCAAAATCATGCTTGGGGTAGCAATCGTGGTTGCGTTGATCTGATAAATCAGCTCACCAACAGAAGAAGTTACCAATGGATAGATAGCAGGCGTAATCAGGAATTTCAGTGGTGATTTTCTAAACTCGCCAGGATAATTAAAGAAGTTAGAGAACTCATTTCTACGTTCACCCTTGAAGGTAATGGTTGATGTTTTGGGATTGATAAAGCCGAAGAAATTGGCAAATCCATCCTTACAGATATTGGTACCTGGATGGAAACGCATTTCTACAGTAAGCCCGTTATTCTTGGTCAACAAGTAAGGCTTCAGATCAATGTCTTCAGAAAAATTACGCTTATCAGATAAAGTTGTACTGTATACGAGGTTATCATTCAGATAAACGTTTAAGAAACCACGATCAGACTCTTTCAACATTGAGAACAAGGCATCCAGGTGGAAAGTAAGTTTCTCAGGAATGGCGTTATAATCAGCCAATGAAAATGAATAATTGGCTTTTAAAGCACCAACGCCTTCCATGATGGCAGGCTGACCACCGAGTTGTTCCAACGAAAGCACAACAGGCAGACCGCTTCTTTCACTCACTTTGGTTAATGCATTATCTACAAGTAGTTTTTCAGAGAAAGCACTACTCATGATGTTGTTGTTCGACAAAACCTTGATGGCCTTTTTAAAGCCTTCAGCATCGGCTCCAGTGATAACGAGATATTGTTTATCCCATGAACCACCATTCACCAAAACAATCAAGCCCTGCCCTTTTCCTATAGCAGGTATCTGGTTGCGGATATATTCAGGCAATTTGCTAACAACACCAACAATAATTCCTTTACCCAGAGAATCCGATTCATTGTAAACGCCACTCTCAATCTCTGTTACGTTAGAATAAACAGCCTGTTTCAAAATTGCATAAGAGATACCGCCAGCCATTACATCATCCAAATCAGCAGTTAGCGGTGAGTAAACACGTTTGAACTCTTGCATAGTCTCTTTAAGGCTACGCTGATAAGACAATGTACTCTTCTTTACTGTGTAGAGATAAGAGTTATTACGAACGCTCATCCAAACTGCCGGATTCTCAATATCCTTACAATACTCGTCTGCAATACTCATTTTTGCAGCCACACGAACTTTCACATAACGACCATCTTCCTGCAGGTATCGACGCTCAAGTGGGATATTGATGGTAAAGATTGAATCGATACCAACACCCGCCAATCGCTGCGTATAGACTGCCTCATCTCTCATGTAAATAGTTACATGGGATGTATTAGGGTTAAGAATCTGAGACGGTCTGATATACAGTACCAGTCTGCTACGATCGATATCGTCATCAGGCTTAACACGAACAAAATAGGTTAAGACACCGGCAATACCCGTAATGCTCTGGTCTCTGTAGCCCATGGTCTCGAAGGTGTTTACATACTCGTACTGACCAAATATGCTGCAGTAAGATGCAAGCAGGATGACAAGGGTTAGTAGGCGTTTTTTCATAAACAGTATTGAGCGTTATGCAAGTTTAAAGGTAATACGATAATAGTTGCCTTGAGATTCAACACAACTGTAATAAAAATGACCATTCATACTTTCCGTAAGCTGTCTGGCAACGGAAAAACCAAAACCAGTCTGATTCAGCGCCTGCTGCGCTTCATTAGGATTATTCAACTTATTGAATAACTCATCCATCTTTTCCTTACCCAAGGCCTGACCGTTATCTTTCAGTTCAATAACACAATTTTCTTCCACATTGGAAACTAGTAAGTCAACCACAGCACCCTTCTGTGTAAAACGAATGATATTGGCAATAAGCTTATACAACACATGGTTGAAGAATATCTTATCTGCCTGAATATACATGGGCTCAGGTGCAATGTGGAACTGCAATTGCACTTCTTTCATCGCAGCTGCATCAACCAGACTAACTGCTGCTGCTTCAATCTCAGGCACTGCATCAAATCGCTCATAACGGTATTCTACCTCACCACTATCAGCTTCTGCAGAATCAGACAACTTACCAGAGAGGTAATGCAGCTTTTTGTTGCCCATGTTGATATAGCTCAAGATTTCTTTCTGCTCAGGTGTAAGATTACCTGACTTTCTGGTGATCAGGTCAATCGACATCTGGTTTGAGCCAATGAAATTCTTCAGGTCATGGATCATGATGCGCAACGTATTCTGACGATAATCACTTAACTGTCGCAGTCTTCTGTTGGCTTCCTCAATCAAAATATTTTGATCATTGATCTGCTCATTTTGCTCCAGCAACTGTTGATTGGCGTTGTCAATGACAATGTTCTTCTCAATCTCTCTGGTCAGAATCTTATACCTGTTAAAGGCGATCAGACAGGCAAAAGCAGAAACAACGAAGTATGTGCCGCCACCGTACGTAACCAATGCACTATAACTCTCCACATTGTTCTTGAAACCATAGAGCAGGATAATCACCACATAGCTTACCCCTACGTGAAAAATGGAATAAGCAACTTCCCAGTAAACAGTGGTATTCAACAACAGCACCATCACAGAGAAGATGAGGAAATATGGCAAAGAAAATCCATAAGGCACCCATGCACAGATAGATGCTGCCACAATCATATTCAGTCCAACAATCAAATTCAGGTAGGTCATGAAATGAACCTTCCGCTTCAATCCGTTGTAATAAATCAGGTAGGTTGCTACGCCTGTTGCCAAACGCACCATCAACATGGAATCCCAGTATTCTTTTAGAAAAATTAAATCAAGCAGCCAAAAAAGTGGAACCGAAAAAATGATGGTCCAAATGGTTACATAGGCGTAATAAATACCTTTCTTGTCCCGTTCATAAGCAAGTACTGCCGGTTCAATTTTTAGATAAGCAGGCTTCAGGGATTTTGACATATTTTGCAAGTATGCGAAAGGAATTTGATTTGGGCGTGAATATATATTTTAAAATCTTATTACACAGGATTTTATTGCTGTTTTTATTGACCGCAATGTGGATAAATTCTCGCGCAGAAATTCATGCAAAAGACCCTCTAAAAAATGTGCTGGAGAAACTGGGTGCCGGGGTCAATCTTTCACACTTTGAAAAGTACTGGGCACCCTATGAAACAACCATGGCTGCAGACCTTAACCCTAAGCTAGAATCGATTCGAGCCGCAGGGTTTTCAACGGTAAGGCTTCCTGTACACTTCGACATGTTTTTGGAGGATGGTCAGCGCTTCAAAGAAGAATTCCTGATTAAAATTGGCAATATCTACCAAACCTGTATCGCCCAAAAGCTTAAACTGATCATTGTTTACCACTACGGCAAAATTCAGAACAACAATACCGATGCTGAAACCGCAAGAGTGATCCAGCTATGGACGCAGCTCGCCAGACTTTTCAAGGGTAGCGGTTATGAGGATCTATTCTTTGAGCTATATAACGAACCCACCATGGATGTTTGGCTCTGGAAATATGTGATCAACAGCATGTATCCCCCGCTTAGAAGAGAGGACCCCAACCGAATTTTTATCGTAGGAGGAAGTAACTACAACGGAATCAGCGAGTTACTTCATCTTGGTAAACTAGACGACAACAGGATTCTCTATACTTTTCACTTTTATGAGCCCTATATCTTCACACATCAGGGCGCAGAGTGGACCAAGGAAAAAACCTATATCACTGGCTTTCCCTACCCATACAAAAAAAGAAAAATGCCTGAGCTCTATTATGCGCCAGACGGAGCTCAAATGGAAAAGGACTACCAGCGCTACTATCGCGAAGCTGACCCTGCTTATCTCGAAGCCAAGATCAGTAACGCCCTCAAGGAATGCCAGCAAAGAGGCATGCCCCTGATTTGTACAGAATTCGGCGTAATCAAAGGTGCACCCAGAAAAGCCAAGAATAACTATCTGACCGATCTTACCAAGATTCTGACCAATCTTCATATTCCGGCCATGGTCTGGGATTATGATGATAGATTTACGATTACAGAGGAGGACGGCGACCTGCTTTCTCCCATCAAAAAGTGGATTCAAAAAAATTAATTGCATGCAAATACTGCAACTCAACAACATCAGCAAAGCTTATGGCAGAATACAGGCTTTGCAGGATGTATCATTCAACATTCCCAAAGGATGTGTCTTCGGGATTCTTGGCCCCAATGGCAGTGGTAAAACCACGATGCTGGGCATTATCCTTGATGTACTGAAAGCCGATGCCGGTAATTTCCGCTGGTTTGAACAAGCGCCAGACCCACATCAGCGTAAGAAAATTGGCTCATTGCTGGAAACACCCAATTTCTATCACTATCTGTCCGGTACAGATAATCTTAAAATCACCCAACACATCAGTGGCAGAGGTGATGCCGACTCAATTGATGCCGTATTAGAAATCGTAAAGCTCACCCAGCGCAAGAAATCCAAATTCAGTACCTATAGTCTGGGTATGAAACAAAGACTGGCCATCGGTGCTGCGTTGTTGGGTAATCCGGATGTGCTGGTATTGGATGAACCCACAAACGGACTTGACCCAGTAGGTATTGCTGAGATTAGGGCACTAATTAAGGAGTTAGCCAGCAATGGTAAGACTATCATCATGGCTAGTCACCTCTTGGACGAAGTGGAGAAAGTTTGTACACACGTAGCCATTCTGAAAAAAGGAAAGCTATTAGCTGCAGGTCATGTAGATGAAGTGCTGTTGAATGAGGATATCGTTGAAGTAGCTGCATCCGATAAAGCACAGTTAATTGCTGTTGTGCAACAAATGCCCGAGATGACGCACTTTAAAGAGGAAGGTGATAAACTGCAACTATTCTTCCCGCAAGGCAAAGCCGATCTGGAAGCAGTCAACAGATTCTGCCATGAAAAAGGCATTGTCATTAACCTGCTCACCCCTAAGAAGAAAAGTTTGGAAGCTAAATTCTTTGAACTCACCAACAACTAATCATTATGCTGCATATACTCAAAATAGAATGGCTAAAGATCAAAAAGTACCCGGCATTCTGGTGGATGTTTGGCATTGTTGCCCTCACCTATCCTGGCATCAATCTGATCTTTTTCAATGTGTATAACGATATCACCAAACGAAAAGATGTTGCAGGTGCACTGGCCAAACAATTGCTAGGCAATCCATTTGCTTTTCCTGAAACCTGGCACTCAGTTGCGTATTTCTCCTCTTGGTTTGTGATGATTCCATCCATTTTGGTTATCATGGTCATCACCAACGAATACACGTACAAAACACATCGTCAGAATATCATCGATGGCATGAGCCGTCAGGAATTCATGTTAGGCAAGATGATTGATGTAGCCATCATTGCAGGTGTTGCCACCATCATGTGTGCTTTGGTTGCAACAGGATTTGGCATCTATACTTCAAAATATGCCGACAGATGGGCAGAGCAGTTACACTACATTCCTTTATTCTTCCTGCAAACATTCTCTCAGTTATCTGTTGCATTCTTTTTAGGATTCATCATACGTAAAGCTTTTATTGCCTTGGGTGTGCTGATGTTCTACGTAGTAATTGTGGAAAATGCTGCAGTAGCTTATCTGAAATACCAGAAGCTGGATTTCATCGGTAAGTTTTTCCCGCTGGAAATGTCTGATCGTTTATTACCGGTTCCTGCATTCTTAGGAAAGATTGATCAGGAAGCATACGATAAATCACTTAATGCAGTAACTGAACACACAATTTACACCATCATCCTTACCGCATTTATATGGTGGGGATGTATCTATCTCTACAAGAAACGCGATCTCTGATTATTTTGGAAAGAGCTGTTGCAAAGCAGCATCAATATTTGGATACTGGCAGTGAAAACCCGCTGCCAGTATTTTTTTATTGCTGACAGTGGCACTCTTCAACACTTCAATACTCATTTCACCCAATACCAGTTTCAAAACAAAAGCAGGCACGTATACAGGTATAAACCACTGACCTCTGAGTTGTCTTGCCAAAGCCAATGTCATTGCTTTATTGGTTACCGGTTGATTTGCTACCGCATTGTATGCACCATGCATGTTTGTATGCTCAGCCGCATATCGGAACATAGCGCAAAGATCATCAATATGCACCCAGCTGATGACCTGTTGCCCGCTACCAAGGATGGCAGCTACGCCACCCATTAGTGGCTTCTTAAATTCTACTAACGCACCGCCTTGTGTAGCCAGTACAATACCTATGCGCAATTTCACTAAACGAATACCCAATGCTTCCACAGGTGCAATGCTCTCTTCCCACAATCTGCAAGTTTCACCCAGATAAGCATTATCAGCAGGTGCATCTTCTGAAAAACCTTTTTGCAATGAAGCAGCAGTATCAGGTCCATACCAACCAATTGCTGAAGCGCTGATTACTGCCTGCACTTTATTGGGTATTTCCTTTAGCGCTTTCACCAACAAAGCACTACTCTGTGTTCTGCTATCCAGAATCTCCTGCTTACGTGCAGCAGTCCAGCGTTTATCGGCAACACCTGCACCGGCCAGATGTATGATATAATCCACCGACTGAATAGCAGCTGCATCAATGGTTTGTTCAGCCAAATCCCATTGTGCATAACGAAGCTTACCATTTGCAGCTTGTGCTTTACGGGTAAGAATGATCACTTCATGCCCTGCTTCCAGCAATTGCTTACTCAGTCTTGTGCCCACCAGGCCCGTTCCTCCGGAAATCAAATAAGTTGCCATGTTATATTAACAGTCTTGAGTATACAAAGGTTATAAAAAAACCTCCCGTTCTGCAACGGGAGGCTAACAACTAAAATCACCTTTTAAAAAATACACGAAATAGCAAGCAAAAGAATCGAGCTTAATCCGGCTTTTTGCCGTCTAAAAACGTATTGATTGTAGAAATCTGTGTTTGATCATTCTCGTCCTTACTTACTGTGTATTTACTGTAGAAATTCTCTACGGAAGTAAGGGTGCTGCCAAATAATTCCATGTTTCTGCGGATATACGCAGGCACAGCATCAAATTCATTGTTTGGATCAGCAGCATTCATATTGAAGGAGAGATTACGCAGTTTCTGAATACGCTCAGCAGCACGACGCTTCTGCTCTTCTTCATTGTCCAGCGATATGCCATTGTCCATATTCATCTGTTGCATTGCAGGCGCAGGACTTGCTTCTTTCTCTACCAATTGCAATTCTATCTCTGCATCTTCCTGTTGCAAAACAGGCATTGGTGCAGTTGGTTCTTCCACTTTTGGTGTTGCTGGCTGCTGACGAACAGGCTCCTGTTGAGTTTGTTCTGCATAAATCGTAGCTGGCTTACGCAGGAATCCTGTTTCTAATGCAGGTGTTAGTGCAGGAGCAGGTGTGGTCTGCCAAACAGGTTGTTCTTCTCTGATTGGACTTGCAGGAATATGTACAGGTGTTTCTGCTACAGGTGCAGGTATCACCACTTCTTCTGTAATTTCTGTGCTCAGTTCAAAGCGCAACACTTCAGGCTCTTCTTCAACAACTGTATCTATTGCTACCTCTGTTGTTTCTTCCACCAGCTGAGGCATAAGGTCTTCCATTGATTGTACCGGTTCCAATTCTGCTTCTACCGGCATTGGTGTTTCCTGCATAACAGGCTCCAACTCAGGAACAGCCAAGCGTGGCGCAAACGGATCAGCATCTGCCAGCGGCAGTGATTGTTGTGTTGCGGTAGCTGCTGCAGGTGCTTCTGCTACTGGTGCAACGGGCTTATTGGCAGCTTCAATATCCAGCGTCATCACGATCTTCTCTTCACGAGGCTTCACGATGTTACGCTCTTTATCGAATGGATCTTTGTGCTCAAATCCGGTAGCAACAAGAGTGATACCAATCTTTTTATCCAAAGAAGCATCGTGGCCCATACCCATGATTACATCGGCATGTTCACCAGCTTGCATACGCAGGTAATTGCTGATGGTTTCCAGTTCATCCATGGTGCACTCATGTTCACCTTCTGCACTATTGATATTTACCAGAATCCACTTGGCACCGCGGATATCACTATCATTCAGCAAAGGAGAAGTCAATGCTTCTTCAATTGCACGCTGAGCACGATCTTCACCTTCAACAGCAGCACTACCCAGTATAGCTACACCACCATTCTTCATAACAGTGCACACATCTGCGAAGTCAACGATGATATGACCGCGGCTATTGATAATATCGGTGATACACTTGGCTGCAGTAGCCAGTACATTATCGGCTTTACCGAAAGCATCTTTCATCTTCAGGTTGCCATACTGCATACGCAGTTTATCATTACTGATCACCAAAAGCGTATCTACATAAGGCTTTAACTGACGAATACCTTCTTCAGCCTGTGCCATACGGCGCGGACCTTCAAAACCAAATGGTGTTGTTACAATACCAACGGTAAGTATGCCCAGGTCTTTACAGATTTGTGCAATGATAGGTGCACCACCTGTACCTGTACCACCACCCATACCGGCAGTGATAAAAGCCATCTTGGTATTTACTTCCAGAATACGCTTGATTTCTTCGAGCGATTCTTCAGTAGCCATTTTACCTACTTCAGGATTGGCACCTGCACCTAAACCTTGTGTAAGGTGTGGGCCGAGTTGTATTTTGTTAGGAACTTTACTTTGTTCTATCGCCTTGGCATCGGTATTACAGATAATGAAATCAACGCCTTCAATATGTTCTTCAAACATGAAGTTAACAGCGTTGCTTCCGCCACCACCAACGCCTAAGACTTTGATGATGGAAGATTTTGCCTTTGGCAAATCAAAATGAATCATAGTTACGGTTTTGGGTTAGTGCTATTCAAAGGGTTCCGAAGGATAAAGGATCTGATACATTACAACGTTCTATATCCGGGATTATTTTATCACCTGATCTTCTTCTTCCTTGAAGAGATCGATCAGGTTGTCTTTAAACTTATCCCAGAAACGCAGTTTGCGTTCTTTCACACTCACTGTTTCTTCAGCTTGTGCTGCAGCAACAGGCGCTTCCACTGTTAGCGTCTTTGGTACAGACACTTTGGTGAAAGTTTGTGTGAATTGCTTGTGCTTATGCTCATAATCGCTGTAACCCTTCAGAATCAAACCCAGACAGGTTGAATACACAGGCTTACGCAGTTCTTCAATATGATTCGGTGCCAGGTGTTCTGTTGGCAAACCAATTCTTGCATTCAGTCCGGTTGTGTACTCAGTCAACTGAATCAAATGCTTCAACTGAGCACCACCACCAGTTAAGATGATACCACCATTCAAAGCGCGACTGTCTAGACCAACCTGCTTGAGGTGATAGGTTACAAAATCTAGTATCTCACCCATTCTTGCCTGAATGATCTGCGCCAGATTCTTCACGCTGATCTCTTTTGCAGGCATGCCTTTCAAACCTGGAATGGTGATGTATGCATTCGACTTGGCTTCATCGGCCAAAGCGCTACCAAATTGCACTTTCATTGCTTCAGCCTGACTCTTTAATACACCCAGACCAAGGCGAATATCATTGGTGATATTTTCACCACCGAAAGGAATCACCGCAGTATGCTTTAAGATGCCTTCATAGAATACAGCCAGATCAGAAGTACCACCACCAATATCGAGGATGGCCACACCTGCTTCCATATCAATATCACTCATTACTGCACTTGCTGAAGCCAAAGGCTGTAGTACGAGGTCTTTTGTTTGCAGACCACTTCTTTCTACAGCACGATTGATATTGCGGATGGCGTTACGATCGCCGGTAATGATGTGGAAATTAGCACCCACTTTCACGCCGTTATATCCAACGGGATCCTTGATGTATTGGATATTGTCTACATGAAAATCCTGCGGAATCACATCAATAATTTGATCACCTGCAGGAATAAATGTTTTACGCTGATTATCGATCAACTGATCAATCTCCCAACGCTGGATTTCGTTCTCGGGGTCCTGACGTACCATATCGCCACGGGTCTGCAGGCTCTTGATATGATGGCCGGCAATACCCACGTACACTTCCTTAATGTCCAGATCCGGATTGCTTTCGTAGCAGTTCTGCAAAGCCTGTTGAATGGCTTTGATGGTTTGATCAATGTTCAATACTTGTCCGTGCTGAACGCCATTGCTGTTGGCGCGTCCGAAACCAAGGATCTCCAGCTTGCCATATTCGTTCTTGCGACCGGCAATGGCAGCGATCTTTGTGGTTCCAATGTCGAGACCAACAATAATTGGTGACTCGTGCTGATTCATAGTATACGTGTTTTAGTTGTTATCAAAGGGACCGATCCTACCCGTAGCATTCATTCAACTACTGCTTTTGCATCACGGCTTTGGGTACTGGCTTCGTGGGTGGTTTGGACGCAGGCTTCTCTTTTGGAGGCGCTGCTTTATCCTTGGCACCGACTTTGCCATTACTAATAGCGTTTTGTTGGGCAGTTTTATTGTCTTTTACTACAGGAAGTTTTTTGTTTTCTGTTATTTTTTTAGCCGCATTGTTTGCAGCAGGCTTCTCTACTTTCTTTTCTACAGCCGGCTTAGTCTGTACCGTATCTGCAGGTAGCACCAAACTCAGTTGCATCAGTTCATTCAATTGAGCCCGGGCTTGCGCCGAATCCAGTAAGGCCTGTGCTGTTCCACGCTTCACGGCAACAACCTGACCCTTATACTGCACATCCAACTTTTCATAGCGATGGATTCCGTTCTGCAACCAGGCCTGACGATAAAAAGTATAGAGTCTATTCAGTTTGGCATCCAACTCTTCAGCACTACCCAATACTACCCGATGATCACCCACAACAGGAATTAATTCAAACTGCCCTTCTTTGTTGATATCAATCTGAGCCGTTTGTGCACGCCAGAAACTATCGACCATGATGTAATTGCCAATGCTTAAAATACCCTGCAACAGGAGACTATCCGGTTTGGATAATTTTTCCAGATCAGATGGGAAGCCAGTGAACATGGGTACACGTGCAGAGAGCTTATCACTTAAGGGCAAACGAATACCCACACTATCCAGATAAAATGAATTACCCTGCGCTGTAAATACACGGGCAATTGGTTGACGCTCTTCAATACTTACTTCCAGCACACGCTGATTATCGAAGAAAAGCTCCGCATTCTTGATCCATGGGTTTTGCTCCAAAGCTTCTTCAATGCTACGTAGGGCTACCTTGCCCATCACTCTACCCTCAAATACGCCTTGCTCCTTTATCAGCTTCAACACATCCTGTTCATCAATGAACATATGCTCTTCCGCACCGGCTATGCTCACACGTATGTCTTTACAGGTTAATGCCTGCTTGCGTTGCATGGCCGCACCCAATAATACCACCATCCCGATACCACTCAGTATCCAGAAGGTTTGTATTGCGCGCTTTTTAATTAATGGCCAATTCATTTTATTGCAACACTTGTTTTACTGGGTTCACTAATGCATCAATATCACCTGCTCCAGCCATCACCAATAATCCGGGCTGATTCTTTTCTATATAGGTCAGCATCGATTCCTTATCAAGTATCTGCTTACGCGTTAACTGCATTTGATCCAGAATCAAACTACTGGTAACACCCTCCATGGGCAACTCTCTGGCAGGATAGATGGGTAACAGGATTACTTCATCTGCCATATCCAAACTTGCTGCAAATTCCGTGGAGAGATCTTTTGTTCTACTAAACAAATGCGGTTGAAATACAAGTGTGATTTTCTGCTTGTATAAACTGCGCACACCACTAATCAAGGCACGCAATTCTTCCGGATGATGGGCATAGTCATCAATCAGAATATGACGGTCGTCCTTCAGGATATATTCAAAGCGACGCTTCACACCTTTAAAATTTGCCACTGCTGCTTTGATTTGCTCATCAGCAATATGCAAATGCTTGGCAACCGTAATTGCAGCCAGTGCATTTTCAATATTGTGCAAGCCGCCCATCGTGAGCACTACATCGGTTAAAGTCCACCCCTTGCCCTGCACATCAAATGTGTATTCACCATCAAACACACGAATATTCTGTGCATACACATCTGCGCTTGTATCATTCAGATGATAGCTATACGTATGGCTTGCCTTCAAGTCAGCAGCTCTGCTCAATCCGAACTTATAGATCAAACAACCACCGGACTTTACTTTCTGTGTAAACTGTACAAAAGCATCTTCTACTGCTTGAGGTGTACCATATATATCCAGATGATCCGGATCCATGGCTGTGATGACAGCAATATCCGGAGAGAGTTTCAGGAAACTTCTATCGTATTCATCTGCTTCAACAACCACATTGTTCTGATCGCTGCTCCAGAAATTAGTGCCGTAGTTGGCAGCAATACCACCGAGAAAAGCATTACAGCCAAAGCCGGTATCACGCAACAAGTGCGCCGTCATGGTCGTAATGGTTGTTTTACCATGCGTACCACCAATGCAAACATTGAAACTGCTTTCGGTAATCCATTGCAACACATCACTACGCTTAGCTACCACATAGCCATTGTCGCGATAATAATTCAGCTCTGTATGATTAGCTGGGATAGCAGGTGTATACACAACAGCATCAGCTTCTTTCGATAACAAAGCGATATTGTCTTCATAGTGAATATCCATTCCCGCAGCTTCCAACTCTTTTGTAAGCGGCGTAGCTGTTCTATCGTAGCCACGCACTACTACTCCACGTGAATGAAAATAGCGAGCGAGTGCACTCATGCCAATACCGCCGATGCCGATGAAGTAAATATGTTTGATATCGTTCAGCCTGATCATCTTATTTGTTCAAATATTGAAGAATGGTTTTAGCAACAACAGTATCTGCATCTGAAATGGCTAATGGAGCAATGTTCGCCTGCAACGCAGCACACTTGTCGGCATCCTTCACAAGAGCCAATACAGTTGACACCAGTGTTGTTGCTGCGTCTGCATCTTTCACCAATAATGCTGCACCTTGGTTCACCAAATGCATGGCATTCACGGTTTGATGATCTTCCGCAGCGTGCGGAAAGGGCACAAAAATGGCAGGCTTGGCTACCACACAGAGTTCTGCAACCGACATGGCACCTGCTCTGCTGATGACCACATCTGCAGCGGCATATGCTTGCTCCATCTGATTGATGAATGCATCACACCATACATTGTTTCTACCTGCAGCCTTTTCTTTAAACTGTGCAGCTGTTGTTTTGCCTGTTTGCCAGATTAACTGCACACCTGCAGCTTCAATTGCATCCAATCCTGCAGCCAAAGCAGCATTGATACTGCGCGCACCCAAACTACCTCCGATAGCAAGTATGGTTGGTTTACTTGCATCCAAACCAAAAGCGGCAATTGCCGTTTGTTTAGTTGGTCTATTATGTGCAATACTTGCGCGAACCGGATTGCCAGTTACCTGAATTTTTGCTGCAGGAAAGAACTGCTCCATATTGGAAGTGCCCGTGAATACTTTAGTTGCTTTCTTGCCTAATAAAATATTACTCTTTCCTGCGAATGAATTGGATTCGTGAATAAACGTAGGTATACCTTTTTGCTGTGCCAGCTTCAATACGGGGAAAGTAGAATAACCACCCACGCCAATGCAAGCATCTGGTTTAAAAGATTGGAATATTTTTCTTACTTGAAAGAAACTCTTGATGAGTTTGAAAGGCAAACCAATATTACTCAACAATGAAGCACGGTTAAATCCGGCAATATCCAATCCCACAATACGATAACCCGCCTGAGGCACTTTTTCCATTTCCATTTTACCCTTGGCGCCTACAAACAAAATCTCTGTTGCCGGCTCCAACTGCTTCAATGCATTGGCAATAGCTACTGCGGGAAAAATATGTCCGCCTGTTCCACCTCCTGCAATAATGATCTTAGCCATTGTTCACAGGATTTTGAGGTGAAACCATTGCAGGAGCAGGCTCTTTACCTTCCAGCTGTTCTACGTTGCGCGCTACACTCAGTATAATACCAATGGATGCACACATGAATAAGTATGAGCTACCACCCATGCTCACCAGCGGCAGTGTTACACCGGTAACAGGCACCAAGTTTACATTCACCGCCATATTGGCTAATGCTTGAATGATCATGGTGAAGCTTAAACCCAATGCAAGGAATGCACCGAATGCATAAGGACATTTTCTGAAGATGCGGATACAGCGGAATAAAAAGATGATGTATACAATCATGATAAATGCTGCACCCAGCAATCCATATTCTTCAATTATCACCGAGAAAATAAAGTCATTATATGCTTGTGGCAAGTAATTGCGCTGGCGACTATTACCAGGCCCCAACCCCATCACTACACCGCCATTCGCAATGGCAATTTTTGCCTGCTGTACCTGATAAGGCACTTCCGTATCTTTTGCATACATGAAATCCTGTACACGCTTCACCCAAGTACCAAAGCGTCCCACGGATTTCATTTTCTCAGCCGTTTCTAATTTATCTGTTGCCACCTGTTTTTTATCGTAGGTCATCACTGCTACCGAAACAATGAATGCTACTGGTATCAAAGCAAGACCAATCGTCAACAGAATATGACGCAGACTCACTCGACCGATAAACATCAGTAACAATGAAGTAGCACCAGTTAACAATGCGTTGGATAAGTTAGCCGGCATGATGAGGGCACAAATCACAATCACAGGTGTTATTACAGGCAGAAAACCTTTTTTGAAATCCTTGATAGTTTCCTGACGCTTACTCATCTGTCTGGAGATATACATGAACAAGGCCAGCTTTGCGAAATCACTGGTCTGGATTGTCATGTTAATCACCGGCAACTTAATCCATCTGCTACCCTCGTTGATACGCGCTCCAAAGAAGAGGGTATAAATCAATAACGGAATCGAAATCCAGAATAATAAAGCAGCAATCCTAGAAAATATGGTATAGTTGATGCGGTGCAGGAAATAAATCACCATCAAACCCAACATGGTAAAAGATACCTGCTTGAATAAATAGATAGATGTATTCCCGCGATACATTTTATATGCAAGCGATCCTGTAGCACTATATACCACCAGAATAGAAATCAATGACAATAGCAATACAATACCCCAGATGTATTTGTCACCACGGGCGCGACCAATCAGCTCGCGCTGAACGCCACGTGGGCTGGGGATTTCACTAAATAGCTTATCTGCTGTATTGCCTAGCATGCTTTCAAGAATTACAGTTCTTTCACCGCATTTTTAAACTGAGTACCCCTGTCTTCATAATTCTTAAAGAGATCGAAGCTGGCACATGCTGGGCTCAGCAATACTGCATCACCTTTCTCTGCCAGTTTGAAAGCTGCATTCACTGCTTTCTTTGCATTATCTGTCTCTACTATCACCGGCACCACATCCTTGAAAGCTGCAATGATCTTGCTGTTGTCTGTACCCAGACAAACAATGGCTTTTACTTTTTCCTTTGCCAGATCAGTGAGCAATTCATAATCATTACCCTTATCCACACCACCAAGAATCAACACTGTTGGTTTGCTCATGCTTTCCAGCGCATACCATGTGCTGTTAACATTGGTTGCTTTGCTATCGTTTACAAACTCAACGCCACGTACCATGGCCACAAATTCCATTCGGTGTTCCAGTGCATGGAAATTGTTTACCGCTTCGCGGATCTTTTCCTTTCGGATGCCGATGGTAGCTGCAGCAATACCTGCTGCCATGGTATTGTATCCGTTGTGTTTGCCTTTTAACGCAAAGTCATAAATGCTCATGCTTACGCGTTCTTCCTGTACTCTGATCATCATCTTGTCGCCTTTAATGTAGCCGCCGGATTTGATTTCTTGTTTCATAGAGAATGGTAGTGGGTTAGTATGGGTTGTTAGTAGAGACAATTGTTTGGTGATCACTTCATCATCTGCACAGTAGATGAAATAATCGCTGCTGGTCTGGTTCTCGATAACGCGGAACTTGCTGTGCACATAGTTCTCGAACTTATAGTCGTATCTGTCCAGATGATCTTCCGTAATATTCAGCAATACCGCTACATCTGCACGGAAGGTTTTGATATCATCCAATTGGAAAGAACTGATCTCAGCCACATACCATGGCTTGGGATCTTCTGCCACCTGGCCTGCAAAAGAGTAACCGATATTGCCTACGAGTGCGCAATCCAGTCCGCCTGTTTTGCAGATATGATAAATCAAAGAAGTCGTAGTGGTTTTACCATTGCTTCCAGTAATGGCGATGATTTTGCTTTCACCTTTAAAACGATACGCCAGTTCAATCTCACTGATCACAGGAATACCTTTGGCACGAATGGCTTTCACCAATTCATTTTTCTCAGGTATGCCTGGACTCTTCATTACTTCATCAGCATTCAGAATCAGTTCAGCAGTATGCTTACCCTCTTCGAAAGCAATGCCATTGGTTTGCAGCTTGTCGCGATACGCCTGCTTCAGACTGCCGCCATCGCTGAGGAATACATTGTATCCCTGCTGCTTGCCGAGCAGTGCAGCACCTACGCCGCTTTCACCTCCACCTAATATGACAAGTCTGTATGCCAACGTTTATCTAATCTTTAAAGTCATGATTGAAGCAACTACGCAGAGAATGGTAATGATCCAGAAACGCACAGCAATCTTGCTCTCATGAAAACCTTTCTTCTGGTAATGGTGGTGGAGCGGACTCATCAGGAAAACCCTTCGCCCCTCTCCATATTTTTTCTTGGTGTACTTGAAATAGCTCACCTGAATAATCACGCTCAGGTTTTCAATCAAGAACACACCGCAGAAAATAGGAATCAATAATTCTTTACGCACGATGATGGCAAGTGAAGCGATGATGCCGCCGAGTGCAAGACTTCCTGTATCGCCCATGAATACCTGTGCTGGATAAGCATTGTACCAGAGGAATCCGATACAAGCACCTACAAACGCACCGATAAAGATGGACAGTTCACCCAGGTTAGGGATATACATTACGTTCAGGTAATCTGCAAACTTGTAGTTACCACTCACGTACACAAACACACCCAGTGCTGCACCTATGATGGCACTTACTCCTGCTGCTAAGCCATCCAAACCATCTGTGATATTGGCACCATTTGATACGGCAGTAACAATGAATACTACTATCAGGATATAAATAATCCAAGTGAATTGCTCTGCACCATTACCCATCCAGGAAATCAACTTAGAGTAGTTGAATTCATGATTCTTCACAAATGGAATCGTGGTGATAGGTGTTTTTACTTTTACAAAACTTCTTTCCACACCATCCATTTGGCGCGTGATTACGTTACTGTCTTTTGCCAAACGCTCACCTTGTTTCAATGCGCCTATTACAGTTGCTGAGCCGATAATCTCACGTTCTACAGTTACAGAATTATTGAAATACAATGTTGCGCCGATGATGATACCCAATCCTACCTGACCAATGATTTTTGAAATACCTGCTAAACCATCACTGTCTTTTTTCTTGTAGGCTTCACCTTTTGCTTGTGCTGATTTGCGTGCTTTGATTTTGAAATAATCATCCAGAAAACCAATCAAGCCCAACCAAACCGTACAAAGCAACATGAGGCGGATATACACTTTATCCAGATTCGCGAACAACAATGTTGGAATGATGATCGCCAGCAGGATGATTACGCCACCCATCGTTGGGGTTCCTTTCTTTTGCTGTTCACCGGCCAAGCCAAGATCACGCACACTTTCACCAATCTGATGGTTCTTCAGAAAGTTGATGATACGCTTACCATATACAGTAGCAATAAAGAGCGACAACAAAATCGCCATCGCAATGCGGAAAGTCAGGTACTGAAACAGTCCGGTTCCGCTGATATTAAATTGCTCGTGTAACCATGTAAATAAATGGTACAGCATAGTGGGTACGGTTTATATTTTTTAGATAAGCAGTTGCCTACTTACCTAGTAATTCAAATTGCTCAGCCAGCACAGCTTTATCATCAAATGGATGCTTCACACCCTTGATGTCTTGATACTTCTCATGTCCTTTGCCGGCTACCAGAATAATGTCTTCCGGACCAGCCAGACTCACCGCCGTTTTAATGGCTTCATTTCTATCCACAATAGAGATGTATTTTCTCTTCGCTGCACTATTCAATCCAGCTTCCATATCCTGCAGAATCACCTGCGGATCTTCTGTTCTGGGATTATCACTTGTCAAAATCACACGATCACTCAAATCACAAGCCACCTGAGCCATGATGGGACGCTTGGTCTTATCTCTATCACCACCACAGCCTACTACTGTGATTACTTGTTCGTGACCTTTGCGTAATTTTTTGATAGTAGCCAACACATTTTCCAAAGCATCCGGTGTATGCGCATAGTCAACAATACCTACAATGCGCTGTGCACTGATGGTGTATTCAAACCTGCCTTCTGCACCGCTCAGCATGCTGAGTACAGTTAATACTTGATTGCGTTCTTCACCCAAGCAAATCGCAGCACCATAAACCGCTAACAAATTGTAGGCATTGAATTCGCCAATCAAACGGAAATGCACTTCCTGCTCATTCACCAGCATTTGTAAGCCGGTTAACGCATTATCCAAAATCTTGCCTTTAAAAGCAGCGGCTGTTTTCAGTGCATAGTAATAGGTCTTAGCACTTGTATTCTGCAACATCACAGTACCACGCTTATCATCAGCATTCGAGATAGCGAATGCATCACTACCCAGGCCATCGAAGAAAGCTTTTTTCACACGGATATACTCATCGAAAGTCTTGTGGTAATCCAGGTGATCGTGGGTGATATTGCTAAAGATGGCTCCGGCAAATTGCAAGCCAGTGATGCGATGCTGATGTATAGCATGACTGCTACATTCCATGAACACATGGCTGCAACCAGCTGCTACCATTTGTGCCAGCAATGCGTTCAGACTAATAGCATCAGGCGTAGTATGTGTTGCTGGAACGATGTTATCGCCAATCTGATTTTGTACCGTACTGATAAGACCGCAACGATAGCCCAGTTTGGAAAACAACTTAAACAATACTGTAGCGATAGTGGTTTTACCATTGGTACCAGTAACACCAACCAGTTTGATTTTCGATGAAGGATGCTGGTAAAAATTAGTAGCGATATAGGCTGCTGCTTCTTGTGCATTGGCAGTCTGCACATAAACCACACCTTCTACTCTATCAGCAGGCATATTTTCACACACAATCGCGCTAGCACCCTGTTGAATAGCTGTAGCAATAAACTGATGACCGTCTGTCTGCACACCCTTGATGGCAATAAACAAATCGCCAGCCTGCACTTTTCTGGAGTCGATATGCACAGCTTTGATCTCCAGCTGTGTGCTACCGATTACCTCCTGAAGGCGCACTCTGTACAATATGTCTTTTAATATGGCCATCTTAGTTTAACTCCAGTTGAATCAATTGTCCTTTTGCAATAGGCTGTCCTGCTAATACAGATTGTTGCTGCACTTTACCACTTCCACGCACCTGCACTTTCAAGCCCATATTCTCACAGGCATAAACCGCATCTTTCAAAGCCATTCCCTTTAACGCAGGCATTTTTTGCTGCTGCATTGGAATGCTACCTGCATACACCTGCTTATTTACAGATTGTAATTGCATCCACTCATCTGCCCTTCCAGTAGAATCTTTGAATCGGATATTCAGCTTATTTGTAACCATTTGCAAATCCTGCTTGTATCCCGCGTAGCGGAAAAAGCTACTGTCTGATTGATTGCGGTTTGCCTTCTTATCAACGCCACGTACATAGGTTGCATAAAGTCTATCGGCAATCTCTCTGAATACCGGACCAGCTACATCAGCTCCATAAAATTTCACTGCTTGTGGTTTGTTACGAATCACCACGATACAGCTATACTGTGGGTTCTCTGCGGGGAAATAACCTGCAAATGATGATTGATAAATTTTATCTGCATAACCACGATTACCATTAGCCACCAATGACGTACCTGTTTTACCTGCTGCTTTATAAGCGGCATTTTGAAATAATCTTCTGGCAGTGCCATATTCAGAATGACAAACACCTTCCAGACAAACTTTCAGTTGTTGCAATGTTTGCGCACTTACTAATTGTTCATTTAATATGATTGGTTGAAACTCACGCACCGTAACACCTTGATCCTTGATCGACTTAACCAAATAAGGCTTTACCAGTTTACCATTATTGGCAACGGCATTATACAGCATCAAGGTCTGGAGCGGACTAACAGACAAGTTGTATCCAAAAGCCATCCAAGGCAAAGTAGTCGCACTCCAATAACGTGTGCCCGGCTTGTAGATAACAGGATTACGCTCACCGCGCAAATCAATACCTGTTACTGTATCTAAACGCATTTTGCTGAGGTGACGAATAAACTGAGATGGCGCATTACCATAATGCTGCAGTGCCAACTTCGCCATGCCCACATTGGAGCTTAATTCAAAAGCCTGCTCAACAGTTACATTGCTACGGCCATGCTGCTCACTATCAAATACCGTTCTATCAGCTACCTGCCATTTACCGCCTTCCAGGTTCACTTGATTATTCAAACCAACTTTTTTGTCTTCCAACAAAGCCATCATGGTTGCCAGCTTAATGGTAGAACCAGGCTCAGAAGGATTGATGGCGTAATTAAAATCTTCCCAGTATGTACCATCAGTTCTGCGACCAAGATTGGCGATGGCTTTAATTTTACCTGTAGCCGTTTCCATCACTATGGCACAACCATGTACTGCTTCGTTAGCAGTCATCATTTTCAATAATGCATTCTCTGTTACTTCCTGAATGAATACATCGAGTGTTGTTACCACATCTTTGCCATTCTCAGGCTCAATTTGCATGGACTCATCCTCAACAGGCACACCTACACCACCGGCGATTCTGCGCACCAATCTTCTACCGCTTCTGCCTTTCAGCACTGTATCATAAGACAGTTCCAATCCTACTTTAAAAGAATCTCTCGCTAAACCGATGGTTCTGAAAGCGAGCATGGGATAAGGATTCATGCGGACGCTTCTGTTCTCAGGAATAAAACCACTCTTGTTTCTACCTTGACGCACCAGCGGAAATTCCATAATCTGCTGATACTCGCGATATGACACTTTCTTACGCAGCGGGAAATAACCCAATTGCTCTTTGTAACCCTGCTGCAGCATGCGCTTGTATTCAGCAGGAGTCATATCCTTGAAGAGATTGGATAAACAGTAGCTCAATGAATCTAAGTTCTCGCGGAAACGCTTGCCGTTATTTTCACGCAAACCTTTAGCGCGGAAATCAATATAAAAATCAAACTCTGGCACACTAGTGCTCAGCATTTCACCATCTTCACTATATATAGTACCACGCTCTGCATCGATGATTTCTACTCCTTGATGCAGACTATCACTAAGACTTCTCCAGTAAGCACCCTGTACCTGTTGAATGTAGAATGCCTTGCCAAAAATGAACAAGCATACTACGATCACCAGGATAAACACCAGGTATACGCGCCAGAGTATGTCTTTTTTAACCTCCATTCCTTAGGACTAATGCGTTTTCTCGAGTTGTAATCTTTGCGGCATTTCTTTTGGTATCTCCAAGCCCATTGGTGTTACCGCTTTCACCAATTGCGCTTCTTCTGTTCTGAACATCACTTCACGCTTCACTGTCTTGTATTCAAACTGCAGCTGCTTGATTTCATCTTCTGTTCTATCAATATCGCGCAGCATCTTATCTGCTACATGTCCGTTCGCGATATACACTACCGCCAGCACTGCGAGGAAAAGAAAGAAACCAGTGTTGTCAACAATCCACTGTCCGCCCAAACCCTTGAGCGGATTGAGCTTCGTACGCTTTTGTTCTGTTGATACGGTTTCGTTCATCCTTATTTTTTTTCAGCCACACGCAGTTTAGCGCTGCGACTTCTGGTATTTTGTTTTTGCTCTGCCTCAGTAGCCACCAAAGGTTTTTTGGTGATCACTTGCAGCGGATTATGCTTCTCCACAGACAACAAGGGGTTATCAGGCAATTCATCAAAACTGCCCTGACGGAAAAAGTTCTTTACGATCCTGTCTTCAATGGAGTGAAAGGTGATGATGGCTGCGCGCCCACCTTTCTTCAGCACAGCAGGAAGCTGCTGCAGCATTTCCCTTAAAGCACCCATCTCGTCGTTTACCTCAATCCGCAATGCCTGAAATACCTGGGCCAGATACTTGTTGGGATTTCCCTTTACCACCGGTGCAATCATCGCTTTGAACTGATCAATGGTTTGCAACGCATGTGCACCTCTGCTTTCTACGATATGCTTAGCGAGTGTTCTGGAATTGCTGACTTCACCATACTGCTCAAACAATTTGTGTAATTGTTGCTCTGTATAGCTTTTCACCACATCAGCAGCACTAGTTTCCTGACGCTGATCCATCCGCATATCAAGCGGACCATCAAAACGTGTAGAGAAACCGCGCGTGCCTTCATCAAACTGATGACTGCTAACACCCAGATCGGCCAGCACACCATCTACCTCCGTGATTTTATACAAACGGAGAAAGCGCTGGATATGTCTAAAATTCTGTGGCACAAATAACACACGTGCATCTTCAGGAAGATTGCTTTGTGCATCTGCATCCTGATCAAAAGCAATCAGCTTTCCATCAGGGCCCAGCTGTTCCAGAATGCCTCTGCTATGACCACCACCACCAAATGTGCAATCCACATACACACCCGCTGGTTTGATCTGCAAGGCTTCCAGGCTTTCGCGGTAGAGGACGGGGATATGATAAGTAGATGAGGCGGCTGACGAGTTAGCGGTTGGTTTTGGTTGCTGCATCATGTCAACTTTTCGGTGCATCATCTTTTTTGGTCATCACATCCTGCGCCAGGTTACTGAAAGCTTCGGGAGAGAAATCCTCAAAGAGCTGTTTGTACTTACCGGCATCCCAGATTTCGATTTTGTCGAGGGCAGCCACAAGGATGATATCCTTGCTTAAGCCAGCGAACTCCTTCAGTGTAGGTGGCAACAACAAACGACCGGCTGCGTCCAGCTCGATCTCGGTAGCGCCACCCAGAAACTGGCGACGGAATTCGCGTACTTTTGGGTCGAAATCATTTAACTGGTTAATCTTATTCATGATCGGTTCCCAACTTTTCATCGGGTACAGGGTGAGGCATTTTTCAAAACCTCTGGAAATAATGAAGCGGTTCTCACCTTCTGTCAGCTGCTTTTTAAAGCCGGCAGGCAGGAGGAAGCGACCTTTCGCGTCAACTGTTGCTTCATATTCTCCGAGGAAACCGATCATGTGAATAAATTCAATTAAGATTTACCATTTATTGACACAAAATAACACTTTTTACCACTTTTACCCCAAATCTGGAAGCACTGTATTTTTCCACAAAAAACAATGAGCTACAATGCTTTGTAGGCTTGATTTTGCTCGATTTTATTGCGTTTCACTCGTTCAATTCATGTGAATAGCTGTGGATAACCCGTGAAGAAGCCGAAAACATTGGTGAATAAGGCTTCAAACGCCCCCAAAACATACCAAAATCAGCCATTTTACCTGTGCATAAGCTACAGCAATTAGCAAGCCCAGCCCCTACGCTGTGGGTTACTAAATGACCACTTGACCCTTAAAAAAGGGCTCAAAATGCCTGATTTCCTGTTTTTGTGGTAAAAAGTGGAGGATTATCCCGCCTCGTTGTAGCTAACCACCTTTGAAAGCAGCTTTGGCCCCTTTACCGCCCGTATCTTTGCGGCCCATGCATCCAAAAGACATCTCCATACATGACTTTACCTACGATTTACCTGAAGATAGGATTGCCAAATACCCTTTAGAAGTTCGCGACCAGAGCAAACTCTTGGTATGGAAGTCGGGAGAGATCACTGAAAGTATCTACCAACACTTGCATGAGCAATTACCTGCAGATAGCTTATTGGTTTGTAATAATACCAAGGTGGTTGAAGCCAGACTACTATTTCAGAAAGCAACCGGTGGACAAATTGAGATTTTCTGTTTGGAGCCCGATGATCGATATAGCGATATCACCACCGCTATGCTCTCGCGCGGAGAAGTGTATTGGCGCTGCTTGATTGGTGGTGCGAAAAAATGGAAAGAAGGGAGCTTGGTTTTAGATGTTTCTTATAAAGGACAAACACTCACCATTCATGCCACTAAAGCAGCAAGTCTGCATGATTGTTTCCTCATTCATTTTACTTGGAATCAAGCTAATCTCAGTTTTGCAGAAGTATTGCATGCAGCAGGTTCTATTCCGCTTCCGCCTTATTTAAATAGGGCAACAGAAGCAAGTGATGCAGAAAGGTATCAAACAGTATACGCACAACATGATGGCTCTGTTGCTGCACCTACAGCTGGATTGCACTTTACAGAACGCGTACTCAATAATCTTGCAACAAAAAATATTCATCCTGCATTTGTTACACTGCATGTTGGTGCAGGCACATTCAAGCCTGTGAAAGCAGCAAAACTGGAAGATCATGATATGCATGCTGAATGGATAGATGTAGATGCATCACTCATTCAACAATTACTACAGGCTTCTGGAAAAATTATCGCCGTAGGCACAACATCCCTACGCACCATTGAAACATTGTATTGGATGGGGGTGAAAATTGTACATCATACGCAACAACACAGCATCGCTACAATTACGATAGATGATTTAGTGATGCATCAATGGGATGCTTATGCACTACCTCAAGACATCAATAGAATAGTAGCATTGAAAGCTTTATTGGATTGGATGCAAACACATCAGACTACAAGATTGATGTGCAAAACTCAAATCCTGATTGCACCGGGATATCGCATTCGAATGGCAGATGCGTTGATTACAAATTTTCATCAGCCTCAATCTACTTTACTCCTATTGATATCAGCCGTTGTTGGGGATGCATGGAAAAAGATTTACGCCCATGCGCTTGCCAACAATTATCGCTTTCTTAGCTATGGAGATGGTAGCTTGCTGTGGTGCAAAGACTAAGGCTTGGCCTTTAGGGGAATTTCAACAATAAAGCTGGAACCTTTACCGGGCGTACTATCTACTTTGATACGGCCTTTGTGCGCGTCAATCACTGACTTCACATAGCTCATACCCAGACCAAAGCCCTTAACATTGTGTACATTACCGGTATGTGCACGATAGAATTTCTCGAAAATCCTTTTTACCGTCTCTTTATTCATACCAATACCATTATCCTCAATGCGTATGACCATATGTTTATGCGTACTATGTGTACTGATGCGGATCAGCAGTTGTTCTTTAGAATACTTAATGGCATTATCCAATAAATTGGAAAGCATATTGGTAAAATGCGTTTCATCTGCCTCTACAACATGTGTTGCGGCATTCAGCTTCCACTCAACACTACCCTGCTTATCTGCCAACTGTAATTCGTAATTGTCTACCAGACTGTGCAACAACAAATGCACATCAATCTCTATTGGCTGTAACCTCAATTCCTGACGATCCATTAAAGCTGATTGCAGAATGGTTTCCACATGTTTATTCATGCGTACATTCTCTTCTTTGATGATACTCGTAAAATAATCCAGCTTCTCTTTATTGCTTTGCACTTTCTCGTTTCGCACAGCATCTACAGCTAAAGCGATGGTTGCCAGCGGCGTCTTGAGCTCATGCGTCATATTATTGATGAAATCACTTTTGATTTCGCTCAGCTTCTTTTGATTCAATAATGCGGAAAGCGTAATGTAAAATGCTGTAAAAATAACCAGCATGAAAACCACAGCGCCTACTATTACCCAACGCAAAGATTCCCACACCTGCACATTGAAGTCTGGCACAATCAATGCAAGATTCTCATAGCTATTCATTGCATCTAATTCCATCAAAGATTCCGGGATGATGGCATAAAATCTCAGCTTATTGTGCGTAGTATCATAAAACTTCTGTGCGAAATTATTTGAGACCATTTCAGCATTACCATACATGTTGATGATGGCAAACTCAACATCCACTTTCTCAATACCGGAACCCTTTAGAGCTTGATGAATTTTCTCTTCAATATCCTTTTTGCTGAATTTTTCTGCAACACTTGGCGTTTTCAATAAGCGCATGGATAAATCAGAACCGATTCCAAATCGCTTGAGCAGACTACGTTTACCCGGAATGGTATACATGGCTCGACTCAAATCTGCAGAAACCGCCACACCTGCTTCATCCACCTTAGAAAGAATCTGCCCCTTTCTTACCTCAAGGATATTCTTCACCCAGGAGACTTGTAAAACCACAAGTCCCAACAAGGAAATAGAAATCAAAATAACAATGAGGGGTAAAGTTCTCTTCATTCCGGCAAATATAAAACGTCGATTTTTGCGAAATCTTGTTTACGCCTACGTTTACCAGTATTTTAACTGCCAAAACTGTATTTTTCGGGCAGAAAAAATCCTTACCTTAAATCAAGCAATGGACACTGTAACGAATGGAACAATCCTGATTTCAGATCCTTTTTTAAAGGATCCCAATTTTGTTCGCACCGTCGTGTTGCTCTGTGATCATGAAGCTAGTGGCACATGCGGATTTGTACTTAACCGAAAGACAGAAGATACCGTTAGCGATTTGATTACAGATATGGAAGGCTGCGATTTCCCCGTATATTATGGCGGCCCAGTACAAACTGATACTGTTCACATTTTACATCGCAGGCCAGATTTGATCACCGACTCTATTGAAGTTGTACCCGGCGTTTTCTGGGGTGGCGATTTCACGCAAGTAATACAATACATTCATGCTGGTCTGATTCAGGAAACAGATATCCGATTTTACATAGGTTATAGTGGCTGGGGTGAAGGCCAGTTAAATGAAGAACTGGAGGAAAAAAGTTGGATCACTAGTCAGGGTTCCGAAAAACTCGTCTTCTTCCCACAACCAGAACTAATCTGGAAAGAAGCGCTAAAAGAGTTGGGCGGTGAATATCAGCAACTCATACATTATCCCTTAGACCCACAACTGAATTAACAAAAACGCCCCCGCAGCATTGCGGTGGCGTTTGATTTTATTGAGCAACAATCTTTGTCAAGTAGGTTTCCTTACCCATGGTCAGCTTCAAGACATAAACACCTGCAGCTAATTTACCCAATCTTACTTGTCTGCTTACAAGTGTTTGCATGCCTGGAGATTGATAACGTTCTTGATACAACCGAACACCTTGCTGATTAATTAATTCTAATTGGTGTGGCTGTATTGTTGTGCTGGTATAGCGAAGGTTCAATAATCCGTTTACTGGGTTGGGACCCGCCTGCAAGCCAATTCTTTCCGGATTGAGAACAGTGAGTGCTGTGATGGTCGCATTTAACTCAGGAGATTCAAATACACAATCAAGCAAACTATGACTTACACGGTAAATACCTGAACCGGTAGGCCCCATATTCAAGTTTTGCGCATTTGCACCGGGCAAAGGAATATTGTTGTAAAACCATTGAATTGTTCCTGTAGCTGTATTGCTAGCTAAGTTATTTCCTGTCTGGGTAATACTAATATTCAGTGGTGCACCAGCTGTAACAGTGGTTCTTGGTGCATTCGTGGCACAATCCAAAGAACGCACACGCATGTTGTAGAAATAGTAATAAAACTGTGCAGTGGTTACAGTGGCTTCATGGCCGGTGATAGCCATGATTCCGGGAACAGTGATGGGATATGGATTTTGCTCCAACGGAATATTATTGTTTCTGAATAAAGTAGCAGAGCTACCAAAATCAACTTTGATAATATAATTACCGGGTTGAGGAATGCGTAAGTTCAATGGATAGATTCTACCAGTATCCCCTATCTGGTTACCCTGCGCACCAGGTGCAGGATTAGGTGCTGTAGCCTGAACATCCAGCGTCCTTGAAGCAACGATTGAAAAATTAGCACTATCCACAACAAACACAGTTATTCTTCCGGAATTACCAACATACAATCTTGCATGCTCAATCTCAATTGGTGAAAATGTTTTGATTCTAACACCAGGTGAGAACTGATTATACCCACCTTCAGGAAATAAACTCTTGGCACTGGTTCCAAGATTACCCGCATAATCATTTTGTGCTAGATAAAAGACTCTATTGCCTGGCACAGAAGCATTCACCAGACTGGAACCACCAGCCCCAATGGGCGTACCCCCTGTTGCTTGAGTGTACCACAATAATCCTGTAGTAGGATTGCTATTAGCGCGGAATGAAACTGCAGTTGGGCTACAAACCTGTGCTTGTACACCAGTTACAGTTGCATTCAATCCTGAACTATATGTTTTACTAATACTCAGTGTATTATTACCTGTATTCTGATCACCTGCAACAGTAACGCTCGTATTAAATTGAAAACTACTACTTGTAGCCTGGAAAGGTTGTGTATGCGTTAAAGTGAACAAATCTCCCTTAGCAACACCAGAGCGAAGCGTATCCTGAAGGGTTTGGATCAAGGTATTACCTTGTCTTATTTCAGTTGAGTAAATGATATCTGTACCCTGATTGATATTGTCACCCATATTTCGAACACGCACAGAAATAAACTGCTGTGGTTTGATGCAATCATTATTCACAGGCTCAATAATATCTTCAATCGCCAGATCTGTAGAATTAGCAGTAAAAACAATATTGTAATCCTGGGTTTCACCTCCACCTGCATAAGTGCCACATGGACTAATTGTCGCTGCATTTGTGGTTTCTACCAATACAACTCGCATCCTTGTGCTAGTCTCTGGTAGCACTGTTGCTGGTACAGTAATGTTTGAAGTGAATGTACCTGTTGCAGAAATAACCGTACTGGTTGCCACCAACTCACTTGCATCTACAAAATCACCATCGCTGTTCCAATCAATATACACTTGTGCAATCTTGTCCTTATTGGCGCCGCATGTACCTGCAGTGATTGACAAGGGTATTGTTTGACCTGGTCTCAGACTTGCAGTAAGATTTGTATAATCACTGTAAGTAGTACAACCCGCTGCAGGCGTATTATTGATACCAGCAAATGTGAGGTTATTGATTCTGCTATCTGCATTTGTGCTTGGTGTTGATACACAATAAGCAACACCATTTACACCGCTCATGATGACTGAATAAGCTTGCAACCCGTTTTGCAAAGTGCCCTTGTGACTGATTCTGATAGTATAGGTTTGTCCTGCAACTGCATTGGGAATTTCAATCTTCTCAACATTATCGCGGATATTATCTCCTTTGGTAGCAGGTGCTGATGGATTTGCAGGATCTAATATCCATGGAAGAAAAGTAGTGCTTCCACTCGTGATGCGGATATCTAAATCATTGATGAGCTTAGGGGTTCTGTTATTGTAACGATCATTAAAGTTGACTGCACCAGGAGGATCCGTCCAACACAAGGTTACTACCAAAGCTCCCTTACCAGATGCTACTACTTGAATCGTCGTATCCCTACCCTGCACCAAGGTTCTTTCAAATAATTGGTGATTATTCTGGTGATTACGAATCACGTTTGCTGCTTTCTCTGCATTTAGCAAACCCCAGCCATATACATAATCAGGACCATCTGAACTCCCAGCTTCACTAGCCGTATGTATGGCCAACCCTCGCAAGCTTGCTGAACGCATGAATCGTCCTTCTGTTTGTCTGTGATACAACTCTTGCAATAATAAAAGTGAACCCGTAACATTGGGTGTTGACATGGATGTTCCACTTAAAATACCATAAGCACTGGTATTACTAAGGTTGCCACCAAAGACAGGACTGGTAAGGCTTACACCCATACCCACCAAATCTGGCTTGATTCTGCCATCATCAGTTGGCCCCCAACTGCTGAAATTTGATATCAATACATCAGTAGGACGTTTATACCCACCAGATATTGACAATACTGCACCAATGGTCAGTATGTTTTTTGAATTACCGTATGTAGGGATAATATCATAACCATCGTTACTATAAATACCCGCTTCTCTCGCCGGAATAGAATCCCAAACACCTGATGCATTTCTTCTCCAGTAAGGCGAGCCTACTGAAGGGCCATTCTGGCTTCTGTTATTCCCCGATGATTTTACCGGCAGATAAAAAGGTGCTGCATATGTAATGGAATCCCATAAGCGAGAACGTGTATCATAAAAACCAAAATTGAAATCTTCTGTAGCCCCGGGCTCTCCCCAAAACTCCCATCTATTATTGGAGGAAGTATTGACACGCCAACCAGCCACTGTACCATAAGAGTGATTCGACAATAACAAATCACCAGCCTGTATGGCCATTTCTGAAGCATCGTTATTGAAATCATAAGCAACTAGTCCTCTGTTGCCATAGGCCATCCCACGGGCTACCGTATTTACACCTTTCGCAATCATGGTACCGGCAACATGTGTGGCATGATCATCTGCAGAAGCAGGATTGTCCATTTGCAAACCCCCTTTGCCCTGAAACTCAACGTGCTCAAAAAAAACACGACCACCGTCCCAAATACCCAATTTACCTGATAAAGCCTGAATACCCCCTGTTAAGCCTAAACCCGTACTGCCTCCCTGCCACAAAGTTTGTGTGCTTGTGGTAGCAGCAGCAGTAGTATTATTATCAACTACTGTATACTCTGGCAATCGATTGGGTGCAATACCTGTTAGTTGCGCCAGAGACCCATTTTCTACCCTGAAACTGCGCAATGCTTTTTTTTGCTGTACAAGCTTGACTAATTCAGCACTATCTTTTTGGTATTGAATGTTCAGGTTCTTTGATAAGGATTGTAATACCTGCTTATTCGTTCTTTCCTGCGCAGTTGACACTACAGCGGATAACATTAGTACACAAAAAATCAGTTGTCTCATTTGCAATTGAATAGAAAGTGAATTTACTACTATAGACATCGTTCTTATAAACTTGCCACAACTTTTAGCTATTGAATACACCAAACAATTCAACAAAAGCCGAAATTCATCCTATGATGAAATATGTATTTCTACTGCTCTTTTGCTTTGGCTGTGCCAGTCAGCATCCCAACAACCAGCATAAGCAAGGTGTTTACGGAACAGTTACGGAAATTATCGGCAATCGGATGCCCTCGCCTGAACTGACTAAACAAGATGCGCAGGGGTTAGCAGTTGCTGCTACAATTCATTTCTATGCACCTATTTCTACCAATAGTTTGCGCTTGAATGAATTTGGCCTATACCAACCATTGACGACGCAAGAGCCCATTGCTACATGTGTGGCAGATGCAGCTGGTAATTTTCGCCAATCTTTACCAGTAGGCAATTACAGCGTAATCATTGTATTGAAGGATGGATGGTTTGCCCATCAATCTGATGGAAATACTGTTCAGCCAGTAGAAATTAAAACGGGTACTTGGATAGAAAAAAATATACAAATCAATTACCGTGCGGTATACTAACAAAAAGCCCCCGCAATCATGCGAGGGCTCTTATTGATTATTTGGACTAATTAAGCTTCTACAGCGCCTTCTACCAGTACAGTTACTTTGTTGTTCAATACTTCCACAAAGCCACCTTGTATGGTATAGTTCTCTGATTGCTTCTGATCTTTCAGAATTTTCAGATTACCCTGCTTCAAAGCACTCACCATTGGTGCGTGTTTGTCCAGCACTTCAAACAAACCGGTGATACCGGGCAGCTGAACGCCGTACACTTCTCCGCTGTACAACTTTTTCTCTGGTGTTAAAATATCTAAATGCATAGGTTGCTGATTCGTTACCGGTTACCCGGACACATTCAATTAAGCCTGAGCCTGAGCCAGGAGTTTTTTACCCTTCTCAATCGCGTCTTCCAAAGTACCAACCAGGTTGAAAGCTGCTTCAGGATACTCATCTACTTCACCATCCATAATTGCATTGAATGCACGGATTGTGTCGTCGATGTTTACGAATACACCCTTCAGACCAGTGAACTGTTCAGCTACGTGGAAAGGCTGACTAAGGAAACGCTGCACTTTACGTGCACGTGCTACAGTCATCTTATCATCGTCACTCAATTCATCCATACCGAGGATGGCGATGATATCCTGCAGTTCCTTGTAACGCTGTAAGATCAGCTTCACACGGTTAGCGCAATTATAGTGTGCTTCACCTACGATAGCAGGTGTCAGAATTCTTGAAGTAGAATCCAATGGGTCAACCGCAGGGTAGATACCCAAATCCGCAATCTTACGGCTCAATACCGTTGTCGCATCCAAGTGAGCGAAAGTAGTTGCAGGCGCAGGGTCAGTCAAGTCATCCGCAGGTACGTAAACCGCCTGTACAGATGTGATTGAACCGTTCTTGGTTGAAGTGATACGCTCTTGCATCAATCCCATTTCAGTAGCCAGTGTAGGCTGATAACCTACCGCTGATGGCATACGACCCAAGAGGGCTGATACCTCTGAACCTGCCTGAGTGAAACGGAAGATATTATCTACGAAGAACAGGATATCCTTACCCTTACCTGTACCATCTCCATCACGGAAATATTCAGCGATTGTCAGACCAGAGAGGGCCACACGTGCACGTGCACCGGGGGGCTCATTCATCTGACCGAATACGAATGTTGCTTTAGAATCTTTCAGACCTTCCATATCTACCTTGCTCAGATCCCAACCACCTTCTTCCATGCTATGCTTGAACGCATCGCCGTACTTCATGATGCCTGCTTCAATCATTTCGCGCAGCAGATCGTTACCCTCACGAGTACGCTCTCCCACACCGGCGAATACTGACAGACCACCATAACCCTTGGCGATATTGTTGATCAATTCCTGAATCAATACGGTTTTACCTACACCCGCACCACCGAACAAACCAATCTTACCACCTTTTGCATATGGCTCGATCAGGTCGATAACCTTGATACCTGTAAACAGTACTTCTGTAGCAGTACTCAGGTTCTCGAATAAGGGCGGCATGGCGTGAATGGGGCGACCGTTCTCCTTGCTAACCTGAGGCAGACCATCAATGGCATCACCTGTTACATTGAACAGACGACCGTTGATGCCTTCACCAGTAGGCATGGCAATAGCTTTACCGGTGTCGATCACTTCGGTTCCACGAACCAGACCTTCTGTACCGTCCATCGCAATGGTACGTACGCTGTCCTCACCCAGGTGCTGCTGTACTTCCAGAACCAGGGTTTCGCCATTGGGACGCTTCAGTTCCAATGCGTTATAAATTTCAGGCAGTTTGCCTTCGAATTGCACGTCTACTACGGCACCGATGATCTGTTTGATCTTACCCTTTGTAGCCATATTGTCGAATAGGTTTTATTTCAGGCCGCAAAGGTAAGGGTATCCCCCTTTCACCGGATGGGAATTTTCAACAAAAAACCGAGTTTTTTTGAGCCTCCATTATGCCGATGGGAAAGCAGCACTGAAAAGGCCTGAAAAGCATCGAAAAATCAAGACAAAAAGGTCTGGAAAACCCAAGCTGCAAGCAATGCTCCCATAACCGGACCCAGCACAGGCACCCAGCTATAGGCCCAATCGCTATCGCGTTTGCCCTTAATGGGCAGGATAAAGTGCATAATTCTTGGACCCAGGTCTCTGGCAGGGTTAATGGCATAGCCGGTAGGGCCACCCAGACTCAAGCCCATACCCAGCACTAATAAAGCCACAGGCAAGGCGTCCAAAGCACCCAAGCCAAAAGATTGGCCTGTAGCATCTGTAGGTTTAGCAATGAATAAAATGGCCACCACAAAAATGAAAGTAGCCAAACACTCCGTGAGAAAGTTCTGCGGGTAATTACGGATAGCAGGACCAGTGCAGAAAGTAGCCAACTGCAGATCAGCATCCGTTGTTGCATCATAATGCTGGCGATAGACGGCCCAAACCAATAATGCACCCAACATACCTCCCAGCAGCTGAGCAAGCAAATAACCGGGCACCAGCGACCAATCGAATTTGCCCAGATAAGCCAATGCCAGTGTTACAGCCGGATTTAAATGCGCACCACTTGCCGCAGCCGAAACATAGACACCAATGAAAACAGCCATGGCCCAGCCAAATGCAATCACAATCCAACCACCGTTATTGCCTTTAGAATTTTTTAGTAGCACATTGGCTACTACTCCATCCCCAAAAATGATGATCAAAGCTGTACCTATTAATTCAGCGACAAAGGGAGTCATATGCAAGCGTTTAGTAATTTAAGATAGCAAATATTGTTGCGCTAAAGTGCGAAAACTATTGAGTTGCGTTTGCTGCCAATGCTGGTCTTTTTGCAACAGCTCAGCCATCAATGTAGCAACGATTGGTGCCGCTTCTTTAGCTGCTCTTGCATCCAGAAACAACAGGCGTATTCTTCGCGCCAGCACATCCTCTAATGTCATGGCCATTTCTGCCTCCACATGCCAGCGTATCTCAGCTTTGGTATAAGGATAGTTCGGGTGAATCAATTCAGACCATTTTTGTTCTTGCATCCAAGTGCGGATGATACTTGCATCTTTCCCGTACACAAATAAACGGTCTGTTTTATCCAAGGGCTTTTGCCAATTGCCAATGGGTAATTCTTTTGTTCTGGAGGATAATTTCTTGCCGCCTGCAACAAACACTGCATTATCCACTGCATCCTGTGCCATTTTCCGATAGGTGGTCCACTTCCCTCCTACAATACTCACCAAACCACTTTTGTGAATGATGATGCTATGATCTCGTGACAAAAGCGAAGTATGTGTTTGACCTTTTGATTTTACCAGCGGCCGCAAACCAGCGAACACAGACAATATATCAGCGCGCGTGATGGATTTACTGCAATAGCGATTGAAATGACTAATTACAAATTCTATCTCAGCTTCCATTGGCTGAGGTTCTGCTGTAATGGTATTAACGGGCGTATCTGTTGTACCCAATATCACTTTGCCTTGCCATGGCACGGCGAATAACACGCGTCCATCATCTGTTTTCGGTATGATGAGCGCCTGATTGCCGGGAAAGAAATCACTATCTACTACCAAGTGTATACCCTGAGAGGGAGATACGGCAATGCCGGGATTGGGCTCATCCAACTGCATGACGGTTTCTGCAAACACGCCACTTGCATTGATACAAGAAGTCGTATTAACCAAGTATTGCTGCCCGCTGAGATGATCTGTTAACCAAGCACCAACAATCTGCTCACCACTTTTTTCAAAAGCATGTACGCTGCAATAATTGATGATGGTGGCACCATGAGTTGTTGCAGTCTTGGCTAATGCTACAGCTAAACGTGTATCATCAAACTGACCATCGTAAAAACGCACACCACCAACAAGGCCTTGAGGTGATAAACCAGGCAAGGCTTTCAGCGCGCCTTTTTTAGACAACACTCTAGTGGCGCCCAGACTCCAATTGGCAGAAAGTAAATCGTACAACAATAATCCAATGCCGTAATAGAAATAATCCCAGATACTATAGACTGGTAAAATAAAAGATAAACGATCTGTGAGATGTGGCGCATTGCGTAACAAACGCCCTCTTTCTTTGAGGGCTTCCATCACCAGTTTGATATTACCTTGCGCCATATAACGTACACCGCCATGCACCAGCTTAGTGGCTTTACTGGAAGTGCCTTTACCGAAATCATGTTTCTCTACAAGTAGTGTTTTGTATCCGCGCGATGCTGCATCCAGTGCTGTTCCCAAACCGGTAGCACCACCGCCAATGATCAAGATATCCCATTGCTTAGTCGACTGAATTATATTGAGCGATTCCTGTCTATTCATTATTGCCTATACATCAAAATTTGCACCTGCGATGGTGGTATGAATGGCCTGCTGCCAGCCCTTGGTTCTTGCAGCAACTTGTTCGGCCGACATATTATATTCAAATGCACTTTCCACCTGCCATTGGCTTTGTATCGATTCCAGACTTGGCCAATAACCTACAGCCAAACCTGCAAGATATGCTGCACCCAATGCAGTGGTTTCGGTGATGCGCGGACGAACAACCCTGGTCTGCAATACATCACTCTGAAATTGCATTAATAGATCATTAGCTGTAGCACCACCATCCACACGCAATTCTTTAATCGCAATGCCAGCATCTGCTTCCATGGCTTTCAACACATCCATGGTTTGATAAGCAATACTTTCCAATGCCGCTCTAGCAATATGCGCCGCAGTAGTTCCTCTGGTTATACCAGTTATCGTGCCTCTTGCATGCTGATTCCAGTAGGGTGCACCCAATCCCGCGAAAGCGGGCACTACATACACACCTCCGGTATCAGCCACAGTTGCAGCCAAAGATTCTACTTCAGCAGAACTACGTATAATGCCTAATCCATCACGTAGCCACTGTACCACTGCACCTGCAATAAACACGCTACCTTCTAATGCATATTCTGTAACGCCATTGATTTGCCATGCAATAGTGGTGAGCAAATGATTGTTGGATGGAACAGCTTTCTGGCCAGTTTGCATCAGCATGAAGCAACCAGTACCATAGGTATTCTTTACCATGCCCGGTTGGGTACACATTTGTCCGAATAAAGCCGCTTGCTGATCGCCCGCAATACCTGCAATAGGAATTGCATGCGCGGTGAGAATATGATTGGTGCTGCCATAAACTTCGCTGCTACTGCGCACTTCTGGAAGCACTGAAGCAGGGATATCCATAAGGTGCAATAAATCTGCATCCCAACTAAGTGTATGAATATTGTACAACATGGTTCTCGATGCGTTTGATACATCGGTAGCATGTACTTGACCGTTCGTTAGTTTCCATAACAACCAACTATCTACTGTACCAAAACAAAGATTGCCTTTTGCAGCTTTTTCCCTGGCACCATGCACATGGTCTAATATCCATTTGAGTTTAGTCGCAGAGAAATAGGCATCAATCACCAAACCAGTTTTCGCTTGTATGGCTGCTGCATGGCCTGATGCTTTTAATTCATCGCAATATCCGGCTGTGCGCCTGTCTTGCCATACAATGGCATTATATACTGGCTGACCAGTTTGACGATCCCAAACAACGGTAGTTTCTCGCTGATTGGTGATACCAATAGCTGCAATATGTTCAACGGTTAAACCGGCTTTGGTGATGGCTTCTGCAGCTACGCCCAGTTGCGTACTCCATATCTCATTGGGATCATGTTCCACCCAGCCTGGCTGTGGAAAAATTTGTGTGAATTCCTTTTGTGCAACAGCAATGATGCTGCCCTTTTGATCGAATACAATGGCCCTGCTACTGGTAGTGCCCTGATCAAATGCCAGAATGTATTTCTGCATACAGCAAGCGATTTGCCGTAAGATACCGAAATAAATAATGAGTGAATGATTGGATGAATGAATGATAGAATGGTGGAATACTATCTGCGCTTGAGCCAGAGTTCAGGGTTGAGGTTGGCACCTTTATCATTCATCACAAGAAACTCTACTTTATAATCACCGTCCAGGTTTTGTGCGTTTCTGCCGATAACAGTACCTGCATTCACTGCTTGTCCTTTAGATACATTCACTGAAGAAAGGCGACTATAGATGGTAAAATATTTACCATGACGCACCATTACACCCTGATATTCGCCCAGATCAAAGATTCTGGCTACTTCACCGTCTGCCACACAACGGATGCTTGATTCTGCTTTTGTGGTAATGATGATACCATCATTCTTTTCAGCCAATCTTGTACCAGGAATCGTATGGGTACCAAACTCACCGGTAACAATACCAGACTCAACAGGCCATGGCAAACGACCTCTGTTCTTTTCAAAGTTGAGCGACATGGTGAGGCCTTCCGGCGTAGACTCGAAAGCACTTTCTTCACGATTCTCTTTGGGGCGGGCAGCAATACCACCAGTGACTGGCTCTGCATTTTTAGGTTTAGCAGCAACAGCGTCTTTCTCAACTGTAGCATTATTGTTCGCAGCTTTCTTGGCTGCTTCTGCCTGTCTGGCTATTCTTTCACGTTCCTTTCTTCGGGCATCTTCAATTTCGCGTTTGATAGCTGCATCCAAAGCACGGCGCAAATCCTGACGTTCTTTTTCTCTTCTTCTAAGCTGGGCTTGATAATCCTTTTCTTGATCCTTGAGTTGCTTCACCACCTGGGCTTGCTCCTGCTTATCTTCTTCCAGCACCTTAAGCTGCTCGCTTTGAGAACTCAGGGTCTTGGTCTTCTCCTGCTTATTTACTGCCAGCATGCCCATCCGCTCTTGTAAAAGCGATTGGGTTTTGTTGATGGCTACTGCCTGCGTCTCGCGCTGTTGACGATAGCTTTTGAGGTAAGCAATGCGCTTTACCGCATCATTAAAATTTTTGGCAGAAAAAAGAAAATTCAGGTATTCGTAGCTTCCTCTGTTCTTATATGCAAATTGAATACTCTGTGCATACTGAAGCTTGAGCGTATCTAATTCTTTATTGAGACGATAGATTTCGCGTTCATTCAGAAACAGCTCATCGTCAATTCTGCGGATATCTCTGCCAATACTATTGATTAATTCCTGACGCTTGGCGATTTTACGCTGTACAATGGCTAATTGACCGATTGATTTTTTCTTACTACGCTGTATCTCACCTAAAGTAGCATTCAGCTCATTGATCTCACGCTGCAATTCCTGTTGACGACGCTGTAATTCTTCCTTAGTTTGTTGCGCCTCTGCAATAGTAAAGGCGAACAAAACAACGATTAGGAAGGCAATTCTTTTCAGCATGGTCAAAGGATAACAGTTCAGGTGAATCCCAAACATAACGGTGAAACAGCAAAAAAATTATTGCTTCTTGAAATTTTTAGGAATATTAAACGAAATCGTTAAGGGCTGGTTAAACACCGGCTTTTTGAAATCGAGTAAAATATCCAGTTTAGACTTCTCGGCAATAGAAATTTTTCGCTGACTGGAGAATTTATAGGTACCGAAAGTCTCATAGTTAGACAATGTGATATCACAAGTTCTGCTACGCTCAGCATGGATATCATCTAATTTGCTATGCGTGATTTTAAACTCGTCTTTTTCAAGTGTAATCAGGTGCTTGAAAATATCTCCATTTACCAATACCAATAAGCCAGCATCGCTGTCCTTATAAGAAACGATGTTCCCATTTACAAAAACCGGATTTCCCAGAATCATATCTTGCAAAGTGGTGAAGTCGAATGGAATTTCTGTGATTTCCTGGAGGTAAGAAATCTTTCGGTATTGAACCGTCTTGTTGCGGTAATTCAGGAGAATCACACTATCCTTGAAAGCCTGTAATTCAAATAGCACGCCAATAACAGGATAGGTAAGTTTGATATTGATCACAGAATCTTTTTTCAGCTTTACATAAGCTGTGATGGAGTTTGCATCATCCTTATCCTCATAATCTACTTTAATCTTCGCTTCAAATGTGTTCACGTCGATTTTACGCATCATCACTTTCTGCATGATATCGCGTACGATAGCAGCTGAGTCTACTTTTGGCGCTTCTTTTACTTTTACAGACTCGGTTGTATCCTTATTGTAAATAGCCTGTTCAATCTTCTGCACTTTCTGCGCAGGCTTACAGGCATAAAAGAAAGCCAGTATAGAGAGAATAAAAAAGGATTGCTTCATAATTAATTTTTTCCTGTGTGGCCAAATCCACCTGAACCACGAGCTGTTTCATTAAGGCTATTTACCTGTTCCCATTCAATCTTTTCTACTTGCTGAATCACCAATTGGGCAATTCTGTCTCCATGTTGAATGAGCTGATTTTCGCCTGACAAATTGATTAAAATCACCTTGATTTCTCCCCTATAATCTGCATCAATTGTACCGGGTGTGTTTAAGCAGGTAATACCTTGCTTGATGGCCAGTCCACTCCTCGGGCGAACTTGTGCTTCAAGGTACTCAGGCAGTTCAATAAACAAACCGGTAGGTACCAATTCCCGCTGCATGGGCGCCAATTCCATGGGTTGTTCCAGATTGGCCCGAAGGTCCATACCTGAGGAGCCCGCAGTAGCATAAGCTGGCAAAGGATGTGGCGATTGGTTGATGATCCGAACTTTTGTCAGGGGCATGGCGCGAAGGTAATGAATGGATGCAGATAGCAATAGCCTCCTAAGTTTCGAAAGGTCATTTTATGACAATGCCAACAAGTATTCCAGTAAAGATGGGCTAATTGCCATCCTACTAGCTAATTTTACAAAACAGCAGTACTCTATCCATGAAGCATGCATCCCCACAAAAGGTCAATATTGGCGGCACATATATTAGCAATGTTTCCTTGGAAGACACTTTGGAGATTTTCTCAGAAGCCATTGAAAATCACGTAAAAAAAAGAGTATGTGTGATTCCGGTGAATTGTATTGTATGGGCCGGAGAAAATAAAGCACTTCAGCAGATCTATAACACAGCTGATCTCGCCCTATGTGATGGAGTACCCATTCTATGGATGTCTAAACTATTTGGTACGCCTTTGAAAGGGCGGGTAACCGGCTTGGATTTACTTCCCCGCTTTATAAAAGTTTGCGCGGAAAAAAACTATTCAATCTTCCTTTTGGGTGCCAAGCCAGGTGTAGGCAATCAATTAGCCGAACAAATGCAAAAAACATATCCTGCTCTGCGCATTAGCGGCATCTATACTCCACCAATGGCCGCAAGTTTTTCTGAAGAAGAAAACCAACGCATGGTTGACCTGATAAACGCTGCAGCACCCGATATTGTATGGGTAAGTCTCTCTGCCCCCAAACAAGATTATTGGATTGCAGAACACTTTACCAAACTCAACACAAAAATTGTGATTGGCGTAGGTGGTGCATTTGAAGTAAGTGCGGGGCTAATTGCCCGTGCACCTAAATGGATGCAACAGAATGGACTTGAATGGCTATTCCGCTTCTTGCAGGAACCGAAAAGACTTTTTTACCGTTACTTCATTGAAGCCCCGCGTATTATACCGCTTATCTTAAAACAGCTTTTTTTACAAAAAGATAAACATGCATAATATTTATATACTTAGCTGCAAATGCACAGAAAATAGACAGATTCAAGTATTTTAGAGCACCCAAATTGAATACCACAAACAGTAGTTAACCGGAATAACACATGTCAAGAAGAATCAACCGATATATTGTTATTCGCTACTTGATCGATAGTCCGGTAATTGGTCTCTCTTATCTTTTAGCCATCAGGCTAACCGACATACAAAAGTTTGAATCCCTGAGCTATGGAGATTATCTCTTTTTACTCTTGTCGATTGCCATTTGGTATATCGTAGCTTCTTTCTCACACTTATACGCAGAAAGACGTTCTAACAAGTTTTCTGAAGAAATCATTTTTACGGTCTATACCTTAACACTGTTTTCCATAGCACTTAGTTCTGCTTCCTTTTTCCTGCAAAAGGAGCTTGAAATGGATGCAGGTGTGATTGGCCGTATGCTACTAGTTGCATTTCCACTATTAATTGCAACAAAATACCTGATCAGAAAGTACCTGCACGCGGCCATCCACCAGGGTAGGTTGTACGATAATTTATTAATTGTGGGTGCTACCAACTCCGGCATGCACTTCTATGAAACCATTAACAAGTATTATTACTACGGTTATAAATGCATTGGCTTTGTAGATGACCATACTCCCGCCATGAATGGGTGTCCCTACAAAGGCCGTGTACAAGATCTGGGAACCATACTGAAGAAAGAGAGAGTTGATGAAGTAATTATTGCCTTGCCCAATCAGGAAAGTGGTAGAATCAGGGATTGCATTGATATCTGTGATCAATACGCTACCAAAACAAGGATTATTCCCGATGCATTTCAATTTGCAGCTGCAACTGCGCAAGTGAATAATATCGGACTACTTCCGGTATTGAATATTCGTTCACTCCCGCTTGATAAAATAGAGAACCAGGCTTTAAAGCGCACTTTTGATATTTTATTCTCACTCAGTTTTTTCATCCTCATGGGTAGCTGGTTGATGCCACTGATCGCTTTAGCCATTAAACTGACTTCAAGAGGTCCGATTATTTTTAAGCAGGAAAGATGGGGACTCAATAACGAAAAAATCATTTGCTATAAGTTTAGAACCATGGTGCACGACAGTGCTGATATTGATCAGAATGGTTTATACAACCAAGCCACAAAAGATGATCCGCGCATCACTCCAATAGGTGCTTTACTTCGTAAAACCAATATGGATGAGTTACCTCAGTTCTGGAATGTATTATTAGGTAACATGTCTGTTGTTGGTCCGCGCCCTCACCCAACACCGCTTAACCTCGAGTCTATGCATACAGTTGATAATTACATGCTGAGACATATTGTATTGCCAGGCATTACCGGATGGGCACAGGTAAATGGCTTTAGAGGGGAAACAAGAAAAGAAGGATCTATGCAGCAAAGAGTGGACTTCGACTTATACTATATCCATCGCTGGACATTTTGGCTTGATTGTCAGATTATTTTACAAACAGTTATCAATATTCTCAGAGGTGATCAAAATGCCTATTAGTAAAGCTGTTCAACACCATTTCATGAAAAGACTATTCACTATTTGTATCTACATATTCATTCCTATCAGTGTGTTTTCACAGGTAATCTGGGAAAACCACAGAAGTGAAGTGTATCCTTATTTGTATCGAATGGCGCAAAAAGGACTGATCGAATTTCATGATATGATACAACCACTCAGTCGGGCCTATATTGGTAAACGACTGATGCAATTGGATTCTCTTAGAACAAAACTGAGCAAAACAGAAAAATCTGAACTCGACTTCTACTTACAAGAGTTCAAGCCTTTATCTCAGCCAAATAACCAACTTGGCATTGTAGCAAAGGACCAGAACAAAAGACTAAGAGGGCTTTTTTATTCTGGTAAAGACATTCAACTCTATGCCGATCCAATGGCAAGTGTTATGCATGTAAACGGGCTTGGACAATCATTCACACAAACCAGTAATGGATTGCAGTTCTGGGGACAAGCTGGCAAGTTTGGCTTTCAATTCTATTATCGTGATTATACAGAAAGAGGTACAGGCTTAGATAGTTTCAGGGCCGAAAGTCCGGAAACCAATATCATTAAGTTATTCAGCAATAACCCCCAAAAGCAAAACTTCACGGAAGTAAGGGCACATATCAGTTATGCATGGAAAAATGGTTCAATCAGTATCGGCAAGGATCAACTAATTCATGGCTATGGAGAGAATGGACGAATCATTTTATCTGATAAAGCACCTTCCTACCCTTTTATCAGATTTGATTATCAACCGCTAAAATGGTTACGCTTTCATTATGCAAATGCTTGGCTGAATTCCAATATTATCGACAGTAACGCCACTTATGGAACAGGCAACCCAGTGAGTACAGGTACAAGAATTCAGTACATACCTAAATACCTTGCAACCCATGCGATCATCATCAGCCCCAAAAAAGGTATTGACTTGTCTATTGGTGAATCCATTGTTTACAGCGATAACATGGACCTTGGCTTTTTAATTCCCATTAACTTCTTTAAAGTATACGATAACAACAGAAGTAATTATGATATCCGCGCCGGCTCTAACGGACAATTTTTCTTCCAGGGAAGTGCCAGAAATATTCTCAAGAACACGCATTTCTATACAACGGTTTTTATAGATGAGATCAGGGTCTCCACCATGTTCAACAAACAGAAAAGTAGAAACCAGCTTGGCTATACCGTAGGTGCTTCTATCACTGATATTGTGCTCCCTTATTTAACAATAGGTACCGAGTATACCCGAGTAAATCCTTTTGTCTATGGCAATTTGGTACCGGCACAGCTTTATACACAACACAGTGCACCACTTGGCGATTGGATGGGTAATAATTTTGACCGATTCATCCTTTTTGCAAAATACACGCCTATTCCAAAACTGAGGACTTATTTCAGGATTCAACAAATTCAGAAAGGAGGTGCGGGTACAGTTGTTCAGCAGTATGAAGCAGAACCACAACCACCTTTTCTATTCGACTTCCAGAAAAAAAGAACCGACCTGTTTATGCAAGTCGGTTATGAATGGCTGAACAATCTTTACTTCAATGCAAATTATCTGTGGCTAAATGAAGAAAGACAAAACGGTCAAAAACTTTCTGGCAGCAGGTTCTCTATTGGGGTAAGCTATGGATTAAGGTAGTTAGAACCAAATACCTTATGCTTTGCCAAACTCATAACATGTGGAGTGAAAAACGCCTTGCTTAATCCTCTTGGATGGAGTATATAATGTGGTTTCCCCAATAATTGGCAAAGATGTGCCTGCAGGCTATCCGGACAAAAAACGAGCTCGCTTTCCATGATCCGTTCGACCAGCTCTTGAAAGCTGGAATACAGAAAATCGTTTTCACTTATCTCAGCATGCTGATTGTTTGCATAAAAGCCTGCTTGAACGATGGCATTATCTGCAAACGACTGTTTGATATAAAGGATATCTGCCGATGGTATATTTCGAAAGGCTTGTCTTGCAGTCGGCAAAATCAAGACACGGTTTGGTTTGATGGGATGGCTAATGGCTGGATAAGCTGCATGAAAAAAATTGGCATAGGAGGCATACACAAAGGAACCTGCTGCAATGGATGAGCATTTTTTGTTAACCAACATACTAAGCAACCATTTCCGGGATTTTTGCTCAACAACCAAATCGCCTGTTGGTAATTCATCCAGTATCAGCTGCAGCTGCTTCAGCTCTTGATATGTATTGGCATTGAACAAATACTTATTGGTAAACACACCTAATAATGAATGACGGATACCGATTTCTTTGAATTGAATGTTGATTCCATCCAAATTAAGATGAAGCCTTAACGCCTCAAACAAGGGTTTCAGGTGAGCGGAAGCAATCACTTGATAACCCAAAGGATTTGCTGCGTTCAGCAACGCATTCAATAAAATAGTGAAATCACCATAAGCCCTTAATGCCAGAATGTATTTATGCTGTCGGCTCATGACTTAGTTTATGCTGAAGCTGTTGAAAAAGGTACCAAAAACTAAACCATAAGCTTGTGACAGTTAGTGCTGCAATGCTAGCTATCACTACACCTAATATTCCATAAATAGGAATCAACCAATAACTAAGCATCAAGCCTAGTATACCCTGAACCATTGAAACAATCGTTGGGTAACGATTCATTTTAAGGGCCGTTAAAAAGACTACAGGCACATGCTCAATAATTAAGAGCAAAATCAAAAAAGTATATCCGATATAGGTAAATAGTATTTCCTGATCTTCCATGCCGGACCATGCGACAAATAAATATTTTCCGATTGTCAGCAATATGAAAACGGCTATTACACATAATACAGTTATTCTAAGTGCAACAGTTTTGAACTGTGCAAACAATTGCTTCCAACTATTGGATGATTCCAAAATGGCGATTGTAGGAAATAAAATCAAAGTGAAATTTCCCATCCCGATTCTTACCACTTCATAAAAACGGGTGATTAATACGTATTTTGATACAGCCTGCGCATCCAATAAATTTCCCATCAAAATGGTTTGCGCGTTGTATACCAAAACGCCTGAACAAGCTGCCAAGAAGAACCAAATAGAATACTTGAAATGATGAATCAAATCTTTCCACTTACAATATCGCCAATGTAGTTCAAAGCAGCGTTCACGCTTAGAAAACCAATACAAAGCCACTAAATACAAAAAGTTAGTAAGCACCATGGCTACAAAAACCCCTTGTAGCCCGAATCTCGTAGCTCCAATATACACGGCTAGTGTTTCCAGAATGGTTTTGACAACCCTGATGGATTTGCCTAAGAATATTTTATTGACTGATTGCAGCACAATATCGAAGAGCAAAGCGCCCAATTGTAATACAACCAAAAGACTCAGCAATAGTGATTGTTGAATAGTAAAGCCCGTGTTTTGTATTAAACCAAAATGGCTGAGTGCACTGTAAACACCAAATGTAATTGGTAGCAACCCAAGGAAGAAACAACAACCGCCGGAGATTAATGAAGATGCTTTCTCAGGTTCATGAATCAGCCTTCGTAACAAGCCCATATTATAGCCTAAATCAAAGATGAGGCTAAAAGGTAGTAAGTTTAAAATCAGAATACCATACACACTAAACGATTGCTCACCTAAAACATTCAATAAGAAAGGCGTTAGCCATAATACAGATAAGGCTGCTATGCCCTGTGCAAAAAAACTGGAGATTAAATTCAACCAATAACGCTGATGCGGTATGACGTATTTATGCCATATTGATTGAATGATGGGACGCATGAAGGGAGTCGTTTTCTGCTTTCTTCATCAATAACAATCCAGTAAACAACCAGAAAGGCATCCCTGTTACAGGCCCTTCGAGTGTAACATCAAAACTGGCATTGATGAAAAACGAGACTAATATAAGTGAGTAAATTAATAAATCAGGATTTCCTGTAGGTTTAAAAAGTGGTCTCCACAATAGAAACAGGTAAATTATCCATAATACAAAAAATGGAACGCCATATCTGGCCAGTAAGGTTAGGCTATAATTATGAGGTGATCTGAGACTATCATCGCCAACATTCACTTCATCACTCACAGATAGATTTACCCCCAAGCCTTTACCCTGCCAGAAATAAGGACCGGCAAATGTATAATCGATGATTTTCGTCCACCAGGTTAAACGCCAGACAACATTGTCATTGAGTGTTTTACTAACCTTCCTGGAATCCTGAGCTACTATACTGGTTACATTCTCTTGCAATTGCTCTATTCCAATTTTTCTGCCCTGTGCTTTATCCTCTACCTTGGTAGCCAAGTATAAAGGCAAAGCAATGATTAGCACAATAGGGGCATACTTGATATAACCCAGATACCGTTTACCCTGAACAGTTTTTCGGATCGCAAAGATATAGCCGGCCATAGGCAGGATAAAGGCTAGCATACCACCCCTGCTATAAGTTGCAGAAATCAATAACAGGTAACCAACGAGAAAATAATTTAATTGCAATAATCTAGCCGAGGTTTGCACTTTCCCAGTCAACATGAAGATTAAACAGATAAACAAGTGTACGGCCATGTCGCCGTTCTTATACGCGAGCAAAGGATAATTGCCTACCAGTATAAAATTATTCAAGTCTGGAAAGAAAGTGCGCAAAAGAAAAGAAGCCGTCATCATTATTGGGAAAAAAGCATACACGTTCGCAATTTTTTGCGCTATTGCTTCCTGATTATTCACGAAAAGAAAAGCAATAAATACATAAAATGCATAATTGATCACAAAACTATCCCTGATGGTGTCAACCAGTCCATACTGGGGAATACCAAGTATCAGGTAAACCATCGTCATCAATAAAAAGAATAGGATGAGTATCGTTTCTTTCCGCCAAACGAATGCATAATTGCGGATATCTTTCAATAGGATGAGTATCCCAAGCAACCAAGTAAACTCTGCCAGATACGTATACGCAATCCCCTTATTGAAATAGCAGTAAACAGCATAGACCACCACTAACCAGTTGAGGTAAATATCTTTCAGCCTATTGTTATTGCTTGATGCCATTATTTACAGTATGCAATCACGGTGTTACGGATATCCAGCACAATCATTTTCAACTTTTGCTTATCAGGCGATTCAGGTCTTTCGCCAATCATACTGGCTTCTGCTTTTTCAGAAATCAATTCAGGCAAAACAGCCCCAATACGCAGATAGCCGGGTTCAATGTAACGCTTAAACTCATCTACCGGAAAAGCAATCTTACTTGTTTGTTGCAGCAAATGCTGCGCTGCTTTTTTATTTAAAGTATATCCATATCCACCTGATACAGTTTTCATAAAGGGCGTTCCATAAATAAAACCATCTGCAAGTTCTTTTTTCGTACTACGTAAGATACGCGTATGCCCCAACCAAGAACCAAAGAAAAACATATCATACTGCTGCGTAAGCATGGAATAATATTCTGCAAAAACAGCAGGATCATTCATCCAGCTATCACTTTCCAACACCAGAAAAGCATCCGTATCATTTGACGCCTCTTGCACTATTTTGTGCCAGATTTTTCTGCTGGATAATAAAACTCCGATCTCCCCATGCTTAAGCGCATGTCCGGTGCGTTCTTTAGACAAAGCTTGCAGTTTGGCTAGAAAAGGAATCTTCTCACGAGAAGGATAGATAGCCTCCATTTGCTGAATGCCGGGTAGAAGTTGCATGAGCTGTTGTACACGATCCTGTCTTGCAGTTTCGTGTGCTGCCGTAATGATGAATCCTTTGATATGGCTAAGCGCGTTATGATTCATGCGGCGAAGATGACCTTAGTTTTTTCCAGCCAATTGCCCCCTTCCTTCCCTCTCCATGTTCTCTGCAACATATGCATCAAATCGAATGGCTTCATACAACTTGCAAAGAAACGTCCACGGGTTTTCCGGTAAAACAATTGACGGCTTTGTTCAAACATACGAAATCGCCGCATACTAAAAGATGCATGAACATTGTCTCGGTATTCACTCCCGCCTTCCAGATGTATGATTTGCACAGCCGGAATTAAGTACAGTTTAAAACTTGCTTTATTTGCCCGAAAAGCCCACTCTGTTTCCTCAAAAAACATGAAAAAGTCTTCATCAAATAATCCGATTTGATCTATTACAGATCTGCGTATAAACATAGCCGCTCCTGAAATATAATCCACTAGTTTATTATCATTGCCTTGATTAACAGCACCCAGGCTGATATAGCGCCGATAATATTTCGGCACTACATATTGTAGACCAAAAGCAGCAAATGCAGCAAACCAAGTTGGAAAATTACCATAAGCTTGCACAGATACCCCTTTCTCATTGATCAAATCAGCACCACAGGCAGCTACTTGTTGCCATTCTTCTTGGTCCATCATATGCATAAAAATACCCGCTGCATCATTACACAAACGGGTATCCGGATTCAATAAGAAAAGATAGCGGCCTTTGGCTACGCTTAATGCTGCATTATTGCCCGCACCAAAACCTTTGTTTTCATTCAGTTGGATAAAGACGTAATCATCACTTTGTAATTCATTTTGCAAAGCATCTATTGTACGGTCGGGAGAAGCATTATCCACCAGGATAATTTCATACTTGATTCCTTTGGTGAACTCCCTGATAGAAGCCACACAGTTCAACACCAATGCTGCTGAATTATAATTGACTATGATAAAGGATACATCCATATCCAGTCAGGTTCAGCTATGGTTTAACAGATGGATACGTAAAGAAGGTCCAGAGTAATCCCGCTCCAATAACTACCCCCCATGCAAACAAGACAAGTACAAACCAAGGTGTACGGCCATCTTCGAGCGGATATTTTGGCGTATCTAATAAATTGATGACGGGGGTTTGTGCAGCCAGTGACATTCTGCTGGCTTCTAGATTTTTGGTTACTTCTGTATATAAAGCGTAGGCCAATGTCTTTTGCCTTTGAGATAACTCACCAGGTACCGCCGCTGCCTTAAAAGCAATGTTTGCATCCAAAATTTGCTGGGTGGCAGTTTCGTAAGTTTTGGCATTCAATATTGCAGATAAAGAATCAGCTCTTTTTTCCAATCGCTGCAGTTGCTGTTGTGCAACAGCTGTTTTAATACCAATATAGTAGGCAATTGTTGCATTCACCAAGCGCTCTGAAAAGAGCTTGGAAAATACTTCGTCCCTACTTGTTGCAGTCACCTTAATGATGGTACCTTTTTTATTTAAACGATCTACCAATAAGTGTTTCTTGCCAATTTGCTTATACACCAAATAGAGCAAACTATCTCTCAAACGATCACCGGCTGCATAGCCTTTGAAACTCAGGGTATCGATACCGGCAATTTTCTTCCACTTTTTTTGTTTCAGCTGTTCCGAATCAATAAATAACTCTACCAAACGACGCTGCTTGTTTTGTGCAACTTGCACATCACTCAGCAAAACTTGCTCAATAATAGATCTTGAACCTAAGATATCCAGCACATTATCTCCGGCAAAGATACCATTGCTACCTGCCATGCTACTTATGTCAAAACCAAACTGAGACGCCAATCCAGCCAATCCACTACCACTCGTTTTTTCTTCCAGAATAAAAGTTGCTTCAGCAGTAAAACTTGGCTTTTGAAAGAAATGATAACCTAGTGCTAATAAAGATAATACAACACCGAGCAGCATGATGCGCACAAGCTGCTTGCGCAAATGCTGCAAGTAAGCACCCACCTCAGCTAATACTGTTCGCATTTGTACGATCTCTGTTTCTTTCTCCTGCATCATGTACAAGCTTTATTTGGTTGCATTGGTCAAGACCACTAATACACTAATCAAAGAGGTAAGCCCTGTTACGATGCCAATCACTTCACCGGTAGACAGCTTTACCTTGGCTCTTTTTTCAGGTACATAGATTTCAGTACCAGGTTTTATGCTAGGATAAAAACGCAGGAACAAGAAATTACGCGTTTTACGCACCTGCCCATTGGGATAAATCACATAGGCATTTTTACGTGAAGCATTCAGGCTGTATCTACCAGATTCGCGCAAAGCGTCTCTGAAGCTGATACCATCATAATAAACGATTTGTTTAGGCACATTCACCGCACCAAAGGTTTGAATGGTTTGCAGTTCTTTCGGCACTTTCAATATATCTCCTTCCACTAAGAACAAATCCTCCGCAGATCCTGGATTATTCAAAATTTGGTCTAAGCGAATACCCACCGGTTTTTGCTGTTTGTTCAAAGTATTGATCAACGAGCTATCCACTGCACCGCCAGCAGCTTTTCCACTCTGTGTATTGATAAGGCTGTTCTTTGAACTCAATACAGTAACATCTGATGCTGATACATCTCTGTAAACATTTCTCAACAACATGGCACCACCTGCAAAACCTTTTTGCTTGAGTCCGCCCGCTCTCTTTATCAGGTCAGAAATGCGCTCAGCATTACCACTTAATGTGTATTTGCCTGGGAAAACCACTTCACCTTCTACAGAAACAGTGATCTGTTCTTTGTACACAGGCGATTTACGCACAGATACAATATCAAAAGGTAACAACTTAAATTCAAGATCAGCTTTGGATGGGTTAGCCAGATTGATTTCCTTGATCATCGAATACACAGCGCTGTCTTTCTGATAGACACCCGGCATACGCAATCTTCTGGACACTTCAATATTCTGCAAAGCAGCACCATCGCGATAACCTTCAGCCAATAAAACTAAGTCCTGTACCCCCATGTTCTCTGCATAGGGATAGCTGCCCGGCTTATTCACTTCTCCATTAATCGTAATCGCATATTGCTCGCGTAAATCGGTAATTCGAAATACCTGCACAGAATCTTCACGCTGTAAGAGAATACGTTCTTCATCACGCAACACCTTATTGATGTCAAAAGCAATGATCTCCGGTGTAAAATCCTGTTTCAGACGTTTGATCACCCCTCTGTTCATGAATACATCTTCACGCAATCTTGCAGCTTGTAATAAGTCTTTCAAGCTGGGCAATTGCTGTAAACTATAAGCACCTCCATAATAAACAGCCCCGCTAATGGTTACGCGATTTGCGTATTGATTGGCTAATGAGTCAACAACAAGGGTATCGCCTGTTTGTAAGCGAAAGCTGCTAAGTTGTTGTTGCGGCACGCTGATGATTTCTTTATTGCGCAAGCCCATGCGATACACTCGTATCCATTCTTTATAGGCGATATCGGCAAAGCCTCCTGCATAACGAATGATATCCGCTGCTGATTCCTGCGGCTGTACATCAAACAAAGCAGGTTTTTTCACGGCACCTTTTAGGATGATGCGATTGCTGTATGGGTTGATGCGGATGACATCGCCATCGTTCAGGATGAGGTTTTTGGTCAGGTCTGATTTCAGTAGAAAATCATACAAATCAAATTTCACTACTGTTTTACCGTGACGCACTAATTCAATATCTCTGAAGGAACCTATTTTATTTGGACCACCAGAAACATACAAGGCATTCATCAATGTTGCAAACGATGAAAGCTCATAATTCCCAGGCCAAATCACTTCCCCAATCATGGTAACCTTTATGGTTCGTAATTGCGCCAAGGATACCTGTACACCCACAGAACCATTGGCAATACCAGGATAAATTTTGGTGAGGGCTGATTTCAATTTCAGTCTTGCTTCATCTACGGTTAGTCCTGCTACTTTAATCGGACCGAGATTTGGAAAGCGGATATAGCCTTCTGTATTGACTTTTAATTTTCTTGTGAGATCAGATACACCAAATAAGTCGATACTCAATTGGTCATTCACGCCAATGATATAATTCACCGGCGTGGGAATATTGAGTTCAGGTTCAAAACTCAGCATGGCGGTTTCAAATAGATCGGCGCCAAAAGGTCTGAGTATGGATGTATCGAATGATCTTGGACGAAATGCTTTGATCGGTGTTGCTTTTCTGGATTCGTAGGGATCGTAGCTAGCTTTGTTACCACCTTTGTTCAATTCTGCCACCGTGATCGGATCAATCATGGTCATGCGCTTTTTCAGCTGATTGATCTGGTCTGTGGTTAAGCCCTTCTCTCTTGCTCGGGTTTCCATTTCCAATTCAGACAAGCCAAATAGCTGGTACTGTGTCATCAGCGCAATAATCTGCTGATCGCTGAGACTTTCAATCGGAACATTGGGCAGCTGTGCGTTCACCTGCACCAAGGGTAAACCCAAAAGGCTGAATAACAAGAGAATACTGAATACCTTTTTCATTCCGTCAAAAATAGTGATTAAACAGAGCTGGAAGGCCGCTAATTAAAAAAACGGGTTAGGGTAATGGAGAATCGCTTATTCACCCTGTCTGCTTCAGAAGGTTCGGAAAAAATACTATGGAGCTTCACCCAACGGTAGTTGAGGGCATGGGTGTATTGATAAAACCCGGAAATCAGCCAGGGGCCAATATCCCATTGGGCATTGAGACCATATTGCATATTCACCCAGTAGCGGTCGGCCGTACCTGACCCGATAGTGCCGCTAAAATTGCTGTAAATAGCAAAATCATTGTTATTGGCCACTCGTTCTACCTGAAGGCCAATACGTTTCTTGCCCTGAATCCAGCTCAAGAACAGGCTCTGGCTATTGCTACCCGGACCAATACCTGCCCCCATTACCTGCCCTTCATTGGTATAGCCTTGGGTTACATAAGGATGGGTGTACCAGCTATTGGTTTTGGGAATACTCAAAGGCGCTGCCGGATTATAGACCAATCTTGCATCGGGTAATTGTAGCTGGGTGATTTCTGCGTGTAGCGATAGATATGATGCTTTCTTACCCAATTTCAGGGGAATCAATTTTCGAAACCCTGCCATATAACCGGTTGGTATGGTATCGCCGAAAATATTCCATGGGGCTGCCCATCGGTTGGCCCTGCCGTATTCCATGTATAGTTCTGCTCGTTCTTTGGGCATAATGTAACGCAGACTGATGGCACCGAGACGGGCCGGACGGGCTTTGTTCTCGTGAGGCAAGAGCAATTCCGGAGAAGCTTTGGCACCCACATACTTGGTATAGAAATAACTTACTCCTGAAAAGCCGATATAGAGATGGGGAGTCCATTTGGGATTAAAAACAAACTGATAACCCAGTATGCCTCTGTTCACAGTATCGGGCTTGCCCAGAATACCACCGGCCCAGATATTGCGCATGATGGAATCTTCTTCTGATAGAAAGGGTGTTTTGTTTAACCAACCCCAAACAGCCTGGAATTCGATATTACCCCATTTGGTAGGAATGGGTTTGGTACTATTTACAGAAAAATGCAAAAAGCCCGGTGCCTGATTGGTGAGCACCAAACTATTTCTAATACCAGGCCCCCACCATAGATTCTCTGTAGAAATACCTGCACTGATTTGCTTATGCTGATAACTCAATCTAGACTGGCCGGGTAACCAACGCTGGTACTGTGTTTTACCAAAGCGTGTCAATGCATCAATTTTATTGATGGTGTAGAGATAATATCGTGGCCAGTAATTGCCATTATTGGGATCTCCCGAAAAAGTTTCCGGTTGGGTATTTTCCGCAGTTACATATTCCGGTTGCAATTGCAGAAACCAGTTTTTGTATTGCATGTGTGCACCTAAGGTGATTCTTTGCTGCATGCCAAGAGCCGGTATCATGCTGCCATCATTATCAGAGAGTGTAATACGATCATTTTGATGCAGGGTATAATTCACCAAGCTCAATTGTATGCTAGGCTTCTTGAATGATTGCCCAACAAAACGACTTAGAAAATCTGTACTGGCAGATCTGAGAAAGAAACTACTGGAATCTGCCGAGGTGCTGTCAGTAATCTGTTGTATGCGTTGATGATCCTGCCAAATAATTTCTGCCCCCACATATTGTGCTTTGGCTGTTTGCAAGAGACTGATGCAAAATAGTATGGCTAATATGTGACGGTATGATCTCAAAAGAAATAAACGATTCTACTGGTGAAAAATAAATTGGTCTTGTTCTCTGGCTTCCACGCATAATTGCGTGCACTCACCCATTGTAGTTCTGCAGCTGCTAAGAAATTTTTCCAACGCCGCTGCCCCATAACACCAATGGAAATATCTGTCCAGGCCCATTCGCGCATGCGCATATTATTATCAGGCCCAAACATGCCCTTAGTATCCTGTTGTATTCTTTGTAACTTAAACCCCACTCTATCCAATCCAGTGATTCTTGTCAACTGTAGGGTTTGTACATTATTGCCCATGCCACTGCCGGCACCAAGAATTTGTCCCTGATGGGTTAAGCCTTGATTAACACCACTATGTACGTACCAATTACCAGCGTTGCGTAACATATTGCTGGTAGTTTGTGCCATCTGGGTAATCTCTCCGGAAATATCGAGCACTGCCTTATCTGGCAGGCTCATTAATTTTTTAAAGCCAATGATATAGGCGGAAGCATGGTTGGCATTGGCTGCTAGATCACGGAAGTTTTGTTTATAATCGTTATAGCCATATTCAATATACCATTCCATTTGATGCTTGGGCATTAACCAGCGCAACATCATGGTAAACTGTCCGTCAGTAGCTACTGCTGCACTATTGGCGTTGTCAACAGCAGAAGGCGGACTAAACACCTGCAAATATTTCTTCAAGAACCCTTCTTTTGAATTGGTTAAGTCTGTACCATACAATTGCTGGGAAGCGGCTGCACCTAGGTAGATGTTTTTCAGAAATGATGGTTGCCAAGTGATGATAAAGCAATTGAGGTAACGCCAATCATTTTTAGGACGGGCTTGTTGCAAATAAGCATTTTCAAAAGGTCTGCTGGTATCTTCCGATAAACGACCGGCAATCAATTGCCATTCCAAAGCACCAATGGGTGTTTTGATGGGCCGATTGGTTTGCAACTTCAGGTGCGGAAACCCCGGGGCATTATTGCTCAATAATAGGCTACTGAATTGTCCAGGCCCCCACCAGATGTTCTCAGAAGAAATGCCCAATCCTAACCCAGCTATATTCAGCATGATGGATGACTGTCCCGGAAAAACCTCTTGATAGGCTTTTTCAGGAATGGTACCAAAATATCTTGATGTATCGTAAGCTGTGTTGGCCGCCCAAACAAACTCCGGTCTCAGTCTTATGGTGAGCGGACCAGCTTTGGCATATACACCAGCACCCAGTTGACTTTGCCAGCCCCGCGCCATAATCATACCTGCATCATTCCAGCCATAGGGGCGATTGCCATTGTATTTGGTTTCCCATACGATGGGCATAAGCCCGTATGTAAATGTTTTGGTACTCAAGGCACGCATGGACTTATCGGCCAGGCTATCGCCTAACATAAATGATGTATCAAGATTTCGTTTGGTTTGCTGCGCGATTGGGCGTATGAATAAGCTATTTTTTTCATTCGACTTTCCCAATAGCTGGCCTTGCCTGATCTCGGCATCCCTGTCCCAACCCCATGTGCTGTTTAGTTGCGCATAAGCTGCCGTGCTGGTAATACATACCAGTGATCCGATGCAAATGATTTGCTTCCATGATCGCCAAAACAACCCTTGAATTTGAATCCCCCGTGTAAACATGTGCAACAAAATAACCAAATTTAATCGCTTGTTGATGAATGTGCTAGGATTTTAATGAAAGCATATTATTAGGGCGGCTTGCTTATACTTCGCTACAGCTTCGTTTAACAGGTCACCGAAGCCTTGGCGCAGGTGAGTCTTTGGTCTTTTGCCTTTGGTCTTTGGCTGATGGCTCATGGAATATGGTTTGTAGTTATTTGTTACTAGTTTCATGCATTGTTATAGATAAGCAGCCTTTTCGTTTTTTCTTTCCTCAGTTCTCGTTTTTATAAGCGTTAAGCGTTCAGCATTCTTTGTTCCTTGTTCTATTGCTCTTCTTTTTACAGAGGTTTAACCGCAAAGGCGGAAAGACGCAAAGGGGCGCAAAGAAAACTTCCGCACCTTACGAGAAACCCTAGCTACTCGCTTCTAACTTCTATCTTCTTCCGAATATTTCATTTGAAAATTTATACGCAGTCACTTTTTGCTTTTCACGATGTACTTGTACTAAGTTTTTATCGCTCAGGCCGCTAGGCACTCAAAGCAGGTCTTTTGTATCTGGTCTTTAGTCTTTGGTGTCTATTGTCATATCCAGATTTATGTTGCTAGTTGCTACATTGTGATTTGAAATTTGAGGCTATTATTAGTGTATACTAGGTATCATTTTTTTATTCAAGATATGCTCCCCTGCAATGGGGAGACTGAGGGGTATTTGCACTACTCCGCCTTAAAGGATAATTCTTTTATTAAACCGCAGAGAAAAAGAGATACCAGAGTTAACGCGGAGCATGTTTACTAACAACCACGAAGTGGTTGAATGTGCATAGATAGAGATTTATAAAATGGAAACACAACCACGGAGTGGTTGAATAAAAATTCCTGGTTCATAAAATATTTACCCGTGCATCCGCAGACTAAAGTCTACGGAAATATTTGTAAGATCATCGTTAGATCAAAAGTCAAAAATCAAGCGCCAGACTACTGCAGGCTGAAGCCTACAGTATTGCATGATAAAAAAATCAACAACACAAATGCCGGCCTCAGAAAAATTTCGCGCACATCAAGACGAGTGAAGGGAAATCAGAAAGGCTGTTTGAGTGCGATAGCACGAGTTTCCTTTCTGCCCCGTAACGAGTCGTAGTATGTATCGAAATTTTTCTGCAGCCTTGACCTTTTTGGTTCTTTTTGGGTTAAGTGGTACATCCCGCTTATGCGGGGCCAAAAAGAACATAAATCCTTTTTCACCCTCCTTACGCTAGAGCTTCGGAAGGCAGGCGCGAAGCCTGCGAAGTCATTATTCGCAAGCAAAAATGTTTTCACTTTTCACCTCATCCCACTCCGTATTTCGCAAAAGCTTCGTTTTGACCTCACCCCAGCCCTCTCCAAAGGAGAGGGAGTTTTGATATCAAAAAATGGATGACTTGCGCGCTCGACCAATTTTGCGTGCCTTACGAGAAATGCTAACTGCTGTCTTCTAAGCCTTTTCGTTTTTCTTTCCTCGATTCTCGGTTTTTATGCTTTAAGCCTTTTGCCTTCAGCCTTTTCGTCTTTCAACCAATAGCTATATGTAAGACTTGCTTATCTATCCCAGAAAAAATAAATTAGAGAAGTATATCACCAAATTATGCTGCGGAAAATTGCTTTACCTGAAAGGGTTCGCTTGTTTTTTGTGCGACTGCTGGTTTTCTGGGTTGTCTGGTTTATTGGGTATTATGCCTGGCTGCAACCGCAACACCAATTAGATCGATTCCTAACAAAAGCAACAGGTTGGGCTGCTATGCAGTTATTACCATTGACAACTGGTGCTAATCATTTTGTCTTACTAGAGAATGGTTTACCTCAACTGACAGTAACCGAAAGCAGTTGGGTGCATATCTGGTGGGGCAATCGTCGCTTGGTGGGATTAGCAGATGCCTGTAATGCGCTCCCGCTGATGGTGCTCTATCTTGGCTTTATTGCAGCATTCCCCACTCGTTGGCAATGGCGCTGGCTTTGGTTGATTAGTGGACCCGCAGCCATTTTTTTACTGAACGTCTGCAGAATTGCTTTGCTCGCTACCCTACAATGGTATTACCCCAATTGGCAACTTAGCCTACACCATTGGGCCTTTAATTGCCTGATTTATGCACTAATTTATTGGAGCTGGACCAAGTATACTCACTATGCGACAAGAACCCAAGAAACTGCTTTGGTATAGCAGTATGGCTATCCTGTTTGCCTATTTCAGTTATGAACTGATCATCTATGAATGGGGTTATGGCAATCATACCAATACCACACTTAGGGTTGGACTGAAAATGGTATGCTTCTTACCTATCTTTTTTATTGGCTATTGGTATTTCAAACAACTAGCCGTAGCATGGCCATTGCAGCTTTGGCTAACTGTATATGGACATTCTTTGCTGAGTTGGGTATTATTGCGAATCTATGATGTTTGGATCATGCAAGCATGGAATACCGCAAACCCATGGATACGTTGGTTGGAGGGGCTATTGCACACACCTTTCTGGTTTTTTGTGCTTACCCTTGGGAATAAGTTACAAGAAGATTGGGGGAAGAAAGGGAAGAAAGATTCTTAGACCGCTTTTAAGCTGCCGCGGTCTTTATCTAACTGCTCAAAAGCAGAATTTTTACTGATGAATTCAGGTACTAAAACCTTCATTTCCTGAACAATGACCTCAAAGCCGGCGTGTGATTCTGCCAATTGAATCAATTGACCGATTTGGGTTTGAATTTCATTGAAATCGTATACACGCGTTTTCGCAATGAGGATTTTCTCGTGATAGGTAGGAATGGTATTCTCGTTCTTCGTGAGCAGTTCCTCGTATAATTTCTCGCCAGGTCTTAAGCCGGTGAATTCTATCTTGATATCCTTATCGGGCACAAAACCGGAGAGCTGAATCATCTTCTTCGCGAGGTCTACAATCTTTACCGACTTACCCATATCAAATACAAATACCTCACCACCTTCTCCCATTGCACCGGCTTCCAATACCAGCTGACATGCTTCAGGAATGGTCATGAAATAACGGGTAATTTCCGGATGGGTAACGGTAACCGGACCGCCTGCTTCTATTTGCTTTTTAAAGCGTGGAATCACAGAACCATTGGAGCCTAATACATTTCCGAAACGCGTAGTGATGAATTTGGTTTGGGTACCACCTGCCTGTAAGTGACGGAAATAAGATTGCACATAAATTTCTGCAATACGCTTGGATGCCCCCATTACATTGGTAGGATTGACGGCTTTATCAGTAGATACCATCACCATGCGTTCTGCTCCATATTTCACCGCTAGATCCGCAATCATTTTGGAACCCTTCACATTGGTGAGAATGGCTTCTACCGGATGATGCTCCATCATGGGCACATGCTTGTACGCCGCTGCATGATAAATGACTGCAGGTTGGTATTGTTGGAAAATAGCTTCCATACGCTGCAGGTTACACACACTAGCTAATACCGGCTTAAACGCAATGAAGTTCTTATCCAATAATTCCAATTCTAAATCATGCAAAGCTGATTCAGCTGTATCAACAATTAGGATTTGCTTGGGTTTGTACTGTAAACATTGACGCACTATTTCACTACCAATAGAACCCGCACCACCTGTAATGAGGATATTTTTGCCCTTGATCTGCTCCCCTACAATGTCGTTATAAATCATGATGGGATCACGATCCAGTAAATCCTCAATCTTCACATTCTGCAATTGTCTGGCTTGAAACTGTCCATTTATCCATTTTTTTAAAGGTGGAATGGTAAAAACAGACACTTTACTAGACAAACAAATATCTACAATATGGTTTTTCTTATCTGTAGGTAAGCGTAAGGTAGCAATGATTAACTCATCAATATCTTGGGATTGCAATAAAGCAGGCAATTTATCTGCATACTCAATTCTCACCCCATCAATGCGCTTATTGGCCTTTCGTAAATCATCATCTACAAAGGCAACAATAGTGATTTTCTCATTCAAATCATGCTCCAAAGCTCGCTTGGTGGAAATACCTACATCTCCTGCTCCATAAATTACTACCCTTTTGCTAATACCCTTAACAGAACTAAGGTATACAAACATATATTTGACGAGCAAACGATACGCAGTTAATAAAACAAATGATAACAGGCCATGAATAATAATGATAGAATAGCCAATAACAGCAAACCCACTATAGGCAATAACAAAGTAATTAAGCAAAGCAAGTCCTGAGTCCAAAAAAAATGCAACAAAAAAAATTCTTAACGCATCTTGGACACCACTGAAGCGAATAATACCTGCATAAGTTCTAAAGAGCAAAAACAGGAAAATTCCAAATGCATTAATTAATATCCAAGCATTACTAAGTACTGGAAACTCAACAGAAAGTGTACTAAAATCATATCTGATCAGTACAGCCAAAAAAAATGCAACATTAACTAGACCTAAATCAATACAGAAAATCATCCATCTAGGAATGATACTAATTTTTGAAAGCTTTTTAAGCTTGAGGCTAACAGTTTCCATTAGTTGCTTTAAGGCTATTTAAAGATACCCATAATTATAGAAACAATTCTATCAAAATCTGATGTTTTCAAATTAGAGCCAGACGGCAGGCAAAGTCCATTATCGAATAATTGCTCGGCTAGTGTTGTACCATAAAATGGCATACCCTTAAATACAGGTTGCATATGCATGGGTTTCCATAGGGGGCGTGATTCAATATTTTCAAGTTCTAACGCCATTCTTATATCCTCTCGGGTGGCCCCATTTGAATTATTAGAATCAACAATTACTGTTGTTAACCAACGGTTAGAAAAAAAACCGCTTGGTTCAGATAGAAACTTAATAGCTGGGATTTCAGAAAATGCATTCTGATAAGCCATAAAATTAGCTCTTCGTTGAGATACTCTTTCATCAAGAACTTCCATTTGCCCTCTACCAATTCCCGCACATATGTTACTCATCCTATAATTATATCCAACAACAGAATGCTGATAATGTACTGCTGAGTCTCTTGCCTGAGTAGAAAGAAATCTCGCTTGGGCAATATGTTCTCTGCTTTTGCTTAATAATGCTCCTCCCCCTGATGTAGTAATAATCTTATTGCCATTGAATGACAAAACGCCAAGCTCTCCAAATGAACCACACATCTTACCATTTATATGTGATCCTAAAGCCTCCGCAGCATCCTCAATAACTGGAATCTCGTATTTTAATGCTATAGAATTTATTTCATTCATTTTTGCTGGCATACCATAAAGGTGTACTGGTATTATAGCTTTGGGCTTTTTACCGAGTCGAATTCTATCTTTAATAGCATCTTCAAGGGCATTTGGGCACATATTCCAAGTTTCTGCCTCAGAGCCAATAAAAACAGGAGTTGCTCCTTGATACATTATCGGATTTGCAGAACCAGAAAAAGTAAAACTCTGACAAAGAACTTCATCACCAGCTTCAACTCCTAAAATTATAAGCGCTAAATGAATTGCAGCTGTTCCAGAGCTTAACACTGCAGCATGAGAAACTTTCACATAGCTTTGAATATCATTCTCGAATCCATCAACATGCGGCCCTAATGGTGCAATCCAATTTGTTAAAAAAGCATCTTTAACAAACTCTATCTCATTACTTCCCATGTGAGGAGAGGATAACCAAACTTTTTCTTTCATCTATACCCTATTTTTAGATTGATAATAATTAATACATGTATCAGGATACCCCTTAATAATCATTTCATTAATCAAAACATCGATATTAAAAACAAAAGACTTTAGATCTACTCGATTAACTTTTTGGTCAAAAATTATGTACTCAGCCAGGTTAATACTCTTCCTGTTCTGGCCTAGACTACCAGTATTAATAATGGTAAACTGATCAATAAACCTAGAAAACTGATAATGAGAATGTCCTATTATAAAATTTCTATCGATAAGAATATTGGAAAGGTCAGTATCAATAAAAATATACATATCATTTATCGTATGCTTAACTAAGAAATTGCCTAAATCAAAATAATCTTGATATTCTAAAATAGATTTAAATTCGGAAAACCTTGGCAAACAAAACTCAAAAAAAGATTTAGCTATCGAGTTAGTACCAAGATAATTTTTATTTATAAAAGCATCCTCATGATTCCCTCTTAATAAGATATTGCTTTTATCTTGATTAAGTAATGATACACACTCATCTGCCCATGGCCCGTATCCAACAACATCACCATGGCATATAAGTACATCATAATTTCCTTTTTCGATTTTCAATAATTGCTCTAGTGCAGGAAGATTACCATGCACGTCACCAAATATCAAATAGCGCATTCTATCATTTGCATTAAACCAATTTCAAAAGGAAAATGGGGTTTCCAGTTGAGTTTCTGAAAAGTATCTGATGGATTATAATTATAAGTTAGTCCTTCATTACCTTCTTTATAGACAATTTTACAATTGTCAATTTTTGATGCTACAATATTTGCGATAAAATTATTTGTGTATGAAACTCCTGTAGCACCTAAATAAACTTCATTAGAACACTTTTTAGAAGCTAATAGACATAAGTTAACTGCATCACTAATGTGTAGATAATCTTGAGCTCTATTTCCTTCACCAAACAATATAATCTCTTTTTTTGTTACTGCTTGATTAATTAAGTTAGGTAAAAAAGAATTATTATTCAAATGTGATCCGTATAAGTATGTAAACCGTATAATTGAATACTTCTTGGCAACAGAAACAATGTATTCACCCACTAACTTAGCCATCCCATAACTTGAAGGGTTAACATAGGGAGAATCTAAGGATACAGTCAAGTTATTTATACCATAAACATTTGTGCTAGAAATAAAAACATGCTTAGTATCATAATATTTTATTACGATAGCTTTTAATATATCACAATGCAAAGTGATGAGTTCCAACCGTGTCGATCTATAACTTCCAGCCAAAAAGAAGATAGTTTCAATTTCAAAAGTATGTGACTGGAAATCTTGTATAGAAAGTTTAGTTGCTTTTGACGGTATACTATCATTTTCAGAATTATAAACAGCAAGTACGTTATACTCAAGCTCTAATAATTTTTCAACAAGTGCTTTACCAAGAAATCCATTAGCACCTATAACTGCTATATCATATTTAAGACTTAAAGCCAAAGTAGATTGATTTGGGGTTATCCATAATTTTTAAATTAGAAAAAGTATCAAGAGCTCCTTCATCGATAAACAAATCCGCCCATGCACGGAAGACTGCACCTTCGCGCAGCAAAGGTTTCTCAATTTTCTCGCCAAAAATAAAATGACGTAATATTGCGTTAACTTCATTAAATCCAAACATAAAACGTAGCGGAGTAGTGCCACTAAATCTACCATTAATTTCAAATATCTTTGGTTCTCCGTTTGAGATTCTAAATTGAAAATTTACAGGCCCCTCGACGCCAAGCTTTTCAGCTACATTGGATATAAAATTTGAAAATCGCTCATAATCTTTTTTATAATATGCCCTATATGTATTTCCATCTCTTAGATCTCTCTTTAATGTAACTACAGAAGTACATACACCATTAATAACAACTGCACCAGATGTAAACTCACCTTCACCTTCTTCTAAATACTCTTGAATAACTAGATTTTGGGGGTTGTGCAATATGCTTTTAATATCTTCAATATCTTTTATTATCATTACTCCTTTAGAGCGAGCGCCATCAACCGGTTTTGCTAATAATGGAAACGAATTTTCCTTCAGAAACTTTTCTACTCCAACCTTATCGCTCGCCATAACTGAATTTGGAAATGGAAATCCATTATCTCTAAGAAAACAAGCTGTAAGATATTTATCATTAGCGATTTCGATAACTTTCTCTGGAGATACAATAATCTTTGCATTAGTTGACTCTTCAATTGAAACCCTATTCCTAGAAAAATAAAGAAGTTCAACATCAGTTCCAATCAATACGTAATCAATATGTTCAGACTTAATTATTGATAGTAAAGTTTCACCGTATTTTGGATCATTTGCCATTGGAATAATATGTGCTTTATGAGCTAACCAATGACCAGAAGATCTGATATCGGGATCTGCGCTATGAATTTCAATATTATCTATCTTGCTATTTTCATGATGTAAAGATCTTAGTATGCCTTGACCAAGTACTGCACCAGCTCCAGTAACTAATACACGAATTATCTTACTCATAATTACCATTAAAACGTTCCATGACCACACCATCAATTGGTGAGACATCATTCCCCGTTATTTTTTTAAAAGTTTTGAATATTATTTTAAAGTCAAGAGAAAATGAAATATTCTCAACATAATAAATATCATATTTAAATCGTTCTTCCCAAGTAACTGCATTTCTTCCATTTATTTGAGCCCAACCAGTAATGCCAGGTCTGACCATATGCCTTTTCCGCTGAAAATCATTATAGAGTAATAGATAATCCGTCAATAATGGCCTCGGTCCAATTAAACTCATGTCACCAATTAGCACATTTATTAATTGAGGAATCTCATCAATGGAGAATTTCCTTATGTATTTGCCAACAATTGTTATACGCTCCGACTCAGATAAAAGAATTCCCTTTTGATCCTTAGTATCACGCATTGTTTTGAACTTGATTATGGTAAATATGCGCTCACCCCTGCCTGGTCTTTTTTGTAAAAAAAATACATTCCCTTTGTTTGCAACTACCAGTAATAAAACCGTTATGACCAGTATTGGAGAAAGAATTATTAATCCTGTAATAGAACCTACAATATCAAACAAGCGCTTAAAAAAAAGTTTATACATAAGTACTTATGAAAAATGCTTCATTATAATTTCATATGATTTTTCTACAGTATAATTCTCTTTTAAATACATATACCCATTTCTCCCCATAACCATTCTTTTTTCTGGCCTATCACGCATGTATATAACTTTTTCAACAAAGTCGTTAATACTATTACTTGCACAACCTACACCAAAATTTGCACTCTCAATAATTGCTCCTATATCCGTTGCATCATCAGTTGCTGAAATTACAGGAAGACAATTCTCCATATACGACAGTAATCTTGAAGGAAAATTAGGTATCGTAAATCTGTAATCTAAGAAAATAAGACCTACATCTGCAATACTTATCAGTAAATCATATTCTTCCCTAGGTAGACTTGGCTGAATAACTGTTTTTTGAAATTTCTTTATTTCTACGAATTGATTTAATCGTGAAAACTCAGTTCCACTTCCAACTACAAACAAGAAAACACCTTCTATTGTTTCAAAAGCTTCTATTACACTTTCAATAAAATTGATTCCCTGAGGTTTTCCAAGATTACCCCCGTAAATAAAAACTGTTATATTATCAGAAATAGAATACTTCTTCCGAAGTGTTACTTTATCAATATTAAAACTTTTAGCATTACTTAACTCAATTGAATTTGGACAAACTTCAACGCGATTATTATCTAGGAATTTATTCTTCGCAAGGATATAATTCACATTAGCTTGAGACATACATCCTATAAAATCTGATACTTTATATAAAGTAATTTCCTTTCTCCTAAAGTATTTATAAATCAGACTTGAATCTGTAAATAAATCAATATCAACAGCATTTTGAGGAAATATATCCTTTAATAGTAAGTATGTCTTTACTCTAGAATTACTCTTTTTTATATGCTTAATTACACTCGCGAATGTTACAGGTGGAGTGGAATACAACAAAAGATCATCCCTCACTCCAATTCTATATTTCTTAACTACTCTGGTAAATAGGGGTTCAATCAAAAGTGTTCCAATAAGCTTCTCAATAATATGTGTTTTCTGAAGATTTAGAATTGGAACTTGAATAATTCTAAGATTTTCGATACTGCTTTGAATAATAGATTTATGCCAGTACCTCCTTTCCTTTGGGCAAACAATTGTTACAGAATGACCATTTTTAAAAAAGTATCTTAAAAGATCTGTATAAATCCCTCGCTCATTTAAACTATCTATCTTAACTAAGCTTAAAAAAACAATATTCATAATTGTTCACCCCAAACAACTCTTTTAACATAATCAGTATAACTCAAAATAATCCGAACAACCTTTTCTGAAACATTTGGCTTAGCATAATCAGCCACTATCTGCAATTTTTTTTCTGGTTGATCAGTAATATGGTGTATAGCTTGTAGTACACGCTCAATATTAAATCCAGTCATTACTACAGATGTTTCTTCCATAGCCTCTGGCCGTTCATGCGCTTCTCTAATATTCAAAGCACGAAACCCAAGTATGGAAGATTCCTCCGAAATAGTACCACTATCCGAAAGAACAACAAAAGAATTTGCTTGAAGTGCATTATACTCCACAAATCCTAATGGCTTTAAAAGCTGTATACTTGAATTAAATATTATACCTTTTGATTCAATCTTTTTCCTTGTTCGAGGATGAACACTCACAATAATTGGATAATTATATTTAGATGCCACCGCTTCCAACATATTCACAAGCTTGCTAAAATTTCTATCGCTTTCAATATTCTCTTCCCTATGTGCTGAAACAATAAAATATTTATTTTTTTCAAGGCCCAATTTCTTCAAAACATTAGAGGACTTGATATTTTCAGCATGAGACATTAACACCTCGAACATTGGAGAACCTGTTTTGATTACTCTGTCAGGATTAAGGCCCTCTCTTAATAAATATTCCCGTGCGATGTCACTATATGTTAGATTTATATCTGCAATATGATCAACAATTTTTCTATTTGTTTCTTCCGGCACTCTTTGGTCGAAGCAACGGTTACCAGCTTCCATATGAAAAACTGGTATTCTTCTCTTCTTGGCAGGAATAGCACATAAGCAACTATTCGTATCACCAAGCACTAAAAATGCATCTGGCCGAATTGATTCTAATAAAGGATCTATTTTTATAAGGATATTCCCAACAGTTTCAGTGGCATTACTGCCGGCTGCATTCAAGAAATAATCTGGTTTGCGCAAGCCTAAGTCATCAAAAAAAATTTGATTTAATTCATAGTCATAATTCTGACCTGTATGTATCAATATGTGATTAATAGAAGGTGAGGCATCTAATGCTTTTATCACACAAGACAATCTAATTATCTCAGGTCTTGTTCCTACTACTGTAACTACTGTAAGTTGTTTTGCATTCATTTTTAAACATTTTCCATATATGTGTCACCGTCTAAAGGATTAAATGGCTCGTTAATCCAGAACACTGTTACTAAAATATTCGAACCCATATTCGTAATATTATGTGTATACCAAATCGGCATATCAACATAAGCCGGGCATTCTGCAGCATCAATAACATAACTGAACTTATGTTCCTCATCAACTTTTCTCAATTCAATCTTAGCTTTCCCAGATATAACAGCAAATCGCTCAATTTTCCTAGTATGAAAATGATTTCCTCTAGTTATTTCTGGAACCGTTGTTGAGAATGAAACTTGTCCACCCATACCAATACGGGCAAGCTCAACAAAAATACCTCTGTTATCTTGATTGACCTTATATGGCTTGGGGAAAAAAGCATCTAAGCTAATATAGCTTCGAAAGGTATTGAATAAATTAAGTTCAAATTTTGTAGCAAGATCTGGGAGTTCCCCTTCAAGAAGATACTTATCCTTATATGTTTCTAATTTCTTTAGTAATTCACTTACCTTAATTTCTTTTGTAAAAGGTACTATCACTTCTTCACCGATAATTCCCTGATTTATAACATTTATAATAAAGTGTATAAGCTCATCAATATAAATTAACTGAAGTAGTGCATCATTATCAATTTTAGGTAGCTGACCATCCACTAGCTGATGAGAAAAAGTTGCTACTACAGTATTATAAAAAGGTTTTGCAAAAGGACCAAATACATTAGGAATAATTAGACCAGAAAATTTTGCATTATGCGTCGATGCCCATTCGGCTATAATATTTCTTGCATCACGCTTTGAATTACCATAAACATTATTACGCGTCTCCTGCGTTGAGGAAGAAACTATCACGTGAGGTGTCGCATTTGTCCTGGACAAAGATTCAACTAACTTTCTAGAAAGTCCTACATTGGTGCTGTATATCTCGCTATCATTAGCACTTCGGTTTTTCCCAGCCAAATGAACAATGACATCAACTGATTGGCAGATGTCATCAAGTAGTTCTGCATTATCGAAAACACCCTTATCAAGAGTCAGAATTTCATACCTATCCTTTTCAATTCTTAGCCATCTAATTAGATGAGACCCTATAAAACCTGTATTTCCAGAAACTGCTATACGCACAATAATCTATTTAGTTATGTTAAAATCCTCTTTTACGATATTTAGCTTTAAAAGAAGCGTTTTCATCTCTTCAATATCTAGCTGCTGGGTATTGTGTGAGTGATAGTCATCCAAAGTTGAAACAGACCTTTGTCCCTGAGTAAAGAATTTCTCATAATTCAAATCACGTGTATCACAAGGTATTCGGTAATAATCTCCCATGTCGATGCTACTAGCAAGTTCTTCACGTGTCACCAAGGTTTCATATAACTTTTCACCATGTCGTGTTCCAATAACTTTAATTTTTGATTTAGAAGCATACAACTCTATTAAAGCTTTTGCTAATACAATTAAAGTTGCAGCAGGTGCTTTTTGCACAAACAAATCACCATTACTAGCATTTTCAAAAGCGAAACAAACCAGATCTACAGCATCTTCAAGTGTCATCATAAATCTTGTCATATTAGGATCGGTTACTGTAATATCCTCGCCACGCTTAATTTGCTCAATCCATAAAGGTATAACCGAACCCCTGCTCGCCATAACATTACCATATCGTGTGCAGGAAATAATAGTTTGCGCTCCTTCACCTAAATAACGACCTTTTGCTGTTGCTACCTTTTCCATCATTGCCTTGCTAATACCCATTGCATTAATGGGATAAGCTGCTTTATCAGTGCTTAGTACAACTACCCTAGTGACTTTATTTTCAATTGCGACATTTAAAACATTATCAGTACCAATCACATTTGTTTGAACTGCCTGCATCGGGAAAAATTCACATGATGGCACCTGCTTCAATGCAGCTGCATGGAATAAATGCGTTACGCCGTACATAGCTTCTGTTAAGCTATTTTTATCTCTTACATCACCTATAAAAAATTTGATCTTTTCTGATTTATACTGGTGTCGCATGTCATCCTGTTTCTTTTCATCCCTAGAAAATATTCTAACTTCTGAATAATCGTCAGTGTTAAGAAACCTGTTCAATACTGCATTCCCAAAAGATCCTGTACCACCGGTAATTAATAACTTATTAATACTTGACATCGTTATACTTTAAATATTTTTAACTTGAATATTAGCAATTGAGGATTGAGGATTTTTGATTAAAAAATAAACAACACCCAAAAAAATCCATATTTTAATATCCACAAATAAGTTTGCACCGAAAAAGGAGCTAAAAACCCCAACGACAAAAACAATCATAAAAGGATTAGCCAAATAATGCTTGGCCTTAGCAATGTAATAGATAAAAAAAGAATAGAGCAGAATTGTAAAGGGTATGCCAAATAAAAAAATATATGCAAAAGGTGCAAAGTGAGCATAATGTTTCATCTCAAGATAGTTATCCAAAGGAATAAACCATTCATACCTTCCCCCGAATCCCGCGCCCAAAACCCATCTCTCAGGTTTTGTATTGTGATGTTCAATAATGCCTGTTACTTCTTGCCACCTTCCGCTTGTGGCATATAACATTGCATCTTCATCATTCAAATCAAATTGCAAAGATGATTCGAATCTACTAAAGGCGCCTTGAGAATAGGCAATAGTAAATCCAGCGATAAAGATACCTGCAATCAGAATAACTTTAGGAATAGACTTTAAACTTATAGACCTAAGCATGTAAGAAAAATACATTATTAACTCAAGTATTACATTTAATAATGTAGCCCTTTTACCAGACAGTACTACAAAAATAATACCCACCAATACTGCCTTAAACTTTCCTTGAAGAAGTATAAAAGGTATAAGTAAATGCATATCAGTACCAAACCCCCAATAAGCAACAGAACCAGAAATGAAATGCAAATAGAAATATACCAACAAAATTAAACATGTAACATAAAATGATATATTAATAATTCTAAGAAAAAAGGGCTTAAGCTTTTCTTCATAAAGTCCAGCAAAATGATATCCAAATGAAGCTCCTAAAACTGGAATAGATGCAAAATAAATATGTGAAATGAATTTATTATCAATCTTATTTCCAACGAATATCCCGTAAAAGAAAGATAAAGCACTATATACTAGAAAAATCAATGTTAGAGGAGTTAAAATAAGCTTATTTCTAAAATGAAAGCCGACTACGAGTAAAAAATAAATGATTGATGGCACTTTAATGATAAAGTCAACTTCGTATCCGAATATATAATGAATTAATAAAACTATTGGCGTTATAAACTCTAATAGATAGATCGACCAGAATATTTTGAAAAAACTGACTCTCACCTGGAAATTCTGGATTTATAAAAAATCAAGTAAAGATTGTAAATGGCAGAAAGCGATAAAAGTATACCCGACTTATTTAATATAAACAAACTGCTGTAATTTGATTTTACTAAAAAAAATGTAGAGTAATAATCAATAGCAAATATGGCAGAAAGCATTATTGTCGAACTTTTGATAGTATCTCTGTATAAAAGAACTGGAGAGACTACAGATGCTACATAATAAATACCTATAAAGAGGCATAATATAACGTAATAGATTATAAGGTTATCAAAATGCTTGACATAGGCATCATAAAATAAAGCAACAACTAAGCCTCCAAAAAAAAGTAGTAAAAAAAATAAAAACGATTTTAATAAAGCACTCTTTAGAAAAGCGATATCAATTACATCAATACGTTCCCCAATCTCAACAGTAAGCATATAACCAATTGTGTTAACACCCAAAAAAACAAATTGAGCAAAATTAAACGCTAAAGAAAAGCTTGACAAATCATTAGAAAAATGATTATTAATAAAGACTCTATAATTAAAAATCAGAAATGATAAAAGGATTGTTGAAAGATTAATAATAAACCCCTTATTAATCAGAGTCAGGTAAATTTTGAAACTACTACTATAGTCTCTAATATTTAGAAATATAAGTGAAATATTTGTCTTTTTAATACAAAGGATAGTCCATGATGCATATGATAAGATATAAGCGATTACTAATGAGTCAAGCACACCTCCATAACCCTCTAAAAAATAATATTTCACTCCAATTATTATAACTAAAAAAAAGGAAAGAATTGGTTTAAATAAAATAGAAAGAAAAAAATTACCAGAAACTTGCATTTTTTTCTCTTGAATAATACTTACTGCATTGAGTACGAATGGGACTATAATTAAAATGTTATTATTCCAAATTGCAAAAAAGACCCCTCCAATAAAACTTGAAATTGCCCCCCAAAAAAACATATGTTCATAAGACTCATTTTTTAAAGTATACTTATCGTACATATATCCTGAGAATGCTCCTAATAGAGCATAAGGCCCGAGGGTAGCTATAGACTTATAAAACTCTATTTCACCATAACTATTTTTCGAAAGTAAAATCGGGAGAATTATAACTTCAAATGCAATGAAAGCATATGTAAAATACCTGAAAACAAAATATTTAATATCTACTTTCAATTAGAAAACTCGAAGTGATGTTTTCAATATCCCTTTAATGATCATTCTTTTCTCTTCTATAGAGAATTTCTTAGGATTGCCAAATTCTGTATAATGTGGTATGGCTTTATGGGAATAATAACTTTCAGTTGTACAGTATATGTTTTTATCAATCATTAACGCTTCTACCCCTGTTGATCCGTTCCATACTACTACATTATCAATATAATCGAATAAATCCTGCGTTCTTACAAAAGGGTTAAGAAGAATGACATTTTCAAACCTTTTAACCATCCTATAAAAGTCTAATTCTCTACACAGGAAGAATGCAGGATGCTCTTTCAAGATAACAGTTAATCCCTTATCCTGAAAAAAACGAACTACCTTGTAAACTGATTCAAAATAATTTGCTTTATCTGGGTGATCAGTCCAGTAATCTATTGTCGCTTCTGGATACCAATGAAGTGGAATGTAAACGATATTGTCTTTATTCTTTTTAATAAATTCAATATCAAAATGATCAAAATATAAGTTAGTTAAAAAAAGCTGTCTTAAAGTATGGAAGGCTTTCAAATGGGGCGCAAAACGATATTCATACCCTAATCTGCCACAGATTTTATAAAAAAAGCAATACCTTACTATCAACCTATAGTAATAAGATACAAAGTATTTAAAAGCATTGCTGTAAGCTCGAAATGATGAGATGGCTAGAGGTGATGGTTTCTTTTCAATTAGTCGGTTTAGCACTTTATCAATTTCATTTTCCGTAGGCTCATAGAAATGATTTGGTTCTCCATAATTTGTAACTAGCTTATATTGAGGAAAAAGAAAAAAATCAGTTATACCAATGCATTGAACTGAATAATGTTCAGCAAACCTGAACATTATATCCATTACATAATTATCTACACATCCAGCAACAATTAACTTTAACTTTGAATTTTTCCCAAAGAATTCAATAAAAAATTTACTGCAAAGTAACACGAGTATCCTTGCTTCATGCATAGAAATAGCTCTTAATCCTCTGCACCTTTTAATAACGTTGTCAATATTTAAGACTTCCTCAATAGTTTCATAATCCTTCGTACTAATATCAGCTAAAGTGTACTTACTAATATCAATGACGATATCAGCATCTTTTGTATACTCTGAAATTGTTTTATACTTATTGAGTCTTTTGAAGCTAGCTAAAAAAGTCTCTGGATAAAATAAATTGAAGTATTGCCTTTTACCTTTAATTCTGATAAAAAACAATACTTCATCATCAGTTAAGTCACTGAATGCTTTTCCAGACTTTAGATAAAACCCAGAATTAGTCTTCAACTCCTGATTCATCAACTTTATGTCTTAATTGCCATTCTCCATCCTGCTTTTTCCAAACATGATCAGGACGCCAACTATCTACAACCTCCCAGAAATAATCCTCTGTGATACCACAATACTCAAGAAATAACTTAAAATATTTGTTTGGAAACTCTCCATCAAATTTTCCAACAAGAGCAGCAGCTTCTTCTCTTGTTAAATGGCCGTCTCTAACCTCATGCGCTGCATCAGATGTTGCTCTACCAATACCAAATTTTATGAACATTAAATAGTAATGAAACCCGTCAATCTTGTCATCCAATGAGGCATACTTAGAATAAGTACCTTCACTTCTTACAGGATTTGCTTTAAAACCAGTGTGTTCTACGCAATAATAATAGTTTTCTTGAGGCACCCATTTTTTGTAGTGGCCCATATAATGAATTTCTAACCCCAGCTTATCCAAAGCATCATTATTCGGAGCAAAGTAAGGAGCCATATCTTTTTCACTAATACCATACTCCAAGAACTTTTCAGGCGGAACACCGGACATAAGTATATTCGTATTCTTATGCTTCCAATCTCTAGTAGGCACAAAAGCATCGCTCATATTGCCCCCATATTCTACCTCTGAGTTCTCTCCATAAAAAATTAAGGGTATATTAAACTTAAGTGCCATCTGTAAAGGCATATTATTCTGCCCAAAAATGAATGGCAAAAATGGATCACCAAGTACTTCAAATGCAAGTTTTGTCAATTTCCGATGCGTATTTCCAGGAGGGGTAACCAAGATATTTGCTAGATCACCAATATGGATATGATTCTGGTGATTTTCGAACCCAATATCAGTATACACGTGAGGGGCCCATGTTACTGTAAGCGGATTCATACCGTACTTAAATTTTAATATATGTGCAACAAAAGCACTGTCTTTTCCACCACTGGAAGGGACGAGAACATCGTAGCTACCATCATTTTTTCTATACTTATCTAATAATGTAATTAAATCCTTTTCTCGCTGCTCCCAATCTACATGGGCATTTTTATAGTCACTAAACTGACATGCAGAGCAAATACCTTCTTCGTTAAAAGTAATTCGAGGTCTCTGATTCGAGATTACACATCTTTTACAATACTTGATTTCACTAGGAACATTATACCCCTTGGCATAATATCGCCAACCTATTTTTTGACTATTGTTTTCCACTTTTGATATAATTCTTGAAGTTTTGAAATAAATGCAATCCTTGAGCACCGCTTTTCTCTGGATGAAACTGCGCCCCAAATATATTGTCTTTCTGAATAGCACTACAATATTCTATTTGCCTATACTCTGTAATTGCTGCAGCCACCTCTGCCTGAACAGGTACTACATAATAAGAATGAAGAAAATAGAAAAAAGTTCCACTCGCTATGCCATTAAATAAATAATTATTAGATGGAACGGTTTTTACCTTGTTCCACTGTATTTGTGGAATTTTTTGGTCTTCGTTCTCTTCACCAGCAAACTTAACTACTTTACCCTTTATTAAACCTAAACCTTCATGATGGCCAAACTCTTCGCTATAATCCAATAGCAATTGCATACCCAAACATATACCTAATAAGGGTAGACCTGATTTTGCATTTTTGGTAATGTATTCCAGCAAGTCTTTTTCTCTTAGTCTTTTCATTGCATCACCAAAGGCACCCACACCTGGCAAAATTATTCCATCAACATTTTCTAATTTATCTTTTGAGGAAATCATTATAGCATCAATCCCTACATGTTTACAAGCTTTTTGTACGCTGTAGAGATTTCCCAACCCATAGTCAATAATGCCGATTAAAGGATCTTTATTCATATCTAACATTGATATTATTATTCTTCAAATAAGCTTTTAACTTTCTAATTGAAAAAGGATTGATCTTAGAAAACCTATTCCCGGATTTTAGAAAATCTTTGTTTCCTTCACCTGATAATAAAGCATTTGAATGATCAATATCATGCATGGTAGCATAATGCAAAACCGAAGCAAGTGCTACCGCATCAATATTTGTTTCTTCAATTAGTTCTTTAACATCATCCATTTTCCCGGCTCCACCATGGGCTATTACCGGTATTGTAACTGCCTCAGTAACAGACTTAATTAAGTTGATATCAAACCCAAGACCGGTACCCTCTCTATCCACAGATGTTAATAGTATTTCACCTGCCCCGAGATGCTCAACTTCCTGAGCCCACTCAACAACATCTTTACCCGTGAACTCACGACCATTATCAACAAATGCCATATACTGATCTCCCTCTTGCTTAATAGCTTCAATTGCTATCATAATAGTGGATGATCCAAATTTCTCACTTGCCTGTTTAATCAATTCGGGATTACGGATAGCTGCAGTATTCAAACTTATTTTATCAGCGCCTGCCCGAAGTGCTATATTGATATCTTCGAGGCTACGAAGCCCTCCTCCAACGGTCAGCGGTATAAAGATGTCTTCGGCAGTATGCTCAACAATTTCTTTAAGGCTATTTCTTTCATATAAACTTGCAACTACATCCATATAAAGCAATTCATCAGAACCATCTTCATAGTAATATTTTGCAAAGTCATTCGGATTTCCTACAACACGTAACCCTTCTAAATGTACCCCTTTTACTACATTAGGCCCTTTAATATCTAGCCTTGAAATAATTCTAATATTCTTCATTACAGTTCTACTATTTTATTCATGAGCAAAAACTCAGCAAACATCCAATCCAAAGGGGTATCAATATCAATACTATTGAGATCGCTCATCAAATATTTTTTAACCTTTGTAAAATGTGATATATGCTTTTGTTTTATTGATGCTATATTAATAACATAAACTGCACCGTTATACTCATAAACAGGAGGACAATCCTGCCGGCGTATAAAGTTTCCTGGCTTTGATTTGGATAAAAAACCTTCCATATTTTCCTCAAACAACACATAATAAGGATTTGATGTTGTCTCCTTCACAGAAACAACCATATCCAATGTTACATCAAATAAATTTATAGCACCCTTAACCTGTTCAACTGTTCTTAAAGGTGATGTTGGCTGTAGGACTACCAGTACATCGTAATGCCTTCCCAGTTTCTCATAATAATCAATGGCATGTAAAAAAACATCGTAACTAGCTGCCTCATCAGTTGCAAGACTGTCAGGTCTTAAAAACTTAGTAGGTGTACCCCAATCTTCTGCAACTTTTGCAATCTCAACGTCATCCGTGGAAATACAGATATCATCTGTATCTGCAAGTTGCTTCGCCAGATTAATCGAATAAGCAATCAATGGAATTCCGGCTAATAGCTTAATATTTTTACGTGGAATTCCTTTAGAACCTCCTCTAGCGGGAATAATATATAACGCCTTCATCTACTTACACTTTTATATGCTTTATATCCTCATTTGCTTTTTGAAAATCTTCATGTCTACCGATATCTAACCAATAGCCAAGTATTGGATAAACGGTAACTTTTCGAGAATCACTCAGCATTGAGTCACAAAAATCAGTAGCATTCATGAATGCATTCTTCTCTAATTGCTCAATCAGGGAAGCTTTAAACATATAAATTCCTGCATTTGCATAGTAGGTATAAGAAGGCTTTTCACTTAAACGTTTTATTATACCGTTTTCCGCTTCTAGTATAGCATAGGGGATATTTACCTTATAAGGAACGGATGCTACTGTAAAATCAGCATCTTCATTAAGACAATGAAGATATAAATCCTCAAAATCAATATTTGTCAGTAAATCAGAATTCATCACCAAAAGATGTTCATGCTCACATTCATTCAGATTTAATAAAGACACAGCCCCAAAAGTTCCTAATGGAGTATCCTCATGGATATACTGTATTTTAATTCCTTTATTAGAACCATCCCCGAAATACTCAATTATTTGTTCAGCTAAATACTTAACAGAAATATAAATATTAATAACACCGTAATCAATTAACCTATCAATCACATGTTCTAATATTGGCTTATCTCCGATATTAAGCATTGGCTTTGGACAGGAATCTGTTAGTGGTTTCAAGCGCTCCCCCCTACCTCCAGCCATAATTACAGCACTAATGGGCAATATTGCTCTTGTTTTAGTAAAATCTATCAGCCGTTCAATTCTACCCTCCCCATCAAGTACTGGCACCACTGTTATATTATCTTTCCTTAATTCTGCAACAAGCGTAGCTGTTAGTGCTTTTACAGTATATGCGCGGTACTTAGTATTCATAAAATCAGCAACCGTCACATCCATATTTAAGCCACGCATTAATCCTCTTCTTATATCACCGTCAGTAAGTGTACCTTTTAAAACCTGATTGTCATCAAGTACAAAAAGAATCAACTTATCAAGAGAATTTAAACGGTGTAAAGCCTCTTTAATTAAACTGGACTGTTGAATTAAGTACTTAGATAAAGGTGCTAACATAATTAAATCAAATCTGTTAAACCAAAGGGCTTGTCTGCTGGAATATCTTTCTTTGCAGTACGGCCAATAATTGTTCTTACACTTCCCGGTTCAATTCCAGTACCAGGCCTCTTAAAATCAATCATATCAACCTCTATTTGTTGGCCAGCTTTAATATCATTCTTTAACACAATACTTCGTCTAAAAGACAATCTTCTTTCCTCATCTTCAATACAATTGATTCTAAAACTACCCATGGCTTCAGCAATTCTTTTGGATTCATGGGCAATAGCAGCCATTTCCTCAAAATTTGCAGAAACTTTGTGGTCCCAACCCTCCATGTTTTTATCTAACGTAAAGTGCTTTTCAATCAAGCACACGCCTAGCGCTACGGAAGCAAGTGGGATTGATATCCCAAGGGTATGATCAGAAAACCCAATGGGATACTCAGGATATTGCCTTTGCAAGGTTAAGATATTATTTAGGTGAACTTGTTTATCCTGAGGCGGATAAATTGAAACGCAATGCAGTATGATAATTTGTCTGTTACCAGCTTCTTCTATAACCCGAACGGCCTTATCAATTTCATACAGTTCACTTAACCCCGTGGAAATAACCATTGGTAATCCTTTTTTTGCCAAATACTCTAAAAAAGGGTAGTTGTTTAAATCCATTGATGCAACCTTAATAAAAGGCGTTTTGAGCTTATCTACAAGAAAATCAGCTTCCTTTGGAGAAAAAGGAGTAGATGTACAATCAATTTCAAGTTCGTCTGCATAAGCTTTCATCTGCAGCAATTCATCCTCACTTATTGAGTATTCTTCTACTATTTGCTCAAGAGTATAATCTGTTCTGTTTCTATAATCATCAGCAACAAAATAATTGTCTTCATACGTTTTCTTAGAGAAAATAGAATCCTTACTCCAACTTTGAAACTTCACACAATCAGCTCCCGCTTGCTTTGCCTGGAATATTAGCTTCTTTGCCAATTCCATATCACCATTGTGATTAGAGCCAAGTTCTGCGATAATGTAAGGCTTGCAATAGTTGTAAACCTCGCTTTTCTTAGTTAAATTTACCTTGTACATGTTAATCTTAATTTATTAGGGTTTCCTCCCACCAAAAAAAATTCGTTTTTCTGGAGTTTAGTCGATCACAATATTGCATAATGCTTTGATTATTGCTTAAAATTTTCTCTATGAACTTCATCTCTTCAACTCTTGATTTATTTAGAGAGCCCATCAACTCATAGTGCAGCATTTTAGTTTGATAGATTCTCATTAATCTTTCAGGAGTATATTTAGCTGTTCCGGCAATATTGTTACTGTGTTGCCTGTAATAGGTTAATATTACTGAGGAAAAGAATACCTTTCCAGCTTTCTCAATCAAAGAATTAAAGAAAAACCAATCAGGTGCTAATGGGTTAACATCTTGAAAGGTAACTCTATCGAGAATACTTTTTTTAATACTTGTATTTCCGAAACCTGCAATATTCTTATTCTCAAAGAAAGATGCATCAATTATTTTCTCAGCTCCTATTCGACTTCTCCAAAGTCCTTGTTGGTAAGATTTTTCTATTCCAAAAGTAAACGGAATCAAATCACCAATAACAATATCACTTTTCTGGTGAGCTATTATAGACTTCTCAAGTCTATCACATGAAAGTATGTCATCGCTATCACAAAATAGAATAATCTCATAGTCACTTTCAGCTAGCTGTTCTAATCCAACTACTCTATTTGCAAAATGGGTACTTGAAAAATCAAATATTGATAAATTAAAAAAAGATCTATAAGAGTCAACTATTTTATTTATAACGGAGGGGGCACAACTATCATTTACAAGAAAAACATCAAAACAAGATGCCGTTTGACATTTTAAAGAATCAAAAAAATCATTCAAGTATTCTATAGAGCCAGGATGAACAACTGAAAATATACAAACTTTTGGCTTCATCTATTTGGCATTGCAGGATTTCCTAGAAAAACACCTTGTATATCAATATCTCTAACAACAACTGCACCTGCGCCAATAATGACATTATTACAGATACTAATTCCATTGGCTATCACAGCGCCACTGCCAATAAAACAGTTATCGCCCACTTTCACATCACCATTTATGATAGCCCCTGTGGCAATATGTGTATTTGAGCCAATAATTGCGTCATGCTCAACCAATGCTTTACTGTTGATAATGCAATTGTCACCTACTGAAACATTGGCATTAATAACTACATTATGCATTATACTATTCCCGATTCCCATCTGAGATCTTGGAGAAACTCGTGCATAGGGTGATATAATATTAGGTAAGAGTGCGGTTAAGTTTACAAGCTGATCGAATATCCTTTTCCTTAAAAAATGAGATTTGATTTGGCCTATCCCTATTGCAAAAGCAAATCCCAACTCCTGAAAACGTTGAAAATCCTTATCCTCTCCAATTACTGGATAGCCGTTAATATGATTGCCTACTTTAATTTCTTTTGCTATTATACCTTTTAGTTCAAAAATTTCAATACACTCTATTACATCAATAAGTGATGTGCAATGACCACCGGCACCTACTACTGCAAGCGAAAGTTTATTGTTAATTTCTAACACTACTTGGTAAATTAACTAAGGTATTAAAGATTGATTCCGCCTGAGATAAATCTCCTTTAATACAGTTTGAAAACATCGCTAAAGTATTCAGTAAATTCCAAGAAGGTCTTGTCATAACACCATTATCATTCGAGTAAGCCAGAAATTCCTGCTGCATAATATTATCTTTAAAGCGCACCGCATTCAACCAATAATTTGATCTACAGAAAGATTGCTCCTCAATAAAGTCCACAGTATTAAATTGCTTGAAAAAAGATTTATACTTCTCAGCAGTCTCTCGTTTATTGTTAATGTATTCATCAAGTTGTTCTAACTGTGCACAAGCTAGTGCAGCATTTATATTAGGCATCCGATAATTGTACCCTATTTCATCATGATCAAATGCCCATTTATGTTGCTTTTTGGCTTGTGTAGTTAAATGCTTAGCCTTTAAAGCAATATGTTCATCATTTGTTGTAATTAGTCCACCACCACCAGAAGTAATTGTTTTGTTACCATTGAAACTAAATGTTCCAATTAACCCAAAAGTACCTGTGTGTTTACCTTTATATAAGGACCCGATTGATTCTGCTGCATCCTCAATCACGGGAATAAGATTTTGGCTGCATAAGTCGACAATGTTATCTATATCAGAGGGGAAGCCGAAAGTATGCATAGGAACGCATGCAGCAACACGTTTACCTGTTGCTTTATGAATACACACACCATCTACTATTATGGTATCATTACTAAAGAAATATTTTAGTTTTTCAGCACTTAATCCAAGAGATTTAGTTTCTACATCAATAAAAAGGGGTGAGGCTTTTGTATAAGAAATAGCATTGCATGTAGCCACAAATGAGAGCGGTTGGGTAATTACCAAATCACCTTCATTTACTCCAGCGAGCATAAGTGCTATATGAAGTGCTGAAGTTCCATTTACTGTTGCAACTGCATATTTCGCCCCAGTATAGTCTTTAATGCTTTGTTCAAATCTATCTACATATTTACCAACAGATGATACAAATGTTGAGTCAATTGCATCAATTAAATATTTCTTCTCATTTCCTTTAAACTGTGGTTCATGTAAGCCAACAAACTTTTTCTCTGGGTAGAGCTCTTTAACAAATTGCACAATTTCAGCGTATAATTCGATATTGGCCATCATATCAGATATTATAAATATTGCTTTTATATTTTGCTAGATTACTAGAATCCTTAAACCAATCAATGGTTTCTCGTAAGCCTTGTTCAAGAGTATATGTGGGCCGCCAATCAGTATTTGCAATGATTTTTGCATTTGATCCAAAGAGACGGAATACTTCAGATTTCTCAGGCCGAAGTCGAATATCATCCTGTGTAATCCTGGCATTAGGCTGAATTTGCTTAATCAACTCAAGTGCTAAATCTCCAACAGATATTTCTGACTGCGTTGCAATATTACACTCATGACCAATTAAACTGTCACATTTAGCTATCGCTATAAAGCCTTTCACAGTATCTTTAACAAATAATAGATCCCTTGTTGGCGTTAAGTCACCAAGTTTAATCGTAAGTTCTCCAGAGAGCAACTGAGTTATAATAGTAGGAATTACAGCCCTAGCTGATTGCCTTGGACCATATGTATTGAAAGGCCTAACAATGGTAAGTGGGGTTCCGAAACTTCTATAAAATGAATCTGCAATAGCATCAGCTCCAATTTTAGAAGCAGAATAAGGAGATTGAGGTTGTTTAGGATGCTCCTCTGTTATTGGGACAAACTGTGCAGTGCCATAAACCTCTGAAGTAGACGTAACTAAAACTCTACTGACAGATCGATTACGTGCTGCTTGCATTATATTCAGAGTACCTTTTACATTAGTATCTATGTACGAATCAGGAGAATGATAGCTAAATGGAATTGCAATTAAGGCAGCCAAATGAAATACAATCTCACACCCCTTCATAGCCTCTTGAACTCCATTTGGATCTCTAATATCTCCAGAAAAAATTTCTATCCTCGATAAAATATCTTTAGAAAGAGTATCTAACCACCCCCAACTATTAAATGAATTATAAATTACAAATGCGCGTACACTAGCACCTTCATCAAGTAATGCTTCTACTAAATGACTTCCTATGAAGCCATCTGCTCCAGTAACCAATACTTTTTTTCCTTTTATCTCCATATTTAGTAAATAAAAACTGTAAGAAAATCCACCTTATTTTAAAGCTATACGCCTATACTCATACCAACCAATCAAAAAAACGGACACCATAAGGAAAGACATTAAAAAACCTAAAGCAGAAGACTTAAGTTTTGAAGTCATTGTTTTCTTTAGTGGGTAAGTTGGCGTATCAATGATTTGAATAACAGGTGTTTCTTGACTCAAAGTAAACTTTGCTATTTCCAAATTTTTTACAACCTCAGCATAAACAGTTGTTAGCATTGTTTTGTCTCTTACTGTAGTCTCAGTTTGAGCAGTTGAATTAGCTTTATAAATAGGATTTACATCCATTGTAGAAGCTTCTGTAATTAATGATGCAGACAAACTTGTTTTATAATTCAGCATACGTCCAATACTATCAACTCTCTTTTGCAACTTATCTACAGTTTTTTGCTGCCTCAGAGTTTTTTGATCAACATATTTCTTAACAGCTACCTGAAGCAACCTTTCACAATACAGTTTACTCCAATCTTCGAAATTGCTTGTTACTGTCAATTCCAAGAAGCCAGATTTTTTTTCAGGTCTATCGATTGTAAGTGATTCCTGATTAAATCCACTTATCACCGTCTTAATAATACTGTCCTGTATTCTAGTATACTTAACCCCTTCTCTTAACACAGGAAACTTAATCTTTCCTAGGGTTGGATTTTGAGCCCATACTATTGAAAGTCCATTATGTTCTGCGTATTGATCTAGAAGTGACGTTCCAAAGCTAGAGTCCCAAGGACTTAAAAAGACCTCTCTGGCTAAGGATTCACTTTTAAAATAAAGTAATATGTTATCCCCCGAAATAACCCCACCACCAGATGATCCCATATCTAAACCAAACTGTCCTGCAAGAGATGCCAATCCACCTAAATTCTGCCCTCCTTTTGCATCCTCAACCACAAATGAGGCTTTTGCAGTATACAATACAGGCTTTGTTGATGCATAATAATAGCCTATTGCACTTCCTGATACAGATAAAAGCAGAAACATCAACCACTTCGCTTTTAATATCTCAACCCAGATTCTAAGTTTATTTAAAACATCCGATAAACTCAGTTCATCATTGGTCAATTCCTTTTTATTATCCAACATAAGCTTATTGTGATAAATTGCGAATGGTTAATAACATTGTTGCAAGTGCACCAACACCAGTTGTAATAGCTGTGATTTCCGCTAAACTTAGGCCCTTTCTTTCTTTACGAACTGGCACATATACTTCAGCACCTGCTTTTACTGTTGGGTAAGTAGTAAAAAATAAGAACTTACGGGTACTCTTTACTTCTCCGTTTGGATAAACAACATAGGCTTTGCGCTTTTGCCCTTCTGGTAAGACACCACCGGATTCACGAATTACCTGTTTCACCGTTAAGCCGCTGCGGTACACAATCTTTTTTGGGAAATATACCCCACTGAAAGTCTGTACTGTTTGTACTTCTTTGGGTACTTTAAGGATATCCCCTTCTTGCAAGACCACATCGTACACAGAACCAGGGCGGTCCAAAGCTTCCTGCAAACGGATGCCCACAATTTTCAGATCATCACGCAGTGTAGAATCGGCTTGCTTGGCTTTAACGGTATCACTGAATGTTGCTTTTAAAGTAGCAATCTTGTTCTTCAAAAGCACTGTATCATTATTGCTCAGATTTTCAAAAGTCTTGCGCAACAAGAAAGCCCCTTCTGCATACGCCCCTTGTTTTAATCCGCCGGCACGGCGCATCAAATCACTCAATCTTTCCTTGCTGCTGCTGATGACATAGGGGCCTGGATACAATACTTCACCTTCTACCTGTACCTGCACTTGTTCCTTATACACGGGCGATTTACGTACCGTTACAATATCGAAAGGTTTGAGCTGGGTATTGATGTCTTGTGCAGCACCGGGTTTACTCAAATCAACAGTTAATACTGTTGCGTAAACAGGCGATTCACTGGCTGCAGTAGAATCCTTGATTCTTCTGGCTACTTCAATTACTTTATTGGTGGCGCCATCTTTGTATCCATTGGCCATCAATACCAGATCCTGCACTTGCATGCCTGCTGCATAATTGAAACGCGCAGGGGCGTTGACTTCCCCACGAATCTCTACTGTATAAGGCTCACGAATTTCTTTCAAGGAGAATACCTGCACCGAATCTTCACGGCGGAGATTGATATTGGTTTTTCCACTGAGCACTTCATTGAGGTCCACATATTGCATTTCAGGCGTGAAATCTTCTTTCAAACGATAGACTACCGCTCTTTCTCGATAAGCTTCTTCCTTTGGTTTAGCCAAAGCCAATAAATCTTTGAGCGTAGGAATATTGTCTGTAGAATAGGTACCTGGGAAATAGACTGCTCCATTGATGCGTACGCGGTTCTTATACACATTGGCGATGGTATCTACCAAAAGCTTATCACCGGTTTGCATTACAAACTGTTCCATCTGCTGCACAGGCACCGTGAAGACTTCCTTATCCTGCTTACCAAAACGCAATACACGCACAAATTCTTTGTTGGCACTATCTGCCAACCCGCCTGCATATTGTATGGCCTGGCTCAATCTTTCCGCACCGGACATTTCATAAATGGCAGGACGCTTTACGGCACCATTGATTTCAACGCGGGTGGTATAAGGCGCCACACGAATCACATCATCGTCTTGCAAAATCTTATTCGCACGCAGATCTCCTTTGAGCAGGTAATCGTATAAATCAAAGCGACTGATGGTTTTGCCATCGCGGATCAATTCAATATTTCGATAAGAACCAATCAGGGTTGGTCCGCCAGAAGCATACAAAGCATTAGCAATGGTAGCCAGTGAAGACAAAGTATAAGTACCTGGCTGTCGAATTTCACCAATCAGGTTTACTCGGATGCTGCGAATTTGTCCCAAAGACAATTGCAAGCTGGTATTGCCGGATTTAAGGCCGGGATAGATTTTACTAATACTTTGGGTAATGCGGGCTTTGGCTTCTTCAATGGTGAGTCCGGCCACACGAATAGGTCCGATATTGGGGTAACGGATATTGCCTTCGGGATTCACTTTCAGGGTCTGGGCCTTGTCTGAATAGCCGTAGATATCAATTTTCAGTTCATCGCCAAAACCAATGACATAGTTGCGGGGACTAGGAATATTGACATTGGGCTCGAAGCTGAGGTTTTCTTTGGTGAATAACTCAGAACCAAAAATGACGAGACCATTGATCTTGTCGGGCTGGGTACGCGGTGCCACTGTGGGGAAGGCTTTACGGTCGACTGATTTTTCTGTGTTACTCGCAGGATTATTATTACCCTGCATACTGGTCATGGATTGTGCGCGGGACCTTAACTTGGCGATCTGATCTTCTGATAAGCCTCTTTCCTTGGCCTTGGCTACGAGTTCTGCTTCCGATAAGCCCATGAGTCCACTTGATTGCATGAACTGCATCAGTTGCTGGTCTGAGAGGGCGTCAATATTGAAATTGTTGGGAAGCTGCGCGCCAGCGGCAAGAAATGAAACGGCAGCGATCAGCGCGAGTAGTCCCTTTTTGAATTTTGTCATGGATATAAGCTTTATATAGCTCCGCCACGCAACTCACACGATAAAGGGGGCGCTTACGTAGAATTGCTAATACTAATGAAAGTGCTGCAAATATATAGCTGTGGGTGCTAGTTCACTCATTTGTTGAGGCTTTTTTTTCACATCGAAAATGTTTATAACGAGGGGGTTAGGGGGATTTTTACAAAATCAGCATGTGTTTATTTTTTTGGTGTCAAATATTAAACACAATTGCAAGATCGTGAATCGTGAGTCGTCAATAGTCAGGCGCTTTTGTTGATAAAGAATATAGAATTTAGAAGTTAGTAGTTAGTAGATAGCTTTTCTTGTAAGGAACGTAAACTTTCCTAGCGAACCCTTGCGCCATTGTGACTTGGCGGTTAAACCAATCAAACAGAAGAGCAATAGAACAGGGAACAGAGGAATACAGAAGTCAAAAGGCAAAATTAAAAAGCCAAAAAGGTGGAGACTCCTTGCGAGCAACTAAAACAACTCTGAGTAAACTCTTTTAACGCTGCATCTCTGCGGTGAGATTTTAGAAGATAGCATTTAGAAGTTAGTAGCTAGTTTTTCGCTGTTGGCTACACAAGCGCGAAAATTATCCTAGCGAAACATAGCGTCATTCCGCCTTGGCGGTGAAAAAAAACAAAACAGAAGAAAAGGAGCAGAGGAACGAAAAAAGATAATCGAAAAACTTTACCACAAAGAGCACTAAGTAGCCACGCAAAGCACACGAAGGCATAGTGCACTCTGTGAAAATGCTTTGTGTACTTTGTGGTTGGTGATACACTCTACCCTTCAGTCCCCTGCGGGGCCAGCTCCCCTTGGCAGGGGAGCATATCTTGGATAAAAATCCCACTTAGCATACTTTATTAATAGCCTAAATTGATAGACTCAAATTTCAAATCACTAATTAGCAACTAGCAATTAGCAACTTCTATCAGGACATGACAATGGACCATTAACTATCAGCCAAATCACAACCTCAAATCCACCAAAGATCTGTCTAGAACTGATTTAATATCAAAGAGAAATGCATTAGGCTGTTGTTTCCACGAAGCGAGATCTAACTGCAGCAAAGCTTGATGTGGCACAGCCAAAATAATGACTTGATAATGATCTAGACTTGGATTGTCTATTAGGTGAATACCAGTATGTTTCATTACTTCTTCCTCATCAGCAATAGGATCATGCACAGCTACCTGCATATCGTATGAGTCCAACGCTGCTTTCAAAAAAGGTACTTGTGTGTTACGTATGTCAGGGCAGTTTTCTTTGAAAGTAATACCTAGTATCAAAGCCTTAGTTTCTTTAATAGCTACATTTCGTTTCAGCAATGCTTTCACCAATTTAGCTGCCATGAACTCAGCCATTTCATCATTCACTGCTCGGCCGCTGGAAATCACACGAGGAGCATACCCCAGCTCATTTGCTTTGTGTACGAGATAATAAGGATCAACTGCGATACAATGTCCGCCAACCAAGCCGGGCTTGAAGGGCAAGAAATTCCACTTTGTAGCTGCGGCATCCAATACATCTTGGGTATCAATCTCCATTTTATCGAAAATGAGCGCCAGCTCATTCATAAAAGAAATATTCAGATCGCGCTGTGCATTTTCAATGGCTTTGGCGGCTTCTGCTACTTTAATTGAAGCTGCTTTATAAGTACCTGCAGTAATGATTTGTTTGTACAAATTATCAACTACTCCTGCGATTTCAGAAGTAGAACCTGATGTTAGCTTAACAACCTGCTTTAGTTGTCGTAAAGGATCACCGGGACTAATTCGCTCTGGTGAATAACCACAATAGAAATCTTGGTTGTATATCAATCCTGAAACCCGACTAAGTATGGGCACACAAAAATCTTCAGTACAGCCTGGATAAACAGTGGATTCATAAATCACCAAATCACCTTTCTTTAAAAGCTGTGCTATTTGTTTTGTTGCAGCTTCTAATGCAGACAAATCGGGGGTTTTATCTGGATGTACAGGCGTTGGTACGGTGATTATATAGACAGTACAATCTTTCAGTTTGTTTGCATCACTCACGAAAACAACTGAGCTTGCTAGTAACTCTTCGGCTCTTATTTGTCCTGTATGATCTTTTCCTTGCTGAAGTTCACTCACCCGATTTACATCAATATCATACCCTACAACTCGATAATGCTCTCCAAATGCAAGGGCCAATGGGAGTCCCACATATCCTAAACCAATAACTCCAACACGACAATGTAACATTGAAAAACAATTAATCTAAAAAATAATTATACTAATATAATAATCCCCAATCACACATTACTGACTAAAAAAGAATTACTTAAAAAATTGGTATTGTATTCAGAAGTGGCATTGAAGTAGTAATGATGAAACCTCATAAAATATTACAATATCAAGTATACGTTTTATAAAATATACTTTTAAAATAATCTTTATTCTCACTAAACCTTGCAATTATTTTAGAAAGGACTGGGATTAAAACAAGCAAAACAAAACTCAGAAAAGCAAGCGTAGATATGTTATTCTCAAAATATTTTTTTGAAATAGAATAAAAGAACAGAAGTAAAGGAAAATGAATTATATACAGAGTGTAAGAATACTTTGCGACACTCTTAAAAAAAAACACTCCGGAATGTTTGTACGTAACCTTTAGAAAAAGTATTGAAATTAATATCTGCTGAATACCAAAAAACTTAAAAGTAGATTTATTAATATTAAAAGTATCAACTCCATTTAATAAAAACTGCAAAACCAAAATAGCTGAGGAAAGTATGATTAACGAATTAAAAAGTATCTTTTTATCCCATAAATATAAAGAGTAGACAAATCCAAAGTACCAAATTATGATGTAGATCATTGCCCTAGTACCGTACTCATAAAAAGCGAGAAACAAAACTAAAAGACTAATTAAAAAAAACAACAATCGCTTAATTAATCTATTAGAACTAAAACATAAAACAACAAATATTACACTTATATATAACCACCACTCAATAAATAAACTCCACAAAGCACCATTCAACTTGGAAATACCAGGATGAATCATAAAAAATGCCTTTAGAAAGTCTTTCCAATTAGCCCAAAAAAAATCTCGAGCTATATACTTATCATTACTTAATTTATAAATATAAATACTACCATTATTTAAAATTGGAAATATTAAAACCAGTATTACACTCAAAACTAACATAATAATAAATGTAGGATATATCCGTATGACTCGATTTAATATATACCGTTTCCAATCAAAAACAGAATTAGCATAAGAAAGCAATACACTCTGAGCGATAAGCATACCTGAGAGCGAAAAGAAAAAAGCAACAGATGTATTAGCAATTGTTGCAAAAAAATCCTGCAAAGGACCTCTCTCTCCAATAATTGGGAACCAAACTATTTGAAATAAGTGAACAAAGAAAACAATAAACGAAAGAAAACCACGCCACCAATCTATGTGATCACTTTCATTTTTACCTATAAGCATATTAGTAAATATATGTTATCAAGAGATTTATCTTAAATTAAAAACTTATTTATATGCATTTGAAATATCTCTAAAAAAAATTATTCCAAATAACCCTATTCCCTATCAGCGAAGTCTATTTGCACTATAGCATTGCCTTAATATTAAGTTCATCAAATGTTATGCCTACAATCACATTAATTAGATTCATTCATCTTTGATAAATAAAGATTGATTTAACGTCTTTCCATGTACAAATTAGTATCACAATAACCCATAAGTTAGCCTTCTGGTTGGTGATTTCATTGGTACGCTTCGACAACAACCTACTAAAAATACCTCTTTAAGCTAGATCTTTCTAAGCACATGCGCCAATAGTAACCAAGGCTAATGCTCCTTGTATCACAACATAAAAGGCATACAACAACTCATCGGCAAACTTTGGCCTTTTACACCTTTGACATACAGTACTTATACCCACTTTACTAAATTTATGTTTTTCTACTAAATGATCGAAGCCTTTTTATGAAACTACGCCGATTTTCATAGTATGAAAATAGCTTTAATATAAGGAAAACTAAAAAAGAAATAACAAGAAGTGAAAATGATTATTTGATGAAAGCCGTGGTCGAGGATAGAAAAACGAAAAGGCTTAGAACCGAAGAACAATAGAACAAGGAACAGAAGAACAGGGAACATAGGAAGGCTGAAGTCAAAAGGCAAAATTCAAAAGTAAAAAGAGTAAATACTCATTGCGAGCTACTCAATACCTAGAGCGCTTGGCGTGAAAAAAACCAACACTTAAAGCATAAAGCTGAAAGCAGCAGAAAAATAGAGAAACAAGGAAAGAAAAAAGAAAATGCTTAGAACAGAAGAACAAGGAACAGAGTAAGAGAGAAGTCAAAAGGTAAAATTCAAAAGTAAAAAGGGGACTTTCACTTGCAAGCAAATAAATGCCTCTGCGAAAACTCTTGCATCTCTTAAACTCTGCGGTGAAATTTATAGAACGTGAATCGTGAGTGATGACTCGTGAGGAAGAAGACAGCAATTATAAACTAGTAGATAGCTAATAAAATGCACCTCTGACGTTTGACGAATGACGATTTCAGCCTGACGCACAACTCCCAAGCAACCAAAGACCGTATACCATCAATTCCCCAGGGTCCGTTGCACGAGACCCCGCGGGGACGAGTAGCATGAAAATAGAGTCACGAGGAAAGAAAACGAAAAGACTATTGAATCTTATACTTAAAACCAGCAACCACTAATTACGAAAAAGGCTTTTACCCTATTTCGTAATATTAATAATCGCTAATATCATGGTTGTCATGCCCACTAAGCCAGATGTGATTCCAATGATTTCTCCTGTACTCATGCTTCTGCTTCGTTTCTTTTCAGGCACATAGATTTCTGCACCGGGACTCAATGATGGATAATTTCTAAAAAATAAAAACTGTTTTGTGGCTGCCACTTTTCCGTTTGCATAAACTACATACACTTCTTTCTTTTTTGCAGACTCCGTAAACCCACCTGCTTCTGCAATGGCATCACGCAGACTAAGACCAGAGGTATGGACCATTTTCTTGGACAAATGCACTGCTCCAAATACCTGCACCATTTTATTTCGTGCAGGCACCTCAATGATATCACCATCTTGTAAAGCAATATCTAATGTAGAGCCCGGCTGTGCAACAGCGCCGGCAATATCGGCAGCAACAATCTGCATGGCCGTATCAATAACGCGCATTAAGGTTGATTTGGCCAAGCTATCCCCTACTTCCTTTAACACGAGGCTTTTCCTCAGCGCTTTCAAATTGGGATCCATACTGTTAGCAAAAGTGTTGCGTAAGAGTATGGCAGATTCCATATCGGCAGTGGCCAGACTGCCCCCAGCTCTGGCTATCACTGCACTAATAGGTTCTTGTTGATTGGTTAAAGTGTATTGCCCTGGAAATAATACCTCGCCTTTAATTGTAACTGTACCAGCATAGCGATTTCTCGGCAAACGCTTTACCGTTACTTGATCAAAGGGTTCTAATAAAAAGTCATTATTCGTAGTAACTGAAAGACTATCTGACAAATCAATTCTCTTAATTACTGTCAATACACTTGTATCAGCCAATGTTGCGTCTTTCCTGATTCTTCTCGCTATCTCAATCTGACGGAGACTGCTATTGTCTTTCAATCCGCCTGCCAACAAAATAGCGTCTTTCAAAGCCATTTTATCCGTAAATGCAAATTGGCCCGGATTATTCACTTCACCAGCTACACTTATGGTATAGGCTTCCCTTAGCTCCGCTTTCAGGAAAATATGAATAGAATCATTTTTTTGTAAGGACATATTCCATTGACCTTTCAGCACATCTGCCACGCTGAAGTTTTCCAATATTGCTTCATGGTCTGGCAGTAACCTCCTCAAAAAAGCACGGTCCAGAAAGGCATTTTCTTTTAATTCAACACGTTTTAAAAGATCGCGAAGCGTTGGATATTTATCTACTGAATATTCACCCGGATAAAAAACAGCACCACTAATTTGTACTCTGTTTTGAAAACGCTGAGGTAAGGTTCTAACGTTTAACTCATCTGATGAACGCAGCTTAAAACTGAATAAACTGTCATTAGGCACATCAATAATTTCTCTGCCCTTTCTTCCGATTCTGCGAACAGTTACCGTTTCCAGATCTGCATCATCTGCAAAACCACCCGCAAATTCTCTGATGACGTCCAACATACACTCTCCACCGGAACATTCAAAGATGGCAGGACGTTTTACTGCCCCGCTAATAGACACCCTGGTTTGATAGGTATTCACTTTAATGATATCATCGTCCTGAAGCAGGATATTTTTCCGCAAATCACCTCTTAACAAAAAGTCGTACAAATCAAATTGTACAATCGTTTTTCCGTTTCTAATCAGTTGGATATTTCTAAAAGACCCATTTGCAGATGGACCACCAGATACATACAAAGCATTCGCTATTGTAGATAAAGAGGATAAGGAATAAGTTCCTGGTCTGCTTACTTCACCAATCAGAATTACCCGAATGGTTCTGATTTGTCCTAATGAAACCTGTACAGTAGTAGCCCCTGTCTTAATTGCCGGATAGAGTGTAGTCAATGCCGATCGAATCTTAGCCGTTGCTTCATCAATGGTTAAGCTGGATACTTTAACCGGGCCGATATTCGGAAAGCGAACCTCACCTTCTGCGTTGATTCGCATTTTATATGTACGCTCTGAGTAGCCAAATACATCTATTACTAATTCGTCATCAGGACCAAGAATATAATTGCGCGGCGTAGCCATGCGCATATTGGGTTCGAAGGTTAGATTGGTATTTGAAAAGAGTTCCTGACCAAATATTCGCAATCCCCCAACAGTAGCTGGAGCAGGCGAAGGCGCGACTGCTGATACGGCATCTCTTTTGGCATAGGTTTGGTCTACCGCTTTATTAACCGTTTGTTTATTCAACGTGGCATAACGTTGCCGAATTTTGGCAATCTGTATTGGGGACAATCCTCTTTCCGTTGCTTTCGCTTCCAAAGCTGCTTCTGATAAACCTGATAACTGAGCACGATTGATAAACTGCATGAACTGCTCATCAGAAAGCGCATCTATATCGATACTGGCTATTTCTATACCAGCTGGAATTTGTGCCTTTGTTTCTGGCAAATAAAAGATAAAGGCAAGCATCAGCAAGATGCTTCCAAAGAGCTGCTTTGGCATGTTTTGGTTCAGGTTTAGTCGCAATAAGCCCCCACGGCTTAGAGGACTAAATTAATATAACATTATCGTCACTTTGAAGTTTTTGTATCATTTCACATGAAAATCATACTAAAGTATGAACAGAATTTTCGCATCTAAATGGCCCGGCGAGAATGGAATTAAATCTATTTATTTGATAATCAATTAATTACACTCAATTGGATAATTAGAAAGGTTTAGGGAATAACATTGCTCGAATTGCATCAAATGATACATAGGGCTCTGACACGCGAAAGAAGCTATGAGATAATTTATTAAAAAATGAGTAAGGCTTAAGGCCTAAAGCTTTAAAAAAGAGAATCGAGGAAAGAAAGTCGAAAAGACTTAGAGAAGAAGAAAGAAGTTAGAAGATAGTAGCTAGATTTTTTTGCTGAAGATTAATCAAGCACAAAAATTATCCTAGCGAACCTTTGCGTCAATGTGACTTGGCGGTTAAACCAATCAAACACAAGAGCTATAGAACAGGGAACAGAGGAAGACAGAAGTCAAAAGTTAAAATTCAAAAGCAAAAAGGTGAAGAATTCTTGCGAGCAACTAAAACAACTCTGCGTAAACTCTTTTAGCTCTGCATCTCTGCGGTGAAATTTTAGAAGACAGCAGTTAGAAGTTAGTCGCCAGCTTATGTGCTACATGACACGACAAAACATTAACTATGGAGCATTATCCATAAACCACCATCACACCGCTTCTAACATTACCGTCGCATAAGCCACCAACCCTTCTTCTCTACCGGCGAAGCCCATTTGTTCTGTGGTAGTGGCTTTGATAGAAACTTCATCAGTTGTTACACCAACAATCGCCGCAATGGTTTCCTGCATTTGTGTAACGTAAGGCTTGATTTTGGGTTTTTCTAAACAAAGTGTAGAATCAATATTACCCACTCGCCAGCCTTTCGACTGGATGAGCTCATTCGTGCGCTTCAATAAAATCTTACTATCAATACCCTTATAGGCAGGATCTGTATCCGGAAAATGCTTGCCTATGTCGCCCAAAGCAAGCGCACCCAACATAGCATCACAAATGGCGTGCAATAATACATCGGCATCACTATGTCCTAATGCGCCCTTGGTGTGCGGCACCAATACCCCACCCAACCACAATTCACGACCTTCTACTAAACGATGGAAATCAATTCCTGAACCTATGCGGATTTTCATGGTACGAAATTAGCCCTAATAAAGGCAAAACTGAAAAGGGAAAAGCAAAAAGTATAAAATGACTTGAGATGAAAGCCGAGGGCCGAAAAAAGAAAAACGAAAAGGCTTAGAAGAGAGCAGTTAGAAGCTAGCAGTTAGCTTTTCTCGCAAGGGGCGCAAGGTTATTTAAGTGCGCAAAGCTTCCTTGCGAATCTTAGTGCCTTGGCGCTTGCCTTCCGAAGCTTTAGCGTAGGGAGGTCTTTGCGGTTAAACCAATCAAACAGAAGAACAATAGAACAGGGAACATAGGAATACTGAAGTCAAAAGGCAAAATTCAAAAGCAAAAAAGGTGAAGAATTCTTGCGAGCAAATAAATACTTGGCGCGCTTTGCGTGAAAATTTAACCATAAGTATTGAACCACGGAGACGCGGCGGCACAGCGAAACACTACGCTTGAAAAGAAAATAAAACAGAAGTTAGTAGCTTGTTTTTCTCGGTAAACGAGGAATGCTAAATGCTTAAAGGATAAAAATCTCTGCGTTAACTCTGGCAACTCCTTTTCTCTGCGGTTAAATAAATGAATTGTCCTTCAAGGCGGAGTAGTGCAAATACCCCTCAGTCCCCTGCGGGGCCAGCTCCCCTTGGCAGGTGAGCATATGTTGAAAAAAATTGACTATTTAACTATACGTCTACTAATACTATACTTAATAGTTCGACTCAAATTTCAAATCACAAATTAGAAACTGTCAATCTATATCAGAAAAGCACAGCACAAGCCAAAGATCCGCCTACGTCAAGACTTCGGCGGACAAGCCAGCCCCTAAAGACCAAAGACCTTTCCCTTACTTACTATCCTGCCCGATATCAAACATCACCCCGAAACGAAGGGTGTTGGATAATGGGTTACGCGTAACACCACTACCAGATGGAACGAGGTAAGATAAATTGATGGTCAAGAAACTTGTTTTGAAACCGGCACCCAGCGAGAAAAACTTTCTATTACCACGGGAATCATCTTCATAGAAATAACCACCACGCGCAAAGAATTGCTCATTGTAAGCATATTCCATACCGGCTGAAACTTGTAAAGAATTCAATCCACCACTGGTACCACCGAATGACTTGAACCAACTTGATAACACACTCTGCGAACGATAATCAGATAATGCAGCAGAATCTGCAGAAAAATTACCCGTAGCAACAGGTGGAGCTGGTACTAAGAGTTTATTGATATCTAATCCGAATGTAATCTTGTTGGAAGGATCCATCTCCGTGGTATAACTGAAACCTAAACCCAGATTGGCTGGGATGAAATCCTTATTTCTCGCATCGTTGGTATAACCAATCTTCGTACCCAGATTAGAAATGGTTAAACCAGCTGCAAAACCTCTTCCTCCTTCCGGCGCAGCTTGGTAATACAAGGCAATATCACCAGCTACTGCATTACCCGCTTTATACACCACACCACCTACATCACCTGTCACCAATCTTGAATTGATATAACGCATCGCTACAGAAATACCCAGATTACTATTGATCTGACGCGCATAACCTGCATCCAATGCAAATTCTGCAGGGCGCACGTTATTCAAAATATTACCAGAGAAATCCGTGAGCTGAATATTACCTAAACTGAAGAATCGGATAGAACCAAAAACTGCTTGCTCTACATCCAAATGCTTATAGCCTGATGCACTCATCAGGTACACATCATTCAAGCCAAGATCTTTCAACCATGGCGTATAGGTTAATGCCAATTGTCCTGATTTTTTGGCAAAGGGAATTTTTGCCTGATTCCAGAAAACAGCATTGGCATCGGGTGAGATGGCAATACCCAGATCGCCCATACCTCCCGCACGCGCATCAGGTGAAATACGCAGAAACGGCACTGCAGTAGTGACAATATTGATTGAGTTCTGTGCATAGGTATATGTTACACCTGCCAGTAATCCGGCAAAAGCCAGCATGATTTTTTTCATAACACGATTTAACGTTCAATAAACGTACAAGCAAAGTAACAGCTTGTGTTGGTCAGGTAGAAATTGTATCGATAGCGTGTCGATTAAAATAGGATTAATTGACCGGTTGTACCGGCTTGTTCATCATTCTCTTGTACAATAATACGATAAAAATAAGTTCCACTACCCAGTTTTTTGCCCTGATCATCCGTGCCATTCCACTGAATTTGCACGCTTCTGGTACCTGCCGAACGCACTTGCTGATTGATCTGCTTCACCAATCGGCCCTGCGTATTGTATACCGCTATCTGCACCTGCAAGTCTCTCTCAGGACGATTGTGCTCAAAACTGAACGTGGTGGTATACCTGAATGGATTGGGGAAATTCATCACTTTTGCTAATTGCAACTGTCCCGATTTGCCTACCCAACAAGTAATGGTTATCTCTGATGAATTATTCACCACATCCCAGGCTTTGATGCGCAAACTGTGCTTGCCTTCCGATAAAAGAGGCATAGGAAAGCGCACAAATCCACGCTGAAAACTATTGGGGGCAGCTGTATAAAATCCGTTCAGCACAATACTGTTTTTCTCATCGCCATCAATCACCAAAACCATATCATGGCCAATACCTGTACCGGAAGTATTGATACCCGATTGATCAAATAAATCAAGTAACAATACCGGGCTGTTATTGGTGAGTCCGCCTGATCGGAAGAGTGTATCATTCAGCCAGGCACGAATCATGGGACCAACATTATCCGGATTCACTGCTGCGGCAGTACCGCCGATGAAAAGGTCTGTATTCACGCCAGCTGCATCAGTAAGGTTGTTTTGCGCATACAAACTGATTCGCCCTTTACCAGATTGATAGCTGATGTCTTTGGGCACCACAAAACTGAACTGAAACTTACCATTCGTTACAGTACTATTACCCTTGAACAACACACTAGTTTGCGCTAAAAAACTGGTTACCGGACTGGCAGGATCATTACCTCTTGTTTTTACTTCTTGTGCTTTATCGTACACTACTGGTGCAAGCTGACCATTAAAATCGTTGATGATTTGTCCGGATGCATTCACAATCTCTCCTTCAAATGTATTGCGCTCCAATGCTTTGAGTGTATCATTATTCGTTAGCGAATTGCCATTCAATTTTGTTAATCGAATTTGGTATTGTGGAAAGCCAAGTCGCATAGCAGGATCACCTAATAAAGTAAATTTTCTGTTATTCAACACATCACCAAATCCTTGATAGGTCTGGTTTTTAGCGATGCGCACTGCATCACCTAAGGTTGGATAAACCCCATTTGCATCAGGCTTTAGCGCGATGCGTAAATAGTTTTCATTCATGATGCGATTGCTGTAAGCAAACACCACACGCGTGGTGGTCATCAAGGCAATAGCACCATTTTCGTTGCCCATCAAAACCTGATCGCCCAAAGACGATTTTGTTGGATCATCATGCGGTGCAAAATCACAGGTAGCTGTTAAGAACAAAGGGAGCTTATCTGCATTGCGTAATCTCCTCACTTCATCCTGACTAAACACGGCTTCTTCTGCTAATCGCTGATAGCTTCCATGACCGGTGTAATTGTAATACAAAGCCCCATTGAACAATTGATTCACGATGGCATCATTCACTGCAGGATAACGTGAACCACTGCTACCACTCACTTGCGGAAAAGCATCTAGATAAATTTTCTTTGGCTGGAATAATGGATTCGTATTGTTGCTGATGGTAGTCATTGACTCTGCATCATTCAAATGCAGGTTACCATCCTTATCATCTGCCACAAAAACAAGATTGGTACGCCAATCGCCCAAAGCATTTGCACTATGGTAGCGAATGATTTTATCGACCATCACTTTTGCCTCCGCAACATTGTGCGCTGGAATGCGACCAATACCAATATCTAATAAAGATGGTGGCGAAGTCAATGCCACATCATCTGCATCATCGAGTAAGCCAAAGAAATCATCTGACACATGGCTGATCAATGGATCCAATGCATTTGCACTTTGATAAACCGGCACCAGATTGATATTGTTGGGTATTCGGTTTTTGTAATCAAATGATCCAGAGCCGAAGAGCAGCAAATATTTTGGTCGGTCTGTTGGCAAGCGATCATAATACATTTTCACAAAATCGCGTATCGCGGCAGGATCGGCCATGCCGCCACCAAACTCATGATAAAGCTGATCAGTTTGCACCACATGCACACGATAGCGATATTTCTCCCGATGAAAAGCGGCTAAGCGATTGGCTTCTGCCAGCAAGCTGGGATGGGTGATGATGAGGTAATCTGCTGCAGTGATATTGTGCAGGTTCTGGTTATTGATTCGACCCAATGCAACAGGCGTCAACAAACCGGTTGGTTGAAAAGCGATGTATTCTCTCAACCGAGATGCATCGCGATTGAAACGAAGCTGTGTTCCGTTAACAGTTGAATTCATTCGAACAGGCTGGAATGGATCGGTGATTTCCCAGACCTGCGTAATAGCATTCGCTCCATTTAATGTAAAGCCCGTTATGGCGTTTGCACCAACCGATGACCAGTCGCGGAACGATAATTGAGTGGCACTACCCATCTGTAAACTAGCCGGACCTTGTATTTCAAACCAATTGAGCCAGCCCTGTGCATTGCTATTGCCTGCCTGAAATGCATAGCTCAAACTCAAGTTTGTACCCGGTACAGCGAATGTGTTTGTCTGCGTAGCGCTGGTGGCGAAAGCATCTAAAAATCCTCCAGAAATAGCTGCCAGATTGATCTGCTGTCGGGTTTGTCCGTTTACTTGCACAGTGAAATTAGGCACACTACCCACACTCCTGGCAGCCATGCTGCTAGTGATGAATGCGTTGCTATTGGCGAGCAGGTTAGGCAAGTTCACCGTGAAATTGCGGCTGGTTTGTCCGGCAACCGTGCTGAAACTCTCTCCAAACCATTCCCGACCGCTATTTAGAAAATTGGTTTGATCATTCTCATAGAAGTGGCGTTCCCAGTAAGTGTTCACGTTAACCGTTGGGTTTGCGTTAGCGGCAGTTTCCACTCTCCTGCCTTGTCCGCCCAAAGTCAAATACACAAATGTGGTATCCCCATAAGGGTTTTTCTGGTGATTGAATCGCTGATTCAGACTGTCTTTCAACCACTTATGCGGCGATTGTCCGTAAAAAAGGATATAGTCCTGTCCGTTGAGTACCCCATCGCCTCCGTCTACAATTTCTATAGCCAGCTCGGTTAGGTCATCTGGTCTTGGGGCCTGATTGGCTTCAGGAATCAGGAAGCCTTGCCGACTATACAGTCTGATGGTATTACTGCTGATACTGCTTCCGGATATACCAAGACTGGAGAGTTGAGCCAAGTCAATTTTGTACATCCCTTCCTGTAGAATGCCCAATTTATACCAGTTACCAGTAGCCAAAACCGACTGGCTAGCGTAGCTGCGCTGGGCATTGAGCGGACTAAACCCGCTAATGAGCAAAAAAAAGCACCAAAAAAGACTGAAAATCCGCATCATATCTGGAGATTCAAAAATAAGCCGGGGCGTTGCTACGTTATTAGGCAGCTGCGCGGCTCAAATTAGGATTTTCGTAACATTCGGGCGGCCATTTAACAAAAGACTAAGCATCAATTAGCTATATTCGCATCCACACATTTAAACACACAGGTATCTATTCAATATCTTAATCCATGTACATGCTGAAGCTGAGAAAAATCGGATTATTTGTGTTACTGGCAGCCCTTGCAGGCGCGGGTACATCATGTAAAATGATGAAAAAGAAAAAGCCGCAGTCTGATGTTACTGGCTGGAATTACAACGATAAAAACATGGGTAGCTTTTATGTACCCAAGCCCAAGGATGTAAAAGCTGCACCCGGTCTCGTGTTTGTTCAGGGCGGTACTTTTACCATGGGCGCTAATCAGGAAGACGTGATGGGCGACTGGAACAATGTTCCCCGCCGTATGACAGTGCCTTCTTTCTTTATCGACAGAACAGAAATTGCCAACGTACACTACCGTGAGTATATCTATTGGCTGGAAAACGTATTTGGTGGTGCCGGTATGGACTCCATCGTAGACGAAGCCAAACCGGATACCTTGGTATGGCGTAGTGAATTATCTTATAACGAGCCTTACGTAGAATTTTATTTCCGTCACCCGGCTTTCAACTACTACCCTGTGGTTGGTATTAGCTGGAGACAAGCAGATGATTTCTGTAAATGGCGTACTGACCGTGTGAATGAGCGCACTTTAATGGAAAAGCAGTTCCTCGATCCAAAATCGCAGGTAAAGCAAACCATGCAAGGTGCAGGCCAGAACAACTTCAATACCAAGTCTTATTTGATGGGTGAATATCAGGCAACGCCTGGTAAAGGTGCCCGTTCTAAAAGCAATCCGTTGAAAGATGTACAGGGCAGACCTAGAACCTATGTGAAGATGGAAGATGGTATTCTGTTTGGTGATTATCGTTTGCCAACAGAAGCTGAGTGGGAATATGCTGCTTATGGCTTGTTGATGGAAAACCCACAACGTAAGTTCAACAGAAAATCACGCGGTGAAGAAGTGATTTCTAACAAGCAGATTTATGCATGGAAGAATGAAGGCTTCGACAATATTCGTTATGTGAGAAAGAGCAATGTGCAGGGTGCATTTATGGCGAACTTTAAGCGTGGTGCCGGTGACTACATGGGTGTTGCAGGTGGCTTGAACGATAATGCTCCTTACACTTCTGAAGTATCTTCTTTCGCACCCAATGGATTTGGTTTGTATAATATGAGTGGTAACGTGAGTGAGTGGGTATATGATATTTACAGACCAATGTCTAACTTGGATAATGACGACCTGAATCCTTTCCGCGGTAACGTATTTAAGCAAGTTGATATGAGCGGTGGCCAGGGTAACTTACGTGATGCCAAAGGTCGTATTCAGATGAAAGTAGAAAAAGATTCTGCTCTGCGCGACAGACGTAACTACCAACGTTCCTATGCTGTTAACTACATGGATGGTGATACAGTAAGTAATGCATTCTACAACTATGGTATCACTACCTTGATTTCTGATAAATCACGCGTGTACAAGGGTGGTAGCTGGAATGATATGGCTTATTGGATGAGCCCCGGTACTCGCCGTTTCTTAGAAGAAGATCAGAGCAGCAGTACCATTGGTTTCCGTTGTGCCATGAGTCATTTAGGTGGATCTGAAGGCCTGTCCTCCAAGAACAGGGGTGGATATGATTTCCCTAAGCGCAATCAGAAGCGATAATCTTTGATGCTCAATATTCGAACCCCCGCAGCATTGCGGGGGTTTTTGTTTGTGTTGAGCGGGGTCTCACGAAGTGGACCCTGTTCAATTAATCATCGCACATTATCATAGTCCAGTGTCTCCGCTTCGCGGAAGACCCCCGCGGCGGGTTCTTGATAGAAGATAGTTATATGAGCCATTTTTTCATTCATGTCTAATGAAAGAAATTTAGAATAATGAGTGTAAAAACTACTATCGACGAAAGTAATGGTGTTTACTTTATCACTTTTACCTGTTATAAGTGGATCCCTTTATTCCAAATAACCAATGGATATGCTACTGTCTATAAATGGTTTGATACACTTAAGCAAAAAGGACATCGCATCGTATCTTATGTGATCATGCCCAATCACGTACATGTGATTATTGCATTTATTCAGACAGAAACATCCATCAACAAAATTATTGGAAATGGCAAGCGATTTATCGCATATCAATTGATTCAACTGCTTAAGCAACATCATCATACCGCCTTACTTGACCAATTAGCAAATGCTGTTTCTTCTCAGGATCAAAGAAAGGGACAGCTGCATAGGATATTTATGCGTTCGTTTGATATCAAAGAATGCAAAACACAACATTTTATAAGACAGAAAACCGAGTACATACATAATAATCCCTGCAGAAAAGCAAGCTTACAGTGTCTGTCGCCGGAGGAGTATATGCACAGTTCTGCCAAATATTATTTTACTGGACAGTCCGGCATCTATCCCGTAACCACATATATGGAACTCCAAGATATCTCTTTATCATCCTAAACAGCCCAGGGTCTCCACTGCGCGGAAGACCCTGCGGCGGCTTATTAATCCCCGCAGCATTGCGGGGGTTTTTGTTTACCGTTATCTTTGAATAAACCATCAGCTTTGGATATCTCAAGTTTATACCAAATCTTTCGTCAATACCCTTCTGTACAAACGGATACCAGAAAACTACAGCCCGGCGATTTGTATTTTGCCTTAAAGGGTGCAAATTTCAATGGCAACCAGTTTGCGCTACAGGCCTTGGAAAAAGGCGCTGCTTATGCAATCGTTGATGAGGCATTAGCCCTGCCCCACCCACAGGTTATTGTGGTAGCCGATGTGCTGAGCACTTTACAAGCATTGGCTTTATATCATCGTCAGCAATTGGGCATACCTGTTATTGCCATCACTGGTAGTAATGGCAAAACCACTACCAAAGAATTGGTGCATGCTGTGCTATCGAGCCATTTTAAAACATATACCACCAAAGGCAATCTCAATAATCATATTGGTGTGCCATTAACATTGCTATCGATTCAACCTGATGCTGCAATTGCCGTAGTGGAAATGGGTGCTAATCACCAGAAAGAAATTGAAAGCTATTGCAGTTACACTGCTCCCACACATGGCATTATTACCAATTGTGGCAAAGCGCATCTGGAAGGTTTTGGCGGTATTGAAGGTGTGCGAAAAGGAAAGGGTGAGTTGTATGATTTTCTGCGCAGCAATAACGGTACTGTTTTTCTCTTTGATGATTATGATTATCTGCAACAAATGAGTGCAGGCATTCCGCATGTTGTTCGCTATGGCACAGCCAGCGGATTGGTGCAAGGACAAGTAGCTATCAGCGAGCCTTTCCTGGAAGTCAGCATCACGGAGGGCTTATCAACCAACCTTGTGAAAACGCAATTGGTAGGCAGCTATAACCTACCAAATGTATTGTGTGCATTAACAGTAGGTAAACATCTTGGTGTACCCGAAGAAAAAATAATTGCTGCTATTGAAAGCTATACACCCTCTAACAGCAGATCGCAGCTGGTAGAGCGGGGCAGCAATAAAATCATTTTAGACGCATACAATGCCAACCCCAGTAGCGTGAAGCTGGCGATTGAAAATTTTGCCAAATTACATGCAGACAACAAGATTATCTTGTTAGGCGGCATGATGGAATTGGGTGAAGAAAGTGTGGCAGAGCATCAAGCTATCGCCGATTTGATTGCACAATATTCTTGGGATCATGTGGTTTTGGTTGGAGGTGATTTTAGTAAGGTGTTGCACAACTTTACCTATCTACACAATTCATTGGAAGCAAAAGCATGGCTGAAAGATTTATCGCCCGAGAATAGTTATCTGCTGATCAAAGGATCGCGCAGCATGCAAATGGAAAAAATACTGGAACCCTGAGCAAGAATATCATGAACAAATTACAACAACTCTTTCCGCAGTTTGAGCCTAACCTGATAGATGAATTAAGCGCTGAAGGCACTATTCGAGAAGCCAAGGCCGGTGAAGTTATCATGCGCACCGGACAGTATATGAAAAGCACCATGTTGGTGCTTGATGGAATCATTAAAGTGTTTCGCGAAAATGAAGAAGGGGGCGAATTCCTGATGTATTACATCAAACCCGGTGAAGCTTGTGCGCTCTCAATCATCTGTGCTGCAAAAATGGAAGCGAGTGAGATTACAGCCGTTGCAATGGAAGACACTATCCTATTGAGTATCCCATTGCAATACATGGATGAGTGGATGAGCAAGTACAAAACATGGTATTATTTTGTACTCGAAACCTATCGAAATCGTTTTGAAGAAATGCTTACGCTGGTGGATCAGGTAGCATTCCGCAACATGGATGAGCGTCTGGAGTTTTACCTTAAACGCCATGCAGAAGTAAACCAGGTTCGTATTGTGCAGCTCTCGCATCAGCAGATTGCTGATGAGCTCAATTCTTCGAGAGAAGTGATATCCAGACTACTCAAAAAAATGGAGCAAAGAGGCATGCTAAAGCTGCACAGAAACTTCATTGAACTGTTAACTATCCGCTAATTACTGGGTCTGTAACATTAGTCACCGGATAAGCCTATTTGAGACTGCATTTTTGTATCAAAATCAAACACATGGGCTTACTAGATATTTTATTCGGCGGAGGTGCCAAGGCAGCAGCACAGTTAAAAGCATTGTATGAGAATGGCGCAGTAATCGTAGATGTACGTACTGCTGAAGAATTCAGGTCTGGACATATCAAGGGTTCAATCAATATCCCACTGCAGGTCTTGACACAAAAAACTGCCGAACTCAAGAAGAAAAATAAACCAGTAATTACGGTGTGCCGAAGCGGCAACAGAAGTGGTATGGCCATTGGCGTACTGAAGCAAGCCGGTATTGAAGCTTATAATGGTGGACCATGGAATAGTCTGGAACGTCAAATTGCCTAATCATGGAAAGAATACTGCAAAAGATAGATTTCGTTTTGGTGATCCGATTAATAGCAGGTATCCTATTTGTGTGGACTGGTTGGGAGTTTAAGGACTGGACACCTGCTATCTTCGGTTTTGCCTGGATTGGTGTAGGTATTTATGCCTCCATCACGCAAAGTGGATGCGGCTACAATGGTAGTTGTGGTGTACCGATGACACCAAGACGTCCGGCCCGAAGCACAAGCGCTGCTGATGAAGTAGAATTCACTGAACTCTAAAATCTCCAACCTATGTCAACCCAAAAAGAAACCTTTGCCGATATTATCAAGGGGGATACACCTGTACTGGTAGACTTTTTTGCTACCTGGTGCGGTCCTTGTAAAATGATGCAACCGATTCTGGAAAATCTACGTGACAGAATTGGCGATAAAGCAAGAATCATAAAGATTGATGTGGACAAGAACCCACAAGTAGCTGCGAATTACCAAATCCAGGGTGTTCCTACTTTGATGGTCTTTCATAAAGGAGAAGTTAAGTGGAGGAAATCAGGTGTGGTTCAAGCCAATCAGCTTGAACAAGTGATCAATGGTATTTGATACGACCTTAACTTGCAGGCAACCCTTTGAACATGAGCACAAATAAACGACCATTATACCTTACTAGCGTTTTGCAGAACAAATGTCCGCGCTGCAGACAGGGGCATATTTTCAAATCACAAAATGCCTATGATCTTAAGCACAACACGGAAATGCATGCCAATTGCCCAGTCTGTGAGCAACCTACTGAAATTGAAGTAGGCTTCTACTATGGAACAGGCTATGTGAGTTATGCGCTATCAGTAGCATTTATGGTATCTACATTTGTTGCTTGGAAAGTATTAATCGGCATGACATTCGATATTGATGATAATCGAATTTTTTATTGGCTTGGCGCAAGTATTACCTTGTTGATTCTCATTCAACCCTTACTGATGCGCCTATCCAGAAGCCTTTGGCTGAGCTGGTTTGTTTCTTACGACCCTGAATGGAAAAACCGCAAACCAGAATTTGCTGAACGCGTAGTGCCTGAGCAGATGAATAATTGGTAATTCAACAATATATAAGGTTACTTACTTTCTCCGGGGACTGAAGTCCCCGGTAATGAAGACGCTTAAATTACCTGAAATCCATGCGCATAAGGATCATCCGTTGGATCTATGCTGATGGTATTATAGCCGTAAATCTTTGCCCAACCTTCTATTGCCGGTCTGATCGCAGGCTTACCTGCAATACTGGTTTCTTCCGCAATTGTTCCATTGAACTTACTACCAATAATGCTTTCATGCACAAACACATCGCCTGCTTTTAATTGTCCCTTCGTGTACCATTGTGCCATACGTGCTGATGTGCCTGTTCCGCAGGGACTTCTATCTATTGCTTTATCGCCATAAAACACGGCATTACGTGCAGTTGAGTTCGCATCAATCGTTTTGCCTGTCCACAAAATGTGTGAGCAGCCATTGATCGTAGGATCATCAGGATGCACAAAACTATAATGTGCATTGATATTCTTTCTCAATGCTCTAGCCCAAGCAACCAATTGATCAGCGCTATAATGTTCCAATCCTTTGAAGTGCGGTTGCACATCTACAATGGCATAGAAATTTCCCCCATACGCTACATCTAAGGTTAGCTCACCTAAATCCGGACAATGCGCAATAATCTTTTCTGCAGCCAGATAGGCCGGCACATTGGTTAATTGAACGGATACAACTTTTCCCGCTTCCTGCTTGTATCGAATCATCACCAAACCGGCTGGCGCTTCCATGCGCACAATGCCCGGTGTTTTCGGTTGTATCAATCCTTCTTCAATGGCAATAGTAATCGTACCAATGGTACCATGTCCACACATAGGCAAGCAGCCACTGGTTTCTATAAACAAGACTGCCACATCATTCTGGGGATCATGTGGCGGATAGAGTATACTGCCACTCATCATATCATGCCCGCGTGGTTCAAACATCAACCCTTTTCTGATCCAATCATACTCGCGCAAAAAATGCTGTCTTTTTTCGCTCATGGTATGCCCTTCGAGCGTTGGTCCGCCAGCAGCCACTACCCTCACCGGATTACCGCAAGTATGGGCATCAATGCAATAAAAGACATGACCACTCCTGGCTTTAGAACCAAATCTGCCCTGTGCATCAAAAGGAAGGGTCGCTGCTTGAAAAGGCATAAGCAAAATCCATTTACATTTGAGAAAATTTGCTTGCAGTATGGAAACCTATGGCCGCATACTACTAATTGCCATGCCCGCTTTTCTCGCACTGGTTTTGTTGGAGAAATGGTATGGCTGGTGGAAAGGTAAGGATACCGTTCGGAATATGGATATGATCTCTAGCTTGACTTCCGGCGTCACCAACGTAACCAAAGATGTGCTGGGTTTGAGTGTGGCTATCCTCTCTTATCAGTGGATGGTAGAGCATCTGCGCATTGTAACCATTGAATCCACTTGGCTTACTTACTTGATTGCCTTCATGGCCTTAGATTTTGCTGGTTACTGGACACACCGCATTGCCCATACCTATAATTTTTTCTGGAACAACCACATCATTCACCATAGCAGTGAAGAATTCAATCTTGCCTGTGCGTTGCGGCAGAGTATTTCTGTATTCGTGCGCATTTTTGCATTCCTTTTGCTGCCCGCAGCTTTGTTAGGTGTTGATGCGAAAGTAGTAGCGATTGTAGCACCGCTGCATCTATTTGCACAGTTCTGGTATCATACACAGCATATTGATCGAATGGGCTTTCTGGAACACATCATTGTAACACCTTCTCATCATCGTGTGCACCATGCTATCAATCCGGAGTACATTGATAAAAACTATGCACAGATTTTTATTTTTTGGGATAAGCTCTTTGGCACGTTTCAGGAAGAAAAACCAGATGTACCACCTGTCTATGGTATTACCCGACCAGCAAGAACTTGGAACCCAATCAAGATTAATTTTCAGCATTTATGGTTGCTGATTAGTGATGCATGGAGAACGAAAAGCTGGAAGGACAAGTTCCGCATCTGGTTAATGCCTACCGGCTGGAGACCTGCTGATGTTGCAGAAAAATATCCTGTGTACAAGATTGATGATGTTTATCACTTCGATAAATACGATACCAAAGGCTCTACAGCATTACACGCGTGGCTTTGGATACAACTAGTTGCCCTACTACTTTTCATCAGTTACCTGTTTGGTAATATTGCACAGATTGGTAGTCCGGGTATGTTCTTATATGGCGCTTTTATTTTTCTCAGTGTCTACAGCCTTACAGAACTGATGGATAGAAACCGCAATGCCATTTATTGGGAAATCATTAAAAATGGTTTTGCTGCATACTTGCTCATTGCGCAAGGTGATTGGTTTGGTATAAGCGCTTTTGCAGCATGGGCACTCTATGTTATTGCTGCTTATCTGATTGTTTCCACCATTGCGACTGCGTATTTCAGTTTTCAGAAAGACAGTACACCCAATCAAGCCGGTGCTTTGGTGAGTTGATCGTTCACCGTACGCCAGATGTTTAATGGATTAACTCGCTTCAAAGCATCGGGCAATAAAGCATCCGGCCAATTCTGAAATGCAATTGGACGTGAGAAACGTTTTATCCCATCAGCGCCCACAGAGCCAAAGCGACTATCAGTAGATGCAGGGAATGGTCCGCCATGCTGCATACTCAAACAGACTTCCACGCCTGTTGGTACACCGTTGAAAATGATGCGTCCGCACAATTGTTGTATTTGCTGAATTAGTTCAGTGCTATTTGCAGCTTCAGCTTCTGTTGCCATACAAGTGGCGGTTAATTGTCCGTGTATTTGGTTCGCAACAGCCAGCATTTCATTCATATCAGCACATTGTACTACCAGTGAATAAGGCCCAAAGACTTCTTCTTGCAATTGTGGTTGCGCCAGGAAATTGGTAGCACTTGTGGTGGCGATTGTTGGCATCGGCAATAAACCATCTTCGTTGGATACAGCAGCTGTTGCTACTGTTACACCTGTTACACCTAATGCAGTCAAGCGATTCTTTTCATAGTTGGCCGCAATCCCAGCATGCAACATTGGCGCTGGCGCTACTTGCTCAATAGCTTTACCTAAGGTTTGGATGAATTCATTCAAAGCGGGAGAAGCGATACCAATGATGAGTCCGGGATTCGTACAGAATTGTCCCATACCCAGCGTAATAGAGCCAGCATACATCTGCGCAATTGTAGCGGCTTCTGAAGCTAGCTTTTCAGGAAACAGAAAAACTGGATTGATACTACCCATTTCTGCGAATACAGGAATCGGTTCTTTGCGCTGATTGGCCATATCGAAAATGGCTTTACCACCTTGATAAGAACCAGTAAAGCCTACGGCTTTTGTATAATGATGTTGAATCAGCGCATGCGTAGTGGCTAAACCATCATCATGCACATGCGTGAATACTGCTGCGGGTAATTGCATTTTCTCCACTGCAGTGGCAATTGCTGCAGCAGCCATCGTAGATGTTCTTGGATGTGCAGGATGCGCTTTCACTATAACCGGACAACCAGCAGCCAATGCCGTTGCCGTATCACCACCTGCAGTAGAATAGGCGTAAGGAAAATTGCTGGCACCGAAGACCAAGACCGGACCAATGCCCACGCGCATCTTGCGCAGATCTGGTTTGGGTGGGGCTTTATCCGGGATGGCTGTATCAATACAAGCTTCCAACCAATCGCCACGCTCGCAAGCATCCGCATAACTATTCAATTGAAAGATGGTACGTGCACGCTCACCTCTTAGTCTTGCCTCAGGCAAGTGGGTTTCTTCCATCGCAGTATGAAGCCATGCATCACCGAGTGCTTCCAATTGAAGGGCAATCTCTCGCATCAATTCAGCACGGGTTTGCAAAGAAGTTTGTCGGTACACAGCAAATGCTTCCCACGCCGCTTCCATCAAACCATTTACCGATGCTGGCTTTGTATAAGTAATCTCCATGTTTACAATTTGGGGCGATTCGCCAATCCTGTATGAATGATGCGCAGAATTTGTTCGCGTTCTGTACCTGCTAAGGTTAAACGTGGTGCACGAACATGTTCACTGCCAATACCTGCTTCTTGTTCTGCTAATTTAATGTATTGCACCAACTTGGGATGAATATCCAATTCCAGTAAAGGCAGGAACCAACGATAAATGGCAGCAGCTTCTGCGATTTTACCTTGCTGTATCAACTCATATACAGCAACTGTTTCCTTTGGAAAAGCACAAACCAATCCGGCTACCCAACCATGGGCACCCATCACCAATTCTTCCATTGCTAAAGTATCTACACCACAAAGAATTTTATAGCGCTGTCCAAAACGATTGAGCATACGTGTAACATTCGACACATCGCGTGTTGATTCTTTTACTGCTTGGATATTGGTGCAGGATTGTAATTCATCAAACATATCCAGTGTAACTTCTGTCTTATAGTCGACTGGATTATTGTAAATCATGATAGGCAAAGATGTTGATGCAGCGATGGTCTTAAACCATTGCACAGTTTCGCGATGATCGGTTTTGTACCGCATAGGCGGCAACACCATCAAACCACGTGCACCCCAGCTGGCTGCATTTGCTGCTTGCACCAATGCTTCGCGTGTAGCACCTTCTGCGATATTCAACACAACAGGCACTTTACCTGCTGTTTTCTCTACTGCAAATTTCACCAATCGTTCTTTTTCATCATTCGTAAGTACACTTGATTCGCCCAATGTGCCGCCAAGAATGATGCCTTCTACACCTGCAGCCAATTGTGCTTGTAAGTTTTTTTCAAACAAAGGAAGATCGAGTTGATCATCTGTTGTGAACTTGGTTGTAAGTGCAGGGAAAACACCTTTCCATTCAAAAGACATTGTATTCTGTTTTAAGTTTAAGCAAATCTGTTTGGATCAAATGGCGTGATATCCATGCTCAATGGCTCGCCTGTAATCAGCTCCTGCACGAGTTTTCCGGTACCTGCACCCAAGCTCATACCCAGCATGGAATGTCCTGTTGCAACGACAAAATTTTTGTATTGACCAGCTTTACCAATGTATGGCAAACCATCTGCAGAGCAGGGACGAAATCCATACCACACTTTATCGGGCTCTGGCATGGGAATATCGAATTCAGGATAAAAACGCTTAACACCATCGATGATACCTTGTACCCGTTGCAAGCGTGGTGGTGTATTGGTAGCAGTGATTTCCATCGTACCACCGAAACGTGTTTTGTTACCATCCATCGGCGTGAGCGCAATGCGTGATTCTACAAACACCGCAGGATAGTTAATGCGAAACTTGGGATCTTCTGTTGTGATAGAATATCCCCTGCCACCTACCAAGGGCATACGCAACCGAATCTTTTCTGCCAACTCTCTGCTCCAACTACCAGCTGCCAATACCACATGATCAGCTGTATAAACAGAACGATCTGTTTTCACCGCTTTAATTGTGTGCTGACGAATATCAAAATCAATGACTGCTTCATTCAGTACAAAATGTACTCCTTGTGCTTTCAGTACAGCAATCAGTTGCTTCATTACTTTGGGTGGATACAAATGTGCATCGCACTTAAACCAGATAGCACCGGCAGCTTCCATGCGAATATGTGGCTCCAGTGCTTTTACTTCAGCTGCGCTTATCAAAGCAGTATCACTCAATCCCAATTCATGAGCACGCGCAACTGTTTCTGCTGCATGATGCGCCGCTTCCTCTGTTTGAAAAATCTCGAGTAACCCTTTCTGTTCATAAGCAAAATCAAAACCCGGCTGACCAATCCAACTCTCATACATTTTCTTACTCAGTATCGCAATATCGCGTAGCGGAATACCTGCATTGCGCACATGCTCCGGTGTTGCTGAACGCATGAATTGTAATCCCCAACTGATCAAACTTTTGCTGAGTCTGGGTTGGATATAAAATGGGCTGCGACTATTCCACATCCATTTCAACCCTTTTTTGACAATACCCGGTGTTGCCAGTGGAATAAAATGGCTGGGGCATACATAACCTGCATTGCCGTAAGAGCAGTTATCGGATAAATCATTTTTGTCGATAAGGGTTACTTCGTAGCCAGCCTGACGCAGGTAATAAGCGCTGCTTAAACCCACGATACCGCCGCCAATAACAATGACGTGTTGCATGGCTTTAAAGTTAGGGAAATGAGGTTGGAATCTGCTGAGACCTGAGCGAACAAAAGCGGCGAGTTATTGGCTAAAAAACAATACTGCGCATTGGTTTTTTCATGCCCTTCCCGGATGTAAGCAAACTTTGTGCGTTTACCAACCGAAGCCTTGGCGCAGGTTGGAGGTTAGCGCGCCTCCGGCGCGCTGATCAGGATGGCTTGTCAACCGAAGCTTTAGCGTAGGTTGAGGGGTATCAAAGCAAACCGAAATGCTGCGCATTGATTTTTTCATGCCCTTTCCGAACAAAATCACTTGCGAGGTTAGCGCGCCTGCGGCGCGCTGATCAGAGGGGGGTAGCTAAAGCAAACCTTAATGCTGCGCATTGGTTTTTTTATGCCCTTCGCAGGATCAAGCAAGCTTGACCTGCTTGTGCATAAAAAAACCGACTTTCAGTCGGTTTGCTTTGCGGAGACGGCGAGATTCGAACTCGCGATACAGTTTCCCGTATACACACTTTCCAGGCGTGCTCCTTCAACCACTCGGACACGTCTCCAAAAGGGCTGCAAAAATACAGGTTCAATCGGTCTTTTGGAAGATTTTTTGGGCGTTTGAAGTGGTAACAGCGGCTACTTCTTCCATGGAAACACCCTTTGTTTCAGCAAGTTTGGCAACAACATGTTCCAAATAAGCAGGCTCATTGCGCTTGCCTCTGAAAGGAACGGGCGTAAGATAGGGCGCATCCGTTTCCAATACCATCCACTCCAGGCCAATTTGTTCTAAAGCAGCAGGTAGTCCAGCATTCTTATACGTGAGTACACCACCGATGCCCAAATAAAAACCCATTCTGGTGATTTGCTGTGCAGATTCAAAGCTGCCACTGAAACAGTGAAAAATACCCCTCAGTCCTTTCTTGGCAAAAGGCTGTACGGCATTGATGGTTTCCTGCATGGCGTTGCGGGTATGAATCACAATGGGCAAGTTTTTATCTAATGCCCATTGCATTTGCTGTTCAAAAGCAAAATGCTGCTCTTGTACAAAGGTTTTATCCCAATAAAAATCCAAACCAATCTCTCCTATCGCCACGAAATCCCGTCGATTCATCCATTCTTCTACAATGCCCAACTCCTTTTGGTAATCTCCTTTCACAGAACAGGGGTGTAAACCCATCATTGGTATGCAACGGTCCGGATAAGCATCGCCCAGCTGAATCATGGCATCATGTGTGGCGCTATCTATTGCTGGCAAGTAAAAACGACTAATGCCCTGCTGGGCTGCACGTTCCAGCATTGCTGCCCTATCAGCATCAAAAGCATCCAAATAAATATGACAATGGGTGTCGATCAATTGCATCCTGCAAAATGCTGTTTTTTAGCGCATTAAGTTGAAAATCGCAGAATTTTTTCCTGCTGCTAAAAAATAATTTCCTCCCTTACCCGTTTATATACAGTACCACTTGCGAAAGCAAATATGGATGCAGCTTGCGTGAAAACCAGGCTAAGAAAATGTACTTACTAACCCATCTAGCATAATTGTAGACCGATAGCACGGATATGTGCTGAAAGATTGTTTTCATAGGGTACGGATTAAAAACGGGCTGGGGTTTCTACCCTGGCCAATTTTTTTTACACCAATCCAAACCGATAGCCTTTTTCCAGAAAATATTCGATGGTTTTGGGCAATGCAACTTGCAAGCGTGGCCATGCTTTTTCACTATCATGAAACACAATGATACTTCCAGGACGCGTAGCGCTTTTTACTTGTTGCCAGCATTGCTCAGGGGTTAGTGCTGTATCAAAATCTCCACTTAGCACATCCCACATAATGATGCGATATGCAAATTGCTGCTGTACCGCTTTAATCTGGGCGCGGGTGATTCTGCCATAAGGTGGACGGAACAGATTCGCATCAATCAATTGTGCTGCAGTAAAAATATTGTTGAGATAATCTTCCTTACTCGTTTTCCATCCATTGCGGTGGTCTTGTGTATGATTCCCTATCTGATGCCCCTCAGTCAAAATACGTTTATAGATCTCCGGATAACGTTGCACATTTTTACCAATGCAAAAGAAAGTTGCTTTTATCTGGTACTGCTTCAATAGATCTACAACAAAAGCTGTAGCAACAGGATGCGGCCCATCATCGAATGTTAGGTAAATGGTTTTATCCGCAGCATTGCCTATCCACTCCAGTGAAGGATAGATCCATCGAAATAAGGCAGGTGTGCGTACAGGATACCACATGACTTATTGCATTGCAGCCAGAATTTTCTCCTGTACCATTTTCAGGTGCTCAGGACTTGGCTTTGTTTTTCTGCTGAGTATCTGCATATCTTCCATTCCATTCATAGGCAAAAGATGAATATGGGCATGCGGCACTTCAAAACCCACTGTCATAATATTCACCCGCTGATAGCCGAATGCTTTTTCAATGGCCTTAGCAATAGGTTGCGCAAAAGTCAAAATCCCGTCTAAGTATTCAGCTGGCAGATCAAATAGCTTATCTGTTTCTTGCTTAGGCACAACCAGTACATGTCCGTCTGCGCAAGGAAATATATCCAGAAATGCATAGAAAAGATCGCTCTCTGCAATCTTATAAGAAGGAATTTCTCCTGCAATGATTTTGGTAAAAATGCTCATGCTACTGACTTATTGCAGCAAGTTATCTTTTATTGCTGAAGGAATCTCTAAAGGAATTTGCTTTTCTTGAGCGATTGTATAAATTATTTTTCTTAAAGACTGTTTTTGTGCAGTATCCAGCCTGGATGAATCAAATTCCTGATACTGATTACTATCTGTAAATAACCGTATTGCTGAAAAATTCATCTGTACTTTCACGACTTCCGACCAACTAAGGGTAAACCCTTTCTCAAACTGCTGATCCACTGTTATACTATTTGTGCTAACTAAAAACTTATTACGTACTTGTTTAGGATGAATTGCTTGCTGATAATAATTCACCAAAAGAACGAAGTAAAAAATATAGATTATCCATCGGTACTTTGCACCTGGAACGTTAGTATACAGTTCATAAAGATGATACAAAAACAAACTGCTCAATATCACCGCTGAAACAATATAAATCAACCTGCTCCAGAAGCGCGAACGTTTGAATTTTTTTTCAGGAATTAAGTCAATCAGCTCGAATGAATGCATAGTCTAAAATAAAACATCCCATACTTTAAAAAGCATGGGATGCGACAAACTTTATCACTAATCTGTTTAGATCGTAATGTCTTCAACTTTAAACTTGATCACACCGGTTGGCGCATTTACTTCTGCCACTTCACCCTTTGTCTTTCCCATCAGGCCCTTACCAATAGGTGATGATGCAGATATCTTACCAGCTTTCAAATCGGCTTCTTTTTCGCCTACAATCTGATAGGTCACCGTTTTCTTTGTTGCCAGATTCGTGATGGTTACACGAGTGAGGATGCTCACACGGCTGGTATCAATGGTGGTTGTATCCACAATCTTGGCATTGGCAATCACCCCTTCCAGCTGTTTGATCTTTGCCTCCAGCATACCCTGTGCTTCCTTGGCTGCATCGTATTCTGCATTCTCTTTCAGATCGCCTTTTTCTCTGGCTTCTGCAATAGCACGTGATGCCGCAGGGCGATCGATTGTTTTCATGCGCTGCAGCTCTTCCTTCATGCGTTCGAAGGTCTCTTTTGTTACGTATTCACTCATACAACTCGGTTTAAAAGAGATAAAAAAAATACAACGCCGCAGATTGAACTACAGCGTTGCAGGCGACAAATATAAGGAGGATTCGACTTGAAAGCCAAATTTCAGACCAGCCCTAATTTCTCTACAACCACCCGGCTCATGCGCTCAAAAGCTTGATGACTATACCCGGCAATATGGGGCGTAATTAACACATTTGGCTGATTAACAAGCCATTGCAATTGAGCTTGTTCTTCTGATGAATAGGTTTCTAATCGCTCATTTTCCAAAACATCCAGTGCCGCGCCTTTGATCTTTCCGCCCTCTAATGCACGAATTAATGCTGCAGTGTCTGTCACTTTTCCTCTGCAGGTAGTGATGAAAAATGGCTGTTGTTCCAGGCTATCGAAAAAAGCATCATTGGCATAATGCTTTGTCTCTGCAGTTAGCGGAAGATGCAGACTCACCACATCGGCATAGCGGGCAATTTGTTCTAATCCTGATTCTCTGATATAGTCCTTTGCAAAGTCAAACCGATAACGGTCATGTGCTAATACCGTTACCTGAAATGGTTGTAGTAGTTGCGCAAAAACACTGCCTGTATTGCCATAGCCAATAATACCCACGGTGCTACCTGATAACTCTAACCCACGATTGGCATCACGAATCCATTTACCCGCTTTCACTTCATCATAACTGCTGTGCAGCTTATTCATCAAAGAAAGCAACATACCCAATGCATGCTCAGCAACAGCGAGTCGGTTTCCTTCCGGACTGCTCACACAAAGAATGCCTTTGCTTTCGGCGTATGCCACATCAATCAATTCCATGCCACTACCCAATCGCCCAATCCATTTCAACTGAGCTGCTTTATCCAATAGCGCACGATCAATTTTCAATCTAGTTGTCACAATCAAACCTACCGTATCACCAATCTTTTCGATAAGTTCCTCATAAGTAATTGTCGGCGCATATTCCACCACAAAACCCTGCTGTATCAGTTTCTCTTCCAGCATTGGGTGGGCTTTGGCCGTTATGATCACTTTGCCTTGCATCAATAATTCATTTGAAAGGTGAGTGCCGCAAATTGCTCAATGCTCAATTGCTCTGCACGCAGATTAAACAAAGGATCTTCCAAAACAGTTGCATCAAACAATGTTTTTACCGCATTGCGTAAAGTCTTTCTACGTTGATTGAAAGCAGTCTTCACCAGATTTCGAAAATGCTTTTCTGATTTCACATCAAGCGCCACTTCCTTTCTGCGCAGTTTAATTACCCCACTCACTACTTTGGGTGGAGGATTGAATGCCTCAGCAGGCACATCAAACAAATATTCAGTTGCATAGAATGCTTGCACCAATACACTGATTACCCCATATACTTTTGAACCCGGCTTGGCTGCAATTCTTTGTGCTACTTCTTTCTGAAACATCCCAATCATCACAGGTACCTGGTCTTTCCAATCAAGCATCTTGAATACAATCTGCGAGGAGATATTGTAAGGGAAATTGCCCACGATGATGAAACTGTCTTGAAATGGAGGATCAATGTCCAGAAAGCTTTGATGAATGAGCTTACCAGTAATGGCTGGAAAATGGTGTTCGAGATAAGCTATTTTCTCTGCATCCAGTTCAACAGCCTTCAACTCTATATTCTCCAGCTGTAACAGGTGCTTGGTTAATGCTCCCCCACCCGGGCCTACTTCCAGTAATTGATGGTAGTTTTCTTGCTGTAAAGCCTCCACGATGCGCACACAAACACTATCGTCTTTCAGGAAATGTTGACCCAGTGATTTTTTGAGGGTGTATTGCATGGCGCAAAACTACTGTTTTGACCGGTATAGCCCTGCCAAACAGTTGATAATGCTTATTTTTACCCAATAATCAAGCAACATGAGTAACGATTTGCAAAGGCCGGTGATTGGATTTTCCTGTGGCGACCTGAACGGCATTGGTATTGAAATGATCATCAAAACCCTGTCTGATAACCGCATACTGGATATTTGCACGCCGGTGGTTTTTGCCAGCAATAAAAGCATCAATTTCTATCGCAAAAGTCTGGCCGATATCAACCTGAACTATGCCAGCTCAAAAGATGCGTCACGCATCAATCCCAAACAGATCAATATTGTGAACTGCTGGGAAGAAGAAGTGGCTATTACGCCGGGACAGCTAAATGAGCTTGGTGGTAAATATGCCATCATTTCTTTGCGTGCTGCTGCACAGGCTTTGAAAGACGGACAAATTCAAGGTTTGGTTACAGCCCCTATCCATAAAAAGAATGTACAATCAGCTGATTTCAGCTACAGTGGCCATACACCTTTCCTAAAAGATTTCTTTGGTGCAAATGATGTGGCCATGCTGATGACTGCACCTAATATGCGTGTAGGTTTGGTAACTGAGCATGTACCAGTTGCGGAATTGGGCAAGCATATTACCAAGGAAGCCATTATCAGTAAACTCAAAATCATCCACAGCAGTTTGCAGAAAGATTTTGGCATTGACAAACCAAGAATTGCTGTGCTGGGCATGAACCCACATTCAGGCGATGAAGGGTTGATTGGTAACGAAGAGGAATCAGTGATCAAACCAGCTATCAAAGAAAGCAAACAACATATCATGGTGTTTGGGCCATACAGCGCTGATGCATTCTTTGCACGTGGTCAGCATGAAAGATTTGATGCAGTGCTAGCCATGTACCATGATCAGGGATTGATTCCATTCAAATCGCTCGCAATCGGCGAAGGCGTGAATTATACTGCAGGCCTGCCTGTGGTACGCACTAGTCCTGATCACGGAACAGCATTTGACATTGCCGGAAAAGGAAAAGCAGATCACACATCATTCCTGGAAGCAACTTACACTTGTATTGATATCATTCGTCAGCGCATGGGTTATGCAGATGCCAGACAAAATCCGCTCAAGAAAATGAGTATGCGTTTGTTTGCCAACGCGGTGGATGAAAAAATTGAAGAATCTGAATCCTGATAACTATGATACAACTGGAGCATGATCTGCTGCGCATCTCCATTGCTGAAAAAGGTGCTGAGTTACAAAGTCTGTACAGAAAAGACCTGAATCTTGAATACCTCTGGAGCGGTGATCCTGCTTACTGGGGAAAGTTTAGTCCGGTTTTATTCCCCATTGTTGGCGGACTAAAAGACAATACCTATTTCTACAAGGGACAAGCGTATCAATTGGGTCGTCATGGCTTTGCACGCGATATGGAATTCAGCGTGCAATCTCAAAGCAATGAGGCAGTTGTCCTTGTATTAAACAGTAATGAAGCAACCAAGAAAGTATATCCATTTGATTTCTCTTTTGAATTGGGTTACTTGATTCAACATGACATGCTCACTGTTAGTTACACAATCATCAACACAGGTAAGGAAACATTGTACGCATCTATTGGTGCACATCCGGCTTTCAAGATTCCTTTGACTGATGTAACTAAGTATGAAGATTGGTATCTGGAATTTGCACAAACAGAACATACAGGCAAATGGCCACTCACCAAAGAAGGATTGATTGAAGCTGCACCCATACCCTGCTTAGAAAACACGAATGTCTTAGCCTTGAATAAGCCACTGTTTTATGGTGATGCTTTAGTATTTAAAGATTTACAATCAACAGCCATCAGCATCAAAAGCAAACAATCAACACATGGCTTAAGTATGCAATTTGAAGGATTTCCTTACTATGGTATCTGGGCTGCTAAAGATGCAGACTTTGTTTGTTTAGAACCCTGGTGTGGTATTGCGGATAATGCTACTACCAATCAAGAATTAACCAACAAGGAAGGCATTCATGCCATTGAACAAGGCAGTTCAATCATAAGAAGCTGGTCTGTGCAGGTTTTCTGATTTATTTGAAAGCTGAAGCCGGAACACCTTTATTGATACTGTAATTGGCGTAAGTAATTTCTACACGTCCCTTTTTACCCTTCATGCGGTTCTTGGTTTCCTGATCCACATCATCGAATTCAAGCGTAATTCCTTTGGGCAATTTGTAGTCCTTGGTATTGAAGCTGAAGATTACTTTATCCGGCAGGCCATAATCTGCAAATTTGCCATACTGCATTTCCATTTCATAAGTACCATTCTCTCTGGTGGTAGTAACTGCTTTTTTCACCAGCAAATTGGCTTCATCGATGTACATCGTCGTTAATACCACATCACTGTTCTCTGCAGTAGGCAATAATTTCACCACGCGTAATTTCTGCGCATTCAATACCTGCTCGCCTGCATCCAGCGCCATGAAATCATTGGTTGTGATAATGGAACGCATATTCACTGTAACACCTCCCTTAGGCAGGATAGAAATGCCGCCATCTTTCTGGAGCTTGAACAGATTGGGCTTTTTATAAAACACTTTCACACGGCCAATAGGTGCTTTGATGAAAGCTACATCAGTTTTCATCTTACCTTCTGCGGTATAATCGTTCACCTGATCCATTTTGGCTTTCACCTTATTGATCAGGGCAGTCATATCCTGTGCTTTGCTATCAAACACTGCACACACAACCAGCAATACAACCAATATCTTTTTCATCAGCTCAACACATCTTTACGTTTGAAAATAATCGCGGCAGCACCTACAAATACCACAATATGCGCCATCAACACCATCGCAGAGTTCCAGATTTTTTGCGGGTTCTGTATCGTTCCCGGTATGGCTTCATTCAAGTCATTCACCTTCAAGTCAAAAAACTCCTTCCAGGTAATCATATGAGAAGTAAACAGATAAGGCTTGATTGCATTGAATAAGGGAATACTCATCGTACTCAAAATCGTACTCACAATAATCACACTCATGGTAGCAACAATAGGGCCAATAGAATTATCCGCGAATAATGATAAGAGAAACCCGAGTGCAGCAACAGTTGTCATAGCTAAAGCAGCAAAGCAGAAAGCACCTGCATAGCGCCAGAACACATCATCTGCTTTAATCACTACTGCATAACTGCTTTTCATGATGAACATATCATCTGTACCAAAGACAAGCATACTTAGTAGTAATGCCTGAATCGCTACCCAGATCAATAATAAAATAGTGTAGACAGCAGAAGCCAGAAATTTTGCGAGTACAAATTCCAGTCGACTAACAGGCTTGGTCATCAACACACGAAGTGTACCCATATTGGCTTCGCCGGAAATCATATCAGCCGCAATCAATGCTATTAATAGCGGCACGTGCACCAATAACAATTGTAACACCACATAGCAGACGAAATAACCATTGAGGATATTTCCATCAACAGAAAAAGAACTGTTGAAGTCGGCCATTACAAACTCTGCATACTCTTTACCATCCACTTTCAAACCAAGCTGTACCACACCAATGAGTGCTGTGATGGCTGCGAAAGCGATATATGTCCGCGGTCTGCGGAATATTTTATACAACTCAATTTGAAAAAGCGTCCACATGTTGTTTTCCCGCGGTTACCTGTAAAAAATAATCTTCCAGTGAGTGTTTCGGCTGCATGGATAATACACCAATCTGCATTTGAACCAATGCTTTGTGCAGTTCCGGAATATCGTTGCGATGCAATTGCAGCAAGATCTGCCCACCTCTTTGTTCTTTCAGCACACCAGCCCATTGGCTTTGCAGCAAACTTGTCCAGGCAAATGCTGGATCTGTTGTCGTAAGCTCAACCAAGGTTTGTGCCGGATCAAATAAAGCAGCAGCACTACCTTCCACAATCTTTCTGCCTTTATCAATAATCAGCACCCTTGTGGCAATCTGTTCAATCTCGCTCAACAAGTGTGATGATACGATAATCGTTTTCTTCCACTCCCTACTCAAGTGCAGAATCAGGTTACGAATATCTGCGATACCCTGAGGATCGAGTCCGTTTGTTGGTTCATCCAACACAATCAATTGCGGATTATGCACTAGTGCAATCGCAATACCCAGCCTTTGTTTCATACCCTGTGAGAAAGTGCGTACTTTATCAGCAGCTCTTTCTGCCAAACCCACCATTTCCAATTGATCCATCAGCTGTTTCCTGCCAACCTGCACCCCACTCAATCGAGCAAACAAACGCAGGTTATCATAGGCGGAGAGGTATTTGTATACGTCCGGCTTTTCGATTACTGCACCAATTTGTTGCAGGATTTCTTTTCGATGGGTAGCCAATGGCATGTCGAAAATATTGATGGAACCTGCGGTGGGGGCAATCAAAGTCATCAACATACGGATCGTGGTGCTTTTTCCGGCACCATTCTGGCCCAGAAATCCATAGACATCTCCTGCTTCTACTGTGAAAGAGAGGTCATTTACAGCTGCGAAACTGCCGAATTGTTTGGAAAGATGTTGAACGGAGACGATTGCCATGGCACTATAACAATGCGGGGCAAAGGTAGTTGAATGAACAGCGAAAAAACCTTAATTATTCTTCCCAACCTGAAGATAAGCCTGAAGCGCTTTAACATATGCTTCAAAGGCTTTGACGCCTTCGGGTGTGACTTTACAGGTTGTTTGCGGGTAATTGTCTACAAATTGCTTGGTAACTTCAATATACCCGGCTTCTTTCAGTTTTTGTACCTGCACACTGAGGTTACCGGCGGTTGCATTGGTCTTCTCTTTAATGAAGGTGAACTCAGCCTCCTTCACACTAATGAGCAGACTCATGATGGCCAGTCTTAACTGAGAATGTAATATGGGATCCAGTTCTTTAAACATTCGCCTTTTGTTGTGCCAGGTACTTTCTTCTTAAGATAACGCCGGGAATGAACCAGCAGATCAATGCTGCTACTCCTCCCAATAAAAAGTCATATTCAGTAATGGTAAAGCAAGAGCCAATAAAAAGTCCGTATGTGATCACTGCGCCGTACAACATGGGCTTGAATTTTTTAACAATACCTGTAACCAATGTTGGAAATGCATAGATGAGGATGAATAATGAATAAATACTTGGTGTGAAGGCGCTGATGGATTCATCTGCTTTGCTGCTATTGAGATAATGCTTAGTCAATTGCCAACCTTCCTGTTTGATAAATTCGTTAGTTACACCAGGAACGATCATTTGATAGATGTTTAAACCAAAAATAGTTATACCAAATACCAGCCAAACGGCATTCAAAGCATCGTCTTCGTATTGCTTTACTTTATTGGATTTTTTCTCTTGTACCGAAATAAATACCTGAGGAATAATTGCTGCCAATACAATTAACCAGATATCAAATCCAAAGGAGAAATCATATGTACGTTGAAAGTAAGTAACTACAGAAGCGACAGTTACCACTGTGCCCCACAGCAGAGAACCTATACCGGTATCATGATAGCTACTCTTGGCCTTTTGAATCATGTTGGTAATCAGATCAAGGCTTTCCTTTTCAGTCATGGGTGTTTCCTTATTCATGATTGTGCTGCTTTGTATTTAGCTTTCAAAATATACCCTGGTACAATCCATGCTGTGATCACTGCTAATGCGAGCAATAGCAAGGTATTGAGTGGATCAACAAAAGTAGCCACCACAGCAAGCACCCAACAAACCACTGCACCAAACATCAATGCCTTAAACCGCATAATTGCGCCAGAAAGGAATGTAGGCATACCATATAGCATCAAAATGATGGGATACATGGATACCCATGAATTGGATCTGCCTAAAATAAACGTAGCAATGCCTCCACTGATACCGAAGACAATCCAGACATAAGAAATAATCTCATCAGTATAGGTGCGAACAGTCTGCTTTTTACTCTGTCGGGCGAGATAAATGATTTGATAGGCCACTGCAATCCAGGTTGCAAACCAGACCATTTCCGGATTCTGAATGCTGGACCATCGGATCATGCCGTAATGCAATAAGGAACAGGCTAGAATCACCCATCCCCATAATAAATACAAAGTACCATTCTCACCAAAGCGGTTTTGTGCTTTGTTGATCATGGACTCAATCAGTTGCAGGGTTTCCTGCGGTGAACGTTCAGGATGATTTTCCATAAACTAATTGTATACGTGTAAAGATAGCAGAGGCACTGAGGCCTCTGCATTTGTTGATACACATCTTACTGACATTGGGCCAGCATCTTTTCGGCATCGGCCTTGCCCCAATTGGGATGAAATGCAGATGCGGGCTGATAGGTCTTGAATAATTCCACAGATTTAGCGAACAAAGGTTTGGCTACCGATTTACCACCACCAAAAGCTTCCGGCGTATTCATTAAAGTCATGGCTTCGAGGTAATAGATACGCGGATTCTTGGGATCTGCCTGCTTAGCTGCTGCTAAAGCTTGTTGGCCTTCCTGACCATAAGTTTGCCAGCGACTCATAGGATCTACCATCATTTGCAATACAGCAATCTGTTGCTTTAAACAGTACAAGTCGGCATTTTTTTCAATGGCTTCTGCTTTACTTATCAGTTCCTTGCATTTTTCACCGGTCTTGTCTTTATCTGATTTCTGATCCATCCAGGCTGCGTTGTACAAAGAGAATGCAGCGTAGTAATAAGGCAACCACTGTGTTTTTTCTGCTTCTGCAACGCGCTCAAAAAAAGCAGCAGCTTCTTGCATTTCAGTAGCCGACTTCGCTTCTTTCATCATACCCAATCCGCGCTGCATAGCAGATTCGAATTTAGATTGTGCATTTACTGCAACTGCTGCGAACATAGCAGCAATAACTACTAACTGTTTCATAACAATGTGATTTTGTGAGGATGTTTGTGATGTATTTATGATTTGTTCTTAAGCTTATCATACTCCTTTTCAGCAGAGAAAAAACTGTCGGCATGAAATGCACCAAAATAATGCATCAGCAAACCGATACCCCAGCCAAGCATTGGCCAGATGGGCCAGAAATAACTGGTATAAGGTCTGGAAGAGATATACCAAATGGCTACCAGAAAAAGATTGACCACTACGTAAGAAAAAAGATGCTTTTTAAATGATGCACGTGCCTGGGCCAGTTCCCAAAGTGCTCTGTTTTTCTCGTTTTGCATACAGTAGGTTTTAGAGGTTATTGTTGATGTTTTGTTGCGTACGATCTACTCCCCAACTCAGGAACACACCCAAAAAGAAACTGCGGGGAGCCGGTGGTGTTACAGCTTCGCGAATGAACTGACCAGCTGCGTCTTTCAAGCGATTGCTATAATTGTAACCGAAGATTTGTTTTTCATTGAACACGTTATTGATACCTGCTACAACTACACCGTTTGATTTGAAGATTTTGGTCAACCAGTTCAAACTGAAATTATTGGTACTGTAGAAAATAGTTCTGTCGCTCAGGAATTGATCTGCTGGTTTATTGGGGTTCAGGTAAGGTCTGCCCGTACTCCAGTTCCAACTCCAGTTTACACCGAACATTTGTTTCACCCAGAACTTCTTTAATACCACACTACCGCTTTGTGTTGCTGCGAATGTTGGCTGGGCGCTCATGGGATAATTCAAATACAATCTTCTGGTATCGAGATAAGAGTAGCTGATCCAATAGTCCATACCCTTAATGGTCTTTCTGTCGCGCCAGAATAGTTCCAATCCTTTGGCAAATCCATTTCCGTTTACACTCACCGCTTCAAGTGCATTGGCGTCTGTGCGTAATAGCTTTGCATAATCCTTGTAATACACTTGCGTACGGAAAGTATAATCGCGGGATAAATGTTGATAGGTTAAGATATAATGATCTGCACGCTGGAAATTCAGTTCAGGCGTCCATGGGCGGAAATACCTACGTTCCGGTGTTTGATAGAAAATACCATAATCGAAGCTGAACTGACTATTGGCATTGAGTTTATACGATAATGATGCTCTTGGTGCGATATTGGTTTTATTCAACAAATCGCTGCGCTCCATACGTAGTCCGGGACGGAAAGCCAATTCATTCGTGATATAGAGATCAGACTCAGCAAATGCTGCAACATAAGTTTCGTTAGTAGTACCACCAAAACGACTGCTGAATACGCGCATTGAATTGCTGTCTGTATGCTTCCACAACTCACCACCAAAACGAACAGCGTTAATGGCACCAAATTTTTTCTCCAATACACCTCTCACCTGCCACATGGTATTCGTAACACGGATGTTGAAGTTTTGCGCATCCAGCACAGGAATACCTGTGTTATTGACTACCGCATTCTGCTGATTTTGCAACTGAGAGTTGATGAGGTCATTGTTGAAACTAATGGCAGCAGATGCGTTTAATTTCCATCCCTTACCTAGTGGCTGACGCCATTGTACATTAGAAAAACTATTGAAGTTGGTCAAGGCAAATGCATTCTTCATGCCTATGCTATCTAAAGAAGGTCTGCGTAATGCAAGATCACTGGCGTTATAATAGGTATAGAATTTCAGCATACCACCGCGCTTTGTCTTAATACGGAAATTCGCGTCAATATTGTGAAACACCGGTCTGCGATAGAAATCTGGCGCCTGTGGCACCACAGCTTGATAGAGTGCCAGATCTGTGTAAGAATAGCTTGCGCCATAACTGGTCTTTTTGTTCTTACCCAATTGCTGAAAACCAACACTGGCAAAAAGCGGAGATATACCCACTTGCACTTCACTGCGTTCTGGCAGATCAATACTTTCTAAGCTGAGTACAGCACTCAATGCTTGTCCGTACAAGGCTGAATAACCACCACTGGTAAACTGTGTACCACTAAACAAGAAGGGAGAAAAACGACCGCGTTGTGCAATACCCGGTACAGAGCTGAAAAAGAAATTATTCACTACACTACCATCAATGATGATTTTACTTTCTTCGGCACTACCACCACGAATGAATAAACCTTCCTGCTCACCTACTTTTTGTGCGCCTGGCAGGGTCTGAATGGTAGCAGAAATATCTGCATTGGCACCAGCAGTAGTAGCAATATCCAAAGGACGTAAAACAGTTGATTTTTTCTTATCGCTTGCTTCAAATGAATTGACTGTAATCACCACTGCTTTTAGTTCACTGATTTCTTCTTTCATGATGAAATCCACCACGATGCTATCCTTCTCTACTACAATGGGATATTCCTGTGTTTTATAACCAATGCTCTTAGCGATGAGTACTTGATTGCCTTTTTCAAAAGTTTTGAATCTGAACTTTCCCGTTGAGTCGGTAAGGCCACCATCGTAAGCGTCTTTGATGGATACTGATGAACCGGCGAGGATTCTTCCCTTGGTGTCTTTCAGACTGCCCATCACTTTCACCTGCGACCAACCCAATGTTGCAGCCATCACACCTATACCCAGCAGCAGTAAACGTTTCATGTTTTGTTTGTTTGCAAGACAAACGTAGATTAGTTTATATTATAAACCAAATTATTTTTCAGATTACTTTTATGATATTGATTTTCAATAACTTGATTTAAAATAAAAAACCCCGACGATACCGTCGGGGCTATTATTCACTCAGAACTAAGCTGATTATTTGTACTGTGGCATGATGGATTTAGCCAGATCTGTCATCTTCTTGATATTACCTTCATCCAGGTTACCCTTTTTGAAGTCGGCCAATACATCAGGCAGTTTGTTTTCCATTTCAGTTAAGAAATGTGCTTCAAACTCCTTCACCTTGCTTACAGCTACTTCGCGCAGCAGACCCTGCGTACCTAAGTAGATGATCGCAACCTGCTTTTCAACAGGGAATGGTGTATACTGCGGCTGCTTCAGGATTTCTACGTTACGAGCACCTTTATCCAGTACCAGTTTTGTAGCGGCATCCAGATCACCACCAAATTTAGAGAAGGCTTCCATTTCGCGGTAGAGGGCCTGATCGAGTTTCAGGGTACCTGCTACTTTCTTCATGGATTTGATCTGTGCGTTACCACCCACACGGCTTACAGAGATACCTACGTTGATCGCTGGACGGATACCTGCGTTGAACAAGTTACCTTCCAAGAAGATCTGACCATCAGTGATAGAGATTACGTTGGTAGGGATGTATGCAGATACGTCACCAGCCTGTGTTTCGATGATTGGCAGGGCAGTTAAAGAACCACCACCTTTTACCAGGTGCTTGATAGACTCTGGTAAGTCGTTCATGTTCTTAGCAACATCATCGTTACCGATCACTTTCGCAGCACGCTCTAACAAACGGCTATGCAAGTAGAATACGTCACCGGGATATGCTTCACGACCAGGAGGACGACGCAGCAACAATGATACTTCACGGTAAGCTACGGCCTGCTTAGACAGATCATCATAGATGATCAATGCAGGACGTCCAGTATCGCGGAAGAATTCACCAATCGCAGCACCGGCAAATGGCGCGTAGAACTGCTGAGGAGCAGGGTCAGCGGCAGAAGCTGCTACGATAGTGGTGTATTGCATGGCACCATTGTCTTCCAGGGTCTTCATCACACCGGCGATGGTAGATGCTTTCTGGCCAATGGCAACATAAATACAGTATACTGGTTTACCAGCGTCAAAGAATTCTTTCTGGTTAATGATGGTATCAATACAGATGGCAGTTTTACCAGTCTGACGGTCGCCGATTACCAGCTCACGCTGACCACGACCGATGGGAATCATGGCATCGATGGCCTTGATACCAGTCTGCAGTGGTTCCTTAACTGGTTCGCGGTAGATAACACCAGGGGCTTTACGCTCCAGTGGCATTTCATAGAGTTCGCCAGTGATAGGACCTTTACCATCGATGGGTTCACCGAGGGTATTGATCACACGACCAACCAGACCTTCCCCTACTTTGATAGAAGCGATCTGACCAGTACGACGTGCTTTATCACCTTCTTTGATCTCGGTAGACTCACCCATCAATACCACACCCACGTTGTCTTCTTCGAGGTTCAAAGCGATGGCTTTAACGCCATTCTCAAACTCAACCAGTTCACCGGCCTTTACATTGTTCAGACCGTAAACACGGGCGATACCGTCGCCCACCTGCAGCACCGTACCCACTTCCTCTAATTCAGCAGCAACATTGTAGTTGCTTAACTGCTGACGCAGTATCGCTGAAATTTCATCTGGTTTGATTTCCACCATATTGCAAAATTTGAAGTTGTTAGATTATCTGATGTTAGACACGAAAATGTTTTTCGTGAATTGTTTTTTGATATCGCGAAGGTCGCGCTGAATACTCAGGTCAACCACATTGTTATTGAATTCAAGTACAAAACCACCAATCAGCTCTTCATCCACTGCTGCTTCCAACTGGATCTTATCGAAACCACCATTACTTTCCTTCTTCAGGCGGTTGATGATTTCTTCCTGTGCGGATGCATCTACAGGTGTAGCCGTAGTAATCTTCACTTTACGGATACCCTTGATGGCATTGTATTGGTCCTCGAAAGCTTCAATAATATCTGGCAGGTTGGCTTCTCTGCTTTTGTTCAGCAACAATCTGCTGAAAGCACTAGTCAGTTCACTCTTCACACCATTCTTAAACACTTCGCCGAGAATGGCCGTTTTCTGGTCTGCACGAATTACCGGGCTGCGCAGTACGCTCACAAACTCACGGCTTGCTTTGCATACAGCCCGCAGATATTGCATATCGCTATTCACCTGCTCCAGCTCGTTTTTTTCAACGGCCAGGTCAATCAGGCTTTTGGCGTATCGTGCTGCTAAACGTGGGTTCTGCATAATTACTCTGGTTCAGTTAGGTCTTAGTTCAGCTTTACTTCTTCAGCCAGTTTCTTGATATACACTTCCTGTGCTGATTTATCAGCCAGTTCTTTGCGCAGTACTTTTTCTGCTACTTCAATGACCAGGCTACCTACCTGATTCTTCACATCAGTAAGCGCAGCGTTTTTCTGCTGTGTGATGGCCACTTGCGCATCTGCAACGATACGGTCATATTCGTTCTTTGCTTTTTCCTTGGCTTCACTCACCATTTTATCAGCTTGCTCTTTTGCTTCCTTGATCATGCGTGCACGCTCTTCACGCGCCTGCTGCAACAACACTTCATTTTCATTCTTCAACTGTGCCATTTCAGCCTTGGCCTTATCAGCACTGGCAATTGCATCAGCAATACCTGTTTCACGCTCTTGCAAGCTTTTCAGGATTGGCTTCCATGCAAAAGCTTTCAGGATGAAGAACACCACGATGAAAGCGATAAAGTTCCAAACCAATAAACCTAAACCCGGTTGTAATAATTCCATGATATATCAGTTTCTGATGTTTGAGATAAATACTGCATCCTTTGCCCTGTGCATTGGATGCAGTAATGTGTTGGGCATTACGCCTTGAATACAGCCAGCAGACCAGCTACAGCGGCCAGCAGGGCAACACCTTCTACGAAGGCGGCAGTCAAGATCATAGCGCCACGGATGTCGTTAGCAGCTTCAGGCTGGCGAGCGATGCTTTCTGTAGCACCCTTACCAATCTGACCGATACCGATACCAGCACCAATCGCAGCCAGACCAGCACCAATCGCACCACCGAGGTGAGACATGCTAACATCCAGCAAGTTGTTCAACATTGACATACTATTTGTGTTTAATGGTTCCTAATTAATGGTGCCCATGCTCATCATGGTGATCGCCATGTTCAAATGCCTGACTGATAAACACCGCCGTTAAGTTGGTGAAGATGTAAGCCTGGATGAATGCAACCAGTACTTCGATCAGGTAGATAAACACTGCCAACGCAATGAAGATTGGTGAAGAGCCAAAGCCCAACGCCGCATTCATTGCACCAAAGATGAATATGAGGATGATGAAACTTAAAATGATCACGTGACCTGCAACCATGTTCGCAAAAAGACGAATCATCAAGGCAAAAGGCTTGGTGATGATACCCATCAATTCAACAGGCAACATCAACAATTTCACAGGTACAGGTACACCGGGGAACCAGAAGATATGGCCCCAGAAATGCTTATTGGTACTGAAGATGATCACTACGAAAGAGATCAGGGCCAATACACCAGTTAAAGCAATATTACCAGTTACGTTGGCTGATCCGGGAATCAAACCAAACAAGTTATTGATCAGAATAAAGAAGAAAACAGTGAGCAAGTAAGGCATGTATTTTTCATACTTATGACCCAGGTTAGTCTTACCAACATCATCACGTACAAACAGAATCACTGGCTCAACCATATTCTGGAAGCCACTTGGGGCCTGCTTACCACCCTGTGCTTTATACTTGCCGGCAACCTTTGTCATCAACACCACCAGAATAACCAGTGCCAGAATCATCTGTACCACGTTACGCGTCATAGAGAAATCGTACACATGAACAGAAGTATCGGGTGTGCCGTCTTCTTTTACAGCTACAATATGACCATGTTCCAGTTTGTAGCCATTGTGGGCTTCATGACCATGATGAAAAGCAGAAGACATGAATACAGATAAACCACGCTCAGGTGAATAGAGAATCACAGGCAAGGGAATGGTTGCGTGAAAATCACCCATTGTAAAGAAGTGAAACTCATGGCCATCGGTGATGTGCTCCATGATCACCTCGCTTGGGTTAATGGCTTTAGGAGCACCAGCTTCATGTGCACCGGTTTCATGACCGGGTGCATCAGACGCCAATGCAGGCATAGAAATTGTCAATAAAAAAAGGCCGAAAGCCGCTACCAGCAAAGATTTCACATGTTTCAGCACCATAGCCGTTCCGAAATTTGGCGCAAAGATAGGGGTATGGGGGTGAAAAGGCAGCTTTTAAGAATTGGATTTTGGAAGAAATTTTGCCCCAGACGTGCAGCCCAATACAGACACGGTTATCAGGATAAAGCGGCTTTTTTCGCAAACTGCATTTCGTGCAAACGGGCATAGAATCCGCCCTTGGCCAACAACTCATCATGTGTACCTATTTCCTTCAGTTCGCCTTTGTCTAACACAATGATTCTGTTCGCTTTGCGAATGGTAGATAATCTATGGGCAATGATGATGGAAGTTCTGCCCTTGATTAAAGTATCTGTTGCCTGTTGAATGAGCTGCTCACTTTCTGTATCGATAGAGGAAGTAGCTTCATCCAGAATCAGGACTGAAGGATTGTAGAGCAAGGCCCGTACAAAAGAAATCAGCTGGCGCTGCCCCAGACTCAGGGTACTGCCTCTTTCCATCACATGGTAATCGTAGCCGCCCGGCAATTGCATGATGAAATCGTGCATATCAATCATTCTGGCAGCAGCTTCCACTTGTTCGCGACTGATATCGGGGTTACGTAAGGTGATATTATCTAATATAGACCCGGAGAAAAGGAATACATCCTGCAGTACTACTCCAAACTGACTGCGTAATACATCCAACTGGTAAGATTCGATGGGTGTATCATCCAAGCGAATCTGTCCTTTCTGAATCGTATAAAGCCTGTTCAATAAGCTGATAATCGAAGTTTTGCCGCTACCCGTATGCCCTACTAAGGCGATGGTTTCTCCCGGATTGGCCTCAAAGCTGATGTCTTTTAATACATACTGCTCATCGGTGTAAGCAAACCAAACATGATCAAAACTTATTTTCCCTTTAATATTTGTTGGCGCATGTGTACCCTCGTCTGCAGTGATATCTTCATTCTCCAACACTTTCACTACCCGCTCTGCAGCTACCATACCCATTTGCAACACATTGAATTTATCGGCAATCACGCGTAGCGGCCGGAATATCTGGTTCATGTACAAAATGAAAGCCACCAATTTACCGGAGAAATCAATTTCTTGTCCGCTTACCCCAACTGCCTGATTGGCCACCCACCAAACAATGAGACCGGTACTTACCGCCAAGACCACTTCCACAATAGGGAAGAAAACTGAGTAAGCGAAAATGGCGTGGATATTGGCATTGCGGTGCTCAGCATTGATTTTTTTGAACTTGCGAAACTCCCTTTCTTCTGCAGCAAATGCCTGTACAATCTGCATACCTGTAATATGCTCCTGTACAAATGCATTTAAAGCAGCCACTGCATTGCGCACGCGAATAAAACTCTTATTGACACTTTCTTTAAAATAGTAAGTGGCAATGATCATGAAAGGAAAAGGAATCAGGGCAATCAGGGTCAACTTCCAATCAATCCACAACATGGTGCCCAGTGTGATGATGATGGTGAGCAGATCCGCAAGAATGGGAATCAATCCATCAGAAAAAATATCATTGATGCTTTCAATATCATTAATGGTTCTGGTAGTGAGCGTACCTATGGGTGTTTTATCGAACTGACTCAGGTTAAGCGAGAGAATTTTCTTATAGACCGCATTGCGCATATCGCGCACCACATGTTGCCCCAACCAGGCTGTGGTAAAGGTGAAAGCAAATCTTACTGTGGTTTCTACGAAAATGAAACAAACCTGAAAGATGGTTACTGCAATAATGAAACGGGTAGCATCGGCCCAAACAGCATCTTCAAACAACCAACGTAACCAAACTGGTACCTGAACAGCTTTCGCTGTAGCTTTATCAATGGTGAGCTGAATGAGGTAAGGGCGAATGGGTGCAAAAACAGCCATCAGTATCGCCAGCAGAATGCTGGCCCCAAATTGCAGGCGGTATGGTCTTGCAAATCGAAAGACTTCTTTCAACAATCCGGTATCAAATCCTTTCTTTGGGGCTGCGGGCATGGTGCGCAAAAATAGCTGAATTGCACGCATGCGAAAAGCCGCTGGTACAATTCAACCAAATCAAGGCTTCATTCCTTATATTAGCAGACCTATGATGCAGCAACCAGATTTTGTGCAGGAAGCTCCTAAACAGAAATATAATTTAACCGAAGAGCAGGAAAAACGAGAGATTCTCCGGCAGTACCGCGCTTTGCTCAGAAGTCTGCGACCCAAACTCAAGAAAGGTGATAAGGAATTGTTGCGCCAGTCGTTTGAAATGGCTGCTGATGCGCATAAAACCATGCGCAGAAAAAGTGGCGAGCCCTATATCCTTCACCCCATTGCTGTAGCGATGATTTGTGTGGAAGAAATTGGACTGGGTGTGCGTAGTACCATTTGCTCATTACTACACGATACCGTAGAAGATACCGATGTTACTTTAGAAGATATTGAGCGAGAATTTGGTAGTGAGATTGCGCGCATTGTTGACGGATTGACCAAGATTGCTAATGTCATTGATACCAACTCATCGCAACAGGCAGAGAACTTCAAGAAGATTCTGTTAACACTTACAGATGATCCGAGAGTTATTCTCATCAAGCTGGCCGATCGCTTGCACAACATGCGTACACTCGACAGCATGAAGCGGGAAAAACAATTGAAGATTGCCTCTGAAACGGTTTGGGTGTATGCACCACTTGCACACCGCATGGGCTTGTACAATATCAAGACAGAAATGGAAGATCTGGCCATGAAATACATGGAGCCGGAAGCATACAAAGAAATTGCCCGTAAACTTTCTGAAACCAAACGCGAAAGAACCAGGTACATCAATGAATTCATTCGCCCAATTAAGGAAAAGCTGAATGCAGCTGGTTTCTCTTATGAAATTTATGGCCGACCAAAAAGCATCCACTCCATCTGGAACAAGATCAAGAAAAAAGGGGTGGCTTTTGAAGAAGTGTATGATCTCTTTGCCATTCGTGTGATTTTAAATTCAGCGCAGGAAAAAGAAAAAGAGGAATGCTGGAAAGTGTATTCCATGATTACTGATGAATACCTACCCTCTCCTGAACGCTTGCGCGACTGGCTGAGTAATCCTAAGAGCAATGGTTATGAAGCCTTGCACACCACCGTGATGGGCCCACAGGGTAAATGGGTGGAAGTACAGATTCGCTCAAAAAGAATGAATGAGATTGCAGAGAAGGGTCTTGCAGCACACTTTAAATATAAGGAAGGCAACAACGAGGAAGATCGCTTCGATAAATGGTTCATGCAGATTCGGGAAGTACTAAGCACAGATACGGATAGTGTAGATTTTCTGCAGGACTTCAAAACATCTTTTCTTGCTGAAGAAATTTATGTGTACACACCCAAGGGCGATGTGAAAATGTTACCTGTTGGTAGTACTGCACTGGATTTTGCTTTTTCTATTCACTCTGCCGTAGGTTGCAAATGTATTGGCGCAAAAGTGCACCACAAGCTGGTGCCTATTAGTCACAAATTGCGCAGTGGCGATCAGGTGGAAATTATCACCAGCAACAAACAAAAGCCCAGCGAAGATTGGCTGAATATTGTTGTTACCGCGAAAGCGAAAGCCAAGATTAAGGATGCTTTACGCGAAGAAAAAAGAAAAGTAGCAGAGGACGGAAAGTATACTTTACAGCGAAAGCTGGAATCAGCAGGTGCAGCGTTCAATCAGCACAATATTGATGAACTCGTTCACTTCTATAAGCTGCCTTCACAATTGGATTTGTTCTATGAAGTAGCTGTGAAGAAAATTGAATTGAAAGAGTTGAAGGATTTCCATGTGATTGGCGACAGGCTGGAAATTCCCAAACCCAAACCGATTATTCAGGAACCACATCATGAGCCTGCACAAAAAGCTGGTGGTAAAAAAGATTCTGAACTCATCATTTTCGGCGAAAGCAGTGATAAAATCATGTATTCACTGGCCAAATGCTGTAACCCCATTCCGGGTGATGATGTGTTTGGTTTTGTGAGCAGTGGTAAAGGTTTGATCATCCATAGAACCAATTGCCCCAATGCGGCACAACTATTGGCCAATTATGGTCACAGGGTAGTGAAAACCAAATGGGCGAAGAACAAAGAAATCTCCTTCCTTACAGGACTCAAGATTATTGGCCTGGATGATGTGGGTGTTGTACATAAAATCACCAACGTCATCAGTGGTGAACTGAGAATCAACATTGCCGGTTTAACCATTGAATCCAGAGAGGGTATTTTTGAGGGCACCATTAAAGTGTTTGTGCATGATAAAGAGGAGCTGGAAGAACTGGTGCAAAGACTCAAATCACTGGATGGTATTCAGACCGTTGACCGCTTTGATACAGACCAGCCTAAATAGCCATACAAAAGATTCCCGGATTTGACAAGAAAGACCGCAAAATTTGCGGTAAAATCTCTTCACAGCATTGCTGTATAATTAATTTTTACACAGGGGTATTTGGTTACCTGCAAGGTGTATTTTTGCCGCGTTCAAACTAAACTTATGGTAGACGTAATTCTCGGCTTGCAGTGGGGTGATGAGGGCAAGGGCAAGATAGTTGACTATTTTGCACCACAGTATGATATCATCGCTCGTTTTCAGGGCGGTCCCAACGCAGGACACACTTTATATGTGCAAGACAAGAAAATTGTATTGCACCAGATTCCTTCCGGTATTTTTCACCAGAACACCATCAACCTCATTGGTAACGGTGTAGTACTTGACCCGGTTACACTGAAAAGAGAATGCGAAGCAGTTGCTGCTTTCGGCATAGATGTAAAAAAGAATCTTTTCATTTCTGAACGTACCAATATCATTGTGCCTACGCACCGTGCTTTGGATAAAGCTTCTGAAATGTCAAAAGGTGAAAGCAAGATTGGTTCCACTTTAAAAGGTATCGGACCATCTTATATGGATAAAACCGGCAGAAACGCTTTGCGAGTTGGTGATCTGCTGGATCGCCATTTCACTACACAGTACATCAAGCTGCGTATGAAACACCAGAAATTGCTGGACAATTTCCATTTCATAGAAGATATCTCAGCTTGGGAAGAAGAGTTCTTCGATGCACTCGAGTTCCTGAGAACTTTGAATGTGGTGAATGGTGAATACTTTATCAATAACCACATCAGCAATGGAAAGAAAGTGTTGGCTGAAGGCGCTCAAGGCAGTATGCTGGATATCGACTTCGGTACTTTCCCATTTGTAACCTCATCGAATACGATTTCTGCTGGTGTTTGTACCGGTTTAGGTGTAGCTCCACAAAAGATCAATGAAGTAATGGGTGTTACCAAAGCCTATTGTACCAGAGTAGGTAGTGGTCCCTTCCCTACTGAATTGCACGATGCAACAGGTGAAGAGCTAAGAAAAATTGGTAATGAGTTTGGTGCAACAACCGGCAGACCACGCCGTTGCGGTTGGATTGATCTGGTAGCACTGAAATACACCTGTATGATCAATGGTGTAACAAAAGTGATCATGACGAAAGCAGATGTACTGGATAGTTTTGCAGATTTGCAGGTATGTACTGCTTATCAGGTAAATGGAAAAGAAACGAAAGAAGTACCATTCCAGATGGCAAAGACATTACCAGAGCCAGTTTACCAGCAATTCCAGGGTTGGAACACAGATACAACAAAAATGAGAACAGCAACTGAGTTGCCTGCTACCATGCATACATATATTGATTTCATCAATGCATCTATCGGTGCTCCAGTGAAATATGTATCCAATGGACCGGGCAGAGATCAGATTGTTACATTGTAACAGAACTGGCACTGCATTTGATGAACAAAAATTTTTTTGGTTCGTAATGGTTTCATTTGAAATTTTACACCGCTAATCTTATTAGAATATGGCAGCGAAATCTAGTAAGGGATCAAAATCCACTACCCCGAAGCAGACAGAAGAGAAAGAAGTGAAAGCATCCAGCAAGAAAAAGCATCAGGAAGATGATGAGCTGGAAGATGATGAGGATATGGAGGAAACTCCTGTTCGCAAGTCTTCTAAAAAATCTGATGATGATGAGGAAGAAGAGCTGGATGATGTAGACGATGATTGGGAAAAAGTTGACGAAGAAGACAACTGGGATCCCGACTTCGATGAATTCGATATACCCAAGAGCCGTACCAAAAAAGCAACTGGCGGCAAGAAGAAAGAAGATGACGATGATTTAGGTCTTGATGAGGACTTTAAGGAATTCGACTTGTTCAATGACAAGGGTGGATTCGATGATGATGATGATGACTTCTAAATTAGAACCATGAAATACTCAGCCGGTTTTGCACCGGATGAACATCGTATTGAAAAATCGCAAATGTTGAATTGGGCCTCCCGGTTCAACATTTGTGTTTTACTGGATAACCATGGCTATGCATCACCACACCAATCCAAAGAATGGTTATTGGCAGTAGGCGCAACAGCGCGTTGTTTACCAGACAGTCATCAGTCACTTGACACCTTCATACAAGCACATCAAGGCAAATGGATATTTGGTCATATCAGTTATGAATATGGCCACGTATTAATGGGCAAGACACCAAGGCCTGAAACCTTTATTGGTTTTCCACTGGCTGAATTCTTTTGTCCTGAGATACTTATTGAATGTAGCGATGATGGTCTCAACATTTTCAGTGATTCACTGCCTATTGATGAGATCCTACATTCGATACAAACCAGCACTCCTACAGCATCTACCAAAAGTACTCCTGTACAACTAACGCCGGCTTTATCAAAGCAAGCCTATATTGATGCCATTCAGGCATTAAAAGCGCATATCAGCAGAGGTGATTGCTATGAGATCAATTATTGTCAGCAGTTTTCTGCAACAGGCACATCCATTGATCCCATTCAAGTATACCACCAACTCAGTTTGGTTTCACCAACGCCCTTTGCAGCATTCTATCGCAATGATGCTAAATACCTGCTTTGCGCCAGCCCGGAAAGGTTTATTAAGAAGGATGGAAGCACGTTAATCTCTCAGCCTATTAAAGGCACATTTAAAAGAAACCTGGTAGATGCTGAGCAGGATGAACAATTGAAAAAAACATTGCAAGAGGATCCTAAGGAACGCAGTGAAAATGTTATGGTTGTTGATCTGGTGCGGAACGACTTAAGCCGAGTATGCCAACCGGGATCTGTGCAGGTAACTGAACTCTTTGGCATTTATAGTTTCCCGCAGGTGCACCAAATGATTTCTACCATTGAGGGCCGCATAAAACCTTCACTAGTTTTTTCGGATATCCTGAAAGCCCTATTTCCCATGGGCAGCATGACAGGTGCACCAAAGGAAAGTGTGATCAACCTCATTGATCGATATGAGCCTGTTCCGAGAGGATTGTATTCCGGCACCATCGGCTATATTTCGCCCAATGGCGATTTTGACTTCAATGTAGTGATCAGAAGTATCGTCTATAATGCCACCAAACAGCATATCAGCTACCATGTTGGGAGTGGCATTACCTACTATTGCAATCCAGAAAATGAATTTCAAGAATGCTTGTTAAAGGCTGAAGCCATGTCCGTTGCACTAAGCTGAATAACAAAGGAAAAAATCGTAAATTACTTGTTGTAGAATAAGTAATGCCCTTAGACAGTCCAACGCATATCAGTAAAACCATCCTAAACCGGCAACAAGAAATTGCCAATAACGCTTGGCAATTACAATGTCTGCTTTATCCTGAACTTGAGCTGAAGTACACAGGTACATTGAGGGAAAAATATCTGGAGGATATTCATTATCACCTGCAATACTTGTATGAAGCTTTACAAGCATACGATAAAAACCTGTTCACCCATTATGTCCATTGGATAAATAGCGTCTTAACCAGCAGGCATATTCCGACCAAAGAACTCATAGATAATTTAAGCTGCATCAAGAATGTGCTTAGACAATTCCTGAACGATGAAGAATATAGTTTAGCCAGTCTGTATCTGGAAGAAGCGGTTGATATCTTAAAAAGACAGATAAAACAGGATACACCAGACATACTCCAACATTCGGCAATGCAGCATGAACGTAAACATTATCTGCATTTATTGCTGAATCAGGAACGCCATGCCGCTTATTCATACATACATGCATTAGTAAACAAAAAGTATAGCCTTCAGGATATTTACTTGCATGTTTTCCAGGCTGCCCAGTATGAAATTGGCCAACGATGGCAGGAAAACAAACTGTCGGTTGCACAGGAACATTATTGTACGGCAGTAACACAACAAATCATGTGCAGTTTATTGCCACAAATCTTCAGTACTCCCAAAAAGCAGATGCACATGCTTGCTTGCTGTACTTCTGGCGAACTGCATGAACTTGGTTTGCGTATGGTAGCAGATTTTTTTGAACTGGATGGATGGGACACTTGCTTCTTAGGTGCCAATACACCAGAACAGGCAGTAGTAGATATGATAGAACAACAACACTTCGACATCATTGCTATTTCCACTACCATGACTTTTCATCTGGATCGTGTAAGATCAACAATCAAAAAAATACGGTCATTTGAGTCAAGTAAAAACACCAAAATCATCGTCGGGGGAAACCCTTTTAATATTGGAACAGGGCTCTGGAAAAACGTGGGCGCAGATGCCTATGCAGGCAATGCACAAGAAGCTGTAGCTGTTGCCAATTTAATTTGTACAACTGCGCTTGCATGAAACATACTGTACCATATGTAGACTTTTGTCTGGAATGTGAACATGATGGCAAGGTTTTATCTGTGCTGAAAACATCTATCACGATGGATTTTGATCAGCAGTCTCCAGTATATCTTCAAGATCTGATTGCTGAAGCCAGTGTATCAAAAGCTGCAGAGCTATTACAACAAGTAGATACTGATGGGGTAAGTATCGACTGGGAATTGCAGGTAAAAAATGGCAAAGCTATTGTTTGGATGGTTTTATCGGGCTTCCGTGTATTCAACAAAATCATCATCATAGGCTCGTCTAGAAAAATGCATTACGACCTTGCCTTGTTTGATGAAATGATGCAGATCAATAATGATCAATCGAATCAGATCAGGGAATTGGTGAAAGAGAATACACAGTTAAAAGCTCAGCTGGCGAAACAACAAATCAGCCATTGATTCGGCCTTCTAATAAAGCACGTACAGATTCAATCAGTATCTGTCCTTTTCTTGCTTCAAATACCACAGCACGTTCTTTGCTTAAACGCATGGGGTATTTTTTACCTTCTGCTAAAGTTTTATCAAAGCCGGGATTCCATTTATTGAATTGCTGAATATCCATGAGCAATTGATTGGAAACAACTACAGAATGATAACGACCGCTTACTTCCACCACGGCTGTATTGGCCATTTCTTCTGCAGTCAATTGTTCCGCAGCATCCATTTTAGCCAAACTAGCTTTGTGTAATTCCGTTTCTTCAGCCGTCATTGTCGTCCAGCCACCACTACCCTCAAAGATGAAATGCGTAGCGATAAATTTCTTTACGTGGGTTCTGGTTTCTTCAGGTAAATAGTATTGCAAATCCCAGAAATCACGACTACCCGTTTTCTTGATGGCATTCTTTACGCGTCCGGCACCGCCATTATACGCGGCAACCACCAGTAACCAATCGCCAAACTCTGTATACAATTCCTTGATTAGTCTTGCTGCAGCATGGGTGCTCTTGTAATAATCGGTACGTTCATCCAGCATACCGCCTGTTCTTAAACCAAAGCGTCTCGCCTCATAAGGCATTAACTGCCAGGGACCAGCTGCTCCGGCCCATGACACCAAGCCAGGCTTGAGATGGCTTTCAATCACACTCAAGTACTTCATTTCCTTGGGCAGACCATATTGTGAGAGGATATTATCGTATAAGTCGAAATAAGGCTTACCCCAGGTTTTCATGCGCTCCATTTCCTTACCTTGCTTTCGAATATAATCCTGTACAAATCCGATAGCTCTTGGATTGAGTTGTGCGCTGTACGGACTACTTGGATCAAAACGATTATTTGTAAAGAGGCTTTTGAACGCCGTTTTATCGTTGCTTAGATCAGATGTATCTTTCCCAATACGTCCAAATAAAGGATCCATGCCTTCACGAAAGGACATAGTACCTACAGCTCCGGCCACAAAGGCAAAAGCCACCAGAGAAACCCTGGCCACGCTTACAGAACTATTGATACTGATACCAAACCAACGCATAGATAACTTGACCTTTTACTTTCCGGCGAGCTCAAGAAGCTTTTTGGAAAGGCGGAGCAAAGATACCTCGCTGAAAGGAGAAGTCATGAGTTGGAGCCCATAGGGCAGCCCATTGGGGTGTTGGAACAATGGCAGGGAAACAGCAGGGCAACCCACCAGGTTGGCCAGCACTGTATAAATGTCAGCCAGGTACATTTCTACCGGGTCTTGGCTCTTTTCGCCAAAAGCCCAGGCAGTAGATGGAACAGTGGGGCTGATGAAGCCATCATATTGGGTAAATACCTGCTGTATTTGATCGGTCAGCAATCTTCTAACTTGCTGAGCCTTAGTAAAATAAGCATCGAAATAGCCCTCACTCAGCACAAAGGTACCAAGCAGGATACGCTTCTTCACCTCTTTGCCAAAACCTTCAGATCTGGAACGCTTATACAGGTCTGTCAAATCATCAGTTGAAACATCCGAACGATGCCCAAACCTAACCCCATCATAGCGCGAAAGATTGCTGGAAGCCTCCGCAGTTGTTAAAATATAGTAAGTAGGAACAATGTACTCAAGTAGTTCAAAATCAACAGGTTCTACGATATGACCTTGGGCTGTTAAATTTTTGATAAACGCCTCCATTCCTTCCCGAATTACTGGGTCTAAACCGGGGTGTTGCAGCATTTGCGGACTGTAGGCCAGCCGCATGGGTTGGTCTGATTTGGACTCAATTTCTACTGAATAAGCAGGTACCGGCTGTGCGGAAACTGTACTATCAAATGCATCTTCGCCTGCTATTACTTCTAAGGCAAGCGCTACATCTTCAATCTGCTTAGCGAAAATGCCAATCTGGTCAAAAGAAGATGCATAAGCAATGAGTCCGTAGCGAGAAATACGTCCATAGCTGGGTTTCATACCAATGATGCCACAGAAATCTGCTGGCTGGCGAACAGACCCACCGGTATCACTGCCCAAACTCAGCATACACATATCCGCTTGAACCGCTACTGCAGAGCCTCCTGAAGAACCTCCAGGCACACGATTGGTATCCAGCGCATTCCTGACCGCACCAAAAGCAGAGTGTTCATTGCTGCTGCCCATGGCAAATTCATCGCAGTTTTGTCGGCCAAGAATAATGGCACCGGCTTCAAGCAGCCTTACTACTGCAGTAGCGTTGTACACAGCAGTATATTGCTTCAAAATCTTGGATGCAGCAGACATTGAATGTCCCTGATATGCCAATACATCTTTAATGCCAATAACTACGCCATGTAAGGGCTTCAATGGCTTGCCTGCAATCCGTTCTGCATCTAATACTGCAGCACTGGCCAGTGCTTCCTCAGGAAACAATTCCAGCCAAGCATTGAGTGATGCTTGATTACTACAGGTATGCAGATAATGCTGAACGGCCTCCACGCAAGTGGTGAGGCCGTTCAATAAGTCTGAATGATAGTCTTTGATGGTTGTAAAACGGAACAAAGGCTAAGGGGGTTGATCAATCGCTCAATTACTGCTTGTCTTTCTCTTTCATGCCTTCTTCGATCTCGCGCTTCACGTTGTTTTTTGCATCGTTGAATTCGCGGATACCCTTACCCAAACCTTTCATGAATTCAGGAATCTTTCTTCCACCGAAAAGAATAAGAACGGCCAGTACAATGATAATGATCTCAGTAGTGCCTAAACTGCCCATAGAAATATTTTAAGAGCTACAAAGTAAGTGTTTTTCAAGCTAATAATACGCATTCCGAATATAGAGAACATAAAAAAAGGCAGAACATGGTTCTGCCTTCAATATGATACATCCATTGCGGATTACATACGCTTTTCCTTGATACGTGCGCTCTTACCGCTACGCTCGCGGAGGTAGTACAGCTTAGCGCGACGAACCTTACCAACTTTGTTCAGCTGGATAGACTCGATATTAGGAGACAGGAAGGGGAACAAACGCTCAACACCCACACCATCAGAAATCTTACGCACTGTGAAAGAAGCGGTAGCACCGTTGCCCTGGAGCTTAATTACATCGCCGCGGAAGCTCTGGATACGCTCTTTACCACCTTCTACAATCTTGTAGTTTACAGTAATATTATCACCAGCCTTGAACTTTGGAAAGTCTCTCTTAGCTGTTAACTGCTCGTGTACAAATTGAACTGCTGCGTTCATAACTCAAGTTTTTAGCCCGATTTTTTCGGGACGGCAAAAGTAGGTTAAAAATCGGAATTACACAATCTCCAATAGAATTTTTTCTATCGGGCCACGTTCACCGCACGCTTCTCGCGAATCACGGTTACTTTGATCTGTCCCGGATAAGTCATTTCTGTCTGGATTTTCTGGGCAATATCAAAGCTCAGCTTATCGCTATCTCCATCCGTTACTTTCTCTGCTTCCACGATTACACGTAATTCACGACCAGCCTGGATGGCATATGCCTTTTCAACACCTTGATAACCAAGGGCTAAGTTCTCCAGATCCTTGATACGCTGGATATATTGCTGCATGATTTCGCGACGAGCACCCGGTCTGGCACCACTGATGGCGTCACAGGCCTGAATGATGGGTGAAATCACATATTGCATTTCCATTTCATCGTGGTGGGCGCCGATGGCATTCACCACTGCAGGGTTTTCCCCGTATTTCTCAGCCAGTTTAGCACCCAACAAAGCATGGCTCAGCTCGGTTTCTTCATCAGGCACTTTACCAATATCGTGTAAGAGACCTGCACGTTTGGCCAATTTAGGATTGAGGCCTAATTCAGCTGCCATGATACCGCACAAATTGGCTACTTCACGGCTATGCATCAGCAGGTTTTGTCCGTAAGAAGAACGGAAACGCATTTTACCAACCACACGCACCAGCTCCTTATGCAGACCATGAATACCCAGTTCGATTACGGTTCTTTCACCGATTTCCATCACCTGCTCTTCTAATTGCTTACGGGTCTTTTCTACCACTTCCTCAATACGGGCAGGGTGGATACGACCATCGGCAACCAGTCTTTGCAAGCTCAAGCGAGCAATTTCACGACGCAATGGATCGAATGAAGACAATACAATCGCTTCAGGAGTATCATCCACAATCAAGTCAACACCGGTTGCTGCTTCGATGGCGCGGATATTACGGCCTTCTCGACCGATGATCTGGCCTTTGATTTCATCTGTTTCCAGATGGAATACAGTCACTGTATTTTCAATCGTCTGCTCTGCAGCAGTACGCTGAATGGTTTGAATCACAATCTTACGCGCTTCCTTATTGGCTTTCTGGCGGGCGTCTTCAATGATTTCCTGCTGTAAAGCCAAGGCACGGGTAGCCGCTTCCTGCTTCAAGCTTTCAATCAGCTGAGCACGCGCATCTTCAGCACTTAGGTTGGCAATCTTTTCCAGTCGGCGAATATGCTCTTCCTGATGCTTTTCCAGCTCAGTGCGTTTGTGTGCCACAACTTCCAGCTGGCGGTTCAGGTTTTCTTTGATGGCTTCGTTTTCCTTGATTTGCTTGTCCAGAGAAGCTTCTTTCTGATTGATGGAAACTTCTTTTTGCTTGATACGATTTTCGGCTTCGTTGATCTTTCTATTGCGATCATTTACCTCGCGGTCGTGCTCGGCCTTCAACTGCACAAAACGCTCTTTGGCTTCCAGTTGCTTCTCCTTTTTGATGGTTTCAGCACGGATGCCTGCCTCTTTGATGATTGTTTGAGCCTGTAATTCAGCCTCTTCTATCCTTTTTTTGGTGTCTTTGGCAAAGAGAAATTTACCCGCTACAACACCTGCGATGAGTGCGACAACGCCGCTGATCACGGCTATAATGATGGGATCCATTGATTTGCTGGTTTTTAGAAAAATTCACAATATCTACTCGTGCACATTCCATATGGCATGAACAGTAATGGGCAAATATAATTAATTTGACCATCCCCTCCGGCCGGCCCTCCCACTAAAAAGCAAGAATGCTTGCTTTGACAGGATACATAACCTGTTTATTCTTGTTTTGGATGACATGCTTTTACCCTTGATATTTGGCAAAACGAATCTTATGCGAAAAGCCTTTTTACTGTTACTAGCAGGTGCATTCTTCACCAATATCCAGGCCCAAGAGCTGAAATTGGCAAAGGGACAGAAATTCCAAACAACAACCATTACAAAGACTGCCATGAATCAACAGATGATGGGCCAGTCTTTAGAAATGAATACAGATATTACCGCTGTTGATGAAATTGAGGTGGTAGATGTTAACGACAAGAACATTACCCTGAGTAAAACTGCCAAACAGTTAAAGTCATCTTTTTCTGGCATGGGACAAAGCATGGATTTTGACTCCAACAAGCCAGAAGATCTGAATGGCCCTGTCGGCAGCCAGATGAAGGGAATCATCAACACTCCACTCAACTTTGTGCTGAACCCTTCCGGAACAATTGCTGAAGCACCGAAAATGACAGGAAACGCCATGATGAATATGGCTGGTGATGTTGCAAAAGGTGAAGCCATGCCAGGCTTTATTGCAATACCCGCTGGCATAAAAGCTGGCGATAGTTTTTCTATAACAGGAGCCGATGGCGATAATAAAACAATTGCAAACTATACAGTTGTTTCTGTTAACGGAAAAGAAGTAGCACTAAAAATGAACATCACTGCTAATAAAACAAATACGGTGAATCAAATGGGTATGGATATGTTGATGACCTTGAAGATGACCACTACTGGTAACGCAACTGTTGATGTTGCATCGGGCTTCATGTTAAGCGCTTCCACTGAGACAACAACAGATGGAACAATTAACGTAATGGGACAGTCAGTGCCTATGACCATTAAGACAACCAGCACCATTACTGGTAAGAAATTATAAGTTGAACTTTTCCCAATAAATAATCCCGCAGTTGCGGGATTATTTTGTTTATGCTTGTAATGCTTTTGTAAGCAATCCGTCTAGTTTGGATAAGCCTTCCAGAATTTCTTGTCGCTCTAACTCAGGCATCACACCACCGGAACTGTGTTGCTCTGTGGCAAACCACAGCAAAACCATTGACACATAATCCTGCATATCCTTGCCTGCGAAATTGGTTTTGAATTCGAGGATTTTATCGTTGATGAGCTTCACTGTTTTACGCACCATTTCCTCGTCTGCAGGTTCAATACGCAGGCGGTAGTTTCTATCTGCAATCACCACATTTACAGGTATCAGTTCTGCCATATCAATGTTGGTTGAGTAATGATAAACATTGATCAATTTCTTTCAGGTAAGCATCAATGCGTTTCTGCATGGCCTGCTTGTCTTCCTGTGTCCAGGAAACCTGCCCCATGCGCAAAGCATCAGATTGCTGTTGCATGGCTTGCAGTGCTGCGGACTTGCTGCTCAATTGTTCCTGCGCAGCAGTCAGTTCTTTCTGGAGTCGCTGATTATCCTTCTCCAATTGCTGTTGCTTGCGCAATAACTCTTGCAGCTTCTCTTGTATCTCCTGTATTTTCGACTGGATCAACTCCATACTTAAAAATAACTATTCAAGGCGGCCAGACTATTTTAACGGGTGTATACTTATGCACATCCCTATTTACGGATTTCTGCACCCAGCTCTTTTTCAAAAGCCTGAATCAGTTTGCCTACCATTGTATCAATCTCTTTATCGGTCATGGTTTTTTCTTCATCTAAGAAAGTAAAACTAATGGCCATAGATTTTTTATCTGCACCCAGCTTATCGCTTTCAAACACATCAAATAAACGCATGTCGGTCAGACGGCTAATCTTGGTTTGCTTCACTACCTGCTCCAATGCAGCATAGGTCGTTGAACGATTCACCACCATGGCTAAATCGCGCTGTACCGCTGGGAATTTGGATACTTCTGCATAAGTGATTTTGTGCTTAGCAGCCAGCTTGAACAGCAGGGCCAAATCAATATCCAGGAAATACACTTGCTGACGAATATCAAAGCCCTTCAATACAGCACCAGAAACAATGGATAGTTTACCCAACACTTGCTTACCTGCACACAAATCAAAATCATGACCCTGCTCGGCTGCTTTCACTGCAACATCGCTGATGCCCGCTAAAGCAGGAATAGCAGCTGCCAAACCTTTCAAACGATAGAAATCATGGGCTGCCGCTTTCTCATGCCAATTGTCTTCGTGATTATTACCAGTGATGTAAACAGCCAGATGCGCTGTTTCACTGTAGTCGCCGGGACCATTGGTAGCATAGGTCTTACCAAACTCAAACAATTGCAGATTGGTATTCTTACGATTGATATTATATGCAATACACTCCAACCCACTTTGCAACATGGATGGTCTCAATACATCCAGATCAGCACTGAGGTTATTGAGCATCTTCACGGTTGTACCCAATGTGGCTTCATCAAAATACTTGCTATTGGTAATGGAGTTGGTGAGTATCTCATGAAAACCCTGACCAGTTAAATAACCGGCAATCTTTTCTTTCAGGCTTTCTTTCCAGCCATGTGCTTCCACTGATGGTGAAATAGTGATGCTGACAGGAATGTCAATGCTATCTAAACCATCTATACGCAGAATCTCTTCTACGATATCAGCAGGCAAACTAATGTCTGGTTTATGATACGGCACGGTGAGGCGAATCTCATCCATACCCTCTTTCGCAATCTCAAAACCTAAGCTGGTAAGAATACGCTTTACTGCATCTGGGTGATAATTCTTACCACTCAGCTTTTTCAGAAAATGATATTTCAGTGCAACTTCTGTTTTTTCTTTTGGCGTAGGATATACATCCACTACATCTGAACTGATATTACCACCCGCTACCTCTTTGATCAATAAAGCAGCGCGCTTCAACACATTCACTGTATTAGAAATATCCACGCCTTTTTCAAAACGTGTGGCAGCATCTGTACGTAATCCATGTCTCATGGAACTCTTACGAATACTTACCGGATGAAACCATGCACTCTCTAAGAAGATTGCTGTAGTGGTATCCTGCACACCGCTCTTAGCACCACCAAATACACCACCGATACACATGGGTGTGTTGTTACCATCGCAAATCATCAAATCCTCTGCACTCAGCTTTCTTTCTTTATCATCTAAAGTGATGAAAGCCGTACATTCTTCCAAACAACGCACGATAACCTGATTACCGGTGATAGCTGCAGCATCAAAAGCATGCAAGGGCTGTCCAGTTTCATGCAGGATATAATTCGTAACGTCTACTATATTGTTGATTGGTCTTACACCAATAGCTTGCAATTTGTTTTTCAACCAAGCTGGTGAAGGTTGTACAGTAACGCCAGAAATACTTACACCCGCATAACGAGCACAAGCTTCCGGATTATCAATACGCACTGCAATGGGCAAATCGGTTGTATCTGCCTTGAAACCATTCGCATAAGTTTGCTTAGGTCTGGTCTCCTGTTTGTTATGGTGTGTAAGATAAGCGCATACATCGCGTGCCACTCCCAAATGACTCATGGCATCCATACGGTTAGGTGTGAGGCCGATTTCATATACCCAATCCTGATAGACTTCAAAATACTCCGCAGCTGGTGTACCGGGCACCAAAGTATCCGGTAAGACCATAATACCTGCGTGACTGCTACCCAAACCCAATTCATCTTCGGCGCAGATCATACCATGACTTTCTACTCCTCGAATCTTGGCCACTTTCATCGTGAGTGGTTCGCCTTCTGTTGGATAAATCGTGGTGCCAACAGTTGCTACCGCCACTTTTTGTCCGGCAGCCACATTTGCTGCGCCACAAACAACCTGCAATGGCGCATCAGCACCAATATTTACAGTGGTAATTTTGAGCTTATCTGCATTGGGATGTTGCTCGCAGGTGAGCACTTCACCAATCACTACACCCTTTAGTCCGCCACGGATGCTCTCATAAGCTTCCATACTTTCCACTTCCAATCCAATGGATGTTAGGATGCGGGATAACCGCTCCGGCTCTATCTGCTCGGGCAAAAATTCACTTAACCAATGATAGCTGATCGTCATTTCGGTTGCGCTTAAATGGCGCCAAAGATAACCAAATGCACCCGTTGAAATGCATGTAGAATCTTTCAAAAAGCAGGATTCAACAGTTTCCTCGTCCAAAAAGGACATGTGCATTACTCTGTGTAGAAAAGCTGCATAAAAAGTGTAGCTTGTGGATAAGCACCATTCCTCCTGTTCATAAGCCTTAGCGAAAAATGTGCATTACGTTGTGAAGAGCTGGCTATTAAGTTTCCAGCACAAATGCCACAGGTGAGTGGTCTGCCCTTTATATTCGCATCCCTTTCGCCGTAACATTGGCTTAACATCGGTGGAAGATTGTGCTAAACCCCTAAAGGCTGAAGAAGATGGATCTTACCGGACTCAATAAAGACAGAAAGACGAGAAGAAAAGCAGGCGTTGATCTTAGTACCATGGTGTATGGTAAAGTACCGCCCCAGGCAAAGGAATTGGAAGAAGCCGTACTGGGTGCCATCATGCTGGAGAAAAGTGCTTTTGATACAGTTACTGAAATCCTGAAGCCGGAATGTTTTTACGTTGAAGCCAACCAACTTATTTACCGAGCCATGCAGGGCCTGCAGCAAAAAAGCATGCCCATCGATATCCTTACTGTTGTTGAGGAACTGAAAATGCGTGAGCAACTGGATATGGTGGGCGGCCCTTACTATGTTACCAAGCTCACCAATGCGGTTGTATCTACTGCCAATATTGATGCCCACGCACGTATTGTGTTGCAGAAATTCATACAGCGTGAACTGATCCGTATCAGCGGTGAAATCATTGGCGATGCATATGAAGACAGCACCGATGTATTCGATTTGCTGGATGAAAGTGAGGGTAAGATGTTCAATATCACCAACAATTACCTGAAGAAGAACTTTGAGGATATTGGTAATGTATTGGCAAAAACCATTAACCGTATTGATGAACTGCGTAACCGCAAGGAAGACATCTCCGGTGTTACCAGTGGTTTTGCTTCTATGGATCGTGTGACTTATGGCTGGCAGCGTACCGACTTAATCATTCTCGCTGCACGTCCTGCCGTGGGTAAAACTGCATTTGCGCTGAACCTCGCACGTAACGCGGCATTAAATCCGATAAAGCCTACACCTGTTGGTTTCTTCTCTTTGGAAATGAGTGCTGCACAGTTGGTACAACGTATCCTGAGTGCAGAGAGTGAGATACTAATGGAAAAAATTTCGCGTGGTAAACTGGAAGATTACGAATACCAGCAATTGCATACCAAGGGTATCAAACGCTTGGAACAAGCCCCACTCTATATTGATGATACTGCGGCTTTGAACATTTTTGAATTCCGTGCCAAAGCCAGGCGATTGGTGAACAAACACAATGTAGGTTTAATCATCATCGACTATCTGCAATTAATGAGTGGCTCTGGCGAACGTAATATGAACCGTGAACAGGAAATCAGTAATATCTCTCGTTCACTAAAAGCCTTGGCCAAAGAATTGAATATCCCCATCATAGCATTGAGCCAGTTGAGCCGTGCAGTAGAAACCAGAAAGGAAAGCAAGATGCCGCAATTGAGTGACCTCCGTGAATCGGGTGCCATTGAACAGGATGCGGATATGGTGATGTTCATTTATCGTCCTGAATACTACGAAATTGGTACCAATGAAATGGGCGAAAGTACCAAGGGCGAAACCCACGTACGTATTGCCAAGCACCGTAATGGTGGCTTGGAAACCATTAAGTTCAAAGCCAATCTGGCCATTCAAAAATTCGATGAATGGGATGAAGGTCCGGGTAATCTCGGTCCCGGTAGCTGGAAACCCGTTGGTCCATCAGCCACACCCGGTGCAGGTAATGAAGGCGGTCGCTTCTTCATTCAGAGCAGTAAGATGAATGGTGGCGAGTTCGACGATGGCATGGATAACGAAGTACCACCCTTCTAATCGTACAAATAACAATAACTTTGAGCGCCCCACATTGGGGCGTTTTTCTTATGCGTACACTCTTCATCATTTTAGGCTTAGCTTTTTTTGTGCAGACAAGTCATGCGCAACAATTCCCATGTAATAACAAAAACCTGCCGGTGATTTTCATCCATGGCTTTTTGGGCGGTGGTGATAACTGGACTTCTCTTTATCAGGATTTTCTGGCCAATGGTTATTGTCACCAGCAATTGGAAGTCTTTGATTGGAACTCCATTGGTGGTGATGCACAGAAAAATATCCAGCGCCTTGACAGCACTATTGATGCAGTGATGAAACGCAACAACAGTAGCAAAGTCCATTTAATTGCTCACTCAGCAGGTGGTGGTTTGAGCTATCAATATTGTAGCGATAAAGAGCGCGCCAAAAAAGTAGCTAAGTATGTACACATTGGTAGTAGCAAACAAAAAAATACCATCGGCAGAAGAATTGATATGCTGAACATTTATTCATCTGCAGATTTGATTGCCCGACAAGCGGGTGATATTGATGGTGCTATCAATATCGCGTTTACGCATGCAGATCATTTTCAACTAGTCACCGATGGCAATACAGCACGCGCAGTCATTCATTTCATCATGGATGAAAGCATCGAGCCGCAACAACTCAAACCCATCAAGACTTTACAATACCATGAAAATCTTGTCATCAGTGGTAAAGCCTGTACGTTTGGCGACAATCAACCAATAGAAAAAGCAAAGATTGAAATCTACGCCATCAATCACCTTACTGGTCAGCGTTTGAAGAAAAAAGCAGACACTGTTTTTGTGAGTGATGTGAACGGACGCTGGGGACCATTCAAAGCGAAAGCATTTACCAGTTATGAAATGGTGTTAAAGCCTGCAGATACTGCCATGCGTACCGTGTATTATTTCCGCGATATTTTTATTGCACAGAACCCACTTGTGTACTTGCGTGCAATACCCAAGAGTGGCATGACGGCCTTTCTGCTGGGCGGTGTTCCCAAAGACGAACAGCAAGCAGCGGTAGCTATTTTCTCTGCTAGCCGAGGGGTGGTTGCAGGAAGAGACAGTGTCACCGTGAATGGTGTTTCAATCGCCACAAATGCTTTCGCGCCTGCCAAGAAAAATGCCATTGCTTTTTTCTTGTATGATGATGGAGATCAACAAACCAGTGGCAATGGATTGCCTGCTTTTGGTGCTACCCCTTTCCTTTCAGGTATAGACATGTTCATCAACGCAAAGGAAACCAAGGTGAAAAAGAAAGTAACACCACCCGCACCCATTGCTTTATACTACAACACACGCAAGCTGGTGCTTCCAGCACGCAGGAGTAAAGAAGGTGTATTGGTAGCCGTATTTGAATGATGCGTAAATTTCCACCATGGCAGCACCTTATTTCTATGAACCCCTGATCAGCAGCAATCACACCAGTTTTGAACTGAGTGAGGAAAGCAGCAAACATGCTGTTCAGGTCTTGCGCATGGAAGCAGGTGAAACAATTCAACTTACGAACGGACAAGGTGGCTTGTTTACTGCAACAATCACACTTGCACATAAAAAACATTGCCAGGTAAGCGTTGCAACGGCAACACAAATACCAATGCCTGAAAAGCAACATGCAATTGCAGTCTCACCCTTAAAAAATAATAGCCGGATTGAATGGTTTCTGGAAAAAGCAACTGAACTGGGTATTCATCGCATCATACCATTGATCTGCCAGCGTACCGAAAAACAAGTGGTAAAGCAGGAAAGATGGCAACAGATATTGATCGCTGCCATGCTGCAAAGTCAGCAAGCCTGGTTACCCATACTAGACGCACCTACAAAATTTGCTGATACCATTCAAGCTTCTTATACAGGCAACAAGTTGATTGCACATTGCTTACCAAATGAAAAAAAACCACTCAATGCATTTGCTGCAGAAAACAGCCTGATCCTGATTGGCCCTGAGGGCGATTTTACCGAGTCAGAAATTGAGCTTGCACTTTCAGCCGGATTTCAACCCGTAAGTTTGGGCAGTACCCGCTTACGCACGGAGACCGCAGCTTTAACCGCCGCTGTGGTTTTACAGCAATTCTGATGTATATTCCATATCAGATTTCAACCTATGCACCCTACAAGAATCATCCTACTTGCAGGTATTTGCTTTTTGGCAGCCTGTAGTTATCTGGAAGAAGAGAAAAAAATCATCCGAGATACCAGTATCAACGAACGCACTTCTTTCAACAATATCTTTTTCGATAGCATTGCTATTGATAATTTTCTAAGCAGAGAAACTGAACTAAAAACTTTTGCAGACCAGTTTCAGGATTTTTATCTCGCCAGAAACTACACCTATGCTTGGTTCGACAGCAGTGGGCTTGCTGAACAAGCACATAATTTCATGAACCTGCTAAGCAACAGCATTACTCAGTTAAACGACAGCTCACTATATGATCCAACTTTATTCAAAGATTATGAACGCATGTTGATTGATAGTGGTAAAAGCCTGACACCTGCACAGAAGCTACAGACAGAACTGCGTTTCACCGGACAGTTTTTTCAATATGCTGCCAAGACTTATAAAGGCAGTGATATTGATGTGGCAGAGCTAGGTTGGTTTATCCCTAGAAAAAAAATTGATCTGACAGCTTTGCTGGATTCCAGTCTGCGCAATAAAGCCATCGAGCCGGAACGTTTTGCCCCACTGAATTCGCAGTACAAAAAACTAGAGCAGGCTCTGCAACAGTTTGTGCAATTGCAAGCTGCAATAGATAGCACAGATACCATTGCACATGTACAACAGCCCCTTAAAAAGGGCATGGAAGATGCACGCATTTATGCCATCAAATCCAGACTAATCGCTTATGGTGATTTGGAAATGCATGACAGTAGTGAGCTGTATAACGACAGCTGTGTTGCAGCTGTCAAACGCTTTCAGCGCAGAACAGGTTTGGCTGCAGACGGACAAATCGGTAACCGACTCATTGAAGAACTCAATACACCCATCGCAAAACGTATCCAGCAATTATTGGTGAATATGGAGAGAGCAAGATGGTTGCCTCCAGAGAGTGATTCCAATTATGTAGTGGTGAATATTCCTGAGTTCAAATTACATGTATATGATAGTGGCAAACTGCAATACGACATGAATGTAATTGTGGGTTCAGCCACCAACAACACGGTTATCTTCAACGGCAACCTGAAGTATGTAGTGTTTAGTCCATACTGGAATGTGCCTTCCAGCATTGTGCAGAAAGAGATTTTGCCTGCTATGAACCGCAACCCTGCCTATCTTGATAAAAACCACATGGAGATTACAGGAGGTAGCAAGAATAGTCCGAGCATACGACAGAAACCGGGCCCGTGGAATTCATTGGGTTTGGTGAAATTTCTCTTTCCCAATAGTTACAGTATTTATTTCCATGATACACCCAACCGCAGCCTGTTCTCAGCCAATAACAGAAGCCTGAGCCATGGTTGTATCCGCCTTGGCGAACCCAAGAAATTTGCCCAATATCTTTTGCGGAATGATACTACTTACTGGACTAGCAAGCGCATTGATAGTTGTATGAATTTGCCCAAGGAAAAATGGGTAACGCTGAATAAACCACTACCAGTGTTTATTTTGTACATGACGGCATGGGTAGATAAAAATGGCTTGTTAAATTTCCGCAGGGATATTTATGGTCACGACCGTAAAATGACCGACAAGTTATTCGTGAAAAACTAAACCCTACTTTCGCAGCAGGTTATGAACATCAGGTTAGTACAGACAGCAGCAGATATTCGAGCATTTCTGGAGATAGCACCGGAACTGAACAGGCATAACAAAGCCTATATCCGTCCGCTTAACAAAGACATAGAAGAAATTTTCAATAAACAGAAGAACAAAGCATTTCGTTTCGGCGAAGCGAGAAGATGGATTTTGCTGAATGATAGCGGCAAGACCATTGGTCGTATTGCTGCCTTCACCAATAGTAAATATGTAAACAAGGGAACGGATTATCCTGTAGGCTGTTGCGGCTTCTTTGAATGCATTAATGATCAGGAAGCAGCCAAGCTACTTTTTGATACTGCTAAAAAATGGTTGCAATCCATGGGCATGGAAGCCATGGATGGTCCTGTAAATTTTGGGGATAGAGATAAATGGTGGGGATTGATGGTAGAAGGTTTTCATGATGAGCCTGTGTATGGCATGCCTTTTACACCAGATTATTACCCTGCTTTGTTTGAAGCATACGGTTTTCAGAATTATTACAACCAGTACTGGTATCGCATGAGTGTAGATGACGACTTACCACCTCGTTTTCAGGAGCGTTATAACAAGTTTGCCAATAAGCCCGGCTATAGTGCAAGGCATATGGATGTAAAACATATGGAACGCTATGCGCAGGATTTTGCTACAGTTTACAATGCAGCATGGGCGCAACATGGCGAGGCCAAAGAGATTACCAAGGAGCAGGTGATGAAAATATTCAACACCATGAAGCCTATCATGGATCCCCGTGTAATCTGGTTTGCTTACTACAAGGAAGAGCCCATTGCCATGTTCATCAATATTCCGGATGTTAACCAGTATTTCAAGCATTTCAATGGAAAGCTTGGTCTGCTGGAAAAACTCCGATTGGTATGGATGAAATACACTGGTCAGTGTAAAAAACTCACCGGCTTGGCATTTGGCGTAGTACCAAAATATCAATCGCTGGGCATCGACAGTTATCTCATTCAATCATGCGGCTACCTAATTCAGAACAAAGGTTGGTACCGCAACTATGAAATGGGTTGGGCGGGCGACTGGAACCCGCGTATGGTGAATATTTACAAGAGTTTAGGCGGTAGTCAGAACAGACGCATGGTAACCTATCGCTATATCTTCGACAATAAGCATCCTTTCGAGCGCCATCCAGTAATGGAATACGGCAGCTAACCACTGTATTTTGTTGAAAACTAAGCCGGGACCCTGTTACGGAAATAGGGCTCAAATCCTATCTTGCAGCTACGTATATGGATAAGTTTATTGTTTCGGCACGTAAGTACAGACCACAGAATTTCAATACCGTGGTTGGGCAGGCGCATATTACCACCACCCTGAAGAATGCAATCCGCAATAACCAATTGGCCCATGCATTTTTGTTTTGCGGTCCGCGTGGTGTAGGTAAAACTACCTGTGCACGTATTTTGGCCAAAACCATCAACTGTGAAAACCTGCAACCTGACGGCGAAGCTTGCAATACCTGTAACAGTTGCAAATCTTTCAACGATGGTGCTTCACTCAATATCCATGAACTGGATGCGGCCAGTAACAACTCTGTGGATGATATCCGTTCACTCGTAGAACAGGTTCGTTTTGCACCACAGGCTGGTAAGTACAAAGTGTATATCGTGGATGAGGTACACATGCTGAGTACCAGTGCCTTCAACGCATTTTTGAAAACACTGGAAGAGCCCCCCTCCTACGCTATTTTCATTCTCGCAACAACTGAGAAACACAAAATTCTGCCAACCATTTTGTCGCGTTGCCAGATTTTCGATTTCAAACGTATTACTACTAACGATACGGTTGAACATATTCAGGAGATTGTAGACAAGGAATCTATACAGGCAGAAAAAGCTGCACTACAATTGATTGCGCAGAAGAGCGAAGGCTGTATGCGTGATGCGCTGAGTATTCTGGATAAGATTGTGAGCTTTACCAATGGTGAAGTTTCCTATCAGAATACATTGGAGCATCTGAATATTCTTGACCACGATTATTATTTCCGCATACTCGAAGCATTACAACAACAGGATCTGGCAACAGCCATGTTACTGTATGATGAAATCAACCGCAAAGGTTTTGAAGGTGACTTGGTACTGAATGGCTTTGCTGAATTTATCCGTAACCTGCTGGTATGTAAAGATGAAAGAGCAGCAGCACTCCTAGATGTAGTGGAAGGCATGCAAGGTAAATATGTACAGACTGCCAAAGCAGCAGACACTGCTTATCTGGTGAGCGCACTCAATATTCTGAATGAAGCCGAGATCAATTTCAAAATGGCGCGTAACAAGCGTTTGCATGTTGAACTCACATTGATCAAGCTGAACTTTCTGCAACAAGCCATTGAACTGAGTGCCGGAGAAAACGGTAGCCTGGTTAAAAAAAAACGACTTGACGGACCGATAGCCATACGGCAGAAACCCATTCCAGCTTTACAAATCAAAGCAGCACCGTCAAGTGCTACAGTGCCTGAAGCCAAGTTGTATATTGAACAACCTGCACCTGCGCCAACCCAAACCAGTGCACCATCGCCAAAACCAACTGCTCCCCTAGCTGCACAGCCAGCTACTGCAAAACCTGCTGCAACCAGACCTACAAGCGCAGCTGGTCAAAGCGGTCCAAAGAAAAATTTACTAGAAGCTTTACGGGATAAGTATGGCAATCAATACATGATTCAGGAAGTGAAAGAAGCACAGAACCTGAACATAGAAGCATTGCAAGCCTGTTGGAATGTTTACGCAGAGACGCTCAACCAACAGCAAAAACATTCATCTGCTGCTACATTTAAAATTGCCCGCCTGGAGATCATCGATGAAATTCATTTCATTGTTAAAGTAGGCGCTTTAACAGCACAGAAATTTATTGAGCAGGAGCGCATGGTGCTGATTGATCATATTCAGCAACACTTCAACAACAGGGCCATCACTTTCAAGATATTGGTAGAAGCCGGCGAAAAAGAGGATGTGCCTTTGCACATGCGTTTGAACAGTAAGGAGAAATTTGAACACCTGGCCCAGCAATACCCCCAATTGCGTGAGCTGAAGGATAAACTCAAACTGGAAATAGATTTCTGATATGCCCAAACAAACACATCGCTACACCAATGGAGAGGTTACCGTAATCTGGAAACCCGAGCAATGTATTCATAGCAAGATATGTTGGACACAACTGCGTGATGTGTTTGATCCTGCCAAGAGACCCTGGGTGAATATGTCCGGTGCTGATACCCAAGCGATCATTGATCAGGTAAAGAAATGCCCCAGCGGTGCATTGAGTTTTGAAATGAATGAAACTAAGGAAGCTGCTGTTCAGTCGGCCAGCGCCAGTATAACCAATATTGAAATTCTACCCAACGGCCCGATTCTCATCAAGACCAATTGCCAGATTAGTTTTGGTAATGGAGAAACAACGGTGAAGGAGGGCGTTACTGCTTTATGCCGCTGTGGTGCATCCAATAACAAACCTTATTGTGATGGCAGCCACAATCGTATTGGCTTTGCTGCTGATTGATTTAACCGCCTGCTTTTTTGGTATTGTTATAGCCCTTCTTTAAAAGCCATTGCAAAACTTTATCACGCTGATCGCCCTGTACCAAAATTTCACCATCCTTGGCTGAACCGCCGGTACCGCAAAAGTTCTTTAACTGCTTGCCTAAATCTTGCAGATCATCTTCAGTACCAATAAAACCAGTTATCAGTGTTACTGTTTTACCACCACGCATTTTATTATCTAGTCTAACACGCAACTGTTGTTGACCCGGTGAGAGGGTTTGTTGTTCCTCGGTATGCTCAGGTTCAAACTGAAAATTAGGATCAGTGCTGAAAACAAAGCCGTTTTTATCAGAACGATTTTTCTTGCTCATAGACAGTTATTAAATGGTCACAGCTTTCAGGCTAAGATCGAGACTCTGCGCCTGATGAATCAATCCGCCCACACTCACATAATCCACCCCAGCAGCAGCATAGGCTTGAATATTTTCTTTGTTGATACCACCACTGGCTTCTGTTTCCATACGGCCATTAATCAGCACAACTGCTGCTTTCACTTGCTCGGGTGTGAAATTGTCCAGCATAATACGGAAGACTTTACCAGCGCCATGTTCCAGCACCAAAGCCACATCCTCTAAAGAGCGGGTTTCTACTTCAATCTTGAGGTTTGGCTGCACACGTTGCACATAATCACTTGCAGCGGAAATGGCTTGCGGAATACCACCTGCATAATCAATATGGTTATCCTTCAGCATGATCATATCATACAAACCAAAACGATGATTCACGCCTCCGCCAATACGCACCGCTTCTTTCTCTAACAAACGAAAATTAGGTGTGGTCTTTCTTGTATCCAACAATTTGGTGCGATACCCTTTCAATAAATCTGTATATGATTTGGTGAGTGTAGCAATACCACTCATGCGTTGCATACAGTTCAACACCAGTCTTTCACATTGTAAAATGGTATGCACTTTCGCCTTCACCTCAAAAGCCACTTCACCCACTTGCATGGCATCGCCATCTTGTTTGATTGCAGTGAAGACAGCATCTGGTTCTACAAGCTGAAAAATTGTAGCTGCCACTTCCATACCGGCGAGAACACCTGCTTGCTTAATGCGCAATACTGCTTTACCCTGTTGCTGGCTAGGAATACTGCTAAGGGTGGAATGATCACCTTCACCAATATCTTCTTGTAAGGCAGATCGTATGAGTTGATGGAGTGCTTGCTGCTGTGTGTCCAACATGGCGCAAAGCTACAGTTTGCGCATAAAAAATCCCCCACGATATCGTGAGGGATCAAAATATTGGCATTGTTTAGGAAATCCTTATTGTAATGATCTGGTGTTTGTTGTTCTTCACCTTAAGCATGAGCGTAATATTATACCCCTTACCACTGTTGCGCAGTTTACCAGTCATATACATGGTACTGCCTATTTCCCGATCAGATACTTTATCAAAACCTTTGATACCCTGCTCGCTGAAAAAAGCTTTTAGGGCAAGGCCTGCCTGATTCTTACCCATATTCTTCACTTCGTCTTTATCCAAGAGTTTCAGATCGAGAAAATCATCAAAATGCTCTGTCAGCGCACTTACATCTGCTGCTTTCAGCGACTGTACAATAGCGTCTACATCTGACTGTGCACTGGCCGAAAACTGTACTGTAAATAAAGCCACCAACAAGACCAATAATTGCTTCATACTCCGTTGTTTCATGTATTCTACCGCTAAAAATATGCCAAACACAGCTTACCTGCTGCAGGATAAAGTTAAAGCCTGTGTCTCAATGAGAAATGCGCTAATTTCAGGCCATGAAAAAACGTGCAATTCTGATCATTATGGATGGCTGGGGACTGGGTAAAGTGGCTTCAGCCGATGCCATTCAACATGCGAAAACGCCTTTTGTGAGTGGTTTATATAACCAATACCCCCATACCACTTTGGTTACATGCGGCGAAGCAGTTGGTTTGCCGGATGGACAGATGGGCAATAGCGAAGTAGGTCACTTGAATCTGGGCGCAGGCCGCATTGTGTACCAGGAATTACAACGCATCAATGTAGCCATACGCAGTGGTGAGTTAGCTGCCAATCCGCAATTACTTGCTGCTATTCAATATGCCAAGGATAATCAAAAACCTTTGCACCTGATTGGCTTGGTAAGTGATGGCGGCGTGCACTCGCATATCAATCACCTGAAAGCTATTACCGATATCTGTAAAGCTCAGGGTTTATCCAATGTATTCATTCATGCCTTTACAGATGGACGTGATACTGATCCCAAAAGCGGATTGGGCTTCTTACAAGAATTAACACAACACCTGACACAAAGTGTGGGCGTGATTGCCAGTGTAACCGGCAGATATTATGCAATGGACCGCGACAAACGCTGGGAAAGAGTGAAGTTGGCTTATGACGGATTGGTCAATGGTATCGGTCTTGCTACGGATGATGTCTTGGCAGCAGTGCGTGCATCCTATGCAGCAGATGTTACAGATGAATTCATCAAGCCTATCATCAATACAAAAGCCGGTAATGCAAGCATCCAAAATGGCGATGCTGTGCTTTGCTTCAATTTCCGCACAGACCGTTGCAGAGAAATTACACAAGTGCTGAGCCAGACAGATATGCCTGATCATGGCATGCACAAGTTACAACTACACTATACCACCATCACAGAGTATGACAATACTTTCCAAAACGTGCATGTGGTATTTGAGAACGATAATTTGAACAATACTTTAGGCGAAGTTTTGGAAGCCAACGGTAAGAAACAAATTCGCATTGCAGAGACGGAAAAATATCCGCACGTTACTTTCTTCTTCAGCGGTGGCCGCGAACAACCTTTTGAAGGCGAACAACGCATCATGGTGCCTTCACCCAAAGTAGCTACCTATGATTTACAACCTGAGATGAGTGCTGTTGGTATTACCGATCAACTCATCCCCGAGATTGAAAACGAAACAGCTGATTTTATTTGCTTGAATTATGCCAATGCAGATATGGTTGGCCATACTGGTGTATTCAGCGCAGCCATCAAAGCAGTAGAAACTGTGGATGCCTGTGTGCAACGCGTAGTAACTGCTGCATTGCAACATGGCTATACCATTTTCTTAACTGCTGATCATGGCAATGCAGATTTCATGATCAATGAAGATGGCTCGCCCAATACCGCACATACGTTGAATCTGGTTCCTTTCTTTGTGATTGATCAACAATGGAAGGGCACTGTTAAGCCAGGTAAACTCGGAGATATGGCGCCAACTATTCTGCATATGATGGATTTACCCATTCCTAAAGAAATGACCGGATCAATCCTAACTGCATGAATAAAGCCGAACTGATACAATTACTGGAGACCAACCACCAAGCATTCATTCAATTGATGGAAAGCTTGTCTGCAGCTGATTTTGAGAAACAGGTTGCAGGCAAATGGACACCCGGTCAGCAGTTGGAACATATTCTCAGAAGTGTTTCGCCTGTGAGCCTGGCTTTGAGCCTACCCGGATTCTTTTTGAGACTAGTATTCGGGAAGGCCAACAGACCATCACGTAGCTATGAAGAACTGGTAGCCAAGTACCATGCAGCACTCAGTAAGGGTGGGCGCGCAAGCGGCAGGTTTGATGTAAAAAAACAGGTACCTGTTGCGCACAGAAATAGTTTGTTGACTGCTTTGCGAAGAACCGTCTTGCAGTTAACCAGACTCAGCACACAGCTATCAGATGCCGAGCTGGACAAATACATCTTACCACATCCGCTCCTTGGTAAACTAACGCTGCGTGAAATGTTGTATTTTACGGCATACCATGTACTGCATCATCAGTGTTCAGTACAAGAAATTGTCTCAACCCAAACCGAAACAGCATGAAACCATTCTTAAAAAAAGCTGGTATTGCATTATTGATCGTATTGGCCATTATACAGTTTTTCCGTCCTGAAAAAAATGTATCTGCTCAACCCAGTGACCAGCATATCAGCAAAGTACAACCTGTACCTGCTGACGTGGATGCCATTCTGAAAAAAGCCTGTAACGATTGTCATAGTAACAATACGGTTTATCCATGGTATAATAATATTCAACCTGTAGCTTGGTGGTTGAATGATCATGTGCAGGATGGTAAAAAGCATTTGAACTTTGATGTGTACAGCAGCTATAACCTGCGCAGACAATTCCACAAAATGGAGGAAATTGAAGAACAAGTAAAAGAGGGTGAAATGCCGATGCAATCCTATACCTGGATACATAGTGATGCCAAGCTCACAGAAGCCGAAAAGAATACCCTCATCAACTGGAGTATTGCTTTTCGTGATACCATGAAAGCACACTACCCTATTGATAGTCTGATCAGACCAAAGAAATAATCAACCGCACTGAAGCAAATAGTTAAATACCTGGTTCTATGCATTGCTGCCATACCAGCAACAATGTCTGTTCTATTTCTACTGGCGCAGTGGCAATACAAGCACGAGCGATGGGAGAAACTGGAGCATGCAGCAGCCATCCGAATTGAAATACCTATACATGAACTGCATTGGGTAAAAGCTAAGAAGGAGATTCGTATAAACGGGCAGTACTTTGATGTTTTTTCTTATCGATACACAAATGCACAAACAGTCGTACTAACAGGCATCTACGACGATACAGAACATGCATTGGAAAAACAATTTCACCAGCAAACCAACCAAGAGTCACAAAAAAGAAGCGGGCAGGTTACACAATTTTTACAACAGCTTTTTTTCATTGATCAACAAACGATATGGAGAACGAATCTTTCCTGCAGCTTAATATCCACAGAAAATAATACAATTCATTCTATTTTACCGAGTATATTTCTTGCAGTTTCAACGCCGCCTCCGGATAAGATGATCTGATTCTATAAGCATTGATTTTTTGATCATCTAATACAAGAAACTATGAATCGACTATGGTTCTATGGTTTCCTGTTCAGCTTTGGCATATCAGCTGCACGTGCGCAAAAAGATACCATGCCTCAGCAGGAACTGGAAGCTGTAACCGTTTATTATAATCGTTGGGAAAGACAAGTCAATGAAGTACCCAACAGAATTGCTAAGATTAACCTGAAACAATTAAGGCTGCAAAATCCACAGACCATGGCGGATGCATTGGCAGCATCGGGTGAAGTATTCATTCAAAAAAGTCAGATGGGCGGTGGAAGCCCTATGATTCGCGGCTTTGCTACCAACAGAGTATTGATGGTAGTAGATGGTGTTCGTATGAATAATGCCATCTACAGAAGTGGCAATATTCAGAATGTGATTTCTTTTGATCCACTCGCCTTGGAAGATGCTGAAGTAATCTTCGGACCAGGTTCGCTCATGTATGGTAGTGATGCGATTGGTGGTGTCATGGATTTTCATACACTTAGTCCAAACTTGGCCAATAAAGGCACGCTGGTTCGAGGAAATGCTTTTGCACGTTACGCTTCTGCCAATGGCGAAAGAACCATTCATACAGATGCGAATCTTGGTGGAGAAAACCTCTCTTGGCTGATAAGCTTTACCAATAGTCGTTTTGGTGATTTACGCATGGGTCGCTTTGGTGGACCAGATAGTTACTTACGCAGACAATACATAGAGCGTATCAATGGTGTTGATCAGGTCATTAACAATGGAGACCCTTTAATCCAAAAGCAGAGTGGTTATCAACAACAAAACTTCATGACAAAGTTTCGCTGGAAACCCGGCACCAATTGGGATATTGAATACGGGTTCCATTATTCTGGTACAGGCAATGTGCCACGCTATGATCGTTTGATAGAATACGCAGGCAATAATCTTCGCTTTGCTGAATGGTACTATGGTCCGCAGCTCTGGAAAATGCATAACCTGCAAATCAGACACAAACAAGCAAAGGGCTGGTACAACGAAGCCAGGCTCATCATTGCGCGTCAGGATTATGAGGAAAGTCGCAACGACCGCAGAAGGGGCAGTAACAATTTGCGTAATCAAACAGAAAATGTTGGGGCTTGGTCGGCAAACCTCGATTTTACTAAAGCGTTTTCTGAAAAAGCTGAACTCTACTATGGTGCCGAATGGGTAGATAACCAAGTGGGCTCTTACGCACGATCCACCAATATTGTAAACGGTGCTAGTGTGCCTACAGCCACACGTTATCCCAATGGTTCCAGTTGGCGTTCACTTGCTGCTTATATCAGCTATCATGCTGAGCTGAGTTCCAAACTCAATTTTACAGGCGGACTTCGGTATAACCACAATAACCTGCTGGCAAATTTTGATACCAGCTTTTTCAAATTCCCTTTTACCAGCACAAGTTTGAAGAAAGGTAATCTTACCGGCAATCTCGGTATTGTGTATAAAGCATCCAACAGATGGCAGTTCAGTGCGCTTGCATCAAGTGGTTTCCGTATGCCCAATATTGATGATATCGGTAAAGTATTTGAATCAGCACCCGGCTTTGTGGTGGTTCCTAACCCTACATTGCAATCAGAATATGCGTGGAATCTGGAACTGGGTACCAAATATGCGATTGATCAACAATTCAACGCATTCGCGAATGTGTTTTATACTTTACTCGACAATGCACTTTCGCGCAGGCCATTTCAATTTAATGGACAAGACTCCATTGTATTTGATGGTGTCAAGAGCAAAGTAGAAGCCATCCAGAACGTAGCACAGGCAAGGGTTTGGGGGCTACAACTAGGTTGGGAATGGTGGTTGAGTAAAACAGTTCGCTGGCAGACAAGACTCAACTGGATTAAAGGGAATGAAACTGATGATACAAAAGATGTACAGGTTCCATTACGCCATGCACCACCATTCTATGGCAGCACGGCTTTACAGTACCAGCATAGTAAATGGCTGATTGAACTGAATGCACAATACAATAGTGAAATCAGCAATGCAAATCTTGCACCAAGCGAGCAGGCCAAACCGGCCATCTATGCTGTAGATGCCAATGGCAAACCTTACTGCCCTGCCTGGTACACCTTAAACTTGAAAGCAGGTTATCAGGTAAGTGAAAAAATCACTGCCAATATTGGTTGGGAAAACATTACCGATCAGCGTTACCGCCCTTACTCAAGCGGTATTGTTGCACCCGGCAGCAATGTGATCCTAAGTTTGCGCGTGCAGTTTTAAGCAACAATCAATACTATCATAAAAGACAGGCTGAATGCGGCCTGTCTTTTGTTTCTTTGCACTATGCGTATTCATGAAGCAACATACCTGGTATCCAGTCCTAGTTTCGACAAATGTCCCAAAGCCGAGCTACCGGAATATGCATTTATCGGCAGAAGTAATGTAGGCAAGTCTTCATTGATCAATATGCTGTGTAACCAGCAGCATCTTGCTAAGACATCAGCCAATCCTGGTAAGACGCAGCTCATCAACCATTTTGTGGTAACCGGTGCCAATGCCAAAAACGTAAAGACCAAATGGTACTTGGTGGATTTACCGGGTTATGGTTATGCGAAGATTGCACAGAGCACGCGCAGAAGATGGGAGCAGATGATTGAGAACTATCTGCGCAAGCGCGAAAACCTGGTGAATGTTTTTGTACTGATTGATGTGCGCCACAAGCCACAAAAAATTGATCTGGCGTTCATCAATCAATTAGGCGATTGGCAGATTCCCTTTACCCTCATCTTTACCAAAGCAGATAAAGAGAAACCCGGTGCAGTGAAAAATAATGTGCAAGCATTTTTAGATGCTATGCGCGAGACCTGGCAATTCTTACCCAGACATTTTGTAAGCAGTGCTGTTGAAAAAATGGGCAGAGAAGAAATCCTCTCTTTTATTGAAACCTGTAATCAGGAAATTTTAGGGGAGACAAAGCCTTGAGCCGTATCAACCAGCTGTTAGCAAATTAATCGGCTTAGCAAATCAGTTCACTACCTTATCCGCGCAGCAACTGCTGGCAAAAGCTTCCGGCTTGGCTTTGAAAGCAAAGCCCATACCCAGAATATAGCCCATGGCTTCCTTGAGCGCATCATTGCTTTTGAAATGCGGATTGGTGTTGATGTCTGCATGCACTTCCATATCCACTTTGTGCGCAATAAAAAGGTCGCATAGTTCATATGCAACCTCAATACTTTTCGCCACTTCAACCAGCATCCTTTCTTTGATGTGGTATTGTTGCCGTGTTTTGTCGTTGTGGATGTACATGAATCCGCCGTTGTGTTCGCGCAGAAAAACAATCACTGTGGCAAATTCTGTTTCCGCGCCTTTTACCTGGCTGTCGGTACCGATGCAGACTTTCAGCTTAACGCCTTTTTCTGTTTCTCTTTTGATGGCTTCTTCCACTGCTTGCTTAATGGGCAATTGAATGGTTTCGCCATTGAATTTTCTCCAACGCATACATGATTGGGTTTACTGAATGTACACCCGAAACCATATATACCCCATTATCTTATTATTAACAGGGGTGGAAAAACCTAGCGATAGAGATCGAGTAAACCCTCGGGTAATTGCACGTGTACTTCTTTGCGCTTTTGATCAATCTTGAGCAGACTTTCTTCGTGCAGGGGAATCAGGGCCTCGTTGCCATTCAAATCAACCTCCAATAAAATCTGGTGTGGCTGTTCGTTTACGCCGGTGATGGGACCGATATTCTCACCATCGGCAATCACACTGAACCCAATCAGGGCCAGGGGCGATTGCGCGGCAGCCAGCTTGCGGAAATCGGCTTCCAGCAGCCATACTTTTTTCTGCACCAGGGTATGTGCAGCTTCTCTGGAATGAAGGCCTTCCAACTTTACTACAATCTCATCCACGGTGCGGCCCTTACTCTGTTCTACAAAATAAGGCAGGTAAGAACCTTTGAGGTTTTCAACGAAAATGGCTTCCACATTTTTCAAAGGGGTTTTCTTACCCAATACATGTTGCAGGATGAGTTCACCTTGCACACCAAATGTGGCTACTAGTTTACCGATATGGATGTATTCGTTCATGTGTTTACCCAAATTTTGCTTTGCAAAATTTGCCTCCGGCTGACGCAAAATGTCTGTACATTTTGGTCAGGGTTAACCCCGATAAAGCCATTTGGCTTTCGTCGGCCCTGCGGGCAGGTTTTGCAGCTTTACAGCAAAACCTGGGTTAAAAGAAAAATCCCATCCCGGTTGATCGGGACGGGATTTACAGGGAATTTGTATGCATTAAGCTTCAGCTTCGCCTTCTGCAGGTGCAGCTTCAGCAGGTGCTTCAACTTTCTTCACAACAGGCGTTGCCTTGCGAGCAGTTCTTGCCTTTCTGTGGTCATCTGTTCTGCGCTTGATATTGGCTTCATGCTCTTCGTGCCACTTCTGGAATTTCACCATAGCAGTTGCTTCGTCGAACAGACCCAATTTTACACCGCGCAACAGGTGCTTGAGGAACAATACTCCCTTGAAAGAGAGAATACGGCGAACTGTATCCGTGGGTTGCGCACCCTTGTGCAGCCAATCGAGGGCCTTCTGGCGATCGAGTTGAATGGTTGCAGGAACAGTCAGCGGGTTGTAAGTACCAATCTTTTGGATGAACTTACCATCTCTTGGTGCACGTGCGTCTGCTACTACGATAAAGTAGAAGGGGCGCTTTTTACTGCCGTGCCTTTGCAGTCTCATTTTTACGGCCATTGTAAATAGAAATTTTAACGGCGTTAGGAAATAGGGTTTTAAAAATATGGACGGCAAATGTAAACCGATACCCCCAATTTTCCAAAGCCGGCCGGGACGAAAGGTTTAAAACCCTGATTTTCAGCAGAAAATTAACATTCGAAGCCAAGTTTGCCCAAATAAGCAATTATTGGACTACCCTTTTATGATTTTTTTTCTTGTTGCTGGTCAAATTCTTCCTTTTGAAAACAGCCGGCTCTGGCATCATATATTCTGTTATGCTTAGGGTTGTTTTATTGACTCCATTAATCTCATAGCAGGTAATTTCTCTTGTTTCAAGGTCTTTTAACTCTAAGAAACTAATCAGCTGATTCTTCATATTCACCTTTGTAAGCTTGCCGCAATAGGAGTCAGCAGGGGTGATTTTATACAAATACTTCGCTTGAATTTGCTTGGCATAGTATTCTTTACAGATAGAATCGTTTTCAAACACCAGCGTTAAATCATTGTCAGCGGATATCCATGTTCCGATGATCAACTTTTTTTCAAGTTGAGTTGTCTGACCAAATCCTTTAATACAAAATGAGGTTAAATAAACGAGACAAAGAATTACAATACTGTTTTTCATTCAACGGATTTTACGCTAAAATAATGCCTTTCTCTTCCAAACAAATCCGGCCAAGTCTGGGATATTCTGAAAACCATAGTGTCTACTCAAAATAGAAATAAGCTGCTGGGAATTAAAAGGGCTTTATCTTTTTTTTAGGGTTGTATGACTTGGAATATAAAACACTCCCTTGGGTTTAGTTATGATCTCCCACTCAATAGTTGAATCATTCATCTTAGTGATTTTGGCACTTCCCTTCTTTTGGGAAAACTGACTTGTAAAAGTTACAGTAACTGTGGATGAATTTCCGACAATACCAGTTATAGAAATGTCTGTATCATCTAAAACACAGTCGGTTTTATTACCCCCATTTTGCACTGAACAATGCGATCCACGCAAGGCATTTTTGTTTTGCGTAAGATCCAGATCGAATGATGCATTTGCTGATTCAGTATGCCATTTACCGGTAAAGTTGGGCACTGTGTTGCCCGATTTAAAAGCCAATAGAAAAGCAACAAGACAGAAATAAGCTACTGATTTCAGTTTCACATTGAAAGATTTTAGAACCGTAGCATCTTCTTATAATCAAAAATGCTACGGAAAAAAATCATTAATTAATGATAGGTTCTTTTAAATAAGAAACAATAATACAATCAACCATAACCCCCTTGCTTCTTAAACTAGTACGCAGTCTATCTGCATCAAAGTAAGATTTAACAGGGTTACCAAAATCACTTTCCCCTGTAAACAAAATAAGCATGGGGATGATCACTACCTGTCCGGCATGATATTCAAACCATGCTTTATCCAGCTTGTAAAAAGCCTGCTTGATATCCTTGAAATTACACCACAATGGATTATTCCAACTCTCTACTTTTACAAGCTTAGCAGCACTATCAATATGTAGTTCAAAGAAAAGTAAAGTACTCTCGTTAGGCCTAATTGAGTCTTCGGGACAGGTCCAGCGTACATGCTTGAAAAAGAGCTTAAGATGCTTGCTATCAATATCATCTTGCTTTTGTGAAAAAGCGATTGTTGATACCAATATCAATAGTACGCTTGTGTAAAATCTTTTATCAATACGCACTTAAGATGAGTTTAAATTTTTATCAGGCTCCTCACATGAACATGCTGATCAGCGATGGCTTATCAAGCTTCGACGACAAATCTATCGCTTCCCCATCAATCCACCCATACCGGGCATACCGCGCATGGGCATATTGTTCATCATCTTCATCATCTGCTTCATCTGCTCAAACTGCTTCATAAACGCATTCACTTCCTGCAGATCCTTACCACTGCCTTTGGCAATACGCACACGACGCTGTGGTGTAATGATATCGGGATTGGCACGCTCTTCAGGTGTCATGGATTTGATCATGGCTTCAATGCCTTTGAATGCATCATCACTGATGTCTACATCCTTAATGGCTTTGCCCACACCGGGTATCATACCCATCAAATCTTTCAGGTTACCCATTTTCTTGATCTGTTGCAACTGATCCAGAAAATCCTGAAAATCGAACTGGTTCTTGCGAATTTTTTTCTCCAGCTTCTTGGCCTGCTCTTCATCAAACTGCGCCTGCGCTTTCTCCACGAGTGAAGCAATATCACCCATACCCAAAATACGCTGAGCCATACGATCCGGATGGAAAACATCCAGTGTATCCATCTTCTCGCCACTGCTCACAAACTTAATCGGTTTGTTTACCGTGTACTGAATCGAGAGTGCCGCACCACCACGGGTATCACCATCTAATTTGGTTAAAACAACGCCGTTGAAATCGAGTCGGTCATTGAAAGCTTTCGCTGTGTTCACCGCATCCTGACCCGTCATGGAATCCACCACAAACAAAATCTCGGTAGGGTTAACTGCTGCTTTGATATTGGCCACTTCCGTCATCATCACTTCATCTACTGCCAAACGACCGGCTGTATCGATGATGACTACATTTTTATTTTTTGCTTTGGCTTCTTTGATCGCATTCTGCGCGATCGCTACTGCATCTTTGTTCTCGCGCTCTGCGTAAATATCTACGCCTATTTGTCCGGCCAAAACCGTTAACTGATCAATGGCCGCAGGACGATAAATGTCCGCTGCTACTACCAAGGGCGACTTACCCTTTTGTGTTTTCAAGTAATTGGCCAGCTTGCCTGTGAAAGTCGTTTTACCACTACCCTGCAAACCTGCAATCAAAATCACCGCAGGATTACCGCTGATGCTAAAATCAGCCGCAGTACCACCCATGAGTTCCGTTAACTCATCCTGCACAATCTTCACCATCAACTGGCCGGGACTCACAGAAGTAAGCACTTTCTCACCCAGTGCTTTGTCTTTCACTTTATCGGTGAATTCCTTGGCGATTTTATAGTTTACGTCGGCATCCACCAATGCGCGGCGGATATCTTTAATGGTATTGGCAATATTGAGGTCAGAAATTCGGGCTTCTCCCTTCAGGTGCTTAAACGCCGATTCGAGCCTTTCAGACAGATTTTGAAACATAGTTATTGCAGTTTTCCGCGAAAAAAAAGTGAACCTGAGGTTCACTTAAGCGAGGCAAATATAGTTGATGGAGTTCGATCAAAAGAAAACCCGAAGGGGATAAAGACCAGCTGGGGTAGCTTCCACAGGATATTATTGGACCTTCGGGGATGTAGCAGTGGTTTTTCCAGGATATGCTGCCACTCTTTTCATTGGATATTGGACAATGAAACTACAACAGAATCTGCAGGGGTATGCCGAGTTTATTGTGCTTTAATGGAAATTTAAGGTCGTTTACAGTGCATACCCTGCAAAAAGCTGCAATTAGCTTGATCAAAGCCAATCAGTATTCAATCCAGCGCAGATAGCGAATGGTCATATCTACATAAAACTTAATTCACTGATTATCAGTGGATGATTCCTTTAAATTCTAACACTTACAACCAGTAGTCATTACCCGCCCAAAAAACATTTGGCGGCTATGGATTAATTCATATAATTGCAGCCCCTGCAATGCAGGAAAATCAAATTTTCGAATGAGTAAGAGGCAGTTATTTACACTAGAGTTTCCGGTACGTTGTTCACCAGCTATCTTATACGAATTCCTGAGCACACCAGCTGGGCTGCAGGAATGGTTTGCAGATAAGGTTGATGAGTGGGAAGGCGTGTATAGTTTTTCATGGAACGGCGGCAAGCCCGATAAGGCTGAATTGCTGGATCTTGAGCAGGATAAGTTTGTTCGCTTCCGTTGGTTACATACCGATAAGCATGAATATTTTGAATTCCGTATTGAGAAGACGGAAATCTCTAATCAGACCATCCTGATCGTAAAGGATTTTGCAGAAAAGAATGAAATCAAGGATCAGAGCCAATTGTGGGAATACCAAATTAAGGAACTCTTCCACCGCTTAGGTAGTTAAGACCTGATTGAAGTATTGATACTGATTCATCAAAAATGATTCGATACGATCCCACTCGCTGAGTGGGATTTTTGTTGCAATACGAAAATAACTCCGTTCCTGCCATACACTTGCAGGAACCTGCTGAATTGGCTGAAAGTCTGCATGCCCTAGATCATTATTCCATTCGTCTTGTCCTGCATCAAAAAGCATTGCTTCGCCCCAAGGATTGGCAGCCAATCTTACCCGATGTTTATCCAAATAGTCACCTTTCAGATGCAAGACCAGGCTAACGTAGTTCCCCCACCAGAAAAAACAGCGGATGGCCAGCACATGCTGATTGCTAAACAATCTTGGATAGTCCAGCATCACCCAAGGCAATTCCTGGTATTGCTCTCCTTTGGAAATCTTTGGGCCTATGGCCTGCACATCCGGCAAATCTTTTAATAGGCCTACTGAGAGCGTGTCCTGAGCAGCGGCACTAACCTGACCAAACAGCTCCATGACTTTTTGAATGATCCGGTTCTTTGTTAAAATCAGTTCCGCATTGGTGACCATTTCCAGTTCGGTATGGGAAAGCATTACATTTGCCATGCATCAAATATCCGCACAAGCAGGCAGGTGGTCAAAAAACTGGACATACTCATTATTCGCGCATTCCTCGGCCCCTTTGTGGCCACATTTATTATCTCGCTGTTTGTGCTCATCATGCAGTTCTTCTGGCTCTATATTGATGACCTGGTGGGCAAGGGTCTGGATATGGTAACACTGGCTAAACTGACTGGCCTTGTTGCCATCGGATGGATTCCACTGGCATTGCCGCTAGCACTGCTGCTCTCATCCATCATGACTTTTGGCAATCTGGGTGAAACATTTGAAATCGTTGCCATCAAATCTGCTGGTATTTCGCTGGCGCGATTCATGCGCCCACTTTTGTTGGTTACCATCTTATTGAGCGGATTGGCTTTTCTGTTTTCGAATAATATCATTCCCGTTGCGCAGTTAAAACTGGCTTCACTCAAATATGACATCATCGTTTCCAAGCCTGCTTTCGAAATCAAAGAAGGCGTTTTCTTCGATAAGATTGAAGGCTTTGTGATTAAAATTGGCAAGAAAGAGAAAAACGATAGTATCATCCACAATGTGGTGATTTATGAACGCAACTATCAGCTGCAGGATAATATGATTGTAGCCAATGATGGCGTGATGCGTGTAACACCAGATAAAAAATTCTTAGAGTTTACTTTGAAGAATGGCTGGCGCTACGAAGAAAGAGGTCCACGCATCAGCACGAATACGGAGTATATCCGTATGGGCTTTAAAGAGTATAAAAAAGTACTCGACCTGCGGAGCTTTAAGATGAGTAAGACTGAAGACAGTGCTTTCCGGTATGATCCAAAAATGCTGAGTATACGACAGCTGAATCATTCTATCGATTCTTTGGTAAAAGGCGATTCTGTTTACAAGAAAAGAGCATTAGCAGACATCATGCCTTATCTGGTTTTCATTCGCTACAGAGACTCCATCTGGACTTCAGCAGATTCATTAAAATCATTCAAAGCCATCGGTAAACAAGGTTTTGCAGGATCTATACCAGACTCCATCAAAGTGCGCGTTATAGAAAGGGCACACAGTCAATTGGTAAGTGCACAAAATGCTGCGAAAAACCTGGCTACCGATTATAAATTCAAATCAGCCGGTGTGCGCTTGCATGAAATTGAATGGCATAGAAAATTCACTTTATCTGCAGCTTGTATTGTCCTGTTCTTGATTGGCGCACCATTGGGAGCCATCATTCGTAAAGGTGGATTAGGTACTCCACTAGTTTTTGCCATTATCTTCTTCGTGCTCTTTCACCTAATGAATACAGTTGGAGAGAAAATTGTGAAAGAATCTGTAACCACTGCTTTTGCAGGCATGTGGTTATCTACTGCTGTATTGATACCAATTGGTTTCTTCCTGACGTACAAGGCTATGCGCGACTCACAGCTCTTCAACAAAGAGTTTTACTATCGCTCCTACGTTCAGTTGAAAAAGATATTTACTAACTTGAATAAGACAGGCAAACAAAAGCCTGATGATTATGGCCAACCCGCTTAGCAGAAGAGCATTCATCAGTAACACCGGTAAAGCTGCAGCAGCTATTGGTTTAAGCGCAACTGTATTGCCCGCCTTTGCAACAACACCTCCTGCATTTGGATATGCACAAGCACCCCTGCCTTATGGCTATAATGCGTTAGAGCCGGTGATTGATGCCATGACCATGGAAATTCACTATACCAAACATGCAGCTACCTATACCAAAAATTTAGTTGATGCCTGTGCTGCAGAGAAAGTGAATACCAATGCTGTTTCGCTGGAACAACTGCTGGGCAGCATATCGAAATATTCTGCCAAAATGCGTAACAACGGTGGTGGTCATTATAACCACGAATTATTCTGGCAATGCATGCAGCCGGGTGCCAATGGCAAACCTTCTGGCAAACTAGCTGCAGCCATCGATAGTAGTTTTGGTTCTTTCGAAGCGTTCAAAACACAATTCAGTGATGCAGCCAAAAACCGTTTTGGTAGTGGCTGGGCATGGCTGGTACTCAACAACGATAAGAAACTCATCATTGGTTCTACACCCAATCAGGATAACCCCTTAATGGATGTGAGTGAAATCAAAGGCTTGCCCTTGCTGGGATTGGATGTATGGGAACATGCTTATTACCTCAAATACCAAAATAAGCGTGCAGATTATGTCACCAACTGGTGGAATGTGGTGAACTGGAACTATGTACAGCAGCGTTTTGAGGCAGCTATATAATTTCCGGAATCGATAATCTTTACCGCTTTCACGGCAAAGTGGTTTACTACCTTTGCACAAATTCTTTCTATGCATACAACTGTAAAATGGGTGGAAGCCCTGGCTTTTGATGCTGTTGCAGACAGCGGCCATATTGCCCGATTAGATACAACAGTAGAAGGTGGAGGACTTAATAGTGGCATGAGCCCCAAACGCATGCTGTTAGCATCCGTATGTGGCTGTACTGGTATTGATGTAGTTGAGATGCTGCAGAAAATGCGGGTGATTTTCAGCAAGCTGGAAATCCATGCTGAGGCAGAACAAACAGAAGAAATACCAAAGGTTTTTACACATATCAATCTTACTTATCGCATCAATGCTGCACCGGAAGATTTGGATAAAGTAAAACGTGCTGTAGATCTTTCACAGGAGAAGTATTGTGGTGTCAGCATCATGATTAAAAAGCATTGCCCGGTTAACTATACCATTGAACTAATCTAAATGAAAGGCAAACTACTCTACGTGTATGATGCACTCTGTGGCTGGTGCTATGGTTTTGGTCCGGTCATGCATCAAATAGCGGATACTTATAAAGATCAGTTCACCGTAGAAGTGATCAGTGGTGGCATGGTGGTGGGCGCCAGAGAAGGCATAATGGATGAACAGATGGCCAACTATATTCTGCAAGCCATTCCGCGCTTAGAGGAGTATACAGGAGTTACCATTGGCAAAGCATACAAAGCAAAACTGCGCAGCGGTGGATTGTATCAATCGTCTGTAAAACCATCCATTGCCCTCAGTTTATTCAAAGCACATTATCCAGAACAGTCATTAGCATTTGCTTCTGCCATTCAGCGGGCCCAATTTGCAGCAGCCAAAGACTTACAGGATGATGCAACGTATGCTGAAATCTTGCAAGCTTATCCCTCGCTGGATGCGGCAGATTTTCTGCAACAAATGTCCACAGATGAGCAACGTTATGCGGCAGAACAAGATTTTCAATATGCAGCAGCCATGGGCATCACAGGCTACCCTGCACTGGTTGCCTTGGTTGATGAAAAATACTATCTCCTAAGCAAGGGCTATCAACCTTTTGATTCGTTGAACCAAACCATGCAACAATTTCTGCAGTCATTGGCCTAGGGATAACAAAGCCGTACATTTACAGAAACAAGACCCTTGGAAACTGCCAAACAAAATTTTCGTGTACAGCTTTGGATATCAATCCTGAGTGTAGTACTGCTGGCAGGCAAACTCATCGCTTATTTCTTCACGCATTCTTTATCTATTCTTACCGATGCGTTAGAAAGCATCGTAAATGTATTAGCCGGTGTAATTGGTTTATATAGTTTGTATATCGCTGCAAAGCCGCGCGATAAAGAACATCCTTATGGGCATGGCAAAGCGGAATTCATTTCTGCAGCTGTTGAAGGTACATTGATTGTGTTGGCCGGTGTACTCATCATGTACGAAACCGTACGCAGCGTATTGGATGATGCGCAAGTACACAAACTCGATACCGGCTTAATATTGGTAGGCATCACTGCATTATTGAATTATATCGCAGGAACTGTATGTATCCGTATTGGGAAGAAAAATCAATCGCTTGCTTTACAAGCCAGTGGTAAACATTTGCAAACAGATACCTACTCTACCCTTGCCATTATTCTTGGCTTGTTGCTAATGTTGTTTACAGGTTTAGCATGGATTGATAAAGCACTTGCTGCTGTGATGAGCATCTATATTATGTACAATGGTTATCAGATTGTACGTGCTTCACTAGCCGGCATTATGGATGAAGCGGATATGGCTTTGTTACAAAGATTTGTGGATGTACTAAATGCCAATCGACAGGAAAACTGGATCGACCTCCATAATCTGCGCGTCATCAAATATGGTATTACCCTGCATATAGATTGTCATTTAACCGTGCCCTGGTACCTCAATATCCATGAAGCACATCAGGAAATTGATCAGCTGGGGGCCATTATTCGCCAGGAATTTGGGGATGCCATCGAATTATTCGTACATACAGACGGCTGCCTTCCGTTCAGTTGCCGTATTTGCAGTAAAACCCAGTGTGAGAAGCGATTGCATCCCAAAGAGGAAACGCTTAGCTGGAACCTTAACAACCTGCTGTCCAATGCCAAACACCAGAGCAGCAGAGAATCAGCAGCCAAAGCATAAATATGCTGCTGTAAGGCAATAACTGACTAATTTCGTAGCCCATTTTAAAATACCGATTATGGAAGCTTGGAAGCAATATCAGGAAGCCAATAAAGACCGTTTTCTAGAAGAACTGCTGGACCTGTTGAGAATACCCAGTGTGAGTGCAAGAAGTGAGCATAAAGCAGATATGATTCGTTGTGCGGAAGCGGTGGAAGCTCACCTGAAAAAAGCAGGTGCAGATACCACAAAAATTTATGCTACACCAGGCCATCCAATTGTCTATGGCGAGAAAAATGTAGATCCTTCCAAACCAACAGTGTTGGTCTATGGCCACTACGATGTACAGCCACCTGATCCATTGGAGCTCTGGCATAGCGGTCCGTTTGAGCCGGTAATCAAAGACGGAAAAATCTATGCACGAGGTGCATGTGATGATAAAGGCCAATTCTTCATGCATGTGAAAGCATTGGAGGTAATGAACAATAGCGGCAGCTTCCCATGTAATATCAAATTCCTGATTGAAGGCGAGGAAGAAGTGGGCAGTCCTAACCTGGCCACATTCGTACAAGAGAATAAAGATTTATTGAAAGCCGATGTAATCCTAATCAGTGATACTTCTATGCTGAGTATGGATACACCTTCTATTGATGTGGGTGTACGCGGACTAAGTTATATTGAAGTAGAAGTAACCGGACCAAACCGTGATTTACACAGCGGCGTTTACGGTGGTGCTGTTGCCAACCCCATCACCATGCTGGCTAAAATGATTGCTTCTTGTCATGATGAAAACAACCATATCACCATACCCGGTTTCTATGATGATGTGGTAGAAGCTACGCCAGAAGAAAGAGCCAAAATGGCCAAAGCACCTTTCAATGAAGCTGCTTATAAACAAGACCTTGGCGTTACAGAACTCTGGGGTGAAAAAGGATATGCTACTAATGAAAGAACAGGTATCCGTCCAACACTGGAGTTGAATGGTATCTGGGGCGGTTATACCGGTGAAGGTGCAAAGACCGTTCTGCCTTCCAAAGCCTATGCAAAGATTTCTGCACGCTTGGTGCCTAATCAGTCTTCTGCGAAAATTACTGAGAAGCTCCTGAATTATTTTCAAAGCATCGCACCTGCTGGTGTAACTGTAAAAGCATCAGAGCATCATGGTGGTGAACCCTATATGACGCCGATTGATTCAAAAGAATATCAGGCAGCTGCCAAAGCCATTCAGACCACTTTTGGTAAGGAGCCTATTCCTGTGCGTGGTGGCGGTAGTATTCCCATCTGTGCTTTGTTTGAAAAAGAACTGGGCCTGAAGATTGTATTCATGGGCTTTGGTTTGGATAGCGATAACCTGCATAGTCCGAATGAGAAATACGATCTGTTCAATTTCTACAAGGGCATTGAAACCATTCCTTATTTCCATCAGTACTATGCGAACAAGTAATCATGGCTGAGGCGAAAGAGAAACTGAGACTGGATAAATACTTATGGTCGATACGCCTGTTTAAAACCCGCTCACAGGCGGCCGAAGCCTGTGAAAAAGGAAAAGTAAAGTTTCAGGGTGCTGCAGCCAAAGCTGCCAAAACAGTGCATGTTGGTGATGAATATGAAGTGAAGACTGAAGCCAAACGCTGGGTGATTAAAGTAACAGGCTTATTGGATCATCGTGTACAATACAGCGAAGCAATACAGCATTACTTAGACCTTACACCCGCTGAAGAGATTGAACGGATGAAAGTGGTTGCAGCTTCTTTTCATACCGGTAAACGTTTGAGTAAGATTGGCCGACCAACCAAGCGTGAGCGAAGAGACTTAGATGACTTCATGGAAAACTAATTCGATATGAAACAAGCATTCTTGTTACTTGCATTCTTTAGCCTATTATCAATAGCGAGAGCACAAGAGCCAGTTGATACGGCGAATATCTATTATGGTAAACCCACAGAATTTGCTGAGTTCAAGGGTAAGTTGAATGGCTGGCTTAGATTTCTTGAAAACAATTTAGACAGAGACGTTCTCGACCGAAACAGTGCGCCGGCAGGATCTTACACCGTAATAGTAGATTTTGTACTTTCTGAAAAGGGTGAAGTCTTGTTTGTGAAATCTGATACAGATCCAGGTTATGGCGCTAAAGAAGCTGCCATGCAGGTAATTTGGAAATCCAGCAAAAACTGGATTCCTGCAAAACTAAATGGCACCCCTGTGCGCATTTGGAGCAGACAAACCATCACTTTGCATCAGCATGATTAATTGAATACAATGACCATCGACATCATCAGTGTATTACCCGAACTATTAGAAAGTCCACTTTCGCACAGCATCATGAAACGTGCGCAGGATAAGGGCCTGCTGGAAGTGAGGGTGCATCATTTGCGTAAATGGGCAGTGAATGCCTATGGACAGATTGATGATTACCAATACGGAGGCGGCGCAGGTATGGTGATGATGTGCGAACCTTTGGCCAAAGCTATAGACGAGTTGCAAGAACAGTATGGCAAGTACGATGCCATCATCTATATGACACCTGATGGTGAACGGTTTGAACAAAAGATAGCCAATCGCTTATCCCTAAAAGAGAAACTGCTCATCATCTGCGGCCATTATAAGGGCATTGATGAGCGTATTCGCCAGCAGTATGTCACCATGGAAATTTCCATTGGTGATTATGTACTCAGCGGCGGAGAGTTGGCAGCAGCGGTGGTGGTAGATGCCATAGGGCGTTTATTGCCGGGCGTGCTGAATGATGAAACCTCTGCCCTATTTGATTCTTTTCAGGATCAATTACTGGCCCCACCAGTATATACAAGGCCCGTAGATTTCCGGGGCATGCTGGTACCGGATGTTTTGCTGAGTGGTGATCCCAAAAAAGTGGCTGATTGGCGACACGAACATGCACTCGAAAGAACCAAAACAAGGAGACCCGACTTGCTGAATGGAGAGTGACGAAATAAAGCTATCTTTAGCGCCTGTGCAGCTTTCAAGCTGTTGTTAATGTCATAACCCGCCGTGTACAACCAACGTTGTTTCTTAATAACCCTGCTGCTGCTATTTTCGCAGGCCTTTGCCCAGCAAAGAGATGGTATCACGTTTCAGAAAGATTACCAATTACCTATACGTAAAGCGCAGACTACCATCAAGATTGATGGAGAATTTGCCGAACAGGATTGGCAGCTTGCCAAAACCACCAGCCCATTCTGGATGAAATTTCCAACAGATGAAGGCAAGCCCAAACGTAAAACAGAAGTGAAAGCATTGTACGATGAACGCTTTATCTACTTTTCTGTAACCGCTTACGATTCAGGCAAAGCATTCATCACCAGCCTAAAAAGAGATGTAGGTCATGATGGCAATGATGGATTTGGGATTGTACTTGATCCAGTGAATCAAAGAACCAATGGTTATTTCTTTGTGGTGAATGCATTCAATGCACAATCTGAATCACTCATCAATACAAGCAGTGATTTAGACCCCAGCTGGGATAATAAATGGTATTCAGCCACCAAGCAATATGCAGATAAGTGGACTGCTGAAATAGCTATCCCATTTAAATCGCTGCGCTACAGTGCAGATAAAACTACGTGGGGCATCAATTTTGTGCGGATTGATACGAAGAGCAATGAATATTCAGTCTGGACGCATGTGCCGGTGAATTTTCGCTCTTATGATATTGGTTATACCGGTGCACTGGTCTGGGATCAACTTCCGCCACAATCCAAAAGCAATGTGGTATTTATCCCATACTCCACAGGCGGCATTAACAGCGATAAAGAAAACAACCAACCTGGCAAAGGCGAGTTCAATGCGGGCTTTGATGCCAAAGTAGCACTGAACTCATCATTGAATCTGGATATTACAGTTAATCCAGACTTTTCACAAATTGAGGTTGACAGACAGGTAACCAATCTTACTCGCTTCAATATCTTTTTTCCAGAGCGCAGAAACTTCTTTTTAGAAAACGCTGATCTCTATTCTGAATATGGTATCCCATTAATCAGACCTTTCTATTCAAGAAGAATTGGCTTGGATAAGTTTGCCAACAGGATTCCTATCCTTGGTGGTGTTCGTTTAACAGGCAATCTGGATAAACGAACCAGAATTGGTGTGATGAACATGCAGACTGGCAGAAAGGATGATTATGCTCCTGAAAACTATTCTGCTGTATCCGTAAAGCACCAAGTGTTTAAACGCTCCAGCTTTAATACTTACTTCCTCAATCGTCAGGCATTCATGACTGCTGATGAACTGAAGCAGCAGCCCTTGGATGAATATGGTAGAAACCTGGGAGGCGAATTCAACTATTCAGATATTCAAGGCAAGTGGAATGCATGGTCGGCTTACCACAAAAGCTATAAGCCGGGTATAAAGGGTGAAGACATGTTTACGGATTTTGGAGGCTTATACAATGGCAGAAATCTCAATGTGTTGATCGATTATGCAACTGTGGGCACGAACTACTACGCCGACATGGGTTTTATCCAGAGAATTGAAAACTATGATGCCGATAAAGACTCCATTATCAGGCTTGGCTTCAAACAATTCTACTCAGAAGCAGGCTATCGCATCTTTCCGAAGAAAAGTATTTTCAACCAGCACTATATTGTGCTCAGTCATTTGCTCATCAACAACCCTAATAATAGTTTCAACGAAAGAAATATCAACCTGCGCTACAACATGCAGTTCAGGAATACGTCGAACCTGTTTATGCGTGGAGGTTTGAATGAGGTGGATTTACTTTTCCCAACAAGTTTTACAGGAGCCACCCCAATACCCAAAGGCTATTATCGCTACAAAGACTTCTTTGTAGAATATGAATCTGATTTCAGAAAAACATTCAGTTACCGAATTGGTGCAGGTGGTGGTGAATTCTACAATGGTACCAGTAAGCAAGTGAGTGCCATGATTAATTACCGTAATCAGCCGCACCTGAATATTGCCTTACAAGCAGATTATTATGATTTGCGATTCCCGGGTATTTATGGCAAAACAGAACTGCTACTGATTGCTCCCCGTGTAGAAATTAATTTCAATACCAGCATGTTCTGGACTACTTTTCTACAATACAATACCCAGAACAATAATTTCAATATCAACAGCCGTTTTCAGTGGCGTTACAAGCCTATGAGCGACTTGTTCCTGGTTTACACAGACAATTACCTCACCACTCCTGTGCTCAAAAACAGAAACCGGGCCATTGTTTTCAAGCTGAATTACTGGCTGAATTTATAGATGAACAACAGATTTCCGTAAATTCAGTTCAAATAACTTGCCATGCGTATCTGCTTATCAGGATTAGGTATCCTACTTTTTTCCTTTGTTGGAACAGCACAACAAACCAGTATCAGCTTTGATGTTTTGATGAAAGGCAAAGACATCGGAGACGTGATAGCAACTGAACAAAAGACCAATACTAGGTCGATAAAAGACATCAAAACCAATTGTGACAATAAAGTCCTTATGGTTTCAGTGCACGTAGAGTCTGAATTAACCACCACCCATGAAAACGGTAGCCTTATCAAAGGAACAGCCTATCGCCATGCCAACCGTGGCTCCTCCGATGTGCATGCAGAAACAATCCGTACAGCTCCAAAGCAATACAGCATTGAAAGAAATGGAACAAAAACAAGTATTGCTAATCAAGAAATACAATTCTGTGTTGCGGATCTATACTTCAAAGAACCCAAAGGCCTGAGTAGTATTTTTTCGAATATGTGGGGCGCTAATGTAACGGTTGCCGCTCTTGGTGGAGGAAAGTATAAAATAACCAACCCAGATGGAAAATCCAGTACATATACTTACCAGAATGGTAGCTTAATACAAATGGAAGTAGACACACCAATTGGTACGGTTATTACGAAAAGAAAATAAAAAATCCCCGCTGTCCGAAAATTCGGTATGCGGGGATTTTTATGTCATGTAGTCTTATCATCAGTTTCTCAAACCAATCACCGGTAACTGCTTTTCCCGGATCAACTGATTGAGCTTAGGTAGTTCTTCTCGTTTAATTTTTTCGAACTTTTCAAACTCTTTTGAACACTGACGAGCCAATTCTCCAAAAACCTCAAAGGCTTGTCTACTTGGACGCATATTACCACTGGATACTACGTCAAACAAACCACTTATTTTATCATTCAAGCGAATGGGGAAATTTAATGGATCCTGACCGCTCTTTGATTTAGTCTGATACAAGGTTTCTTCAATGACAGTCAACTGTTTATTGATGGCATCGGCCTGATCCTTGAACTCTTGAGGTGTTTCCTTACCCCATCGGCTAGAGAGCTCATTGATCTGTGTACGTAGGGTTCTGATATCTTTTATATGACTTTGAACTTTGTTAAACAACTCTGTTGTATTTAGCAAGAAATCTCTTTGCTCCTCATAATCAGCATTCGTCATCTTATAAACAGGATCTGCAACAACATCAAACTCTACCCTAACAGAGTCTTTACCTACTTTTATCTTGGCGTAATATTTACCTGGTGCTGCTAGAATTGGACCAGGTGTACCATTCCATAAAATCATACCCTCTGCCCTATCAGCAGGTGGGTATAACAAATCCCAAACAAACTGATTCATACCTTGAGTGATCTCTATTTTATACCCAGGATCTTTTGCATCAGTGCTAAATGTTTTAATAGGTCCCGAATCCTTACCGTACACGGTAATGCTGGCTTTTGTTGAATCAGTAACATTTTTTGCATAAAAATTAATGACCGCACCTATGGGTGGATTGGTACCCATGTTTTGAGCAGTGCCACCCATCATACGCTCAAAGCGGCCACCGGCACGCTGCATACGCAAAGCAGGCTTTACTTCAAATACATAGAGTCTATTTTGTAAAATTTCTTGTTTAGCCTCCTGAAACAAAGTAAGATCATCCATGATCCATACTGAACGACCCTGGGTAGCCACGATCAAATCATTGTCCTTAATCGTTAAATCAGTAATGGGCACTACAGGCAGATTCAATTGGAAGGGCTTCCAAATGGCACCATCATCATAACTGATATACATACCATATTCTGTACCTGCATACAATAAACCCGGACGTTTTCTATCTGCACGCATGGCTCTGGTAAAATGCATTTTATCAATACCGGTCGTAATCAACTTCCAGGTCTTACCATAATCTTCCGTCTTGTAGATATATGGCGTGTAATCATCTACTTTATAACGGGTACCTACAAAATATGCTGCACCTTTTTTGAAAGGATCCACTTCTACACTATTCCACATCATCCACTTAGGTGCATCTTTAGGTGTAACATTCTCCCAATTCTTACCACCATCGCGGCTCACGCTTATAATACCATCATCGCTACCCGTCCACAACAAATCTTTCTCTACCCAGCTTTCTGTTGCAGTGAAAATGGTGCAATAGTATTCAACGGAAGTATTGTCCTTCGTAATCGGACCACCACTTGGACCTTGCTTAGTTTTATCATTTGTTGTTAAGTCGGGAGAGAGTGCAGTCCAGCTAGCACCTTCATTCTCTGTTGCAAACAACACATTCGCTGCGCAATACAGTTTCTTAGGATTGTGTGGCGAGAAGAAGATGGGGAAATTCCATTGGAAGCGATACTTCAACACATCTGCACCAGCACCCATCGGATTATCAGGCCAAACATTGATGGCACGGTTCTCTCCCGTTCTGTGATCCAAGCGAGATAAATAACCACCATAATTACCACCGTAGACAATTTCAGGATTCAATGGATCTGCAACCACATAACCACTTTCACTACCTGCTGTTACATCCCAATCGCGCTCAGTAATACCTGCTCCTGCTGTTCTATGACGAATACGCAATGTGCTGTTATCTTGCTGCGCTACGAGGATGCGATAAGGAAATGCGTTATCAGTTGACACACGATAGAGCTGCGCAGTAGGTTGGTTCATCATAGTGCTCCAGTTATTGGCACCATCAAAAGACACTTGTGCACCACCATCATCAGCCACAATCATACGGTTGCCATCTTCAGGATCGATCCACAAATCGTGGTGATCACCATGTGGTGTAGGCACACTCTGGAATGTTCTGCCACCATCGCGGCTACGCATAAAGCCTACGTTGGGGCAATACACCAAGTTCTCATTCTTAGGATCGACAAATACTTTGGTATAATACCATGCACGCTGACGAATATTGTTATCACTGCTGGCCAATGACCAAGACTCACCGGCATCATTGCTGTAATACAATCCGCCATTGGCATTTTCAACAATCGCATACAACTTATCAGGATTAGATGGCGCAACTGCAACGCCTACAATACCCCAAACACCTTTGGGTAAACCTTTCTTAGCCGAGATATTTGTCCAAGTATCACCACCATCAGTGCTCTTCCACAAACCGCTGCCTTCACCTCCACTTTCTAATGAATATGGTGTACGAATCACGCGCCACAATCCTGCATACAATACAGATGGATTTCCCGGCTCCATCACCAGATCACTCGCACCAGTTTGATTATTGACATAGAGTACACGCTTCCATGATTTACCACCATCTGTGGTTTTATAGACACCACGCTCTTCGTTAGGGCCAAACAAGTGACCTACAACAGCAGCCCATACCGTATTGGGATCGCGCGGATGAATCACCAAACGAATGATGTGGCGACCATCTTTCAAACCAATATTCTTCCAAGTGCGGCCTGCATCATCACTACGCCATACGCCACCAAGGCCTTCACTTACGTTACCACGCATGGTGTTTTCGCCTTCACCTACATACACGATATTATCATCGCTAGGGGCTACCGCAACAGCACCGATGGAGCTACCAAAATATTTGTCAGAAACATTCTTCCAGTTATTACCGCCGTCAGTTGTTTTCCAAACACCACCACCGGTACCACCAAAGTAAAAAGTGTTCTTACTCTTGTAAGCACCTGCAACAGCTGCACTTCTGCCACCTCGGAAGGGGCCTACCAAACGATACTTTTTCTTCGCAGTAATTTCTGATTCCGCATTCACCGTTACTTCAGGAACGGGTGCAGCGCCAGATGTGTTGACTCTCTTTTTTTGGGCAAATGTTGTTAAAGCTGTACAAGCAGCGAACAACAGCAATAGTTTTCTCATATGCGTTGAATTGGGCAAGTAATTTACAACTCAGCGCACGGAGAAAAAAATAGATTATACCAGTGGTGGCACTAACGAACCGATACTTGCAACGCCGATTTTGTCTTTAGCTGTGTAACCACTGTCAACATTCGGGTATCTGGATAATATACGGCATAGCCTTTCTGTAAGATTGTCTTCCTGCCTTTGGTATAGACTTGCAGCTTGTATGCTTGTCCGTTTACCATTACTGATTGCGGCTTCTTAGCCAGATCAGCTACATAGAGACGCAGATTACGTACTTCGGGCTGGCCTTTGAAATTTCCACCCGTTGAGGCAATACTGATTTTTGTACTTGCAGCCAATTGCTGGCCATTGAATTCAATGAGTTCAAAAGCGCCTTTTTCCCAACTCTTATTGGTTAATCCATCGTCGTCATACATGGTATAACTAGTTGCTTTTGCTGATGGGAAATAGACCACATTTAAGTCCTTTGTATGATAGTCTTCTAAATTCGTGAAACCCCAGACTGTTGGCACAAAACTGCCTTCTCTGGCAAATACAGCAAGCTCGTTTAGGGCAACTGAATCAGTAATCCAAGCACCACCTGTGTAGGATTTGTTGCGCATCCAATCATACCACTTGCCTTCGGGGAAATAAATCTGTTTGGTGACTGCTCCTTTTTCAATCACAGGTGCCACCAGTATAGCATCGCCCCACATAAATTGTTGCTCGGCCTTGTATGCATTACTGTCAGTTGGGTTACTATAGAACATCGGACGGATCAAAGGTTTTCCATTAACAGCCTGCTCGTATGCGAGGGTATAATTGTATGGCGTTAAATCGTAACGGAAACGAATTACGTTTCTGGCTGCTTTTTTATAAGGCTCGGGATAGAAAGTGGGCTCTGATGGAACAGATTTAGTGTTCGGAGGTGTAATGTCTTCCAATGCTGTACCATGCGGCCGAAACACAGGTGTAAATGCAGCAAACTGCAACCAACGCAAGTACAATTCAGGATCATCCTGATTCACCATCGCAAAGCCACCGGCATCTGAGTGGATATAGGGTACACCACTCAAACTCATACCCAACAGGATGGGCATTTGTGCTTTAAAGCCTTCCCAGGTTCGGGAGATATCACCTGTCCAAGGGAAAATACTGTAGCGCTGTGATCCTGCATAACCAGATCGATTCAAATGGAACAAACGTGTATCAGGAAAATGCTTCGCGTACTGTTCAAACAACATCTTATTCCAATAATGACCATACATATTGTGTACCTCATCAGCACCAAAAAGTCGGTTGAATCCAAGATCACGCAAATCATGCTGCACACCTGACGGATGTTTCTCCGGCTCGCCCAAATCTGTCCACCAGGCTTTGGCCCCATTGCCAATCTGCTTGGCATAATGCTGCCACATCCATTCCTGAGCGTCCTTACGGAAAACATCCAGTAAACCGCCATAGCCAAAATAAAAATCGGTGAGCATGAAAGGCTTACCGGAGCTGTCTTTTGCGAGATACGGCAATGCACTGTTGAAATTGCGTGTGTCTTTCAAAATGAAAGGCTCGGTGATTAGAATCGGATTGATTTTTTGTGCTGACAAATCAGTGAGCAAACGTTTAGGATCAGGCCAGGCTTTGCGATTCACCCAATCCAGATTACCCAATGTATGTTGAATGCTATCACCAAACCAGAACAAATCAAAGACCAATGCATCCATAGGGAATTTGTCTTTTTTCATACGTGCTACCACATCGCGCACTTGCGCATCACTTCTATAGCCAAACCTGCTCACGAAATTGCCAAAAGCCCATCTGGGCGGGATAGGTTGCGTACCTGTGAGTTGATGATATTGCTGTAAGATGGAAGGGTAGGTTTTACCAAGGATGACATAACAGTTTACTTCTCCTGACGATGCACCATACTCCAATACATCCGTATTGGTTTTTCCAATATCCAAATAACCGCGTGCAGGATTATCAAACAATACTGCATAGCCTTCTGAAGAAAGTATAAAAGGTACAGAGAAGTTGAGGTTCTCTGCACCAAAAGCGTATCCATACCAAGGATTGTTATTCAGATCTAAGCGATAGCCTCTTCGGTTTTGTGGAATAGCTCTCTCGCCTGCGCCAAATATGCGCTCTTCCTTACCTAATCGCAAACGCAAACCACGCTGCTGATTGGTATTGATCAATCCGCTTAATCTAAAAGCACCAATCGCAATATGATCTGCATTACGCACCACATCAGACATCCCGTATGGCTTGGGTGTAGCAATCACTGCATTGCTGATATTCTCCTGATGTGTGAGTCCGTGCAACTGCACACGTACATGATAAACAGATTCATTAAACTGATATACACGAACAACACCTTCGGGCAATTCCTGCGTTAAAACAAGTTTCTCCGTATTGACAGGTTGGGCAAAAACAGAAAAACAAGAGAAAATACTGCAAAGCAGTCCTAAACGAATCAACATATTGGTAATTTGGTGCTTTAAAATTACAACAATGGCTGCGGAGAAAAGCATACAGGGACAATTTGTAGACATCTGGAAAGAGCAGGTTTATCCTGCAAGTATTACCATTGCCGATGGTAAGATTCTTCGTGTTGAGGCTTTGTCGAGCTTAGCACCCGATGCGCCCTATATCATTCCCGGCTTTATCGACAGCCATGTGCATGTGGAAAGCAGTATGCTGGTACCCAGCGAATTTGCGCGTTTGGCAGTCGTGCATGGCACGGTAGGTACGGTAAGCGATCCACACGAGATTGCCAATGTCTGTGGTATGGAAGGTGTGCGCTTCATGATTAATAATGGTAAGCAAACCCCTTTCAAATTTTTCTTTGGCGCACCCAGTTGTGTACCGGCCACTGTATTTGAAACAGCAGGCGCCAGCTTGAATAGCACTGAAGTAGCTACGCTGTTAAATGAGCCGGATATTCTCTACCTGAGTGAGATGATGAATTTCCCCGGCGTACTCTTCAAAGACCCCGAAGTAATGGAAAAAATTGCTGCAGCACATGCAGCAGGAAAACCTGTGGACGGACATGCACCGGGCTTGCGCGGTGAACAGGCCAAACAATATATTGACGCAGGCATCTCTACCGATCATGAATGCTTTACCAAAGAAGAAGCTTTGGATAAACTGCAATACGGCATGAAGATCATCATCCGTGAAGGCAGTGCGGCCAAGAATTTTGAAGCATTGATTGATTTGCTGCATGAATATCCTGATCATATTCTTTTCTGTAGTGATGATAAACATCCGGATAGTTTGGCTGTATCACACATCAATGCACTTTGCGCACGCGCAGTTACGAAAGGAATTGATATATTCAAAGTATTGAAAGCAGCTTGCGTGAATCCGGTACTGCATTACAAATTACCAGTTGGCTTATTGCGGGAAGGCGATGCGGCAGATCTGGTATTGGTGAAAGATCTTCAATCATTTGAAGTGACTGCCACTTACATCAATGGCCAGTTGGTTGCTGAAAAGGGACAAAGCTTTATTCCCTCCGTTCCCGTTACGCCCATCAATCAGTTTGATTGCATGCCGATCACGGATGAAGACTTAGTATTACCTGCGGATCAATATCCGCAACAAGATGGATTGATACCGGTGATGGAAGCATTAGACGGACAGCTCATCACCAATAAGCTTTGGTTAGCATCAAAAGCGCAAGACGGCATATTATTAGCACAACCGGAAAAAGATATCCTTAAAATGGTGGTGGTGAACAGATACAAGCAAGCACCGGTGGCCAAATGCTTTATTAAAAACTTTGGTTTAACACAAGGCGCACTCGCATCTTCTGTAGCGCACGACAGCCATAATATTGTGGCTGTTGGCGTGGATGATGCGAGTCTGGCCAAAGCCATTAATGCAGTGATTGCAGCCAAAGGCGGCGTAAGCGCTGTTGATGCTACCCATACACATTGTGTAGCATTACCTGTTGCAGGATTGATGAGTGATGATGATGGCTATGCTATTGCTGCTGCTTATTCCAATATTGATGCATTTAGTAAAAATGCACTGGGCAGTACTTTACAATCGCCCTTCATGACATTAAGCTTTATGGCTTTATTGGTAATCCCACATTTAAAACTGAGTGATCTGGGTTTGTTTGATGGAGATAGCTTCAGTTTTCTGTAGAGCAGTAAGCTAAAGGCATAACAACCAGTTTTACCTTTTTGCTTTCCCCTGCCTACGCCGAGGCTTCGGCAGGCAGGCTTTTGAATTTTGCCTTTTCACTTACCTACGCTTCTTGCCCCATCCACACCGCACCGCCAATACTGCTGCGCGTTGCTCCGGTTACAGTATGCAGCACAGTATTTTCTTCGCGCCAGCGTAAGACTGCCAGTAAACCCATCACCAATGCTTCTTTGTAATTGATGAGTTTGACATCAGGCACCACCACTTCTATCTGCAACGGTGATAATGCTGCTTGAATTCTTTGAATGAGGAAATGATTATGTGCACCGCCACCTGTTGCCAATAATTGTGCTGGTTGATTACCCGCATGCAAACCTGCTATGCTATAACCTAATTGTAAAGCGATATGCTCCGTATACGTACGCAAAGCATCAGGTATGGACAATCCTGCTGATTGTATCAACGGAAAAACAATATCTGTTCCATAATCATTGGCCAAAGATTTGGGGAAGGGCTGCTGATAATAATCCAATGCATTCAGCTTTGTAAGTAATGCTGTATTCAATTGTCCGGATGCTGCAATTGTACCACCATCATCATACGCATGGCCCAATTGATTCACCAACATGTTCAATACGCGGTTGGCGGGACAAACATCAAAAGCCACATAATTTTCGCCCTGGCGGGAAATATTCGCGATACCGCCTAGGTTCAGCAGAAATGGATATTGCGCAAGTAATAATTTCTCACCCATGGGTACTATCGGCGCTCCTTGTCCGCCCAAAGCCACATCCATTGCGCGCAAATCACTCACCACATTGATACCGGTTACAGCAGCAATTGTGGCACCATCACCAATCTGACCTGTCATGCCCAAATGCGGTACATGAAAAGTGGTATGTCCGTGCGAGCCGATCAACTGCACTTTATGTTCCAACTGATGCGCTTGAATAAATTGATTGACCTGCTCACCAACATATCGGCCAAAATCAGTGTGCAAGAGCATATAATCATAAGCATTCAGGTGAATGGCTGCTTGTAATCGGTTCATCCACTGCTCACTATACGCATAACAATCAGCAGCAAGAATATTGTACTGCCATTTGCCGCCATATTCTTCATATTCAGCGAATACGATGTCTAATCCGTCTAAACTGCTGCCACTCATGAGTCCGATAGCCCTGTAGAACATAAATTTCTGATTGCAGGTAAGAGATTTTAGCTTTGCCCTCCAAAGCTAACTGAATCCACCCATTCATCATGATCATCAACCTGAGTGAACAGCACAGCCTGGTTAGCAACTGGGTAGCTGAATTGAGAGACATCGACGTGCAGAAAGACAGAATGCGTTTTCGCCGCAATCTGGAACGCATTGGCGAGATTGCTGCGTATGAGATCAGCAAACTGCTGCCCAATCAGGTAAAAGAAACCCAGACGCCTTTGGGTATTCATGAAAGCAAGGTATTGGCTGAACAACCCATTCTGGCAACGATTCTACGTGCAGGTTTGCCATTGCATCAGGGCATGTTGAATTATCTGGACAAAGCAGACAATGCATTCATTTCTGCTTATAGAAAACACCATCGAGACGGTTCTTTTGAAATTAGCTTAGAATACATGAGCTGTCCGTCTTTAGAGAATCGTATCGTCATCATTAGTGATCCTATGTTGGCAACTGGTGCTTCTTTGGTGAAGACAGTACAATACATGCAGGAAGAAGGCACACCTAAAGAAATTCATCTGGTATGTGCTATTGCGGCTACCAGCGGACTGGAATATGTACAACGCGAACTGGGTACAGGCATCCGCATCTGGTGTGGTGATATTGATGAGGAACTGACAGCAAAGGGCTATATCGTACCAGGTTTGGGTGATGCTGGTGATCTGGCTTTTGGCACCAAGAACCAATCATAAGCCGTTTTTAACAGTCATTCATCCCCTTTTTTCAGGCAGGAGGCAACGAAAACGGTATATTTATCGTCCTCCTCTTATGTGGATATTGCGAAATAGGCTGATCGCGACAATACTGCTGCTGCACTGCTGTTACTTTCTGACAGCACAGGATCCGCATTTCTCACAGTTCTTCGCTTCTCCACTCACATTAAATCCTGCTTTTACAGGTAAGTTTCATGGCACTTATCGCATTGCCCTCAACAACAGAGATCAATGGCCCACCATTAATCAAGCTTTCCGCACATCAACCCTTGCTGCTGATTTCAAACCTTTGGGAGAGGATAGAAACAATATCTGGGGTGTTGGCGTGATGGGTTTGGCAGATCAAAGCGCAGCCGGCGCATTGAAGTTTAACTATGTGTCATTATCAACAGCGTATCACATCACTTTGGACGATAACGGATATCATCAACTTGGTTTGGGTTTTCAAGGCACTTTTGCCAACATGATCTTGAATACCGCTTTACTGAGTTTCGAAGATCAATTAACTGTTGATGGCTTTACTGGTGTTAGTGGAGAAACATTCAATAATGCCACCCTGAAATCAAGATACTTTGATTTAAATAGCGGTATACTCTACACAGGCAGCACCAATGGTAGCAATTTCTTTTATGCGGGTGTAAGCATGTATCATGTAAACCGACCTAAACAAAGTTTTACAGGTGTTGCTACAGAATTAAAGCCCAGAACAACCGTACAAGCAGGTGGATTTTTCCCATTTAGCGATCATGCGAGTTTGCACTTAAGTGCATTACAAAGTTTTCAGGCAGGTGTACGCGAAACTGTTGCTGGTGGTGCTGTGCAGCTCATTGCAAATCCACTGGATGAAAAGCCAACCAGTTTGTATGTAGGTGCATGGACAAGATTCAAAGATGCATTGATACCTTATCTCGGTGTTGAATTTGGCGATTTGCGTTTGGGTGCCAGTTATGATGTAAATACTTCTGCACTCCGAACAGCTTCCAGTGGTGCAGGTGGTATTGAAATATCACTCATTTATACTAGAAGACCTTCTACAGACAGGCCAGTGCTTTGTCCTAAATTTTAACTGTTTTTTTCCCACTTACAGCGGGATGCCCTGCAACAATAAACCGATACGGTAGTAACGCATCAGCACCGGCATAATCAACACCTATGCGTGGTGTTGCAATGACTTGTTTTCTGGGTATCCGATGTCCATCATCAGCGATAAATAAATTATCTGTTTGTAATGAAGTGCCGGTGAGTGTGGTGGTAATGCCCAATGCTTTACTCAGATTACCCGGCCCCTTACCGAAACGATGCTCCATCTTAATAGCTTGATAACGATGCTGCACAACAGATTCGCCCAATACAATTTCGCCAGCCCTGATCAATACGGCATGAGGTATATCCTCTTGATTGGTAACAACATTGAAGAGATGGTGCATTCCATAACAGAGATACACATAAGCTTGCCCGCCCTTTCCAAACATCACTTCTGTTCTGGTGGTTCTTCTATTATTGTAAGCGTGAGAAGCCTTATCTACAGCGCCTGCATATGCTTCTGTTTCAATAATTCGCGCAGCAACCAACTGCCCCTCTTGTACAGAAACTAACAGCTTACCTATTAAGTCTTGCGCAATCTGTAACACATTTTTGCGCAGGTAAAAAGCTTCCGGCAATTTTTGCTGAAAAAGGGCGTTTTCATCCATACAGCCAAGGTAATATGAAAGCTTTAACTTCGTCAAAAATCCCCCATTGTTCAAAGAGATACTGATAGCATTACAAGCTTATGGCAAAGCACATCAATTCATCAAGCAGCACAAACTGCTGAAATGGATTCTGATTCCCGGCTTGCTCTACCTGATCTTGTTCATGATCAGTATGTACTACTTTGGCAAGACATCCAATTTGTTTATCGAATGGCTGAGCCTGAAAACAGGTTTAAAAGCTTGGCTGGACGGCATGAATGATGGTTTTCTTGGCTTTCTCTTCACTATTGGTGGTTTCTTTTTGTGGATCATTCAAATGCTGTTTTACTTCTCGCTGTTCAAATATGTTTGGTTGATTCTTGGCTCACCTGTATTTGCTTACCTCAGCGAGAAAACTGCAGCCATTATAGAAGGCAAAGATTATCCCTTCAGTTTTCAACAACTTGGGAAAGACATCATCCGAGGTATCAAATTGGCCTTGCGTAATTCACTCTGGCAAACAGTATACGCTTTGTCTATCTTGTTTTTAAGTGTAATTCCTGTGATTGGTTGGATGACACCCATTCTTGCCATTTTAGTGGAATGTTATTACTATGGCTTCTCTATGCTGGATTACAGTATGGAAAGACACAAGAAGTCAGCAGCAGAAAGTATTTACTATATCGGCCAGCATAAAGGCCTCGCGATTGGCAATGGCTTGGTTTTCTATATCATGCACATGGTGCCTTTTATTGGCTGGGTCTTTGCACCTGCTTATGCTGTAGTAGCAGCAACTTTGAGTATCTATCCGCTGAAACAAAGCACCAATGAATAAGGCAGGTCAAGTTGTATTGATTCCTACTTTTCTGGATGAAGCGCATCTGGAACCGATTCCCGCATACGTAACCGCAGCAGTCAAAACTTGCACGGTCTTTTTTGTAGAGAATGAGAAATCAGCCAGAAGATACCTGAAGCAATTATGGCGTGAGATGGTGATTGATGATTACAAGTGGTATGCCATACACAAAGCAGAAGACCAAATGAAGCAAGCATTGCTGCAACATTTGCGCAACGGAGATACCATCGGCATTATCAGCGAAGCAGGATGCCCGGGCATTGCTGATCCCGGACAAATACTCATAGCCGCTGCACAAGAAAATGGCTTTGCGGTAAAACCTTTGACTGGTCCCAGTTCTATTCTATTGGCTTTAATGGCCAGTGGCATGAATGGACAACGATTTCAGTTTCATGGCTATTTACCTATTGATGCCATCGAAAGAAAAAAAGTATTGAAAGAGCTGGAAGCAGATTCACGCAAAAGAAACTGCACACAGATTTTTATTGAAACACCTTATCGCAACAATCAATTGATTGCTGATGTGCTACAGGCTTGTCAGCCCAACACCTTGTTCTGCATTGCAGTTGATATTACTGGTGATGCAGAATCTATTCGCACACAACCCATCAAAGCATGGGCACAAAAAAAGCCGGACATCCATAAATGTCCGGCCATATTCTTGCTACAAGGGTAATTATTTCGGGCTGATAATCGTTTCTCCAACTGTTCCTCTAATCGCATACACACTGTCTACAATATAGCTCTGCGCACCACGCCAAGGCAAAGCGCCCAGATAACGTTTGTAATGCAGCTCCATTTCCCTACCAGCATTCTCCATCAGAATCCTGGCAACACGTTCTTTGGTTACACTGAACTCAAATTCATTACTCTGTACATTGGCTTTAAAACCACTTTGGATAATCTTACCCTCGTATGTTTTAAATAAAAATCCTTTTTTCTGGAAAGTATTCAGCGCACCCGCTTTGGTACCTTCTGAGTACACAAAAAAGAATTTCCAGTATACAACAATACCGAGTATGATTAATAAGATACCGAGAAACCAACTGAAGATTTTTCCTTTTTTCATCAGAGACCGTATTTATCTACAAGATAAATTAATGCTGCCATATTCAGCGCACCCAAGTGTAATTCGCGCTTGTTCACATTTTCGAACACGTCATTGTGGGTGTGGTGTACATCAAAATAGCGCTGACTATCGGGCTGAAGACCAGCGAGTACAGTACCCAAGCTTCTGAGTGGACCAATATCCGCACCGCCGCCACCAGCTTCCAGATCACCAATACCGTATGGCTTCAACAAGGGTAACCAAGCTTTGATTTTTGCCAATTGCTCTGGTGAAGCAGTAAAGCCAAAACCCCTTGGTGTAAAACCACCTGCATCGCTTTCCAAAGCAAACAAATGCTTCTCACCTTTCGCCTTCGCTTCTTCTGCGTATTTCTGTCCGCCCCTTAAACCATTCTCCTCATTTGCAAACAAAACAAAGCGAATGCTATAGCGAGGTTGATAACCCAACTGCTTGAATGCGCGCAGAATTTCCATAGTCTGCACAATACCTGCACCGTCATCATGGGCACCTTCACCTACATCCCAGCTGTCTAAGTGACCACCGATGGTGATATAAGTGTCTGGAAATTGACTACCGCGTAATTCAGCAATCACGTTATGGTTAATCGTATCAGGATTGAATTTTCCACTAGTCGTTAAAGACACGGTAACATCCGTATGTCTTGTCATATCCCACAAAAAATCTGCATCGCGCAGACCAATAGCTGCAGCCGGAATCTTAGGCAGCGAATCATTATATGCCATGCTACCTGTGTGCGCAAAATTATCTGTGCCACCACCGAGTGAACGAATCAAAGTACCTACCGCACCATATTTAGCAGCCCTGCTGGCGCCATTTCTGCGGTACTGACCCATTTCGCCATAAGCACGGAAAGTTTGTACATGACGCTGATCGAATGCAGCATTGTAATAGACAATCTTACCTTTTACTTCATCCTTTCTTTTCTCCAACTCATTGAAATCCTGTACAGCCAACACTTTGGCAACAACAGGTTTACCGCTGCCCAAAGAATTACCCAGTCCAAGCGCATTGAGTTTACGCTTTTGCTTGCGTCCATCCATCTCAGCGATAAACACTTCTTCGCCACCTCGCTTCCAGTTAGGCACCAGACATTCCTGCAACCAAGCTTTATCTGCACCCATTTTCTCCATTTCAGTTTTGCCCCAAACAGCAGCTTTGTTGTACTGAGGCGAGCCTGATAGACGATGACCAATATTCTTGGTTAAATCGCGCAGTAAATCATGTGCTTTACCATTCACCAGCACTTCATCTGCCAGTTTGCGGATGAATGCTGCATCTTCTTCTGTTTGAGCTGCTACACAAAATGGCAGTGCAGCCAGCAAAAAGAGTAATTTTTTCATGTGGCTAAAGATAAATGAAGAATTGGTCAAATTTTTGACGCTTTGACCATCGGTAATAACCATTTGAATTATTAGTTGTTATTTAGATACGCAAAACAACTTCATGAAAATAGGCATTGTGTGCTATCCCACCTATGGCGGTAGCGGTGTATTGGCAACGGAATTAGGTAAGGCGCTGGCCGATAAGGGCCATCAGGTACATTTTATCACCTACCAACAGCCGGTGAGACTAAATGAGTTCAATACCAATATCTTTTACCATGAAGTAAGGGTAAACTCTTATCCATTATTTGATTATCCCCCTTATGAGTTGGCATTGGCCAGTATGATGGTGGATGTGATCATCAACCACGATCTGGATCTCTTACACGTGCATTATGCCATTCCGCACGCATCAGCAGCTTATTTAGCCAAACAAATCGTGAAACAGAAGAAAGGTAGAGATGTACCTGTGATTACCACTTTACATGGAACAGATATCACGCTTGTAGGTAAGGACAAAACTTATGAGCCTGTGGTTACTTTTTCTATCAATGAAAGTGATGCCATCACGGCTGTATCACAAAATCTGAAAGAAGAAACCTATAAATATTTTCAGATCACCAAGGACATTGAAGTGATCTACAATTTTGTGGACCTTACCCGCTTTAGTAAAAAGCCAATCGATGCTTTTCGTCAGGTAATAGCACCCAAGGGTGAAAAAATTCTGATGCATGCATCTAATTTCAGAAAAGTGAAGCGCGTGGGCGATGTGTTGAAAGTCTTTGCAGCGGTTCGTTTACGTATGCCTGCTAAATTATTGATGGTGGGCGACGGACCAGAACGTTTTGCGATGGAAGAATTGGCCCGTGAATTACACATTGATGAGGATGTGCGCTTTGTAGGTAAGCAAGAACAGATGGAGGATATTCTTGCTGTAAGTGATGTCTTCTTATTGCCTTCTGAATATGAAAGTTTTGGTTTAGCAGCATTGGAAGCAATGGCTGCGCGATCAGTCGTGATTAGCACAAACGCTGGTGGATTGAGTGAAATCAATATTCAAGGTGAAACAGGCTTTATGGCTGATGTAGGCGATGTGGCAGCCATGAGTGAATATGCAATTGGTTTATTGAGTGATGATGCCAAACTGGAAGCCATGAAAGAAAAAGCTTACGAACAAGCCAAGCGTTTCGATATTCACAATATCATTCCTGTGTACGAAAAACTCTATAGTCGGTTCTGCAGATTAGAGTGCGAAGCTTAAGCGTTCAATACTTCCAATAGTTTTTTGGTAATTGTTTGTATCTCTTCGCTGGTGATGCAGAGCGGTGGTGCAATACGCATGCAATTCGGTGCGAATAAAAACCAGTCTGTAATTAAGCCGTGTTTTACCGCACGATGAATGATGGATTGTGCAGTTGCATCGTCTGCAAACTCCACAGCCATCCAAGCACCAAAAAGATGCACACGCTGCACCAAAGGATGTTGCAATAATGCTTCTCCAAGCTCAGTTACTAAATTCGGTGCAGTCGCCATCCAATCGCTAGCTAATAAGACTTCAAAAGCCGCTTTACCGGCAGCACAAGAAACTGGGTGACCGCCAAACGTAGTGATATGTCCCAGCACGGGATCATGTGTGAGCGTGGATAACAATCGTTGATCTGCAATAAAAGCACCCAGCGGCATACCTCCACCTAATGCTTTTCCTAACAACAAGATATCAGGTACAATACCAAAATGTTCAAAAGCCCAGAGCTTACCTGTTCTACCAAAGCCAGATTGAATTTCATCCAGTATCAATAACACACAGTGCTCATCACATTTTTTCCTGACTGATTGTATCCATGCTGCATCAGGTGCGTTCACACCGGCCTCTGCCTGCACGGTTTCCATAATCACACAAGCAACCGTATGATCAATTGCCTCCAATGCTTCCGCACTACCATAGTTCAGATGTAACACATCCGGCAATAGAGGCCTGAATGCATTGCGCCAGTATTCACCACCCATCACACTCAACGCACCCTGGGTACTACCATGATAACTATTGTTGAAACTAATGATGCGTGTTCTGCCTGTTACACGTTTGGCCAGCTTCATCGCTCCTTCTGTTGCCTCAGTGCCACTGTTGGTGAAATAGACACAGTTAAGTGACGCAGGTAAATGCTCCGTTAACAACTTCGCATAAGCTACTTGTGGCTGTTGAATAAACTCACCATACACAATGAGGTGCATGTATTCAGCAGCCTGTGTTTGCACAGCTTTCACAACAGCAGGATGAGAATGACCAATGTTCGCAACGCTAAAACCTGCAATCAAATCGATATACTGTTGTCCATCCGCTCCATACAAATAGACACCCTCCGCCTTCACCATCTCAATACCGATTGGTGCTTGTGAAGTTTGCGCCACATGCCTGAGAAAAAGTTCCTTATGAGAAATTGCTGCCATTTGTATCAATTCTTCTGTCAAACTGCGACATTTGAACAGAAATTCGAAGTTATGGCACTAATCCTTCCTGTAGAAAACAAACATCCACAATTCGGGCAGGACTGTTTTGTTGCGCCGAATGCTACAATTGTAGGTGATGTAACCATGGGTGATCAATGCAGCGTTTGGTTCAATGCAGTGGTGCGGGGAGATGTACACTATATCCGCATGGGTAATAAAGTGAATGTACAGGACGGCGCGGTCATTCATTGTACTTACCAGAAACATCCCACCAATATCGGCAACCATGTGTCCATTGGCCACAATGCCATCGTACATGGCTGCACCATTCATGATCATGTGTTGATTGGCATGGGCGCTATTGTAATGGACCGCTGCGAAGTGCATAGCAATTCTATCATCGCTGCAGGTGCAGTTGTATTAGAAGGCACTATCGTTGAAGCCGGAACCATTTACGCAGGTGTGCCCGCTAAAAAGGTAAAGAATATTCCACCGGAACTCATCAGCGGAGAAATAGAACGTATTGCCAATAACTATACCCACTATGCATCCTGGTTTGATGCACACAACCAAGCACCAACATCCAACTTATGAAAAAACAACTCTTTCTGCTCGTTTTCATCAGCTGCATGCTGAGCTCCTGCGGATTATACTATCGCGTTTTCGGGTCAAGAGAGCCTAAAAAGGGTTGTCCAACCAATGGCAAAAACATTGGCGCAGAAAAGCTTGCCGCAGGCGATCCTCAGGCCATGAAAGCAGCACGAAAAGCCAAGAAGTTTAAAGTGTAATTAGTACTGATTCTCTTCAATAGAATCGTATAAACCAAGATAACTGATATACCTGTTCTCATGAATTAGCCCTTCAGCAACGGCATTTTTTACAGCACATCCTGGCTCATTGATGTGTGAGCAATTGTTGAACTGACAATCATTGATATACTGCCGCATTTCCGGATAATAATGCGATAGCTCCTGCTTACTGATATCCACCAAACCCAACTCGCGAATACCGGGCGTATCAATAATACTGCCGCCTCCGGGTATATCAAACATTTCAGCAAAAGTGGTGGTATGCATCCCCTTTCCACTCCAGCCACTCACTTCCTGCGTACGCAAACCCATTTCAGGAAATACTGCATTGATAAAGCTGGATTTACCTACGCCACTATGTCCACTTAAGAGCGTCGTCTTATGCTGTAACAAACTACGCACTTCATCCATACCCATGCTTTCCAGTACACTGGTAAGCAGAACGGTATAGCCAATAGCAGTGTACATCTCCTTCCATTCTTCAAACAAAGCCAATTCTTTTTTGCGGTAGATATCTGCTTTGTTGACGATGAGGATAGCCGGTATATGATAGGCTTCACAAGAGATTAAGAATCGATCTACAAAACCCTGTGAAGTGCGTGGTTCTTTCAAGGTAATAAAAAGCAAACTCTGATCCAGATTGGAAGCAATAATATGGTGCTGCCAGCGGGTATGTGGAGAAGCGCGGATCACATAGTTTTTACGATCATGAATCTCAGTGATGACAGCCGATTGCTCCGTCTCCAGCTCCTCCTCAATTTCCACTTCATCGCCTACAGCAATGGGGTTGGTAGAGGAGATATCTTCTGTCTTGAAAACACCCTTCAGGCGTGCATTATAGCGGCTACCGGCATCACTTTTTACCTGATACCAGCTACCTGTTGATTTATACACCCGTGCACGCATGCAGCGAAGATAGGCGCAAAAGCCTGATTTGCTGGTTTGTGCAGTTCCACAAAAAGACAGTAGGCAGGGAAATTCAATATCTTCGCGCCATGGGTCAATTTGCACACGACGAAGTAGTTCCTTTTGGCGATAGTCAACTGGAGAAAAAGGCGCAAGTAGCACAGATGTTCGATAAGATCGCTTTTCGCTACGATTTTCTGAATCGTTTCCTGAGCGGTGGTTCAGATATTGTATGGCGTAAAAAAGCGATTAAAGAATTGGGTAAAACCAACCCTAAGCTGATTCTCGATGTAGCCACCGGTACAGGTGATGTGGCCATCATGACTTGGAAGCAATTGCGACCCGAAAAAATCATCGGCGTAGATATTTCTAAAGGCATGTTAGATCTGGGCCGCAAAAAGATCAAAGACCTGGGTTTAAGTCATGCGATTGAGCTCCAACAGGGCGATAGCGAGCACTTACAGTTTGCAGATGGTCATTTTGATGCGATTTCTGTGGCTTTTGGGGTAAGAAACTTCGAAAACCTTGTTAAAGGACTCAAAGAAATGCATCGTGTATTGAAGCCGGGCGGTAATTTAGTGGTGTTGGAATTTTCTAAACCCAGACAAATTGGCTTCAAAGGGATTTATGATTTGTACATGACCCATATTGCCCCTGTGTTGGTTCAGTTGTTTTCCAGCAATAAACAAGCTTATCAATACCTGAATAAAAGCGTTCAGGCCTTTCCAGAGGGACAGGATTTCTTAAACATTATGCATGAAGCAGGATTTACCCAAACGTATTTGAAAAAACTGAGCCTGGGCATATGCACCATCTACTGTGGTACAAAGTCTGCTTCCGCAAACCATTGATCCTGCTAATTGCAGGTATCTTGTTATGTGCTTCACTCAAAGCACAACAAATCTATCGTGCTGATCATGATGACTGGACCTATTACTTCGGTCTAACTTTAGGCTATAACAGCGCTTACTTGCATCATACAAAATCAACCAGGTTTATGCAGAATGATTCTGTACTAACGGTTGAACCAGGATCAAGCGGTGGTATTGTCATGGGCTTATTGGCAACAGCACGCATCAGCGATCGTTTACAAATTCGCACCAACCCACAACTGATTATCGGTGGAGCTAAATACTTCAATTATACATTAGGCAGCCGACAGGCTTTTGAACAACCCACGGTGAAACAAACTTTGCCTGCTACTTTGGTGAGCTTTCCTGTGCACATGAAATTGAATTCTGACCGCATTGGTAATTTCAGAATGTATTTGTTGGGCGGACTTCGATACGATATGGATTTAAGCAGCAATTCTTCTGCACGAAATGCAGAAGACCTGATTAAACTCAAACGAAACGATTACCTGATTGAAACCGGATTGGGTTTTAATTTCTATTTACCGTTTGTAACTATCTCCCCTGAAATAAAGTTCAGCAGAGGTATCACCAATATGCATCAAACAGATCCTGCACTGAAATATTCCAGTGTCATTGATAAAATACAATCGCGCATGATTGTATTCTCCCTGCATTTTGAAGATTAGTTAGAAATCGAAATCACGCCGGCCGATATTCCATCGCACACCTGCTGAAAAAACAGTTGTATTGCTTGCGCCTTTTAGTTGGGTGGAATAATTTCTTTGCAGATAATTGACATCAATGAAAAGATTCTCAAACAATTCATAAGATGCCAGCAAATTGACCATCAATCCTTCTGCTTTATCGCCACTGCCTACATACCAGGCATATTCACGTGGCCTTGATTTATTATTGATTAACGGATTGGCTCCCATATTGATGCCCAAAGAATCAATTCCTTGTGTGAATACAATTGCCTTGGCTTGAAGATATAACCGCTTGGTAGGCTGGGCTTTCAACACTGCAATGTATTCCTGAAAATTTGAACCCAATGGATGTGCAAATGGTTGATTATAATGCGTCCAATTGGCAGCAGTATCAAAATGCGAATACATATATGGACGCACGCGATTCATTTCCAATTGCAGATCCACGTTCTTCACACCCAGCACATCCACATACTTCATCCCAAGCTGATAGCCATATTTGTTGCCCCACCAATCTTTACGTGAAAACAATTGCTCTGTCCAGAATTCATCAAAATTGATCTTACCATAGACTTGAATTCTTTTGAGCAGGTTCATCTTCATATCAATACCCACCATCGAGTTATCTGCACTGCCAATTTGTTGTTGCTGTGGTAGTACAAACATCACCGGAATCATGTACATAAAATCAAAATGATTCACACGGCCAAACATCGCGGCATCAAACAAGCCCACATTCAACCACTTGGTCACATTCACGCTCAGGTGATTCATGCGGAAATACTTGCGTGGATAATTCTGATTGCCTGTATTGAATACTGCCTGCTGCGGAATCAATTCCATAAACAGGTTCTCGTAATTGAATTTCCAGATGCGTGTATTGATTTTAAGAAACAGATTATTGTTACTGAAATCACTGAGATACAAGCTACGCAAACCGTTACCTATGAAATTTTTATCGTAACCAAATTGCATTTCAATTGCCTTAGCCACCTGCCAACTGATAGATCCTCTTACATCAAAATAATCATATCCTTCGGGTATTGATAAAGCTTTATAAAATCCGGCCCCAGGCACACCCCTTCCATTACGCACCCATTGCTGCACATAGCGAGGTGTGCGTTCTTGATTTTCGGTGAAGTATATATGAAAGCCCAGCCTCTTGCCAATCAATCCTCGGGCAACCGCTCCGCGTGTGTTTTGGAAAATAGGTCTGTCGTAACCGGTTTCTTGTCCTTGATGATAACTGATAATGGGGTTCACCGCCAGAAAAAAATCCTTATCCTGCACTTCCAGCAGATTACCCTTGGTGGTATAAAATGTTTTCAAAATCGGCTTCTGAGAAAAATAGCTTGCACGTGGTGCAGACCACTCACTGTTATTCATCAGAAAACGCTGCATATTGTATTGATCGATCTTGGATAAGCGATCAGCTTGATAATCCTTGATCTGAACCAGGCTGTCAATAGCTTCCACTTCCTTGGTTACCCATTTTCTGTTATAGGGCTTGATGATGGAGAAATTCAGTCCGGGCCGCTGCATTTTAATCTCCAGCCTGTCGAGCATTTGCTGATCCTTCATCCCCATCTGGAGATAGCTAGATTGGGCCGATAACAAAAAAGGCAGGAAAAGGGATAGACACCCGATGTATTTGATAAATTGCGTGCGATACCTGTTCAATTCAAACTGATTCATCATGTCAAAATACGTCATTAAAGATACATGCATTGTTAACGAGGGACAAAGAATTTACGGTGATCTGCTGATTGCAGATGGTCGTATAGAAAAAATCGGCGGAACCATCAGCGATAGCAATGCTAAAGAGATACCTGCTAATGGTCAGCTGTTGCTTCCCGGCGTCATTGATGATCAGGTTCATTTCAGAGAACCCGGCCTAACCCATAAAGCCACCATTGGCACAGAAGCCAAAGCAGCAGTTGCTGGGGGCGTTACCAGCTTTATGGAAATGCCCAATACCATGCCACCGGCATTTACTTTGGACTTACTTGAGAACAAATACAAAATCGCTGCGCAATCTTCACTGGCCAACTATTCTTTTTTCATGGGCACTTCTAACAATAACCTGGAAGAAGTAGTGAAAGTAAATCAGCACAAAAATGATATCTGTGGCGTAAAAATTTTCATGGGTGCATCTACAGGAAACTTACTGGTAGATGATCCTCTGCAATTAAACGGCTTATTTGAGCGCGTAGAAGTATTGATAGCAACGCATTGCGAAGACGAAGCCATGATTCGCCATAATCTGGAGCAAGCAAAAGCATCCGGTAGAACCTTGACAGCAAAAGACCATCCTATCATCCGAGATGTGGATGCCTGCTTTGAATGTTCACTGCGTGCGGTACAGCTGGCTAAGAAACATGGTACACGTTTGCACATACTGCATATCACAACAGAAAAAGAATTGCAGCTCTTCAGCAATATGCTGCCATTAGAAGAAAAGCGCATTACTAGTGAGGTTTGTGTGCATCACCTCCATTTTACTGATCAGGATTATGAACGATTAGGCAATCAGATCAAATGCAATCCTGCTATCAAAGCGCCGCACAATAGAGAAGCATTGTGGAAAGCGCTGAATGATGATGTGATTGATGTGATTGCCACCGACCATGCCCCACATACCTGGGCCGAGAAGGATGAAGATTATTTACATGCCCACGCCGGACTACCACTCGTGCAGCATCCGTTACTGATGATGTTGCATTATGTGCAGGAAGGACGCATCACATTGGAGAAAGTGGTGGAGAAAATGAGCCATGCAGTAGCCAGATGCTTTCAGATCAAAGACAGGGGTTTTATCCGCGAAGGGTATTTTGCCGATCTGGTATTGGTTGACATGCAGCAACCATATACGGTTACCAAAGAGAATATTCTGTACAAATGTGGCTGGAGTCCGCTGGAAGGTTTCCAGTTTCCGGCAACAGTTACCCATACTTTCGTAAACGGACATCTGGTTTATGGAAATGGGGTGTGGGATGCATCACAATATGGCCAGCGTTTACAGTTTAATCGCGATTAAGTCAGGTTCAACTGTTTTTGCTATTTTACTGATCAAACCAAGACCCGCATGCAGGCAGACAAGACTACCCTGTCAGACTTATCCATATTCAGCTCAGAAGAAGACCACTCGGTCTTTCACGCATTGAACTTTACTGAAACCAATGGAGGCAGGGACTATCTGCGACAAATACTGGCGCGCCCACTGAGTTCTACCAAAGAAATCAGGGATACGCAGAAAACCATTCAGCATTTATTGCAAATACTGCCCAGATGGAATAGCCGTATTTCCAATGGCACCATCATGGTGGCTGAAAAGTTTTATGAAACGCAGATCACCAGCATGCCCAAAGGCGCGAATATCTATTCTGCGTATATCTATAAATGGCTAAATGCTTCCGATTTTAGTATCTGCCGGTATTCAGTGGAACATTTTGTACACCTACTGCAGGGCATGCAGGAAATACATGATCTCTTATACGGTACCGATAGCAGTATTCAAATCAGCTTATGGTTGCAGCGTATCAGCATGCTACTGAATAAACCAGGCGTGCATGATATCCTGCGTATAGACAATCCTAAAAAGATCAGCATCATCCAGATATTGGATATCGCATCCTTCATGCATGGGCATTACAAACAAGCCGCTTTTGAACTGATTGATATCTTCAGCAAGATAGATGCTTACCTCAGCTTAGCCAAAGCTTGCCAGCATTTCCAGCTTTGTTTTCCTGAAGTAACAGATGCTGAAGAACCTTCCATTATTGCTGAACAACTCTATCACTTGTTGTTACCAACACCGGTGTCGTATGATGTTCAATTGAACAGAGCCAGCAACTTCCTATTTCTTACTGGCGCCAATATGGCGGGTAAGAGCACTTTTATCAAAGCTGTGGGTGTAGGTGTGTATCTGGCACAATTGGGTATGGGTGTGCCCGCTAAAAGCATGCGCATTAGTTTCTTTGATGGACTGCTCAGCAATATCCATGTGATGGATAATATTGTTAAGGGAGAGAGTTATTTCTTCAATGAAGTGCAACGCATTCGCAAGACCATTGAAAAAATCAGTGATGGCAAAAAATGGCTGATCCTGATTGATGAATTGTTCAAAGGAACCAATGTGCAAGATGCCATGAAGTGCAGCACAACCGTGATTGAAGGCTTGCGCAGGATGCAAAATGCTGTATTCATTCTTTCGACACACTTATACGAAATAGGCGAACCACTGCAACAATACCCCAATATCCAATTCCGCTATTTTGAAACCCATGTACAGGACGACCAGCTGGCTTTTAGCTATCAACTGAAAGAGGGTATCAGTAATGACCGATTGGGCTACCTGATTCTGAAAAGAGAAGGTGTAGTAGAGCTGCTGAACAAACTCTAGGAAAGCATTTTATTTTCTCCCTATCTTTATAGCATCCTCAATGAAACCCGGCATTCGCCGGTGTCATTACATCAATTATAAATGAATTTGTATGCTGGTGAAAACCTTTGGCAGCGCCGTGTATGGCGTGGAAGCCATCACCATTACCATTGAGGTGAGTGTGTCTAACGGACAAAATTATTTCATCGTTGGGCTACCGGATAGTGCCGTCAAAGAAAGTATTCAACGCATTGAAAGCGCCATCAAGAGTAACGAATACCACATGCCGCGCACCAAGATTATTGTGAATCTCGCACCAGCTGATATTCGCAAATCTGGCTCTGCATTTGATTTACCCATAGCTGTTGCAGTGTTAGGCGCCAGTGAGCAAATTGAAGAACCTGAAAGACTCAAGGATTATGTGATCATGGGTGAGTTGAGTCTGGACGGCACTGTGCAACCGATCAAAGGCGCCCTACCTATTGCCATACAAGCCAGAAAAGAAGGCTACAAAGGCTTGATTGTACCCAAAGAAAATGTGCGTGAAGCGGGTATGGTAAATCAATTAGATGTGTATGGTGTATCTCATCTAACAGAAGTCATCGATTTCTTTCGCGATGAACAAAGTATGCAGCCGGAGATCGTTCATACACGGGATGAATTCTTTGCATCACAATATGATTTTGATACCGACTTCACCGATGTAAAAGGACAAGAACATATCAAACGCGCATTAGAGATCGCCGCAGCAGGCGGACACAATGCCATCTTAATCGGCCCACCGGGCGCCGGTAAAACCATGCTAGCGAAAAGATTGCCGACCATTCTACCACCACTCAGTTTACAAGAAGCACTAGAGACCACCAAGATTCATAGCGTGGCGGGTAAACTGCAAGGTGGAACGGCTCTCATCAGCAAAAGACCTTTTCGTTCGCCGCATCATACTATTTCAGATGTGGCATTGGTGGGTGGTGGTGGTATTCCCCAGCCCGGTGAAATTTCACTCGCACACAACGGTGTTTTATTCTTAGATGAATTACCTGAATTCAAGAGAACGGTATTGGAAGTGATGCGCCAACCCATGGAAGAAAGAAGAGTGACGATTTCACGAGCGAAAGTGGCTTTGGATTTTCCTGCCAATTTCATGCTCATTGCTTCTATGAACCCCTGTCCTTGTGGCTTTTACAATCATCCCGAGAAAGAATGCACTTGCGCCCCCGGTGTAGTACAGAAATACCTCAACAAAGTGTCCGGGCCCTTGCTCGACAGAATAGACTTGCATGTAGAAGTAACACCTGTTCCTTTCAGCGAACTCAGCAATCAGCAAAACGGCGAATCATCGGCACATATCCGCGAACGCGTGATACAAGCCAGGGAGATTCAAGCAGAACGATATCAAGCATACCCGGGCATTTATGCCAATGCACAAATGAGCAGCAAACAGCTCCGTGAGATTTGTGTGATTGATGGCGTAGGTGAAGCATTGCTGAAAAAAGCCATGGAAAGATTGAACCTGAGTGCGCGGGCTTATGACCGAATTCTGAAAGTGAGCAGGACCATTGCAGACCTTGCCAATAGCACCCATATCAGACCAGAACACCTGGCAGAAGCCATACAATACCGAAGCCTGGACAGAGAGGGCTGGGCAGGGTAATGCCGTGCTGAAAATTCATTTTAACAAAAGATTGCGCGGGCTTGGCGCAGTTTTGGTATTCATTTAACTTTATTTGACTCAACAAACGCCACAACATGGAAGACAAAAAGAAATACCGCATTCTTCTTTGCGAAGACGACCAGAATCTGGGCATGGTATTGAAGAACTATTTAGAGCTGAACGATTACGACGTAACACTGGAAAGAGACGGTCGTTTGGGCTTGGCTGCTTTTCAGCGCGAGAAGCCGGATATCTGTTTGTTAGATGTGATGATGCCAAATATGGATGGCTTTACATTGGCTGAAGAAATTCGTGATGTAGATCCAGATATTCCTTTGTTTTTCCTGAGTGCCAAGACCATGAAGGATGATATCATTCAAGGTTATAAACTTGGTGCCGATGATTATATCACCAAGCCTTTTGACAGCGAAGTATTGCTGCTGAAGATCAAAGCTATTCTGAAGCGTAATGAAGAGCAGAATGTGGTGAATGAAAATATTGAGTTTGATCTTGGCGGTTACCATTTCAACCCCAAACTGCGCGAATTAAGCTTTGCTGGTAAGATGCAAACCTTATCGCCCAAAGAAAATGAACTGCTGAAAATGCTGGCAGAACATAAAAATGATTTGCTGCCACGCGAACGTGCACTGAAAAAGATTTGGGGTAGCGATACCTATTTCAACGGCCGCAGCATGGATGTATACATTGCTAAGCTGCGTAAATACCTGAAGGAAGACAGCAATATCGAAATCGTGAATATTCACGGTAACGGTTTCCGTCTGGTAGCACCATAATAGATTTGATTGAGATGACGATAAACCCTCGCAGTCCCGAGCATTCGGGATGCGGGGGTTTTGTTTTAGAATAAACCCGGCTGCAATCCGCCCCTGTTGGGCTGTTTGCCTAAATGCTCGTAAGCTTTTGCAGTTACTTCTCTGCCTCTTGGCGTACGCTGAATAAATCCTTCTTGAATTAAGAAAGGTTCATACACTTCTTCCAAAGTGCCCGGCTCTTCTCCTACTGCTGTAGCAATGGTGGTAATACCTACCGGACCACCTTTGAATTTTTCAATGATGGTGGCGAGTATCCGGTTATCCATTTCATCCAATCCATGCTCATCCACATTCAATGCTTTGAGTGCATGTTTGGTGATACCAATATCAATTTGTCCATCATTCAATACCTGTGCAAAATCGCGTACTCGACGTAACAAACCATTGGCAATACGCGGCGTGCCTCTGCTGCGCCCTGCAATTTCTGCTGCAGCATCAATGGTAATCGGCGTTGTGAGAATACCTGCACTTCTTTCAATAATACGTTGCAAAGTGCCGGCATTGTAATATTCCAATCTTGACTTGATACCAAAACGTGACAACAAAGGCGCCGTAAGCAAACCACTACGTGTGGTGGCACCAATCAAGGTGAAGGGATTCAGATTTATCTGAATGCTTCGCGCACTAGGGCCGCTATCGATCATGATATCAATACGGAAATCTTCCATCGCTGCATAGAGATATTCTTCTACGACGGTACTTAGGCGATGGATCTCATCAATAAACAACACATCATTGGGTTCCAGATTGGTAAGCAAACCTGCGAGATCTCCCGGCTTTTCAATCACCGGACCGGAGGTTTCTTTGATGTTCACCCCTAACTCATTCGCTACGATTCTGGAAAGTGTGGTTTTACCCAATCCCGGAGGGCCATGAAACAAAATATGATCCAGTGCATCGCCACGCATTTTGGCTGCACGGATAAAGATGGTAAGGTTTTCGATGATTTGTGCTTGGCCCGAAAACTCATCCATCCCTTTCGGGCGAATACTGTTCTCGAACTCTTTGTCACCGCTGTTCAGCAATTCCTTATCACTGTTCAGATTGGGATTGGCCATGGCGTAAATTTAGTTCACCCAATGCAGGGAGCTGAAAATATTTTTAAGCGCCTACATCCTGTAAACAAAATCCCCCCACAAAAATGTGAGGGGAAAATGTATTAATGTTTTGCATCGTGCCCGCCGCCAGCTTTATGCTGCTCAGTAGTGGCATGTGCTTCTCCACCGGGATGGAAAGGTCCATGACAGGTAGACATCAGAAACAGCAATGAACCAACTAAAACGAAAGCCAGCAAAGCTGTACCAGTATAATTTTTTGTGACACCGTTTTCGTGCGGATGATCGTGTGACATGGGTTTGGTTTTTGTGCCGCTAAAGTAAGTAATCAACTACGAATTGCCAATGGCATCCAATGAAAGAGCAAATCAGGGTCAGGACAATTCTGCAAGTATTTTTCCCGCTCAGAAAATTTACAAACACCCGGATAATCGCCCCTCTTTCCCTCCATGTCTAAGATCAATTGAAAATGCAGGTGTGGCGGCCAATGACCATTTTCATGCGCCTCACCAAAATGAGCCAATAGTTGACCTGCTGCAATAGGCGCACCCTCTTGCAAGGAGGCGATATCTTTCAAGGCTAGATGTCCATACAAACTATAAAACTTTCCACCTTCTACTTGATGCTCCAGAATAATAGTGGCACCGTAATCTCCAAATGCATCATTGAAAGCAAAGCTGTGCACAGTACCATCGAGCGGCGCATAAACAGGCGTGTCGGCCGGCCCCCAGATATCCAGTCCTAAATGCAATCTTCGGGGCTCTTCACCACCAAACAAATCGCTACGACCATACATGGTGCGCAATTCATTATACCCACCAATACCATAATCTGCGCCATTTTTTGCAAGAAATTGCTGCATATAGGCAGAAAAAGCAGCTGTATCAGCCATCAGGGCTTCAGATAAGTCTGAGTTGGAAGCCGTAAGATTCACCACAGCAAAAACGGTACTTGCCGCATTGAAAGGCACTACAGCCTGAAAACTATTCACCCCTGATTGTATCCACTCTTCAAATTCTGCTGCTTGCATGCGCATACATGATTAACTTTAAAGACATTGTTTAAACCGCAACTTATGAAGAAAATTGGCTTAAGCCTGCTGGGCAGTTTGATTGCACTGATCAGCATAGCGCAAACCGACGCACTCTGGATGCGCTACCCTGCCATCTCACCTGATGGTAAAGAGATAGTTTTCAGCTACAAGGGTGATCTGTACAAAGTAAGTAGTAATGGCGGACAAGCAACGCCTTTAACCATGCATGAAGCGCATGACTATATGCCTGTATGGAGCCACGATGGCAAACAAATTGCTTTTGCCAGTGATCGCTTTGGCAATTTCGATGTATTTGTGATGGATGCCAATGGTGGTGAACCCAAAAGACTCACTTATCACTCCGCACCGGATTATCCTTTTGATTTTACCAAAGACAACCAACAAGTATTATTCGGCTCTGCCCGACACACAGTTAACACCAATGTGCGCTTCCCAAGAGGCGGTTTGTTTCTGCAAACCTATCTGGTACCAGCCAAAGGGGGACGAAGTGTACTCATCTCTGCAACAGGCATGGAACACGCACAATACAATAGTAAGGGCGATGTCTTGGTCTATCAAGATAGAAAAGGAACAGAAGATGCCTGGCGCAAACACCATACTTCTTCCCTCACAAGAGATATCTGGTTGCACGATACCAAGTCTGGTAGCTATACCAAGATCAGTGATTATGAAGGGGAAGATCGTGAGCCTGTATTCAGTGCAGATGATCAATCGGTTTATTACCTGAGTGAAAAACCAGGTACACAAAATTTATTCAAGCGCGAACTCAATAGCCAGAAAGAAACACAACTCACGAAATTCAAAGATCATCCTGTAAGACATCTTACGCGTGCAGCAGATAATACACTTTGCTTTAGCTGGAATGGAGAAATCTATCTGGTAAAGAATGATGGCAATCCCAAAAAAATTGCTGTTACTGTTACAACTGATATGAAAGCCAATAATGAAAGGGTTGTTCCGGTAAGTGGTGGGAATGGCAATGATGTAGCTATTTCACCTAACGGAAAAGAACTGGCTTTCATCTTCAGAGGAGAAGTGTTCGTGACCTCTGTAGAAGGCGGTATTACCAAGCGCATTACCAATACGCCTGAGCAAGAAAGAGACCTGAGCTTTAGCAAGGATGGCAGAACATTGTTCTATTCTACTGAAAGAAATGATAGCTGGGATATTTATCAAACCAGTATCAGCAGAAAAGAAGAACCTTATTTCTATGCTGCCACTATTCTGAAAGAAGAAGCTGTTATCGCAACACCCAAAGAAGAATTTCAACCTGCAGTTTCGCCGGATGGCAAATCCATTGCTTATCTGGAAGAGCGCAATAGTTTACGTGTGTTCAACTTAGAAAAGAAAACAAGCACCACCATTATCCCTTTAGGCGTAAACTTTTCTTATCGTGATGGTGATCAGGAATATGATTGGAGTCCCGACAGCAAATGGCTGGCAGTAAGAAGTAACCAGGGGCGCTACGGTTCCAGCGATGTGGTCTTACACAAAGCAGATGGTTCTACGCCAAAGGGTTATGATATTACCCAGAGTGGTTTTCAGGATGGCGGCATTGAATGGGCATTTGAGGGAAAAGCCGTGCTATGGGTGACAGATAAACTGGGTAGAAAATCTTTGGCTTTACAAGGTTCAAGAGAGACCGATGTATTCATTGCTTTCTTTGATCAGGAAGCTTATGATAAATTCAGACTGAGTAAAGAAGATTATGCCTTGCTCAAAGAGAGAGAAGATAAAATCAAGAAAGACAGTGCCTGGAAGAAAAAAGACTCACTGGCTAAACTCAACTGGGTACCTGATCTAAACAGAACAGATCAGCGGAAAATCAGGTTAACACCAGCTTCCATGACGCTCGGTAGTTATGTACTGGCACCTGCTGGAGATAAACTTTGGTACACTGCTTTTAATGAACGTACAACAGAACTCTGGCAACTGGATTTGCGTACACGAGAAACAAAAGTGATCACCAAACTAAGCGGCAGCGATATCCGCCTCTCACCAGATGGCAAATGGCTGTTGCTGCAAGCAGGTGGCGGCTTCGCCAAATTAGAACCGGAAAGTGGCAGAATAACACCTATTGGTGTGCGTAGTGAAATGACGCTGAACCCTGCGGGTGAACGCAATTATATCTTCCATCATGCATGGCGTCAAGTGAAGAAGAAATTCTATGACCCCAAACTGCATGGTGTGAATTGGGAATTGTATAAAACAGCTTATGCGAAGTTCTTACCGCATATCAACAATAATTATGATTTTCAGGAATTGCTGAGTGAGATGTTGGGTGAACTCAATGCCTCACATACTGGTGGTCGTTACTCGCCGCAAAATCCCAATGGTGATCAGACTGCATCACTAGGCTTATTCTATGATGAATTCAGTGGTGGTAATGGATTAGTCATCACAGAAGTAATTGAAGGCGGACCCGTTGACATTGCAGTCAGCAGAATCAGGGACGGACATATTATTGAACAGATTGATGGTACAGCCATCACCGCTGATGCAGATTGGGCAAAACTGCTGAACAGAAAAGCGGGAGCCAATGTACTGCTCACCGTTTTTGATCCGGTGAAGAAAGAACGTTATGAAGAAAGTATCAAGCCAATTGCAAACGAACAAGGACTGCTGTATGATCGATGGGTAAACACCATGCGCAAAATGGTAGAAAAACTTAGTGATGGAAAAGTGGGCTATGTACATGTTCAGGGGATGAATGATGGTAGCTATAGAACAGTGTATGAAGAAGTGCTGGGGCGTAATGCCGGCAAACAAGCATTGATTGTAGATACCCGCTTCAATGGCGGCGGTTGGCTGCATGAGGATTTGTCTAATTTCCTTGCAGGCAAAAACTATATCACTTTCAAACCTTATGGCTTTAATGCAGAAGGCGGAGAACCACAGGGCAAATGGTATAAACCAAGTTGTGTGGTAATGAGTGAAGCCAACTATAGTGATGCACATACATTCCCTTATGCTTATCGTGCGAAAGGTATTGGTAAACTGATTGGCATGCCTGTTCCGGGAACCAGTACATCTGTGTGGTGGGAAACCCAGATTGATCCTACGATGGTATTTGGTATTCCCATGATTGGCAACTATGGCGTAAAAGAGCAGAGACTGTTAGAAAACTTCCAACTTGAACCAGATATTCGTGTAACACTACCTTATGATGCGTTCATCAAAGGCAAGGACACACAAATAGAAGCAGCAGTAGCAGAAATGCTGAAGAGCATCAAACAATAAAACAAGCTGTTGATCCTCAGTTGATAAAGCCCGTCAAACCACTGACGGGCTTTATCATGCCCACATATTCACAAAAGCAGCTATTTTAGCAGTACATAAAAACTATCTGCATGAAAAAAATGCTCATCCTGATCAGCGCAACGCTTATCGGCTTTGGTGCTCAGGCGCAAAAGAAAAAAGGAGAAATTGGCCTGTTGGCCGGTCTTGTTACCAATAATGTAAACACATCCGGTACACTCGCACCCAATTTTGATAAAAGCAATGCCGTTGGTGGTGCTTTCTACTTTAACTCACGCCTTGTAGGCAATTTCATCTCCTTGAGAACAGAGTTGGGTTATTATCCCAAGGGTGGAACACGTTATAACGGTACAACTGCAATTGAGCAAGACCTGCAATACATTGCTGCTCCCGCATTGATGCTACAGGTGAAACTGGCTATGCTGAAAGCCTATGCTGGTCCTCAACTGAGCTGGATGATTTCTGCAAAAGAAAAAACAGGCAATACTGTTACAGATGTTCAAAACTCATTTAAGAAATCTGAATGGAGCGGCGTAATGGGTGCTGAACTGAATCTGCCACTGCGCTTATTAGCTGGTATTCGCTACAGCTTTGGTATCACCAATATTCAGGATGCAAGCACCATTGCAAATAACTATGAGGCTAAGAACGGTACTTTTATGTTGTATGCCGGTATTCGCCTGAGAAAATAATTGCACAATAGCACGCATAAAAAACCCCGCACATAGTGCGGGGTTTTCTTTTTATCGAAGTATGCCTTGTGGCACCGGCTTAGTCAATAAGTGTTTGTAAATAAACTTTGTCTTCAGGTTATTGAAGTGAACGCCCTTGGCACCCCCCCATCCATGACGACCATTAGGATATAACATAAATTCAAACTCTTTGCCTTTATCCTGTAAAGCACTGATCAACTGAATACTATTCTGCATGTGCACATTATCATCCATGGTACCATGTACAATCTGCAACATGCCTTTGTACTTATCAACGTAGTTGAGCACATTACCTTGCTTATAGCCCTCGGGATTTTCCTGCGGTGTATCCATGAATTTCTCTGTGTAATGGCTATCGTACAATTCCCATCTGATCACAGAACCACCGGCCATACCGTGTGTGAATACATCTGCTCCCATGGTTAATGCGAGGCTACTCATATAACCACCATAGCTGAAGCCGGTAATACAAATCTTAGAAGCATCAGCATAACCTTTCTCAATAAACCATTTCGCCATGGTCATATAATCTTTCATTTCCCACTTGCCTAAGTTGCGGTGCATATAAGCTACACCTTGCTTACCAAATTGTCCGCTAGCACGGTGATCGAATGCCACCTGAATCAATCCTTCTTTTGCATACCACTGGCGATTCATATTCCAGTTCCAACGATCCCATACCGTACCTGCATTGGGGCCACCATAAATACTGATCAGCATTGGATATTTTTTATTGGGATCCATATTCATCGGCCAGGTAACTACCGCAGGCAGCTCAAACAAACCATCTTCACTCTTGATGCGAATCACTTCTGTCTTAGCCATATTATAGCTATCCATCTCAGCACCTTTAGCACTGCCCAGCTGGCGAATTTGCTTGCCCTTATTGTCTAACAGACTCATGGCTGCAGGTGTAGCTACATTGCTGTAAGTAGTGATGAAATATTTCGCGGTTGGAGATACGTTCACATTGTGATCGAATTCACCAAAGCTCAAACGCTTGAGCTCAGTTCCATTCAACTTTGCACTGTAATAATCAATACGTGCAGAGTTCTCTTTACAACGTGCAGTGAAATACACTTGTCCACTCTTCTCATCGATATATTTCACATCCAGGACAGTGAAAGCACCATTGGTGATGGCGTTCTTCAAACTACCATCTGCATTATGCAGATAGAGATGATTCCAACCTGTTTTATCACTGCTCAGAATAAAATCCTTTCCATTGGATAAGAAAGTAATTCTTCCGCCGGCACCATCTTCTAAATCAACCCAGCTGTTTTGCTTTTCTTCATACATCAATTTTTTGCTACCACTAGCAGGTGCTACATCAAATATCTTCAAGTGATCTTGTCCGCGGTTAATCCACTGCACCAACAAAGTACTTCCATCAGGACGCCAGATAGGCCAACCGAAATACTGATCTTCCTTATCGTTGAAATCTGCCCAAACAGTTGCACCACCATCAGGCTGAACAAAGCCCAGCTTTACTTCCGGATTCTTGTCACCCGCTTTTGGATAACGTGTTTCTTCTATAAAGCCATGTTGTCCTTCACTGCTATAGATGGGGAACATAGGCACCATGCTTTCATCAAAACGCATGTAAGCAATCTGCTTGCTATCAGGACTCCACCAGAATGCACGAAAACGTGTTGGTCTGCCAAAAATCTCTTCCCAATACACCCAGCTGGCATAACCATTCAGGATTACATTGCTGCCATCTTTGGTTAACTGCACTTCTTTACCTGCAGCGATATTGTAGCAATACAAATTGTTGTCCTTGGTATAAGCGATATAATTACTGTCGGGAGAGAACATGGGGTTCTTCTCTTCAGCCTTATCATTCGTGATGCGCTTTTCTTCACTACCATTCCTATAGTACAAATCACCATTACGCACGGCTACCTGTTTGGTAGGTGGTGTTGTGCCTTTCAGCATATCTGCTGTTGGCTCACTCATTTTACCACTCTTTACATCCATCAACCAATTTTTAGCAGCTGAATCTGGATGCGCTTTGGTAAACAGAATCACACGCTCATCATCTACCCATTTTACCACATTAGGTAGTTGATTGTAGAAGTTCTTTGGGGTGCGACCTGCCATTAGGTCTTTGTCGTCAAAATCCTTTTTCTGGGCAATGACAGCCGTGCTATATAAACAGGCAACAGCAATCAGCACACGGTATTGTTTCATGGTCAGTTTTTTACTGACGGAAAGATACAGGCTGACAAACATTTTTCCCGATTTTTTACAGGAACATTGGCTTTACTTGCTCTTGATCCTATTGAGTTCATCTTCGGCACCTGTTTCACGGTTTCTTGCTTCACGAATTTTATTATTGCCAAAGCGATAGCTAAAGCTGAGGGTGAGGTTACGGCTCTCCCATTTACGATAGGTGCGCATTTGCAAATAATCGGTTTCCACACGCTGCAACCAGCGTTGCGTATTGAACACATCATTCACCACCAGCTTCACTGTGGCCTGCTTTTTTAAGAAACTTTTCTGCACACCGATATTCATACTACCCAGTGGCTGAGAACGATAAATAGTTGTCGCATTCTGATAATTAAACCAAGCACTGATTTCTGCACGCCAGTTATTTTTCAAAGTAAACCAGTTACCCAAATACCCATTAAAACCCCAGCTCTGTTGTCTGGTTTGACCGCTAAAGCCGAATCCATTCAGCGTTGTTGCATACTGCTGCCAAAATGGTTCTGCATAAAAATATCCTTCCCACCATTTATTAATTGGCAAGGGACTGCTGATATTAATATTAACCGTTTTTCGCGTACCTGCATTCTGTGGTATCAGGATGGTATTATTGCCTGACTGATACGTCAATTGTTCAATATAGTTGCTGGTAAATGCATAACGAATTTTAATAGAAGCTGCTTCTTTGTATACATAGCCCAGTTCAGCACCATTACTCATTTGCGGAAAGAGATAAGGATTACCTACTTCACTATTGAATGCATCCAACACATAAATAAACGGATTCTGATCCTGATAGCCGGGGCGATCGATGCGTCTGCCGTAATTGAATGTAATGGCATGATCTTTTGCCAATTGATATTTGACAAACACCGTAGGAAACAGATTGAGATACGCCGTATCCGGCTTGCGTTGCTGCAGCCCTTTCAAATCTGTAGAAACACCATACACACTGGTGTGCTCTGCACGCAGTCCCAATTGCCAGCTCCACTTTTTGTGCTGCTTGGCATAGTTGGCATAAGCAGCGGTAATCTGTTCATCAAATACAAAGCGGTTGGTCTTGCCCGTATCTGCCACCCAAGCGGTTGTTCCATTGTACACCGACAATTGATTATTGGTAGCTGTTTGCACCCATTTTGCACCGGCTTCTAATTTACCGCCACCTAGCTTCAAACTATAATCAGCACGAACACTGGCAATCCGAATAGCCACTTCTGTATTGTTGCGAATACCCTGTGCAACTGCATTGCCTGATAGCTGTGGGAATTTATTCTCTACCACATTATCTACACCCGCATTGAACCAGCTTTGATCAAGATCAATATTTAGCGTTTGTTGATCACTGTTATAAGCATAGTTCAAATTCAATTGATTGCGCTTTGTGGTAAAAGGAGAAACACTTCTGGTATCAATGAGTGTGTCTGTTAAACCCTTTCCGGAAACTAATGTAAAGCCGCGATTGTCCATACCTGTGTATCTGGTGCTGGGCATCCACAATACACCAACAGTCTTTTGTTTGCTCAATTGATAATCGATTCCTGTTCTGATATTGTAACTATGAAATGCATCGCCTTCCAGCATGCGTTGCGTGAACTGTTTGGTGCCTGTAGTTCTGTCGTTATCTGCAATCGTTACCTGATACCCATTGTTACCACCCGCATTCAAAAACCAATTGAACTTTCTGTTGCGATAATTCAATGCAGCACTGGCATTCTGTCGCGCATGGGTACTTTGCTGCCTGCTGGCAGATGCATTGCCATTCCAGCCGCGCACCATACTCTTTTTTAATTTGATATTGATGATGCCCGCATTGCCTGCTGCATCGAAGCGCGAAGATGGATTGGTGATCAGCTCAATCTCTTTCACATTATCTGCTTCAATACTCTTGAGCAATTGCGCCAGATCATTTCCAGTAACACCGGCTGGTCTGCCATCCAGTAATACCTGTACGCCGTTCTTACCCCCCATTTGAATATTCTCATTTGCATCTACCACAACACCCGGCGCTTGTTTCAGAGCTTCCAAAGCATTATTGCCCGCAACAGAAGGGCGGTTCTCCAGATTCATCACCACCTTATCAGCCAGGGTTTGAATGAATGGTTTTTTACTGGTAACGGTAACACTATCTGTCTTTTTGGAATAGAGGGTATCTGTTTGTGCAAAGGCAAGACTGCATACACAAGTGAAGATGGCGAGAAGGCTTTTGTACATGGCGATTGATTTTGTACCGGCAAATTGCTGCGGGTACAACGGCCTGCCGCCTCAAAGGATGATTTGAAACCATTGAGTCTGGTTTCAAATCTTGTAAAGGAAGTTGCAAATCATCTAAGCTGCTGATAATCAACCTTGCATATAATCGCTGGGATTCTTACCGGTGAACTTTCTGAACGCTCGGTTGAAAGTGGCTTTGGAGTTAAAGCCGGCATCATAAGCCATACTCATGATGGTAAATTGTGCTTGATCACCCTTCTCGAGTCGGGCAACCACTTCTGCTACTCGCTGTTGGTTGATATAATCATTGAAATTCATCCCAAAGCCCTGATTGATGATGCGGGACAAAAAGGAGGGATTGGTATTGAGTTCTCGCGCTAATTGAGACAAGCTCAATTCAGGATCCTGATAGAGGTATTGATCTGCCACAAGCGCAGCAACTTTAGAACGCCATTCCTTCAGTTCATCCGATGCTTTCACGGTTGATTCCACCACCTCATGCGTGGCATCCTCCACCGGTGCTAGCGGTGCCATCAACTGAGGCTGATAACGCAAAAAATCCAATTCAAATACTTTGCGGGTTTCTACCGAATTGCTGTAGGCATTGATGGCGATATAATAAAAGGTTAAAGCAAAAAGCAAGAAATACCACCATGAACCGGTATAATTTAAACCGTCGTAGAAAATATTGAGTATTTCCATCCCAATAGTCATCAGAAAATATGCAAGACAGGCTAATAGAAAATTACGTACCCACTGAAAACTGATGGCATCAGCAAAGGACAATTCCTGCACAATGAATTGTCGGTATTGATTATAAAAACGCAAACTCATAAAGAGATATACCATGAAACTAATCAGTCCTGCTGCCTGATACCAAGTTTGAAAATCCGGATCATTCTGGCCATCCATGAGAAAATAGGTTTTCAGCACCACCCTGTCTGTTACTGCCACAATGATGCTCCACAACACATAGAGTATTCCGGGCAACAGATGCAAGAATGATTTCCGCGTGAATACAAATTTTGGCTCCAGCCTGGTACGTACATAGAAATACACCACAGGCCCCATCAACAAAGTATGCTGCGTAGGCATGTAGAACAAAAAGTTTCTGCATTCTAAACAATACCTGCCATCATACCAACCGGCAAAGCCCAGCATCCACGGACAGATATACAAGATGCACAAAACTAGATATAGCCCTATCCAGCCATCGCTTGCCGACTGGTTCTGCCAAGCTTTTCTGAAGAATAAAAAAGCATAGACAAAACCATGCACAAAAAAGATGAGCAGCAGCGAGGAATAGAAATTGAATTCAAAAGGCATGATAGTAAAATACAAAAATCCTCCGGTAAACGGAGGATTCGGTTATTTGTTCATCAGATCACCACATTAATCATTTTGCCTTTCACATAAATGATCTTTTTCGGCGGCTTACCCTCTAACCATTTCTGCACTACATCATTGGCCAGCACACCTGCTTCAACCGTTGCCTGATCAGCATCCAGGGCAAATGACAAACTGGTTCTCACTTTACCATTGATACTTACCGGATACTCTTTGGAAGATTCCACCAGATATTTCGGTTCAAATACCGGGAATGCAGCATCCAATACTGAACCCGCATTACCCAATGCATGCCAAAGCTCTTCTGCAATATGTGGCGCATAAGGTGTCATCAAAATACACAATGGTTCCAGTATCGCACGCTTGTTGCATTTCAAATCGCTGAGTTCATTCACACAAATCATGAAAGCACTCACAGCAGTATTGAAACTAAAACGCTCAGTATCTTCTTCAATCTTCTTAATGGCTTTGTGCAATGATTTATACTCTGCATCTGTTGGTGCATCATTGTTCCAAACTGCACCTTTCTGCTCGTCAAAGAACAAACGCCAGAACTTTTTCAGGAAACGGTGTACGCCTTCAATACCCTTGGTATCCCATGGTTTACTTTGTTCAATTGGGCCAAGGAACATTTCATACATACGGAAAGTATCAGCGCCGTATTTGTCCACCAACATATCCGGATTCACCGTATTGAATTTGGACTTGGACATTTTCTCTACTTCTGCACCGCAGAGGTATTTACCATCTTCCAAAATAAACTCCGCATTGGCATACTCACCATTGCGCCATTTTTTGAAAGCTTCAATGTCCAACTCATAGCCATCCACAAAATTCACATCGGCATGCAATGCATCTGTTTCATATTGATCTTTCAAGCCAGCAGAAACAAACACATTGGTTCCACGCTTTCTATACACAAACCGACTACTCCCCTGAATCATTCCCTGATTCACGAGCTTCTTGAAAGGTTCATCAAAACTCAGGTGACCCAAATCATACAGCGCTTTGGTCCACATACGCGAATAGAGCAAATGTCCCACTGCATGTTCCGTTCCACCAATGTATACATCAACCTGATTCCAATAATCAGTGGCTTGTCGGCTCGCAAACGCAGCATCATTTCCCGGATCCATGTAACGCAGGAAATACCAACTACTACCTGCATAACCGGGCATGGTATTGGTTTCTAATTGTCGGTCTGTCCACTCAGGAATATTCGCCAAAGGCCCCTGTCCTTCCGGACCGGGAGAATAACTCTCTACTTCAGGTAATAACAAAGGCAGTTCAGACTCAGGCAAAGCATAAGCAGTATTGCCTACCCAAACAATTGGGAAGGGTTCACCCCAATAACGCTGTCTGCTGAAAGCAGCATCGCGCATTCTGTAATTGGTCTTTCGCGTACCAATACCCAGCGCTTCCAGTTTATCAATCACTTCATCAATGGCTTTGCGCATCACCATGCCATTCAGGAAATCACTGTTTTCCAAAACAGCATCCTTGGTTGGGTTGGCTTCTTGTCCATTGTATGCATCACCAATGATATTGGTAATTGGAATATTAAAATGCTGCGCAAACTTATGATCACGTTCATCGCCGCAAGGCACAGCCATAATCGCACCTGTACCATAACCAGCCAACACATATTCAGAAATCCAAATAGGAATGGCACGACCGCTAAACGGATTAATAGCATAAGCACCGGTAAAACAACCGGTGATTTTTTTCTCTGCCATACGCTCACGCTCGCTTCTGCTGTTCACATAATCGAGGTATTGTTCAACAGCAGTTTTTTGTTCAGCAGTTGTAATCTTCGCTACCACTTCATGCTCTGGTGCAACTACCATAAAGTCGACACCAAAAATGGTATCAGGGCGAGTGGTGTAGACGCGCAATTTCTCATCAGCAACTGCATCGTTTACTTGAATCTGGAAATCAATCTCCGCACCGGAACTCTTACCAATCCAGTTGGTTTGCATTTCCTTCATCGCATCACTCCACTCCAGTTTCTGCAAATCATTTTGCAAACGATCTGCATATTCTGTTATGCGCAGGTACCACTGACGCAGTTTCTTCTTCACCACAGGATGACCACCACGCTCACTCACACCATTCACCACTTCATCATTGGCCAATACCGTACCCAATGCTTCGCACCAATTCACTTCACCCTCACCACAATACGCCAAACGATATTCCATCAGAATAGCCTGCTTGGTGGTTTCATCAAAACCAGCCCATTCATCAGCATTGAATGATGCAGTATGAAAACTGCTGTCGGGCATTGGATGTGCTGCATTGCCTGCTATTTCAAAAGCAGCAATCAACTCACTGATGGGTTGTGCTTTTTGCAGGGTTCTGTTGTAAAAACTATTGAAGAGTTGCAGAAAAATCCATTGCGTCCATTTATAATAATTTGGCTCGCACGTACGCACTTCTCTATCCCAATCGTAACAAAAACCAATATTGTCTAACTGCTTGCGAAAATTATCAATGTTCTGTTTGGTAGAGACTGCAGGATGCACGCCATGCTCAATTGCATACTGCTCTGCAGGCAAACCAAATGCATCATAGCCCATCGGGTGCAATACATTAAAACCCTTCAATCTTTTAAATCGACTATAAATATCACTAGCGATATACCCCAAAGGATGGCCTACATGCAAACCCGCACCACTTGGGTAAGGAAACATATCCAACACATAACACTTCGGTTTATCGCTGATATTCGATACACGATACGCATGGTTCTCCTGCCAATGCTTTTGCCATTTTTTTTCAATACTTCTGAACTGATATTCCATGTTCTCCAATCTTTTTTGGTTACCGGCCATTGTATAAAGCCCGGCACCGGTTGTGTCACTCACTGCAGCGCCTGTACAAGGCCCTGCAATGATTAATTTTTTCTACTGGCTGATGCCCTTTCAAGACTAACAAATCTTTAACCCGATAAATTATCCGGCTGCTATACTTTCAGGGCAGGTTTCGTCGTTAGAGTGGTTGCAAATGTACAGATTCAGGGCCTGAAAACCCTACATTTGCGGCCTTCAAGAACTGCAAAAAAGGATCCAATGGCAACAGTAGGAAAAGCATCCCTGAAACGTGGCAAACCCAATTATATCTACAGCATTGTAGGCGTGGCACTCGTGTTGCTGATTATGGGTATTATGGGATGGTTCTTCCTGAATATCCGTCAGGTGGGTAATGCATTCAAAGAAGACATCCGCATCAGTGCCTATCTGCGTACGATGAATAAGGATACCATCGGTCAAATTCAGCAATTCATTGCCACCCAGCCTTATGCCAAGAATGTGCAGTATATCGATAAGGAAACAGCCAAAGCCATCTGGAACAAGGAAAACAGCGAAGACTGGGCCAAGATCCTGAGCGTAAACCCACTGCCCGAGAGCATTGATTTCTATGCCAAGGCTGATTATGTAAATCCTGACAGCCTGAACAAGATATCCAGCACCATCATGGGTGCATATGGTAATCAGATTACCGATGTACAATACCCCAAAATGCTGGTGAGCAGCCTGAATGAAAGAGCATCCAAAATTGGCTTGATCTTCCTGGTTGTGGCCATTATCCTTTGTTTACTGGTTATCGTGAGCATCGATAATACCATTCGCTTGGCTATGTATAGCAACCGCTTCCTCATCAAAACAATGCAGATGGTGGGTGCTACACGATGGTTTATTGCCAAACCCATGGACTTAAAAGCCGTAATCAACGGCCTAGTGAGTGCGTTAATTGCTATTGCACTCTTGTTTACCATGATTCAATGGGCAGAAAGCCAGTTTCCGCAGCTCAAAGCCATCCGCGATACCTCACTTACCATCAGTCTCTTTGGCGGGTTAATCCTGGTAGGTGTGGGCATTTCTCTCTTCAGTACCCACCGCAGTGTGCTCAAGTACCTGAAGATGAAGCTGGACGACCTATATTAATCAGGACCCATTCTGGCCAAACCAATTAACAAAAGGAATTCGCTGAATCCCCTATATTGCAGGCGCTAAAAAGCAGATTATGAGCGAAAACAAGCAGACCCTGTTTGGAAAACAAAACTATACCTGGATGCTGATTGGTGCAGCCATTATTGCACTCGGTATGTTCCTGATGGCAGGTGGCAAAAGTGCTGATCCTAAAGTGTTTGATTACAAAGAAGTGTATAGCACTACTCGTGTAACCATTGCACCTATTTTGATTGTGTTGGGACTACTGGTGGAGATTTATGCCATCTTCAAGAAACCCAATGCAGCCTGATAAGATTAACTAAATGATAGCGGTGCTTGTTCACCGCTTTTTTATTGAAGCAAGTAACCATGACCATCACCGAAGCCATTATCATCGCCATTGTAGAAGGCATTACTGAGTTTCTGCCTATCTCTTCTACCGGCCACATGATCATTGCAGAAAGTCTGCTCAAAGTACCCAAGGACGATTTCACCAAACTCTTTACAGTAGCCATTCAATTGGGTGCTATTCTTTCGGTCTTAGTACTGTATTGGAAAAGATTCTTCCCACTCAATAGATGGAATTTCTATCTCAAACTGCTCATCGCAGTAATACCCGCACTGGCATTGGGCGCCTTGTTCTCTGATAAAATTGATGCATTGCTGGAAAGCCCGCTCACCGTTGCCATTACCATGCTGGCCGGTGGTTTTGTATTGCTATTTATCGATCAACTCTTTAAAACGCATACCATTCAAGAAGAGCAAGAAATCAGCTTCACGCGTGCATTCCTGATTGGTTGCTGGCAATGTGTGGCCATGATTCCCGGTGTTAGCAGAAGTGCTGCCAGCATCATTGGAGGTATGCAGCAAAAACTTACCAGAAATTTGGCTGCAGAGTTTTCTTTTTTCTTGGCCATCCCCACCATGGCAGCGGCTACCGGTTATAAACTGCTAAAGGCATTCAAAGAAACACCTGAAGTAATGCAGAACAGCGATAATATCACCGCTTTGGTGGTAGGCAATATTGTTGCATTTATTGTTGCTATGCTGGCCATCAAATTCTTCATCGGTTATTTACAAAAACACGGATTCCGTTTGTTTGGCTGGTACCGCATCATTATGGGTATCATTTTGCTGATTTTGATTCAGTTCGGCATACTGGCATAATGGGCAAATTGCCTATCTTACCACTACCGAAACCAAGCTTATGCAAACTGCCCCTAAGAAAGTCTTGCGCGGCTGGGCCATGTACGATTGGGCCAACAGCGTGTACAACCTGGTCATCACCACTACTTTTTTTCCAGTTTATTATGCTGGCGTAACCAAAGCTGCATATGGAGAAGACAGTGTACCATTTATCGGACGCATCTTCAAAAACTCTGCACTCTATAATTACACAGTAGCCGTAGCTTATTTGCTTATTGCTATCCTGCTCCCCATCTTATCTTCTATTGCCGATAGTAGAGGTAATAAGAAAAGATTCATGCAGTTCTTCTGCTACTTGGGCGGCCTAGGCTGCAGCGGTTTGTTCTTCTTTAAAGGCGAACAACCCAATATGTGGATTGGCTTGGGTTGCTTTATGCTGGCAGCCATTGGTTATATCGGCAGTCTGGTTTTTTACAATTCTTACTTGCCTGAAATTGCCGCACCTCAAGACCGCGACCGCATCAGTGCGCGTGGTTATGCTATGGGCTATATCGGTAGTGTGATTATGCAAATGGTGGGCTTTGCACTAGTGGTCTATTTCTCTGGTAAGGGCGATAATACCAGCGGACCGCTCTACACATTTTTATTGGTGGGCTTATGGTGGATTGGTTTTGCACAAATCACCTTCAGAAGATTGCCTCCATCACAACCAAGCGTAAGAGTACAGCACAATATTTTCACGGATGGTTTTAAAGAACTGAACAAGGTTTGGAATCAGCTCAAACATATGCCGGTGATGCGTAGCTATCTGGGTAGTTTCTTTTTCTATAGCATGGGCGTACAAACAGTGATGCTGGCTGCCACTATTTTTGGCGATCGTGTATTGGGCCTGCCTGCTGACAAACTGATTATTACTGTTGTACTGATTCAGCTAGTAGCCATTGCCGGTGCCTTCCTGATGTCTAAACTCTCTGAGAAAATGGGCAATATACAAGTACTGCTCGGTGTGGTTGTTTTCTGGATTCTGGTCTGCATCAGCGCATGGTATGTAGCCGGGGTAAAAGAAAGTGGTGCCAATGTAGAATACCATTTTTACGGACTAGCCTGCGCAGTAGGTTTGGTGATGGGTGGTATTCAATCGCTCAGCAGAAGTACTTACAGTAAGCTGATGCCAGAAACAAAGGACACTGCTTCCTTCTTTAGCTTTTATGATGTAACAGAAAAGATAGCCATCGTGATTGGCATGTTCACTTTTGCTTACATAGATGAGATACTGGATATGAAGCATTCTATCTTATCATTAATCGTTTTCTTTGCACTCGGCTTTGCTGGTCTGCTCGTAACACTTAACAGACAGCAAAAAGCCCGAACTGCTTAAACTGCTTGTCATGCAACTCTACTCAATTGATACCGGCTTTTTTAAACTGGATGGTGGTGCGATGTTTGGTGTGGTACCCAAAACCATGTGGAACAAATTGGTACCATCAGACGAAAATAATCTTTGCACCTGGGCCATGCGTTGCCTATTGGTGCAAGATGGCAACAGACTGATATTAATTGATAACGGTATCGGCGATAAGCAAGACGCCAAATTCTTTGGCCATTACCATTTGCATGGCGATGCAACTTTAGCAACTTCGCTAGCCAAACATGGCTTTCATAAAGATGATATTACTGATGTGTGGTTAACACATTTGCATTTCGATCATTGCGGTGGTAGCATCCAACGCGAGGGCGATAAACTGGTACCTGCATTCAAGAATGCCCGCTACTGGAGTAATGAGCGACACTGGCATTGGGCAACAAAACCCAACGACCGAGAGAAAGCATCCTTCTTAAAAGAAAATATTCTGCCCATTCAGGAAAGCGGACAATTACAATTCATTCCTGTGGAAGATGGCACACATGCACAGGCGTCTGGCATTACGCCCAACCTGAAAGTGCGCTTCATGCATGGCCACACAGATGCGATGATGTTACCACAAATGGATTACAAAGGCAGAACCATTGTGTATATGGCAGACTTATTGCCTTCTGTTGCACACTTGCCTATACCCTATGTAATGGCCTATGATACCAGACCATTGCAAACGATGGTAGAGAAAAAAGCTTTCTTACAAGAAGCTGCTGAAAAAGACCTCGTCTTCTTCTTTGAACATGATGCTGTGAATGAATGCTGCAGTCTGCAGTTAACAGAGAAAGGAGTAAGACAGAAAGAATGTTTCCCGTTGAGTGCTTTGTAATCAGCGCTTGCTGATCAATGCAGTCATTGGGTAACGCAGTCCTTTGTAGCCCATCATATCTACTTTCACACTGCCTACTACAATTGGGCTTTCAATACGAATGGGTATTTTATTGGCATCATCTGTAACCCATACGGTCATCTTTTCGCCGCCTTCAAAAATGGTTCCTTTGATCAACAGGGGTTTGAATTTGATGGCATTGAATCTGCCGTATTTGGTTTTGATAACTTCTCTGCCCTCGTATTTAATGTAGAGATTATGCACTTCATTATCCAAGACCATTGTAAATGGAATTTTATCTCCTGGCTTGGTTTTAGAGAAGTCGATATTTCTGGCGTAATAGATAGAACTCAATACATCCTGCGTACAATCAGGTATTTTCAACGTACTCTTTGGTGTGGTTGCTGTATTGTTCTGCTGGTTAAAATTGATTGTCTCGACAATTTTGTATCCACCCTCATCTACGTTACGATAAAACTTATAGGGCTGAAGACTACCTGTGTCTATATAGCTTTCATAACGATCGCGCACTTTAAAAATCCAGTCGTAGTTGGGATTAGATGAACCCAATCCAACTACATGGTAAGCCGGCTTATTATTGAAACTGGTTTGTTCAACTGTAAAGCTTGCAGAACCAGCGTTAACAAATAATCCGATCACAGAATAATAGACAGTGTAACTGATATTCTCACCATCCTGAAAAGCTCTGTTTTTGATCAAACATTGCTCAGTACCGGCGGGATAGGTCCAGGCAGTAGCAAGTATGATTAGTACTACAAGAAATTTCTTCACATCAAACCTTTTTAAATAATCGAATGCCCAGTATAAAGATACTACCTGCCAGCGCAGGAATTACCAGATTAATTAACCAGATACCTGCAGCTGTTGCAATTATCCCTACCTGATTTACACTTAAGAGCCCAATTAACTGCAAACTAACCTTACCACGTAAGCCCAGTTCAGCCAAAGCAATCGTTGGTACGATTGCCAATACCAAAAACATAACCCCAATCACCGCAGCCCCATCCAACATACGCACATCTACTTCAAACACATGCAGCATGATTAAGTATTGAACGATAAAGACCATGTAACGGCTAAGCGAGATGCTTAAAATTCTTGTTAATTCCTTCCAGTGCAGGTCTTCCAGCTTATCTATGAAAAAACTGTACTTCGCCACCAATGGAATTTTCTCTACAAGTTTGGTAATCAGGGAAAGCTTGTAATACAATATGAGACAAACCATTACACCTGTACTCAATGCATACATGAGTCCATCCAACCAGAACACACTCAAACCCTGCAAATGGTGCGTATCATCCAAAATTGATACACGTAAGTACACCAAAGACAATAGACCCATCAACATGGTAACAATGAGCTGACTAAAACTACCTGCCACAGATAAAGCAATCGATCTTAAACGATTACCTTCCTGCAGATAGACCATGCGGCCCAAATACTCACCAACTCGATTTACCGTGTTTAAAGCAAATGACTGACCAGTGAAAATCGCGCGATACGCGCGCCAGAAACTAATTGACTCAATACCCTGCATCAGTAATTGCCATTTTCTGGCTTCCAAACCCCAATTCACGAACATGAGGGCGAAAACCAGCAAAAGCCATTTCCATTGCCCTTGCACCACCGTATCTACAATATGCTGCCAGGAGGTTTGTAAATCCTGTTGCTCGCTAACCTGCTTATAGATAGAGAAAGCCAGCCAAACAAATAAAACCGGCCCAATAAACCAGTTCAAAAATATTTTCAGTTGTTTGTTCAGGTACTTGTGATTTGGCTACAAAGAACGGTCATCAAGTGCATTTAGAAAAGTGAGGCTTGAAAAACCTAATTTCACGGCATTGAAACAGGCAGATATCATACTCGGTATTGACCCCGGAACACAGCTAATGGGTTATGCCCTGCTCAAACGTCAGGGTAACGATTGTACTGTCTTATTAATGGATACACTCAAACTCACCAGCGAGAAAGATATCTATCAGCGACTAGAGAAAATCCATACCAAGGTTTGCGAACTCATCAAGCTCTACAGACCCAACTCATTTGCCATTGAAGCCCCTTTCTTCGGTAAGAACGTACAAAGTATGCTGAAACTGGGGCGGGCCCAGGGCGTGGCCATTGCTGCTGCCATGCAGGCCGGATTATCGGTTACAGAATACTCACCCAAAAAAGTGAAACAATCCATTACCGGTAATGGCAATGCGGATAAGGATCAAGTGTGGAAGATGCTGCAACGCATTCTGCAAATTGATGAGCAACCTAAATACTATGATGCTACCGATGCTTTAGCGGTAGCCCTATGCCATCACTATCAAACCAGTCGCGCTGTAACCACTTCCGGCAAAGCCGTGAAATCCTGGGATGATTTCATCAAAAAGAACCCCGGCAGGGTAAAGTCCTGACGATTTTACCGAAGGCTATACAGCCTGTATCTTTGCGCCATGACTGATCAACGTGTACGAGTAAGATTTGCCCCCTCACCTACGGGTGGATTGCATTTGGGCGGTGTAAGAACGGTGCTGTTCAATTACCTCTTTGCCAAAAAACATGGCGGTGATTTTATTCTGCGTATTGAGGATACCGACCAAACCCGATTTGTACCCGGTGCAGAAGAATATATTTTCCAATGCTTAGAATGGTGTGGTTTGGTACCAGATGAGAGCCCAAAACATGGCGGCCCCTTTGGCCCTTACAGACAGAGCGAAAGAAAATCTTTGTACAAGCAATATGCAGACAAACTGGTGGCTGCCGGACAAGCCTATTATGCATTCGATACGCCACAAGAATTGGAAGCCAAGCGTGCTGCTATACCCAATTTTCAATACAATCAGCAGAGCAGACAATCCATGCGTAACTCCTTAACGCTGGATGAAGCTACTGTTGCACAATTGCTCAGCGAAGGTCAGCCACATGTAGTGCGCATCAAAATGCCGGAGCAGGAAACCATCACGTTTACGGATATGATCCGCGGTGAAGTGAGTTTCGATACCACGCAGGTGGATGATAAAGTTTTGTTGAAAGCAGATGGCATGCCTACCTATCACCTTGCTGTGGTAGTGGATGATCACTTGATGCAGATATCTCATGCTTTCCGTGGTGAAGAATGGCTACCAAGTGCACCAGTACATATTCTGTTATGGAAATATTTGTTCGGACTGGAGCAAATGCCGCAATGGGCACACCTGCCATTGATCCTGAAACCTGATGGCAATGGTAAGCTGAGTAAGCGTGATGGAGATCGGCTGGGCTTTCCGGTATTTGCTATGGACTGGACAGATCCCAAAACCAATGAAACCACAGTTGGTTTCCGTGAAAGAGGTTTTTTACCACAAGCATTTGTGAACCTGCTAGCCATGCTGGGCTGGAATGATGGTACAGATAAGGAAATCTTCACCATCGAAGAATTGATCGCAGCATTCAGTATGGACCGTGTGCACAAAGGCGGCGCCAAATTTGATTTTGAAAAAGCAAAGTGGTTCAATCAGGAGTGGATTAAACAAACAGATGCGAAAACATTATTACCTGAAGTGAAAAAAGTTTTGGGTGATAGCGCTACAGATGAAACTTTCACTACGCAAGTGATCAACTTAGTAAAAGATCGTTGTGTGTTGCTCAGTGATTTTGCACAACAAGCTGGTTACTTCTTCAATCATCCAACTATCATTGATATTGCTGCTATCAAACCCAAATGGGAAGATAAGAAAACTTTATTTTTCACAGAACTGATGCGCACATACGAAACAGAACAATTCTGGCAAGTAGCTGATTTAGAAAAAGCCTTTAAAGAAATTGCTGCCGTGAACGAATTGAAACCGGGCGAACTTATGCTTCCCTTCCGCATCATGTTGGTTGGCGGCAAATTCGGTCCGGGTGTATTTGATATTGCTGCACTCATTGGCAAAGACGCAACCATTGCGCGCATCAAACACACATTGAGTCTGCTGCAATAGATTAACCTCTTTGCTGCATCATATCCAGCACGGGCAACCAATCCGACTCGTAAAGCGATTGCAGATAGATTTTATCAGCATCGTCCAATTGCACCAGATGCTGGGTATTCCATGCTACATGATGTGGCACACGAATACCCGGAATTACCGTAGAGATTTCCGGATAACTGAGTATATAACTCAATGCCAGCGCTGCAGGATTGGTATCATATTTCTTACATAGATGCCAAACCTTGGTATCCAATACTTGCAGTGTAGCCTCAATGATATCATCTGTTAAACGGAAACTGCGGTGATCATCCTTATCAAAGCTCGCACCTTTTAGAATCTTCCCACTCAATAAGCCGAACTGTAATGGCATTCTGGCAATCACACCATAACCGGCAGCGGCCGCTTGCTGTATGATGGGTAAGGCTTTTTGATTGATGAGATTAAACACAAGTTGAAACCCATCACCCAAATGATTGCTAAAAAAGAAATCTGCTTCAGGAAAAGGATTGAATGTGAGTAATGAAATACCCCAATAACGAATCTTACCCTCCTTTTGCAGTTGTTGCATCGCTTCTATACATGCGCCATGCTGCAAGTGCTCCAGGCGTGCCACATGCAGGTGATGAAAATCGATACAATCGCGCTTCAATCTTTTCAAACTCAGCTCGCAAGCATTCAACACATGTTCCTTGGAATAATCAATCGCGATTTTCCCATCAGTACCTACTTTTTGGCCCACTTTACTGGCTATGACCACATCTTTTCTGTTACCAAGCGTTTGTCCCAGCAAGGTTTCAGCATGGCCTAATCCGTAAAAATCAGCCGTATCAAAGAAATTGATACCAGCATCCAATGCTGTATGAATCGCTTGAATGGATTCTGCATCATCTGTTGGTCCCCAACCAATAGGCATACCGCCTACATTGGCAGCGCCGCCAATAGCCCAAGTACCAAAACCAATTTCAGAAACCCGCAAATCTGTACGTCCAAACTGCCTGTATTGCATAGCTGATGATTGTCATGGGGAAAGAATCGCACAAAACCTACCTTCACAGTGCACAAGTTATTATTTTTACCATCTAAAAGATCTGGTATGGTAAATGCTGCAAGACCAATACGTGTGTTGGTTGCAAAAGTTGGGCTGGATGGGCACGACAGAGGCGCTAAAGTTATTGCCACTGCATTGCGTGATGCTGGCATGGAAGTGATATACACCGGTCTCAGACAAACACCAGAAATGGTGGTGAATGCTGCATTGCAGGAAGATGTGGATGCTATTGGCATTAGCATTCTTTCAGGCGCACACATGACAGTCTTTCCAAAGGTTAAGCAACTGATGAATGAAAAAGGCCTCACCGACGTATTACTCACCGGTGGTGGTATTATTCCTGATGAAGATATTCATGCATTGAACGAATTGGGCGTAGGCAAACTATTCCACCCCGGCACCAATACACACGAGATTGCCGATTATATCAATAACTGGGTAAAAGAAAACAGAAGTTTCTAAATATCCGGTAAGCGCAAGCGCTTCCATTTTGATACTACGCGAATGGTAACAACTACCAACACGCATATTAGCAGACTAATACCTGCATCAATCGGGGTATGTCTGAGTCCGATATAACAGAAAGCCCCAATCAAACAAGCTGTGGCATACAATTCGCCGCGCTTTAATAATGCGGGTACTTCATTGCTGAGAATATCTGCCAACAATCCTCCGAATGTGGCACTGATCACACCCATAATGATGGCATAGACTTCATTTACACCAGCCTGCAAACTAATTTGAATACCACCTGCCGTAAACAGTCCGATACCAACTGCATCTGTATAAAATATGAAGCGCCTGAATTCGCGCAGATTACTTTTGAATAAAAATGTAATGATTACCGCACTTAGTACAAGCATCAAAGCCAGGTAATCATTGACCCAGTTTACGGGCCTGATGCCAATCAGCAGATCACGAATGGTACCTCCACCATAAGCCGTGGCAAATGCCAATACTGCGCCACCAAAAATATCCATCTGGTGGGTACGGGCTTTTAATGCCCCGGTAACGGCAAAGACAAACGTTCCTAAATAGATGACAGCTTGAACCCATTGCATGGTATGAAGATAAAACCTTCACCTATCTTCGCTGCGAAAAATCATTGCCATGTCATACGAAACTTTATTAACCAGCCTCGATAATGGAATTTTCACCATTACTATCAACCGCCCCGATAAACTAAATGCGCTCAATAAAACAGTGATGCAGGAACTGGATCAGGTGATGGATGAAGTCTACAGCAATGCAGCTATTCAATCGGTGATTTTAACTGGTGCTGGCCCCAAAAGTTTTGTAGCAGGAGCCGATATTAGTGAATTTGTGGGCTTATCTACCGAGCAGGGACAAGCGCTTGCAAAAAAAGGACAGGATATTTTCTTCAAAATAGAGCGCAGTCCCAAACCAGTGGTAGCCTGTGTGAACGGTTTTGCACTGGGTGGCGGATGCGAATTAGCCATGAGCTGTCATTTCCGTATCGCCAGTGAGAATGCCAAATTCGGCCAGCCAGAAGTAAATCTTGGCTTGATACCCGGCTACGGTGGTACGCAGCGTCTGGTGCAATTGATTGGCAAGGGCCGCGCATTAGAACTGCTGATGAGTGCAGGTATGATTGATGCCAACACTGCTTTACAATACGGCTTAGTGAATTATGTAGTACCTCAGGAAGAATTATTGAATAAAGCTGTGGGCATTCTGCAAGTCATCAACAGCAAAGCACCTTTAGCCGTTGCCGGTTGTATTGCTGCTGCCAATGCTGTTTGGGACGAATCCAAAGATGGTTATGCTACTGAAGTAAGCGCTTTCGGCACTTGCTTTGGCACAGAAGATATGAAAGAAGGCACCAGTGCTTTTCTGGAAAAAAGAAAAGCTGTCTTTACAGGAAAATAAACGCATGAAAAAAGGGAACCAATTGGTTCCCTTTTTTTTAGTACTAGTATCCAAACAATTCTTCAAGACTTACCCGCTTCACTTCGCCAAACTTGGCCAACTCATTCATATCAATCTTCTTATCAGAAGCCAATACATAATAAGACCATGGCTTATTACTCAGATTAGTTCCATGATATTGTACCAGATCCTGCGGTTGTAATTGTTGATAGCGTGCATAGAAAGCTTTGCGTGGATCTTCCTGCCAACCTTTTTTTCGTGCAGCCCAAAAACTGAACAGAATATTGTCTTTGTCAATTCGCTCAGTCTCCATATCCTTCATCAGGCTACTCATGGTATTATTGAAGTTCTGCTGATTCATTGGCAGTACATTCAATAACTCATTCATACTTGTCAGACTTTCCTTCATCTTATCTGCTTGCGTACCCACATAAGCTATGGCCATAAACTGATCATCTTTCTTCTGTGGTGCTTGTACACTTGCATAAGTTGAATAAGCCAATGCCTTTGATTCACGTATAGTTTGGAATACAATGGCGCCCATACCTGTGCCAAAATAGGTATTGAAAGCATTCATCACCGCCTCATTATTTGGGTCGTATGTATCCAAGTTTCTCAGCCAATACAATTCGGCCTGAACCATATCGTATTGTGCAAAATATACCTCATTCTTATCCTGTTTTGTTCTAGCAAACTGCTGTGCTGCAGGAATGGATTTATTGACAGCGGATACATCATGCAGTTTGGCCAGACTTGCTTTACACTGATCCAATGTTTCCGGACCATAATACATGATTGAATGCGTGTAATTGAACAGGTCATGTAATACCTGCACCAGATCACTTGCTTTCAATGCAGCCAGCTCAGCATCGCTCAATGTATAATTGAAAGGATTCTTGGCTCCATACTGCGCATAGCTTCTCAGCGCACTTGTAATAACCTGTCTGTTCAATTTATTGTTTGAACGCTGACGTGCAAGTCGGTTTTTAAAAGCAGCCAGTGCCTGCTCATCTGCCTGACCGTTTCTGATCAGGTTTTCCAATAAGCCGAGTGCAGCACCAAAGTTCTGTTGCAAACCAGTAAGTGATACAGTTGTTTCATCTCCACCTGCTTGCGCGCTGAAAGAGCAAGCAAGTTGATAAAACTGCTGGCTGATTTGCTCTGCACTCATTTTATCAGTACCAATAAACTGCAGGTATTGCAAAGCAATCGGCAACAACTTGTTATTCCACGAACCCATTGGGAAACGGAAATACAAGCGGAAAATACTGTTGGTGGAATTAGGCGTATACAACAACTCCTGGTTACCCAATTTCGACTGCTGCATGTCCTTACTAAAATCAAGCCATACAGGTGCAATTTTGCCTTGTGGCTTCGCCATAAATGCTTGTACAAATGGCGATTGCTTACCTGCATTGGTTTCTACCGGTGTAATAGCAGGCTTCTCTACTTTCACAATATTCTTGTCCTCTCCTTTGCGCTTGTAGACGATAACATAATTATTGTCAGTGAAAAATGCCTTTGCAAAAGCAATCAATTCCTGCTTAGTAACCGAAGCCAACATATCCGTTTGTGCTACATCCAGGTTCCATTTTTCACCTTTGTGCTTAATGAAGCCATCTACCAATGCAGCTACGCGGTTATAGTTGTTTTCCAGACCTTGTTGTTCTGCCAGTTTTTCATTTGCTGCAATGGCTGCAATCAATCCATCATCAAACTTTCCTTCCTTCAATAAGGCAATTTGCTCTAATAATAATTGTTTGGCATCATCCAATGTTTGTCCTTGTTTAGGTGTGGCATTCATCACAAACATGCCATAATCCTTAAACTGATTCACAAAAGCAACAGCAGCTTGTAATTTTTGCTGCTTATTCAAATTCAGATCAAGCAAACCTGCTTTACCATTGTACAGAATCTTAGATGCCAGTAAAGCCAGCATGGCTTCACGACTATGATTCGCAGGAATACGCCAGCCCATTCTTAAAAGTTCCGCACTTGGCCCAAAGACTTCTTTGACAACCGGCCCGCTAATTGGTGATTCCTTTGGACCAGCATATTCCTGTACCGGTTTAGGCTTCATGTAGGCGAATTTTGTTTCGATAAGTTTTACCACTTTATCGAAATCAAAATCACCACTCATTACAATAGCGATATTATTAGGTACATAATATTTGTTGTAGTAATTCCTGATGGCAACCAAAGAGGGATTTTTCAAGTGCTCGATGGTACCGATCGTTGTTTGCTGTCCATAATTATGGGTTGGGAAGATGGCAGCCATAGCCGCCTCCTGCACTTTCCAACCGTCGTTATCGAGGCTTCTGTTTTTCTCCTCATACACCGCTTCTAATTCTGTATGGAAGATGCGTAGAATAGGATTGCGAAAACGCTCTGCCTGCACATCCATAAATTTTTCCAGTGCATTTGCAGGAATATCTTCTTCATAAACAGTTTCTTCCACATAAGTATGCGCATTGGTTCCCTGAGAACCGATTGCCGCCATCATTTTATCATACTCATTGGCAATAGAGAACTTGGCAGCAGCACCGGATACACGGTCAATTTCCTTGTAGATTTCCTTTCTCATTGCAGCATCAATAGTGGTATTGTATCGCTCATATAAGGCATCAATACTATCAAGGCGCTTTTTTTCCTCTGCCCAGTTGAGGGTGCCGAATTTATCCGTACCCTTAAACAGCATATGCTCCAGATAGTGAGCCAAACCCGTATGTGTAGCAGGATCTGTATTACTACCCGCCCTTACTGCAATTTGTACAGCAATGCGCGGCTCTTTTTTGTTCACGGTTAGAATCAGGCTAAGCCCATTTTTCAGCTTGTAAAACCGGGTTTTGGTGGGGTCGTTGGCGACTGTTTTGTAGCTGTATCCCCCAGAACTGGCTGTTTGCCAGTTATACTTGGTTTGTGCAATTGCAAATACCAACCAGAATGTGGTTATTACCAGCAGCAGGATTTTTTTCATATGTAAAATTTTCAGTAGATGAAAGTATGATTTTTACACTTTCCCTGAAAGAAAGCGGGTAACTTTGCGGCACAAAATAAGCCGTATGGAGTATCGTATAGAAAAAGACACGATGGGTGAGGTACAGGTACCTGCTCATGTTTACTGGGGCGCACAGACGCAACGCAGTATCGACAATTTTCGCATTGCGCAGGACATCAATAAAATGCCTAAAGAAATCATTGCAGCATTTGCTTATCTGAAAAAAGCAGCAGCAATGGCCAACAATGAACTGGGTGTTTTGCCTGATGAAAAGAAAGCGGCTATTGCCACAGTGTGTGATGAAATTCTGGAAGGCAAATTGAATGATCAATTTCCACTTGTGGTTTGGCAAACCGGTAGTGGTACACAAAGCAATATGAACGTGAATGAAGTAGTTGCTTACCGCGCACACGTATTGCATGGTGGTGTGTTAACAGATAAGGATAAGTTTTTGCATCCGAATGATGACGTGAACAAATCACAATCATCTAACGATACCTTCCCTACAGCCATGCACATTGCTGCATACAAGATTCTGGTGGAAACAACCATTCCGGGTATCGAGAAGTTGCGTGATACACTTGCCGCTAAAAGCAAGGAATTTATGAACGTGGTGAAGATTGGTCGTACCCACTTCATGGATGCTACACCACTCACACTGGGACAGGAATTTAGTGGTTATGTTTCTCAATTAGACCATGGTCTGCGTGCGATTAAAAATACATTGGCACACCTGAGCGAATTAGCGCTGGGTGGTACTGCCGTTGGTACAGGTATCAACACACCAAAAGGATACGACGTTGTTGTTGCCAAGCACATTGCTGCATTAACCGGTTTACCATTTGTTACTGCAGAAAACAAATTTGAAGCATTGGCAGCACATGATGCGATTGTGGAAGCACATGGTGCACTCAAGACAGTTGCTGTTAGCTTGATGAAGATTGCGAATGATATCCGCATGTTATCATCCGGACCAAGAAGCGGTATTGGTGAAATATTCATCCCAGATAATGAGCCTGGTTCTTCTATCATGCCGGGTAAAGTAAACCCCACACAGTGTGAAGCATTAACGATGATTGCTGCACAGGTGATGGGTAATGATGTTGCCATCAATATTGGCGGTGCTACTGGTCATTTTGAGTTGAACGTGTTCAAGCCGGTGATGATTTATAACTTCTTACACAGTGCTCGCTTGATTGGGGATGGTTGTGTCAGCTTCAATGATAAGTGTGCCGTAGGTATTGAACCTTTACATGACAATATCAACAAGCATGTCAACAATTCACTGATGCTAGTAACCGCTTTGAATACCAAGATTGGTTATTACAAAGCAGCTGAGATTGCGCAGAAAGCACACAAGGAAGGCACTACCCTGAAAGAAATGGCTGTAAAACTTGGCTATCTCACACCTGAAGAGTTTGATCAGTGGGTGATTCCAGCCAACATGGTAGGTGAATTGCCGAAATAATCTCTACAAATGATTCCACAACAGCCCCGAGTTATTCGGGGCTGTTTTATTTTTACCCAAAATGAGCAAGATGCCGAATAAGCTGACTTTTTTCTCAAGCAAACCATACGATAAAACGGCCTTCCAACAAACCAATGCAGCTTATGGATTGGAACTGGAATTTTTTGAAACACATCTGGGGCCACATATTGTGAATGCAATCGATCATACCGATGCAGTTTGTGTTTTTGTGAATGATAAGGTGAATGCAGAAGTGATTGCTGCATTAGCAGCCAAGCAAGTGAAAGTGATTGCGCTTCGTTGCGCAGGTTTCAACAACGTGGATCTTGAAGCTGCAAAGCAACAAGGCATCAAGGTTTGTCGGGTACCGGCTTATTCTCCTGAAGCCGTTGCAGAACATGCGGTAGCCATGATCATGACACTGAACAGAAAAACACACAAAGCCTATAACCGCGTACGTGAGCAAAATTTTTCACTCAACGGTTTGATGGGTTTTGATCTGCATGGTAAAACAGTAGGCTTAATTGGTACAGGTAATATTGGTAAAGCTTTTGCCAAGATCATGATCGGTTTTGGCTGTCGGGTTCTGGCGTTTGACCTAATTGCCAATAAAGAATTAGAAGCCTTAGGCGTGGAATACTTACCCTTACTAGAAATATTGCAACAAGCCGATATTGTTTCATTGCATTGTCCTTTGAATGAACAAACACATCACCTCATCAATGCAGACACCTTATCAATCATGAAGCAAGGTGTGATGCTCATCAATACCAGCCGAGGTGGATTGATTGACACCAAATCAGTGATTCAAGCATTGAAAACAGGCAAACTGGGTTATCTGGGTATTGACGTTTACGAGCAGGAGGATAAACTCTTTTTCAAAGACTTATCAGATACCATTATTCAAGATGATTTAATTCAAAGATTAATGGGCTTTCCCAATGTACTGGTAACAGCACATCAGGCATTTTTCACGGCCGAAGCCATGAGCCAGATCGCCAACACAACGTTAAACAACGTAAAGACCCTGCTGGAAGGCGGAAATATTCCCCCGCAGGCAGCATTGAATCTCTGATAAATATCTGATATTCGTAAAGCCTTGTATGAAGCAGTTTAGCAACAAATCATTACTATCAACCCTACTGGCCATCATTTTATTTGTTGCCTGTAGCAAGGAACTCAGTTTTGAAACAGGTGCTGCGGGCGCTGTAGCGGCCGGCACACTGAAAGATACGCTTGGCGCTTGCCAAGAAATTGAAGTAAAAGGCCGCTATGTGGTTGATTCTGCTCTCACTGACAGCAACTACCTGCTTGTAAAAGTAAATTTCACCTCTGCAGGAAGATATAAAATCAAGTCGGACACGATTAATGGTATGTGGTTCACTGATTCCGGTTTTGCAGCTACAACAGGCTTACAGGTTTTAAAAGTAAAAGGCCAGGGGAAACCCATCCTACCTGTAGAAGTAACCGGCTTTTTGACTATGGCCAATTCATTTTGCTCATTCAGCATCAAAACCTCCGTACCTGGTGGTTCAGGGGGTGGCGGTGGCAACTTGCTTGACAGCACTTACTTCCCAATGACTGCAGGTTCATTCTGGGCATATGATTTCTTCTTCAATACCAACTCAACCCGTACGATTGATTCCCTGACAGTGAATAGTTATGGCGATAGCGCTATTATCAACGGCACTACTTTCCAGATTTTTGAGACAAGTGATGGCTTTGAGTACTATTTCCGTAAAGACAAAAGGGGTAATTATTTTACCTACAGCACAGTTGATTTCGACTATGTAACCATCTTTGATTCTGTTAAGGACTTTATTGAATACCGCTTCCTTACTGACACAGCAAAAGCGGGCTATACCTGGGAATCTCCTGAAATGGATGTGAAGATTGATGCAGACTGGGGTAAGACAAAAGCAGTTTTCACCATCATGCAGAGAGATGGTTCCTATGTGGCGGCCAACCAGCTATTTTCCAAAGTGATTACCATAAAACGTACTATCTACTTCAAACCAAATACCCCTTCCAATATTGACTACTTCAAGATTCTGGAAGGCAATAGTTACTACGCCAAAGATTATGGCTTATTAGATCAGGACATCATTTTCAGCGCATCAGACAACCTGAAGACAACACTGAAACGGTTTAAAGTCAATTAATTTATCTGCGTATCATCACTCACTTCAGCCTTCGTCTCTACCAATGGATGACGAACGGGTTCTTCTTTGTCGAAGAATTTATTTTGAAAGATGAGTATGGTGATCACACCAATGGAGATTGATGCATCAGCAATATTGAATACCGGGCGAAAGAATTCAAATGGCTCACCTGCCCAGAATGGAAACCAGGATGGATAATGCGCATCTCTGATGATAGGGAAATAGAGCATATCCACCACTTTCCCATGGAGGAAGCCTGCATAACCCTTGCCCAACTGCGCAAAGCCTGCCACATTCTGTACAAAAGGATCGCTGGCATCGAAAATGATACCGTAGAACATGCTATCGATCAGATTACCTAATGCACCTGCATAGATCAAAGAAGCGCAAATAATAAAGCCCTTATGATAGTTTTTCTGGATAAAGCCTTTGATAAGGAATGTACCCCAGATAACAGCAACCAGTCTGAACAGGGTCAGGGCTATCTTACCAAAATCACCACCAAATTTCCAACCCCAGGCCATACCCTCATTCTCTACAAAATGGAGACGGAACCATTGGCCAAGAACCAGGTGCTCTTCACCCGCATAATAGTTGAGCTTGATGTATAGTTTAAGGGCCTGGTCGCCTAATATAATCAGTGCAATCAAAAAGATAACTTGTCTGGCTTTCACAACACCTGTTTTGCCGCAAAGATAGGGGGATGGATAGGAGAAATCCGTTAAAACTACTCAGCGATGTAAATCCGCTTTACGCGCTGGCCAACACCGGTAAGTACTTCATATGCAATGGTATCTGCCCAGCGGGCAATTTGCTGAACTGGGAGATTGGGCCCAAAAACTTCTACCTCCTGCCCTTCTCTTACATTGGGAATACCGGTTATATCCAGCATGGTCATATCCATACAAACATTACCAACAACTGGCGCAGGATGCCCGTTTACCAACATATATGCCTTGCCATTACCGAGTTTTCTGGAATACCCATCTGCATAACCAATACGTACGGTTGCAATCAAACTATCTCGTTCCAACTTACCAGCACGACCATAACCAACCGTCTCTGTTGCAGCAACTTGTCTGATCTGGGCAATAGTGGTTTTAAGTGTAGCAACCGTCTGCAGCCCAATGGGATTGATCTCCTGATCCACTCCATATAAACCAATGCCTAAACGCACCAGCTCATACTGAAGTTGGGGGTAATGCGCGATAGCAGCTGTATTAGCCAGATGTCGGGAGAATGAATAGGGCAAGACCGAAGCAAGCGTAGCAGCAGCTTGCTCAAAGGAAGCAGCCTGTTGCAAAGTAAACTCTTTGAATGCCGGGTTCTCACTAGCTACCAGATGACTAAAGACTGTTCTCACCACAATTTCCTGATGCTGCAGCAGGTATTTTGCCAATTCTACAGCTTCAGCAGTTTCAAAACCTAGCCGATTCATCCCAGTATTGAACTTAATATGCACTGGGAACTGTTGTACAGCTTGATTTTGCAGATACTGCAGAAAGGATTGCAAAATGGAAAAGCTATAGAGCTCTGGCTCCAGATTGTAGTTTAGCAGGCTATCGAAATTACCCGGCTCTGGATTCATGACCATGATGGGTAAACCGATACCGGCTTTACGCAGTTCCACACCCTCATCAGCATAAGCTACTGCGAGATAATGCACTTTATGAAATTCTAAGACACGAGCAATTTCAGCACCACCGCTGCCATAGCCAAATGCTTTCACCATGGCCATCAGCTTTACATCCTTGCCAAGCTTGGATTGATACAATTTCAGGTTATGTGCTAAAGCTGACAAGTTAATCTCCATACTGGTCTGATGTAATTGCTGCTCTAACCAGTGACTTACCCTTTCAAACTCAAACACACGGGCACCTTTCAATAAAATATACTGATCGCGCAAAGGCATTTGCTGCAATTGCTTTAACAAGTCCTCTGTTGATGCACAATGCAGAATACTGCCTTGAAAGTATTGCTGAATCAAATGCTGATGACGCTGCATTTCCGGACCAACGGCAATCAACATACCAAAACCCCTGTGCTGCAATTCACTGGCGATCCGCTGATAATGCATGGCCGGTTCGTTCCCTACTTGCAAAAGATCAGACACAATAGCTGTCTTTGCTGCACCGCCTGCTTGTTGATCTAAATAATCCAGCGCTACTGATAATCCATTCAAATCATAACTGTAACTATCGTTCAGCAGAAAACAATTATTGATGGCCCTACGCAGCTGCATGCGCATATCTACAGCCTGAAGCAAGCGCATTCTATCCGCTATATAAGATTGCGAATATCCCATTACCAGACAAACAGCCCAACAAGTAATTGCATTGTCAATGGATGCATGATCGGTAAAAGGAATTGTGATTTGAATACTTGTATCCTGATAGCGTGCATGCACTGTAGTCATACCCGACTGCACAGACTCTTCAATAACCGTTAAATCTGCTTGCTGTTTTCTACTCCAACAAAACAATTGCTGATCAGCATGTATAAGCCGCAATTGAAACGAAGCTGGTAATTGATCCATCCCAACTACTATCTTACCTGCATAACCAAACAACAGTGCTTTTTCATTCGCTTTTGCAATATGATCAACAAAGCCTTCATTGTGCGCTTCGCCGATATTCGTCAACACAGCGATATCTGGTTGAATCATGTCTGATAAAGCCTGCATCTCACCTTTCTGAGAAATACCTGCTTCAAAAATACCCAGACTGTGTTGGGTATTCATCTGCCACAAACTAAGCGGCACACCAATCTGTGAATTATAACTACGCGGACTTCTAACAATGTTTTCCTTTTCCTGCAATAATTGATATAACCATTCTTTCACAATGGTTTTGCCGTTACTACCCGTAATACCAATAACAGGATAATGAAACTGTTTACGATGATAGGCAGCTAACCGCTGCAATGCTTGCTTAACATCTGCAACAAGCAGGATTATCGCGCCGGGATAATTGGTTTCATCAATAGCTTCTTCTACAACAAAACAACGAACACCTTTTGCATATAGCTCAGAAATAAAGCTATGCCCATGTCTTCTTGGGCCTGGTAATGCAAAAAACAATGTTCGCTCAGGAAACAAAAGTTTTCTGCTATCAGTAAGGAGGTATTCAATAGAAATATTTGCAGTGGTACTGGCTGCACCAATTATACGGGCAATATCTTGTACCAGATAGAGGGCCATTTATCCAATTTGTGAAGCATCGCCCTGATCTCTGGGCAATCCTTTTTTCTGCATGAAGATGGAATAGAAAATTGAACCACTGATGCACACCAGAATCATACCCAAAGATATCGCCACCATGATTGTCTTCGGAATCCATTGACTGATATAGTGTTCGCCAAGCATTTTTATACCAATAAACACCAATACAATGGCAATACCTTGTTGCAAATAATCAAATCTGGAAACTGCACCACGAAGTAGGAAAAACAGTGAGCGCAATCCCAGCACTGCAAAGATGTTTGAAGTATAGATAACTAAGTTATCTCTGGAAATACCCATTACAGCGGGAATAGAATCCAAGGCAAAGACAAGATCAATTGCAGCAAGCATCATCACTACTACAAATAAAGTGGTATATGCAGGTTTACCGTTCTCTCTGATCACATATTTACCGTCACCATCGTGAGGCACCAATGGCAGGAACTTCTGCATAAACCGATAAATCTTACTCTCACGGGGATTGAATGCCTCTTCATCATTCGCAGTAAACATTTTATAACCTGTATACACCAGAAATACACCAAAAATGTACAGGAGCCATTCAAATCTTTGCACCAAAGCAACTCCTACAGTAATAAAAATAACCCTGAAGATGATGGCCATCAGAATACCAATCAATAAAACCCTAGAGTAATGCTTTTCTTTAACCTGAAAAGAAGAGAAAATTAGAATGAATACAAAGATATTATCAATACTAAGACTCCATTCCATGAGGTAAGCACTCAGGTATTCTAATGCTAGTGCTTGCCCCTCTTCTATCCACATGAAAACAAAGAAAGCCAATGCAAGTGCTACCCAAAAAATAGTTTGGCGCAAAGCTGCTTTGATGCTGATAACCGTATTCTTTTTGCTTAAGATGCCAAGATCTACCGTTAATGCCAATACCAAGACAATACCAAAGACAGTATATACAATTTGATGGGGCGTCATGCTATTTCTTTATTATGCAAATAACTGCTTTCTTCTCCAGTTAATAAAAAGACCTATTAAAACAATCATCAGAACCGGAATGCCGATTCCGATAAACTGCCACATACCTCTGTCCCGAGCTACTTTCTCTTTATCCAGCAGGCGTAAGATGAAATCCTTATTTCTACTCTCATACAAAGCCCGATCACTAACTAAATAATCCACACAGTTTAACATGAACTCCCGATTGGCAAAACGGTAATTCTCCAATGGAATCATACCCATGGGCATTGTGCCCTGAGTTTGCGATACCATATTGGTTACAATATCCCCATCTGCTACCACAATTTGCTTACCCGGCTTTACAGACTGAGTTATGAATGGCTTTCCAGTACTGCGTTGCAATGAATCAAGTACTTCCTGACTCAACCTGTAAGCGAAGGGTGATTGAAAACGGCCTTCTAATAAAACTGCAATTGGGATATAGCTTTTTTGAAAGCTGGCAAAATCTTCATCCGTTCTAACACTATTCAAACTAACCATCGCTGGTGTTTGCAGTTTACGGCTATTGGTATCAGTTGCCAACAAAATCGTCTTGCTGATACCCGGTGCTTTAACCGTATCAATTGATGAGGGAAAAATAGGTAATACCCTGTCCAGATTTCTCGAAACAGGATTAGGCTGATGTCCGGAAAGAAAGGGATAGTATGGCCAAGGAATACGTTGCATGCGCGGACTACCATCTGCATTCTGCCCAATAACCATCGGAATCTTAGAGCAGTTCAGGTCTTGCACCAAATCACTATTAATGCGCACTCCATACTTGAATAAAAGATCATCAATGTTCAGTCCACGATCGTATGCAACAAAGTCTTGCTGACTACGCATCAGGCTATCCATCTCTGCGTACAGTTTATCAATCATCCAGATCACCTTACCACCATTGAGGATATATTGATCTATTTTCAGTTTGTCTTCATCTGTAAATGGCTTCGTGGGCTTTACCATGAGCAATGCATCAATCTGCGTGGGATCAGGATAGGATTGTTTTAAATCAAAAATACCCAGGCGATATTCATTCTTAAGTGTGTTCACCAAATCAGTTACACGTGGGTAGTCTGGCTGTCCATTGCCAATCACATATGCAACTACCGGTGCTTTTGATCTGGTTAATTTATCAATGGCATTAGCAAATTTGTATTCCAACAAAGCTTCAGCAGCGTTGCGTGTTGCTTCCACATCTTCCTGCGGCACATCATTAATCACATTAAACTGGCGAAAGATTTTCCTACTGCTTCTCAGATCAATTGCAATAGGTAGTTTATTTCCGTATTGCACTAATGCGCTTGGAATAATCAGTCTGGAAGTGGCTGCATCCTTATTCGTAGAAACTTCTTCTGCATTTTCAAATACAACACCCATTCGTGCCAGACTATCGTATAAAGCCAAGCGGGAAGTATCATCCAAAGATTCACCCGGCTTTTCAAATTTTACGGTAATCATACCGCCAGAACGCTGTTTGAAATTGCTGAGCAGCTCTTCCGTAGACGCGCGTAGTTTCCGGTAGTCAGCAGGTAAATCCCCATCCAGCATCACCGTGATATTAATACCTCCTTCCGACAAAGTATCCAGATCTTGTAACAACTGAACTGTAGAATTACTAAACGTATAACGCTTTTCAGCAGTTAAGTCGTAACGCAGATAGAGATTAGATAAGCCATAAGTTAATACGACCAGTAGCCCAATGCCCATCAACCAACGCATGTATTGTTGTTTCTTCATGGGCATTAACGTTGTTGGATATTTTGTTTTGTGAAATACATGAAGAGACTAACAAGGACAACAAAATAGAGTATGTCGCGCAAATCAATGACACCGCGGCTGATACTTCTGTAATGAAAATTAATACCAATCATTTCAATATAATAATCCAAGCCACCTGCAAACACTGGCAGTTTACTCAAGGCTTCGAAACCATTGTATAAAAGAAAAGCAGCAAATGCACCAATGATGAATGCCACAACCGTATTATTGGTGGCACTGCTGGCCAATATGCCTATCGCCGTGAATACGGCTCCCAGCAGAAAAAGACCAATATAACTACCAATAGTGGCACCCACATCAATACCGCCTGTGACACTCAGGCTTTGAATAGCAAATGCATAAGCGATTGTCGGCAAGAGAGCAATACAAACAATCAACCAGGCGCCGAGGAACTTACCCCATACAATTTGCGTTGCTTTTAAAGGCAGGGTTTTGAGTAATTCAAACGTGCCCGACTTGTACTCATCTGCCATGCTGCGCATGGTGACAACCGGAACAAGAAATAATAAAATGAAGGGACAACGATCAAAGAATGGAGCCAAAGAAGCATAGCCAAAATCCAAGATATTGGTTTCAGGAAACACGAATAAAAAGAGTCCGTTCAGTAGTAAGAAAACCACCACCGCGAGATAGCCGGTAAGACCACTGAAAAACTGATTCAATTCTTTCTTGCAGATCATCCACATGTGCTCAAAACTACTGGATATTGCGCAATCGCTTCTTGATTGCAGAAATTTTAGAAACGCTTTATGCTTTTCAAACAAAAAGGGATCGGTTGCCCGATCCCTGTTGTCTTATTTTGCAATTTTACTATGTCTAAACAGCGAAACTTTCACCACATCCGCAGCTACGGCTCGCATTGGGGTTATTAAAGTAAAAACCTTTTCCGTTCAGACCATCAGAGAAATCCAATTCAGTGTTCACGAGGTATAAGAAACTCTTGAGGTCAGTTACAATTTTCACGCCATTGTCTTCAAATACCTGATCCATTGGCTTCTGCTCATTGTCGAAATCCAGCTTATAGCTGAGACCAGAACAACCGCCGCCTACTACACTTACGCGCAGAAAATAGCTGGTATCATTGGCGATACCTGCATCTTCCATCAGCTGGGCCACTTTTTTCTTGGCCTTGTCACTCACATAAATGGCGTTATCTGTTGCAACAGTACTCATTAGTGCACACCTTTTTCTTCAAATACCAGTTCTTCCAAACCATTCTTCTTTCTGTAATCATTGATTGCTGCTTTGATGGCATCTTCAGCCAGTACAGAGCAGTGAATTTTTACAGGAGGCAGGTTCAGCTCTTCAACGATGTCCATGTTGTCGATTGCCAAAGCCTGATCAACAGTTTTACCTTTCAGCCACTCAGTTGCGAGTGAAGAAGAAGCAATAGCAGAGCCGCAACCGAAGGTCTTGAACTTTGCATCAGTGATGACACCATTGGCTTCGTCCACCTCAATTTGCAAACGCATTACGTCGCCGCACTCAGGTGCACCTACCAGGCCGGTACCAACATTTTTCTTACCCTTATCCAGTGTACCCACGTTCTTGGGGTTCTGATAATGATCGATTACTTTTTCTGAATATGCCATTGTGTATCAGTTTTGTGGTTATAAGTCTAAATTAGTGGAATTGAATTAATGGTGCGCCCATTCAATCGTGTTCAAATCGATACCCTCTTTGTACATTTCCCAAAGTGGGCTCATCTCGCGCAGCTTCAACACTGTTTTAGAAACATGCTCGATAGTATAATCGATTTGCTCTTCAGTAGTGAATCTACCCAGACCAAAACGCAATGAGCTGTGTGCGAGATCATCGCCCAGACCCAAAGCCTTCAGTACGTAAGAAGGTTCCAGCGAAGCAGAAGTACAAGCAGAACCTGAACTTACTGCGATGTTCTTATTAAAGCCCATCATCAAACCTTCACCTTCTACATATTTGAAAGAGATATTGCTCACATGCGGCAAACGGTGCTCAGGTGTTCCGTTTACATATGCTTCTTCGAGTTGCATTAAAGCATTCTCCAGCTTATCACGCAATTTGCTCAAACGCTCAGCATCCTGTGCCATTTCATTCATAGCCAGCTCAGCAGCTTTACCAAAGCCTACGATACCGGGTACGTTCAAAGTACCGCTACGCATACCGCGCTCATGACCACCACCGTCTAACTGGGCAGTAACTTTTACGCGTGGATTCTTACGACGCACATATAAAGCACCAATACCTTTTGGACCGTACATCTTGTGTGCAGTAAATGCCATCAGGTCTATACCATCTTTGTTTACATCTACTGGAATCTTACCTACTGCCTGTACCGCATCGCTGAAGAAAAGTACACCATGCTTTTTAGCAATAGCGCTGATTTCTTTCACGGGCTGAATCACACCAATCTCATTGTTGGCATACATGATGGCAATCAGGATAGTCGTTGGCTTGATAGCTGCTTCCAGCTCAGCCAGATCGATACGACCATCTGCTTTCACATCCAGGTAGGTAACTTCACCACCTGCTTTCTCAATATGCTTACAGGTATCCAATACAGCTTTGTGCTCAGTATTGGCAGTGATGATATGGTTACCCTTGCTGGCATACATATCAAACACACCCTTGATAGCGAGGTTATCGCCTTCAGTGGCACCTGAAGTAAAAATGATTTCCTTAGGATCAGCGCCTATCAGCTTGGCAACCTGCTCACGAGCATAGTCAACTGCTTCTTCTGCAGCCCAACCAAAAGGGTGGTTACGGCTGGCAGCATTACCAAAATTCTCTACAAAATAGGGCAACATGGCCTCCAGCACGCGGGGATCCATGGGTGTTGTGGCGTTATTGTCCAGATAAATAGGCAGCTTGAGCATACTTGTTTAATTTTTAATCTCTTGAAGAACACAAAAATAGTTGAATAGGTTCTCTAATTTTGAGGAGAAAGTCCCGCCAAACCTGATTTTCCTCTTTTCGTAAGCAAAAAAATTATTATATGAACAAGATTGAACACATTGGTATCGCCGTAAAAAGTTTTGAAACAGCCATACCCTTGTTTGAACAACTCCTCAATACCACTTGCTATAAACAAGAATCTGTTGATTCTGAACATGTTAATACGGCTTTTTTCCAGCAAGGCCCCAATAAGATTGAATTATTGGAAAGTTCCACACCCGATGGGGTAATAGCCAAGTATATTGAGAAGAAGGGCGAAGGCATTCACCACATAGCTTTTGATGTGGATGATATCCATGCGGAGATGGAGCGGCTCAAAGCAGCAGGTTTTCAACTCTTGAACGAAACACCAAAAAAAGGTGCGGATAATAAGCTGGTTTGCTTTCTGCATCCCAAAGGAACCAATGGCGTATTGATCGAACTCTGTCAGGAGATTCGCTAATTTCAACTTATGCAAAAGTTCCTCTTTCTGATTGCAGCAACTGCACTGCTTAGCTGCCAGCAAAACAAGTCTACCGACAATACATCGTTGAAACCTCCAACAGATAGTTTGGATTATGTTCAATTGCCCGAAGGCTTTCGCATGAGTGTGTTTGCAGAAGTGCCTGATGCGAGAAGTATGTGCTGGGGCGAGCAAGGCACTTTGTTCGTTGGTAACAGAAAAGAAGACAAAGTTTATGCGCTGCGCGATGAAGATGGTGATGGCTTTGCGGAAAAGCGTTATGTGATTGCAGAAAAGCTGAACACACCAAATGGTGTGGCATTTCGAAAAGGAAGTTTATACGTTGCGGAGATCAATCGCATTCTGCGCTTCGATGATATTGAAAACAAACTGAGTAATCCGCCCAAGTATACAGTGGTGAATGATTTGTTTCCGGATAAAACCTGGCATGGTTGGAAATTCATTGCATTCGGACCCGATGATAAACTCTATGTACCTGTTGGTGCACCATGCAATGTGTGTGATGAAAAGGATTCTGTCTTTGCCAGTATCTCCCGCATAAATCCTGATGGCAGTGGCGGCGAATTATATGCACGTGGCGTACGCAACTCTGTTGGTTTTACCTGGCATCCTCTAACCAAGGAAATGTGGTTTACCGATAATGGCCGAGATATGTTGGGTGATGATATCCCTTACTGCGAATTAAACCATGCACCTGCAAAAGGAATGCACTTTGGATTTCCATATATCCACCAAGGTGATATTCCTGATCCTGAATTTGGTAAAGGAAAAAAAGCAGCCGACTATACCGCTCCAGCATGGAAGATTGGTCCGCACGTAGCACCACTGGGACTTCGCTTTTACACCGGTAAACAGTTTCCCGATAGTTTCCGAAACAAACTCTTTATAGCTGAACATGGCAGCTGGAATAGAAGCAAGCCAATTGGTTATCGCGTAGGCATAGCCACATTTGACAATACCGCACAAAAAGTATTGCGTTACGAGTATTTTGCACATGGTTGGCTGGATGCAAACGGTAATGTGAAAGGAAGACCTGTTGATATTGAAATTGCACCCGATGGCGCATTATTGGTGAGTGATGATTATGCAGGAAAAATTTACCGCATCACTTACAAGTAATCATTACAACTGTAATTTTTCAACAGCCTGCTGCGCAGCTACCTGAGAAGCATCTTTTTTATTGTAGCCCTTACCGAGCGCAATTACTTCACCATCTAACACTGCATGGATGGTGAACACACGACGATTACCTTCGAGTTTTTCTTCTGCTAACTCAAAGCTGAGTGATTTACCATTTCTACTAGCCCAGCCAATGAGTTTGTTTTTGAGATTGATATCGATCTGTTCCAAATCATCTACAAACATGTGCGGGATGACAATCTGTTTCAACACCCACCGCTGTGTTTTGGTATAGCCCTTATCAATATATACAGCACCAACAACAGCTTCCAGTGTATTACCAAAAATCTGGCTGCCCTTTAATGAGTTATCAAACTTATTGAACAGGGTAATTTTTTTCAGGCCCATCTTCAGCGCAATATCATTCAGCTGCTGACGGTTCACCATCTTACTGCGCATCTCTGTAAGAAAGCCTTCGCCTTTGTAGGGATAACGTTTGAAGAGATAATCGGCAACAATGGCACTCAACACTGCATCACCAAGATATTCAAGACGCTCATTGTTCTCATTGGGTGTATCCTTTACGGAACGATGGCTTAGCGCTGTGGTGTACAGCGTTAAATTACCGGGACGAAGACCCAGCACATTCGTGATCTGCTTTTCGAAAGAAGTCTGCGCTGGTTTAAATAATTGCCTGATGATTTGCACAGACTCAAGCTACATATTTTTTCACAATCACGCAGGCATTGTGGCCACCAAAACCGAAAGTATTGCTAAGTGCAGCACGTACAGTTCTTTGTTGCGCTTTGTTGAAAGTGAAATTCAGTTTAGGGTCCAATTCAGGATCATCTGTAAAGTGGTTGATGGTTGGCGGACAAATATCATTGATCACAGCCTGAATGCTTGCAATGGCCTCTAATACACCGGCAGCACCAAGGCAGTGGCCTGTCATACTCTTGGTAGAAGAGATATTCAATTTATATGCATGCTCACCAAATACTTCTGTTATGGCTTTGGCTTCTGCACCATCGCCAAGCGGCGTTGAAGTACCATGTGTATTGATGTAATCAATATCGGTTGGTTGCATACCTGCATCTTTCAGTGCAGCCAACATTACATTGCGTGCACCCAATCCATCCGGATGCGGCGCAGTCATATGATAAGCATCAGCAGTAGCGCCACCGCCTGCAATCTCGCAGTAGATTTTTGCACCACGCTTGATGGCATGCTCATAATCTTCGAGGATCAACGCACCTGCACCTTCACCCATCACAAAACCATCACGGTCTTTGTCATAAGGGCGACTGGCAGTTGTTGGATCATCATTTCTTTCGCTCAGTGCTTTCATGGCATTAAAACCACCTACACCAGCTTCGCTGATCACTGCTTCAGAACCACCTGTTAGAACGATATCTGCTTTACCTAAACGAATGGTATCAAAAGCATCGATTATGGCATTGGTAGAAGAAGCACAAGCACTTACGACAGCATAGTTAGGTCCACGGAAACCATGGCGCATAGAGATATGCCCCGCAGCAATATCCAGAATCATCTTCGGAATGAAGAAGGGGTTGAAGCGTGGCGTACCATCGCCTCTTGCATAGTCTTTCACTTCTTCCTGAAAAGTGGTTAAGCCACCAATACCGCTGGCGAAGATCACACCCACACGGTCAACATCCACATTCTCTTTGCTGATACCCGCATCCGCTACAGCCGCATCGCTTACCGCAATGGCCAACTGTGCAAAACGATCCAGCTTACGCGCTTCCTTCCTATCCATGAAATTGGTAGGATCAAAGCCCTTGATCTCGCATGCAAAACGTGTCTTAAACTTGGTTGCATCAAATAAAGTGATGGGCCCAGCACCAGATACACCATTGATCAGGCCATTCCAGTAATCCTGAAGGTTATTACCCAAAGGAGTAATTGTGCCTATTCCGGTTACAACAACACGTTTCATATGGAAAATTTATGGACTTTTTTAATGAGAGAATCCGCCCTACTGTTGGCCAAAGCCGCAAGAAAGGCGGATTAAATTATTCCTTTTCAGGGAGTTAGATCTTACTTGGCATGCTCTTCCAGGTAAGCTACAGCCTGACCTACAGTAGTAATGGTTTCAGCTTGCTCATCAGGGATAGAGATATTGAATTCTTTTTCGAATTCCATGATCAGTTCAACGGTATCCAAAGAATCGGCACCGAGGTCGTTGGTGAAAGAAGCCTCATTGGTTACTTCAGCCTCATCAACACCTAACTTGTCGACAATGATTTTCTTAACTCTTGTTGCGATGTCTGACATTGTAAAAGGTTTTGTTACAGGCGCAAAAATATAGTTTTTGTTCAATTCGCAAGGGTTTACCCAATTTTTGTTTGCACACCTTGAACACTAACAAATATTAGCTTTTCTATGCCATTTTGGCCTGTTTTTTATAAATCATCATTATCTTACAAATCCCTAAACCCAAGCTATGGCCCTTAAGATCATCGAACACGGCAGTAAAGAATACCGCCAGATGGTTGACCTGCGTTTTCAGCTGCTCAGAAAGCCGCTGGGATTGGATTATACGGCCGAGGACCTGGAAAAAGAAAAAGAGGATATCCTGATTGGCATTTTTGATGAGGATTTGCTCGAAGGCTGCTGTATTTTAACCAAAATCGCTCCCCAAACCGTAAAACTCCGGCAAATGGCCGTTAGCTCTGGTTTGCAAGGAAAGGGCATTGGACGCGTACTCATGATGTTTGCTGAAAACGTTGCCCGGGATAGAGGCATGCGCCGGATGGTGATGCATGCACGTAAATCAGCTGTCGGGTTTTATGAAAAACTCGGGTACAATATCTGTAGTGAAGAATTCCAGGAAGTAACCATTCCGCACTACGAAATGGAGAAAGCCCTCTAATCTTTCTGATCTATTTTCTGTCTCAGCAGGGCCCGCAACTCATGGCGGAATGCCTCGCTCATGCCCTCTTTAGGTACCAAAAAGAAGGACTTGTCATCAAAATACAGGTGGAAGAAATGCGGACTTTCGAACCACTTGCTGAATTTACCCCAGCCCCAGTTGATATAGCCACGCTCATTTTCTAGTACCATTTCATGATCCCCAAAAAAAGCGATAAACCGATCCTGAAATGTAGATGAACGCCTGTAAATGGTATTGGGCAGGATAAACCAAAATGCAGCTACCATCAATAACCAAATAAGTGAGCCCAGCAAAAAAGGTTCCGGCCTGATCTTCTGCATGTAAAACAAGACTGCAGAAACAATGGCAAATACATTCACCAGAATAATCAGAACGCGTATCTCAGGTCTTTGTATAAAATGATAACGCAAAGCCTGTAAGACTTTGCGTTTATCGTATTGAAAGCTGTGTTGCATGATGCAACAAAATTAGTTGTTTGACAGCTCTTTCCAGCTCACTGACCATTGATTAATCAAATCGCCCTTCAAGCCAAGAAACTCCACTTTCAGGGTTCTGTTAATGCCAGTACCGGAAAAAGAAATACGGGCATAATTCTGCAACTTATCTACACCTACTACACGATACGGGTTATCTTTTTCCGGACCACCGAAACTATGCGTACCCGATGTGAGCGGCGAAGCCGTGATATCATACAGCGGATAACTACCGGGTCTGTTCACTTTGATGATCTCGCTATGGTGACGATCACCTGTCAGGAATACTACCCCATTGATTTTATTATCGGTTAAGAATTGAATGAACTCATTGTACTCGGCAGGAAATCTGCGGAAGCAGTCATAAGGACTAGCAGGGTTTAATACCTGTGAGCCCGTAGCAATGATGCGGAATCGGATATTGGCATTGGTTTTACTTTGCAACAAAGCATTTTTCAACCATGTGATTTGCTCTTTACCAAACATCTGCTTTTCTGGATTGGGTTTGCCATTCACACTATCAGCCATATCATCGTTGCTGCGGTATGAACGATCATCCAAGAGAAAAACATCCACATCATTCCAAGTGAACTTTGAATAAATGCCCTCGCCGTTATTCCCATAAGAAGGATTCAGCCAAAAACTCTTGAATACTTCTCTGCTTTGCTTTTTGAAAGGATAACTCATATCGCCGTCATTCCAGCCATAATCATGATCATCCCAGATGGCATAGTGTGGCATGGCTTTCCATAAATCCTGCAGCACAGGCATGCTTCTATCACGCGATGCACGTTTGTGTAAACCCCACTCGCTATAATAATCCACTTCACGCGTATACCAGTTATCACCCAGCCAGAGCATGAAAGCTGATTTTTCTTTCGCCATTGTTTGGAAGATGGAGGAGTCTCCACCATAAGGTCTGCCAGGTCTATCGTAAGGTGGTTCATTGAAATAAGCACAACTGCCTGCAAGGAATGAAAAATCAGGGGCCGGACCTCTCCACTGCCAAAGCGTTTGTGTCGTAACATCCCCTGTAGCGATGATCTGTCTGTCTTCAGATACCAGATCGTAGGTATAGGTAGTACCCGGCTTCAGGTCGTTGAGTTCATAATAAGCAATATTGAAGTATGGATTCTGACCAGGATACACAAAAGCCACTTCTTTTTCAGTACGTGTACCTTTCTCTCTGTAGAGTACCATCACATTTCTAACTTCTGGCTTAAACTCAACCCAGATTTTCGCTGAACGCAATTCTGTGTGCCCTACCATGGGGCCAGAAACAATGTATCGGTCGCGCTGCGCCAATAAACCTATATTCAGCAAGAGCAGCATCCAAAGCAATAGAACACGCATAAAAAAGTTTTAGAGACTAAAGTTAGCGACTAAACACGAGGGTCTACCTGCTTAATAAAAACATCATAGGAATATCCAGTCTTGCCGCCCATGCTTTTTCCGAATGATCGGTTCCCGGGAAAACACGGCTCATCCAGTTTCGCTTCGACCATCCCTTATTACGCATTAGCACATCTACCCTAACCTGATGAATCGCGTAGAGACTATCCAATGTAGTGGTACCATGATCAAAATAGAGCTTATGCTTGCGCTTATCCGGCAGATTTGTTTGCAGATAAGCTATAAATGCATCAGGAATGGGGTTCATATGGTTGTTAAATATGCCTGGCCAATGCGTAGATAAACAGGCTGCACCGCCAAACACATCAGGATATTCACAGATCGCATACATGGAAATCAATCCACCCATACTAGAACCTGCAATGAAGGTATTACTGATATCTTTTTTCGTCACATATTGCGCATCCACATAAGGCTTTAGTTCCTTCACCAAAAATTTGAGGTATTCATCAGAACGAATACGCATACCATTGAAAACAGACGCACCACTGGGTCTGTTCTTTCCATACAATGTATCCTGAATAGCTTGAGGCAAAGACTCAAATGGTTTTTGCGGAAAATAGTCCACATGTCTGCTTGCACCACCATTCCATACACCAACAACAATTGTATTACGAATTTTTCCTTCCTGCATCAACTGGTGTAATGTTTCATCTACACGCCAGTCTTGTTTATTCCAGGTAGCATTGGAATCAAACAACATTTGCCCGTCATGCATGTAGAGCACTGCATGCGGTGTTTTTCCATCATAAGTGCTCGGTAACCAGATATCAACTTTTCTGGCACCCATATACTGAGAAGGAAAACTATCTATGCGAATAAGTCTGCCGGCAACTACTTTTGGCAGTTGCGCTTCAGCAAAAAAATGCATGTACAGCAAACATGCGCTTATCCAAAAAAACTTCTTCATACTGATTTGCTTTCCACCTGTTTCAAGGCCAATGCAGCAATAGCCAGATACCAGAAAACTGGTGTATAATAAAGATAGAGATAAGGCACATCAACCAGCGTATAAAAAACCGTTATGGCCAGCGTGGCTATAGCCAACTCCATATTCGCGATTGTTTGTTTCCGGTAAAACCAATACATCTGCACTGAAAAAAGCAAGGGCATGCCAAAACCAAGTATCAGCAAAAGCTGGTGTTGCAGTACAATTTTATCCGGACCAAATACTGCGGCCATTCCTGGTGTATAACTGAAGTATTCCGGATGTTCCTGCCAAACACGCGCGGCATGCTGTATATAGGTGCCCGGTATGTGCAGCATTTGCTCAAATGGTGCAAGACCAAAACAACAAATGGTGAGCAAACAACAAATCAATACTGTTAATGCAGTTCGAATTAAAACTTGCCACTCTTTTTGCAGTACCCACCAAAGTAATACTGCGGGCACAGCTGTAATGAGGACGTACCTACTCAATAAACATGCACTAATAGCAAGACCTAACCAGACAGGTCTTCGATAAACGATAGCAAGAACAAGTAAAACATGGTATGCAATTACCACCCCTTCTTCTGTAAGTCGAAAAAGATTATTACGCTCCTCTGTGTGTAACCACCAGAGTAAAACAGAGAGTACTGCTAATACCAACCAGATACTGATGCTGCGAAAACGACCCGACTGCAAGACAATCACAATAACCCCAATCCAAACGCCACCAACAGTTACCCAACGCAAATCAAAATGAAAAATGTCTGCCAGTGTAAAGGGCAACCACATGGCGGGCAGATAAATTGGTTGAATGCCATTCCATATCTCGGCAATTGGCGTATACACTTCTTGCCAATGACCTGCCAGAAAGCGTTTACCCATTACATGAATAATGGGCAGCATATCTGCATGCTCAATAGAAAGCGGCGTCTTATTTAAAATAGTTCTAGCTAATTGATATGAATAAACCATTCCTGCGAACAAGAGCACCCATTTCCATGGATTCATCCAGACACGGGGATTGGTGTGTATACTCAATGCTGGTTGTTGTACCAATAGGGCGGTAAACAAAAGCCCATTGAGGCAGAATAACACTGGTATTCCTGCTGACCATGGTAACCAAAGTGCATAGGTAGTAAGGCAGATCTGTGTGGCTGCAATCAACAATAAAAGCCATGGTCGGAATTTCCCCATGGAGTGAAATTACAGCAATCAGGGCCTGCTTTCCAAAGTGTGCATGACAAAGTCTTTGCGCCGCTGGCTGATGGGAATACTAAAACCACCCTCCAGGATAAGGGCACCCCCATCTGTTTTATCGTACAACTGGATATGCAGTGGGTTTACGAGATAAGAATGATGGGTTCTGATAAAGCCCATAGGGGTAAGCATTTCTTCATACTCTTTCAGGTTCTTCGAAATCAGGATAGGATCATTCTGTTTTGAAAAGAATCTTGTGTATGGACCCTCGGCCTCACAAAATAAAATATCTGCAATACGCAGGAAATAAGTTGATTGCTTATCATTCAGCACCAGTCTTCTGTCTGCATCACGGTTACCCGAAATCATTTGCATCATTACACCAATCTGTGCCTGCAAATCTGCATGCTGTGCTTTTTCACTTGCTTTCTGTATGGCTGCGCGAAGTTCATCCAGATCAATAGGCTTTAATAAATAATCCAATGCACTGAACTTGATGGCCTGTAGCGCATACTGATCATGAGCAGTGGTAAAGATCAATTGAAAAGTAGGTGCTGCTATTTGCTTGAGTAAATCAAACCCGGTTCCATCATCCATTTCAATATCCAGCAAAACAATATCCGGCTGCGCTTGATGAATCACCTCTAACCCTGCCTGTACACCATCAGCTTCCAGAATTTTTGTTCCGGGTGTACACACGGTTTCAAGCATGGTTCTAAGTCCTTTTCGCAGAGCAGCTTCATTTTCAACAATTAGTACTGTAAGCATAGCATCAAATATGCCCTGAAAATACTGATTGTACCGGCTGAGCTTATAAATCTTTTCAATTACTACTTGCGCCTGAATAAGTGATGCAAAAAAGCCAATAACTGAAATTGATTTGCTGCAGTTATGGACGTAAAAGGGCTTAATGTTCAGGCAGCATAGCAAACCGTTAAAATACACATTCCAGCAAGTCATGAACCAATAATTTCATTAAAAACACCAGCATGCGCATGACATTATTGTTACTGGCAGGAATCATTGCCAGCGTTTCTTTATCTGCTCAATCAGGTGGCAGAAACGGAATGAGTAGAGAAACCTTGATGGACGGATCGAAAACAATTAGCGAGTTACTTGAGAAACCCATCTTATTCACCAAGGGTAAATTTCAATTAGCAGGAAATGATGCCAACAATGATAAAGCAGCTTTGGCAGCGCTTGCCCAAAGTGATGCAGTAATCAAGGAGTATCAAGGGAAAATGGATGTATTTCTTAAAGAAAAAGCACCCAGTATGCTTTTGAAGAATGCGTACAATAAAGTCATCAGCAATGTAAAGGGCGCTGCGTTTGCTATTAAAGATGCTGCATCTGGCATACAGACAGGACAAAACTATGCATACTTACTTTATGTACAGGATTTATACCTGTATCAAGCTTATATCAGCAATATGGTGAAAGTATTTCCAGAATCCATTGAATTGCAGGATCAACTGGAAAATATCAATAGCGCCGTGCAACAATATGGTAATAAGCAGGCTTTCATGGCGAAAATGCAACAGAACAAATTAGACTACCTCAAAAGTCTCAAACTGTCAAAAGCCGGCATGACTGATGCCAAACTGGAGAAAACCATTAAGGAGCAATACGAGAAATGGTTTGAGAATGCCAAACTCACTGTTACCAAAGTGGTGATTACTTCAACCGTGTGGACATTGGAAAAAAATGTACTGGATATTCCTTTACACAGAGAAATCACCGCCCAGTTGGCGATTAAAAATGCAGATGGAAGTTGCGGCATTGCCAGCACCTACGTTCGGGAAACTTATATGGGTGGCGGACAATACAGTGCGCCAACCGTAATCATGCCAAACAGTCCAACTGTAATTCCTTGTGAAAACCTCAAATAAGTAATGATGCTACTAAAATACTTTGCTCTACTGATTTTATTGCTAACCAGCCATATTGCAAGTGCGCAATTTGAAACGCGCGGCGGAAGCAATAAAAGCAGTCCTGATTTTAACCCTTACGCTAAAGCACTTGGCGAGGAAAATGTTACCAAGCGTACTTGGAATTTCATGCGCTTATTCACCAAACCTGAGCTCAACTTACAGCAATTTGAATTACCTCCTTGCGGTGATTATGTAACTTTATCGAATACTCGCATCGGCCAATTCAATGCCTTTGTAGATGAATTTATCAAAGGCCCAAAAGATGACAAGAAGATAAAAACGGACCAGCCCTTGGTATATAAGCTAGTCAGAAATTTTACCGATGAAATGCAGTACTCCATCAAAAGATTGGAGAGCATGGGTGCGCCAACAACAGGCATGGAAGCACCTTTGGAGCAGGATGTCTGCAGAGCTAAGGGACTTATTCAACAGATCAAATCTGTACAAGCCTACTTGGCAGCTGTACAAAAAGTTTACCCGGATTCCAAAGGCATAGACGAAGTACTGGCTTCAGCCGAACCTGTATTGCAACAGTTAAAAGATGATAAAGCAGTTCTGGCACATGTACGCAAAAACAGAAATGCTAATCTTGTTGATGTACTTATGCCAGCAGCAGTTGGTAACAATCCTGAATGGGAGAAGCTTTTCAAAGAACATTTTCAGAAAAAATATCCGGGTTATACCTATATCAAACAAGCATTAACCAGTGCTGATTGGTTTGTCAAGAAAAATGAAATCTCTAACCAACCGGAATATAGACAAACAGGTACCATTATCGCTGCTAAGGCACCGGATGGTAAATGCAAACTTATCACCATTGATCTCTATCAATACTTTCAGCAGGGAAAGTACGCGCATATCGACTTTGAACAGAAGGATGAAAAACCGATCCTATGTGAAAAGCTATAGTCGCAATCCCCCAAGCAGATGTGCGCATAGGAGTCCTTCTGGACTCCTTTTTAATTACTTGAAATAACGTACCTGCATTTTTTTAACTGCAGTTATCCCTTGCTGATGAATATGCAGTTTTTGTAATGGTTCATGCGGAAAAAATATTTGTGTCATACTGGTTAATCCATCATCAGCAAATAACTCCACTGAAGCCTGATCAAAGATGAGTTGAATCTCTGTTTGGCCTGTTTGCACAAACCGGGGCGCTATTGCTTTTATGGGAAAGTCCTGATGAAATGCTGTTTCACCGGTCTTTCCTCTGTCGAGATAAAATAGTTGCTTACCTGCATCATACCCTATTAACAGGGTATCATTTGCCGCAGAGCTCAGACTGATCTGCCAATCCTCTTTGGCTGATGCAGCAATATCCAACTGAAATGTATTTCTGTTAAGCATTATTGGCTTTCCCTTTTTAAAAGAAGGCAGCAGATCAACAGGCTTATCTGCGTATTGCAGCAAATTTTGAACAGGTGTATTCGCTACATACCAACGGCCCTGCACCTGTTTAAGTGCTAAGTTCCTCGGAATGGTCATGGCACTTCGCCAGGTAGTTGTAGGGACTATATTAGCATAAGACCAGTTACTCATCCAGCCGATGAAGATTCTTTCTTTTCCTGTGTTAGACCAGGTAACACCTGCATATTCATCGGGGCCATAATCCAGCCACCTGGTGATGGTATCATATGGCTGAAAATCTTGCCCGTTGAAACTGCCCACAAAATACTGTGTCGCTGACCCTTTGTTTGGCCCACCGGGGTTCAGGTTCACCAATAAGACCCAGTGTGTTCTTCCAGCGTGCTCCATCGGAAAAAGATCAGGACATTCCCATACCCCACCATGTGCACCCATTGTTTTCCCAAACTCAGACAGCTTATGCCACTCCTTCAAATTCTTTGATGCATAGAATCCAATATGATCTTGTACAGCCAAGGCCATGATCCATTGCTTTGTATGCCGGTGCCAAATAACTTTAGGATCGCGGAAATCACGGATGCCCGGACTCCTTAAAACTGGATTTCCGGAATACTTAGTCCACGTTATGCCATTATCCAAACTATAGGCCAAAGCCTGATGCTGAAAACTGGCGCTGCCGGCTTTTTCTGCTTGGTCATCATGATAAGTATAGATGGCAACAATTGGTATTTGTCCATGCTTACCAAAGCCGCTTGTATTCATGCTATCCACCACAGCACTGCCGGAGAAGATCATACCCAATGAATCCGGATACAAAGCAATGGGTTGATGTTGCCAGCGAATCAGGTCTTTGCTGGTTGCATGCCCCCAATGCATGGGGCCCCAGACAGCAGCTTCTGGATTATGTTGATAGAATAAGTGATAGACACCATTGGCATAAAACATACCGTTGGGGTCATTCATCCATTTGGCAGGAGGCGTAAAATGAAATTTTGGACGATAGTTAGTATCGCGCTGCGCGAACACATTTATTGACAATAACGCTGCACATAGAACCAGCAATGAAGCAAGTCTTTTTGTGTATTGCATAGTCCGATTATTTTCCGATACAAAACTTACTAAAGATATAATCCAACTGATCTTCGTGTGTAATCTCTCCGGTGATTTCACCCAGATAGTGAAGCGCCCTTCTGATATCCAAAGCCAGCAGATCGCCTGGCAGCTGATCGTCCAGCCCTTGCAACACTTCATTCAAAGCAGTGTATAGTTTTTTTAATGCATCTAGGTGTCGTGCATTGGTTACCACTGTATCATCCATGCTGACTGAGCCATCTAAAACTGTATCCACAAGGGCTTTCTTCAACGCAGTAATACCTTTACTGGTTTTTGCAGCAATAGACAAAACAGTTTGTTGATAGGCAGTTGCCTGAATATCAGTTTTATTGGCCACCAGTAAATACTGAATGGATTTTGCATCCAGATCGGCAACAACCGTATTTAATTCAGCTTGTGTTGTTTCAGCTGCATCAAACAAGTAGATTACCAAATCTGCCTGTTGCATTTTCTCCAGACTTCGCTCCACTCCAATGGTTTCAATCACATCGCTGGTATGTTGTCTGATACCTGCTGTATCAATCAGCCTGAAGAGAATACCATCTATATTCAATACTTCTTCAATCGTATCGCGAGTAGTGCCGGAAATATCACTCACAATGGCTCGCTGTTCATTCAGTAAAGCATTGAGTAAAGTAGATTTACCCGCATTGGGTTTACCAATGATGGCCACACTTACACCCTGCTTGATCACATTACCTAATTTAAATGAATCAATCAGCTGGGTAGTTGTTGTACTCAACTGCTGAATGAGTTGATATAATTGGCTACGATCAGCAAATGCCACATCTTCCTGAGAAAAATCCAGCTCTAATTCAATTAATGCTGAGAATTGAATTAACTGATCGCGCAACACTGCAAGTGTATTTGAGAAACCACCACGCATGTGTTTGATAGCATGTTGTCTGCTAGCTTCTGTATTACTAGCGATCAAATCAGCAACGGCTTCCGCCTGTGCCAAATCCATTTTCCCTTTCAAAAAAGCACGCTGCGTAAACTCACCGGGCTTGGCCATTCTGGCACCGCCATCAATAATAGCCTGCATCACTTGCTCCTGTACAAAAGGAGAACCGTGGCAACTGATTTCCACCACATCTTCACCCGTATAAGACTTTGGTGATTTGTATAATGACACCACCACCTCATCCAATAAAAGATTGTCCTTCTTCAGCAATCCTACATGTAAAGTATGCGATGCTTGTGCAGCAAGATTCTTAGATGGAAAAAGTGTATTGACAATATCAATGGCCTTTGCACCACTTACACGCAGTACACCAATAGCACCGATACCGGGAGGTGTTGCTAGTGCCACAATGGTATCATCCCATCCGCCGAGTTTATGTGCCAGGCTATTCATGGGCTCAAAAGTAAACAAAATGCCCGCCCAACGACGGGGCAGGCATGTTCTGCTTACATCTTACATCATCACTAAAAACTATTTTATTCCTGAACCACCATAAAGATGATGTTCTGCTTATTGCGGAAGATCACATTACGGCCGTTCTGGATAGCAGGCTTCCAATTGGGTCCTTTGGCAATGATGCGCACAGCTTCTTCAGCTGTACCATAGCCCGGATCATTTTCGGCTTTTACCTGACTAATATTGCCATGTTTATCTACGATAAATGATACAACAACTACATATTTACCGGGAGGTGCACCATTTTCAATAGGCAGGTCACGGTTTAGGTTACGTTCCAGATAACGATTCCATGCATCAAAACCACCAGGAAATTCAGCGGGAATCTGTACGGATGTAAACACCTGATCATAATCTTCTTCTTTCGCTTGGGGTGCTTCAACAATACCAGTTCCTTTTTCAATGGGTGGAGCAACAATACCGTCGTCTTTCGCACCTTCCTGATTAATGGTACCGATCTTGGTATCTTCCAGCTTCGCTACTTCTCTGATTTCGTCTTGCTCCTGCACTTCTTCATCTTTCACGATAACCGGTGGTGTAAACTTGGTGATTTCAACTTTAGGGGGCTCTTGCTTGGGTGGAGGCGGAGGTGGCAATTCCGGCTTTTTCTCTTCCTGCTTCAGGTCTTGCAATTCAACGTCCTGCACATACAGTTGGGCTTCATTCTTGATGAGCATATTTTTAGGTATACTGTTGATGCCCACAACCAGTAAGCAAACCATAACGGTTGATACCAAAGCGCGAGTAAGTCTTCTTTCGTAAGTGGCTCTTAGTTCGTAGGCGCCATACTCTTTATTCCTGCCATCAAAGATGATGTCCAGGAGATTGGCGTTCATAATTTTGTTGGCTTCCATGATGATGTAAGTTTAAAAATGCCGGAAGCCTGCGAAAACATGGTTTGTCGTGTTACGGCAAGCTTCCGTTAACGATGTTTCGCACTGTAAAATGACAAAATCCCTTCCTGTTATGGAAGGGATTTCATCATTGACAATTCAATTCTTTTTCCTTATATTTCTTAGTCTTCAGAAACTACGAAAGTGATACTTTGTTTGTGGCGGTAAATTACGTTACGACCATTCTGAACGGCTGGTTTCCAGGCTGGGCCTTTTTTCACCACACGAACAGCTTCTTCTGAAGTACCATAACCCGGATCATTATCAGCTTTTACATCACTGATACCACCGTTTTTATCAACGATGAATGATACGATTACAGTGTATTTGCCGGGAGGTGCACCGTTTTCAACAGGCAAATCGCGGTTCAGGTTACGCTCAAGGTATCTAGTCCAACCCTGCAGACCTCCGGGGAATTCAGCAGGAATCTGTACAACTGTAAATACCTTATCGTAATCTTCTTCCACTTTTGGTGCTTCAACTACACCGGTACCTGTTTCAACAGGAGGAGCAACAATACCTTCATCCTTAGTACCTTCCTGGTTGATGGTACCAATCTTGGTATCTTCCAGTTTCTCCACTTCCTTGATTTCTTCATCTTCCTTCACTTCCTCATCTTTTACGATTTTAGGAGGGGTGAATTTGGTGATTTCCACCTTAGGTGGTTCCTGCTTAGGCGGAGGAGGTGGTGGTGGTGGTTCAGGCTTTTTCTCGTCCTGCTTGATATCCTGCAACTCCATGTCTTGAACCAAAATCTCAGCTTTGCCTTTCTTGGCAGCACCAGAGATAAAGGAACTCAGCAGGAGCAACAGACAGATGATCACGGTACCGATCAGCGCATAAGTAATCCGCTTGTTGTAGGTTTTACGGAGCTGGTAAGCGCCATAATCCTTATGCTTGCCCTCGAAAATGATATCGAGGATGTCGGCGGTGAGGATCTTATTTGTTTCCATGTACTTTGTTGATTTTTACTAAGATGCGGGCTCGCAATAATTCCACAAATTAATTTGCTGCTATCCCCGCCGCTTGTGTTTTTTCGATCAAAACGCTTTCAATATCTGAGATATCCACCAATGCGTATTTTTTACATACGTTGATCGTCATCTCATCCAGTATATCCACCACATTTCTGTAGGTGCAATCCTTATTAGGCTTGATGATCACGACGAAATCCTTTTCGTTGGTACGGGATTTCTTATCCATGATCACAGAACGTATTTCCTTGAAATTGGAAGTCTTGAAGTTATTAGCATCTACTGCCAACTGACCTTCATAATAGAATACGTTATTATCTGCGCCCAATAAGAGGGTGAGTACTCCAGATTCTTTCGCTTTGTTCTGATCCTCGGGCTTATCAGCATCCTTTGGCAGGAAAAGCTTCATAGCCGTAGGCTGGCTCATCGTAGTGGTGAAGATGAAGAAAGTAATCAGCAGGAAACCCAGATCCACCATTGGGGTAAGGTCTACCCTGGTAGAGAGTTTTTTCGCTTTTTTGACCCCTGGTCCTTTCTTATGTCCACCCCCACTCGACGAGGTATCCATTTCTGCCATAGCGGTAAGTTTTTTTCGTGAATAATCAGTTTACTTATTCTTCTCTCTTTTCACCAGACATGCTGCGTTTCCACAGTTCAGAACCGGTTGGTACACTTTCAGGATTGGTAATCATCTGAAACTTCAGGAAGTCGTTCTTCTTGAATGCATCAATGACATTTTTGAAAGCAGGATACTTGGCCATGTTATCACCTTTCAATAACAGGTTCATTTTCTGACCCTGATAAGATGAATTCACCAGTTGCATCCATTCTACTAACTCATTCTGGGTGCTGTCTTTACAGGGGATACCTGGGAGGTTTCCGCCTTTACGCTGCTCTTCTGGAAGAGAGAGAAACTGTGCCAAACCGCTGAAAGGAGCACCGAAGAAACCAGCTTTCTTGAAAGCCTGTACATTCAGGTTAAGTCCTTTTGTTTGGTTCAGGGTGTTGGCGATAAATTCCTTTTTCTCTTCGTCGTCCATCGTCAGGAATACCTTACCATCTTTATCGATAGTGATCAACACGAGGTCCTTTTCAGGGGCTACTTTGGCCGCAACAGAGTTGGGCGTAGTAACCGCGATTGCTTCAGCCGGCTTGAACTTGGTTGTCAAGATAAAGAATGACAACAGCAGGAAAGCCACGTCGCACATCGCCGTCATGTCGATATTGGTACTCTTGCGAGGTAGTTGCGCTCTACCCATTATTGTTCGTTTTAGATTTCATTAATTAGATTCAGATTCTGCTTAATTCCACAAAAAGCCTTGGCTTATTTGTAGTTAGCAGCGAAGCTCTGAGTCAAAGTGAAACCTGATTCATCAATACCGTAAGTGATTTCGTCGATACGAGTAGTGAACACGTTGTACATGATGATCGCAACAGCAGAAGTACCGATACCCAAAGCTGTGTTATACAGGGCTTCAGAGATACCTTTTGATAATTCACGTGCTGCTTCACCACCGCCTTCGTCACCGAGTTTAGAGAATGAACGAATCATACCCAATACGGTACCGAACAGACCCAACAGGGTTGCTACTGAAGCGATAGTAGACAGGAACACCAGGTTCTTCTGCAGCATAGGCAGTTCAAGCGCTGTTGCTTCTTCTACTTCTTTTTGAATATTCAATACTTTTTGTTCTGTAGTCAGTTCTGTGTTAGAGATCATCTCTTTGTACTTACGCAGACCGCTCTTCATTACATTACCTACAGAGCCACGCTGCTTATCGCACTCAGCAATTGCTTTCTCTACATCCTTGTTAGCAAGGTGGAATTGTACTTTGCGGATGAACTCAGCATTGTTGCCTTTACCGGCAGCTTTTGAAATGGTGAGGATACGCTCAATTACGAAAGTTACTACTACCAGGAAGTTGGCAATCAATACAGGTACAACGATACCACCTTCATACATCTTGTTGAATGCACCTTTAGGACCCTGGTGGTTAGGCCAAAAACCGCCTTTAGGATCAGGATTCGTAAATTCAGCAGGATTACCCAGCACAAATCTCCAGATTACATAGCCTAATACGATACAGGCAATCGGGGCAATCGTAGCAATCAGGTTACTGCTCTTCTTAGGTTGAGCGTGTGCAGAAGAAGCACTCTTGGTTGCAGCTGCAGGAGCAGTTGGTTTTGTTTCAGCCATTTCAGTTGATTTTAGTTTTTAAAATTCTGAGTGTTTAAAAAATAAAGTCCGCAATTCTACTGAAAAAAACAATCTGGAAACACAGTCTGCCAAACGAATTTTTCCATCGAAAGGGGCTCCCAAATTAGGTATTTTCCTGAAAGCAGCAAATTTGATTTGATGATTTGATTGATATCAAATCGCTTTAGCGGAAATTTCAGGCAAACAGCTTAATTTCAAACGTTTGCAAGGTGGGATAGCCTTTAGCTATTTACCGTTTATCAAAAGATGGGATAAGCACAACCTTTAAGGGACTGACCTGTTTATCTTTATCCAATTCATCACATTCAAAAAAATAAAACTGCGTATGAAAAAGATGCTTGTAGCAGCTGCGATGGCCGTTTCTGCCTACGCTTTTGCTCAACAGCCTCCTAGAAACCCTCAGCCACAAACGCCAGCACCAGCTCCAGCCGGAGGTGCTAACGGCGCTCCAAACCTGAGCAATTTTGCCAATATGCTGGGCGGTCAAAGATCAGCAAGCCCAAGACCTTTCAAAGAGGTAATTACAGATAAGGCAAAGACACAAAAGGGACTTTTTACAGTCCATAAGGTTGACGATAAATTTTATTTTGAAATTGCTGACTCATTGCTCGGCAGAGAAGTACTTGCAGTAACACGTTTTGCCAAAGTACCAACTGGTGCAGGTTATGGCGGTGAACTGGCTAATCAGCAAACCATCACTTTCGAGAAAGGTCCAAGCAACAACATCTTCATGCGTGTGGTAACACTGGTGAATGTTGCAGAAGAAGATCAGCAAATTTTCAAAGCAGTTTCTAACTCTAACGTTAATGCAATTGCTGCTGCATTCCCTATTGCTGCTTTCGGTAAGGATTCAACAAGTACAGTTATTGATGTTACTGAATTTTTCAAAAGCGATAACCAGGCTGTCAGCATTAACCCTCGTGCCAAGCGTAACTATAGCTTGAACGCTATTGCACAAGACAGATCGTATATCTCCAAAATTTCTACCTACCCCATCAATACAGAAATCCGTACAGTGAAGACCTATACTTCTTCACCTTCTATCGGCGGCATCAGTATTCCTGGCTTACCTGGTGGCCCTGGTGGTGCCAGCTTGCCTGCAGCAAATGATGCAGGTGCTGTAACGATGGAAATCAATACTTCACTGTTATTATTGCCTAAGAAGCCAATGGAGCGCCGTATCTACGATCGTCGTGTTGGTTTCTTTGCTGATGATTTCACACGCTTCAGTGATGAGCAGCAGAAAGTTGAACGCGTTCAATTTGCTGTTCGTTGGAGACTAGAGCCTAAAGATGGTGAGTGGGACAAATGGACAAGAGGTGAATTGGTAGAACCTAAGAAGCCAATCATTTATTATATCGATCCTGCTACACCTAAGCAGTGGCGCAAGCACCTGATTGCTGGTATCAATGACTGGCAAGCAGCTTTCGAAAAAGCTGGTTTCAAAAATGCCATCATGGGTAAAGAGTGGCCAGAGAACGACAGCACCATGAGCATGGAAGATGCACGTTATTCTGTGGTTCGCTATTTCGCTTCTGATATTGAGAACGCTTACGGTCCTAACGTACACGATCCACGCAGTGGTGAAATTCTGGAAAGCCATATTGGTTGGTACCACAACGTTATGAAACTGGTACACGACTGGTATATGGTACAGACTGCAGCAGTTGACCCAGGTGCACGTAAAATGAAATATGATGATGAACTGATGGGCGATTTGATTCGCTTTGTATCCTCACATGAAGTTGGCCATACTTTAGGTTTGGCACACAACATGGGTAACAGCTCTAAGACACCTGTTGAAAAACTGCGTGACAAAGCTTGGGTTGAAGCCAATGGTCATACTGGTTCTATCATGGACTATGCACGTTTCAACTATGTAGCACAACCTGAAGATAATATCAGCCGTAAAGGTTTGTATCCACGCATTGGCGACTACGATAAGTGGGCCATTAAGTGGGGCTATGGTTATATCCCGGGTAGCAACGAAGAAGAGACTGAAAAGAACAGCAGCAAAATGGTGACTGCAGCACTGAAAGAAAATCCACGTCATTGGTTTGGTACTTATGAGCGTGGTAACAGAGCTGATCCACGTAGCCAGAGCGAAGACCTGTCTGATAATGCAGTAAAAGCTAGCGAGTATGGTATCAAGAACTTGCAGCGTATTATCAAAGGTTTACCTGAGTGGACTAAAGAAGAAGCTGATCAGTATGAGAACCTGGGTACTATGTATGTTCAGTTGCTCGGTCAGTTCCGTCGCTATGTTGGCCACGTAACTGCTAACGTAGGTGGTGTGTATGAAACATTCAAGACAGCTGATGAAAACGAAGCAGTATATGAAATCACACCTAAGAGCAGACAAAAAGAAGCTGTTGCATTCCTGAATAAGCAGGTGTTTGAAACACCAACTTGGTTGATTGATAAGAATATCTGGAATAAAATCAACAACCCAATTGCCAACGATCCTGTTGTTGGTTTGCAGGAAGGCGCAATGTCTGGCTTAGTAAGTGCAGACAGATTAAATCGTATGCAAATCAGTGCTGAGCGTTTCGGTCTTGACAAAGGTTATACACCAATGGAAATGCTGAACGATGTTGAGAAAGGTATCTTCAGTGAACTGAGCAGCAAGAAGCCAATCGACTTCTACCGCCGTTTAGTACAGAAGAGCTATGTAGACAAGCTGGTTAACATCCTTACTCCTGCTGCTGCTCAAACTGTTTCAGTACCTGGTTTTGGTACCTTAACAGTGGGCACAGATACCCGTAAGAGTGATGTACCTGCAATCGTACGTGCTCAACTGGTAGGCCTGCGCAACCAAATCAACGCAGCTGCTGCCGGCACAACAGATAAGATGAGCAAAGTGCATCTGCAAGACCTGTCTGAGAAAATCAAGCAGGCTTTGGATCCTAAATAAATTCATCGGTTGAATTGTTAAAAAGCTCCGGTTTCTTGCCGGAGCTTTTTTATTGATGCATCTTGCAATAGCAATTGTACTATGAGAAAATACCTACTTCTATCCCTTTTGATATTTGTCTGTATTACAGGCAATACACAAGCCAGAATTATTTACGGTTATCTGAAAGACAGCCTTAGTGGAAAGCCTGTTGCACTAGCCAGTATCACCAATACGGTAACCAAACAAACTGTGGTAAGTAATCAGGATGGTAAATTCCGCATCAATGCAAGTGCAGGACATATACTTTCATTCGCAGCGGTTGGCTATGGATTTGACACAACCTTACTGGGCTTAGATTTTAAAGACACGATTTATGTTCGGATGCAAACCTTGGGCAGACAATTGGCTGATGTAACTGTTGTAGCCAATAAAAAATGGAGCCGCTATCAATTAGACAGCATACAACGCAGGGCAGAATTTTTGCAAGCTGTAGGTGGTGATTATAAGATTCCCACTTTTGCTTTATCGAATTCCGGCGCAGGTCTGGGTTTTAATCTCGATCGATTTTCTAAACATGAAAAGCGGAAGCGAAAAGCATTTGAATTCTTTGAAGACCAAGAACAGGAAGCGTATATCAACTACTATTTCACAAAGGAAATTGTACAACAATACACGGGACTAACAGACGAGAAATTACATGCATTTATGCAAACACACAGACCCTCGTATAAGTGGTTAAGAAAATTTCATACAGAGGAAGATCTCAAGTATTACCTGAATGATCAGCTGAAAATATTCTTCGGCAGAAAATAATTATTCGTAACGCAGGGCTACAATCGGATTGAGCTTAGCCGCTTTCATTGCAGGATATAGACCAGCCAGCAAACCTACAACCGTACAGATGATAATACCAGTTACTACCCATCCCCAAGGGATAAGGAAGCCCGTACCTAATACTATACCAAAGAGATTGCCGACCAATACACCGAGAATGATACCAAAAATTGCACCCAGCAAACTAATGATCATACTCTCGAATAAGAATTGCTGACGCACATTACTGCGCTTGCCACCAATAGCTTTAATCAACCCTACTTCTTTGGTTCTTTCATTTACCGCTACAAGCATGATATTCATCAAACCGATAGCTGCACCAATCAAAGTAATCAAACCAATCGCACCTGCAGAACCCGTAATACTGCTTAAAAAGCCAATAAAGAGTTCAGCGAACTTATCACTCTTCTCTATTACGAAATTATCATCATCAATTGGTTGCAATTTGCGCACTGCTCTGAACGCCGCAGTAGCTTCACCAATAGCAGGCTCTAATTCATTCACATTCGCCACCATCACACCCATCATATAGCTTGGCGATGATCTGGCTAGTCTGTTTACATTTCTGTACGAAGTAATCACCACATCATCCTGACGCAACATCGCGCTAGATCCTTTAGCCTTCAATAAGCCTACTACGCGATAAGGAATGCTACCTATTCGAATGACTCTATCTAAACAACGTGACTTATCTGCCCCAAATAATTTACCGGCTACATTATCTCCCAATAAGCAGACGTTTCTACCACTATTCACATCCAGCTTATTCAAAGGACGACCTTCCTGAATACTGTAACCACTTACGGCTAGATAATTTTCATCGCCACCCCAAACTGTAATCTGAGGATTGGTTTTCTTGTCTTCATAACGCAATTCCTGCGCACCCGGACCTCTTCTGTAAATGCTGACTGTTGATGGAAAATTGTAATTCTCCTGAAACATTTCTGCTTCTTCCTGGCGAATGGGTTTGCCCAAATTAGACTTCTTCTCCTTTTTGCCTTTCTTCTGCTTCTGCACATCAGACCCATTACCACCAAAACGTACACGTGACTCCTTAAAACGAATATTAAAGGCATTAGCACCCATGGAGGAGAAACTCTCTTTCAGACTTTGGTTCATTGCCTCAATGGCTGTAATAATGCCAATTAGTGCCATGATACCAAAAGCAATAATCGCTACTGTAATACCTGTACGTAGCTTATTGCTGCGCACGGTACGCCATGCGAGCAGAAAAGAGTCACCAACACTCATCTGATTCTTTGCCATTGGCATAAAGATAGCAGAGATTAGCCGCCAAAAGGCGGAAGATTGTGAGGAGCGGTCTGAACCGCGGCAATTACGGTAAACAGCTTAGAAATAGAACCAGCCCAAAACGGTTGATGGCGCTACACCTACCAGTATTACCAATGCCGCCATAAGGCCCAACATGAATTTGAAACCGCCGCTGAGCGGGGCTGTTTCAGGCTGTCCTTCTTTGAAGTACATGGATTGGATAACACGGAAATAGTAGTAAACACTTACAGCCGCAAACAATACTGCTACCACCACCAGCCAGATAGCGCCGCCGGCTTTTACCACAGAAGCCAGCATAAAGTATTTCGCAAAGAAACCAGCTGTGAGGGGAATACCAGCTAAAGAAAGCAGGAATATGGTTGCTGCCAATGCTACCAGAGGTTCGGCTTTTGCAAGTCCGTTAAAGCCATCAAAAGTATAGTCTTTCATCTTGATGAGCACTGCAAAAATGCCAACTGTAGCAAGGCTATATGCAACTGCATATAGGATCAAGCCTTCTTTGGCCATATCGTTCATACTCCACAAAGCAAAGAGCATAAAACCTGCTTGCGCGATTGAAGAGTAAGCCAGCATACGCTTCACGCTTTGCTGGAATACAGCGGTGATATTTCCAATAAGTAAAGTAGCAATGATGACGATGGATAAAACAATCTTCCAGGTTGGGCCAAAAACATCAGCGCGTTCCAGGAAGATGCGCAAGAATGCAAAGAAGCCCGCAGCTTTTACAACAGTAGCCATAAAGGAGGTGAACACACTTGGTGCACCATCATACACATCTGGCGTCCAGAAATGGAAAGGTGCAGCAGATACTTTGAAAGCCATGGCCACAAAGATCAGGAGCATACCACCGATTTCAAGGAAGGATGCTTTACCGCCCAGATAAGAAGCCCTTACAGGTACAAGGTTGAAATTACCATTGGCACCATACACCAATGCAATACCCATCAATAAGATACCTGTTGAGAATGAACCCATCAGGAAATATTTCAGCGCGGCTTCATTACTTTTCAGGTTACGCTTATCAGAACCGGTAAGGATAAACAATGGAATTGTCATGATCTCTACACCAAGGAAGAGCATGAGCAATGAGTTGAAAGAAGTAAGGATAGATACACCGGTCAGTACAAAGAAAATCAACGCGTGGTAATCCGCAGTGTTATTACCTACTTGCTCCATATCTCTCGCGCTCAACAACACATACAACAAGGTTGCAACAAAACAGATGGTATTAAAGAACAAACCAAAACGCTCAAAGCTCAATAAACCCTTTACCTCTACAGGGATGGTGTAGAAGCCATAGGTCTGCATAAGGTTGGCTGTAATCAGTAGCAGCAGCCCTGCTATAGAAAGCAGGCGCAGGGTTGATTTATTCTGAAACAGGATGCCGCCAAACATCATGACTACACCCATTAAAGCTGAAACAATTATTGCATTCATATCAATCTGCGCTATTAATTATTTAATGGCCAATACAGCCTGAACAGAATCTTTTGTTAACTCAATCATTGGCTGTGGATATACACCAAAAGCAATGATCATAATCACCAACACTACCAACATCCATTGTGCATTGGCTGAAATATCAGTGGCCGCATCTGTTCTTTCGTTGCTGGCACCATACAGTACTTTCTGCACCATATTCAGTGTATACACAGCAGCAAGAATAATGCTAATACCAGCAACTGCCGCAATGATGACATTGTATCTGAACAGTCCGTTAAACATGAGGAATTCACCAATAAAGGCATTGGTTAATGGCAGGGCCACATTGGCTAAAGCCATTACAACCAGCAGAATCGCCATTACCGGTGCTTTCTTCGCCAGTCCACCCAATTCGCTGAACTTGCGCGTACCCAGTTGTTGCTCAATCACATCCGCTACAATCCACAAGCCCAACACGTTTACACCGTGGTTGAACATTTGGATCATTACCCCTTCCATTCCAGCTTGATTCTTGGTGAAGATGGCTGCACACATCAAACCAATGTGGGCAATAGAAGAGTAAGCAATCAAGCGCTTGATATCATCCTGACGAATCGCAATCAATGAAGCATACAACATACCTATCACGGCTGCGATGATGATGATTTGATCATACTGTGCAACTGCTGCAGGGAAGATGGGTACTAACCATCTGATTACTGCATAAATACCCATTTTCACCATCACACCACTTAAGATCATGGTAACAGCCGTTGGTGATTGTTCGTATGTATCAGGCTGCCAGGTATGGAATGGGAATACCGGCATCTTAATCGCAAATGCGATGAAGATGAGCCAGAAAGTCCAGCCCTGCTGAGCAGCAGATAATTTCAATTTGTAGAATGATTGGATGGCGAAGCTGTGATCCGGTGTTTGGAAATAGAGATACAACAATGCCACCAGCATCAACAGTGAACCAACAAATGTGTAGATGAAAAATTTAAACGTAACTGCAATTCTGCGTTCACCACCCCACTGCGAACAGAGGAAGTAAACAGGAATCAGCGCCAGTTCCCAGAAGAAGTAAAACAACAAACCATCGGCAGCTACAAACACACCCACTAAGCCAGCTTGTGTCAAAGACATCAACGCAAAAAACTGATTGGGTGATGCATAATTATTTTTCGCAGTAGATACATAGACTACCGGAAAAGCAATAGCAGTTAAGAGTACCAACATCTTGGCCATACCATCCATCTGCACATCAAAGCTGCTGCCCAATGAAGGCAACCAGGCAGCATGATGTTGCAACTGCGCCTGTGGTGCACTCAGTGCCCACAATGCCAGTGCCAAAGATGCCAATGCGCTCAGCGTTACCAATGTGCGGCTGCTGTTTCCTGCACGCAGGAAAAAACTGAGCAAGCCGGCGGCCAGTGGAATGGCTATGAGTAAAACAGGAATCATAATCGCTTTCTCCGAGTCTGTTATTTAACAATTTTATTCAGCAGGTTCATGATGGTACCATCATTGAACCATACCAACATAAATACCACAATCGATAATATCATCGCCAGGAGGTATGCACCTATCTGACCACTTTGCAACAAACGCAATTGTCTGGATCCGTAATGCACCAGCTTACCGGTACCATTCACCAGACCATCAATACCACTACGCTCAACTACATTCTTCAATACCACACTCAAACCATGCAGGGGCTTCACCACTACTGCATCATAGAGTTCATCTACATACCACTTATTCGCCAGCACATTGCCCAATCCGGCAGGTTCGCCCAATTCAGGCTTCTTGCTGAATTTGTTGATGGCAAAGAGAATCGCGATTGCAGCAATCGCAACTGAAATACCCATTAACATGTATTCAGTGCTGTGCTCCATCGTATGCGCCTGTTCTGTTACCAATACTGGCGACAAGAAATGGTGCAATGCATGTGCATCTTTTGCAAATACTTCAGGAATACCAATAAAGCCACCCACCACACTCAACAAAGCCAACACCATCAAAGGAATGGTCATCGCACTAGGGCTTTCATGTACATGGTGTTCCTGCTCATGTGTACCACGGAACTCACCGAGGAAAGTGGTGGCATACAAACGGAACATATAGAAAGCTGTCATAGCAGCACCTGCTACACCCAACCCCCAATAGATTGGATTGTGCGCATAGGCAGCAGCTAAAATTTCATCTTTAGAGAAGAAACCACTGAAAGGTGGCATACCAGCAATGGCAATACAACCTAACAAGAAAGTAAGATGCGTAATGGGGAGTTTCTTTTTGAGGCCGCCCATCTTACGAATATCCTGCTCATGGTGCATGGCATGAATCACCGAGCCTGCGCCAAGGAATAGCAAAGCTTTGAAGAAAGCGTGTGTCATTACGTGGAATACAGCGCCGGTGTAAGCACCCACACCCAAGCCTAAAAACATATAGCCCAGCTGACTCACCGTTGAATAAGCCAACACTTTCTTGATATCGTTTTGCTTAATGGCAATGGTTGCAGCAAACAAAGCTGTGGCCAAACCAACAATCGCTACTAAATGCTGTGCTACTTCGCTCAAGCTGTACAACACATTGCTACGTGCAATCATGTAGATACCAGCTGTTACCATCGTTGCTGCGTGGATCAGAGCTGATACTGGTGTTGGACCCGCCATCGCATCAGGCAACCAGGTGTACAAAGGAATTTGTGCACTCTTACCCATTGCACCTACGAAAAGTAGAATCGCTATGATTGTAGCATCGGCAGTTGTTAATTCAGCTGCCTGACTAAATACCGCACCATAAGAAACTGTACCCAGCTTGGCAAGCATCCAGAAAATCGCCAGCAGAAAACCCAGATCACCAATTCGGTTCATCACAAAAGCTTTCTTGGCTGCATAGTTATATGCATCATTACCAAACCAATATCCAATCAATAAATATGAACAAAGACCTACACCTTCCCAACCAATAAACATTACCACATAGTTGGCGCCCATTACGAGCAGCAACATAGAGAACACGAAGAGGTTAAGGTATGCAAAGAAGCGTGCGAAATGTGCACTGTTTTCTTCATGCATATAAGCAGTAGAATACAAATGAATCAGGAAACCAATACCGGTGATAATCAGCAAGAATAAGGAAGACAGCTGATCAATCTGAAAGGCAAAAGGAATCTTGAAATCAGCTGAGTTGATAAAAGGAAAATACTCAGCCACATAAGTATTGCCACCCTTCACCTGCAGGAATATCCAAACACTCACCAGAAAAGAGAGCAGTACAGCACCGCTACCCACAACACCTACTGCAGATTTAGACAGTTTGTTCCTACCCAACCCATTCACTAGAAAACCCAGCAAAGGGAAGAAAGGAACCAGCCATGCAAAATGTAATACGTTGTTCATATAATCTGTCCGGACAAGCCGGTATGCTTTAATTCTTCAATCGGTTCAGGAAATTGATATCTACTGAGTGTACATTTCTGTACATCATCACAATAATGGCCAGGCCCACACTCACTTCCGCTGCTGCCACTACCATGATGAAAAACACAAAGAGCTGTCCGTCTACACCCACCTGACTGGCCGCATCTGCTGCTACAGCAGCACCATGATGCATTTTAGAGAAAGCTACCAGCAAGAGGTTCACAGCATTCAACATCAACTCTATGCACATGAAAATGATGATCGCGTTTCTGCGGGTGAGTACACCTATCACCCCAATGCTGAACAGCGCCATCGCCAGAAATATGTAATAATTAATCGGCATAATCTATATTCTTAAGGCTTTGCCTTGTTTACGCTTTTTTACCAATCACTACTGCACCAACCATCGCACTCAGGAACAACACACTACTGATTTCAAACGGCACCACATAATCACTGAACAGGGCTTTACCCAGGTTCTTGATCAACCCAATATTGCCGTCTGTTACTTGTGCAGTCTTGGCCTGCATATCACCTGCCTGACGTACCAGTGATACAAACATCATCATGAAACAACCACCCGCTACCGCACCGGTTAATTTCAACCAAAGATTCTTCTGCGGCTCAGTGGTGGTATTCAAGTTCATTAACATAATCACGAAAAGGAACAACACCATGATGGCACCTGCATAAACAATCAGGTTCACAATGGCGAGGAACTGCGCATTCAATAAAATGTAATGACCAGAGATGGCAAAAAATACCATGATCAGCCACAATACACTATGCACAGGGTTCTTGCTCAGTAAGACCATGATGGCGCTAATCAGTGCAACTGCACTCAGCACCCAGAATAATATTTGTGTAATACCCATGTTGGTTAACGCTTCTTTTCTTTTATGCTTCTGCCAATCCTTTTGCTTTTGCGAAATCTGCCGGTGCCTGCTTTGGATCAGGAATCAACAAATCATCTTTACCATAGATAAATCCTTTTCTCGTATAGTTAGATGGTGCAAAAGTTTCACTTAAGTAAATGGCATCTTTCGGACAAGCTTCTTCACACAATCCGCAGAAAATGCAACGCAGCATATTGATCTCATACTTGGCTGCATATTTCTCTTCACGATACAAGTTCTCTTCTCCCGGCAGTCTTTCCGCAGCTTCCATGGTAATGGCTTCTGCCGGACAAGCAACAGCGCACAAACCACAAGCCGTACAACGCTCACGACCTTCTTCATCGCGGTTCAACACATGCAGTCCACGAAACACCGGACTGAATGGACGTTTCTGCTCAGGATAATTGATCGTTGGTTTCTTCTTGAAAATATGACTGAACGTAATGGCCATCCCCTTGATGATATTCCAGAGATAAATGCTCTCCAGCCATGTCATCGGGCGGCGTTCTACCGGTTTCGCTCTGTTCGTTAAAGCCTGCATATCTATTTCGTTTTAGCGTAAGCCTTGCTGGCTGCTGCTAAGGGTTTGCAAATATATTTTTTTCACCAAATGTTGTGCTCTGCTCAGCGTTCCTTGTGTCACTCACTGCAACGCCTGCAAATCACCCAGCTTATTTTCCCAACCACAGAATCACTGCGCCTGTCAGCAACATATTGGCCAAAGCCAATGGAATCATCTTCTTCCAGCCGAGATTCATCAGCTGATCATAACGGAAGCGCGGAATGGTCCAGCGAATCCACATGAATACAAAGAGGAAGATCACAATCTTGGTAAGCAAGGTTGCCACACCAATAATAGCTGCAATATTTACAGGTAAAGTTGATTCGTCTAAGAAAGGCAGATCATAACCACCAAAGAACAAGGTTGCCATTACCGCACTGCTGATGATCATGTTTACATACTCTGCGAAGAGATAGAAACCCATCTTCATAGAAGAGTATTCCTGGTGGTAACCAAAGTTCAATTCGTTTTCTGCTTCAGGTAAATCGAAAGGTGTTCTGTTACACTCAGCCAATGCACAAATGAAGAAAATCAAAAAGCCCAGTGGCTGATACACAATGTTCCACTGACCGCTCATTTGTTGCTTCACAATATCACCTAACTGCAATGTGCCTGTGATCATCAATACTGCAATCAATGATAAGCCCATCGCCAGTTCATAACTAATGGCCTGAGATGCACCACGCAGTGCTGCAATCAAAGAGAATTTGTTGTTGGATGCCCAACCACCAATCATGATACCGTACACACCCAAACTCACAACAGCAAATACATAGAGAATACCAATGTTGACATCAGCAATCTGCAGGGTAACTGTTCTGCCAAAAACTTCTGCCTTATCACCCCAGGGAACTACCGCGCAAGTCATCAATGCAGCTGTCATCGCCAAAGCCGGACCAAGAATGAACAGAAACTTATTCGAGTTATTGGGAATCAGGTCTTCTTTGAAAAACAATTTCAAACCATCTGCCAACGGCTGTAGCAAACCAAAAGGACCAGCACGGTTAGGACCGCGTCTGTCCTGCAGAATCGCTGCCACTTTACGCTCAGCAAAAGTGGTATAGAGGGCAATACCCAGACTGGCGAGAATGATTACTGCAATCAGTATCAGTTTCTCTACAGCCAGCATCCAGTCAAAACTTAACAATATCATCTTCAGTGATTATCGGGTCTTATTGATTGAAATCAGTTGAATGCGCAGGCCTGTCGAGCTTGCTCAATTCAATATTGGGTTTGTTCACTTCACTTACTGAATGGATATCCATCAGCAATTTCGGTGAACGACCATCCATTACTTTCGACATGGTTTCTTCAGGCTTTTGCAAACCCACATAATGTCCTTGAGAAATCACGGAGTGGCGATTCACTTTGGTTGGGCCTTCAATTACCCAATCGCTCACTTGCTTTTTCTCAAAGCGACAAGTATTACAAATCCAGCCGGTACCACCTTTTGTACTCTCCTTCACTTCACCCCACTCATCTTTACGCGCAGTAACGCGGAACACTTCATCACCACGCATCCACAGTTGTACTTCACCACAGCAAGTATCGCAATCACGATGTGCATCTACCGGCTTGGTAAACCATACACGATTCTTGAAACGGAAAGTCTTATCAGTTAAAGCACCTACAGGGCACACATCGATCACGTTACCGATGAAATCGTTCTGCAAGTTCTTCTCAATAAATGTTGCAATCTCTGCGTGATCGCCTCTGTCTAATACACCATGCTCACGTGTCTTCGTCAGCTGATCAGCAGTAAACACACAACGGTAGCAAAGAATGCAACGCGTCATGTGCAGTTGAATATAATCACCCAGATCATGCTTCTTGAAAGTTCTGCGCTGGAATTCATAACGTGTGCCTGCTGCTCCATGCTCATAGCTCAGATCCTGCAAGTGACATTCACCAGCCTGGTCGCACACTGGGCAATCCAATGGGTGGTTGATCAACAGAAATTCAACCACACCTTTTCTCGCATCCAATACGCGATCGCTGGTAATATTCTTCACTTCCATACCATCCATAATCGTGGTACGACAAGAAGCCACCAACTTAGGCATGGGACGTGGATCTTTTTCACTACCCTTGGATACTTCTACCAGACAGGTACGGCACTTACCACCACTACCCTGCAGTTTGCTGTAGTAGCACATGGCAGGAGGTGCCACATCGCCACCAATCTTACGGGCAGCCTGTAGAATGGTTGTTCCAGCAGGTACTTCTACCGTAATGTTGTCGATGGTAACTTTCAAAAGCTGTTCAGACATAGAATGTCAAATATTATAAGTTCAAGCCTAGGCTTTCAATCAATTAAGCAGGTACGTAAATCGGATCCGCATAATGCGCCAAACCATAATTGCGCTTGGTACATTCATCCGGATTATTCACGTGCCATTCAAACTCATCTCTGAAGTGACGAATTGCAGCAGCAACAGGCCATGCAGCAGCATCGCCCAAAGGACAAATCGTATTGCCCTCAATCTTGCGCTGAATATCCCACAACAAATCAATATCACTCATCTTACCTCTGCCCTGTTCAATGTTCAAAAGAATCTTCTCCATCCAACCAGTTCCCTCACGGCAAGGTGAACACTGACCGCAACTTTCGTGGCGATAGAAACGAGCGAGTGTATAGGTATTCTTCACTACGCACTGGTCTTCATCCAATACAATGAAACCACCACTACCCATCATAGAACCTGTAGCAAAACCACCATCACTCAAACTTTCATAGTTCATGTAACGGGTTTCACCTTTTGCTGTCTTCAACAACAAGTTAGCCGGTAAAATAGGCACTGATGATCCACCAGGAATACAAGCTTTCAGACGTTTGCCATTCGCAATACCACCACAATATTCATCGCTATAGATAAACTCTTCAACAGAGATGGTCATATCAATTTCATAAACACCTGGCTTATTGATATTACCACAAGCTGAAATCAATTTTGTACCTGTTGATTTACCTACACCAATCTTGGCATACTCCTCACCACCATCATTCACAATAGGCACTACTGCTGCAATGGTTTCTACGTTGTTCACCACTGTTGGGCAATCCCATAAACCTTTGATCGCAGGGAATGGTGGTTTGATACGTGGGTTACCACGCTTACCTTCCAAGCTTTCAATCAAAGCAGTTTCTTCACCGCAGATATACGCACCAGCACCGCGCTGTACATACAATTCCAAATCGTAGCCACTACCCAGGATATTCTTACCTAACCAACCATTGGCTTTAGCTTCTTCAATAGCCTGCTCCAGAATATCAGTAATCCACGCATACTCGCCACGGATATAGATATAGGAACGGTTAGAACCCAATGCGAAAGATGATACAATCATCCCTTCGATCAACAGGTGTGGAATAAACTCCATCAGATAGCGGTCTTTGAAAGTACCGGGCTCTGATTCATCTGCATTACAAACGAGGTAACGGGGAACACCTTCCGGCTTGGCCAGAAAGCTCCACTTCATACCTGTGGGAAAGCCCGCACCACCACGACCACGGAGGCCACTCTTCTTCACTTCTTCTACGATGGCATCGGGACTCATGCTTTTGAGTGCTTTCTCTACACTACGATAACCACCTTCACGGCGATACACTTCGTAGGTACGAATGCCTTCCACATGTGCTTTTTCTAATAATAATTTTCTGCCCATAGTTCAGATCCCTCTCGGGAAATCTTGTTCATCAATTATTTGCTGCAGCGTTTCTTCTGCATTCTTCAATGATCTGGTCTACTTTCTCTTTCGTCAGGTGTTCACGATAGAACTTACCCAACTGCATCATCGGCGCATAACCACAAGCACCTAAACATTCTACTGTCTTCAAAGTAAACATGCCATCTTCTGTTGTCTGGCCCGGCTTGATGCCCAACTTCTCACCAATGTATGCGATGATATCATCACTGCCGCGCAACATACAAGGACCTGTCTGGCAAACTTCAAACAAATATTTACCAATCGGCTTCAGGTTGTACATGGTGTAGAAAGTAGCTACTTCATACACTTCAATGGGTTTGATGCTGAGGCGGTCTGCCACATAATCCATCACTTCACTACTCAGCCAGCCACCAAAACTATCCTGTGCCAGATGCAATACAGGCAGGAGTGCACTTTTCTGTTTGCCCTCCGGATAGCGGCTCACCAGTCGCTGAAACTCGGCTTCCTGTTTGTCGTTAAATCTGATCATAGTCGTCAATATCATTTCGTCTGTGCTTGCACAGACAGTCACGTTAATTAAGCATCCATTTCTCCTGCAATCAGGTTCAAGCTACTCATGGTGATGATGGCATCACTCAGCATGGCACCCTTCACAATCTCTTCATACGCCTGATAGTACACGAAACATGGTCTTCTGAAATGTAGTCTGTATGGGGTTCTGCCGCCATCGCTGATGAGGTAGAAACCCAATTCACCATTGGCACCTTCCACTGCATGATAAACTTCACCCGCAGGGATAGCTGTTTCACCCATGATGATTTTGAAATGCCAGATCAAAGCTTCCATCTTGGTATACACATCTTCCTTCTTAGGCAGATAGTATTCAGGTACTTCAGCATGATACACTTCTGCTGCTTCGCCTTTGAGCGATTGAATTTTGCGATAAGCTTGTTCAATAATGCTCAAGCTCTCCCACATTTCTGCGTTGCGCACCAAGAATCGATCGTAGTTATCTCCAGTTGTACCAGTAGGTACAGTGAAATCAAATTCTTCGTAGCTGCAGTAAGGACTATGTACACGTACATCATAATCCACACCCGCAGCACGTAGGTTAGGACCGGTAAAGCCGTAATTCAATGCACGTTCTGCACTGATGGCACCGGTAGCGATGGTACGGTCCATAAAGATTCTGTTGCGTGTAAAAAGGTTTTCAAACTCTTTCAACACTTCAGGATATTCTTTCAGGAATTTTTCGAGTTTCTCAAATGCTGTATTTGAGAAATTCCTTTCAAAACCGCCAATACGCCCAATATTAGTAGTAAGGCGGGACCCACATACTTCTTCATAAATCTCATAGATTAATTCGCGATACTGCATCACATACAAGAAGCCTGTATACGCACCACTATCCACACCCACGATGGAGTTACAGATCAGGTGGTCTGCAATACGTGCCAATTCCATGATGATGATGCGCAGGTAATCAACACGCTTTGGTGTTTGAACGCCCAACAATTTCTCACAGGTCATGTGCCAACCCATATTATTGATGGGTGAAGAACAATAGTTCAATCGATCTGTGATAGGCGTGATCTGGTACAGTGGTCTGCGTTCAGCCAGCTTTTCAAAAGCTCGGTGAATATAACCCACAGTAGATTCTGCACTCACGATGCGTTCACCATCCAGCTCAACAATATTCTGGAACACACCATGCGTAGCCGGGTGTGTTGGACCCAGGTTCAGCGTGGTTGTCTGCTTGGCGATACTGCCTTCCTGCAGGGTGATGTGATGATGTTGCTCTGTCATATGATCTTCTCCTTGCGGAGCGGATTTTTGCTTTTACAATTAAGTACACTAGATGATGCTGCCACCGCGGCCAAACATTTCATCGTCTTTGTCCACACGTGTCTGATCTTCCAGCGGAAACTCCTTACGCATGGGGAAATAATCCATCTCGTCTACGTTCAGGATGCGCTTAAGATTAGGATGACCTACGAAGTTGATACCAAAGAAGTCATAGGTCTCGCGCTCCATCCAGTTGGCGGAAGAAAATATTTTGGTGGCAGTAAACACATCTGTGTTTGCTACTGAAGTAAATACTTTGAAACGGATGCGGTGATTCTCACGCAGATTGTGGAGATGATACACCACAGCCAGTTCGCGGCCAACTTGCTCAGGATAATGCACAGCCGTGATATCGGTGAGAAACTGATAACTCAGTGCAGGCTCATCATACAGGAACTGCAACACTTTCAGGTTCATTTCCTTGGGTGCTTCAAAACTGAGCATACCATAGGGCGTTTCGAAACCAGTTAACTGGTCGCCGAATTTTTCCTGCAGTTTCTGTTGTACTATTTCGTTTGTCAGACTCATATGCTTACCGCTTTCGCGGGAAATTTATTCAATGCCATAGGCATTCATCAATGCCTTATACTGTTCGCTGTTTCTTCTGCGCAGGCTTTCGTTGTGAATCAGATCCTGCACTTTCAATACACCATCAATGATGGCTTCCGGTCTTGGCGGACAACCGGGCACGTACACGTCTACCGGAATTACCTGATCAATACCTTGTAATACGCTGTAAGTATCGAAAATACCGCCAGAGGATGCGCAGGCACCAACGGCAATCACCCAGCGTGGCTCTGCCATCTGGAGATACACCTGACGCAATACCGGACCCATTTTCTTGGCGATGGTACCCATCACCATCAGCAAATCGCACTGACGGGGTGAGAAACCTACACGCTCACTACCAAAACGTGCTAGATCATAGTGAGAGGCCATGGTTGCCATAAACTCGATACCACAGCAAGAAGTGGCAAAAGGCAGTGGCCAAATAGAGTTTTTACGAGCCAAGCCCACCACTTTCTCGAAAGAAGTGGCAAAATAGCCTTCGCCCTGAAGTCCTTCAGGCATTTCAGCCACCTGTTGGGGTGCTGCAAGCAGACTATCAGTAATCTTAGCCTCTTTTGGATGAATATTGAATCTTACCGGACGCATATTTTTATAATTTCTTCTTAATCAGTATCAATAACAGCACATTGTGGTAAGGGTTCGGGTCCTAGCCGAATCTTCCTTTAATCTTCCCAGGTTAAAGCACCTTTCTTGATGATGTAGATAAATCCAGCCAGGAAAAAACCTACAAACATCACGACAGCCGTGAAGCCAGCCCAACCTAAGTCTCTGAAATTCACCGCATAAGGATAGAAGAAGATCACTTCCACATCGAATAACACGAAGAGGATGGCTACCAGAAAGTATTTCACCGACATCGGCTGTCGGGCATTACCAACGGCATCAATACCACTCTCGAAGTTTTCCAGCTTATCGGAAGTATTCCGCTTGGGACCAATAAAACTGGACAGGAAAATCATGGTTGCCACAAAGCCGGCAGCAAAGATCAGCTGCAACGCAATAGGGAAATAATTGGTGGCATTATTGGAAGTCGTACTGTCTAATAAGAAATGTAGCCAGTCCATGGGGTAAATTTAGTGGGGGCAAAAATAAGCCGTGGAATGGATATACAATAAAAACTCCCCATAGCGGGGAGTTTTTATTTTCAGATTTATTTGGGGTTACCGCTTTGTTTTGCGGCAGGCGCCCCTCCTTTGCCCTGAGGCTTGGAGTAATATTCGATGTTTTTCATGATCGCCGCCTTGTTCTCATTGGCGAATTTATTGTTGTCATCGTTTGGATCAGGGTAGAGCTGGATCATCTTATCCGCTACTTCTACCGCTTTCTGACAGGTAGCCAGGAATTCGTCCACTACCGCAGTACGTGTACCATCAGATTTTACCTTGAAATCAGGGCTTTTCTTCAGGTTGTTAAACTTAGACACATAGTAGTTAAGCTTGAAATAGCTGTTCAGGAAGATATCTTTCTTGTATTTCTCCAGATTAACCGCTGCATACACGGAATCCAGATAGTTCAGCTGCTCAACAATTACAGAAGAGTCTGTGCTGATTTGCATCGCAGCACGCTTGTAGAAGCTGTATGGCTGGGGCTTATCAGGGAAGGCAGCCATATAACCCTTGGCCAAATCCAATGTCTGTGCGAAATCTTTGGCAGAAAGGGCAGCGTTGGTCATACCGAAATACTCACCTTCAGAAGGCGAACCACCTCTCATTTTTACGACGGTTTGCAACCACTTCAACTGCTCAGTGTATTTCTTGGCCTTACGGAAACTTTCAGCAGCTTTTGAAGCAATAGCCAACTTGGCAGCAGGCAAAGTCTCCATTTCCATTGCTTTTTCAACAAAAGCAGAAGCTTCTTTTTCTTCACCGGCAATCTTACCGAAAACTGAAGCTGCAAATTCATATTGCTGTGCAGACAGTTTATCTACAGGCGCTGCAGCAAAAAAGCTTTTCAGGTAATCTCTTGCTGCGATAGAATCTCCCAGACGATCTGAGTTATATGCAAAGAGCAGATCTGTTGCATAGAAATCTTTACAAGCGCCAGACTTCATTTCCTTTGCCTTATCTAAACTCTCTTGGTATTTACCGGCACGGAAAAGATATTCAGCATAGAAATAATCATTGCTGCAATCCTTATCTGAATTGGCCAGGTATTTTTCAATGTATTCTTTGGCAATGTTTACATTCTTGTCAGAATAGTAGTTATAAAACTTCAGGTAAACAGGTGCATAGCCGGGATCAGCCATGATTGCATCACCAAACCATTTTTCATACAGTTCTTTGTTTTGCTGACTGTAATAAATGCTACCGATACGGTACATCGCACGTGCATTCTTAGGATCGCGGGTAAGCGCTTCTGTAAATGCTTTTACAGCTTCACCACCATATTCACCACCCATACGCAGGTAGCAAATACCCATATTGATGTAGATATCCGGATTGGTTAAATCGAAACCTGCAGCCTGCTTCAGTTTTTCGATACCATACAATGGATCAGACTGCTTTGCAGGAAATTCAGATACTGCATGACCGATGGCATTCAGGATTTCTGGATTGATACGGCCTTTGTTCTTACCCTTGGCTTCAGTGCTGAGCGTAATTGCTTGCTCGAAAGCCTGCTTGGCAGCATTGAAATCGCCACCATTGGCAACATCCACATGCGCTTTCAGCACCATAAACAATGGATCGTTTGGTGCAGCCTGTAATGCTTTTTCAGCGATGGATTTTGCCTCTGCGTTTTTCTTGTCTTCCATCAGTGCCTGAGCATACCAGTATACTGCTTTAGGATCAGAAGGATTGCTGTTGTACGCTTTTTGTAAAGTTTCCATTGCACTCTTCTGACGAGTAGATTCATAACTGAGGAACTTCACACCATCTGCAACAGATTGTGCCGAAACACCCTGTGCAAACGACCCTGCCATCAGCATCACTAAGAAAACGATCTTCTTCATTGTTCGGTTTTTATAGTTGTTGTTTATTCAGACTCTTTTATTTTTCCTGATCTGCGGGAAAGATTCATTTTAGCTGGCGCTAAAAATGATCTCCTGAAAATCAGCTGACCTCTTTCCAGACTCATGAAATTCATAAAGCCTGTTCCAAGACCAGTGGCATTCTCCTTTAGTATATAACACAAGGGGCGTGCCAAAGGGTATTGACCGTAGGTAATGGTAGACTGACTTGGCTTCGCAAACACTTCTTTCTCAGGGCATAACACACATTCTACCAGTGCCAGCCTGATACTTTTACGATAGACCGCCTGCTTGGGATCGTAATTGTCACCAATCCAGCCCAAGCCAACAAAACCAACCACATCTGCTCTTTTGGAAACAATGTCTACAACTTCCTGACTATTGGCAGCTGCCACTACGTTTTTACCAAAATTGGCGCCACGTAGTACACTGTCTTTCAAAAAGCGAACAGTACCGGTTGCATTCTTCCCATCCATTACCGCAGTTTTATCCTGCTTACCGCTCAATATGTCTTTTATCGACTGCATGGTGAAGACACTATCTGGTGCAGCTTTATTCACTATCACTGCCACGGCATCATACGCCAAAATCCCATACACTGGTTTGTAAGAGAGTTGCTGCTGGTAGTATTCAGCCTCCTGTTGATTCAGCCCTCTGGCAACAATAACCATGCGAGTGCTGTCTTTCTGGAGATCGCGCATACAATCCACTTCAGGCTTATATGCCGCAACAATATGCGTTCCGGGATAAGAAGCTTCATACACTTTAATCTGCTCCTCTATCACGGGACGGAAACTCTCTTCCACACTAATGTAGATGGTACCCTTATTGGGCGTATCTCTTGTGTCTTCTGCCTGTTCCTGCTGTCCGCAAGCAACAATCAGCATCGATAAATAAAGAACTTTGATCAATCTGTTCATCTGCTTCATCTCATATCTCCTTCTTCACACCCCGGTAAAACCGAAAGCCACCATACAGCAAACACAAAGCGCCGAAAAGATACCGAAACGATACATCAGCATCAGCGATTTGCGCAAGATTTAATGTTTCCGCAAAGAACATGACCCCACCCATGGCTAAAATCAACAAGCCCATTGAGATATTGTAAATCATCTTCAAATTGGCAAAACTCCGCTGCTCTTTCTCTCTGAAATCCTGTTGCATAGCTCATAGTTTTATGCGGGACGGGCAATTTAGAAAATAATTTTATTCGTTTGATACAAATGTTACTGGCAAACGGAAATACACAGGCACAGAACGACCATTTTGCATGCCCGGTTTCCATCTGGGCATTTTTCCGATGGCACTAATCACCGCTTGATCTAAATCCTTCCTTCCGGAGTTTTCTATTTCAATATTTATAATATGTCCGTCTGCGTCCACCACAAACCTGGCCAATACAGCCAGCTTCTCACCTTCTGCAATATCATCCGGCTGGGGCAGATTCCGCATCAGAAAGCGGATCATGGCCTCTTTACCTCCAGGAAACTCGGGCATTTGCGCTGCTTTCTCCAAAATCATGGGTATGTCCTCTACAGGTGCAGCCGAATTAACTATAGTACCTCCATCTCCTTCAACAGGTGGCATGATTAGGTTTTCATCGACGGTATCTCCGGCCACAGTTTTTGTGCTGATGATGGCATTTTCCAACAGGCTGATGTCTGGCACTGTCTCTTTCACCTGATTATCTGGTGTGATTACAGGTGTAACATGTTGTTGCTGGGCTAATTGCTTTGGCTTAACCAAATCTGTTTTCTTGATTTCCTTTTCCAATGGAACTGTTACCAATCGGATGGTATCTGCCCACAACGCTCCCGCTTGTACATGCCCGATTCTTTTGGGCACTTTCCAACTTTGAACAAGGGCAAACAAACACACAAGGAGTGTAGTACTGAGCACAGCACGGCTTAATCGTTGATGATAGGCTTTACGTAAAACATAAGCCCCATAAGCTTTGTGGCGATTTTCGAAAAGGATGTCCAAGACATCACTCTTCAGGATTTCTTCGGGTTTCATAACAGAGTTTTTAGTGATGATGAATGAAAACCCAGCGCGCTGTATGGTTAAGATGCATAGCCTGTATTTTTCCATAATATGTGTAGTGTTAAGCCGCTGTTATCTTTGCCGCATGAAGATTTTAATGGTTTGTCTAGGGAATATTTGTCGCAGCCCACTTGCAGAGGGCATTATGCAAACTGTTGCTGCAGAAGCAGGATTGGATTGGACTGTAGACAGTGCCGGCACAGCGAATTATCATGTAGGCGAACCGCCGCATCGACTTTCCCAAAAGGTTTCCAAAATAAACGGTATTGACATCAGTCAGCAGCGATGCAGACAGTTTCGTGCCAAGGACATGTTGGAGTACGATCGCATTTATGTGATGGACACCAACAACTATGCAGACGTACAACGCATGAGCGGACAATACTGGGCACCCGAAAAAACATCCTTATTACTCGATGCACTCTGGCCCGGACAAAACAAATCAGTTCCAGACCCATGGTATGGCGAGGAAGATGGCTATCATGATGTTTTTGCCTTGATTAAGCGGGCATGCGGAAAAATTGTAGCAGATTATCAGGCTAGTACCCTGTAATTGATTCAATGGCCTTTCTGGCGCAATGAATTGTACTTTTGCACGCCAGACCATAGACCATAGACCATAGACCATAGACCATAGACCATAGACCATAGACCATAGACCATAGACCATAGACCATAGACCATAGACCATAGACCATAGACCATAGACCATAGACCATAGACCATATGTCCAAACCTTCTATACCACAAGGCACCAGAGATTTTAGCGCAGCAGTTGTACGCAAGCGTCAATATATTTTTCAAACCATCCGCACCGTGTTTGAAACCTATGGCTTTCAGCCATTGGAAACACCAGCCATGGAAAACCTGGATACCCTCATGGGTAAATATGGCGAGGAAGGTGATAAACTGATTTTCAAAATCCTCAATAACGGACTTGACAATCCCGCCAAGTTGGAACAAATCAAAGCCGACTTTGATAAAGTACTGGAAGGAAAGAACACCAAAGGAATTACAGAACGTGCTCTGCGTTATGACCTCACCATTCCATTTGCCCGTTATGTAGCAATGAATTTAGGTCAGCTTACGCTACCATTCAAACGTTATCAAATACAGCCTGTATGGCGTGCCGACAGACCACAGAAGGGTCGTTACCGCGAATTCTATCAGTGTGATGCAGATGTAGTAGGCAGCAATAGTTTATTGAATGAAGTAGAGCTGACGCATATCTATCAAACAGTTTTCAATCAACTGAAAGTACCTGTTGAGATTCGTATCAACAGCAGAAAAATCTTAGCTGCATTAGCAGAAGTTTGTGGCGGTGCGGATAAACTTACAGACATTACGGTTGCTATTGATAAGCTGGATAAGATTGGCCTAGAAAAAGTAAAAGAAGAACTTACACAACGTGGTTTAAGTGATCAACAGATTGGCACGATTCAACAATACTTACAAATCAGCGGCAGCAATAAGGAAAAACTAGCCACACTCACACAACTGATTGGTCATACTACGATTGGTGCACAAGGCATTGCTGAAGTACAACACCTGCTGAATTATGCTACCAATATTGATGCATTGGTTGCTGATTTTACACTGGCCCGCGGACTTAATTATTACACCGGCATCATCTTCGAAGTAAAAGCTACTACGGTACAAATGGGCAGCATTGGAGGCGGTGGCCGATATGATGATTTAACTGGATTGTTTGGCGTACCTAATGTACCGGGCGTAGGTATTTCCTTTGGCGTAGACCGCATCTACGATGTGATGGAAGAACTGCAGGTATTTCCTGATGAAGTACAAACAGGTACACAAGTATTGTTTTTCAATCTCGGTGAAGCAGAGAGCCGTAATGCCTTTACATTAATGCAACAATTACGCGAAGTAGGTATCCGCTGTGAACTCTTCCATGAGCAAGCTAAGTTTGACAAGCAATTCAAATATGCAGAGAAGAAAGCCATTCCTTATGTAGTCATTATCGGCACTCAGGAAATGGAACAAGCCACTTGCACTTTAAAAAATATTGCCACTGGTGAGCAACAGACATTGGCACAAGCTGCCTTGCGCGCAGCAATTCAATCCTGACAACTGCAGGTGATAAGCACTAGCTTATTCTTCTGTTTTTAGCAGCTAACTTTCTGCAATGATTCGTCAAGTCATTTGGCTGTTACTCTTTTGTCCTTTGCTCACGCTGGCACAGGAAAAAGAGCTTGCATATGATCTTGCCCTGACACAAGGCAGTATCTATGCCCACACCAAGGATGTGGAGAATACAAAAGGTGCACGACCAATTGGCATTGAATGGAGCTTTGTCTGGCGCAAGACAGATAGCACCACCTACCGTAAGTTCTATGGATTTCCTTCTCAGGGCATTAGTGTGCAGTGGACGAATTTTGATAATGCTATTCTGGGCCGTGGATTCACTGCTGCTTATTTCATTGAGCCGGATATACATTTTGGTCAAGATGCCGGAATGGGCATCCGTGCTGCTGCCGGCATGGCCTTTCTGAATAACCCACATGACCCACAAAAGAATCCAACCAACAGCTCTTACAGTACCCGATTAAACAGCTATCTGGCATTGGGACTTAGGCCCTATTGGCAAATCAGTTCGCAATGGCAAGCCTTTGGCATGCTTTCTTACCGGCATACTTCCAATGGTGGAGTTTCCTTACCCAATAAAGGCGTGAACTGGATAACCATGGATGCAGGCCTTCGCTATTATCCCAACAAAAAACAAGATCTACGCGAACGCATTCAACGATGGAAGCAACTGGGCTATCAAAAAACAACTCGCTGGGACATTGGTATGTTCTATGCATCCAGAAGTATCGATAATACTTCAGCAGAAAGATTTGGTGTACTGGGCCTTTCGCTATTGGTATCCAAACAAACCGGACGCACGCATGCTTTCACGCTTGGTGCAGAACTGTATCAGGACAATGCGCTTCGCGAACAATTAAAAGCAGATACACTTCAGGCTTCAGCAATCAAATCAGGCTTACTACTGGGCCATGAATTTCTGTGGGGCAGATTTATTTTTAGTCAGCAAATAGGTATGTATCTCTTTGATCAAAGTCCCTACTACCCAGTCTGGTATCATCGTTGGGGATTATTGTATCGCGTTCGGGAAAGATGGCTATTAGGCTTTCAGCTGAAAGCACACAAGCATATAGCCTTATTCCCTGATCTCCGGATTCAGTATAGTTTCAAAAAGCGCAGCAATTAATTGGCTGCTTCTGTTGGTGCAGTGCGCTGAATTTTTCTGCCAATCAATAAAACACCGGTAATCACGAATGCAGTGCCAATACCCTGCATCCAGCCAAAAGACTCACCCAAAAAATAAGATGCCATAAAGATGGTAGCCAGTGGCCCAACAGCAGAAACAATGGCCACATTACTGCTACCAATCCGCTTCAAACCAGATGCAATCAACAGTACTGGAATCACCGTTGTGAATATGGCCATGATCAACATATAACCATACACTTTCCATGGCAGGCGGAAGAATTCAGTAAGATCGTTTCCTGCCACAATAAAATGCAGTATCACCAATACGGTTGCACTTTGCATGGCCAGTCCCGAAAAATAAGCAGAGCCCACTTTTGGTATGATGCGTGCACTCCAGATTACATAAAATGCATAGGTGAATGCACAACCAAAAATCAATAGACTGCCAATAGTTGTCGCGCGCGCATCGCCTGTTTGAATATCACTGAAATAAGCAACACCGACACCCAAATAAGTAAGTACAAGCGCTAAAAGTTGCGTGCCATTTACATGCGCTTTATAGATCCATGCAGAGACCAGCACCACAATAGCTGGATAGGTAAATAATATGATTCGCTCCAGACCGGCGCTGATGTATTGCAAACCCCAGAAATCGAAATAGCTACTGATATAATAACCTAACACGCCGATACCGAGTATCCGCCATTTTACCGACCAAGGCTCGGGTACTTGTTTCTTCGCGGTTTCTCTAAACAATAAATAGAGAAAGAAAGGCAGAGAGAAGCCCATGCGCATCACCAATAAGGCAGATACACTGAGCGGATATTCCAGGTAAACAAGCTTGGCCAAAATGGCTTTGCCAGAAAAAGCAATTGCACCCAAGAGTACAAAGAACACACCTTGCAATTGATAAGAAACTCTGGGCGCTTGCTTCATGAAATGCAAAGGTAATTGAATAGCACAGCAAGCAATACAAACAAAAATCCCCCGCTGAAAGCGAGGGATATAACACTTATTTGCGGAATAATCTTTTTTGATCGCTCAACCTAACCCAAACTGCGGCTGCTTGTTCCTTAGTGCCTTCCAGATGATAGCCCATAGCATCAATCACTACACCAATCACTTTTTTGGCATCATTGCGCTTAAACGCTGCTGTGCCCTGAAAAGCTACAATAGTGTACACATCTTCATTTTGCTTCACCAATTCAGATGAGCCCGCAGAAGTATTCATGATAATGGCACCGTTCTCATTGCTAACAGTTGCATCAGGTACGATGCTGCCTTCAGGAAATTTGTATTTACCCAGGATAGCGCTAGCAGTGGTGTCTTGTTGCGCCGAAGCCGCAAATGCAAAAAGCATACAAAAAGCCAGAAAAAGAATTTGTTTCATAAACAGGTTTTGAGGTAGACGAATATGGAGCAAAAAAGTTACGAAACAAACTAAATATTTCTACAATCCATTTCTTCTAACACTTGAACCTGAATAATGGCATCCGCTACAGACAAGACTATCACTAGCATTTTGGGCTACTATTTTATCACAAGCCTGTACGCATAGCCACTGTAGCCGCTTGTCATAGGTAGTTCCACAAGGATGCCATTTTTCCAGTAAACAGATTTTGCACTGTTTTGTGTTGCATCAGGCATACTACCAATCACATATACATCATTACCATCTACACCAACACCAAATACACTCACGGTACCTTGTGTAGTCCGATTACTCAAAACAGTCTGGCTACCATTCTTCCAAATGGATGCGTTATAGACATTCGCGCCAGTAGATACCGAACCGGCTGTGAAAACATCTGTACCATTTACCGCGAGCCCATAAGACCAGCCGTTGGCTGTACTCAAATTGGTGGATGAACCATTTTTCCAATAATTAGGTTTACCCTCAGATTCACCGGAACAGTGAACATCACTACCAGCTACCACAATACGGTGTACTGCTGAGTTTATACCTGCTGTTGCACTTAAAGTAACCGCCTGTCCATTTTTCCAATACTTCGGTAAACGGTTAAAAGGACTGGTTGACATTGTCTCATATCCGGCTAAATACACATCGCTACCTGAAACAACCATATCATAGACACGGGCTTCTGTGGCATTTGCACCGGTATTAGATGTTAGCTCAGTGACTGTACCATTTTTCCATAGAATTACTTTTGGTACACCACTTGAAGGAAAATCCACACCGGCCAGATAAATATCAGTACCGCTCACTGCCAAACAATTGTAATAGATGTTACCGGCGACTGAAAAAGACTGGAATTCAGTGCCATTCTTATAAATCACCACACTATAAGCGCCTCCTGAACTGGGCTGTCTCAAAGCCAGTACATACACATCTGTTCCTGATACTTCCAGATCTTCACCATATATCTTGTGAGTATTGGGATCGCCCAAAGTCGTTGCTACATCATTCACAAAATATTTGGCAAATGCCGCATTGGTAACGCTATTATACTCATTAGAAAGTATGTAGCGTTTTTTTGCATTGGTCGTAGTTCCATTTTCTTTTTTACAGGAACTAAAGAGCAGACCAGCCATCAATACAAGGATCAAATTCAGGGTTAATTTTTTCATGTTGTTATTTTTACTGTTGTGTCGTTGAACAAGGTCTGATCATGATACCGCTTCACTTCTGCAAAAAATGATTGGTAATGATTTCTGTCAATACAACAGACAGCTGATATAGCTTCAGCTCAGGTCTTTATCAGACGATCGTTACAGTAAAAATATCTTCATGCATTACGGCGTAGTTCAATGCTTAACCATTGCATGATCATAATTACCAAATACCGTATTTGGTTTAATAAATGATTAGCAGCAAACTTGGAATCTAATAAATGGAAACATACAATTGCGAACAAAGCGCATTGTGCATTGATATACACAACAATCGTATACTTCAGGCTATACTCCTGAACTTGGTTGATGCTTTTTATTGTACAGTAAAAGCTTACGACAATCCTTCATACACAATAGCAGCACCCTGCCCCACCCCTACACACATAGTAGCCAATCCGTAGCGGGATTTGCTTCTGCGCATTTCATGGAGTAAAGTAGCAGTGATTCTACTACCACTGCATCCCAAAGGATGACCCAGTGCAATAGCACCACCATTCACATTCACTTTGGATGGATCTAATTGCAGATCACGCATACAAGCCAAAGCCTGTGCAGCAAAAGCCTCATTCAATTCTACTTGATCTAGCTGATTAACGTTTAAGCCAGCACGTTGTAATGCTTTCTGCGATGCAGGTACCGGACCAATACCCATTATCGAAGGGTCAACTCCGGCAATACCCATGCCCGCTACTCTCGCAAGGGGTTTAAGGTTAAATAATTTAACGGCTTCTTCACTGGCTAATAAAACAGCCGCAGCACCATCATTGATACCACTTGAATTACCAGCCGTTACAGAACCATCTTTTGCGAATGCAGGTTTTAATGCTGCCAGCTTTTCCAGACTGGTCTGGCGCGGATGCTCATCTATATCTATAATGGTTGGCTCCTTGTTTTCGGTAATCTCTACAGGAATCAGTTCATCCGCCCACTTACCAGCAGCTAAGGCAGCAGCATATTTTTCCTGTGATTGCATGGCAAACATATCCTGATCAGCCCGACTAATATTCCACTGACGAGCAACATTCTCTGCTGTTTCACCCATACTATAAGGATGGTACAACTCAGCTAATTTCTTATTGGTAAAACGCCAGCCAATTGTGGTATCATAGGTCTCGACCTTTCGGCTCCAGGCACCATCACTTTTGGCCGTTACGAAAGGTGCACGCGTCATACTTTCCACGCCACCTGCTATATAAAACATGCCTTCTCCGCATTGAATGGCTCTTGCTGCATCCATAATGGCCTGCAGTCCACTAGCGCACAAACGATTCACCGTATTACCACCCACTGTTACCGGTAAGCCGGCCAATAAAGCGGCCATACGCGCCACATCACGGTTATCCTCACCAGCCTGGTTGGCTGCGCCGGCAATCACATCTTCAATCTGATGCACATCAACATTGGGATTACGCTTCACCAAAGCACTGATCATCAAGGCTAACATATCATCGGGACGAACAGAGTTTAAACGGCCACCATAGCGACCAATTGGTGTTCTTACGGCATCAATGATGTAGGCAGTTTTCATACGCAAATCTTGAGCGCGCAAGATAGTTCTTGCCAAGCAAATAGGCTGCCCAGCCCACTAAGCTTATCTTTGCCCCATGGCAAAGCAGAATATTCGACATTTAAGTTATGATGATATTGAAACCTATTTTCTAGAACAAGGCGAGCCAAAGTTCCGTGCAAAGCAGGTTTATGAGTGGTTATGGCAGAAAAAAGCCGGCAGTTTTGAGGATATGTCGAACCTGAGCAAAGTACTGCGTGCCAAGCTGCAGGAAGAATTTGATTTACCGGCCCTGAAAGTGGATGCCACCCAATACAGCAGCGATGGCACAATTAAAAGTCGATTTATCACGCATGATGGTCATAAAGTTGAGGGTGTGCTCATTCCAACTGAAGAAAGAAAGACCGCTTGTGTGTCTTCCCAAATTGGTTGCAGCCTCAGCTGTAAGTTCTGCGCAACAGGTTATATGGAGCGCAAGCGTAACCTCAGCTTTGATGAAATCTACGATGAAGTCGTGCTCATCAACCAGCAGAGTGAACGTGTGTATGAAAAGAAACTAAGCAATATCGTATTCATGGGTATGGGTGAACCCCTGCTCAACTATAGCAATGTATTAAGAGCCATTGAACGCATTACTGCTGAAGATGGATTGGGTATGAGCCCAAGAAGAATTACGGTTTCCACTGCAGGTGTTGCCAAGCAAATCAAAAAGCTGGGCGATGATGGTGTAAGATTTAAGTTGGCGCTTTCTTTACACGCTGCCAATGATGTGAAGCGAAATGAGATCATGCCCATCAATGAAACCAATAATATCCGGGTACTAATTGATGCCTTGAATTATTTCTATAAAAAGACCGGTAACGAAATCACTTTTGAATACATCCTCTTTAAAGATTTCAATGATTCACTGAAAGACGCTGAAGAGTTGGTGAAGATTTATCGCCAAGTGCCTGCAGATTTGGTGAATATCATTGAATACAATCCCATCGACTTCTTCAACTATACCAAACCAGATGAAGAAGGTATTGAACGCTTTATGAGCTACTTGGAAAAGAATCGAGTGAATGCCAGATTGCGCAGAAGCAGGGGTAAAGACATTGACGCAGCCTGCGGACAGTTAGCCAATAAGGACCGACTTTAAGTTTCTCCTAACATGTTGCATTAAACTACTTAGGCCAAAGCAGGTCTATCTAGTATTAAACACGCAACATGAAAAAGTTACTCTCATTCGTAAGCATGATAGCTTTGGGTAGTTCACTATTGATTGCCCAACCACCTGCTGGTGCCGGTCGTATGCAACATGGTCAAATGCATGGCAAGCAAATGATGGCAGGTAAAATGGCGAAAGACCTTAACCTGACTGAAGATCAAAAAGCGCAATTAAAGAAAGTGCATCAGGAATATGGTGCAAAGATTAAAGCCATCAAAGACAACGATCAGCTAACACAAGGTGATGCACGTAAGCAAATAGCCGCATTACATGAGGCGCAAAAAGCTGCATCAGAAAAAGTATTTACCGAAGCGCAGAAAGCAAAGTTGAAAGACATGCAGGAGCAGCGTCGCGGAAGGATGAAAGAAGAAGCCGCAGCCAATGTTGCAAGAATGCAGGTAAGGCTTGGGCTAACAGAAGCACAGGTAGCCAAGGTAAAAGCAGAACAAGCCGGTATGCAAAGTAAAATGCAAGCATTACGCAACAACAAAGACCTAAGTAAAGAACAGAAAAAAGAGCAAATTCAGGCTTTAATGAAAGCCCATAAAACAAATATGGCGAGCATACTCACCCCTGAACAGCAGCAGAAAATGCAGCAAGGCAGACGCTGGGGTAAAGGTGAAGCCAGATAATAGTTAATTGATTGAGCAGCAACAGAAACGAGGCCTTGAAAAGGGCTTCGTTTTTTTATGCCTACCTTCGCACGACCTGTTGAAAAACAGCAAATACAATTTTATGGGACAACAAGGATTCCGCAAGTTCATGAAAGAAGAACTGAGCGGCGCAAAAAAGAAAGAAGCATTCCGTCAGGAAAAGCGTAAAGTAAAAGCAGAAAGAAAGGCGGCAGGCGATGAAGCCAGAAAACGCAAGTTTGAACAACAAACCGGCCAAGCTGCACCAAAACCTACTTGGAATAAGAACCCAAAATCTGCGGCACCTAAGAAAGGACCAGCCAAATACGCGAAAGCCAAACCACAACAACAAGAACAACCCACCAAGTTCACCATCGTCAAGAAAGCAGATGCATCTATGATGCCGCTGAACAAGTTTATTGCACATGCTGGTGTTTGTGGCAGACGTGAAGCCGCTGAGTTGGTGAAATTGGGTCATGTAACCGTAAACGGTGATAAAGTATTTGAGCCCGGATTTAAAGTGTCTGAAAAAGATACTGTGACCATGAAGGGTAAGAAAATATTCTTGCAACAGAACCTGGTATACATCCTCCTCAATAAACCAAAAGATTATATCACAACGGCCAATGATCCACAGGGCAGAAAAACTGTACTGGATTTGATCAAAGGTGTAACTGCTGAGCGGGTATATCCGGTAGGCAGGCTCGATAGAAACACCACCGGGGTTTTGTTACTCACCAATGATGGTGAACTGGCACAGAAGCTCACCCACCCTTCATTCGAAATCAAGAAGATTTATGAAGTGAAGCTGGATAAGCCAGTGGTGAAAAAAGACATGGAAGCCATTGCTGCAGGTGTTACACTGGAAGATGGCTTTGTAGCTGCTGATGCTGTAGGTTATGTGGACAGTAAAGACAAATCAGTGATTGGTATTGAATTGCATAGCGGCCGAAACCGAATTGTACGCAGGATATTTGAACACCTCGGTTATGATGTGAAGAATCTGGATCGTGTAATGTTTGCCAACCTCACCAAGAAGAATGTAGAGAGAGGCAAATGGCGTTACCTGAATGAAAAAGAAGTACGCTTACTGAAATACATGAACCAATCATTCGTCAAAAAACAGCAGTCCTGATATGGTATTGCCGAAGCCTGAAATCATTTTTTCCAACGAGGATTTTATTGCTGTCAACAAACCTTCTGGTCTTTTATCCATTCCGGATCGATTAGGACAAGAGGTTTCGCTGAAAATATTGCTGGAAGCCAGCTATGGCAAAATCTATACCGTTCATAGACTGGATAAGGATACCAGCGGACTGATTTTATTTGCTTTAAACGAGCAAGCGCATAAAACACTTTCAGCATTATTTGAAGGAAGAACCATCAATAAACAATATCTAGGCTTGGTTACCGGACGCCTGATGCATACTTCCGGCAGTATTGATGCACCCATTATGGAGCATCCTGCACAGAACGGCACCATGATCACACATCAGAAAGGCAAGCCATCCTTAACAGATTATACGCTGCTAGAGCAATTCCAACAGTATGCATGGGTACAGTTTCGCATCCATACTGGAAGAACCCATCAGATCCGTGTGCATATGAAGCATATCGGTCATAGTATTGTTGGTGATGCCTTGTACGGCGACGGTAAGTTCTTATACTTATCACAACTCAAAAAGAATTTCAAGCTTTCCAAAAAGGAATTGGATGAGCGTCCCATTTTAGGAAGACTTGGCTTACATGCATTTAGTATCAGCTTCACATACAAAGATCAATTGCTACAATTAGAGGCACCTTTGCCGAAAGATTTACATGCATCGCTTCAGCAATTGCGTAAGTTGCAGAAGAAGTAACGAACAACATAAAGTACTGAAGCTTTTTGTGTAACTTCATGATGCCTGTTATATGAAGCTGAGAAAACAACTATTCACAGATCATTGGGAAACCTTAACTGAACAAGCAGGTTTCGATTCACAAAAAGCTCAATTGGTATTGGCATTTGGTGACACAGCTAAAATTGTGCTTCCTGAACAATTGGCATACTTACGCGAATCCTACCCAAATGCAGCCATTGCATTTGCCTCTACTTCCGGTGAAATTGCATCAAACAATGTGTACGATCACTCGATTGTTGCATTAGCCATCTGGTTAGAAAAATCCAATGTGGTTACTGTTGAAACAGATGTACGCGAACATGAGAGCAGTTTTGAAGCAGGTATTTTCCTAAGAAATGCCTTTCCTGAAAAAAACCTGAAGAACATCTTTGTACTGAGTGATGGTACATTAGTGAATGGAAGCGAGCTGGTCCAGGGACTCAATCATCCCGGAGCAAATGAAGTACTGATTACTGGCGGACTAGCGGGCGATGCAGACAGATTTGAACAAACATTTACAGGCTTAAACGCCATTCCACAGGCAGGAAAGATTGTCGCCATTGGATTTTATGGCGATGCACTGGAAGTTAGCAGCGGCTCTTTGGGTGGCTGGGATGAATTTGGACCAGAACGCATCATTACTGGCTCAGATAAAAACGTACTGCATTCTATCGATCATAAAAATGCATTAGAGTTATACAAAGAATATCTGGGCCCATTCAAAAATGAACTACCTGGTTCAGCCTTATTGTTTCCCCTGAGCATCTCGGGAGAAAATCAGGAGCAAAAACTCGTCAGAACCATACTAAGCATTGATGAAGTATTGGGCACAATGACTTTCGCAGGCAATATGCCTGTAGGCAGTAAAGTGCGTTTGATGAAAGCCAACTTCGATAAAATCATTGATGCATCTGCCAGTGTTGCTAAACGAATTTTAGACAAAAAAAGCTCCCCAGAGCTAGCTATACTCATCAGTTGTGTAGGCAGAAAACTCATCCTGCGCGACAGAGCTTACGAGGAAATTGTTGCGGCCAAACATATATTGGGTGAAAATGTACTGATTACAGGCTTCTATTCCTACGGAGAGATATCTCCCGCCACGGACATTACACTTGCCTGTGAATTGCATAATCAAACCATGACCATTACCACATTCAGAGAAGTATAGTGGGTAAGCCAGCCAACATATTACATGCGTTATTAGAGCGACAAATCAAGAAACATTTTCCGGCCGGCATTCCTGATGCACGATTAGAAAAGCTGCTAGCAGAAATCAGCGAAACATATCGATGGTATGAAAGAGATAAAGCATTATCAGATCATGCTTATGCTATTTCTGAAAAAGAGTACCAAGTTGTTCTAAAGAATCTGCAGTCAAAAAATGAATTGATTACACAGTCAATTCAGCAATTAAAAGAACACATCTTACAGATTGACCCACATGCCGCTATCAACTCTTTTTCTGAAAGCGATTCTATTCTAGCTACTATTGAATACTTGGGCGCGCTGATTGATCAACAGAAACAACTGGAAGAAGAAAATCGTCTGGCCAAAGAAGCTGCAGAAAGTGCAGCGAAAGTGAAGAGTGAGTTCTTATCCGTGATGAGTCATGAAATCAAGACGCCACTCAATGCCATCATTGGCTTATCACATTTATTGATGCAGCAAAGCTTTACACCTGAACAAGCTAAAAACATTCAAACACTTCATACAGCAGCAGAAAACCTACTGAATTTAATCAACGATATCCTCGATTACGGGAAAATAGAGAGTGGTAAAATCAACCTCAACTTTAAGCCAACTGATATCAGAAACCTGCTTACCCATGTGCGCAATACGCATTTGTTCAAAGCACAAGAAAAGCAGAACAATATTAAATTACTGATTGATCAGGACTTACCAGAATGGGTATTGTGCGATGAAGTTCGCTTGAATCAAATCATGCACAACCTTGTTTCAAATGCGGTGAAATTTACTTCACAAGGCAATATCACCATTAGCGCTACTGTTGAACGTGAAACAGATACCTCTGTGTGCATTGCCTTCTCCGTGAAAGATACCGGCATTGGTATTCCTGAAGATAAGCAAGGCATCATCTTTGAGCGCTTTACACAAGCAGAAGCCGATACAACCAGAAGATTTGGCGGATCAGGATTGGGGTTATCTATCGTAAGAAGTATACTAGAACTCTTCAATAGTAACATTCACCTGAAAAGCACAGCTGATAAAGGTTCTGAATTTTATTTCTCCCTCAATTTGGAAAAAGATCTTGCCAGCACACCCAAGCAAGCCACAGGGTTTAGTGCACAGAACACGTTAGACCTTACTGGCGTACATGTGTTAATCGTAGATGATATTGCTTTCAACACGATGGTTGCTGAACAAATGCTGGCGAATGCCAATGCCACAAGCGATAGCGCCATAAACGGCGCTGAAGCAATTGAAAAAATTAAGCAAGAACAGTATGATTTGGTATTGATGGATATCCAAATGCCCATAATGGATGGACTGGAAGCCACACAACAGATCAGACAATTCAATCAAACCATACCCATCATTGCACTAACAGCCTCATCCGAACCGGAAGTTGTGACTGAAACCAAAGACAGTGGGATGAATGATTTCCTGATGAAACCATTCAATCCTAATGATTTTTATGCGTTGATTTATGAGTATACGAAAGGCAGCAAGAATTAACGTTTATACACCTGCCCTTCTTTCATCACAAACTTCATATTTGCCATTGCTTTAGGGTCATTGATCGGATCGCCTTCAACAGCTACGATATCTGCCAACTTCCCTTTTTCAATCACGCCAATCTGATCAGCACCTAATAAATCTGCTGCAGACAAAGTTGCCGCACGAATCGCCTCTATCATCGGCATACCTGCTTCATGCATATACACAAACTCCATCCAGTTCTTTCCATGAGAGAATACACCCGCATCCGTACCGAAGGCAATCTTCACGCCCGCTTTATACGCTTTCGAAAAAGTGCCCTGAATGAAATTGCCCACCACCAATGCCTTAGCAGCAACAATCTCCGGATAATAACCGGGCTTTTTTGCTGAGTCAGCTGTGGATTTTCCTGCAGTAATAGTAGGAACCAGATAAGTGCCTTTCTGCTTCATCAAGCCCATCACTTCTTCAGTCATGTAAGTACCATGCTCAATAGAGTTTACACCACCCAATACCGCACGCTTCATGGCTTCAGCTCCATGGCAATGCGCAGCTACTTTAAATCCATAATCCTTTGCTGTAGCCACAATTGCCTCAATTTCTTCCTGCGTGAATTGTGGGTTTTCTCCGCTCTTCGCCATACTCAATACGCCGCCACTTGCAGTAATCTTGATACAATCGCTACCATCTTTATATCGCTGGCGCACTGCTTTTCTACAATCATCCACACCATTCACTACCCCATTGGCCGGACCAGGATCACCCATCAAATCTTTGCGATAATTATTCGTAGGATCTGCATGACCACCCGTTGTACCAATAGCTTTACCTGCAGTAAAAACCCTTGGGCCTTTGATCATGCCTTTGGCAATGGCATTACGTAAGGAGATATTCACGCCACTACCACCCAGATCACGTACAGAAGTAAAGCCTGCCATTAAGGTGCGTTCTGCAAAGACTACCGATTTGAATGCGTAATCAGCAGGGTTCAAGGTAAATCCATCAATGTATTTGGTAGGACTGGTTTCATCTTCCATATGCACATGCATATCAATCAAACCGGGCATTACAGTTCTTTGTTTCAGGTCTATCACCTGATCGCCCTGCTGAGCAGCAGTAAATCCTTTCTGCACATCCACAATCTGTTTGCCTTGCACTACAATGGTCATTTCTTTTAACACTGACAATTGCTTTACATCCACGAGCTGACCACAGTGAATGAGTGTACGCTGGGCATAATTGTAGCTAACCATGAGGAGCATCAGCCCCAAAAGGAGTTTTTTCATGTGCGGTTGTTTGCTGTAAGATACAGATTCAAAAGAAAAAGTCCCCACAGTACTGTGGGGACTATCGGCTCACTTGCTTGCTCATAGCACTAGCCTTTATTTGGCTGTGGTGTATACCGCAAATAGGGTTTCACCACCTTCACCCCCTTCGGAAATTTTTGAATCGCATCTTCGGTACTTACAGCTGGTACAACAATCACATCTTCGCCATCTTTCCAATCGGCTGGCGTAGCCACACTGTAATTCGCCGTCAGTTGTAAAGAATCAATCACGCGCAGCACTTCATAAAAGTTTCTGCCGGTAGATGCCGGATAAGTGATGATCAACTTTACTTTCTTATCGGGACCGATGATAAATAAGGAACGAACAGTGAAAGTTTCAGAAGCATTGGGATGGATCATATCATACAAACCAGCCACAATGCGGTTTTCATCTGCGATGATGGGAAAATCAACAGACACATGCTGTGTTTCGTTGATATCATGAATCCAGCCATGGTGCTTATCCAAACCATCCACACTTACAGCCAGCACTTTTACATTTCTTCTGGCAAACTCTTCCTGCAGCAGCGCCGTTTTACCCAATTCTGTAGTACACACAGGCGTATAGTCGGCAGGATGCGAAAACAACACACCCCAACCATTACCGAGGTATTCATAAAAATCAATGGGACCAGCTGTTGTCTGCGCCTGAAAATTCGGCGCGATATCGCCTAATCGTAAACTCATGATTGCTTTTGCAACAAAAAAAGAGATAAAATATTAGTCTACCAAATAAGTAGACTGAAAATTAACATTTACTCACCTCCTTCAGGAATATCCATCTTTGTTATCTTGCTGCTGCAATGCTTTCCAAGAAAACACAATACGCCCTCAAAGCACTAAGCTATCTGGCTGAGCATTACGCCGAGGGGCCTGTCCTGATTGCAGATATTGCTGCACACAAACAAATTCCATTAAAGTTTTTAGAAAGCATTCTCCTCAACCTGAAACACCATGATTTGCTGGATAGCAAAAAGGGTAAGGGTGGTGGATACTTTTTAAAGCAAGCACCCAAGAAGATCAGTGTGGCCAAAGCCATTCGTGCGGTGGAAGGTCCGATAGCCCTACTACCCTGCGTGAGTCTGAACTTTTATGAAAAATGTGCCGACTGTGATGAGAAAACCTGTGGAGTCAATAAAGTAATGGCGCTTACGCGCGATGCAACATTAGCGGTGTTGGAAAAAAAGACACTTGCGGATTTAATGGACAGGCATTAAATAATCAATCAGCAGAACCTCTCTTCAGGGCTGATTTCCCAAATTTATTCTTCACCTCATCGATGGCTTTGTATAAGCCTTTCTTCTTACCCGAATCCTGAAACAGATTGCCCTGTGTAGCTTGGGTTGAGAAATCGCTGAGTCTAACCCCCAGCAAACGAACCGGTTGTCCTTTGCGGTACAAATCATGAAACAATTGTTTCGCTATAGGAATCAACTCGTCATCACTAAACGTATGCGGAATGGATAACTGCTTGGAAGTGGTTTCAAAATCCGGATAACGGATTTTAACTGCAATACAACCGGCCATCTGCCCATCCTGCCTCAATTCAAAAGCAACTTTCTCCGTCATCTTCACCAAGTGTTTCAGCAATTGGGTTGTGTCTTTGATATTCTCAGAAAAAGTCTGTTCAGTTGAAACTGATTTGGCCTCATGGTAGGGATGTACTTCACTATGGTGTATGCCCTGCGCTTTCTGCCAAAGCTCTGTGCCCCATTTACCCAATTGCTTTTCTAATAGCGTTTGAGGCTGCAAAAGAATATCACCAATCGCACGAATACCCATTTGCTGAAGCTTGATATGGGTGTGTTCGCCTACACCGGGTATTTTATTCACCGGCAAGGGGGCTAGAAAAGCCTGTTCCATGCCGGGCTGCACAAAGAGATAACCATTGGGCTTGGCTTCATCGGTAGCAATTTTCGCCACGAGTTTGTTGGCTGCCAGTCCGAATGAAATGGGTAAACCGGTTTGATCAATAATTTCCTGACGCAGGTCAATGGTCCACCGATAAGGATCATGGAATTTATCCATTCCCGTGAGATCAATATAAAACTCATCGATGGATGCTTTCTCGAATAACGGTGCTTTGGCTGCAATGATATCGGTAACCCAGCGGCTGTACCGACCGTACTCGCCTCGTGTACCTTTGAGCACAATCACTTGCGGGCATAGCTTCAGCACCTGCTTCATCGGCATCGCACTGCGCACACCATATTTTCTGGCTTCATAACTGGCTGCAGATACCACACCTCGCTCTCGACTACCCCCAACTACCACCGGCTTTCCTTTCAAAGAAGGATCATTCAGTAATTCCACACTCACAAAAAAGGAGTCCAGATCCAGATGGGCAATATAGCGTTGCGGTTGCATCATGCGCTATCAATACTGACCTGTATTCAGCAGCACCAGTGTACAAGCTTCCACGGGTTGAATGCCATTGGTCAGTGCCAGATCTTCTAATGCTTCGTTTTCTGTACCGGGATTGAAAATGATGCGTTTGGGTTTCAAAGCAATCAAATAATCGTAGTAAGCTTTTTGATGATCCGGGTTCAGGTATAAGGTAATGGTATCAATATCCTGCAATTCCGGTCTTCCGGTATCAATGATGGTATCGCCTACTTGTCCGGCTTTCTTTCCAAGCGCAACAACGGGATGTCCTTTGGCGCGCAGCAACTGAACCGCCATATGACTGTAGCGACCCGGATTTTCTGATGCACCCAGCACCAGGGTTTTCTTTTGTTCCATACTGCAAATTAGTTCTATTCTTTTTGAAGCTTGTGCACACTTGCAGCAAAATGATTTGAATAATTTTTTAAAAAAATTTGTAGTGTACAAAAGATAATCTCTAACTTAACAGGCAACAATTTCACACCTCAAACTAATACCATCATGGCAAAAGCAAAGAAGAAGGCTGCCAAGAAAGTTGTAAAGAAAGCAGCCCCAAAGAAAAAAGCTCCGGCTAAGAAAAAAGTAGCAAAGAAAGCTGCGAAAAAAGCTGCTCCAAAGAAAAAGGCGCCTGCTAAAAAAGCTGCCAAAAAAGCTGTGAAAAAAGCAGCTCCAAAGAAGAAAGTAGCAAAGAAAGCTGCGAAGAAAGCCGCACCAAAAAAGAAAGCACCAGCTAAGAAAAAAGTAGCGAAAAAAGCTGCTGCTAAGAAGCCAGCCGCTAAAAAACCTGCAGCCAAAAAGCCTGCGGCAAAAAAACCAGCTGCTAAAGCAAAAAAGCCTGCTGCGAAAAAAGCGCCTAAACCCGCACCAGCACCCGCTCCTGCTCCTGCACCAGTTGAAGCACCTGCGGCACCAGTAGCTGAAAGCACTGATACACCTGCTGCTTCTTAAGCGCAAAAAACTATATGATTAAAGCCAGCCATGCGCTGGCTTTTTTATGCAGTCTCCAACCAATTCAACCCATAACCTCTCCACATGAAAAAATTTATGCTGCTGCTCAGTTTTATCTGTAGCATACTGCTTACGCAGGCACAATCACCTATTCAAAACAAAACCAAAGACTGGAAACGGTATGATGGCTATTTTACTTTCTGGTGGGATGCCACTAATGGTAAAATATGGATGCAGGTTGATCAGTGGAATAAGGAGTTTCTCTATGTAAACTCACTCCCGGCAGGTTTGGGTTCTAATGATATTGGTTTGGACAGAGGCCAGCTCGATGAAACACGCATCGTCTATTTCACCAAAGTGGGTAAGAAAGTCTTGTTGATTCAACCCAATTATGCCTATCGCGCCAGCAGCAAAGACCCCAGAGAGCAAAAAGCAGTAAGAGAATCCTTTGCGCAATCTGCCATATTCAGTTTCACGGCAGATACTGAAGAGGGAGATAAAGTATTGGTGGATGCCACAGCATTTTTCTTGCGTGATGCACATGGTGTAGCCGATAAAATCAGGATGATGCGTCAAGGCACTTATGCTTTCAATGAAGCTAGATCGGCTATGTATTTACCCAATACCCGCAACTTTCCATTGAACAGTGAGTTTGAAGCAACCATCACTTTCACAGGTGGTAGTGATGCAGGCAGGTTTGTAACCAGTGTAACGCCTTCGGCTGATGCTATTACATTACGCATGCACCACTCTTTTGTGCAATTACCCGATGAAGCATACAGCCCACGCGCTTATGATATCCGCAGTGGGTATTTCGGCATCAGCTATTTTGATTATAGTTCTGATTTCACCATGCCGATTGAACAGTTGCTTATTGCCAGACACCGATTAAAGAAAAAAGATCCTACAGCTGCCAAAAGCGAACCCGTAAAACCCATCATTTATTATTTGGATAACGGTACACCCGAGCCAATTCGTTCTGCATTACTGGATGGTGCCCGTTGGTGGAACCAGGCTTTTGAAGCAGCAGGATACATCAATGCATTCAGGGTAGAAGTATTACCAGACTCTGCTGATCCGATGGATATCCGCTATAACATGATTAACTGGGTACACCGTTCTACCCGTGGTTGGAGCTATGGCGCTTCCGTTACTGACCCCAGAACAGGAGAAATTATTAAAGGACAGGTAACTCTGGGTTCTTTAAGGGTGAGACAAGACTACCTGATCTTTACCGGACTATTATCACCCTATGAAACTGGTAAGCCTGTGCCCGAGACCATGCGTCAGGCAGCTTTGCAACGTTTGCGTCAGCTCTCTGCACATGAAGTAGGCCATACACTTGGCTTAATGCACAATTATGCATCCAGCTATAATAACCGGGCATCCGTTATGGATTACCCGCATCCGAATGTAACATTGAATGCAAAAGGCGAAATCGATTTCAGTGAAGTCTATACCAATGAAATAGGTGAATGGGATAAACGCGCCATTATCTATGGCTATCAAGATTTCCCTCCTGGTACCAATGAGTCAGCCGCTTTGCGCAACCTGCTGGAAGAAAACACCAAAATGGGGCTACGCTATATTGCAGATGCAGATGCGAGAGCAGCAAGTGGTTTTCATCCCTATGCGCATCTATGGGATAATGGCAAAGACCCTGTTGTGGAATTGAACAATGTTTTGCAGGTGAGAAAAAAGGCTTTGGCACAATTCTCAGAAAAAGCCATCAGACCCAATACCCCTGAAAGCAGACTGGAAGAAGTTTTGGTACCTGTGTATAATTATCATCGCTATCAGGTAGAAGCTGTTACCAAATTGATTGGTGGTATGTACTATGATTACAGTGTGCGCGGAGGTAATCAGGAAAAACCCAAACCACTCGAAACAGCTTTACAACAAAGAGCCCTAGATGCAGCATTGTATTGTCTTTCACCAGATGTGCTCACCATACCGCCTCAAATTGCAGCGATGATTCCACCAAGACCGCCTATGTATTACAATGTGGGGGAACTCTTTCCAAAAAGAACCGGTATGAGCTTCGATGGACTTGCTGCCGCGGAAGCATTAACAGATTATACCTTAAGATTCTTGTTTAATACTGAAAGAGCTAACCGACTGGTACAATTGAAAGCCCAATACAATACGCCGGGCTGGGATGATGTATTGGATGCAATTATTGCACAAACCTGGCAAAGACCTTGGCAAAAAGGAATTCAGGGAGAAGTGCAGATGCAGACAGCGCAGATGGTTCTGACATGGACACTGGGTTTAAGTCAGGCAGAAAACAGCAATTATGCTGTTAAAGCAATCTGCTTTGATCGTCTGGAAAAATTGAAAGCACTCTGTAACAAGCAGTTAAACAGCGATCCAAGCAGGAAACACTTGTATCGCTATGCAATTGAAAGAATCGAAAAACCAAAGGAGATACAATTACCACAACATAGAGAATTGCCCCCTGGTGCACCTATTGGCTGCGAGTTTTAAGCCCTGGTACACTACATGGCATAGTTATCTGACTACATTGAAAACCCTGAAATAAGTCATATTTTCAGTAGGACAATTTGTGCAACTTAGACTTTCATTATGAAGGCTCCCTACTTCAAATGGATAACGTTTGCCATATTCTGTGTGGTAGTGATGTCGTTTCTGTTTATTTACGTTACAGCCAGCAACAAACTCAAGAAGAACTACGAGAAAAGTCTCACGCATCAGAATCTCTTATTGATCATGCGCGACTTATCAGATATCAAAGAATCTGTGCATGCTAATGACATCGTTATCCGTAAAGCTCTACTACCTGATACTAAAAGCGATAGCTTAATTCTGGAGGTAGCGAGCTTACAAAATAAGAACAGGGTTAGCGTCATAAAAATTGATTCCCTCCTACTAACAATACCAATAGCACTTGAATTATCTGGTATTGACAGCTTAGCAAACGATCTGCACAAACAAGCCATTCGCATAATACAAATTCGAAAGGCTAAGCAACCCGAAACAAACGCTTTAGAAAATTGGCTAAACACGGAATTAGCACTTAACAATCATGTAATGTCGATTGAGAACACGATACGCAACTTACTCTACGAAAATCATGACTCAGAGAGTAGCTTGTACAACAATACCGTTCGTGAAGTCAGGAATATTGGTATTTTCTCATTAGCCATTCTATTAATTCTGCTCGTTTATCTCTTCTTTAATATCAGAAGCTTACAAGACAATATTGGAAGAAATAAATACCTCGCTACTGTTACCAGTAATAGCAATGAAGCCATTTTTGGAGCGGATCCATCATTTAAAATCAACTTATGGAATAAAACCGCCGAAGAATGGTATGGCCCATCAGAACTGGAAATGCTGGGCACAAATATCTTTGAACTGATCAGCAGATTTACAGTAGATGCGGGAGGACTAAAAGAGTATTTATTAGAGGAGAATAAAACAAAAAATAAAATCAGCTTTCAAACAACTGATTATAAAAAAGATGGTACCATTTTCTATACCCTGAACACAATTACTAAGCTATTTAACGCTGATGGGCAATTAGAGAATTATGTATGTACTTCGAAAGACATAACAGATATTGTTAAGCTGCAACACCAGTTAGAGCAGGCCAATGAGCAACTGATGACAGAACTATTGCTCAGAAAGAAAGAACTGCTGGAATACAATGAGCGCATCACAGATGGTATTATCTCCCTCGATAATAATTTTGAAATCACCTATGCGAATCAATATGCAAAGAATTTATTGGGCGGGGATGATGTAATCGGCAAGAAGCCTTGGTATAGATCGAATGACGAAGGACTTATAGAAAGATTAGAGTCCTTAGTAAAACGAGTTTTTGATCAAAAACGGAATATCACTTTCGATTACTACCTGAATGGTTTTGATAAATGGATGCAATTCAATGCTTATCCTTCCGAAAACGGTATATCGTTTTTCTTCAAAGACACAACCAAACAAAAAGAAGCAGAACTCGCGCTAAAGCAAAGCGAAGAAAAATACAGATCACTGATTGAAAATAGTCCGGACATCATTGCCGTAACAGATGAAAATGGCTATATCTGGGATTGTAATGGTGCTGTTGAAAAATCAACCGGCTATACGCCTCAGCAAGCCATCGGAAAACATCTGTACGATTTCATGTTGCCAGAGGACGTACAATATTATCCACTGCAATATCATGAAGTACCTGAGACTGGCTTTTTATTTTCACAAAGAAGGGGCGTAAGAAAAGACGGTACAGTAGTTCACTTTGAAATCAGGGTATCGAGAATGGCTGATAAAAAATTATTAGCCATCTTGACAGATATCTCCTACAGGGAAATGCTGCAGAAGAACTTAACTGAAAATAATGCACGACTGGATTTCTTATACATGAATACACCTTCCTATATCGTTTCGCTGGATAAAGAAGGCAACATATTGGATCTGAATAAGAATATTGATGTATTCCAAAGAGAGCATGTAATCGGCAAAAACCTCTTAGGCATTCTGCCCGAAAATATGCAGCAGGAAACAAAAGAAACGCTTCAAGAAGTAATTGAAACCAGGGCAACTGTTTATAGACAATTTAGTTATATCAGCAGTACCGGTCAGAAATTCTGGTTCAGCAGTATTCTGAAACCAATTATTAAGGATGATACTGTTACCGGTATCATTACCAATACATCTGATATCACTACCATCAAGGAACAAGAAAAAGAATTGTCTAAAACCAAACAAAGACTGGAGAAAATTCTCGAAAGTGTTCCTGCGTTTATTGCTGAGCTGGATGAATTTGGCAATATCATTACCATTAACAAGAGCAGAACAGGCAAAACACCTGAAAGCCTGATAGGCCACCCACTGGCAGAATGTGTAGAATTTGCAGACGATGGCAAAATCAATATAGCAGTTAAACAATGTTTGGAAAAGCAGGAAACAATAGAGCTTGAACTGACAGTTAATTTATCTGACAGCGAATTACCAATCATCTATCTCTGTAATTTTCTACCGCTGGTAAACAATGGGAAAAACAACCATCAGACTGTTTTGCTTACCGCATTTGATATATCGGAAAGTCGCCGTAAAGAAGCTGAAGTAAGAAGGTTGGATGACATCATCAAAGCCAGTCCGGCATGGGCGGCTATTGCAGATGTATCCGGGAAACTTGTTTTCATGAACAACGCCATGCGCAATGCATTAGAAATCCCTCTTGACGAAGACATCAGCAATATGACTATTGGAGATGCGCATGATTCGGTAGAGTACGAGAAAATAAAAAAATATATCGCCTCTATAACAAATAACACTACTATTCAATTTGAAACTGTACATACAAGTAGGTCTGGAAAACAAATTCCTACTATGGCGGTAGTCATGAAACACTATGATAATACCAGTGGTGAGATTCACTACTCCATGAAAGCACTTGACCTAACTGAAATCAATAAAAAAACTGAAGAAGTTAAAAGATTGGCAGATATCATCGACAACACTGAAGCCATTGTTGGCATTGGTGATCTTGAAGGTGGTATCATCTTTTTAAACAGATCAGGAAGAAGGATTCTTGGATTTGGCGAAAATGAAGACCTCACAAAAATGAATATCAGAGATCTTCACTCAGATGTGATGAAGGAAAGATTAGAAGCTATTGCCTTACAAGAAGCCATGAAGCATGGTAGCTGGACAGGCGAAAGTGTTATCGTTGACAAATCAGGCGTTGAAATACCCATCAAACAGGTAATAGTTTTACACAAGGATAAGCATGGCAAACCCACCTATCTGTCAACAACAGCTATTGATATCCGGGAAGAAAAAGAAGCAGCCGCAAAACTGGCTACAGCAAATGAGGATCTGCGCAATCTGGCAACACACTTACAGGAAATCAGGGAAGAAGAAAGAGTGGAAATAGCCAAGGAAATACATGATGAACTGGGCCAGAAACTGGCAGTGCTCAAAATGGAATCAGCATTCACCGAGAAGAAATTGGTTAAAGAACACCAGATTCAAAAACACGCTTTTCAAAGTATCAATACATTAATTGACGACACAATTCAAATATCCAGAGAATTATACAATAACCTTCGCCCAACTATGTTGAATGAGCTTGGCCTGGTTGCAACAATTACCTGGATGAAAAACACTTTGCTTAAACGCAGCGGTATCAACATAGAACTTGATCTGGCCATACCAGACGATCGTCAGTTTTCTGAAAACATTACGATTGGCTTATTCCGTATCATTCAGGAATCAACCAATAATATCTCCAAACACGCACAAGCCAAGAATATTTATATAGCCTTGCATGAAACAGATAATACCATCCGACTTTCTATACAAGATGATGGTATCGGTTTTGTTCCTGACACCATTGATACCAAAATGCACCATGGTGTTTTAGGTATGCGCGAAAGATCGCTTGCTATGGGTGGAAGCTTTTTACTGGATACCGCACCGGGCAAGGGCACACATATTGAAGTAGTTGTACCTTTATCTTAAATCGTTTACCATGTTCAAGAAGCTTTTGCTGGGATTAATTTCCGGACTACTCGTGTATAGTTGCACACCCGTTATTAAAGTGGTGGCTGAAACCAGCCCCGGCGCTAACCTTAGTCAATACAAAAGTTTTGCTTTCTACCAACTCTCTGCTCAAGGTGATACCATCAGCAAGGGTTTTACAGAAAGGGTAGAATTGTTTAAACAAGCGATCACAAAAGAACTCAATAACAGGGGTCTGACAGTAAAACAATCGCAGGCCGATTTATTGGTGAACATTGGTATTGCCATTGAAGAAAAAATACAAACCAGACAAACCAATTTCATGCAAGATGGCGCACCCTATTATGTTGGTCAGCGCAACTACAAATGGAAAAGCCAGAATATTGAAGTAGGCAGGTATCGGGATGGTACAGTAACCATACACCTGGTTGATGCCAAAGCCAATGAAATGGTTTGGCAGTCTACTGCCGAAGGTGTGCTGCCAGGTAATAATGCAAAATTGCCGGAAGCCATTCAAAAAGCCGCTACTGCCCTATTCAGTAAATATCCCGTTGCACCTAAATCATAAAAAAATCCCCCTGCGATACCGTAGGGGGATTTTTCTTTCAGTGTATTCTTTACACCAGCATACGCAGTGGCTCTTCCAGCAAAGACTTTAAAGTCTGCAGGAAAGCAGCGCCTGTTGCACCATCCACTACACGATGGTCGCAGCTCAGTGTTACTTTCATAATATTACCCGGTACAACAGCACCGTTCTTCACTACAGGTACTTGTGCAATACCACCTACCGCCAGAATACATGCATCTGGTGGATTGATGATCGCAGTAAACTGATCAATACCAAACATACCCAGATTAGAAATGGTGAATGTGCTTCCTTCCCAATCTGCCGGTTGTAATTTCTTATCCTTTGTACGCTGTGCATAGTCTTTCACCTGTGTGGCAATCTGACTCAGGCTCAATGAATCTGCAAAACGAACCACAGGCACCAAAAGCCCTTCATCAACAGCAACTGCTACACCGATATTCACGTGATGGTTAATGCGAATGGTATCGCCCAACCAACTGCTGTTAACTTTAGGATGTTGCTTCAACGCAACTGCTGTTGCTTTCAGCACCATATCATTAAAGCTGATCTTGGTCTTACTGGTTTCATTGATACGTGTTCTTGCAGCAACGCAAGCATCCATATCAATGGTCATGGTGAGGTAGAAATGTGGCGCCGTAAACAGACTCTCACTCAGTCGACGCGCAATCGTCTTACGCATCTGACTTACAGGAACATCTTCAAATGATACCTGACCAACTGCAGTTACTACTGGTGCTGCACTTACTGCAGGAGCCGTAGCAGTTGCAGGCGCAGCAGCTGGAGTATACTGTTCAATATCGGAACGCACAATACGACCATGATCGCCTGTGCCTTTTACATAACGTAAGTCAATACCTTTTTCAGCAGCTAATTTTTTTGCTAATGGAGAAGCAAAGATTCTACCATCATTCACCACTACTGGGGCAGCAGCAGGTGCAGGTGCTGGTGCTGCTGCAGGCGCACTTGCAGGAGCCGCACTTGGTGCAGGCGTTGCAGCAGGTGCAGCGCTACCACCAGATTTAGCGGCAGCTACAATAGCCGTAATATCCATACCTGCTTTACCAATGATGCACAACAAATCATTCACCTGAATTTTTTCACCAGGCCTAGCACCCTGATATAACAAGACACCATCCTTATAGCTTTCCAGCTCCATGGTGGCTTTATCAGTTTCAATTTCAGCCAACACTTCACCCTTCTTCACTGCATCACCCACTTGCTTTTGCCATGAAGCAATGACACCTTCTGTCATAGTATCGCTCAGGCGTGGCATCAACACCACTTCTTCCAAAGCGGAGATATCCAAACCATTGCTTGCAGCTGGTGCTGCAACACGTTCAGCTGCAGGTGCAGCAGGCATGGTTACAGTAACTGCAGGAGCAGCTGCTGCCGCACCACCACTATGCTGTGCAACCAATGCGGATACATCTTCTCCGGCCTTTCCCAAAATAGCGAGCAGGTCATTCACCTGCAGTTTGCCATTCTTTTGGGTACCAATATGCAAGAGCACACCTTCCTGGTAGCTTTCCAGCTCCATGGTGGCTTTATCTGTTTCGATTTCTGCTAACAAATCTCCTTTCTTCACAGTATCGCCCACTTGTTTGTGCCAGGCAGCAATGACCCCTTCGGTCATCGTGTCGCTCAAACGGGGCATGAGAATCACTTCAGCCATAACGATTGCTTCTTTGCTTTAAAATTGAGCCGTGAAATTAAGGTAAAATGGCATAGCGGGCAATGCAGGTGCTGATTTTGTGGATGATACGGCTAAAACCTTGAACATCAAACAAAAAGGGATGTCTGAGACACCCCTTTTCCAGCATTATTTTCAGTCTTACTGACCCTGTGCCAAACTATAGGCTTTTTTACCACCCCACATATTCAGTACTTCTGTAGAACAGATCTTGAAATCGGCCATGGTACGCTTATAGAGTTCCAGAATATCTACTTGGGTCAGCGGGGCATCACCCACACTCTCAAAACGGCAACGGTATTGGTTCACCAGATTGGTGAAAACAGAACCCTTGGGCCATACCTGGGTACCACGGTTACTGATGGTCACCAGCTTGAACAGATCACCACAATGTGCCAGCAGTTTTTCTGCTACGGCAGTAGGCTGCTCAAAGCTTTCGATGAATAAATCCACACCCACAATTACTTCATCCTCGGTTTCCTTGGTCATGATCAATGGGTTCTCTTCCAGTTTGAACACGGTTGGTGTAACCGGTGCATCTGGCAATTCAGGTCTTGGATTGTGCGCAGGCTTTTTGCCAAAATTATCGATGATGGCCTGTGCAAATTCTGTTGTATTCAAAGCGGGTTTCGACTTATCACCGAAATCACCTGTTCTGTAACCCTGCTCCAATGTGTACAACAAAGCATTCTCAATCATCGCAGCGCTCTGGCGTAAACCCAGGTGACGCAGCATACCGAAACCACTCAGCAACAAAGCTGTTGGGTTGGCAATATTTTTTCCGGCGATATCCGGTGCGGTACCGTGTACTGCTTCAAAGATGGAGATATGATCACCAATATTGGCTGAAGGCGCAAAACCCAATCCACCAACCAATCCGGCACACAAATCACTCACGATATCACCCTGCAAATTCGTCAACACCACCACATCAAATTCATTGGGGCGGCTCACCAATTTCATACAGAGATCATCCACAATCACATCATCTGCTTTCAGCTCGGGATAATCCTTGGCCACTTCATAAAACACTTCTAGGAAAAGGCCATCGGTAATCTTCATGATATTGGCCTTGTGCCCGCAGGTAATGCGCTTGGCACCTTTTTTCTTGGCCATTTCAAATGCATACTTAATCACCTGCATGCTGCCGGGACGGGTAATGAAACGACGGCTCAGTGCCACATCATGCGTGAGCATGTGCTCAATACCACCATAAGTATCTTCAATGTTCTCACGAACAATGGTTACATCAATAGGAATACCTGCTTTGCTAAATACTGTGTCAACACCATGCAGGGTCTGGAAGCTGCGCTTATTGGCATAAGTATTCCAGGTTTTACGAGCGGTTACATTCACGCTCTTCACACCCTTACCCTTAGGTGTTTCCATGGGCCCCTTGAACAAGATGCCAAGGCTCTCGATGGTCTGCTGCGCTTCAGGCGTCATACCATTGCTGTAGCCTTTGTCGAACACCCATTTACCCATTTCAACAAATTCATATTCGAGGGGCACTTTGGCCGCATCAAATATGTGCAACACAGCGTCCATGATTTCGGGACCGATTCCATCTCCTTTAGCAACAGCAATCTTCGTCATACAGCTTTATTTGAAGTGGTGCAAAATTAAGCCCGGACAGCACACGGCACCGTTAATTTGCCGGAAAATATCCAAACAGGCGGTTGTAATTTCGGCCAAAGCCCCCTGCTTTTACAACTTTCCTCGCCAAAGCTTGTTATAGACTTGTAGACGGCAACCCTTAATTTTAGCCTGCAATCAATTTCATGGTATCCAAAATCTCCTCAGGTGTGGAAATAACGGTAGAGACTTTCTACCAGAGCGATTATAGCAATCCGCTCAACCATGAATTCATGTTTGCCTACCGCATTACCATCGAAAACCACAACGGATTTGCTGTAAAACTGCTGCGCAGACATTGGTTTATTTTCGATTCCAATGGCGATAAACGCGAAGTAGAAGGCGAAGGCGTGGTTGGTGTGCAGCCAGTGCTGGAACCAAATGAACGCTATCAATATGTAAGCGGCTGCAATCTTCGCTCAGAAATGGGTAAGATGTTTGGTAATTACCTGATGGAAAATCTGAACAACAAAACCACTTTTCAGGTAAAGATCCCCGCGTTTCAAATGATTGTTCCCTTCAAGGGCAATTAAGGCTTGTACTTACTCTCCCGGAAAATTTTAGTGGCATCTGTCTGCATCATGTCTTGCAAACTTGTTTCAGGATGTTTTTTCATCCACGTTTCTACGATACGCTTACCACAAAACAAACCAATGAAGCCCGGAGAATCCGGACCTAAAGCCGGTGTATTGGGCCCATCATTCATGTATGGGTTTACCAGATTGGGATCTGTTGCATACAACAAATCACTATTCATAAAGAAGGACCAGATATTGGCCTCATTTTTCAAACAACCCTTCCACTGTTTTTCAGTATAGCCCAACTTCAACGTATCTGCTGTTTCCGGCAAAAGATAATCCAGCAATACAGCACGTTTACCCGCTTCCACCATTTGTTCTACCAGTGGCCTGCCAATACTGTTATTGGGATACAAATCATCCACCATATTGCGTACACAATTCACCGCCAGATAAGCTTTATCAAATTTTCTGGAAATGAAATAAGGATACAAGACCTGCCCTTCTTCTGTGAGGTAAGCAGGATAATCCTTGCCCATGTACAATTGTAAACCCGCTGCTAACCCATCCGCCGTAATAATATTACCGAAGCTATTGATCGGCCCCATGAAAACATACAATCGCGATGGCATACTATACTTCGGAAAATAATGCTTGAGGTATTTCATGGCTTGCGACAAGTCGGTTAACTGTGGTTCCAAACTTGTCCATTGTTTGCGGCTATCGCGATACAGCGAAGCATAGGTGCGGATAAAACTGGTCAGGATTTTCTTGGTGCTATCAGGATGTGGCGGCGCACCAACAATATTGTAGAGATAATCTTTGGTGAAACCGGGATGCTGGCGATTCAACTGCTCCAGTCCCTGATCAAGTTGATTGGTATCCAGACTGAAGACCGCATCATCAAAACGCACAACCTGTATAGCTGCCTTGATCTTGGAAACATCGGGCCGCTTGGGTTTTGATTCACCACAAGCCATCAGCAATAAGAACAATCCAGGAATCCAACTGTATTTCATACTGCGAAAAAAGTGCATTGCCCGCAAGCATTTTGTTAAAGCAGGCAAATTCGCAATTAATCATGAAATTTGCCGCATGAAGATTTTCCTTGCCCAGCAGAACTACCACATCGGCAATTTTGCCTATAACACAGATAAGATCATTGCAGCCATTGAATCTGCCAAAGCAGCCGGCGGCGATTTGATTGTATTCAGTGAGATGAGTGTGTGCGGTTATCCGGCAAGAGACTTTGTAGAATTCAAAGATTTTATTGATCAATGCTATGCAGCTATCGACAAGATTCGTTTGCATGCAGATACCATTGGTGTGGTGATTGGTTCACCTGCGAGAAACCCGCGCAAAGAAGGCAAGGATTTATTCAACGCAGCTTTCTTTCTGTATGAACAACAAATCATTGCAGAAATTCATAAGACACTCTTACCTACTTACGATGTGTTTGATGAGTATCGCTATTTTGAACCAGCCGATACTTGGCAAGTAGTGCCCTTCAAAGGCAAGAAAATTGCCGTGTCCATTTGTGAAGACATTTGGAACCTGGGTGATAATCCATTGTACAAGATTTGTCCCATGGATCAGTTGATGCAACAATCGCCCGACTTTATGGTGAACCTAAGTGCATCCCCTTTTGATTATACGCATGATGAAGACCGCAAAGCAACCATCAAAGCCAATGTGGTGAAATACAAACTGCCCATGTTCTATTGCAACGCTGTGGGCAGTCAGACAGAGATTGTATTCGATGGTGCTTCTTATGCTTTTGATAAAGCTGCCAATCTTTGTGGTGCTTTGCCAATGTTTACCGAATCAGTTCAAGGATTTGATTTGCATGAAGACGGCAGTATTGCACAAGCTATTTTGGAACCCGCTAGTCGCGTACCGGATAAAGAACTGAACCCAGTAACACTAGAAGCTGAATTGAATATTGCACAGGTCTATGATGCACTGGTGCTGGGCATTCGCGATTATTTCGGTAAGATGGGTTTTACCAAAGCCATACTCGGTTCTTCCGGTGGAATAGATTCAGCAGTAACATTGGCGATTGCCTGTGATGCATTAGGTGCAGCCAATGTGCGTGCTGTATTGATGCCTTCGCCTTATTCAACAGAACATTCTGTGGATGATGCAGTAGCCTTGAGCAAGAACCTGAACAATCCTTATGATATCATCCGCATCAATGATATCTATCAAGCTTTTCTGCAAACATTGGATCCACTGTTTCAAGGTTTACCTTTCTCATTGGCAGAGGAAAATATTCAAAGCAGAAGCAGAGGAAATTTATTGATGGCCATTGCCAATAAGTTTGGTTATGTATTGCTGAACACGAGTAATAAGAGTGAACTCTCAACCGGTTATGGCACTTTGTATGGTGATATGGCTGGCGGACTTGGTGTGCTAGGCGATTGCTACAAACTGCAGGTCTATGCGCTGGCGCGATACATCAACCGTGAAAAAGAAATCATCCCCAACAATATCATCACCAAAGCACCGAGTGCAGAATTGAGACCCAACCAAAAGGATAGCGATAGCTTACCTGATTACGATATCCTTGATAAGATTCTCTTCCAATATATAGAGCGCAGACAGAGTCCGGCAGAAATCAAAGCCATGGGTTTTGATGCTGCATTGGTTGACCGCATCCTCAAATTGGTGAACACGAATGAATACAAGCGTAACCAGTTCTGCCCCATCATTCGCGTTAGCCCCAAAGCTTTTGGTGTGGGCCGTCGTGTACCCATTGTAGGCAAATACCTAAGCTGATTGTTTTTGAATTAGTTAAGTATAGTAGAAATAATTGTTTGTGTTTTGCCGCTTGTGTGGCCAAACAATCTATTACGCACATGGTTATTGCATGAAAAGCGACGTTCATGCGCAATTACCGTATCGCCACTATTCTTGTTACACTTTATCTGTTGGTCTATGTGATTTTACACCAATCAGGTGCTGAATTACGCGTGTTGGCCTGGATGTTTGTTTTCTCTCCTGCTCTGGTGATTTGGATGGTCTACACCATTTTGAAATATGGCATTTATGGCGGACCTGAATTAGCCGAACAAGAAGAGTTTGGCTATCAGGACAAACAAAAAGAGGACCTTGGCACTTTTTAGACCAGATCCTCTTACAAGATTCAATTCAACAAAACTATCCGTGCATCACCACTACTGGCACTTCAGAATGAAAAGCCAATTCCTTGGTATGACTAGGATGCAATAAAGCATCAAACCAACCATGCTTTTTAGGGAAGGTGATGACCATATCTACTTCATGTTCTACTGCAAATTCATTGATGGCATCAGAAAAATCTTCACGCAGTGAGAATACATATTCATGCGGATAATCGCGCATGATATTATCCAACAACATGCTTTCTACTTTACCCTCATCGGTATTGCGCCTGAACTCCGGATCGAAATTCATTACATACACTTTTGGCTGAATATCATCCAGCAGTTTACGTAAAGGCACTTCAGGTGTAGTAGTAGCGATGTCTTTCAGATCACTCATCATCATCACTTCATGAATGTTCTGATACTTCGCGTTAGCAGGTACAATAATCAATGGCACTTTGGTATGTTTTGATACAGCCAAAGTATTGCTACCAATCAGTGTTTCTTCTAATGCGCCACCACCGGTAATACCCATAACAATGTAGTTAGCACCTACACGCTGACAGATTTCATCAATCTCCTGAACCAAGAAATGCATTTCGCAAACCAAGTCAACAGCAATATTGGCTGATGTAAGCGACAATAATCTGTCTCTTTCTGCAGCCAAGCCGTCTTCACCGGCTTTCTTCATGGTTTCAAAATCGGTAATGGTTACTGCCAGCAGCGGATCGCCAACTGCAGATGGTTGGTATGCGTGGTAGAGGACAATTTTATCTGCGCTGATCTGACGGGCAAAGCCCAAAGCATATTCTGCCGCATTCTTCGCCACGGGCGAGAAGTCGGTAGGAACGAGTATGGTTTTCATGACAAGCTATTTTAGCACATTAAAGCTACCAATAGCCCTGCCTCCTGCCTATGACGAATGTCATATCAATCTGCTATCTGTAACACAATTTTGCCAAACTGCGCGGCTGTATCCATTTTACGAATCGCTTGCTCTGCCTGATCCATCGGATAGACACCGTCAATCACCGGCTGAATTTTGTGTTGCTCGAATAAGTGCACCATGGCGGCAAACTCATCTGGCGTACCCATCGTAGTACCGAGAATCTGTAAATGTTTCCAGAAAATCTTTTGCGGGTTTAAAGTAGTAATTGGCCCCTGTGTACCACCGAAGAAAACAATGCGCCCACCCAATTTGGCGAGGTCGATAAAATGCTTGAATCCATCACCTGCCGCACTATCGATGATCACATCAAAACCATCAGTAGCACTTTGAAACAATTTATGCCAACCACTGATGGTATAGTTGATGCCCATCTTGGCACCCAACTGTATGGCTTTGTTGATTTTCTCATCGCTGGAACTGGTGACATATACTTCTGCACCAATAGCCACCGCCATTTGTAAGACCATCAAAGCCACACCACCACCAATACCGGTGATCAAAACCTTACTTCCCTTTTTCACCTGGCCTTTTGTAAACAAAGCACGATAACCGGTTAATCCCGCAAGCGGGATGGCTGCCGCAGCAGTATGCGATAGATACGCCGGTTTGGGATACAAGGCACTCGAAGGCACTTTCACATATTCTGCAAACGTGCCATCATCGGGTAAACCCAGGATCTTGAATGTGGATGCATGAAAAGCAGGATCATTACCCCAGTGCATACCTGGATTGATGATGACTTCTTTACCCACCCAAAAACTATCTGCATGATCATGCACAGCGTGCACTACACCACTACCATCACTACCGAGAATGATGGGATAGCGCAAGCCGGCATACATGCCTTTTTGTATCCACCAATCGCGGTGATTGAAAGCTGCTGCTTTGATTTTTACCACTACTTCACCCGGACCAGCCTGAGGCATAGGCGCTTCTTGTACCGATAGTGCCTGCTCTTTATCCACGCATATAACCGCACGCATAAACCAAATTTTATTGGTGTAAAGCTAGGCGCTTTCTACTTAGCTGCGGCGTAGTTTTATGGTATGAAAGGGATGAAACTGATTTTGATGACGATGCTCTGTGTGGCAGGCAGCTACAGTTGCAAATCTGTGCAAGTGGTGATGGAGAAAAAACCACCTGAAATACAATTATCGCTGAATACTGAAAAGATTGTACTAGTTGATCTCGCCAAAATACAAGCAAGAGGTTTGGTGATGACCAAACAGCGGGAAGAAGTGTTGCAGGAAATCAAGCAATTCTATTTCAAAGAAGGCAGTAAATACTTAGCAGATGCTTTGTCCATTTCTGTTGTAGTAGATACCACAACACATGCGGTGAAAACACCGGAAACTGTTGTGCAAGAAGTGCAGCAAACTTATGGACCTGCATTGGTGATACTCGTGAACAGTTTTGATGGGGGCTTTAATCAGGAAACGGTGAACCGCGAAAGAAATAATGATGGTTCTGTAAGTAAAACAGCTCAGTACTCTGTGTATTGCACAACGGATGTCAGCATCTGGCACAATAACCAATTTTACCCCAAAAGAATAGAAGCTAGCAGACCACACTCTGAACGATCTGTCATGAGTGGTTTATTGGCAAGAGGCCCGGGCTATAGAGCCAATAAGCGCGATATTGAAGAAGCTGCCAAAGCGAATATGGTGATGATTGCAGACATATTCAGAGAAACAAGAAGACCAGTAATTAGATAAAGAAAAACATCTTGGGCTTGCGTGCACGATTACCACAGCGTCTAAGGATTTGCGTGGGCTGAAAGAGCTCTGCTGATACTGGGAAGTCTAGTCAAAAAAACCTACAGTAGTAGCCCAAGTACAAAACTTGACATTTGTCTGTGTAATATTATATGTAGTTTTCACTAAGCTTTTTTAGGTGCCACTTTCTTTAGCGCCGCTTTTTTAGGTGCCACTTTCTTTAGCGCCGCTTTCTTAGGTGCCGCTTTTGGTTTGATATTTTTATATACAGGAACAGGAATCCCATTTTCTATTTTGTAACCTGTTATAACTCTAGATTTTATTACAATCTTTTTTTGGGGTAATATGTCTTTAAACTTTTCGTACAGTCTTTTAATATCTTGTGGCTCTCTTTCGTAAATGTAAGAATACATTATAGGGTATTCAGTTGATTTTACTTCTATATTCTTAGTTGATGACATTATTAATTTTTTCATGCTTTAAATAAATTTGCTGGATTATTAGTGTTGCTTTTCAAAATACATTTAGGCTCTTCACCTTCCTTAACGTCTGTACTAATGATGCCGTAACTTTCTATCAGATCTGCCCTATGTGTTATGGCTTTGTAGAAGGCGATTGTAGGATTATTTGCATATGTATCAAAAATTAAGCCTAAAGGAACATATCTGTCTGTTTTATCAAATCTAGTCAATGCCCTTTTTGTTGCTTTAACCCTATCTAATTCAACTAATGTCAAGTGGACTTTATAATTACTTTTCTTCAAAATTTCGATAAGCCCTAGTAAGCCATCAAAATTAGACCCAATCTTGGGTAGAATTATATTAGCACCCACTTCCTTACAATAATCGAATAAAGACTTAAATCTAGCAGGATTGTTTTCACCGAAAACTATTCGATCTGATTCTTCGTGAACTAGCGTTGCACCAAATGGCAATGCAGTGAATTCAGGCAACTTCCTTTTCGCATAATCTGAGTCGAGTATATAACCACCATATTTATCTGCAACTATATTGGATATTCCAGATTTACCAGAGGCAGGTAGCCCAGTAATTATATATGCGTTGAATTGAGTTTGCACTGTTGTTAAAGGAAAAGCTCCTCCTTTTCCAAGCTCAATATCCTCATCCTTTTCTAACCGCTTTTGAGTTAATAATTCTAAAACAATTGTTTCCCGAAGCTTTCGTCTGCTTTTTGCGCTACGGTATTTTGCTATTCTATAAGATTTACTACTTACACTTATTAATGTTTCATCGAAATTTTCAATATTAAGTTCAGTTGAAACAATCTTTGGAACAATTCCATACTTTTCATCTATATCAAAATCATAATTTAAGGCATTTTCCAAAAAATGTTCGACAAGTTCGAAATTGTTAAGTGGTCTGCTTGTTTTAGCCATATCTAAAGTTAAATAAATTTAGACTATTTTAAGTTTGCGCATAAAATTCTGGGCTTTGCAAAGGTCAGCAATAAATATTCCATAGCCTTATTCTAAACTATGGCTTTATTGGTTAAAGTAAGAATAAAAATATTGATTAACCTATCAAAGCTGGATTGTTCATTACTTAAAAACCAAATTGAACAAAGCCGTTTGCTAACAGTATTTTAAAGGTAGCTTTTTTTCTGATCGACCCAACCATTCGTTAAAATGATGATACCTTCTGTTATTTTATTCATCCAAAATACAGAACCATGTTTTTCACTATCTGAGATAAAATTATCGTGTAAGCCAATTGTAAAATTTACATGCATTTCAGTTTGCTGTGGCTTCATAGAAGCAAATATAGTTTGATCACTAAAATGAATGAATGCGTTTCCTGTATCATAAACTTTTTGAACCCAGTCAAACCCACTTACTTGATTTAGTTTACTTACTAGATATGTATCAGTTAAGTTTTTATTTGATATATCTTTTATATTTCTAACAGGTGTGCCAGAAAAAACGAGTTTAGCAAATTCATCGACATTGAAATTAATCAACTGCGGTGCATACAATCTTAATAATGTATCAACATGAACTCTTACTAATGGCGCCGCTGCTATAAAATTTTTACTGCGTATTAAATCTGAAAATCCTTTGATAATGTTTACAGATCGATTTAAGATTCCTATTGTATAGATATCAAACATGTAAAACCCTGGAGGTATTTCCAAGCATTCTTTTCCTAATTGGGTAATTAGTTTTATTTGCAAATCAAGATTTTCCAATAACTCCTCAATACTACTGTTTGTTTCCATAAAATAGTGACTAACTCTAAAATATAGGAAAGTTATGAGATGAAAAAAGCAGGCTCTTGGCCTGCTTTTTAAATAACTATCTTAAGTCTATTACAAGTTCTCAATAATTCCGGCAATGCCTTGTCCGCCGCCAACGCATGCTGTAACCATGCCGTATTTTTTGTTCAGTCGCTTCATATCATTCAGTATCTGAATGGTGAGCTTGGCACCGGTACAACCCAATGGATGGCCTAAGGCTATCGCCCCACCATTGATGTTCACAATATCCGGGTTCAATCCCGCTTCGCGGATGACTGCCAATGACTGAGAAGCAAATGCTTCGTTCAATTCAATCAAATCAATATCACCCAGGTTCATATTGGCTTGCTTCAATACTTTGGGTATCGCCGCCACAGGACCAATACCCATGATGCGCGGGTGCACACCGGCAGAAGCGCAATTCACCAATCGGCCAATCGGCTTCAGTCCCAACTCATTCACCATACGCTCACTCATCACCAACACAAATGCAGAACCATCACTTGTTTGAGAACTATTGCCTGCAGTCACGCAGCCACCCACAGCAAATGCCGGCTTCAACTTGGCCAATGCTTCTACCGTGGTATCTGCACGTACCCCTTCATCCGTATCTACCACATAAGAACGTGTGGCTTTCTTACCCTTTTCGTTCAAGTAAGTTTCTTCTACGGTAATGGGGAGAATACCAGATTTAAAATGGCCGGCTTCAATAGCAGCTTTGGCTTTCTGGTGACTCTGATACGCAAACTGATCCTGGTCTTCTCTGTTTACATTGTATTCCTTGGCAACTGCTTCAGCCGTTAAGCCCATGCTCAAATAATAATCGGGTTCATCTTTGGCAATGCTATAAGCAGGTACGGTTTTCCAACCTGCGGTTGGTACCAGACTCATGCTTTCTGTACCACCGGCAATGATACAATCTGCCATACCGGTACGAATGCGTGCAGTGGCCATGGCAATGGTTTCCAAACCACTGGCGCAATAACGGTTTACGGTTACACCCGGTGCATCAAAACCTACCGCACGTGCAGCAATGATTCTTGCCACCTGCAAACCTTGTTCTGCTTCGGGCACGGCATTACCCACAATCACATCATCCACACGCTTGGGATCTAGCTGTGGCACAGATGCCAACAAACCTTTGATCACATCAATGGCCAGATCATCGGGGCGTACAAAACGAAAACCGCCGCGCTTGCTCTTGGCTACTGCGGTTCTGAAACCAGCTACGATATATGCTTCCTGCATGGCAAACAGATTTTCTCCAAATGTAGGGGAATTCACCAATAAAAGTTGTTTATGCAACCAATTTTCACAAACCGGGCTGTTGTACCTTCGCGCCATGTTGTACCCCTTAATCCGCAACCTGCTGTTCCGCTTTGATCCTGAAGCAGTTCACCATTTTTCTATGAACCTGCTGCGCGGGGTCTGCGATTTTGGCCCGGGCAAAAGCCTGATCAGCGGGCTCTATCAATACCGCAAACAAAACCTGGCCAAAGAAGTGTTTGGGCTCAAGTTTACCAATCCCGTTGGTTTGGGTGCCGGCTTTGATAAGAACGCCCTCTACCTGAGCGAACTGGAAGCTTTGGGTTTTGGCTTTGTGGAAATTGGTACGGTTACACCCAAACCTCAGCCGGGTAATGAGCAACCCAGGTTGTTTCGCCTGCCGGCGGATAAGGCCCTGATTAACCGCATGGGCTTTAACAACAATGGTGTGGAAGCAGTGAAAGCCCGATTAGAAGCTTGGCGCAGACAACACCCCAATAGCCAAATGATTGTTGGCGGTAATATTGGCAAGAATAAAGTAACCGAGAACGAAGATGCCTGGAAGGATTATGTGATTTGCTTCGACCGCTTGTTTGACACCGCCGATTATTTTGTGGTGAATGTGAGCAGTCCCAACACACCCGGCCTGCGCGCCTTGCAAGAAAAACCGGCTTTGGAAAAAATCTTCGGTGAACTGCAGCAAATCAATCAGGGTAAACCCAAACCAAAACCTTTGCTGCTGAAAATTGCTCCTGATTTAACCAATGAACAATTGGATGATATCATTGCCTTAACCAAAGACATGCAACTCGCTGGTTTGGTGGCTACCAATACCACCATCAGCAGAGCCGGATTGCGCACAGCACCCGTAGCAGTGGAAGCCATTGGTATGGGCGGACTCAGCGGTAAGCCCGTACAACAAAAGAGCAATGAAGTTTTGCAATACTTGGTGAAAGGATTGGAGGGCAACACCCCTGTTATAGCGAGTGGTGGAATTTTCACCGGCGCAGATGCACAGGAAAAAATGGATCTTGGCGCATCATTGATTCAGGTTTGGACAGGCTTTGTGTACCAAGGCCCGGCCATCGCCAAAAATATTTGTAAGGAACTACGCTAAACAACTACTCATAATCGCATCACTGAAACAATAAGAAATTTATGGAGCACCTGCTTACATTAGACGCATTCGTTAGCTTACTCACCCTGGCTATTCTGGAAATTGTACTCGGCATTGATAATGTCATCTTCGTGTCCATCATCATGGGCAAACTCAAAGATGCCAAAGACAAGGCCAAGGCCCGCCGCATCTGGATGTTTGCAGGTATTGCTGTGCGTATTGCTTTATTGATGGCATTAAGCTGGTTGGTACAGAATGGCAATAAGGAATTGTTTGGTTTCGATTGGAAAGATGCTCACTATGCATTCAACCTGCGCAACTGTATCATGTTGGCCGGTGGTCTGTTCCTGCTCTATAAAACCGTAAAAGAAATTCACCACAAGTTAGAAGGCGATGATCCTGGTTTTGAATCCAAGAGCAAAGCCGCATCCTTTGGTGCAGTGATGGCACAGATCATCATTGTGGACATGGTCTTCTCATTCGATAGCATCATCACCGCTGTGGGTTTGGCCAATCATGTAGAGATCATGATGATTGCCGTGAGCATTGCCATGGTGATCATGTTCTTGTTTGCAGAACGGATTTCGAATTTCATCCATAAGCATCCTACTTTAAAAATGTTGGCCCTCTCCTTCTTATTGATGGTGGGTTTCAGCTTATTCTTTGAAGGTGTTGAGCCCCTGCATGGCAGCCATATTGATAAGGGTTATATCTATTTTGCCATGGCCTTCTCCTTTGGTGTGGAACTGCTGAATATGCGCATGCGCAAGAAGCAAACCAAAGTGGTGGAACTGATGGGCCCAAAAGTGGAAGAGACCAAGTAATCAAAACGCTACACGGAAACCAAAGAAGATACCAAATTTCTCCTGATTGATTTTGGGTTGCAAGCCTGTGTTCAATCGCCACACAAAATCTACACGGAAGAATTTGAAGATATTGTCTACACCCGTACCAATCTCCGTGTACATTTTTCCATCCAGTGTTTTGAAAGGATGATTGCCCACGAAATTGAGTTGCTGATTGGCGGGCGACAAATCACCAATCACAGATTTCAATGTCCAGAACTGACGGAGTTTTAATTTTCTTGTGGGCGATAGCAAACGGAAAATACCACTGCCAATATTGTGCTCTATCATAAAGCCGGCATAACGATCGGTGAGGTATTCAAAACGATTCATGAGGTTGAAAGAGTAGCGACTGTAATAACGCCATTCATTACCCGGTTGTAAATCCAATAGCTGATACGGTAATGTGCCATAGGTTTTGCCCGCAAAGAGTACGGTGTACAAACTGCCATAGGGCGCCAGCTTGGTATACTCCGTTAAGGAGAAATCCAGCTTATGGTAATCGTAGCTGCTATTGAGTACACCTGCAATACCCTTGGTGAGTTTCAGTTGCACAATGGGCAATTCACTGCCGAGACTAATGCGCTCAAAATTGTCTTCAATTGTATGTTCCTGATAAGCGTAGCGCAAACGGAGACTTGCTTCAAATGTATTCAGTGGTTCACCATTGGCAACAGGGAATAATTGCTTCTCCGGTAAATTGAGCAAGGGCTTGAAGAACTTACTGTTGAAATCAAGGCCGAAAGAAAATCCCTTATTGGTCTCCGCAAAAAAGCTGAGTTTCTTTTCTGTGATCTGCTGAAACTTGAAAGGCACGCCCGGCTTTCTCGCAAACAAAGCAAAAAGGTTATCGCTGCCAAGCTGATCATAATAGACTTGTCCGTTATCCAGATCAGACTTATATGATAGTGATACATAGGTCCAGGGTTGTCTGCTAAACAAGTATTTCAGTTCAGCTCTACCCTTCCACATGGCATCGCGAAAACCATAAGCTGCATACCCTTTGATATGCCAGTGATGACTAAAGCCTCTGTTGGTAGCCAGATCAAAACGAAGCCTTGTTCCTTCCCACACATTACCTGTGAGCCAGTAATACCAGGGACCAATGCGGATATTGCCCACATCTTTAGTGCCGGTTGTAAGCACTTCTGTGATGGTTCTATAGCGTACATAAGTGGGGTTGTGGATGAGGGTATCCAACAATTGATAGACTGCCTGCTCTGTTTTGTTCAGTGGTTCATGTCTGGTTTGCTGCCAGAAAGAATCCGGTTTATTGTCAACCGGTCTTACCAATACAATGTCTTCTGAGAGCTTACTCTTCGCAAGTTCTTGATCAATCAAACTATCGTTGAGTATCACATTGCGGTAAGTGCTTGTTTTTCTACCCTTGAAGCTCAGTCTTTGTTCGCCGAGTGGGGCCAGATCGGCTACAAACTTGTCTTTATACAGAAACCACACAGAATCTTGCACCAAACGAAATTCCTGAATCATGCTCAGGCCGGTAACGAAATTGATATTCGCATCCAACTGCGGACGAAGCGTTATTTTTTGTACGGCGAAGCTGGTATCGTTTATCCATGCATCACCTTCAAATGTGTCTTCACCTTTGCGCTTGGGCCTGAATGAAAGATGCACCAACCGTTTTTTATTTAGGTATTGCGTATCTAATAATTTAAAATGATAATAATTATCAGCGTTTACATGAAACGGACTGATAAAGGTTTTATCAAACACAGGAACGGTGTTATCGTAGATATTGATGTTTTGATAAGTGCCGCCTAATTGTTTGATAAAACTTTCATTTTCCAATCCATTGGTTTGGGTGGCTTTGATGACTTCTCGTGTTCTTCTGGGTTTGTTCTGCCAGTAATAATCGCTCAATGTCTCCGTGATATACACGGGCAGGATTGGCTTGGTATCTGAAGTGGAATCAATAAAGTTGAAAACGAAATTGAGTGGTTTGAGCAGTGGATTTTTACTCAGCTTGTCTTTGTTCACATTATCAATATCGAGTTCCAGCTTATTGTAAATTTCATAACTCAGGTTATCCCATCGCTTTTTATCATGCTTGTATTTATTCGCCATGATTTTACGCCAAAACCACAAAGCCCTGTTGTATTTCACTTTCACCACGGCTTCGGTTGATGGTGGCAGCACTTCAATTAAAACAGTAAAGGGAATAGAATCTTTGATTAACGAAAAGGGAATACGTGCTGGTTGATAGCCGATGGCCCTGATCTCAACAGTATCCAATACTTTGATGGATGCAACCTGAAAAGCAAATTTGCCTGAAGAATCTGTCAGGGCACCAATGCCCTGCCTGATGCAGACAGCAGAGGCAAAGGGTATGGGTTCATCGCTCTGCTTGTCTTTGACTATGCCTTTAATCCATGCGGTTTGTGCTTTTGCGCTTAGGATGGATAAAAGCATAACCAGTAAGACAATCAGTCTTCTGTTGGTTGCTTGCACGTTACAAAGATAACCCCGGGCAGCACAGTGCTGCTTCCTTTCATCACAAGCAGTGATAAAATTTGGTGAAACTTTTCGGAAACTGCCAGCGACTTAGAAATCAAGTCCCAAAGCAAAATACCAAACAGGTGATCCTTTGAAAACACCCTTCATTGGCCAGGCTGCATCCACTTTCATGAAATAACCGAGGAGTGTGCTACGCAAACCAAAACCATAACCACCGGCAAAAGGACCGAGTCCGCCCGCATCCAAGCGTACCACAATTGGTGAACCTGGTGTAGACACCACTTCACCCGGACGCTTAATGCCATTGTATTTACCGTTCCATGCAGTACCAAGATCAATGAACTGAATCAATTGCAGGTTACGCAGGAAGGCATTATTGATGGGTCTGTTGAAGAAAGTAGTAATAATAGGCAGTCTGAATTCGCTGTTGATCACAAATGCATTGTTACCATTGGCAACGTTCTGCTGATAGCCACGCATGTTCACTGCTAATGATTGGAATGCATATTCCTGATCAGGTGCTGGTCTGTTTTGATTATTGAACTTAGGGCCTAACCAACCATCCACACCGCCGAGGTAATAGATGATTTTTCTGCCGCCCCAGGAGATATCAGCAGCAGCACGACCTGCCCAGATAAAATTGCGATAGATCTTGTGGTAGTATCTGCCATCAAATCCTAAGTTGAACGTACTTCTTCCCTTGGCAGAGGTTTTCTCACCTACCGGCATATTTACATCCAAATACACTTTCCAGCGCAATCCGTTCCAGATATTCATGGTTGGGTTGATGCTGTTATCATGTACATATTCAATTCTTGCCAAGCCGTATTTAGAAACACTATCTTTTGTGGAAAGACCAAATTGATCAGGTGCGCCAATGGCATTATTCATTGGCCTGATTACACCACGATCTGTTCTTAAACCTGCTGTTACACGAAGACTCTTTGTTTCATTGAAAGGATAGCTGATATTACCCTGATAAATATTGGTAAACAGCATGGAGCTGTACTGTGATAATGCACCTTGGAAGAAACCGGCGAAATTGGTCACATTACTGCGGTAATAAGTAAAGCCCCAATCCAAACGCTTGCGGTAATTCTGATAAGAAAGGAACACATCTTTATCGCGCAGATCAAAACCAAAGCGCAGACCACCAACAAACTTGACGTCTTCCATCAAATCGCTAACACCAACGCGGAATGTCCAGTTGAAGTCATTACCATTATTCAATTGTATTGGGCCGGAGCCGCCGCCATAAGCCTGATAACGGTTGATCAGCACATTATTCGTAAATCCACTCAGAATATAGTCTGCGCTAAATTTCATTCGGTAGTTGAACAACTTTGTCTTGGTTAAGACCGAAGCCAGTTTTTGTTCCGGGTTCACGCGATTGGCTGCAGCAAGACTGTCTTCATTTTCTTCTTCAAACTCTGATTGAAACACGGCATCCTTCTTCGTGTCTTTATTTGTATTGTTTAATGCGTTTGCATTATAGTTTATCGCCTTGCCCTCAGCAGCTCTTTTCGCATCCATCTGACGCTTCATAAAATCTGTTGGTCTGGCATTCACATTTCTTCTGTCCAACACTTGCTCATCCACTCTCAGCTTGTAGAGAAACTTCAGGTCGCCTTCTCTGCGCAATTCACTCACTTGACCATTATTACCTGCTATACGTGTTTCCAGCAAAGAGCTTTGATAATTGGTTAGTGGGAATGTATAAGTAGAATCCTTGAACACCTGTACATAGCCAATACTATCCGGCTCTTGCTTCTGCCAGGCATTCAATGTTGAGTCCAGTTCCTTAATACCCGGATTACGCAGCATATCTTCTCCAACAAAGAAGAGGGTATCTACTCCATTACGTTTGGTAGAGAAAAATCCGGCCCATCTGTTGCCAATACCATTTTCATCCGACACAAAAGTGAAGTGTGTGGTATTGTATTGCATGGGATAGCGTGCATTACCCAGTTTGGCATCCGTAAGCTTGGTGATTTGTCTTTGCTTACTTGTATTAAGTGCATCTACCAGAAAAATATTGAAACGATTTCTGCTTGGCAAAACCGTATCACTGTTCACAGCATCTGATGATGGTCTGTTTGAAGCGTAAATAATGCCTGAGCGATCTGCGAAAGAAACAAATGTTGGGTCCAGATCATCGTACACATCATCTGTAATCTGGGTAAGCTTTTGCTCTTCAATTTTATAGGTGAAGATATCTGTGTGTCCATTCTTCACGGCACTCATCACGATGGTATTCGCATCAAGCATAAAGCTTGCATCGGTAATCTGATCCAACTCTTCCGGCAAATCCTGCTTGTAGCGTTTGTACTTGGCAATCACATCGTACACAAACATCTTCAGGCGCTTGCCCTCTTTGTAAATCACCAAGAGTCTTTGTCCTTTTCCATCCCATGCCATGATGGGGTAATTGGGATTGATATCGCCCAAGTTGGTTCTTACACCATACTTGTACAATACTTTGGCATCGTAACTATTATAGTAGAGGTTGATACGATAAATGCCTTTCTTGAATTCTACCACAGCATAAGAGCCATTGCGTGGGTTGGGATTTACCTGGAAACGTACGTATTCATTCTTGCTCACATCTTCAGACACCACTACCTGCCCCTTTGGTTGATTACGTCTTTGGCGAATATCTCTTGAATACTTCTCGCTCTGATATTCCATAAACTCAGCCAATACTTCTTTGAAACGCTTTTTGGTAATACGCTGAGATGCTGCATTGAGGTTCTTATACATTCTGGCGAGATACAGAAAATACGATACGCTTTCAGGCTTGTAGCGCTCTGCCATGAAATGCCAGAAAGAATGACCAGCCAGCAAAGGCTTTTCAAATGCAAACTGATAGAACGTATTGTAACTGCCACCGAGAATCGCACTCTTGAGTTCATCATCCTTGGCTGTGCTCCAGTTTTCTGCATTATAGGCTACATAGCCATCCGTTAACCATTTGGGCAGATCAAGCAAAGCCTGGTTACTGGCAAACTCACCAATATCATCACCAAAGAGCATATTATCGGTTAAGACACGTGCAATACCCTCTCTGATCTGACGCTTTAAATTACTGTGGTTACCATCGAAATAAATCACCAGTTTGTTGTTCACCAATTTGGTGAGTCCGCCTGCACTTTGCCAATCAACACCCAAGCCAACATTGCTGGCTTTATAATCATTGTAATCGTTATAAATGATGATATTGGCTCTTCGCTGAAGTGAGTATTCAATCGTATTTTCCAGTGAGCTCAATTCTTCTTCTGCTACTTGTGCAGCAAACTTGCCCAGCTCGGTTCCATTTTGTGCTACATAAGTGTTAAAGTTGGGAGATTGATAAAATTTCCACTTTAGTTTTTTATGCTGCACCCTGCTTTTGCCAAACTCCACTGTATTTACCTGAGCTTCCACACCTGCACCCAAGCCTACCAGTACAACAAACAACAACAATATTCTTTTGATCAAATCCATATCCCGGTTACATTGTATTACTTCATGATGATACCGGCAGATAAATCGCTGCCTAAGGCATCATATGGTTGATTTTAAAGTTAGGTATTTACCTTTAAAGCCTGTAAAATTAACATTATGCTGCAAGTGAAGGTGTTTGTGTTCAGTCCGATTCAGGAGAATACTTACGTAGTGTATAATGAAACCGGTGAGGCGCTGATTATTGACCCGGGCTGCTATTTTGGTGCCGAGCAAGAGCAATTACAGCAGTTTTGTACAGACAAATCACTCACCCCGGTACAACTGCTCAATACACATTGTCATTTAGACCATGTTTTTGGCAATAAATGGGTAGCCAAAACCTTTGGGTTGGAATTGCACATACACCCCAATGAGCAAAAAGTGCTGGAGTACGCCCCTACGTCTGGCCAGAAATGGGGGTTACCTTTTGAGAACTACCAAGGGCCGCTGCATTTTCTGCGCGAAGGCGATACCATCAAACTTGGTCAGGATGTATTACAGGTACTGGAAGCGCCGGGCCACTCTCCGGGCAGTATCTGCTTTTATTGTGCCGAACAAAACTTCATTATCTGCGGCGATGTACTCTTCAGGGAAAGTATTGGAAGAACAGATTTGCCCGGAGGTGATTATGAAACTTTGCTGAACAGCATCCGCAAAAAATTATATACCCTGCCAGATGAAACCATCGTCTATAACGGACATGGAATGCCAACCCGCATCGGGCATGAGAAAACACATAACCCTTTTATTCAGGGCTGAAGCAAAGCTTTCTGATAAGCCATGATAAAGATGGCACCAAGGTTTTTCTGAGGAGGGATATAATCTTCAAAACGCTCTCTGGTCTGACCCACAAATCGTTTCTCTAACTGTGCCCATAATTGTGGCCAATAGAGATCTTTATCCTGACGTATTTGCTCAGCAATAGCAGTGATCAGCATCTGATTCACTACGCCTGCACCAATTTGTTTTGATGCGATGATATGCGCGTTGGGACAGATATCCAGCACTTCACTTAAACGCTGGTAGCCACCACAACTACCCAATAAAACCACTTTGGAGCTGGGCATTAAATTTTCAATGGTGGCAGAAACATTGTAACTATGTCCACGATGTATGGTTACTGCAGGTTGCAGATCATTGTACTCTAAAAAAGCAATCAGGTTTTGCTGAGCTTGTGCATCTAAGTCTTGCAACTCATCTAATGGCCGGTTTGCATAAATGATCACCGGAACACCTTTTACACTGGATACTTCCACCCACTCAGGCTTCAGCTCAATACGCCAATTAGGATTTCGGAAACTATTGAGGAAGGCATTGAAGATAACCGGACCATCCTTATCGCCATAAAAGAACTGATGCATCACCACTCTGCCTGCAGTGTCTTTCAAATTATCAACCGGCATATTAAAAACCGGCGGTATACCCAAAGCAGCAGTAAGATCAATATGCTTGGTGGTATCCAGCGAGAGAAATATGTTTTCGAGCAAACGATAAATGGTAGCACCACGCTGTTGTCTTTTCTTTTCAGCAAAAGCCCTGTTGGCTCCCACTTGCGCCAATACTAGATTCCGGATTTCAGCATCTTTAATACTTGCATAAGCATCCGCTACATCTACGGCATCTTCCAAAGAGCGGCTCTTCTCTAATCCTGTTGCAAAACTGCGCATCAAATCACGGGCATAGGATCTATCCATTCTTCGTAAGAAATCATCCAGTGTATTGTATGCTGCACAAATGCGAATAAAACGTCTGTAAAAATCAAATGCAACATTGCTTAACAAACTATCTGCTCTTGGTATCAGCATTCGTTGAAAGATGCGCGGATAAATACCTTCTACAAATGAGGATGTGTACATCTCTTTCTCGCCTGCAACTGCGAGATAGTACAACTCGGTATGATTGAGTTTATCCAGTTTGCGAAAACGAATAGCTGGATTTCTTTCATCATGCAAGGCGTTGATGTCTGCAATAAAGTCTTCGGTAGCTTTTCGCTCCAGCCAGGTATCCAAAGCTTGCACAGCCAGTGGTGTATCTGCACGGCGCATTCTCTCCGCATAATCAATCTTGGTTTGCACCAATAATTTGTAATAAGCGATACTGTCTTTTACAGCAGCTTCAATGCGCTCGATTGACAATTTGCCATTCATCACCTGATCCAGAAAAGGGAAAAAGAGTCTGCCGCTTTTCATTGCAGAGAATGCCGAAATTGTTTTAATCAATGGCTCCTTACTCGTTTGAATTCTTTTACCCAAAAGATCTGATGCTGCTGCATAATTGTATAAATCTTCCGGTGATCTTTTAGCTGCTTCCATCAGTAAGCTATCTGCCATACTGGCTTCGGGCGTCCTGCTTAAAAATTTCAATATTCTGTCTGGATAGCGCTCACAACTTTTCAAAAGCAATCGTTCATTCAGTAATGCTTTATCCTCCAATGATTGCAATGCAAAGTTTTGCATGATAAGATTACCTACTTCCACATCATAGGCATCAATCACTGGTGCAATTGATTTTTGCTGAAGTGTGAGCAACATGGCCTGCTCATATCCTTCTAATGTTTCCTGCAAGAGGCTGCCCATGATAGCTCCAGACTTGTATGCTGTGGTGAAGCGTTCCAGCAAATCCCGGATGCCTCTCAGCCACATAAACCGCTGATTGTCTGTTATACTGGTATCTGTTTCTACAATAGCTCTAAGGTTATGCAAATACCTGCTCAAGGAATAATTCAACTGCGCATTCAGCTCTTCATTTCTTGTTGGGGAAAAGAGGGAATCATTTCGTTTGTCTGCTTTCAACAAGGCCAATCGGGCATCTTCGATATACTGATGAAATGTGGCACGTTGTATGGGGATTGTGGGTAGCTGGCGCCACAATTGCGCCGAAACACTTGTATGAAACAAGATGAAAGCCAGTAGAATAGCACCATATCGAACAATGACAGACACTTTGCAAATGTAATGGCAATCCCTTTCTTCTTAACAATTAGATAATCCATTTATGATGGCAGATTGCGCCATCAAATTAAATTTGTGCTAAGATTGTGTTAACATGGCACCAAAAAGGAAGAAGATATTAATTGCAGACGACGAGCCGGATATTCTTGAGATCATCAGTTACAATCTTGCCAACACAGCTGTGGAAGATTATGAGGTGATCACGGCTAAGAATGGAAGTGAGGCGATTGACAAAGCAAAGGAGCACAATCCGGATCTGATTATCCTGGATGTTATGATGCCGGGTAAAACAGGTGTGGAAGTTTGCCAAATTCTTCGCAGCCAGGAAGCTTTCAAAAAAACCTTGATCATTTTTCTAACCGCCCTGAATGATGAAAGTTCGCACATCAAGGGTTTAGAAACAGGTGCTGATGATTATATCAGCAAGCCCATCAGTCCGAGAGTACTGATCAGCCGCGTTAACGCACTCTTCAGAAGAGTAGACAAGGAAGAAGGAAAAAGTATCGTTATCGGCGGATTTACAATTGACCCTGCAAGATTCTTAGTGAATACAGCAACTGAAGAAATTATACTAGCTAAGAAAGAATTCGAACTATTGTACTTACTGGCTTCCAAACCAGGCAGGGTTTTTCTTCGCAATGAAATTTTATCTCAGGTTTGGGGCACTGATGTAATCGTTGGCGACAGAACCATCGATGTACACATCCGCAAGATTCGCCAGAAAATGGGCGTTGACTGCATTACCACTGTTAAAGGTGTTGGCTACAAGTTTGAGCTGTAAATCTTCTATGGGTTTCTGCCTTTAGCTGTGTAGATTTGTCTAACACCATGTTTAAAAACAAAAACCTTTCTCCGCAGCAACTTTCAGCCTTAACTGCTTTGATCATATCATTGCCCGTAGGCTTTGCGCTGGCAATTGTAGAACAGAAATGGTGGTATGGACTTATTGCACTTTTGCTAAACTTTATTGGCAGCTATTACCTGATTCATTTTGTACTGGAATCTTTCATTTACAGAAAGATTAAGCTCATTTATAAGTTCATTTATCAAACCAAAGCCAGTAAAAGAGAAGAGACTTATTATAAGTATATCTTACCACAGAAAGGTATTGATGAGGTAAGAGAAGATGTAGAGAAATGGGCCGAACAAAAAAGCGCAGAGATAGAAGTGCTCAGAAACAATGAACAGTACAGAAGAGAGTTCTTACAAAATCTGGCGCATGAATTTAAAACACCCATTTTCGCTATTCAGAGCTATATAGACACCCTGCTGGAAGGCGCCATGCACAATCCTGAAATACAAAAGCGCTTTCTGGAAAAAGCTTCCAGTAATGTGGTACGCATGGTGAACTTAGTGAAAGACCTGGATGAAATTACCCGACTGGAAAGTGGAGAACAACCACTGAACAAAGAGAAATTCGTTATTCAGGATTTAGTTAAAGATGTTTTCGAAAGCTTATCCATTAAAACGGAAAGAAAAAAGATTCGCTGCGAGATTAAGAAAGGTTGTGAGTTGCCTGCAATTCATGTATTCGCAGATAAGGAAAAGATCAGACAGGTTGTGATCAATCTTGTTCAAAATGCAACCAAGTATGGTAAAGAAGGCGGAAGCATTGTGGCCAGTATCTACCAAACAGATGGCAGACATGTACTGATTGAGATCAGTGATGATGGCATTGGTATTGCCGATGAACATATTACCAGGGTATTCGAGCGTTTCTATAGAACCGACAGAGGCCGCAGCCGTGATGTAGGCGGTACGGGACTTGGTCTGGCTATCTGTAAGCACATCATTGAAGCGCACGGACAAACCATTCATATTCGCAGTAAGCTGGATGTAGGCACTACCGTTGGATTTACCCTAGAAACCAAGCGAGAGGTTTGAGCATGAATGGCTAATCATCCTCAATTACAACTTGCTGCTTCTCACTTTTTGCTTTTGACTTAACTTTTTGCTTTTGACTTTTCACTTTTACCTTAAAAAAAAGCCCTCATGAAAATGAAGGCCGGTGTGTTGAGAAAATAAACTGCTATGAATGCACTACTTGCTAACCATGCAAATATGTTGGTCGTTTATTACCCGCATGTGAGCATATCATTAAGTTTATATTAATCCAGTTTAAAGCTTTTTTGCGACTGACGAATAAAGGCTAAAGTGGCTTCACTGATTGGATAATAATAATTAACTCCGCCATTTCCTGTAAAAGCAATGAAATTGCAATCTCCTTTTGTAGCTGCGTAAACAGTTTTAATCAGGTTACCATCTTTATCAAAACAGAACAATCTGGTATCCATCTGGCAAGCCGCGTCTGTACTGGCTCCTGTGCGAAAATTGCTGGTGAGTTCCCGAATGAAAGCGGTATCAGTAATGGCGAGGTCTCTGTTATATTTTTGATTTCCAGGCTCTGGATAATAGACCAGCTGTATGCTATCTGTTTCCTGCAGTTTCTCCGGCACCAGCACTGTATCAGCTACCGTCTTTTTAATCTCTTGCACAGTTGGTTGCTCTGCAGGTGCGTTTTGGCAAGCTATTGCAATGATTGTCAACAAAAGAAAAATTACGCGCATAACTCTTGAATTTTTGAACATAAAAAAGCCACTGCAAGTTAAGCAGTGGCTGAATAGTATTGCGGTAAAATTAGTTACCCTTAGTATAGAATCTTGTCCAACCCTGCATCCAGTTAGTAGTACCGAAAGCACCACGGAATGTAGTTGAAGTAAAGAAGCTATTACCTGACAGGTCAGTGAAATTAGCACCAGTCAAAGCAGGTGAACCTGTGTTAGGCAGCAGATTAGGCGCTGTAAGGTTGAAAGGTGCAGTCAGATTGATATCATTTGCACTTGCATACTTTACGTTAGCGTTTGTAGTATTAGTCAACAGTGTTTCTACATCAGCGTTAGCAGCAAAAGCGGCTGTAGCATCAGAACCACGACGGAATGGATCCGCAACAGCATGTACCAGGTTGTATCTGAAACGAGTGCTACCAGACTTCAGTGAGTCAGCAGTACCCATACTTTCTACAGAGAAACCACCTTTCTGCCAACCCATCATGATAGAGTTGAATACGCGGAACTTAGTTGCTCTTCTCCAACGCATACCGAAGTTGTGGTTTGCAGCTGTACCTGAAGCGTTGTTTGGACCAACCCAAGTGAAGTTAGAGATAACTGGCTCTGTGAAAGGAGATGCAGTAGTACCAGTACCATCGTTATCACACTCAACACCATTACCTGCATCACCAGCATCAACAAAAGCTGGGTCTCTCAAAGCAACACCATATTGCAGGTTACCTCTGTAACCAAAGTCGAAATCGAAATCATCATCGGCTGTATAAGCAGCAACCAGGTATTTAGCATTTACTGTACCACCGAAAAATTCAAATGCATCATCGTTACCATAAGAAACCTGTACATACTCGATAGTAGTACCACTACCTACACCACCCAGTGTAAGACCATTGATCTCAGAACCAGGGAAAGCCGCGATACCAGCATACTCAATACGTACATATCTCAGTGTGCCAGAATTATCCGCATCGTTTGTACCGCCGTATACACGGTCAACACCACCTTCAATTACCGGAGGCGTAGAACGGTTGGTACGCGCATTACCCAACAGGATAATACCACCCCAGTCGCCAGGCTCTCTTGAACCAGCTGCTTTACCAGAAGTAAATACAATTGGACGATCTACAGTACCCGCAGCTTCAAGCTTACCACCACGCTCAACAATCAATGCACCTTTCTGGCTAATGTCACTCTTAATGGTTGTACCAGGCTGAATTGTCAGGGTAATACCATTTGGCACATATACATAACCTTTCAAGATCCAGGTTCTGTCAGAAGTCAAAGTTTTGTTTGCAGACAATGTACCTGTAACCACCGTATCTACTGAAGGTGGAACAACCACAGTATCATCTTCATTCTTGCTGGAACAGCTGCTCATCACGATAACCGTTGAAGCAACTAAGGTGAAAAGCTGAAATGCTTTTTTCTGGAAATTCATAACAGTAATTTTAGTGATGCAAAAAAAGCCATCAGATATGATGGCTTTGTTAAGCGAAGATTATTGAATTGTTAAGCCCTAGCGGCCGAAATTGTAGTTGAAAGAAAGACCGAAAGTTGTACCAAAAACATTCGACCATTGAATACGGTCTGTGCTTGCATTGTAAGCGCGCTTAGTCTGCTGACCTTGCACGTTGTTATAGAAAATCTGCTTGGCGTTCAGGATATTACCAATATTCAGTTTTATTTCACCCTGCTTGCGTAATACTTTCTTAGACAATTGGAAATCCAGAATGCTTCTGCCATTCTCATACACGTCTGGAATATCATTCTTACCTACTGTCTCAATTCTGTGTCCAATTCTGTTGAATAAGATTGTTCCACCCCAGTCTGTAACTGGATCAGCATAAGTGAAGCCGAAGTTTATGAGGTAAGGCGACTGTCCTTGCATGGGTCTGTCTTTATCCCAGCTGCCAGCCTCATTCAAATCAACTCGTGATTGCATCAGTGCGGCGTTGGCGCTGAATACAGTGTTCTCTAAGAATCTACCTTCACCCAGGAATGATAATTTCTTGCGCAAATCCAACTCCAGACCATAGGTGTATGCAAATGCAGGATTAAAGAAGGTGATTACCTGATATTCAAAAGTTGATTCACCAGACATCTGCTGTTCGATAGGATTCTGGAAATGCTTGAAGAATGCAGATACAGAGAAGATTTCACCTGAAGAAGGATAAGTTTCGAAACGTAAATCGACGTTGGTGTTCTGACTACGTTCCAGTTTTGAGTTACCGCGAATGATTGCTGCACGCACAAAATCGAAGTAAGAGAAATTCGCTACTTCTCTGAAATCAGGACGAGATACAGTTCTCGAAGCTGAGAAACGAATATTGTTTTTCTGGTTCAGGCTGTAAATCAAGTTCAGTGAAGGAAGGATATCCAGATAATCTTTTTTAATCACTTCACGTGTACCGCTTACGTTGCCAGTATTCACTTCATAGTTAAATGTTTCTACACGAACACCCCAGATCATTTTCAATTGATTCCATTTATTCTCCAGCATGGCATAAGAACCAGTCAGCATAGAGTTGGCATCGTAACGGTCTGTGTTGTTGGTAATTTCATTCAAGTAGAAGCCTTCGTTGTACATATAGGCATCACTGAATACTTTCTCGGGTTTAGCAGATAATAATGATGTATTGAATACAGGACCTGCTTGTTCGTAACGAAAAGCTCTTGCATCAAATTCACGTGTTTTGTACTGCGCCAAAGTACCCGCTTTAAACTGCGCTTTAGGACTAAGGAAATTCAGCTGGGTATTGTAATCGAGCTTACCTCCAAAAGTGTGCTCATTCAAGGTACTCCAGAATCTGTATGTATTTCTTAAGGCCACTGTAGGTAATACAGACTTATCATTGATTTGTGATAAACTTTTCTGATAAGGTAATGATTTATAATCAGGCTGATCTTTCTGCGTAAATGTGTAGTTAAGGTTCCACTTCAACTTACTATTCTTAGCACCTACACTATGTTCGCCCTCTAGCTGAGAACTGATGATGGACTTCTGCATCACGATGCTGATCTGTCCCTTATTAATGTACTGAAGGTCATTAAAGTTGCTTCCCTCACGCAGTGTGTTCGTATTTTCAAACACGCGGTTAAAGAGGTTCTTGAAAACTATTTTAGACTTCCCTTTTTTATATCCCAGGTTCAGTAAACCACCAATACTGCTGGTAAAAGCGTAGGATGAGTCGTTATAATCAAATAAGTAGTTATTGGTGCTGGTAATATCGTTGTACTGATTACGCTTTGTGTACTGAATCGTCTGGCTATTGCGATAAGTAACAGAAGCCAGAATTCCGAAAGTGGCACCATTATCCGTATTGAATTTCTGTGCCCAGTTCAATTGTAAATTACTTGCAGGAAAAGCTGCTCCATCATAACGATCGCCATAAGTATTGTTCATCAGCCTTGAATAACCAATCTGCTGATCCCTGCTGGAAACACGCCATCTTGATGTTGAAGGGAACTTAGTAGGAAACTTTCTGGAACCATCATCAAACCCCAGGAAATCCATGGAACCCATATAACCGATATTGAAATCCTTACCTGTTGAAATGGTATTATAGGATAAACCCATACCAATACCAAAACTGTTCTTGAAAGGGATATCTTTTGTTGTTACCTGTATAATACCACCGGAAAATTCACCAGGCATATCAGGCGTAGCCGTTTTATTGATCAGCACATTGTCGATCATATTTGAAGGAACCACATCAAAAGAAAACGTTCTTCTATCAGGCTCAGTGCTGGGCATTACCGCACCATTGATGGTAGCAACATTGTAACGGTCGTTCAAGCCACGTACAATAACATATTTATCATCCTGCACACTGGTGCCTGTTACACGCTTTAATACTTCACCCACATTATTATCAGGAGACTTTTTGATGATCTCTGAAGAAATACCATCAGAAACGCTGATATTGCTTTTCTGAATACTCAGCAATGAAGCCGCTGTTTCTCTGCGAGCTGAATTGGCAGATACCACTACTTCAGTCAAATTAGAAGCTGCTTCCTCCAATACAATATTGAGTTCGGTCGTTTTACCGGCCTCAATCACCACATCTGAGATATTCTTTGTCTTAAAACCAGTATAGGCAAAACGAAGTTTGTAAGTGCCGGGAGCCAGCTTGGCAGAAAACCTACCTTCAACATCTGAAGTACGGAAATTGCCTTTTTCACCGCTGATGACCACGCCTACCAGAACTTCATTGTTGGCAGCATTGGTGATTTTACCGGTTAGCGTTCCAACTGACTGTCCGAAAATGACCGTTGGAAGAGTTAAGCATATGATAATCAAATACTTAATAGGTGCTTGTATTTTCCTCAACATGAGCGGGGCGTTTTGATTCGGCAAAACTATCCGGCATGTATTACTGTAATGTTACCATAGTGTTACGGGAATATTAAGCAGAGAAAAACAAGTTCTTCCGGTTAACTTATTATTATCAAATTATTAATTGTCTGTACAATGCCCCCACAGACAGGCATAATGCTATTTTTGCGGCAAATTATTGATGCATGGGAATCAACACATTCGGCCGTTTATTTATGCCTAAGAATAAGGTATTCTATGAGCTTTTCGAAACAGTTGCCGACAGAGTATACGATATGGGTATCAAGCTGAAAGAGCTGGTACATGAGCATGATTACGACAAACGCAGCGGCATCATTGCCCAGATTGAAGACCTGGAGCATAAGAATGATGACACCACGCATCAGATTTTTACAGAATTAGGCAGAAACTTTATTACCCCATTCGACCGCGAAGACATCCACTATTTGGCCAGTGCCCTGGATGATATTGCCGACTATATTTTCGCCTCTGCCAAAAAAATTAATTTTTACAAGGTTAACCCAAACGATAGCGGTATTCAGAAGATGACAGAACTCATCTTACAAGGTTCTATCGAAATCCGCAAAGCGGTGAAGGGCTTGCGCGATATGAAAAACCTGCGTGAAATGACAGAGTCCATGGTTAAAGTAAATAGCATTGAAAACCAGGCTGACGATGTGTTCGACATGAGTATTGAAATGCTTTTCCAGCAGGAAAACGATTTCAAGGAAGTGATTAAGAAGCGAGAAATTTATCAGGTATTGGAAATTGCTACTGATAAATGTGAGGATGCAGCCAACGTGATTGAATCAATCATCATTAAGTACGCTTAAGTTCTTTCTGCCCAAACTCAACCGCATGTTTACGATTCTGGTTATCATTATCATTCTGGCATTTGTTTTCGACTATATCAATGGCTTCCATGATGCCGCCAACTCCATTGCCACCATTGTATCTACCAAGGTATTAACCCCTTTCCAGGCTGTACTTTGGGCAGCTGTGTTCAACTTCGCTGCATTCTTTATCTCGAAGTTTATCATTGGTGAATTTAAGATTGGTAATACCGTATCAAAGTGGGTAAACGCTGAGTTTATTACACTCGAAGTAATATTGGCAGGTATCATCGCAGCCATTAGCTGGAACCTTTTAACCTGGTGGTTTGGTATTCCATCCAGTTCATCGCACACCCTGATGGGTGGTTTTGTTGGTGCCGCACTGGCGCATGCAGGCGGTTTGAATAATGGTGAGATTGATGTAATTAACTACGCCAAAGTAATCCCTACTTTCCTGTTTATCTTTTTTGCACCAATGATCGGTATGTTCATTGCGTTCTTTATTACCATACTGATTGTGCACTTGTGCAAGCGATCGAATCCATACAAAGCGGAAAACTGGTTTAAGAAATTACAGCTTGTATCATCAGCAGCTTTCAGTTTAGGACACGGTGGTAACGACGCGCAGAAGGTAATGGGCATTATTGGTGCTGCTGTGATCTTTTACGAAGTACAAACCGGCAATTCAGCATATCTCTCCTTAGACTCAAAAGAACGCTTCTCACATTTCGTAGTTGATTATTGGTGGGTACCATTCACCAGCTTCTTAGCAATTGGCCTGGGTACATTGAGCGGCGGTTGGAAGATCGTTAAAACAATGGGTACACGTATTACCAAAGTAACCCCATTAGAAGGCGTAAGTGCTGAAACAGCAGGTGCAATTACCTTATACCTCACTGAACACTTTGGTATTCCTGTGAGTACTACCCATACCATTACCGGTTCAATCATTGGTGTAGGCGCCACCAAGCGACTCTCTGCAGTTCGCTGGGGTGTTACAGTTAACCTGCTCTGGGCTTGGATTCTGACCATCCCCGTTTCTGCAGCACTCGCAGCCATTATCTACTTTTTACTGAAACTGATCTTGTAAAAAATTCAGCATCATACCCTATCTTGCCTGAAATAGTTACAGGTAAATGGCAAAGATTCTGGTTACTGGTGGATGCGGTTATATTGGTACACATACCATCGTTGATCTTATTGAAAACGGATTTGAAGTTGTTTCTATCGACAACCTCAGCCGCTCAGATATTCGTGCATTAAAAGCTGTTGAAACACTTACCGGAAAAAGCATCAAAAACTACCAAGTAGACCTGTGCAACTTTGATGATACCTATGCGGTGTTTCAGGAGCATACTGATATCACAGGTATCATACACTTTGCAGCCTATAAAGCAGTGGGCGAGTCTTGCGAAAAGCCTTTGCTATACTACGAAAACAACCTCAACTCATTGGTCAACTTACTCAAGTGTGCTGATGAATTTGGTATTCCACATATTGTTTTCTCATCTTCCTGCACTGTTTATGGCAATCCTGACAGCACACCTGTTACAGAAGATTTTCCCATTAAACAGGCCGAATCTCCTTATGGTGCTACTAAGCAGATGGGAGAAGTGATCGTACGCGACTTCACCAAGAGTACTGCAGCATCAGCCATTCTCTTGCGCTATTTTAATCCGGTTGGTGCACACCCTAGCGCAACAATTGGCGAATTGCCCATCGGCCGCCCAATGAATCTGGTGCCAGCTATTACACAAACTGCTATCGGTAAACTGCCACAGATGACAGTGCATGGTACTGACTATCCAACCAGGGATGGTTCCTGCATTCGTGACTATATCCATGTATGTGATATTGCCAGCGCACACACATTAGCATTGCAATACTTACTGGGAAACAAGAACACTGCTGATTGCGAAGTATTTAATCTGGGTACAGGCAATGGTATTTCTGTGTTAGAAGCAATTCATACGTTTGAAAAAGTAAGCGGCGTGAAACTAAACTATACGACAGGACCAAGAAGATCTGGTGATGTTGTTGCCACATATGCCAATAACACCGCTGCAGTAGAAAAACTTGGCTGGAAAATCAAATACAATCTGGAAGATATGATGCGCACAGCCTGGGCATGGGAGCAGAAACTCAAAGAAACGACTCTTTAGTTCAGGCTGTTGTAAAACACAACTACCGCACGAAAGTCTTTCTCTTTCCTAAAACGCAATTCATTCTGTGCAATAAACTTACTGATTGCCTGCTGCTGATCATCCATGGCTGCAATCACTGAGGCTTCATTGGTTAATACTTGCATCGAATCTTGCTTTCTTAATACAAATGTTTCCCTTGCAGCAAACTTTCTGGTTACAGTATTACTGGAATAGCCTTTTGAATCAACGTAGGTAATCTCAGCATATTTAAGCAAAGACGCTTTACCATGTTCGAGTACTTCGTAATAAGCAGTTGCTGGTATTTTACCCAATGCAGGATAGCCGGTTTCAAATACCACACTATCTTCAAATAAAATCTTTTTAACAGGCAGGATCATCAGGAATTCATTTTCCTCTTCACGAAACAGCAATCGCCGCTGCAAAAGATCTATTCGAACTTGCAAATTGAGGATAAACCTACCATCAGGCAGATACACGGTAGCCTTCTTATATGCTGACGCTGGATAATAAGGGGAGCCCTCTGATTCAAATGTCTCAGTGGTAATATTTAGTTTTCGTCCGGTACCATCCGATAAATAAAACTGTTGTGCCTGAGCAATACTCAAAGAGAAACAACAAAGCAGCAATAAGAATGATAGCTTCATACCAGTAAGTTACTACTGATTCGCCATCTTCTCCGTATTTTCTGCAACCTGTAAGGCTTCAATGAATTCATCTATTTCACCATTCACCACTGCATCCAGATTATAAGAAGTTAATCCAATACGATGATCTGTTACCCTACCCTGTGGCCAGTTATAGGTTCTGATCTTGGCACTTCTATCACCCGTACTCACCAAGGTCTTACGCTGACGAGAAATCTCTTCTTCCTGCTTACGTACCTGCTCTTCATATAATTTGGTACGCAACATATGCATAGCTTTCTCGCGGTTACCCAACTGCGTACGTTCAGTCTGACAAATCACCACAGTACCGGTTGGAATATGCGTCAGCATCACTTTGGTTTCTACCTTGTTTACGTTCTGTCCGCCCGCACCACCGCTTCGTGCTGTTTCCATCTTCACATCGCTATCCTTCAACTCAAAATCAATTTCTTCGGCCTCTGGCATCACCGCAATAGTTGCCGCTGAAGTATGCACACGACCCTGAGTTTCAGTTGCTGGTACACGCTGTACACGATGCACCCCACTTTCAAACTTCAAAGTGCCATACACATCTTCGCCAGTAACTTCCAGAAATACTTCTTTGTAACCACCAACTGTTCCTTCACTTTCACTCAACACGGCTGTCTTCCAACCTTTCTTAGAACAATAGCGCAAGTACATATTCAACAAATCACCTGCAAACAAACTGGCTTCATCACCACCAGTACCTGCACGAATTTCCAGAATCGCATTACGATCATCCTGCGGATCTTTCGGAATCAGTAATTGAGTGAGTTGCTTTTCCAACATTTCTTTCTGCTCTTCCAGTCCGGGCAACTCCATCTTAGCCAGCTCACGCATATCCTCATCATTGCCGTGCAGACTTTCCTTGGCAAAAGCATGATCTGCCAAAACCCGCTTATACTGCTCAAATGGCTGTACAATCTTCTCCAACTGGCGGTATTCCTTACTCAGCCTACCAAACTCCTTCTGATTATTAATAATCTCCGGATTGGTAAGGGCTACCCCAATCTGCTCAAATCTTGCTTTAATGGCTTCCAGTTTATCAATCATGCTTGTCTACTTAAAGAGCGCAAATTTAAGGTTTGGGGCCGGACTATCCCGAAGCTTCAGAAATCTGTCAGGAATGGCTAACTTTCTGCTATGATGAAACCCTTTCTAGGCCTAATGGCCCTATGCTTGGGCAGCTTGGCCCTGAATGCACAACAGGCAGATGTCCTGATCAGGAACGGTAAGATTCTCGATGGCACGGGTAATTCCTGGTATTACGGAGACATTGCGGTAAAACAAGGCCGCATTTTGGCTATTGGCAAGTTGGGCAACTATACAGCAGCCAAAACCATTGATGCAAAAAACCTGATTGTCGCGCCAGGCTTTATCGACGTACATACCCATATTGAGGATGATGAACGCCGCAATCCTGCAGCTACCAATTTCATCTACGATGGTGTTACCACCGTGATAACAGGTAACTGTGGTTTATCCAGACCAGATATTGGTGCTTACCTGAAGATGATTGATTCACTGAAACCTTCAGTGAACGTAGCGAGTTTAATTGGCCATAACGATGTACGCAAAGCTGTGATGGGTAGTGCGCGCAGAGATCCTGATCCAACAGAAATGCAGCGTATGGAAGCCATTGTGGCTAAAGCCATGCAGGATGGTGCAGTGGGATTGTCAACCGGATTGATTTATATACCTGGCACTTATTCCAAAACAGAAGAGGTAGTCAGACTCGCGAAAGTAGTTGGCCAATACAATGGTGTTTATGCCACGCATATGCGCGATGAGGGCGATAGTGTAACACAAGCGATTGAAGAAGCATTAACGATTGGCAAAGAAGCCGGCATGCCAGTAGAGATTTCACACTTCAAATTAAGCGGACAACAAAACTGGGGCAGAAGTAAGCAAACCATTCAGATGATCATTGATGCCCGCAAAGCGGGGATGGATGTAACCATTGACCAGTATCCCTACACTGCTAGCAGTACTTCGCTGAGCACATTGATTCCTGATTGGATTTTAGCTGATGGAAGTGATTCTGTAAAAGCAAGACTATCGAGACCCGAAGTACAAAAAGAAGTAGAAAAATACATGCTAAACCGACTAAGGAAAAGAGGGCTCAAGCATTTCACCTATCCTGTTGTAGCCAGCTTTCGTGCAGACAGCAGCTATAATGGTAAAAGCATTGAAGCCGTAAACCTGATGAAGGGCAGAAAGCACAAAGCCAGCGAAGAAGTAAAGACGGTGATTGATATGATGATGGAAGGCGGTGCCAGCATGGTCTTTCATGGCATGGGCGATGAGGATGTAGAACGCATCATGCGTTATCCATTCAATATGTTTGCCTCGGATGCCAGTATTCGTGTGTACAATCAAGGCGTGCCACATCCACGTGGCTACGGCACCAATGCAAGGGTATTGGGTAGATATGTGCGTGAAAAACAAGTGATCAGTTTAGAAGAAGCCATTCGCAGAATGACTTCCTTACCTGCAGCAAAATTTCAACTGAAAGATCGCGGCTTATTGAAAGAAGGGTTAGCAGCTGACATTGTAATCTTCGATCCTGAAACGGTGATGGATGCTTCCACCTATGAGCAACCGCACCAGTTTTCGAGAGGTTTTCAATATGTACTCGTTAACGGACAAGTGACGATAGACAATGGCGTACATATCGGTACCAGAGCTGGTATGGCTATCAGAAAAAATGTGCAATAACTATTCAACCACTGATGATGAAAAAAATACTCCTGCTGTTTGTACTGATTAGCTTGGGCAATCTTGCAGATGCGCAAAATAAGTTTCAGGAATCTGTCACGCAAATCATCCAAACAGCTGATGAACAAATCCCTTTCAGTGGTACAGTCCTGATTGCAGAGAAAGGTCGGATACGCTATCATCAGGCTTTTGGTTATCGGCTTTTTGCAGACAGTGTTGCAATGGAAGCGAATGATGTATTTGAACTGGCTTCTGTATCCAAACAGTTTACAGCCATGATCATTATCATGCTCAAAGAAAAAGGATTGTTACAGTTTGATGATGCCATTGATAAATATGTATCCGTTCCCTACAAAGGAATTACTATTCGCCATTTGCTCACACATACTTCCGGCTTACCGGATTATCAGGCCATCATGGATAAATATTGGGACAAATCCAAAGTAGCTGGCAATCAGGATATCATCGCTTACCTCAATCAATATGCACCGCCTGCTAAGTTTACTCCTGGTGAAAAATATGATTACAGCAATACAGGCTATGTACTACTCGCTAGTATTGCAGAAAAAGCATCCGGCAAAGATTTTATTCAACTCAGTAGAGAATGGATTTTTCAGCCACTCAAAATGCGCGAAACCAATATTCGCACTGCAGCAGAAAAAGCCGTACTCAGCAATTTTGCCTTAGGCCATATTTATGTGCCTTTCAGAAAAGCATTTATTCGTGCTGATTCATTTCCATCCAGCAACTATACCATTTGGCTGGGTAATCGAAAAGGTCCTGGCCGTATCAGTTCAACAGCTACAGATTTATTAAAGTGGGATCAGGCATTGTACAGTAATAAGCTCATTAGCGCAGCATCCCTGGCAGAAGCATTTCAACCCATGCGTTTGAATAATGGGCAACTATCACAATATGGTTTTGGCTGGGATCTTGATGCAGATAGCACACTGGGCAAAATTGTTGCACACAATGGCGACAACCCGGGTTATAAAACAATGATCGTCCGTTTTATAGATACACAACAGACGATCATTGTACTTTGCAATAATGCACATCCTCAATTCAACAATATCATTGCTCAATTACAGCGCTTATTGGCATCTTATAAACTCGCAAAGCTATAGCCCAAGCGCTTCAGCGGCATTTCTCTAACACGCACATTTGTTGCAGCAGCAATGGCATTCATCATTGCAGGCATGGCAGATGGCACACTGGTTTCACCAGCACCACCAGGTTCTTCCGTACTCTGCACAATGGTAATATCAATCGGTGGCAGGTCATTCATACGCACCACTTCAAAATCGAAGAAACTACTTTGCTGCACTGCACCATTCAACACCGTGATTTCACTTTTCATCAAAGCACTCATGGCCCATACATAACTACCCTGTACCTGATTGGTTAATCCATCCGGATCAATCACCGTACCGATATCTGTTACCACAATCGCTTTGTGAATCTTCACCTGTTTCTCTTTGTTCACGCTTACTTCAAACGCATGTGCGGTATAGGCTTTGGCATGATTGTAAAAACAACAAGCAATACCCACTCCTCTTCCAACCGCACGCTTTTTATTCCAACCAATCTTCTCTGCACATTGCTTCAATACATTTTCCATTCTGCGCGGATCATACACAGAACCTCCCTTGATTGGCCCTTTCTGTAATCCAGCCAGCAGATTGAGTCTGTAAGAAAGGCCATCCATTCCTGCTTTCTTAGCCAGCTCATCCACAAAACATTCTATCACCACATTGTTATAGGTGAAGTTGACTGAACGCCACCAGCCCAAAGACACAGGCGGCATCGTACGCGTCATGGGTGCCCGCAATTGTGGGATATCATAATACATATCACCATAAGCACCACCTCCAGCTTCTGCACTAAACCAACCAGGATTGCCTTTATTCCCCTGGAAGAAATCCATCACCGGTGAAATCACAATATGGTGTTGCCATTGATCTGGTTTTTTACTGGCGCTGATCTTAGCACTCAGCTGGTGTGTAGAACAAGGTCTGTACACATCAAAACGAATATCATCTGCGCGTGTAAAAATCAACTGTACAGATTTGCCTTCCATCACTTTGGCAATCTGCATGGCTTCCGCACCATAATCTGCACTGAGCTTTCTGCCAAAACCACCACCCATTGGTTGCAGGTTGATGAATACATCAGCAGCTTTCAGGTTAAAATATTTTGCACCTGCACTCGCTACTTTGCCGGGATTCTGAAAACCACCCCAGAGTTCAAACTTACCATCCTTGAACTGGGCAGTACAGTTGGGCGGCTCCATTGTAGCATGCGCCACAAAAGGAATGCGATACACCGCTTTCACTATACCGGCTGCATTCGCATCATAGCTATCTGTAACAACATCACCCTTCTCGTTATAAATAAGATCAGCTTTTTCTTTCAGCTTTGATTCCTGCAGTTTGTAATAAGAAGCCGTAGAAACCGTAGCATCTGCTTTGGACAAATCCCATTCTACTTTTAATCTTTGTTGTGCTTTCAATGCGCTCCAGCGATTGTTGGCTACAATAGCCACACCACTTCTGTTTTCAATCTGATCACCCATTTCCTTCATCTCAAACAGCTGTACAATACCATCTACTTTGCTGATAGAGGCAGGATCCCAACTCTTCACTTTACCATTTAAAACAGGGCAACGTACAATCACCGCATACAACATGCCCGGCAGTTTGAGATCGATGCCATATTTCATCTTACCGCTCACAATCTCTTTAAGATTGGTTTTCTTCTGCCCTTGCTTACCAATCACACGGAAGTCTTTGTAATTCTTCAGTGCAGGATCTTTGGGCACAGGCATTTTGCTGGCCTTCTCGATCAAGTCTTTATAAGCAAATTCTTGTCCTGTTACAGAGTTAACAACCTTACTTCTTTCTGCTTTGCAAGTCTCAATAGACACATTCCATTCCTTGGCCGCAGCAGCAATCAGCATCTCACGCGCCGTAGCACCTGCTTTGCGCAATGGCTGATATTGTCGGATGGTACTGGTACTACCGCCTGTTGAATAATCCCCACTCTTGGCTGCATCATATGGCATGGCTTCCACCACAATATCTTTCAGATCGGCTTCCAACTCTTCTGCCATAATCATGGGCAAAGAAGTTTGTACACCCTGACCTGATTCCTGCTTCACCACATAGACAATGATTTTTCCATCGGGGCATAAACGCACCAAGGGACTAGGCTGCCAACATTCAAGTGCATTGGCTGCAAGACCTTTTACAGGTAAAAGTTGTGCGAGTGTCCACCCGCCAACTGTCATAGAGCTGATTTTGATAAAATCTCTTCTGCGCATAGCAAGTGTTTATGATTTGGCGGATAATTCTGCTGCTTTATGAATGGCTTTACGGATACGCTCATACGTACCACATCTGCATACCACCTGACTCATCACTTCGTTGATTTGTGCATCGGTGGGTTTGGGATATTGCTTCAGTAAAGCAACAGTGCTCATGATTTGTCCCGACTGACAATAACCGCACTGTGGCACATTCATGTCGATCCATGCCTGTTGTACAGGATGTGTTGCATCTGCTGACAAACCTTCGATGGTGGTAACCTGTTTTCCCACGCAGGCTGATGCAGGATACTGGCAGGATTTTACTGCCTTACCATCAATCAACACAGTGCAGGAACCGCAGGAACCCACACCGCAACCATATTTGGTACCGGTAAGGTCCAGCACATCGCGCAGCGCCCATAATAACGGCATATCGGCAGGCACGTCAACAGTTTGTGGTTGTCCGTTTACCTGAAGCGAATACTGAGGCATAATCAGAAAGGTATTTGGTGTAAAAAAGCGTTGTCGAACTTACAATTTATTTAGCTTCGGTTCAAAGCAAATACATGAAACAGCTGCTTTGGACGATTGTTTGTTGTACCGCACTACAGGTATCTGCACAAAAATACCAGCGCATTCACCGCAAAGCGGTGATGGTAGATACCCACAATGATTTGCTGACAGCTGTGATTGAGAAAAAATTGCAATTAGATAGCGATCTAAAAGGTAAGACCCACTCCGACCTGAATCGCTTTTTACAAGCTGGTGTTGATCTGCAATTGTTTTCTGTTTGGTGTGATGGTGAAAAACAAAACCCATTTGCTTGGGCTAATCGCGAAATGGATACACTATTGGCTGTTGCACAGCGCAATCCGGATAAACTAATCATCACAGATAATCTTGCTTCGATGGAGACTGCATGGAAGCAAGGTAAACTGGTGGGACTATTTGGCGTGGAAGGCGGACACATGATCGAGAATGACTTGACTAAGTTGGATCAACTCTATGCTAAGGGTGCACGCTATATGACACTCACATGGAACAATTCTACATCCTGGGCTAGTTCAGCTTGGGATGAAACCATGCAGCCGGAAAAGTTGACACAAAAGGGATTAACTGCTTTTGGTAAGCAGGTGATACAACGCATGAATCAATTGGGGATGTTGGTGGATTTATCGCATGTGGGTGTACAAACATTTTGGGATGCGATGAATACAACGACCAAACCAGTTTTAGTGTCGCATAGTAATTGCCATGCCATTTGTCCGGTACCACGCAACCTCACCGACGAACAGATTAAAGCCATTGGTAAAAATGGTGGCGTGATACACTTGAATTTTTATTCTGGCTTTGTAGATAGCAGCTTCAAACAAAAAGAAACTGCATTTCTGCAGGCGCATGCGCGTGAATTGGACTCGTTGAAGCAGACAGGTATGCAGCAAGAATATGCGATGAGCATCTTAACCAACAAGTATGCTGATGAAGTCTATAACATCAGACCAACATTGGATCAGCTGCTCAATCACCTCGATCATATTGTTCGCCTCATTGGCGTAGACTATGTGGGCATGGGTTCTGATTTCGACGGCATCACATCTGCACCCAAAGAGTTGAATGATGTCACCGACTACCCTTTGATCACCAAAGCCCTACTCGAAAGAGGTTATTCCAAGAAAGACATTGAAAAAATATTAGGTAAAAATTTCCTTCGCATTCTCAAAGCCAATCAGCTATGAAAGTATTTTTCGCTTCGCTACTGCTATTGCCATTATTCCTGCAAGCCCAATTCTCTTCAGCCGATAAAGCACGTTGGCAACAGCACGCCAAGAACACCACCATTATTCGCGACAATTGGGGTGTACCGCATATCTATGGCAAGACAGACGCAGATGCAGTCTTTGGTTTAATCTACGCACAATGCGAAGACGATTTTGCTCGAGTAGAGATGAACTATATCAATATTCTTGGGAGAAGCAGTGAAGTAAAAGGTGCGCAAAATATTTATGAAGACCTCTATACCCGTATGGTGATTGATTCTGCAGCAGCTGTGAAGGATTATCAACAAGCACCACAATGGTTGAAGAAATTGTTACAAGCTTGGTCGGATGGGATTCATTATTATCTCTCCAAAAATCCCAACGTGAAACCACTGCGCATACAAACATTCAAACCTTGGTATCCATTGATGTGGACCGACGGCAGTATCTCTGCTATCAGCACGGGCTTTCTCGCATCAAGAGATGTGAAGAATTTCTATGAACAAAAAGATGCGGTGGCGCAGGTAGAAAGTCGCCATTTCAATGAAGCACAAACCGGCTCAAACGGTTTTGCCATAGCACCAGCTAAATCAGCTACAGGTAATGCTATGCTGTACATCAATCCGCACACTAGTTTTTATTTCCGTCCGGAAGTGCATATGGTGAGTGAAGAAGGATTGAATGCCTATGGTGCAGTTACTTGGGGACAGTTTTTCATCTATCAAGGCTTCAATGAATACTGCGGCTGGATGCACACCAGTAGCAATGCAGATGTAAGTGATGTATATAAAGAGACCATCCAGCAAGTGAATGGCAAATATGTCTATCGCTATGATGGCAAGGACTTACCCGTTCAAACAAAACAAGAAAGCATCACTTACGTGAAGGATGGCCAATACGCACACCAAAACTTTACTGTGTACAGCACAGGACATGGACCGGTAATGGGCAAGCAAGGACAGCATTGGTTGAGTGTGAAAAGTTTTAATCGCTCTATAGACGGACTCATGCAATCATGGTTACGCACCAAAGCAAAAGGCTTGGCCGACATGCGCAAAGTGATGGAGTATCGCGCCAATACTTCAAACAATACGGTGTATGCAGATGCGCAGGGAAATATTGGCTATTGGCATGGCAATTTCATGCCCATACGTGATACTGCTTATGATTGGGGCAAAGCAGTAGATGGCACCACTTCCAAAACTGAATGGAAAGGATTGCATCCTGCAACGGCAACTATTCAAGTCATCAACCCCAACAATGGTTGGTTACAAAACTGTAACTCTACACCATTTACAGTTGCAGGCAGCAATAGTCCCAAGCGCAATGCTTATCCGCCCTATATGGCGCCTGATGGAGAGAATTTCCGCGGACTGAATGCCGTGCGCGTATTAAGCAAACAAGACAAGTTTCATCTGGAAGAAATGATTGCAGCCGGTTACGACACTTACTTAACAGCCTTTGAAATATTGGTTCCTGCACTGGCAAAAGCATATGATGATGCAGATGAAGCCACCAAACAAGCCTTGGCAGAACCGATGAAAGTAATGCGTACATGGGATTATCGCAGCAATGAAAATTCTGTAGCCACCACATTAGCTGTCGAGTGGGCGCAGTTTCAATTATCTCGTGCCATACAACAAGTGTACATTGAGCAGGGTGATGATGATCAAGTAGCGAGAACCAGAAAATTTGCTGCAACAGTTGCACCACAAGAATTGCTCAAGACTTTTCAGAATACGATTAATCAATTGGTAAAGCAGCATGGTACGTGGAATATGCCATGGGGCGAACTCAATCGCTTTCAACGTTTGAATGGTGCTATTGATTTACAGTACGATGATAACGCAGCTAGCTTACCTGTAGGCTTTGTTTCATCTACTTGGGGTTCGCTGCCTTCGTTTAATAGTCGCTACGCCAACAATACGAAAAAACGTTATGGCTTTAATGGCAATAGCTTTATTGCTGCTGTAGAGTTTGGTAAAAAAGTTCGTGCAAAGTCCGTTTTAGCAGGTGGCAATAGTAGCGATCCTGCATCGCCTTATTTTACCAATCAGGCAGCTATGTATACGAAGGGACAATTCAAAGATGTGTTGTTCTACAAGGCAGATGTATTGAAAAATGCGGTGAAGACCTATCATCCATAGAGAAATACTTCTCTATAAAGCTTTATATTATTATTCATTATTTAGATAATGAGTAATGATTTTAGTCATCTTATGACCACAAAAATTAAATCAATTTTGTAGTTGAAAGAGTTTTATGCTTTATCAACAAATCAAGAAAAAAAATAAATTCAAACTTTATTATTCTTTCTTACTTCTTCTTATAGCAGTATCAAGCAGTTGTAGAAAAAATATCCCGCCAAAACCTGTAGATGCTTCTTTCGTGATATCTGAAGTGATTTCATACGGTCCTTATGCAGATAAATTTGAGCCCTACGATACCGATAGCGCAACATCATGTGTGGTGAGATTTACAGCTAATCAAGTACAAGAAACAGGCATTGAATACGAATGGAATATAGGTACTGATCCAACCTCCTTTAATAAAAACTCATTTGTTGTTGATTTCTGTGGCACACCAGCCAGAACTATCAACATCAAACTTTTGGTAAGAAAACGAAACCAAACTGATGGATCAATAAAGGAAGAAATAAGCACAACTAGAAAACTATATCTTAAAAAGAATACGACTATATACGGTAGCTACATCGGAAAATATGAAGGTGATAACAACAATTATGTCCTAAAAATAGAGCCCAATATCAATATTCCAGTGGAAAATGAAATGGGTATTCAAAACTATACCGGTATACTCATCTCTTCAAATTCGCCAAAAAACGATACCGTTTATCTTCCTAATGATTGGGGCAGTTCAGCAATTGTTTTATTATCTAGAAGTCTTTACTTATATCATTTCGAACCTATTCCAACAATACCTCAGGTTAATAAAACGATTACACCTAGAAAAATAACATCTGTTTTAAATAAAAATAATAAAGACATTGATCTACTGGTCGAAGGGTGGGACCCTAAAACACATTTATCCAAGAACGTTCACTTTAAAGGGAACAGAATATAAAAACGAGATCAATAACTTATCATGCATCACAATGAAATAAAGTGGCAAAAGGAGTCTGATAAAGGAACAATTACTTTCTATGCATAAGACAATTTTCAAAATAATGAATTATATATTCCGCAAATGAAAGGATTTATAGTAAAGAAAAAACAAAATTACTACCGGCTTATGTACTGGGCACTTTACATAGCATTAATTATTGCTTTTTTTAGCTGTAAAAAGAATACCCAAACAAGACCACTAGATGCATCCTTTATTGTTTCTGAGGTAATTGAATATGCTCCTTATGCAGCAAAGTTTGAAGAATATGACACAGATAGTATTACATCATGTATAGTAAGATTCAAGGCTAAAGAGATTGAGAACTCAAATATAAAATACGAATGGGCTATAGGATCAGATCCAAATGTTTTTACTACCCAAAGCTTTCTGATAAATTTTTGTAACTCACCTGCAAGAGTTATTGAAGTAGCATTAAAAGTAAAAAAGACAAGCTCTATTGATGGCACTATTATAGAAGAAGCGATCTGTAGACGAAAGATTTTTTTAAAAAAGACAACAACTATTTATGGAGAGTATATTGGCAATTTTAATAACGAGATAAATAAAAGTACTTTATCCATTCAACCTAATATTAATTTGAGTAGACAAAGCGTCATGGGAATTCAAAATTATACAGGAATATTAATTGTATCTGATAATAGAAATTACGACACACTCTATTTACCAAATCATTGGGGTGCTTCAATTGCAACATTATCAAGAAGTTTATATCTATACCATTTCGAACCAATTCCAAATAATCCAATAAACAAACAAATCTTACCAATAAAGCTTACTGCCCTTGTTGATAAAACAAATAAAGAAATTAAACTGTCTGTAGAAGGTTTTGAATCTAACTCCTACACTAAAAAATTTTATTCATTTACTGGCACTAGACAATAAAATAGAGACTGAAAAATTGAAAAGCTATTAATAAGCACCTAAGTTAATATGCGCACGTTTTTATTAACTATACCAACACATTGAGGATAGCTTCATCAATCCGCTTGGGCTTGCCTGTTTGTTGATCAATCAATATCCATACGCTGGTTGCAGTCAGTATGGTTTGATTATCCGCCACGCGTGTGATGGTAAAATGTCTGTCCCAAGTAACAGCACTATGCGCACCCGTCCAAGTATCGATGCGCAATGCATCACCAGGAAAAGCCTGTGCTTTGTATTCGATTTCCCACTTACGCAACATCCACACAACAGATGCATTAATATCAGCAGGCACTTTGCTGTTCCAATGCGCTGCAGCAATATCCTGCAACCATTGCACATAGACCACATTGTTCACGTGCTGCAAGGCATCGCAATGTGCTTCTGTAACAGTGATCAATTGTTCAAAGCGGCCCATCTAATATTGCATCAATTGCTGCACGGTTGCGTGCAAGCGTGATTTAGCCAAGAAGTTTTTCTCCAAATCCATATTAAATGGAATAGGCGTATCCAAAGAAGCGCAACGCAACACAGGTGCATCCAATAATTCAAAACAATGCTCACTAATCCATGCACTGATTTCTCCGCCAATGCCACCAAACAAATTGTCTTCATGCAGAATCAGCACCTTACCAGTTGATTGCACGGCAGTGCGGATTGCGTCATAATCCAATGGTACCAAACTGCGCAGATCGAGAATTGTTGCACTGATTTCCGGATGAGTAGCCACATATTCTTTCGCCCAATGCACAGCTGCACCATAGGTAATGATGGTAATATCAGATCCTGTTTGTATAGTCGCTGCTTTGCCGATGGGTACTTCATAGTATTGCTCGGGCACCAATCCGCTCACACTTCTGTACAAAGCTTTGTGCTCGAAGTAGAGCACGGGATTGGGATCATTGAATGCAGCAATCAGTAAACCTTTTGCATCATGCGGATTGGAAGGATACACAATCTTTAGACCAGGCACATGTGCAAACCATGCTTCATTGCTTTGTGAATGAAATGGACCCGCACCAACGCCTGCGCCTGTTGGCATACGCACAACAACATCTGCGTTTTGTCCCCAGCGGTAATGAATCTTCGCCAGATTATTCACGATCTGGTTAAAGCCTACGCTCACAAAATCAGCAAACTGCATTTCCACCATACTCTTGAATCCTTTCAGGCTCAGTCCTAATGCGGATCCAATAATGGCACTCTCACACAAGGGTGTATTGCGTACACGCGCTTTACCAAATTCTTGCACAAAGCCTTCGGTGATTTTGAATGCACCACCGTACTCAGCAATGTCTTGTCCCATCAACACCAATTCAGGATGTTGCTGCATGCTTTGTCGCATCGCTTCTTGAATCGCATCAACAAAACGCAATTCTCTTCCTTCGCTATTTGCTTGATCACGCAGCATGGCTGCGGTATTCGGCACCACAGGTGCAAACACATCAGCTACTTCTTCTGCAGTATCAGGTGTTAATGCTTGTGCTTGATAAGCAGTCTCCAATTCAGTTTCAATGTAGATACGCAGTTCATTGCGGATATCGGCAATCTGCATTTCAGTGAGTACACCACCGGTGACAAGTTCTTGTTCATAGTTTTTCACCGGATCTCTTCTACCCCATTCTTCAAACAATTCTTTGGGTACATATTTCGTACCACTGGCTTCTTCATGTCCGCGCATGCGGAAAGTCATGCACTCAATCAAGTAAGGCTTTTGTTCGCGTATGCAATAATCGCGTACACCGCGAATCGTATCAAACACAGTCAGCAAATCATTCCCATCAATGCGAATACCATCCATGCCATAACCCTTTGCTCTCTCCACCAGGCTTTCGCATTTGTATTGTTCATTCACGGGCGTACTCAAACCATAGCCATTATTCTCAATGATGAAGATCACCGGCAAGCCCCAGACAGCAGCCACATTCAGCGCTTCATGAAAATCGCCTTCGCTGGTGCCGCCATCGCCTGTAAAGGCCAAGGATACTTTTTGTTCTTGTCTTAGTTGATGTGCCAATGCAACACCATCGGCAATCGCCAACTGAGGACCTAGATGCGAAATCATGCCACAGATATGATGCGCTTTCGTACCGAAGTGAAAACTTCTTTCGCGGCCCTTGCTATAACCGTCTTTATTACCCTGCCATTGCATGAAGAGTTTGTGCAGCGGCATTTGACGAGATGTAAACACCCCAAGGTTTCTGTGCAGCGGCATGATCCATTCATCGGGCTCAAGTGCGAGTGTAGCGCCAACAGCAATCGCTTCCTGACCAATACCGCTGAACCATTTACTAATCTTTCCTTGACGCAGTAATACGAGCATTTTCTCCTCAATCATGCGAGGCAGCAAAATGGCTTTGTACAAATTGATGAGTTCTGCGTTGCTAAGTCCCTTCCTGTCCATACCCTTGAATTGAATGTGTCTAAGATAGTATGTTTTGCGGGGAGGATGTGCTGAACCACCCGTACAACTCCTGAATACATATGGTTCAACCCCTTCGGGGTTGGTCACCACCCTCTCATACAGCCGCAAGTTGCACTAGCGGTTATATTTATTGAAGCCCTTCAGGCTTGTAAAAGAGACAAAAAACTACAACGTGTGACGAACCCCGAAGGGGTTCAATATGAATAGCAGATAGAAATAAAGGTAGCTTCACAACCACGAAGTGGTTGAACCTTATATCAGATACTGCTCCTCAAATGCAATACCTTGCTCATTGAGTAGATCGAGATATTCTTCCCGAAATGATTTTGTATGATGATGTATTTCTTGTTGCTGAACATAATCGATTAATCGATCCCGCTCTTTTATGCTATACGTGAATGCACCATATCCGTCCTGCCAACCTTCAAAATTTTTAAATAATTGTTGCTCCTTAATGTAAGCGGAGCTAGCCACTTTGATATCCTTCACCAAAGAAGCCAAAGCAATGGATGGATGTAAATGCGTTACGATATGCAGATGATCTTCCACCCCATTAATCTTATAAACATGACATTGTTTATTCTTCAGCAAACCACCAATGTATTGAAACAAGATTGGTCTGCCTGCCTTTGTTAATGTACATGCTCGGTACTTTGTGCTGAAAATAATCTGATACAGTATTTGCGTATAGGTGCTCATAACAAATGATTTTTTCACCTATTGGGGGGATAGGATTTGAAATTAAGTATGATCTATTTATTGAATTTAATGGTTATTCATACTGGTTTTTCGTTAAAACAGATTTGTATTTTTTGTTCAACCCCTTCAGGGTTGGTTGCCACCTATCAATATAGCCGCAAGTTGCACTTGCGGCTACGCCTGTTCAAGCCCTTCGGGCTTGTGAAAAGTCTTATTCGATCAGAACCCCAAAGGGGTTCAATATGAATAGAAAAGCAAGTTTAATAAGACACACAACCACGAAATGGTTTAATACTGGAAAAAACCAAGGCCACCCCCGTAGAGATGGCCTTATTTGATCCTTCAGTGGGGTGAAGTATTTAATCCCTGCTGGCCAGACGGCTCAACAGTTTCAGAATTTCTACATACAACCAAACAATGGTTACCAGCAAACCAAACGCACCATACCATTCCATGAACTTAGGTGCACCGGCTTCAGCACCACGCTCAATCATGTCAAAGTCCAGAATAAGGTTCAGCGCAGCAATCGCTACAACGAACAAGCTGATACCAATGCCCAGCATACCACCATTGGTTATGCTCATGAAAGGCATGTTCACGCCAAACAGGCTAACAATCCATGTAATCAAATAAAACAGGGCAATACCCAAAGTAGCAGTCATTACCACAGCTTTGAACTTCTGCGTAGCCTGAATAACACGGAAATTATAGAGCAGGAACATCGCAATCGCTACACCAAAAGTGAGGCCTACGGCCTGCATCACGATACCGGGATACTTTTCTGCAAACATGCTATTGATCACCACAGAAATGGCACCAATAAACAAACCTTGCAGAATGCCATAAGCAGGTGCCAGATAGCCAGCCCAATTGGGTTTAAAGCTGATGATCAAACCCGTGATCAATCCGCCAATTGCACCTACAATCATCAGGGTCATAGCCGTTTGAGGCTTCTCCTGCATGTAGAGGTTCCAGGTATACGCTGCACCAGCTACCACCATCAGCATCAGAAAACCGAACTTATTGATGGTACCGCGGATGCTCATCACACCGGCATTGTCAGCACTTGCCTGCTGTGCACGGTCAAACATTTTCTCTGTTAAAGTGGGGTTGCCCGACTTAAATAATGCCATACAATCGAATTTTGCACTCAAATGTAAGGAAACCGAGTATTCAAAGATGTTAAAGGCGGGTCTTTGGACTTTGGATGCTGGTTTTAATGGATTGAACAATGAATTAGCACCGTTTTGCCCAATTCGAGCCCGAACAAATCGGCAAACTGCAACCCCAAACAAGCAACTATGCACCATAAACCAAAAACCAAAAGCCACCTGAGAAAAATCATCTTTTACACGGCAAAACTTATATTAAATTCGTTCGATTCTAGTACAGAAAACAGTAAGTCACATGGCCATTAAGGAAGAAGTTCTACAGAATGTCGTGATCAAGTTCGCCGGCGATAGCGGCGATGGTATGCAGTTGACAGGACAACAGTTCACCAACAATACAGCCCTCCTGGGTATTGATCTGGCTACTTTCCCCGATTTCCCCGCAGAAATTCGTGCCCCACAGGGAACATTACCCGGTGTATCGGGATTTCAGATCCATTTCTCCAGCGAAAAAGTATTTACCCCCGGTGATCTTTGCGATGTGCTGGTGGCTATGAATGCTGCTGCGCTGAAAGTAAACCTGAAAAGCCTGAAAGCAGGTGGTAAAATCATTGCCAACACCGATGGCTTTGATGGCAAGAACCTACGACTGGCCAACTACCCTGAAGGCGTAAATCCTTTGGAAGATGGCAGCCTCGATGGCTATCTGGTTACCAAGATTGATGTGACCAAACTTACCCGCGAAGCACTAAAGGATTTTCCTGAGCTGGGCGTGAAAGAACGCGATCGTGCGAAGAACATGTTTGTTCTGGGTTTCATCTATTGGATGTACAATAGAAATCTGGACAATACCATCGACTTCCTGAAAGAGAAATTCGGTAAGAAGGATGTGATTTTGCAGAGCAATATCAAAGTATTGCAAGCCGGATATTTTTACGGCGATACGACAGAAACATTTACCACTCGTTATAAAGTTGAACGCGCCAAATTACCTCCCGGTACTTATCGTAGTATCATGGGTAACCAAGCTTTGGCTTATGGTTTGATTGCAGCTAGCGAGAAAAGTGGCTTACCGCTATTCTTAGGAACTTATCCTATCACACCCGCTTCAGACATTCTGCACGAACTGAGTAAATACAAGACTTTTAATATCCGCACTTTCCAGGCGGAGGATGAAATTGCCGGCGTAACATCTGCTATCGGCGCTAGCTATGGCGGTTACTTAGGTGTTACCACAACATCTGGTCCGGGTATTGCCTTGAAGGGCGAAGCCATGGGCTTGGCGATGATGCTGGAAATTCCTTTGCTCATTATCAATATCCAGCGTGGTGGACCATCTACCGGTTTGCCTACCAAGACTGAGCAAAGTGATTTGATGCAAGCGTATTACGGCCGTAATGGTGAAGCACCCATGCCCATCGTTTCTGCATCTACCCCAAGCGATTGTTTTGATGCGGTGTATGAAGCAGTTCGCATTGCTGTGCAACACATGACACCTGTGATTTTCTTAAGTGATGGTTATATCGCCAACGGCGCCGAGCCATGGAAATTCCCTCAGTCGAAAGACTTGCAGCAAATTGAAGTGACATTCAAAAAAGCATTGGCTGAAGGCGAAGAAAAATTCCAACCCTATAAGCGTGATGAAAAACTCGCACGTCCATGGGCTATTCCTGGAACACCGGGCTTGGAACACCGCATCGGTGGTTTGGAAAAACAAGATGTAACTGGTAATGTTAGCTATGATGCAGACAACCACCAACACATGGTGAAAACACGTCAGGCTAAAGTGGACAAGATTGCTGATTATATTCCTTTGCAGACCATTGAGTGCGGACCAGAAAAAGGAAAAGTACTCGTACTCGGCTGGGGTTCTACTTTCGGTGCTATCAAGAGTGCTGTAATGGAACTGAATGCACAAGGTCATGCAGTGGCACATGCGCATCTGCGTTACCTACGTCCATTCCCTAAAAACTTAGGCGAGATCTTGAAGAACTACGATCATGTATTGGTACCTGAAATCAATAATGGTCAGCTAGTACGCATCATACGCGATCAATACCTGGTTGATGCAAAAGCATACAATAAAATTATGGGCGTACCCATTACGAAGAGTGAGCTGGTGGATACCATCAGCAAAATGCTGTAACCCCAATAGTGAGACTCCCAATGTACACGCGCAGTCAGCAATGGCTGCGCTTTTTTGTGTAGTTTAGAATATGACCATCGACCAACTCCGAGAATATGCTTTGTCTAAGCCAGACACCGAAGAGACCCTGCCCTTTGGGCCGGATGTATTGGTGATGAAGGTTTCAGGTAAAGTGTTTTTACTGATTTCTTTGGATACAGTCCCGGTACAATTCAATGCCAAATGCGATCCTGAACGTGCCATTGAATTAAGAGAACAATATGCATCCATCCTGCCCGGCTATCACATGAATAAGCAACATTGGAATACCATCATTCTTGATGGCAGTGTACCAATGAAACTGGTAAGAGAATTAATCGATCATTCATACGAACTGGTTGCCAAAAAGAAGACAACAAAAAAGCGGTGAAAATTTCACCGCTTTGTATCATCAGAAAGGGTTAGCGTTCCCAGAGTATCTTCTTTCCTACAATTGGCGTATTGTCGGTATACTTAATCTTGTGCACTTCTACTATCCAGATATCGCCGCGGAAAATAGTAGCTATCGGATATTTCTTTAGGTAAACAGATTTCGCTAAATCCAAAGTGCCCGAATCAGGCTGCATGAATGTGCCGGTAAACTGAATACCTTTTACCACCAGCTTGTCAATCTTATCAGGCAGGATAGTTCCTGCAACAGCTGTATTTTGCAAAGCCTGTTCAATGTGCTTGGTATCAGGATCTGATTTGAAAATAAACCAATGATGGGTTGGTTCATAAGCAAAGTACACAGAAGCGCAATAAGGTGCATCCTTAACAGATGTAGCAAAATTGAGTACACTGGCCGCATCAATGAATTTTACAATTCGCTCATCAATAGCAGGACCATCAGCAGCTGTATAAGCCATAAAACTTAGTTTAATTGATCAATATCTAAGATAGTGAAAAGCCGTGCGCAGAAAATGATATTACTCAGTTATTGTTTGGCTTGTTTACTGAAGTATCTGCAGGCTTGCTGTAAACCACAGGAAGCACATTTTGGCGAGCGTGCCAGACAGGTATAGCGACCATGCAGAATCAACCAATGGTGTGCTTTGTGCACCAAGTCTTCCGGAATCTCTTTGATCAGCGCTTTCTCTACCGCCAAAGGCGTAGTGGCACTTGTAGGCACCAGACCTATGCGGTGACTCACACGAAACACATGCGTATCCACAGCCATATTGGGCTGTTGATCAATGACGCTGGTAATGACGTTTGCTGTCTTTCTACCAACACCGGGTAGTTTTACCAATTCATCCACCGTCATCGGTACTTCTCCGCCAAATTGCTCCAGCAACATATTGGCCATACCAATCAGGTGCTTGGTTTTATTATTGGGATAAGAAATGCTTTTGATGAGTGGAAACAAATCATCAAAACTGGCTTTGGCTAATTTCTGTGGTGTAGGATATCTGCGAAAGATAGCAGGTGTGGTCATGTTCACGCGCACATCCGTACACTGTGCAGAGAGAATGACTGCTACCAATAATTCAAAAGGATTGTCGTACAACAACTCCGTTTCCGCATTGGGTGCGTGTTGCTGGAAATAATCAATGACAAATTGATAACGTTGCTTTCTGGTCATGCTGCGCAAAGATACAGCAGGCAATTATCCGTGCGGCTTCTTACCCGTTTGGGCATAATCCAGTATGGCCTTGATGGATTTTTTGGAGGGACTTTTCAGCTTTAGCTTATCCAGCTGTTTGATGGTTCTTTCCAAAACCCGCATCCTGTCTTTGAGCACAATATCTTCTTCAATAGCAGCATCAATTGCTCTCGTTAATGCGGCAGCAGCGTCTTTATAGATATACAAAATCAGTTCCTCGTCCGTAAACTTTTTCATCATCTTCATCTTTTCAGGTGAGGGAATACGGACGCAGATATAAAACGATGGCTATTGTTAGAATATTGCAGGTTTATTGTTTTTGGGTGGAATCTTCTATAATGTAGATGTCTTCTCCCTGTTTCTTCATGAGATAGCGTTCCCGGGCATATTTCTCCAGTGCAGCGGGATTATTTTGTAAATCTTGTAACTCCTTTCTGGCTTTCTCAATCTCCGTTTCGTAGTACTTCTTTTTAGCTTCCAGCTTTTCCAGTTTTTGGCGCTCATCGCGCTGATCGAAGTAATTGCGTTCATCGAAAAACAACATCCACACCACAAAGAATGTGATGGCCAGGAAATACTTATTGGCAATGATGGGTATGATCTTTTTCATGAACAGTGGGCAAATTAGTGATTCGCCGTAAAATAAACATGGTTCACAGCGGAAGGGATATCCACCATGAACCATGTATGAACGAAATCGGCCCTAACTTATTTGCCGAACTTCAATTTTTTACCAGGATAAGTACCGGTATGGCCCAGCATTTCTTCAATACGGAGCAATTGGTTGTACTTAGCCATACGGTCTGTACGTGATGCAGAACCAGTCTTGATCTGACCGCAATTCAGGGCAACCGCCAAATCAGCGATGGTTACATCTTCTGTTTCACCGCTTCGGTGGCTCATAATGGTGTTATAACCATTGTGTTGTGCCAGTGTAACCGCGTTGATGGTTTCAGTAACAGAACCGATTTGGTTCACTTTTACCAACAGACCATTACCAATACCCTTGTCGATACCGGTTTGCAGACGGTTTACATTGGTTACAAACAGATCATCACCCACCAGCTGGCACTTGCTGCCGATGGCTTGCGTGAGGGCTTTCCAACCATTCCAGTCGTCTTCAGCCATACCATCTTCGATAGACACGATCGGATATTCCTTCACCCATTTTTCCCAATACTTCACCAGCTGTTCGCTGCTCATTTCTTTACCGCTGCTCTTATGGAACACATATTTTTTCTTCTTCGCATCCCAGAGTTCTGAGTTAGCCGCATCCATGGCAATCACTATCTGCGTGCCGGGCTTGTAACCTGCGGCAGTAATGGCTTGCAATACAGTTTCAATCGCTTCCTCATTGCTTTGGATATTCGGTGCAAAACCACCTTCATCACCTACGTTGGTGCTATAACCCTTCTTTTTCAATACACTCTTCAGTGCGTGAAATACTTCCACACCCCAGCGCAGACCTTCGCTAAAGCTTGGCGCGCCTACTGGCATCACCATGAATTCCTGAAAATCGATTTTGTTATCTGCGTGCGCGCCACCATTCAGGATATTCATCATAGGCACAGGCAGTGTTCTTGCATTGGTACCACCGATATAGCGGAACAAAGGCATGCCGGCTTCTTCAGCAGCAGCTTTGGCAACAGCCATACTTACCGCCAGAATAGCATTTGCGCCCAGCTTACCTTTATTTGGTGTACCATCCAGATCAATCATCACCTGATCGATGGCAGCCTGCTGTGTAACATCATAACCAACGATCGCATCAGCGATGATATCGTTGACGTTCTTAACGGCTTTCAATACACCTTTACCAACATATTTTTTCTTATCGTTATCGCGCAGCTCTACAGCTTCGTGAATACCAGTGCTGGCGCCACTTGGAACCGCAGCACGGCCCAATGCACCATCATCGGTTAATACATCTACTTCAACGGTTGGATTACCACGGCTGTCGAGAATCTGACGCGCATGTACTTCAATAATGTAGCTCATAATTGCTTGCTTTTTGATTCTTGGATACATCCCGCAGGACGGCTCTTTCGCAGAGCACGGCAATTTACAACATATTCACGGAAAGCCCTATGCCTGAGTAGTGAGTTGACGGAAGACTTCTTCCAAATTTAACCCGGCCGTTTGGAGGGAAGTGATGTTGAACTGCTGGGCCAATGCCAGTTCCAGCAATTCTTTGCGCAATTGATCAGGCGCATCTGTCTCAATCTGCCAGCGATGGGTATCCAGCTTATGTACATTGCGGCTATGCACCAAACGCTGCAGCCACTCTGCTTCCAGCGCTTCAGCAAAACCTACTTGCACCACTTGTTGCTGCTGTTGTTGCAGATTGGTGAGGTAATCATCCGCAACGATTTTGCCTTTGTTGATGATGATGATGCGGTCGCAGATCGCTTGCACTTCTTGCAGAATATGCGAAGAGAATAAGACGGTTTTATCAGCACCCTGCGTTTTGATGACCTGACGAATTTCCTGAATCTGATTGGGGTCTAATCCGGTAGTAGGCTCATCCAGAATCAATACTTCCGGCTGATGAATCAGTGCAGCGGCCAATCCGGCTCTTTGTTTATAGCCTTTGGATAATTGTCCTAATTTTTTGTGCTGTTCTACCTGCAAACCGGTTAAAGCAATGACATCAGCGATGCGTTGTTTGGCTTGTGCCAATTGATGTACCCCTGCAATAAAAGCGAGATACTCTTTCACATACATATCGTAGTACAAGGGATTCGATTCCGGCAGATAGCCAATCTTTTTCTTGACAGCCAATGCATCCTGCACCACATCAATACCACAAACCGTTGCTGTACCAGCATCAGGTTGCAGATAGCCTGTAATCATTTTCATGGTGGTACTCTTACCTGCACCATTGGGACCCAAAAAACCAACGATCTCACCTTTTTTTAGTGAGAAGCTGATATTGTCCACTGCTTTCTGTGTACCGTAAACCTTGCTTAGCGACTGTACTGATACCGACATGCGTCAAAAATAGCGGAAAGCCTTGGTTTGGCTATCCGCTATACTGTAAAAGCTTTGGTAAGAAACGATCAAGCCGGTTGCGGGTCTTGAAATGCAAGACCTTGTTTACGTGCAATCATGCAAGCTTTGATCTCATCTAGTATGGAAGGATCATCAATAGTGGAAGGTACGGTATAAGGATTGCCATCAGCCATCATGCGCATGGTTTTACGTAAAATTTTCCCGCTGCGTGTTTTGGGTAATCGCTTTACGAGTAAAGCATTGCGGAAATAAGCCACAGCACCAATCTTATCACGCACCAATTGCACCAATGCAGCTTCCAAAGATGCTTCATCAATTGACCTACCATCTTTCAACACCACGAGGCCAATGGGTCTTTGTCCGCGCAACTCATCTGCAATACCAATAACTGCGCATTCAGCTACATCCGGATGTTGCGCAATGATCTCTTCCATTTCGCCCGTGCTTAGTCTATGACCAGATACATTGATGACATCATCGATTCTGCCCATGATATAGAAATATCCATCGCTATCGCGATAGCCACCATCACCGGTGAGATAATAGCCTGGGAACTGACTGAGATATGCTTGGTGATAGCCCGCAGCATTTTGCCACAATGTGGGCAGACAACCCGGCGGCAAAGGCAGTTTCACTGCCACTGCACCTTCCTGATTATCCGGTACGGGCTGACCATCTTCACCCAAAATTTGTACATCAAAACCGCAGATGGGTTTACCTGCAGCACCTGCTTTAGGTGGCATCGGTTCTAATCCCATCATGATACCCAGCATGGGCCAGCCACTTTCTGTCTGCCACCAGTGATCAATTACTGGAATTTGCAAGAGATCACTGATCCAGTGGTAAGTAGCTGGATCGCATCGCTCACCAGCAAGGAATAAATGTTTCAATGAACGCAGATCTTTCTGCTGTAGCAATACACCATCAGGATCTTCTTTCTTGATGGCACGAATGGCTGTTGGTGCCGTGAACATCACTTTCACTTGATGATCTTGCACCACACGCCAGAACTCGCCTGCATCTGGTGTGCGCACCGGTTTGCCTTCAAACAAGACTGTGGTGCAACCGTGTAACAGCGGACCATACACGATATAACTATGCCCTACAACCCAACCCACATCACTCGCAGCCCAAAACACATCGCCGGGTTGCACATTGTATACTTCTTGCATGCTATACTTAAGTGCTACTGCATAACTGCCATCACGTACAATTCCTTTTGGTTTACCCGTTGTTCCGGAAGTATATAACACATACAATGGATCAGTAGATAAAACAGGTACAGGACTAACCGGATTGGCTGTTTCCATCAACTCCAGTAAATCAATATCCCTGCCCTGTTGCATGTCTGCACGCAGGCCTTCTCTTTGATACACCACTACATGCTTAGGCTGATAGGTAGATTCCTGCATAGCCTGATCTACCAATGGCTTATACGGAATCTTTTTATCGAACTCAATACCATAGGAAGCAGTGATGATGATTTTCGGTGCAGCATCTTCGATTCGGACAGCCAGTTCATGTGGCGCAAATCCGCCGAATACAACGGAATGAATGGCACCAATGCGCGCACAAGCCAGCATCGCAAATACTGCTTGCGGAATCATGGGCATATAGATCACCACCCGATCACCTTTACCAACACCAAGTTGTTGCAAACCACCCGCGAGTTTGGCTACTTCATCGCGTAGTTCTGCATAATTATATTTACGAATGGTTTTGGTAACAGGCGAATCATAGATGAGTGCCGTTTGTTGTGCAAGTCCGTTTACAACATGCACATCCAGACAGAGATGAGAGAGGTTCAATACGCCATCTGTATACCAGCGATACAAACCGGTTTCATCCTCATCAAGAATGGTTTGTGGAAAACGAAACCAATCAATTGCCGCAGCTTGTTCTTTCCAAAATGCTGTGCTAGCGCTGATACTTTCTTGATAAGCCAGCTGATATGGTGAAGAAAGTTTGGGCGGTGTTTTCTTCAATAAATCCTGCACCTGTTGCATGAGTACACGGGTACTAAATGGCTTGGTGATGAAAAGCTCTGCACCTGCCTCATAACCTCTGCGGATATCTGCTTCCTTTGTCTTGGCTGAAAGAAATACCACACGCGCATGTTCCAATGAAGGTGTGGTCTTGATATGCTCACAAATTGCATAGCCATCCACATCAGGCATCATGATATCCAATAAGACCAGATCAGGGTTGTATGCATGAATGGTATTCAATGCTTCTGTACCATTGCGCGCCACCAGCACATCATACCCGCTTTTCTTCATCAGAAATTCCAGCGACATCAGGATGTAGGGATCATCATCCACTACCAATACCTTGTGTTGTACAGCAGTCATAACACTTGTTTTAATCGTTCAGCAATACCGGCAACTGCACATGAAAACTGGCGCCTTTGCCGGGTTCACTATCCACCCAAATTTTTCCACGATGCATTTCAGTAATGCGTCGCGAAATGGCCAATCCTAACCCGCTGCCCTCCGGCTTTTTGAGGGTTTGATTTTTGGCCTGAAAGAATTTATCGAAAATCAATTCGTGCACTTCAGGATCAATACCTGCGCCATCATCCGTCACAACAATATGCAGCCAATCTGCTTCCTGCTTTGCGATTACATGAATATTTGTTTTGGCAAACTTGACGGCATTACTCAGCAGATTGGTGAATACCTGTGCGAGCAAATCTCGATCGCCTTGTATCAATGCCAAAGGCGCAAGTTTTGTTTGGATCTGTATTTGTTTTTCCTGCGCAATGGGTTCGATACCAGCTATAGCATCTTGCAGCATGGTTTCAACAGAGAGCTCAGCGATATTGAGTCTAGCCCGACCACTCTCATAGCGTTCCAGATTCAAGACCTGTGTAATCAAATGACTGAGCCTGACTGTTTCCTTCACCACAGCTTCGAGGTATTGCTGTTGATCAGCTAAGGGCAAATCAGGATTATCGTATAAAATCTCACTCAAAGCACGAATGGAGGTCAAAGGTGTTCTCAACTCATGCGTTACAGTATAGAGAAATTCATCCTTGATCGCATCCATCTGTTTCATCTGTTCATTCGCCTGTTGTAATTCATCAGTCACTTTACGCAAAGCTTCCTGCTGCTTCTTCAATTCCTTGTTACTCTCCTTCATGACTTGTGTCTCGCGCAGAATCTTCATCACTTCATCCACACTCAGGTCTGCTTCTTTCACCACACTTCGTATCATGATGCGTGCTGAAGCAGAGCCAATAGCACCAGCCAATATCTTTTCACAAAAACCTACCAGGTGGGCATCAGCTTTGCCAGTTAACAACATTCGATGCTTACTCGCATAAGATTGTAGTATCTGTTCTGTACGTTCTGTGCCAATGAAATTATTCAACAGGTTACGCAAGTCTTTGATCTCTGCACTACCCTTCCAGAATTGTTGTGTTTCATCAAGTGGCAATGCATATTTGTATACATCCACAAAAGTTTCTGCTGCATACACTTCCTGCGGGCGTGGTTGTGTGAACAAGGATAGCCCAATAAAAAATCCGGTATTGAAAAACAAACTCCAGAATGTACCATGACTAATCGTATCCCAGCCCACTAAGCCAAATAAAGCTTGTGGTTTCAGGAATGACCAACCGAATAAACCCTCTTCCATTAAACCGGGCTGCAATAATCCAGCACCTGCCATAGAAGGAATCACCATAGTATAGAACCAAACGGCAAAACCAATCAACATACCGGTGATGGCAGCAGTTTTGTTGGCCTGCTTCCAATAAATACCACCAATGACGGCCGGCGCAAATTGTGCCACTGCCGCAAAAGAGACCAAGCCAACAGAAACAAGAGAGAAACTACCTGCAATCAGTTTGTCGTATACAAGCGCTAATGCAATGATGAGCAGAATACTGATGCGTCTTGTATACAAAATGAATTTGCGGATACTTTGATCCAGCCCTTCTTTGAATGCATCAATAGAAAACAAGCCGGGCAGAAGAATATTGTTACTCACCATGGTACTCAATGCAATGGTTTCAACAATTACCATAGAGCTGGCTGCAGAAAAACCACCAATAAAGACCAGCATCGTGAGCCAGTCTTTACCCGCTTCTTTGGGAATTGCTAAAACATAGGTATCAGGATGAAAGGATTGTCCGTCTAACAACAATGTACCACCAAATGAAACAGGCAAAACAAATACATTGATGAGCAATAAATACAAAGGAAATAACCACATGGCTTTCTTCAAATGTTGCTCTTTGGTATTCTCCAATACAGCTACCTGAAATTGACGTGGTAGTAGAAAAATTGCCAGCATACTGAGCAGCATCACCATGAATAATTGCACATACGTATTGCCCGACTGAATCGTAAAGAGCTTATTCAGTTTTGGATGCACAGCCGCTTTGGAGAAAATATCTCCGAAGCCATTGAAGAGTGTATAGGTAACAAATAAACCAACTGCAGTAAATGCGATGATTTTAATAATGCTTTCAAACGCAATAGCGGCCACCATACCCTCATGCTTCTCCGAAGCATCAACTGATCTGGTACCGAATAAAATCACAAACACCGCCAAGACAAGTGCGATGTAAACAGTGCTATCCTTCCATAAAGGCAATCCTTGTTGCGGAACTGTATCCAATAAGATGTCTAGTCCGCTACTGATGGCTTTGATCTGAATCGCGATATAGGGAATAATACCGATGATACACAAAAGTGTCACGATCATACCCAGTGTGATATTCTTTCCGTATCGTGTAGAGATAAAATCAGCAATACTATTGATGCGCTGCATTTTAACAATGCGAATCAATTTGCGGAATACCACCCAGAATAGCGGCGCCATAATGGTGGGACCGATATAGATATACAGAAACTCAATTCCATGTGTTGTAGCCCTGCCTACGCTGCCGAAGAAAGTCCAGGCAGTACAATACACAGCCAGACTCAATGCATATACATAGGGATTATTGATCAGGCTCTTACCGATGGCTGAACGCCATTCAGCATAATAGGCTACTGAAAACAGCAAAGCCAAGTAGAGTAAAGAAGACAATATGATGAGCCAGTTATTCATATTCCTTCTTTCGTTTATGACTGCGCATCACAAAAGCGATGGCGAGTATCAGCAATATCCACACCACAAAGAGATAGGCAAATAATTTTGGGATGCCCAGAATTAAGTCGGGGGCACTGGCCATCTGCAAAAAAGGATAGCCTGCCAGTAGCGTAAATAAAACAGCGATAAAAACCAGTTTTGGTTCCCGCTTGCGCTCTTTCATGTGGTGAAGGGTTATACAGTTAATATACGCAAAAAGCACGGAGTTCAAGACTCCGCGCTTTAGCATGTTCACCCAAATTGTTTATTCATACAATTCACCATGATCCATATCGTACTCTCCCTTCATGGCATAGTAACCGAAGATTACAAAGCCAATGGCGATGGGTGTGAAAATGGTGATGATGATAACCCAAGGCAGGTACACATCCTGCGTGGGTTTTTCTGCAATCTTCTTGGCAGCTTCATAAATCAGGAATACAATAGCAGCAGGGCCAAGCAGCATCCAGAAAGGGCCTAATAATCTCTTAATCGCATTCATATCTTTTTATTGAGTGGTGAAGGAATTTATTCGTGTACGTAAACGTTTTGCTCATCGCTTACATCGGTATCAATCTTATTACTCAAGTAGAGTGTACCAATAACCAGACAAACTGCTGCAATTGCAATCGGATACCAGAGACCAGCCAATGGATCACCGGTTGGATTGCTTGTTGTCTTGGAATATTCGTAGATAAGTGTACCAATAAAAGGCACCAAACCGCCAAACACACCATTACCAATATGATAAGGTAAACTCATGGATGTATAGCGAATCTTGGTGGGGAACAATTCAACTAAGAAAGCAGCAATAGGGCCATAGACCATGGTTACAAATAATACCAGGATAAACATATAACCAATAATCTTCCACTTATAGCTTTCAGCTAAAGTGATGGTTTTCTTGGTATCAGATTTAATAGCTTTTGCAGGATCGCTTACTGCAAAAGTCTCCGTCTTTATTTCCTTATACGTAGAACCATCTGTGAATGATTTATTGGTGGTAGTTACTTTCTTCAGCTTGGTTGCATCTTTGGCATCAGGTGTTTCTGTAGTTGCCACTTGTGTATTCGCAACGATCTCTGTTTTTTGTTTCACATCAGCCATATCATACATGGCGTTGAAAATAGGTCTGTAAGAAACAATAGCTACCAACATACCTACCATCATGATGATCTTACGACCAATACGATCACTCAACGCACCAAAGACTACAAAGAAAGGTGTTGCCAGCAACAGGCCGATACCAATCCAGGTATTTACCTGCACATCATTGATGTTACAAGTCTTGAGCAGGAAGGTCTGCGCATAGAATTGTCCGGTATACCAAACCACACCCTGACCCATGGTAGCACCAAACAATGCCAGCAATACCATACGCAAATTGGTTTTATGACCGAAGCTTTCCTTGATGGGGTTTACAGAAGTTTTTCCTTCTTTCTTCAGTTTACTGAACATAGGTGATTCTTTCATCTTCATGCGAATCACGATAGAGACAATCACCAACAGAATGCTCAACAAGAAAGGCAGTCTCCAGCCCCAATCGCTGAATGCTTCAGACGACATAGACTGACGAGTAATCAGGATAACACCCAGCGAGACAAACAAACCCAGTGTAGCAGTAGTTTGGATCCAGCTGGTGAAATAACCTCTTCTGTGTTCAGGCGCATGTTCTGCCACATAGGTTGCAGCACCACCATATTCACCACCCAATGCAAGGCCTTGCACCAATCTGAGTAAGAGAATCACCACCGGTGCCCAGGCAAAATTTTCATAACTGGGTATTAAGCCAATCAGGAATGTGGAACCACCCATCAAAACTAGTGTAAGCAGGAAAGTGTATTTACGACCGATGATATCACCTAATCTACCAAACACCAATGCGCCAAAAGGTCTTACGATAAAACCTGCAGCGAATGTGGCCAAGGTGGAAAGAAAAGCTGCTGTTGGATTGGTTTGTGGGAAGAATTTTTCAGAAATGATAATTGCGAGAGAACCGAAGATGTAAAAATCGTACCACTCAATCAGGGTACCTACAGAGGATGCGCCTATCACGCTCCAGATGCCTTTTTCCACCGGCTTATCCGGTTTGGCACCATTACCTGCCGGTACAAAAGTGGCAGAGAAGCTATTGGTTGTTTCAGTTGGCATAATCGTTATTTTATGAATGAAAGGATGAGGGTTTATAGATAAACTTGGAATTGCAGAATCAGCTCGCCCTTGTTGGGGAGTAGTTTTTTGTTGTTGTCGTGCGTTGGTCTACTTGAATACTGGAAAGTCATTTTTGAATGATGTCCATCTAAGTAAAAATTACAACCGGCATCGAAATAGTGACAGCTATGGTCGAATGCTTCCAACTTTTTTAAAGCATAAGCTGCAAATGGTTGTACACGCACTTTATTGGTTTTGCCTTTGGGCAAGAGTAATCCGGCTTGTGTGTACCAGATATTTCCTGTACCCATAAAAACCCTTGCATCGCCCGGACCTTCAATGGCTTTTGCAGAAGCAGGAATAGAAGGATCATCCGTACCAAGATTCATGATACCCACACTGCGCCAGTAATTAGGCCCGAAATTGTAGTTATACAAAACTGAGTATACCGTTACGGCCATGTGCTTTTGCTTATCACCAATGGGCAAGTCTGCAAATACATCTGCACTGAGGATACTGATGTCGTGCGATTTGGTAACACCTGCTGCAGGAGAACTTTTGGTACCACGTGCATTGTGGTAAAAACCTGCACCAATATTGAATACTTTTTTGGTACCGATATAACTACCTACACGGAAAGGCAGCACATTGGATTCCTGATCAAAGAATTGATAATCCAGATAAGCACCCGGTGCCAGTGCCGGATCACCATTGTTATCGACTGCACGATTCGCACCTGCTGTTGGCGTAAGATTGGTAGCAAATGGTTTATTCAAATGAGCCTGATAATGCAGTTTACCGATAACACCTTTTACATATAGACCATACTGACGTGCAAACTGATCACTGTTTTCAATCAATGGCCAGTTGAAAATAGGGGCATCTACGGTAAGAAAATTCAACGTACTAGCAGAAGTCATGCGAGAGATCCCATGCCAGTAATGCAATCCTGCACCCACATACAATGTACGCTTGTTTCCTTTGCCCGTTAATGGGTCATTTGCAGGAATGACTGCATATTCATTCCAAACATCATGGAAAAACATTTGTGGCTTTTTACCAGCGCCATAAGCACCGGTACCTGTTGTACCCGAACCACCACCATTCAGTATGGTTTGGTTATTGATACCCCAATGTGCAAGAATGAGGTAACGCGGAGAAATTTGTGCCAAAGCCAATGCACGAATACGGCGTGCACCAACATCGAATGTGGATGATTTGGCTTCACCGTTAATTAAAGTACCTGGATTGTTTTGAACGTTGCGGGCCCACATCTGGCTCCAGAAAATGAAGCGGAGTGATTTCTGCCCGTCTTTGTCGAAGTTGATCTTCATACCACTGCCATAGTCAGTACCTCCCTGCGCAGCAGCCTGTTCAACAAGGCTTGTTACGAGGAAAAGCATGACTACTGCAGTCAGACTTTTTTTCATGGTAAGCAATTTGGTTGTTAGAAGGGTTAAGGGTTTGCTTTCGCTTATCGAACTTACCAAGTTGCTTTCCGAAATCTTGCTTTACCGGTATAGTTTTGGTAAACAGATAGTTTTTTAGACTGATTTCAGTCGCTGCCATTTAATCACCATGTATTTATCGCCCAGCTCTGTAATCATCATGCCAGCGTTTTTCAAATTGGCAGCAACAGACAAAAAATCAGTGAGTTCGGTATGATTGAGCACTTTATAAGTAGGTCGGTAATCATGGTTCTCAGGGGCTTTGATTCGGTATTTCTTTACCCAGTTCATCACACTCACATGACTCACACCCAGGATGCGTTCAATCTCCCGATAACTCACCCCTTCAATATGTAATTGTAATGCCTTTATCACATAGTAAGGATCAATACTCTTACCTTCTTTGGCAACTGTGAAATAGTAATGACAATCCTTGCAAACATAACGCTGTCGGTCTTTTACAATACCACTTCGTGTGATGGCATTGCTATTGCATTTGGGACAATTGGGTATTTTCATTTGGCTGTTCTAAGGCGTATATACTAAAATAGCATTAATATACTTATTTAGCAAAATATAGTTTTCATGGCTTGTTCTTACGATTTTTCTATCCGTACTTAGACCTGCCTTAAAACAACGATTGTTATGTCATACCCTTATCAGATCAAGAGTCTGGATGATTACCGCCAGCAATACCAACAAAGCATTGATGACCCCGTGGGCTTCTGGGCCGGCATTGCCGAACACTTTCAGTGGAAGCAAAAATGGGAGAATGTGCTGGATTGGAATTTCAAGGAACCCAAAGTAGAATGGTTCAAAGGTGCCAAGCTGAATATCACAGAGAACTGTTTAGACAGACACCTGGAGAAATACGGAGACTATCCAGCTATTATCTGGGAACCCAATGATCCGGAAGAACATCACCGCATTCTTACGTATAAAAAACTGTACGAGAAAGTTTGTCAGTTTGCCCATGTGCTTAAGAACAATGGTGTGCAAAAGGGCGATCGCGTTTGCATCTATATGGGTATGATTCCTGAATTGGCCATTGCTGTATTGGCTTGCGCGAGAATTGGCGCCATACATTCTGTGATCTTCGGAGGCTTTAGTGCGCAAAGCATTGCTGATCGCTTGTACGATGCACAAGCAGAATATATTGTTACCTGTGATGGTGCTTATCGCGGACAAAAAGATATTCCACTCAAGAGTGTGATCGATGATGCATTGATTGGCAACAGAACTGTGAAACGCGTAATCGTTTGTACCAGAACACGCACGCCTGTTTCCATGATCAAAGGACGCGATGTGTGGTGGGAAGATGAACTGAAAAAAATAGAAACCCTAGGTCTGCACGATTTTGAAGCAGAACCCATGGATGCAGAAGACCCGCTCTTCATTCTATACACTTCGGGTTCAACTGGCAAACCAAAAGGTGTGGTGCATGCATGCGCTGGATACATGATCTATACCAACTACACATTTGTAAACGTATTTCAATACCAGCCGGGTGATATTCATTTCTGCACGGCGGATATCGGTTGGATTACAGGACACAGCTATATTTTGTACGGACCGCTTAGTGCAGGTGCTACCACTTTAATGTTTGAAGGTGTACCTACTTGGCCTGATGCGGGCAGGTTCTGGAATATTGTTGACAAATACAAAGTGAATATTCTCTACACAGCACCCACAGCCATCAGAAGTTTGATGGGTTTTGGCTTGGGCCCCGTGCATGGCCACGACCTCAGCAGTTTGAAAGTATTGGGTACGGTTGGTGAACCCATCAACGAAGAAGCCTGGCATTGGTATCATGAACATATTGGCAAGGGCAAATGCCCAATCGTTGATACCTGGTGGCAAACAGAAACAGGTGGTGTGTTGATTTCGAATCTTGCAGGTATTACACCGGATAAAGCCAGTTGGGCAACCTTGCCCTTACCGGGTGTTCAACCCATTCTCGTAGATGAAAATGGCAAAGAAGTAACTGAAATGACGGATGGTGTCATTAAGGGAAACCTCTGTATTAAACATCCCTGGCCATCAACTATCAGAACCACTTATGGTGATCATGAAAGATGTAGAACCAATTATTTCGCAACTTATGAAGACCTATACTTCACAGGTGATGGCGCTTTAAAAGATGCCGATGGTAATTACCGCATTACTGGTCGCGTTGATGATGTATTGAACGTGAGTGGCCACCGCATCGGCACTGCAGAAGTGGAAAATGCCATCAATATGCACTCAGGTGTGGTGGAAAGTGCTGTAGTGGGCTATCCGCATGAAGTAAAAGGACAAGGCATTTATGCTTATGTGATTTATCAAGGCTCGCATGGCGCAGATACACATGGAACAGGCGACTTAGTAAGAAAAGATATCCTACAAACAGTAACACGTATCATCGGCCCAATCGCTAAGCCGGATAAGATTCAGTTTGTCAGTGGACTGCCAAAAACAAGGAGCGGTAAAATCATGCGTCGAATTCTGCGCAAGATTGCTGAAGGTGAAACAGAAAATCTCGGCGATATCACTACCCTGTTGGATCCAGGTGTGGTGGATGAAATCAAACGTGGCAAACTATAAATACAGAAAAGGGGCTTTCGCCCCTTTTTGATTCATCCTAACTAAAAAACAGACACTACTGTATTAAAATCGGTACCCAAGCACTAGATCTAAACGAGTAGTCTTGTTATTATTGGTACCCATATCAATTACTCGCGTATAATCTATACCAACATTAAAGCCTTGTGAAGTCAATAATTCCAGAGATAAATGTGCCAAATGCGGTTTCTGGTATTGATCATTCTTAACAGCATCACTAACACTCACCAGCCTGTATACACCAACTGTATAGGTCGTCAGTGTCTGCAGCACTAGCTTATCTGAAATAGCGTAATCATAGAAGAAAGAGGGGCCAACACCATAGTATAAGCCTTGTGGCTCAATCGTTTTACCATTAATCAATTGTCCCAGATTATTACGCTCAAAATTGTGCGACCCAATCACGAAATCGTTCACATTAAAACCTATTGCTGCACTACTTCTTGTTGGCTTTTTAATATTCCAACCCCAACTGCCAAAACCAAGCAAATGAGATAGGGTTGATTCTTCTTTTCGCTGCACATTTGAGGCATCTTTCAAAACTGCACCCAATAGCGAAAACATATCCCCAACACTTTTATTTTGCCAATAGAATCTTTTCCTACCCTTTTCAAGATTATATCGCTTTGAGGATATTTTAAATGAAATAGCTGTTTTCTGATGACTTGCAGGATAGGGCGCTCCAGGGTTTGATAAATTGGTAACCAATAAGCCAATATCGAAATGACTACCCCCATAAAAGTCTTTCTTCTTTTTTGTACCGTATTTAAAGTCGGCCAATTGCTGGGCACTTGACTCTTGCACTAAAAAGAACAAGCTAAATAAAACACAAATTGCGATTGGGTATGTTATAGCGATTTTCCTCATGAAATATTGATTTAATCTATCCTTGCTACGATACCAACTATTTCAAATTGCTGGCAATCTCTGCCCAAACTGCATCCATGTATTTCTTCGCTGCTGCCACAACGGCTGCCTTATACTTAGAAGAATTCACTTCAACTGCATGCACTTTACTCATAAAGCGATTGTCTACATCATAGACGCGGAAGAAACCTGCGTCTGTACCCCAATCTACTTTTGCTGTTTCTTCTGATTTGAATTTCTGCTTTGGAATGACATCTCCAATCTCAATTGGCTTTTTCAGCATCCAGTTACCCACATTGATATTGGCCATGCTCTGCTTGGCATTCAAAGCAATTAATGTTGCACCACTACTCTCAAAGCCAACAGTGCCCGATGTATTTAACCAATCATTGCCAATCTGTAACCCTGTTTCAGCCACCACTTTGGCACCACCACCCAAACGGCCCAATAATTTACTACCGCCCGATTCTGCCTCGTGAGCAAAAGGCACAGCAATATTCACCGCCAATACGATAGCCCCCCCGAGCTGTTTGGACAGCGGCTGCGCCTTGCTCAAAAAGCCACCTTTTTCCTTGCCATCATCCCTTGTAGCTTTTACCAAATATTCATATCCGGCAGGTGATACCGTTACATATCCATCGAACTGCGATTGGTTCAATGCACCACCGGCTTTACGCTGCCAGCCCTGCATTTCATCTGTTGCAGCTGCAGCATCTACAGACACCAATTCATACCCCGCAGCTTTAACCTTTTCTGTCAAATCTTTGTAGGCCTCATTCACGATATCTACCAAATCCTGCTCTTGCAAACCTTTCAATCCTATTGACAAATTAGCTTCCACATCACTCTTATAGCTTCTGGTATATTCACTACCACCACGGAATCCGCCCACTTTACGCTCCTTATCCAGATACAGTGTTTGAAAATTGAAACGGAACTGACTGATATAAATCTTCTTAGGCGCATCGTCTAGCTTTTTCAAGCCATAATTATTGACCGTTTTTAAGTCAACTTCTCCTATTGATTGTGCATTTGCAGCAAAGAATGAGAGCGAAATGAATAGTGCAAATATTCTACGCATAATTTTGGTTTTAAACGTGAAACTATTATGCGAGTGGAACCTGAACAATACAGCAAATGCTGTATTTACACCCATTTGTACTTATGGGCCAATAAGATTGCCTGTGCTTTGGAATTGATATGCAACTTCTCGTAGATTCTACTAATATGTGTGCGTACGGTTTGCGGACTTATAAATAATTGTGTGGCGATGGCTTTATAGTCCTTACCCTCGACTAACAGCTTTAAGAGCTCCTGCTCTCGATCAGTAAGCGTATCCATCACAGAAGATTCTTTAGCAACTGCAGTGGGTTTTTGGCTGTCTTTCAGCCACTGTAAAGTTTTCCGGGCTATAGCCGGACTCATTGGCGCGCCATTAAGACTGTAGGCGTTCACAATAGCATCATGCAGCATACTGGCAGCATCATCTTTCAGTAAATAGCCACAAGCACCTGCTTTGATGGCTTCGAAAATTTTCTCATCATCATCAAATACAGTCAACACCAAAAACTTGGTAGAAGAAAAGCGAATACTCGCTACAGCAATGGTTTCAATGCCATTCATCACGGGCATATCAATATCCATTAATACCAAATCCGGATATTGCTCCTCAGCCAACCCCTGCATCTGTGCCAGAAAATCTTCGCCATGCACAGCTTCCAGCACAATCTGTATATCAGACTCCTGCTCCAGGCTTTGCCGGATTGTCTTTCTATTGACCAATCTGTCATCTACTATTGCAACACGAATCATCTGATATAAAATTCACGAAAGATGTATGGTACCGCAATACAGCAAATGCTGTATTTATACGGTCATGATGATAAATGTATTAATTTAAAGCCATGCGTTTGTCGTGTTTATTGATTTATCTAATACTTGTTCAATGGGCTGATGCTAAGGATGCGCTGCGCGTGCTTAATACACGAAACGGGCTTTCTCAAAATGCGGTAACCTGCATTTATCAAGACAAAAAAGGGTTTCTATGGGTGGGTACACAAGATGGATTAAACAGGTACGATGGATATCAATTCAAATACTATAAATACAATCCAGAAGATAGCAGTTCTATTAGCGACCAATTCATTACGGCTATTGCTGAAGACGGTAAGGGTGAATTATGGATAGGTACACGCCACGGGCTCAATCGCTTTAATAGCAACACAGAAAAGTTTACACGCTATTTCCCTGACACTTCGCTAAAGCAGGCTTTTCAGTACGCATTCACTAGTCTGATAAGACTGCCTAATGGTAACCTGATTATGTCAAGCCAAAACGACATTCTCTGCTGGGACATACAACGTCAGTCATTGTACCCAATCATGAGACCAAAAGACTTGCCTACCAACTTTACTGTACATCGTAACAAACTAATATACGGGCATCAAAATGCGGTTGCTCAGCTACCAATTCAGCATGCCAAAGACACCAATATCTTGTTTCAGAAAAATGCTGATCTCACTACTATGTATTCAGATGGTCGTCGCATTTGGATGATAATGAAAACACCTGCAGGTAGTTACCAAGTAAAGCTTGCTGATGGCGAAGAAACTGATCGTACAATCAACAGTATTCAACTCAATCGCAGAATCAACCATATCGGTTTTGATTTGCAAAAAAATGCGTGGATTGCTACTACAAAAGGACTAATCGTTGCAGATAGTAATGGCGTGCTATTGAAAAATCAACCAGCTATTCCTGCCAATGATGAAGTGCTCTACACCTATGCATCAAAAGAGGGTATTATCTGGATTGGCTTTGCCAACAAAGGTCTTGGGCAGTACAACACCAGCTCAGGTTTGTTTGAAGTGATCAAACCCAATGGTAATGACCCTGTACTTTGTGCCCATACAGATCAGGAAGGAAATACTTGGATTGGCTCCAGCAGCGGATTGTATGTACAACAGAAAACAAGCAAGCTGTTGAAGAAAATATCTGGAGAGAGTTATTCCGCTATCACCAGAGATCGTAATGGTTTTCTTTGGCTGGGCTCAAAGGAATGGGGGCTTGTAAAAATGACTAAACAAGGAAATGTTCTTCAAAAATTCACACAGCAAAACAGTCCACTCACCGCTAACACCATCTTCCATTTATATTATGATCAAAACAGCAATAGGCTTTTTATTTCAACGATAGCTGGGTTAAATATACTTGAGCTTACAAGCAACAAATGGACAAAACTTCTCGGTAAGTCAATTTTAATACCTAACGGCCTCCTTACTGGCAACTATTTTCTGCATTGCTTCACCGACAGTAGAAAATTCACTTGGGTAAGTAATAATAGCGGATTAAATGGTTTGGATAGCAATCTACAAGTACGCTACAGTTTTCCCAGTAATACAGATAATGAATCTTTTATTAAAAGAACCATTGTTACCGGCACGGCTGAAGATAAACGAGGCAATATATGGATTGCCACACTGAGTAGCGGTGTGTATCGGTTCAATAATGGAAAACACACGCAATACAATATTCAGAATGGTTTACTGAGTAATGTAGTCTATGGCGTGATGAGTGATACCATGGACAATGTCTGGATTGCCACTAGTGCAGGCCTGCATTTACTCAACAGCAAAACTGGCCATATCAGACAGTTCAATGAGGATAATGATTTAAGCGCCAGAGATTTTGTGCTAGGTAGCATGCAAAAAGAACCTAATGGTAATATTCTAATTGCTAGTCCGGAAGGACTGATTCGTATTAAGCCAAATGCCTACAAAGAACAGAAAGCCATTTACCAACCCTATCTTACTTCAGCAAGCATCAATTATTCCCCTGCCGGTATTTATGATCGTTACACATTGAGCGAGCAGGACAAATCAATTTCCTTCGAATTTGCTGCACCTGCATTTTTACATGCGGCCCAAATAATATACCAGTACCGATTCTCGGGTGTATCTGATCAATGGATTACTGTTACAGCTGATCAACGACAAATCAGTTTTACCAATCTGCCTTACCAAGTATCTGTGCTTGAATTAAGGTGCGCAAGCGACCCTGCTCAACTAAATAGCGCCCCTGTTACACGAATTAGTATTGAACGTATTCCTCCATTCTGGAGAAGACCTGTCTTCATTTTACTGTGCATCGCTTTAACCATTATTGGTATTGTGTACTTTGTACGATTCATCACCAAACAAAAACTGGCACAGGAACTGAAGAAGGCAGAACTGAAACAAACTATTTTAAAAGAGCGGGAAAGAATCTCTCGCGATTTGCACGATCATTTGGGTGCTTATGCTGCTGCCATCAAAAACAATGTGGTACAACTACAGAAACAGCATGGCGATGAGCCTTCTTTATTACAATTGAAAGAAAATGCCGACGAGATGGTGCAATCACTCAGAGAAACCATCTGGGCTTTACAGCATGAACAGATTTCTATTACATCGCTAAGCGATCGCTTTAAACAATTGATCAATAAGATTGCGCCTAATTATCCCGATAAACAAATAGCGTTGAGCGAAAAGATTGAAACAGCAAGATTATTAAGTCCGAACGAAGGCATTCAATTGTTGCGCATCATGCAGGAAGCTTTAACCAATGCGCTTCGGCATGCAGCAGCCACCGAAATCAATATCGTTATTGAGTCTGACAGCAAATTAACTGTAACTGTTACAGATAACGGACAAGGATTTGATTTACATACCCAAACATCAGGCTATGGCCTGCACAATATGCGGGAGCGTGCAGCTGAAGCTGGATTTCAACTACTAATTAAGAGTACACCTAAACAAGGTGGCACCAGTATTCAAATCAGTAGATAATTATTGTACAACGATTCCGTATTTCTTCATCTGCTTTTCCATGATATAGAAAAACAAAGGTGGAAAATGTGCCAGAATCATCATACCCGGATAGCCTGTTGGCATCTGTGGTGCATCATCATGGTGACGAAGAATTTGGTATTTTCTACTGGCCAAATAATGATGATCGCTGTGTCTGCTCAGTTCAAAAAGCATCAGTCGGCCAATCAGGTGATTACTATTCCAGCTATGTTCAGGCATGGCCCTTTCAAACTTGCCTGGTTCTATTTCCTTTCTGCGCAGTCCATAATGCTCGATATAATTCACCGTTTCCAGTAAGCCAATACCCAGCATAGCAGCAGCCAGATAGTAGAGCATAATTGTGGTACCAAATAACCAAGCAATCATGGCGATTAGGCCAATCTGAATGATGAGAAACCAAATCATTTCATTGTAGATACTGATCACAGGCTTACCTGCTTTACGTAAATCATTGTTTTCAATATGCCAGGCACTGAGATAAGACATACCAATAGTTCTAGGATAGAATGCAAACAGGCTTTCACGCAAACGTGCAGAACTAGGATCATCATGTGTAGCCACCCGTTTATGATGACCTTTATTATGTTCAATAATGAAATGCATGTACTGAGAAGTGAGTAAAAGCATTTTTGCCATAGTTTGCTCTATTTTATTCACTCGATGTCCTAACTCATGTGCCACATTGATACCAAAAGCGCCGCACAACAAACCCATAGAAAAAATTCTTCCTGTAATATCTACCCAACTCAGTTCCTCCTGCTGAAATGAAAACAGGAATAAACCAAGGGCTGCATACTGAAGAGGCACTACCGCATAGAGTATCCAATCATAGACTGCATCCTGTTTGGCAACTTCTTCTTCAGCAGCACTCATATTTTTGGAATCTGGCTGAATAAATAATTCCAACAGCGGAATAAACACATATGCATAAAGTACAGGTGCAAAACATACCCAGCCTTTGCCTGTAAAAGCAAACCATGCCAATACAAACATTAGCAGAGGCGATAAATATTTAATGGCTCTAATGGGCATATCAATTAATTTATGCTTCCTGCTTCTTCATTGCAATACGGTACAATACTGTACCCATGATTGCAAAAAATCCTACCCCTAATAAGTAATAACCGTTCTCACCTAATGAATCAACCAATCCATGTTCCAGATTTACTTTCTTTAATAAATTGGTGATGGTATCATTGGCAGATAAGAAAGCGACTATCACACCGGCAACTGCACCACCTGCCACTAAACCGGTGGCGAACAAGTTACCCTTACCCAGATCTTCTTCCTCTTCACTCATAACTTTACCAGATTTCTTTTTCTTACCATCTACAATACCTCTAATGGCACCACCAATAAAGATGGGGAGTGTGGTACTTAAAGGAAGATAGGTACCCACTGCAAAACTCAATGCTTTGATACCGCAGAGTTCCATAGTGATGGCAATGGCAGCGCCTACCAATACAAATTGCCAATCGAGGTTAAAAGAAAGAATTCCTTTTACCAAAGTAGCCATCAAGGTTCCTTGTGGTGCAGGATATTTATCTGTACCAATCGCATGTTGAATACCCTGTGCTAATAATTCTTGTGATGGCGTATCCAGAATTTTCACGGTTGCACCAATAGCTATAGAAGAAACAATGGCACCAATAAATAAAGCAATCTGCTGATACTTAGGTGTTGCTCCTACGATATAACCCGTTTTCAAATCTTGTGATGTAGCACCTGCGTTGGCAGCAGCAATACAAATCATACCACCTACTACGAGTGCCATGGGTTCATATACTTTACCCGTCCAGCCCACTGCAATAAAGATCAAACAAGTACCCATCAAAGTAGCGATGGTCATACCGCTGATAGGATTATTAGAGGAACCAATCAAACCAACAATGCGTGAAGAAACCGTAACGAAGAATGCACCAAATACCACTACGAGTATGCCCAACACCAATTTGCTGAGAATACTATCGCCTGGCACTTGTGGCAACACAGTCATCAATAAAATCAACACCAAACTACCGATACCCACAATCTTCACAGATAAATCTCTTTCTGTTCTGGCTACACTTGCTGAACCACTACCTTCTTTTAAAGAACCAATACTGCCTTTGAAAGAAGAGATGATGGTGGGTATTGTTTTAAACAAAGTGATGAAACCACCGGCCGCTACTGCACCTGCACCAATTTGTCTGATATAGGCACGATAAATCGCAGTAGAGTAATCACTGAATGTATGTGTTACCGGATCCCATCCACCAGGGCCACCCTGTTTATCCAATCCACCCAAATAACCCAGTTTGATTAATTGCAAAGCAATCACATCTGCCGGCACCAATGATGCTAATAATGGAATGAACACAAACCAAGCCAATACACCACCCGCTACGAGTACGCCAGAAATTTTCGGACCAATGATATAACCCACACCCATATACTCAGGTGTAATCTCACCACTGATTTTGGCTGAAGGATAAAATTTCTGCGCCTGCTTGGTCATGAATGCAGGTGTTTCTGCAATCAGGTGAAATATCTTTTGCAGAAACGCATATACAAATGCAAAACCCAAGCCTTGAAAAGCAGTCTTGGCAAAATCACCGCCCTTCTCACCGGCTTTCAATACTGAGCCACAAGCTGTTCCTTCAGGATAGGGCAATACACCATGTTCTTTTACAATCAAGGATCTTCTCAAAGGAATCATCATCAGTGTACCCAGAATACCACCAAAAATGGCCAGGGTTAGGATGGTCATGTAATTGAAGAAATTCGCACTGCTGGGTTCAGTAAGGAATAAGAATCCCGGCAGGGTGAACACCACACCTGCTGCAATACTCTCGCCTGCAGAACCTGTAGTTTGAATGATATTATTCTCAAGAATTGTTGTACCTAAAAATTTTCTACCCAGCGTAATCGCAATCACCGCAATGGGAATAGATGCCGATACGGTTAAGCCGGCTTTCAAAGCCAGATACACGGTTGCAGCACCAAAGATGATACCGAAGATGCCACCCATCACGATGGCTTTTACTGTAAACTCTTTTACGTTGGCATTATCCGGTACAAAGGGCTGAAATTGCTGATCACTCATATGGCGGGTTTTGGTATTGTCTAAATTAAGGAAAAACAAAAGGCAATGCTGTTGCATTGCCTTTATTCAAATTATTATTTGGATGATTAATGCATCATTTTCTGCAACCGCTTCGTCAGGAAGAATAAAATAGCCGCTGCAACACCTGCCATACCTACAAACAACATGAAGAAATCGTATAGATTATTCATCTCATATCCCATGAAATTGGTTGTCTTACCATCAGGGTATAAAGAACTCAACACGCCGGCCAGTTTATTCGCAGCAGCATTGGCCAAGAACCATACCGCCATCAATAAAGAAGCAAACTTGATTGGTGCGAGTTTATTCACTAAAGACAAACCGATGGGCGATAAACACAGTTCACCCCAAGTGTGCAGCGCATACATACCCAACAACCAAATCATGCTCACTTTCACACCACTCTGTACATCTTTCACACCAAATGCAATCCACAAATAACCTAATGCCAATAAGAATAAACCCAAAGCCATTTTGGTGGGTGATGATGGTTCGCGCTTACCGAGCTTAATCCACAACCAGGCAAATACCGGCGCGAAGCTTACCACATAAATAGAGTTGAGTGACTGAAAGAAACTCGCAGGCACTACGTAGAAACCAAGATCACGATTTGTTTGTTCTTCAGCAAAGAAAGTCAGCGAAGCACCAGCTTGCTCAAATGCACTCCAGAAAAACACCACAAAGAATGATACAATGAAGATTACCCACACACGCTGCTTTTCTATTGCACTCAAAGCTTTATCTGAGAAGATGATGAATGCAATCAAGACTGGTGCAGCAATCAGCACATAAGTAAGAAAGCCTACCACTTTTGCATCCATGTAGAGTGCACCAATCATGATGCCAGACAATACCAACATACCTAAAACAATATTCACAGGCTTTGTCCAGGCTGGCGCAACACCTGCAGGCGTTAAGCCCAAGACTTGTTGATTGGGATCTAATACATATTTATGGTGATACAATTTTTGAATCACCACACTTAACAACATAGCGATACCGCCTGCTAAGAACGCCCACTTAAAATCTTCAGGATTACCGGTATCACCAACAAAGCCACACACCAATGGACCTAATGCTCCACCCACATTGATACCCATGTAGAAGATGGTATAAGCTGAGTCGATTCTTCTATCGCCTTGTGGATACATTTGTCCTACCAAGGAAGAGATGTTCGGTTTGAAGAAACCATTACCGGTAATCATCAAACCTAAACCGGAGAAGAACAATACAGCAGAAAGATCAGGAGAAGATTGATAAGTAGATGCACAAAAGAATAATAAGAATTCACCAAGTGCCATCACAATACCACCTACAATGATGGATCGCTGGTTACCCCAGTAACGGTCTGCAATATAACCACCGAGTAATGGTGTTAAATATACTAAACCAGTATAGCTGCCATAAAGATTAGAAGCGAATGCTTTATCAAATAATAAAGCTTTTGTCATGAACAAAACCAGAATAGCACGCATGCCATAGTAGTTAAAACGCTCCCACATTTCAGTAGCAAATAAAACCGCTAATCCTTTAGGATGCCCTTTTTGAGCAGTGGTTGAAGTCATATGGTATTTTTTCGTTGAGGGTAAAACTGGCTCAAAATAAAGATTAATCCCATACGAGCAATTCCAATGCTGCGTTTTACTTTCGCGCAGCAATCAATCCCAATCACATGAACATCCTTTTACTTGGTTCCGGCGGAAGAGAACATGCACTGGCATGGAAAATGACACAAAGCCATCATTGTGATGAATTGTACATCGCACCCGGCAACCCCGGCACTGCAACATTGGGCACCAATATTGCTTTGAACATGCTCGACTTTGCAGCAGTAAAAGCTTTTTGCATAGAGAAACAAATTTCCATAGTGGTTGTAGGACCTGAAGAACCACTGGTAAAAGGCATTACAGATTATTTGATGGATGTAGCAACTGGTACATGGAATGGTTTTGTGGTTGGTCCATCAGCGAATGCAGCACAACTAGAAGGCAGTAAGGCTTTCAGCAAACAATTCATGCAAAGACATGGCATTCCTACTGCAGCATATGCAGAGTTTACTGCTGCTAATTATGAAGAAGGCAAAAGGTATATCGCACAACATAGTTTACCCGTTGTATTAAAAGCAGATGGTTTAGCTGCAGGTAAAGGTGTGGTGATTGCAGAAACACATGATGCAGCATTGCAATGTTTCGAAGACATGATATTGCATCAACAATTTGGTGTAGCAAGTAGCAAAGTGGTGATTGAGCAATTCCTTACTGGCATTGAGGTGAGTGTGTTTGTGTTAACGAATGGTGTAGATTATCAAATCATCGGTCACGCAAAAGATTACAAACGCATTGGTGAAGGCGATACAGGATTGAATACAGGTGGCATGGGTTGTGTAACACCTGTACCATTCATGGATCATGTGTTCATGCAAAAAGTAGAAGCGCGTATCATTCAGCCAACCATCAATGGTATTGCAAAAGAAGGTTTGGTCTACAATGGTTTTGTGTTTTTTGGATTGATGAATGTGCAAGGCGAACCATTTGTGATTGAATACAATTGTCGCATGGGCGATCCTGAAACAGAAGTAGTAATGCCGCGTTTACAAACAGATTTGGTCAGCATGTTTGCAGCGATGGATAATGGCACATTGGCTGATGTAAACATCAATTATCATGAAGGTGCATTCGCAACAGTGATGGCCGTAAGTGGTGGTTATCCCGGCGATTATGCAAAAGGCAAAACCATGCAGATTGGTGATACAGGCAGCAGTATTTTATTTCATGCAGGCACTGCATTAAAAGAAAATACATTAGTTACAAATGGTGGCAGAGTAATTGCCGTTACCAGCAAAGGAAACAGCATTTCTGATGCAGTAAATAGATCCGCAAAAGCACTGGAAAATATCCAATTTGAAGGCATGTATTACCGAAAAGACATCGGTTATGAATTTGCCGACTAGCGATACCAGTCTGCTGTTTTTATACAATCGGGACTGAATCGCCAAAAAAAGTATTCCCAAAGCCGAAAGTCCGGCTGTTAATTTCGCCTCAAAGCCTGAAAAATCAATAGTTTCGGCTTTGTAATTATCATTTATTTCTCACACCTTTGCTGGCAACAGTTGAGAACTATCTAATTAAACATACATGGGCTTATTTAATTTTTTCACTCAGGAGATCGCGATTGATCTCGGCACCGCTAACACCCTAATCATCCACAACGAAGAGGTGGTGGTGAACGAGCCTTCCATCGTGGCCCTGAACCGTAACAATCCTAAAGAAGTGCTGGCCGTGGGTAAAAAGGCCTTGATGATGCACGAAAAGACCCACGAAAGCATTCGCACCATCCGCCCCCTGAAAGACGGGGTAATTGCTGATTTCAACGCCGCCGAACTAATGCTGCGTGAAATGATCAAGATGGTTTACCCCAAGAAACCCCTTTTCCCGCCCAGCTGGAGAATGGTGATTTGTATCCCCTCTTCAATTACAGAAGTAGAAAAACGTGCCGTTCGCGACAGTGCTGAACAGGCTGGCGCCAAGGAAGTATACATGATTCACGAGCCTATGGCAGCTGCCTTGGGTATCGGTATCGACGTAGAAGAACCCGTGGGCAACATGATCATCGATATCGGTGGTGGTACTACCGGTATTACGGTAATTGCCCTGGCAGGTATTGTGTGCGACCAGAGTATCCGTATTGCCGGTGACGAGTTTACTGCTGATATCATGGAAGCCCTCCGCCGCTATCACAGCTTGCTGATTGGTGAAAGAACTGCCGAGCAGATCAAGATCCACGTAGGTGCTGCCATGAAGGATCTGGACAATCCGCCGGATGATATCCCTGTAAATGGCCGCGACTTGGTTACTGGTATTCCTAAGCAGATCATGGTTTCTTACCAGGAAATCGCCGAAGCACTGGATAAGAGCATCTTCAAAATTGAAGAAGCCATCCTGAAAGCTTTGGAAACTACGCCACCTGAACTGGCTGCCGATATTTACCGCAGAGGTTTATACCTTACCGGTGGTGGTGCACTGCTGCGTGGTTTGGATAAGCGTCTGAGCGCCAAGATCAAATTGCCTGTTCATGTAGCAGACGATCCGCTGAAAAGCGTGGTGCGTGGTACCGGTATTGCCCTGAAAAACTATCAGCGATTCCCCTTCATCATGAAATAATCATACAGGCTGCATTACGCAGCCTGTTGAATAAAGGCTCTCTGTGAAGAACATATTTCTGTTCATACGTCGCTACTTCATCTTCCTCAGCTTTTTAGTGCTGCAGGTAATCTGCATCGTTACACTGAGCACCTATAGCCGTACACACGAAGCCTTTTTCTCTACGGCTGCCAATGAGGTAACCGGCAGAATCAATAGCCAGTATAGCGGCGTTAGCACTTACTTCAACCTCAAAGAAACCAATCGCCAGCTGTCGGAAGAGAACGCCCGCCTGCGCAATATGCTGGCACAGAATTTTCAGGCGCCAGATAGTAGCATTGCACAGGTAACTGACTCCAGCTACCGCGACAGTACCACACGTTACCGCAAATTCACTTATCTGCCTGCCCATGTAGTGGGTAATTCGGTTAGCCTGCCTGCCAACTACCTTACTTTGGAAAGGGGCAGCAAACAAGGTGTAGAAAAAGGAATGGCCGTTACCGGACCACAAGGAATTGTTGGTGTGGTGGTAGCCGTAAGCGATAACTATTCCAAAGTGATGAGCTTACTGAACCGCAATAGCAAAGTGAGCTCCATGCTTAAAAAAGACAATGTAACCGGCAGTGTGGAATGGGATGGCAACGATCCATCTTACCTCACCCTGAAAGGCATACCCAGAAGCGCGAAAGTGGTGAAGGGTGATACGGTGTTAACGAGTAACTACTCGGCCAACTATCCATCACACCTGATGGTGGGTACTGTAGCAGCAGTAAACTCTGACCCGGCTACCAATTTTTATACAATCAAGGTAAAAACGGCGACAAACTTCTTCAGCATCCAGTACGTGAATATCATTGCCAACAAACGTTACAATGAGCAAACAGAACTGGAAAACCAACAACTAAAGAATCAATGAGCAGTCTGCTGAAAAATATCATCCGTTTCATCCTGTTCATCTTCCTGCAGGTATATGTACTCAACGAAGTACCGCCCCTGCATCAGTTCATTGTTCCCTACCTCTATTTCCTATTTATTCTCTGGTTACCTTATTCCTTGGGCAGATTCGGACTACTCCTTTTGAGTTTCGCCTTTGGCATGACACTGGATTATTTTACCGGTACTCCGGGATTGCATGCCGCGCCCTGCACCTTGATTGCCTATCTCCGCCCCTTCTTGCTGAACCTGTTAATTCCACAGGAAGGCAAGGAACAGAGCTATGCCGAACCTAGCCCTAAAAGTATGGGATGGGCACCCTATGCATTGTATGCAGGCTTGCTCACTTTCATTCACCACTTCTACCTAGTGCTGATAGAGTGGTTACAGTTTGGCGACTTCCTGTATTTCCTCGGAAAAGTAACCGGCACTACCCTGATCAGCTTACTGCTGATTCTACTGTCTGAGCTGATCTTTTTCAGAAAAGCCAAGTACCGCACCAACGCCGCTTAGGTTTTACACATTTTTAGAAAAAACATTTCTGCAATACCACACTACATGCAACATCTTTGCGTTAGTAGACTAATCTCCGCATTCGTACCGTTTTTTTACTCCAGTTATGCCGGCATTTAATCAAAGCAGAAGTATGGTGATCCGACTCATCTTCGGATCTGTTTTCGTGATCATTGTGCTGCAGCTGATCAACCTGCAGATTTTTTCAACCAAGTACAAACTGGCTGCTGACAACAATGCCTTCTATCGAAAGGTTATCTACCCTGATCGAGGTATCATTTTCGATCGCAAGAAAAAAGCCATACTGGAAAATACCATCAGCTATGATCTGGTAGTTACTCCTTCTGAAGCGAAGGGAACAGATACACTCGGCCTTTGTCAGATTCTGGGTATCGATACCGCAGAATTCAAAAAGCGCATGCGCGATGTGATCTTCAAAAACTCTTATGTAAGACCTAGCGTATTCGAAGCATTACTCTCTCCCGAGCTCTACTACAAGCTTTCAGAAAATATGTACCGTTTTCCAGGCTTTGTACTGAATGAGCGCTCAATTCGCTCTTACCCATACAGAACTGCAGCACACGTACTGGGCTATATTGGTGAAGTAGATACCAATTTCCTGAAAAAGCATCGCGATGAAGGTTATGAAATGGGTGATTATGCCGGCTTGGCGGGATTAGAACGCACGTATGAATCAGTGCTGATGGGACAAAGAGGTATCAAACGTTTCATCCGCGATAACAAAGGCCGTATTCAAGGCTCATGGGAGAACGGCTTATTCGATACTGCTGCAATTGCTGGCCGTAACCTCTACACAGCTATGGATGTAGAGATACAGCAGATGGCAGAGAAAATGCTCACCAATAAAATTGGTAGTGCTGTTGCCATCAACCCAAAAACAGGTGGCATTATTGCGATGGCATCCGGGCCATCTTATGACCCCAATCTCTTAACCGGTAGTACGCGCAGAAGAAATTTCAGCCGTATGTTCCTGGATACTGCCAAGCCATTGTATAACCGTGCTATTAAAGGACAGTATCCGCCCGGCTCCACATTCAAACCCATGGGTGCCATCATTGCATTAGATGAAGGCATTATTGGCCCATCTTTCGGTGTGGGTTGTGGCGGTGCCTATTTTGGTTGTGGTAGTGTGCGTGTTGGCTGTACACACAAAAATGCTGGTCACGCATCTAACCTGCGTGATGCATTGGCCAATTCCTGCAACTCTTACTTCTCGCATATCTATCGCATGGCTATTGACAATCCAAGATTGCAAGGCAAACATGCTGGCTACTTAAAATGGAAAGAGTATGTAAACTCCTTTGGTCTTGGTGTTAAACTGGGTATTGACCTGCCTTCTGAAGACAGAGGTAGTATTCCTGATACTGGCAGATATAATCGTGATTTTGGTAATGACAGATGGGGAAGCTGTTTCAACCTCACACTGGGTATTGGTCAGGACCGTATGACGGCCACACCATTACAATTAGCCAATATGATGTGCGTGATCGCAAACAAAGGTTATTTCTACACACCGCATCTGGTTGACTCTATTGAACGCGAAACCGCGGAAGACAAAGCCATGATGCAGAAGTATCGCGATAAACATGAAGTAACACATATACCCGATACCACATTCCAGATTATCCATCGCGCCATGCAGGATGTAACCGAACGTGGTACTGCTACCAATGCCAGAATTGATGGCATTAATATGTGTGCGAAAACCGGTACTGCTCAGAACCCACATGGTAAGGATCACTCCATCTTTGTTGCCTTCGCGCCTAGAGAGAATCCTCAGATTGCTGTTGCAGTGGTGGTGGAGAATGCAGGTTTCGGTTCTACGTGGGCTGCACCCATTGCTTCGCTAATGATTGAAAAATACCTGCGCGATACTTTATCACAAAGAAGATTAGCAGAAGTAGACCGTATCAGCAATGCAGATCTTTTACCGGTGGCTATTAAAAGATGGTATCAACGCAAAGATTCCATTCGACTGGCTAAACAACAAGCAGCAATTGATGAGAGTGCCCAGATAGAAAGCAAACAGGAAGACCGTAAAGTAACCTTCGATCCAGAAACAGGCACCAGAACAGACGGACCAACAAAAGATACTGCCAAGCCCAAACAGCAGACGCCTATGCTAAGGCCTGATGATAAAAAGAATGCCATTAAAAAAGCGACGACCAATACCAGAAGATGAGCAAACAACAACGCAGCATATCACAAGGCATTGATTTTACAGTTGTATGGCTGTATGCAATTCTAGTAGTTATTGGTATCCTTTCCATTTTTATGGTAGATTATCGGCAGGGTACAGATTGGATACAAGATTTTATCGGAGGCAAAACCAATTATAGCAAGCAGCTCATTTTTGCCGGCTTTTGTGCCTTAGTGGCAACATTTATCATTCTCACAGATAGTAAACTCTTTACTGCTTTTGCCAACCTCATGTATGCATTTGGCATCCTCCTGATGCTCGCCACATTTGTCATTGGTAAAAACATCAACGGTTCCAAAAGTTGGATTCCACTCTTTGGTGGCTTTAACCTACAGCCTGCAGAAATGTGTAAGATCTTTGCAGCATTAGCATTGGCCAAGTTTTTATCAAGACAGGAAACGGATTTTTCCAAGCTACGTTCTCAACTCATTGGCGGCGCGATTGCTTTGGCACCCGCAGCCCTATCCATTCTGCAGAATGAAACAGGCCAGGCATTGGTGTACTTTTGCTTTTTTATTGTAATGTACAGGGAAGGTCTGCCACCCGCACTACTGGTTATTGGTTTTTCTTTCGGTGCATTGGTGGTGGCAACACTGATACTAGAACCCAACACATTGGCAATCATCCTTACCTGTATTGCAGTCTTGTCGTGGTATGGTTTAAGAAAACAAATTCGCAGAAACAAACGCATACTCGCATTAATTGTGGCCTTGTGGTTTGTATGCGTAGGCGTACAAAGGTTTGCTGTACCCTATATCTTCAACAATGTATTACAATGCTATCAGAGCACACGTATCTACAGCATGGTAGGTAAAGATTACGATTGTACACAAAATGCGCATGCAGCTAAACGAACCGATAAACCGGCTAAGAAACCAGATGACTATAACGTTCGGCAAAGTAAGATTGCCATTGGCTCAGGTGGATTTTTGGGCAGAGGCTTTTTAAAAGGTACCCAAACCAGAGGCAAATATGTGCCAGCTCAGGATACGGATTTTATCTTCACCTCCTTGGGCGAAGCCTTTGGCTTCGTAGGTAGTTTTGTTTTCCTAGGCATTTATTTTTTTCTCCTTTGGCGCATTATTACCATAGCCGAAAGACAGCGAAGTACATTCAGCCGTGTATATGCCTATAGTGTTGCCAGTATTCTTTTCTTTCATATTGCAGTGAATGTCTGCATGACCATCGGTCTATTCCCCATCATCGGTATTCCATTGCCTTTGATTAGTTATGGCGGTAGTTCATTGCTCACTTTCACCATCCTCATCTTTATTTTGTTAAGATTGGATGCCGACAGGCAAATGGTTTTGCGTTGATTCCGGATTTCTGCTGAAATTCGCGCCATGCAAATCATTCCCCTGTCTGAAGGTTCATTTACGATTGATAAAACCAAGGTCTTCGTTCCCTTTGATACCAGCAGGGAGCAACTGAATGATCGGCCTATTGGCAGTTTGCTTGTAGAGATTCAGCCCTTTCTAGTTATCACCAAAAGAGATGTGATTTTATTGGATACAGGATTGGGCTATAATTTATCTGATGGCCGCCCACAGATTTACCACAATTTGGAAAAAGTAGGTATCAATCCCGCACAGGTAACAAAAGTATTGATGAGTCATCTACACAAAGACCATGCAGGTGGTATCACTTACACAGATGCACAAACAGGCGAACACTTCATTAGCTTTCCTTACGCTACCTACTTTGTACAACGAAGAGAATTTGATTATGCCATGGGAATTGGCAGCGCTTCTTATATCACCAAAGATTTTGAACTACTGGATGAGTTCAGCAAAGTGATCTGGTTACACGAAGACGCCGGTACAATTGATGGATATATTCGTTACGAATTAACACAAGCGCATAGCCAATATCATCAGGTATTCTGGATTGAAGAAGATGGCGCAACTATTTTCTTTGGTGGTGATGATGCCCCACAATTGCAGCAAATGAAAAGCAGGTTTGTTGCTAAATACGATTTCAATGGCAAGAAATGTATGGAGCTAAGACAAGAATGGTGGGAAAAAGGCAACCAACAGCATTGGACATTTCTGTTCTATCACGATATCCAATCGCCAGTATACCACAAATAAAAACCTTCCCGAAGGAAGGTCCTATACATGTGCATATAGTTTTCTGTGAATAGCGATTAGTTACCGCCTTGTCTGCCACCACCACGCAATGGTCTGCCTCCATTAGGACCACCCATGGCATCGCGCATTTGGCGACGTTTCTGCCACTCTTCGCGCATCATCATACCAAAGTTTTTATCGCACTGAAAAACTTTGTTGGCTCTGGCTTCATCATTGAACACTTTACCAAACTCACCACGGTATTGTTTTCTTACGTTCAACACTTTTTCTTCGAAAGCCAATTCATCTGTTCTGTTTTCTCTGCGTACTCGCTTCACTTCATCCATATACTTGTTGTATACGGGCCAGAATCTTTGTGCTTCTTCTGTGCTCAGACCAAGTTGCTTGGTCATGTATGCAATCTTAATGGCTTCTATGGAATGGCCTGCACCGGGTGGGTTAGCATCCTGTGCTGTTGAAAGGGTAATACCCATCGCCCATACCATCCACACTAGGAGTATCTTTTTCATATTATGGGTTTTAGGATTTCTTTTTATCAATAACGGGGTTGTCGTTCACAAAATTACTAAGTTCCTCATCAGAAATCAGCTGTAAATCATTGCTTTCAGCGTTTCCAGTTTCTTCTACCACATCAGAACCACTCAAAGAAGCATGGGCTTCCAGGTAATTAATCAGGGTTTCATCGGGTATATCTTTTACAGCAGCTTGAGCATCAATGGATTGATACTGCTCGTAATCCAAAATTTGCTGGTTTTGATCAGTGAACAAGAAAGCACCAGTTACCAATACGCCCATGGTTACGGCCGCAACCGCTAACTGCATCCAGCGTCTAGAGCTACCCATTTTCACCACTTTCGCTGCTGGAACAGGGGCTGAAAGCTGGTTGAAATAGCCTTCAGGAACTGTATATACCGGTGCTTTACTGATGGTATTCAACAATGGCGCAATTTCATTCAGCTCAGCACTTACTTCATGCTGACCAGCTTTGATTTTGGCCATCACCAGGTTTGGCAGGTTGTTGAAATACCCTTCAGGAACTGCATAAGTATTTGATTGAGCAGCATTTATGCGAATTTTAGCCAGAACAGCTTCGGGCAATGTATCGAAATAACCCTGAGGCAGGGCATAAGGCATATCGCCTCTTACCTCAATCAAGCTTGGGGCTATTTCCTGTAACTCTTTCAATATCGTCGCATTAATCTGCATCTTGCTCGTGTATTCTAAGACTCTACTTGGGTTTCAACGTTTAATGGTTCTTGATAAAGTCCTCTATTTTCTTGGCCGCGTGGTGGTAACTGGCTTTTAAAGCCCCCTCACTAGTTTCTAATACCCGGCTCATTTCTTCGTAAGGCATTTCATCATAATACCTTAGTGTAAACACAACTCTCTGTTTTTCAGGCAATTGCTGAATGGCCAGCTGTAGTTTCCATTCCAGTTTATTGGCATCAAAATTCTCTGCAGCCTTTACCTGCTCACTTAATCCTTCCTGAATATCCTCAAAACTGATGGCACTTCTCTTTTTCTGTTGCTCCAGAAAACTCAAGCACTCATTGGTGGCAATCCGGTACAACCAAGTATATAACTGGCTGTCCTCCCTGAAATTCTCCAGACCATTCCAGACCTTGATGAACATATTCTGCAACACGTCATTGGCATCTTCATGCTCCACTACCAATCGGCGGATATGCCAGTATAACCTTTCCTGATATTTTTTCATCAGGTCGGTAAAAGCCCGCTCCTTGGTTTGAGCCACTTTGAATTGTTGCAATAATGCACGGTCTTCCGTATGCATGCAGGGTATTTGTATCGCTTAGATGTAAATCTGTTAGAATAGTTTAATCATCAAAGTGAAACTGCTGTACCTGTTGCAACAACCATCAGCATACTTCCATTGGCACCAATGGTTTCAAAATCCAGATCGATACCAACTACGGCATTCGCACCTAAAGCAGCTGCTTTTTGTTGCAATTCATTCATCGCATGCTGACGAGCTTCTTCAATCACTCTCTCATAAGTGCCGCTTCTGCCACCAACAATATCGCGTATGCCGGCAAACAAATCTTTAAACAGATTGGCACCAATGATGGCTTCAGCTGTAACAATTCCCTTGTAAGATTGAATGGGTCTTCCTTCGATGGTATTCGTTGTAGATAAGATCATATGACTGATTTTAATAAGTTCTTCCTAAGGTATCACAAATTGCTTTCAAAACAGACGAAGCATCGTGCACATCCTGTCCTTTTTCCCATAACATCACACCGCTAGCCTGTGTTTTGGCCAGCATGGCTTTGCGTTTAGCCGTAACTGTACCGTTATAATAGATCATGTAATTACTGAAACCTGTAACACTCACCCTTGCTGAATCAGACAAGGGGCTACCACCCTGCGCCAGTATGGCTGAATAAGACAATACCGTTCCTGTTTGCGTAATACCACTAGGTCTGCCATAGGCAGGAATACCCAAAACAGCTTTATTAGCCGGCATACCCCTTGTTGTAACCCAGTAATTGATAGAAGTCTGCGCCAAAGCAAGATCACTATGATGTTTGTATGCAAGCGTTGTACTGAAATCATCATAGGCCATGATATTGAAGAAGTCAACATAACTACCTGTCCACAATTCATTACGAATAGCATCCCTTACCGCACCGGCATACTTACCGGATGTGATGGCTGTGCTCAGGTAGTAACGTGCATTGGTATGACAACTATCACTGAGTTCTTTCATGAAAGCAGTGTAGGTTAGATCTGTACCATCATCGGTTCTGGGATATTCCCAATCAATATCCACTCCATCTAATTGATACGTCCTTAATGCCTGCATAATCTCACGCACAAAACTGTTACGCCCGGATGCACCGGAAGCCATGTTTTTAAAATCGGCTGCATTACCGGATATACTTAAGAAAATCTTTACTGCATTGGCCTTAGCTTTTGAAATAACGGAACTGAATGTTCCCGGTGATGCTATGGACAGCGATCCACTCAGCGTAATATTCCCAAACGCGTAGTTGATCACATTGCACATCCGGAATTTCTGATCAGGTACTGCAGCAGGATCTCTGTATGAAGGAAAATACCCCACCACATAAAATCCCAAAGAGGGAGGTGCGCTTATGGTGGTATTACCACCACCACTGGGTGGCGTAGGCTGGTTATTGCTTTTTTTACAGGCAGATGCCAATAGCAGCATGGCAGTCAGCAACCATGCACTAGTCAATCGGAGACTCATAGTTTAAATGTAAGCCATAAGCCCTGAACAGCTATAAAAAGTGGCTATTTTTCATGACTTTGGTTGGCTTTTTGTAGAAGCTTAATCTGTAGGTTTGTTCCTCATAAAATTTGCGATATGAAAAAACTATTGGTTTCGTTTGTATTCGTGCTAACGCTTTTCCGCAGCTATGCTGATGAAGGTATGTGGCTGCCCCTCTTGCTGGGCGATCAAGTGTATAAAGACATGCTGAAGAGAGGTCTGAAGCTGAAGCCTGAGCAATTGTACAGTATCAACAAAGCTTCTATCAAGGATGCCATCGTTATTTTCGGTGGTGGTTGTACCGGTGAAATTGTGAGTGACCAAGGTTTACTCTTTACCAATCACCACTGCGGTTATGGTGCTATTGCAGCTGCATCAACTGTTGAAGCCAATTACCTGCGTGATGGTTTCTGGGCCAGCGATAAAACCAAAGAGATTGCTTCTAAGAATCTGAGTGTAAGCTTCCTGAATAGAATTGAAGACGTTACCGATAAAGTACTTCCTGCTTTGGGTAATGCAAATGGTGCTGAACGCGGACAAAAACTGCAGGCCATCACTGCTGAACTGGTGAAAGCCGCAACCGGTGGTGACGAATTTAAGAATGCTGTTGTAGCAAGCATGTTCAAGGGCAATCAGTACTTCCTGTTTGTGTATGATGTTTATAAGGATGTTCGTCTAGTTGGCACACCTCCAGAAAGCATTGGTAAGTTTGGCGGTGATACCGACAACTGGGAATGGCCCAGACATACAGGCGATTTCTCTGTATTCCGCGTGTACATGAGTAAGGATGGTAAACCTGCTAACTATAACGCAGACAATGTGCCCTTCAAGCCCAAGCATTTTCTTCCAGTCAGCATCAAGGGGTTCAAGGATGGTGATTACTCAATGATCTTTGGTTACCCCGGTAGCACCAACCGTTATGAAACCTCTTTTGGTGTAAAGCTGAGTACAGATATCAACAACCCTACTTTGGTGAAGCTCCGCGATATGCGCCTCAAATACATGTTTGAGGAAATGAAGAAAAGTGAAGCTACCAAACTGCAACTCGCTTCTGAATATGCCAGCATTGCTAACTATTGGAAGTTTTATGATGGTGAAACCAAGCAGTTGCTAAAGTTTGACACTTATGGTGAGAAACAAAAAGCAGAAGCTGCATTCATCAGCTGGGCCAAGGGCAAACCTGAATATGAAAATATTTTCGCTGATTATGAAAAGAACTATCAGGAATGGCGCCCTTATGCTGCCCACAGACAATACATGATTGAAGGTATTACCGGATGCAGACTCATTGGTGCTGCTGCAGCATGGCAAAATCTTGAAGCATTACTGAAACGCAAAGATTATAAGCCAGAAGAAGTAGAGCGTATGGTAAAAGCTGCCGATGCCGGCAGAAAGAATTATCTGGCGAATAACAACCTGAAAGCTGACCAAAATATCCTTGCAGCAGCGGTGATGATGTTCTACAGTGATATCGACAAGAGCCAACATCCTGAAGGGTTCTATGATAATCTATTCAAACAGTTTAACAGCATTGAAGCAAGCCCTTATAAAGCTTTTGCTGCCGATGTATTCAGCAATAGCATGATGACAGATAACAGCAAATGGGCAGCCTTCATGGCCAAACCCAATTTGGATGCTTTGATGAATGACCCTGCATATAAAGTAGTAAGTGCATTTATCAAAAATTTCAACAACAAGTATGCTGCAAAATTTGCTACTTTCTCAGCCAAGAACAACGATCTGGGCAGATTGTATATGAAGGGCATCATGGAAATGAATCCAGACAAAGTAAAAATGATGTATCCCGATGCCAATTTCACCATGCGTATTTCTTATGGTAATATCAAGAGCTACCAGCCAAGAGATGCTGTGAAGTATGATTTTGTCTGCACCATGAATGGCGTAATGGCGAAGTACAAGCCAGGCGACTATGAATTTGATCTACCTGCAAAATTCATTGATCTCTGGAAGAACAAAGACTATGGCCAGTATGCTGATCCAGTATACAAAGACGTAGTCGTAAGCTTTATAACCACCAATGATATTACCGGCGGTAACTCTGGTAGCCCTGTTATAGACGCTAACGGTAACCTCTTAGGTTTGGCATTTGATGGCAATTATGAAGCACTGAGCCATAAACTGGCTTTCGACAAAGACCTAAACCGTACCATTTGTGTGGACGTTCGTTATGTGCTCTGGTGTATTGAAAAACTGGGTGGCGCTAAACACATTGTAGACGAACTGAAGCTCGTTAAATAAAGCAACATCCTTCTATTTGTTAAAACCCGATGTGAAAGCATCGGGTTTTTTATTAAAAAGCGCATGTTTTAACGCCTTTGCTAGAATAATTATACATATTCTATAAATCATCTCATTAAAATAATAGTAAATTTGAATTACCCCAATGTTCGCCTGCACACAAACCAATGTGTATGATAAACCTGATAATTGCAGACGACCATCAAAAATTTCGATCCTCGTTAGCCGACTACTTAAGTAGTATTCCGGGTTATAGGGTTATTGCTGAAGCGTCTAATGGTAAACAATTGATTGAAGCTGTTGAAGCGCAAAAAGAGTATGCTCCTTTTGTAATCATGGATGTACATATGCCAGAAATGGATGGTGTAGCCACAACATCTTACTTATCACAAAAGATTGCCAACGCCAAAGTAATCGGCATGTCTGTCTCCAATGATTTTAACCATGTGGTCAGAATGATGCGTGCCGGAGCAAAAGGATTTATCTGGAAAAGCTCGCTGAGCGAATGTATCACAGAAGCCATCCAGACAATTGAATCCAATGAAATCTATACTGACCCCTGCTTTGCTGGAGAAATGGAACAGTATGTAAAAGAAAACGGTGCACCTGCGCAGTGGAAAAAAATAGACATACTAGAACAAGAGCAACAATCCGTAGCGTCAAAAACCGAAACAGGTATTATAGGTCTTTTCAAGAAACTCTTTAAATAAGGCGATCAAGCATCGTCTTTCCATGCCCATAAATGCAGGCATGCATATGTTCGGTAAGGCGACCACTTACGCGCGATTTTCTGCATTGCTAACTTAAGCTGCTTTTTGTCCTCTGTTTGCAATTTATAACACTTGATCATCGCCTGCTGAATACCGAGATCATCTACAGCAAACACATCTTCTCTGCCCAAGCTAAACATCAGTAGCATCTCTACCGTCCACCTACCCACACCCTTGATCTGCGAAAGCAGCGCAATAACAGCTTCATCATCCAGTTTCATCAGTTTACTGTCTGTAATAGTATGCTCCAAACAAAATGCTGCCACGTTTTTTACGTACTGCACTTTTGCATTGCTTAAACCGATGCTACGCAATGTAGCATCTGGCGTTGCTAACACTGCTTCCGCCTTTGGTTCCTTACCATTATACAAAGCCAGAAAACGCTGATAAATTACCGCAGCCACTTTGGTACTTAGCTGCTGACTCATAATACTGGCCATTAGTCGAACAGGAATATTTTTTCTACGCTTCAATGAAAACACTTGCTCACCCAAAACTTTGGCGAGCTTTTTATCTTTTTGCAGATGCAATACATAACTCATTGGGTTAAGGTAAGTAATTTGCACAAGTGGAAAGACAAGTACAAATAACTGCTGATGGCTCATCCACCATTGCCATCCCTGCCATGCAGGTAACCTATCACAGCAAACACGGTGCTGTACAAGAAAGCAATCATGTATTCATTCAGGCAGGATTAGAATGGAAAATAAAACAGAAGCACAAGCATATCCGCATTTTTGAAATGGGTTTTGGCACCGGTTTAAATGCATTGCTAACTGCAGAATATATTCAGACAAAGGATATCAGCATTGATTACTATAGCGCAGAAGCTTATCCACTCAGTATTGCAGAGTACACAAGCTTAAACTATCCTAATCAAGTTATACTACAGCAATTGCATCAAGCACCTTGGAATCAACCAACAGCTATCACAAAGAATTTTACTTTGTGTAAACTACTCACTGGATTAGAAAACTGCAGCATCAATGAGCAGGTAGAACTGATCTACTATGATGCATTTGCACCTAGTGCACAGCCTGAGTTATGGACTGAATCCGTTTTCGCAAAACTCTATCATCTGACTGCACCGGGTGGCATACTCGTTACCTATTGCAGCAAAGGGGATGTACGCCGCGCTATGCAAGCAGCCGGCTGGACAGTAAAAAAAATTCCCGGTCCTCCCGGTAAAAGAGAAATGGTGCGTGCCCATAAAACGACTTGATTGCAGTACATTGGGGAATGAAATCAGCCATACTCTATGCATCGCTGCTGATCTGCACTACAGCTTTTGCACAAAAAGACTCTGACGAAACCACCATCAGAAACCTGCTGAATGCTCAAACCAAAGCCTGGAATCAGGGCGACCTAACCAATTTCATGAAAGGCTATTGGGAAAGCGATAGTCTCATGTTTATTGGTAAGTCGGGACTTACCTATGGCTGGCAACAGACCCTGAATAATTATAAAAAAGGCTATCCCGATACTGCAGCCATGGGCAAGCTCAGCTTTGACATCAAAAAAGTGCAGCGCCTGTCGGCTGATCATTTTTTTGTGGTGGGCAAATGGATGCTCACAAGAAGTATCGGTAACCTGAGTGGACACTATACCCTTATTCTGAAAAAGATAAAAGGACAGTGGTTTATTGTGGCAGACCACAGCAGTTGATGTAATGTTTTCATGAAATCAACTACCAATCTTGTACAAAATTGACTGAACTATGATACTCATGATTTTGGGCATTCTGTTGCTGGTTGTAGCAGGCGCCATTTCAAAGACAAGGGAAGAATTTCGCAAGCTGGCTAATGGGTTGCGGATTGGCTCTTTTATCATCATTATACTTGGCGTACTTACTTCTTGTATCAAACAAATTGATGCAGGTGAAATAGGCGTACAGTCAATGTTTGGTAAAGTAAAAGATGAGATCCTCACCAGCGGCTTAAATCTTGTAAACCCGCTCGTTACAGTGCGTTCTGTTGACATCAGAACACAGAATTATACAATGAGTGGTGTACATGATGAAGGCAATCAGTCTGGGGATGACGCTATTCGTGTACTCACTTCTGATGGTTTGGAAGTAGTGATAGACCTAACGGTTCTTTATCGTGTTACCGGCTCCGAAGCACCAAGAATTGTACGTGAAACAGGTCTTGATTATAAAGACAAAATTGTACGCCCCCTAACGAGAACCAAAATTCGCGATAACGCAGTGTACTATACCGCCATTGATTTGTATTCAAACAAGCGCGACCAGTTTCAAACACGTATTTTCAAAAGTATTGAAGAAGACTTCAAAAAACGTGGCTTAATTCTGGAGCAATTGCTGGTAAGAAATATTACCCTTCCAGAAAACGTGAAGAAGTCCATCGAAGAAAAAATCAAGGCAGAACAAGAAGCACAGAAAATGGAATTCGTTCTGCAAAAAGAGAAGCAGGAAGCAGAACGTAAGCGCGTGGAAGCGCAAGGTATTGCCGACTATCAGCGCATCATCAATACCGGCTTAACCGATAAGCAGATTGAATATGAACAAATCAAGGCTTTAAAAGAAATCGCAACTTCTCAAAACGCAAAAGTTTTGATCATGGGCAATAGCAAAACACCTGTGATTATTGACAGTAAGTCAAATAAATAAACCTGATTCAAACTTCTGTGAATAGTCCGCTTTTGGCGGACTATTTTATTTATGGGTAGGTCTTGAACACATAGCGGCGCATCAGGTAATTAAAATAAACATGCCCGAAGAAAACACCTACTACTGAAAACAAAATATCGAGATAATCAAATGTTCTACCAAAGATGGGTATCAATTGCAAGTACTCATTAATGATGACCAGCAGCAATCCAAAACTGCAAGTAAAATTTAAATCATGTTTAGTCTCTAAACGAAAGAAGCGCTGAAAAAACCAGCAGGCACCAAAGGGGAGCAAAAATGAACCCAGTAAGTTGGGTGCAATTCCAAAAACCGGTTTCCAAAATGTAGGAATATGCACAAATGGCCTGATGATGAACTTCACAGTCCAGATCAGTAACGTACCTAAAACAACAATATTTCTGGCTTTAAATTTCAATGGATGCATGCAGCCGGCTTTACTTGATGAAAATAGGCCTTTCGATTGGTTTGCACCTACCGCGAGGCGGGTATTTTCGGTTAAACGGGCTGGAAATAAAAATGTTACTCCATATCTCGGTTCAGCGGTTTGCTCCACAAACGGATCACAAACCAGAGATAAGCTCCTAGTGAAAGCAGGAAGAAAACATAGAACCCTATGTGGCCGAGACCAATCTTGCTTTCAGGAAAAGCATACCCAAACATGATACCCCATGTAGAGTTAATGGCCATCCACAAAAGGCCTAATGACATCGTATTGATGATGCGAATAAAATATTGACGTACCCAGGGTTCCAGAAAAAGTATTTAAAGCATTACAATACACCGTACGGAATGTTCATTAATCCATGCTTTGGTTGCTGGCTTTAGCCAATTTCACCAATCTATCGAACTGCGCCGGTGTGAGGTCATTGTAGAAATAATAGACAGGATCAACTGGTACACCATTTCTATGCACTTCATAATGGCAATGCGGGCCCGTACTCTTACCACTATTGCCCACATACCCTATTACCTCGCCTCTTTTCACCCGCTGCCCTACTTTGGCCTTGGTACGCACCATGTGCGCATACAATGTTTCATAGCCATAGCCATGATAAATGACTACGTTAATGCCATAACCACCCGTATTGAAACCAGATTCACGCACTACGCCATCTGCGGTGGCATATATAGGTGTACCAATAGGCGCGGTAAAATCCAAGCCCTTGTGCATTCTGGTATCCTTATACACCGGATCAACACGATAACCGAAGCCGGAAGCAATTCTATTCAGATCACGATTGCTTACTGGTTGAATAGCAGGGATGGCAGCTAAGAGTTTTTCCTTGTTGCGCACCATATCCTCTATCTCTACATAACTCTTGGTTTGGTAAGACACACGCATACTCAGCTCATTCAGCTGTGCAGTCATGCTCTTGACCAATTCTGTTTCACCCATAGACTGCACCAACTTCACCTCTTTCTTCTTCTCAATTTCCTTAACGCGGGCGCTATCAGGTATGGGGTCTGCTTCAAAAATGGAGCGATAGACACTGTTATCACGATTCTCCAACTCATCCATTTGCAATTCCAGTTGTTTGGCACGCTCCATTAAAACCGCATAATTTTCCTTCAGGTCTTCATTTTCCTGCCTCAGCAATTTTTCCTTGGGAGAATCTATGTAGCGGAAAGCAATTAGTACGATGATAATACCTGTAACAATGGAAGCGGCAATAAACCCAAACAACTGCAGCAGGCGCACCCGAAGCGGGGTTTCCAGCTTCTCGAAGCGCATGGAGTGTGGGTTATAATAATATTTGATTCGCCGCATAAGATTCGAGCCAGGTTTACCCCTTGGCCGTAGCTGATTCCTTACCTTTGCGCCACTTTACAGGGGAGGTTCAAAGATAACTGATCCGCCTGCAAAGCATGGATAAAATTGACGCATTACTATGACCAGCAGTGAGATACGCCAGCAGTTTCTGGATTTTTTTGCTTCGAAAGCACACCAGATTGTTCCTTCAGCACCCATCGTGGTAAAGAACGACCCCACCCTGCTTTTTACCAATGCAGGGATGAACCAGTTCAAGGATTATTTTCTTGGCAATAAAGAACCCCAGAGCCGTCGCATTGCCGATACCCAAAAATGTTTGCGGGTAAGTGGTAAGCACAATGATCTGGAAGAAGTAGGTGTAGATACTTACCACCACACCATGTTTGAAATGCTGGGTAACTGGAGCTTTGGCGATTATTTTAAAACAGAAGCGATTGCCTGGAGCTGGGAACTGCTGACTGAAGTATACAAATTGGATAAAGACCGTTTGTACGTAACCATTTTTGAAGGCGATGAGAAAGAAGGTTTGCCCCGTGATACAGAAGCCTTTAATGAATGGAAAAAAGTAATTGCTGAAGACCGCATTCTCTTAGGCAATAAGAAAGATAATTTCTGGGAAATGGGCGATACCGGACCATGCGGACCATGTACAGAAATTCATGTGGATTGTCGCTCCAACGAAGAGCGCGCAGCTGTAGATGGCAAAACACTGGTGAACAATGACCATCCTCAAGTAATTGAAATCTGGAACAATGTATTCATCCAGTTTAACAGATTGAAAGATGGCAGCCTGGAACAATTGCCTGCAAAGCACGTGGATACGGGTATGGGCTTTGAGCGTTTGGCACGTGTGATTCAAGGTAAGCAGAGTAATTACGATACAGATGTGTTTAGCGGCACGATTCACGAAACAGAAAAAATCAGCGGACTCAAATACGAGAATACAGACAGCAAGCGCGATGTAGCTTTCCGCGTAATTGCCGATCATATTCGCGCGATTGCGTTTACGATTGCAGACGGACAGCTGCCTTCCAATACCGGTGCCGGTTATGTGATCAGAAGAATTCTGCGCAGAGCCGTGCGTTACTATTTCTCTTACTTAGATTATAAGCAACCGCTGCTGCACCAGCTCATGCCTTTATTGGCAGAGCAGTTTGCGCAAGTATTCCCTGAGTTGAAACATCAACTGGATTTTGTTAGCAAAGTAGTGAAGGAAGAAGAAGAAGCTTTTCTACGTACGCTTGGTAAAGGCATTGAAAAATTCAACGCATACGCATCGAAACTTAATGCGTTTGTAACTGAAGCAAAAGACTCAAAGGAGAACGAAGGTGTTGCGAAAGAATTGATTGACATGCGTGATAAGTACACAAATGCAATCAATAAGAAAATCATTGCAGGTGATTTCGCATTTGAATTAAATGATACATATGGCTTTCCAATTGACTTGACCAATTTGATGGCCCAGGAAATTGGATGGACAGTTGATATGGCTGGTTATGAAGTAGCATTAAAGCAACAGAAAGACCGTTCACGCGCAGCTACAGCCATTGATACAGACGACTGGGTTGTGGTGAATGATGCAGCAGGTAAGGGTTTTGTAGGATATGAAGATATTTTGGTGCACACCCATGTACAGCGTTACAGAAAAGTAACCGCCAAGGGCAAACAACAATTCCAATTGGTATTGGCAACAACACCATTCTATCCGGAAGGTGGTGGTCAGCAGGGTGATACAGGTATGCTGGATTTTGGTGGCGAGCAGATTGCAGTTACCGATACACGAAAAGAGAACGACCTCATCATTCATTTCGTGAATCAACTGCCTTCCAATATTGATACACCTGTGAAAGCTCAGGTGAATACAGAACAGCGCCTCAACACCATGTATAACCATACGGCTACCCACCTAATGCATGCTGCATTAAGACAGGTATTGGGAAAGCATGTGGCGCAAAAAGGTTCATTGGTGAATGATGCTTACCTGCGTTTCGATTTCTCTCACTTTGCAAAGATGACAGACGAAGAAATTCGCGAAGTTGAAGTGATCGTGAACAACAAGATTCGTGAGAATATTCCGGTTGTGATCAAACAAATGCCGAAGGAAGAAGCCATCAATATGGGCGCTATGGCTTTGTTTGGAGAGAAATATGCAGACACCGTTCGTGTGGTCATCATCGACCCCAATTATTCTATTGAATTGTGTGGTGGAACCCACGTTGGTCATACAGGTATGATTGGATTATTCATCATCCAATCAGAAGCTGCTGTTGCTGCAGGCGTAAGGCGTATTGAAGCTGTAACCGGACCCGCTGCATTCAATTTCCTGCTCACCCAGTTTACGCATGTGAAGGAAATCGGTTCATTACTAAAAGCCAAAGAACCGCTGAAAGCAGTAGAAAAACTTTTGCAGGAGAAAACAGCATTAGAGAAAAAAGTAGAGAAATTAGAAGCACTCCAACTACAAGCAGTACAAAAAGAACTACTGGCCAATATTCAAACCATCAATGGCAAACAATTCTTAGGAGCACAGGTGGAAGTGAGTAGTGCAGACGCATTGAAGAAACTAGCCTATGATCTGAGACTTCAAGCTGATGTGGTGGTGGTGGTAGCCAATATTGCTGAAAAAGCTTCTGTAGCCATCAGCGTATCAGATGCTGCTAGCGCCAATATTGATGCTGGCAAACTCATTAAGGAGAAAGTAGCACCCCTGATAAAGGGTGGCGGTGGCGGACAGAAAACCCTGGCCACAGCAGGCGGACAAGACGGTTCTCAGCTTGCAGCCGTTATCCAAGCCATTCAGGAAACACTTTAAAATATGACCCCGAATCCTCGGGGTTTTATTTTGCCCATTAACCATATTTAACATTTCCGAAGTCTTTCGTATTTGATGAACTCCTTACATTTGATCTACTAAACTCTTCGTATTAAAACCTAGTGTATGAAAAAATATTTGTTTGCAGCCCTCCTCCTAACTGGCTTCAGCGCTATCGCACAAGAAGCAAAAGAGGAAAAGATGAAAGAGAAACCTCTGGTAAAGAAGGAGAAAAAGGTAGTGGTAGAAGTAGATGGAGATAAAGTTACCATCAATGGCAAACCAGCAGAAGAATGGGATGAAAAGGAAATTCGTATCATGAAAGAACGTATTCCCATGATCCGCATGGGCAAGGGCTTTCCTTTTGAAGCTGAGTTGTTGAACGATAAAGTAAATAAAGCTGTGCTAGGTGTGATGAGTGAGAAAGCAGAGAAAGGTGCACGCATTGTAGAAGTAAGTAAGGAAAGTGCAGCTGAGAAAGCAGGCTTGAAGAATGGAGATATCATCACCAAAGTGGGTGATAAAACTGTTGCAGACAGTGATGCTTTGTACGAAGCCATTGGCAAATACAACCCAGGAGATAAAGTAAGCATCAGCTATTTGCGTGATGGCAAAGAGCAAACTGCCAATGCAGTACTTGGCAAACGCAGTCCGGTAATGGAACGCAGATTTAACTTCAACGGAAAAGACTTTGACCTGGATATGGACGGTATCATGGAAAACTTCCGCATGCCGAACGGGATTCCTGAGCCGCGTGTAATCATGGAAGGCAGAATGAATCGCCCAAAAGCTGGTATTCAGATTGAAGACCTAGAAAGTGGAAAGGGTGTTAAAGTATTGGAAGTACAACCGGAAACACCTGCCGCAAAAGCGGGATTAAAAAAGGATGATATCATCACCAAAGTAGGTGATACCGATATCAATTCGGTGGATGATCTGCGCGAAATTCTCCTCAAGACCAAGGAAGGAGACAACCTGAAACTCAGTCTGCAACGTGATGGTAAAAACCAGTCTGCAGAACTGCGCTTCCCGAAAAAATTGAAGAAAGCGACTCTATAAACACATCGTTCTCATGACCAGAAACCCCCGCAGTATTGCGGGGGTTTTGTTTTGTTAGACTAAAATCACGCAGGGTTTGGCCGTTTCGCAATACTTTTGAAAACATGTCCGACACCACTCAGCAATACGAGGCCGTCATAGGTCTGGAAGTGCATGCACAACTAAGCACGCAGACAAAATTGTTTTGTGGTGATACCACCTTATTTGGACAGGAGCCAAATACACAAGTAAGCGCCATCAGTCTCGGACATCCAGGCACACTACCCAAAACCAACGAAGCCGCAGTTCGTTATGCCATCATGATGGGATTGGCTTGCGGATGCAGTATCACAAAGGATAATTATTTCGCCAGAAAGAACTACTTCTACCCCGACCTTCCAAAAGGTTATCAGATATCACAGCACACCACCCCTATTTGCACTGGTGGTACAGTGCAGATTACAACAAGCTTAGGGCAAAGGAGCATTCAGTTAAACCGCATACACTTAGAAGAAGATGCAGGTAAAAGCATTCATGATATTGATCCGGACAATACGCTGATTGATTTAAACCGAGCCGGCACACCACTAATTGAGATAGTAACAGAACCAGATTTGCATACCAGCGAAGAAGCCTATGAATATGTAACAGCTATTCGCAAGTTGGTTAGATGGCTAAACATCTGCGACGGCAATATGGAAGAAGGGAGTTTACGCTGTGATGCGAATATTTCTGTTCGCCCTGCTGGCAGCACAACACTTGGCACCAAGGTGGAAGTAAAAAACCTGAATTCAATTCGCAACCTGAAAAAAGCCATTGATGTTGAAATTGCACGATTGACTGCACTTGTACAAGCAGATGAGCCTGTGATCCAGCAAACACGCAGCTTTGATGCAGATACGGATACCACTTTTGCCATTCGCGATAAGGAAGATGCAAATGATTACCGCTATTTTCCTGATCCGGATCTGGCGCCATTCCAACTCACAGATACATTATTGAATGATATCAAGGCAGCGATGCCTGTATTGCCAAATGACTTACTGCAGCAATTACAAACAAACTATGGCCTAAGTGCTTATGATGCCGCACAAGTAAGTGAGGAGAAAACAGATGCAGATTATTTTCTTGCCGTTGCCGCACACACCAAAGCGTACAAAGCCATTGCCAATTGGATGATGGGGCCTTTAAAGCAATTGCCCAATCAACAAGCACTTACACCGGAAAGATTGGCTGCATTGATTGAATTAGTAGAATCCGGAAAAGTCAATTTCTCTATTGCCGCACAAAAACTATTGCCGCTGCTCTTACAAACAGATGGGCATCCGGAAACGCTTGCTCAAGCGCACCAGCTTATTCAGGTGCAAGACAACCAGCAATTAGATCTTTGGGTGAATCTTGTATTGGAGAAAATGCCGGATAAGGTTACAGAATATAAAAAAGGGAAGAAAGGATTGATTGGTTTATTTGTTGGCGAAGTTAAGAAGCTGAGCAAAGGGCAAGCGGATCCCAAAATGGTGACACAATTATTGGAAGAAAAACTATCCTAATTAATACAAACATCGATACATGAAAAAAACAATGCTGATTGCAGCCGCGGTTCTGGCCATAGCTGGTTGTAAGCAAAGAGAACATGGTTCTTTTGTGGTACAGGGGAAAGTGAGCCACGCACCTGAAGCCTCAAAAGTAATCTTGCAAGAAATCCCTTATGGTGGTGAAAATCCATTGAATATTGATTCTACAACGCTAAAGAAAGATGGCAGTTTTACCCTGCGTGGAATGGCATTGGAAGAGAAAATTTATCGCGTTATCATTGGCAATAGCTCTTTGTTTGTGGTGAATGATGACAATGACATCCGTATTACGCTGGATATGGATCAGTTCAGACAGTACAAAGTAGAAGGGTCTCCTGCATCTGCTGAAATGCATGACTTATTGGACACCTATTCCAGAAAGGACTCTGCACTGTATGTTACCTTTATGCAGCTGGATTCACTGCAGAAGAACAAAGCCAGCGATAGTGTATTGAACATTGTTCGTCAGCAACGCGATCAGCAGATTAATGAGATGAATACGTATGTAAAGGGCTTTATCAATAAATCAAATAGTCCTGCCAACCGCTTTTTCGCTATTGGCAATTTTGCTTTACGCAGCATGCCCATGAACGAATCCAAAGAATTGGCTGAAACTTCTGCTGCAAAATTCAAAGAGCATAGTGGTTTAGCGAAATTGAAAAGCTTATTTGCCGTACAGGCAGCACAACAACCAGCTGCTCATCCGCTGTTGAACAAACAAGCACCTGAAATCAGTATGCCGGATATCACTGGTAACACATTTAACCTAAGCAGTCTTCGTGGTAAATATGTATTAGTAGATTTCTGGGCAAGTTGGTGTAAACCATGTAGAGAGGAAAACCCGAATGTAGTAGCTGCTTACAATCAATTCAAGGATAAGAACTTCACTATTCTGGGTGTATCATTGGATAGTGATAAAGGTTCTTGGGTAAAAGCCATTCAGAAAGACGGACTAACCTGGACGCATATCAGTGATCTGAAGATGTGGGAAACCAGTGTGGTGAATACCTATCAATTTGAGGGCATTCCTTTTAATGTGTTGATTGATCCACAAGGCAAGGTGATTGCAACCAACTTAAGGGGACCAGCTTTAACACAGCAGTTAAGTCAAATTCTGAAGTAATCGAACATCGTACATAAAAAATCCCCCCACAAGCCTGTGGGGGGATTTTTTATTATGCGCTAAATAAGAATTAGCGTACTGTGTACACAAAGGTTTTCCAGTTTTCGCTAACACCAACTTTGTCACCGCCAGTCAAAGTAACACGAAGTGTTCTTGATGCAGGGGGCTTATTAAAGCGGAATTTAACCCATGTTGAGCTACTATTAGCCGCAATTGTAACAGGTGATGGTGAAGTGATTGTATACTCTGAAGACAAAATAGTAGATGCTGCATCCACTGCAAAAGTTACCGTTGTGGCTGTTGTACGCTGAGGTCCTACCAATTGCACCAGAATACTATCTGCCAGTGATCCACCTGTTGGTACAGTTAATGTTCTTGTTAAGGAACCAGTTGCAGGATTTGCAAACTCTACAACATCCGGACCACTGTAAATTGTTTTGGTTAGGTCTTTGGTACAAGCAGTCATAGAGATGACGCCGATAGCCAGCATAACCAGAAAACTATATGAAGATTTTTTCATGATCAATTTTTTTGAAATTAATAACCAGGGTTTTGAGCCATGTTTCTGTTAACATCGATCTCAGCGATAGGGATGTTACAAATCAAACGGAAATCTGTTGTCAGGATAGTAGAACCACCAGACTTTACCACATCTCTGTTTGTTCTCAGCAGATCCCACAAACGATGACCCTCGAAAGCTAGCTCAATTCTTCTTTCTTTCAGAATCTCGTTAATCAAAGCTGCGCCAGTTGGAGCGCCTGCACCAGAAGTTGGGAAAGCGGTAAGCCCTGCTCTCACTCTTGTTTGGTTCAAGTCGCCAATAGCTAAAGCTTCTTTACCTTGTCTTGCACGTGCTTCTGCACGATTCAACAATACTTCTGAAGTACGGAGCAGCATGATATCATCCTGGCCAAGTTGTCTTCCAGAAGATAAAGGCCATTTCATACAATAGAACACGTTCTGACCTGATTTTACCTGAGCAGAGATTAGGCGCTGATAACGAAGATCAGCAGTACCCATATCTGTACGCAGAGAAGCTGTTGCAGTTACGTCTGCATAACCTGGAATAGCAGGCAGGTTTCTGTAATAGATGTACTGAAGACCATCTGTACCAGGGTTACCTTCACCAGTTTGATACTGCAAACCAAAAATGGTTTCAGCGTGATTACTACCCCATGAAGTAAAGTAGGTTGTTGCAGGCGCAATTGAAGCCGCACCACCAAGTAAAACGGAGTCAGCCCAACGTTCTGCCTGAGCCCAGTTGCCACGATATAATTCTGCTCTGCTCAATAAAGCCTGAGCAGCAACACGTCTTACTCGAAATGCAGAACCCGTGTTGGTAAGCAATCCATTGGCATCGGTAAGGTCTTTAACGATAGCATCGTAAGTCTCACCTACTTTAGGTCTTGCAGGATAAGTAATTTGTGTTGCATCAGCCACACCTGCTGTAAGCACAGGCACACCAAGATCGAAACTGGTAGCACCGGTAGCACCTGTTACATTCAGATTGAGGGGATTTCTAGCGAAAATTTTCGCAGCATCAAATAAGCTCAATGCGCGAAGGAATGTTGCTTCACCCTTCCACTGTCTTTTCTCTGCAGCAGTTGCAGTAGAATTATCAACGTTATTGATAACCAAGTTAGCTCTGTTGATCACACCATACAAGGTTGCCCAGATATTGATGTGTGAACCTGGAGCATTATTGGCTTGGTTCAAGAATCTATTGGTGTTATTTGAAGTGATCTCACCATTATCTGCCAATAACTCAGGAATCACAATAATATCACGGCCGTAGTATGCACTACCCTGATAGGTATTGTAGATAGAAGTAAGTGTCGCATTCAATCCCTCACGGGTGGTAAGTGTAGTACCCAGATCCAGCGAGTTTTTAGGTGCAGTATCTAGGGCTTTGCTACAAGCACCGAGACTTAAGATAACAACACCCAGCAGACCTGATACGAATATGTTTTTCTTATTCATATAATTAGCTGTTAAGAATTAGAAAGTAAGGTTTAAGCCCATTGTCATTTGCTTGGCTTGAGGATAAGTACCAAAGTCGTTACCCTGCAATTCAGGATCAAACATGGAGTAATTTGACCATGTTGCCAGATTAAATCCGCTCACATAGAATGAGGCATTTGTTAAGCCAAGTCTATTCAACGTCTTCTTATCCAGATGCATAGTAATGGTTACTTCTTTCAGACGAAGGAAATCACCTCTCTCCCAGAAACGATCAGAGAAGAATGTATAAGAAGAAGAACCAGGCTGTGCAGCACCTGCCCAAGGTCTTGGTACATAAGTCATATCACCAGGTTTCTGCCAACGAAGCATTTGAGAACTCAGCTGATTACGATCGAATGTTGAACCTGCGCGCTGAACAAATGTTGCATCAGAATTCTGAATATAGTTACCACCCTGATACTGGAACTGGAATCTAAGTTCGAAATTCTTGAAAGTAAGTGTATTCGTAAAAGCACCAAACCACAAAGGATCAGAACTCTTATCTAAGTAGTATCTATCACGCAACTGCGGAGTGTAGGTAATATTACCCAATGTATCGTAATACATGGTTCTACCATCAGCAGGGTTTACACCAGCAAACTTATAGGTGAAGATTGAGTTCAATTGACGACCTACAACAATACCGGTACCGATATTATTTTGTCCTTCATTCAACTTAACCACTTTGTTTTTCACGTAAGTAAAGTTGAAGTTGGTTGTCCAACGGAAATTCTTTGTACTGAAGTTTACCGTATTCAAACCAAGTTCAATACCACGGTTTTGCAGTACACCGGTATTTCTGGTGATAGAAGAGAAACCACTACTAGGTGGCAGTGGAAACGCCAACAACAACGATCTTCTGTTAGCTGAGAAATAGTCAATCTCAGCAGTAACTCTTCTATTCAAAATACTGAAATCAATACCGTAGTTGAATGTTTCGTTTTCTTCCCAACCCAAGGCAGCATTACCTAGTTGAGATGGTGCACCACCAGCTAAACCTAGGTATTCACCACTAAGGCCAAATAAAGCACGGCTGGCATAGTTGCCAATACCGGCTTGGTTACCAGTAACACCATAAGAGAAGCGGAGCTTTACATCATTGTTCTCACCAAACTTACCCATGAATTTTTCACGGCTGATTCTCCATGCGGTAGAGATAGAAGGGAAAAGACCAAACTTAGTGTCTTCACCAAAACGAGAAGAACCATCACGACGTACAGTCATATTCACGATATACTTATCATCATAAGTGTATCCTGCTTTAGCGAAAAAGCCCAATAACTTAAAATCACCAAAACCTTCGCTAGGTGACAAAGGTGTAGCCGTTGAACTCAAAGTTTGGAACTGAGGCAAAGGCAGGCCCTGACCAAATGCTGCAAATGAAGTTTGAAGATTATAACGATACTCTGCACCCAATAAACCACTCACAGCATGCTTGGCACCAAAAGTGCGTGCATAATTCAATGTATGGTTTGTTTGGAAATCACGAATCTGTGTAGATGCTTTAGATACACTACCGTTTACGGAAGCACCGGAACCGCGTGGATCAGAGAATTGCTTTTCTTCTGTGTAGTTATAGTTCAGGTTAAAAGTACTTCTCCAACGGAGGTATTTATTGATACTATATGTTGCATTAATACCTCCAACTAAGTTCTTCACGTTTGAGAAGTTCACGTTCAGTGAAGTATAGGTTAAAAAGTTATCCAAGCCACCAAACCACTGACCATTAGCTGCCTGACGGAATGATCCATCAGCATTATAAGGTTTGTTTGTTGGGAAACTCATGAAACCATTACGTACTGGGTTACCGAAACTACCACCATCAAATACACCATTTGATGAATATGATGATAAAGTAAGGCTAGTACCAATAGAGAGTTTATCATTCACTTTGTGGTCCAAGTTAATTCTCAGTGAACCTCGCTGGAAGTCAGAAGCCAATACATGGCCATTCAAGCGGTTGTAACCACCTGAAAGGAAGAAGGTAGTTTTATCGTTACCACCAGAAACAGATAAATCATAATTCTGTACGAAGCCACTGCGGAAAGCAAGGTCTTGCCAATCTGTATTTTCAAGTGGATCAACAATACCATTCTTTACTGTGGCACCAACACCATTCAGGAAAGTAGTAACGTTTGCAGAACCAGCACCAAATCTATTGGCATTGGCCTCATATCCTAGCTGAACAGCTTCTGTTGCAGTTAATACATCCAGCTTCTTAATTACACGGCTAACACCGAAATAAGAGTTGAAGTTGATCTTGCTTTTACCTGCTCTGCCTTTTTTTGTAGTGATGATGACTACACCATTCGCAGCCTGAGCACCATAGATAGATGCAGATGCCGGATCTTTCAATACATCAATTGTTTCAATATCATCTGGATTGATTGCATTTAACAGGTTTGAAGAAACCAAACCTTCAGGACCGTTACCATTACCTAAAGAGTTAGAGTTACCGGTAACAATCTGCACACCATCTACAATATATAATGGTGTGCTACTTGCATTAATAGAACCAACACCACGTACACGTACTGTTACGTTACCACCAGGTACACCGTTGTTGGATACTACTTGCACACCGGCCATTGCACCTTGCATGGCACGTGCAAAGCTACCAACAGGTCTGGCAGCAATTTCTTTACCCTTTACACTTGCTGTTGCTCCAGCGATATCTTTCTTCTTTTTGGTTTCATAACCAACAACAACCACCTCTTCCAGGCTATTGTCAATTGGCTTTAAAGAAATATTGATTACCGGATTTGCACCAATGGCAACATCTTTTGTTTCCATACCAACAGAAGAAATCTGTAGCACTTTGGCAGTTGCTTGAACAACAATTTTGAAATTACCGTCACCGTCGGAAATAGTGCCTGCTTCTGCACCCTTTACTTTAACGGAAGCACCAGAAAGTGGCTTCCCATCGGCATCTGTTACTTTCCCCGTAACAGTCCGATTCTGTGCAAATACCTGTATTGAGGCCAATACAAAGCACAAGAAAATCATTAGGAGTTTTCTCATAAACAGTTTTGTTTTGGTTCTAAATGTAATTAACGAAGACTTAACTAGACAAGAATTGTGACAAAAATGCTTCATGCTATCATATATATTTTATTTTTATTTGTAATCGTTTCAATTTTATTAAAAAAATAAGCCTCTCAGATACTGAGAGGCTTATTTCAGCTAATAGATTATTTCGCTTATTGATAACCAGGATTTTGCTTCATGGCTGGGTTGGCAACCATTTCAGGCAAAGGAATAGGCAGTACAAAGCGGAAGTTGTTAGCATCCAGTGTAGTACCAGCTGAGCTTGGTGCATCAGCAGACAAACGACTAACAGGTAAGCCTCTGCGCTTCAGGTCGAAGAAACGATGACCTTCATAGCACAGTTCTTTGTAACGCTCACTCAGTACTTCATTGATAGCCTGAGCTGCAGAAGTAAAGGTAACATTGGTATAACCATTGATACGGTTGCTACGCAAAGTGTTGATATCAGCATCAGCACCAGTAGCACCGCTGAATCTACCTTGCTCTGCTCTTGCTTCAGCACGAATCAGATACATTTCAGCAGTTCTGAAAACTTTTGCGTTTGCAACGTTTTCATTTGGCGTTGCATATGCAGAACCAGCATATTTCTGTACCAGTCTTGAACCTCTACCGGCAGATGTCAGCAATGGCTCATCTTTGAAATAAGCAGCAAAGCGTACATCATTAGCTTGGTCATAAGTATCCCACAGCTTCTGTGCTGGTCTCCAAGTTACCTGACCAATATTGGTTGTGCTTGCTGAAGTAGCACGGAAGAAAGAACCGATACGGCCACCCAGTGTATTGGTACGAACCAGACGGAAAGACTGCTCAGCAGTATTCACATCAGTCCAGATACCGGGGAACTGAGCACGAGTTGCCAAAGGAACAGCGTTGATGTACTCTGTTGCAAAAGCTTCAGCATTAGCCCACTCACGCAGGTACAATGCTACACGAGCTTGTAAAGCAGCTACAGAAGCTACGTTTGCTCTGTTTACATCTGTTAGGTTGTTTGGAACCAGTGCTTTTGCAGCTACCAGATCTGCTTTCAACTTGGTGAAATATTCTCCCATGTTGATTCTTGGAGCTGGATCAATCGATGGCTTTTCCATATACACCATACCTAAACCAGCTGCATCATAGTTACCGCAATAGTAGCGGAACAATTCAAAATGTGCATAAGCACGCAGGAAGAGGGCTTCACCCTGCAGGCGAAGTTTCTTCGCATCATCACCGGCTACTGTGCTCAAAGCCTTAGGTAAAGCTTGCAATACAGTGTTTGCTCTGTTGATGATTGTGTAGTTTGGACCAATTCCAGTATAGCTGTCGCGAAGACCCACATCAGCCGGACCATACTGCCACTCGTGTGTAGTAACAGCATTATAGAATTCAGCCTTTGTTACTTCATCCGCAAACACTGCGTTTAACTGCATAGTCATTTCTGTACCCAGTGCTGCATAAGTACCAATTACAGCTTGCTCAGCAAATGTAACCGTACTCAATGCGATATCACCGGCGATCAGATCCGTTTCTGCTACATCAATCACTTTCTTACAGGAAATAGCACCTGCTGCAAGAAGCATTGATGATGCAAGAAGAATATTCTTAAGTTTCATCTTATCTAATTTGAGTGTTGATTAAAAATTGATATCCAGACCAACTACGAAAGCTCTTGGGTTGGGGAATTCTGCAAGACTGATGTTGTTATCATCTTCAGGATCCAAACCACTCCATGGGCTCCAGATAATCAGGTTCTGAGCCTGCATGTAGAAACGTCCGCTCTTCATCAGCTTCACATTGCCTACACTCAAAGCACCCAGGCTATAAGAAACATTCAGGTTTCTGAAACGCAGGAACTTAGCATCAGAGATATCATATGAAGTAAACTGACGGCTGAAAGCTGGTGATTGAATTTCCTTCACATCGCCTGGCTTCTGCCACTGCTCAGTCAACAGTCTGCGACTCTGCGTTACAGCACCTGTATAAGTTGCATCACCCTGTGTTACCCAGTTTTGTACGTTGTTATAACGTCTAACATCAAACTGATAAGAGAACAAAGCACTTACCGATACCTTCTTGTAACGGAAGTCTAAAGAAAAACCACCGGTATGCTTAGGCAACCATGTACCAAACTCGTGGAACTGTCCAGCTTCGTTGATATTGGTTGTAGCAGTACCATCTGGCTTCTTATATCTTGGACGACCTGTTGCAGGATCAGCACCCAGGTAATAGTAAGAATAGTGTGTACCAATTGGCAAACCTTTCTTGATGATACCTGTACCGGCAGCATATTCCGTAACTGAACCCAGATCTTCAATCTTGTTGATATTGATGGCGTGGTTAGCACTCAAAGTCAGATCCATATCCTTCTTACGGATGATGTCTACAGCTAATGAGAATTCAAGCCCCTTGTTAGACATAGAACCTGCATTCACGTTCAAGCTTGAACCATAGAAACCTGAAGTAGCCACCAGACGCTGACTCACAAACAAGTCTCTTGTCAGGTTTTTGTACGCATCAACACCGAGTCTAACTCTGTTCTTGAAGACAGCGATATCAACACCAATATTGGTTTTCTCTACTGTTTCAATTTTCAAGTTAGGGTTAGCAACACCAGGAACCAAACCTGTAATGGTAGAACCAGCATAAGCAGTTGTACTGAAAGAAGGTAACTGCGCATTCAGGTAACCTGGGATACTATAGAAGTTACTGGAGATACCAAAAGAACCACCAGAGATAGAACCAATGTTTGGCACTTTACCATAAGTAGCTCTGAATTTCAAATCAGACAACCAGCTGGCGTTTCTCAGGAAGTTTTCTTTAATCACATCCCAAGTAAAACCTGCAGCCCAAGTTGTGATTTCTTTGTTATCTGCATTCAAGATTCTGGAAGTACCATCACGACGGATGCTACCAGATAAAGTGTACTTATCATTGTAAGTATAACGACCGTTTGCAAAGAATGAACGGATACCAAAACCAGACTTGGCACTGTTTCCGTTCTGTGCAACTGTAGCTGCACCACCGGTAGTTAATGTACCAGCGCCCTGACCAGAGAGGTCAAGACGTGGATCCAGGTTCCATAAACTCATACCGAAACCTTTGTTCCACTGACGAACCACCTCGAAATAACCACCAACTTCAACATCATGACGCTCATTAAAGCGCTCATTGTACACAATGCCTGAAGTATTGATCATCTGGATTCTGCTTGTCATAGACTCATTCAAATAACCAGCCTGGAATGACTGTAAAGAACCTACATAAGAAGCAGCTTTGATATAACCTGTACCGAAGTTAGCAGAAGCATCCACACCAGTAGTGTTCTTCAGGGTAACAGTTGGGAATAACTTGTAAGACAGCGTTAAACCTGTTACAGTTTTCACCTGCTTATCAATCCATTGAGAATTGTTTGAACGCTCAATCAGGTTACCAATTGCTCTTGGAACCAAGGCAGAAGAAGTTCCGAAGATGAGTGAACCATCCTGACGGAAAGGATTCTCATAAGGCTTGGCTCTCCAAGCCATTGCAAATGGGTTAGCAGTACCGTTACCGGCATAGAAAGCACCTTCATTGTAATCAACAATTGAATAACCCACAGTTGTATTGAACTTGATGTTCAATTTACCTACAGTGTTATCCAGGTTGAAACGCGTAGTATAACGCTTGATTCTTGATTTTCTATCTGTACCATCCTGCTGGAAATAGTTAATAGACAGGAAATACTTGGTTGCAGCATTACCACCACTCATATTCAGTTCATGTGTTTGAGATACACCTGTTCTGAAGAGCAGATCAAAATAATTTACATTGTTATTACCCAATGAATCTCTAATAAAATCATATCTGGCTTTAGAAGCTGCAAAAGGGTTATTGGCAGGAGAAGTTGCAGGTAAGCCAGCATAGTTGGGGTGTTTTCTAGAATATACCCAACCTGGAGCAGTAAGACCAGGTGCAAAACCACCTACAAATTCTTCATAATCCAACATTTCTCTTGAGTTCATTTGCTCGAACTGAGAAGGATTAGGTCTCTGCGTAAAACCTGTTTGCGTTCTGTATGAAAAATTAGTTTGGCCAGCTTTACCAGACTTAGTAGTAATTACGATAACACCAGTACCACCACGAGCACCATACAAGGCTGCAGCACTTGCATCCTTCAATACTGTGATAGATTCGAAATCGTTAGGGTTCAATGTCTGGAAATCACCTGTTGCAATGGGAATACCATCAACAACATACAAGGGCTGGCTAGAACCGGAGATAGAAGATGTACCACGGATTCTTACGCTAGCGTTGGTACCAGGCTGACCTGAACCAGAGTTAGCCAACAAACCAGGAACACGACCTTGGAAGTTCTGATCGAAAGAAGAAACAGGAACGTCCTGAATTTTCTTTGATGTAACTACAGTAGCAGCACCAGTAAACTGACTTTTCTTTTCCTTACCATAACCAGTTACCACCACTTCTTCCAAAGCTTTGCTCTCTGAGCTCATCAGCACATTCACTGTACCTGATTTAGGTACTGCAATTTCGCTACGCTCAAAACCAACATAAGTGAATACGATGTTCTTCACACTCTGATCAACAGAGATCTTGAAGCTACCATCCGTATTAGAGAGCGCGCTAGCCTTGCCTGCAACAATTGTTACACCTGCAAGAGGCTGCCCATTCGACTGATCAGTTACCTTACCAGTAACTGTCTTGCTCTGTGCGAAAGCATGTAGTGTCATCATGCTAAGGCACATCATAAGAAATAGGAGTTTTCTCATAACACAGTTTTAAATTTTAGTGACGCAAACTATTTAATATTCTTTTAACAGACAAGACAATATCACTAAATGTTGTACCGCTCATGTATTTGACAACTCTATAATTAATTGATTATCAATATTATGATGTTTAAAAACAATATGAATAAGCCTGTAAGCTATAGCTTTTAAAGCCGTAGAAAAGGACTGTAAAACAAATCTTACAACTAGTTAACTTTAAATAAATGATTTTTAATTATTTATGAATTAATTAAATATATACTATTTACAACATTAAATTATATCAGGTAAAAAAAAGGGGGGAGCTTTTCGCTCCCCCTCAACTATACAACCAATCGTTGAGATCAATAGTGTCTGGCATTACCTAAAGCCAGCGCAGTACCTCTGGTAGTACCCGTTGCAAAAAGCGTAACAATACGCTGAGCACCAAGAATCGGGTTGGCAGTAGTACCAACAGTGAAAGTAGTAATCACGTTCTGTGTACCCGGAACTTTCAGCTTGGCAGTATACAAGCCGCCTGGAATTGGCGTGAAAGCCTGCAAAGCTTCAGGGTTAGGGCTTTCGCCGATAAATGATCTGCTAGTGAGTGTTACACTATCATTGGGTGTAACACTGGTACGCAACAGCGTAACATCAACAGTTGGCGCATTTCTGGCCAAGTGCAGGAAACGTACATGCACACGACCTGTGGCCGGCGGGGTGAGATCATCCTTTAAACGCAACACCGGAGTTCTGTTAGTAGTAGGATTGATCGTATCGTACAATACATACGTATACATGTCCTTCAAATTGAAATTGTCTGTACGATCCACAATAAATGTTGTGGGTGCAGTTGTTTGCCATACCCTGAAACGTCTGCTACCTACTGGCACACCTAGATAAGTACTGTTTGCACCATAACCAACCGATGATAGCGTAAATGGCGCAGAAGTAATGGTATCACGTGTTACCTGCAATGCACCTGTACCAGGGGATGCATGGATAAATACCGCACTACCCAACTGCTCGAAGGGCGCTGGATCTTTGGCACATGAAACAAACATGGCAGAGATCGCGAAAATGCTTAGATATTGTAATGCTTTCATTGTTTGAATAATTAAGATTAATAACCAGGATTCTGAACCATATTCGGATTTGCCTGAAGTTCTGCAACTGGAATTGGCAAGATGAAGCGGAAATTATCTGCCGGCAGTGTTAACCAGTTTGTACCATCCACATCGCTGGCCTGGCGCTGAACCGGTAAGCCTCTGCGCTTCAAATCAAAGAAGCGGAAGCCCTCGAAGCACAACTCTTTGTAACGCTCTTCCAATACTGCATTAATGATATCAGCAGCGCTTGCAAAAGTTTGGTTGGTATACCCTGTTATACGACGGCCTCTTAAGAAATTAATATCTGCAGTAGCCTGAGCAAGATTAGCTGTACCACCAACTTCAGCCAAAGCCTCAGCACGAATCAGGTACATCTCTGCTGTACGGAAAACCTTGGTATCATTGATTCTACCACCCAGTGCAGAACCAAGGTATTTACGAATGGCCCAACGGTTCGCTCCACCAAACGTTGTAAAGAAATTGGCAAAGCGTACATCATTAGCAGCATCAAAAGTGGCGCGAAGTTTATCAGTAGGACTGAAATGAATCAAGTTACCTGTTGTAAACCAGGTTGCACCAATACCAGCACCATTACGCTTAATACGGAAGAGCACTTCAATGTTCAGGTTGCTATCATCCCAAATACTTGCATACTGCGTACTAGCAACAAGCGGGCGAACATTTGCATTGATAATTGTTGACGCAAAGTTTGCTGCTGCCTGCCAATCACGCTTATACAAAGCTACCCTAGCTCTGAGTGCGTTGATGTTAATAGAGTTAAACACCACATCAGAGAAATTCGCATTGGTAGTAGCCGGCAATGCAGCAACAGCTTGGTTCAGATCAGTTTCAATCTGATTCATCACTTCACCTGCTGTATTACGGGCTGGTGTTCTGAAAATATTGGATGTTGTAACAATGGGTACACCTGGAGCAGATGGGTTATACGTACCGCTGAAACGCTGCAACAATTCAAAATGTGCAGCAGCTCTCAATGCAAGCAGCTGACCACGAATAGCAGGCTTTTGCGCTTCCTCCGCAGTAGTACCTCTGATCTCATCGATTTTAGCAAGTGTTCTGTTACAAAAATCAAGCATGGAATAGAATGCACCCCAGCCTGCAATAACATCACCACCTGTAGTAGGATCAGAATTATACTGGTACCTGATTACAAACTGACCTTGTCCGCCATTGTCCGGACCAAACTTAGCCTCATCAGCCAAAGTAGAAGCCAGGAACATAGAATTTTCATAGTTCGCGTAGCGTGCATACACAGTATTCAAACCACGCTGCAAATCTGCTACTGATTGAAAAGCATTGGCTTCTACAATCGTATCTGTTGGCAGCAGATCCAACTGCTTTTTACATCCCACTGCACCAAGCATCAGGGCAGCAGAGAAAGCATATATTTTAATGGTTGATTTCATCATCTTCATTTTAATGGTTTAGAAACGAATGTCTACACCCATGGTAATAGTTCTTGGATTCGGGAATTCTGACAGAGAGATGTTATTGTTATCCTCTGGATCATATCCCTTCCACTTTGCCCATGTAGCCAGGTTCTGACCTGCGAGGTAGAAACGAAGGCTGCTGATAAACTTCATTTGCTTCAATGAACGCTCAGGAATATTATAACCAATGGTTACAGTTCTCAAACGCAGGAAAGATGCATCCTGAATGTATTTTGAAGAGAACTGATTCTGATAAAGTGGGCTCTGAACAGTAGCTTCTGTATCGCCGGGACCTCTCCAGAAACGACCAGCTACAGCTGAGTTCAAACCACCTGCAAGAAAGCCTGGGTTTTCCATAAAGAACTCCAGGTTATTTACACGGAAAGAACCATCCTGGTAATTCATCAATACCTGCATATCCAGGTTCCTGTAGCGCAATGTATATCCGAAGCCACCAATCCATGGTGCGAAAGAAGTACCCCAACGCTGGGTTCTGTTTGCAGCACTATACAGATTCGTTACATTACCAAAAGCATCATAATACAGTGGTCTTCCTGAAGCCGGGTCAACTCCAGCCCAACCAACTTCCCAATGCGTTCCTAAAGGAAGGCCAACACTGATCAATGAAGTACCCTGTTGGAAATTCGCTACCTGACCCAAGCTTACCACTTCGTTATGGTTGTAAGAGCCGTTCGCATTTAATGTTAAAACAAGGTTCTTGTTTCTTACCAGATCGTAGTTGATAGAGTATTCAACACCACGGTTGCGCACTTTTGCAGCGTTGGCACTGATGGCACCAAAACCACCGGTCAAAGACAATGACTGGTTAGCAAAAGCTTGTTCAGTGAGTTTATTGTAGAACTCAACTGTACCATTCAAACGAGAGTTGAAAAAGGCAAAGTCAACACCCACGTTCAGCATCTTGGTAAATTCCCAAGTAGCAGCAGGGTTACCCAATGCACTTACACCCAAAGTTTGGTTACCCGCACCGTCTGCACCAATGCTGAACTGAGGCAGGTAGCCGAAGTCGCCAAACGGGAAGTTATCAGCGTTAGCTGAAGTACCATAGCTGGCGCGCATACGCAGTGTGTTCACCTTTGAGAAATTACGCATGAAATTTTCTTTCAGCACATCCCAGGTTACACCTGCTGAATAGAATGTAGTGTATCTGTTTTGTTGAGGCAGCTGAGATGAACCATCATATCTGTATGAAAGGTTAACTGTATACTTCTTATCAAAAGTATATTTAGCCAAACCCATGGCAGAAGCCAGTGCACGTACAGAACGACCACCACTAATAATGGGCACCAACTGATTCTGAACACTACCCGGTGTAATACCAGCGAGTGTGTTCGGACGACGTGGGTCAATACCGAAACCTTGCAGGTTCATATTTTTCACTCGGTATTCGAGATATTCCCCAACGGCACTTACATCTAGCTCATGCTTAGAAGCAAAAGTCTTATTGTAGTTCAAAGATGCTCTTGTATTGTATTGGAGGAATCTGCCCAAACCTTCAGAGATAGAACCAGATCTAGTTCTGATATCTGTTGATGTTGTATTATCAAATGTTCTGGGATCGTTATAGAAAGTATTCTGCGTTTCTCTGAAGTCAGCACCAATAATGGCATTGGCGGTCAGATTCTTTGTAATCTTATATGCAAAGTTAGCAGAAGCAACAATCTTCAACTGATCGTTGTAACTTCTATTCAACAAAATAGTACGTTCATAAGTATTTGGGCCGGCGAAATTATTACCCACACCAGTAGCCACGCTGCCATCAGGTCTGAAAAGACGCTGGTAAGGCGGTGTTAATCTTGTAGCAAAGAATGGGTTTCTTGTACTATTGGCTACATCACTCTCCTGAAAATTACGTTGTGTCAAACCCAGGTTGGTTGACAACTGCATGCTGAACTTATCGTCTGCATAATCGATGTTGTTTCTCCAGGTAAGACGACGCATGTCAGTACGATAGGTAATACCTTCTTCACCATAGTAACTAAGGTTAGAATAAAACAAGGTTTTACCAGTACCACCACTGAGGGTAATTTCATGACGATTGAAACGACCCTGACGGAAGAAGATATCATCCCAGTCAATATTGATACCCTTAACGCTATCCATCAATCTTGCGAATGTTGCCTGCTGTGCAGGTGAAGCGGCTTGTACAGCAGGGTTGTTGGGAGACCATGCCCAACCTGGCAATGTAGATGATGGCACGAGTCTGCCATATTCTTCCTGAGCTTTCAACAATTGCTCTGTATCCATCATTGGATAATTAAACTGTGGACGCAGGGTATAACCTACCTGACCGCTGTATGTAGTGCGCAGCTTACCTGCTTTACCACGCTTAGTGGTTACGACAATTACACCGGCAGCACCGCGAGAACCATACAATGCGGCAGCAGATGCATCTTTTAACACATCTACAGACTCAATGTCGTTTGCGTTGATACCCTGGAATACAGCTGCTTCTACAGGAATACCATCCACAATGTAGAGTGGTGTACTACCACCGGTAATTGAAGTGGGACCACGCAGAATAATGGTTGCAGCAGTACCAGGCTGACCACTACCAGAAAGTACACTCAAACCGGGCGCACGACCTTGCAGAAGCTGATCGAAAGAGGCCACAGGCAAGTTGGTGATTTCCTTAGCAGTTACGCGGCTGGATGCACCAGAGTATTCACTCTTTTTCTGGCGGTTGTAACCAGTTACCACCACTTCATCCAAATCGTCTACAGAAAGCTTCAACGTAACATTATACGTTGTTGCTGAACCTAACCTGATTTCTTGTTTGCTGTAGTTAACAGAAGAAATCACCAGATCTTTTGCAGTAGCAGGAACATTGATTGTGTACGTACCATCAGATTTTGTGGTAGTACCGATGGTTGTTCCTTTCACCAGAACGGATGCATTAGCGATAGGCGCACCGCTTTCATCCACGACCTTACCAGAGATGGCTTTTGTCTGTGCAAATAGTGCAGTTACAGACAATAGAAGCCCCATGATAAGCATTGGGAGTTTTCTCATCATACAGTTTAATTTTTGAGTCTCGCAAATTACCCAAGTGAAAAATCAATACCTGTTAACACAAACAACCTGTAGTTGAGAAAACATGTTCCTGAGACCTCAAAATAAAACTTCGATGTTTAAAAGTATCCGAACAAAAAAAGGCACTGCAATTGCAGTGCCTTTTTACTAAGCTCAATAAAGATTAGTTATCCTTACAAAGTGGGTTCAACAACAATTCATTGGCTGAGATAGGCCAAATATATTGCTGACCACTGGATGGCATCGCGGCTACACCCGGCTTAGCAGGCAGGTCGCGACCCAAACGAGTAAGATCTGCTCCTGCTAATCCTTCTGCAAGCAATTCAATTCTGCGCTCGGTAAGAATCAGGTCAATCAAAGCAGCATTACTTGCAGGTGCAAATAAAGGAGCGCCGGCATCAGAACGCTGACGAATCGCATTCAGAATAGCCAAAGCTCTTGTATCAACAGCACCAGTACCAGCTTTTCTTGCCAAAGCTTCTGCCAAATTCAACAATACTTCAGCATAACGAATTACTGGTGCGAAGTCTGTATAAGGAGCAGCACCTGGATATTTAATTACCCAGCTGCGTGCAGTTCCTGCGGCATTACCAGCGGCATTGGTTGTTCTGATCTGAGATTTACGCGCATCTGAAGCACGCCAGTCAGGATTACCCAAAATACCATTGGGATTCAAAGAATATTCACCACTACCGCCATTTACAAATGGAGGACCGTAGTAAAAACCAAGCTGGTTCTGTGTACCGGGTGTTTCGTTAGAAGCAAAAGGCATAGACAGAATTGACTCAGTTGAAGTGTAAGCCGTAAAAATATTGGTGAAGCTTGGATTGAGTGCATGCGCTACACCGCTACTTGCAGTAAATGGTGCATTAGTGCTCACGATTTTATTGGCTTCCTCAATTACTTTATCATTGTTACCCATGCTAAGGTAAACCCTGGTTTTCAAAGCAATGGCTGTGTTACGGTGCGCTCTGGTTGTATTTGCTGTAGCATTACCATTGGTAAGTGGCAGGTTGGCTTCAGCAAAATTTAAGTCTTCCAGAATCTGATTATATACTTCAGCCACAGTAGCTCTTGCCAAAGCATAATCACCTGAACCGGTGTTACCCTTTAAGCGAAGGGGTACACCAGGCTTGCTACCATTACCATCCCAATAAGGACGAGCATATAATTGCAGCAAAGAATAATAACTCATGGCACGAAGCAATCTTGCTTCACCACGGAAATTATTCGCAACAGCAGCACCAACCACACCGGCACCTTTTGCATCCATACCATCCAGGAATACGTTTGCCAGGTTGATAACATAGTATGCCTGAGCCCAATGGTTCAGGATACTGTTGGTAGAGCTACCTACAGTAGTATAACTCCAAACATCAAAACCTGTTACAACGTTGGTACGCTCATTGAGGAAATCTCCACCGCGGATATCGTTGAAAATCTGATAGCGACCACCATACATACCACTGTTTTTGATGGATGCATAGATAGCTCTTACCTGACCTTCAATACGCACTCGTGTGTCAAATGCAGAGAGATCTGAGATCACCGTCTGCGGTACTGGCGAAAGCTGACGCTTGTCACAAGAAGTTGTGAACAAAACAGCTGCGCCAATCAAGGTATATAAAACTTTCTTTCTCATTTCATTTGTTTGACTGGTTAATGAATTAGAAACCAACATTCAGACCAAAAGTGATGGTACGTTGGTTAGCAACTGTATTTCTGTCAATACCAAAGTTGGATGAACCATTACCGTTGGAAGAAACCTCAGGATCAGGACCAGGATATGGAGTAATGATCAGCAGGTTGTTTCCATTGATATAGAAACGCGCACTAGAGATTTTTACTTTATCCAGAATTGACTTTGGCAGGTAATATGAAATACCCAGGGTTCTCATTTTTACGAAATCTCCTTTGAACACGTTAACATCCATAGGGAATGCAGAACCATTGGAAACGTTATCACCAAATACTGATTTTGGTACATCTGTTACATCACCAGGCTTAGTCCAGGCACGCAACACATCAACAGAGTTATTCCAGAAACGCTGATCACGTAAACCGGCATTGGTACCGAAATAAATCCAAGAACCAAACTGGTAAGTCATCAGGATATTCAATTCAAAGTTTCTGTAACGGAAATTGTTATCCCAACCACCAGTCCATCTTGGGTTAGTGTTTCTGTATACAACCGCATCAGCAGAGCTTACAGTTGGTGCTGCAGTACCATCAGCATAAGACCACTGGAACTGACCAGGAGGCGGTACACGCTGATAGAATACCTGACGACCGGCACCATTGATGTAAATTCTTCTACCAGTAGCAGGATCAACACCAGCTGAACGTGTTACGAACAGCATACCGATAGGATAACCAGGCAATGTGATGCTTGGGTTCTCCAAACCACCAGTTGATGAGATGATGTTGTTAAGACCAGGAGCCAGAGAAGTTACTTTGTTATCGTTGTAAGCAGCGTTGAATGAAGTTCTCCAAGTGAAGTTCTTCTTATTAACAACAGCGGCGTCAACTGAGAATTCAATACCCTCATTGTACATCTTACCTACGTTACGTGGGATAGTACTTGGCAAACCTGCAGATGGCGGCTGAGGTACAAATAAAAGCAAGCCATCAATATCGTTCTTATAATAAGCTACTTCAGCTGTGATTCTGTCGTTCAGGATACCAAAGTTGATACCGATATCTGTTTTACGGCTGGTTTCCCAAGTCAGATCAGCGTTACCTGCCTGATTGTATACAACGGTACCATTACCGCCATACAGACCTGAACCAAATGTAGACAGTGAAGTGAAGTTACCGAGACCACCGATATTACCAACTTTACCATAGCTTGCGCGAAGCTTGAAGCTGCTGAATACTTTATCCATTCTCATGCTGCTCCAGAAAGCTTCTCTGGCAATTTCCCAACCAGCAGAAACACCCCAGAAAGTACCATACTTATTATTAGAACCAAGCTGAGAAGCACCATCGCGACGGATATTACCACTCAGGTAATACTTTCTGTCGTAGTTATACTGCAAACGGCTGAAATCAGATATCAGGTAGTTTTCACCGATACCCAAACCTGCAGTGTTAGGCGTCTGCCAACCAGCCTGAATAACAGTGAAGTTTGGATCGTTTACACCAATACGGTTGATACCATAACCATTGCTGTTAGTTTTCTGCTGCTCATTACCAATCAACAAGCTAACATTATGCTTATCAGCAAATGTTTTGTCTAATTGCATGGTATTGGTCCAAACCCAACGCTCATTTTTATTGAAGTTGGCTGTAGCTGAACCATTGGTAGAAAAACCTTCTCCAGAGAGCGGGCTGAAATAAGAGTCATTATCAACATTGAGGTTATCAATGCTGTAAGTAGATCTCAGCGTCATCCAAGAGAAAGGCTTTGCTTGTACATACACATTGCTTAAGAGTCTGTATGCATAGCTGTTTTGTCTGTTCAGGTCTAATTGAACAACCGGGTTGTTGAAACCAACCTGACCCTGCTTGTTATTCTGAGAACCAATCAAGGCACCAGAAATATTGTAAGTTCCATCATTGTTATATGGTGAAACGTTTGGTGCAGTAATCAATGGCACACGACCCAAACCTGCAGTTGCAAAAGCATCACCCAGAGAACCTGAGCTTACTGCAGCAAGGTTATCTTCTTTAGAATACTGAATCTTACCACCAATGCTCAGGATCTTGCTGATTTTGTGGTCAACATTCATCATCAAACTCATTCTGTTGAAATCATTGCGTCTGATGATACCCTGCTGCTTAGTAATACCAGCAGAGAAATAATAACTGGTTGCATCATTAGCACCAGAAACGTTTACGGTATGGCTGTGCTGAATACCAGTACGGTAAACAAAATCATACCAATTGGTATTAATGGGTCTGCCATCAGGACCATTTGTTAATGCAAAAGCGTTGGTATTCGCATTGAATGTACCCGCGTTAACCAATGCCTTGTTTTTGAAATCTGTGTATTGGAAAGCATCCAGGAGTTGTGGTAAGCGCTGCACCTGGCTGATACCAAACCAACCATCATAAGTTACTTTGGCTTTACCTGCTTTACCTTTCTTAGTTGTTACAAATACAACACCGTTAGCAGCACGGCTACCGTAGATGGCAGTAGCTGCAGCATCTTTAGCAACGTCGATACTCTCGATATCGTTAGGGTTGATGCTGGCCAGTGCGTTACCTGCAGCAGCAGTTGAACTTGCATCACCAGTAAAAGTTGGGATACCATCAATTACAATCAACGGATATGAAGAAAGAGAGATAGAGTTTGTACCACGGATACGAATAACAGGAGGCGCGTTCAAGACACCACTTGGAATGGTAATCTGCACACCTGCAGCTCTACCACCAAGTGCCTGCTCAAAACTCTGTACAGGCTTATTGGCAATGGCATCACCTTTTACTGAAGCCAGAGAACCAGTTGCTTCTTTTTTCTTCTGTGTACCATAACCAACCACCACCACCTCATTCAGGGCTTTGTTTTCTTCCAAAAGGTTGATACTCAAAGGACCAGAACCAATAGACTGGTCTACATCTTCGTAACCCACAAAACTGAAGCGAAGTGTTTTTGCTTTTTCCGGTGCATTGATACTGAAAGCACCGTTCTGATCTGTAATCGCGTTTCTGCCGAATCCAACAACAGAAACTGAAACCCCTGACATAGGGACACCTTTTTCATTTGTAACCTTTCCTGTTACCGTACGTCCGGTCTGCGCAAAAGCAGACAAAGACAGGAACAGAGAAAACGCTACAAAAGCGAGTAGTTTTCTCATGTGCAAAGTTTTAGTTTAACGTTTAAGACCGTGAATATCTAAAATCTGCTGCAAAAAGGGTAAAAAAAGTTAAACAAACTGACTATTCTGTAACACCCTGAGTTTTATGGAGTTGGCCCAATAGTACCGGCAGTAAAACCAAGTTTGTTATGGTGCCTATCAACAGTGTTAAGGAAGTGAGCCAGCCCAAAGACTGGGTACCACCAAAGCCACTAAAGCAAAAAATGATGAATCCAGCAATGAGAACCAATGAAGTATATATTATACTTATTCCTGTATGATGAATCGTTTGTACCAAAGTGAGCCTGACATTGTTGTGGTGGTCTGGCAGCTCTTGCTTGTAATTAATTAAGAATCTGATCGTTACGTCAATTACTATGCCCAAAGCCACACTAAAGACCAGTACAGTTGAAGGTTTCAGCGGAATGCCCACCCAACCCATAACACCAGCCGTGAAAATCAAGGGAACAATATTGGGTATGATAGAACAAAGCAGTATTCGGAAAGAACGAAACAGGTAAAGCATACAAAGCGTGATCAGCACAAAAGCCCAGATGATGGAGTCTTTCAACCCATTGATAATGAAGCGAGAACCTTCAAGAAAGGTTACACTACTACCTGTAAATGTGACTTTATATGTTGCAGTGTCGAAAATACGGGCAGACGCAGCAGCAAAAGTGTCTAACAATAATGGAAGTTGCTTGCTGCCAATATCTTTCATGTTCACACTGATTCTGGCCATTTGCCGGGTACTATCCATAAAACTGCTGACCAACTTCTGCAAATTACCCTTGGTATTTCCCTGACCTCTCAGATATGGGCCTAAAAACAACATATCACCATCATAAGGCACATCATAACTCAGTGTATCACCATCATAATAGGCCTGCTTGGCAAATTTCAAAGCTTCTACAAAAGACAATGGGCGCGCAGTTTCCGCACGTTGATCGATATAATCCGAAAACTCAGCAATCTTATTCATGGCAGCGGTAGACCTCACCAAACCATTTTTCTTTTTCGTATCCACTACTATTTCCAAAGGCATCACACCACCAAAAGACTGTTCAAACCATTTCAGGTCTGTATAAATTTTATCTGTCTTAGGTAAATCATCTACGATAAAACCTTCACTCTTTAGTCTGAATACACCTACTAATGCAAAAATCATCGCAGCAGCCGTGATAAGATATACCATGCGCTTGTGGTGAAATGTCCAACGCTCTACAGCAGCCAGCAACCTTTGGAGGAAAGGATTATCAAGATAGCGCACATGCTTTTTCTGTGGAGGTGAAAGAAAACTGAGCACTGCCGGAATAAAGACAAGAGAAATAAGAAACAATGCCATGATATTCAAGCCAGCTACATAACCAAACTCTTTCAGTAATGCACTTTCTGTAAGCCCAAACACCGCAAATCCAATAGCAGCGGCAATATTGCAGAATAGCGTAACGATACCCATTCTACCCACCATTGTTACAATGGCTTTTTCTTTTTGTCCTATTTCCTTGTAAGCTGTATGATACTTATTTAGGAAATAGATACAGTTGGGTACGCCTATCACTACCACCAAAGGTGGGATTAGGGCATTCAATATGGTAATCTTATAGCCAAACAACACCATCGTACCAATACTCCACACAACACCCATCAATACTACACCTAAACTCATGAGGGTTGCGCTGAGTGAACGGAAGAATAAGAATAGTGTGATGGCAGATAATACAATTGAGCCAATTAGAAAGAAATTCATTTCACTGGCAATCCGATTAGCTACCGTAGTTCTGATATAAGGTAATCCGCTTACATGCGCTTTGATGCCTGTGTTCGATTCAAACAGCTGAACAGCATGTAAAATTCGATTTACCAAGCCAGTTCTGGCTTTGCTGTTGATGGTATCTTTATTTACACTAATCGCAAATAAATAAGCATTTGACTCAGGGGAATACAATAATGTCTTATAAAAAGGCAGCCCTTGAAAAACAGTTGCTGCACTATCCAGTTTGTCCTGTTGCTGATAGGTTTCGGCGAATATTTTTGAGGCGATCAGTTGCTCACCAGCACTGTCCTTAACCAGACTTACTGCACCCGGTACACTCAACACTTCCGTAACCGCACTGATTTGCTTCAAAGACCGATGCAATTCAGCTGCCGCATTAAACACATTAGGTGTAAAGAACTTGTCGGTGTTAATGCCTACAACCAGCAGATTGCCATCTTCCCCAAATTTTTGGCGAAATGCCTGATAATCCTGGTATTTCTCATTATTGGTAGGAATGGCTCTTGTGAAATCATAACTCATCTGCACTTTGGCCGCATGCCAACCAAAAAAAATTGTTAAACAGGCTAATACAGATAAAAAGAAAATTCTATACTGAAGTATTACCCTACCAATACGGTACCACATGTATGACTATTCAAGATGAATTGCAAAGAAAAGCTTTATTCTGCAAGGGTCTTGCCGAAATTTTCGTAGCAAAAAATCGTTAAACCCTACAACAAAATCGCTACATTTAACATACCTGTAAGGGTATCCAAACTATGAAAATCACCATTCCCCCTTCAAGACAATGGTTGATCTTTCTTTGTACCTGCTTATGCTATGTACAAAGCATAGTTGCGCAACCCGGAATTTGTAGTAATACTGCAGTGCAGCCGGTTTTCAGTCAAACCTTCGGACAATCCCCAAATTCAACAACCTCAACTACTGCACCCGCAGGATCTACCAATTACAATTTTGGTAATGTTGGTACAGATGGTAATTATATCGTTACCCCCAGAGTAGAAAATGCCAATAAGGGTGATTGGGCTAAAGGAGGTGACCATACGGGCAATACCAATGGCAATATGTTTCTGGTAAATGCCGGTGGCAATAATTCTCTTTTCTTCAAGCAGGATGTTACCGGCTTGTGCACAGGCACTATTTACAATTTCACTGCATGGATCGCCAATGTGAATAGTCCGAATACACAAGGTGTATGTGGCAGCAATCTTGTATATGCGCGAGTGATTTTCCGCATCAAAGATTTATCAGGCAATATCTTAGCCTCTTACACTACAAACACCTTACCGCTTTCTCCGGTAAACGGTCCATTGAATTGGATACAATATGGATTTCAATTTACGCTGCCGGTTGGTATATCGGGGCTTACATTGGAAATGGTTGATTTTTATGGAGGCGGTGCGCAATGTGGCAATGATCTGGCACTCGATGATATTCTATTTACTGCATGCACACCTGCCTTGAACGTAAGCATCAATAGCACCGGTAACATTTGTGCTGGAGCAACAGCCACCATCACTTCTAATATTCAAAACAGCCCTTACGCCAACCCAGCTTATCAATGGCAAAGAAGTACGAACAATGGCAGTACTTGGGTCAATGTAGGTGGAGCAGGTACAAACAACAACAATCTTGTTATCAACAACACTGCCAATGGCGACAGTGGTTTATACAGAGTTGTAGTAGGGCCCGATGTGAATAGTCTTGCAACTGCAACATGTATCGCTACTTCCAACAGTGTTCGTTTACGCGTTATTAGTTCACCACAACTCAGCATTACCGGCGCAAACAATATTTGCGACAGTACCACCTTGCAACTATCTCCTCAGGTTAGTGGTGGCAACGCACCTTATAGTTATGCTTGGACAGGACCATCCGGATTCAATAGTACAAACGATACTGCGCGAATCACTCCTGCAAGGCCTGCTCAGGCGGGAAGCTACCAGCTTATTGTTAATGATGTGAACGGTTGCACTGATACAGCTTCTACAATTGTTTCCATCTTAGCTAATCCGGTGATTGATAGTATAACAGGAGATAGTGCAGGTTGTATCAACAATACACTGCACCTTTCCAATACAGTTACAGGCGGAATTTGGAGCAGCAATAACACTTTGTTTCCTGTGAACCAAGCAGGCCGAGTTACCATACGCGGTGCAGGTTCAGCAATCATTAGCTATACTACAAGCAATGCAAACTGTAGCCTTAGTGCACAAAAAACTGTTTATAGCAATACTGTACAATTGCCCCCTGATTTTGTAGAGTGTAATAATTCGGCTGTTGTTGTGAACACCAATACAGATTATACACCTGTATACAGTAATAATCTTCCATCTGATAAATATAGCTGGCAAATAAGCGGAGGACCATATACCTATATCGGCGGTACCGACTCTACAGAAAGATATCCCAAGTTTAAGTTAGAAGGCGGTAATATATACCGCATCATACTTGGTTATACATCCAACTACACATATTGCACAGATACCATGTTTGTATACCGGGATGTGCCGGTAACAACTGTTATTAATTCTGGAAATGACACAACAATATGCATTGCAACTAACGCAATTGATCTGAATGCAGTTGCTTCAGGTCCGGTTACAGGCTATACTTGGACAAGCTCAGGTAGCGGCAGCTTCAGCAACAACAATACTGCTCAAACTACCTATACATTCTCCAATGCTGATAAAACCAATGGTAGTGTACAGTTCTATCTGCAGGCCAATCTTCGTGTCAATGGCATCTGTGCAAATGATAATAGAGATACTATTCAAGTTTTTATTAACCAGCCACCAAGTAGTGCAAATGCAGGTGCGGATAGAACAATATGCCTTCAGGACAGTATTCAACTCAATGGCAATATACCTGCTTATGGTAATGGAGTCTGGACGATGCTAAGCGGACCGAACACGCCCACAATACAGCAAACCAATCAGGCAAATACAAGCGTCAGCAATCTTACTGCAGGCACATATGCATTTGCATGGACGATTAGCAATATATGCGGTATCACAGCAGACACAGTTTATATCACACTTATCAATCCCCCTAATCAGGCTAAAGCTGGAAATGATACCAGTTTATGTGCTGCAAATAGTTTTGTCTTAAATGCGAATCAACCAAGCAGTGGTCATACAGGTACATGGTCATTACTCAGCGGACCAAACTCACCGCAGATTCTAGATCCCAACAATTATCAGACAAGTATCAGCAATCTTACAACAGGGCAATATCAATTTGTCTGGACTATCTCGAATGGCGTTTGTACCGATACCAAAGATACCATCACAGTGAATATTGTTGCAGCACCAACAACGCCTTATGCTGGCAACGATACAACTGTTTGCGTTCAAAATACTTTACAACTGAACGCCAATCCCGCGGTTGGAGGTATCGGTTACTGGCAATGGATTAACGGGCCAACAAGACCCGTTTTTAATGACAGCCTATTACACAATGCGATGGTAAGTAATCTCACATCAGGACAATATCAATTCAGCTGGACTGTTACCAATGGTATTTGTCCCATACTCAGCGATACTGTTTCCATTACTTTTATATCACCCGCATCACAGGCTAACGCAGGTAATGATACCATACTATGCCTTACACCAAGCTTCCAATTGAATGCATCAGCAGTAAGCAATGGTACAGGTTTCTGGCATTTGATCAGCGGGCCTAGTGTTCTAACCTTTAGTGACACCAGTAATCCGAATGCGATTATCAGCAATCTTGTTGCAGGGCTTTATCAATTGAGCTGGACTAGTACAAACGGCATTTGCATGTCAACAACAGATACCGTATCTATTCGTATCACTGCTGCTCCAACATCAGCAATTGCTGGCAATGACCAATTGTTATGCTTAACCAATACCGCCAAACTGAATGCACAAGCTCCTGTAACAGGTAATGGTGTATGGCGTATCATCAGTAGTCCCGGCAGTGCAAGTTTACAAGACAGCACAAATGCAGGAACGAATATCAATAATCTACAAGCAGGTGCATATACCTTAAGCTGGACAGTTAGCAATGGTGTCTGTACTAGTTCCAGCGATACAGCTGTAATTGTTATTAGACCTATCACAACAACAGCAAATGCAGGAGCTGATACCAGTATTTGTGGATGGATCAGCGGCACAACAAAATCAATACCTCTAAACGCCAATAAACCAAGTCAAACTTTCGAACAAGGACAATGGCGCATCATTAGTCAGCCAGGAAATGCAATATTGCAGCAAGCCGATAGTAACAGTACTCTACTAACCATTCAGCAAGCTGGTAATTATTTACTGGAATGGCGTATCCAGAATGATGCAGGTTGTAATTCAACTGATACAGTATCCATCAGCGTTACACCTGAATTGCATACCAATATTCAGTTATTGAAGGATACGACAATTTGCTATAGTGGAAATACATTACTGAGCACCACACTGAGTACTGGTAATATTACCCACTGGCAGTACAGATTCCTTGGTACAATTGCTTGGACTGATACTGCATTTACCGGCAGTTCCCTTCAGCTTGCACAGTTACGACAGTCTGTAGAATGGCGCGTGATTGCAAGCACACAAGTAAATAACTGCATTACTACTGACACGAGTAATATTATTCGTGTAACAGTACTAGATACAAGCAATGCAGGCATTCTATCACATGCAGATACGGTATGCTATGCTAATAACAATGGCATACTACAGCTCAATAATTATACGGGCAATATTCTTTATTGGCAGTATTCAGAAAATGGCGGACAGACTTGGCAACAGATCAGTCATACAGCAAGCAGCCTTAACTATACCAACCTTACTGCTACCAGATGGTATCGAGCAATTGTTCAAAACAGTATTTGTGATGCAGATACTTCCAACACCATTATATTAACAGTACTACCCGGCATCAGTAATAATATCATCAGCAGTAACCAGCAGATTTGTGCAGGCCAGTTGTATGATTCACTGCGAGGATCTGCCCTGCCAACATATGCAACAGCCTACTGGCAATACAATACTGGTAGCGGATGGCTCAATAGCAATCAGCTGAATACACTTAGCCTATTGCCCGACAGCAGTTTGTTCTATGCACAATTCAGAAGAATTGCAACAATCAATCATTGCTTAAGCGATACCAGCAATATCATTACCCTGCAGAAAAGAAGTGCAGCCAAAGTGCGTACACAAATAAGCAATGCATTATTCTGCGCACCTGCTGACCTTGACGCGCAAGTACAAATTCTGCCCGATAGCAATATTCAAACCTATCAGTGGTGGGTAAACAATCAGCTTATCCATAGCGGTTCCAATACACCTAATATTCGCATCGATCAACCGGGCGATTCACTCAAGCTCACCATCATTGGTATCCATCGCTTCGGATGCATAAATGATACCCTTACACAATGGTTCTATACTACACCCGCCATAAAAGCCGGCTTCAGCATAAGCGATACCACCATCTGTGGACCTAACAGCATTCAGATAATCAACGAAACCACAGATAGTACACTACGTGTTGAATGGGATTTTGGCAATGGTAAAAAATCAACCATTTTCAATCCGCCAGCACAAACCTATGCACCCGCGTGGAGCAGAATGGACACCACCTATCGAATTACCCTAACAGTGTTTGGCACATGTGATACTGTTCAGCTCTCAAAACTGATTACAGTAAAAGCACTGCCTATTGCAAGTATGATTGCCACACCATCTTTTGGTTGCTCACCATTGGATGTACAGTTTACCAATCAAACCAAGGGCCTTGCCCTGGGATACAAACTCATCTTTGATGATGGGAAGGATACCTCTATGAACAGCTTTACGCAGTTAGTTCATACGTATCATACTGGTAGCGATAGAACTTATTTTGCAAAACTTATTGCATTCAATAGCTGCGGAACAGATACCAATAATATTGCCGTGCCTGTTCGAGTAACACCTAATCCAACTGTACTGCGTGTTGCAGCCAGGGATACAGCTGCCTGTGGTGTACTCAATGCAGTTTTCATCAACAACACAGTACGTGGTGGTACTTTCACTTGGGAATTTGGTGATGGCACAACAATTACAACCAGAAAAAATAAAGATACCATTCGCCATAGCTATACCAGACCAGGCGTATATACCCTTAAAGTAACAGCGGATAATGGCTGTTCTGATACCAGCTTGTATAAGAACGTTTATGTACATGCTTTGCCGGAAGTGGCTTTCATCAATACGCCAGCTGGCTGTATTGGTGATAGTATTCGCTTTACCAATAACAGTAATCCTGCATTGCAATTCAGCTGGAATTTTGGTAACCAACAGTTATCCAATCAGTATCAAACAGCCACTACTTACCAGCAAGCAGGCAATTATCAGATTCAATTAATTGGTAAACAATATTTTGCTACGGGTATCAGTTGCGCTGATACTGCTTTTGGTGATGTATCTATTGTAGCTTCCTTACCAGGTAAATTACTGATCTCAGATACACTCGGTAATTGTACACCTTTCAATATCAGTCTGCACAATCTTTCTGGCGATACCAGCAACACAAGATGGCAGATTGCTGACAGTGTACGGACAGGCGCCAATATCGTTTATACCTTCTTCAAGAATGGGCAGTACAAAATCACTATGCAATCAACCACAGTAGGTGGTTGCACCTATACAGACAGTACACAAATCAACATTCTTGCGCCAACAGGATCGCTGCAGTATAGCAGTCCCGACAGGTGTAATACTGGTGATCCGGTGGTATTCAGAGCCAGCACTCAGCATACACGTCAGATTCGTTGGGATTTTGGCGATGGCACTATACTCACAACAACGGATAGTATTGTAACATATACCTATAACAGACCCGGTGCATTTGTACCAAGAGCATTCTTGATTGGTGATAACAATTGCGCAGTCAGCATCAGCGGCAAAGACACTATTCGGATTGAAAAACTAGCACCTAAATTCACCTGGCATATTGAGAATAATTGTGGATTCCCTCAATATCACTTCGCAAACAGAAGCAGCAGCATATTTGGTATCCGCAATACCACATGGTTTATCAATGACAGCTTGATTGGACAAACAGATACACCTTTCCATACTTTCCGCGATGCAGGTATCTATCAAATCAAGATGCGTATTCTGAGCAACACAGGCTGCCTTGATAGCATTGTTACCCCTTTACAAGTGAAAGTGAATGAAAAACCAGCTGCTCAAATCATTGCAAGCTCTAATGCTTGTGAAGCAGCTAAAGTAAGTATCAATGCAAATGTTATTTCAAAAGATAGTGTTGTTCAGTATAGCTGGAATCTTGGCAATGGCAATATTGTACGCACGCCATCACCCACAACTTCTACAGCATATCAAAGACCGGGTGTATATAAGCTGCAGCTGATAGTAGAGACTGACAAAAACTGTACAGATACTGCTTTTATGCAAATCACTGTACGGGCATTACCAACGGTGAGCGTGAACGCACCAGTTAGTATTTGTCTTGGACAAAGCACCGTGTTGAGTGCAAGTAGTAGTGCCAATATCAGCTGGCGAACTCAAAGCAATACCGTACTATGCACAAATTGTAATACCATACAAGTACAGCCCAATGTAAATTCTAGATACACTGTGGTTGCAACAGACAGTTTAGGCTGTTCAACAGCAACTACAACTTCAGTAAATGTGATACAACCATTGCGCATGCAAGTTTCTGGAAACGATTCTATCTGTATCGGAGAATCCAGACAGCTGTTTGCTTCTGGCGCTGCTGCATATCAATGGTTCCCTTCAACAGGCTTGAATAGTACCGTAGTGGCAGCACCAATTGCGAAGCCGCAAGTCACCACCACCTATCAGGTTATTGGTAAAGATGCACAAAACTGCTTTACAGATACCAGCAGCATTACCATCAGTGTAGGCAGACCGTTCCCGGTGAATGCAGGTAAAGACACCATAGTGCAGGTTGGCAGCCAGATTACACTGCAACCAAACGTAGGCAATCAGCTCATCAGAGAGTGGAAATGGATCAACCTGAACAATGCATCCTGCACCAACTGCCCTAATCCAACAGTTGTTGTAAATGCCGATCAATGTGCATTGCTACGGGTGCGTAACAATTTCAACTGCTACAGTCAAGACACCATCTGCATCAAAGCCATTTGCGCAAATACACAAGTATATGTAGCCAATACATTCACGCCGGATGGCGATGGTGTGAATGATAAACTCTTTGTACAGGGAACTGGTATCCGGACTGTACGCTATTTCCGTATCTATAATCGTTGGGGCGAACTGGTATTTGAGAAAAATAATTTCAATGCCAATGATCCTTCTACCGGATGGGATGGAAAAGTAAAAGGCAAGGATGTGAATCCTGAAGTGTTTGTCTGGTTATGCGAAGTAGTCTGCGATAAAGGCACAGGCACATTATTCAAAGGAAATGTAGCTGTTTTAAGATAATGCGTAAGCAACTGACGATATTAACGCTCTTCCTGATAAGCTGTATCATAAGTACAGCACAGGATCTTAACTTCTCTCAGTTCTACGAACAACCACTATTACGTAACCCTGCCCTCAGTGGTTTATTCAAAGGTGATTTGCGTGTATCGGGTGCATTCCGCGATCAGTGGGGCAGCATCACAGTGCCGTTCAGAACTACATCTATGAGCATGGAATACAAGATGCAGGCGAATAGTGCTGAGGATGTAATCACCATTGGCACACAGCTGGCAGTAGATGCAGCAGGTGATATCCGGTTAAAACGTACATCTTTCCTACCCTCCTTGAATTTCCATAAATCCTTAAGTGGTGAAAGGAATGAATATTTATCACTTGCTTTCATGGGCGGCTTGGTGAGCAGCCAGTTCGATGCATCTAAAATGAAGTTGGGCGATCAGTTCCGTAATGGCAGCTATGATCCATCTAACCCAACAGCACAACAAGTTGTGGCAAGTGGTTATCAGTACTGGGATGCAGCTGCAGGTCTTTGTTACAGCAACAGCTTAAATAATGGTGGTAATTTTTATGTTGCTGCAGGTATCCATCATTTCACCAGACCCAAGATCAGTAGTACTACTACCAATAATGAAGTCAGTTTCCTCTATCCAAGACTTACAGCCAATATCGGTATCAATACCCCAATCAGTGATCAGGCAAGAATCACCTTGTTTGCTGACTACTACAAACAAGGGGCAAATCAACAAATACTGGGGGGCGCCATGTTTGGATTAGATCTTAGTCGCGAAGGCGATGAACCCTATGCCATCTATGCCGGCAGTTTTCTGCGCGTTGGCGATGCGTTGATTCCGATGCTGAAAATGGATATGCAAGCTGTCAGTATCGGCCTGAGTTATGATGTCAATATCTCCCGACTCAAAGTAGCTTCTAACTGGAGAGGTGGTTTTGAATTAAGCATGGTCTACAAGGGATTTCTGAAGATTCGAAATTCCACCATTGATATGACACGTTGTGTCAGCTTCGGTAAATAAGCTTTTATCTTAACTTGTGGTATGAGTCAGATTAATCAGACAAGCATTCGCCAGCTGAGCTTCTATGTGTTGCTGGTAGCGATGGGTATTTTCTTGTTCAACCAATTCAGCAGTTTTATCCCGGCGCTGTTAGGGGCAATTACCTTATATGTAATGATGCGAGGCAGTATGCATCAACTCATTACTAAAAAGAAAATGCGCAGAACCTGGGCTGCTTCATTGCTGATGCTGGCATCCTTTCTGATTTTCCTGGTACCGGCGGTGTTTACCATAAATATGATTACGAGCAAGATTGGGTATGCAATTGAACACTCAACAGACACCATCAATACGATAACAGCTTATATAGATACGTTTGAGAAAAAATATGGTATTGAGCTCATGAGTGATGAAAACATTCGTACCCTGAGTAATCTGATCGCCGATAAGCTACCCAATATTCTTGGCGCCACATTCAATTCACTCACCACTGTTTTCATGATGTATTTTATTCTCTTCTTCATGTTAACAAGTACCAGAGATTTAGAATACTGGCTATACAGAAACATTCCTTTAAAAGATGAGAATCTGCTCCTAATTGGCAGCGAGTTGAGAAAACTCGTCGTGTCAAACGCTTTGGGCATTCCTTTGACAGCCATATTGCAAGGCATTGTAGCATTTTTTGGCTATTGGCTTCTTGGAACTGACGACTTGGGCTTCTGGTTTGTATTTACCTGCATTGCAGCCATGATTCCATTTGTAGGTGCCGCATTAGCTTATGTACCGGTAGCAATTTTATTTTTTGCATCAGGTAATAACACAAATGGCATCATTATGCTGATCTATGGATTTGGCATCGTTGGTGCCGTAGACAATATCTTTCGTTTTGCACTGCAGAAGAGAATGGGTGATGTGCATCCACTCATTACTGTCTTTGGGGTAATTGCCGGTTTAAACCTGTTTGGGTTTATTGGATTAATCTTCGGACCAATACTGATTGCGATGTTTATACTCTTGATCCGGATTTATATCAATGAATTCAGCGAGCCGAAAACTATTGAACCATCAGAGAATGAACCAGTAAGCGAGTAATTGGCAAACAAGGCCTGTTATCAATCCTGCATAAACTTCAACTGGCTTGTGATCGTCTAAAGCAAGCCGACAACTGGATACTAAACCAGCGAGCAATGTAGTTACACTAATCGCCAGTCCAAGATTGATTTGGTAATGGAATGCGAATAAGATCATGGCTGCAACTGCACCACCTGCACCAATACCATGCAGGCTAATCTTCATATAATTATTCAGGAATACCCCAACAGCGGTAGAGATGAAAATGCCGAAATAGAAAAACTTAAGCACAATAGGCTGATCAGTAAAGTTTCTGCTGAGGTAATACATCCACCAGTAGAAAAACATACTAACAAAAAAAGGGATGATACGATCTTTCTGTGTACGAAGCAGCATGCTTTCAATCAACTTCAATCTCGACATCAGAAAAACAGCAAAGGCGGGAAAGAAAGCCGTCATCCAGAAAACTGCAAACAAGCGTAGCTTCAACTGCCAAACTGTAATGCCAGCAAATTCATAAGGAAATTGCCAGGTAAGAAACCAAAAAATATAAGTAGGAATAAATAATGGATGCAATACATAGGAAACCAATGTAGCAAGGCTACGTATGATTCTTTCAGGTATAGAATAAGTTGTTTCCATTATAACTCTTTACGTAAACGCGCTACCGGTATATCTAATTGCTCACGATATTTAGCCACCGTTCTTCTTGCGATCTTATACCCTTTCTCCTGTAACAAATCCGTCAGCTCCTCATCACTCAAGGGCTTTCGTTTGTCTTCTCCGCCAATCAGGTCAGACAGAATTTTCTTTACCTCACGTGTGCTCACTTCTTCGCCACTTTCGGTAGCCAGACTTTCACTGAAGAAAAACTTCAATCGAAAAGTACCAAACTCTGTTTGTACAAATTTGCTATTGGCAACACGACTTACAGTAGAAATATCCAAACCTGTTTTCTCCGAAATATCTTTCAGAATCATGGGCTTGAGCGTTGTCTCATCACCTGTCAAGAAAAACTCATGCTGATATTGCATGATAGAACCCATTGTACCCAATAAGGTTTCCTGACGCTGACGAATCATATCAATAAACCACTTGGCGGAATCAATCTTCTGCTTAATGAAGAGTACCGCTTCTTTCTGCCGCTTGTCTTTCTTCGCACTCTTCTCATAATCCTTCATCATATCACGATAATCACTGCTGATACGCAGATCTGGCGCATTGCGGCCATTGAGTGTTAACTCCAGTTTACCGTTATTATTAATGATGAAGAAATCAGGTACTACATAGGTTTCTGCATTGCTGGATTCGCCAACATGTCCACCCGGTTTGGGGTTCAGACGGACAATCTGATTAATCACTTCCTTAAGGGCTTCATCAGACAGGTTTAGACCACGCTGTATCTTTTCGTAATGCTTTCGGGTAAACTCATCGAAATATTTCGACAATACCTGCATAGCCAACTCGACCGATTGTCCTTCACTCATTTTGCGTTGCAATTGCAACATGAGGCATTCTTTCAAATCTCTGGCACAAACACCCGGTGGATCAAACTGTTGAATTTGCTGAATGATGGATTCAATCTCTTTTTCATCCGTCATCACGTTCTGTCTGAAAGCAAGATCATCCGCAATTGCCGGTACTTCCCTGCGCAAATAGCCATCATCATCCAGGCTGCCTACAATATGCTCAGCAATCTTATAACGGTGTTCATCTAATTCAAGCATACCTAGCTGATCTACTAGCAACTCGTGAAAACTTCTTTCTACACGATAAGGTGTCGTCTTCTGATCGCCCGCTTCGGGATAATTATCATCACGCAGTTTGTAATCTGCCACATCATCATCTCCATCACTTACATATTCACTCAGATTCAAATCTTCAAACTCATCTTCACTGCCGTCCTTTTCATATTCTTCTTCCTGGGCATACTCATCTTTGATATCTTCTTCATAGATATCGTCGTGTGTTTCCTCCCCCAATTCCAATGCAGGGTTTTCTTCTAATTCTTCCTTGATGCGTTCTTCAAGATTGGCAGTAGGCACCTGCAGCAGTTTCATCAGCTGAATCTGCTGTGGAGAAAGCTTTTGCAAAAGCTTTTGCTGTAAGGATTGTCCGAGTGCCATATTTGGCCGTAAATTTACATACTATTCAATCGGGTACTGCATGAAACAGATTTGTTTCTTTCTTATTTTCTCCTTAATAACCGGCCTTGCAAATGCGCAGCAGGACAGCATTGCAAGAAAATCTTTGTTAAAAAAAGACAGTACAGTTTATCAACCCATCCGATTGATTAGTGCAGATTATTATACGAAGCAACTGGGGTTCTTCTGCAAAAAAGAATTGCAGGTAGAGAAAACCACTAAGCTGCCACTACGTTTCAGATTAGGTAATATTGAATATACAGACATGCTGGAAGGCAAACGTCGCTACCAACCAAGCTCAGTACCTAAGCAATAATGTTTTAAGCAAGCGCTTTCAGGATGGCTGCTTTCATCGCCTCACCCTTTTCCTGAATCTGCGCTTCACTCCACAGTAAACTGATGGCAGTAGACACACAGCGTCCCATCACTGCGTCACTAACAGAGAAATCTTGTCTTGCCAATTTTTGCAATGCAGCATGTTGTGCATCAGACAAACGGAATAAGCTGGCAGGCTGTTTCAGGTGATCCCATTTGCGGATATAATGCCAGTTATTATCAAACCAGTAAAAATTACCAGCCAATACACCTGCTTCCTTCATATTGGCAACAGCAGCACGGGTTTGTGCTTCTGTTGGTAAGAACCAGCTCAAGAAAGTACAACTGTCACCGGCAGGATCAGGTACTTGTCTGAAACTGATACCGGGCACTTCAGCCAATATAGCTTTGAGTTGTGCATGATTTTTTCTTTGAATAGCCAGAAACTGATCCAGCTTTCTAATCTGCGCCAAACCAACTGCAGCGTGCAGTTCAGAGATACGGAAATTATAGCCGATAAAAGGATGCAAGTCCGCGCCGCGGTCTACACCTTTGTGGTCATGGCCATGATCTGTGTATCCATCACTCTTGATATATACATCTTCACTATTCGTCATCACCACACCACCTTCAGCACAAGTGATGGTCTTTACAAAATCAAAGGAAAAAGTACCTGCATGACCAATCGTGCCCAGCTTCTTTCCCTTATAGGTACCGCCAATACTCTGGCAGGCATCTTCTAACAAAATCAGGTTATGCTCATCACAAATTGCTTTCAACGCATCCAGATCAGCCATACTGCCACACATATGCACTGGCATGATACACTTGGTAGCTGGTGTGATGGCTTTACGTACTGCATCAGGATTTAATGTCAATGTTTCATCCACATCAACCAGTACAGGTATGGCACCTACGCTAAGTACTGCTTCGAAACTGGCTACAAAAGTGAACGCAGGCATGATGACTTCATGACCCGCACCAACACCCAACGCAGCCATTGCTGTGGTTAATGCAGCTGTACCACTTGAGGTTAACTGTGCATACTGACAACCAAAGGTTTGTGTAACTGCTTTTTCCAATTCCTGGGCTTTCCAGATGCCTTTGCGCGGACCATCAAATCCATAGCGCATGAGAATACCTGTTTCCAGTACATCATTCACTTCTTTTCTTTCTTCAGCTCCAAATAATTCAAAACCTGGCATAATGATTCAGTTTTACACAGCTTGGCTGCGCGGCAAAGGTAGAAAAAGAATGCAAGGATGCCTACCCACGCTTGGATAAACGGCAATTAACAAATCGGGTATGATTTATTGACGGGCAGCACCTATTTTTGCCGCCTTAACCAAAGGGTATGGAATACAGCAAACTAATCGCTATCAGCGGTTTCAGCGGATTGTTCGAGTTAATGGGCAGCAAGGCCGATGGCGCTATCGTGCGCAGTCTGGACGACAATAAAACACGCTTTGTCAGCAGCAGACAACACAATTTCTCTCATCTGGAGAGTATAGAAGTATATACCATTCGTGAGAATGTAAACCTTGTAGAGATTTTCCAGGCCATGGAGAAGAGTGGTGAAGCATTACCATCAGAAAAAGATCCCGCTGCAGTTAAAAACTATCTGGGTAAAGTTTACCCTGATCTGGATTTTGAAAGAGTCTACGCCAGCGATATGAAAAAGATGGTAAAATGGTATGGCATTCTGAAGGCAAACAATATTGAACCCAAGCTTCGCGAACTCAGCGAGGACGAAGCTGAAGGATAAACGGATGATAAGTGTATTACCGTGATGGTTGGCAAATGCCAACCATTTTTTATTGCTAACTTGCCTGAACTTAAATATGCCATGATGTTTCGTCGCTTAGTCTTATTGCTGCTGGTTTTGAGCACTGTTTGTAATCTTGGTGCGCAAAGTTTTTTTGAAGACACCAAAGCCTCCCGCAAATGGGTGAATAAGCAATTCAAAAAACTGAGCGAAGAAGAAAAAATCGCCCAACTCATGGTGATTCGCGCACACAGCAATCTGGGCGCAGATCATGTGCAACAGGTAACTGATTTAATCAAAAAATACAATGTTGGTGGCCTCTGTTTTTTCCAGGGCGGACCGGTTCGTCAGGCCAACCTGACCAATTTCTATCAATCTATTGCCAAAACGCCCTTGATGATTGCCATTGATGGCGAGTGGGGCCTGGGTATGCGCTTGGATAGTGTACTTAATTTTCCACGCCAATTAATGATGGGCGCTGTAAATGATCCTGCACAGATCTATGCTTTTGGTAAAGCAGTAGGTGAACAATGCAAAAGACTCGGTATTCAGGTAAACTACGCACCGGATATTGATGTGAATAATAATCCCAACAACCCTGTTATAAACGACAGAAGTTTTGGCGAAGACAAATACAAAGTAGCCCGCTTTGGCATCGAATACATGAAGGGCATGCAGGATGTGGGCGTAATGGCTTGCGCCAAACACTTTCCCGGCCATGGAGATGTGGCAGTTGACTCACATTATGATTTGCCCATCATCAATAAAACACGTGCGCAACTCGATGAGTTAGAACTCTACCCTTTTCGAGAATTGCTTAAAGCAGGTGTTGGTAGCGTGATGGTGGCGCACTTGTACATTCCATCCATTGATACAACAGCTAACCTTGCAACATCTTTGTCAAGAAATAATGTCACTGCTCTGCTGCGCGATGAATTAGGCTTCAAGGGCATCACATTTACCGATGCACTGGAAATGAAAGGTGTTGCCAAATATTTCCCCGCAGGTGATGCAGCGGTACAATCTCTGATTGCAGGTAATGATATGCTTTGCCTGCCCGGCGATATTCCCGGTAGTATTGAAAAAGTAAAACAAGCCATACGTGATGGCAAACTGAGTTGGGATGATTTGAACGCGCGTGTAAAAAAAGTATTACTGGCTAAATACCATTTAGGACTTCATAAGAAAACAACCATCAATACGCAGAATCTTGTCGAGGACCTGAATCAATACACAAAGTCTATCACAACTGAGCTTGCTAAGCAAGCCATTACTTTATTGAAACTCAATAATCCTAAACTCTTGCCTTTACCTGCCAAGAATAAGATAGCCTATGTTGGTATTGGCAATGGAAAAGAACATGTGTTTGCTAAAAGAATGCTGGCAGAATGGAATGCAGATATTTATCTCTTCGATAATAAATCAGACAGCGCAGCAGCTGTTGAGTTACTCAATAAAGTGAGCACCTATGATGCAGTAGTATTAGGACTGCACCAATATAGTAGAAGACCTGCCAATAATTTTGACCTGAGCAAAGCCAGTGTACAACTCGCGAAAGATATTCAACGCTACCACAATAGCATCAGTTTTGTATTTGGTAACCCCTATGCCATCAACAATTTTGTGGACGCACCGAATCTACTTGCTTGCTATGAGAATGATAGTATCACGCAACATACTGCTGCAGATATCTTACAAGGAAAAATCGCTGCACAAGGTAGTTTACCAGTAACCGTACATCAGCGTTTTCATTATGGTGCGGGCTTACGCAACACCAATGCATTGAGCATGGCAACGCCAGAATCTGTTGGAATGAATAGTGCAGCGCTGAATAAAATTGACCAGATTGCCAACGAAGCCATCAGCAAAGGTGCTGCGCCCGGCTGTGTGGTATTGGTGGCACGAAAAGGCAAACTGGTCTACAATAAAGCATTTGGCACTTACAATTATGACCTGACAGAACCCGTACAAACCGGCTCAGTATATGACCTCGCTTCTGTAACCAAAATCTCTGCTACGACAGTTTCAGTGATGAAGCTGTACGAAGAAGGCAAACTGGATTTGAATAAAACCATTGGCGATTACCTCAACTGGACGAAAGGTTCTGATAAAGCGTCTTTAAAAATCCGCGATATTTTGTTGCATCAGGCAGGATTGAATCCTTTTATTCCATTCTACAGAGAAACCATTGATACAGCAACAGGCAAACGTCTTGACAATTTATATGCAGCAAATCCGCAATCAGGATTTACCACACGCGTAGCAGAAAATGTTTACCTCAAGAATGCGTGGGTAGATACCATGTATCAACGCATCCTAAAGAGTAAACTCACGCCTGCCAACAAATATGTGTATAGCGATAATGATTTTATTTTTCTTGGTAAGATTGTTGAATCCATCAGTGGAAAAACACTGGATGTGTATGCCAGCGAAAACTTCTATCAGCCGCTAGATATGCAGACCACCACATTCAAGCCCAGAGAGAAAATGGCATTGGGACAAATTGTACCAACTGAATACGAACCACATTTTCGTGCCCAGCTGATTCGTGGCGATGTGCATGATGAAGGCGCTTCTATGTTTGGTGGTGTATCTGGCCATGCAGGCTTATTCAGCAATGCCTATGATTTGGCCAAACTGTATCAGATGCTGCTGAATGGTGGTGAACTGGATGGTAAGCGCTATCTGCAGCAATCAACGGTTAATTTATTTACCGCATATAACAGTGATATCAGCAGAAGAGGCCTTGGTTTCGATAAACCTGAAAAAGACAATGCCACCAGAAAAGAAGCTTACCCCAGCAAAAGTGTGAGCCCATCAACATATGGACATACAGGCTTTACAGGCACTTGCGTTTGGGTAGATCCTGCAGAAGAACTGATTTATATCTTCTTATCCAATCGCGTTACTCCAACTCGAAATAACAACAAACTCGGTCAGTTAAATGTGCGCCCTAATATTCAGGAAGCAATTTATCAGGCCATCATTAAACCATAGCAAGTATGAAACCGATCAAACAATTTCTTTTCTTCAGCCTGCTGCTGATACTTGCTTCCTGCGGTACAAAATCAGAGGAAGCCAAGTATATTCCAAAGAGCGCCAGCACCGTGCTGATCATGAATGCACAAACGCTTCGTGAGAAAATGAAAAAAGCCAATGTACAGCTGGACACAGTGTTGGCAAAAATTTTCGTGAACGACAGCAGTGATGCAAAAGCCAAGGCTGTATTGAAGCGCGTATTTGACAGTGCTGGTATCAATTGGGACAAAAATCTCTTTGCTTATGTACAGCAAAAAAGCTCAATGCTCAATGGTGTAACCACACAAATTGCGTTTTCACTTGGATTAAGTGATGCAGAAAAATTCAAACAAGTATTGACAGCTGAAGGCAAAGACAGTATTGCAAAAGCCATTCAGCAGAAAGACAAATACAGTGCACTTTATCTCAATGATAATACCGTACTGAGCTGGAATAAAGAACGTGCATTCATTTCTTATTACAGAAACGACAGACCCGTACAGTTTGATTCTGTCAATATGAAGTTTACCCTTCCTGATCCAAAGAAAGAAGCAGAAGCAGTTGCCGCATCAGTGGAAGCTATTTATACGCTCGACAAATCAGCTTCTATGCAGGAACTGGATGCATTTAATGATATGATGAAAGACCCAGCAGACGCATGGCTCTTCAGCAGTAGTAATGGTGCATTGGCATCCCTGAGTGCAACACCACTCAATCTGCCCGGCATTGAAAATCTGTTGAAGGACAATTACAGTACCAATACCATTCATTTCACTGAAGGCAAGATTGAAGGTATTTCTCGCTTGTATCCCAGTCCGCAAATGAAGAGCATCTTCAAAAAATACGCCGGACCAGTCGTGAACACAGACATGATCAAGCGTTTCCCCGGAAAGATTCAAGGTTTTTCCGCAGCTTCTTTTAACCCGGAATTGATTGGAGCAATACTGGATGAATTACAAGTAGAAGAATTAGTGGGTGGTTTTATTCGTGAAACCGGTTTTACGCTGCAGGATTTCTATCAGTGCATCAAGGGTGATATCACGGTTGCTTTTGGTGATATTGCGATGAAGCCAATAAGCAGTGATACAACTGTTTTCAATTTCTCTTTACCAACCGGCAAACTGGTTATGTATGCGCCTGTTGGCAATAAGCAATCTTTTACCAAATTGATGGACAGTGCTGTGAACAGAAAATGGCTACAGAAAAAAGGCAATGATTATGTTCCAAATGAACTCATGGAAAAAATTGGCCTCTACATCAAGGCTAATCAGGATGGAATTTTAATGGCAAGCGATAGTGCTACTGCTGTTGCATTCATGCAAGCGAGTGCTAAAGCAACTATTGACCCTGCCATTCTTGATCAAGCCAAGGGTAAGTCAGTTGCTTTCTACATGGACATATCCGGCATTATTGGTGCGCTGCGTGCTAATGCTACAACCCCTGCCTACTATGATGGATTATTCAGCCACGTAATTGCTACCACAGATAATTTCAATGGCAAAGCCGTTGAGGGCAAGTTTGAAGTGGTGATGAATAACAAAAATGAAAACAGCTTAGTTGCTATCATCAAACTCATGACAGGTTTTGCAGCAGATATGCGCAAAAGCAACAAACTGGTACTACGCGAATCTGATTCTATCCGCAACTTAGACCTGATGACACAATAATGCAAATTGCATTACAACATATCATGCCCAAACCCCTGCTCGATCGTCTATCCGGCAGGGGTTCTGATATCTGGAATCAAGAACTGATCTTCCAACAAGGCGAATCTATCCGTATCAAAGCACCGAGTGGTTCAGGCAAAACCACATTGATACATTATCTCTATCTATTGCGAAAGGATTATACCGGCAGCATACTATGGGATAATCAAAAAATATTTTCCGGCGATGCAATCGCAAAACTGCGAGCATCACAAATCAGTATTGTTTTCCAGGACCTGCGTTTGTTTCCACAGCTAAGTGCCAGAGAAAATATCCAGTTGAAAAAAGCCATCAGCAGCAATAATGCCATTACTGATGCACAGATTGACACTATGGCCCAACAATTACAAATCACCCACATACTGGATCAACCGGCTGGTATCTGCAGTTATGGTGAGCAGCAACGTGTGGCCATCATACGTGCACTGGTACAACCCTTTAACTGGCTTTTGTTGGATGAACCCTTCAGCCATCTGGATGAAGCCAACACTGCACGTGCAGCTGCATTGATTCAAGAGGTTTGTAGAAACAATCATGCAGGCTTACTGGTTACAGATCTGGATGATGACAACCATTTCAATTACACCAAACGCTATACACTTTAGTGCTGCACGCATTATTACATAGTATTATCAGAAGTGCAACAGGCAGGTTTAGTCGGGTATTGGCTACTATTGCTATGGGCGTAGCCATGTTGTTGATTGTATTAGCTGTTCAGTTACAAGCTAATTTTCAGTCGCTGCTGAATAGTCCGGCCAATAAAGACAGTATAGCTAACTTTTTGGTGATTCATCAATCCAGTGATCTCCTGCAAAAAAGCAGCAAAGGGCTGTCCCCTGAAACGATTGCAGATTTACGTAAACAGGACTTTACTGAATCTGTAGGTATTATTGAAAGCAGCAGATTCAAAGCAGGTATTGAATCACCTAGCGAACTATTTCCTTTTTATACAGACATTGCGTTTGAAGCTGTAGCCGATAGTTTTTTGGACATACGCCCAGAACAATGGCAATGGACAGAGGAAAGCCGTTTTATTCCCTTGATTGTACCGAATCTTTTTCTTGATATCTATAATTTTCAGTTTGCACTCTCTCAGGGATTACCTCAACTAAGCACAAGCGCTATTCAACAAGTGCCACTGGTAGTTAAAATTGAAACTCCGGCAGGTGCCATCAAATATACCGGCAGGATTGTGGGCTTCAGTGATAGAATTGCTTCTGTATTAGTGCCACAGTCCTTTATGCAATGGGCCAATCATGCTTTTGGCAATGGCAATAACAATCAGGTTTCACGTGTTGTACTACGCACCAAAGACCCTGGCAATCCAGCACTTAGTAATTACCTGAAAGAACACGGCCTAAAAACAGATGCAGATAAAACCCGATTCAGTAAATACAGAAAAATTGTAGACATCGTTGCAGGTACTGCCGGTGCCATCGGATTGATTCTATTACTCTTTGCTTTATTGGTTTTCAGCCTGTTTATCAGAATTACTATTGCCACAGCCAAATCAGATATTGAACTACTACTCACGCTGGGCTTATCACCCAAAGCACTGAGTCGCTTCCTCATGCGTAAATTCTTCCCAGTTCAGCTGATCTTAATGTGTTTAATTATCCTACTACTAACTGCAGGACAATATTCGCTGAGCCAATGGTTGGCTAGCCAGCAAATTAATCTTCCTGCTTACCCCGCACCAATGACGCTACTTTGCGCGGCGGCTGTATTGCTTGTGATATTTTTCACCAACAGGCAATCTATCCAAAACTATGTGCACAAGCATGTGCAGCAGTAGCTATCTTAGAGGCCTCTAACCATGGTGCGATACCTGATCATCATATGCTGCTTTTGTACACAATTGTCTTTGTTGGCGCAACAGCAACAAAGCCTACAGCCTATTGGCCAATGGCGAGAACATTTCCCCTACCAGCAAACAACTGGTGTTGTACAGGGTGATCGTATTTATGCAACAACACCTTATGCAGTATTTGCCATTGATGCAGATCAATCAGTGGAAAGATTCACCAAGGTAAATGGACTTAACAGTGTTGATATCACCACCGCTGCATGGGATGCCACAACCAATCAACTCGTTATTGCTTATGCCAGTGGCAGCATTGATATCCTCAAAGAAACGACCATCAGGAATTTGGATGATATCCGCCGCAGCAATATCAGTGGCGACAAAACAATTCAGCGTATTATCTGCAATAACGGACTCGCTTATATCTGTACTGGCTTAGGTATTGTAGTAGCAGACTTAAACAGATATGAAATCCGTGATACCTGGATTATTGGAAATAATGGCATTCAAACAAAAGTCAATGGCTTTGCAGCAGATAATCAATTCTGGTATGCAGCAACCGATGAAGGGATAAAACGCACCCCACGTAACAACACTAATCCTGCTGATTTCAGAACCTGGCAATTGATCAATTCAGGCATAGGTCGTGGTATTGTTCGTCAGACTATATCTGTCAACAACAATATCTATGCATTAAGAAGAGACTCCATCTATTTACTGAATAACAATAGTTTTCAATTTTTCTATACAGACAATAGCTGGCCTATTGTTTCAATGAATACCAGCAATGGCAAATTATTGATCTGCCAGCGTACTGGCAATGGAGCATCCCGGGTTATTCAACTCAGTACAACAGGTAGTATTGAAAGAACACTCACACAAGCTGGCGTGATCTCTTTCCCACAACAAGCGATTGCTGATAACAATACTATCTGGGTTGCAGATCTGTTTGGCGGACTGTCCAGATTCAGCAATACTGTTGAGCGATTCATACCCGACGGCCCTTTGGGTACTGCAAGTGGTACCATGGTATTTGCGCGTGACAGTTTGTTTGTAGCAGCAGGTTCAATCAATGATTCCTGGAATTATCTCTACAATAGAAACGGAGTCTATTGGTATGGCAATAATCAATGGTCGTTCAAAAGTACTTTCAACAATAGCATTCTTGATAGCACTTTAGATTTTATCACTGCTGTTGCTGATCCTGTTGAGAAAGCTTGGTGGGCAGGCAGTTACGGCGGAGGGTTAGTACGCTTCAGCGGTAACAATATACGCATCTTCAAACAAGGCAATTCCACCTTACAAGCTGCCAATGGCGATCCAGGTAGTTATCGTGTTGGCGGACTAGCTTTTGACACTGATGGCAATCTTTGGGTGAGTAATTATGGGGCGCTGCAAAACCTACATGTGCGCAAGCCAGATGGCAACTGGCGTGCATTCAGTATTCCTTTCTCTTTATTAGAAAACGCAGCTGGGCAAATTGTAGTGGATGACGATAGACAATTGTGGATTGTGTCGCCCAAGGGCAATGGGTTGATTTGCTATAGTCCGGGTAACAATATTGACAATACAGCTGATGATAAATGGAAAAGATATCTGGCAGGCAGGGGTAGTGGAAATTTGTCCAGCAGCAATGTGCTTTGTATTGCAAAAGATAAAAATGGGCTACTATGGATTGGCACCGACAGAGGTGTTAATGTTATCCAATGCACTAATCAGGTTTTTGCACAAGGCTGCGAAGCCATACAACCTGTGGTTCAAACAGATCAGTTTGCGGGCTTATTGTTTCAGGACGAAATGATTCAAAGTATTGCAATTGACGGTGCTAACAGAAAATGGGTTGCTACCAGAAATGGTGTTTGGCTTGTCAGTGCTGATGGTGATAAAGTCATTCATCATTTCAATGCGGCCAATAGTCCTCTGCCAGATGATGATGTTCGCCAGTTAACTATCAATCCTGCAACAGGTGAGGTATTCATGGCTACATTCAAAGGGATTGTCAGTTACAGAAGCACCGCAACCGAAGGCGGTACTACCAATGAAAATGTATTGGTCTTCCCCAATCCTGTTCCACCAGACTATCAAGGCAGCATCGCTATTCGCGGCTTGGTCAATAATGCCCTGGTAAAAATTGCTGAACCCAATGGTAGACTGGTCTTTCAGACCCGAGCCTTGGGCGGACAAGCGATTTGGAATGGTAAAAATTACAACGGACAAGCTGTTGCTTCCGGTATCTATTTGGTGCTTGTTCGGGACGAAAACGGACAGGAGAAAATTGTGACCAAAATCGTGATTACAAAGGGCCGCTAATTTTTTCGGCCGAAAAATGGCACAAACCTTAATTTCGCGAAATCTTTCTCTGCAATGCGCACCCTTACAGGCAACGAATCCGTACGATCTAACAAAAAGAAAATCATTGTTTTAGGTAGTGGCCCCAACCGTATCGGACAAGGTATTGAGTTCGATTATTGTTGCGTGCATGGTCTACTGGCCATAAAGGAATGTGGTTACGAAGCCATTATGGTGAACTGTAACCCAGAAACCGTTTCTACCGACTTTGATATGGCTGATAAGCTCTATTTCGAGCCTGTTTATTGGGAACATTTGTGGGAAATCATTGAATTGGAGCAACCGGAAGGTGTAATTGTTCAGTTAGGCGGACAAACTGCCTTGAAACTGGCAAAGCGCTTGCAGGCAAAAGGCATCAAGATTATCGGTACTTCTTTCGATAGTATGGATATCGCGGAAGATCGTGGTCGTTTCAGTGATTTGCTGAAGGACCTCAATATTCCTTATCCTGAATACGGTACAGCATACACGGCTGATGAAGCCATTGAAGTAGCCAATCGTGTTGGTTATCCGGTTTTGGTACGCCCAAGTTATGTTTTGGGTGGTCAGCGCATGCGTATTGTGATTAATGACGATGAAGTAGAAAAAGCGGTGGTAAGTCTGCTGAAGCATATCCCCAACAATAAAATCCTAATTGACCATTTCTTAGATCGTTGTCAGGAAGCAGAAGTAGATGCCATCTTCGATGGTGAGAACTTCCACGTAATGGGCGTGATGGAACATATTGAACCAGCTGGTATTCATAGTGGTGATAGTAATGCCGTATTACCGGCATTCAATCTTACTCCATTGGTGGTAGAAACCATGGAATACTACAGTGAGAAAATTGCCCGCGCATTGGATATCCGTGGATTGATTAATATCCAGTTTGCCATCAAGGACGGTAAAGTGTATGTGATTGAAGCCAACCCACGTGCTTCCAGAACAACACCGTTCATCGCAAAAGCATATGGCATTCCATATTTGAACATTGCTACTAAAGTGATGTTAGGTGCAGCAAAGCTTACAGAGTTTAATCTGGAGAAAAAACTGGATGGTTATGCCATTAAAGAGCCTGTATTCAGTTTCAATAAATTTCCAGGTGTAAACAAAGAATTAGGCCCAGAGATGAAGAGCACTGGTGAAGCCATTCGCTTCATTAAGGATTTGAGAGATCCTTATTTCAGACAATTGTACAAGGAACGCAGCATGCACTTGAGTAAATAAGTAAAAATCCCCTGCAACATTGCAGGGGATTTTTTTATAAAGGTTCTTCTAATGTAACCAGTTTGTTCTTGATGGCATAGATTACCAAGCCCATCCTTGTGTGCACACCAAATTTTTCGAAAAGACTATTGCGATAGTCTTCTACTGTTCGCGGACTGATATACATTTTATCAGCAATGTCTTTATAAGATAATTCGGTACAAACCCAATGAATAAACTCTCTTTCCTTTTCAGAAAGTGAAGCAGCTTCAACAGGCAAATCAGCTTCACGATTTAAGCCGCTGATAACTTTGGCTGAAATATCTGCAGAAAGGTAAAAGTTCTGATTCATCACAGAGTCGAGCGCCTTCAGTAATTCATCCGGTTCTACATTTTTAAGCAGATATCCTTTAGCACCACTCTTAATCATTTTAATGATGGAGTTCTCATCACTGTTCATAGAAAGTCCCAAGACTTTTACCTGAGGAAAATTCTTGACAATCCACTTGCAGGATTCATACCCATTCATACCGGGCATATTCACATCCAGCAAGACAACATCAGGAATCTTATGATTTTCTAATTGCTCTTTTAACTGCAAACCATTCTCTACATCAAACAGAACAGAATATCTGTCGAATGAAGCTACTAATCCTGCAAGAGCTTTTCGAAACAGCGTATGATCATCGGCCAGTGCTACAAAAATTCTTTTATTCGATAGCGGCATTGCTTGGGGTTAACGCGATAAAGGTAAGGTAATTGTGACTTTAGTACCTGATCCGGGTTTGCTTTGCAAATCAAATTTAGCACCAATGAGTGCTGCTCTGTTTGTCATGCTACGCAAGCCTACCCCTGTAGAGGAATTACCTTTCGATCTTATCTCCTGTACATTAAATCCGATACCATTGTCAATGATCGACAGCACAAAAGTATTGCCGTCAGGATTATTGATAGCAACATTTATTTGAGTGGCTTTTGCATGCTTCAATGCATTGTTTATCATTTCCTGAAACATGCGGAATATTACCACAGAGTTTTGCTCTCCCAGATAATAGTTGCCTTTTTCAAAAGAACTCTCCATGTTCACCAAACCACTTTTGCGAATACTATCTACTTCATACTGAATAGCCTCAACTATTCCAACATGTGCAATTCTGTCTGAATGCAGGCTTTTGGTCAGGTGCGACAAATCCATAATGGCTTTGTTCAATACCTGCCTTGAGTTCATCAGCTTATCATGATGTGGAATATTTTGATCAACGGTAACAGCAGCCAAAGTAAGTTTCACCATAGAAAGCATCTGACCAATATTATCATGCAAATCCTGTGCGATATTCTTGAAAGTCTCTTCCTGCATTTCCAACTGAGCTTTCATGATTTGCTGGTCATAAATATCTTTCATTCTGCTTAACTCAGCCTGATGCTGGAACTGCCTTCGCTGATACAAAAACACAATAGCTACTATAAAGCTCAGCAGTACGATACCCAAGCCGAGTCCGACTATCGTAACGTAATAGGCTTGTTGTACCGGATCTGACATAGCAGTGCTAAATTGATGAGAAGATACACCACGAAATTGAGGGAATCAATAATTAGAAGATAATTCTCAATTATAAACCTTGGTGGGTCTACAAATTGTGACCACACTCCATAAATAGGAATACCTAAAGTGTAATAAAACATCAGCGCCGTAACCAACCAAAAGCTTGGCTCTTGAAGAATAAAAATAGCATACTGATATTCGAACAGCTCGTAGAAATAGAAAATACAGCTACAACAAAGCACAAAACAGCCTATGGCATATGTTAAGGTATCATACACCTCGAATCCGCCGAAAAAAAACAGCCTCACTAAAGCTATTGGATTAAAAACAGCACCGAAATAGAGTACAATTTTCCTGAAAGTTTTCCCGGATAAAAGGTTTCTAACAATAAAGAGATAAATATTGATCTCAACCAACGTATACAGGTTATACAAAAGCGTATTTGGCTGACCAGCCCGAGCCATTTTATTTGCATATAATTCTACTATTAAGCTTACTCCAGCTATAACAACTAGTAAATAGTTATTAGTACTACCTTTTTTTTTACCAATAACGTAGAACGAAATAAGTAAAGCAGAAGTGATTAAATAGAAGTAATAGCGTTGGTAAACACTTAGCATATTGGCTTTTCTACTATGAAAATAACAAAAACCCCCTGAAAAGGGGGTTAGTGTATTTGGTATTTATATCAACGGCCTTTTTTAAACGATGGCAAGGCCTCCATCTTTACGTTCTACGATGGTAATACCCAGTTCATCAAAGTCTGCTTCTTGTCCAGGCTTACCACAATAAGGAGGACAAAGAGATCCTCTGTTATAAGCCAGAATAGATGTACCATTCTTAGTTTGGGTATACACATTTTTATTTTCAATGCCTTCAGCACTTGTACGCTGCTTGGTGGCAACCATTACCAATGTTTGTCTGCCGCGGTATTCAGCTACTTCATAGTCCTGGCCATATACGCCAAAGAACATGCGACAACCATCTGCACCATGATCTTTTGCTTTCTGCAGAAAGTCTTCCAGTTCTTCAATGCTATACCATACGCTCAGGGAATCTTCTTTACCAAGCTTTTCTGAATTGGCAGCCCAACGCTCCTGCTTGTAGTTGCGGATTACGGTGTCTACATGCTTGGTGTCTACGAACTTTCCGGCTCTTACAGATTTTTTTTCGATTGTCAACATAGTTATTGGTTTTTGAGTGGGGATGAATTATTTGACACTGTGAAAGTAAGTGGCAGGGAAACACGAATTCATCCGTAACCAATTGTTGATCAATTAATTACAAATAATCTTTATTTATAAATAGAAAAATATCAGCTCAGAAGCTTAAAATTAGCTTAAATAATCCGTTTAACAACGGATTATTTTCCGTTAAGTACCGAAAAATTACCCGTTAAACAACGGGGTAAAAAACCGGGTATTTAACGGGGTAATTCCACCGCTAATGGATACATCAAAAAACCGTTAATAAAAGGTTGCCCATTTTTTCGCATTTCGTGCCGAGTCTTTGATATTAGCAGTGGTATTTATAATCAGCCTTTTTTAAAATCCAATGTCCGAGGGCAAATCAAGCCTCCCACGAAATTCCCCAATCTTTATTGGGGAATTTTTATTTTAGTACCAGCTCCCAATGAATGGCTCAAAAAAGACATTATGCCATTCACTAACCATGCTTTCTGGCCCAGATACCCATTATTACGTGTATTGCTGCCCTTAATTACCGGGATAGTAGTAGCCGAATTTTTACCGCTCTACCCTGCTGCCCTTACCTGGGTAATTGCCATGACTATACTTACACTCGCAGCGTGCCTGCCATGGAGTAAAATGCATAGGGTAGCAAGACTAAAATCATGGTTACTATTATGTATTTGGTTGCTTTCGGGAAGCATCATTCATCACTTGCAATACAAGTTACCTGCAGCAAAAGCATCCACAGCAGCCCAAGTTTCTTCAGACTTTTACATCGGCACTATTACAGAGGCAAGCCAAAAAAGAAAGAATAGCTATAGAGCAGTAGCCGAGCTCGGCTGGATGCGTCAGCATGCTAAATGGATTCCTATTTCGGGCAAAACATGGCTATACGCACCTAAGCAGGAAAAACATGTACTCAAGCCAGGTACTAAAATTCTCATTACTAAAAAACCAGCACTAATACCAAACAACGCAAATCCAGGGAGCTTCAATTTCAAAACATATAGTGAGCGACAACAGATTTATTACAGCATTTATCTAACAGATAAAGACTATCGCATTCTGCAAGAACCAAGTTCTAATTCATTTTCATTTTTACTGTATCAATGTCAACAATATGTGCTTCAACAATTGAATCATTACATCTCTTGTAAAGAATCACTTGGTATTGCACAAGCATTATTGATAGGCTACAGAGCTGAGCTTGATAGAGAAGTTTTGCAGGCCTATAGTGATACTGGCCTTGTACACATCATCGCTATCAGCGGCATGCACCTGGGCATGATTTATGGATTATGCGTCATACTCTTTGCATGGATGGATAAACTATACCTGCGATGGCTTAAAACAATGCTGATACTCTGCATTATTTGGGGATTCACCTTGATTACCGGTGCTGGGCCTTCGATAACAAGAGCCGCAGTCATGTTCTCATGTTTGCAACTAGGAAATTTACTCCAACGCAACACAGAACCATTCAACAATCTTGCAGCTGCAGCTCTCTTGCTATTGCTATACGATCCTGCGATGCTTTATGATATTGGCTTTCAACTTTCATTTGCTGCCGTATTAAGCATCATGCTCTTTTATCCGCGCATCTTTCGTTGGTTCTGGTGTAGGAACCATTTGATCAAATACCTGTGGTCGCTTATCGCTGTAACAATTTCAGCACAAATACTCACTACTCCGATTGCTATCTATCATTTTCATCAGTTCCCAAACTATTTCCTGTTTGCCAACTTGATGGCTATTCCGGTTTCAGGTATCATTCTATATGCTGAAATAGCACTAATCATGCTGGCAAAATGGCCAATCATTGCAACACCACTGGGCAACATGATTGATGTATCCATTCAATGGATGAACAGAATAACTGAACAAATTGCAATTTTACCTGGAGCACTTACAGAAAATATACAGCTATCCCTACCCATGCTTGTACTGATATACGGCGGAATTGCCTTCACTACAGTCTGGCTAATAGTTAAACAAGCTCGTTTCTTTGTTATGGCAATAGTCTGCTTTGGCAGTTTATCCATCAAGCAATCCATATCAACACATAATCGGAAGAAACAATTCCAATTGATTGTTTGTAATCTGCCTAAAACCGGCGTAGCCATTGTGACGGAGGGGACATATTTCGGACTAATCGGTGATAGCACAGTTTGGAAAGACCCTTTTTTGTATCAACAATATATCAAGCCTATTCGTACACATTTCCAAGTAATACCGGGTAAGCTCACATATACCAGATGGGAGCATAACCTATTGTCTTCCAGTAGGAAATCAGTTCTTTTCTTACATCAGGGTAAGCTGCAAAAGCCACCTGCCTCACCCAAACAGGTAGACGCTCTGATCATTACTGGTAACCCTAAACTCTATATCAAGGATATTGTACAGGTTTTCAATCCTGAAGTCATCGTCTTTGATAGTAGTAACCCACAATGGAAAATTAACTACTGGAAAAAAGACTGCGACAAACTACATTTGCGCCACCATTCGGTACCTGAAAAAGGTGCTTTTGTGATGGATCTCTAGCGTAGCAAGCCTCAAACACCCAGTCATGCAAAAAAAAATTCAGTCGGCCCTGATTTCTGTCTTCTATAAAGATGGATTGGCGCCCCTAGCCCAGGCATTACACAAACAGAACATTACCATTTATTCTACCGGTGGCACTCAGCAGTTTTTGGAACAGAATGGTATTCCTTGCGTGCCTGTGGAAAGTCTGACTACCTATCCATCCATTTTAGGTGGTCGTGTAAAGACACTGCACCCTGCCGTGTTTGGTGGCATTCTGGGCAGAAGATATGAAGCACAGGACCTGGCTGAGATGGCTCAATACAAGATACCTGAAATTGATTTGGTGATTGTTGACCTCTACCCCTTTGAAGAAACAGTCAAAAACACTTCTGAAGAAAAAGCCATCATCGAAAAAATAGATATTGGCGGTCCATCCATGATTCGCGCAGCAGCTAAAAACTTCAGAGATGTTGTTGTAGTTGCAGCGAAGGATGATTACGCGGCATTACAATCCTTGGTAGAAACGCAAAACGGTACCACTACAATTGAACAGCGCAAGCAATTTGCAGCCAAAGCTTTTGAAGTGGTGATGAATTATGATATCGCCATCAGTAATTACTTCAATCCACAAACTACCGTGCAACAAACCAGCGCACACAAGCAAGTATTGCGTTATGGCGAAAACCCACATCAGCAAGCGAGTTTCCACGGTAATTTGACAGAATTGTTTGCACAATTGAATGGCAAAGAACTCTCTTACAATAACCTGGTAGATGTAGATGCAGCTTTGCAGTTGATACAGGAATTTCCATCCACCAATGATGGCTTTGTATTTGCGATAATCAAGCACACTAATGTTTGTGGTACTGCTCAACGCAGCAGCGTAAAAGATAGCTGGGATGCTGCTTTAGCAGGTGATCCGGAAAGTGCATTTGGTGGTGTATTGGTTACAAATGGCACTGTTGATCTTGCTACTGCAGAAGCCATCAATGAAATCTTCTTTGAAGTATTGATTGCACCTGCATTTGAAGATGCTGCCTTACAAACATTGAAGAGCAAAAAGAACCGTATTCTCTTACAAACAACTGGTGCCAGCCATATTGCTAGCGTGCAAAGCAAGTCTTTGTTGAATGGCACCCTGGTACAGGATACCGATCAAGGTAATTTTACAGAATGGAAGGAAGTTGGTGGCAGAACCTGTACAGAAGCTGAAAAAGCTGATCTAAGCTTTGCCAACTTAATCTGTAAGCACCTTAAGAGTAATGCAATTGCCTTAATTAAGGATAAGCAACTGGTGGGTAAGGGATGCGGACAAACCAGCCGTATTGATTCGCTGCGCCAATCAATAGAAAAAGCAAAGCAATTCAATTTTGATTTGAACGGTGCTGTATTGGCATCTGATGCATTCTTCCCATTTGATGATTGCGTACGCATTGCACATAGTGCTGGTATTACCGCATTCATACAGCCGGGAGGATCTATCAGAGACAAAGACAGCATCGATTATTGTGTGAACAACGAACTGGCTATGGTGATTACTGGCATGCGTCATTTCAAACACTAAATAGATTGACCCAACCCAATACTACCAACCGACTCGCTTATTTCGCACTTGCAGCTACCAGCTTGCTCTGGGGCACCACTTGGGTGGCGATGAAATTTGGTGTATCTACTTTACCGCCTTTAGAACTGGCTAGCATTCGTCAATTCATTGGTGGCAGTTTATTTCTGGGTTTTTTCTTGTTGAAAGGGGAAGCTATTCCTGGCAAAAAGCAGTTAGTACAACTTTTCGTGCTTAGTATTTTCACTTTTGTACTTGCCAATGGGCTTAGCACCTGGAGTTTACAATACATTTCAAGCGGACTCGCAGCTTTGATTGGCGCATTGTACCCTCTATGCGTTGTATTGATCGAACATTTCTACTTCAAATCAAAGCAACTTAATCTGCTCTCTTTAGTAGGTATTGTTCTCGGTATTGCTGGTATCACATTGGTTTTCTATGAAAATGCATTTTCGAAACATCCGGAAGGTTATCTATTTGGCATCTGTCTTGCCTTGATTGCAATGTTGTCCTGGAGTATCAGCACCATCATGATTTCCAGACAAACCGTAAAAATCAATCCCTACTTCGGTATGGGCTGGCAGATGTTCTTTAGCTCATTCATGATTTTCGGATTATCGTTTATTCCTGGCGGACATATCCCACTGCTGGATATACCGGCTGTGTCATGGGCTGTCATAGCTTACCTGATTGGCGCTGGATCCATCTTCGCCATTATTGCCTTTATCTATACGATGAAACATCTGCATCCAGGTGTAGCTGCGCTCTATGCATATATTAATCCGATTGTAGCGATTGTGATTGGCAGCATCCTGCTTGATGAACATATCAGCTTGCAACTCATCATAGGTTCTTTGATAACCTTATTTGGCGTATATCTGGTAAATCGAAACCTCAAGAAATCTTAGCAGCTTCCATCAACAATTTTGCATAAGCCTGCCGATATCCTTCGAACAAAGGCGTTTTACATAAATAGTGCGGGTGAGTAACTATCGCATAATATCCATCCACAGCATATATCGCTTTTAGATAATGACAATATTCCTTGGCTGTTGCTACCGCTGATAATTGTAAATGAAAAATACAAGTCGTATCCATGCATGCAAAAGGAAAAATCTGCAAACTGGTGATCTGCTCATTTGCAATATCGTACCAATAAAAAGGCATGGCATAAGAAGCCCTGAAACCATTTGCCGTAGAATAACCCATGGAATAGTCAGCAATAATACCCAGCTCAATTAAACTTCGATAGGTTTCCGGGAAAGATAGCATGAGATAATGCTGGCGACTATGCTGAATAGTGCTGTTGAATGCAGTTGATAGAAATTGATATTCTTCAGTCAGAATACTTTTGCTATGATAAGCTTTAACTGAAGGATGAATACCTACTTGTGTTGCATCCAGTTTACTAAAATATTCAGCTAAAGCAATTCTGTTCACTTGCTTATCCAGCTTCGATCTTTGTCTCGAGGCCAAAATAAAATAATTTGGTTGCCATTTCTCTTGATGCATTTGCTTCAACCATTCTGTTTGATCAAATGGATCAGATGCATTTCCATTCCAAACCTGCCATTGCGCAGTGGATCTAGCCCAATCTGCACTGATCAAAGATTTGAATAGATTCAAGATTTGAATAGAAAAAGGCTTACCCTTATAGGCATAAGCAATATCTACATCATAAGTAGGCTGAAACTGAAACCGGCTTTGCTTAAGCGTTAATGCTGGAAAAGCTTGCTTCCACTGCAATAACCATTCATTGATCAATGGTCTTTGCAAAAAACCATTTTGACTTGCAATACTTGTATTGTGGGGAAAGCGTCCCAATGCATCCGGTGCAAATGGTAAATACTCTTCATATCTGCTCAACAAATAAAATGCTGCAGCGAAAATATCGAAGGGTAGATCACCATTTGTTTGAAAAAAAACAGGAAGCGCTTGCCAATTAGCAATCTTGATAGTCTGTGTGCGAATACCAGGTTCATGCAGTAAACCATGTGGTACTATTCGACAATCATCCACATCAAATAACTGATCAGAATAATTGATATGAAAACCTGAGTGCTGCTGATAAACAGCGACAGCATCTGTTATCACACATGCTTCACCCAGCAGAGTTTGCACCATGTAGCGCAACCGCTCGCTGATATGTGTGGCAAAGAGTATCAAGCTATTGTGACTGCTTTCTATTTCGCCAAAGCTGATTGAAAGTTTGCTGACTGAAATCTAATTCAGCACGATGGGTTGTCCAACCCTTGAATACCTTGTTCACTACCCAATTCTTTAACTGTCCATTACCCATATTCATCATCATCCTGTTCATGCTGGCAGCTTTCCATGCTTTCCATGCCACACGTTCAGCAATAGAACTATTTCCTTCTTGTACTGCCTCATATCTGTTATCAAGCAGAATCTCATGCAGGTTAATACGAACCGGGCAAACTTCTGTACAGTTACCGCAAAGACTAGATGCATAGCTCAAGTGCTGATAATCACTCATTGGCTTGAGATGCGGCGTAATCACTTTACCAATTGGACCACTATACGTAGTCTCATAACTATGCCCACCAATATTCTTGTAAACGGGACAAGCATTCAAGCATGCACCACAACGAATACAATAAAGCGCTTCTCTGGCCTGCGGCTTGGCCAATAAATTGGTTCTGCCATTGTCCAATAAAATCACATACATCTCTTCCGGACCATCTGTTTCGTTAGGTTGTCGAGGTCCAGCAACAATGGTATTGTACACCGTAACTTTTTGCCCGGTACCAAAAGTGGAAAGCAATGGCCAGAATAGTGATAAGTCCTGCAAGGAAGGAATCATCTTTTCAATACCAACCACCACGATATGTGTCTTTGGCCATGCACAACTTAAGCGAGCATTGCCTTCGTTCTCAGTGATTGCAATAGCGCCAATATCTGCAATCATGAAATTAGCGCCGGTAACACCAACTTCTGCCTGTACATATTTCTCACGTAATTTCTTTCTGGCTACTAAAGTCAGTTGCTCAGGCGTTGCCGCAGGATCAGTACCCAACTTTTGTGCAAACAAGCGAGCTACATCTTCCTTGCTTTTATGCATGGCAGGCGTTACAATATGATAGGGAGGTTCTCCATCTAATTGCTGAATATATTCGCCCAAATCAGTTTCAACACTTTCAATACCTGCAGCTTCCAAATAATCGTTGAGGTGAATTTCCTCAGTCACCATGCTCTTGCTCTTCACCAGGGTCTTGCATTGCTTTTCTGCGCAGATTCTGCCGATATGCTCTTGGGCTTCTTCAGCTGTTTCAGCCCAAAGCACTTTTGCGCCACGCTTTGTGATTTGTTCTTCAAACTGCAAGAGGTATTTATCCAGATGCTCTATTGCTTCCCACTTAATATTTTTAGCCTGCTCGCGTGCCGCCATTACATCTGTAAACTGTTGTTTACCCAAAGGCACGGTAGCATTGTACTTACCGATATTAAAATTGATCTTTCGGCGATGCTCCAGACCTGGTGCTTTGATAGTACTCTTGGCAATGAATGATGCTGCTGTGGATCGCATGGATTTATTTTTTCATGTGCGCTGCAGTAGCGGATAAAGTATCGTAAAACTCCTGACCATATTTTCTGATCAGGGCATCTTTCAAAAACTGATATACGGGTACTTTCAATTTAGTGCCCAGTTTACATGCTGCCTTACACAAATCTTCCCGGGGCTCATAGTTCACATACTCCATATCGGGATCAAGCTCGCTTTTCGAAATCTTTATTGGAAACAAATGACAGCTGATGGGTTTTTTCCAATCAAGCTTACCCTCATTGTATGCCTGTTCTACTGCGCACAAAATGGTACCAGAAGCGTCTTTTTTTCCATATACACAAATCCCGCCATTAATGGTTGGTGTTACCCAGCCAAAATCACTATCATATACATATTTACCCTGCTTGGCTACTTCTGCAATCCCTGCTTTGGTCATGTATGGCTGAATAGTGGCGTAAAATTCATCCAACTTTTTCTTCTCCCAATCTTCCAATGGCGCACCGGCATCGCCGTCTTCGCAGCAACCGCCTTTACACTTGGCAAGGTCGCAGACAAACTGCTCTTCTACCACTTCATCACTGATCAGTTTATTATCAATTGCTATCATATTACCGGATTCTCACGAAGATACAAGCAAAGCAGGCGCTGAGCGCAGTCTGTGCAAACAAAAGATTAACAACTGGCCTTGTAACATACACAGGCATTTTGCGTACAACTATTGACTGAATGCCCCTTGGGGTTGATCAGTGTTTGCCTTAGCCATCCTGTGTTTACAGGGTGGCTTATTGTTTCCAGCGAAAGGTTTGGATCAGGTGTTTCATCTCAGCCTGCAGAAATGCATTGACCGGCTTTAAAGAATCTTCGTTGGGTGTGGCATCAAAATAGAGTGCTCCTCTTAAGAAATGACGTGTAGAGTCTGTCAGAAAAAATTGATGCGCAGTAGCTACATCGCCACTAACTTTAAAATAGACACCGGGTACACCTGCCGGATTACGCATCAGTGAATCCTCAATAGAATAGGCTTTAAGGTTATGCTTATTCGTCATCACAAAAGCATCATTCACCAGTTTATTGAGTTGGTTATTGCCAATGGCTTTGTAGCTAATGTGGATCTTACCACCAAACTGCGGAAAATCAATATTGATCCACCAAGGATTTTCTGTGGCTTCGCCGAAAAATGAAGTGTCGCGCACTACTCTAGCATATACAGGATACTCAAAGCTGTATGGGAATCCTGCTTCATTAAAAACCTGATAAGATCGTTTTGGAAAATCAATTGCATAATAACCTCTTGGCCTGGGTGTGTAACTGCTGTTACAAGCCATTAAGAAAAGGATACCAATCATCAGTACGCGCATGCGCAAATCTATGCTCATGATTCGGCTTGACGTTGTATAGAAACCTTAATTTTTTGGATGCGGTTTTTCTCCACCTCCAATACAGTAAACTCAAAATCGCCACTCGGTATAATGGCCCCTTGCACAGGTATCTCACCGGCAAGTTCCAGTACCAGTCCGGCAATGGAATCACTTTCACCTTTCACGCCATCAAAAGTATCCAGCGGCAATTCCATGATTTTGCAAACATCATAGATCATGCAACGGCCTTCAAAAATGAAATTGGTTTCATCTATTTTTTTATAGCCCAACTCTTCCTCATCGAATTCATCGCGGATATCGCCAATGATTTCTTCCAAAATATCTTCAAGTGTAACAATACCACTTGTGCCACCAAATTCATCCACAACAACAGCAAAATGGATACGCTTCAACTGGAAATCTTTGAGCAGATCTTCAATCATTTTCTGTTCATGTACAAAATAAGGCTGACGCATGAGTTGGTGCCAATCGAAGTCGGCGGACTCTTCCAGAAAGGGCAGGAGATCTTTTGTATGAATAATACCAACTACTTCATCCAGGTCTTCCTTGTAAACAGGTAGTCTGCTGTAGTTCAGCTCTGCTACAGCTTTCACAAGTTGCTCAAAAGAACAATCGTATTCTACTCCATGCACATCCAGTCTGGCGCGCATAATTTGTTTTACGGTGATATTCCCAAACTTTACAATGCCTTTAAGGATATTCTTTTCCTTTTCAGATGCCGCATTCTCACTGGTAATGTCTATCGCATGATCAAGCTCTTCCAAACTATAGCTTGCACTACGTTTGTCTGCCAGTTTTTTCTCAATGATATCTGAATATTTTACCAGCCATCTGCTCATGCCTGCTGTTGCATAAGCGATTACCTGTACAATACCGCCGAAGTCTTTAGCAAAGCGAATATTGTTTTGTGTTGCAAGCACTTTGGGCATTACTTCACCAAACAGTACCAACATAAAAGTTACTGAGAGTACTTTGATCAGAAACTCTACCCAGGCGGCGTTGAATTGTTCAAACTCAATAACATTATCAATCAAGACATTGGAAATAATGATGATGCCTACATTCACAAAACTGTTCGCAATCAGCAGTGATGCGAGCAGGGTTTTAGGTGCTTCCAGCAAATCCACAATTCTGCGCAGCGCAGGCTGTTCTTTTGTTTTCAGCAGGTTAATGTCTTTATACGTGAGCGAGAAGAAAGCTACTTCAGACCCAGACAAAACAAAGGAGAGAAATAACAGCACAAATAGCAAGAGTACCAGCATGGTGGTACCCTGTGTATCGATAGCTACATACAGCAGCTGTGACAAATAATTTGATGTAATAACCGAGTGATCGTCCAAAGTCCAGGTGTTAGATGAAAAATCCGGATACAAAAATACAGATGTACCCTATTCTAGAAAGGCAGGCTTTCTCCTGCATCACCTAAAGGTGGTGCATCATCTCCGGTATAGCCGTCCATACCTTCGCCGCCAGCACCGTGATGACCGCCATCGCCTCTTTTATCAAGCATAATCAGGTTATCCCCTACCACTTCAGTGGCAAATTTTTTATTGCCTTCCTTATCATCCCAGCTTCTGGTGCGTAAACGTCCCTCCACATAAATCAGGCTGCCTTTGTGCAGGTATTTTTGTGCCAGTTCTGCCAGGCCTCTCCAAAGGACTACAGTATGCCATTCTGTTTGTGAAACAAGTTTACCGGAACGATCCTTGTAGGTTTCTGTTGTAGCCAGGGGAAATTTGGCTACAGCAATATTACCCTCCAGGTGTTGTACATCAGGATCTTTACCCAGATTGCCAATCAACATAACTCGGTTAACGCCTCTCATAAAATTGGTTTTTAGACCACAGATGAATTTGTCGTTCTTAAAATTAGCCTTTTTTAATCATCTGTACAATCTGCCTGAAAACTTCCTGTTTTAAGGAAAAAGCAGCTTTTCGCGATTGTCGAGATACTGTGTAATGAATTTGGGGAAACTGAGTTTACGAAGGTTTTTTACCGTATGCCAGGCATGCTGTTCCAGTTTTTTGGGAATATGCTTCAAGCAAAGATGAATAAACTGACCCCTGATTTCCTGATGCGTTAATAATTGGCGCTGTTCGGCTGAAATGCTGACTATCTCAGCCTTCTGAATACTGAGTTGTTCTTTCAGCAAAGATTGAATGGCTTCGTCAGACAATGTCTGGGCCGACTCACTTTCAATCAACATAAACTCATACAAGTTTTCCCAAATATCACCAGCACCGCGTTTATTCACCATCCATTTACCATCGGCTTCCAAAATGAAGTAATAAAACCACCTGCGCTTCTTCTGTAATTTTTTCTCTTTTACGGGTAATTGGTTTACAGTACCTGTTGCATAAGCACTGCAGTGTTTATGTAAAGGACAGCTTTGGCAAACCGGCAAAAAGGGTTTGCAAACTGTAGCTCCAAGATCCATAATGGCCTGGTTATAGAGTCCGGGCTGCTTGCGGTCTAATTGCAGGTTAGCCAATTCTGTGAATGCCTGCTTACCTGCTGTACTATCGATAGGTGTATTAATGCCGAAGACTCTGGACAAAACCCTGAATACATTACCATCCACTACCGCATGTGGCTGATTGAATACAAATGAAGCAATGGCTGCGGCTGTATAGGGACCAACCCCTTTCAAGCGTAGTAAATCGTCGTAATTGTCTGGGAATCTGCCCTTTAACTCATTTTGAATAAATCTAGCCGTAAAAAGTAGGTTTTTGCATCGGCTGTAATAGCCCAAACCCTCCCAAAGTTTAAACACATCTTCGTCTTTGGCTTTGGCTAATTTGGCAAGGGTTGGATACTTTTTAATAAACCGGAGGTAATAATCCAGCCCCTGCTCTACCCTGGTTTGCTGAAGGATTACCTCGCTGAGCCAGACTTTATAAGGGTCTGTTTCTCCTTTCCAGGGCATTTCACGCCGATTTTCGTTTTGATGCCAGTCCAATAAAGCGGGGGCGATTCTTTTCTTCATGGGGTAAGATAGACCTGCAATTAACAACTACCGGCTTAAAGCTTGTTGAAATATGTGGTAAATTTTTTACACAAAAAAGGGGGGATTGAGCGGAAATACTTTCTGAAGGGGCTAACAATCAACCACTAACATTTAAAATAATTTGCCCATTTTATTTGCTTTTTTCAAACTATTTGTTTTATTTTAAGTTGTATCCTGATCAGATACAGTAAACAAAAAAACCCTACTATGCGCAAGTCGGATCTCATCAATCAAATCTCTGACAAAACGGGTATTCCGAAAGTTGATGTGCTTGTGACGCTGGAAACCATGTTCAAAGAGGTAAAGGAAAGTCTCGCAAACGGCCAGAATATCTACATCAGGGGCTTTGGCAGCTTTATAACCAAGAAGCGCGCAGCCAAAATCGGTCGTAATATCAAGAAGAATATTGCGGTTGAAATTCCAGAACATTTCATTCCTGCTTTCAAGCCTGCAAAAGAATTTGTCAGCGAAGTGAAAAACAAACGCCGTAGCGAATAATTTTGCGCAAACGGCAAAAGTGAAAAAACAACAATACTTTCTGGTTGGTGGCGGATTCTTATTATTAATCCTGCTCTATTTCTTTGGCAATACTGTACCGCCCGCCAAAAGAGGTAAAACACCGGCTCAATCAGCACAACATACTGATAATCACAACTTAACTGATGAAACAATCCTTGCTGAATACAAGAAAGGGTTGAGTCCATCTCAGTCAATCGCTATTACCCAGCTGGAGAATGAAGTGAAGCGGGGCGATGTAAAAGACCAGCAAATACATACTTATCATCAATTAGCGCGCTTTTGGTCTGATTCCGTAAAAGCATTTGAGCCCTATGCCATCTATACTGGATCTGCTGCTAAGTTGGAAAATTCTGAAAAAAGCCTCACCTTTGCCGCCCGTCTGTATTTAGATAGGCTAATGACAGCGGGTAATCCGGCACTTCAGCAATGGCTTGCCGGCAATGCCAAAGAGTTATTTGAAAAAGCACTAAGCATCAATCCTGCGAATGATTCCAGCAAGATTGGATTGGGTGCCTGCTATATTCTGGGCAATATTTCTTCCAACCCGATGGAGGGAATTTTACCAATCAGACAGATAGTAGAGAAGAACCCAAATAATGCTTACGGACAGATGATTCTTGGTCTGGGTGGTAAGATCAGCGGACAGTACGATAAAGCTATCGAGCGTTTTTTGATAGTTACCAAACTGGAACCCAATAATCTGGATGCCATTTTCAATCTTGCCGAAGTTTATGAACTGAAGGGAGAAAAGAAAACAGCAGCCGATTGGTATGAAAAAGCCAAGCAAAAGATTGATTATGCGGAAATCAGACAAGAGCTGGATAAACGCATCATCGAACTGAGAAAATAAACCTTATTGTTTAACTGATTAAAAGCACAGCGTATGCCTTGCGGTAAAAAGAGAAAGCGTCATAAGATCGCTACGCACAAGCGTAAAAAGCGTCTGAGAAAGAATCGCCATAAGAAGAAGAATAAGTAATTCACTACTTATCTGAACCTTATATAAGTCTTGCCCCTGCGCTTGCAGGGGCATCACCATTATCTGACGGTTGGCCACACTCCTCTTCCTTTCTGTAACTTCCTTTCCCTTCCTCGTGGCTACTGTAAAACGGTAATAGTGTTGTGTGCGAGCTCCTGCGTTAGCGGGCTCTGTGTTTTATATTAAAAAGTTACAGAACTCTGTGAATAAAGAATTAATCATCAATGCTGCTCCAGGCGGAGTGGAAATAGCATTGCTAGAAGAAAAAAAGCTCATGGAGCTGCATCATGAAAAAGCTGATGCAAGTTTTGCTGTGGGCGATCTTTACCTGGGTAAGGTGAAGAAACTCATTCCCGGTCTGAATGCCGCATTTGTAGATGTTGGTTTTGAAAAAGATGCATTCCTGCATTATACAGACTTGAGTCCGTTTGCTAGATCTATCATCAAATTCACACAGCATGCCATGAATGACCATGATGGCAGCTTTGATTTTGCGAAGTTTCAATCTGAACCCGAAATCGTTAAAACAGGTAAGATCAACGAAGTACTGAATGGCAAACCCAATATTCTCGTTCAAATTTTAAAGGAACCAATTGCAGCAAAAGGACCAAGGCTTAGTTGCGAATTGTCTTTGCCTGGAAGATTTGTGGTACTTACACCATTCAATGAGGTGGTAGCAGTTTCTAAGAAGATACATTCTTCAGAAGAAAGAAAGCGTTTGCATAAGATTGTAGAAGCCATCAGGCCTAAGAATTTTGGTGTAATTGTTCGTACTGCAGCAGAAGGCAAGAGTACTGCTGAGCTCCATCAGGATTTACTGACGCTGGCTGAAACCTGGAAGAATATTCAGGCAAATCTTTCCGGTGCAGAAGCACCTGCTAAGATTATGAGCGAGCAGGATAAGACAACCAGCATTCTGCGCGATTTACTGAATGATGATTTCAACCGCATTGTTGTAAACGACAAGAATCTCTACAACGATACGCGCAGTTACGTACAAAAGATATTCCCTGATAAAACAGATATCGTTACCCTGCACAACAATGCACAGCCATTGTTTGATCAATATGGTATTACCAAGCAGGTAAAATCTTCTTTCGGAAAAACGGTGAATCTGCCCAGTGGTGCTTACTTAATTATTGAGCATACGGAAGCTTTGCACGTTATTGATGTAAACAGCGGGTATAAAAGTATCAGTAATAATCAGGAAGAGAATGCGCTGGAAACCAATATGGAAGCGGCTGCGGAGATTGCACGTCAGTTGAGACTCAGAGATATTGGCGGTATCATCGTAGTTGATTTCATTGATATGAAGCTACCTGAGAACAAGCGTAAGCTGCAGGAAGCGATGGAAGGTTTTATGCGTGGCGATCGTGCTAAACATGCGGTACTACCGGTATCAAAGTTTGGTTTGATGCAAATCACAAGACAGCGCATGAAGCCGGAAATGAATATCAATACGGCTGAAGTATGTCCGGTTTGTAATGGCACTGGTAAAATAAGCTCTACTTTGCTGCTGGAAGACGAAATTGAAAAGCGACTGCATTATCTGCTCACGCATTCACATAAGAAATTGACATTAGCTGTCAACCCAATTGTGTATTCGCATCTAACAAAAGGTATTTTCACCTCTATTCTGAAAAAGTGGAAGCGCAAGTATGGTGCTAAACAATTGAAAGCAGTAGCGAACAATAATTATCACCTCATTGAATTTCATTTCTTTGATGAGCATGAGGAAGAAATTAAGTTCTAAAAAGATCACCCAACTAAAAAGCCATCCTTTTCAGGATGGCTTTTTCATTTGCAGTGTATACTCAATTAGTAGTTAGGGTTCTGTGCAATATTAGGATTGGCTCTAACCTCTACTTCAGGAATAGGCCATACCCAACGGTGGCTGCTACTTGGCAGAGAAGTTTGTACTTGCGCGTTAGGGTTACCAGTACCTGTAAGTGGTCTGTTCACCACACGTGTTGTACGCTTCAGATCGAACCAACGCTGACCTTCAAAGCACATCTCTCTTCTACGCTCAGCAGCAATCTCATTTACCAATGCTGCGCCAGTTAATGTTTGGTTTACCCAGCCACTGATACGAGCAGCTTTCAATGCATTCAGGTCTGCATTAGCAGCAGTTTCCTGACTTGGACTTGACAGAGCTTGTGCTTCTGCACGAATCAGGTACATTTCAGCAACGCGGAAAACTTTGAAGTTTACCAAGTTGTCTGCAGAAGTACCCTTACCGCGCCATTTGCTAATAGCCCAGTTATTAGCACCACCCAATGTATTTCTCAGGTAGAAATAGCTGGTGAAGCGAATATCACGACCAGTACCAGTAGCACCAAATCCTGTTGTATCATAAGTAGCAATCAATGCAGGCAATACACCAAATGTATTTCTGTTAAAGCGGAAGCTCATCAGTTCAGCACTTGGAAATGGACTACCTGGATCACCACTGTTATTGTTGATTGCCCAGATTACTTCAGCACTGTTAGCATCGTTCCAAATACCGGGGAACTGCGCTCTAGTTGCTAAAGGAAACTGATTAATCACTGCTGTAGCAGCTGTGATAGCAGTAGGATAATCTTTAGCATACAAAGCTACTCTTGCCAGTGCAGCTCTTGCACCCCAGATATCCAATCCACCTTTATTGGTAGCAGAGTTAATGCTAACGTCTGTATTACCCAATAAAGTAATTGCCTGATTCAGGTCGTTATAGATAGCATCATACACTTCTTTCACTGTATTTCTTGCAGGGAAAGTAATCTTGGTATCTGTTTTCACGGGAATACCAGGAGCTGTGCTATTACGATCGATGTTACCAGCATAAGCTTTCAGCAGATCGAAGTGAGCAATCGCTCTTGCAGCCAAAGCCTGTCCGAGGATTCTGTTGTGGTAACGCTCGTTGTCATTCTTGAAAGCACCAATACCATTGATGATATAGTTAGCCTGCAGAATGGTATTGTATGGCTGACGCCACATACTGGTGAAGAATGTGCGCTGACGGTCAGCTGCATCATACTGCCAGTTGTGTACCTGGTTGAAGTTCACCAGTGACTCTGTTGTTTCATAACAGTCGTCAGTAAGGATATCCGTTACCATGGTATAACCATTGTGGTAATCGGCAGAAGCAAATGCGCCGTAAACACCTGATAACTGACGCTCGAAAGAAGCGAGATCAGTAAACGCGTTGGTAGGTGTAAGTCCGAATGGGTTCTTTAACTCCAGGTTTTTTGAGCAAGCGCCCAGACCTAAAGCAGTTGCCAGAACTACTACCAGTTTGAAACTATTGTATTTCATAATCAATTTCTTTATTAATGCTACTGTGATGAATTAGAAACCAAGTCTTACACCTGCCTGAACAGTTCTCAATGCAGGATACTGCGCACCAGTTAATGAAGCTGAGTTGAACTCAGGATCACGACCACGGAACTTGGTGAAGGTCAGCAGGTTGGTACCTGAAGCATACACCATGAGAGAGCGCATCTTGGCTTTGTTCAAAATTTTAGCTGGGATATTGTATGAGAGGGTTACAGATCTCAATCTTACGAATGAGTTGTTCTCAACAAATCTTGTAGTGTTGGCTACAAATGGGTTTCCTGGGCGAGGAATTCTGGTGATATCACCAGGCTTCTGCCATTCAGTCAACATATCTGTAATCATGTTATCGTAATAGTAGTCTGGATTCTCCAGGTTGTTACGCTCGTTGTTGTAAGCGCTCTGACCACCGAAGTAGCTGAACTGTGCAGAAAAAGCAATACCCTTATAGTTTGCATCTACGCCAAAGCCACCAAAGTAAACAGGGTCACCATTACCAACAATCTTTCTATCGTTAATGCTGTAAGTTTCAGTGATTGTACCATCCAACTTACGATACTGCGCATTACCATTTTGTGGGTTAACACCAGCATACTCAACCAGGAATAATGATTGAATTGGCTGACCCTTGATACGTGCAACAATACCTGATACGATTGTATCACGATCTGTCAGACGTACAACAGCATTCTTGTTGTAAGTAAAGTTGGCGTTAACACCGATACGCAAATCCTTATTTCTTACGATATCATAGTTTACTGCAAGTTCCACACCACTGTTTCTAACAGCACCGATATTTCTTGTCAGGGTGTTGAAACCAGTTGTACGAGACAATTCTGCAGGCAGGAAGAGATTATCAGTTAATTCGCTATACACTTCCAAAGAACCGCTCAGTCTGTTGTTAAACATACCGAATTCGAAACCAGTGTTGAATTTTTTACGAGATTCCCACTGCAGATCTGTGTTCTCCAATTCAGTAACAGTAGAACCTTGAGTAGCGTTATACAAACGACCACCAACTGCACCTTGAGACTGGTAAGCGCCAATACCTTCCTGGTTACCTACAGTACCATAACTGATCTTGAACTTCAACTGATTTAACCAGCCTGAAACACCATCCATGAATTTCTCATCACTGATTAACCATGCAGCACCTACACCACCGAATGTAGCGTAACGCTTATCAGCACCAAAACGAGAAGAACCATCACGACGGACATTACCAGTGATGAAATATCTGTTCTTGAAACCGTAGTTTACTAATCCGAAATAAGATTCCAAAGAAGCTTCAGAACCACCTGCACCAACACGTGGTAACAGATCTGAATTGATTGTAGCACCAGCTTCATTTTGGAATGGAGATTCCAGCAAGAATACAGTTCTGCTATTGTTATTCGCTTTCAGATCAACTGTTTCATAGTACAAACCACCATCAATTGAGTGTTCACCAAATGTTCTGGAGTAGTTAATTGAGTTGGTGTTCGTAATACGAGAGCTCTTTGAGAAAGAACGGCCGAAAGAGCTTGTTCTGAAGTTAGCAAAAGTACCAGAAGTAGGTCTTGGGTTAGAACCAGCACTGTACGTTCTTCTATCTACAAATGCATTTGCATCAAACTGACGATAGTCGATACCGTAAACAGTTTTGATTGACAAACCTTTTACAAAAGGAATCTTGTATTCAGCGTTGATGTTCGCAACTGCTCTCAGATCAACACTCTTATTATTGTTCCAGAAAAGATCTGTTGTGGGAATAGGCTGGAAACTTTCTGCCAATCTTGGGCGAGTTAAAGTTGTTCCACCAGCAACAAAGTTACCGGCAGCATTATAGCGACCAGGCACAAATGGTTGCTCATATGGGTTTGTCCACAAACCAGCATTCAGCGGCGTACCGATACCGGTATTGGCTTCTGAAGTATTCGTGAAATTAGAAACAGTACCAGTTGTATTGATACCGAAAGTGAAATTACCAGCTTCCTGAGTCAGGTTCATACGACCAGTAATTCTGTCGAAACCAGTATTACGTACTGTACCTTCCTGTGTGAAGTAGTTTACTGAAGCGAAATACTTTGTTTTATCGCTACCACCTGAAGCACTTGCGTTAACACTGTGTGTACGACCAGTGCGTGTAATTTCATTGAACCAATTGGTATTGATTCCACGCAGAGAGTCGATCATTCTTGGTGAATAGAAAGAAAGTGAAGTACCACCTCTTCTCAATTCGAAATCGATTTTCTGATTGGTATTCATCAATTCCATATCGTTGAAATCAGGCAGTGTAGACCAACCAGTGTACACATCTACTTCCAACTTAGGTTTACCGGTTGAACCACGCTTAGTTGATACAACGATAACACCGTTACCACCTCTAGAACCATACAGTGATGTTGCAACGGCATCTTTCAGTACTGAAATGTTCTCAATATCGTTAGGGTTTAACTGACTGAAGTCTGCAGCAGCAATTTGAATTCCATCTACAATATAGATTGGTTCAGTACTACCGTTGATAGAACCTCTACCTCTGATAATGGCACTACCGCTTGCACCTGGCTGACCAGAGTTGGCACGCAGAATCAAACCTGGTGTACGACCCTGCATAGCCTGATCAAAAGAGGCAATGGGCACGTTTGCCACTTCCTCACCCTTGATCGTACCAGCAGAACCAGCAAAGCTCCGTTTCTGAGCAGACTTATAACCTGTAACCACCACTTCTTCCAGGTTCTTGTCAGATACCAGCATTTTGATCATCATTGTTCCGGAGATGATATCAGCAGATACATTGTCGTAACCCACTGATTTGAAAAGGAGCTTCTTTGCATCCTGAGGAACACTGGCAGTGAAAGCACCATCTTCACCTGTTAATGCCACATTGTTTCCATTAACACTTACAGCTACCCCGGCAATAGGCGTTCCCGACTTGCCATCGGTTACTTTACCGGTAACTGTTTTGGTCTGAGCAAATAACTCAAACGAAGCCAAAGCAGCTAACATGGTTAGCACTACAGTTAGTTTTCTCATTTGAAGTTTAATTTAAAGGATGGCAATTTTATAAAAAACAAGTCAAATATTTAGCATTTCGATAACCAATGACGAATAAATGACACATCAAATTATTCATCATATGTTGACCGTAATTTTATAAAATGCTGATTTATAATGCGGTAAACAGACAAAATGCAGTAAACAATAGCTGCAGCGAAACATTCCGGATTTAAAACCTATAGCTATAAAGCAAAAAAGGGGTCGACTTTCGCCGACCCCTTTGAGATATTTCGCTTTAAAAAGTTTACAACTTTCTCAAACGCAGTGTTAATGTACCCTGAGGTGTACCACCATATACGTGCGCAAGGCGCAATGTAATAGTTCCGGTACAAGAGAATACAAAACCTGAACCGGAAGCGCTTGCGATAACGTTACCAAAAGCAGTATAGTTACCGTAAGTAACGTTTGGTACAGTAGCTGCACCAGTTGCAGCGTTTACATTTACTACCATTGGGTTAACCACTACACCATAGAATGGAGCAGGGTAAACGTTACGCAGGTTCAATTGGTTAGCACCAGGGCCATCCAATACCTGAACAACATCACCTACACCCCAATCCGCCCAATCATCTTGTAATACTTCATAGTTACCTGCCATAGGCGCTACGAAAGGACAAACGATAGTGGCAGTCCAGCGGAAAGCGTGGTTATAGTTCACGTTACTTTCATAATCTGCAAATGTGTTAGCGATAGAGAACTTACGGCCATCTTCAGTAATTACCTGATTGTACAGGTTGTACTGAGTACCAGGCTGTAAAGCACTAGTTGCAATACCTAATGCAGTTGCCATTTCAGTAGCACTTACAGTTAAGGTTGCTTTATCGTTCACAAGATTTACTTCCTTAATCTTTCTCCAGGTAGTTGTATCAGTGTTGTTACGTGTACTGGCGTAGATAGCTACTTTGGCAGCTTTCAATACACCATAAGAATACACTTTACAAGAAACAGAACTACCTGCAAGATTGGAATAATCCAGGTTGCCATTAATTATGGCATTGGGCGTATCAAATTTTAATACTTCACCCTGGCCAAGGTTCTCATACTTCCATACATCCTGACCTTCTTTTTTACAAGCGATCACGAAGAGGAAGAGACCCAGCGCTACGATGAATGATAATTTATTTTTCATTTTACTCATAGTTTAGTGATGATTCATTTAGAACAGCGCATCAGGGTTAGTATCCCAGAATACTTTCACGCCAGGACCAGCTTTCTGAGAACCATTGGTATTCAGGTTAGCAAAGTCTGCAGGATAGTAGAATGAGCGGATAAATGCACCAGGGCTAGCCACCAGCATCGGCTGTAATGCTCGAGGACGGCTGGTTCTACGATACATATTCCAAGACTCAATACCATTACCCCATGTAGTAAGGTAGTATTCTTTTAAACCAAGATCCAGTTTAGCTGCATCAGTTGCTGCTGCATCCCAAAGATTTGACATACCATTTACATAAGTAGTCTGTCTGCTTGCTGCAGTTGTTAAAGCAGAGGAAGGTATTGCCATGCCTACTGTTGCACCATAACCAAATACGCGCGCCATGTTTTTATTGATACCACTCACGAAGTAAGCTTTCTCCTGTGCTGGAGTAAGGTTAACACCAGAAAGTGTGATACCTGCTTCCATCAGGGTAAAATCAGTAAACCATGACATCCAGATTGGATGGATACCTGCACCTTTTGCACCATCATTGATACCAACAGCAGTTATAGAAACATCATCAAACTTACCACCGGCTGGGTAAATTCCCCATACAGTACGCTGAGCACCATCAGGAGGAATACCACTGTTATCACCATGATCACGACCCCAGTGGCCAGACAGTGTGTAACAGAATGGATCATCAGGACCATAATGACCAGGTGCAGCATTGTATGCACAAGGCTGCTGAGCTTGTGAACCTGGCGCAAAAGCCTGGCGATAGAAATAGAACTCACGACGAGGATCTCTTGGTTGACCCAGGAGGATTTTTTCTACTGCAATTGCATGCATGAAGTAAGTACCGATATAACCACCAGCACCACCGGAAGCACGGTAACCATCATTGTAGCGAGGGTGACGTGTGTTAGGGTTAGCCAGCTGAGTACCATAACGGAAAGTAAAATCTTCAGCATCTGTATCAATCAAATCACCACCAGTAATCAACGCATTGATACCAGCAGTAGCGGCAGCTGCATCTGATAAACGCAGATTCAGGTAAGCACGCAGCTTCAAAGTTTTAGCCAGTGTTGCCCAAGCAGCTCTGCGTGTTGCAGTTGAGCTGAGGTGACCATAATACATATCATTTGCAACATTGGTAGATGGTGTACGACCCATATTGGCGATACCAGAATCCAATAATGCAATAGCAGCATTATAGACATTCTTACCTGGATCTAACTTAGGGTTCGTATTTGCATTACCCTTATTGGCTTCTGTATAAGGCACATCACCGAAGCAATCTACCATGGTCATCATTGTATAACCTTTCAGGATATACGCAATACCCACATGGTAAGTCTGTCTTCTTGGAGCAGCCAGTTCAATCAAGGCATCTGCGTTCTTAACAATACTTGTATAAGCAGATGACCAAGTGCCTGAATAACTCTGAGGTGAGTAACCATTGGTGTAGTTAGCACCAGTAAAAGCTGACTGTCTTGTGAATTCAGCACCGAATGACTGAACCGCATCAAAATAGCCAGGGAAAGACAGCTGAATCTGGTTTACATACAAATCAGCATCTGCTTGCGCAGGCAGTGGTTGGTTGGGGTTCTCCAGCATGGAGTCGAACTTCTTGTTACATGACGTTGCAACAAGACCTGCAACCCCGGCAACCATAATTATCTTCTTAAATATTTTCATTGTTTCGAGATTTTAGGTGATTAAAAGGTTACTCTGATGCTGGCACCAACTCTTCTTGAAGAAGGACCAGTAATGAATTCCAAACCTCTGTAAGAACCTACACCCAAACCGGATGTTTCTGGATCGAAATTGCTGTACTTAGGGAAGTTAGGCGCTAAGTACCACAGGTTTTGACCAGATATTGTGAAAGAAATTCCACCGAATGGCAGCTTCTTCAAAGCACTCTCAGGAATTGCATATGACAATGACATTTCTCTCAAACGAATTACAGAGCCATCCCAAATACTCATATCATTTGCACCAAAACCGAAGTTGGCAAAATAGGCGTTGGTAGCAGATGTCTGGATATTGTTAGGCTGACCATTTTCCAATACACCTGGCAGAATAACCGGTGCATATCTGTCGAACTCTGTATCCTTTGTAACACCACGAGCCAACAAAGCACGTGTAGTAGTTGAGTAAATATCACCACCATGTGTGTAATCCCACTGCATACGGAAGCTCAGACCCTTGTATGTTAAGGTATTGATCAAAGCACCTTTCCACAAAGGCAGCGGGTTACCGATGATACCGATTTCGTTTGAAGAAATATAGTTACCAGCACTGTTTACTACACGCTGACCAGATTTTGCATCACGCTGAACATAATAACCTTGGATAACACCCAAAGGCTGACCATTCATCGCAAATGCACCCAGATCAGTATAACCTGCTACAGGAATCTGCTTGATAGAAGATGGCAGATTACTTACCATGCTGCGGTTACGTGTATAGTTCATATCAATCTGCCAGCTGAAGTTTCTGTTCTTGATAGCAGTAACACCCAGTTGCAGTTCAATACCCTTGTTAGATACGTCACCACCGTTTACTTCTTTACTTGTATAACCGGTTGCTGGATCCAGTGCCTGAGTCAGGATCTGATCCTTAGAAACACGATTGTAGTAAGTGAAGTCAACGCTTAAACGGTTATTGATGAAACGACCTTCCAAACCAATTTCAAACTCTTGCAGCAACTCTGGCTTCAAATCAGGGTTAGGCAAGCGGTTAGGAATTGAGTTCGTGTTTAATGCAGTACCATTTCTATCTACGAAAGCATTAGCGTTTACACTCAGGGCCTGACGAGTTCTGTAAGGCGCTGGGAAACGAGCACTGGTTGAATAACCAGCACGAACTTTTGCGTAGTTAATGATTTTATTATTCTGCAAAGAAGCAATAGCAGAAGTAGGAATAAATGAAACGCTGGCAGAAGGATAGAACAATGAACGGTTTTGAGCTTCAAGTGTAGAAACCCAATCGTTACGTCCACCCAGTGTTACGTACATATAATCCTTATAACCGAATGAACCTTGTGTGAACACACCAATTTGTTGCTCACTAGATCTGCCATTCAGGTTACTACCATCTTCACCACGGAAAGCCTGGTTGATGAAGTTACCATGGTTAAACAGACCGAAGATGATCTGTTGCTGACTGGCAACACCTGTTTGGTCATCGCTACGCTGACGAGAGTTAACACCAGCTTCAACTGTAACGTTCCAGTTTTCATTGATATCTGTTTGGTAGTTACCAATCAGGTAATGATCCCAGATAGTTGTTTGCGCATTAACTGTACGCATGAAACCCAGTGGACTTTGTACACCACCTTTGTTCTGGTAATAATAATCGAATGTGTTGAAATTATCCCAACCCAGACGATAGGTTACGTTCAGATTCTTCAGCACATCATACTTTGTTGAAATCTGACCATAAGTACGATTCACCTTCTGACCAGTGAGCACATTCTCAACTGTCCAACGAGGGTTCTGAATATCGTTAGCAGGACGGTAATAGATAGAACCACCAGTTAATGGGTTTTTGTATGGCAGGTTCATCAAATCTACTGCAGGAGGCGTATACATCAAATCAGCAAATACACCAGATCCATTAGCAGCAGAGCTACCAAAGCTCACTGAGTTAGGAGGTGATTTGAAATCTGTGTTTACAAAGTTGAATGTAGCATTCAAAGTAATGTTGTTGCTCAACTTCGCGTTACCACCAATACCGAAAGTATTTCTGTTTACGCTGTTACCAGGTGTGAAACCCTTATCATCTAAGTAAGAGTAGTTAGCACTCAGGTTAACACCGCCAACACTACCCTTCATGTTGATAGAAGTTGTGCTTACAGCACCCTGACGGAAGAAATTCTTTACGTTATCCTTATAAGGTTTGAACTCATATGTCTGACCCTGGAACTCAGGAAACGCACCAGCAAGACCTGGTTGGTTATAGGGGTGGTTTACACGAACCGGAGGCGTACGGAAAGGCGCACCCCAGTTACTGAAAAATGTTAAACCAGTAGACATATCGAAACCACCACCAAACTTATCTGTATACTCAGGCAGGTTTGCCACAGTGTTAGAGAAGTAAGATTGGTTAACTGTAACTTCTGTTTTCTTGTTTACGCGTGTATTGGCACCGTTCTTGGTTGTGATCAACACCACACCATTACGACCTTGAGCACCATACAGTGTTGTTGCACTCAAACCCTTCAGTACGTTAACGCTTTCAATGTTGTTTGGATCCAGATCCAAGAAACGGCTTGAAGACTGGTTACCATAACGGAAGTCAGACTGCGCATTGGTAGAACCATCAAACTGTACACCATCTACAATGAACAATGGAGTGGCGTCACCAGAAATAGAAGATACACCACGAATGATGATGTTGGTACCTGAACCAGACAAACCGCTGGTTGCACCAATATCCACACCAGGTGCTTTACCGTTTAACAAACGAACCACGTCACCATCGGGACGCTGCTCTAATTGCTTTTTGTCAACGGTAGCAACCGCATAACCCAAAGCTTTCTTTTCACGCTTCACGCCCAAAGCGGTTACAACCACTTCGGTCAGGTTTTTTGTATCCACTACAAGTGATACATCATTACCTGCACCGGCTTTGGCCGAAATCTCTCTGTTTGCGTAGCCTTCCACGCTGATTACCAGTTTTGTACCGGGTTTCACTTTGATGGAGTAGGAACCATCAGCACCCGCACTGGTCGCATTGTTGGTGTTCTTTTCCCTGACTGTAGCGCCAGCGAGAGCGGCACCCTTCTCGTCAGTAACCTTACCGGTTACCACGACTGTTTGTGCAAACATGGCAATAGACAAAACCATGGCACAAAAGCCGAGCAGTAGCTTTTTTCTCATGTGCATTTTGTTTAGAATGGAGCCAAATATAGCCCTTAAGAATAATTTAACAAAAAAAAGACAGGCATTTATAAACAAATGCTGCATGAGCTTACATTAAAAAATATTTTACATAAATATTTGATTATCAATTAATAATTATCAAAATAAGCAACTAGTCGAAATAAAAGATCCCAAAAAAGTGGGTACATATAAAAAATTATTACATGTATGCTTACCATTCATAAATCAAAAAAGGAGGCACTCGCCTCCTCATTTTGATAAAATTTGTTAAAAAAATTAATCCCGTTCTCTATTCCCTAAAAAAATCAGGAGATACTGTACCAAGGTGGCAATCGATGCTACTGCAGCTACCACATATGTCATGGCTGCCCATTTTAATGCATCCTTTGCTCCGCTTGACTCCCTGCTATTGGTAATATTGGCATTTCCTAACCATGCCAAGGCCCTGTTACTGGCATCAAACTCAACGGGGAGTGTAATGATCGAAAACAAGGTTGTTAGCGCAAACAATACAATACCAATTAGCAATAGAGATGGAAATACATTGATAGCCAATATGCCTGCCAAGAGTACCCATTGCACTATACTACTACTGAACTGCACCACAGGTACCAGTTTGCTGCGCATATTCAGCCAGGTATAGGCTGTGGCGTGCTGTACAGCATGGCCACATTCATGGGCGGCTACAGCAGCAGCAGCTATACTGGTTCCGCTATAGACTTCTGGACTGAGATTAACGGTTTTATTTGCCGGATTGTAGTGGTCGCTCAAGAACCCATCTACCGATACAACTTGTACATCATAAATACCATTGTCGCGCAGCATTTTTTCCGCAACTTCTCTTCCACTCAGCCCGATAGACAAAGGCTGCTGACTGTACTTCGTGAACTTGGATTTCAGCTGCATGGAAACCAGCATACTGATGCCTACAAAAATCAGCGAGACCAACATGATCGAATTCATAACACAATGATTTATAATTGATCTTATCAAATTTACGACCAGTTCATTTTCTGCTGCCAAAATACAGAAGACTATCAAATAACAACAACCTAACTTATTGATTATCTAATACTTACAGAAAATCTGCCATTTTGCCCTCCTCCAGCAAAGACAGGTTTTACTGATTGTAAAAAGATGCCCGCTTGACAAAAATTTATTTTGAAAACTGCTCCAGAATTGTAATTTAGTGGCAGAATTTAATGGGTTAGTAAGTAAGGGGGTCAGCAGTTTTGCTGGCCCTTTTGCTTTTGTCTGATTCAGCATTTTCAGCCCTTCCTGATCTGTATCTTTAATGCCTTATGAGTAAAGTGAAATCTGCTTTTTTCTGTAGCAATTGTGGTTATGAAAGCACGAAGTGGTTAGGTAAATGTCCTTCTTGTTCACAATGGAATACATTCATTGAAGAAATCATCGATAAAGGGCAACAAAACAAACAAGGTTGGGATGATTATCGTGAAGAAAAAAAACAAGGCAGAACTGTTGCGTTAAGAGATGTAGACTCCTCAGAAGAAAAAAGAATCATTACTGCAGATTCTGAACTCAATCGTGTACTTGGTGGTGGTATTGTTCCAGGAAGTATCATTTTGGTTGCCGGTGAACCGGGAATTGGTAAAAGCACTTTGTTTTTACAAAACGGTTTACAACTAGCACAACTGAAAACTTTATACATCAGCGGAGAAGAAAGCGAGCAACAAATCAAAATGCGGGCAGATAGAATTCAACATCAACATGCACATTTTTATTTGCTTACTGAAACATCCACACAAACCATTTTCCAGGAGATCAAAAAACTAAAACCTGATCTGGTGATTGTGGACTCAATTCAAACGCTTCAGTCGAACCTGATTGATTCGCCCGCAGGCAGTGTATCACAAATCAGAGAATGTACCGCAGAACTGCAGCGCTTTGCAAAAGAAACTTCCACTCCAGTATTCTTAATTGGTCATATTACCAAAGATGGTTCTATCGCAGGTCCAAAGATTCTGGAACATATGGTGGATACTGTTTTACAGTTTGAAGGTGATAGACATTATGCTTACCGCATTCTACGTACACTCAAGAATCGCTTTGGCAGCACAGCAGAACTGGGCATTTATGAAATGACAGGAGCAGGCATGCGCATTGTAAGCAATCCTTCTGAAATATTGATCACACAGCGTGAAGAACAACTCAGCGGCTCTGCCATTGCAGCTACTGTTGAAGGTATGCGGCCATTACTGATAGAAATACAAGCATTGGTTACACAAAGTGTCTATGGCACGCCACAAAGAACAGTAAGTGGTTTAGACTTGCGCAGATTACAACTCTTACTTGCTGTGCTGGAAAAACGCGGTGGTTTTCAGTTTGGCATGAAGGATGTATTTGTAAACATCGCTGGTGGCTTAAAAGTAGAAGATCCATCAACGGATCTTGCAATTATTTGTGCGTTGCTATCCTCTTACGAAGACATTCCACTACCACAACAAATCTGCTTTGCTGGTGAAGTTGGTTTGAATGGAGAAATACGCGCTGTAAATAGAATTGAACAACGTATTGCAGAAGCAGAAAAACTGGGCTTCGAAAAAATCATCATCTCCCGTTACAACAAAAAATCATTTGATCCTAAAAACTTCAGGATAGAAATTGTAGCACTGGGTCGCGTAGATGAAGTGTATAGACAATTGTTTTAGACAATAGCTTACAGGAAAATGAGGCAATGTAATTTGATACATGCCTTTATCGCTACTTCAGGATTTACGCACTTTGTTATTCCCGCATTATTGTTTTGGCTGCGGCACAGATGCGCTGCCTTACAACACAACATTGTGCGCCAGATGCAAATTGAGTTTACCAGAAACAGGTTTCTTCGCACAAAGTGATAACCCTGTTGCTGCTAGTTTTATTGGAAGAATTCCTATCCAGCAAGCAGGTGCAGGTTATTACTTTACCAAGGATAGTCTCTTACAAGAACTACTGGAACAGCTTAAATACAAACGACAGCCGGCTATAGGCCGACTATTAGGCAGATATATTGGTCATTTTCTCGCCAATGCCCCCTTATACGCAGACATTGATGTGTTGCTGCCATTGCCACTGAACGCAAAAAAATTGCATTTACGTGGTTATAATCAGGCTGATGAAATATGCAATGGCATTAGGGAGGTTTGGCCCAAACCCGTCCTCACACATGTGCTGGAACGTACCATGCACACCGAAACACAAACCAATAAGAACAGGCTAAACAGGTGGCAAAATATGCAGGGAAGTTTTCGTGTTTGGGATAAAGCAGCCATTCAAGGCAAACATGTTTTGCTGGTAGACGACGTAATGACGACTGGCGCTACGCTTGAAGCATGCGGCCAGGCCATTCTAGCTATCACAGGCACCAAACTCAGCATTGCTACGGTTGCTTGGACCATTTAGTTCATCAAAAAGACCAGAACCATTTGCTTTTTTCCCTGTTATTTGTAAAAAATCGGCATATGAAAAGAGTATTTATGGCATCATGCCTCACCTTATTTGCAGCAGCTATGCTTTCATTCATTGCACCTCCCGGTACTATCCATGCTTTCAAGATCAAGTCCATTGATGGCAAGGAAATCGACTTTTCAAAATTCAAAGGCAAAAAAATTCTAGTCGTAAACACTGCCTCTATGTGCGGTTATACGCCTCAGTATAAATCACTGGAAGCTTTGTACAAAGCGCATAAAGACAAACTGGTAATTGTTGGTTTCCCCTCTGACAATTTTGGCGGACAGGAATACCAAGATGACAAAGAGATCGCCAGCTTCTGCGAAAAGAATTTTGGCGTAACCTTTCCTTTAACGACACGCGTAGATGTGAAGGGTGACAAAGCTATCCCCATTTACAAATGGTTGTGCAACAAATCCGAGAATGGCGTTTTAGATGCTGACATCAAGTGGAATTTTAATAAGTTCTTGTTAGATGAAAATGGTAAAATGATTGCCTATTTCCCAAGCAGAACCGCTCCCGATAGTGAAGAAATCATGAAGTTTTTAAAATAATTTGAGCCATATTCTCAATTAAAAAAGCCTCTTTCATAGAGGCTTTTTTATTAACTAATTCATCCAGAGATAAACGCATCTATCCGCAATCAAGGTCTATTGCCAACTAATCGATAGCACTTTCAATATTGCTCAACATTGAAAATCACCATTGCTTTTTGTACTTTCGTGGCAGAACCCCTGCAATGCTCGCTTTTACTAAAACCCTGCTCAAGCCTGGTTATATCAGGCTATTGTGGTTTTGCGTTCCCGCAATTGCCGCAGTCATTGGTATTACCCAAGGGGCTGATTTCTACAACAACTTTCTCATTTTCAAACAGGTATTCTGGCACACCATTGATCAAAAAAATTTATACCTGGCTTACCCAAATGAGTATCTCGACAAAAACCATTACGGTCCGTTTTTCTCTTTAATCATCGCACCTTTTGCCATACTACCTGTTCCAGTGGGCGTTTTCCTATGGATAATGGCAAACATTGCTATTCTGTTTTTTGCAATCCATCAGCTACCACTTAGCACATGGAGTAAAAACGCCATCTTACTCATTGCACTAATTGAAGCATTAACAGCTATTCAAAATGTACAGTTCAACCCCATGCTTACTGCATGGATTGTATTGGCATATGTTTTTACCAAACGAAATCATACACTGCTTGCAACTGCATTTATTGTTGCCGGTATGCTTGTAAAAATCTATGGCATTGTTGGATTTGCCTTCATCTTCTTTAGTAATGACTATAAAAAGTTCATCACCTACAGTTTAATGTGGAGTGTGGTATTTTTTGTAGCACCCATGATTTTAGCCGATCCTGAATTTATAGTTCAGTCTTATGTAGACTGGTATAACTCTCTGGTAGAAAAAAATGAAGAAAACCTGAGCACATATCTCTTCACAGGTATGCAGGATATTTCATTCATGGGGTTTGTAAGAAGGGTGAGTGGACTTTATACTTTGCCCAATTGGTATTTTCTCATACCTGCTGCTATACTAAGCTTAATACCCCTCCTGCGATTTTCACAGCATGCCGAAACGAGCTTTCAGTTAACATATCTGGCACAACTACTGATAGGTCTGGTGATATTCAGCTCATCAGCAGAATCACCCACCTATGTGATTGCTGTAACAGGTTTTGCTATCTGGTATGTGTTACAAGGTCCTACTCCGCCATTACATATATACTTGTTGCTTTTCCTACTATTAATTCTGACTGTTTTCTCACCAACAGATCTGTTCCCCAGATATATCAGAGAAAACTATGTCATCAAATATTCGCTAAAAGCGTTGCCCTGTATGATTGCCTGGCTGATAATCAGCTGGCAGTTGATTACTACAAATCATCGTACTAAAGCTTATGGATAAGTCTTTATACCTGATATTACCAGCGCATAATGAATCAGGAAATATATTCCCGATTTATGAAGAGATCTGTAATGCACTTACCGAAACAAACTATGACTTCCATATTCTTTTTGTGAATGACGGCAGTACAGATGATACCCTGGAGAAAATCAAATCGCTTGCAAACAACGACACCAGGGTTCGATACATTAGTTTATCCAGAAACTTCGGTCATCAGAATGCCATCAAAGCCGGGTTGGATCATGCAGATACCAGTATTGTTATTATGATGGATTGCGATTTACAACATCCGCCCCATCTGATCAATGAAATGCTCGCCTGCTATGAACAAGGATATGATATTGTAAGAACCAAAAGAAAGGAACAACAACACGAGGGCTATCTGAAAAGGAAATTATCTAAACAATTTTACCGATTACTGAGCAGCATATCGGATATACATGTTGAAGAAGGCTCAGCTGATTTCAGGTTGGTGTCTGGTAAAGCGCTGGAGCAACTCCGTATGTTTGATGAGTTTGATCTTTTCTACAGAGGCATTATTAAATGGATCGGATTTAAACAGATTTCAATTGAATACACACCCAGCCCTAGAAGATTCGGAGAAACCAAATACACCTTCCAACGCATGGTGAGCTTTGGCCTGAAAGGGTTTACTTCTTTTAGCACAAGACCTTTGTATTTTGCTGCTTATGCTGGTGTATTCTTTGCATGCCTTTCTATTTTATACATACCTTATATCCTGTATTCCATGTATCATGGGCATGTAGTTGAAGGCTGGACCTCTGTACTGGCAAGTATTGTGTTTTTTGGTGGATTAAACCTGATGATTTTGGGATTGATAGGCGTATACCTCTCTAAGGTTTTCCTGCAGATTAAAAACAGACCACACTATATTGTGAAAGAGACAAACATATGAGGCCTGTTGTTTTACTGAGTTTTGATGTAGAAGAATTTGATATGCCGATAGAATACGGCAACAATATTCCTTTAACGCTTCAAATGGAATTGGGTAAAAAAGGATTGGATGCTTTACAACCAATTTTACAAAAACCCAATATTACCACTACACTTTTCACCACAGCAAACTTTGCAGATCATTATCCGGAAAGTATCCAAGCTTTATCGGTACAGCATGAGATTGCTTCGCATACCTATTATCATAGCAAATTTGAAACTGCAGACTTAGCTGCTTCTAAGCATCGACTGGAAGCTATCACCGGCAAACCAGTAACCGGACTGAGAATGCCGCGCATGAAGCAGGTACCCGTTCAAGACATGATTGATGCAGGCTATCAATATGATGCATCTATTCACCCTACTTGGTTGCCAGGCAGGTATAATAACCTGCATTTACCAAGAACCATCTTCCAGGATCAGGGACTTTTGCGTGTTCCTGCATCTGTAAGTCCTTTCTTAAGACTACCCTTATTCTGGCTGAGCTTTAAAAACTTTCCTTTTGCCTTTTACCAAAAACTGGCTGTTCAAACACTACGTAAAGATGGCTATCTGAGCCTCTACTACCACCCTTGGGAGTTTACCGATGTCCGTAATCTGGGTTTACCCACTTATACAATACGCCATTGTTCAGGTTTGTTACTTGAAAGACTATACAAGCTGATAGAACTACTTGAAAAGGAAGCCGTATTCATGACCATGCAGGATTACGTTCATCATAATTTTTCTGCGCATTAAACCTTTTGGCGGAACTTCTATCTCAGAAAAAAAAGAGATGATCGCAATCTTATTAGCCATCTACCTGGTGTATTGCTTGTATGCATGCAGAGAAGACGCAGCGCATGAAGCCGTGATTACACAACTGTAATACCTGTTTTTATTCCGATATCCTTTACCCAAGAAGCAGCGCACAACTGTGCTAAAAAAAATCAGCAGAAAATATTGCAGCCTTTAACTTCGTCGCCATGCTTTTCAGCGAAGTCATAGGCCATGAGGAAGTAAAGCAACACCTCACCGAAATGGTGCAGCACAATCGCCTAAGCCATGCCTTGCTCTTTTTGGGTAAGGAAGGTAATGGCACCCTGCCCCTGGCGCTGGCTTTTGCTCAATATGTGGTAAGTCTGCCCGCTGTTAAAGAGAAAGTGATGGCCGCTGATTTGTTTGGTGGTTTTTCTGCTATTGAAACAGAAGAGCCTACAACAGATACGGTACTCTTACCAGATCAGATTGCAGAACTGCCTGCTTACCTGAGGGCAACACAACTCATTCACCCCGATTTACATTTTTCCTATCCCGTAGTTACGAAGAAGCCGGGCGATAAACCTACCAGTGCAGATTATCTAAGTGAGTGGAGAGAGTTCATTAAACTCTACCCTTATGGCAATGTGTACGATTGGCTGCAATTCATTGGTGCAGAGAACAGACAGGGTAATATCACCGCTGAAGAGTGTAACGATATCATCCGCAAACTCAACCTGAAGAGCTTCGAAAGTGCTTACAAGGTTTTGGTGATGTGGATGCCCGAATACTTGGGCAAAGAAGGCAATAAGCTCTTGAAATTGATCGAAGAACCACCGGCAAACACCTTATTTATTCTGGTAGCAGAAAACGAAGAACAGATATTGCCTACGATTTTGAGTAGATGCCAATTGGTGAAAGTACCTGCCTTGGAGCAAGATGTCATTGCCGGCGCACTGGTTGCACGAGCACAAGTTGAGCCGGCCAGAGCTAGCCAAATTGCTGCCATAGCTGATGGCAATTATCGCGAAGCCCTACAATTGATGCAGCATGCTGAGGAAGACTGGCAGAGTCTGCTACGCGAATGGCTGAATGCCACTTTGCGCAATGGCCCCGTAGCTCAGATCAAGTTTACCGAGGAAATCAGCAAGCTGGGCAGGGAAAAGCAAAAGCAGTTCCTTAAATATTTTGTGCACCTGATTGAACAGAGCATTCGCATCCGTATCATGGGACCAGAAAGGGTGCAAATGGCTGATCATGAGAAGGATTTTGCCCAACGTATCAATAAAATTGCCTCTGTAAGCCAACAAGAAGCCATGGCCACGGCACTGGACAAAGCCGCTTACTACGTGGAACGCAATGCCAACGCCAAAATGCTGTTTCAGGCCCTGACCATCCGGCTTTACCACATCATTCAACACAAAACCTTAATTTTGGCTCAGTGACGCCGGTTTGGCCGGCAAAATGGCAAGGTGCGTTTGGAACAACACAGGCAACTGTGTGGCAGAAAGCGAATCATCCTCGTTACATCATATATCTCTCGATTGCCTGCCGGGCTTTGTACCGAACGGTGCAGTGAGTGACACAACAACAGATGATGGCTATTCAAAAGCCGGTACCACCACCTGCCCTATAACTTTAACCATTGTAACCTGATAATATGGGCTGTGGATCTTGTGGAACGGGGAAACCCAATGGATGTAAAAGCAACGGAGGTTGCAGCACGGGCGGTTGTAACCGCTTGAATGTGCATGACTGGCTAATGAACCTGCCTTTCAGCGACCCCGAAAGTTCCTGCAAAGTAGTAGAGATTAGTTTTAACCAGGGCAGCAGGAAGGAATTCTATCGCAATCCAACTTTACAATATTTTGAAAAAGGCGAGCTCGTTACCGTAGAAGGTGCGGGTGGTTTTGATGTGGGTGAAGTGAGCCTGAGTGGCGAACTGGTGCGCCTGCAATTGAAAAAGCGGGGTGTAGATGAGTTCAATCCTGAGATGAAGAAAATCCTGCGCAAAGCTTCTGAGAGAGATATTGAAATTTATCGCACATCAAAAGGTCGTGAAAAGGAAATGCTGGCACGCAGTCGCGCAATTGCCCGCAGCCTGAACCTACAGATGAAACTCAGCGAAGTGGAATTGCAGGCCGATGGCAAAAAAGCTACTTTCTTCTATACCGCTGATGATCGTGTGGATTTTCGTGAACTGATTAAGCAATACGCATCCGACTTTAAAGTGAAGGTGGAAATGCGTCAGATCGGTATCCGCCAGGAAGCTGCCAAAGTAGGCGGTATTGGCTCTTGCGGACGTGAACTCTGTTGCAGTACCTGGTTACATGATTTCAAGAGTGTAAACACTACGGCTGCGCGTTATCAGAACCTGAGCATTAACCAAACTAAGTTGAGCGGACAATGTGGCCGTTTGAAATGTTGTTTGAATTACGAGCTGGACACATATCTGGATGCTTTGCAACATTTCCCGGATAATGCAGACTATATTGAAACAGCCCGTGGCCGCGCCAACCTGATCAAGAAAGATATTTTCAAGAACTTGATGTGGTATGTGTTGCCTGATAGCAATAAGCAATACCCACTCACCATTCAGCGTGTGAAAGAAATCAAGCGTTTGAATGCGCAAGGCATCAGACCTGAAGAATTACAACCTGTAGAAGTGGTGAGCAGCAAACCACGTGAAGCAGAACCTGCTTTTGTAGATGTGGTAGGACAAATCAGCTTACGCAGTTTGGAACGCAATAGCAAAAAGCGCCGCGACCGTGATCGTGAACAACGCAGTGGTGGTGGTGATCGCAGACCAGACAACAGACCGCCGCAACAAGGTGGCGGACAAGCTCCTCGCGGACCACAACAGCAAAGGCCTAATCAACCACAACGTCCGCAACAACCTAGCAATAAGCCACAACAAGGCGGACCTAACAGACCGCCACAGCAAAGACCACCACAACAAGGTAATAGACCAGGCGGTAATCGTGGCCCACAAAGACCAAACGAACCGAAAGCATAAAACAATCCCCGCTAAATAGCGGGGATTTTCATTTTATAGTTTCTCCATTTCTGCTGCGGTAAACTCCATCAATGTTTTGATATAGTCTGGAGAGAGATTGAATTCCACACCTGCAGCGGCATACAGTTCAGGTAATGTTTTCGTACCACCTAATGATAAAGCTTGCACATAGTTTTGAATGGCTTGATCAGGATTTTGTTGATACTGCATCCACAAACCAATTGCACCCAATTGTGCAATACCATATTCGATATAATAGAATGGCACTTCAAACAAATGCAACTGACGCTGCCAGCCTATTTCTCGGAAAGCTTCTAAGCCGGTGTAATCAATACTATTGGTAGAAAACTCATTTAGGATGCCCATCCAAGCTGCCGTTCTTTCTTCAACAGTATGTGTAGGATGTTCATATGCCCAATGCTGGAATTTATCGATGATGGCAATCCATGGGAAGATGGTGATGGTGCGCTCTAACTGATGTTCTTTGGCACGTTGCAAATCTGCTTCATTATTGAAGAAAGCCTGCCAATGATTCATGCTAAACAATTCCATCGCCATACTGGCAACTTCTGCAATCTCAGTTGGGTACTCTTTGAAAGCACTCAATTCCAGGTTATGCGATAAGAAAGAATGAATGGCATGACCACCTTCGTGTACCATGGTGGTAACATCACTCATTTGTCCCGCTGCATTCATGAAAATGAATGGCGCACCACTTTCAGCAAGTGGACAGTTGTAACCGCCGGGGGCTTTGCCTTTGCGGCTTTCCAAATCAAAATGTTTGAGTTCATCCATCTTGCGAAGGCAATTGGCGAAGAATGGATGCAATGATTCGAAGCAGGTGATGGATTTATTCAGCAAATCTTTACCATCTGTAAAAGGCTTGAGTGGCTGAATGCCTTCAGGCTCAGCTTCTGTATCCCAAGGACGCAGTGTATCAAGGCCAAGCTTGGCTTTTTTCTTCTGATAAATTTTTTCAATCAGTGGAAGCACATGCAGTTTTACTGCTTCGTGAAACTGGAAGCAATCTTCCTTGGTATAATCGAAGCGACCCATTTCTGCAAACTTGTAATCTCGATAGTTTGCAAAGCCTGCGTTCACTGCCACTTGATGTCTTTTCTCAATGAGCTGAGAATAGAGTTGGTGCATGGCGTCTTTATCCTGCAGTCTGCGTTCCTGAATTTTGCGATAGACTGTTTCGCGCAGGTTTCGGTCATGACTCTCTAAAAACTTACCTGCTTGTTGTAAAGTATACTCTTGTCCGTTTACCTCAATTGTCATCTTACCCGCAATGGCACCATATTGCTGCTGCATTACATTCAATTCGGCCTGCAATGGAATATTAGCCTCACGATAGAGTTCAATATTCTTCTTCACGTTACGTAAGTAGGTGAAATATTTATCCTGCGGCAATTCAGCGGTATAGGGTGAAGCTATCAGCTTTTTGTTCAGCGCATCGGCATAAGGTTGCAGCTTAGGCTGAATTTCCATGAAGAAGAAATTAAATGCTTCTTCCAGAGCTTTATCAGTAGTATCGCAAGTCATGCGGATTTGACGCCAGCAGGCATCCTCACTCACCACAGCTTCCAGCTCACTCATATCGCGCAGCCATTGCTCTAATTCATCTACACTACTGATAGGACGCTCCAACAGGTTTTTAAACCAGGGTTCCAAAGCTTCCCAAGTAGTAACAGTAAAATCTTTCGGCAAGAAATGGCGGGGCAGTTTTTCAATTGCAGCACTGAGTTCCATAGTACGAATTTGAAGCGCAAAAATACGCGCTGTTAGCGAGGACTGGGCAAGAAAAAGCCCTTCTTCAGAAGGGCTGGTCAATATTTACAGTTCTTTAATCTTGATGGTGATCAGCTGGGGAGCATTTTCAGTGCCACCAAAGAAGGGAAAGAGTTTATATCCCTCTGCTTTGGTTGTGGTAGCTGCCCTGGGCATGCTAACGGTTACCCCATTCACATTGAAGATATACTGATTACCGGAAACCTTGATAGAGCAAGGAATTTCCGCATTCAAAGGTACAGCAGTGATAAAACGCCAATCATTCACAGAATTGTTGTAGTTATAGCCTAAGAGCTCAAGTTGGTTATTGTACCAACGCCAGCCAATGCGCGCACTAAACTCATGGTGCTGCTTATTATTGTCAGAGAAACCATAGAGTTTGTTGATATCCGATTGGTTAGAAGGACTGGCAGTAGTGTATTTAGCCGAATTATCGAATTGCACTATAAACCGCAATGAATCAAGTGTAACGGGCTGTGTTTTGGCCTGATCGGAGCTTTGTGCCCCTTTCTGGATGGTATAACTCACCCACACACCCTTCAAATCGTTCTTAAATAAGTCCTCTTTCGTACATGCAGCCAGCAGAAAGAGGGGTAAATACAATAGGATTCGCTTCATTGGAGGTTATTGTTTGCATAAAGGTACGGATTAAGGCAAGTCTTGGTTTACTTGTACAAGGAACTGCCTATTTTTACGCCCTTTAAGCAGAACAAGCGTGCCGGATATTATTCAACTATTACCTGACAATTTAGCCAACCAGATAGCCGCTGGTGAAGTGATTCAAAGACCTGCCAGTGCAGTGAAGGAATTACTGGAAAATGCCATTGATGCAGGTGCTACAGAAATTAAACTCATTGTTGCAGATGCGGGTAAGGCATTGGTACAGGTGATAGATAATGGCAAGGGCATGAGTATGACGGATGCACGTATGGCATTTGAACGCCATGCAACCAGCAAGATCAGGGCGATTGAAGATTTGTTCCATATACGTACCATGGGTTTTCGCGGAGAAGCATTGGCTTCTATTGCGGCGGTGGCTCAGGTGGAAATGAAAACCAGACAGGAGCATGAGCAATTAGGCACTTATCTGGAAATTGAAAATAGTAAGGTTACCAAGCAAGAACCTTGTGCAGCGCCAACAGGTACCAGCATTAGTATGAAGAACTTGTTCTTCAATGTACCTGCCAGAAGAAATTTTCTGAAAAGTAATGCAGCTGAGATGCGCCATATCATGGATGAATTCATTCGCGTGGCGATGGCTTTTCCGAAGATTATCTTTTCGCTTACTGCAAACGGCCAACAAGTTTATTATCTGGAAAGCGGTAGTTTAAAACAACGCATCCTTCAATTGCTCGGCAATCAGTACAACACCAAACTGGTACATGTTGCTGAGCAAACAGATTATATGAATATTCAGGGTTTTGTGGGCAAGCCCGATACGGCTCGCAAAACCAGGGGTGAACAGTATTTCTTCGTGAACAACCGTTTCATCCGAAGCGCTTATCTCAACCATGCAGTAAACAGCGCTTTTGAAGGTTTGATTGCCAAAGACAGTTTTCCAACTTATGTATTATTTATTGAGTTAGATCCTGCACAGGTGGACATCAATGTACATCCAACCAAACAGGAAATCAAGTTTGAGGATGAGAAGATTGTCTATGCGTTTGTACAAGCAGCCGTGAAACATGCATTGGCACAATTTTCTGTTGCGCCTTCTTTAGATTTTTCGCTGAATGCTGATATTCAGCAATTGGATGCAGTTAGTAAACCATTTACAGAAACTGCGCAGTCACAGGCTTCTAGCTCAGACTTGTATCAAACCTTTACGCAAAAAAATCAGGCGCATAAAATTGCACCCAGCAGAGAAAAAGGATTGGGCCATTGGAGTTCTATGCTGGACCAATTCAAACAACCTGAAGAACAATGGCAACAAAGTTCAACGGAAGATTTGTTGTATGGCAAAACCAAAAAGCAATCCATTGCCTTAAAGCAGGATGCGCCCTTATTACAATTGCATAATACCTATATCATTGCCTCAGCGATGAATGGATTTGTGTTGGTTCATCAGCAATTGGCACATGAACGTATTTTATACGAACGCTATGGAACTGCACATCAGCAGCTTATGCCTACACAGAAAACCCTGTTTCCTGTTACGCTGGAATTAAGCACACCTGATGCGGTTTTACTGGAAGATTTATTGCCGGAAGTCAATAGCCTTGGATATCAAATTGAATACTTTGGTAAGGACAGTTTCATTATTCATGGTACACCAGCAGATATTTTGGCAGGCAATGAGAAACATTCGATTGAACTATTGCTAGAACAATACAAGCATTTCAGCAGTGATGTGAAATTCAGTAAACGTGAGCAATTGATTCGCTGTATGGCGCGGCAACAAGCCATTAAAGCCGGACAAAGCCTAAGCCAACAAGAAATGTTGCAATTGGTGGAAGATTTATTGCAATGTCAAACACCGAATATCACGCCTAGTGGCAGCCCAACATACCTGGAGTATAAGGAAGATTATCTGGATAATATGTTCCGCAAATAATTACTGCGTTTGATACACCTGTAATAGAAACTGCTCTACCGCACGTCTTACTATTGTAGCAGATGTTTGGTGGTTATTCACGAGTACAGAGAAGATCAAATGTTTTCCCTTAGCTGTTTCTAAGAACCCGCTTAAAGCTACTTGTCCGCTTAAAGTACCAGTCTTCGCATACAGTTTCCCATTTAAGTCTTTATAATAGCCGCTCAAAGTACCACTGCCACCTGTTGGGAAGATTGAACTGATACGCTTCCAGCTGAAATCCTGTTTCATCTTAGCAAGTATCTGTACAAAGTCTTGCGGTGTAAAGAGATTGTATCTGCTGAGTCCGCTACCATCTGCCCAGCGGGGTGCTTGTGGCAGATTGGCGAAATCTGTTTTCAATAAACTATCAATCACTTTATTGTCGCTCATATAACCCAGCATCTGCTGACTAATCATCAACAAGGTTTGTTCTGCATAGAAATTATCGCTTCTGTGCATCATGGGTTTGAGTAAAGAATCTGTATGTTGTGAGTAGACTTTCTTCCAAACAGTGTCTGCAATACTTTCTGAATCCAAAAACTGAATAGTCTTACCCAAACTGTCTTCCAGCAATGCTACTGACAAAGCGTCGTTGGTTACAAATGGTATATCTGTACTGGTAAAACGGCTACTACCCTTTTCTACTTGAAAACTATTGGAAGCCTGTGGGCGATTGATGCGAATATTATCGCTGCGCAAATCAGCAAAGATGCTGACAGAGTCTTTGAATAGTTTAGGTGTCGTGATTAAGTTATTTCCACGTTTGCTAAAACGCACCACATTGCCATAGACTGGTGCAGCAGATCGTTCTGGCATATAAGCTGCATCGTAATCATTCCATGCCCAGCCACTGCCGTACTTCTCTGACTTCCATTCCGGTAAAGTGACGATAAGCTCATCTGCATGTTGCTTAATGAAATCCGCAACGGGATGTTTCTTGTAATCAGGATGCAATAAAGTTGGATCGCCAGTGAACTTTGCAGTAATACCCGTTTCTGTTGGAATGTATTGCAAGCCAACAATGCTATCACCTAAATGCTTCATCGCAGCATAACAGGTAACGATTTTGGTATTGCTAGCGGGAACAAAATATTTATCGCCCTGGTAGTTGTAGAGATATGCGCCTTTTTCAGGATCATACAAGCTAATACCAATATGTGCTTTGGCTAATTCGGGCTGATTAAAGATGCTTTTATCGGCAGTCTGCTGTAATTTTTTAGTCGTGTTACAGGCAAACAATACAACTATTGCAATCAGCAAAAAGCAGCGATACAGATGCTTAAATAACATGGTGAAAAGGTACAGAAACCTATTTACATACGCTCCATAGCACGCAGCCATCTTTCCGGAATATCATTGCCGGCGGCAATCATATAATCGCGCTGGTTGCTGGCGATATATGCACCATCGGGCATACGCATCCACCAACGGCCAGTCTTTTTACTTTGTATAAATGTGGTTTCCACTTCGGCAAATGCCATGGTGAATTCGTTAAAGCTGCTTTTATCTTCCATATCTGCTTCATGTTTGAGGCGGAAGATGCCATCCATCAGGTACCAGATCATGTGTGCCAATTGCTTGGCTGTAAGTTCATGTTCATCCCATTCTGCTATATAACCATACAGACCAATGGTGCTGATGTGGTTACTCATACCTGCAAATTGCATCAGCGTACAAGCTTCTTCTCCATTGAATCCATTGGGCGTGAGACGGTTTGCAGGTGCATGTGCATGTTGTATCGCCGCAATATCGAAAGTGAGCATATGGCTGTTGCGAATACAAGGCTCCATTTCCTGAATATCTTCCTTCACCTTGCCTACGCGATAGCAATCGAAGCGCAGTTTATCAATGGTTTCCAGCATACCTGGATGTACATAATAACTCTGAAAACCGATATGGTTATAATGACGCAGGAAATTGGGTTCTGAAGTAAATAACTCCATCAGGAAATTATCCGCAGGCAGCAAGCTGTCTGTATCCATATCCATGCGCGCATCCACACAGCTGACTTCAATGATACGCTTCAATGATGCATAGGCACCATACTGCGCCATGGTTACATCATGTGAGCCGCCAAGAATCAATACTTTTTTATTGAGTAAGATTAATTCAGTCAGTACTTCACGGAGTGCAGCGTATGTATCTAATAAGGTTGCACCGGTTTTAATATTCCCAATATCGGCCACTTTTACATCCTTGTGCCAATGGAAGAGTTGGTAGAATTCACAGCGTACTTTATCGGGACTATTCGACTGTGATACTTCTGATGCACCGCCACGCATTTCTGTACAGCCAATCAGGATCAAGTCTGCATCTTGTAAATCTGGGAATTCCTCTTCATATACAATTATGTGCTGACCTATCTGCGTAGGCTTATAGGCTTCATCTAAACTAATATGGGCAATACTGATAGGATCTAAAAAATCGATAATGGTTTGCAGCGACATGAAGACATTTTTCTCCCTACAGAGACGCTCAAAGCACTGCTTTTATTGTGCCAAACCAGCTTAATCTGTGTACTTATAGCCAACACCACGTACAGAGTGGAAATGACGTGGATTGCGGCTATCGGTTTCAAAATATTTCCGGAAACTCAAGATGAAGTTATCAATAGTACGGGTAGAAGGATAGACATTATAGCCCCAAACAATCTGCAGAATCTTCTCACGTGTTACAACCTCTCCTTTATTTTCAATCAGCAGTTTAAGTAACTGTGCTTCTTTCTTGCTCAGTGTAATGGTTTCACCGGTGATACCGATGGCTTCCTGTGCTTTGAAATCAATTGTATTGTTACCGAACTGATAAGTATCACCGATACTCTCTTTTTCCTGTAGTTTCTTATTCTTATCAATCAGTTTTTCTACGCGCAGCAAAAGTTCTTCCAGGTTGAAAGGCTTGGTGAGGTAATCATCCGCACCTTTTTTCAGTCCGAGCACACGATCTGAGCTATTGCTTTTTGCACTGAGTATGAGAATAGGCAGTTCACTGTTTTTAACCCGGATGGTTTCTGTAACACTAATACCATCTAATTCGGGCAGCATCACATCCAGAATGATGAGGTCAAAATATTCGCCGGCAACAGCCTGTAGGGCTGCAGCACCATCATAAGCGGAGGTAACGGTATATCCTTCCAGCTCCAAATTGAGTTTGAGGGCTTCATGCAGGTTTTCCTCATCTTCCACCAACAGAATATTGCCTTTTTCACTGCTCATACTGCTGTAAATATGGTTGTAAAAATAGCACCCTGCGGATAATTGTTTGTCACAGTAATGTTTGCCCCGAAATGATGTACAATTTTACTGCAGAGATACAAGCCCAGGCCCGTACCCTTGGTAGTTCGGGTATTTTCATCGCCAGAGCGGTAGAATTTTTCGAAAATGCGTTTTTTGTCTGCATCAGGAATGCCTTTGCCATAATCTGTGACCATGAGGCTGGCTTTACCCTGACGTTGTTCCAGCTTAAGCGATACAGGTTTGTCTTTGGGTGAGTACTTGATTGCATTATCAATCAGGTTATTGATCAGCAATTGCATCATTAACTCATCTGCAAAAATGTATATCCCATCTTCAATATCAGACTCAATGGTTCGGGCACTGTAGTGTATTCTTGCTTCCTGCACACAGTTGATGGCTACCTCACTCAGGTTTACTTCATGGGCAGTCATAGATAAAGCATCATCTCCCTCTAATCTTGATGCCAGCAAAATATTGTTACAAAGATTATCGAGACGACCAGCTTCCTGAAGTGTATTGGTGATCAGCTTTTGCTGTCTGGCCTCATCTAGTTTTCTTTTCTGCAGGGTTTCCAGATTGAGTTTGGTAACAGCAATAGGTGTTTTCAATTCATGCGTTATCGCCATCATGAAATTCTGTTGCTGGGCAGCCAAACGAATTTGTCTCCGAACAGCACGATAAACAAACACTGCACCTACCATGATCAGGGCTAAGAATGTTACACCTTCACCAATATACTGCGCTGTTTTCCTATTACCCTCAGCAATCGCATCCAGCATGGCTTTGATATCATGCTGCTTTTCAGCTGCATCAATTCTAATTTCTGTAATACGTCTGTTTTGCCTTTCCAGTGCAATAAACCACCAGATCAGCGCAGCAATAATATATAACAGTAAGAACCAATAGACTACTGTTACCAGCCTGAGTTTGCTTTTAGGAAAGATTGTCATTCCGTTGCTTTTTCAACACGAATACCCGCATTCAATACATACTGCAATGGGTCTTCGCGCATAGCCTGTTTCAAACGAAATATATACTGGCCCTTACGCAGGCGGATGGGTTTGGGTGTTAAGCTGATGCGGTGATCATAAATATCGTCCATGCCCGTGCCCAGCCATCCTTTAGCAGGATCAGCCAATTTCAAATCCAACAATTGATATTTCATGGCTTCTACAGGCGTTTGGGTTCCGATATTCACCCAGATATTGTTATAGCCATAGGCATCTTCATGTCTGAGAACGAGATAGATTCTATAAGACACTGTGGTATCCTGCACATCAAATTTGAACTCCAGCGAATCTTTGCTGCTCCATTGATGATCCGGAAAGAAATGTTGTTGTTCTTTCAGTTCAATAGCTGTACAGCTGTACAAACTCAAACCAATCAATATTGAAAAAAGAAGTTTCTGCAGCATATACTTATAAAATATTCAAGACTTGTTCTTTCGCTTTTTCCAATTCATCCTTCATCAGAATTACGCATTTCTGAATAGTGGCATCATAAGCTTTTGAGCCGGTAGTATTGATTTCCCTGCCGAATTCTTGTAAAACGAAAGACAGTTTTTTACCCTTGCTACGCTCCTTGCCTTTCAGCACTTCGCGGAAATAATCGCAGTGATTCTTCAAGCGAACTTGCTCTTCACTGATATCAATTTTTTCGATATAGTAAATCAGTTCTTGTTCCAGTCTGTTGGGATCATAGTTTTCCTTACCTACATTCTCTTCCAAAGTTTTCTTCAATCCCTCACGAATCTTTTCTCTGCGCAAGGGTTCTAAAGTGGCTATTTCAGCTTGCAATTGCTCAATCTGTTGCACACGATCCAACAAATCGGCTTCCAATACTTTGCCTTCTTCTGTTCTGTGTGTATTGATTTGTGTGATAGCATCCTGAAACACACGCTGAGCCGCAGCCCATTCCTCATCATTGAGTAACTCAGACTGGTTAGTAACCACTTCCGGTAAACGAAGGATAGCAGCGAGGAGCTGGCTATCATCGGCCTGCATTTCTTCAGCCACCTGCTTCACTGAAGTATAATAAGATTTCAGTAAGTCGGTATTAATAGCCACTGGTTTGGATGCGCCATTGTTCTTGATGGTAGCAATACATTCCACGCTACCCCTTTCCAATGATTCGCTCAGCATCTGTCTGATATCGAATTCAAAAGGCTTGAGCTGTGCGGGTATATTGAGTCGCAAATCAAACTGTTTGCCGTTGAGTGAACGAAGTTCCACCAGCAATACCTTATCGCCAATAGATTGTTCACTGCGGCCATAGCCAGTCATGGAGTAGAGCATAAATAATTCTTAGGCAGTAAAAGTAAATGAAAATGCGGGAAGCTCCCTAAAACAAAGCTGCCCCGTATGAACGGGGCAGCAGCAGTAAAACTGTGAAAATCCGAATCTTACAACCTGGTTAGTGTGTAAGTATTGTTGGCCAGCTCTACGACAATCTTATAGTTGCCGCTAGTTGATGGAGCAGGCATATCTTCTCCTTCTGGTTTCAATGGACCGCCCAAACCAATATTGGCTGCACTACCATTCACTGCACCGTATTTCTTACCCCAGTTACCATTCTCAGGCAGGAAGAGGTATTTCTCACCGGCAGTTAATGCGATAGATGCAATTTCAAAGCGGGTAGCTGTAACGCGGGTAAATTGCTGTGATGGCACAGGAACAGGATTGCTCCAGCCACCAGGTGTAGCACCACCTACCAGGAAGAGACTGCTAGGCAAACCATGCTGCTGGGTAAATGGTGTTACAGTGAACTTACCAGCCTGAAAATCTACAACGATCTTATACAGACCTGGAGCAGCTGCTGGGCTGGGGAAATTATCACCACCACCAACACCTGGAGCGTAGTAAACGAAGTTGCCACCGTTAGCAATACCAGGAACACTGTTATTGGTTAATGCATATTTCTGGTCCCAGCTACCATTGATAGGTAACATCAGGTAGCTACCTGGCTTCAGGTTAAATACTCCAGCAAATGTGGTTTCATCCAATCTGCTGAACTCCTGTGAAGGCACTGGAACAGGGTTGTTCCAGCCACCATCAGATGCATCACCTACCAGGAAGAGACGGCCAGAAGTTGGCAAAGCCACTTTAGGCGGAATCTTATATGGTGTAACACGCAGCTTCAGTGTATTAGATACCAGACGCTCGTTGTTGTTTGGGAAAGATGAGATCACACGCACATCAATATCGTATGCCGTATTGAAAGCAAAACCAAAGCCCAGCAGGATGCTGTTCAGTTCTTTTGCCAACATACTCAGTCTGCGTGTACCAGTTACTGTACGGGTAACTGATTTTGAGAAGTTACGATTGGTAGAATCGATCTCAACAACATACTTCACCGTACTTGAGTCAATAGAATACTCAGGGTTAGTCCAGCTCAACGTTAATGCAACGTTGTTGGAATCTGCAGCGGCAGGAGCAATTGTAGCAGCTGAAGCTGAGATCACTGGCTGCTTACCATTACTGAAGACAGCAATCTCGCCACCGCCTTCGATGTTTTTCTCACAAGCTGTAAAGAGCATTCCGGCAGCCAGCAGGAAAAACCATAATTTTTGAATGTGTTTCATATCAAATAGTTTTTACAGTTAAAGCTTCACACCGGAATATTCTCCAGTCTGGAAATTATAGGTCATGCGATAATTACCCGCACCTGGTGAAGGGAAGGCAGGATCAGCATCACGCTTTTCAAATGTGCCGCTCAATGCTGTACCACCGGTAATCATGTGGTACTGCGTACCCCATACACCCTGTGTTTGAATCAGCTTATATGCACCACTTGCGTTGAACGTAACATCAATACGATATTCTGTATCGGTTACTTTGGTACATCTTTGAGTAGCATCAAATGGTGCTGGTAACGGATTGCTCCAGCCAGATGCCAATGCATCACCTACCAACCATAAAGTACCGTCTGTAGGTGGTTCTACTTTAGGTGGTGGCGCAAATGGGCGTGCTGTGAAAGAGAACACATTTGATGTTAATACAGCAGCACTTGCACCTTGTGCCAGGCTAGCTGTTACGCGCGCTTGCATGGTGTACAATCTGCCGAAAGTGAGACGCATATCATTACCCAGGATAGCATTCAGTTCTTTCTCTGTAAAAGTCTTAGTCAGATCTGAAGCAATAGTGGTAACATATCTTCTACCGCTAGTGAAATTAGCACCAGTAGTATCAATCTCTAATGTGTAGGTTACGTTAGCTGAACTAACACCAGAAGTAAATTTATACTCAGGGTTGGTCCAACGTAAAGTAATCGCTGTTTCATTTTCTGTCAATGCAGTCAGGCGAACAGCATTGGTGCTGCCGGTGAGCACTGGAGCCGTACCTCCTTCGAAGTACAGTTTATTCTCATACTTCTCGCAGCTGGTGCCGGCCAGAAGCAAAAGCCCAAGCACTGCTGACTGGAGTATTTTGATGTATTGTTTCATAATAGTCAGTTTACTTGATTAGTAGTTAGGGTTCTGTACCAGATTCGGGTTAGCTACGATATCTGAAGAAGGCAATGGATACAGCTTTCTGAAATCTGCTACTGCAGTACCTGCAGCTACACCACCTTTCCAAGGCCAGAGATAAGTACCTTCTGTGAAACGACCATAACGAATCAGGTCTGTTCTGCGGTGACCTTCCCAGTACAACTCACGAGCTCTTTCATCAAGGATGAAATTGATGTTAAGTTGATTTGCACCAGGACCAGCGGTAACATTACCAGTTGCATTGCCATAAGCACGCTGACGCAGATTGTTTACATAAGTCAGCGCTAAGTTAGCATCGCCACCAGCACCGCCTCTTAAAACAGCTTCTGCATAAATCAGGTACATTTCAGCCAAACGGAACAGTGGGAAATCAATATCTACCCAGTTTACGAAATTGGCAGGTCTTGCACCAGCTCTGTTTACGTTTCTGTATTTGTTGATTGCAAAGCCATCTTTGAAATTGGCAATATCTGCAATCTCCAGATTGTGCTGGAAGAATTGTGCACGCTTATCTGCAGCACCAGTGTAATCAGGGAACAACGCAGGAATATTCTTGGTTGTACGAATACCACCCCAACCACCATTGATACCAGAAGATGCAGCGTTCATGTCGCCACCAACTGAAGCATGGGTTAAGAAAGTAGTACCACCCCAGTTCTGTGTGCGCTGACCATCATAGTTGAGTGTTAAGATAAACTCGTTGGCGTTTAACTGATTGTCGGCTAACATCAGGTGACGATAATCAGCCACCAGTGTATAACCAGCATCAATGACACGCTTAGCATATACAATCGCATTATTGTAATCAGGCGTACCAGTGTACACACCGGCATTCAGATACAATCTTGCCAACAAAGCCCAGGCGGCAGCTTTATCTGCACGGCCATATTCGTTACTTCTGGCAGCTGGCAAATCAGCTTCAACAGCTTTCAGTTCTGTAACAATGTAATTGTACAGATCAGCACGCTTGATTTGCTTTGGAGGCGTAGCACCAATTGGAGAAGCATCATCAATGAATGGTACATTACCAAACAGATCTAATGCTGCCCAATAAGCATAAGCGCGCATGAAGCGAGCTTCCGCCTTAAAGGTTTTAACTGCAGTAGCATCTGCACCTGTAATACCTCTACGAGCTAAACGATCATCAGCAGCTTCGCGAATAAATTCGTTCGCAACTGTAATGCTGTAGAAAAGACGGTTATACAGACCTTCCAACATGGGGTTGCTTGAACTCCAGTTCATGTTGTGGAAGTCGCGGATACCGGGGTCACCCCAGGCTACTACTGCTTCGTCTGTGCTCAGTTCCTGAGCCTTCCAGAACAAACGCAGATAGTCTGATGTACCCTCATCAATATTGGCAAGGTCACCTGCACCGGCAGGGCCTGCGTTACCTGTTGTAGCGAAAGAGCCATACACTTTAGCGAGTACAGTTTTGTATCCATTTGCATTGGCGTAAACTGTCTCAGAGGTCTGGTCAACTTCCGGCTTGATATCCCACTTCTTACAGGAGCTTACTGTAAGCGCAAGCACCGCAAGCAGGGAAAATAGCTGAATGGAAATCTTTTTCATATTCATCTGAATTTATCAGGATTAAAAATCAAGGTTCACACCCAATACAAACATTCTTGGACGAGGGTAAAGATTGTTATCAATACCACCCGCGATCTCAGGATCGATACCACTGTACTTGGTGATGATGAATGCATTCTGTACGTTCAGAGAAGCACGCATGTTGATGCCTTTGGCAATCTTACCAACATTGTAACCAATATTGATATTATCCATACGCAGGAATGATGCGTTCTCTACATGGTAGTCAGACAACAACTGTTCTACACTATTGGTAGCAAAGTTGGTTGTCAGCACTTTTCTGGAAGCGTTAGCCAGGAAGCCGTTTGGATCCAGAATACCGAAGTAAGTGCCACGAACAGAATTAAAGTTATTGTACATGTAGTTGCCGAAAGAACCACGCAGTACAAAACCGGCTGTCCACTTCTTATAAGACAAAGAAGAGTTTACACCCAGCAATACATCTGGTTCAGGCGACATATAACGATAACGATCTTTCTCGTTGATCACACCATCGCGGTTGCGATCTTCAAACAGGTTCTCGATAGGGTTATTGTTCTTATCATATACCTGCTTGTACACGTAGAAAGAACCTGGTCTGTAACCAACACTGTTGATCTGCACAAAGTTACCAGTACCACCGGCGATGAAGCCACGAGGTGCACCAGGATAGTTTGGATCAAATACGCGTGTCAGATTCTTGATTTCGTTATCCAGGAAAGTCAGGTTGAAACCAAAATCCCAGTTCAGGTCTTTTGTACGCTTCAGGTTGGTATTCAAAGTGAATTCCAAACCTCGGGTATTCAGTGTACCAACGTTTGTTGTTAACACGTTGCTGAAGTTTGTACCAACAGGAATAGGAATGGTGTTCAACAGATCTTCGTTATCCTTATTGAAGTAGTCGATGCTACCATTGATCTTATTATTGAACATGCTGAAGTCGATACCAATGTTGTAAGACTTCAACTGCTCCCACTTCAGCAATGGATCATAAGCTGAAGGACGCTGCATCTGGTAGAAAGTATTACCAAACTGATAAGAAGCAGTCAGGTTACTCTGAGAGTAGATAGGCAGGAATGGGAAACTACCACCAACTGATTGGTTACCGTTTACACCATACGCTGCACGCAGTTTCAAGTCATTGAACACTTTGCTGTTCTTCATGAAGTCTTCTTCGCTGATACGCCATGCAGCAGCCAGGGCTGGGAATGTACCCCAACGAGCAGGATCTCCTTTCAGACCAAAACGAGTAGAACCATCACGTCTAACTGTTGCTGTCAGGATATACTTACCATTATAAGTGTACACCAAACGAGCGTAATAAGACATGAGTGAGTTTTGGAAAGGCTCATTCAAACGACCGGCATAGTTAATGACTGTACCGTTTGCACGTCTGTTAGGGAAGGTATCAGAAACCACACGGAAAGACTGGAATGAATAACCAGCAGTCAGATCGATGCGGCTATTGATAGAACGCAAATCCTTCGCATAATTCAAATAAAATTCAGCTACAGTATTGGTATTATTCTGATTGTACTGATTGTTTACACCACCCTGGAAATAAGCTTGTGCAGCACTATCCGGAACATAGATGGTTCCTTTACCACGAGCTACATCATAACCCAGATTCAGGTTAGCACGCAGTTCTGGCAGGAAATGGAATTTATAATCAACCTGCATATTACCAATGCTTCTTACGGCATCACTCTGATCGCTACGCAGATTCAGCAAGCCAACAGGGTTACGCTGTGAAAGCTGGTTAGGCTGGTTGCTGGCATTCAGCCATTCCCAATAACCACCGAAACGGTTGTTACCAGATAATACTGGCTGAGTAGGATCAAAAGAAACGGCGTTACCAATAGCACCTTGGTTAGCGAACTTATTCTTCGTAGAAGTTCCTTTTACATTCAAGTTCACTTTCAGGTGATCGTTCATGAATGAAGGGCTCAGGTTAACAGCTGCAGTGATACGCTGCATGTTATCTGTCTTCAGGATACCATCTTGATTCAGGTAACCAACTGATAAGCGATAAGGCATTTTACCTGCAGAACCAGTCACGCTCAGGTTATTATCTGTCATGATTGCTGTTCTGTAGATTTCATCCTGCCAATTGGTACTTGCATTACCCAGACGGGCTTTTTGTTGTGCAGTACCTCTCGCATTTACTACGGCGCGGAATTCATCAGCCGACAGTACATCTACTTTTTTACCTACTGTAGAAATAGACAGATTGGTATTGAAGCTGAACTGAGGCTTACCTTTCTTACCCTTCTTCGTAGTAATGATGATAACACCATTAGATGCTCTTGAACCGTAGATAGCGGCCGCAGATGCATCTTTCAGTACGTTAAAAGTTTCAATGTCATTTGGGTTAATCATGTTCAGCGGGTTGGCAGAACCGGCAATGCCAGATTCGTCAACAGGCACACCATCGATCACGATCAATGGGTTGTTAGAAGCCGCCAAAGAAGAACCACCACGGATCAGGATACGAGATCCTGCACCAGGAGCACCGCCACCAGGTGTAATTTGTACACCGGCAACTTTACCATTGATGAGCTGTTCTGGAGAAACGATCGGACCTTTTACAAAGTCTTTCGCTGAAACCGAAACAGCAGCACCGGTTACGTCTTTTTTACGCTGGGTACCATAACCAATTACTACTACATCTGTAAGGGCAGTATTGGTTTCTACTAGTTGTACCTCGATGATTCCTGTTCCTACAGCAACTTCTTGTGCAGCATAACCCACAGAAGAAATTACCAATGTAGTAGCAGAAGCAGGAACGCGCAGGGTGAATGAACCATCCTGTCCGGCAGCTGTACCGGATTTTGTTCCTTTGATTGTAATGGTGGCACCTATGACAGGGCTACCATCTTTCGCGCTGGTGATCTTACCGGTCACCAACTTGTCCTGTGCCAGTGCAGGCATGCAAAGCATCACCAGCGGCAAGACCAACGCAATGAGCAGTCGTTTAAGATTCATAATTCAGGTTTTACTGGTTTGCAAGAAAATTTTCATTTGATTGAAGGGTTGTTTGCTTTTGTAGAGTCATATATATCAAAAGGGTTTGTTTACTGGATAATGAGTTTGGTTGTTTTGCTTTGTCCGTTCACACGCATCTCAATAACATAGAATCCATTTGTAGGCTTCTTAGAAAGCGCTTGCAGGTTAAGAGATTGCTGATACACACCTTTATTTCTTCTACCGTTGAATAATTGCGCAATTCTGTTGCCTTGCATATCAGTGAGGTATAAACCTACCTGTGCATTCAGTGGCAGTGTATAAGTAATCGTACCTGTTTGACGCAATGGGTTGGGACCAAGTTCCAGTTTTACTTCATTCATCCAAACAGGCTGAGTTGGTGTAATGGCGGTTGTAACTGCACCGCGCACATCTTTATTGGTATAAATATGGTATTCGGCTGGCGCTAATGAAACGTTTTGTGCACCACCTGCAGCTGTAATCGTAGTGCCTGTTAAATAACTATACCAAGTGCCTGCTGTGGGGAAGTTTACAGAACTGGTAGTAGCTGTTACACCAAAATTGCCCACTACGACAATCACTAATGAATCGCTGTTGATGGTCATGGTCTTAAATGCACCACTGAAATTCTGGCTTACACTATTGCTCGTGAATGTGGTAAAGTAATTAGGTGTTCTACGCAAGCGGAATAACTCTCTGTACACATTATACAATGCTGCGCGATTGGTTTCCGTACGATAGTTCCACAAGACAGGCTTGGGTGCAGTGCGGCAATCATTGTTGATGCTGCCATTCTCGCAACGGTTGATGGATTGATCATAACCCAGCTCACCAAATTGCCACATCAATTTCGGACCAGGCATCATAGCCCAGAATGCAGCAGCCATTTCTGCACGCTTCAATGCAACTGGTAAGGTATTTACTAAATGGCCGGTATTGCTGGTAGATCCATTTTGCAATGCATCGAAGATGATCCGTTCTTCATCATGACTCTCCATATAGGTCATCAAGTGTGGTTGCGACCAACCTCTGCGTGTATGCAAGCCCCAATCGAAATTGCTATTACCAAGATTGGTTGCTTTCACGGCTTCGCGGAAAGCAAAATTGCTATTACCCCAAAGCAACATACCGTAATTCGCTAGTTGCGTTTCTTCGTCGTTATTAGCAAAATGCTCTAGTATGCAATAGCTGCCGGGCAGAACTGCTTGCATAGAATCGTAGATACGCTTCCATGTATTGATGCGCGTGATATCTGTATTACCCCATGCATTTACATCATTAGGGTTATTCGTCTGTGTAAAGCCTTTTGACAAATCCCACCGGAAACCATCAATCTTATAATTCACCAGCCAGTGACGCACCACACGTGCGACAAAATCTTTCGTGGCTTGTGAATCGTGGTTCATATCATAGCCAACATTGAATGGGTGTTTGGCGTCTGGATTAAACCATGGATTATTAGTAGCAGGTTTATTGTTGGCACCATCCCAGTAGAGTTGCACCATGGGTGATTGACCAAAAGAATGATTCAATACCATATCCATGATCACTGCAATACCTTGTTTGTGGCACTCATCAATAAATTGACGCAAAGCATTCTCTGTACCATACATTTTATCCGGCGCGAAATAGAAACTTGGATTATAGCCCCAGCTATTATTGCCTTCAAACTCATTGAAAGGCATTACATGGATAGCGTTGATACCAAGGCGTTTCAGATAAGTAAGTGTATCGCGCAGCACATTCCAGTTTTGCGCAGCAATAAAGTCGCGCACCAATAATTCGTATACCAATAAGTTACGTTTATCGGGTCTGGTGAAATTAGGCACCTGCCAGTTGTATGCAGGCTTGGCTGTTTGCAGCACACTTACAATACCGGTTGTTTTGCCGGTTGGATAGGCTTTGAGTGATGGATAATTGCTGGAAGGGATGAAAGGATCGTTGAATGGATCCAATACTTTTTCTGTGTTATAATCTGCTACACGCAGCGTTCCATCCACCAAATATTGGTAAGCATATTCTGTACCGGGTGTAAGACCTGTAATGCGCAGCCAATGGCGATTACCGTCTTCTGTTCTGTTCATCTGATAATTCAATCCGGCAGTCCAGTTATTAAAATCGCCCAGCACCATCACACTTGATTTACCTGGTGCATAGAGTACAAGCACTGCAGAAGTATCTCCTGGCTGATAATTAATTCCATCCTTCACACCGGCAGGCAATGGCGCTACATTCACTGCAGCAGATACAAAAAAGTTAAGTGTATCGCGCACTGTTGTACTGCCGGCAACTGCTTCTGCAATAATTTGCTGATTACCTGCTGCAGTAATATTTGTGCTGGCTGTAATGGTTGTTGCTGCATTCTGTGTTGCTACCTGTGTACCATTGAAGAGAATGCGCAAATTCGCAGATTCACTTGCTTTAGCATTGATATTAATGCTTTCACCAATGGTCTTTGTAATGGGCTCTGGTGTTGGTGTAAATAAAGGTTGTCTGAATGGTTCATCAATGCGTACTGCAGCTGATGAAGTGTACACAGGCACATACATGTCTGAACCATCTGTATTTCTTTGCACCTTATTGCCATCTCCGCTGCGGAAGAGAATAGAGATTTTAGTGATGCGCTCTGTAGCATCTGTAATGCCAAAAAACGTACGTAAACCACCTGTAATCGTGTACTTCCATTGATTATTACCCAATGAACTACACTGCGCTTGCGTATTGGTTGTACCCCAAGTGAATTTTACATATTTCCAATCAGAAGCACTCGTGCTTTTTGTGGTGATAACACCAATATGCACATAGACATCTGTAAGTGGTGAATGCCCGCGAAGACCTTGATTACCTTTAGTTGCATCACAAGTGATCTCAACTGTGTTTGACGATTCTGTTATAAAAGATGGCGACCAGGTCAATAGCTGAGTATTGCCCCTGAGCACTGCAAAAAGCAGTGTGCTTAACAAGATAATTCGGATGGCCACTACAATCGTTTTACTGCAATCGTTTGCGAACAATGTGTAATTTTAACACATTACCATACAAATATGTGTATTTTTTACACATCACCAAAAAAACTTTCAACCTTTCCGACACATATCTTAAACAAAGCCTCAACAGATTGCAATCGTTTGCAAAAAGAAAGCGGGTAAACCTGCTCCCCAATTGAGTTTTGGCAGCTAATTTTAAACCATACCCTCTTAAACGATTGATTGCTATGCAGTTTCAGAAACCAAAGCTGAGCTTTCTCCAGATCATCAACATGAATGTGGGCTTTTTCGGTATTCAGTACAGCTTCGGTTTACAACAAAGTGCGGTAAATCCTATTTATGATATGTTAGGCGCCAGACCGGATGAGATCCCCCTGCTCAATCTGGCTGGCCCCGTTACGGGACTCCTCATCCAACCCATTATTGGTGCCATGAGTGATAAGACATGGCATCCCCGTTGGGGAAGGCGCAAGCCCTATTTCTTTATCGGTGCACTCTTATGCAGCCTCTGTTTGTTTATCTACCCCTTTAGCAGCAGCTTATGGATGGCAGTAGGCTTACTCTGGGTTTTGGATGCGGCGAACAACACTGCTATGGAGCCTTATCGAGCATTTATTGCAGATAAACTTCCGCCAGAACAAATGGCCACGGGCTTTTTATCACAAAGTTTTTTTACAGGACTCGGTATCACACTAGCTAATGTGTCTTTATTCATCTTCCAGAAAAATATCACTGGTAGCCTGGGCGCTATTCCTTATTGGGTATTCGGCTCCTTTTTCCTTGGTTCTGTTTGTTCCATCGCATCGGTTAGTTGGAGCATGGCCAAAACGCCGGAAATACCACCCACGTCAGAAGAACTGGCTGAATTGCAAAAAGAAAAGCTCAGCATTCTTACACCCTTTAAAGAAATTCCGTCAGCTATTATGGATATGCCAAAAGTGATGTGGCAATTGGCTTTGGTATATCTTTTTCAGTGGTATGCACTCTTTTGCTATTGGCAGAATGCTGCTAAGAGTATTGCACAATCTGCCTGGAAGACCAATAATTATCAGCAAAACCCTTTGTACGATGAAGCTGTGGGCTGGACAGGCCTCGTAAATGGCTGGTACAATATTGTTACTTTTCTCTCCGCATTTGCGCTTGTAGGACTTGCGAAAAAATACAGCCCTAAATCAGTACACATCATTTGCCTGATCTTGGCTGGTGCTGGCTTATTAATCTTTCCGCATATTGAAGACAAATATCTTTTCTTCATTCCTATGACGGGCTTTGGTATTGCTTGGGCAAGTATGATGGGTATTCCTTACTTAATGGTTGTAGGCAATATTCCTAAAGAACGCTATGGCGTATACATGGGTATCATCAACATGATGATTGTGATTCCGATGATTTTGCAAAACATCAGCTTTGGCTATATACTCAAACATTTTCTAAACAATGATCCGGGCAAAGCCATTTCCTTTGCTGGTGTTTTCTTACTGCTGGCAGCAATGGCAACTACCCTGATTAAATCAGCAAAGCCAACTGACAGCGTTCAAATGCCGATGGGTGGCGGACATTAAACTGAATCTGATGGAACAGATACTTTGCATTGGTGAAGCATTAATCGATATGATTTGCACAGACAAGGGCAGCACTTTGTCTGCAGGACAACATTTTCTCAAAAAAACAGGCGGTGCTCCAACCAATGTTGCTGCAGCTATTGCCGCACTGGGCGGAAAAGTATCGCTAAGTGCAAAAGTGGGCAAAGATCCTTTCGGTACACAGTTGATTGAAGTCATGGAAGAATTTGGTGTAGACACACAATGGATGCTCCGCGATGAGCATCACTTCACCACACTTGCATTTGTATCCTTGATGGAAAATGGTGAGAGAGATTTTGTTTTTAGCCGCGGTGCTGATGGACAACTGAGTGTACAAGACATCAAAGCTATTGATGTACATAATTACGGCATTGTTCATTTTGGTTCTGCTACCGGATTCTTACCCGGACCTCTACAAGATGCATACAGTGCTTTATTAAAGCAATCATTGAAAGCGGGCAGATTCATCAGTTTTGATCCTAATTATCGACATCTCTTATTCAAAGACAATATAGATGCATTCGTACAGCATTCCTGGTATTTTCTGGAAGCATGTGATTTCTTCAAAGTAAGTGATGAAGAAGCTTTGTTACTAACGAAAGCGAAAACTGTTGATGAAGCCGCTGCAATTTTTTTACAGCGTACCAATGCAGTATTTGCAATTACACTGGGAAAAGATGGTACTATGATGGGCTACCAAAATCAAACAGTACAAATTCCCAGTATCCCTGTCAAGCCGGTTGATACAACAGGCGCTGGCGATGCATTTGTTGGTGCACTGCTTTATCAGCTGAGCCAACACAATATTGCTGAAATGAAATCACTCAGTAAGGAACAATGGGCAAGCTATATGCAACAGGGCAATAAAGCTGGCGCGCGTACTTGTGAGTATATGGGCGCAATGGAAGCATTTAAATTTTTAAGCAACGATATTTTCAAATAGTTCATCATGTCTTTGCAAAAGGTTTCTTCACTGCTGGCAGAAAGCAAAACTGAAAAAGCATTTGCTGACAGATTATATGCAGCTGCATTAACACTGGAAAGATTGTTCCAGCAATTGTATCAGGGGCATCCTGCAGCAGAAGCTGCTTATGAAGGGCTGCTGAAAACAATCATACAAGCACATCAACAACGATCCAAAAAATTACAGGCTTACGATCAGGAGAAAGCTGCCAAAACGCATTGGTATCTCTCCAATGAAATTGCAGGTATGAGCTTGTATGTAGATCGCTTTGCAGGTTCATTAAAACAGATGCCTGAGAAGTTAGATTATCTGGAAGAGCTCGGCATTAATTTTCTGCACTTGATGCCCATCTTTGAGAGCCCTGCCAACGAAAGTGATGGCGGCTATGCTGTTTCTGATTTCAGAAAAGTAGATGCACGCTTCGGTAATCTGAAAGACCTTGAATCGTTGGTAAGTAAAATGCACCAGCGTAAGATGTACCTCATGCTGGATATTGTGCTGAACCACACTTCGCATAAACACGCATGGGCGGAAAAAGCCAAAGCCGGTGATCCTTTCTACAAAGACTTTTTCTATTTCTATCAAGACCGCAGATTGCCCGATCAGTTTGAACAAACCATGCCGGAGATTTTTCCGGAATCAGCGCCCGGCAGTTTCACCTATGTACCTCAATTGCAGGAATGGGTAATGACAGTCTTCCACAATTATCAGTGGGATTTAAACTATACCAATCCGCATGTGCTTGTAGCCATGCTGGATACAATTTTTTTCTACGCCAATCTGGGTGTAGATATTCTGCGCATTGATGCACCCGCATTTATCTGGAAGCGTTTGGGCACTACCTGTCAGAACCTTCCTGAAGCACATATCTTATTACGCATCATCAAATGCTGTGTGGCAATTGCAACACCGGGTATGGCTTTATTAGGAGAAGCCATCGTTGCACCTGCTGAAATCATGAGGTACTTTGGTACTGATGAGTTTGTTGCAAAAGAATGTGACTTTGCTTATAATGCAACACATATGGCCCTCCAATGGGATATGCTAGCCACAAAAGATACGCGCGTGATGTTGGCAGCACAAGAGCAGATATTGCGCAAACCATACGGCACCAGCTGGATTACCTATACACGTTGTCATGATGATATTGGTTTAGGCTACGACGATAGTATGATTGCTGTTGCGGGCTTTAATGCTTTTGAACACAGAAGATTTCTGAAAGACTATTTTTCCGGTAGCTATCAAGGTTCACCTGCATCAGGTGCTTTGTTCTCTGTAAATCCCAAAACCAATGATGCACGTATCAGCGGTACACTGGCTTCTTTGTGCGGTTTAGAGAAAGCGCTTGCATCGAATGATGCTGCGGCGATTGAAGATGCCATCAATAAGATTTTATTGATGCAGGCACACAGTTTTTTCCTGGGCGGCATTCCGATGCTGTTCTACGGAGATGAAGTAGGCTACACCAATGACTACAGTTATTTGGAAGATGTGGGTAAGAGTTATGATAATCGTTGGATGCATCGCCCCATTATTGACTGGGAGAAAAATGCACGTAGACAACAAGCAGATACGATTGAAGCGCGCATTTTCAATGGCACAAAAAAGTTGTTACAAATCAGAAAGCAGTTAGCCATTATTGCTGACAGCAGTAATCTTACCTGGGTAACACCACACAATATTCATGTGGCTACTTATGTGCGGAAATATGGAGATGAAAGGTTTTTTGGTGCCTTTAATTTCAATGATGCACCAGCCTACCTAACTTGGTATGCATTCAAGGAGCATCAAGTACAGAGTAATAAACTCTTTGATCATTGGTCCGGACAAACCTATACCGTTGGTGATGACCGGGAACACCTCATCATTCCGTCACATGGTTTTTGTTTGCTGACGCCGGCTTAATGTTTACCGTATAGACTGATGAGTTTGAGTAAAACGCCATTGGTCCAGCCAAAACCATCCTGACCGGGATACTCGCCGCCACCGGCTTCCAATGTGGTATTCTCTACATTGTACTTCTCCATCATTTTTCCGGTACGTGCATATACATCAGTGTTTACCTGAATCCATCGCTTGGCAATGGTTTCAGCCAATTGGTTTTGCTGGTAATTCCGTAAGCCCTGTATGGTCATCCATTGCAATGGCGCCCAGCCATTGGGTGCATCCCATTGCTGTCCGCTATTGACCAAAGTGGTAACAACCCCACCAGATTTTAAAAATTCCTGCTCAATCACATGCGCAATTTTCGGTGCTTGTACATCTGTTGCAATCTGAAAGAAAAGTGGAGAAGCTCCGGCAATGGTTTTTCGTTCTGTTTGTTTTTTCTGACTAATACTATAATCATAATACCAACCCATTGACTCATTCCAGCAATAAAAGCGAATAGCAGTTTTTCTTCTTAATGCTTTCTTATAATACACTTTTGCTTTATCTATTTGCTTAGCCTGTGCCGCAGCTTTAGCGAGCACAATTTCCAATTGATACAGTAGTCCGTTTAAATCAACAGGTATAATATCCGTAGTTGCAATAGTACCAATCGTCTTGTTATCATTAAACCAGCGTGTGCTGAAATCCCAACCGCTTTCTGCACCACTGCGCAAATCTCGACAAACACGCTTGTATGTAGCTGTTTGATTGACAGCACCAACAAGTTTTGCCTGTGCTGTAGCTAACTCATGGTCTTCACGATAACTTTCTTGTCTTGGCTCATCTACTGCATCATAATACCGGTTCAGGATACTGCCATTGGGCATACGCACCACATGCTTGGTTGGTGCTGTCTGATCCATCCAGTAAGCATATTCTTTTTCAAGCGCATGCTGGTATTTTGTATACACTTTTTCACCCTTATGTTTCGCCAATAAATCAACCATTAACGCAAAAAAAGGTGGCTGAGAGCGGGATAAATAATAAGATCGATTACCATTAGGCACATGCCCGTATGCTTTGATGAGATAAGCAAAATTGTCGACCATACTTTCAATAGTTGCAAGCTCCCCACTTTCTTCCAAGCCCAGCATGGTAAAGTAAGAATCCCAATAGTAAATCTCTCTGAAGCGACCGCCGGGTACAATATACGCACCGGGTAATGGCAGCAAACTACTACCTACAACAGGCTTGTCGGCCTCTCTTTTAAGACTAGCCCAAAGATTTTTAATGTGCGTGGCCACATCTTTCTCAGGTTGCACATATTGTACTGTTTCAGGTGCAGCTGGAAGTGTGAAATTATCCGCTACAAATTGCTTGAGTGAGAATCCTGGCTTGCTTTTTTGCTTCTTATACGCTGCAACAATAGTTTCCGGTTTGCCCTTGGGTACACAATCCACAAAGGTTTTTCCATCGGGAAAAATGCGCTGTAGCTGAATATCTTTGAACAAAACACCATATAACTGATCTGGTGTTTTCACCGGCTGCTGTGTCATAAAAGCAAAAGCAGTTATGATGGCTATCACAAGCAAAATATACTTTTTCATATGCGAGTCTTGGCATACTAAAGTACAACATCATAACTGCTTTGCAGTAGAGTTCAATACCGAACTATTTAATTTCCTGCGCCATCGGCTTGCGCTCTCAGTATGGCATAACCACCTACAGCATTACCACATTTCAATCCTTCTTCACAATCACTTCTGTAATGAATAGCGCCATACAACCTGGAAAGCGAGGCTTCCTTCGCCATTTCAGTAAATGCATTGGCTTTAGCTGGTATCAGATATCCTAGTATCGTAGCTGCAGCCCCACTAAATGTAGAGTGACCTGAAGTATATGAAGGAAAGTTGGGTAAACCCGTCAATGTTTTAATGGCGGGGTTCACTTGTGAGGGACGCGGATTATAATAGGTGTATTTCGCATCCCAACAAGCAATAGCCGCATCCATCAAAGACATGTTGAGGAGGGCCATGTTTCTTGCCCAACGTACTTCGCTCAAATTCAGTTTCACCATTTCTTCAGCAGCAATCGCATTCCAATGGCCCGGAGGAGTATAAGTACCTACGCCATCGGCCCAGAAATGCACGATACGAATACGCTCGCGTGTTGGATTCTGACTATAGAACAACACTTCTTCTGTTTCTTTTCTGAACTGTTCAGATTTGGTTGAAGGTGGCGGACCTGGTCTTACTTTAGTAACCAGCGTAACAGAATCAAACAGGAATGGCCGTACTCTTCCGAAATAAGGCAGCATTGGCGGACGCTTGGGAGCTTCCTGACTGATCCATGGGGTTTCTCCTTGATTGGTGACAGCAGTCTCAAACTCGCGCCAGAGATCTACACCATTCACAATACCGACTGCAGCACCTGCTCTGTCGGTTCTTGCTCTTGCCACAAATCTTTGTGCAACAGCTTTACCCAAAGCTTCGCCAGCTTCTAAATCATTTCTCGTATTCGCACCGGAAAGCAATCTGGCTCTTCTGTGTTCTTCAGCTTTTTGCTGAACAAATGCCTGCTCACCGGGAAACAAGAGTTTCATCATTTCCACTGTAACACCATAAACCACCGCATCTTCTGATGGATAAGCAGGTGTAGCGTTTTGCGGAACCATGGCCTGAATACCATTATCCAATTGATATGGCGCTGCGCGATTGTATTGTTGCTTATAAAAATACGCTGCTACTAATGCATCGTACTGTGCGGCACTGATATAGGCATACGCACGTGCGGCATATGGCGGATTCGCAAATGGGAATAATGGATAGGCCAATGGGTTATTCGCACTAGGAATTGGATAGGTACCATCGGGATTCTGGTATGGCGGCAGATTATATTTAGCCACCAATTCACGCATAATTTCGTTCCAACGAAGCACTGCACCTGCGCTCCAGTATTTAAGTGATGCTTTATCTGCTTCCGTGGCATTCTTTTGCCATGATTTGATTTCACTCAGCTGCGCGATAAAATCAGGCGTTCCTGTTGCCATAGGTGCAGGCACAGCAATCTCGTTAGCTGTGTTGAGTAATATGGGTTTCCAGGTACCTGCATTTACATCTGTTCTTGCCGGATTTAATGCAGGAAAATCTTGACTAATATCTTCTATTTGTTTGTTGCAGGCTGTGATCAACAATACCATGCAACTGCTGAGGATGATGCTAATTTTTTTCATGGTTATTGTTTTTCAGTTGACACTTCTTTTGTTTTCTTTTTCTTAGCAGGAAAATCAATGATGTAGAATACGCCTGCTGCAAAAGCATTGGCTTGTCCCATATTTCTTCCGGCTACTGTTGTAAATGCATTACCGGTAAGTGATAACCCATCCAGGAAAACATCCTCATACTTGAGGTTAATACCCAAACGTGTTGCGTTCATTCTATTGGAAGGGAAGGGCATATTGTTTCGGGTAATATCAAAACCGCCAAGGGTGGTCCACTGATCGGCTACTGCTTCTACAATCCATCCCTTATCACGGAAACCTGCCCGCCAGTTGAATTGCAAAGCATCGGGCATGTACACTTCATTGGTGTAATGCATTTCGGTGGTATAATATGCCATCCTATCGATAGTGATATTACTTCTATGCACATAAGTACCACTGAATGTGGTAAACCAGCTTCCATACTGATAGTCTACCATACCACGTAAAGACAATGTCTTACTACGCAGCCCTAATGACAATGGCAGATAATCAGCCACATAATTGGTTAATGGTGCAGATGCACCACCTAAAGCATATACAGAGAAAGTGTGTTTACCCCATTCTTTTTCAATAGGCATCCATTTTACCCAAAGAGATAAATCCTGAATACCATTATGGCCTTTTAGTTGCCCTGCAGAAGCTTTGGTTTGAATATAAGGAATACCAAATAGCAGGTTGAGTCTTCTGTTCACACCATAGTTGCCCATGATGCTGACAGACTGAGTAGATACAATACCCAGATTTTCATTATTTCTTTTCAGCGTGCCTTCCCAGTAATTGGTCCAGCTGCTGTTACCATACATGATACCTGTACAAAAATTACGCTTGCTCATCATGATGGCGTCAATATCGGTCTGCGCCTGTGTGGCGCCTGCCGACAAACATACCATAAGCACGAGCACAATACGACGGATGGAAACATAAGATACCCTTCCGTCTTTACACAAAGACTGATGATTCATAGCAGTGTTTGAAAATGAAAGAACTTATTTCTTCATCTTCAGTTTCTGCACCAGGTAACCGCCAACTTTTCTACCCATATCTGTACTCTCGATACAAGATGGGTGAAAATGGATACCACCATAGAAACGTGCCCAGTTGTTCTCATCCGCAGCATGACGGAAAGATTTGAAAGAACGATTGGGAATACCAAAATCTAACTCTGTAGAATCAGTGAAAGCAAAATTATCTCCAAACACACTGGTTAAAGCCTCAGCAGCAGCTGAAGAAATAGTAGAGTGTCCGCAAGTGTATTCAGGGAAAGCCGGTGTTTGCAAATAAGGCGCCCAGTTTGGATCAATATATTTGTTGATTACTGTTTCAGGACGAACTGTATTGTATTTGTATTTCACATCCCAGCATTGAATGAATGCATCAAACAGGGCGATACCTGTTTTAGCGATGGCATACACTGTTTCCGGAAAATCGGCTTTAGCTGTTTTAGCTGCAATACCTGCAACACTCATCCAGTGACCTGGAGGAGAGAATTTCTTGGTACTAAACATCACGTGTCCAACCACATTCATTTTAAAAGGATTGTCATCCCAGAATGCAGCAATATGCTTCTGTTCGTCTGTTAAACTATCCACCGCATTTTTCACTGCCATTACTTGCTTGTAATAGGCGCTGTTCTTATTGGTAATATCAAAAGGAATGGGTGGTGGCGGCATAAACTGATCGGAAGAATCCAGCACCATTGGTCTGATCGTCTTCCAAGCAGGTTCTACAGCAGAAGCATACATGGGTGGGGTAGGTACCCAACGGCCCGGTACATCCATGACTGTGTATTTTTCTGCACTTCTTGTTTGCGCATAATTGTCTTTCTTACTCCAGCGAATAATTATTGCTGCTACACTGTCTGCAAAAACCTTGCTGGCTTTCTCCACTTTGGAAGGCAGACCTTTTTCACGTGCCAGCGCTAAGATGCTGTCGCGATAATCGCCCATACTTCCTTCAGGGAAAGTTACCGCTTCACCAACTTTAATAAAAGCCAATAAAGCAGCCAGCTCAACAGATACATTTTCTTTATCTGCTATTTGCAGACTTTGCTGTAAACCATTCAACTGGCCAGCCAGTGTTTGATATTTATCGGGATAACCTGCTGCAATAGCTTCATATGCAGCAACTGAAGCATAACCATAGTTACGCGAAGCAATCATCGGCGGGAAATTATTCCCCATCACCACATTATTCAATTCGTACACCGTGTTACAAAATAATTGCGGGTCTTTCAAGTAAGACTGATACGCATTATTCTGTTTACACGCACTGATACCGATGATCACAGCGATCATCCAAACAATTTTCTTCATGACTGGATATTATACGCTCAAGAAATACAACCGGTACTACACCGGTTACACAATGGAACTGAAGGCAACGTACAAAGCGTACGTATGCTGTACAATGATTTATATCAGGTTTATTTCCGGCGGTTGCGCAGGGAGATTGAAATGCCCGGCAGCACAGGCTTCAGCTGCATGAACCCACAGCAAGCCAGATCTGATAGTGACCATCCTAAACGGATCTGTCTCGATCTGTTGCTCATAATCGCTGAGGACTTTCTTAAAAGCCGGCGCATTGTTTACAGGCTGCTTACTATCAGAAGCGCGCTGCATATCGTAGGCCAGTTGGAAAAACGCATCTCTGGCATTTTGTAATCTTGCTTTATCGCTGTTGGGGATGCATTTGTAAATCATGCGTCCCTGCGCATACTTGCGCTCAACGTACTTATAGTGAGTACCATCAATCACTACATCACCGTCTACACGTTCAAAGTTTTCCCAATCAGTTGTATACGGGAGATCAAGAGCTACACTTAATTCAATCAATTGCTGCTGATCATATTCACCAGCATCCAGTCTCGCTTCTAATTGCCTGTCCGAACGCTGCTGCAAATGGTTAACCAGCAGTTCGTATCCATACCAGTTAAACGCCAGCATGGCAATGAGTAATATGGCGAGCAGTTTCTTCAAGCAATCCGAAAATAATGAAATTATTTCACCACAAAAGTTTTCTTTTCAGGTCCTACCCCTGTGATCTTCAACGATTTCCACTTGGCCGGCAGCACAGATTTCAGCTGGGTAATTCCCTGAGGGGTGATCTCTAATCCGCCAAAACCCATCAGCATGGCCTGAATAATACCACCGGCCCCTGTTGCGAAATACGGATTGGTACCCCCCTTGGTTTCTGCAATCACTCGGAAGGGTGGATTTAGGTTAGGAATGTAGGCATCACGGAACCAATGATGTGCTTTATCTGCATCACCCAACCGGGCATAGAGCAAAGAAAATACGGCCTGTGTCATGGCAGGTGTGCCTTCATTGGGTACACGGGTTTCATAATAATTCAGGTCTTTTTTAATGGCTTTGGGGTCTGTGACTTCTTTCAAAGGATAAGCGAGCAAGTTTACATCGGCCTGCTTAATACCTTCTCCATTATAGCTAGCATGCTCTCTGGTAACACCATCTGCAAATTTGAGGATGGGAATATTACTCGCTACATGCGCCCAATCCGGATCAGCAGTAACACCCAAAAGTTTTGCTGCTTCTGTTGCAAACTGCAAATTGGCTTTGGCCGCAGCATTGGTGAATGCATTGTTGTTGACGTTCTCGGCCCATTCATCTGCTGCTACTACATTATTGATATCGTATTTACCCGAACCATTGCGCTCTACCCTGCTGGCCCAGAAATCAGCTGTAGCTTGTAAGATAGGCCAACCCTTCTCGCGTAGCCATTGCTTATCCTGTGTTACACAATAGTAATTCCAGGCAGCAATACCCACGCAGGCAGTGATATGATGCTCAAACGGACCACTGAGCGCCCATACAGGTGTTTCTTCCACACCTGTTTCTGCACTCTCCCATGGATACATCGCACCTTTATACCCTTTGCTGAAAGCATTGCGCTTAGCAGCTTCCAATCTTTTGAAACGATATTCAATCATGCTCTTGGCCATGCCGGGCTGCAACACCAATAAAGATGGATACATCCACAATTCTGTATCCCAGAACACGTGGCCGTTATAGCCCAATCCACTCAAACCCATTGGCGAAGGTGAATAAGCATTACCGTCACGTACGAATGAGTACAAATGATAGAGCATACTGTGTACATCCTGCTGTGCTTCTGCATCGCCTTCAATTTGAATATCACTTTCCCAAAGTTTATCCCAGGCCTGATGATGAAACTGCAGCAAACGATCTCTTCCTTCCAGCTTGGCGAATATGGTGAGACGTTCTGCTTCATTCAGCGGATCATCATGATGCGCAGATGTAATAGATGAACCAGCAATAGAAAAACGATAGGTCTCTCCTGCTTTCAGTTGTTTGCTGAACTTAAGCAGGTGCATATTATTGTCCCACATTTCATGAATCACACGCGGTTCTTTGCCATGCGCTTCGCCGAAAAGAAAAGTATTGGAAGCACACATGAGTAATTTACCGGTAGGACTTTTTGCGGAAGATGTCAGCAGACTGATGGTTACATGCGGACGATCGATTTCATTGTAGTAGTTCTGTACATCACGCAATGCATCCGGTGCTTCCATCACACTGGCACCACCGATAGTGATGTCTTTCTTAGGCGTGATGGTTACATCCATCAACACCGTATAAGGCAGATGACGCAAAGAGTAGTATGTGTATTGCACACTGGCTTTATCGCCTACATCAAACTTAGTGGTGAAAGCAGCTTTGCGCATATCTAACTCCTGCACCATATTTTTTGCAGTGGAAGCATCCACGCGCCTGCCATCAATATCCAAATTCATATTGAGCAGATTGAAGCTGCGCAGGAAATTGCTAACCCTGCCACGGCCATACTGATCATAGGCACCAGCAAGTACCACATCTTTCACCTTGAAAGGTTCAGGTGATGATACAATGCCAATCATACCATTGGCTACCGTGATACCATAATAATTTCTTGGATCAAAATTGCTGGCACTGATCTTCCATGGATCTTGTGCAACAGTAATTGCTACCAATAATATTGCCAATAGGGAGCAGAACAATCGTTTCATACGTATGCATTAAGTGAGTACAATTTATCAAATCTATTGCTGATTCCGAAGCCTGAAAACCAATACGGGTGCATGGTTGCGAACAGCTATTAAGGCCCGCTCACCCTTAATGGTGATGGGCTGCAATTGCCTTATTTGTCCTTTAATAGCCAAGCCCGGTAAAACAGACGCCACCCATTGTTGATTACGCCAATGTAGTAAGGTACCAAAGTCTGCATCATAGCGCCCCATCTCTACATTATTTTCATAGAAATTTCCAGCTAACATGATTTGTCCCTTGCCTGCATAAGCAGACCTGAAAGGTGATAACTGCGCTTCCCATGGCATCAACTGAACCGTGAAGTTGCCTTTGCCATCATTGATGAGCAGGCTATTGGCCATCCAGTTGGCCTCATATACAGTCGCATTACCCAATTTATCTGCAGGCAATAATTGCGCTAAGCTGGCTTTAGCAAAATCTTCTGCGAAGAGAAATTGCTTTTTTAGAGAAGGCAGCTTTTTATCGAATTCCGCTTTATTGGCAAAGGGTATTTCTTTTCCGCCAAGATAGTAAGTGAGTATTTGCTCTTTCTTTCCGTTACCATCAAAATCATTGTAGTACATCCGTACCGGCTGAGCTTCACTAGCTTTCAAACGAGTGTTCCAACCAAGATTACCTGCAATCAAGTCCTGATCACCATCTCCATCAATATCTGCAGCAGAAACAAATTGCCACCAACCTTTTTGTTTGATGAGTGATTGCTTTTGATACGATTGGCCCTTTTTAACATATGCATCAATACCTCCCCATTCGGTAGACACAATTAATTCATTTTGCTTGTCGCCATTGATATCTGTCCAAACAGCACCCGTTACAAAGCCGGCATCACTCAATGCTGGAGCAAGACTTGCTGTCGCATTTGTAAATCTTCCTTTTCCATCGTTGAGTAATAAATAGGAAGTTGGTCTTGCACCGTATTCCCAGGGCACAGCTCTTGCACCAATAAACAGATCAGGAAAGCCGTCTTTGTTGATATCTTCCACTGCAATACAAGAAGCAGTGAGGTAAATATTGTTGAATGCATCGGCCTGTACATGAAGATTGCCTTTACCATCATTCAGATAACACCTTGGTTGCTGATGCGGATCATTACCAAAAAACTCATTACCACCTGAGGCTGTGATTAAGTCGGGATAACTGTCTCCGTTCACATCGACCCATACCGCCGCTACTTCTTCGTAAGCGGAATCAGCAACCAATGCGGGTTGTTTCATTTGAGTAAACTGTCCCGCACCATTTTGCAAAAAGACCGCCGGAATACTGGTTTTAGATGAGCCGATGAATACATCTTCTAATCCATCCTGATTGATATCTGCCACCGCTAGCGCCGGACCTTCACGAGAAACCATATGTGGCATCAATGGCTCGCGGTCGAATTCTACAAAATCATTCTCAGTATGCTTATATACTAATTTGGTAGCTGCAGTAATATCTTCTGCGAGCGCTACAGTCTTGGCTTGTAATCTTGTAAAATCAAACTTGGGTAACCCTTTCTGCCAGCTAAGTGACAGTTGCTTTTCTCCCTTCCACTGAATACGCTGATAGGTTTGATCAGGCCATACAAGTAAAATTGAATCAGGCTTTGCACCTTGCATACCGATCAGCATGGGCACCTGCATGCTTGATTGAAATCCCTTCACCGCATAATTCAGATAGGTACGTGTTTCATTTTGCTGATACACCAACACCTGCGCACCAATAGCATTGCTATTATTCTTGCTTCCTTTTAATGTAAGGGACAAATAAGCTGCTGGTTGCTGATCATTGAGCTTATTCTGATATATCATTACGGGATCAGCGATATTATTCACCACAATATCCAAATCACCATCATTGTCTAAATCTGCATAGACAGCCCCGTTGGAGAAAGTAGGTTTGTCATTCTTGATACGCGGTGCAATATCATCAAAAGCTACATCGCCTTTATTCAAGTAAAACTTATTCGGAATCTTAATTTCCGGATAGCGATTGATGAGTGAAAAGTCTTTTTCAGTAACGGAGCTAGTTCTAATGCGCGACTGCAATTCCTCGTTGGACACAAAATTTACATAGTCAATATCATTCAACCTTTTGGGAATACCGTTTGAAATGAAGAGATCTTTCTTACCATCATTATCAAAGTCTATGAAGAGTGTGGACCAGCTCCAGTCGGTTGCAAACACATTGCTATATCTACCTACCTCACTAAATAGTCCATTCTTTCGGTTTAGTTGCAAGTTATTTCTTGTGTACTGATGCTGATAGCCGATACGAATCTTCATGTTAAACAAATCATATGCATCTTCACCCAATGAACGTTTCAGGATATAAGGATCCTGAGGCAGCATGTCTGCAGAAATGATCTCAGGATAAGCATCATTATTGATATCCGCTACATCTACACCCATGGAATACTGACTGGTATGCATCAGCATATCACCTGAAGCATCGTGAAACCGACCATTTCGATCATTGATATAGAGATAATCATTCTCGTGAAAATCATTCCCTACATAGATATCCGGCCAGCCGTCCAAATTAATGTCCGCAACAGCCACACCTAATCCATAGCTAATCGCAGAGCTTTCAATGCCGCATTGCTTGGTAACATCGGTAAACTTCTTTCCATCGTTTCGGAATAATCTGTCACCAGAGAGCAGATGATACTTACCAAGAAACTGACTTCGCGGACCAAATGTGCCATTCTGATGAACCGAATGATTCAGTAAAAACATATCCAAGTCGCCATCCAAATCATAATCCAAAAAAGCAGCCTGTGTGCTGAAACCTGAAAAATCTAATCCATATTCAGTCGACTTCTCCTCAAACCGCGGAATACCATTTTGAATACCAGTACAAACCAATAGCTGGTTATGACTCTTTAAGATTTCATAGTTACCAACGCGACAAACATAGATATCGAGCAGGCCATCATTATTGATATCAACGACTGACACACCAGTTGACCAAGCACTGTCTCTAGGTATACCCGTTTGAGCAGAAACATCTTCAAATTGAAGCTTGCCCTTATTTAGGTAAAGTGCATTGGGCTGCTGATTGGCCGCAAAAAAAAGATCCGTTAACCCATCTTGATTGAAATCACCAGCACCTACGCCGGCACCATTATAAAAATACATGTAGGTAAACATGTTGAAATCGGGCTTTGGCGTAAGCATATTGCTAAAGCGAATTCCGGTTCGCTCAGATTCCAATAGCTCAAACAAAGCTGTATCCTGCTGCTTAGGATTATCAGTGCAAGCACTGAAAAAAAAAGCAGCAAAAAGAACGCAAACGATTGCAAAGCAGTACTGCGGCTTCTTACACATGAACGAACAATATAGTGACGAATTTAACCAAGCTGTTTTGACACACCTAATTTTCGCAAAAACCTTTTGAAATAAGTATTTTGCAAGCCTAATCAGTTGAATGAACGGCTATGAAAAAAACTTCTTTGTACACAGTATCTACCTTGCTGATTGTTACGCTGGTGCTCTTGATCATTCCTTTCAAACGACAAAAAAAATATGAAGCCACTATAGACTGTTCTACGGATGCAGTAACCCGTTTGATGGTAAATACCAAAGAATGGAAAAAATGGTGGCCAGATCAAATTCTGAGTGATAGTGTTGTCCTGTTTAACGATACAAGATTTTATGTACAATCAGTTTTACTGAATGGCTTTTATGCAGTTTCAGACAACAAGAAAACAGCAATAGAAGTACAGTTTTTACCAGACCTTAAGAACCAAACCAAGTTTGTTGTAATTGGCACTCAAGTATATTCCAGTAATCCACTGAAAAGAATTGCCCAACTATTTGGCAGCTATGCCCAACAAAATGCCAAGCAGTTATTGTCAAGCCTGCAGCACTTTTTTAGTCGCACAGAGAATGTCTATGGCTTCAAAATAGAAAAGACCAAAGTGAGTTTACTTAATTGGATGTCTGCCAAAAAGCTTTTTGCGCAACAACCAACCACGCAGGAAATCTATGCAGTGATTGAAGGATTGGAAAAATATATACTGGCGCATAACGGTGAGATTATTGGAGCCCCCATCATGCATATCCGCGAGTTAGCTCCCAACCAGTTAGAACTGATGACTGCTTTACCCGTTACCGAAACTGTTCAGCCCAATGAACAGTATTCAGTAAAACAAATGGTTCCTGGATTTATGATTATCGGGAAAGTAAAGGGCGGCCCAACTACTGTAGAAAATGCTGAAGCATCTCTAGAAAATTATATCAGGGATTACCGTAAGCAATCACCTGCCATACCTTTTCAAACCTTGATTACAGACAGAAGAAAAGAGGCTGACAGCAGCCAATGGATCACACAGGTGAACTATCCTGTATTTGATTAATATTGCTTATTGCTGCAGCAACTGCCAGCTGCCATTATTCTTTGCAAGCAGATATGCTTTTTTACCATTAATTGTAATCGGTAGTATTTTTCTGATCTGTCCGCTTAAACTGATGCCGGAAATAGCAGAGACATTTGCATCTCCCTGTTTTCCTATTTGCATGATCAAACCCTGATCAGCATCCATTCTGCCAATCTCCACATTGTACTCATAAAAATTACCAGCCAGCAGAAAACTAGGTTTAACTGATGCCAAAGGTATTACAGCACGCAAGCTGGAGTACTGAGCTTCATCAGGTAAACCAACTGGTTTGAATTGCATCTTACCCTGATTGATGAAAACTGTATTGGCAAAATGATCTGCATACAGTTGTTGCGCATCGGCTAATTTCTTACTGCCGAATATGTCCTTAATAGAAGCTTTGGCAAAATCAGCTGCATACAAGAATTTCTTCTTTAGAACAGGCATGCGTTTCTCCAATTGGGTTTTACTGGAGAAACATATTTCGTTACCCTTCAGAAAATATGTCATGATCTGCTCTGCACTGCCATTATCATCAAAATCATTCACATACAATTTCACTGGCTCTTTGGCAGAGGCTTTCAGCCTACTGTTCAAACCAAAATTACCAGCAACAATATCCAGGTCACCATCTGAATCTAAATCTACCGGCACACAGGTTTGCCACCATCCATGCAGATTTGTGAGTGATTGCTTTTTATAGGTTTTACCCTCATTCAGAAAAACATCGATGCCACCCCACTCTGCGCTGAGCAATAAATCTTTTTGTCCATTCTGATCAATATCTACCCAATGCGCATCAGTGATCATGCCCGGGTACAATAAGTCTTTACTATAAGTAGCAGTTACATCTCTAAATCCATTCTGCTGATTATTCAACAACAAATAAGATCTCGGTGTAACACCATATTTCCATGGCTCTACCCTACCCGCAAGAAATATATCCGGATAGCCATCCTGATTCACATCATGCACAGCCAGCTTAGCAAATGTGCCATAGACATTTGGGAAAGCATTGATGGCTTTTGTCAGCTTACCCTTGCCATCATTCATATACAACAATGGCTGCTGGTGTTCATCATTTCCATAAAACTCATTACCGCCTGTTGCTATCAAGAGATCAGGATGTGTGTCTTTGTTGATATCCACCCATACTGCATCTACATGCTCCCACATCGAATCCTGTTGTAAAGCAGGCTGCGATAAACGCTGAAAACTACCGGGAATAGTCTGCAAAAAAACAGCAGCCGGAAAGCCTTTGGATGCGCCAGCAAATACATCCTCTAATCCATCATGATTAATATCTGCAACTGCTACTGCAGGACCTTCCGTTGATACCATAGTTGGCATAAGCGGTTCCCGGTTGAACTCATTGAAAATATTTTCTTCATGGCGGTAATTCAATCCCGTTGCTGTAGTAATATCTTTCAAGACGGATAAACTGGTTGCAGACTTCGTATGTAACCGGCTATAATCAAATTTTGGCAACCCGGCTTGATATACGATGGTATCTCGCTTATTGGAGTGTAGTGTAATTTTTTGATAACGTTGATCAGGCCAGATCAATATGGCTGAGTCAACCGGTTCATGTGCAAGACCAATGTGCATTGCCGTGAGCATACTGGATTGAAAGCCGTGAACTGGCTGCTGTTCATACGAGCGAACTTTATCCTTACTAAACAATACCACTCTTGCACCAATGGCAAAATGATTTGCAGGTGCATTTTGTATCACCAAACTTGTAAACTTGTTTTGTTGTTGAACCTCATTGGTATTGTTCTGATAAATCATCGCGGGATCGCCAATATTGTTCACCACAATATCCAGGTCGCCATCATTGTCCAGATCAGCGTAAATAGCACCGTTTGAAAATGTTGGTGTATTCTGCTGAATACTATCCGTAAGGTTATTAAAATGCAGATTGCCTTTATTCAGGAAAAACTGGTTGGGAATTTTAATCTCAGGGAATTTATTTGTCAGAGACAAGTCCTGATCTCGAATGGCATTGGTGCGGAGTTTTTGTTGAATATCATCGCCTGATACAAAATTGATATAATCAATATCATTCATGCGCTTGGGAATACCATTGGATACAAACAAGTCTTTATCTCCGTCATTATTGAAATCCATCCACAGTGCAGCCCAGCTCCAGTCGGTTGCATGAATACCTGAGAACTGGCCTACCTCACTGAAAGAACCGTTTCGTCTATTCAGCTGAAGATTGTTGCGTGCATACTGATAAGTATATCCGTAAAAGATTTTCTGCTGAAAAATAGTATAATCATCTTCTGCCAATGATCTGCGCAGCATATAAGGATCATCAGGAAGCATATCCATAGAGACGATTTCCGGGAAAGCATCATTGTTCACATCAGCCACATCCACGCCCATACTGAACTGACTGGTATGGTTGAGCTGTTTGGTATTCTCTTCCTGAAAGCGACCATTTCGTTGATTGATATAGAGATAATCATTCTCGTGGAAATCATTACCTACATAGATATCGGGCCAGCCATCGTTATTAATATCAGCAACCGCCACACCCAAACCATAACCAATCTTGCTGCCATTAATACCAGAGACTTTGGTTACATCAGTAAAATAAGGCTGTGTAGAACCTGCAACTATTTTTTGATCATTTCGGTATAAACGCTGTCCGGCGAGCGAATCATAAGTATTGCTAAAGATATCTCTTGGCGCATAGTTGCCATCATGATTCACAGAATGGTTTAGCAAAAACATATCCAGATCATTATCGCCGTCATAATCCAGAAAAGCTGCATGCGTACTAAATCCTGAAAAGTCGAGACCAAATTCTTTGGCACGCTCGCGGTAATGAGGAATACCTTGCTGATCAATACTATCACAAACCAATAACTGATTGCTTCCCTTCAAGACCTTATATCGACCAACTTTGCAAACATATATATCAAGTAGACCATCATTATTGATATCCACTACAGAAACACCTGTACTCCAGCTGCTATCTTGCGGTATACCCGCTTTTAGAGAAACATCCTCAAATTGTAGTTTGCCCTTATTTAAGTAAAGCGCGTTAGCATGCTGACTGGCAGCGAAAAAAAGATCAGTTAATCCATCCTGATTAAAATCACCGGCGCCTACACCTGCCCCGTTGTAGTAATACATATAGGAAAACAAGTTGAACTCCGGTGTAGGTTGAAGTCGGTTAGCAAATGCAATACCCGTTTTACTGCTATCAAGAACAGAGAACAAAGAACTACCCGACTCTTTGGAAGAACATGCCTGTAATGCAGCTGTGCCAATACAAAAGAGCACAAAGAGATAAATAATATTAAAACGCTTTTTGAGCATGCAATTTATTTGCGCAATGAATAGGCCAAGGGGACATCATTATTTTGCAGAAAAACATACAGCTCTTGTTGATGCTGCTGTAATACTGCAATATCTCTGACAGCACCCTGTATACGTAAGCCTGTTTGTGTTACTGGCATAGCTGTGAAACCGCCTTTCTGATTATTCACCAATACTTGTCCATACCCGCCATCAATTCTGCAGAACTGCGGTAACAGATCAAAGAAATTGCCTGCACAAACTATATCCAGATAACGATCTCCATTGATATCAGTAAGCTGTATGGCATTCATGGAAGTTAGTTGCACCGCCAAAGGAAGTTTCTGCATCGTGAATTGTCCTTTCCCATTATTGATAGCCACATAAGATGCCGCATCATTCACTTCTAGTTTCTGTGCTGATTTTATCGCATCACCGAATAAGTCTTGCACAGTCTTCTTGGCAAAATCTGTATGTTTCAGATTACCTTTTTTCAAGGAAGGTAACTGATCGGTGATTTCACGTTTAGTAAACACCGGCATATCTTTTCCATTGATCGTTTGTGTGAGGATTTTATCCGCAATACCATTGCCATCAAAATCCTTGATCCACATCCGCACAGGCTGATTAACAGCAGGCTTGAGATAGAAGTTCTCTCCAAGATTACCCAAGACAAAATCAGTATCCCCATCCAAATCAATATCTGCAGCTTTGATATTTTGCCACCAACCCAGATAATTTTTCAATCCATTATCAAGCTCAATGCATTTGCCATTATTGAACTGAAAAGATCTTGGTGCCATCCATTCACCTACAATCGTGAGTACTTGGGCTTGGCCATTTGCTAATGGCTGCCACACTGCGCAGGTGATCATGCCAAGCTGCTGCAGTATAGGCGCTTTTGTGCTGGTAACATCTGTGAAATTTCCTTTGCCATCATTCTCTAATAAATATGATGCAGGTGTAGTTCCATAATCCTGGGGCTGGCTTCTGCTGCCTGAGAAAATATCCAAATCACCGTCGCCATCAAAATCTAATGAAAGTAAAACGCCAGTATTGGTTGCATTGAGCGGTGTTGCACCAGCTTTAAGTGTGAAATTAGCTTTACCATCATTCAAGAAAAGCTGTTGCTGATATACGTTTGCACTGGCCGCAGCAAAATTACCTCCACCACCCGTGTACAGATCCAAATCACCATCTTTATCTGCATCAAGAAAGATTGCAGCATTGATATCACTGAAATGAAACTTACTAAAATCAGGAACATTGTGTTGCTGAAAACCTGTATTGGTTTGGAGGTATAATTTACCGGGCACATCCTTTGTACCACCAATATAGATATCTGCTTTCCCGTCGCCATTTACATCGCCGGTAGCAGCTTTTGGCCCAACACGCGAGAGCATAAAAGGGATATTGCGCTCATAGTAGAAGTCTACATATTCATCTTCCTTGCTTTGCGCAAATGGTGTATTTACTCGCGCAAAAATTCCGGATTCAGCAGTTGCAGTTTTCTTTACTGGCTTACGCTTACTAACTGCAGCATAATTAATTGTGTGTAAGGAGTCTGTTGCCAGCGCACCCAGCACAGTTTCTTGCTGATCTGGCCAGATTATGATAACCGAATCAGGTTTCCATTTACCCAAACCAATTGTTTGCTTGTATTCTACAGATGATTGAAAGCCACGCGCAGGCAGGATGGTTCTACTGATCAGCTGATCTTTACAATATAATTTAATCTGTGCACCTATTGCCTGCAAGTTGGGAGTTTGATACTGTAAGCTGAATGCGATATAACCAGTTTTATCTTTTTCTCTGGTATTGTTTCGATAAACCATGGCTTCCTGATTCACATTGCTGATGACCAAATCAAGATCACCATCATTATCTAAATCTGCGTAAGCAGCGCCGTTGGAAAAACTGGGTTGATCAAAGCCCCAATCGTTTCCCTGATCCTGAAACCTTAATCCGCCAGAGTTGCGAAACAATTTATTTGCTACAGGAACGGAAGGCATTTTATTGATAATGGTGCTGACTTCTTCCTTCTTACCGGTCACTACCATTTGCCGCACCACATCGTTGGCGAAGAAATCGATAAAGTCCTGGTCTGTCACATCACGATAAATTCCATTGCAGACAAGGATATCCGATAATCCGTCATTATCTGCGTCAAACATTAATGCACCCCAGCTCCAATCACTAGCAGCAACCCCGCTGAAAAATCCTGTTTCCAGAAAATGGCCCGTACCATCATTTACCTGCAATGCATTTTGCGTGTATTGATTATAGAAACCTTGTTGCTGTTTTAATCTGAATACATCATATCCTTCAAAGGAAGTGTTTGTCTTTAAACGATAATCGTCACCAGGCAACATATCTGTGGTGAAAATATCCGGCTTGCCGTCGTTATTGATATCCTGAATATCTGCACCCATTGATGATAAACTGATGTGCTGCATACGTTGCTCCAGTTCATCTTTGAACGTGCCGTTTTGTTGATTGATGTAGAGATAATCTTTTTCAAAAAAATCATTAGATACATAAATATCCGGCCAGCCATCTGCATTCACATCACCGATAGTGACGCCTAAACCAAAACTGATAATACTTCCATAAATGCCGGCTTCATGCGTTACTTCTTTAAAACGACCATTATCATTACGATAGAGATGATCCCCGCCACCGCGCAGAAACTCAGCTACATTGGCCTTTTCAGCTGGTATTTGCCGGGTATTTCCATAATTAAGCGTGTTCACGGGAATAGGACTGTTATTCGCTATAAAGCAATCCAAATCGCCATCCATGTCATAATCAAAAAAGGATGCATGTGTAGTATAGCCACTATCGTCCAAACCATAAGCAGCAGCACTATCTGTAAACGTGAGATTATGATTATTGATGAATAATTGATTCTTGCGCAAAGCAGGCTCCATCATATTACCAGCATTACACACATAGATATCTAACCAGCCATCGTTGTTGATATCAACAAAAACCACACCTGTACTCCATTGTGGTTTATCACCAAATCCCGCTTGCTGCGAAACATCTTCAAACTGTAGGTTACCCTTATTGAGGTATAACTTATTAGCCCCTTGATTGGCTGTAAAAAAAACTTCCGGCAGCCCATCATTGTTTAAATCACCGGTTGCTACTCCTCCACCATTATAAAAATTTCTGTACTTGAATACATTGAACTCTTTGGTTTCCTTCAAGGTATTCGTGAAACGGATATTTGAATTGGTAACCAGTGTAAAACGAGCATCTTTTCGCCGCTGTTCTTTACAAGCAAACAGTCCAACAAGCAATAAGGCAAACAAAAAAAATCTGCACTGCATCATTCGCTAAAAATAAGCATTCAGTGTTTGTAGATAAAATGAAATCAATCGAACATAAGTTAAAAAAGGCTGCCTTGAGGGCAGCCTTTTTACTGAATATGAGAGAAACTTAGTAACCGAAGTTTTGCTTCAGGTTAGGGTTAGACGACAGAGAGATGGTTGGGATTGGATATACCACTTTATAACCATCAGACTTGTTTGGTCTTTCTTGAACAGGATTGTTGAATGCACCGAAACGAATCATGTCATTTCTTCTCCAACCTTCAATGTACAGTTCACGACCTCTTTCAGCTAACAACGTAGTCAGTGTTACTGCAGACAACGCAGAAGCTTTTCTTGAAGTACGCACTGCATTCACCAAGCTCAAAGCAGTCTGACCGCCGGTAGCTGTACCACCACGCAGGATAGCTTCAGCTTTCATCAGCATTACATCTGCTAAACGGAAGAAGGTGAATTCGTTTGAGCTACCCCAACCACCATCGTTGATAGAGTTAGGATCCAACAGGAATTTATTTACACGGATACCACTTGCTTCACCATTGAAGAAGATACTTGCATTACGTGTAAAGACCAGCGGGTTACCAGAACGATCGTAAAGAGGACCTACAGGATCACCTACAGAACCAGGCTGCTTATTGTTAGATCTGCTAACAGGACCGTAAGCCTGACCAACAAGGAAACCTGCAGTAGAACCTACACGATTGGTAAAGCCAGCAACGGTATCGCGCTTACGCTGATCACCATCTTCGAAGCTATCGTAGAAATCAGACAGTGTAGTGAAACCATTCCAGCCAGAAGGACGCTGGTTATAGTGCCAACCCATACAAGTTGCCCATACCATATTGGTACCGTTACCTGCTCTTGAATCACCGCCATTCTTACGGATGAAGATATTCTCTGTAGAAGCGGTACCATTATCCCACTTGAAGTTATCCCAGTAGTAAGTATCCAACTGCAACAGTGAATTCGCCATGATATTATCGCAGTACTGAATCACTTTATTCATATCAGCAGAGCTGAATGTATAAGGTCCTTCAGGTTTAGTAGGATCTTGCTTATAAACACCTTTGTTCAAATAAGCTTTAGCCAGCAATGCCCAAGCAGCTTCCTTAGTAGCCTGTGCTCTGTTTGTACCATTGAATGCAGGCAGTGTAGTAACAGCAGTTTCAACTTCAGTGATAATACTGTCAATCACATTTGCTCTTGAAATTACAGATGGAATTGCTGCTGCTGGTGAGCTTGCAGGACGGCTTTGAACCTGACCATACAGATCACATACGAGGAAACGGAAGAAACCACGCAGGAACTGACCCTCAGCCTTGGTAAGACCAGTAGCAGTTTCAGCAACGAGTGTTGTTTGGAACAATGCACCATTCAAGCCATTCCATACATCGTTAACCTGGTTGTGGTCAGGACCCCAAGTGTGGAGGTGCAGACGACGCCATGTACCGAAGTCATCCCAGTCTGTACCGCGGGTAGGTCCCATCAGTTCATCTGTAGAATGTTCTTGTAATGCCTGATAACCATACTGACCAACCAACTGGTTCAACTGCTCATAAACAGCAGCGATAGATGGAGGTGTTGGCGCACCGCTTGATGTAGCGGGTGCAATAGAGTTAGGGCCGCCCAACTCAGGTTCCAGTTTACTACAGGAGGTTACACCCAGCACACCTGCAGCCAGAACCGGTAGGATATATTTTTTCATATTCGTTTTCATATTATCTAGTTTGTTAGTTCAGAATTAGAAACCGATGTTAGCACCAATAGTGAACACTCTTGGCTTAGGATACTGCGTATAATCGAAACCTCTTGAAGGAATACCGTTGATGTTTTTGTCAACGTTTACTTCAGGATCGATACCGCTGTAGTTGGTGATCAAAGCCAGGTTCTGACCAGATGCGAAAACAGAGAGTGACTTGATCACTTTGCTGTTCTTGATGTCGAACACATAGCTCAGGTTCACGTTCGCCAGACGGATGAAATCACCCTTCTCCAAGAATCGTGTAGAAACTGAACCTGGGTTGAAAGGATTCTCTGGACCCTTACCAACTTCATTGGTTACGTTACGGCCGTTACGCAAGCTACCTTTCAGGAAGAGGGCGTTGGCTGTATTATTATATACGTAGAAACCTGTTACTGCGTTAGCAAAAACGCTCAGATTCCATCTGCCGTAGCTGAAATTATTGGTTAAACCAGCAAAGAAGTTAGGCAATGCTGTACCAACCAATTGGTTAGCAGCACCTTTTGCATAACGTGCGTTACCGTTACCATCGAAGCCTTGGAACACAGGCATAGACCAAGTAAAGATTGGGTTGCCATTGGTCAGTGTCTGGGCAAATGCACCAGTCAGACCCTGTCCGCTTACAGCACCAGTATTAATTGGTGTTGGTAAACCTTCGATATTGTTGTTTACGGTAGTCATGTTGTAGTTAACATCCCACTTGAATTTCTTACCATCAACGATCTTGTAGTTAACACTTACTTCCCAACCTTTGTTGATTACCTTACCATCTAAGTTGATCCACCAGAAAGCTGTTGGTGCAAAACCACCAGGTGTTGGTGCAAAGAACAACATGTTGGTACGTTGCGTATTGTAATAATCAACTGTTACAGACAATCTTCTGTTCTTGGTTGTGAAATCAACACCGAAACCAGTTGTTGCTACTTGCTCCCACTTCAGATCAGGATTACCCTGCTGAATGAAACGAGTAGTTGCAGCTGGACCATCAACAGTACCAGCAACTGGATCAAACTTCTGCTGCAGGTTCAGGGCTGCGTAAGAACCGAGGTTATCCTGGCTACCCAGTACACCATAGTTGGCTCTTACACTCAGGTCGCTGAAGATACCACCCAAGGCATTTTGTGCCCATTCTTCCTGCATAACGCGCCACTTGAAGGCGAAGGCAGGGAATACACCATAACGGTTGTTGGTACCAAACTTAGATGAACCATCCGCACGCAATGTTGCAGTCAGGAAATACTTATCAGCGTAAGAATAGTTTACACGAGTAAAGAATGACTGAAGTGAGTTTTTATCAAAACCTGGAACAAAGTTTGCATAGTTCTTAAAGGCGCTCACATCTTTATTAAATACATCATTCGGATTCACAACTGGTGAATTGATACCCCAACCAACACGGCCTGAATATTCAGACTGGAAACTTTGATTAGAGAAACCCAATACAGCATTCAGATTGCTCTTACCGAAATCTTTGTCATAAGTCAGATACTGCTCCAACAAAGTTGAAGTATTCTGCAAAGTCTGCTCAGTCATACGACCATTACCCTGAATGGGGTTACCCAAATCACGGCCAAAGATGTTGGTAGTACCACCATAAGCGTTAGCACCCAAACGAGGGTCAGCAAATGAAGTACGAACAGACTTACTTCTATCATAACCAAATACAATCTTGTAAGAAAGGTCTTTAGTGATTTGGTATGAAGCAGACAAGTTATTCAGGAAACGGTTGATATAATCGCGATCATCGAAATATGACAGCATCTGAACAGGGTTACGCTGATCACCAGGCTGGAAGAATGAACCATCTGCATTATATACAGGGTTTGTAGGATTCAGCTGTAAAGCAGCACCCAGCAAGCTACCCTGATAGCCGGCATTGTTAGACAATGGAGGATACTGGTTCTTTGTATTAGAATAGGTTGTTGTTAATTCTAATTTCAGCTTATTGTTCATCAGCATCTGTGTAACGTTAGCACGAGCAGTTAAACGCTTCAATGCACTGTTACGAATGATACCCTGCTGATCATCGTATGAACCACTCAAACGAGCAGTAGTACCGCCTACATTATAACCCCAGCTAAGGTTGTAGTTCTGAGAAATAGCAGTACGGAAGATTTCATCCTGCCAATCAGTAGAAGCACCATTATCAATCAGTCTAACCGCTTCAGCAGCAGCTGTGGGGTCTGCACCACCATCGATATTGGCTTTCTTAGCTGCCTGCAGGAAGTCTGAAGGATTCATCAGATCGTAACGCTTAGCAGTAGTAGCAATGTTGGTAGTTGCACTGAAATTGAAAGAACCGTTACGGCCACCCTTACCACTCTTAGTAGTAATCAGGATTACACCGTTTGCACCTCTTGAACCATAGATAGCGGCAGCAGAAGCGTCTTTCAGTACAGTGATGCTTTCAATATCGTTAGGGTTTAAGAAGATCAATGGGTTTCTGGCAGTAGTACCACCTTCAACACCACTAGCAGAACCCAGGGTTCCGCCCTGACCGAGGGGCACTCCATCCACTACGTACAATGGCTCTTGCGCACCGCTGATAGAACCAGTACCGCGAATGTTGATGGTTGCAGCAGCACCAGGTTCACCAGTTGCAGGCGTTACCAACACACCGGCTGTACGACCCTGGAGCAATTGATCAGGAGAAGCAATCTGACCCTTGTTAAAGTCTTTTGTTGTTACATTGGCTACAGAACCGGTAAGGTCTTTAACCTTACGGCTACCATAACCTACCACCACTACTTCACCCAACTGTTCGTTGGTAGCAGCAAGTGATACATTAATAGTGGTATTACTTCCAACAGCTACTTCTTTCTTTTCATAGCCAATAATGGAGAATACCAAAGTTGCATTGGAGGAAACATTGATACGGAAACTACCGTCGGCACCTGTTTGGGTACCTGCTTTCTCTCCTTTAACTGTCACGGAAACTGAAGGAAGGGCAGAGCCGTCCTTTGCATCGGTGACCTTTCCGGTTACTTGTTTGTTCTGTGCCAGCGCTGAGACAGAAACACACAGCGCTACAATGGCCCCAAGGGCCAGTCTGGCGAGCTTTGTTAGAGTCATATTCAGTTGTTTAGGATGGTCATGTAAAATACACACATTTTTGGTTTATGAAAGAATTGTTAAATAAAATTTTGCTTTGGGGGATTTTCAAATAGACAAAACTGTAAGGAGCACAGTAAGGTATGCATAGCAGCTTTCGTTAGTTTTCTCATGAATGATGGCAATTCTGGCAAGCCAATAGCAGGCTTATTAACGCCATTTGACACCTGAAATTATTTTTCTGCTGCATTTTAACGTGCTGATTTTTAAATAAATACACCGCAAACGTTTGCGAAAATGTTTGTTGTGGAAAATTATCTTACCTTGACCGGGCCATAGAGAAAAGCCATGTCTAACATTACCCTGAAGAAAATTTCACAAAGCCTTGGGCTAAGTATTTCTACCGTTTCAAGAGCACTCAAAAACCACCCCGACATCTCTGAGCAGACCAAGAAACGTGTAAGAGAACTGGCAGAATCCCTTGAGTATGAACCAAATGCGTTTGCTATTCAACTTCGGACCAAGGATAGCCGCATATTCGGTTTGCTGGTACCTACCGTATCGAACCACTTTTATGAATCCTGCATACAAGCTATCGAAGAAGAGAGTCGTAAAAATGGTTATACCGTTATCATCCTTCAATCAGGTGATAATCCGGAAACAGAATTAAGCAATCTTCGATTATGTAAGCAAAACCGGGTAAGCGGCGTTTTTGCCTGCATCACCCCCAATACTAAAGATGTACAACCATTTTTAAAACTGGAAGATGCAGGCATACCTGTTATCTTTTTTGATAAGGTTCCGGATTTTGAAGCTTGTAATAAGGTTTGCACAGGCGATATTGAAGCAGCCGGTATTGCAGCAGAGCGCATCATTAGTAAGCAAAAGAAACAAGTGCTGGCAATCTTAGGCAACCCCAACCTCTCTATCACCAAGAAAAGAATGGCTGCTTTCAAAGCCGCTTTTGAAAAAAATATCGCTACAGCCAAGCTTCAAGTTGTTCATGCGAACAGCACCAAAGAGGCATTTGACCTTACGCACGATCAATACCAGCAAGAGACAAAGCCGGATGTCGTGTTTTGCATGAGTGATGAAATTCTAGCCGGCACCATGAAAGCCTTACAATTATTGCGAGTGAAAATACCCAAGGAAACAGGGATCATTTCCATCAGCAATGGGGTATTACCCAAGCTCTACTATCCCGAGATTACTTATGTAGAGACAAGCGGCAGCAAACTTGGGAAAACAGCTTTCAACAGAATGATGAGCCGCTTAAATGGCAGCACTTTTGTACAAGAGATTACAGTTGAATCTATTTTGGTGGAAGGCGGCTCTTTATAAGATTAGAAATCAATTCCAATCCATTTGCGCTTGCGCAACTCGTATTTCTCGAAGTTGAACTTATACAGCTTGCCTGGACGATGTGGCACATCCTGCTCCATCTCATTCAGGTCAATCAATAAATCCATTGACGCAAATTTCTTTCGGAAATTCCTTCTGTCGAGACGCATACCCAGAATCGCTTCATACAGATTCTGCAATTCGCGCAGCGAAAATTTATCTGGCAAAAGATTAAAGCCTACCGGATGTTCCTGAATATTTTTTTGCAGCCATGCATAGCAAGTATCCAGAATCTCTTTATGATCAAAAGCCATTTCTGTGAGCGAATTCACACTATGCCAGTGTAAATCATTGTCTGTAATCTTTAACTGATGGTGCTGTATGTTCAACAAGGAACAATACGCCGCTGTAACTACACGACCACCCGGATGTCTTCTCGGATGACTGAATGTTCTTACCTGTTCTAGAAATACATCCGTCATACCTGTACGCTCTTTCAGCACACGATACGCCGCATCATCCAGTTCTTCATCACTTTTTACAATATCACCTAATAGCGAGTATTTATCCTTGAATTGCTCCAGATCACTCTTGATCACAAGCACTTTCAGCTCATTCTCATCGAAACCAAAAATCGCACAATCCACCGTTAAAGGCACGCTGGGGTATTTGCGCACCAACTGAACAGGGTCTTTAATCAATTGTTGTATCACAGTCGGTTCTGCATTTTCATGATGGCAATCAACGGGTAAGGGTAACCCGTTTAAAGTTAGGCAAAAATAAGATGTGTACTTTTTACACCACGATAAACTTGCCTGCTTTATGGCAAAATTTACCTTTACAGCTATGTACACAAAAGAAGTAAGCAGTCAACTCCAAGCTCAAACCGAAGCTTTTCTGTTGATTGATCACATTTCCAGCCTTGAACAAACCAATACACTTCGCCAAATACTTCGATTTCATGAGTATCGATACTACGTGTTGTTTGATACATTGATCACTGATCATGCGTACGACCAGCTTTTCAAACTGTTACAACACACAGAAGCAGCCCATCCTGAATGGATGACGCCAGATTCACCCACACAGCGTGTAGGCAGTAGTTTGAATGATGGCTTTACCACTGTACAGCACTTGGTGCCCATGCTGAGTCTGGATAATAGCTACAATGCAGACGACCTGAATGATTTTGATCGCAAGGCCAGAGAAGCCAGCGGACTGGAACAAATCACCTATTGCGTAGAACCCAAGTTTGACGGAGCCAGCATTAGCCTGATTTATGAAAATGATCAATTGGTGCGTGCCGCTACCCGCGGCGATGGTGTGGCCGGAGAAGACATAACCAACAACGTAAAACAAATCCGATCGATTCCTTTATCTGCACCTTTTAGCCAGTATGGTATTCAGCAAATTGAAATCCGTGGTGAAATCATCATGACCAAACAGGCATTTGATGCTTATAACGAAAGACTGAAAGCAGAAGGATTACCCACTGTTGCCAATCCGCGCAATACCGCCAGCGGCAGCTTACGCATCAAAGACCCTAAAGAAGTAGCCCGTAGAAACCTCGATGCATTTCTCTACCATATCAGCTATTATCAATTACTACCAGATGCACCAACAGATACACTGCAATCGCATGCAGCACAACTAGCACTACTGTGGAACTGTGGTTTCCGCTCTCCAGAAAGAGAAAAGAAAGTGATGCGTAATATCCAAGGCGTAATTGATTACTGTCTCGAGTTTGAAAGCAAACGCGATGACCTGCCTTATGAGATTGATGGCATGGTGGTGAAAGTGAATGATATCGCTTTGCAAGAGCAATTGGGCATGACCAGCCACCACCCTCGCTGGGCCATTGCGTATAAGTTCAAAGCCCGACAAGCCACCACCATTTTAAGAGGCGTAGAATTTCAAGTAGGTAGAACAGGAGCTGTAACACCAGTTGCCAAACTAGAGCCAGTATATCTTGGTGGTGTAACTGTTAGCAGCATTTCGATTCACAACGAAGATTATATCCGTGAGAAGGATTTGATGATTGGAGACACTGTATTGATTGAACGTGCAGGAGATGTGATTCCGCAAATTGTAAAGAGCATTGCGGAACAAAGAAAAGGGGATGAAACAACGATTCAATTTCCAACAAACTGTCCGGTTTGCAGCAGCGAACTCTACAAGGAAGAAGGCGAAGCAGTTTGGCGTTGCATCAATATTGAATGTCCGGCACAAGTAGTAGAAAAAATGATCCACTTCGTGAGCAAGGATGCGATGGACATCAAAAGCTTCGGCGAAGCCAATGTGCGCAAATTCTATGAGCTGGGCTTATTACAAGATATACCCGGCATCTACACTTTAGATTTTGATGCCATCAGCAAGCTGGAAGGTTTTGGTAAAAAATCTATTGATAACCTACGCGCAGCTATTGATGCATCCAAGCAACAACCACTGAACCGACTCATCTATGGTTTAGGTATTCGTTATGTAGGGGAAACAACTGCTAAAACATTGGCCAATGCTGTCAATCATCTTTTGGACTTCCAGCAATACAGTGAAGAAGTATTACAACAACTGGAAGATGTGGGTGTGAAAGTGGCAAAGAGTATTCATCAGTTCTTCAGCAATGCACAGAATATTCATATGCTGCAACAATTAGAAGCGTTGGGGCTACAATTGAAGAACGAAAAGAAACAACAGGCTGGCACAGGTGGGTTAAGCGGACAAACATTTCTCTTCACCGGTACCTTACCTACACTCAAACGTAGCGAAGCAGAAGCCATGGCAGAAGCCAAAGGCGGTATCATTCTCAGTGGTGTGAGTAGTAAACTGAATTATTTGGTGGTTGGAGAAGATGCTGGGAGTAAACTAGAGAAAGCAAAAAAAATCAACACCATTCACATCATCAGCGAAGCGGAATTTCTGCAACTGATTGAAACCAATTAAGATGTTACAAAGCAGCACCATTCAGTTTCTGAAGAAGTTAGAGAAGAACAATTCCAAGCCTTGGTTTGATGCTAACCGACATTTGTATGAATCTGCTAAAGCAGATTTTTTGGTACTTACTGCAGCAGTGCTGAAAGAAACAGCCAAGTTTGATGCCAGCATTGCACACCTGCAACACAAGGAATGTGTGTTTCGTATCAACAGAGATGTGCGTTTCAGTAAAGACAAATCGCCCTATAAAACCAATATGGGTATGAGTATTGCACGCGGTGGCAAGAAAGGCATTTTTGCCGGCTACTATTTTCACTTAGAGCCGGGTAAAAGTTTTGTTGGAGGTGGCTTATACATGCCTATGCCGGATGATTTGAAAAAACTGCGTCAGGAGATTGATTATAATTTTGCCGATTTCCAAAAAATCGTTCAGCACAAAAATTTTCGAGCTGCTTATGGTGATCTAGATTTTGATGCAGCACTCAGCCTCAGCCGTGCACCCAAGGGTTATGAAGAAGACAATCCGGCCATCAAATACATCAAGCTGAAATCATTTATTGCTACACATACCATTGCTGATAGTACACTAACTGACAAATCACTGGTAAAACAAATCACGCAATCATTCAAAGCGTTGCATCCATTATTGAACTTCATCAATGCAGCATTGGAAATATAAAAAACGGGAGCAGTGCTCCCGTTTTCACTAACCATTATTGCATACTTATTTACAACAATCCGTTCTGCATCATGTATTCAGCAATCTGAATTGCATTGGTAGCAGCACCCTTACGCAGGTTATCGCTCACAATCCACATGTTCAGTGTATTGGCTTGGGTTTCATCGCGACGCAAGCGACCTACAAACACTTCATCCTTATCATGCGCCCACAAAGGCATTGGATACAATTGCTGTGCAGGATCATCCTGTACCACTACACCCGGTGCAGCAGCCAAAATAGATTTCACTTCATCTAGTGTAAAATCATTGGCGAACTCCACATTCACACTTTCGCTGTGGCCACCAATTACTGGAATACGTACAGTTGTAGCAGTTACTCGAATGCTCTCATCACCCATAATCTTGTTGGTCTCTTTCACCATCTTCATCTCTTCCTTGGTATACCCATTCTCCAGAAAAACATCAATCTGTGGGATCACATTCAGGTCGATGGGATATTTATACGCCATCTCACCTTCTACACCTTTTCTTTCATTGAACAACTGATCCACCGCTTTTTTACCAGTACCGGTTACACTTTGGTAAGTAGATACCACCACACGCTTGATGCCATAACGCTGGTGCAATGGTTGCAATGCCACCACCATCTGAATCGTAGAACAGTTGGGATTAGCAATGATATAATCTTCAGCAGTCAATACATGCGCATTCACTTCCGGTACCACCAGTTTCTTGGTAGGATCCATTCTCCATGCAGAGGAATTGTCGATCACGCGAATACCCGCTTCAGCAAATTTTGGTGCCCACTCCAAAGATGTACCACCACCTGCAGAAAAAATAGCTACAGCAGGTTTGGCCTTGATACCATCCATCATGCTCACGACTGTATACGATTTGCCTTTGAACACCACTTCCTTACCTACTGATCTTTCAGAGGCAACAGGAATCAATTCTGTAACGGGGAAGTTTCTTTCTTCCAGTACCTGTAACATTTTTGAGCCTACCAGCCCAGTGGCTCCAACAACGGCTACTTTCATTTTCGGTTTGCTTTGTTTATTAAAAAAAAGACCCTCCTGTACAGGAAGGTCTGGTATTATGTTCTACATAGACAAGCGACTACCAACCTTCCTTTCGAAGCGGTTTCTTAGTGCGTTTGCTATGTTTATTATTCATCATTCGACTACGAAAATAAGGAATCGATCAATTGACTCCAGATTTTTTATGCAATGGTGATATCAAAATTCACCAGCTGCACAAACTCCTGCAGACGTTCATCAATCTCTGCTTTGGTTAAGCTGCGCAGACGCTCAGGACCAAATTTCTCTACGCAGAAGCTGGCCATTGCACTACCTACAATGATAGCAGTCTTCATGTTCTCGAAAGAAATATCCTTGGTCTTAGCCAAGTGACCCATAAAGCCACCAGCGAATGTATCGCCCGCACCTGTTGGATCGAATACTTCTTCCAGAGGCAATGCTGGTGCAAAGAATACCTGATTCTCGTGGAAGAGTAAAGCACCATGCTCGCCCTTCTTGATGATGAGGTATTTCGGACCCATGGTCAGAATCTTCTTCGCTGCTTTTACAATAGAATATTCGTTGGTCAGCTGTCTGGCTTCACTATCATTCACCAGCAATACATCTACCATCGTCAACACTTCTTTCAGGTCGTCCATTGCAGACTCCATCCAGAAATTCATGGTATCCATTACGATGAGCTTTGGACGCTTAGTCATTTGCTCAATCACTGATTTCTGCAGCTTAGGCATCAGGTTACCCAGCATCAGAAATTCAGTCTCCTTATAGCTCTCAGGCAATACAGGATTGAAATCTGCCAATACGTTCAGGTCAGTTACCAGCGTATCGCGAGAGTTCATATCCATATGATACTTACCTGCCCAGAAGAAAGACTTCTTATCAGGCACAATCTCCACGCCATCCAGCACAACGCCGCGGCTTTTCAGGTAATTCATTTCCTCTTCAGGAAAATCATAACCCACAATTGATACTTGCTGAACGGGCTGCACGAAATTACTTGCTGCGTAGGCGACGTAAGTTCCAGAACCTCCAACGATTTTGTCCGACTTACCAAAGGGTGTTTCAATAGCATCGAAAGCCATTGTACCCACAACGATTAATGACATAGTTCACGGTTTGGTTACCGGGGTGCAAACCTATAGCATTTAGGGCAGAATGCCCGAATAAGCTTTGAAAAGCTTGTGTGGACTGCATTTCACGCAGTAAGTATTTGCTGAACAAGCATTTAGTATATTCGAACCATGTTGCTGGAAGTACACCCATTGAACCCCAATCCCAGACATATTCGTATGATTACGGAGTGCCTGATGGATGGCGGGCTCATCATCTACCCCACTGATACCATTTATGGTTTGGGTTGTGATATTTTCCAGCACAAAGCCATTGAAAAGGTTTGTCGCATCAAACAGGTTGATCCACACAAAGCACAGCTGAGTTTTATCTGCCACGACCTCAGTGATCTGAGCCAATACACCAAAGGCATTTCAACGCCACTCTATAGAATCCTGAAAAGTTACTTGCCAGGTCCGTTTACCTTCATTCTACCGGCAAGCAAAGAAGTACCCAAAATTTTGCAGAGCAAGAAAAACACGATTGGCTTACGTATCCCTGATAACAATATTGCCCTTACTATCGTAGAGCAGTTGGGACATCCGATCTTATCTGCTTCCCTGCCGGGTGATATGGTAGAAGAATACACAGACCCTGCTACCATGTATGAGAAATTCGGTAATCAGGTAGATATCGTAATTGATGGCGGTGCCGGTGGCATGACTCCCTCTACGATTATTGATTGCACCAAAGACAGCTATGAAGTGATTCGCGAAGGTGCGGGTGAATGGTTAGAATAAACTGGCCTGCACCGGATTGATTGCAAAACTTTTTCTGTGTTCATCGCATAAGCCAAACTCTGCAATGGCTTTTCTGTGTGTTGCTGTACCATAGCCTTTGTTACTGGCCCAATCGTACTGCGGGTATTGTTCATGCAGCTGCAGCATGTAATCATCGCGATAGGTTTTGGCTAGAATACTAGCCGCAGCAATACTGGCAAATTTGCCATCGCCTTTAATGATGCAATGATGTGGCATGTTTGGATAAGGCTTGAAGCGATTGCCATCAATCAATAAAACATCAGGTTGGGTTTTCAATTGTGCGATTGCCAAATGCATGGCTTTGTAAGATGCTTGCAAAATATTGATCTGATCAATTTCTGCTGGAGACACACTGGCCACTGCCCAGGCAATTGCCTTTTCTTGAATGATTTCGCGCAAAGAATATCGCTGAGTAGGTTTTACCTGCTTGCTATCGTTCAACAAAGGATGCTGAAAATCCCTGGGTAGTATGACAGCTGCTGCAAAAACTGGTCCTGCATAACAACCCCTGCCAGCTTCATCACAACCGGCTTCAAGACCCTTTTCCTGGAAAAATGGGGATAGCATCCTGCAATTTGCGCGATTCTGGCAGAAAAATAAAACCAATCCCTTATGCGCTTGTTCTACTTTTGCAACGCACAAACAAGCAACCATGGAAGAGGCAAAAGCGCGCAGGATTGTTGGTAATTGGATTTTCATCGGAGTGGCCATGCTCATTATTCAGGTATTGCTGGGAGGCATTACCCGCTTAACCGGTTCAGGTTTATCGATTACTGAATGGAAGCCCATCATGGGTGCTTTACCGCCTATGACTGAAGGCCAATGGCAGAAAGCATTTGACCAATACCAGCAAATTGCACAATACAAATACTTAAACAATCATTTCTCGCTGGGCGATTTCAAATTCATTTTCTTTTGGGAATGGTTCCATCGTTTATGGGCCAGATTCATTGGTTTTGTTTTCCTGATTCCCTTTATCTGGTTTTTGGTAAAGAAATACTTTCAGGCTTGGATGATTGGTCCGCTTGTAAGTCTGTTTCTCTTAGGTGCTTTACAAGGCGCATTGGGCTGGATCATGGTGAAAAGCGGTTTGAATGATGCCGATCTCTACGTGAATCATATCCGTCTGGCGATACATTTTCTTGCCGCCATGTTACTGATTGGCTATGCGCTGATTTTTGGCATGAGTATTCGTACTGAAAGGCATGATCTGGTTGCCAATAGCAGCCTGAAACAACAACTAATTTGGCTGATTCTTTTACTCTGCTTGCAATTGATGTATGGCGCGTTTATGGCCGGACTAAAAGCTGCTAACATAGCACCCACCTGGCCGGATATCAACGGAAGCTTATATCCTGCGAATAGTATCACTGATTTGAGCAGCATATTCCATAACAAATTTGCTATTCATTTTATCCATCGCACATTGGCCTATATCCTGGGCATTTGGATAATCATCTGGTGGTGGAAGGCAAAACAAGTGCATGGCTCTCCTTTATTCAATCGCATCAAGAGTTGGCCATTGTATTTGGTGTTGTTACAAATCGCATTAGGCATTGCATCTGTACTTACCAGTCCTAATATCGTACTGGGTAGTTTTGGTGCTTTTGAATGGATGGCACAGCTGCATCAGTTAACCGGTATGCTCTTATTAATGGCCTTACTGGCACTTAGTTATATCCTGCGTAGAAAGCCTGTTTTTTAACAGAAAGTTTCCGAATAACGGCGCGGATTATGCACTAACTTACCAAAGATGATGGTGCATAATCAGTCGCCCAGCTGGAAACAACGATTCACAGGTTTTTGGTATAGCCTGCCCATACAACTCTTGTTCTTACACCTGAGAAAGCATCAGGTATTGCTACTGCCCTGGCTGATTTTGTTTGCCACCATTACAGGACATTTCATGCAGACTTTTGGGGCATTCTCCTTATTTCTGACGCCGGAGTATTTCGATAAAACCGATTTTTTCAGCACTGCAATCGTAGGCTTTGCAACCGGTGTTTTTATCATGAGCTGGAATATCACCACTTTCATCCTGCATGGAAAATTGGTTCGTTTTCTGGCCACTACTGCACAACCCTTTCTCAAGTATTGTATTAACAATAGTCTGCTGCCATTAATTTACCTCATTGTATATCTGTTTCAGGCTGCACAATACAATAGCGAAAGAGAATTGCTGCAATTCACAGATATCTTTTTGCTGGCATCGGGTTTTACGATTGGCTTACTGATATCCATTAGTATTTCTTTCGCATATTTCTTTGGTGCAGACAAAACCATTTATCGTTTTATTGGTCAGCAGATAGATACAGCCAACCTGCATTACGCGTTGGCGCAGAAAGAACCTTTATTGCCGGAAGAAAAAAAATCATTCCGCTGCGATTGGTTTCTGAGTGCAGGTTTACGCTTACGCAAACCACGCGATGTGCGCCACTACAGCGAATCATTCCTGAGCTCAGTATTCAATCAGCACCACGCAGCTGCGGTGATTGCAATTGTATTGGCATTTGTTTTTCTTACCCTGATTGGATTCACACACGATAATAGACTTTTCCAATTACCCGCTGCTGCAAGCATTACCATACTCTTTGCCATCTTGATTGCACTCATCGGTGCTATCAGTACTTTTCTACGCACCTGGAGTATCCCCGTAGTACTATTGGTTTACCTGCTGCTGAACTGGCTCTATCAAAAAGAAATACTCGATCCACGCAACAAAGCATACGGTCTTATTTATACCAATAAACAAGATCGCCCTGTGTATGACAGAAACAGCATAATTGCTTTAGCGCATCCGGATAGTATTGCTGCAGATAAAGCAAGAATGATTCGTCAGCTCAATAACTGGAAGGCCAGACAAGGCAAAGAAAAGCCCGTGATGTACCTGATTAATGTAAGCGGTGGCGGAACCAGAAGTGCTGCATTCACGATGCAAGTGTTACAGCATATCGACAGCCTGATGGGTGGCACACTGATGCAACAAACAGCTTTGATTACAGGTGCATCGGGTGGTATGCTTGGTGCGGCCTATTACCGAGAACTCTATCATCAAAAAATTCAGGGAAGTGCTGTTGATCCAACCAATCCTGCTTACACAGAAGCCATTGCAAAAGATTTACTCAACCCCTTATTCTCATCCTTTGTAGCACGTGAATTACTGGCGCCTGCACAAGGTTTTACTGTAAACGGACAATCCTATAACAAAGACAGAGGTTATGCTTTTGAACGAAAACTAAATACCAATACCGAAGGTATTCTAGATAAAACACTCAGCAGTTATGCAGCGCCTGAATATGCAGGACTCTTACCTGCAGCATTTTTCAATGGCGTTATCAGCAGAGACGGTAGAAAACTGATTATGGCAGCTCAGCCGGTACGTTTTATGATGAAAGCAACATCTGATACCAGTGCCCTGATGCCACAAGATCCTGATGCAGTTGACTTCCAAAGTTTTTTTGCCAAGCAGGATGCCAAAGCATTGCCTTTATTATCTGCCATGCGCATCAATGCAACCTTTCCTTATGTATTACCCAATGTATGGTTACCATCAACACCCATTATTGATGTCATGGATGCCGGGCTGCGCGATAACTATGGTCAGGAAACAGCACTGCGCTTTGTAGAAGTATTTCAGGATTGGCTGAAAGAAAACTGCAGTAAAGTAGTATTGTTACAAATACGGGACAGGGCCTTAGGCGATTGGGAAAAACCATTGGAATCAAAAAGCCTCTTTAGCTATTTCACCAAACCATTTCTGATTCTACAAACCAATTGGTTTAAGCTGCAGGATTATTATCAGCAGGATCAGCTGGAATATAGTTTTGAAAAGTTCGGCGCTGGCTTTCACCGCGTTTGTTTTCAATACATTCCTTCCAGAAAAGATGCGCCTGCCAGTTTAAATTTTCACTTAACAGCTGCAGAGAAAAAAGATATTGCCAATGCGATTGATCAACCTGTGAACCAAGAAGCACTAAACCGACTCAAGAAATTAATGCCTTGACTTTTTTGCGGGGACAACCGCAATCGCCTCTATTTCTATCAAAACGTCAGGATGAAACAAAGCTTGTACACCGGCCAATGTACTAGCAGGTAGATGATCTTTCACCAAGAAGTCTGATCTTACTTCTCTGATGATTTTCACCTGATCAGGCGAATAATTCACTACAAAATAATTCAGCTTCACCACATCTTTGAAGCTAGCGCCGGCAGCAGCCAATATTTTCTGAAGGTTCTCAAAGACGATTCTTGTTTGCATACGCAAATCACCTTTGCCAAGAATATTCCCCAACGTATCCTGTGCTACAACACCTGAAGTAAAAATAGTGGCGCCCTGCTTCACCATCACCAACTGTGAATAGCTGGGTGGCTTATAGACACCATCCGGATTGAGGTGAATTTTCTTTTGGGCAAACAACAAAGAACTTGTTCCCATCAACCAGAACAAAAGGAGATAACGCATCATGTTAGAAGTTGAAAATTGTTTACCACTTCAACAAAGCACTGGCCCAGGTAAATCCGCTACCGAAAGCAGCCAGACAAACCAAATCACCGTCCTTTACTTTACCCGCTTCCCATGCTTCGCAAAGCGCAATAGGAATAGATGCGGCAGTGGTATTGCCGTATTTCTGAATATTGTTATACACCTGATCATCGCGCAAGCCCATTTTCTGCTGCACAAACTGTGAGATGCGCAGATTGGCCTGATGCGGGATCAGCATATTGATATCTGAAGGCTGGTAGCCGTTCTGGTGCAATGCTTCCATAATTACTTCAGGAAACTTCACAACAGCTTTCTTAAATACTGAAGGACCATCCATGAAGGGAAAGTTCTGTGCATTGTCAATCATTTGATGACTCATGAACATCTGACCCATTTCCGCTTCATCGAAATCAGCAAATTTTTGCTCTACCCAATGATTGGCATGTGTACCGGGATTGTACATCGCCAGAATTTCCGCTGCTTCACCATCACTATGCAAATGCGTACTTAAAATACCTTGATTGGCATCTTCTGTTGGTTGCAATACTACAGCACCCGCGCCATCGCCAAAAATGACTGAAACGTTTCGGCCTCGTGTAGTGAAATCAAGACCAAAAGAATGCTTCTCACTACCAATCACCAGAATGTTCTTATACATACCGCTGCGGATGAACTGATCACCCACACTCAATGCATATACAAAACCACTACATTGATTGCGCACATCCAATGCACCTATTTCTTTCATCTTCATGGCACGCTGTACCAATACACCACAACCAGGGAAATAATAATCAGGTGAAAGTGTAGCAAATATGATGAAGTCGATATCCTGTGGGGTGATGCCTGCTCTTTCAATAGCAATTGTAGCAGCTTCCACACCCATCGTAGTGGTGGTTTCTCCTGTACGATCTGCAAAACGACGCTCTTTAATGCCGGTTCTTTCCTGGATCCATTCATCGCTGGTCTCCATAAAGCGTGTCATATCCTGATTCGTGAACACATTCTTCGGCACATACATTCCGATGCCGGCGATTTTACTGCGGGGCATAAGCAATCATTTTAGCGGGCAATATACGAGAATTTAGTTCAAAGCTGCTGCGGGACTGATTTTCAGCACATTGCTCATATATTCAACAATTGCTTTACGTACACCATCCACATCTTTAGATACCAGTGGAGAGGCTTGCACATGATTGCCTGTATTCGGCATTTCAATCAACGCTTTTTTATCAGCAGGTGTAGCAATGGCCTGCATCATAGTACGCATGGCAGATACTTTTACAACTGGGTCTTGTTCTTTTTCATTCTTATAGTAAGCCAGTGTTAATACCGGTTGCTGAATTTTTTTGAAATTTTCTTGCGTCATGGTTGTTTCCAACAACTCCTGTAATGCAACAATTGCTTCCAATCGGTAATTACAATTCCAATACTTCGCATAATCCGGAACTGTTTCACAGGAAGCAATCTTATTATACTTTCCCTTCTGCACCATTCGCGCAATCTGTAAACCCCAATGATTATTCGCGAAACCTGCTGCAGGATTATTGATTTCAATATTGGGTGAGATCAACAAAAGGCCCGCAATCTCTGGATAAGTAGCAGCCAACTGCAATGCCAAGGTACCGCCTGTGGATGTACCCATCAGCAATACTTTTTTACCGAGTTGTTTGGCAACCGCATAAGCTTCTTTTGCACTTTCCCAATAATTATCCGGCGTCAAGTTCATCAACTGTTCTGTAGTGTCAATACCATGTTGCGATAATCTGGCGAGATACAAATTGCAACCAAACTGCTTGGCAATCTCCCGGTGTACAGGATCTCCTTCCATCTGCGATGCAGAGAAACCATGTAAATACACAATCGCATATTCTGTAGGCTGCTTCAACGAATCATTGTACCAAACAATACGTGCTTCATTACCCGGCTTGATCTTGTGCGCTTGCTGATCTTTTGCCACATAGGCTTCTAACCCTGATGCATCTGCTGGAACAGATGGCAGACTGGTATCATATTTGGGTGCATCCGGAGCAGGGCCAAGCACGTAAACGATCGCCAGAATGGCGATGAGGTAGATCAGGTATTTTAACCAACGCATGACAAGCAATTTTGTGGAAGATAAAGAATATCTGTACAACTATGATTGTGTAATGATGGGCAGACTAATCACAGCAGTAACACCTTTTCCATCTTCCCCGGAATCAATTCGATAGTTTGCTTTGGAGCGATATTGCTTGGCCAGCAAATACAAGCGGTCTTCGATGATCTGACTGGCCCTGGATACATGTGTCTTATCTGTTTGCGCAGTAAAGCCTTTTCCGTTATCACTGATCTTTACAGAGAGCTGTGCCGCTTCTTGGGAAAAACGAATCAAGAGTTTGCCGGGATAATCAATACCACTGAAACCATGCAGGATGCTATTCTCAATAAACGGTTGAATCAGCATGGAAGGAATCATAACGGCAGAAGCATCTATCGCCTTGTCCAGCACTATCTGGTATTGCACATTCGCAGGTAAGTGGAGTTGCAGATAGTTTTCCAGAAAAACAATCTCTTCCTCAATACTGTTGAATTCACGATAAGTGCTTTCCAGCGTGGCGCGCATTATCCGGGAAAGTTTGGCAATTTTTCCGGCTACGTTGATCCCACCTTCTTCCAAGGCTGCAGTTTGTAAACCAGCCAGAGTATTAAAGAAAAAATGCGGATTCATTCGGGCACGATTCAAACGTTGTTCGGCCGCTGCTGCTTTTTGCTGCTGCTTCAGGGATTGTTGTCTCAGAAATAAAACCACTGCTGCACCCAGTAATAACACCACAACTAAAACCAGGATATATACCTGCTTTTGCAGCGCCAATTCCTGAATGGTTTTTTCATTTTTTTCCTGGTTGTATTTTTTCTCCAGCTCATTGATAACCTTGTTGCGATCTGCATTCTGCAAACTGTCTGTGATCTGCTTCTCCGCAGTCATTGCTCCAAGGGCTTCTTTATAATTGCCCGACTGTACTGCAATTTCATACAGGAGACTATAGGCATTTGCGATCATTGGAGGAAAAGCAATCTTTTTGCAATACCATAAACAGGAATCAGCATACTGCTTAGCAGCAGTATAATCTTTCAGCTGCAGATAAATATTTCCTTTGTCTCCATACAAAGTGGTGTACTGATTATCATTCTGCCCCGGCTTACATAAAGCCAATGCCTGATTGATATACCCCAGCGCTTGCTGCAAGGCATTCCGACTTTCCGCTATAGCCCCCATACGGGTAAGTGCGATGATCTGCTCATTGTTGTCTCCAAGTTTTTCTGCTACAGACAAGGCCTTTTCTACATACTGCTGAGCGGTATCTGCATAAGCAGCTTCCCGGTGGTCTTGATAATAATAGAAATAACGTGCAGTTAGTTTATTCAACAGATTGGCTTTTTGTGCTGATGCAGGCAATTGCTCAATCAATACTGCAGCACGCCGTGCATAGCGGATACCATTGGCAGATTGCTTTTGTCTATTGAAAACCTGAGCCATACCCAATAAAATACCCGCCGCTTCAGCATCATTCTTTTCGGCTTCTGCGATGCGAAGCAGTTTCAACTGATAACTAAATGACTGATCGAAAGCAGCCTGATGATCTGACAGTGCAACCCATCTTCTGTAGAATGCTTTTCGCTCTGACTCGGGACATTTCAGTGCATCGAATAACTGACCGGCTTTTTCTAAAGCTTTTACCGCTCCAGCGAAATCAGTTGTTTCCACAAGACTATCTGCAACCAACTGCCAACCTTCTGCCTGGCATGCGGGCTGATTGGATTTCAGTAGGGTTTGTATAAACTGCTGCTGCTGCGATGCTTCCGCTTGTGTGCGTTTACAGGCACAATTATTTTGAGCAAGAACAGTAAGGCTGAAACAAGACAAAAAAAGTATTGCTGCTATTCGCAAAAAAATCATGAAAGCACTTTCACGGAAGTTACGTGTTTTATATGATCAAGACGAGTAAGCAGTAGATACATTAAGTCTGTTATCGAACCCACCAGGCCCAGAGTATCAAAAGCGGATGAATCACCAGTAATCTTACCCAGGCAATCAATGGTGTGATCTTAATCTTGCCGAGTTTAAAATTGCCTTGCTGAATCATCCAAACATGAGCAGGTATAAAAGCAATCAGCATAATGATAATGGCATAGACCGACCATAAACGGGTTGCTTCAAAAAGCAACCCTATAGCGAGCAGCATCTCTGCAATGCCGGAAACTATATTGATCAGATTACGCCAATTCGACAAATAAGCCGGTATCAATGGCATATAGAACCTTGCATTCAGAAAGTGATTGAGCCCGGCAACAAAGTAAAAAGCCGCCATCGTATATAAAGCAATCAGCTGCATATTATTTCTTTTCGTTTTGATAAGCCTGATAAAGGATCATGCCGAAAGGTACCCACCAAATCAGGTCATTGGTGATCAGCATAAATCCAAAAGAGGCCGGCACATTACCTAACCAATAATGATAGATAAATCCCACAGGTCCGAATATTTTACCCAGAAAACCAACTGCCACAATAGGCCAATGCCGCATGGGATCATCACCAGCCCACCAATAACCAAGGCCATATACACCAATTACCATACCCATGCCCTGCCATATCATTGGGTGATTGATAGGTGCTAATCCGGTAAGCTCAAAAAAATGCATGGGAAATAATACTACCCATGCGCCCCAAAGCAAATTGTAAATACCCGCTACTTTTAAAATGAGTCGGAATGTCTCAGGTTGCTTGTCTGCTTTCATTAAGCACCAAGCTACTAAAAACTTTGCCTAGTGCATAATATCAAAAAACGCACGAATATCAGAGAACATCTCGCAAAACTGATAGGTAACTAAAAACATGAACGGATAAAAAAACTGCTGATATCGCTCTGTAATAAAGAAGTAACGATCAATTTGTTGATAGACCCACTGACTCTTCGTTACAAAATATCCTATAGCGGCACCAACCATTGCCCCTACAATCAGGTCTGTAGCAAAATGGTAACCGAGATAAACTCTGGGGAATAGAATTAGGATGACAGATGAAAACATGAAAAACAAACCAACCCGCTTCGAAACAACAAATAAAGAAACGGATAGCGCATAAAATAAGACCGCATGATCACTTGGGAAAGAGCTCAAAGCATCCCAAGCATACATATTTACCTCTTCGGGAATATGTAAACCCAATGAAGGGTCATTAATTGGACGCATTCTGTGCGGAAATACCATTACCAGAAAACGACCAACGGCAATTGCCAACAAACTAGCGAGGATAGTCATACTTAACCGAATTCTTCTTTCGCGGGTTTGTGCGTCCTGTATAAACCACAAGCCCCAAATAGTCAGCATGATAAGGCCGGCTTTAAGTACATTATTGTTAGATTGAAAAAAGACGATAGCGTCGAAGGAAATATGCTTACCAACAAAGCCATTAAAAAACAGACTGATTTGCCTGTCTAATTGAATAATTTGTTCCATGAACTTGCTTTAAAACGAATGGCCACAAAGCTTTTTAAGTAGTGTAAGAAATGAGATAACAATTCATTCGCTTTGTATGACCAAATAGTCAAATTATCCCAAGCATTTCGGCAGCCCGTAGCAAAAGCCTACCTTTGCAAACTATTTCTGGAATCTACAGCGTTAACCTGTTGATCCTCAATGAAAATTTTTATATGCAAATTAGAAACATCGCCATTATTGCCCACGTAGACCACGGTAAAACCACCTTGGTAGACCGTATTCTGCACACCACCAAGGTCTTCCGTGAAAATCAGGAGACTGGTGAACTGATCATGGACAATAATGACCTGGAAAGAGAACGTGGTATCACGATCTTTTCCAAAAACGCCGCTGTAGAGTATAAAGGCGTAAAAATCAACGTAATTGACACACCAGGCCACGCCGATTTTGGTGGTGAGGTAGAGCGTGTATTGAAAATGGCAGATGGGGTAATTCTCCTTGTAGATGCTTTTGAAGGCCCAATGCCTCAGACTCGCTTTGTACTGCAAAAAGCATTACAACTGAACCTGCGCCCAATCGTGGTGATCAATAAGGTAGATAAGCCTAACTGTCGCCCTGATGAAGTGCATGATGCCGTATTTGAATTGTTCTTTAACCTAGATGCAACAGAAGAGCAGCTGAACTTCCCTACTTATTATGGTAGCGGTAAGAATGGCTGGTTCAATGATAAGAATGAAGCTTGTGAAGATATTACCCCACTAATGGATGGTATCATCAAATATGTACCAGAACCCAAAGTGAGTGAAGGCAACCTGCAGTTACAGATTACTTCATTGGATTATTCTTCTTTCCTTGGCCGTATTGCTATCGGTAAAGTAAGCCGTGGTAGTATCAAAGAAGGTCAGCAGATTGTATTGATGCAAGCTGATGGTACACAGAAGAAGCAACGTGTGCGTGAACTCTATGTATTTGAAGGCATGGGCAAGAAGAAAATTGGAGAAGTTTTCGCCGGTGATCTTTGTGCCGTTGTAGGTATCGAAGATTTCAATATCGGCGATACCATTGCTGATGCAGAAAATCCGGAAGCATTACCAGTCATTAGCGTAGACGAACCTACAATGAACATGCTGTTCAGCATCAACAACTCTCCTTTCTTTGGTAAGGATGGTAAGTTCGTTACCTCACGTCACTTGCGTGACCGACTGATGAAAGAAACAGAAAAGAACCTGGCACTACGCGTACAGGATACGGATAGTGGTGATAGTTTCATGGTATACGGTCGCGGTATCCTTCACTTGGGTATCCTGATCGAAACCATGCGCAGAGAAGGCTATGAATTAACGGTTGGTCAGCCGCAGGTAATCTTGAAAGAAGTCAATGGCGTGAAGTGTGAGCCATACGAAACCCTCGTGGTAGATGTACCTCAGGAATTTGCTTCTAAAGTAATTGACCTGGTAACACGCCGCAAAGGTGAAATGCATGTGATGGAAACCAAGGGTGAAATGCAACACCTGGAATTTGAAATTCCTTCACGCGGATTGATAGGTATGCGTACACAAATGCTAACCCAAACTGCCGGTGAAGCTGTCATGGCGCACCGCTTCTTAGAATACAAGCCTTGGAAAGGACCAATCCCCGGCCGTAACAATGGTGTACTAATTGCAAAAGAAGCCGGCGTAACTACTGCATACTCTTTGGATAAATTACAAGACAGAGGTACCTTCTTTGTAGATCCAGGTGAAGATGTATACGCAGGTATGATTGTAGGTGAAAACAATAAGCCTGGCGATCTGGTAATTAACAGTAACGAAGGCAAGAAGCTCACCAACCACCGCGCCAGCGGTAGTGATGCAGCTACCAATATTGCACCAAAAACCTTGTTGACTTTGGAAGAGTGTATGGAATATATTCAGTTTGATGAGTGTATCGAGGTTACGCCAAACTACATTCGTATGCGTAAAACCATACTCGATGAAGAGGATCGCAAGAAGCAGCAAAAGAAAATGCAGCTGGAAGCGATTTAAGAATATAAGTCCCGCAACTGCGGGACTTTTTATTTAGTAGAACAAATGCGCAGCATTTGTATTCCTGGCAGAGGATTGCAACTTTTGAAACAGGGCAAACTTATCAGGCCCTAGTACGCCCCGCAGCTGATCAAACAGCGCAGTTTGCAAGGACTTGAATTTAGCCTGATATTCCTCCTTATTAGTTGTTGCCAATGAATTGATCAAAGATTTCTGCTGCAGGTATCGCTGCAAAAGCGGTATCAATTGTGGCATTTTTGATGGATTCAACCCAAGCCTTCCCGTTAATTCACCTGCAATACTATTGGCAGTCTGTTGCACATTGCTAATCGCAGGCGGCAGCATGGGTTTTGTTGAAGCAGATTTTTGCGCGATAGCCGAAAATAAAATGCTCAGCATAATAACAAGCATCATGATTCGCTTCATGTAGACAGTTTTGATCAAAAATACCACAACTGCGGTATTTTCTATTTGTGTAAATTCATAGAGATTGACCACCCAAACAACCTTCTATGAGAAAGTTATACAGCCTGTTTATTCTTTACATGCTCTTTACCACAAATGCAAGCGCACAAAAATGCCTTAGTGGCGATTGCTCCAATGGCTTTGGCAAGTATCAATATAAAAATGGGGATACGTATGAAGGTTATTTCAAAGGAGGGTATACCAATGGAAAAGGGAAAATGACCTATAGCAACGGAGAGGTGCTCGAATCAGATTGGATAAATGGCTATGCAACTGGGCAATGCACTTTTTACTATAAGGATGGGCGAAAATATATAGGGGGAATCAAAGATGGTTACTGGGAAGGGAAAGGTAGCATTTACTCGCCCGACAGCAGCAGTTTTGAAGGTAACTGGTCTGTTGGAAAACGTACAGGTTTTGGCAAGCAAGTTTATAAGGACAAAAGAGTTTATGAAGGTAACTGGATGAATAGTGAGAAAAATGGAAAAGGAAAAATGACCTGGCCCGATGGACACCTCTATGAAGGTGAGTTTAAAAATGATTTCAGAAATGGCTATGGCATCATGTACTACCCAAATAAGCGGCGCTATGAAGGTTATTGGCAGGATGATAAAAGACACGGAAAAGGAAAAAGCATTCTTGCAGATGGCGAAATATATGATGGTGAATTTGTACGGGACACACTACGCGGATATGGAAAACTCGTCAAAGCGAATAAGGATAGCTCAGTAGGTTATTTCGATAATGGTTATCTGAATGGCTTTGCAAAAGCCTGGTTTACTTCCTTAGGCTATCGTTATGAAGGCGATTTTGTAAATGGTGTAGAAAATGGTAAAGGAATACAAATAAAATCAAATGGCGACTCGTCAGCAGGCATATTTAAAGGTCGCAACTTAAACGGAGAAGGTTATTATAAATACAAAAGCGGACACATATATACCGGTAATTTTAGGAATGGTTTTCTTGATGGAAAAGGTAAAAAAGTCTTTGCCAATGGCACATGGGAAGAAGGTAGCTATTTGTTAGGAACATTAAGCGGAAACGGCAAAAGGTACTTTAGTCAAACAGATTGGTACGAGGGCAACTTTGTAGCAGGTTCTGCAAGTGGGTCTGGTAAATACTATCGGTCAGGTAAAATATACTATGAAGGAAATTTTGATGGGAAACTCAACACTCAAGGTAAATACTGGCTTTTAGATGATGGTGTTTTCATCATAGCAGAGAAATTTTCTGATGGATATTTTATGGAAATACAGTATCCTGATAAACGCATCTTCCTTGGCTCAACAAAAACTATTTATTACTCAAGCTCAGCTGATAACATAGTACCCGCTCAAGGCTATTTGATCAAACCTGATGGTAATGTCATTGGAGCGAAATGGGCCAATACCTTCACTGGTGCCCAGTGGAAAGACAGTGCTTATACAGATGTCTTTTATAAGACTAAGATCAAAATAACAGAACAGGATATTCAATATATCAGGGGGGTTGCTTTTACATCTTTTAAAAAATATCCAAATGCTATTCAACAACTCACAAAAGCCATAGAGGGTAAAACCAAAAACGATAGTGTGTATCTCTATCGTGGTGTTGCTTATGCTAATTTAAATAAGTTAGATAGCGCCATGTTCGATATCAATAAAATGCTGAAACAAGACGCCAAAAATAAAGATGCGCTCATTTGGCATGCTACGATTAGTCTGAAACAAAAGGATACTGCTACTGCATTAAAAGATTATGGAAGCCAAATTAAACTCTATCCAACTGAGTATAACGGATATTGGAATAGAGCACTTTTATTGCATCAGATGAAACAATATGACCAAGCTATTGCTGATTACACAAAAGTGATTTCCTTATTAACTACGGGTAATGATAATGTATACCTAAACAGGGGTAAGTGTTATGAAGCCTTGAATAAGAAAGAAGAAGCCTGTAGCGATTATACCTTTGCTAAGAGTAAGAACAATAGAGATGCCAATGCAAGATTACTAGCACTCAAATGTGGAACGCAATAACCCTATTTTTTAAAAGCACTTTCATATAGGGTAATCCAATCTGCCGGGCTCATTTTGGCTGCCAGTTCGCCAATTAGGTCAACAGGAATTTGTTCAGGCTTTTTAAAGCGAATGCAGCTCTTGCCCATATCCAGCTTACCCTTGGCGCGTTTGCCATACTCAGTAGTAAACCATTTAAGCAAGGCCGGGTTGGCATAAATACCCATATGGTAGACTGCAATAAAATTCTTCTGTGAAGCAATATTCATGAAAGGCAAAGGATCAGTTGGGTTACAATGATACCCTTTGGGATAAAGCTTGTGTGGTACCACATAACCGATCATCCCATAGTTCATCTGCTCCTGAAAACCTTTGGGCATATTCTTCTTAATCGCTTTGCGTAGGGCTTCCATAGCAGGAAGCCTATCAGCAGGCAATTCCTGCAGATAGGCTTCAACTGTTGTTGCTTTTGATTGCATAATGAGTAGTGTGCTTAGAAAAATAAATTACTCAATGCACTTCCGGCTCCAGAAGGTTTCAACTTCAGGAAGTCGGCAAATTTTGCTGCACCGAGTATCCCCTTCAGTTTTCCAAACAAACCTTGCTGCAGCGGATTGAACTTAGCCAGGTAATCCTTAGGATTGGTACCAGCTAAACTGAGGATACCACTTTTGTCCTTCAGAAAAGAACCAATTGCATCAGTAAGTTGTGGCTTTTGTGCCGCGCCTAAACCAAGTTTACTCGTCAATTCATTTACAATAGAACCGGTAGTTTTCCCAACATCACCAATAGCAGGTGGCTTTACGAAATTCTTCACTGCAGAGGAAGCAGCATCCTGAACAGACTTAGGCAGGGACAACTGGGCTTCAGCTGCGGTAAGTCCGCAAATTGTGATTACAAATGCACAGATAATTTTTTTCATGTGGTTGCTTTATTGTGATTGATGAATGAATACTTATTTCAAAAAGCCTTCTTTTTTCATTTTGTCAAAAACAACAGTAGTAACTTCTGCTACCATTTTGTCTAGTTTGGAAGGATTGCTCGTTGTTGTAAGACCTGTCCAGATGAGCTTATCAGAGCGGAAACTATAGACGTTTGTTTCGATGGAATAATTCTGTGTTGTATTATAACTGCCAGGCGTATAATAAGAGTTCCAACCTACACGCCAGTATCCATGAAATCCGCGGTAATAAACAGGATAAGTGCTGATATTGCCGGGTGTATAATTAACTTCCTTATCAACATCTACCAATCGCATGACAAGCGCACCATCAAATCCGTCATTTTTCAGCTTTGCTTTCCAAACCTCATCACTCTCTTTAATGGAGTTCTGCGTAAGCAGATTATAAGAAACAACGCCCTTGCCATTCATTAGGGAAGCCATCTTGTCCTCTGCACTTCTTCTATTGGCTTCATCCTTCAGCAAAGCAACTACTAACACTTTTTTCAAAGAAGCAGTATCAACTGATACATCAGGATCTCTCCAGCTTTTATCAATACGGGTTGAAGCACAGGAAAAAAACAGCGTTGCACAAAAAAGCAACAGGCATTTAGATAAGATTCTCATGACAAATTTTTAGGAGCTTTAAGTTAGAAAAATTCCTGAAGATTGATAAATATTCCGGAAGAACCTTTTTGGCCAAACCCCATATCTACTGTTACATTGGTTCGCGTTTTCTTACTCATCTTAACGCGAAGCCCTGCGCCATAACCAAGTGCTACAGCACGCAGGAGTGACTGCCCGGAAAGCTTAGCAGAAGCAGTAGTACCATTTAAGAATACCACACCGCCTAAAAGTCGGTTTCTGGTGAGGGGGAAACGATATTCGGCTTCAGAATACAACATACTCTCACCACGAAATCTTCCTTGTATGTATCCCCTGCCGGAACGATTATAGGTATCCCATGCAATTGAAGGCATAGCCAAATAAGGCAGTTTTCCACTAGTCAAGATTTGACCCCAGTTCCATAATGCAAATACATGCTCTTTGCTTGATGGTTTTGGATGCAGATAGAAGCGCAGGTCATAAGAAAACACTTGACTGGGAACATTACTGCCCAGAAATCTAGTGTTCATTCGATAACCCAATTGTGCATACCAACCTTCATAGGTATTGATGGGATTATCCCAAAGTACATTAAGACTTAGCCCATTGGCTGTAGTACGTGTAAGGGGAATATTGTTGCGAATATTGTTCAGGTAATGTGCTGTATAATTAGGCTGTGCATTATTCAAATCCAATGTCTGATCATCAATATTAAAATGATGATCAACTGATAATCCGATACCTGCATACAAAGAGCCTTGTATGCGCCTAAAAACTGACTGATAAAACCGGACATAATTAAACTCCATATCCTGTTCATCTCTACGAAGGGTAACTGGATTACCATTCAGACTTAGCTGATCTGTACCTCCAAAATAAATACCAGTACCATAAGTAGGTTGTGTAAAAAACAATAAGCGCCAGTCGCCCTGTAAAATCCAGTCTCCGCCAGGCAAGTACACATTGCTGCGGGCTATGAAAATGGTTTGATTTTTAGTTGTGACACTTACGTTCACCAGGGCTGAGGAAACCAAAGGGGTGCCTGTACTACCCAGAATTCTACCGAGGCTTACACCAGCCCCAGCTAAAAAACCATAAGGTGGAGAGTAACCAACAACAGGAAGAATATTCAGATAAGTTCTGTTACGCTCCAAAGTATCCACTTCTACAGTGGTAAGATTATTTTTGGTGATCGCTCTTAGAATATCTTTTACGTCTTTCTGTGGAACAGACTGAGCATTACTGAAATGCACAATACATCCTGTCAGGATAAGCAGCAGCAATCTTTTCATCATGAATGAAGTCATTAAATGACTCGCCTAAAATTACATAGATAAGTCCGGATTGTTTACTTAGTCTGTACTTCAACTGCTTGTTCAGTAATTTCAGGTAGGCTGCTTGGCATCTCACCCGGATTAATCGCTGTGTCAGAACTAATTCTCAGTATAATATTGGTATCACAATTGTCCCCATCGCAACAAGGCATGGCGTTGGTTCCACAAACAGGACACTGATAATGCCCATGCACATGAATCAGCTTTACTGCATGTCCACAAAAAAAGCATTGCTGTTGCATCAAACTAAGTTAATACGACTGCTCAGCACATTAAGAAGAAATTCCACACAACTGTGCAAAAGAAAAAATATCTTCATATATGCGCAAACACATCTTAACCCTTTTCTTTCTGTGCCTGAGTTTGCTCAGTCAGGCGCAGCAGGATTCAGCCAGCATCGCCCCAATCATTATCAATAAAGCAGACAGCATGATGCAGATGTTTCTGCAGCGCAACTGGGTTCAATTTGCCCGATTCAACCACAAGGGCGTTAAAGACCTGATGGGTGGCGACGAAGCTTTTATTGCAGCCATCGAAACACAGATGAAAGCTTTACCAGATACCGCTGTGAAAAAAGCCAGCGCAGGTAAACTGCTTCAGATCGTATTCACCAAAACAGATATACAGTGCGTAATTGAACAAATTGTAGAGATTGATTTCTCTGGCATTGTTATGCACTCCATCACACCACTCATTGGCGAATCGCGTGATGGCGGAAAAAACTGGACATTCTTCGACGGATCAGGTTCTACACCACTGATTCAGAACAAGGATATTAAACCCGATCTGAGTGATCAGCTTGTGCTACCTGCTGTAAAAAGAAATATGATACAAAAGAAAGGCACACTGCCATAGCAGTGCGCCTATGTATGATTACTTCTTAATTACCACTACTTCTTCTTCGCTACGTTGCTTAAATTGCACATCGAAACGCTCTTTGTAATTGCTCTTCGAAGATTCAATTACAAACGAAATAGTCTTATAACCCTCGAAACGTGGTAAAGAAAAACGCTTGGTAAAAGTTTTATCAGAAAACTTACCACTGTAAATTTCTTCGCCGCTTTCATCCAGCACAGTCAGGAAGAAATTACTGCCAGAAGGGTTGTTGTACTGCACATGGAACCAGAAATTATCCGCATCAGTACCCAAAAATTTAACGGTAGATTTTGCTGAATTAATCTCAGCTGTTGTGTTACTTACTTTCTCTGCAAATGCAGTGGTGCCGGTCATTACGGCGGTTGCGAGCATACTGCCCATCAGAATCGTTCTTGTCATCTTGCTCCAGTTTGATTGATACATGTTTGTCCGGTTTTTAGTTAAAAATCCGGCAAGGCTAGTCAGAGGTCTTCTTCAATGGAAACAATCGGGAGTAAAGCAGTGTGCGATCGCAATAAATACTGCTGTATACCCTTAATACCTGCAGGTAAGAAAAGGTAACCCAAAATAAAAGCGGAAAATTGAATTAGTCTGTTACAGGCTTGTTAAGTATCTGCCAGAGTGCATCTTTCAATTCCATCAATCCTTGTTGTGTCATGGAAGAGATAAACAAATGCGGCACTTCTTTCGGTAGTTCTTTACTGATGGCTTCTTTCAATTCATCATCCAGCATATCCGACTTACTAATGGCAATCAGAAAATCTTTTTGTAGCATTTCAGGATTATACATTTCCAATTCATTCCTGAGAATATCAAATTCTTTTTTGTGATCATTGCTATCTGCTGGTATCAAAAACAACAACACAGCATTACGCTCAATATGACGCAAGAAACGATGTCCCAAACCCTTTCCTTCAGATGCTCCTTCAATAATACCCGGTAAATCAGCAATACAAAATGATCTGCCCTCGCGGTATTCCACCATACCCAATTGCGGTACCAATGTAGTGAATGCGTAATTCGCAATCTTCGGCTTTGCCGCAGTAATCACTGATAACAAAGTTGATTTACCTGCATTGGGGAAACCCACCAAACCCACATCGGCCAATACTTTCAACTCCAAGGTTTTCCAACCTTCAATACCAGGAATACCCGGTTGCGCATATTCAGGTGCCTGGTTGGTAGCTGTTGCAAAATTGGCATTACCCAATCCGCCCTTACCACCCTTCATCCAAATCACTTCTTGGCCATCTTCTAAAATCTCCGCTTCAATCTCACCTGTTTCTTCATCACGTGCAACAGTACCCAATGGCACTTCAATAATGATGTCCTTACCATCGCGGCCCGTCATATTGTTCTTATTACCAGGCTCACCATGTTCTGCTAATACATTCTTGTAATAACGCAAATGCAGTAAGGTCCACAACTGTGTATTGCCGCGCAGAATAATATGTCCGCCACGACCACCATCACCCCCATCAGGCCCTGCCTGCGGGTTATACTTAGTACGTGCAAAATGCTTGCTGCCCGGACCGCCATTACCGGAGCGACAAAAAATACGGATATAGTCTATGAAGTTTCTTTCAGACACAGTTGTGAATTGCTGCGAAGATAGGCATTATGGAGCGAGCAGCAGTACATACAGCAACACCGCTTGTGTCACTCACTGCATCGCCAACAATCCTACTCAGCTTTTTGCTGCTGATTCCATGTGGTATACACTGCTGCCTGATCAGCATAATGCGCAGGAACTTCTCGAAGTGGCTCACATGGTATTGCTGTTCCATACATCTCAGCCGGCAACTGCTGATACAATTTTGTGCCTTCCGTTTTCCATTCAATCATTTCATCACTCACTTCCTTGATGCGCTTGGCAGGATTACCTACAATCAAACTACGCGCTGGAAATATTTCATCTGCTTTGATAAAACTCAAAGCACCAACAATACATTCATCACCTAAAACCACATTATCCATCACCACTGCATTCATACCTACCAGGCAATTCTTACCAATCGTTGCGCCATGTATCACTGCACCATGGCCAATATGTGCACCAGCATGCAGTGTAACAGTAACACCGGGAAACATATGAATGGTACAATTCTCCTGCACATTACAGCCGTCTTCAATCACAATCTTACCCCAATCGCCACGAATAGCTGCGCCAGGACCAATATATACATCCTTACCAATAATGATATGGCCGGTAACCACTGCTTGTGGATGTACATAAGCACTGGGATGCACTACCGGCTGATATCCTTTGAATGCGTAAAACATAGAATTACTGATTTCGTAAAATGCTTTTCCCGAAACGGCATCACCTGCACTTTTCGGAAGAATAGTTTCGCTGACAACAAATTAAAAGTATGGAGAAAAATTTTGTTGCTGTCAACTACATCCGTTGTACACCTGAATACAGAGAAAGATTTGAATACCTATTTGGTACCAGAAAAAAAGCCATCGATACATTACCCGGCTTTGTAGACATGTATGTGCTAAAACCTAATCAGGATGATGACAACTATTTGGTTGTGAGTTTCTGGACATCAGAACAGGCCTTTCAGGACTGGACTAAGAGCGAAGCCTTTATACAAGGCCATGCGCGCGGTTTTGAAGATATCAGAAAAGCCAAAGCGGCCGGACAGCCATCACCCATGACAAGTGATTTTAAAACCTATCAAGTTATTAGCAGATGAGGCAACTACTCAAAAAAGAGAAACTGCGGAACGCATTGAAGAAACTAGGCCTCTGGGGGTTTCTGTTCTTTCTGGGCAAAGGGATCATCTGGCTGATTCTTGCTTATGTGGTATTCAAGTAATCAGGTAGTCAACCACTCTTTTTCACTTCTGTAATACACACCTTTGAAAAGTGCTACTTTCTCTCCGCGCTGATTGGTAACCGTAGCAGAGTAAATGCAGAAACGATTGGTAAAACTCTCTTCCGTACTTTCGGCAGTAATAACATCACCAATCTTTACTGGTGCAATATGGGCAATGGAGGTTTCCACAGAAACAGCCTGCCTGCCCCGGCTGTTAGAAGCAAAAGCCAGACAGCTGTCGCACAATGCATAAGTTATGCTACCATGTGCAATTTCAAAGCCATTGCACATTTCAGCACGCACCGTCATGCGCAGTTTGCAGTAGCCTTCTCTTTCCTCCACACGCTCAATACCCAGCCAGCTGCTGTAAGCATCTGTCTGCATCATGGTATCGATTATTTTTTTAGCTACTGTTGACATACTGCTTATTTACCTGTAAAAACTGGTTTTCTCTTTTCTACAAATGCTTGTACACCTTCCTTGAAATCTGCTGTTGAAGCCGCTCGCTGCTGCAGCTTGTCTTCATTCATCAACTGCTCATCCAATGTATGCGAAAAAGCCCATTGCAAGGCTTTCTTGGTATACGCCAATCCCTTGGTAGGCATTAGTGCAAGCTGCTGAGCCAATTGCTTAGAAGCATCTGCAAATTGTTCATCTGCATATACTTTATATAACATACCCAATCTTTCTGCTTCCGCGGCATCCACCTTATCGCCCAGCATCATCAACGCACTGGCTTTCTGCCAACCAATCAATCTTGGTAAAAAGAAGGTACCGCCTGTATCGGGTATCAATCCAATTTTGGAGAACGCTTGTATAAAAGACGCAGATGCAGTTGCCACCACAATATCACAACACAAAGCGAGATTGGCACCGGCACCGGCAGCAACACCATTCACAGCGGCAACCACAGGCTTTTCCAAAGCCTGGATTTTGCGTACGATCGGATTGTAATGCTCAGACAAAATTCTGTTCATGCCCGGCCCTTCCGGATCCAATACTTCCTGTAAATCCTGTCCGGCGCAGAATGCTTTTCCATTACCGGTAAGATATACGGCACGGATATTTTCATCTGCAGCACACAAATCCAATACTTCTTGCAAGCGCATAGCCATCGGCCTGTTAAATGCATTGAATTTATCTGGCCTGTTGAGCGTGATATACGCCACATTATCCTGTACGGTAAAAAGAATGGAGTCCATTGGCAAGATTGAGTTACAAACATACAAAAGCCTGCTGAGCTCGCACAATGAAAGAGGATTACTACATTTGAATAGTAACCACTCAGTTTGAGGTATATCATCGTCATACTTGCCTGCTCCATATCTTTTGCATTTGCACAAGACAGCACAAAACGAGTTTCCAAAAAACGGACGGATTATATACTCAGCTACGACTCATTACTCCACATTGATACTTGGTATAGTACCAAACAAACAGAATTGCGCTTATTCTATCCTGACAGATTCAGGATTTTTCTTGCACCCAGCGAAATCAACAATATGCATTTAGGCATTAGTTATCGTTTCGTTGATGCGGGCATCAGCTTTACACCAGGCCTGATCAATCCGGGTAATCCTGCAAAAGGTGAAACCAGCCGCTTTAGTTTGGGCGCAGGTGTTAATTTGAAACGCTGGTATTTGTCCGGAGAACACACGCGTATGAAGGGTTTTTATATGCGTAACAGCAATGATTATCGCACACAACTCGGCAATATCAAATACATCACTTTCCCGGATCTTGAATCTACCACCACACAGTTACTGATACGATACAATGTCAATAGAAATTTCTCTACTGCTGCATTGAAGGGCGGCACGGAAGTACAAAAAAAATCAGCCATTAGTTTTCTGCCTTCCTTGCTATTTGCCAATTATCGCTTACGCAATGCAGTAGCTGATTCTAGCATCAGCAATTCAATAACAAGAAGTACAGATATCAATCTACTCTTACCAATAAGCGCCACCTGGGTGATTACGCCAAAATGGTACTTGAGTGGTTCAGCGGGACCAAGTATTGGCGCCGACTTTTTTAAATCAGACAGTTATAATACCAATAACCAATTGGTTTTACTCAAAGGCACCCGACTAACTACCGGCTATTTGGTACAGACCTCATTAGGTTATAATGGCCAGTACTATTACTATGGTATTGATGCCATGATTCGCTCCTATGCACACCAGATTGAAGAAATAGATAAGATGGAGAAGTATTTCTACAGCATACAAGTGTATCTGGGTATACGTATCCGTGCGCCCAAGTTTTTACGTAAATCGGTTGATTGGGTGAGCAAAACCTCGCCGGTAGCACTGGAATAATCAATGACACTTAAAGTAGTCAAATGGCTCTTTGCAATCGCTGCATTGATACAAAGCTTTGCAGGCAGTAGAGCCAAAAGCACTCACTAATCGGGTATTTGTTGAGTGGCACTGTGGACAAGTAACGCCATCTTCAGGAATAGCAAATTTTTTCTCAGGAGGCGCAATTCCATACGCCTGCAATTTTTGTTTCCCTGCTTCTGTCATCCAATCGGTTGTCCAGGCCGGAGATAGGCGATGTTCGATTTGAAAATGCTGAATACCATTTTCGAGCAATGCCATTCGAATCTGCAGTTGAATCATTTCTGTTGCAGGACAACCAGAATAGGTAGGTGTAATAATAATATGAAAACCATCGTCCTTGAGTTGCACATCACGTACAATACCCAGATCCAGAATACTCAAAACCGGCACTTCGGGATCAGCAACGGTTTCCAGAATGGCATAAATAAATTCAACGGTATGTTGAGTAGTGCTTGTCATTACCATTCGCAACCGGGATAAGCTCGCTGCAGGTATTGCATTTCAGCAAGTATATAACCCAAATGTTCTGTATGAATGCCTTTGCGACCATTGCCCATCCAAGCAGCAGTTTTCGCAGGTGCAGGAACTGCAATAGTGGCTTCTTCAAATACCTTCTCCACAGTTGTTCTCCAATGCGTATACACGAGTTGCAAATCTGCCGCAATGTTTTCCTGAATGAGTTGCGCATCATGATCATCACTTGCAAATAATTCTCCCGTATGCAACCACACTTCATCTAATGCTTTCAGCAATCGATCTTTACTTTCTTCAGTTCCATCACCCAAACGAACCACCCACTCACTACTCCAACGCACATGGTAATCGATTTCTTTCAACCCTTTTTCTGCAACAGCGGCAATCTGTGCATCACTGCTATACATGAGCTGACGATACACACCTTGTTGGTATACACTAAAGAAAAACTCTTTCAATGTTGTCTGTGCCCAGTCGCCATTGGGTAATTCAGCAATATGGTTGTTGTAAAAATCACCTGCATCACGCAAATAAGCCAGACTATCTTCTGTGGCTTGTTGTACAGGATCAGCTGCATTAATCATTTCAGCAGCATGCTGATAAAAATTTCTAGCAGTGCCTACATAATCCAAAGCAAGATTCGCTAAAGCGATATCCTGCTCCAGCACTGGCCCATGTCCACACCATTCACTGCAACGATGCCCCATGATGAGGGCATTATCAGCGAGGTGTAATGTGTATCGTATTAACGGAGAATACATGTTCATTTTTTGTGCAGGTGCTTCTTGACCTGCTTGTCACTTTTGCCTGTTTACCAAAGCTTTAGCGTAACTAAAACTTGTCACTTTTGGATTTTGGCTTTTCACTTTTGCCTTATCCTCACATATGCTTCACCGCATCCGGCAAATCATAGAATGTTGGATGGCGATAAACCTTATCATTTGCAGGATCGTAAAAACTTGCTGCTTCATCCGGATTAGATGCATGAATATGCTTGCTCTCCACCACCCAAATGCTCACGCCTTCCATTCTACGGGTATAGACATCACGGGCATTTTCAATAGCCATCTGTGCATCAGCTGCATGCAAGCTACCCACATGCTTGTGGTCTAAGCCTTGCCTGCTGCGGATAAACACTTCCCACAATGGCCATTCTTGTTTCGCCTGTCCGGTACTGATATCAGCAGCACCATTGCGGCCTTCGCCATAATCGCCGTAGAAATATTTGCAGATATATTGTTTCATAGTATTACTGTTTTATGCAGCATGCTGTTGTGTGCGTGCTGCTTTTTTGGCTGCATGTGCTGCAGCAGCTTCTCTTACCCAAGCGCCATCTTCCCATGCTTTGCGTCGTGTGTCCAGTCTTTGTTTATTGCACGGACCATTACCACTAATCACCTGCCAAAACTCTTCCCAATTGATGGCACCAAAATCATAATGCCCACGCGCTTCATTCCATTTCAAATCCGGATCTGGTAAAGTCATGCCCAAGATTTTCACCTGCTCAGCAATCATGTCTACAAATTTCTGCCGCAGTTCATCATTGCTGAAGCGCTTGATCTTCCAGCGCATGCTTTGCTCGCTGTTGGGGCTGGCATCATCTGTTGGACCAAACATCATGATACTGGGCCACCACCAACGATTGATGGCATCCTGACACATTTTGCGCTGTGCTTCGCTGCCCTTGCTCAGGCTGAGCAATAATTCAAAACCCTGACGTTGGTGAAAGCTTTCTTCCTTGCAGATACGCACCATGGCTCTGGCATAAGGACCATAACTGGCTCTGCACAAAGGCACTTGGTTCATGATGGCTGCGCCATCTACCAGCCAACCAATGGCACCCATATCAGCCCAAGTGAGCGTTGGATAATTGAAGATGGAAGAATATTTGGCTTTGCCGGAGTGCAATTGCTCATACATCTGATCACGGGTAATGCCCAGTGTTTCTGCTGCACTGTAGAGATAGAGACCATGACCGCCTTCATCCTGTACTTTGGCTAGCAAAATGGCTTTGCGGCGAAGCGATGGGGCGCGGGTAATCCAGTTACCTTCAGGCAACATGCCAACGATTTCGCTGTGGGCGTGCTGACTAATCTGACGAATCAGGGTCTGGCGGTATTTCTCCGGCATCCAATCGCGCGGCTCAATGCGGATCTCACGATCAATTTTGTCTTGAAATTGCTTCTCCAGATCAATGGTATTCATATCAAATGATTGGTATTCAAAATTAACAAGAAAAGCTACCAATTGTTAGCTTAACGATAGTCGTAGTCTACAACCACTTGTTCTGTGCGTGGGTGACTCTGACAGGTTAGGATAAAACCTTGCTCAATCTCCTCTGGTTCCAGTCCGTAGTTTACATCCATATCCACTTCGCCTTCAATCAGCTTAGCCTTGCAGGTACAGCAAACCCCACCCTTACAGGCAAAGGGAAGATCAGCGCCCTGTTTCAAAGCCGCATCCAAAATACTCTCACCTTCAAAAGGCAATTTGAAATCGAAGCTCCGGCCGTCAAGTTTCACGATGATCTTGCTGGCTGGGGCATTATCCGATTGCACTTTTTTCACCTGTTGCTTTCTAGCAAGTACTCCTGCTGTTGTAAACAGTTCTACATGAATTTTCTTAGGATCGACCGACTGGGCTTTCAAATAATCGCGCACTGCGAGTGTCATTTCTTCCGGACCACAAATGAAAAATGCATCTGCTTTATCCAATTTGATTAGGCTTGAGGAAAGCGCGGCACATTTATCTGCCGTAATCCTGCCAGATTGAATAGGCGCATCCATTTTTTCCCTGCTCAATACATGAATGAGACTAAATCTTTCCATGTATTTATTCTTCAAAGCTTCTAACTGTTCTTTGAAAATGATAGACGCTTTGCTACGATTACCATAGACGAGAATCACCTGACTATGTGGTTCAGCAACCAACACTGTTTTGATAATAGACAAGATGGGTGTAATACCACTACCAGCCGCAAAGCATACATATTGTCTAGCTTGATCAGGTTGAATAGCAGTATAAAACTTTCCCATGGGTGGCATCACATCCAATGTATCACCGGGTTTCAATGACTCGTTCGCATAAGTGCTGAAAACACCGCCCTCTACTTTTTTGATAGCAATGCGCCATTCTTTATCCAATGGAGAGCTGCACAAAGAATAAGATCTTCTAACTTCTTCTCCGTTGATCTGTGTTTTCACTGTCAGGTATTGACCTTGCGTGTATGCAAAGCTCTCTTTCAATGCTGCAGGCACATCTAGTGCAACAGATACACAATCATTGGTTTCTTTTCTAACCGATTTTACCCTGATGGGTTGAAAATGCAGAGACATGAGCGTTATTTTCTGAGACCATCCACCATGATGGTGACCATGTTTTCTTCCAATTCTATTCCACTGATCTTTGCTGTTGAACGATGCCAGCTTTCGATACCACTAACAGCATGCAGCATAATCAATACAGCAGTAGGCGCATCAATTGATTTGATTTCACCAGCAACAATGCCTTTTTCTATGATGGCTGCAAAGCGCTTGCGATAAGTGCGTCGCTGATTTTGAAAATTGGATAGATATGGATCCGTGAGGTGCTTCCACTCGCGATCGCTCACATACACTTCCTCATATTGATGCAGCATTTCATTGATATGAAAACGCAACAGCTTTTCAACCTTAATGATGGCTGAAACATTTTCCAGTTCAATTGATTCCATATGGCTCATGAAACGATTGGCCACATTGAAGCATATTACATGGAGTATCTCTGTCTTGGAGTGAATATGGTTATACAAACTGGCCGCTTCTACTCCAACGGCATCTGCGAGTTCGCGCATGCTGGTGGCTTTATAGCCCTTCTCCCGGAACAGCGAAGCTGCTTTACTGACAATGATGTCTTTGCGGGAGGAATGTTCATCAACCTTGATTCTTGCCATAAGGCAAATATAAAACTAACAGTCGTTAGCGGAAAAGAAAGTTTCTGTTAGTTCCCAAAAAAACAACAGCTGCTAGAAAGCAGCCAGTTGTTATGTTTAACCCCCAATGAAATTTTGCGCCTTCACTGTTTAAACACGGATACAAACATAACAGCCTGGTTTTTCTTCCACAATGGGAAATTTCCCGTTTTTTCAGGGGGGTGTTTTTCTGCAAAATACCCGTTAAATAACGGGGTAAAGTACCGTTACTTACCCCTCCCTGCCTTAAAATCAAGCCATTAAATTGCAGCTTAACAGAAGTATCCAATCCTATGACAAATCTGATACTGGCAGGTATGCTGGGCGCAGGAATGACCATTCTTGTATACTGGCTGTATGGGAAGTGGCGACCCAAGCAATCGGGCGCTGTGCATCTTGCAGGTGTTGATCTGGCCAAGGCTGTCTTGTGTACTTACTATTGTAGAAGAATCAGCAGGCAGTTGCATGATGGTTTGTCGCAAGACATGAGTTTAATGAAACTCAATTTGCATTTGTTTCATAATAATCAGCAGGAAGCGCATTTGAAACAAATGCAGGAATTGGTGGAAAAGGGGATAATAGAACTGAGGCGTATCAGCAGGAAAATGCAACCAGAGGAAATTGATGGAGCGGGCATCCTGCATGCATTAGAAATGGAATTACAGTTTATCCATAAAAACTTTCAGATCAGCTGTAGCATTGATGATCCGGAAGAACTGCTTCAAAAAGCGAGATCTGGCAATCTGATAATCTATAGTCTGCTGGAAGAAATGATTCTAAATGCAGCTATCCATTCGAAAGCTTCGCAAATTCAGCTAGTAGCTGAAACCCTGAACAACCGACAAAGTTTCTTGGTAAGAGATAATGGTATAGGATTCGATACCCAAAAAACACCGATGGGTATGGGTATCACTTATATGATGGAACAGGCAAAAAATCTAGGGGCCAATCTAACCATTAAGACCAGCCCTGGTGAAGGAACTTGTATTGAACTAGTTTTATGAACAATGAAAAAATTAAATTGGCTTTAGTAGATGATCATGCGTTAATGCGTAAGGGTTTGGCCAATCTGATTGAAGCTTTTGGAAATTGTACTATTGTACTTGAAGCAAACAACGGCGAAGACTTATTTCAGAAATTAGCTACCCAGCCTGCTCCTGATATTGTGTTGATGGATATACATATGCCGGGAATGAATGGCTATGATGCAACAGAAAAACTAACCAAAGCATACCCGAAAATCAAAGTGCTTGTTTTAACTGTAATTGATCACGAATCTGCTGTTATCAGAATCATGCGAAAAGGAGCAAGAGGGTATCTGCTCAAAGACACAAGTCCGAATGAATTAAAACGCGCCATCACAGAAATACACCAGAAGGGCTACTTTCTGAACGATATTGTTGGCAATAAGCTCATCAATAATCTTCGAGAACTCTCGGAACCGGAAGAAGGTTATGCACTACTAACTGAAAGAGAAATTGAATTTCTTCAGCATTGTTGCACAGATTTATCCTATCGGGAAATAGCTGAAAAAATGTGCGTGAGCTTTCGCACGGTAGATGGCTACCGCGAAAGTTGCAGTGAGAAATTACAGGTAAAATCCAGAATAGGTTTTGTTACCTACGCCATTAAAGAAGGTCTGGTTAGGCTTTGATTAAGCAATCTCCCAAACTTCGCGGCCACGCAGTAATTTGTCCAGATCACCCTTGCCTTTTGCAGCAATGATGTCCTGAATTTGTAACTGCATCATCTCTTCATAGCATGGGCGTTCTGTTTCATAGAACACACCAAATGGTCTTGGGAAATGATCTGGCTTGGAAGGATCATCAAACATGCGGATCAGGATTTGTGCTTTGTGGTAATCATGCTCATCATGCACCCAGCAATCATCCGCACTATACTCGCCACCCAATTCCACCACAACAGGTTTGAAACCGTCTAAGCGAATGCCTTTGTTTTGTGTAGCACCAAATACCAGTGGTTTACCCTGCTCCAGGAATAATGTTTCTTCCGGCTTGGTGGCTTTCTCTGTGAATACTTCAAAAGCACCATCATTAAAGATGTTGCAGTTTTGATAGATCTCTAAGAAAGATGCACCCTTGTGCTTTTGCGCACGTGTAAGCATATACTGCAGGTGCTTGGGATCACGATCCATACTGCGGCCAATAAATGTAGCATCTGCACCCATGGCCAGCGCCAGTGGATTGAATGGATGATCAATACTACCGAAAGGTGTACTCTTGGTAATCTTATGCTCTTCAGAAGTAGGAGAATACTGTCCCTTGGTTAAACCGTAGATCTGGTTATTGAAGAGCAGGATATTGATATCGAAATTTCTTCTGAGCAAATGAATGGTATGGTTACCACCAATACTTAAGCTATCACCATCACCGGTTACTACCCACACACTCAATTCAGGGCGACAAGCTTTCAAACCACTCGCGATGGCTGTTGCGCGACCATGGATAGAGTGCATACCATATACATTCATATAGTATGGGAAACGGCTACTGCAACCAATACCACTGATGATTACGATATCTTCCTTAGGAATGCCCAGTGTAGGCATTACTTTCTGTACTTGTGCCAGAATAGAATAATCTCCACAACCCGGGCACCAGCGCACTTCCTGATCTGTTGCGAAATCTTTAGCGGTTAATACCGGTGTATTGGCAGTAGCAGTTGCACTCATGATAATAACATTAAGGTTCTTAAAGTTAGGCCTTAGGGCTTATTCCTGCAATAAAATACAAAAACCCTTTCCCGAACATGATTTTTCTCATCCCTGCTGCAGGGCTTCCCAATATTCAGCAGCACGGCGGGTATGCGGAATTACAATGGTTCCACCCACAATATTCGCCACAGCAAATATTTCATACACGACATCCGTATTTACGCCTAATTCGTGGCATTTACCCAGGTGGTATTTGATACAATCATCACAACGCAGCACCATACTGGCAACCAAGCCCAGCATTTCTTTGGTCTTTTTATCCAAAGCACCCTCATCATAGGTATTGGTGTCCAGGTTCCACAAGCGCTTCATCACCAGATTATTCTTGGAGAGAATCACTTCGTTCATCCGCGTTCTGTAGTCGTTAAACTCTTGTACTAATTGAGACATCGCTGAATTTTTAGTGTGTAAATGTACAAAAGGCAAGGTGCCCGCACAGAATATTTGTACATTGAATGCCTAAATAACAACGCATGAAAAAGCTTGTTCTCATTTTTTTCCTGATTCCGCTAAGTCTGTTTGCGCAAAGCGGAAAAACACCCATGAAAGTGACCGATCTGCTGAAAGTAAAGCAGGTGAGCGGGGGCAGCATTCATCCTGATGGTCAAAAAATTTTGTACTCCGTCAACAGCATCGAACCTGAAGCTACCAGCAAGTGGGAATACCGATATAATAACCAACTCTGGCTCTATGCCAATGGCAGCAGCCGACAGCTTACCAGTGGTGGTGGCGGACAGGCAGCTTGGTCGCCCGATGGCAAACAACTGGCTTTTGTGCGTGCTGCTGAAGGTAGGCCACAAATCTTTCTGCTGAATTTAGATGGGGGCGAACCCGTACAGCTTACGCAATCCAAATATGGAGCCGGCCAGCCTAAATGGTCGCCCGATGGTAGCAAGATTGTATTCAGTGTCAATATTCCGCTCGCAGAACTCATCTCAGACCCTACTTTCAACCCCGGTGGCAAAATGCCAGAATGGCCTTATGAAAAGCCGGGCTTTACCAATAATAGCAACCTGCAGCCCAATAAAGCCATCCCAAATCCTGATGGTAATACAGAAGAAATTCGTGCTTATCTGGCACAGAATGAAAAAGACAGAAAGGCGAAAGTCATCACCAAGCTGAATCTGCAGGAAGAAGCGACTGTATCGAATGAGATGAGTTTCAGTCACCTCATGATTATGGATGCCAAACCGGGTAGTAAAGCGACTGCACTGACAAATGGCTTCTACAGTTTCAATGGCGCTGCATTTACAGGCAATGGTGCGCAAGTAGTAGTGAGTACAGATATTGATGCTACAGAACATCCCGATCGTTCTTTGGAATCAGAGATTTATCTGTTGAATGCAGATGGCAGTGGCATGAAAAAGTTGCTGGGCAAAAAAGACATGAGTTATAACAGCCCCACACCTTCACCATCCGGTAAGTGGTTGGCTTTCCAGTACGGACCAACAGGTTTTGTAAGTGTGCCAGCTTTAGCCATTATGCCGCTTGGTGGTACTGAAAAGGATATAGTGACGATTCCATTCGACAGAAATAAGGGAAATCTAGTATGGAGCGCAGATGAACAAGCCATTTGGTTTACTGCTCAATCCAACGGCGGAACAGTTTTATGCAAGGCCAACCTGAGCAATAAGAAAGTAGAAGTACTCACTGATTACAACAGTGGTATCAGTAGTTATGATATCAAGGGTAATCTGGTTGCCTTCAGCAAAATCATGGTAGAGAATCCATCAGAACTCTACACCAGTGATTTGAGTTTGAAAAATCATCAGCGCATCAGCAATTTCAATCATGACTGGGTAAGCGAGCGCATCCTCAGTATGCCGGAGAAAAGAACATTCAAGAATGAGAAAGGCATGACGGTGGAGTACTGGGTAATGAAGCCGGCCAATTATCAGGCAGGAAAAAAATATCCGGCCATTTTAGAAATCCATGGTGGGCCTTCGGCGATGTGGGGCCCGGGTGAAGCCAGCATGTGGCATGAATTTCAATACTATGCTGCGCAAGGTTATGCAGTGGTATATAGCAACCCACGCGGTTCAGGTGGTTATGGATTGGATTTTCTACGCGGTAATATCAATGATTGGGGTGCGGGGCCTACCAGTGATGTACTCACTGCTTTGGATAAAGCTGTGGGCGAAGGATTTATAGACACAGCAAGACTGGCTGTTACTGGTGGTTCTTATGCTGGCTATTTAACTGCTTGGATCATCAGTCATGACCAACGCTTCAAAGCAGCTTGCGCACAGCGCGGCGTGTATGATCTGCGCACTTTCTTTGGAGAGGGCAATGCATGGCGATTGGTACCTAATTATTTTGGCGGCTATCCTTGGAATGCGGCTACTAAAACGATACTGGAGCGCGAATCGCCCATTAACTATGTAGAAAATATCAAAACACCTTTCATCATTTTCCATGGTGAAAACGATTTACGTACCGGTGTGATACAAAGTGAAATGCTCTACAAGAGTCTGAAAGTTTTAGGTAGAACAGTAGAGTATGTGCGCCACCCGGGTGCTACGCATGAAATCACGCGCAGCGGTAATAACCGCCAACGCATTGATCAAATGCTTAGGACGATGGAATTCTTTAATCGATTCATACAACAGTAACTAATCAAATAAAAATCCCCCACAAAACTGCGGGGGATTTTTTATATCAGTTGTTCTACTTGCTTTCGGAAATATTCAAATTCCAAGTTACCCTTGAGGTAAACATCATTCATGACTTGTTTTAGCAGTTCAGTGAACGATTGTCCGCTGTTTCGTTCATAACGCACTACATCATTGTGGTCAGTGAGTCTTTCGTCAGCAATATCATCACGATATTCACGCCACATATGTAGTAAAGTAGTGGGTGCATGCTTATATACCTGCTGAAAATACTGATGACATTTCTGGTAGTCCTGCCAGAAACCGGGTTGAGCATATTGTTCCATTGGTGACAGATTTAATTTGTCTTCAATGGATATTGGAATGGATTATTTCAATTGCTTCAGCCAATCACGAACACCACGGTACACTTTATCTGCAACTGCCTTGTGAAACTTAGGATCACGAATACGTTGTTCATCTTCCGGATTACTCAGAAAAGCAACTTCCACTAAGGTATTGGGAAAGTCGGTTGGTGCATTCAACATGAAATTGAAATTACCCACATTGGCAAACTCATTCAATTCCAGTTCCAGCATACGATTTAAAACAGCTGTGCTGAGTGGTCTAAAACCAATATGCTTGTAATATGTACTTACGCCTTTTACTTCAGGCTTACCGGATGAATTCAAATGGAAGCTGATTAGGATATGCGGCTTTTGTTCCTGCAGCCACAATACCCTATCTACATTGTTGATGCTGGTATCATTGCTGCGCACCATGATGGTGCTAACACCTTTGCGCTTAAGCTGCTTTTCGAAAGCTTTTGCAAACAACAGTGTGTATTCTTTTTCAAGAATACCTGTATTAATACCTTTTGCGCCGGTATTGGTACCACCGTGACCAGCATCAATAGCAATCACCAAATCGCTGATGTGTTTTGGATTAGGTTGTCTGCGTACACGTACTTGTAAAGACTTACCTCTGTAGCCAATGCTGTATCCCCAATGCTGTTGATGTACTAACTCAATCGTTATGCGCACCACATCATCTTCTACCTGATTGAAATACACATTCTTCACTTCTTTCAGTGAACGAAACTGCGTAATCCAGTTACTATTACTCTGTACCCCATATACATCCAACATGATTTTTGCTGGTGCAATTTCCATCCAGCTTTTGTAAGGGAGTTTCTCATCCATACTCAGTGCAAGCAAATCCACCATTTCAGTTTCGTTACCGCGTGTACTCCAGGAATTGAGCAAGTAAAATGGCTTTTGCTTAAGTGCCGTATCCTTACTGATGTATTGCTTTTCAAGATAAGCACTATGGTATTGTGATAATTGTACTTTATACAAATCATCTGCTGAGTCAACCACTTTCAACAGAATGCCTGTATCGATATAGCCCATCTTAGCGCCTCCCAAACGATCATCCCCCAAGCCATAGGCCAGCATGGGTAGTTTGCCAACAGATTTACCCAGCCAATAAGCAGGTTTATTTCCGTTTTGTGCTGTTGCAAGCGTCGTCATCAACAACAGCAATGCTGTACAGCAATGCTTCATGTAGGGGGTTTTAGGATTACTAAATATAAAAAGACCACCTCGTTTCACAAAACAAGGTGGTCTATAATTTATCTTAATGGTTGCTTTAGAAGCAATAGCTGTTCTTCGCAATCATTTCTTCAGCAATACGTCTGCGGGCTGCAATGGCATTGAAAGGCTCCACTTTGGTGAAACGCTTCAGACCAATATGCATCATGCGCAGCTCATCGCCTTCTGCAAATCTGTTCAATGCATCCTTACCTGCTTTGTTGATACGGTCGGCAGCATCATAGAGATAAGTACGCATCATATCTGCTTGAAGGCTGTTGGTATTACCTGTAGCATCCGCCATTTTCATCACACGCAGTAAGGCGCTTTCTGCATTAAAAGTTTGAATAGCCATATCCGCAATCGCCATCAATACTTCCTGTTCTTTCTCTAATTGCATCATCAGCTTTTGAACAGCAGCACCGGCAACCATCAGGATGGCTTTCTTAAAATTGTTGATGTATTTCACTTCTTTAGCGAATGCACCTTCCTCTTCTGCGCCGAAATCTGGAATGCTCATCAGCTCTTTCTGAACATTCATGGCAGGTGTCATCAGATCCAACTTACCCTTCATGGCACGCTTTAATACCATATCCACGGTCAACAAACGGTTGATCTCATTGGTACCTTCATAGATACGATTGATACGGCTGTCGCGATATGCTTTAGAGATGATGTATTCATCGCTGAAGCCATTACCACCATGAATTTGTACGCCTTCATCCACCACATAATCCAACACTTCACTGCCATCAACTTTCAGCATAGCGCACTCAATGGCATACTCTTCCGCTGCACCTAACAAAGCATCAGCGAAAGCTTTGCCTGATTGCATCAATTCATGTTCTTTATCATCGATCAATTTAGCAGAACGGTAGAGTGCGCTTTCACACACCCAGATACGGATAGCCATTTCAGCAAGCTTATGCTTGATAGCGCCAAACTTGGCAATTGGCATCTTAAACTGCTCTCTGGTAACTGCGTACTGAACAGAAGTAGTTGCTGCATGCTTGGAACCACCAAGGGCTGCTGCACACAGTTTCAAACGACCAATATTCAGGATATTGAAAGCGATTACATGGCCTTTACCGATTTCACCTAGTACATTTTCAACAGGCACTTTACAATCCTGGAAGTACAACTGCACAGTGGAAGAACCTTTGATACCCATTTTGTGCTCTTCTGCACCTTGGGTAAAGCCTTCCATACCACGCTCTACAATGAAGCCGGTGAATTTATCACCGTCAATCTTTGCGAATACGGTGTACACATCTGCAAAACCACCGTTGGTGATCCAGCATTTTTGTCCATTCAGGATATAGTACTTACCATCTTCACTTAATTTGGCTGTAGTCTTGGCACCCAATGCATCAGAACCACTGTTGGGCTCTGTTAAGCCATAAGCACCCTTCCACTCACCACTGGCAAGCTTGGGAATATATTTTTGCTTCTGCGCTTCTGTACCAAAGTAGAGAATAGGCAGTGTACCGATACCGGTATGTGCGGCAATAGCAACAGAGAAAGAATGTCCGCCACCCAAACCTTCATTCACAATGGTGGAAGTAATAAAGTCCTTGTTGAGTCCGCCGTATTCTTCCGGAAAAGAGGTAGAGAGCAAACCCTGCTCACCCGCTTTTTCCAGCAGCGATGGCATCAGGCCCGGCTCCAGTTTGTCGATACGCTCAACGATGGGCAATACTTCTGTCTGCAGAAATTGCTGACACATGTCCATCACCATGCGTTGTTCCTCATTGAAATCCTCCGGTGTGAAGGTGTTGAACGGATTACTTTCCTTGATCAGCCACTCCCCACCTTTCAGGGCAGCAGCCTGCTGTGTTGTGGTACTCATGGTACTTACTATTTAAAAGTTTTATATCAGGTTATCGTATACACGTTGTAATACCTGCCTAACCGTTTCTATCTCTGTCTTGGTAACACCAACCAATGCTTCATCCATGGTTTGGTTAGCGAGATCAATGGTAATCTGTTGCAAGCCTCTTGCAGCTTCTGTTAAACAAACCAGGTTAATGCGTCTGTCTGTTTTTGAAGGCATGCGCTTCACGAGGTTTTGTTTCTCCAGATTATCAATGAGTCTGGTGATGCTGGGCTTATCGCGGAAAGTGCGGTTGCACAATTCCTGCTGGCTCAAGCAATCTTCCTTCCACAAGTGATAGAGTACACTCCACTGCTCAATCGTTATTTCCAATCCTGCCTGACGAAAATTCTTCTGCAAGCGTCGTGCCACAGCTGTAGCAGCCATACCGTTGATGACGCTGTAGAGTTCGCCCCGCTTAAATTGGTTGTTTGGCATATAGTTAGTTATGCAACTATTTCCAAAATAAATCCGTTTCTTTGAATCCGCCAAGGTTCAGACCTTAAAATTTCCGGCAGAATTTTAACAGTGTCAGGACAAATCATCCATTATCGCCAATCACAGATTCACTACCATCGCTATGGCAGCGGATCCCGCGTCTTGCTTTGCTTCCATGGATTTGGTGAATCTGGTAAACATTTCGCTTTTCTGGAAAAAGCACTGGGTGCCGATTTTACGCTATATGCGATTGATATGCCTTTGCATGGACAAACCCAATGGCAGGAAGGCTTACTAATAGAACCCGAAATGCTTTGGGAATGGCTGCACTTGATGGGTATTGCTGCATCAGCGCCGCTTTATTTACTCGGTTATAGCATGGGTGGAAGGATTGCCCTGCATTTACTCACCATGCAACCCCAACGTATTGCAGGAATTGTTTTAGTTGCACCCGATGGTATTTATGTAAATCCCTGGTATTGGATAGCCACACAAACGAGTTGGGGTAATCGATTATTCAAGGCAACCATGGAAAATCCATCCTGGTTTCTGGGTTTATTGCGCTTTGCAGAAAAGAGGGGCTTACTGAATAAAAGCGTTACCAAATTTATACATCATTACCTCCACGATGGTGCGATACGAACAGCACTGTATCATCGTTGGACCACTATGCGACGCTTTAAACCAAGCAAAACAAAAGTGCTACAGACATTGAAGCATAAGGATCAAAGGCTTCAGATTCTTTATGGCAAATATGATCGCATCATTACACCTAAATATGGAAAACGCTGGCAATCAGCTGCGCCGAATCAGATACAGATTACACTGATAGATGGGGGCCATGTACTCCTGCAGGAAAAATATGCTGCACAGATTGCCGCTGCTTTGAACTGCTAATTGTTTCTTTGCAAGATGTGGTTCGCTTTTGTCAGTTTATCAATTGGTATTGTTTGCATCGTGTATGCAGCAGCTATCCTGATTTACCGATACTGGTATCTGCAGTTGAAACCTTTCCAGATTTCTGCCACCTATCAACCAAAAACACGTTTTAGTATAATTGTACCTGCAAGAAATGAAGCAGCACATATTACACATTGTGTAAAGTGCATCTTACAGCAAAACTATCCTGCTGATTTATTTGAGCTCATTGTGATTGATGATCACTCAGAGGACAATACCGCAAAGCTTGTGCAAGCTTTGCAGCAAGTACATCCAAACCTGAAGCTCATTTCACTGCAAGAAGAATTGGGTGGTGTATACCTCAACTCTTATAAAAAGAAAGCAATTGAAATTGCTATTGGATATGCTACCGGCGATTGGATTATTACCACAGATGCAGACTGCCAAATGGGTACACAATGGCTACAGCACTATGATGCAATGATTCAGGCAAAGAATCCTGTTTTCATTGCTGCGCCTGTTGATTTCATTACCGATGGCTCTACCCTTGCTAATTTTCAGAAGATTGATTTCATGGGACTGCAAGGTGTAACTGCTGGTGCTGTCTATGCAGGCTTTCACAGCATGTGTAATGGCGCTAACCTTGGCTATCTGAAAACGGCGTTTCATGAAGCAGGAGGATATATTGATATTGACCGCATTGCCAGTGGAGATGATATGCTGCTGATGCATAAAATAAAAAAGCTATACCCCAAACGAATGGCTTTTCTGTTTGCACAGGAAGCCATCGTACGTACACATCCAATGCCAGACTGGAAAAGTTTTATCAATCAACGTATCCGTTGGGCAAGCAAGGCAGATAAGTACACAGATAAAAGCATATTCTATGTATTGGCTGTGGTGTATTTATTTAATCTCTCACTGCTTGTAATGCCTTTGATCAGTATCTGGCAGCCCGATTTATTCTGGTTATGGCTCTCCTGTATGCTCATCAAAAGTTTAGCTGAATATTCATTTGCAGTTCACCTTTGCCAATTTTTCGGTTATCGCATCAGCATCAAACTTTGGTATTTTCCTTTCCAACATATTGCCTATACTGTTATTGCTGGGTGGTTAGGCAAGTTCGGTACTTACCAATGGAAGGGCAGAAAAGTAAAATGAGTTCGCATTACTGAACTTTGTATTTTCAGGCATGCAGCAAGCTGTTGAACCAAAACGTTTTCAACGAAAACTATGGAGAAATAAGGGTGCAGTAATGGGTACTTGCATCATTGCTGTATCCATATTCATTGCACTCACCTGCTATCAATTAGCGCCTGATGCCTCACCGTTTGGCAATAGAATGATTCCTGCAATTGGCAGTAAATCTCCTGGCTTCACTATGCAATTCTTATTGATCAAACAAAGTGGTAACCAAGAAACTGGGGTATTAACGAAGTGGGTATCGGGACAAAAAGATACCGTTCAATATTTACCGATACAAGCCTATCAACTAAAAGGCGACAGTATTATTTACGAACAATACATTGATGAAGGGCTGAGCAAATCAGGTAGCATTCCGCTTAAGCAACTAGCAACACCCAATTCAATCACCCAAAAATTTTACCTAGGCACTGATAAGTTTGGCAGAGACATGCTGAGTCGTTTACTCATTGGCACCAGGGTAAGTTTGAGTGTAGGTTTGATTGCTGTACTTATCTCCCTCACCATTGGCATCAGTCTTGGTGCGATGGCAGGTTATTTCCGCGGCTGGGTAGACGAGCTGATCATGTGGCTCATTAATGTGATTTGGAGTATTCCAACACTGTTGCTTGTATTCGCTATGACTTTGCTATTGGGTAAAGGCTTTTGGCAGGTGTTTATGGCTGTTGGTTTAAGTATGTGGGTGAATGTAGCCAGATTGGTGCGCGGACAAGTAATGGCTGTTCGCGAACTGGAATATATTGAAGCAACGCGGGTGCTGGGATTTAGTCATACCAGAACAATCATCAAACATATTCTGCCGAATATTATGGGACCTGTGTTAGTGATTGCTGCCAGCAATTTTGCATCTGCGATTGTATTGGAAGCAGGTCTCAGTTTTCTTGGTGTTGGCGTTCAACCACCGCAACCGAGCTGGGGACTAATGATTAAAGAGAATTACAATTTCATCATCACCAATAATCCGGCACTGGCTTTAGCGCCAGGTATTGCTATTATGTTATTGGTATTAGCATTTAATTTATTGGGCAATGGTCTGCGCGATGCGTTTGCAGTAAAGGACTAAGCAATAGCTGCTTGTTCTTCTTTCAGTTTTCCTTCCAGTGCAATTAATACACCGATACATAGCCAGAAGAGTCCGCCAATTTTATCTGTTTCAATTAAGTCGCTCATGGTATTGAGCAATGCAATCATACTGAGCATCACACCAGCAATCATCGCTGCATAACTATAGAGCCTGGTTTGCAGTCGGTGGAATAAATATTGTGCACGATATAGCGCAGCAAACAGGATCAATAAGAAAAAACACAGACCCGGTAAACCCTGCTCTAATGCCAAAAGCAGGTAATAATTGTGTACAGAAGAATGATCCGGATTATTACTTACCCAGGTACGAAACAATTGTGCTGCATAGGGCTTGTAATGCAGGTAAAAACTATTGGGACCAAAACCCGTAACTGGCTCTTCTGCAGTCATGGCCACACCTGCAGTCCAACGGTAAAAACGTTCTGCATTAGAGACGTCTTTCAACGCCAGCGTCGCCGTCATATGATCAGTGAAATCAGTATGAAAAATCGTAGTCGTAAAATCTGGTCGGTATTGCAAGAAACGATTCCCCTGTAATAACCACGCTAAAGCCATGGTGACAACAATAGCACTCATCACCAATGCTTGCATCAGCCATTTCTTTTTGATGAGCCAATACACAAAAAGGCCAGCAATCGCCACAATCCATGCCCCACGTGAATAAGCGAGTATCAAGCCCAACATGGCAATTACCAAAGCAATACCCACTTTTCGTTTTCTGCTATGCTCATCCGTAAGCCGATACACTGCTATACCTATCGGCAATAAACAGACCAGCATACCCGAGTAATTTACGTGATTGCGAAAAAAAGGATCTAGTGTATCCTTGATTCCTTCAAAGCTGAAGCCATGTGCAGCATGACGAAGGATACTTTGTACTACCACAAAAAACATAGGTATGATAAGTGCCAAAGCCATTTTCTCCCAATCCTGATAACCTTGCAATACAATACCCGGTAGTAACACCAAGGGCAATACATACCAGGTTTTCGCGAATAGGTATTTTACTGATAAAACAGGTTCGTATGAAAACAGAACTGTGATGGCAATCCAAAACAAGTGCAATAGTACGAGTATCGGTAAACCACTCTGATATACAGCATGCGGCAAGCTGAATCTGCGTGTGATCAGCAAGAGCGAGATGGCTCCGGTAAGTAAAATCAATAAAGGTTCTCCTGGAAAATCCAGCGATAGGCTATCAGTAAACATCAACTCAGTAGACAAAGGCAATAACCATAACCACCACCAAAAGAGTTGGGTTGTCTGGTGCAGATAAATATCAGCGAAACGCCATAGCAAGAGCAGACAAGATGGTAATACCAGCCACCACCATTGTTGTAGTAACAATGCGGGTATTACGCTGACACATTGGAGTGCCACAAACCCCCACGTATATCGCTGCAAAATTAAACTCATGCGCGCTTTTGATCAATCAGGGCTGTAAGCAATAAGCCAAAGGCCAAACTGGAAGCAGCTACAGCAAGTAAACTAACCAGCACTTGCGGTCTGGCAGGTTTATGATTGGGTGAAGCATTTTGCTGTATATATAATGCAGGCGGATTGGCCTTGATGGCAGCATCCATCTCAGCAATATTTTTAGTGAGTTGTGCTGACTGTTCTTCCAAAGCTTTGAGCTGACCCAACAGCAATGCCTCTTTCAATAATCCTTGGCCCAGTTTGATTGAATCTGTCAGACTTGTGTACTGCTGCGCGGTTTCCTGTAAAGAAGCTTGCAAGGCAGTTTTCTCTTTGGAATATCTGTCAGCTGCTACTTCTCGATAGCGCTGATCAATATGCTGCACAATTGCATTAGCAATATCAGCCGCCAGTTGCGGCTCTTTCATATATACGTCGATCTTTAGTTGTTGCTCTTCCGTTCTGATTAGTTGTACATCCTTTTTGAATCGCTTCAATACTGCATGACGTACATAAGCGGAATCGGTTTCTCCAACCCGATATTGCTGCATAAGATCAAACTTGTCAATGAGTGCATAATAGTTGCTATCCAGGTTGGCCCAGCCATACAATCTGTCCAGATCATCTGCACTGCCATACACAGCATATAATAATTGAATCTCTTTATTAAAGAGCCTGCCTTTATCCTGTAACTGAGGGTTAGCAGCAATAATAACTGCAGTTGATTTGTATTGTTTTGGCATCCACCACAACACAATACCTGCAATTACAACGGTGCTTAATACTAAGGTCATGATTGCATATCTTCTGCGTTGCCACACTTCTAATATGCCTGAAAGATTAAAATCGTTTGTTTGCATAACATGAAAATACGGTGAATAATCATGACTTATCAGCTGCTGTTACAACTACAGGTCTGCTGAAACTTTCTTCAAGTGAAATAAATGTTTCTGTTCTTTCAATGCCTTTAATCTTCTGTAATGCATCGTGCAATACGTAACGCAGTTGCATGATGTCTTTGCAAACGATCTCTGCAAACATGCTGTAGTTACCGGTTGTATAATTCAAACGCACAATCTGCGGTATACGTTGCAGCTCTTTAGCAACAGAATCATACAAAGAGCTTTTCTCGAGGTAAATTCCAATGAAAGCAATCACATCATAGCCCAGTGCTTTCATATCTACAAAGAGCCTTTTGCCCTTGACGATACCCATTTCTTCCAATTTCTTGATACGTACATGGATGGTTCCCCCGGAAACAAAGAGTTTTTTGCCCAAATCAGCATAAGAAATCTCAGCATCCTCAATCATGGCCTGAATAATCTGCAAATCCAATTTGTCTAAATTCAATTTTGACGGCATTTTTGGCACCTATTTTTTATGATTTAGCTAAAATAGATTCTATTTTTAGATAATTTCAATACTTTTAAAATAATCATTGAATTATTTTGAACGAATATGGCATTTGGCCTAACATTGTATTGTCAATGACGACAAGCTCTTTACACTGTGGGGTGATGAAATTTTTGGCAGACATGCCCTCTCGTCTCGAGGGTGGGGATAACAGGATAAACGTAACATAGAGCCGACGTTACTTTTGGTAAGGCCGACCAGGGTTGACCACTAATCTTTGTGTTACAGCTAACTGCCTCGTGGAGGTTCGACCCCTCCCCCTACAGCAAATTAATCCGCATAATTAATTGTATTGCAATTTTTTATGCGGATTATTATTTTATATGAGTTCCACTAAAGGTTTCACTAATTTCTCAGACTCTATAGGTCTATAAAACTTGAGGCAATCATCCAGATGCTAAATCTTTTATTTATACGCACACTGCATAAGGCTTAGGGCAAACCTTTCTATGTAAAGAAAGGAAAGTAGATTCATAAAATCAGACTAAAATTACAATAATGTACAAATAAGAAGATATGAATCTTCTTAAAAGAGCTATTTTTGTAACTATTGATAAACACATGATCAGTTTAAATCTTATTCCAGAGGATAAAATCATTGAGCGCCTCCGCTATGAAAACCCATGGTGGGCTAGTAAGGAAATACCAGAAGTGTATAGTAAGATGCATAAGCGCTTATATTTTGATTTATTTTATCCTTTTGTAACCGAAAAGCAGATAAGAAGAGCTTTGGTATTAATGGGGCCAAGACGGGTAGGCAAAACAGTCATGCTTTTTCATAGTATACAGCGCTTAATTGAAGATGGTGTTAACCCTCAACAAATTTTTTTTATAGGCATTGATAACCCTATTTATGTACACCTAGGTTTGGAAGACATACTGGACATGTGCAAAAAGGCACTCAGTTTAAAGCATCTTCAAAATTGCTATGTCTTTTTTGATGAGATACAATACCTCAAAGACTGGGAGAGACACCTTAAAGTATTGGTTGATTCATATCAAAATACCAAGTTTGTAGTATCAGGTTCTGCAGCTGCTGCACTAAAGTGGCATAGTACCGAAAGTGGTGCTGGAAGGTTTACTGACTTTATATTGCCACCCCTTACTTTCCAAGAATACATACATCTAAAAAAAATGCAGCATCTCATTTATGATGGCTTTATTCAATATGGCGATAAACCTATTGCCTATTGCCTAACTCATGATATAAAGATTCTGAATCAGGAGTTTGTTAACTATTTGAACTTTGGTGGATATCCGGAAGTAGTGCTTTCTGAAAAGATACAGAGTGATATGGGGCGATATGTAAAAAGCGATATCGTAGATAAAGTTTTACTAAGAGATTTACCAAGTTTATATGGAATCAAAGATGTTCAAGAATTAAACCGATTCTTTACATACTTAGCCTACAATACGGGTAATGAATTTTCTTATGAAGCTATGTCTAAAGATAGCGGTATACAAAAAGATACTTTAAAAAAGTATTTGGACTATCTAGAAGCAGCTTTCCTAATTAAAGTGCTGAATAAAGTAGATATACATGCCAAACGATTAAAAAGGGTAACAAGTTTTAAAGTGTATTTAACTAACCCATCATTAAGGACGGCATTATTTTCACCTATAACAGCCACTGATAATGAAATGGGCAACATGGTAGAAACTGCTATTTTGTCTCAGTGGATGCACCGTGAAAACATGGACTTAACTTATGCACGCTGGAAAGAAGGGCGACAGGAAGGTGAGGTAGATCTGGTTTTGTTAGATGACAAAAAATTTAAGCCTGTATGGGGTGCAGAGATCAAATGGAGTAATCGCTATTATGATAACCCCCAAGAACTGAAAAGTCTGAATCATTTCTGTAAGGCTAATAGCTTTCCGTATGCCTTAGTAACTTCTATTGATCAGCAAGGTGTAAAAAATATTGAGGGCTTACAATTATGCTTTCTTCCTGCCGCCGTATATGCATATAATATTGGCGATATTACCTTGAAAATGAAAACCGGAAATTAGAACACCCAATCTAAAAGATATGTACATTAAGCAGAAGCATACCGTGTGAATGGATGCGCGGTTAAATAATCAAGTGATAGATATCTATCAATCAAATGCAAATAGAAAACCCTTTAGAAACGAATTCTTATACCACTTATTTGTATTAGCCTTCAGTAACACTTCTTGATAACTGATAAAAGTTACAACCCCCAGTAGGCCTTACCTGATATAATAGGTATATATTAAATCACATTTTATGAATAAGCAAATAAGGGCTTTTAATAAAAGCCCTTATTCTAATTTTCAGGAAGAAATGGTTGTATTGGCCCCCGGCTCATCAACAAACCACACTTCCAGATTTTTATTGATTATTAAGAATTTGATTTGTATCAAAAATTGATGATTCCATTGGCTTAAGTTCTGCTTTATCTAACTTAATAGAAAGAATATTAGCCTGATTTACTTTAAATGGAATCATCACGCCCTGAATATTCCGATAATCACTGTAAGTAGTAAATGTTTCAAAGAATCCACCACCTTTTCTTGGCTCTAGTTTATTAGAGAATAAAACAAATTTATCAATCAGGAAAGTCCTTTTGTTGATGTAGTACTTTTCAACGTAATCTTTATAGTTAAGCTTTAATACATATGCACTATCCTTTTCATTATTCTCTTCTGCAAATTTTATTACAGCTCCAAAGACTTGTTTACGTAAATACAAATCGAATCCATATACCCTGTTAACCCAATTACCTTTTACATCAGATTGGGAAGGGAAGTTTGACACATACTTATCACCCGAAAGCAAAGAATATCTTGGTTTGAAATAATCTGCACCCAAGATCATCCTCATTTGCTCAGTTACTTCAAAGAGAAAACTATTCTTTAACTGATTGGGGTATTTAAACCAAAGCTTGTTATTTGCTTTCATACCCGGCAAAGACTGAACATACTCAAAATACAACCCTTGCATTTTTAATTTTTCCGCACCGATAGCCTGAAAGTGCTTTTCTAAAATGCCCTCTGTATTTTTTGCATATAATTCCTCATCAAAAATGGCACTGATCTCCTTTTTATTTTGCGGTTTCATCATGTTATCAGAAATAATATTGCCAGCAGCGTCAATCAATAAATACCGAGGAATAGCATCTACTATATAAGCTTTCGGAAATGGATTTCTGAAATCACCTTCTGCATGCAATACATATCCATGAAGGTCTTCTTCTTTTACGGCTTTCAACCAATCTTCTTTTGATCTGTCAAGAGATACACTTAAAAAAACCACATCCTTACCCTCATAAGCTTTTTCCAACTCGCGCTGGTAAGGGATTTGTGCTCGGCATGGCGCACACCAGGATGCCCAGAAATCAACAAAAACCATTTTCCCTTTAAAATCATCAAGACGATACACTTTACCTGAGGCATCCTGTAATGTAAAATCAAAAGCACGCTTTCTAGCCTTACTTAAATCAGGTAGCTTATTCTTAGTCAACTGGGACAAACGATCTGCATAAAAGTCGCGTACAAATTGATCAGAATTATTCAGTAAGAAATCAACATAAGCTTGATTCTTTAGCCCATTAACCGCTAGCTCAATTTTTAATTTTTCACCATAAAGGTAATTTTTGAGTCCTTGGTCTGTTATGTACTTCTGGATTGCCTCAGCTGCAATAAACTGACTGATATTCTTTTGCTTAATTGCATCAAACGAAATACCATACTTCTCTAAGGTTCTAGCTGCATATGCATTTGTCAAGTCTGTTACATATTCCTTCATAAACGGAATATTAACTACTGTTCTTCCAAGTTTTGCCGCTTGTAAATACCTAAGGTTACTTTCTATTGTTACTAATGACATTGTATCAATTTCCGTAAATCTTCTTAATACAAGTTTAGACAACTGCATATCCTGTTTGAATTTTGGAATAGCATTTACGAGTGGAGATTCCGCTTTCATCGCTGCATCAAGACTTACTTCAGCTTTATTCAACGGTGAATTATCTAGGAATAAAATTTGATGCCAATCTCTAATACTCAGATCAATACCTGTTGCTTCCAAAGCCTTGTAATAAGACTGATATATAGTCTGCAACTTACTTCCTTTAGCATTACCTGAAATACTTATAACACTTTGTTGCAAGGAAGGCTTATCAATCGTGATGTTAAATGACTCTCCAGGCACTAAATAATAATACTGAGATTGCGTATTCCCTGCTTTAATCTCAACAAATTGAGGTTCGTGCAGCTTAAGCTTCCCGGAAAATTGCTGATTAGTACTATCCACTGTAAACTTTTGCATCTTGCCGTCCCTGATCATCTGAACCTCTTTTACCATTTTCGCAATTGGGCCTGTTAGCTTTCCAGCAACTACTGCTTCCTGTGCAATAAGTGAAATAGAAAGGGATAATCCAACGAATAACAGATGTATATACTTTTTCATATTAACTACATTCTAAATTTGATTAAAGCCTTTTAAATTGTACAGGCAAGTGTTAGTATCCCGGATTTTGTGTCAGATTAGGGCTTGTATTCATCTCCGACTGTGTAATAGGCCAAAGGTTATAGTGTGGCTTGTAATTTGCGGCCTTATGCGGCAATGCTCCTAATACTGTGTTTAATCTATTGGTACGTTTCAAATCATACCATCTATGACCTTCACAGAACAGCTCAGTTACTCTTTCTTTTTCAATAGCAGCTAACATTGTTGCTTGTGTTGTTGCTGTTGTATTGGGTAAACCTGCCCGATTACGAATAAGATTTAGATCTTCTGCAGCAGAATTAGTACCTGTAATCTTAGATTGCTGCGCTCTAGCTTCTGCACGAATCAAATACATTTCTGCGAGACGCTGTACAATGAAGTCTTGTGGTGCGGCTGCAATTGTTGCAGCTGCTGCTGAAGTATTATAGAGATATTTATTGGGAAAATTGAATCCAAATAAATTAATCACCCAATTACCATTAACTCTTCTTTGGTCTCCTGTTTCAAAACTGCTGATAACATTGGTAGTAAGGGCACAATAATTGGTGGTTGCATTACCTACAGAAGCAGGGATCGTTAACCATCCAATAACTGTTCTGTTATCGAAAAGTAAACCCGTACCAGTTGAGCCAAAAGAAAAGATCGCCTCTCGTGAACCTCTGCGGAAAACGTTATTGACGCCTGTAACCAGCTGGTATTGCCCGCTACTGATCACTTCACTTGCAGCATTTTCGGCGTTTGTCCAATTGCCAAGATATAAATGAACTTTTGCTAGAAGTGCCAATACTTGATACCGATTATGAATAGTTATTGAATTACTAGCATTAACAGTAGTAGGCAAATCGGCAGCAGCTTCTGTTAAATCTTTAATGACAGCAGCATACACTTGTGCAACAGGTGTTCTTGGTTTGGTCAGATTTTCCGATGTACTGGTAGAAGTAATCAATGGCACGTCACCCCAAGAGTTTGCCATAAGAAAATGCTCATATGCGCGCACATATTTTGCAGCAGCAATGATTTGCTTTTTTTCAGTTTCATTCATAATTGTCGGGTCAACTGAAGGCATTTTAGCAATTAATTCATTTGCTCTATATGTCGGTAAATAGAACCAACTCCAAGGAATCAGGTTGGTATTAGTGGGAACAATATTTCCAGATATTATATCACCCACCTCAGAGCCGGGCATAGGGGTAATAACACCTTCATCAGATATCCAATACGTAAAGCGAATATAGTTGCCATGTAATGCACCTGATGCCATACCATTGTACATACCGTTGACTGCCGAAAGAATGGTTGGCCGGCTTTTGAAAACAGTTTCAGTGGCCAGTTGATCAATAGGCAAAGGTGCTTCTAAAAATTTTTTACAACCCTGTGTAATCAGGATGAAAACGGCAAGAATAAAGATTACTGTATATTTATTTTGATACTTATTCATAACTGATAAATTTTGAGGTTATAAAGTGACCTGAATACCAGCTGTCCATGATTTGATCATGGATCCTCCCCTTGAAAAAACTTGCTCTGGATCTTTGTAAATGAACTCAGAAGTCCAGGTAGCTATATTCTGACCTCTTAAATAAATAACCACTCTAGATAGTTTCGCTTTCTGTAAAAATTCTGTCGGAAAGCTATATGACAATGAAATATTCTTTAGTCGGACATACAAAAGGTCTTTCAATGTAGCAGATGACAATGGATAAATAGCCGTCAACAAGTTGGTAGTTGTATTTGAAGCGGCACCGGAGAATAGCCTTGGAAATCTTGCATTATCACCAGGCTGCTTCCAATACCCGCCTGTAATAATGGATACAGGATTATTTAATTGACCCGGATAGGTATTATTAAACATCCAGTTAGTAGTTAACTGTCTAGAGAACTGGAAAAGAAAGTCTAATTCAAACCCTTTATAACTTAACGTATTACCCAATCCACCAAACGTTCTTGGTATTGCAGAACCAATAAAAGTTCGATCATTATTATTAATTAAACCATCCTTATTTAGGTCAGTAAAAATAGGCAGGCCTGTAGCCGGATCAATACCTTCATAAATCTGTGACCACTCAGCATTTAAAGGTAGTCGTGGGCTATTGACCGGCAGACCAATTTTCATCCTGCTTCCATATGTAGATTTTTCAAGCTCAGGAAATTTCAATAACTGATTCTTCAATAGGGTGATATTGAAGTTTGTTTTCCACTGAAATTTTTTCTGGGGCAAAGTATTTCTTGTAGTCAACTCAAATTCCCAACCTTTATTTTCAACTACAGCAGGGAGATTGGTAATAAAGCTTGAGAAGCCTGTTTGTGTTGGCACTGGCGTACTGGCAAGCAAATTGGTTGATCTTGTTCTATACCAGTTTGCACTAACTAATACACGATCATTAAAGAAACCAAGCTCTAATGCCAAATCTAACTTTCTACTCATTTCCCAACTGATTGATGAATCTGTAAGATAACTTGGAGAAAGACCGGACTGACCATTATAGAAGTTGGAAGAATATAAGCTGGTAAATCTATAATCAGAGATATTATCATTTCCAGTTGTACCAAAGCTGCCACGTATTTTACCATAACTTAAAGCAGGTAAAATATTTTTCATCCATTTTTCACTGGTAAATATCCAACCCAGACCTACAGCACCAAAATCGCCCCATTGCTTTTTAGGTCCAAATCTTGAAGATCCATCTCTCCTGAATGTTAGATTAATCAGGTATTTGCTATCCCAATTGTAATTGAATCGACCAAATAAGGAATTAAAACGATATATATTAGATGAATTGGAGCGTCCCGAAATACTGGTTGCAGCAGCCCAACTCTGTAATAATAAGTCTGAAGTAAAACCATCTAGACTTAAACTATTGTTTGTATTTTTTCGATCGAAAAAGGTGGAGCCCAATAACATATCCACCTTACCCAGACCAAGTTTGGTAGTATAGCTTAATTGAGGTTCAATATTGATTGAAGTAAATACCGCTTTTGACCAGCCTGCATTAGGAATAGTAGTACCAGGATTTAATGGATTGATTGCTGAAGAAGGGGTTGTTGTTTGATTAATACGTTGTTGTTCATTATATCCAAATTGTGTTTTAAAAATTAACCCAGGTAAAATTCTATATGAGATATCCAGATTAGCAATTAGGTTATTCGTACTATTTACCGTTCTAGCTTCTTCAACAGCAAGAGGATTTAGCAATAAACTGTTCTGTGTTATAGATGGCAATGGCCACCAAGGTGTACCGTCTGCATTTCTCATAGGCATATTAGGTGGCATACTTTGTAATAAACCACCAGATCCGCCTCCGCGCGATGGTCGGAGATTCGTTACAGTAAAACTTGTAGAAAAAGCTAATTTAAATCTGTCATTATTTGACGTATGATTCACACTTAGCGAAACAGAAGATCTTTCTAGATTTGGGCTACCACGTGTAATATCAGCTTGTTTGAAATATCCCGCACTAGCGTAGAAACTGAGCTTTTTATCTCCTCCTGATAAATTAGCCTGAGCATTGACAGCTGGTGCTCTATTACCAAACTCATATTTTACCCAATCTGTTGTGGCAAAAATCTGATCCCATGAAATAAGATCGGGCGCGTTAGCTGCTGTAGGTGTAATAGGATTTATTGCCACTCCTGTTGTGGGGTTATGATTTCCCATTGCAAAAGCATCTCTACGCATGGTCAGATATTCAAAAATATTCATTCGGGGTGGCAGATAGGTAGAAGTATTTGCCCATGTATTTACATCGAAGTTGAATTTTGTCGAACCAAGTTTCGCTTTTTTAGTACTAATTAATACCACACCATTAGCACCTCTAGAGCCATAAATGGCTGTTGCGTCAGCATCTTTTAAAATTTCAATGCTTTCAATATCTGCGGGATTAATATTATTCATTGTAGTACTTCCTAGTAACATATAACTACCAACAGCGGTACCTAAACCCCTATTCTGATCAGGCATAACAGCTCCATCTACAATGTACAAAGGTTGATCACCTGCTTCTATGGTATTAACACCCCTAATTCTAATTTCCATACCACTTCCTATAGCACCTGAAGTTTGTGTAATTGATACACCCGCTACCCTTCCTTGTATTGCCTGTAATGGATTTGTAATTGACTGACGATCGATAACATCTGACTTAACTGTTGACACAGCGCCTGTTTTGTTTCTACGTGTTGTTTGACCATAACCAATAATCTGTATATCGTCTAAGGGCGACACTTTAGACTTCACCTCTACTCGCTGAAAAAGGCTTTTGGCATTAACAATATACTCACGCGTTTCAATATTAACAGAGCTTACCACAAGAATGGCAGGCAACTCAATATCTGCAAGCTCAAATACGCCTTTGTCATCTGTTGAAACACCTTTGTTCGTACCTTTTACAACAACAGAAGCACCAATAACTGGTTCATTGCTTTCATTCACCACTGAGCCAATGATTTTAATTTTTGGTCCAAGATCAACAGGCACAGTAGCAACTTGATCAAATGCTAAAACAGATTGCACTTTCGGCTTTATCACAATCGTTTTCTCTATAAAAGAGTAAGTAAGTGGTTTATTATTTAAACATCGATCCAAAGCCTCAATCAAAGTAACATTTTTTATATCAATGCTAACTCTACCTGCCTTATTTAGAGTCTCTACATCATACAGAACATCATAGCCTGATTGGCGACTTATAGAACGTAAAACCTTCTGTATAGAGGCATTTTTCTCAGCCACGCTAATTTGGGCAAAGCCTGCAGCAGTACCTTGCAGTACCATGAATAACAAAAATGAAATCATCATTTTCATACGAAGCAGTTTAGGTCTTGTCAGCTTGAGGGCGCGTGCATTTATGAGTGCGCCTCTAATGCTGAAAAAAATCTTTTCCATAAAGCTGGTTGTTTTGGTTTAGTAAATACAAGTCTTGCCTTTTAATGTATAACGGTTTTGCATTGCCGTGCCCAACCCTAATTTTTCTGTTTTTTTGAAGTAGATACTCTACCTGAAACTTCATCATCAAAGACAGTCCAAGTTGGTTCGCCTTTTTTCATTTTCTCCATATTTGAATTGATCCTGTTTAAAGCTTTTTCATTTCCAACCGAAAGTTTTGCTAATGTTTTTTGCAATTCAGCCAAAGCAATTGATTGCGTTTCCAGTGCATCTACACTCTTACCTAGCTTATACTGCACTCCAGCTTTAGCTTCAAATAGTGTAAAGTTTTGGCTATATGTCAAAGCCTGATTTATCAAGTCTAATGATTGTGTTAACATTTTTTTTTCATCAATCACCTGAAAAACAGAGCGCACGATCTCTCTTATTTTATAGGCATAAATCGTCAGTTGATAATTAGCCCTTGCGTTTCTGGATATCTGAAGAGCTTCTTGAGTTGAAAACTTTAGCTTTCCGGCAGCGACATCTTTATCAAATGCATCCAATGCAAGCGAATCTCTGTACTTGATTTTCTGTACATCATATGCTAAAACACTTGTAGTGTATTTTTTCAGAACATCAGTTAGCGCTTTTCTTTCCTTATTTTGTGTATAGAATTTCATCCTCGCTTCCATCCCTCTCCATTCAACGGGATATTCATCTTTCGGGTCTGGAGGGAAGGAAAGTAAATGGGCTTCTATTTTCTTTAGCAATTCAACATCATTATTCAGTATTGCACGATCTACGTCATTCTTAGCAACAGCAATTAAAAAAGCATCTATCTGAAATTTTCTTTTCATTCTTTGCTCATATAGATTTGCCACAAATGCACGCTCAGATTTTAAGTAATTATACAAAGGCCCATCTGTATTCATATAAATAAACATACCCATATCTGCTAAAAACTCCTGACGCTCTACAGACGATTTACCAACTAGTAGAAAAATTTGATCAAGGATATCTGCTGAATTTAAACGTTGCTTTTTACGCTTATTCAAATATTCAAAAAGAAACTCAACATCATTTTTCTTGCTTTGATATGCTTCTTCCCAAACTGCTAATGGCTTAGGATCTTTGTACTCATTTAATGCAATACCGGCTTCATTTATGAAACGTTCAGCTGGCATGGAACCAGAACTTTTATAGACCAAATTTCCGTTTCCATCTACAAACAAATAGGTAGGATATGCTGTAACCTTATATTTTGCTGCTAATTCAACACCCTCACCTTTCTCAGCATCAATCTTATAATTAATAAAAGAAGCATTAAACTTATCAGCAACCTCTTTTTGTGTAAAGACATTTTTAGACATTTGTTTACAAGGGCCACACCAGCTGGTATAGACGTCTACAAAGACAGGCTTTTCCAAGCGCTTTGCTTCATCAAGTATTTCTTTCCAAGAGCCACTTGAAAATTGAATATCTGTTTGTGCTGTTACAACAGCTGAGACAAATAGGAATGTTAATACAAAGCTTATAATTAGTTTCTGCATAATAATTGTTTAATAGCCTGGATTCTGAGTTAAAGCGGGGTTAGCGAGCAGCTCTCGTGGAGCCACCGGCCATAAATCATAATAAGATTTATAGTTTGCTGCTTTATATGGAACGGCTGAGAGAACCGTATTCAACCGACCAGTTCTCTTCAGATCATACCATCTGTGTCCTTCGTAGAATAATTCGCACACCCGTTCTCTTTCTATTGCTGTAAGAATAGCAGGCTGGCTTGAAGAAATGAAATTTGTTAAACCTGCACGGTTTCTAATTACGTTGATATCTGATACTGCACCCGCAAGATTACTTTGTTGTGCTCTTGCTTCAGCACGGATCAAGAAAAGTTCAGCGTATCTTTGTAAAACATAGTCTTGGGGGTTTGCTGCAGCCTGTGCAGTGGTTGCATTTAGACTATACAAATACTTGTTAGCAAATTTTTTCCCAAATAGTGTAACCACCCAATTACCCTCAACCGCTCTTTGATCACCAGACTGAAAAGTTGCGAGTAAGCTTACTGGTATTGCGCAATTGAGCGTATTTGTATTACCGGCATTAGCTGGAAGTGTATTCCAGCCAATAGCAGTCCTATTCAAAAATGATGCACTTGTAGCAGTCTCAGCCAATGATAAAATAGCCTCTCTAGACCCTCTTCTGAATACATTATTTACTCCTGTAACAATCTGATACTGACCACTATTGATCACTTCTGTTGCAGCGGTTTCCGCATCAGACCAGCTCCCTTGATATAAATATACCCGAGCTAAGAACGCCATAGCTTGAAAGCGATTATGAATAGTTCTTGAATTCGAAACATTCACGGTTGCTGGCAAATCGTTTGCAGCTTCTCTTAAGTCTTTTATGATAGCATCATATACTGTACTTACAGGTGTTCTGGTGATAGATTTATTGATATCAACACTTGTATTCATCACCAAGGGGATATCACCCCATGAAGTAACCAGCATGAAATGATTAACTGCTCTTACATACTTTGCTGCTGCGATATATTGTTTTTTCTCTGTCTCAGTAATAACTGTTAAAGGTACATTCGGTAGTGCTTCAATCAACTGGTTAGCTCTGTAAATTGGTGTATAAAACCAAGACCATGAGGGGAACCACTGATTGGTTGCAACAAGATTTGCGGTAATCATATCTCCTATTTCTGTTCCTGGGGCAGGCGATATTTCACCCTCATCAGAAAGCCAATATAAAGAGCGCATTCTTGTAGCGATGTTGGATTGATTTGCAAATGCACTATACATACCATTCATCGCTGAAAGGATTGTTGGTTTTGTCGTAAAAAGGGTTTGATCAGAAATTTGGTCATTCGGTAAAGCAACATCTAATGATTTGCTACAGGAACCCACCATTAAAGTGAGCATTATACAATAGGCTATTCTCGTAGCGTATATTGATATATTTTTCATGACAATAACTTTAATATTTAAAAAGAAACTTGTATCCCGGCTGACCAACTGCGCATCATCATACCGCCTCTTAACTGTACCAATTCAGGATCTTTATCAATGCGAGTACTGGTCCATGTAAGCAGATTCTGACCTCTTAGATATAATGCCGCCCTACTTAGTTTTGCTCTAGATAAAAAAGCTGTGGGTAGATTATAGGTAATGGAGAGATTTTTAAGTCTTATGTACATTAGGTCTGTTAGTGCAACTGAAGAAGTTGGAAATACTGAAGACATTAAATTGGTTAATGTACCTACTGTACCAGAAAAAGGTCTTGGATACTTGGTTATATCCCCAGGTTGTCTCCAGTAGTTCCCTTCCCATTCTGCTACAGGATTGGATAACTGCCCAGGATAAGTTGAACCATATAGCCAATTACTGGTGAATTGCTGTGAAAATTGAAAGAAAATATCCAGGTCAAACCCTTTGTAAGAAATAGTATTACCTAAACCACCAAATGTTCTGGGAATAGCAGAGCCTACAAAATCAATGTCGGTTGCGTTTATTATGCCATCCTTATTAAAGTCCTTGAAAACTGGCAGCCCTGTTGCAGGATCAACCCCTTCATACTTTTGCGTCCATTCTGCAGCTAAAGGATACCTAGGGCTGTTTACAGGTAAACCTATACGCAGGCGATTTGCAAAGGCAGATTTATCAAGGTCTGGGAACTCCAGCAGTTTATTTTTTAGTAACGTAATATTAAAGTTGGTTCTCCACTGCAGCGTTGCATTAGGACGCGTATTATTTGTTGTTAATTCAAACTCCCATCCTTTGTTTTCTACCACTGCGGGAATATTCGATAAAAATGAGTTGAAACCAGTTGTAGATGGTACTGGGTAATCCGCAAGCAAATCGGTTGACTTGGTACGATACCAGTTGATATTGAAAAGAATACGGTCTTTTAATATGCCCAACTCTAAAGCAGCATCAGTTTTATAACTTGATTCCCATCCAATTGAAGGATCACTCAAATAGGTTGAAGCAAGCCCGGAACCTCCATTATACCAGATATTACTGGCGGTAAAAAGATTCGTCCATCTAAAGTCTGGGATATTGTCATTACCACTTTTACCATAACTCATTCTCAGTTTACCGAAGCTAACAAAAGGAAAGAGTTGCTTAGCCCATTGCTCACTACTGAAAATCCATCCCAGACCAAAAGCACCAAAATCTCCCCACTGTTTATTAGGCCCAAATCTAGAAGAGCCATCTCTTCTAAATGTTAGGTTTAATAAGTACTTATCATTTAGCTGATAATTAACTCGACCGTAAAGAGAAGAAAATTTATACTCGTTAAAAACAGAGCTTCTACTGGAAACATTAGTAGATGCCGACCAGCTTCTCAATAAAAGATCAGATGTAAATCCGTCAAAATTAATCTGGTAAGTTTCACTACTTCTACTAAATGAAGTGGCACCCATTAAAACATCCAGCTTTCCGCTGAAAAGCTTACTGGTATAATTCAACTGCGGTTCAATATTCAAGGATTGAAAAAAAGCATCAACAAAGCTCGCATTAGGAATTAATACCCCGGGATTAATTGGGTTCAATGCTGTAGATGGTACACCACTTTCTCTTGTATTAACTTGGTAGTTAAAGCCGATTTGTGTTTTAAAGGTTAATCCTTTATATATCCTATAATTTAAATCTAGGTTATTTACATAACTTTTTGTAATTGAGCTCTGAGTTGCATTTTCAGGAGCATCTGGGTTTAACAATAAACCATTTTGTGATATACTACTAGATGGAAACCAAGGTGTACCATCAGGATTTCTCAAGGGCATATTCGGCGGCAATGATTGTGTTAAACCACCAAGGACTTGAATAGCCCCCCTTGAAGGATAAAGTTTATCCAAAACATAGTTTGTATTAAAGTTGATTCTCAGTCTATCATTCACAGACACGTGAGCTATATTCAAACTTCCTGAAATTCTCTCCTGATAAGGATTTCCTCTCGTAATATCATTTTGCTTAAGATAGCCGGCACTTGCATAAAAGTTCAGCTTTTTGTTCCCACCAGAGAAATTTGTTTGAACATTTAATACTGGAGCTCTGTTACCAAACTCATACACAGCCCAATCTTGTGTTGCATTATTCTGATCCCATGTAACAAGATCTGGAGCAGAAGAGGCCGTTGGAGTAATTGGATTAATTGCTACACCGGTAGTTGGATTGTAGTTACCTAAATTAAATGCATCATTCCTGAGCTTTAAATATGCAGGCAGACCCATTCTTTTAGGAAGATTAATAACTTGGTTGATACCAGTACTCACATCTACTGTTACCTTAGATGCTCCTAACTTTGCTTTCTTTGAAGTGATGATAACAACACCATTAGCACCTCTTGAACCGTAAATAGAAGTGGCATCAGCATCTTTCAAAATCTCTATGCTCTCAATATCAGCAGGATTAATCGCATTCAAAGTTGATGCACCCCAAGGCATATAACCACCCGAACCTGATCTGTTCGCAGCTGGCAATATTGCTCCATCCAGTATAAACAAAGGCTGATTACCAGACTGTATAGTGTTCACACCACGAATCTGCATTTCGATATTACTACCTAATGCGCCCGATGTTTGTGTAATAGCAACACCTGCCACACGGCCTTGTAAAGCTTGAATAGGATTATATACAGGCTGTTTTTCAATTACCTCAGCTTTAACCGATGTAACTGCACCAGTTTTAAATCTTTTGGTTGTTTGTCCATAAGCAATCAATTGAACTTCATCCAAGGGAGAAAATCTTGATTTAACTGTAATCTGCTGAATCAAACTTTTACTATTGATTTTAAACTCAGTCGTTTCTATATTCACAGCAGAAATAACTAATATGGCTTCAGGATCAACATCAGTCAATTCAAAAACACCATTTTGATTCGTTGCAACACCTTTAGTAGTTCCCTTAATTAATACGGAAGCACCGACTACAGGCTCTTTATTCTCATTCAAAACAAGCCCCGAAACTTTAATTCCTTGACTAAGTTCTTTATTACTGACTAACTGAACTTCATCCTTGGGCTTTGTATCAGCAAGAGGCTTAATCACGATTGTACGATCGATAACTGAAAAAGAAAGCGGTTTTGATGCCAATAGTTTTTCCATTGCCTCATTCAAAGAAACGTTCCTTAGATCTAAGGTGACTTTTCCTGCATTTTCTAAAGAACCAACATTATACAAAACATCATAACCTGCTTGCTTGGCAATCTGCCGTAAAACTTTTTGAAGTGGTGCATTTTTCTCATTAATGCTAACCTGTGCAAATCCAGATGCGTTAGATTGTAGCACTACAAAAAGTAGACAGGAGACTAATAGTTTCATTCTTAGTAGTTTTTCTCTTGCAAGTTTGATCAACATTCCGTTGAGGCTTTGTTGAGCAGCGGAAAAAAAGATTTCCATAACTTTGGTTGTTTTGGTTGATGAATACAAGTCTTGCCGACTATTTTTATCTCCAGAATTTCGCCGGAAGTGTTGCCGCACTTCCGGTTTCTGTTTATTTCTTTTTACTTCCAGAACGCACAATCACCCGCTTATCCTCAATACTACAATGCACCGTACCTGTTAACTCGATCATTTCCAATACTTTGGATGCTGGTACGTTACGTGAAATGCTCCCCCCAATCTTACTATGCACTTCGCCTTCATACACCACTTCTATATCATACCATCTTGCCACCTGACGCATCACATCCTGTATATCCATTTCACTTCCAAAATCAAACTTGCCATTTATCCAAGCCAATACGGCATCCATATCTACCTGCTTGTTAATGCTTATATCATTCGATAATTCAGCCTGCTCCCCCACATCAAGCTTTTGGTATTGCGCAACACCTTGTTTCCTTACTTGTACTTTACCTTCCGCTAAGGTTGTTTTAATAACAGCTTCTTCTTTATATGCATTAACATTGAACTTGGTACCTGTTACTAAAATTTCTGCCCTTTCATCTACCTGAACATAGAATGGCTTACCAGACTTGGCTACATCAAAATAAACCTCACCTGTTATTGTTACCCGTCTTTCAGAATTACTAAAAACAACCGGAAATTTTATTGAAGAGGACGCATTTAGCCATACCTGTGTACCATCTGACAACAATATTTTATACTGCCCGCCTCGGGGCGTAGCGACTGTATTATACAGTTGAGCAGAAATAGTCGATTGCTGATCTTGTTCATAAGCAAGCATTCCATTATCTCCTTGTACAATATGCAATGAGCCTTGTTTCGCAAGCGTATCGGATTTTGTATCATCTAATAAAACTACAGTTCCGTCTGCTAGTGTCAGTACAGCTTTGTCGCCTCCGGGTGCTACGTCAGCTTTTGAAACCTTTGCAGTTGCTGACTTGGGAACTGATTCCTGATGACGATACATCAATGAAAAACCTATCACAAAAATCAAGACAGCCGCCACGGCTGAGAGATAAATTATTAAGCGCTTTGATATCACGGGTTCTTGCTGACGAGACTTTACAAAACCCAATCTCACATGTATATGCTGTAGCATCGCTTCAGCCAATACATGTTCTTCTTCCGTCAAAGGTGTAGCGAGCTGTTGTTGAAATGATTCATACAAAATAATCCTTAAACTATCGGCCTCATCCGTTTGAAGAAAAGCCAACAGCCATTCTTTCTCCCCATCCGTCCATTCCTGCTCATTAATTAGCTGCAATAATTGTAGCCTAAGGCCTTGATCCATAAAAGCACTTTATGGATAAATACAATCGAATTCAAGGAAAGGGGGGATGTATGGCCCACTAACTATGCTGTAAGAGTACAATTAGGGTAATGGCTGCCAGTTTATCGGCATCCTGCTGTGCATGATTTTTAATCTGCAAAATGGCCGCTGCAAGATATTCTTTCACGGTATGCTTCGAAATACCCATTTCCTGTGCTGCCTGCTCATAAGTATAGCCTTGCAGCTTACATAATTCAAATACACGTTTGCGCTGGGGAGAAAGTAGGCTTATTGCTTTCTCCAGAATACTCAATTGTATATCGGTTAAATCATCCTGTGTATCATCTTCTGCTAACTCTTTAGCTGCCTCTTGCAGCAGTACTGCTTCCCGACTCTTCTTCTTCAGTGCGTTAATAGCCCGGTTATAACTGGAAATAAACAACCACCCCCCAATGGATCGCTCTTGATCTAAGCTGGCTCTTTTTTGCCATAAAGTGCTAAACACTTCCTGTACAATATCCTCTGCAACACCCGAATCCTTGGTTAACTTCAATACGTTCATATAAACAGCTTTCTGATACAACCAGAATAGTTGGTCAAAAGCGGCCATATCATCTTTGATAAGACGCGCTACCAAGTCCATTTCAGCTATCGTATCCAGCTTTTCAGTCATGACACATTGAAAATCAATGCACCTAAGATAATGAAAAGGATTGTAGCGCTATATAATGCTTCTTAGATGATTAGTATTTTGTTCTCAAAGTCTGATCTGAAGTTTGCTCCAATTGGCAGATTTACTGCACCAACTTGTAAAGAATAACGATCAAAAGATTTGACTTGTGTAATGTTAACTAGATATGACTTATGGATACGCACAAACTGTGCAACCCCGAATAAGTCTTGTAATTCCTTAATCGTTATATGAACTGCATATGTTTGCCCTAAGGTTACAATCTTGCAATAATTACGGGCACCCTCTATAAAAAGTATATCCTGAATTGCAATTCGCAGATATTTATTGTGCCACTTTATAAAGAAAAAGCCATTACTCGTCATCTGCTTTTTTGAATAAATACAGCACGATGGTTAAAATGGGGGGATTCCGGTTTGACCATTTAATGAGAGAAGGATATTCTATAACACTTATGGTGTCATTGTTATAGGTTCTTATATACTAATTTTTATACCGCTTAAGCGTCTTAGACTTCTGCAAAACTTCGGATAATTTGTAAAAGGTTCGACCACCCATTTGATGTTTTTCTATTAGCCCTTGGTCAGCCCATTTAGTTAGGGTAGTTTTAGAAAGCTTAGGTTCAAATCGCTCACATACTTTAGCTGGCGAAAGTAACTTCTCCGGCTCTTTCTCCAAAGCAGCTCTTACCTCCTCTTGAATGATAGGACGCAAAGCCTGTACCAATAGAGCAGTGAACTCCTCTACTGTAAAGCCAGATAGTATGACTTGTGGGTTCTTCACTTCTGAAATCTTTTCCTCTCTCTATACTCTTCATATTTTTTGTAGGCCAATACAGCTACTAATCCAAAAATCCCACCAATGATTAAGTTTCTAAAAGTCTTTGAATATGACTTACTACCACTCGACGGTGGCATTGGCGGAATATTTGGCATTGTCTGTTGTACAATAGGTGTTATCTGTACGGGTGTTGGTGCAGGGGGCGGCGGCGGCAGAGGCATCTTAGGTGCTGACTTCAATGCATGTAAGTAATCTGCTCTTGATGACAGGACTGTTTTCAAAATTTCCATGTAACAATTTTTTCGTTATCAAAAAGTGTGTACCCGTAGTTGATTAAAATTTTAACAGGTATGCCGTCAATCGCCTTTATTTCAGAATAGACTGCCCAGTTAAAGTTTGAATCCAACAATACTTGCGCGGAAAAAGGGGTATTCCCATATTTATTAAAGGCATTCTTCAAGAGAACCTCATTTTCAAGAAGCGCAATTTTATTCCGATTAAACTCAGCACGATTGCGCTCACGTTCTAGCTTGGCTGCATACGCGCAGTCATCACTACAATAAGATGTTGACTTTCTGAATGGGGGGATTTGCAACCCGCATTGGAAACATGTATACATACGCTCTATTTATAGAGCAAAGCTAGCTGACACATGCACTGAAACCTAATACAGAAGAGGGTTTTATGAATGTTTGCGTACGCCTTAATACGAAGGCGTACGCGTTGTTGTTTTAAAAAATAATATTGACAAAATCTACAACATAATTCGGGAAGGCCTAAACTTCTTATACCTTTCAATTGAATAATAAGGCTTAATATTCTTAACTGCATAATCAAAATCCTTCTCTGTTAGCATAGCATCTGCATACTGTTCAATGTAACAGGCAAAGAAAAAGTAGAGGGCCGATTTAAGATTCCTTTTCCCACCATTTTCTTTGAAGAAAAAATATATACCAGCATCCAAGAACCTCTTAGGAACTTGAGGTGTGTTTCTTAAGGAAATTTTATTTGAAAGCGGCACAGTCGGAATTCTAAGGCCATGTTCAAAAATCACATCAAATTCATCTTTAGTTAAGAGAGTATCGCCGATAGCAGATTTCATTTTATATAGAAAAGAGAAATATTCTTTTACCTCATCATCATTCCAAATACTCGGGATCACATAACCTGGCTTACATAATCTTTTGGATTTCCATTCATCTTTTTGCTTTACACTATGATCGCTCGCATTTTCAAATAGAAGATCATCAACTGATTTAACTTCATCAGAAATAAATGAATTGAGCCCATCGTTTACTTCAGGCAGTTGCCAGCAATTGTCGGCAGTTGCCGGCAAATTCTTCAAGAAATTATCAAACTCATCTTTGTTTCCATAGAAATTATCATAGAGCTGAAAATCAAAGAATTTTGCTAAGTGCGTCTTGTTTGAGTCTTGTATCTCCTCAAGCTTTAGTTGAAAAAACAACCCAAAAACTTCATCACCTACCTCCTCCCTTCTGATGTAGTGAGTTTCATTCAAATCATAGAAATCACCCTGATACTCAAAAAAGTCTGGGACAGTTTTTTCAACTTCCTTGACACTCTCTTGAAGATATCTTTGATAATAATCGTCATCGGCTTGTGCTAGAGTTAAAAATGGCTTATGCGGAATTTCCAAATAAGAGCTGATGGCATATTCATACATATGCTTGGCAGTTGCCGGCATTTGCCTCCCTGATAGAACCTGATCGTTAAAGTAGGCAATGATTGAGGATAGTTCAATATGAAGGTCTACGAACATATAGCTCAATTTATATATAAGTTGTTACTAAAAAAAGCCTCCAAAGCATGGAGGTTTTTTTGTCATCTTAGGAAAATACTTATTTTCTAAGATGACACATAGCAGTATGTTTACAATTTTCAAAACTCTTAGGCGATGCTCATATCCTCTATACCAACTCCTATTTATCCTCTATGATTTGCATTTTAGGAACAAGTAAATGCAATATCATCCAGGCTGTTATGTACGCTAACCCACATACAGCAAACATCACATAGTAGGCAGTCTCAATCTGATTGATAGAACGATAATGCACAAAAAGGGTTTTTTGTACAAAAAGAGACAGAAAAATTCCACCAAAAGCACCAAACATGCCACCAATGCCTGTTACAGAACCTACCGCTCTCTTAGGAAACATATCGCTTACAGTGGTGAAGATATTTGCACTCCATGCCTGATGAGCAGCAGCCGCAACTGCAATAATCAATACAGCCAACCACATATTGATACTTCCCAGCAATTGTGCACTGATTATCGGGATTACCAGAATAGCGTATAATAACATAGAGGATTTTCTTGCTTTAAAAACCGGCCAGTTACTTTTAATCAGGAAAAGTGGTAACCATCCGCCGCCAATACTACCTACTGTTGAAATAGTATATACCAAAGCAACAGGCAATACAATGGCTGTTCCTTTTAACGCATACTCGCTCTCCAAAAAATCAGGCAGCCAGAAAAGATAAAACCACCAGATAGGATCAGTGAGCAACTTACCTAATGCAAAAGCCCAGGTTTGTTTATACCCAAGTAATCTTAGCCAGGTGAAAGCTTTTTTATTCGCAATCTGATCTCTCGTTTCGGCTACCGTATCACTTTCTATATAAGCCAGTTCTTCTTTCGATAGTGAGGGGTGTTGCTTTGGCGCCTGGTAAAACTTATTCCAGAAGAAAAGCCAAATAAAACCAAGACATCCTGTAATAATGAATGCCCATTGCCAACCCATATAGACTGCGATAAACGGAACCGTAAGTGGTGCTACAATAGCACCAATATTGGCACCTGAGTTAAAAATACCGGTGGCCAATGCACGCTCTTTTTTGGGAAACCACTCTGCCACTGCTTTGATGGCTGCAGGAAAATTTCCCGCTTCCGTTAAACCAAGTGCAGCCCTTGCAGCAGCAAAACCAAGAACATTTGCCGCTGCGGCATGTGCAACTGCTGCTGCACTCCATAATCCAGTTGCCCAAGCATAACCCGACTTTGTTCCAACTTTATCAATTATTCTACCGGCAAATAATAAACCAAGCGCATAGGCGACTTTAAAAGAAATTTCAATATTCGCATAATCAGCATCATCCCAGTGCATTTCAGCACTGAGGGTGGATTTAAGCAAACTAATTACTGCCCTATCAAGATAATTGATTGTAGTAGCAAAAAATACAAGACCACATATGGTCCAACGATACCTACCGATAACCTTCTTATCCATGTGGCTGATTTTTATAATCCTGAATAATATGGACGACTTGCCTAGTGGCGTTGCGCAATGCAATTAAAGCTTGTTCATGCTGTAACTGATCAGGCTTAATCAGTTTACTGCCCATGCCCAATACGGCAGCGCCTGCAGAAAGCCATTGTAGAATATTTTCCTGCTCGGGCAAAACACCTCCGGTCACAATGAATATAGTATCCTTGAATAAAGGCTTTACTGCTTTCACAAAAGCTGTTCCCAATACTTCACCGGGGAATAATTTCACCAAATGACAACCATAAGCTAACGCCCGATGAATCTCGGTTGGCGTCATACATCCCGGAATCCATAGTTTCTTTTGCATATAGGCATAGTCTGCAACTGATGCATCAAAGAAAGGGCTCACCAGAAAATCTGCTCCTGCATCCAAAAAAGCGGCTGCTTGCTCTGCATCATGTATGGTACCTACGCCAAGATAAAGGTCCGGTAACTGATATTTCAATTCCACCAATGCAGAAAAATTATGCAGTGCAGCTGTACCCCGATTAGTAAACTCTACATAACGGATACCAGCTTGGTATAAGGTAAGTAAAATATTCCTGCAAAGCTGCGTATCATCAGCATAAAAAAGTGGTAGCACACCTGCCTGAGACAATCCCTTTGCCAGAGCATCGCTATTCATGATTATACATTTTGGCTTCTATTGATTCCACAGTTTGTTTGGTGTGGTCACCCAATTCCTGCAATTTACCTATGGCTGCAGCAGAAGCGAAGTTGACCATATAAGAAGCTGGTTTATCTAATTGCATACAACGAATCAGTGAAGCCATAAAGCAATCTCCACTGCCCACTTTGTCTATTACGCTTTCTGATGTGTAGTTAGCAGAAACTGTTGTGCCTGCTTGGGAGTGCAAGCTGGCAAAATAGTTTACACCCGAATCATTGGTAAAACGAAATGTGTTTGCTACCAACTGTACATTAGGAAACAACTCCTGTATCTGTGCTGCACTATGCGTTGCACCGGCAACAAAAGCTTCTTTTGTACCGGCTTCTAGCAAGCTTTCATTTAGGGGTATTCCCAATAAAGCAGCCGAACTCCAGATATTCCCCATGACAACATCACAATAGGGAAGAATTTGACGCATTACAGATTCGGGCTGCGGGCCGTATTTCCATAAAAGGGATCTGTAATTAAGGTCTACCGAAACAGTAAGGCCAAATTGCTTGGCTTGTTGTACTGCTTCTAAACACACTGCCGCTGAGGTAGCATTCAAAGCTGGCGAAATGGCGCTAAAATGAAACCAACTGGAATTCTTGAGCAATGCCGGCCAGTTGAACATACCTGGTCTCAGTTCCGAAAATGCAGAGCCTGCCCTATCATAAATAACACCAGTATGCTTCAAATCTGCACCCTGTGGCAGATAATACGCACCAATTCGATTGCCCTGCAGTAAAACACTACTGCTATCAATTCCGGATGACTGTAAATGTTGTAAGATTTCTTTTGACAGATAGTTATCCGGAATAGCAGTAAGATACTGCACCGGCAATCCCCATCGCGCCAAAGCATGTGCGACATTTAATTCTGCGCCACCTATATAGGTGTGCATGGATTGTGTATGAATCCAGTCGCCACCTAATTGAGGCGAATAGCGAATCAATAATTCTCCAAATGTGCAAGTCATAATTTTAAACAAGAGCTTTATAAAATCAATCACTACAAAAAATCAATCTAAGCTTAGTATTTACTTTATATAAGCATTAGATCAATTAATTCCTACGATACCAAACTTGAATCGCACCTGTACTTGTTGAAGCTATATTGTCTATGTAACCAATCCACTCTTCAAATTTTTCTATATCCTTTGCTTTATTCCATGCAGCACCTATAAAATATTCTATATAATTCGATTTAGGCTTTACGATAAAAAGGTGATGTTTAATGTCAGAAAAATACTGTGCATTTCTGTTAAGCAGAATAGCCGTACCAGTAGTACCATTTACGGGATCTTCAGGCTCCCAATAAGTTAATAAACCCCTAGCCTCATCAACATGTACTTGACCTGGCAATTTTCTTCTGGTTAGACCAATACAAAATAGACTGTCAAATTCACCAACCACATCGAAACTAAAGTTCACTTTAGATAATTGGCTTGAAGCATCAATAGTAATCCGCTTTTTACACGTTATCAAAGACTTACCTACAGAGAAAGGCAAGTACTCGAGATCAAAAACTGTTCTTAAAGGACCATTGGCAATAATAACTGATCTATAAAAGTTTGGGGAATAAACTATTTTCTCATTTACAACAGGAGCAATATTGCCAGCTCCTAATGTATACCCAACGCTATAGTAATCGAGTCCCTCACCATGATCCTTATGATAATCTGCATTCTTATACCATTTATCAATCACCATTTTCTCTGTCTTCTTTACCCAAACATCAAAGCCATAGGCATTTTCCTTTGTAGCTTCAAGGGCTTTACCATATGCCCTGAAAGCAATTCGATTATTTTCCCAAGCAAAGTCATCGAATCTTTCTGGAACAAACCTTCCATAAGTTAAAGGGGGTAAGACGGCTCTTTTAGCTTTCTTAAATTCAATCTCAACATCTGAATGGGCTGGTAAAGAAAGCATAACCAAACACTCGATTATCTTCCCTGAATCAACAAACCATTGTATAGGTAGTTCTTTCTTGTCCCGTTTATTAATAACTATTAGGCTTGTAGTATCCGCTGCCCGAAAACCTAAGCTATCCCAACTAAGGGATACCAACCTGTTCACTATTGAGTATGCAGATAAGTTTCTAACTTGAATACTGGATACGGTTTTTTGTCCAACAGCATAAACAGAAATACACAATAAGAGAGCAATAATTGTTTGTCGCAGCATAATAATAAACTTTATAGTAAAGCAAATCCCTTAAAACAACTAAATCCAATAAGACTAAATGATGTCACCCAATAAGCCATTCCTAATACTACCATGATACTTCTTGAGCAGTATTCAGATACACGATAAAGAAAACCTTCACTTTCCACATTATTAACATCTTTTCTCTTCACTACTAAATCAACAAAGGATCCAAGTATTGGAAGAGCCCACTTATTTTGAATAGTACTATAACTAATTATATCAGCTTGTTTAACCTTCACGATAAGATAGATACGAAGTAGGTTGACCGTATAACATAAAAAAAATACTATGGTGAATACGGTAGTCATAATTTAGTAATACTAATAATTTGAGGCTGACTTGAACCCAGTTTCTCAGCACGCAGTATTGGCAAACATCCTCCAATAATTAAATTTGCCTGACCTGGTTTTATAACCCGACTACCATCTTCCTCAAAAGTTGAAAGCTCTATATAAGGTAATTTGAAATATACAATACGTGACTCACCGGGTCTTAGGTTTTGCTTTTGTATGCCTTTTAAAATATAGTTAGGTGCACCATCATATAAATGCTGTATGTATAATTGAACTGTCTCCGTACCAGCAACTTTTCCAACATTACTCAACTTACATGATACATAGACAGAATCTCCATTACTAAATGCATTTTTGCTTACACGTATATCGCTGTATGAAAACTTGCTGAATGATAATCCAAACCCGAATGGGTACATTGGCTCTGTTTTCATAAACTTATAAGTTCTGCCTTGCATGCTATAATCTTCAAATGGAGGTAACTGATCCAAAGACATTGGAAATGTTACTGGCAATCTGCCAGATGGATTCGACTTTCCAAAAATGACATCAGCAATAGCATTGCCGCCTTGTTCTCCAGGATACCAGCACAATAAGAGTGCATCAGCCAATTCATGGATTACAGATAGATTCATCGGGCTACCACCTGCAATAACTACAATCACAGGCTTATGGAAATTATTTTTAATTCGCTTCAGATAATCAATCTGGTGTTGAGGAATATCATATTGCAACCTATCTCCCATTGTCCCTGAAGCAATAGCCTCTCCTTCTTCACCTTCAAGTAAACCATTAATACCTAGTACACAAATGACTGCATCAGCCTCTTTGGCTTCATTTGATGCCCAGTCAATTGGATTCACATTAGGCTTATCTAATAAGACACCAGTTCGATATTGCACCTGTGAAGTAGCTGCTACAGCATTTGTAATACCCTCTAAAACAGTAATAAATTTTTTGCTTACACCATGATAATTTCCAATTAACATTTCGATGTTCGCTGCCAATGGTCCTGTGACAAAATACCTACTTAAATCATTTCGCAATGGAAGTACAGTATTTTTTAGCATAACAATAGATGCCTGCGCAGCTCTTCTTGACAAAACACTATGTTCAGTATAGTTCACTTGAGCATGTGATAAACTGGCATAGGGATGCGATTTCTGGTTAAACAGCATACCCAGTTTATGCTTTGTCTCTAGGAGCTTAAATAAAGCGGCATCCACTTCTTTCTCGCTTACCATTCCTTCTTTTACAGCATCAATTAAAGAGGGAAAAGTTGAACCACAGTTAAGGTTTACTCCTGCACGTAATGCCAATACTGCAGCTTCTTTCGAGTTTTTGACAACAGAATGCCCTTTATAAAAATCGACTAAGGCCCAACAATCAGAAACAATATGCCCCTTAAATCCCCATTCTTTTTTTAATATCTCTTGAAGGAGAAAATTATTTCCGCAACAAGGCATACCATTTACTGCGTTATAGGCACACATAACCGCCTCTACATTATTCTGTACCAGTGATTTAAATGCGGGCAAATATGTTTCTCGTAAGTCGCGCAATGAAACAACCGCATTAAATTCGTGTCGTGTTTTCTCCGGTCCGCTGTGTACAGCAAAATGTTTTGCACAAGCAGCTGTTTTTAGGAAATAAGGATGATCTCCTTGCAAACCCTTAACAAAAGCAACCCCCATAGACCCAGTTAGAAATGGGTCCTCTCCATAAGTTTCCTGTCCTCTTCCCCATCGTGGATCTCTAAAAATATTGATATTGGGAGTCCAAAAAGTAATACCACTATATTGCTGACGCTTATCTTTTGCTATAGAACTATTGAATAAAGCTCTAGCCTCTGTAGATATCGCATCTGCAACTTTATGAACCAAATTTGTATCAAAGGTTGCAGCAAGTCCAATTGCCTGAGGAAAAATAGTAGAAGGAGCTGATCTGCCTACACCATGTAATGCTTCATTCCACCAGTTATACTGGGGCACTTGCAATCTGGGTATAGCTGGAGCATTATACATTAACTGCATAACCTTTTCTTCTAAGGTCATTTTAGCAATCAAAGTATTAATAGTTTTTTCGCGCTGCTGCAATAACTCAGTAGAAGAAATTTGGCCTGATTGACCAAAGCAGGTTGATACAGCCAACAGAAACAAGCAGATGATATAATAGAAAATATTCCTCATCATAAATTATTTTAAATGATGAATCAGCCAGAGATTCAGTCCTGCCTTTTGTTCTGGATAAAACCAATGGCCCGTTTCTACATATAAAGCCAATTCTTTTGGGGCCTTAATAGAATTGAAAGCTGCATACATGGAAGAAGGTGGACATGTTTCATCATTAAAGCCCCAAGTGTATAATCCAGGTACATTTAAGCGTTTGGCGAAATTTACCACATCATAATATGCGAGAGATTGTTGTAAAACTTTGGCATCGTATTTTGAAAGATTGGATTCCTGAAAAAAGTGGGGCCAACCACCGGCTCTACCACTTAAATAGGCAGGCAGATCACATAATGCAGGATGAATCGCTGCCAATACTTTTACTCGCTTATCCAGAGCAGCGGTCACTATACTCAATGCACCGCCCTGACTATTACCTGTTACTGCAATCTTTGCAGTATCTACTTCAGGCATCATACTTAAGAAATCAATTGACCGAATACAGCCTAAGTAAACACGCTTATAATAATACCTATCTCTGTGCTCTGGATTAAACAAAAAATAACCTTTTAGTGCACCGGCTTCAAGAGAGCTATATACCTGAGGTTCCATATTTACAGGTATTCCATGAATACCAATACTCAAAACAACAAACCCTTTTTCTGCCATTTCAAGATCAGGTCCATAGGGTCTGATACCAGCACCAGGCAGATTAACAATAGCAGGATACTTACCCGGAGATTTAGGCGAACACAAAGTTCCATACAACCTGCTACCACCAACGTTTTGAATATTTACATAACTAACCTGAACCTTATCCGTAGACTTGTCATAAGCGGGAATCACTTTAACATCAAGAGGAGTTTTAGCTAAATCCGACATTGCATTTTTCCAGAATAAATCAAAGTCTTCAGGGTTAGTAACAACCGGCTGAATCTTTTCTGCATCAATGGCAGCGGTTGCCACCCCTCTATATAGCTTACCATCTATTGTAACACTAGCAATACAGCGTAAAAAACCAGGCACCTGCATTTCACTGTTAACCAAAATGGCATCAGCTTGTATTGTTTCTTCTTTCTGTAAAAATGGGGTTATACGCTCTGGACCAACCTGATAATTTATCTTAATATTTTTAAGCGGATGGCCATTCTTCAGGACCTGAATTTTGAAAAAAACTTTTTCGCTAACCTGATAGACTGCATCAGGTTTATCTGTTTTAATATCTACTCTAATTAAGCTTTGAGCAGGTTGTGCATGTAAACATGTAAACAAAACTGCAGCTATAATGGCTAAACAATATTTCATTGTATTAACTAATTATTTACTAATTGATAAATTATAGCCTTCCATAAGAATATGCGGAACATAATTAAATACACCTGTTAGATCTATCTTTCTTGACTCCCCTGGCATTAAGTGTATATAGCCATCTGAAAATAATGCTGGCAAAATATCTTCACCTCCTTTATCTTTTGCAAAAAACCTGACTCCAATAGCTGGATTTTTGCCCGTATTGGTGACTATAAATCGATACCCATCTTTATGCTTCTCTAAGGAACTTATTACTACCGAAGCTTCAATGAGCGTATTGAAATCTCTGAAATTAAGCTTTGTCCCACTGTTCCAATAATCATTATGGCTGACAATGACATTCTTATGTGAAAGCTGTAAACGAAGTAGCCAAGGCTGATCTACCATCATAATTGGCTTTATCACATTCTCTGAAAGATGCAGAGCACTATTGGCTAAAATTTTTATTGGCAGTGTCGTATCTGAAAGTCTTATACCATTCAGGTCAAATTGCTGTATACGCGCTTCCACTTCTATATGTTTGCTACTATTATTAACAGCAACAATCTTTTTGTCGTGCATATTTTGCTGTATGTGCAATGGCTCTATTGCTTTTTTAGCGCCATAAAAAGATCCAAAGGTTTCATAATCCCATGAATAGGTTTGCCATATCATACTCGGCCATGCCGGGTGAGTCATCCATAGTAATACACCACTTGCATTCTTCCACAACTTATTATTCCAAGCTTCAAAAATGGCTCTGTGACTCTCATAATTAATCAACTGCACTTTTCGGGAAAAATCAGCAAGATTCTTAGGCTTCCCGTACAAACTATCTACTGCATTTAAATAACCTTCTAAATTCTGATTATTACTATGCAGATCATGATAGTGCCAAGCATCATTTATTGGCCACCAATCTTCCTTCTTAAGAAACTTCTGGATTGTTTTCTCAAGTGGAACAGAGAACGTACCAATTTCAGTACTAAATCCATCGGCATACTTTGTGAAATACTCACGTGGATCTTCTACATAATGCCATCCTCCACTCTGTCTTAAATTGATTTCTCTTGAATTTCCAATATAATGTCTTGTTCCATCTTCGTGAGTCAACATATCTGCAAGCTCATCTTCAATACCACTTGGTGCATACCCCTCATTTCTGGGGCACCATATGGCAATACTAGGATGATTTCTAAAGCGCTTAATAACCTGTTCAGCATTCTTTAACCATAAGGCCTGATCGCTTGGATTAAGATTGTATCCTTCAGTGGAAATCCAGAAATCATTCCAAACCAACATGCCATATTCATCCGCGAGTTCATAGAACACTTTCTCAGTAGATTCTCCAGTCCAATTTCGGATCATATTAAAATTTGCATGTTTATGCAGCTTGAATGCAGGCTCAAGAGATGCTCTACTTATTTTTTTCATTGCATCATCCATTCCCCAGTTTCCACCTTTACAGAAAATTCTTTCTCCATTCACCTTGATAACCAAATATGGATGAAACTCGGGAAGTATCTTCAAGCGAGAAGTATCAATACCCGACCTGATAGTTGGAATAAATATCTTATTTCCGACATCTAATCTTTGAACATTATCCAATAATGGAATAGTACTCTTTATATCTGTGGGGCTGTACTCAAATCGCTTTTGAATATGATCGGGAAACTGTGCAGCCAACTCATAACTTAATTCACGCACGCCAAACCGAATGACATCTTTATCAGACAAGACACCATTAATAAACACTTGTGTCTGGAGCGTATACAAATGTTGATTTCCATAACCATTTGGCCACCAAAGTTTAGGCTGCTGAAAGACAAGCTGAGGAAATGATTGCGGATGAAATGCGATTTTTTGAATCTCGCCAGGCTTTAACTCAGCTTTTTGAATAACAGTAACTGAGTCAATACGCGCCACAAACTCAACAATCTGTAATTTATTGGAGTGATTTTGAATTTCTGCTTCTACATGAACAAACGCTTTTGTTGTATCAGGCAAAGGCAAATCAGTAACAACTCTATGGTTTTGTACAGATACCACGCCTTGCATTTCGAGGTATACAGGTTGCCATATACCAATATTTCTATCTCTTATGCCCGGTACCCAATCCCATCCTTCGCTCGATATAAATGTTGGTCCATCCAGACAAAGTTGTCCTCCATTTGGCCCCATACCGGATTTGTAAGACTGTTCATGTGGAATACCAGGATTATGCGGCGGCTGTATCTTAATATATAAATGATTGACCTTTCCTTTTGTAACTAAGTGGGTAATATCAAACCTGCCTTCTACAAATGCCCCTGTCAACCCTCCTAAACAATGCCCATTAAGCCACACTTCTGCTTTGTAGTTAACTCCTTCCAGATTTAACCACATTTTTTTGTCAACGGGAAATGATTTTATTTCAAATGACACATAATACCACCAGCTTTTTCTTGCTAATGACTCAGGAATACTAATATTGTTCAGCCCTATATAAGGATCCGGATATTTTCCTTGTTGGACCAGACTGGTTAATACAGTTCCTGGAACTGTAGCATTGTTCCACTGCTTATATTGACGTACTGGCTCTGACAATGCTGTTTTCTGTTGTAAAAAAATACTGTCCTCTGCGAGTAGCCATCCACGTTTTAGTTCAAACTTCTGCTGCTCAAAATTTACCTGTTGTACTTGGGGTGGGGCTGTAGCCTTGCTTATGGGACGATCAATCATTCCCTTCGATACAGGCATTACTGAGTCGGCCTGCTTTTTTGTAAGCCCAAAATTCAATCTCGACTGAGCATCAGCTGCCATAAGAAAATGTAGTAGTAAACATGTGTATATATACTTCTTCATAATTGCTATATATTATTCCCAATTATCTGTTCTAAATGGGTATGCAGGCAACCCATGCTTATTCTGCAGATTGGTTACAGGAAAGTTGGTAAAAGCGTATCTAACTGCAACTGGAGCTTTTACAAGGGTTGAACTGAGCAGAATGCTGCTTCCCTCAATAAATGCATCCGCTTTATAAAAAATCTTATCCGCACCAGCAATATAGAAATGCCTTGGTGCAGCACCATCATTGGTGTTCAATCCATTTACTACTGTTGACTTCTCGAATTCAATAATTACTTTTTCATTTCGAATAATCATGTTGCGAAAAACTGGTCCATATGGATTCTCCATTTTTCTTTTATATGTATTATGCAAGGCCATCATAGCCAACCTTTCCCCAACAGGTTTTTTATTTGAAGGGTGAATTTGATCAGGGTCTCCTACATCCATCGTACAGACCATGGCAGTATTTTGAACAAGGGTAGTAACTTTGGCCTGAGCCTCGCGAAACAAAGCATACCTAAACTCTGTACTATCATTTTTCTTCCAATTATAGGGAGTCATTTGTACATAATAAAAGGGCATATTTGGCTGTTTGAAGAGACTACGCCAACTGTCAATAAGTTTAGCCATTAGCTTAGGATACATCGTAATTTCACCTGCATTCGATTCTCCCTGATACCAGAGCACCCCTTTGATAGAAAATGGTATTAGCGGATGTATCATGGCATTGTATACATACATCGGGCGTAATACAGGAATTTTATCCTGTGGATTCTTATCGTATGGATCAATATAGACTCTTTTTAAATCAGGATCGCCTGCAAGTACACTCCTACTCATAAAAGCCTGACATGATGCACTGCCGATGGATGATTGAAATAAACCGATGGGCACGTCTAAAACCTCACTCAAACGTTTTCCAAAATAATAAGCAACACCACTAAACATGGCTGCATATTCTGGCAGACATTCTGTCCATTGCCCTTTTGTAAAATCTCTCTGCACAGAATCGTATAATTTTTCATTACGATAAAGTCTTATTTTATCTGAAGCAGCACTGGCAATTTCTTGTGAATTATTCAATACACCCTGATGGTAAGGAGGAACAGGACGCATACTCATTTCCATATTAGACTGCCCGCTACACAACCACACTTCTCCGATAAGCACATCCGTAAGGTTGATACTCGTATCCTTTGTTCTAACTAAGAGCTCATAACGTGTATAATCACCCTTCTTTGCTTTAGGCACCTTAAGTTGGCAGAAAAAAACACTATCCGCTAAGGCCTTTACAATTAATGAGTCTTTTAGCCAGCTTGCCTTTATACTTACCCAATTACCAGGCGTTGTTTTACCCCACACGCTAAAAGGCTGTGCCTGTTGCACAACCATTTTAGACTGCAAAGGTGTTCCAAGCTTTAGCTTTTGGGCAAAAAGCTGTCCTGTATAGATGAACACAAATACGATCATCAATATTAACTGACGCATATACTTATTTATTGAACAGCACAACACTACTATTATCACGAATAACAGCTGTATTGCCGAAATCAATCTTGAATAAAGCTTCTTTAGTGTTATTGATTTTTATCGCCAACTTCTTGAAAGCATTATTCGGCGAGTTTCTCGTTAACGGGAATGACTGGCCCGGTAAATAACTAGCAGACAATACTACAAACGATGCATTTACAGGGCTTCTCAGATATACTTTCATTTGTTTTTCACCCTGCTTCAACACAGCTGTTTTACCATTATCGCTAAGTTCAATATTGGCACCTGTATGCATAGACCACCATATCGTAGATGCTTGTTTACATATGACCGTATCTTGCACGGTGATAAAGCCATTATTTGTATGCATACCAATACTTCGCTGATACAATAGTACATCACGACTATAACAGGAAGTAAGATCGGCTGTATAGAACTGATACCCCTGTTTCAACTGAAGTGGGCTTATTTGTGCAACCCCTTTCTCATTCTGATCTGGTCGTACATCAGGATTAATGACAAGCACATTTTTACCTTCTGCCCTCAATCGATAAAAATGCCATCTACCAGCTGTAGCTTGTATTTCAGGAGTGTCTAAATAATCTGGCTTTGTTGTTTTAGAAAAATAACCTGGAAAAGTATAATCATCCCTACCAAGATTACCAATGGCCCAAACCACTCCGTATGATTGTATGTCAAAACTTCCTGCGTCAAGATGCCCATGATTAGCATTGTTTGCACCACCATGTATTGAAATAAATGCAGCAGTATCATTCCAAGATGATCTGATACTTGCAACTTCAATACCTCTCGTATAATTGGCAAGCGGAATATCTAACCTTTCATTTGTATTCTTCTCTACCAAAGCAGGATCATAATAAAGCAGATCTTGCCAGGTAACATTTCTCTGAGTAATACTATTGTGATAGTTTAATGTGGCCAGCCCTTTATCTTGATAATGTCTAGCGAACCAAAAAAGTGTTTTTGCCTTTTCTGTTTTTATTGGGTCATCACCAATATTCAAGGCTGCTACCGGACCTGACATCAATACAGGAAACCACCCTGTTTTTTTAAAGCCTGAAATTGTATCCAGACCAAAGACTGTGCCCAGTCTTCTTTTAAGTGCTTCAAAAGTAATCGTGGTGTACATTAATCCATAACCCCAGTACATTAACCCTTCTTCGCTTTGCCCATCCGGAGAAAAATGCTGAATATATGTAGGTAATCTGTTCACTGCTAGGCTGATCACCTCTGCACACAAGGCCGGATTGTACTCAAATATTGCTAAAGCAGCCATGATGATTCCCCCATTACATATTCCATTCCAGTTATGATTGGCAGTTGACCACCATATATTCTTTCGCATTTGCTCTCTGCCGGGTATTAGCACAAACTTCATTACCGCATCGGCAAGCAGTTTTTTTTGTTCCTCTTTGATATAAGTTCTCAATCCGTTAATAGCAAATGCGACATCAAAAGCACCAATACCTGCATCTAAAAAATGGCGGTTAGCTCCCCAATCAGGGTAATTTGCCATTAATGCTAATTGTTTCCATGCCCTTGCAGCATAAATAGAATCTTTAGTAATCTGATAACTAAGTATCAGTAAAGGTAATTGCGACGCGAATTGATGGACCGCTTTTACCCTTAGCTTGGCTTCATCCAAAGAATATTCCAATAATGGTTCTTCCAGAATTTTATTTGCTTCATGTATTGCTTTCCTGACTCCCAAAGCAACCAGTGAGTCTTTTGACTGAAGTTCATTAATACGCTTAATATCCTGATCATTGAAAAAAAAACCTGTTTTATCTGCTGAGTGGCTGTTTGTATGCAGATAGCTTATTTGTTCGGGAGTGGTAATTTGAAAAACCTGTGCAGGAACACACGGAATGTAACTAAAGCATACAAAAAGCTGAATGAGAAATTTATTCATTTCTTTTATTTTAGAAAAGATGACCAATTTCCTGAGTAATAGGCTTTGTCTAGTTGTTGCTTTAGTTGTTGGTCATTACGGATTATTGCAGCATAACGCATATCCTGGTATAAATAAAAACTCAGCCAAAATCCATAGTCATATTTCTCTTGCAACGAATTAGGCGCTTTATAAAAAGCATACCAATATGTATTTATACCAGCAGCTTCAGCTATTTGAACAATCTGTTTAGCAAGTGTCCATTTTTTCTCTACTTGTTGCTTGAATAAAGTAGATAACTGTTTATTGGTAGTTGTACCCGTTAGTATCAGCCTTTGTTTGTCTGAAATACCCAGCTTCTTAAATGAGACAGAATCTTCGAATACTTTATCACCATCTAAATCATATAAAAGTTTGTCTACAAAACCATTTCCATCTGTATCCTCATACTTAATTACTGCAAATTTTTCGGGCATCAATTGCAGTCTTTTTCTATTCCATTTTTCGTAGAATCCACCGAATCCTTGATAGGAAAAGGCTGTTTGGTCGATACGCCACGCCCCCCATTCAGCTCCAAATAAGTGAATTTTCCCATCAAAAGCACCAAAATAGATGGCGCCTTTACCCGAGTTATCCATATCAAATTCGCCTCTATCGCCTACTGCATCGGCTTGGCTATTATGGTCCAATCCGCCATTTTCAACCCCTGTCTTCCATAAATCCAGCGGATCATAAAATTCAACTCTCTCCCATCTGTTACAATCATCGTCTTCATCAAAAACAAGCCTGCATTGTTGCCAATCTCCATTTTTGAAAATCATTGAATAGGCGGTATCTCGATCTGGGTAATAGAGCTGATCAATTTGTCGCCATCTTGGATCATAAAAAAAGGAATCAGCCGCCTTTAATCCTCTTAGGTACTTATACCGATGCACTTGGTTTTCGTATGAAAACCCTTTACCTCTAAACAACAAACTCATATCAAAGTCAAACTCATTACCTGCAGAATTATCATTATCAATATCCCATGTTATTGCAGCATAATCGATTCGCTTTGTGAATGCTACGTCATAAACTGTGTCAATTTGGTGAAAATTATTTTTCTGTGGTTGTGCGGGATCCCTGAATACGGGGGAGTCCACCAAGCGTATAGCCATCTCCGTAAGCTTATCTCCATCAGTATCATAAAAAATAAAAGGGTTCTCCCAGTTAAACCTCAGATCATTTATTCTAAAACTTGAAGCATGCATCTTAAGGAAAGTAGAATTACCATGGTAATCTTTATAAAAGTTACCGTGCCCGTAATGTTCCCATGCACGCATCATTATAAGATTCCAATCAACATAGTGCATGATTTGGTCCTTATCAACATCCAATACATACATAAAATCAGCACCCCAATCATAATAGTTGCGCACTTTCGTTCCTGCATTATTCACAATCAATTGTACATCGGCTTTACCATCTCCATCTTCATCACTCCAATCTATAGAGAAATCATGTGGGCCTGCGAAAATTCCATCTTTGTTTTTATCTATCAAAAGGCAATCGTTGTCAGTATCTCCTTCTGTAGCATTTTTAAGCATATCATCATCATCGTCAATCCAAATAATAGGAATTGAATCATTCAGCATTGACTTAAGCACATCAGGATCCCCGTCTTTATCTAAATCAATTCTTTGAACAGATGTAACGACAAAAATCGGCCTCCATGGAATCAGCTGCGTTTGCTTATTCCAGTATGTTGTTTGCTTTTCCTGTGCTATTGCAGCTCCACTGAAGTATGCAATGCAAATCATCAATAAAACTATTTTCTTCATACAGATCATTAATAAAGCCCTTTATACCCCTAATCTATTTTTTCTCATTAAACCGTTTAAAGGAATCTGTATCCCACCTGTATTCCCTAACTAATTCCACACTTCTATTCGCAATGCGCTTATCATATCTTGATATTCCCGTTGACCATAAAGGTTATTTTTTCTCCTATATATTTCAACAAATCATACAATTCATTTAAACATTAGATAACAAGTATACTGTGTACAAAAAGGAATCAGGGAAATAACAAGCTGTTTTAAACGTACTTCTCATTACATCTGGTTTAATTAGTTGTTGTCCAGTTATCCAATGGCACTAAATCTGTTGTAGCTGTCGTAAGAGAGGTCACAAAATCAACACGAATTGTTGTTGCAGCAGAAATGCCTGTTAAACGTATTTGCAGTTTTCCATAAAACGGGTTCAGTGAATTCTTTCCAGACATCAGCGTTCCGAATATTGGTGCTGTTTCATTAAGGTAAAGGACAGTTGAAGTAGAACGATCCACTTTTTCGAATACCGCTGTAGCCGGTGCCTTTAATACTGCATATATTGTTTTCCCATTCCGAACCATTGTAGCGGTTTTGCCATCCGGACTTAAAGTAATTCCATCTGATGCAGGTGTCTGCATCAGCCAATACACAAGTGATGAAGATTTTGGCGTGAATTCGTCTTGAACAGTAACCAAACCTCTTGATCTGTTCAGCTTGATCCCTCTTCTATATGCATTAACATCTCTGGTATAACAATCTCTCAAATCAAGCAGAAAAAAACCGCCGGATGCGTCCAGATCACTTTTGGAAAGAGAAGCTTTGCCTGCAGGATTTTGCTCTGGTCTTGCGTCAGGATTAAATACAAGGCAATTTTTACTTTCTGTTTTAATTCTGTAATAATAGAACCTACCGGTTGCAGCGGCTGTATTGGTAGGGGCTGAAGTATACGCCGGATTGGTTACAGTAAAATAATCAGCTGGGTAAGGATCTTGCCTTCCCAGATTACCAATACCAAAATTCTCTCCCAAAGCCTGCAGATAAAAAGACCCTGCGTCTAAATGACCATGACTAGATGCATTGTCACCACCATGTATTCCAACATAAAGGGCATTATCATCATTATGTTTTTCTAATACATACATATATTCTAGGCCACGAATATATCCTCCAAGCGGCGCTTGAGTTGACGAACCTGATCCAACTAACTCTTTTGGATAGAAAAGTAAATCTGTCCAACCATTCATTTTAACAGTTCTGGATGCATTAACCGCCAAGCAAGCATCATAATGCATTTTAGCCAAATTGGCATCATTGAAATATTTTGCAAACCAGAAATAGGATAAAAACTTATTACTCTTACCATTATATAGGTAATCATCACCAATTGATACCGTACCTACAGGTCCAGATACCTGATAAGGAAACCATCCAGTTTTCTTAAAGCCTGCACTTTCCGCCAGACCATATGTTGTACTCAAACATCTTTTAAGACTTTCAAAAGCGAGAAAAGTATTGTTCAACCCATAGGCCCAATATGACATACCTTCTTCACTTGCGCCGTCTGGCTCAAGCGATTGCATATATCTAGCAATTCCATTTGCACTCATAGCAATTACAGTGCTATTAAATGTAGAATCATACTCATAGCCAGCCAGAGCAGCCATCAGCATTCCTCCATGACAGATTCCATTCCAGTTATCATCAGACAAGTACCATTTCCATACACCAGTATTTGTTTCAATTTGTGTTTTACCAGGTTGAAGTACAAAAGACTTTACTGTATTGTATATGCGGAGACGTTGTGAAGATGACAAATAATCCCATAGACCGTCTAAAGCAATGGCAACCCCTTTCGCTGCAATACCAGCATCAAGAAAATGACGATTTGCCCCCCAATCAGGAAAGCCACAAAGCGCATCGACTTGTTGCCAACATTTAGCCGCATAGCGCGCATCTTTCGTAAACTGGTATGCTAAAACGAGATAAGGAATTTGATCATTTGATACTGTATGTATGGATGGTATTCTTAAACCAGCTCCATCCAAAGCATAAGTCGGAAGCGCAGCGCCCAACAATGCATTCGCCCTTGATATAATATCATCATAATTGGATTTTGCAAAGGCGTCAGCAGCTGAAGTTTCCTTAATCCGCGTAATATCAGCATTTGAGAAAAGAAGGCGGGGGTGTACATCTTTTGTTTTCATTCCATTAAAGCACTCTCGTATAGTTGCTGCACTAACAGGAATTACAGCATTGGTTGTAAATACACTACCTCCCCCTGTATTACCGCCACCGCCTGTTCCACTTGTACCGGGTACCACATCTTTCTTTTTGCATCCGATAGCAAATGCCAAAAGCACTACAAGTAGTATGTATTTACCACGAAACATAGATTACCATCCTGGATTTTGTTGAATACCCCCATTGGATTTTGCTACTTCCGCAAACGGAATTGGATACCAATACATTTTGGGTGAGAACACTCTAGGCTCTACTACAAAAGGCTCGTATGAAAAACTTGTTGGTCCCGAACGTCTTACACGCATACCACGTAAAGGCTGGTTCTCTGTTATTTCAGCAATCTTCCATCTTCTTACATCAAAAAATCGATGTTCTTCAAACGCCAACTCCACCCTTCTTTCGTTTCTGATTCTATCCCGCAATGCCTCCTGTGTAATACCCGCAGCAATTGCAGGCTGGCCGGCCCTTGCTCTGACCATATTAATAGCCTCGCGAGCAGAACGTATAGCAGGTGTACCATTGAGCAGAGGTTTTGCTTCCGGACCAAAGGCTTCATTTGCAGCCTCGGCATAATTCAATAAAACTTCTGCAAACCGCATCAGAATCCAGGCCTTCGCTCTTGTTCCTGCCAAAGCAAGATTATAGTTCTCAACACACATTTTACGTAAGTAATATCCAGTAGTTGTGGCACCAGCTTTTGCACCAATTCCATCAGCACCATCAATAAAAGATTCAACAGTTCTAGCAGTATTATTGGTATTTAATCCCATAGTTGAACCATTCAGCACTACTATCCATCCCAATCGCTGATCGCGATTCAGATAAGGGTTCGCAGGGTCATAACCAGATCCCGGGGCGCTGATGGGCAAACCAGTTGTTCTCATTTCAAATGCATCAACAAGATTCTGAGAAGGACAAGTGGCACCTTCGCCACCATTCACCATTCCGACAGGATAATTGGCTCTTTCGAAAGTGTTAGAATTCAGCTGAAAGGGTCGTGTTAAGATTATCCCTGAATTCCAACCTTTTCTTGGTGTTAAATTATTCGTCGTATTCTGAGACATAAATAAGTCCCGATAGTTTGCACTAAGAAAATTTACGTGTGCACAGTTTGGATCGGTGAAAAGTTGTTGCGCAGCTTCAGCAGCCCTTAGCCATTTAGTAACACTATTTGCTGCATTATTCAAGGGACTAGCAGCATATAGAAGTGCTCTTAGTTTTAAAGCAACAGCAGCAGGCTTTTCAATTCTACCCAATCTATTGTTATCAGTACCAGCATCTCCTCTTCCAATGGTTTGTCCGGCAGGAATGCCATAATTGATATAGTGATTGGTTAAATCAGGATATGCTAGATTGCATTGTTCTACAATAAAGTCAACGCACTCATCAAAAGTTGCTCTTCGAACATTAAATGCCTCCTGCTCAGTCAGCACTTTTGTTACGATAGGAACCCCACCATATCGCTTAATAAGTTCCATATAAAAGTAAGCTCTGAGGAATCTCACTTCAGCTCTGAGCTTAATAAAATCATCAACATCAATGACATAATTAGCCTTGTTATTTATTGTATCCTGCACAAGAAGCCTTCTGAAATCTTCTGTTTTCTCCAGGAAGAGATTTGCATGTCTTATACCTCTGTAATACTCGGCCCACACATCGTCTGGATTGGTGAATGGATCCCACGCTCCTGCATTAAATCTTTGAATGTTGTTAAACCGCGCATAATCTGCTTCATCAGAAGCATTTGCCATCAAAGCATTACCGCCGAAGCGGTTTAGTTGCGGCAGATAATTGTAAACACCCATTCCAAAGGCTTTCAGGTTCGCCGGACCTGAATTGAGAAATAAATCTTCATTGAAGTTTTGCTGAATTTGTGTGTCTAAAAAGTTTTTTCTGCAAGACATGAGAAAAAAACCAGCTAGCACAAATAATATTAATGTCTTTTTCATGACAACTCATTAAGATTTTAAATAATCACTACATTTTAAGTGTAAATCCAAAATTGAAAGACTTAAGCGGAGGGTGTACAAAAGGATTCATTACCTCTGGATCTACATTTATTTCATCAATACGATCTATTGTTAATAGATTATTTGCACTAATGAAGAAGCGTATACCATCCATTCCAATCTTATTGCTCCACTTAATTGGCATCTGATATCCTATTTCAACTGTTTGGAGTCTCAAAAAAGATCCATCTCGTTGCCATAATGTTGAAGCCCTGTAGTTATTGTCATTTTGCTCTGTGGTAAGTCTAGGGAACTTTGCCATATCCATTCTAGTGCTTGTCCAATAATTGTTTTTTACCCATGGAGAGGGCTTTACACCTCCATTTAAAAAGGGTACAATCATGTTATTATCCAATAATGAAACAGTTCTTTGGGCAGCACCTTGAATCGCAACAAAAAAATCAAATGATTTATAATTTAAACTGGCATTAGCACCATAGAAAAGCTGAGGCAAGGCTGTATTTCCAAACGGCTTGCGATCTCTATTATCAATAACACCATCACCATTTTGGTCTTTATACTTTATATCCCCCGGTCTTACTGAACCAAACAACTGTTGAGGGCTTGAATTGATATCGGCCTGATCTCTAAAGAACCCTGCAAATTCTAAAACAAATGGCTGATTGATCGGATTTCCTCTAGCAACAAGATATGGATCTGAAGGAGTAAATTCAGCGATATCGATTATTTTATTTCGAGCAAATGAAATGTTACCACCAATATTCAGTGTTACATTACTGATTTTCTCTTTATAGTTTAACTCCAGTTCGGCTCCATATGCTTTAGTTTTTCCTCTGTTAACAGCAGCAAAATTCACACCCATCACTGATGGAATATAGCTGGACGGATTCAGGAAAATGTCTGTTCTGCGCTCATAAAAATAATCGAAGGCAACAGAAAGCTTATGAAACAAAACGGATTCAAAACCTACATTGATACGATTTGCTTTTTCCCATGTAACATTTCTATTGGCTAGGTTTCCTTGGTTAAACATTGGCGCGTTTACCCCTAAGTTGTTACCAATAAGATAATTACCAGTTCCTACATAATTCTGGTTAAAAATAAACCTACCTGCATTGCCAGTATTATCATTACCTAATAAACCCCAAGAAGCCTTCATTTTAAGAAAATTGACGAAATCAACTTTCTGCATAAAGGACTCATCACTCATTATCCAACCTGCAGACAATGAAGGGAAAAAACCAAATCTGTTTCCTTTAGGAAAATTTTCAGAGCCACTATATGCATAACCTAACTCAGCAAAATATTTGCTTTTAAAGTTATACATGACTCTACCCATAATTCGTTGCTCAGCAAAAGGCATTTCAGATCCTTCTGCACGAAATGTTTCTTGATAGTAAGATGTGGTCGCATAAATTTCATGATTGCCAAAGCTACGTCCGTATTCAAACCCACTCAACATAGTTGAGCGGTTAAACTGTGTACCATTCCCTTGAGTGATGGTAAAGTTATTATCTACAGTTCCTCTTGTCACTTTATCATATGGCAAAACCCCCGGAGTCGTTATCAAGTCAAATCTTGGAATAACTTCATCATAGTAAAGAGATCTTGTTTTATTATACGTATCGAAGAAGAAATTGCTAAAGTTGATTTGCCAATAAGCTTTCAAACCTTTTGTAATAAAATCAAGTTTTCCAATCAATTTCACATTTGCATCTACTGTTCTATCATTAATAGACTGATAACCTCTTTGTATTATTGTCGCTTTAGGGTTATCTGCATATCCCTGCGTTCCTCCCCAGCGACCATCTTGAGTTATAACAGGATAAGGATTAAATAATGAAAGTGTACGCCATAAAGTATTCTCTGATGCATTAGGGAAATATTTATCATTTATAGTTCCTCTGAAATTTGTCTGTGCGGAAAGAAACTTTGTAATATTCACATCAAAGTTTACACGAAGATTATACCTCTTTAAATTGTAGTTACTATTGGTAACCCTCTTTGTTTCAGTACCTGCATACAAACCTTGGTAGTCAGCAAATCCCAATGCCACAAAGTATTTAGCATCCTGCCTGCCACCGCTAAAGCTTAGGGCATAATCTTGACTCAAAGCATTTGGCCTAACCACTTCTTTATACCAATCTACATCTGGGTACAAAAAGGGGTACTCGCCTGTTTTAAAAAAATTAACTATTGAATCATTTCTAAAATACCCTTCACGAATTGTTTTGCCATCACTAATAAGGCCTTCATTGAACATTGTTGCATAATCACCATTGTTCACCACATCTGGTAAAAATCTTGGAGAATGAACGCCAAAACGTGAAGTGAAATTTATCTTAGTTTTGGAAGACTCAGTGCCTCGTTTAGTAGTAATAAGTACTGCACCATTCGCCGCATCCATTCCAAACTGAGACAAAGCAGCTGCATCTTTCAATACAGATACACTTTCAATTTCTTCAGGCAAAAGAGAAAACCAGTTTGTTTCAAATCCATCCACAAGCACCAAAACATTATTATCTTGAAATGTTTGTCGACCTCTAATGAATAACCCTGGAAAATCAGTATTACCCTGGGCACCTCCAGACTGAGAAACATAAAGACCGGAAAGTTGGCCCATCAATGTATTTCCCAATGTTGGCGTATTAATACCTTTCAAACGATCCCCTTTTATCATGGAAAATGCAGCTGTATTCTTCCTACTTTCTATAGTAGGACCAAAGGGAAGATGCACTACATCATTATTGAATGAAACAAGCTTTGTTTGCTTATTTGCTTTAGATGTATCAGCTGGATTTGCAAATACATTAATAACGGAATAGAGCATAAAGCCCGTTAAAAATGTAACCTTATCAATATTATATAATTTCATGTCAGGTTGATTTAATGTGTGATTTACCATCCAGGATTTTGCTTTAAAAATCCTTTGTTAACTTCTGCTTGTGGAAATGGATAGAAATACATTTTATCTTCCCACACCCTTGTTTCAAAAGGCTCTATACGATAGGATAATCTGTTGTCATTAGCAAGACGCTGAGCAGGGGTCATACTCGTAGTTGGTGGCACATATGCCGTTGAACTGTTTTCGTAAAGAAAGATTCTAAAAAACTGACCTTTCATAACCCCATCATTACCTGCAATTTTCCATCTTCTGACATCAAAGAAGCGATGCTCTTCCCCATAGAGCTCAACAGCTCTTTCACGCTGTATATACTCCCTTGTTTTTGTTTTATTACCAAAAATATCCGCATAAGTAGGGTTACCAGGAGCCAGATCGGGTAATCCACCTCTTCGTCTAATAACATTTAATGAAGCATAGATTGCAGGATCAGATGGATTTATTTCATTCAAAGCTTCAGCATAGCCTAAGTGAAACTCAGCTAATCTGAAAATTGGCCAGTACAAATTGACTGTACCATTGTTTGCATTAACAAGATTGATATACTTTTTCTGGTGTATACCATTTGGAATACCATTACCTATTAATTGGGGTCCTGCTCCAGTCTGGACAAAAGCTCCATTAATATTTGTTCTCTTGTATAAAAATTTTGCCGTGTCGTTACCGCCCTGACCATTCATTAATCCAGTATTTGTATACTGAGAGCCAGGCCACCAGGCTACAGCATGGAAACGAGGTTCCATCCTCCGCATGATAGACTTAAGCTGTGTAAAGCTGCCATCTGTAGGAAGTGATATATCATTACCGTTTACATCACGGAATGTCTTTGTAATAAAGTTCATCGGTAATGCCATCACTGTATTACCCCAAGAGAAATAAATTGGACAACCCCATCTCACAACATTTGCGCCACCAGCCTGCTGCCCGTGTGATTTATCGTAAAGAATAAGCTCTCTGTTTCTGGGGTCAAGTGCTGCACCAGTAGCATAATTGTAACTTTCGGATTTCCCTAAAGCTGGGTCATCAAGTAAGCTGTATCCATTTGTTGCTGACCAATCTAACAAGGCTTTATGTGCCTGAGCAGCATCTCTCCATCTATTGTTATCGCTGCTTTCAAGACAATTTAAACTATCCGCTCCACCAGAAACCGGCGGTGTAATTGAATTGGCTAAAGGACTTGCAGCCCACAAAAGTGTAACGGCCTTCAATGCTAATGCAGCACCTTTATTAATTCTACCAATATCTGATGCAGGATAATTATCTGGTAAGTTCGGAATGGCTTCATCACAACTTTTAACAATGAAATCAATTACCGACTTCAGTGATCTTCGTGTTCCAGCAGGGACTACTTGAGCTTGGTTCACACCACCAACATTACTGATGATCACTTTTGGAGTCTGGTCAATTATAGGGATTCCTCCATAGCGAATCATTGCTTCGTAGTGCATCATAGCACGAAGCACTCTCGCTTCCGCAATTGTCTGATCCCTTAATTGTGCTGTCCAGTTAAAGGTTCCTGTATTTGTAAGTGGAACTCTTTCAGCATTTTCAATAAAAATGCAAGCGTTCCTCATACCTACGGTTACTCTATTATAAGAAAACTCATCCTGAAAATTTGCTCCCCAGGTTCCCGCATTAAAAGCATTAGCCCTTCCACCTGTTCCAAACTGATCGCCCTCATCACTTGCAGCCAGTAAGAAACCATCAACTGTTCCCGCATCACTTAAGCCACTACCACCATCTCCAGTAACAAAGCCATTAATTACAGATGTGGAGTACACATTCCATAATGCACGCATCGCCGCATCAGGTGTAGCAAAAACAGAATCAATTGTAATAGTACTACCAGAAGGTTGTTCCAGCATTCGCTTACATGAAGTTGCCGCACTGATAAACAAAACAACCAGAGCAACTATTGTGATGTATTTAAAGTTACGCTTCAGCATATTTGCATTTTTTGTTTTGTTAATAATTAGAATTGAACATTTACACCAAAATTGAAAACCCGCATCATTGGATATACAGCACCATTTGAACTGGGTATTTCAGGGTCGAAATATTCCATTTTTGTCCATGTAACTAGGTTTTGGCCATTCATATATACTCTAAGGGATTTAAGTGAAAGCTTTTGAATGATTTTAGGTGCAAAAGTGTAAGCTACTTCTACGTTCTTAAGGCGTAGGTAGGAAGCATCCTGCATCCAAAAAGATGACACACGATAATTATGTCTGTTTGCATCAGGTGCTGCTGTAAGTCTTGGCAAAGTGATTTTTTGTCCATTTGCAAATCTTTCTGCTGACCAACTTTCCTTTGCACGCTCAAATGCTGTCTTCGTTCCTGCTATAAAAGGCCAGGCGGATTCTCCTGTGAGATAAGTAGACACTTGAGCTGCTCCCTGGAAGAATAAGGATATCTCGAATCCTTTCCATTGAGCGCCAACAGTAGCACCGTAAATAATACCTGGTATATTGGGATTGCCAATGTTACTTCTATCGTTATCATCAATGATGCCATCACCATTTACATCCTTGTAGCGAATATCTCCAGGAACAAGACCTGCACCCTCCCAAACAGACTTAGGCCTTTTAGGATTATTAATTTCTTCCCATGTATTATAAATACCTTCTGCAATGAGCCCTTTTGGCTGTCCGATTCTATTACCAGTCATTGCTAGCCCAGCAAATGGCTGAGGCGCCTCATCCATATAGACGATTCTATTCCTTGTATATGTGAAATTGGCATTAGCATAGTAGGTAAGTTTTGAGCTCTTGATTACATCACGAAAACCCATTTCAATCTCAAATCCCTTATTCTCAGCAACACCAATATTGTATGGAGATATCAAGTTCGTTGGACCGAAAGTGATTGGTACGTTCAAATTCCATAAGATCTTTTCCCGCTTCTCACTAAATACATCAGCAGCAACAGTAAGCTTATCTTTAAAGAATCTGAAATCACCTCCGATATTTAATTTCTTTGCTACTTCCCATGTAACTCCTGGATTACCTATGCTAGCTTCTCTATAACCTGTCATAGGTGTATTTGCTAAACCCAAGAAGTATGAAGCTCCAGAAGTGAATGAAGATGGAAGAAAAAGAAATCTATTACCCCCAATTTTATCATTACCAACCATACCATAAGATCCTCGAAGCTTCAAATAACTAAAGAAGTCTGATTTGGGAAAGAAGCTCTCCTGAGAAACAACGTAACCTGCAGATAACGAAGGGAAGAAACCAAATTGCTTGCCTACTGCAAAGTTTTCAGAACCGTTGTAACCAATATTAACATCTGTAAAATATTTGTTCTTATAGTTATATGTCAATCTGGTAACCAAACCCATATAATTGAAGGGTAATTGATTACCTCCATCATAGAATCTTTCAACTGTACCAAGCATTAAGGCTGTAACATTATGCACTCCAAAAGATCTTGTATAATCGATCGCTGCTTCAGCATATAACTTTCTGTTCTTTGCAAAACTTTCACCAAGGAAGCTAACTGGACCTTCAAAAGCATTCACAACTGGTATGGGTATGATTGAATCCTGAAATGTTGTAGCCCCAGGATTTCTTCGTAAATCCCACAATGGAATAGCCTTTCGTCTTGATACATTCTGTAGATAGTAGCTATCATATGCAACCATGGTTCTAACAGAAAGCCCCTTAGTAATCCTATCAAGTTTTACCTTACCGCCAATATTCATATTAAGCCTACTGCTAAAGTTGGTATTAAAACCATTAAACAGCATTTGATATAAAGGCGCATTAGATATTTGCCAAGCTGTTAATCCCTCTACATTTCTTACCAGTTTTCCATCATAAAGAACTGGACTCATAATTGGGTTAGCAGAGAGGATAGTTGAAAATATGTCGCTTGTAGCACTATTAGAATAATTTGAGTTTTGGATTTCAGCAGAAGACTTAATAAAAAAGGAAACATCCTTAGAAATATTAAAATCAAAATTGCTTCTTATGTTATAGCGTTTAAAATTGGGATTAGCACTAAAATCTCTAAAGAGATTACCCAGCTTATAAATACCATCTTGATTCAAATAACCTAATGATACAAAGTACTTTGTATCAGCCGTCCCTCCAGACACATTTAAATTATACTGCTGTTGGGGTGCATAATCCTTAAGCATATAATCCATCCAGCGGATATTAGGGTGGAAATATGGATCATCACCTTTTCTATATCGTTCTATGTCATAATCACTAAATCTTCTAGCAGTTGGATTATTTTGATCATTTGCCTCCGCTTCGTTCCTCAATAGAGCATAATCAACAGCATCAAGTTCTTTGGGCAAACGAATTGGGTTTTGCCAAGCTAGATTACTCGAAAAAGTAAATTGAGGTTTACCAACCTGACCTGTTTTTGTTGTGATAATTATTACACCATTTGCACCCCTAACACCAAAAACAGCTGTTGCTGAAGCATCTTTCAAAATATTAAAACTCTCAATTGTATAAGGATCAATACCTGCCAAACTTCTTTCAACACCATCCACTAAAACTAAGGGTCTTGCACTGTTTCCACCTGCGAAAGTGGCTACACCTCTAATAAAAATGTCAGCAATGTCTCTTCCAGGTTCACCACCTCTCTGAACCGTGATGATACCAGGTGATCTACCAGCAAGTGCATTTGCAACACTTGCAACAGGAGATCTTAATATTTCAGTTGTAGAAACAGATCCTATTGAACCAGTAACAGTTACTTTCTTTTGAGTGCCATAACCTACCACTACAACATCGTCAAGACGGCTTGAAGAGGGAGTTAGAAAGTACTGAATAGACTGCTGAGCGCCAACGGAAATTTCAGCAGTTTGGTATCCTGTATAAACCAATACCAAAACCGTATTATCATCTTTAATTGAAAGAGAAAATCTACCATCATTATTCGTTGTAGTACCAGTCTTTGTACCTTTTACCTGAACCGAAACTCCAGATAATGGCACCCCTTTTTCATCTGTAATAAGACCATTGATCGTTCGGTCAACCTTAGCATTTTCAAGCTTATTCTGGCTTGCGTCAAAAGTAACGATCTTATCTGCTGTACTTAAGTCACGCTCCTTCACAAGTACGATCTCACCATTGACTTCACAATTCAAATCAAAATCTTTGGAGATTCTCGCAAGAACATCATTAAGTGGCTTGTCAATAAAAGAAACCGTTACTTTTCTTGAAGCCTTAATTTTCTCTGCGACATAAACAAATCTGACTGAAGTTTGCTTTTCAATCATCTCAAAAACGCGCTTCAATTCAGTGTTTTGCAGTTGAAGAGTCACCTTTTTATCCAAAAGCGTTTGAGATACAGCAAATACACTAAGCTGCATACAGAATAGAAAAATCAGCGGTAGCAATGATTTTTTCATGGCAAGTTGTTGTTTTATATATATTAAAGCTGATGTAATGCCTATTGAGCAGTACACCCCTTAGCGGAAATAATTACTTTCCCATCAATGACTTCGTAATCACCGTTCATCACCCTACAAATCAGACTAAGTTGTTCATATAATGAGAAACCCTCTAGATTAGCCTTCAAGGAGCAATTACCAAGAAGTATCTCATCAAAAACAATTTCAATACCATAAGCCCTTTGTAATCTGGCAAACACCACTTTTAAAGCTGTGTTATCAAAATCAAACAACTCTGTATCAATAGACTCTGGATTTAAAATGATTGGGACATCAATTAATGTCTTCACAAAACTCTCGTTAGACTTAGTATAAGTAACTTTTTGATTTGGAGACAATACGAAACTCGATAAAGGTTCTTTAGCCTTAGGTGTCTCTAAGGCCAAATCATTCGAGGCAAAAACAGATACCTTCCCAGAAGCAACTTCTACTGTTGCCTCTTTATCGGCTTCATAAGAGCGCACTTTGAATTTTGTACCTAACACCTTCGTGACAAGGCCATTAGCAAAAACATAAAAAGGCTTCTGTGGATTTCTCTTAATATCAAAAACTGCTTCTCCACTTAGATATACAACTCTATCATCTGTAGAAAGAAAGTTTTTATCATAAGATATAATAGACTGCTTACTCAATAACACGCTAGATCCATCTGGCAGTGAGACCATAAGAGGCACCTGCTGTTGATTGATCTTTTCTATCATTTGATTACTACCCTTTTTAAGCAGCTGATAGCTTTTACTTGAAGACTTTTGAGATTCCAGTTTTGGCATTAACAAAGTCCAAGCAATTACACCAATGATAAAAATTATGCTAGCTGCTGCATAATAGGTATAGCTGAGACGGGGCGATTCTGAACGAACTAATAATTTTTTTTCAAGGCGCCTACTTGTATCTTCTTCGCAGATGACACGTTTGGTGTCTGCAATAACCTGATCTATTTCATTGGAACTAAAGTAATCCTGCTTAACGCGCATCGCGATGATCAGGTCACGCGCAGACTCAATTTCTTTCTTTTTTTGAGGATACCTTTCTACCCAACGATCAAATACAGACGAATCTTGGGGTAATCTTTCAATAGAGGCCCTGAATTGTTCATCCCAAACAAAATCATAGATACAATAGTCCAGATATTTATCTTGAATGTGCATTCGTTAGCGGTATAATTGTATTAGAGCACTTTTTTGAGAACTAATACCAAAAAAAACAAGCCTTTTTTTTATTTATTTAACTATAATCTAAAAATTGAGTCAGGAGTAGCTACCCTTAGACGATTCAAAGCAATCTGAAGTAAGTTTGATACAGTTTGAGGTGTGATTCCCAATATTGAGGATATCTCTTCTCTTGAAAATGACTGAAAAAACTTAAGGTATATAACCTCCCGTTGTCTCTTAGGTAAACTCTCTATGAGCCCGTTAAAGTGGTTAGAAATTGCATTAGAACTCTCATTTGCAATTATTGCCTCATCTATCGTTACCGAGAAACTAAAATTCTCTACTTCTAGATCTTCGCTTGTAATTAAAGAAACACGTCTTAGCTCTTTTACTTTCTTATAAATCAATCTCCTTAAACAGGCAAAGAGGTAAGGCTTCACCTGAACACTTTCGCTTAGATAAGTACGCCTCTCCCATAAATTGAAGAAAAGCTCTTGTATAACATCCTTGATTAGTTCCTTATCATTGGTAAACCGCATTCCATACTGAGCCAAATCTTTAAAGTATATGCGCATCAATGCAGATACAGACTCACTTTCCCCTTGAAGGAAGGATATCCATAATTCAATATGTTCCCCAGACTTACTCATATTTAGGAATCATCATTCTTATTATTTGTTCAACTCTATTCATTACTACTTCCAAAAGCATAGTGTCTAGTTACTATTATGTTTAATTTCTCTATACAAGATTTTGAATAGGTAATGGATCCATATCTGTATACTCTTTATTTTCACCTGCCATACCCCATATAAAACCATATGCTGAAGTTCCACATCCAAAATGCGTACTCCATGGCGGCGACAATACTGCTTGATTATTAGCAATAACAACGTGTCTAGTTTCTATCGCATCACCTACAAAATGGAATACCCTGTTACTATCCTGAAGATTAAAATAGAAGTACACTTCTGAACGTCTTGTATGTGTATGAGGAGGAAAAGAATTCCATACACTTCCATCAGATAATAATGTTAGCCCCATTACAAGTTGACAACTTTCTACTCCTTGCTGATATATATATTTATACACAACCCTCTCATTAGAATTCATTGAACCGCCCATTAACTGAGGAGAGGCATCAGCTTTACTCACTAAAGTTGTTGGAAAAGATTTATGTGCCGGCGCTGATAAAAGATAATACATAGAAGGTTTCATTAAATCCTCTGATGTAAAAGAAACCTCTTTAGCTCCCATACCTACATATAGACAGTCTAAGTGATTTAATTCATACGATTTGCCGTCGACGATAACATTTCCTGTTGAACCAATATTAATGACGCCTAATTCACGCCTTTCCAAAAAATATGCTGATTTGAATTCATTAGGGGCTGTTAGCTGAAGGGGTTCTTGCGATGGTACTGCAGAACCCAATACAAGCCTATCATAGAATGTATACGTTAAGCGAATAGCGTTGTCTTGCATCAGATCACTTATAACGAAGTGATCATACAGCTGAGCTCTAGTCAACTGCATAGTTTCATTTTGGCTTACTGCGTATACTTTTCTCATATAATTATCTTGCTAACCACCCTCCATCAACAACGAGAATGGCTCCATTTACATAGTTTGATGCTGAAGAAGCCAGAAAAATAGCTGCTCCACTTAAATCTTCTGGACTACCCCATCTCCCACAAGGGATCCTGCTTAATATTGATGCATTCCGTTCTTCATCTTCTCTTAAAGCCTTTGTATTATCAGTAATGATGTAACCAGGGGCAATGCCATTCACATTGACGCCAAAAGCAGCCCATTCATTTGACAATGCCTTTATTAATCCTGCTATTGCGGATTTTGAAGCTGTATAACTTGGTACATTAATACCCCCTTGAAAACTTAGCAAAGAGCATATAAAAATTATTTTTCCTTGCTTCTTTTCAACCATCTGCTTACCAAATGCTTTTGACAAAATAAATTGAGCATCCAGATTAATTGATAACACTTCATCCCACATTAAGTCATCATGATCTGCAGCAGGCTTTCTTTGTATTGTTCCGGCGTTGTTGATGAGTACATCAATACTTATTTCCTTTTCTATGATTTCGTTTATCGTTGCATAAATATTATCCCGATTGGCCAAGTCAAGTCTATAGACAGATAAACTGTAGCCATTCTCTTTACAAAAATTATCCAGTTTTGAAATATCTCCACTTCTGTATGTTGCAACAATATCTGCTCCTGCGCTCGCTAAAGCACAAGCCAATGAAAAGCCTATTCCTCTATCAGCGCCGGTAATCAATACTTTCTTACCCTTTAAACTGAATAAGTCTAATCCATTCATTTTTTTAATCTCCTCCCTGCATTATTTAAAAGCTGTTCAAAATAAGCTCCAGCAAAACTTTTTGTACCATCTGGCCTGATTAGCCAAAAACCTCTCATCTCATCAGTCAATCTTGTATCTGTCAGTTTTCGTAATGCTTCATTTTTAGGTTCATTACAAAAAAGCTCCCACTGCATTATATAAGGCACTTTCAATGCAAGACAAACACCAATGTATATGTCCCATTTATCAATAACAGACTGTTTAGTCATAAGTCCTTCATATCGCTGTTCCGGTATTCCGATTTCTCCTAAAAAAACAATTTTCTGTCCCCGCATATAATCCGTGGGTTGCAAATACTTTTTTATGTATTGAATTCCCTTATACAATGCCAAACCCGTACTATCCATACCGTCATAACAAGACCATGACACCATATCTGTTTTTACTATAGGCAAGACACTATTCACGATTCCAGGAATACCATTCTGGCTGTCCAAAACCTTATTTACTTCTATTGCGTGAAACACTTGACACTTCGAATCTTTCACTTCCATTCTTGCTCTATCAACACCACGTTGTCGGGCATTAAACCATAATGCCATAGCATTAATCCTCTCGGTGGAATCTGAAGGAACTAAAACAGTATATCTATCACCGTCAACTGCTTTGAAAAGCTCACCTGCTTTTCTTGACCACCTAGCATTATCTCCTGTACCACCGCGCATTACCCAATCTCCCTCCCAGTTATGTAGAATAAAGGTGATTTTCCTATCCTTATATCTCTCTAAAAGCGTTTTGGCCAATTGATAAAACTCCTCCTCTTCTAGCTTTGCAGATGTATTAGTAGTCTTAACCCCAGCGCCATCAACACTTAATGCTATGGTAGAAAAAGGCATTTGAAAAACTTCTCGCCAATAAGGATGATTCACTAGTTCTGCCAAAGACAACTCTTTGGGTAGTTTCCAATCAGAATTGTAATAGTAACCTGTGCCAGGATCCTTTCTAAACCAAAACTTTCCTATCCCATATCCAAGCTCAATAAGTTTATCTGCACCTTCTATAAGATAAGGCTTATTAGAAAAATAGTACTTACCTGCAACATGTGTAGCACCAAGCTTCTGCCTTATATCCTTAGGTATCTTTCCGCCTTTTAGAGGTTGATGCTTTTGAATAAGACGAATTATTTTATAGTCATTTTGCGCAATGATTACATTACTAAATAGAAGTGTAAACGCAAAAAGTATAATAAAGACAGAAAAACAAAGTCTAAAAAAAGAGGACTTTGGAAGTCCCCTTTGCTTGAACCAGAATCTAACGACTGCGAAAAGTTTTAGGAATAACAAAAAGTATTTGATAGTATGTTTTCTGTTAATCATTAGCAGCATCGCGTTTAACCTTCTTTACAAGTTTGCTCAAGTAAGTTTGCTATAGCAAAACTTACATATCAATAATCTAATTAGATGAAATTAATTTTAATAACAGACTCACTAAGTAAGATGACATGACTTTCTTTACGCAAAGGTTTGCGTAAATTGTAATTCACTAAATATGTTTTACATTCAATCTCTATAAATGCAACAAACAACCATTGTAGATATTGCCAAACTGATAGGTGTTGCCCCATCAACTGTGTCTAGAGCGCTTAACGGAAGTCATGAAGTAGGCGAAAAAACTAGAAAGCTGATTCAAGATGCAGCCAGGAAACTAAACTATGTTCCAAATAAAGCCGCTTTAAGCTTATTACGAATAAAAACAAAAACTATTGGCGTTATTGTACCCAACTTAAGTTACCACTATTTTTCAGCAGCACTACAAGGCATTGAGAGCGAGGCTTCAGAGAGGGGGTTTACAGTTATAGCAAGCCAAAGCATGGAATCAGAAGAGAAAGAAAAAAAAGCAATAACAGATATGCTGAGAGGAGGTGTTGATGGCGTGCTAATATCACTAGCTCAATATAGCAACAGACTGGAACACCTTATTGATTTACAATCAATATTACCTGTGGTAATGTTTGATAGAGTAGCTGAACATTTTAACTGCTCCAAGGTGACTGTCAATAATGTTACAGGAGCATTTAGTGCAGTTGATCATCTTGCAAAGATTGGTTGTAAGAGAATTGCTTATATGGCAGGTCCAAAGGACTTATTACTTAGCAAAAGGAGGCAAGACGGATTTCAAATGGCAATGTATAAGCACCATCTGGAAATAGATAACTCATTAGTTATTCATTGCGAATTTGATCATCAAAAAGCTCTGAAGGCGGCTACTAACTTATTATCCAGAAAAGACAGGCCAGATGGCATTTTTGCAGTAAGTGATAGAGTAGCAATTGCTGCTTTATGTGCAGCTAAAAAATTAAACTTGAAAGTTCCAAAGCAAATTGCCATAGTTGGTTTTAATGACGAGCCCATATCATCATTAATTACTCCATCTTTGAGCAGCGTAAGTCAACCAGCATTTGAAATGGGTAAAACTGGCGCGAAAATCCTTATCGATCAAATTGAAGCAAAGTCAAAATCAAAACTGGTTATTAAATCTTTTACTACTAAGTTGAAAATTCGAGAATCTACTTCTATTAAAAAATAGTAGCTATTCTATAGTTAATTTAGAAAAAAGAAGTTATTATTCTACAATTGACTAATCAGCTTATTCTTCCAATTCAGTTTTATATGCTCGTTTAACCTCTTAGCTGTATCTAACTTGCTAACCCTAATATATTTCAAGAAGGAACGCTCGGTTTTGTGCCCGGTTATTTTCATCAGGTCTATTGGGGGAAAACCTTGCAGGTAATGATTGGTTGCGAATGATCTTCGGGCTGTGTGAGAAGACACCAAATCGCATAATGGCAATTCAGGTGTTTTTGACAATCTTCCCTTTTCTGTAAGTCCAGCCAATGCACAAACCTCTTTGATATAATCATTGAACTTTTGGTTGCTCATAGCCCTTGGTAACATATTGGCATTGGTCTCATACTTATTAAAGATTTTAAGCACGATAGGATTACAAGGTATGATGACCAGTTCTTTTGTTTTCTGCGTCACCATTTTAATGAAGTAGTCATTATCCATCTTCACTATATGCTCTGGCTGAATATTGCTAAAGTCTGAATAACGCAAGCCCGTCCAAGCACCTACCAAGAATAGATCTCTTACCCTGTCTAATTTCTTATTCGTGATCTCTGCTTGCTGAATCCGCGCTAATTCATCTTCGTTCAAGTAAATCTGTTCAGTTTCCTCTTCGTTGTATGAAAACTTTTTATGACGAAACAGCATATTCTCTGTGTAGCCTAAGTCAACCGCTTCACCCATAAACACTTTCAGTATAGCTATGTCTTTGGCAATGGTATTTACGCCTAATCCTTTCTTTTCTAAGAAAGAGACATAGGAATAAAAGAAATCCAAATTAATGTTATCAAAATCAACTACACGTTTGCTGTACGTTTGATATTCTCGCAAGTGCTTGGTTACCGCATGATAATTTTTTAGACTGCTAACACTTTTGCTCTTTCCTCTAAACTTGATTTCCCCATTTATAAATCTTTGGGCCAAAGAGAACAGGGTGGGTTTAGAAGCTTGCTCCTCTTTAGCCGTATGATTGCGATTGATAAAAGCTTGCATGGCTTCCTTGAGTACTTCTGGTTCTGGTATGCCATCCTTCAAAGACTCGGTATATGTCTTAAGGCAAATCCTCTCCAGATTATCCAACAGGTCATTCAACGCAAACTTTCCATCAGCCGTGGTTGCCAACTTATTTTTAACCCGTTGCTTTTTTTCGTTCCAATCTTCAGGTCTTACAGATTGCCCGAAAGAATAAAACAACCTGCGACCTTGATAAATGAACTGGAGATAGACAATAGATTGACCATTACTATCTTTTGGCTTCAAGCGAAAATGTACAACTGGTTGGCGGGGCATGGTGTAGGATTTCTACACCAAAGCTAATAAGTTTCACTAAAAGTTTCACTAAAACTTCATTTGCTTGTTATTGACAAAATCAATCATGAGATTATATTATTGATTTTCAATGTATTTAATACTGATTTGATATTTTCAGTATCAAATCAAGACAAAAGGTTACTGTACTCCCCCTACAGCATTTTCCTTTGCAGTTTTAATTCAGCCACCGACAAACCGGTGGCTTTTGTTTTTCCTACTTTTGCGCCCCATGGGCCAAAATAAACTGGAACGTTTCGCAGCAATCAAGACCTATCCCAATGTACTGGAATACCCACAGGGTATGGCCGGACAATGGCATCAACACTTTGGTAATAATCACCCAATTACCTTAGAACTCGCTTGCGGCAAGGGTGAATATGCCGTTGGGCTGGGCAGATTGTATCCGCAACGGAATTTTATTGGTGTGGATGTGAAGGGTAACCGCCTTTGGCGTGGCGCTACCACCGCCTTACAAGATGGTCTTAGCAATGTTGCTTTTCTACGTACCCAGATTGAGCAGATTGGACAGTATTTTGCACCGGGTGAAGTGGCTGAGATCTGGATTACCTTCCCCGATCCGCAGTTGAGGGCTTCTAAAGCCAAGAAAAGGCTCACACATCCTAGATTTCTGCGTTACTATCAGCAGTTTCTACAGCCTAACGGCACGATTAACTTGAAAACAGACAGCCCAGACCTGTTCAATTTTACCAAATTGGTGATCAACCTATACCAACTTGAGTTGTTAGTGGAATACGATGATGCTTATTCACTGGCAAACATTCCACAAGACTTGCGTATTCAAACTTATTACGAGAGTTTAGATATCGCTAAGAGTAATAAGATTCATTACTTACAGTTTCGGATCAACAAAACCCTGAACGAAGCAACAGACAACACACTCAAACAACTCATTGGTGGCGAACAAAATGGTTGAACATATTGATTTTTACTACGACGAACAGGGCTATATGGTCTTTACAGAAAAATACCACCTTGAAAAAGGCTATTGCTGTGGTCACGGCTGCAGACATTGTCCCTTCGATTATGAATCTGTACCAGAACCACGCAAGAGTATTGCCATGCGCATGCGCGAAGAATCAGTCGCAAAGCATGTATCTTCCGGTAAATAATTCATTTGCCCCGAAAACCTATTCATACAGAGAAGCTACCTGTTCAAAAAACTGGTGCTGATACGCAAAGATCTTTTTTTGAAGAAGTCTATGCTGTTGTTCGATTGGTACCAAGAGGTCGCGTAACATCTTATGGTGCTATTGCCAAGTTTCTCGGAACCGGTAAATCAGCGCGCATGGTTGGTTGGGCTATGAATGCTGCACACATGGTGAAACCAAAAGTGCCAGCACACAGAGTAGTTAACCGCAATGGTATGCTCTCGGGCAAAATGCATTTTGCTACACCCACATTGATGCAGGAATTACTAGAAAAAGAAAAGGTGGTAGTCAAAAAAGATACGGTTCAAAACTTCGACAAACTATTCTGGGATCCTGCGAAAGAAATCGGCCTCGATTACTGAAACAAATCTTCCTTGCGCACATCCAGCTGATGCATTAACAATGCTACTGTAGGTCTTTGTGCTGCAAGTATGAATAAAACACCAAGTGCACAGAGATAAAATACCCAATTGCCTGTAAGCTGAAACCCAAGCAGGCCGGCCACTGCGGGCAATAATAGAAACAACAATTTATTTCTGTAGAGTGCAGCATATTCATCGATTAACACTGCTACTTCTAATTCAGCAGCTACTAAGGCTTGCAGCTTCTTACGAAACTGCATAAAGCCAAAATAATATGCTGCCAGTGCAGCAATCAATAATACTATTTGCAAAACTTGAAAAACACTGAAATCAACCGGCTGTGTACGTGCCGTGAAATACACCAATATCAATCCACCCAGCATTGTCCATAGTAAAATGGTATGCAGTGTCAGCAACTGCCTAAGCGCTTTCTTAAACTGCATCTTATTGGTAGTAAGGGCTAATCATCCAATACACAACGGGACCGGTAATTGCTACATACAACCACAGAGGCCATGTGTATTTGGCCAGCTTTTTATGTGTAGCGAATTCGGCGGTTAAAGCACGGTATGCAGTGAAAAGAATGAAGGGTAAGATAATAGCAGCGAGGAAAATATGTGTAATCAGAATGATGTAATACACAGTTCGAATTGCACCCTCACCACCAAACTTAGTATCGCCAGCCAGCAAATGGTGGGCAATATAAGAGACCAGGAATAATACTGATAAAAGTAGTGCCGTCATCATCATCTGCTTATGCAACAGATATTTTTTGGCTTTCACTGCCCATAAAGCAGCTAGCAGCAAAAGAGCAATAATAGAATTGATGACTGCATTAATGGTTGCAAATATGTGTACATCAAACCCCAGATCAACCTCTAGCTTTACACGACCTAGAATAACCACGGCGGCAAATACTACGAAGGAGAAAATACCAATCAGCCACTTGGCTTTGGGATCATTCTTTTGGATAGATGCTTGTAACATAGCAATTAGATTGATGTGATAACAACTACTTAGCAGATTAGTTTATCTAGCTTCCTCCGCTTTTTGCTTGGATCGGAAGAATAGCACAAAACCAGTAACCAAAACAACAATAACCAGCCAGAGCCAGCTCAGGTCAATGATTTGTGTGAACACCGTACTCTTCTTGGTTCTATCTTTTTCCAAAAGCAGTAAGCCAATATCTCTCGCTAATTTCTTCAATGAAGCAGAGTCCAATCCATTATAATAACCGCGAACATGGTATTGCTTATCAATCAAGACAAAGCGATTGGTATGCACAAAATCAGGACTTACCGGCCCTTCAGCAAACTTATCAACCTTTAATTCATTGAAGGCAAAATTATAAATACTATCCCGGCTACCGGTCAGCATCCACCAGTTATCATGATTGACACCCATTTTATCTGCGTATTTTTTCAGCACCTGAGCAGAATCCCTTTCGGGGTCAATGGTAAATGATACAAACTGCACAATTGAGGTATCAATCTTTTTCCTGGTATTACCACCCTTAATAAATGACTGCTGCAGTTTAGACATGTTTTTTGTCATCACAGGGCAAATACCGCCACAACTGGTAAAGAAAAAATCCATCACCATAATCTTCCCGGGTTTATCATATAGATTAACCGTATCACCCAGTTGATTTTTTAGACGAATATTGGCCACTTTATGCCAAACCGTATCTGTTTCCATTTTTCCATCCACCACTTTTGTCAATACTGTATCCGGGAGATACTTCTTAGGCATCACCACTGCATCTGTGCTGTAAAAGCGCACCAACAGGTAACTTATTACCGGAATCATTAGTGCGACCAGCAGGGCCAGAATTGCTTTCTTATTCATGCTGCAAAAGTAGGGTAACAAAAAACCATCGCCGCAGGGCGATGGTAATATCTTTTGTGAAATTCAGGCAGATTTAGTGCTTTTCTTCAGCTTTGTGCTCGCCTTCCTTGTGTTCAGCAGCACCGTGCTCTTTCTTTTCACCTTTTACAGTGCTGGCTTCTTTATGATGTGGATCATAGGTATTGCGCAGGTTTTTGTATGAGTTGCCATCGTACAAGAAGGCAATAATGAACCAGATAAAGAGCGCCAAGGGCACTACGATAGTCATGATCATATTGCGGATCTCATGCTTCAAGTGCATGAAATAAGCAACGATGTAGAAAGCTTTTGCCATCATCAGGATCACAATCACACCTTTCAGTGCAAGGCGTAAGCTTTCCTGATCCAATGGGATTTTAATCATCCAGAAACCAATGGCCAGTTCTACGATAGTCAGAACAGTCAGAATCCAGGTTACGCGCCAAATTTCCTTGGTACCGCCGCCGTGATTCTCTGCGTGTTGTGCGTGAATATTTACAGGCTCCATGAGCTATTACTTATAAGGTTAGTTAAATAAGATAGAAACAAGTGAATACGAATACCCATACCAGATCTACAAAGTGCCAGTACAAACCAGCTTTCTCGATCATCAGGTAATGGCCTCTTCTGTCGAATACACCATTCAAGGTCATGATCAACATGATGATGTTAATCACCACACCACTCAATACGTGGAAACCATGGAAACCTGTGATGGTAAAGAAGAAGTTGGTGAAGTTTGTAGAAATAGCTACAGAACCATCATGGTTCAGGAAAGGATTGCTACCCCACCATGCACCTTCATGATACAGGTGTGTCCATTCCCAAGCCTGACAACCTAAGAACGCTGCACCACCAATGATGGTGAGGATCAGGTTTCTTACCACGCCTTTGCGATCCATGTTATGACCAGCATGCACTGCCAACACCATGGTTACAGAACTGATGATCAGGATAAAGGTCATGATACTTACAAACACCAGCGGTGCGTGTACGCCTTCCGGAGCGAAGGGGAAGCTCTTGAATACTTCGTTGGGGTCAGGCCATCCGTTAGTTGAAAAACGGGTAGTTCCGTAAGCGATCAGGAATGCACCAAAAGTGAAAGCATCGCTCATGAGGAAATACCACATCATGAGTTTGCCATACTCTACGTTGAAGGGGCTTTTACCACCACTCCACCACTTCGTGGTTGCTGTTGTTGTACTTGCCATTCAGGTTTAAATTTCAGGTTCACAAAAATATTGGCTGAGGCTTAAAAAAGCTGCACAAAGCAAGACTTTTTTATTGCTTATCCAACCCAGTTATAAAAAATAAATAGATATATCCAAAGCAGGTCTACAAAATGCCAGTAAGTAGCTGCAATCTCCAGCGGAACAGCGCTATACTGCTTCACTGAAGTACGAAATGCACGGAAAAAGATCACCAACAGTGCAATTACCCCACCCAGCACGTGTACCATGTGCAAACCTGTAATCACCAGCAAGAAGCTGGCTGCAGGGTTACTCTTGGCACCCACGAGGCTGATTCCGGCTTTTTCCAGAGCCTGAAAACCCAGATACTGCAACACAGTAAACAAGACACCCAGTATAGCAGTAACCGTAATCAAGCTGCGGTAACGCTGCATTTCTCTTGCTTTGAAAGATTTCAAAGCCAAATGCATGGTTACGCTACTAATAATAATTACGGCTGTTGAATACCAGAATACCAGCGGCAATTGAAACTCCAACCAGTTACTTTGGTTCTTCTTCACAATATAGGCACTCGTTAATCCGGCAAATGCCATAATAATACTGGCCATGGCCACCCAAAGCGTGAACTTATGTGGGTGAATACGACCGGAGTCTTTCTTGGTTACACTTGTTGCCATCATCACAAACAATTTTATCGCACCTTATCAGCCAGCAATGCTAATAAGACAATCGGTAAATAGATATAACTACTGAACATCACCCTTCTTGCGGAGGGTACATCCATGTTTTGATACAAACGTAAACTCTGCACTACCATGAACAAATTCGCCACCAATACAATCCATAAGCTAATCTTCCCTGACAGGCCAAAGTAGTAAGGTAAAATACCCATGGGTATCATCAGCACGCTATACATCACAGCTTGCATAGCAGTGAACTTAGTGGGGCCTTTATCGCTGGGCAATAATTTGAATCCCACCTTACTGTAATCCTGATGTGCTACCCAAGCAATGGCCCAGAAATGCGGGAACTGCCACAGAAACTGGATGCCAAACAAGATCCAACCACCCGCAGAAAAATCATCATTACCAGCTACCCAACCAATCAAACAAGGAAAAGCACCGGGAAATGCGCCCACCAAAACTGCAATAGAATTGATCTTTTTGAGCGGTGTATAGATATATGCGTAAACGAATAAGCTGAATGCAGAGAGTAAAGCAGAAGACAAGTTGAAGAAATACCACATCATCAGTACACCCACCACTCCGGCAATGAATGCAAACATGTAAGCTTCTTGCTGACTCATTCTACCATCAGCCACAGGTCTTTTACCTGTGCGCTTCATGCGTGCATCAGTATCTTTTTCAACTGCTTGATTGATGGCATTGGCGCTACCGGTTACCAGCATACCCGCAACAAATAGTATGATGATCATCCACCAATCATAGTTCACCACCTTGGGTGCCAAGAGGTAGCAGATCACACAGGAGAATACTACGGTAAAGCTGAGCGTGAATTTGATCAGCTGGTAGTAATCTCTTGCTTTTGCTGCAAGTGAGAAACCGTTAGAAGATGTTGTTACCTGTTCTGCCATAATCATTCGCACCATTCAGTCAGAAAAACAATGCCCTGAATCCTCAGGGCATTGCATTGATATCAGCAGCAGCAGTGCTCACGCACCACTACGCAGTAATATTAGTGATGACTACTTTCATCTGCCCCAATCGGTGTGGTCTGAGGAATGAATTCCTTACCATCCTTACCGTAGTCGTAAGCCCAACGGTGTACTTCAGGAATCTCGCCTTCCCAGTTACCATGACCAGGGTTAATTGGTGTAGTCCACTCCAATGTGTTTGCATTGTAAGGGTTCTGCTCTCTTACTTTTCTACCTTTCCAAATACTGTAGAAGAAGTTGAACAGGAATAATAACTGTACTGCGAATACAATCATCGCAACAGTACTGATGAATCTGTTCAGCTCAGCAAACTGCTTAAAGCTTTCCCAGATGCTATAATCGTAGTAACGACGAGGCATACCAGCCAGACCTTCATAGTGCATTGGCCAGAAGATCAGGTAAGCACCAGCCAGGGTTGCCCAGAAGTGGATATAACCCATGGTGTTGTTCAGGTGGCGACCATACATCTTTGGATACCAATGGTAGATACCCGCGAACATACCGAACATAGAAGCGACACCCATTACAATATGGAAGTGCGCAATTACAAAGTATGTATCGTGCAGGTGAATATCCAATGCAGAGTTACCCAACCAGATACCTGTTAAACCACCAGAGATGAAGAGGCTCACGAAACCAATCGCGAACAACATCGCAGGTGTGAAACGAATATTACCGCGCCACAGGGTAGTTAACCAGTTAAATACTTTGATGGCTGATGGTACTGCGATCAACAAAGTCAACAATACGAAGATTGATCCGAGGAATGGGTTCAAACCGGTTACGAACATGTGGTGTGCCCAAACCAAGAAGGCGAGGATAGCAATCGCAAACAATGAACCAATCATGGCCATATAACCGAAGATAGGTTTACGTGAGTTTACAGAGAGTATCTCTGATACCATACCCATGGCAGGTAACAAGATGATGTATACTTCAGGGTGACCTAAGAACCAGAACAAGTGCTGGTACAAGATGGCGCTACCACCTTCGTTTGGCAGTGCTTTTTCTACACCAGCCAGATAAATATCAGACAGGTAGAAGCTGGTACCGAAGTTTCTATCGAAGATCAAGAGGATGAAACCAGAGAACAATACAGGGAATGACAATACACCCAGGATAGCTGTGAAGAACAGTGCCCAGATTGTCAAAGGCATACGTGTCATGCTCATACCCTTGGTACGCATGTTCAATACAGTAGCGATATAGTTCAGACCACCCAGCAGTGAAGACACTACGAAGAGCGCCATGGAGATCAACCACAAATCCATACCAGTTTTAGAACCAGGTGAAGCATCACCTAAGGCACTCAAAGGAGGATAAGCAGTCCAACCACCACTGAAAGGACCAGTTTCAACGAAGAGTGAAGACAGCATCACGATACTTGCGGCCAGGAAGAACCAGTAGCTCAGCATGTTCATGAAAGGTGATGCCATATCGCGTGCACCAATCTGCAAAGGAATCAGGAAGTTGGCGAAAGTACCACTCAGACCTGCAGTCAAAACGAAGAATACGAGTACAGTACCGTGTGTAGTTACCAATGCATAATATGCAGCAGGTGTAATACGGCCACCTTCAGCCCATTTACCCAAGAGGTCTTCCAACCAAGGGTATGTTGCTTCAGGATAACCCAGCTGAAAACGGAAAAGCACAGACATCAGACCACCGAGTACGGCCCAAACCATACCAGTGATCAGGAATTGCTTCGCGATCATTTTATGATCCTGGCTGAAAACATACTTGGTGATGAATGTTTCATGATGGTGATGCTCATGATGATGGTCTCCATGAACATCGTGTGTAGCGTGTGCTTGCAGAACTGCTTCAGTCGCCATATTGAGATTTCTTTAATACTTACTTAATTACAATCAATTAGGTCAGTCGGTTGACTGATTTTTACATTTTTGCTACAGGGGCAGCGATTTTTGTGCTGTCGGCAGCTGGTTTAGCTGGTGCGTTAGCCGGATCCTTATCAGGGAAAGCTACCAGATAGCTGGCTTTCTTACCTGCCATCCATGCATCGAACTCTTCCTGCGTAACCACTTCAATCACACCCTTCATAGAGTAGTGACCGTTTCCGCACATCTGATCACAACTGATCTCGTAAGCGAAATTTGGATTACCAGTCATCTCCTTCATTTCCTTTGTAGTGTACTTAGGTGTAAACCACATAGTTGTTGGGGTACCAGGTACGGCATCCATTTTCAAACGGAAATGTGACAAACCAACATCATGGATTACATCGCGTGAGCCGATGATCAGCTTTACAGGTTTATCCTTCACGATGTACATAGTACCTTCCAGCACCACATCATCCTGACCGGCTTTGTCATCCCAAAGCAGACCCAATGCGTTGGTACCATCAATATTCTTAAAGTATTTCTTACCGAAAGTTTTGTCTTTACCTGGGTATCGATAAATCCAGCCAAACTGCTTACCCACTACTTCTACTTCCATCGCGCCTTTTGGTGCATCGCTGGTAAACAGGAACCAGTTACGCAAACCAATTACTACCAGCACAGCCAGTACGATAGCTGGCACAACTGTCCAGATAACTTCCAACTTGTTGTTGTGGGGCAGGTAGAAAGGCTTACGCTTATCGCTCTCCTGATATTTGTAAGCAAACCAGAACAGCAGAATCTGTGTAATGATGAACACAGCGCCTGTTACAGCCAGTGTTACCCACAGCATTTCGTCTACTTTCTCACCTTCTTTGCTGGCAGATGGATAAGGCAGCAGGGTTTTACCATAGTACAGCTCATTGCAGTACCATACACCTATCAGACCGAGTACCAGAAACGCGATCATTAGGAAACCATTGATCTTGTTGTTCTGCTTACGGCTGGCTTCTGCACCTTTCAATACCGCAACATATTCGCTGGCTTTTGAGATCTGGAAGATCACAATGAAGATCAGCGTAACGACTGCAATGATCAGAAACATACTCATAATACTATCCGTGTTTTCTTTTCTCTAATCTGTTTAATTAACCGAATACCTTTCATTCATTATGTATGGTGAATGATACTTTCCTTGAGGAAAGGATGGTATTTCGGAATCAGCGGCTTGCTGGCTAATGCACGACCAGTTTGGAAGATCATCACACCAACAAAGAAGCTCAGTATACCAAAGTCCATCCAGCCCAGTGTCACATGCTCCTTGCTGATACTACCCATCACCATCTGATAGAAATCAATCCAGTGACCGAAGATGATGAGTACGGCCATGAAAGTAACCAGTGTATAGTTACGCTTGGCAGCACGCTTCATCAGTATTAACAATGGACACAAGAAATTGATGATCAAATTCAGGAAGAAAATTCCTTTGTAAGGGCCCTGAACGCGGTGCTTGAAGTAAACGGTCTCTTCAGGAATGTTCGCGTACCAGATCAACATGTACTGACTGAACCAGAGATAAGTCCAGAATACAGAGAATGCAAACATGAACTTACCAATATCGTGCAGGTGTTCTTGGTTGGTATATTCCAAGTAACCTTTGTTCTTCAGATAAATTACCCAAAGGGCGATCAAGCTCATACCACTTACAAAAGAACTTGCGAAAGTGTACCAGCTATACATGGTGCTGTACCAGTGTGCATCCAAACTCATCATCCACAACCAAGGGATGGTAGAACCTACAGTTAATGCAAACCATACTACGAACATCGCAGCACGTACCGTATTTCTCCAGATGAAAGAATGACCAGTTTCATGATTCATCGCTGCTTCATCTGCTTCGCTGCTCAGCTGGCGCATTCTCCAACCAAGGATGCTCCAGAAACCGATGGTGAGTGTTGACCAGATCAGGAAGAAAGTAGGATTCAAGAATCCTTTCTTACCATTCAGGATGGGATCAGCAGCAACTGCTTCAGCATCTACCCAATGATAGATGTGGTGCTTGTGGCTGAATACTACATAAATCAGTACAGCAAAAGTGATGCTGCCGAAAATAGGTACCAGTGTAGAAATGGCTTCAGGCACACGACGGAAAGACTGTTGCCAGCCACCCATTGCCAAGGTAGTTACGCAAATGAAGAACATTGCTGCGTTTGTAACCAGTGTCCAGAAGATGGTATTATACATCAGCGTACCCCAGAATACAGCCTGCTCATGTTCGTCGCTGCTGAAACCCTTGGTAAAAAGGCCGATCAGTAATGCGGCAAGACCTACACCCATCAGTGCAAATGACCAGGTGCGCATTTTACCGGGAATCTCGAATTGCATTTTTACAGAAGCCATTATCAGTCGTTTATATCAGTTAGTCGATCTAAATTATTTTTTTGCAGTTGCTGAACTATCCATTGCAGCTGGTGCTTCATCAGCCAGTGGCAGTTTACCACCTTTTGCTTCAGCCTGTTTCATCTTGATGTAGTGTACAATCTGCCAGCGCTGTTTGCGGTTAAGCTGAGATGCATAGCTACCCATGGTGTTCTTACCATAAGTCAATGAATACATCATCTGGCCTTCAGGCATATTGCCCACGATTGGATCGTTGATCAGGTTTTTTGGTGCTGCAGGATACGGACCTTCACCATCTTTCCACAGCGGACCGTTACCATCCAACTTAGTACCATGACAGATACCGCAGTTAATCAGGTATTGACGCTCAGCTTCTTTGTATTCAGCTGCAGTTAAAGCTGCAACAGGATTAGGCACTTTCTTAGAAGCTACATAGTTTACTGTATCTCCAGGCTTGTCCATTTCAATCGGAAAGGGCGCTTCCTCACCACGAGCAATGGTTCCGGCAACAGGCATGCTGGTATAGTTGATACCCTGCTCTTTCAGGTTGCTGTGATCAGCATAGGTTTCATAAGCACGGCTGTAAGCCATATCAGGCATATAGATGCTACCGGGCTTACGCTTTACATCACTGCAGCTCACGATAACAGCACCTGCAGCAAGAACAGCTATGATGGATAATTTTTTCATCTTCTTTAATTCTATTAATTAAGCAGCAACGGTTTTATTCTCAAACATCATTTCGTCTTTGTCGTAACGACCCAACCACCAGCCGTCTTCAGCAACCTGTACATCTGTTTCAACAGCACCTGCATTGCTTAAGAAAGCCTTCAGATCATCGGTATTGGTTTTATCGCTACACTCAATCACCATCACAAACAGATCATCTGTTGCACGTGCATGGAAATGGTGCTTCTTCACAAAAGGAGCCAACTGACACAGGTAGCAGAAAGTCAATACCATACCTACTGCAGCAAACAGTACGGTTAATTCGAACATGATGGGCACCCATGCAGGTAATGCAAAGTGCGGCTTACCACCAATGTTCAAAGGCCAATCCTTTGTAAAGATCCAGCTGATACCACTGATTGCAGTTGTTGTACCGGTGATACCGTAGATAAAACCAGCAGTGTGCAGACTTGTGTCACGCAGACCAAGGGCCTTATCCAAACCGTGTACAGGATAGGGCGTGTACACATCATGGATTTTGTAACCCGCTGTACGCACTTTCTTTACTGCAGCAAAGAGTGTATCCTCTTCATCAAAACATCCTACAGTGAATTTCTTTTTTGCCATACTGTTTATTTATTCCTGGGCTTTCGCTCAAGTAATGTTTTATTGATTAGTGTGCATGCGCTGCGTGTGCAAACTCATCCACCTCTTTGTTTTCGTATTTATCCATTTTGGTTTTGTAGCTCTCACCTGTTGTCTTCAACACATACTTGATTTCGGCAATCGCGATGGTTGGGAAGTACTTCGCAAAGAGGAAGAAGCAAGTAAAGAACAAACCGAATGTTCCGAGATAGAAACCAATTTCCCAGATAGATGGGCTGTAGTATACAGACCAGCTAGATGGCAGGTAATCGCGGTAGAGAGAAGTAACGATGATTACGAAACGCTCGAACCACATACCGATGTTTACGATCACACTCATGAAGAAAGTAACGAAGAGGTTTCTTCTCATTTTGCGGAACCAGAAGATCTGTGGGCTCAATACGTTACATGCCATCATACCCCAGTAGCTCCAGCCATAAGGACTGAACAAGTTGGCACGGCTGTACCAGAAAGTGTAACCTTCATATTTGTTCTGGCTATACCAACCCATGAAGAGCTCTGTTAAGTAAGCAACACCTACGATTGAACCAGTCAATACAATCACCTTGTTCATCGCTTCGATGTGACCCATGGTGATATAATCTTCCAGACCGAATACTTTTCTTACGACTACCATCAGGGTTTGTACCATGGCGAAACCAGAGAAGATCGCACCCGCAACGAAGTATGGCGGGAAGATCGTGGTGTGCCATCCTGGAATTACTGAAGTGGCGAAGTCGAATGATACGATTGTGTGTACAGAGAGTACCAGTGGTGTACTTAAGCCAGCCAGTACGAGTGATAAACTTTCATGACGCTGCCAGTGCTTGGTAGAACCTGTCCAACCAAAAGCGGCAATACCATACAAACGCTTACGCAGTTTGGTAAAAGCACGGTCACGAACAGTTGCAAAGTCAGGCAACAGACCAGAATACCAGAAAAGGAGTGATACAGTAAAGTAAGTAGAGATCGCGAATACGTCCCACAACAGTGGTGAGTTGAAGTTCACCCACAAAGGACCGCGTGTGTTAGGATAAGGCAGTACGAAGAAGGCCATCCATACACGACCCATGTGGAAGATAGGGAACTGTCCGGCGCACATTACCGCAAAGATGGTCATCGCTTCTGCTGCACGGTTTACACCAGTTCTCCAACCCTGACGGAACAACAAGAGGATGGCAGAGATCAATGTACCGGCGTGACCGATACCAACCCACCATACGAAGTTGGTGATGTCCCAACCCCAACCGATGGTTTTGTTTAGGTTCCACTGACCGATACCATAGGTTACTTCACGGTATACACTGTACACACCGAAGAGCAGCAATGCTACCGCGATGTAGAAACCGATATACCACAATTTTGATGGCTTGGCTTCAATGGGGCGTACAATGTCTTCTGTTACCTGGTGGTAGGTTTTGTCACCATACACCAATGGTTCGCGTAACTGTGATTCGTACTTTACACTCATCTGGTCTTATTTATTGCCTGCAGTTTTCACTGCAGAATTTTATTCAATCAGCTTTTCGTTCTCAATTAAGCGTGTGCTCCTTCTTTCTTTTCTGCGCCATGACCTTCATGTGCCATTTCATCTGTGTTGCGCACCTTAGCCAGGTAACTTACGTTAGGCAGAACGTGCAGCATTTCGAGTGAATAGAACTGACGGTTAGGATTATCCATGCGTACCATGGTGATCGCACTTTCATGGCTGTTTGCGTTACCGAATGTGATGGCGTTAGTAGGACAAGCCTGCTGACAAGCCACTTTCACATCGCTGTCGGTGAGCGGACGGCTTTCTTTCTTCGCCTTCAGCTTACCTTCCTGCAGACGCTGTACGCAGAAAGAACATTTTTCAATCACACCACGGCTACGTACAGTAACATCTGGGTTCAGTACCATGCGGGTAAGATCATCGTTCATCATCATTACCACATCATTCACTTTACCTTCCTGATTATCTGGGAAGCTATCAGCACCAGTATAATCAGCCCAGTTGAAACGACGTACTTTGAACGGACAGTTGTTAGCGCAGTAACGTGTACCAATACAACGGTTATACGTCATCTGGTTCAAACCTTCACTGCTGTGGTTAGTAGCAGCAACCGGACAAACGTTTTCGCAAGGTGCGTTGTCGCAATGCTGACACATCAGCGGCTGGAATACCACTTTCGGGTTATCCATATCACCACTGTAATATTTATCAATACGCAACCAATGCATTTCATGGCCGCGCATTACTTCAGGCTTACCAACGATAGGTACGTTGTTTTCTGCGTTACATGCAACCACGCAAGCACCACAACCAGTACATGTGTTGAGGTCAACATTCATACCCCACTTCACACCTGGTCTGTCGAAAACAGGATAGATCGTACCCTGAGATTCGAACTTCTCCAAACCACCCCAAGGCTTCAGTTCTTTTTCACGCTCATCGCGGATTTCCGTTGGGTGCTTCTTGAATTGAGCTAAGCTCAGTTCCTTCATCACTTCAGTACGGTTACCTTGTGCAGTATCGTAACGGAAGTGTGTTTGCGTTAACGCAACCGGATATTTTTCACCAGTTGCTTCAATGCTAGCATCAGCAACAACAAACTGAACAGCTGTGCCATTGAATGATGCTAACGGATAAGCATTCTTACCAGTTCCTACTACAGCCTTACCCAGCTTTTCGCTGCGGCCGTAACCAACAGCAATAGCGATGGTGTTGGCTTCTGTACCAGGCACAATCAAAGCAGGCAGTTCAACAGTTGTTTTACCAACAGTAACTTTCACTACTTTCTTAGGCGGATTCACTTCATAAGCATCAGCTTCACCACCATCATTCAAATCAATATCCAGCAATGTCTTCGCCATTGCAGGAGAAACAATCACATAGTTATCCCAAGTGGCGCGTGTCACTGGATCTGGTAATTCCTGCAACCATGGGTTAGCAGCACCCTGACCCTGACCGATACCTACTTTTTCATACAATACTACTTCTACCTTACCAGCTTTTTTCACGCCGGCAGCTGCAACAGCACCTGCAACAGCAGCACCGTTGAATGATGCACCACCAATGGTTTCAGCAGCAGGGCTGATCACACCATCTTGTAATGCTTTGTTCCATCCGCTTTCGCCACCCAGCTTGGTGCTCCAGTAACCTTTCAGGAAACCGAGATAATCTGTAGTAGCACCAGACCACTTCAACAAGCTATCCTGCCACTGACGTGTTTTGAACAGCGGATAAATGGTTGGCTGAATGAAAGAATAATAACCAGCCTGAGGCTCAGCATCACCCCAGCTCTCGAGGAAGTGGTTATCAGGAATCACATATTTACACAGCTCAGTGGTTTCATCCACTTTCGCGTTCAATGAAATCGTTGCTTTTGCTTTTTTCAGACCAGCTTTGAACTTGTCTGCATCATACCAGCTGTACGCAGGGTTAGCACCATACACCACCAGTGCACCTACGCTACCAGCATTCAGGTCGTCTACCAACTTCGCGAAGTCGGCATCCACACCTTTTCTGTAATTAACAGGAGCAGCCCAGTTAATGGTTTGTCCGTTTGCACCAACAGCTTCGTTGATGGCGTTTACAATGATCTGAACATTTACATCATTGCTGCCGGCAACTACCAGTGCAGCACCTTTGTTTTCGTTCAGGGTTTTAGCCGCTTTTTCGATACCAGCTTTCAGCTTGGCATCAGCGATATTGATCGCCTGACCATTTACAGCTGATAACAATGCCGCAGCAATTGCAGCTGTTTCAGATGGACGGTGCAGGAATTTCTCATCAGCGTTAGAACCAGTTACAGAAGGCACAGATTCAAAGTGAATGTGCTTGCTCATGCTTGGGTTCTTCTCGTCTAATTTCTTACCTGTTGCATATTGCTTTGCAAATTCAACAGGACTAATCCATGTACCAAGGAAATCAGCAGCCAGACTTACAATGGCTTTTGCTTTATCGAACCGGTAAGCAGGAATTGCACGCTTACCATAAGTAGCTTCATTAGCCAGCAACATACCTGTATAAGAAACCGCATCGTATGTTACATGACGGCTGCCAGGATATTTTGCCAAGAACTGATTAATCACTTCCTGAGAAGAAGGAGATACAACTGTACTAGTCAGCAACACAACTGGTGCGCCATTCAAACCAGCCATTGCATCAGCAACAGCTTTATCAACAGCTTCCATTGTTACTTCCTTACCATCAATGGTAGGGAAACGAAGACGTGCACCATCGTACAGGTCTAATACAGCAGCTTGTACACGGGCAGAAGTACCACCTTTGGTTAAAGGCGATAAATCGTTACCCTCTAATTTAATGGGGCGACCATCACGTACTTTGGCAATCACACTCACTGCATCACCATCCTGTACATAAGTAGTTGCGTAGTAATTCGCAACACCGGGCACAATTCCTTCAGGCTTGTTAGCGAAAGGAATGGCTTTCTTTACAGGCATTTCGCAGCTTGCTGCAACAGCAGCTGCAGCAGTGCTGAAGCCGAGGTATTTCAAGAAGTCTCTGCGGGGTGTTTTTGCATCCAGCAGGCCTTTGTCATCCGCTTCAAATGGTAATTCTTCTTTGAACTCGTCCTGCACATCTTTCTTATATGCATCTGACTGATTCAGCTCTCCGAAACTTGACCAGTACTTTTGTTGCTCCATTATATCAGTTTGACAATTAGTAAAATTTCAGGACAGACGGGCTGTCGATCATACATATATTAATAGTGACACTTCTGACACTCTGTTCCACCGATTTTCTCTACAGTAATACCCTTGGTGCTGTCGATCTTTCCGCTCTTCAGATCATTGTGGTATTTCTCGTAGATGCTATAGAAACCATTGTCTTTGAACTGCACTTTGGTTTCGCGGTGACAGTTGATACACCAGCCCATGCTCAGATCGCTGAACTGCTTCACTTCATCCATTTTCTGAATTTCACCGTGGCAGGTTTGACAAGCCACTTTACCAGCTTTTACGTGCTGACTGTGGTTGAAGTATACGTGATCAGGCAGGTTGTGAATCTTAACCCATTCAATTGGCTTGGCCTTAGAAGGATCCCATGCAGCAGCATTGGCAGGATCGAAGCCAGCATATTTATATAATTTCTGAATTTCTGCAGTACCATCAACCTCGTTACCTTCTTCATCATAGAGCTTAGGTCCTTTTACATACTCATTGATGGCTTTGTGACAGTTCATACACACATTCACAGAAGGAATGTTGGCATGCTTGCCTTGCTCAGCACCACCATGGCAATACAGACAGTTTACTTGGTTAGCTCCTGCGTGTACTTTATGTGAGTAAAAGATAGGTTGTGTAGGTGTGTAGTCTTTAGAACGACCCAGTGCCATGGCACCTTTAGAAGTAAGGTAACCACCAACGCAGAACAGGATTACTGTTAAGGTAGCGATATAGGCTTTGTTTCTCCAGAACGGTACTGGCTCAACAACAGGCTCGCCTGCTTTCTCGTCAGCCATTTTCTTCAGGCTGGCATTTACTTGCAGCAAGGTGAAAGAGATCACGGCCAAAATCAGGGTAAGGATACCGAAGAGCAGGGTGTTATCACCTTCTTCGGCAGGCGCACCTGCAGCAGCAGCTGTTGGCTTAGCCTCAGGCTTCCAGGCTTTGATATAACCGAGGATAGCATCGATCTGTGCATCACTCAGGGTTCCTTCAAACACAGTCATAGAGCTTGGGCTCCAGTCTTTGATCTTCACTGCATACGCATCACCTGAAGCAACGGCTTTGTTCCAGTTCTTGATCCAGAGTGCCAACAACTTATCGTTGTTCCAACGGTCGTGCACACCCATCAGGGCCGGACCTGTCAGGTCCTTGTCCATCTTATGACAAGAAGCACAGTTCGCATTGAACAATGCCTTGCCATCCTGGGCTGTTACCTTATTGGCAAAAGAAATACTGAGGAAAAAAATACCTGCTAGGAGGATGCGTGAGATTCTTCTAAACGTTGTCATATTCACAAGCGGTGATTCTGGTGTGGAAAAATATCCGCGAACGGCTGCAAAAATAGGGTAGTAAGCTTACGAAAGAGCAGTTCGTTTAAAAAAAATTTAGCCTTATCTGGCTTGCATTTCAGCGCATTCAGAGCTATGCTCTATAAAATCTGTCATGATTTAGTAAACTGTATTTTTTTGTTGAAGGGTTTTATCGATTTATTGTGTTGAAGCAAGATTTTTTTTCGTCCTTTGCGCCATGCTCCAAAAATTGAAAGCAAAATGGGGCGTGAGCTGGTCGCAGTTCACCCTAATTTTTACCACGTTTGCATTGGGTGGAAGTGCCTGCGGCTGGCTGGGTCGTCAAGTATTACAATACTTCGATATAGACAATGCGGCTATACGTATTCCGCTGTATATCATTATAGTAACCTTGCTTTGGCCCCTCTGCGTACTGGCCATCAGCATTCCACTTGGGCAGTTTCGTTTTTTCAAAAATTACATCAGCAGAATTGGCCGAAAGATGGCCGGCAAAAAAGACGCATGATCAAACTGGCCATTTTTGCTTCCGGATCAGGTACCAATGCACAGGCACTGGTGGAGCATTTCCGCCAAACAGGTTCTGCGGAGGTTTCCTTAATTCTATGCAATAAGGCCGATGCCTATGTATTGGAACGTGCGAAAAACCTAGGTATCCCCTCCTTATTAATTGATAAAGAACGGTTTAGAAACGGAGATGCCCATATGTCTGAGCTGAAAACAGCAGGCATTGAGCTAATTGTGCTGGCCGGATTTCTCTGGAAAATACCCCAGGCCCTGATAGAAGCCTATCCCCAGCGCATCATCAATATCCACCCTGCCCTACTCCCAAAATATGGCGGCAAGGGCATGTATGGCCACCATGTACACCAAGCTGTTATTGAGGCCAAAGAGCAGGAAAGCGGCATCACCATTCATTTAGTGGATGAAGAATACGACCATGGTCGCCACCTCGCCCAGTTCACCTGCCCCGTTTTACCCGATGACACGCCTGATAGCCTTGCAGCACGCATCCATGGTTTAGAGCACCAACATTTTCCTAAAGTGGTGGAAGCTTATTTACAGGAATTAGCCTAATACATTATGGAAATACCTGATATCAGCATCTCAGGTATATGAAACAAGTACTGATACTGCTGCTGGTGACTACAAGTGTGGCTTGTAGGCAAGTCGAACAAGATACAAATACAGTTACCTATGTTTTGAGTGAAAAACAGTTGCCATCATTACGCAACCAATATCTATACCTCATGAATGAGGACAAGCACGTGGTGATTGATTCGCAACTGGTAAGTGATGCAAAAATTGTTTTTCATTATAGCATACATCCAGATTCACCGGCGATTTTTTGCAGCATCCGTTATGTTGATTCAACGAATGCATATAAAAGACCTATGGGGTTTTTGAATACCAAAACACCCAATGCTGTTTTCTCCTTCTTTTATGTGGATCAAAGGCCAACAGTTTTTCAACCCAATACACCAACAGATGAATTCCCCAGCTGGGTAAGTGGCAGTAAAGTGAACGATGCAGATTTCAGTATGGCGCAATTGTATTATTCTAAAGATGCCATTAAACAGGTTGCATTACTAAAGAAGAATATTCAAACCATCAAATCCTATCCAAATTCGATAGGCCTGCTAAAACAATTGTTTTATATTAAAGGCGATTTCAACGCAGCAGAAGCTACTACCATGCTGGAAGCTTTTAACCATACTGTACAAAAGCATCCTATTGGTGAACGCATTCGTCAGTATTACCTTACCGGCAAAGCTGACGACACTTTATAATAGACAAACAGATTATTCGCGCGACAAAGCCATTTCGCTGAAATGCTGATTGGCTTCTTTCTCTCTTTCGGTTTTCCAAAGCACAATACCCGCTGCTACAATGATGATATTCTTCATGATGTATTGCCCAACTAGTGTTAGGCCGTAAGGCATGTAGTGAAAAGTTTCTTTGGGAAAGAAAATGAAAGGTGTGAACGTACATACCATATGCAAAAACAGTAGGATCAGTGTTGGACGAATGTATTTACCAATAATCAGCAATGCCCCAACAATACATTCCCAACCAGCCAGCATGATCAAGTTTACTTTATTATCAATCAACCCAAACGTTAGTTCATGAATGGTATTCATGGCGAGTTGCTCTGCCGGACTCAAGCCATCAAAAAATTTCAATGCACCAAACCACAGGTAAACAATACCTACACTGATGCGCAGTAATGACATGGCGGATAAACGGGAAGCTTGTTCTCTGGGTGTCTGCATGGCAATCGTTTGAGGCTTCAAAACTAAAACCCGCATCCTCCGCAAACACTGACATTGGTCATGCTTATAAAAGGTGATCGCCATTAGTTCGGGTGCGGACACCCGAACGGGCCATCTGCCACAAGCCGGTGTCCTCACCGGCGATAAAGGACATTTACAAATACTCGGGTGTGGACACCCAAGTAGGCAACACAAAAAAGCCGGTCATTGACCGGCTTTACTTAAGAACCTTCATAAATACGCTCTATGGAGGCTTTGTATTTTTCGTTAATTACTTTTCGCTTCAGCTTTAAGGTGGGCGTTAATTCGCCTGTATCCACCGTCCACTCATGAGCCAACAATTCAAACTTCTTGATCTGTTCCACATGGTTGAAAAACTTATTGAAGCTCTCTACCAACTCACGGTAGAGTTCCAATATACGTGGATGATTGATGGCCGCTTCCGGTGTGGTAAATTGAATTTGCTTTTCCTTCATCCACTCACGCAGTGTAGGAAAAGAAGGTACAATTAATGCACCAACGAATTTTCTTTCAGCACCTACCACCATGACTTGCTCTACAAAAAGACTTTCTTTCAAACGGTTTTCAATAGGCTGAGGTGCCACATATTTACCGCCACTGGTCTTGAACAATTCCTTCTTACGATCTGTGATCTTTAGGTATTTGCCTTCATCCCAGATTCCAATATCGCCAGTATGCAACCAACCATCGATCACCGTTTCAGCAGTAATCTCGGGACGCTTGTAATAACCCTTCATAACACTGGGACCTTTCACCAATATCTCACCATCCTCAGCAATCTTCACTTCCTGCCCAACAATGGGTAAACCTACAGAGCCATACTTACAACCGCCGGGTGTTTTTCTGTTTACGGTAATCACCGGACTATTTTCAGTTGGACCATAGCCTTCATACACTGGAATTTGTGCGCCGTTGAAAATGCGTAAAAGTTTTTCCTGACAAGCAGCACCACCTGTAATGATGAATTCAATATTGCCGCCCAATGCTTCGCGCCACTTATTGAAGATGATTTTATTGGCCATGGACAATTGCACATTGTACCACATGCCACCACTCACATTGTTGTCATATTTTTCTGCTAAGCCAACTGCCCAGAAAAATAATTTTCTTTTAGTGCCTTCCAACTCATTACCCTTCGTCATGATTTTTTCAAACACTTTCTCCAACAAACGCGGCACAGTGGAGAAGCCCATCGGCTTTACTTCCTTCAGGTTGTCGCCAATGGTCTCCAAACTCTCTGCATAATAAATACTGATACCACTAAAGAGATAGATATAAGTAATCACTTTTTCAAAAATGTGGTTCAGTGGCAGAAAGCTCAGTGCTTTACCATCGGGCCTATCCTCAAAAGGAAAACTTTCTTTTGAATGAAAGACATTACTTACAATATTCTCATGCGTTAACATCACACCCTTGGGTGTACCCGTTGTACCTGAGGTATAAATAATGGTTGCAAGATTGGATGTTGGTATTTGCGCGCTGATAGCTGCTACCTGAGACAGGCTTTCTGCATCGGCCAGATGTAATAATTCAGACCAATGTGCAGCACCTTCTACTTTATCGAATGTATATACCTGTTGGAGTGTGGGCACATGATCTTTGATGCTCATCACTTTATCCCACAAATTGGCATCGCCGGCAAAAACATATTTCACCTCTGCTTCATTCAGGATGAATTGTAATTCCAGCGGATTGGTGGTTGGATAAATAGGCGTGAGTACTGCACCCGTTTGTTGCACAGCCAGGTCTGTAAAAATCCATTCAGGTCTGTTGGCACTAATCAGTGCTACTTTCTGCGCACCTTCAGGTGAATAATCTCCACCATTGATACCCAGTTTCAGCAAACCTGCCGCAAACCTGATGGCGATATCATTCACTTCCTTTGTACTATACGCTCTCCACTGTCCGTTCTCTTTTGCATTCAGCATATCTGGTTTTGGAAACTTCTCCAGCTGAAACTGCAATACATCAAACAATCGATAATTGGGAAAACTCATGATGAATGATTATAGTGATGTTGATTGATCTTTCTTTTCCTGCTTCAGTTTTTCATACTCCCTTTCTACCAGATCATCCTGATTACCGGCATAGGCTTCGTAATACTGGAAGGCAATTCCAATACCCCAACCAAGCGTTACCCAGATGGGCCATGCAGAAGCTTTGAACTCGAAGCCTTCATACCCGTGGGTAATCCAGTAAATGGTCCACAGAAAAATATTGACCACTACATAGGCAAATGCGCTTTTCTTGAAGTTGGCGCGTTTCTTGGCGATACGCCAGAGTTTATCATTGTCGGGAGTTTGCATGGCAAGCTGTTGAGGGGAACAAATTAGGCAAAACAGCAGAAACAGCAAAGCAGGGCTTCATTGCCACCGGCTATAAGCAGTTTTTTAACGGTAATACTGCCCAGCGGGGATTTTGAACAGATTGCTGCGTTGGTATTTTTTGAACTTTTCTACCTCGGTATCATGGTTATTCAGCCAGATCTGGTAGGCTGATGGACTAGCCACCATACCAAATAACCACTGATGATAGGCATCGAAATGGCCTTCGCGCAGGAGCTGATTCAGGTGTTGAAAGTGTTCAAAAGGGAATTGCTTGTTCAAATCGGACTGCATCCAGGACAATAAGAAACGGGTTCTGATGGCAGTAAGTACCTCGGGGGTAACACCTTCTCGGATCATAGACCCAAACTTGTTGAAATTACCCAGTACTGCTTTTTCAAATGCAGTAGGCTTTCTGCTGGCAGGTATGGCCTGCAGCATATCTGACAATGCAAAGATGCGCTTACATGATTCGTATAAAAGATTCTTAATCTCTGTTGTTCTCTGCGAGAAGCTTTCTAGATTCAAAAAAAGTTCACCGTACAGCATAACAGGAAACCAATCCTCTGCAAGTGCATAATGTTTTACTGCGAAGAAATAATTCGCAGGATAATTAGGATCTGTGGCAATACCCTTTTCCCACTGCACAATAGCCTCTGCTTTTTTACCTGCTGCTTGCAGCATCGCACCATAGTCGGCATACAACACCCCACTGGTTGGAAAACGCTGAATGCCTTTTATGTATAGTTTTTCTGCTTCTTTATAATCAGCGATGGCAGCATAAGTAAGCCCTAATTGTTGAAACACTTGAAAATCAGCATCGTTGCGTTCAATCAGTTGCTTACCCAATTCAATAGCACCGGCAAAATCGCGCTGAAGAAATTGTAAAAAGAGTTTGTCTTTCAGTAAACCCAAATCATTGGGTGCAGCAGCCAAAGCTTTTTCCAACTGTGTTGTTGCAGCTGCATATTCTCCCTGCATGATTAGTTTTTTATGCTCAGGCTGCTGCGCCATCACGCGCAGGCCGAAAAAAACACCAATCAAGAGTAGAGCAACACGCATATGATTAATGAATCAGGTGAGTTAACAAACCATCGCGTAGCTTTGGTTCAAACCAAGTACTCTTCGGTGGCATTACATTACCACTATCGGCAATATCAAACAATTGCTCAATGGTAACAGGATAGAGACTGAATGCCAACTGCATATCACCACTGTTCACGCGCTTTTCCAATTCACCCAAACCGCGGATTCCACCTACAAAATCAATACGCTTATCCGTACGCTGGTCTTTGATATTAAGCAATGGATCAAGAATGTTTTCCTGCAGAATGGTAACATCCAACACACCAATGGGATCGTTTCGATAAACACCAGGTTTTGCTGTAAGGCGATACCATTCTTTATCGATATACATACCAAACTCATGCAGTACAGCAGGCTTTACTGCGGTACTACCATTCAATTCAACGGTGAAATCAGCCGATAAGCGTTCTAATAAATCAGCTTTACTTAACCCATTCAAATCCTTCACCACACGGTTATAATCCAGAATAGCTAGCTGACTGGCAGGGAATAAGGTTGTTAGAAAATAATCTGCTGATTGTGTTGCTGTATTACCCAGCGCAGCGCGCACTTTAGCAGCTGAAGCGGCACGGTGGTGGCCGTCTGCGATATAGGTACAAGGCACTTTAGCTACAAAAAGATCGGTGATCTGCTTACACACATCGCTATCGCTGATGATCCAGATGGTATGCTGAATACCATCATCCGCTTTAAAATCATAAACCGGTGAACGGGCAGTCATCCACTTATCAATGAGTGCATCTACTTCTGCCACATTTCTATATGCCAGAAATACATTACCTGTTTGTGCACCTGTTGTTTTGATATGATTGATTCTGTCCTGCTCTTTTTCCGGACGTGTAAACTCGTGCTTCTTAATGATGTCTTCATTGTAATCATCCACACTGCTTACACAAACCAAACCAGTCTGGCTTCTACCATCCATGATGAGGCGATAGATATAATAGCAGTCTTTGTCTTCCCGAAACAGGATGTCGCGCTTGATGAATGCATCCAGGTTTTCTTTGGCCTTTTCATACACAGGCATGCTATGAATATCTGTCTGCTCTGGCAGATCAATTTCACTTTTGGTGATATGCAGGAAAGAATTGGGATTGCCTTGTGCTTCTACACGTGCTTCTGCACTATTCAATACATCGTAAGGTCTGCTGGCCACTTGTGCAGCAAAAGGTGCGTGCGGACGAAGGGCCTTGAAGGGTTGGATATTTGCCATAATCTGGGCCGCAAGATAATTATTGCAGGTTGATATTCCTGTCGGTGCTATAATATCGGCATGATTTAACAGAATCCTCTATTGTTTTCGCTTAATTTGATCAAAATTCAGTCCCATGTCGCAGCAGGTGAAAGCCATCACAGAAGATGATTTGATTGAATACATTCTCAGACACTTGTACAGCCATCTGGATAAGAATGAGTTACATCTGGAGAGAGATATTCTAGCGCCAGCTCAAGTACAGTTGGATGAACGTCAGCTAGAACATGTACGTGAGATTCTCATGAGTACACAACTCGTAAAAGCTTCCGTAGGTTTTGGAAAAAATGGATTTGTCTATTTAACCGGTACTGGCATTCAAGTGATGAAACAATACAAATCCTACCACAATTTTCTGCAAGCTACACAGGGCTTTACAGCACAACAAACTTTACAAGCTGCAGCACCTGCGCATACACCGGAAGAAAAACCTGCATCGGATCAACCTCATGTGAATTACGATGATATGGCGCATTAGCCATGGCGCTGTGCAAAATCTTTCATCAGATGACAAATCGTTTCTACGCTCTGCATAGACAGTGCATTGTACATGCTTACACGTAAACCACCTACGGTACGGTAACCTTTTACGCCCACCATACCATTGGCTTTACACTCATCCAGAAACTTGTTTTGTAATACTTCATCATTGATAAAGAAAACAGCATTCATCTGACTGCGGTCTTCTTTACGCACTTTACAACTAAATAATGGTAAGCTGTCAATGGTGTTGTATAAGAGATCCGACTTTGCAGTAGCATGTTCAGCCATTACACTTAAACCACCTTGCTGAATAATCCAGCGCAGCGTTAACATGGCTACATATACAGCAAATACAGGCGGCGTATTCATCAGTGAGCCTGCTTCGATATGCTTGCGATAATCCATAATGGTAGGAATCGCTCGGCTGGTTTTACCCAATACATCTTTTCTCACTACCACGAGGTTGACACCTGCTGCACCCATATTCTTCTGTGCACCTGCATAAATGAGTGCAAATTTTTTGAAATCAACTGGTCTGCTGAAAATATCACTACTCATATCACCAATCAGTGGCACATCCACTTCAGGGTATTGGTGCCACTGTGTTCCTTCTACAGTATTATTGGTAGTGATATGCAGATAAGCATAAGCTGGATCAACACTGAAATCCTTGGGTATATAAGTATGTGACTGATCCGCGGAAGAAGCTACCACATCCACCTTACCAAACAGTTTGGCTTCTTTCAAAGCCTTATTACCCCAAATGCCATTGTCGCAATAAGCAGCTGTTGCATTCGCATCCAGCAAATTCATCGGTACCTGCATGAACTGCGTAGTAGCACCACCATGTAAAAACAATACTTCATATGCATCATCCAAGCCCATTAATTGCTTTACAGCATTGCGCGCTTCGTCCAGCACTTCTTGAAACAATGGTGTGCGGTGCCCGATTTCCAGAATGGATAAACCACTGCCATTGAAATCATGGATAGCATTTGCTGCTGCTTCCAGTACTGGTTGCGGTAAAACAGAGGGACCTGAATTGAAATTGTGTTTTTGCTGACTCATACGGCTTGCAAAGTACGTAGAAATCAAGCCCAACAGAAACTCACGCTTGTTAGTGTTATGGTTTTACAAAACGCATTCAGTATATTGGGCATTGCCTGCCATTCACCCTAAAACGGACTGAAAGAATATGTCTATGCATCTTGGTGGCGGGCTTTACGATCCCCGGTTTGAACACGACTCCTGTGGCATCGGTTTTGTTGCCAGCATTAAAGGGAAAAAATCACATCAACATATTTCAGATGCGTTAACCGTGTTGGAAAACATGGAACACCGCGGTGCATGTGGATGTGAAAACAATACAGGTGATGGCGCCGGCATCATGATTCAAACACCACATGCTTTTTTCTTTGAAGCATGTTTGCAACTAGGTATACAATTGCCGGCATATGGTAAGTACGGCGTAGGTGTGCTCTTCTTTCCAAAAGATGTGCAACGCAGAGAAGAATGCCGCGATATTTTCAACAGAGCCACAGAGAAACTGGGGATGGAATTATTGGGTTATCGCAAAGTGCCCGTAAATCCTGCAGATATTGGCCCAACCGCTTTAAGCGTAGAACCAGAAATGGAGCAAGTGTTTGTGCGTTGCCCTGATCAAGTGCATAACCCTGAAGACTTTGAACGCAAGCTCTTTGTATTGCGCAACTATGTAACACATCTTGTCAATAATACTGTACAAAAAGATGCCATTGGTTTTTACATCGCATCGCTGAGTTATAAAACAGTGGTATATAAGGGACAGCTCACCAGTTTACAGGTGCGTAACTATTTCCCTGATCTCAGTGATAAATCCATGGTGAGTGCGTTTGGTCTGGTACACTCTCGCTTTGCTACAAACACTTTTCCTTCCTGGAAACTGGCACAGCCCTTCCGTTACATCGCACACAATGGAGAGATCAATACACTGCAGGGTAATCTCAACTGGTTAAAGACAAGTGAGCAAGGTTTTACTTCTAAATATTTCAGCAAGGAAGAAATGGATATGTTGCTGCCCATAGTGGGCGAAGGGCAGTCTGATTCTGCCTGTCTGGATAATATGATTGAATTGCTTACACTCACCGGCAGATCATTACCACATGTGATGATGATGCTGATTCCGGAAGCATGGGATGGCAATGAGCAGATGGATCCTGTGAAAAAAGCTTTCTATGAATACCATGCATCTATGATGGAGCCTTGGGATGGACCAGCATCTATTTCATTCACCGATGGAAAAATTATTGGTGCAACGCTCGACAGAAATGGCTTAAGACCATCGCGCTATTGCGTTACCACAGATGAGCGTGTGATCATGGCTTCTGAAACAGGTGCTTTACCTGTAGATCCAGCTATCATCAAAGAGAAGGGCAGATTGCAGCCGGGTAAAATGTTTGTAGTGGATATGGAACAGGGGCGAATCATCAGTGATGAAGAGTTGAAAACGAACATCTGCACACAACAACCCTATGGCGATTGGTTGAATAAATACAAGATTCGATTAGAAGAATTACCAGAGCCAAGAGTAATGTTCACCCATTTAGAACATGATCAGGTATTTAAATACCAGAAAGCATTTGGCTATTCCAAAGAAGATTTGGAAACCATTATTCAACCAATGGCTTTGGAAGTTAAAGAACCCATCGGTTCCATGGGTACCGATACGCCACTTGCAGTATTGAGTGATGAACCGCAACACCTCAGCAGTTATTTCAAACAATTGTTTGCGCAGGTAACCAATCCGCCGATTGACCCGATTCGTGAACGCATGGTGATGTCGCTCTCTACATTCGTGGGTAATGTAGGCAACCTGCTGGAAGAAGATCCGCTGGCTTGTCATACCGTTGCACTTAAACATCCTATCCTTACCAATTTTGAGTTAGAGAAAATTCGCAGTATTGATACAGGCATTTTCCAAGCCAAAACATTACAATGCTATTTCAGAGCAGATCAACAACCCGGCTCATTAAAAGCTGGTTTAGATAGAATTTGTCGCTACGCCGTAGATGCGGCGCAGGATGGATTTGAAGTGATCATCCTGCAAGACCGTGCGATAGACTCAGACCATGCGCCTATTCCATCTTTACTTGCTACCGCTGCTGTACACCACCACCTCATTAGAAAAGGACTGCGTGGTAAAGTGGGCATCATCGTTGAAGCAGGCGATGTTTGGGAAGTGCATCATTTTGCTTGTTTGCTGGGTTTTGGTGCTACAGCCATCAATCCTTATCTGGCTTTGTCTTCTATCAGAGTTATGAAGGAGACAGGCATCATGAAAACAGATTTATCAGAAGAACAACTGAAGAAGCATTATATCAAAGCAGTGAATGATGGTTTGCTGAAAGTCTTCAGCAAGATGGGTATCTCTACGCTGCAATCTTATCAAGGCGCGCAGATATTTGAAATCATTGGTATTAATAAAGCCGTGGTGAATCAATATTTCACCGGTGCAACTTCCCGAATCGAAGGCATGGGTCTGGATGAGCTGGCACGTGAAACATTGGCGAAACATTTCTTCGCTTTCAGCAGAAAGGAAATTCCCACAGATCGGTTACCGGTGGGTGGTATCTATCAATGGAAACGCAAAGGAGAGTTTCATTTATTCAATCCGCAAACCATTCATCTCTTACAGCATGCTACCCGCACGAATGATTATGCAACATTTAAGAAATACACCAAGCTGGTGAACGACCAGAGTGAGAAAGCTTGTACGCTGCGTAGTCTATTTGCATTTAAACAAACCAAGCCTTCTATTTCTATTGACGAAGTAGAACCTGCAGAAAATATCTACAAACGTTTTGCCACAGGTGCTATGAGCTTTGGTTCCATTTCATGGGAAGCACATACTACACTAGCTATTGCGATGAACCGTTTGGGCGGTAAGAGTAATACCGGAGAAGGTGGTGAAGATGAAATACGTTATGCACCATTACCCAATGGTGATTCGATGCGCAGTGCGATTAAACAAGTAGCTTCTGCACGATTTGGTGTAACGAGTTTATACCTCACTGAAGCAGATGAGTTGCAAATCAAAATGGCACAGGGTGCCAAGCCTGGCGAGGGCGGACAATTACCCGGTCATAAAGTAGATGAGTGGATTGGTAAAACAAGACATGCCACACCCGGTGTAGGTTTGATTTCGCCACCACCGCATCATGATATTTATTCTATTGAAGATCTGGCGCAGTTAATCTTTGATTTGAAGAATGCCAACAGAGCTGCACGCATCAACGTAAAGTTGGTGAGTAAAGCAGGTGTGGGCACCATTGCTGCCGGTGTTACCAAAGCAAAAGCAGATGTGGTGTTGATCTCTGGTCACGATGGTGGCACAGGTGCATCCCCGCTGAGTTCTATCAAGCATGCTGGTTTACCTTGGGAATTGGGTTTGGCGGAAACACATCAAACCTTGGTGCGGAACAAACTGCGTAGTCGCGTAGTGGTGCAAGCAGACGGACAAATGAAGACCGGTCGCGATATCGCTATTGCTGCATTATTGGGTGCAGAAGAATGGGGTGTGGCCACTGCTGCATTGATTGTAGAAGGTTGTATCATGATGCGCAAGTGTCATCTGAATACTTGTCCCGTTGGTGTTGCCACACAGGATCCAGAGTTGAGAAAAAGATTTACCGGTAATCCGGATCATGTGGTGAATTTCTTCCGCTTCATTGTACAAGAGTTGCGTGAGATCATGGCAGAGTTGGGTTTCAGAAGCGTACATGAAATGGTGGGTCAGGTAGAACATTTACAAATGCGCGAGAACATTCAGCATTGGAAATATAGTAAGCTGGACCTATCTGCTGTCTTGTACAAAGCACCTGCAGATTCTAGTACAGGATTATATCAACAAGAAGCACAGGATCATGGATTGGCCAATGTACTGGATTGGCAATTGTTGCAAGCAGCACAGCCAGCAATTGAGAAACAACAAACAGTTCGTGCTGCATTTCCCATTAAAAATATTGACAGAACAGTTGGCACCATTGTTTCCAATGAAATCACCAAACGCTACAAAGCAGCTGGTTTACCTGATGATACCATTCATTTTCGTTTTGAAGGAACTGCGGGACAAAGCTTCGGTGCATTCAATACCAGAGGTATTACACTGGAGTTAGAAGGTGATGCCAACGATTATTTTGGCAAGGGCTTGAGCGGTGCAAAATTAATTGTGTATCCACCAAAGCAGGCCGCGTACACAGCAGAAGACAATATTATCATTGGTAATACAGCTTTCTATGGTGCTACTTCCGGTAAGGCGTTTATCAGAGGTATGGCTGGTGAACGCTTTGCAGTGAGAAACTCAGGCGTAACAGCTGTTGTAGAAGGTGTAGGCGATCATGGTTGTGAGTACATGACAGGCGGTGTTGTTGTTGTATTAGGCAATACAGGTAGAAACTTTGCAGCAGGCATGAGTGGTGGCATTGCCTATATCTATGATGTACGCAAAAACTTCCAGCAACAATGCAATGCTGAAATGGTAGACCTTGATCCATTGGATGATTTAGATGCGCAACAATTGCATGCATTGCTGACAGAACATGTTGCAAGCACGGGTAGTACTGTTGCCAAATTCATTCTCGGTGACTTTGAGCAGCAGCTGCGCAATTTCGTGAAAGTCTTTCCGAGAGATTACAAACAAGTATTGAAACAACAACTCAGCAAAGCCATTCACTAATCATCCATTCATTCTATCATTCAATCATTCTATCATTCAATCATTCTTCATATATGGGCAAACCAACAGGATTCATTGAGTTTACAAGAGCCACACCGGATAAGCGTCCGGTAGAAGCCAGATTGCAAGACTACAAAGAGTTTGTACAGCCTTTTACAGGACAGCAGTTGCATGAGCAATCTGCGCGCTGTATGAATTGCGGTGTACCTTTTTGTCATTCCGGTTGTCCGCTCGGTAATATCATTCCTGAATTCAACGACGCAGTCTATCGTGAGAAATGGCAGGAAGCTTATGAGATACTCAGTTCTACCAATAATTTTCCTGAGTTCACTGGAAGAATTTGTCCGGCACCATGCGAATCAGCTTGCGTGTTAGGTATTAATCAACCACCTGTTGCTATTGAAGAAATTGAGAAGCATATTATTGAGATTGCTTTCAATAAAGGATTTGTACAGCCTCGTGCGCCACATGTACGCAGTGGTAAAAAAGTAGCCGTGATTGGTTCGGGTCCCGCAGGGTTGGCAGCAGCTGCACAATTGAATAGTGTAGGACATAATGTTACCGTGTTTGAAAGAGATGAAGCGCCTGGTGGTTTGTTGCGCTATGGTATTCCTGATTTTAAATTGGAGAAATGGGTGGTTGACAGACGTATTGATTTGATGAAAGCATCGGGTATTGAATTTCGTTGTCATGCACATGTGGGCGTGAATGTGCCGGTAACAGATTTGTTGCGCGAATACCATGCGACTGTATTAGCGGGTGGATCCACACAACCAAGAGATTTACCAGTGCCCGGCAGAGAATTGAAAGGCGTTTATTTCGCTATGCAGTTCCTAAAACAACAGAACAAAAGAGTTGCTGGTAAAGATCCCTTAGCGAATCTTGAAATTGAAAGTAATATCCTTGATGAAAATTTGACTGCAACGGGTAAACATGTAGTAGTGATTGGTGGTGGCGATACGGGCAGCGATTGTGTGGGTACTTCTAACCGACAAGGTGCTGCATCAGTAACACAGTTTGAATTATTACCGCAGCCACCCAAGAGCAGAACAGAATATATGCCCTGGCCTAGCTATCCAATGTTGCTGAAAACAACAACTTCTCATGAAGAAGGCGCGAATAGATTATGGGCTGTAGCCACCAAAGCATTTATTGGCGATGAACAAGGACAATTACAAGCGATTCAATTGGTAGATCTGGAATGGAGTGTTGGTGCGGATGGCAAACCTGCCAGCTTTGAAGAAGTAGCGGGTAGCGAAAGAACCATTCCTTGTCAGCTAGCTTTACTGGCCATGGGCTTTATCCATCCACAAAAGAAAGGTTTGTTAGAGCAATTAGATATTGAATTGGATGAACGCGGCAATGTAAGGGCCAATGAACAACACTATCAAACCAATATGGCTAAAGTATTTGCAGCAGGCGATATGCGCCGCGGACAAAGCTTAGTCGTTTGGGCCATCAGTGAGGGCAGAGAATGTGCAAGAAAAGTAGATGAATACTTAACAGGAAGCAGCAGACTGGAAACCAAGGACCATAATCTGGTGAACAAAGTATTTATTTAGTCTTCCACATCGGTAACACCACCGCTTACCACAAACTTCATCGCATCAGTACTGCTGACATTAGGTACAGCACGAATTTTTTCTTTAGGAACTATGTATGTAATACCTGAGATCGCATAACTGTGCGGTACATAGACCGTCATATGTTCTGCTAATCCAAACTGGTGTGCATCTTCCTGAGTAATAAAACCGATACGCCATACATCGGGCCCATCCACATTCACCAATACCGGATGGTTGAATTTTTTCTTACTTCCTGCAAATGCTTCAAAAAAGTCTTTGACAGAGGAATAAATGAATTTGATACCCGGCGTTTTCTCCAGCAAGCTGTCGAACATATCAATCAGCCTTTGGGCAAAGAAATTAGAGCTCACAAAACCAATCAGGATCAGCGCAGCTACAATCATCAGAATACCTAGTCCATAATTTCTTGGTATACTATTCCCGTTGATGTCTTTAACCTCGAATATGGGAATCAGGTTGTCGATGGTGGTAACCATCCAATAAATCAAATAACCAGTAATCACCACAGGTGCTACAATCAGCAATCCCTGCAGAAAATACTGAAACAACTTGCGCCAGTGAAAAATGCCTAAGGGATTGGTTGCCATTCTTTGTATTTGTGTGAAGTAAGCAAAAATACGGGCTTGACCCTGCTTTCCTTTCATCGCCTTATGGCGCCACTTAACAAATAATTAATGAAAAAAAACTGCGGAAACTTTTGTTACGATTTAAGTTTCCATAGTTTTGCCCTCCTTTTTACAGGTATATGGAAACCAAGGACAGAATCGCCACCAAAGCCCACGAGCTATTTCTCCGCTATGGCATCCGCAGCATTAGCATGGATGAAATTGCCGCACATCTGGGCATCAGCAAAAAGACCATTTACCAGTTTTACGAGGATAAAGACAGCCTGGTAGAAGCGGTCATAGATATTGAAATTCAAATGAATATGAAAGATTGCTCCCTTTGTCTGGAGCAATCAGACAATGCCATTCACGAAGTATTTCTGGCGGTGGATATGGTTCAGGAAATGCTGAAGGGTATGAACCCCTCCATCATTTTCGATCTGGAGAAATACCACCCCAAGGCTTTCCGGAAGATGAATGAGCACAAAAACGACTCTTTCAGCAGAATCACCAAGGAGAACATCGAAAGAGGTATGCGAGAAGGCTTGTATCGCTCAGATATCAATGCTGATATCATGAGCCGCTTCCGTGTGGGTACCATGTTCATGATTCTCGCACCGGACATGCTGCTGTCTAAATACAATCCGGCAGTGATCCTGCGCGAAATGACCGAAAACTTTCTTTTCGGTATGGCTACACCTAAAGGCACAGAACTGATTCAACAATACAAACAACAAAGACTAAAAGCAACACAATGAGAGCAAGCAACCTGAGATTCATCCTCTGCATGGCCCCGCTGCTGTTGTTTCTTCAGACCGAAGCACAGACCAAAAGAACTGTATCGGCGAAAGAAGCGGTAGAGCTGGCTTTGCAGCAGGTGAACGATTTAAAAAACCTGAAGCTGGACTATGAGGCCCAGCGCGCCAAAAACAAGGAGATTGAAGGATCTGCTTATCCGCAGATCAGTGGTACCCTCAGTACCCAGCATTTCTTTGCAATCCCTACCCAGGTATTACCAGATTTCATTTCACCTTCTGTGTATGGTGTGTTAACCAAAGAAGGCGTGAAAGATGGCAATGGTAATCCTATTCAGATGCCCGGTTCATTCGGTACCATTCCCGCACAATTTGGTGTGCCCTGGCAGGCCAGTGCAGGATTTACTGTACAGCAATTGCTGTTCCAGGCTGATGTATTCGTGGGTTTGAAAGCCAGAAAAACTGCCATGGATTACGCCAGCGCGAACGTACGTGTAGGTGAAGACAAAGTGCGTGAGAATGTGTACACTGCCTATTACGCAATTCTGATTGCACAAAAGCAACAGTATTATGTAAATGAAAGCAAGAAGCGATTGGAAAAGTTGTTGTACGACATGACAGAAATGTACAAGAACGGCTTTGTAGAGAAACTGGATATTGAAAAAACACAGGTATCGCTGAATAACCTGACCACAACTAAAGCCCAACTGGACAACCTATTACAGATTGGCTATGCCAACCTGAAATTACAAATGGGTATTCCACAAGCAGACACGCTGGAACTCACTACGCCGCTGAGCCCAACAGAAGTGAAGCAGGATATTCTTTCTGATGAAAATTTCCGCTACGAAGACCGAAACGAAGTACAAGCTTTACTGAAAGTGAAGAAACTACTTGAACTGGATGTACAACGCAATCAGCTGGGTAGAATTCCAACAGTTGCTGCATACTGGAACTACAGTCAGAATGCCTTGCGTCAGGATTTCAATTTCTTCAAACGCGGTAGTGCTTATCCCTGGTTTCCTACTTCAATCGTTGGAGTGAATATCAACGTACCAATCTTCTCAGGCTTTGCCAGAGATCAAAAGATCAAGCAAGCAAAGATTGCTTTGGAAAAGCATAACAATACCATCAACACAGTTGAACAGGGCATCGACCTGCAGAAATTAGCAGCTAAGAAAAACTTCATCACCAATATTGAGCAGATGGATGCTGCTGAGAAAAATATGCAACTGGCCCAGAATGTGTACAATACCACCAAGAAAAAATATGAGCAAGGTATTGGCAGCAGTTTTGAAGTGCTTACCGCCGATACGGAGCTACAAACTGCACAGAGTAATTATTTCAACGCACTCTACAATGCGGTGCTTGCAAAGATTACTTACTTCAAGGCTTTAGGAAAACTTAATTAAACCAACACTCAACACAGATTTATATGATACGTAATTATACCATCGCAATCGCAACAACAGCTGCAGTACTGTTCAGTGCCTGTGGCGGCGATAAAGCCACCGGCGGACTGGAGGCTAAAAAAGATCAGTTGGCAAAACTGAAGAAAGAGCACGATGCACTCAACACACAGATATTGAAACTGGAAGCTGAGATTGCACAGGCTGATACCTCAAAAGCAAATGCGAATGCAAAACTCGTTGCTGCTGCTACTCTGAATGCAGAGCAGTTTGTTCACTATATCGATCTACAAGCAAGAGTAGATGCTGATGATATTTCTTATATCGCTCCACGCGGCATGGGTGGTGTGGTAAAACAACTGCTGGTGAAAAAAGGTGATTTCGTGAAGAAAGGCCAGTTGGTAGTGGTACTGGATGATGCCATCATGAAGCAGAACGTAGCTGCTGCCAAGCAAAGTCTGGAAACCATTAAAGTACAATTGGATTTTGCCAAGAATCTTTTCCAGCGTCAGAAAAATCTCTGGGATCAGAATATTGGTACAGAAGTACAATTGCTTTCTGCCAAGAACAATGTTGAATCATTAGAGAAAAACCTGAAAGCTGCACAAGAGCAAGTGAAAGTAGCAGAAGAACAACTGAAGACAAGTCTGGTGTATAGTGATGTGAGCGGTGTTGCTGATGAAGTGAATGTACGCATTGGTGAAGCATTCGTTGGTGCTACTGCATTGGGTCCGCAAATCAAAATCGTAAATACCAACAGCCTGAAAGTGATTGCTGATGTTCCGGAGAATTATCTCGGTAAAGTAAAGCAAGGTACTCAGGTGAAGATTGTGTTACCCGATCTCAGCAAAGAATACAACTCAACCGTTTCCTTAGCTGGCAGAACCATTAGTGCTACTACCCGTGCATTTGAAGTGGAAGCCAAGATTCCGTTTGATGCCAATATCAGACCTAATCAGTTGGCCAATATCAAGATTCAGGATTATGCTGCAAATAATGCCATCGCTATTCCGGTAAATACTGTACAAACAGATGAGAAAGGCAAGTTTGTCTATGTAGCAGAAAAAGAAAATGGCAAACTGGTCGCTAGAAAGAAAGCCATTACGGTTGGTGAACTCTACGGTACCAGAATTGAAGTGAAGTCTGGTTTAGCTGTAGGCGTACAATTGATCACAGAAGGCTATCAGGATTTGTATGATGGTCAGGTGATTGAAATCAAATGATGAATCGCCTTCAGGCAGCATTACCTGAAGGACCAAAACACTTATTATGAGCGTATTAAAAGATATCACGCAAAAATTCAAAGAGTTCAAGCCTACCAGCTGGGCGGTGGATAATCGTACAGCCATGTACATTATCACCATCATCATTACCCTGATGGGCTTGCGCACTTTCAATACCTTACCAAAAGAACAGTTCCCTGATATCGTGGTACCCACGATCAGTGTGTCTACTATTTACTTTGGTACTTCTCCTAAAGACATGGAGAATCTGGTTACCAGACCCATCGAAAAACAAATCAAGGGCTTAACCGGTGCCAAGATCAAAAAAGTAAACTCAATCTCTCAGCAAGACTTCAGCTTAATCACTGTAGAATTTGAAACCGATGTAAATGTTGACATCGCCAAAGACAAAGTGAAGAATGCTGTTGATCGTGCAAAGACAGACTTACCTACCGACCTCACTGTTCAGCCAAACGTACAGGAATTTACATTTAGTGAACTGCCTATCATGTTTGTAAACGTGAGTGGTGATTACGATGCGGTTAAACTGAAAGAGTATGCAGACAAGCTGCAGGATCGCTTTGAAGAATTACCCATGATCAGTAAAGCAGAGATCGTTGGTGCACCTGAAAGAGAAATCCAGATTAATGTTGACAAAACCAAAATGGAAGTCTCCAAGGTTTCTTTCAACGATATCGCGCAAGCCATCGCCAATGAAAACAGAGATGTGAGTGGTGGTCTGGTAGAAGTAGGTAATATGAATCGTTCACTGCGTGTGAAAGGTCAGTTTGTTTCTGCCATGGAAATGCAGAACATTATTGTCAAGAATATCTACGGCCAAGCGATTTACCTGAAAGACATTGCACAGGTAATTGATACGGTAAAAGAAAAAGAAAGCTATAGCCGTCTTGATAGAAAGAATGTAGTTACAGTCAATATCGTGAAGCGTGCTGGTGAGAACCTGATTGAAACTGCAGACAAGGTAAAAGAGATTGTAGCAGAAATGTATAAGGCTAAGGAATTACCACAGAGCCTGAAAGTAAGTTTCACAGGTGATCAGAGCAAGCAGACCAAAACTTCATTCAATGAACTGGTGAATACCATCATCATTGGTTTTGTGCTGGTATTGGTAATTCTGATGTTCTTCATGGGTGTAACCAATGCCTTCTTCGTGGCATTGAGTGTGCCACTCTCTGTATTTGTTGCCTTCTTATTCTTACCACTGGGTGATTATATCGCAGGCACTTCTATCACGTTGAACTTTATTGTACTCTTTGCCTTACTCTTTGGCTTGGGTATCATTGTGGATGATGCGATTGTGGTGATTGAAAATACACACCGTATCTACGCCAATGGCCGTGTACCTGTTGTACGCGCCGCCAAAGAAGCAGCCGGTGAAGTATTCATTCCTGTATTAGCTGGTACAGTAACTACACTGGCACCCTTCTTCCCGCTATTGCTTTGGGAAGGTATCATTGGTAAGTTCATGATTTATCTACCAACGATGCTGATCCTGACATTGTCGGCATCCTTGATTGTGGCCTTCATTTTCAACCCTGTTTTTGCAGTATCAACCATGAAGCCGGAAGGACATGAGTTTGATGAACCAAAGAATGCCATCTTCAAAAAATGGTATTGGTGGTTGTTTATTGCATTGGGCTTATTGCTACATCTTGCCGGATGGCATGGTTTTGCCAACTTCCTTTTATTGCTCGCTATCCTGGCAGTAATCAATAACTATGTACTGAAAGCTGCGATTTATAAATTCCAGCACAATTTCCTGCCGCGCTTGATGGATCGTTATGAGAAATTATTGCGCTGGGCATTACAGGGTACCAGACCCGCATGGTCTGTTGCCTTCCTCTTCCTGCTCTTCCCTGTATCATTGATGCTGGTGGTATTGCGCGGACCAGATATTCAGTTCTTCCCAAGCGGTGATCCGAATATCATCTATGCCTACTTGAAAATGCCGGTTGGTACCAAGACAGCTTACACAGATAGCGTGACAGCCGTGTTGGAAAAGCGGGTATTTGATGTGTTGGGCGAAAACAACCCCATCGTAGAAAGCGTAATCAGCAACGTAGCTGTTGGTGCAACCGATCCTAACGATCCGAATAAGAGCACACAAAGCAACCTGGGTCGTATTCAGATTTCTTTTGTGGAATTTGAAAAACGTCATGGCCAAAAAACCATGCCTTACCTGGATTCTATCCGCGCTGCGGTGAAAGGTATTCCTGGTGCGTTGATTACTGTTGACCAAGAACAAGGCGGACCTCCCACCCAGCCTCCTGTAAACATTGAAGTGATTGGTGAGGATTTCGAAGCCATTGCCAGTACGGCAACATCATTAAAGAACTATCTCGATACGGTTCGTGTTGAAGGTATTGAAAACCTGAAACTGGATATTGATCTCAGCAACCCTGAAATCAGTGTGAATGTGGATCGTGAAAAAGCTTTATTGGTTGGTTTGAGCACAGGACAAATCGGTTTTGAATTGCGTACGGCCATCTTTGGACGTGAAGCCAGCAAATTGAAGATTGATGAAGATGAATACAAGATTCAGATTCGCTACAACGATTTGCAGCGTAACAATATCACTGATCTGATGAACATGAAGATCACTTATCGTGATTTCACAACTGGTCAGATTAAGCAAGTACCATTGGGTGCTGTTGCAACCGTTGATTATACAAACACTGCAGGCGGTATCCGTCGTAAAAACTACAAGCGTGTCATTACACTCTATAGTAACGTAACTGGTGGTTACACACCATTTGATGTGAACGAAAGACTCAAACCTGTATTGAACGAGTTCAATGATAAATACAAACCAGCCGGTGTTAGCATCAAACAAACCGGTGAGGGTGAAGAGCAGGCTGAAACCATTTCTTTCTTAGGCTGGGCCATGGCCATTGCCCTTGGTTTGATCTTTATGACATTGGTACTGCAGTTTAACTCGCTCAGTAAACCATTCATCGTATTGAACGAAATCTTCTTCAGTATCATTGGTGTACTCCTCGGTATTGCAGTAACCAAGATGAATGTACCAACCATCATGGTGGGTGTAGGTGTGGTAGGTTTGGCAGGTATTGTGGTGAAGAACGCCATCCTATTGATTGAGTTTACAGATGAACTCCGCGGGCGTGGCATGCGTTTACGTGAAGCAGCGATTCAGGCTGGTAGAATTCGTATCATTCCTGTATTGTTAACTGCTTTGGCAACCATGCTGGGTCTGATACCACTAGCAGTTGGTTTCAATATCGATTTCGTATCACTGTTCCAGCATTTGAATCCGCATATCTTCTTTGGTGGTGATAGTGTGGTGTTCTGGGGACCATTGAGCTGGACCATAATCTATGGTCTGATCCTGGCCTTCTTCTTAACACTTACCATGGTACCAAGTATGTATATCATTGCTGAAAGATTGAAGCGTCCGATGGAAAGATTCTATGGTACCAAGTTTATCGCCTTACTTGGTTTCTTAGGTCCCTTCTTCTTCATCTTCGTTGGACTAATGTTCCTCGTGAGAAGAATCCAAGGCAAAAAAGTATGGATGGGTCAGCTGAAACCAGCCCCTTCCAAATAAACAGCAGTTGGCTTTGATGAGCATATAGCCGTTCCTCCGGGAGCGGCTTTTTTTATACTGTTGGTGAACCGACTGTAATAATTTGTAGCAAGGCACTACTTACAGCTTGCTAATTTTATCAAAACAAGAATATGAGAAGCAATCACGAAATAGACTACCGCATCTTCGGTGAAGAAATGCAGTATGTAGAAGTAGAACTGGATCCGAACGAAACAGCTATTGCTGAACCCGGTGCGTTCATGATGATGGACGATGGTATTCAGATGCAAACCATCTTTGGTGATGGTAGCCAGCAACAACAAGGTGGCTTACTTGGCAAATTATTTAGTGCCGGTAAAAGAATGCTGGTAGGTGAAAACTTATTCATGACTGCATTCACCAATACCGTGCAAGGCAAGAAACGCATCAGTTTTGCCTCCCCTTATCCCGGTAAAATTGTTCCCCTGGATTTGCAAGCGCTTGGTGGCCGAATCATTTGTCAGAAAGATGCTTTTCTCTGTGCTGCTAAGGGTGTGAGCATCGGCATTGAGTTTCAGCGTAAGTTGGGTACAGGCTTATTTGGCGGTGAAGGTTTTATCATGGAAAAACTGGAAGGTGATGGCATGGCTTTCTTACACGCCAGCGGCTTTGTGCAAGAGAAAACTTTACAGCCCGGCGAATTGCTGAAAATTGATACCGGTTGTATCGTTGGCTTCACTGCCGGTGTAGATTATGATATCCAATTTGTAGGGGGCATTAAGAACACCTTATTTGGTGGAGAAGGCTTGTTCTTTGCTACACTGCGTGGCCCTGGTAAAGTGTGGATACAAAGTTTACCTATCAGCAGATTGGCCGGCAGAATTCTTGCCTATGGTACGTATCAACGAAAAGAAGAAGGTTCAATCCTCGGCGGCATCGGCAATATGCTCGATGGCGATGGATGGAGATAAGATAAAAAAGTCCCGAGTGCATCGGGGCTTTTTATTTATAACCGAATCAATTGTTCTACTGCTTTATCCAAAGTCTCTTCCCGCTTCGCGAAGCAGAAGCGAATCACCTGATCATCTTTACCATCTTTATAAAACGCTGAGACAGGAATGGTGGCAATACCAAACTCCTTTGTTAAACGCACTGCGAAGTCTTTATCATTTTCATCGCTGATGCCAGCATAACTGTAGCACTCAAAATAACTGCCGTGCGATGGAATGCATTGCAATCTGGTTAATGCCATCAGCTTGCGGAAATAATCGCGCTTTTGCTGCAGCATGCTTCCTAATGTGAGATAGGCTTCTTTGTTTTGAATATATTCAGCCAATGCTATCTGCTTGGGTGTGTCGCAACAGAAACCATTAAACTGATGCACTTTTCTGTATTCCTTCATCAATGCAGGGCTGCTTATGCAATAACCCAATTTCCATCCGGTACAGTGATAGGTTTTGCCGAAGGAGAAACACACAAAACTTCTGTGCAGTAATTCAGGGTAGCGTAGGATGCTTTGGTGTGGAATACCATCGAAGATCAAGTGCTCATAGACTTCATCACTCAAGATCAGGATTTGTGTATTGCGCACAAGCTCCATTAACTGCAACATGTCCGACTCACTCAACACCGCACCGGTTGGATTATGTGGTGAGTTGATCATGATCATGCGCGTCTTTGGATTGATGGATTCCTTCACTTTATCCCATGGAATAGAATAGTTCGGATAGTTCAGTGGAATGCGCACAGCTATGCCGCCATTGATTTCAATATTGGGAATATAACTATCGTAAGCAGGTTCAAACACAATTACTTCATCTCCCGGTTGCAGCACGGTAGTCAAAGCTGTGTAAATCGCATAAGTACCGCCAGGAGTAATCGTGATATCTGTATCGGGATGTATTTCTGTTCCATACAACATGGCCACTTTGGCTGCAATACGTTCGCGCAGCAGAGGCAATCCGGCCATATGCGTGTATTGATTGAAATTATCGCGCATGGCTTTGGCTACTAAATCAGTCAGATCGCTACTCATCGGAAAATCTGGAAAGCCCTGACCGAGGTTCACAGCACCGTGTTCAAGGGCCAATTGGCTCATCACCGTAAAGATGGTAGTACCAACGGTTGGCAGTTTAGACTGAATCAAAGACATCAGGTTGATTTTACTGCAATATAGTTGATGTAATGCAGGATAGATAAGGATTTCAGCCAATTGTTAAGGAAGTTCGAAAAAGACTTTTCACATCTTTATGTGATGATGAACGGTGTAACGAAATGCTTCATTTGCCGTCAAATATGCAAACAAAACAAAATGAAAAAGATCAATTTTATCAGTTACGCTTTTATCATCCTGATGGTACCAATGGTCATGGTTGCTTATCTCTCTGGCAGTACACCTGCAGCTAAACAATCTGTGCAAACAGAACAGGAAACAGCAGTAAAATCTGTGAAACCAGCGGGTAGCCAGGCTTAATCCTTGAGCAGGGTACTGGACAAACGCTTGAGTTCTATTTCAGCCACTTTGGCTGCATAACTCAGGTTAACCAGTCTGTAACCGGCATCTTCAAAGCTCTTTTGCGCTTCACGCACATCAAGGATTGTTGCTTGATTCAGCTTATAACGCTCCATGATTAAATCAAGCAGGGTTTGTGCAGTTGCATAGTTCTTTAGTTCTGCATCACGTTGCTGCAAGGCATTGCGATAGCCCTGATAAGTTCTTACTGCTCCGGCTTCCAAAGCATTTACGAGATTGTCTCTTTGTAAAGTGGCGTTCTTCACATCAATGCGGGCTGTTTTCTCCTGACGCTTGAGAATACCACCATTGTACAATGGCATTTGCAGGTTGATACCGGCAAATGGACCATAGCTTTGGTTGAGTATGAATAAACCAGCCTGACTATAGTTACGGCTGTAATTAAACCCTGTATTGAAACGAATGGCCGGATAACGCTGTGCCTGAATTTCCTTTTCTGCTTGTTCGCTCACACGAATCATCTGATTGGCAGATAATAATTGTGGATTCAATGGAATCATCTTCATCACACTATCCAGTACGATAGATTTATCAACCAGAATCGTATCCTGAATATCAATTTTCAGATCCGGCTTCAGGTTCATGATGTTCAGCAAATCTGTCTTTGCCTGATCCAGGATTAATTGCTGTGTTTGCAGTTCCTGCTTACGCGCATTCAAATCAACCTCAGCCTGATAAATTTCTACATTATTGGATAAGCCGGCTTCTTTCTTGGCTTGCAAAATTTCTAAGCGCTTTGCAGATAGTTCAATGGATTCACGGATGGTTCTGAAATAACTCTGCTGGCGAACGATATCATAATACTTCACCATGGCTTCTGCCACCACATTCTGAATCTGTGCATTCAGTTGTTCCTTACTCATCAGCTCCAATTCCTGCAAACGCTTTTGCGTTGCTTTTACCCGAAAACCATTGAAGAGTAAAATACTGGCCTGCACATTGGGTGTTAAGGTATTGGCACGCGCACCTGCACGCTCAATAGTATTACCGTTGTTCAGTTTTTGGTTAACGCTGGTAGAGTTCTCGTTATAGTTGGCATTCAGGTTAACAGTAGGTAATCCGCCGGCATTCCCAATATTGTTGTTAATGCTGTTGATCTCCAGATTGTTTTTCGCAATCTCGATATCCAGCGAATTTTTAAGGGTTGTGTTCACCACATCTGTGAGTGTGAACTTTTGCTGGGAATATGCTGCAAAACTGAGCAGCATTGCGGATAGGAATAGTATACGCCTCATGTTGGAGTGAAGTTAGGATGCCCTCCCCTTGCCGGAAAAAAAATTACGTCAGCGGTAATCAGCAAACCAAGGTGCCTACATTCATACCCTGCACCACACTCATGAGGTTACCGGGCTTATTCATGTCAAATACAATGATAGGCAGTTTGTTTTCCATACAAAGTGTGAAAGCGGTCATATCCATCACTTTCAGGTTTTTGCTGATACAATCCTGAAAGCTGATTTTTTCAAATCTTGTTGCAGTAGGATCTTTCTCGGGATCTGCCGTATAGATTCCATCTACACGCGTTCCTTTCAGAATCACATCTGCTTTCATTTCAATCGCACGCAGTGAACCTGCAGTGTCTGTTGTAAAATAAGGGTTACCTGTACCAGCACCAAAGATCACAACACGACCTTTTTCCAGATGGCGCATTGCCTTACGGCGGATATAGGGTTCTGCAACCTGCTCCATATTGATAGCGCTCTGTAAACGGGTATACACACCAATCTTTTCCAGCATGGCCTGCATAGCCATACCATTGATGACAGTAGCCAGCATACCCATATAATCGCCATGTGCACGTTCAATACCACTTTCTGCTTCATTCATACCACGGTAGATATTACCCCCACCAATTACAATCGCCACCTGTACACCCAGATTGATGACTTCTTTGATATCCTGAGCGTATTGCTCAATAATCTTTGGATTAAATGGATCGCCGTTACGCTGATCTCCTAAAAGGGCTTCACCGGATAATTTAAGCAGAATGCGTTTGTACCTGGGTAACATGTTGTGCAGTTGTTTCGCTGCAAAGAACCTGTTTTTTTGAAAGAATGCCAAACGAAAAAGGGACGCAGTTGCGTCCCTTTTCTATATGCCGATATACTTGTATCGAATTAACCCAGTGCTACACGCTTGAAAGCGGTTACTGTTACGTCGCCCGCAGACTTCAAGTAAGCTTCTACTGTAATGCCACCATCCTTCACGAAAGGCTGCGCCAGCAAAGTGTTCTCTTTGAAGAAAGCATTCAGTTTACCTTCAGCAATCTTAGAAAGCATTTCATCAGGCTTACCAGCCATCTTAGGATCAGCTTTCATTGTTTCAATAACAATGGCTCTTTCTCTTTCGATGGTTTCAGCAGGGATGCTGTTGGCATCTACAGCCAGCGGATTCATCGCAGCAATTTGCATCGCTACATCCTTACCAGCTTCAGCTGCTTCTTTATTCAAAGCAACCAATACGCCCATTCTGTATGCACCGTGGATATAAGAAGCCACGTAAGGTGCTTCTACACGCTCAAACTTAGCAACACCGATCTTTTCACCGATTGCAGCCAGCTTGTCGTTGATCATATCAGCAACCTTAGCACCATTGATGGTTACTTCGTTCAGTTCTTCAACGCTCTTCACATCGTTGGCAACAGCTGCGTCTGCAATGCTCTGTGCAAATGCAACGAAATCAGCATTCTTGCTCACGAAATCAGTTTCGCAACTGATACATACAACGAAACCAGTTTTGTTATCTGCAGAAGTCTTAGCAATTACCACACCTTCTTTTGCTTCACGATCGCTACGCTTAGCGGCAACTTTCTGACCCTGCTTACGCAACCAGTCGATAGCTGCTTCAAAATCACCATTGGTTTCTGTTAATGCTTTACGACAATCCATCATACCGGCACCTGTGGCCTGACGGAGCTTGTTGATATCAGCGGCTGTAATAGCTACGGCTGTACTCATAATAATTATGTTTAAGATGTTATGTAGAGATATATGCGAATTGGGTCAGTAATCAAACAGTGTACTGAATGACTAATGACCCAATCACTATCTGATGCAATTATTTACCAGCTGGTCTGCGTGTAGCAGGAACGCGACGCTTAGGTGCGTTACCACCACGACCCTTACCACCACGGCCTGATTCTGCTTCAGCTTCAGCCAAGAGACGCGCAGCTTTACGCTCGTTCTCATTGGTATCATCAGAAGAATCATCATCATCTTTTGAAGCCTGACGCTCAGCCAGACCTTCAGCGATTGCTGCAGTGATGTAGTTGGTGATGATTGCGATACTCTTGGTAGCATCGTCATTCGCAGGAATAGCGAAGTCTACTTTATTAGGATCGCAGTTTGTATCAACCATACCGAAGGTTGTAACACCCAGGCGCTTGGCTTCAGCCAAAGCGATGTGCTCGTGACCGATGTCAACGATGAACAAAGCTGCTGGCAGACGACCCAGCTGAGCGATACCACCCAGTACTTTTTCCATTTTGTCTTTATCGCGGCTCAGTGTCAGACGCTCTTTCTTGGTCAGGCTTTCAGCGCTGCCATCATTCAGCATCTTCTCAATGCTCTGCATCTTCTTCACGCTCTTACGAACTGTGTTGAAGTTTGTGAGCATACCACCCAACCAACGCTCAGTAGCGTAAGGCATGTTTACACGCTTAGCGCACTCGCTCACGATTTCTTTGGCCTGCTTCTTCGTAGCTACAAACATGATCTTCTTACCGCTCTTCGCAATTTGCTTCAGGGCAGCTGCAGCTTCCTGCAGGTGATCAACAGTTTTGTTCAGGTCAATGATGTGAATACCTTTCTTCTCAGCGAAGATGTAAGGCAACATCTTGGGGTTCCACTTCTTACGCAGGTGACCAAAGTGTACACCGGCTTCGAGTAATTGCTGTTGCAATGAAGTGTTATTTTCCATTGTATGATTTGTATAAAAGTTTCAAAATTAGTTTGTCGATAGTCTCGCGAACCATGGACCATCGACAATGGACCATGGACACTGCTGCGATTAACGCTTGCTGAACTGGAAGCTTCTGCGGGCCTTTTTGTGACCGAACTTCTTACGCTCAACACCACGCGGATCACGCTTCAGGTAACCGGCTGCTTTCAAAGCAGGACGGAACTCTGGGTTGATCTCGAGCAATGCACGGGCAATACCCAATTTTGCAGCTTCAGCTTGACCTTTCAGACCACCACCGGCAGCGTTGATGAGTACATCAAACTTACCTACCACATCGGCAGTCTTTAAAGGCGCTTCTACCTGATTCTGCAGGTATACCAGCGGAAAATATTCTTTATAGTCCTTGTCGTTTACAGTGATCTTACCGTCACCCTTGCTGATGAACACACGGGTAACCGCTTCTTTACGACGACCAACTGCGTTTTTTTGTTTTTCCATTTATCTGTATTTGGAATGTTGTTGGAATTAGAATTTCAGCTCTTTGGGATTCTGTGCAGTGTGCGCATGGCTGCTACCTGCATATACAAACAGCTTCTTGTACATCTTACGGCCCAAACGGTTCTTAGGCAACATACCTTTTACCGCTCTTTCGATTACCGCTTCAGGACGACGCTTCAGCAAATCCTTTGCGATTTCTTCTTTCAGACCGCCTGGATAACCAGAGAAGTTCTGATACACTTTGTCTTCAAACTTGTTACCAGTGAAAACAACTTTATCGGCATTAATCACAATTACATAATCGCCGCAATCAACGTGTGGCGTGTAATAGGCTTTGTTCTTACCACGGAGAACAGCCGCAATCTTAGAACACATACGACCCACGGTTTGATTAGTACCATCTACAACGTACCAATTGCGTTGCACGGTAGCCGCATTCGCATGCTTGGTGGTGAAATGAAGTTTACTCATATTAAAAACATTTTAGGTGAACCGGCGCTAACCCACCGGATTACTTCCGAAAAATTTCGGACGGCAAAGGTAGGCACCACCAGACCGTTTCACCAAAGAAAACAGGGATTATTTTTTAGCGCATCTTTACAACTAATTGATTTTCAATAAAATTTTAGCGCAATAAAAATTATTTCCTTGTAAAACCCTGATTTTGCAGCCATTCCCAGAACCTTTCTATCCAAGAATCGCTGGGTAATTGTTGCTTCTTAACGCCAAATCCATGTCCGCCGCTGGCATAAGCATGCAATTCCACCGGCTTTTTGGCGGTATTCCATTTAGTATATAATGCCACAGAATGGCCCTGTAGGTTTAATTGATCGTTGGAAGCCACAGTCAGAAACAGTGGTGGGGCATCGGCAGCAACAGTGCCTAGCATGTCAGGAGGCAAGAAAGCATAAATGGGTGCAGCAAAATCAGGCTTGTTCTCAGGGGTATAACCAAATAAGGCGCTGCCAGCCACAGTACCGCCAGCAGAAAAACCCATAATACCAATTCGTTTTGGATCAATACCAAAATCCGCTGCATGCGAACGCACATAGGCAATTGCTGCTTTTCCATCAGCAATACCCAGCGGCATGGATGCCTGTTGCCTGCTTTGAATGGCTTTATCTGTAAAAGAAGCTGTAAAATCCTTGAGGGGGTCATTACCCGATGCTTTGGCCAAACGATACTTGAGCACAAAACAGGTAACTCCTTTTTCGGCCAACCAGCGCGCTGCGCCAAATCCTTCGCTCTCAATAGAGAGTGCCAAAAAACCGCCACCGGGACAAATCACCACTGCCGCACCATTAGCTTTAGCTGCTGCCGGTTTGAAAACAGTTAATGTGGGATCTGATACATTATAGACAATGGGCGTATTCCAGGCATTTTTCTCTAAGTATTGTTCAGACCAATTCCAATCTTCTGAACCGGGTGCTTTACCTGGATAGAGTTTAATCACTTCCTGTGCTTGCACAAAAACAGTAACAAGTAGGAATAAGCAGAGCAATTTTAGATAATGCGTACGCATACACAAAGTTTTTCAGAAAGTTACACGAATTCAGGTTGCACGAAATAGCTTTGATCAATAATTGATAAGGATCAAATGAAACTAACAGCCACGAGCATTTTTGACGGACAACATTTCATCAATGATCCTATGGTGATTGTAACAGATAATGCAGGTAAGATTCTTGACCTCGTTTCTGCTGCAGAAGCCGGCGACGATGTACAATTTTTCCAAGGCACTATCTGCCCTGGATTCATCAATGCACATTGCCACTTGGAACTAAGCCATATGCAAAACATCCTACCTGAGAAAACAGGTTTGGTGGATTTTCTCATTGGCGTGTTTCAACAAAGACATTTTCCCGAAGCAACCATTGCCTCTGCTATTTCAGCAGCAGATGCAGCCATGCATAATGCCGGTATTGTAGCCGTGGGCGATATCAGCAATACGCCATTTACCATCGAAACAAAAACACAAAGTCAGCTTCGCTATAGAAATTTTATTGAAGTAACAGGCTATGTTCCGGGTATTGCGGCACAGCGCTTCGCGAATATTGAGCAAGTGTATCAAGCATTCACTGATGCTTTACCAAATGTTTCCATCGTGCCACATGCACCTTACTCGGTTTCACCTGAATTGTTTGGGATGATCAATACGCACAGCAAAGGAAAAATCATTAGCATCCACAATCAAGAGACCGCTGCAGAAGATGCACTGTATCAAGATGCCAGTGGCGATTTCTTCCGCTTATACGAGACATTGGGTGTTGATATCAGTTTCACCAAGCCTTATCACCAAAGCAGTGTGCAAACTTATTTGCCTTGGTTGCGCGATACCGCAGCCACATTGTTGGTGCACAACACCTGCATCAGCGAAGCAGATCTGCAGTTCATCAAAGCGCAGCAACAAGCGATTCATTACTGCTGCTGCATAAACGCCAATTTATATATTGAAAACAAAGTGCCGCCAATTGAGCTATTGCGCAAGCATGAGGCGCAAATCTGTTTGGGTACGGACAGTCTCGCCAGTAATCATCAACTCAGTATTGCTTCAGAAATCAAGACTATTTGTGATCAATTCCCACAAATACCTTTCGCTGAAGTATTACAATGGGCTACCTACAACGGCGCAGTGGCTTTGGGTTTTGATGATACACTCGGCAGTATTGAAAAAGGCAAGCAACCTGGATTACTCTTGATTGAAGATGCAAATACGATGGCAGTAAAAAGATTGATCTAACCCAATACTTCCTGCAATACCGGCCAACTTCTGAGTTCGCCAAAATCAGGAATATGCAATGCCATAAAAGTCTGATAGGCTTGTAAGATTTCTCTTCGCTGTACTCTATTAGAAGTGATTACACCCAATTGTGAAACACTATTTGCTTGAATGATAGCTGCTGTGGTTGAAGCGGCCGCACCATCAACATAATACGGATGATCTGGTAAGGTATGGGTAAAACAGCCCTCTTTCAAGTCGAACACAGTTCCGCTCAAATCGCCTGCAATCTGAAATCCCAGCTCTGCACAAAGCTTTAAAGTAAAGTACAAAGGCAGGTTTGCTGCAACACCATCCTCAGCGATATCCAACTCCTGCAAGCTTTCCGCAATCAAGGCAAACATTTCAGGATTGGCCTCTGGCTGTTTCAAACTATGCTGCAACAATTCTATCATATACATAGCTACAGCATGTTTTACCACATCGGTAAACAATTGGCGATACACGTAAGCCCATTGGTATTCTTTGACAAATTGTAATTGCTTGAAATCGCTATGATACACTTCCATATCCAAAATGGAACCGGGCTGAAAATACATAGCGCGACCTGCAGACTTTTTACTGCTTTGTCGAACCCCCTTAATGAGGTAACTCTGAATACCGAATAATTCTGTGTAAGCGGATACAATTAAACTGGTATCTCCATACTTGGTTTGCCTAAGCACTACTGCCCTTGTATGAAATACCTGCATATGCTTGTTTAAACCGCGCCGGTAAACTGCTTGAGGAAGCGCACATCATTTTGTGAGTACAAACGCAGATCGTTCACTCGATACTTTAATTGACAAATACGCTCCATGCCCATACCAAAAGCGAAGCCTGTGTATTTATTGCTATCAATACCGAAGTTTTCTAACACGTTTGGATGCACCATACCACTACCTAAGATTTCTACCCAACCAGTGTGCTTACAAACATTACAGCCCTTGCCTTCACAAATCAAACAACTAATATCCATTTCAGCACTAGGCTCTGTAAAAGGGAAATAGCTTGGGCGGAAACGCACTTTCACATCCTTACCAAACATCTCCTTCACGAAGAAGTACAAGGTCTGTTTCAAATCAGCGAAACTTACATTTTCATCAATATATAAACCTTCTACCTGATGGAAGAAGCAATGCGCGCGTGCGCTGATGGTTTCATTGCGATACACACGACCAGGACATATTACCCGAATCGGTGGTTTCTGGGTTTCCATCACCCTTGCCTGTACACTACTGGTATGTGTGCGCAGCAGCCAGGATGGGTTTTGATGGATATAAAAAGTATCCTGCATATCACGCGCAGGATGATCTTCCGGCAAATTCATGGAACCGAAATTGTGCCAATCATCTTCGATCTCAGGGCCTTCTGCCAAAGCAAAGCCCAGTCTGCCGAAAATATCAATGATCTGCTTGCGCACGATACTCAAAGGATGTCTTGTACCAACAGCAATCGGATCGCCCGGCAATGACCAATCACCTTGAAAACCAGCAGCATCTGCACTGCTTTCTACGGCTGACTTCAATGTTTCATAGCGTGTTTCAGCAAAACCCTTGAACTCATTCAATATCTGACCAAATTGTTTTTTCTGCTCATTGGGCACGTTTTTCATTTCGCCCATGATGGCCTTTACAATACCCTTGGTACCTAAAAAACGAATACGGAATGCCTCAACTGCATCAGCATTTGCAGCTTCAAAAGCCTGCATTTCCTGCTTGTATCCTTCTATCTGATTGATCAATGCGTCCATGCCGCGAAGATAACGAAAGCCCCGGCCTCAACGCCACTGAAGCCAAAATCCTTACATTTGTCTGCACTAAGTAGATTTCATGGAATACAATACAACGAGGAACCACCTCGGTATGCGTGAATATGGCCGTCATATTCAGAAAATGGTTGACTTTCTCCTTACTATAGAAGACAGGGACAAAAGAAACGAACAAGCCAAGGTGGTAGTGGAACTTATGGGTTTTCTAAACCCCCACTTAAAAAACGTAGAAGATTTTCGCCATATGTTATGGGATCACCTCTTTGTGATGAGTGATTTCAAATTGGACGTAGACTGTCCATACCCTATACCTCAACGCGAAACATACAAGGCCAAGCCCGATCCATTGCCTTATCCTAAGCGTCATCCGAAATACTCACACCTGGGTAAGAATTTGGAAACCGTGATCAATAAAGCATTGGAAGAAACCGATCAGGAGAAGAAAGATGGCTTTGCACATACCATTGCTTATTACATGAAGCTGGCTTACAGCACATGGCATAAAGAGTTGGTGCATGATGATACCATCCGTGCAGAACTCAACAGCCTCACCGGCGGTGCATTGGAATTCAGCAATACACCATTTATCAAACACCGCAACCAGATCGAAAGAGATGATTATGGTCGCGGACCACGCAGACAGCAAAACTTTGGCGGTCGCGGTAGAGACAATCGCGGTGGCGGTAGAGACAATCGCGGTGGCGGTGGTGGTAACAGAAACAACCGCAACGGCGGTGGTGGTGGCAATCGCGATAACAGAATGGGCGGCGGTGGCGGCAATAACCGCAACGGCGGTTTCAAAAAACGCTATTGATATAACTAAACCGTGTATAAAAAGAGCGCTGCAATCCGCGGCGCTCTTTTATTTTTAGGCGCTAATTGTTTTGCTATGAGCAGTTTTGAAGTCAGAGGCGGAAAAAAACTCAGCGGTACCATTGTACCTCAGGGTGCCAAGAATGAAGCATTGCAGGTATTGAGTGCTGTCTTATTAACCGATGCACCCGTTACCATCAACAATATTCCAGACATATTAGATGTAAATCTACTGATTGAGTTATTGGAAGATATTGGCGTGCGTGTAACTCGCCACAACAGACATAGCTGCACTTTTCGGGCAGATCAGGTTGATGTGGATTATCTGGCTTCAGATGCATTTCGTAAAAAAGGTGGTCGACTGCGTGGTAGTGTAATGGTAGCCGGTCCAATGCTGGCGCGATTTCGCAAAGCCTATATTCCCAAACCTGGTGGCGATAAAATTGGTAGACGAAGATTAGACACCCATATCATTGGCTTTGAACAACTAGGTGCTGCTTTTTATTACGATGAAGACCATGGCTATTTTCGATTGGATGCGCCACAACTTCGTGGTGCCAATCTTTTGTTGGATGAACCATCTGTAACAGGTACCGCCAATATTGTAATGGCTGCTGTTTTAGCAGAAGGCAGAACAACCATTTACAATGCAGCTTGCGAACCTTATGTACAGCAGCTCTGCACCATGCTGAATCAGATGGGTGCTAAGATTAGCGGCGTGGGCAGTAATCTCTTAATCATTGATGGTGTATCGCAATTAGGTGGAACTGTACATACCATACTGCCTGATATGATTGAAGTGGGCAGCTTTATTGGTTTAGCAGCGATGACACAAAGTGCTATCACTATTGAAGGTGCAGGTGTTGCCCATCTTGGTTTGATTCCGGATAAATTCAGACAGCTGGGTATTGATGTACAAATTCAAGGTGACAATATTTTCATTCCTGAACAAGAGACTTACGAAATACAAACTTTTCTTGACGGTGGAATCCTCACCATTTACGATCATCCCTGGCCTGGATTTACGCCCGACTTGCTGAGTATCGTCTTAGTGGTAGCTACCCAAGCCAGAGGCAGTGTATTGATTCATCAGAAAATGTTTGAGAGCCGGCTCTTCTTCACCGATAAACTCATCGACATGGGCGCGCAGATTATTCTCTGCGATCCGCATCGTGCCACAGTTATCGGCCTTGGCCGAAAACAAGCATTGCGCGGCATCACCATGAGCAGCCCGGATATTCGTGCCGGTGTTGCCTTGCTGATAGCAGCCCTAAGTGCAGAAGGTAAGAGTGTGATTCAGAATATTGAGCAGATCGACAGGGGCTATCAATACATTGATCAGCGATTACAGGCTTTGGGTGCAGATATCAAACGCGTGTAAGCGAAGCGGATTTTTCCGTTCTTTGCGCATGGCTTCACTCAATAAAAAGATCGTCATCATTGCTGCGCCATCCGGCTCAGGCAAAACCTCCATTACCCGATACCTGCTGGGTAAGTACCCCAAACTTGCTTTTTCTATCTCTGCTGCTACACGTCAGCCACGTGGCGCTGAAGTGCATGGCAAGGATTATTATTTCATGAGTGTGGCTGAATTTCAGCAAAAGATTCAGGACAATGCATTTGTAGAATGGGAAATGGTCTACGAAGGCAAATATTATGGCACTTTAAAAGAAGAGCTCGAGCGCATGTGGGCTGCAGGACAAGTGCCTGTACTGGATATTGATGTGAAGGGTGCGCTGCATGTAAAAAAACAGTTTCCCGACCAAACCCTCATCATCTTTATTGAACCACCTTCCGTGGAAGAATTAGAAAAGCGTTTGCGTAACCGCGGTACGGAAACGGAAGAAAGTCTGGCAGCCAGGGTGAACAAAGCCAGTTATGAACTCACCTTCAAAAACCAGTTTGATAAAGTCATCCTCAATGATGTACTGGAACAAGCCTGTGCAGCAACAGAAAAAACAATCAGTGAATTCTTAGGCTGGTAAACGGCTTTTGCAGATATTTAGTCTCCACAAAAACGATTGGTATGTCCATGCAAAACAAAACTGTGTTTATAACTGGTGCCAGTAGAGGTATTGGTAAAGCGATGGCACTTCGCCTCGCCAAGGAAGGTGCGAATATTGTGATTGCAGCAAAAAGCGTGGAAGAAGATCCACGATTGGGCGGCACCATCTATTCTGCTGCGGAAGAAGTAGAAGCTGCTGGCGGTAAAGCATTGGCTATTCAGCTGGACATCCGTTTTGAAGACCAGATTCAATCAGCCGTACACAAAGCGATGGATACTTTTGGCAGCATTGATGTGCTTATCAACAATGCTTCTGCTATTCAACTCACCAATACAGAAAATACAGAAGCCAAACGTTTCGATCTGATGCATAGCATCAACGTACGTGGTACATTCCTCATGACCAAGCATTGTATTCCTCACTTGAAGCGTGGTAAAAACCCGCATATCATCACACTATCACCCCCCATTAATATTACACCCAAGTGGCTGGGACCACATGTAGCTTATACCATGACCAAGTTCAACATGAGTATGATGGCTTTGGGCTGGGCAGCAGAATTAAAAGAAGATGGTGTAGCCTCCAATGCACTTTGGCCAAGAACCACCATTGACACAGCTGCTGTGCGTAATCTCTTAGGCGGTGAAATGCTGGCAAAGATGAGCCGTACGCCAGATATTCTTGCTGATGCTGTTTACCATATTGTCACCAAGACCAATCTGGCTTACACAGGTAATACATTCATTGACGAAGAAGTTTTGGCTAAGGAAGGCATTACTGATTTGTCGCATTACTCTGTTGTACCCGGTGCGCAGTTGTATCAGGACTTATTTGTCTAGTTTCACATAGTTATGTGATTGCATCCACTTATTGCTGAACATAGGTTTGCACAAAACAAGCAACTATGTTTAGAAGTATTGTATTAACTGTAATGGCAGTTGTTTTCTTGTCGTGCAACAAAGAAGCTATCAGAGGAAGTGGAAATACGATTGAACAAACCAGAACAGTAGCAGCTTTTGATGCAATTGAAACCCATTACGATATCAAAGCAGTGATTACCTATGGCACTACGCAAAATCTTCGCGTACGTGGCTATGAAAATTTGTTGGGTATTCTGGAAACAGAAGTAGTGAATGGAGTATTAAAACTCAAATACAATCAGCAGTACAATACCATTCGCAATAGTAATGTGATTGCATATATTCAAATCCCCGCTATCAAAAAAGCCAGCATCCATGGCAGTGGTTATATCGATATCTCGGGCTTTCAGCAGGGACAGGAAATAGAAGCACGCATTCACGGCAGTGCAGACATCAAAATTGCCAACTCAGCTTATCAAAAAGCTTATCTGAATATTTATGGTAGTGGTGATATTGATGCCCAATCTTTATGGGCCAAAGAAGCGGAAGTGAATGTGCATGGCAGTGGTTACTCCTACATAACAGCAGGCGATAAGCTGAAGGCCAATATCTATGGCAGCGGCAATATTTATTATTGGGGAAGTCCGGTTACAGAGGTTAATATCAATGGTAGTGGCAGGGTAATCAAACGTTGATGCAATTGCGCAAAGCAATTCGCTACCTGCAAGCCTAAAGCGACACACCGCTAATATTTTTAGCTTTTATTTTTTATTATCTTTGACTACATGAAAGTTTTAGACACATTTGCTGGTGCAGGCGGTTTCAGTTTAGGGTTTGACCTGACAGGCAATTTCAATATTATTGGTGCAATTGAATTTGACAAATGGGCTGCTGAAACATTTCAGTATAACCATCCTCATGCAACTACTTTGGTCGGGAACATTCAACAATTTGACAAAGAATTTCTTTTAGATAAGTTTCAAGAAAAACCTGACATAATTTTAGGAGGCCCGCCTTGCCAAGGTTTCTCAATTGCAAATAGAAAAGCTGGCGACGCTTCAGACCCAAGAAACTCGCTATTCAAAGAATTTATCCGTTTAGGAGAAATCTTTGAGCCAGAAGTTATGATTATGGAAAATGTTCCTAATCTAATAAAAGCGAAGACTCATTCAAATGAATTTGTTATTGATATTATTGTAAAGGAACTAGAAAACTTAGGCTACAATGTTGACCATACTATTTTATCTGCAACGGATTTTGGAGTACCTCAAATCCGAAAAAGATTGGTTGTAATAGCTTCAAAACAAAAATTAGATAATCCTTTTCCTCAAGCGACACATTCAATAGAAAACGGCTCTTACTCCCTGTTTGGAAATAATTTAATTAAAACTCCTACTCTTTGGGACGCTATTTCAGACCTTCCTCAAATTGAAGCTTGTCAAGGTGGAGAGGAAATGGAATACACTACGTCTCCTAAAAATGATTTTCAAAAATATCTTAGAGGGAAGTCTAATAAAGTTTATAATCATGTTGCAATGAAGCATTCAAAAAGAATGGTAGAACGTTTTGCTTCCATGTCATGGGGACACTCTGTTTCTGATGTTCCTGAACATTTAAAACCAATTAAGCGAAACGGAAAAGGTGAAATTTCCGAAAAAGTATATGACCAAAATAATAGAAGAATGTTTCCTGACAAACCTTGTCACACAATTGCAGCATCTTTCTATGCAAATTTTGTTCATCCTTACATAAATAGAAACTTTACACCAAGAGAAGGTGCAAGAATTCAAACATTTCCTGATTGGTACGTTTTTAAAGGAAAGCCAACTGTTGTAAGTCATAAACTATTACAAAGGGAAGGACGAGATGAAGAAAAATATCTTTGTCAATACAACCAAATTGGTAATGCAGTTCCTCCTTTTTTAGCCAAGGCAATTGCAGAAAATTTATATTCACAGCTATCATATATCAAAACTGACAAAGAATGCTTGTTCACGGAGACAATTTAACTCAAAAGGAAAACCATACTGAGAAATACACTGATAAGGAGGCGAAAAGATTTCTAAAGGAAATCCGCGCAGAATATACCAAATGGCATAAAGCTAATACTAAATTAAAAGGTCCATTTTCTTCTGCATCTGATAGAGATTTACAAATTATTCAGCAACGAGTACAGTTATTTTCCGATTACAAAGAATTTATTGACCAACAAAAATATGCTGAAAAATTTGATTCCCGCTCCAATCTTCATTCATCAGTTTTAGAAGAATTCATTTTCTATTTATTCCGTGATTTAGTTTTTGAATTCTCAAAATCGGCCGTTTTGGGAAAAGCTCATACGTTTAAAGACATCTTCTTCAATTCGGCTTCTTACAAAGAAATGGTATCAAAACCGAACGCAAAAGTTGAAAAGAAAGACCATGACTTTGTAATTGGCGTAAATATTCAAACCAAAATGAACTGTGAAGGGAATGAGGAAGTTGAAGAACATTCATGGCAAATTCCAGCAGTTGCAATTGAATGTAAAACATACCTTGACAAGACAATGCTTGAAGGCTCTTCAACAGCCGCAGAACAATTGAAACACAGAAATCCTAACGCTATTTATATTGTTGTTGCCGAATGGTTAAAGCTGACAGAGCAGGTCAACTTAAAGAAGTTTAAAGTTGACCAAATTTATATCTTAAGGAAACAAAAGAATACGGATAGAGAATATAGATATGCGGCTACCTATAAAAAGAACCCAATTTATGTTGACGTTGTTCAACACCTCTTTGACACAGTAAGAAAACACTTAACTACTGATTGGGAAGGTGGAATCGGCTTTGGATTACAAAAAGGGTATTTGCTTTGACAACGAAGGCCATGCAGGTAACATGGGTATTGCCAAAATGCAGGCTGACGGAAGCCATGTTTCAACTGTAGTAATTCTGTTCAGCCACATATCTAGCTTGACTTTATCTATTTAGATATGTGCATATCATCATCTTTTTTATCTTTACTAAGCAGCGGTCAGCCAGGATCGAGGTAATTCTATTCCTGCACATCGGCAATACCTGACCCTTTTCTTTCAATTGGAGACAAAGCAATTGGCTACATTCGTTTCCTGAATGTAAGACCCATGAGAAAAATGCTACTGCTCTGTGCTTCCTTTGGTTTTCTGGTTCAAGTAAATGCGCAGAAAAAGAAAGCCGAGATCAATCCGGCTGAGAAAATGAAAACAGCTGCCAGCACAGCGCTGGATGCCGCTTATCCCCGCTACAAAGACATTGCACTCAAGATTTGGGACTATGCAGAAGTAGGCTACAAAGAAGTGAGGAGCTCAGCCTTGCATCAAGAAACATTGAAAACAGCAGGCTTCCAGGTGGAAACGGGTGTTGCAGGTATTCCTACTGCTTTTGTTGCCACTTATGGTTCAGGCAAGCCGGTGATTGGTATTCTTGCAGAGTTTGATGCTTTGCCGGGTATTTCTCAGCAGGCCGTTCCGGAAAAAGCCAGCGCAGGTAAGGATGCAGGCCATGCTTGCGGACACCACTTGTTTGGTACCGCTTCTGTTGCAGCAGGCATTGCCATTAAAGATTTGATTGATAGCAAGCAATTCTCCGGAACCATCAAAGTATTCGGTACACCGGCTGAAGAAGGTGGTAGCGGCAAAGTATATATGGTGCGTGAAGGCTTATTCAATGATGTAGATGCGGTGATACACTGGCATCCCGATTCAGAGAATTCCATCACCATGACAAGTGCGCTGGCTAATAAATCAGCCAAGTTTCGTTTTCGTGGTATTTCCGCGCATGCGGCGATGGCACCAGAGCGTGGCCGCTCTGCTTTAGATGCTGTTGAGTCGATGAACTATATGGTGAACATGATGCGTGAGCATATTCCGCAGGAAACCAGGATTCACTATGTGATTACTAACGGCGGAAAAGCACCCAATGTGATTCCTGATTTTGCAGAAGTATATTATTATGTGCGTCACCCTAAACGCGATGTGGTTAAATCTATTTTCGATCGCGTAGCCAAAGCCGCAGAAGGTGCTGCAATAGGAACAGATACGAAGATGGAATTTGAAATCATTGGTGGCACACATGATTTACTATTGAACAAAACACTTGCAGAAGCCATGCAGGCGAATCTGGAAAAAGTAGGTGGTTTTACCTATACAGAAACAGAAAAAGCTTTTGGTCAGAAAATACAAGCCAGTTTCGGCACCAAAGCACCAGCTCTTGAATCTGCCGCAACTGTAAAACCTTTAAAACTTGATATGGATGCCGGCGGTGGTAGTACCGATGTAGGCGATGTAAGCTATGCCGTACCTACCGTTGGTTTGCGTGCTGCTACATGGGTACCCGGCACAGCCGCACATAGCTGGCAGGCTGTTGCTGCAGGCGGAACAGAAATTGGTACCAAGGGCATGCTGGTAGCTGCTAAGACCATGGCACTCACAGCGATTGATCTTTTCACCAATAAGGAGCTGATTCAAAAAGCTACTGAAGAACTCAAGAAAGCCAAAGGCGACTATCAGTATGAAGCATTACTTGGTAACAGAAAGCCGGCTTTGTATTATCGCGATTAATCATCGTATCTCATATAGCAAAAAGGATCGCCGTGGCGATCCTTTTTTATTTATTAAAGCTTTCCAATTAATCCATTTTCTCGGGACGCATCTGTGGAAAGAGCAACACATCCTGAATAGATACCTGGTTTAGCATCATCATACACAAACGATCGATACCAATACCAATACCGGATGTTGGTGGCATGCCATATTCCAAAGCACGCAGAAAATCATGGTCAATAAACATGGCTTCATCATCACCACGCTCCATGAGTTTTACCTGCTCTTCAAAACGCTCGCGCTGATCCACAGGATCATTCAACTCACTATACGCGTTGGCTACTTCCTTACCGTTTACCATCAACTCAAAACGCTCTACCAATCCGGCTTTACTACGGTGCTTCTTGGTCAGCGGACTCATCTCCACCGGATAATCAATAATGAACGTAGGCTGTATATAATTGTGTTCGCTGGTAGCGCCAAAGATTTCATCAATCAGCTTACCCTTACCAATATTACCGGGCACATCAATATGTAATTGCTTGCACACATCACGCAGTCCGGCTTCATCCATAGCAGAAATATCGATGCCGGTGTTTTCCTTAATCGCATCAAAAATGCTGATACGCTTGAATGGTGCTTTATAGCTGATCATCTTATCACCCAACTGCACGTCGGTAGTGCCATGTAAGGCAATCGCTACACGCTCCAACAGCTGCTCGGTGATTTCCATCATCCAGAAATAATCCTTGTAAGCGGTATACCATTCCAAAATGGTGAACTCAGGATTATGCGTTCTATCCATACCCTCATTTCGGAAATTACGGCTGAACTCATATACCCAATCAAAACCACCCACGATCAAACGCTTCAGGTACAACTCATTGGCAATACGCAAGTAAAAAGGTACATCCAATGCATTGTGGTGCGTAATAAATGGTCGGGCAGCAGCACCACCGGGAATAGATTGCAACACAGGCGTATCTACTTCCAATGCACCTTTCTCATTCAGGAACTGGCGAATGGTATTCACCAGTAATGTGCGCTTGGCAAATACTTCTTTTACTTCAGGGTTAATGATCAGATCAGCATAGCGCTGGCGATAACGAAACTCAGGATCGGTTACCGCATCAAACACATTACCTTCTTCATCACGCTTTACCACAGGCAGTGGCTTCAGTGATTTGGTGAGCAGGGTTAAAGTCTGTGCATGCACAGATGTTTCGCCTGTTTTAGTAATGAACACAAAACCGGTAACACCGATGATATCACCCAGATCCAATCCATGCTTCACTAGGTTATCCCAGTATGATTTATCCTCTTCTGGGCAGATATCGTCTCTACGCACATAGAGCTGGATAATCCCCTTGCTATCCTGAATCTTGATGAAGAATACCTTTCCCTTATCGTTGATGCTCATGATACGGCCTGCTACGCAGACATTGGCATAAGCTTCTTTGTTTTCCTCTGTAAAGCCTGCTTTGATATCAGCAGAGTATTGGTTCACCGGATACAAGGGTGCGGGATAGGGTTCGATGCCTGCCTCGCGCAATTTGGCCAGCTTTTCTCTGCGGATGATCTCCTGTTCACTCAGATGTTGACTCATAATGATGTTTTCAAGGCGGCAAAATTAGCGGATTTCGCCTATGCAGTGGGCAAAGGGCTCAGGACTGGCCAAACAGACTGTGGTACAAGGCTTTTTGCTCCATTTCTATGCAATCGCCGGGCTGCATGCCCTCGATGGTGAGACTGCCAATACGATAACGAACCAACCTGAGTGTTGGAAAACCTACTGCTGCAGTCATGCGCCTCACCTGTCTGTTCTTCCCTTCTCGTATGGTGATGCTGATCCATGGTGCGGGAATAGATTTACGAAAACGAATGGGTGGATGACGATCAGGTAATGCAGGATCGGTTGTAAATTTTTTTACTGTCGCGGGTAATGTGCGATGTTGTTTTCCATTCACTTGTATCTGCACACCTTTTTGTAATTGTATGATTGCATCATCAGTAATTGCACCATCTACCTGTATCCAATATTCTTTTTCCTGATGTTGTTTGGGATGCAATAATTTTTGATTCAATGCTGCATCATTACTCAAAATCAATAAGCCTTCACTATCATGATCGAGTCTTCCAACAGGATACACATCTTTCGGTACAGACAAAATATCACGCAAGGTGCGCTGATCACCTTCTGGTGAAAATTGCGATAAGACGAGATAAGGTTTGTATATAATGAAGTAACGATGCATGACGAATGCTGTAAAACAAAAGTCCCGCAGAAGCGGGACTTTGTATATGGATGGGTTAGTAAGTACCGGGAAATAAATTTCCCTACACAATATTAAATATTGTTTTATCCAAAGCAAAAAATTTTTCAAACAATTTTATTCACATTTTTTGGCGCTTTGTGAATTAACCCCATTATCTAAACAGTGATTTGAAGCATTGTATTACTTCATAAATGATGATGCAACATTGCATACAAAAAAATACATCGCTGCAAACATTGATGTAGTAAGCGTTTCAGCTGATGCAATTTTTTTCTCTTTGATTGATGTTTGTATCGCGCGCATCATACACACACATAAACTTGCCTTGATTCTGGCTTGAAAAAGCCAGGAAAAAAAATTTCTGCAGAAAGCCGTCTGCCTACCTTTGAGCGGTCAAAAAACACTGTTATGCAATTTCCCACACCCGTTACCACTTCCTGGCTTGCTGCATTGATCGGTGCAGAACTCATCGGTAATCCTGCACAGGAAGTGTATGGACTGAATGAAATCAATCGCGTAGAAAATGGTGATGTGGTGTTTGTGGATCATCCTAAGTACTACGATAAGTGTTTACACAGTGTTGCTGGTTGCATCATCATCAACAGTAAAGAAGTAACTGTACCAGAAGGAAAAACCATTCTGGTTGTTGATCAACCTTTTGAATCTTATCTCACTATCGCAACACATTTTCGTCCTTTCACACCTGCAGCAACACCCATTAGTACATCTGCTGTGATTGGTGAAGGAACAGTGATCATGCCCAATGTTTTTATCGGTAATCATGTAGTGATTGGTAAGCATTGTGTGATTCATCCCAACGTGGTCATTCATGACCATACCATCATTGGTGATCAAGTAGTGATTCAGGCAGGAACGATTATTGGTAGTGATGCGTTTTATTACAACAGCAAGAAAAACCGCGATGTCTGGTTCCGCAGAATGAAAAGCTGTGGCCATGTGGAGATTGCCAACAATGTAGAAATTGGCGCTAATTGCACCATTGATCGTGGCGTAACCGCAGTAACCAAAATTGGGCAGGGTACCATCATGGATAACCTGGTACATATCGGTCACGACGTACATATCGGCAAAAATTGCCTGTTTGCCGCACAAGTGGGTGTGGCCGGTGCCACCAATATTGAAGACGGTGTTACGCTTTGGGGACAGGTTGGCGTGAGCAAGACCCTAACTATTGGTGCCAATGCGGTGGTTTTGGCACAAAGTGGTGTACCATCCTCGCTGGAGGGTGGCAAAACCTATTTTGGCTATCCCGCAGAAGATGCTGCACAAAAAAGAAGAGAGCTGGTATGGATCAAACGCATACCCGCTCTCTGGAAAAAAGTTATGGAATAGACCCCTCTCGGATAATCTTCCATAGATCTGCTTCTAAAGAAATGGTTGGTGTTTCAATGATTCTTCCAACTTCCTTTTCTCCTTTTCGGATTATAAAAGTGGGCACACGCAGGATATTCTTTCCTGCTTCTTCGTGCTGCGGACTCTTTTTATAGTGTTCTGGGCGACCATCTACAAAAATCAATTCCAGTCTGGTTGAATCCCATCCACAACTATCAAGCACTTTAAGCATGCGCGGCACTTCGCGCCTACTATCACCACACCAGGTGCCTAAGAAAATTTGCATGGTATACTGATGCTGTTGCTCTTTAAGTCCAAGTAAAATGATGCTATCAGGTTTGTATTGCTGGTATTGATACTGATACCAAACCCGAAAAGGTTGTTGTAATAAACTGGCTCGGGGAGATTTGCCAATGATTACCGGCTGACCATTGTCAGCAGTATAAGTATTCATCGCAGATTGCGCATAAGTGCTGGTCATAGAAATATAGCAGAGGCAAGACCACAATAGGGCCTTACCTGTATTAGACAGGTGTTTCATACTAAAAATTGAAGAATGAGGAAATACACCGATTCACTATCGGTGATACATGCAGTTGATTATATCCATACTGCATCAGGCGGTTGAATAGGCTGCTCAGGGAAACCAGCACAGATAGACTGATCTACATGGGGGAAGAAAAACACAAGTGATAATGCGGGTAACTGTTCAGATGTTGAAGTCTGTGTGCAGCATTCCCAATCAAGCTTTAGTTGATCAGGTTTGGCGGGTAAAGCTGCAGTAACCGGAAGACCTGCGTTATACGGTGTTAAACGACACTCGCAATTATCTGCAGCGGCAATCATACAGGAGGTGTAGGAAGCCCACTTCCAGAGTTCCGGTAAACTGATGATTAAAAATAGTAGTATGGTTGCGACTGATTTCAGCAGCAGTGTTTAGTTCAAGTTATGCTTTTTTGCTAACTCGCCGCAAATGCGCTGAATACTTTCTTCTAAGGGTGTGTACTGGAAATCGGGAAACTGTTTCAGCAATTTACTATTGTCAAAACGAACCACCGCCTGTGCTGTATGCGCTGTTTCCTTCGTGAGTAAAGGGTCTTTACCAGTTATCCTACCTTTGATAGCTTCTAAACGCCAAACGATTTCAGCGAGCAAAGGTGTAACCTTTCTGTGTGGTGGTTTTTTGCCAAAGCCTTTGGCGATCATGGTGAATATATCGCGATAGTACCTGTTCTCTCCACTGATGATGAATCTTTGTCCAGACACAGGCGCTTCCATCAACAATACCGCAGCTTTTACAACATCCAGTACATCCACAAAACCACTCATGCCACTGGTATACCAAGGGAATTCATTATAAGCTGAATGAAAAATTTCTGAGGACCCTTTATTCCAATCGCCTGCACCCAGAATAATCACCGGATTAATCATCACTGCTTGTAGGCCTTCACCGATACCGCGCCATACTTCCATCTCTGCGAGAAACTTGGTCTTGCCATATTCGCTATTGCTGGTTTCTTCGCTCCAGTTCATGCTTTCATCCACCATCCCAGATTCTCTGATGCGGCCCAATGCTGCAACAGAGCTTACAAACAAGAGTTTTTGTACGCCGGCTGTTAAACAGGCATTCACCACATTGGCTGTGCCTTCAATATTGGTTTGATGTAATGCAGCTTTTTGTTTGGGACTGAATGAGACAATTGCTGCACAATGGTACACATGGGTAACACCTTGCATGGCAGTTTCTAAAGCAACCACATCCAGGATATCTGCTTGTATCCATGTTACCTGATCGGCACCGGGTATTTGCGGAATAGATTTTCTGTATAAAGCTTTCACCGGTTTACCGGCAGTGGTTAATGTCTGAATCAGGTGTGAACCAACAAGGCCCGTAGCGCCGGTAACAAGTATCATGTAGTTGTTGCTTTAAGGGTATCAGGATTGGCAGTTCTTGCAGACGCCACTCACCACCACATCGGTTTGTTTTGCCTCAAAGCCATTCGGCATATTGAGTTTGGGTACTGTTACATGATCCAGACAATAAGTTACATCACACTGATCACAGATAAAATGTACGTGGTTATCATGGTGATGACCCGCAGAGCATTCATCCTTACACAAAGCATAGCGCACAGAATTGTCCGATGTGGGAATGGTATGAATGATGCCCTTATCAACAAAGGTTTGTAAAGTGCGGTAAATGGTTACACGATCAAAATGCTCGGCAGAACTTTTCTCAATATCTGCATGCGCCAATGCGCCCTTGGATTGATGAAAGAGTTCTAATATCTTTCTTCTGCTCTCAGTAACACTGAGCTGATTGCGTTTGAGTATATCGGTAATCAGTTCCTGCATGGCTCAAATTTACTGGGGATTGTTATTGAAAATACCATTCACGAATCCGCTTTTCCCTGCTTTTTCTTTCAATAACTCACGAACGGTGTTCTTCAGCTCATCAAGCTCCTTTTGTTTCAAGCCGTCATAGATCTGGCCGCGTACTTGTCCGTTCTTATCAACCACCGCAAAAAACTGTGTATGGATAAACTGGTCTTCAATTTTTTCTACACTGTTCTTTGGATCATCCAAGAGATAGCTGTTACGGGCCATATTATAGAGACTATCTTTTCTACCAGTTACCAAGATCCATTTCTTGGTATCAATCTGCATAGAATCTGCGTAGTGCTTCAGGCGAGGCACTGAATCTGTTTCAGGCATACAAGTATGTGCCAGAATTTGAAAGTCAGGCTCATCTTTGAAATCTGCATACACGGTTTTCATGTTGCTGTTCATGCGCGGACAAATACCTTTACAGGTAGTAAAGAAGTACTCTACAACTGTCACTTTTCCCAACAACTGCTGGTCTGTTACAGGCAGTCCGTCCTGGTTGATGAACTGGAACGGCTTTACATAACTGATCACGGGCTTTTTGGCCTTCCACATATCAGTTCCCTGGAACAGGAAATACCAAAAAGCAATTACCAACACAACGAAAAACAGAATATAGCCTATGAGTTTCTTTGACATGGTGCAAATGTACTGCCCAAATGCGGCGGGCAGTGAGCCTGTTCAAGTGAATTACAATCTTTTTGCAACAAAGTTGCGAAATATTGTATATTTGCGGTCCACTATGGGATTTAAGATCAATTGGGACGCTTTAGGTATTAGTGCTTCTTTGGCCTGTGCTATTCACTGCGCAGTACTGCCGCTGGTGATGAGCAGCTTGCCAATATTTGGTATGAACATCATTGACAATATTCGATTTGAATATTTCATGATCTTTCTGGCACTGGGTGTAGGTGTATACTCTTTATACCATGGCTGGAAAAAACATCACCACAGTTTTTTACCAATTGGATTATTTGTTGCAGGTATCGCATTGTTGTTTGCAAAGCAAATCTGGCACCAATGGCAGCTTTGGTTTTTGATACCGGCTGTTGTATTAATTGTACTTGCGCATTACATCAATTATCAGGCATGCAGGGTACATGACCATGCGCATGCAGACGATTGCAATCACTAATATCAATAGCCTTTCAGTTGTGCTTTGTATGCAGAATCTTTCTGTGCATTGTTTAAACCACGCTTATATTGAATCAATGCATTTTCCCATTCGCCATAAATGGCATTGGGTAATACAATGAACTTCTTGCCCCATTCTGCCTGCACTGCATCGGTTTCAGCAAAACGATCCGCAATATTTTTTTTCTCGAATACCTTAGCGAAATCATTGAGGTTATCACCCAACAGCATTACAATATCATACTGTTCAGCCACTTTTTGTCTGCGTGCCTCCTTAGAAGATTCGTTAGACAAGAATAAGAGATGCTCAGCAGTAGCATCAGGGAATTGATATGCTTGCAGGTTCTTCAATGTGGTACTTACTTCAGCTGTATCTCTGTTGGAGATATAAAAAACATGAAAGCCCATTTGCTTGGCTTTCTGAAAAAAAGCAACAGCACCGGGTAAGGGTGTTGCGGCAGCTTTGCTGGTCCAGTTTTTCCAATTCGCAGGATTGTATTCTGCATTTGTTTTGATGGACTGTGCTTCGCTATAGCTATTATCCAAAGCAGTTTCATCAATATCGGTGATGATGGCAAGAGGACGTTTATGCTTTTTTACTTTGATAGAAGCCAGACGCATTTCCGCCAAATTGAATGCCTGATAACAGAGTGCACGATATTCAGCTGCATGCTGATGCCACAAAACCGGCAAAAGCTTATTAGGTGCAGCTGTATGTTGAGCCTGCATGTTTTGAGCAGAAAGCTGCTGTAGCAATAACAGTAAGGCAAAGCTGAAAAGTAGTTTCTTCATATTGAATGTATAGACAAAGAGGCCCGAAGGCCTCCTCATTGATTATTGCTCTTTATTTTCTTTTTCAATCTGCGCAACCATCTCATCTGCATGTGCTAAAAAGTCTTGCTTGCAGCCTTCAGCACAAAAACCATACACTTTCCCTTTGTAGTGTGCTGTATCGCTGATACCTGCAGTAACAGGCATGCCGCAAGAAGGGTCTTTCTTGTTGTAGACCATCGCTGGCGTAAATCTTGCTGTTTCAACAGCAGCACTATCTGTTGAAGCTGGACTCATGGCTTCAGCAGATTCTTTTTTCTCTCCATTCTTACAGGCCACCGCAAGCGCCAATAAGCAAAGCACACTGATCTTTTTCATATTGATGGTTTTAATTGTTGATACTCCAACTCACACTTCCGTCTTTCTCGTCTTTGAGTTGTATCCCCAAAGTTGCCAATTCATTTCGGATTTTATCACTGGTCACATAATCTTTTCTACTCTTAGCATCTTTCCGGATATCAATCAGCAATTGCAATACACCACCCAGCTTGTTATCATCATCCGCCTGCTCTGCTTTTAATCCAAAAATCTCTTCCAGAAACAGGTGAAAGTATTGCTGCATTTTTGCAATCGTACTTCCCGCTACAGCATTGGCAGCTGTTTGTCCATGACGAATGCTATTGATAATCGGTGCCAGCTCAAACAAATTCGCCAAGACCTTCGCTGTATTCAAGTCATCATTCATGAATTCATACAACTCAGCGAGTAATTGCTGTACTTTCTGATCCAATGCTTCATCAGCTGCATTGGCATTATCCGTACTCAACTTCTGGAGGTTCTCATACGCTTCCCACAAACGCTTCATCCCTTTTTCTGCAGACTGCAGTGCCTCATTACTAAAGTCAAGCGTACTTCTGTAATGCGACTGCAGAATAAAGAAGCGAATCGTCATAGGATGATAAGCCTGCTCCAATATTGGGTGTGTGCCTGCAAACAGCTCACTCAGCTTGATCACATTGTTATAACTCTTTCCCATCTTCTTACCGTTGATGGTAATCATGTTGTTATGCAACCAATAGCGCGCTGGTGTTTTGTGGTTGCAAACCGTACTCTGTGCAATCTCACATTCATGGTGCGGAAACTGCAAATCCATACCCCCACCATGGATATCAAATTCTTCGCCCAAATATTTTGTACTCATCGCAGAGCACTCAATATGCCAGCCGGGGAAACCTTCGCCCCAAGGGCTAGCCCAACGCATGATGTGTTCTGGCGGTGCATTTTTCCATAAGGCGAAATCGCTTTTATTACGCTTCTCCTCCTGATTGTCCAGTTCACGCGTGGTATCTAATTGTTCATCCAAATTACGACCACTGAGCATACCATAAGGCATACCCTTGGCACTATAATCGCGGTGATATTTCTCTACATCGAAATACACAGAGCCATTTGCTTCATATGCATAACCATCTTCAATGATCTTTTTGATCATCTCAATCTGCTCTACTATATGTCCCGTTGCAGTTGGCTCAATGCTTGGCGGCAGGTTATTGAACTGTGCCATGGCCCAATGATAGAGATTGGTGTACTTCTGTACCAACTCCATGGGCTCCAATCTTTCTACTGCTGCTTTTTTGCTGATTTTGTCTTCTGCCTCACGACCTTCTTCTTCAAAGTGACCAGCATCAGTAATGTTTCTTACATAGCGCACTTTGTAGCCAAGGTGCATCAGATAACGATACACCACATCAAAAGTGATGAAGGGACGTGCATGACCCAGATGACTTTCGCCACTTACTGTTGGACCGCAGACATACATGCCCACATGACCTTCGGTGATGGGTGTAAATACTTCTTTCTGACGGGTTAGTGAATTATAGACTTTTAATGACATGATGTACTAATTGAACGTTGATGCAATAGAATAATACAGCGGGTTGCGGGAATCAGCAACAACAACAACAAACTATGGACAACTGTATTGGCATCGAGGCTCGAAATTACATCATTTTCGCACACGCAGGTCGGCAATCAGCATCTGGTGATCGCTGAGGCCTTCGTCAACCAGATCGCATTGCAGTACTTCCAGCTGCTTATCGGGCAGGATATAATCGATACGCAGGGTTGGCGCCAAAGAATTATAAGTTCTGCCGATGCCAAAATCCTTTTTCAGAAAAACATCCTGTCTATCACCTTTCACGCGGAAATATGTATATGAACCGGGCACATCATTGAAGTCGCCACATATAAATGAAGGCAAACGATTCTGCATCAACACTTCTTGTATCATATCCGCTTGCGTGCCACGATAACGGAAAGCCTCGCGCATTTTCCGCAGAATAGGTCGCGACGAACTCAATGGATCTGCTTCACCCTCTTTCAGGTCATACATATTGGCATAATCTTCCACACCAAAATTGAAAGATTGCAAGTGAGTTGTATAGACGCGAATAGTATCCTTACCCTTTACCACATCTGCCCAGATCAGGTGTTCTCCGTTGGCATAGCGAATCTTACCTGTATCTACAATGGGCAGTTTGGAAAAAAGTATGGTGCCCGCTTGGTAATGATCACTGAAAGCATAATCGTGCGAGAAATAGTAGTATGGAAATGCTTTTTGAAACAAACCAATATTGTCTGAACGCACTTCCATCTTAGTACTATGGTTAAATTCTTGCAGACAAATCACATCAGCGCCAGATTCATCGATGGTTTTGAATATCTCTTCGCGGATTAGGCGCAGGGTTGACTTAGTACCACTCAATCCATTAAACCCATGGATATTCCAAGTAATGACACGAATGGCATCCGGTGCTTTTGCTATTTGAAACCTTTCTGTAGGATGGAAGGCAAAAATGGATAGAACCTGTTGATAGCCTGCCAGTAATACTATAATTGGAAAAATGGCGACGATGGGACGCATGATCAACCAGAACAAAACAAAAAATAGCAATGTGATGATCAAGTAAGGCATCACCAGCGATACAAAGCCTGATGGCCAGAAATCAACAGGATTCAGTATTGGGGAAAAACATCCCAACACAAAAATTAGTGCTACAATAAGATTGATGATAAGGAAGAAAAGCCTGAAATAATATTTAAAGCCTGAAGCCTTGGTTGCCATGCATTAAAAGTACTAAATCAGTCGTATTCTTACAGCTCTTCTTCGGATGCTCTTTTCAAAAATGCTTTCTCTTCTTCAGTGAGCATTTCATACCCATGCTGATTGATCTTATCCAAAATGGCATCCAGTTTTTGTTGCGTAAGCAAAGGTGTTTTGGTATAAGGCTTTTTATTGGAGCGATAATACAATTGTTCTTTGCGCTTATCTGAGCGATGCTTTTTCTCCGGATTAAACAAATCATCTATCCACTGCACCAAACTGGTCATCCATGCACCAATATCTCTACCCTTACGTAGTTGATGGATATAGATAAAACCAATTGCTGCACCAGTTAAATGTGCGAGCGCAATGCCACCATTGGCACTGGCGATGAAAGCAAAATCAATGGCAACGAAAATCAAGGTAAGCACCCACAAAGGAATACCACCATTGAGCAAAGGAAAGATTCTGTAGTCAGGTGTCAATGTCGTTGTTGCAACAGCAATGGCCATTACTGCAGCACCGGCACCCATGAGATTGGGCATAAACTCGAGGTTGCGTTGAAAAGCAGGAACCAAGTTTACGCTGAGTAAAAAAACCAAACCGCCGATAAACCCACCATATAGATAAACAGGAATAAGCTTATTGTTTCCGGAGAGATCCTGCAGGATATAACCAAATGCCCAAAGCCAAAGCATATTAGACAGAAAAGCCCAGATCTGCATATGCGTAAACATATAGGTAAGCAAAGTCCAGGGTCTCGTAAAAAACATATCCGGATCGGAAGGCAGCACAAACCAATTCAGTATCTGCTTACGGAAGAATAATTCTGCCGTAGCATTATCATCATAAGAAAGAAAATAAGTGATCTTCAGAAAGTTCAACAGGATGAACATAATGCCGTTGATGGCAAAAAGCAATACAAGGCCGTTATTATCCTGCCCCAGCAATAATTGTCTGCCCGATCTTGAATAAGCGCTTGTTTGCACGGCTGTTTTTTTAATAAAACGTTTTTTTATTCTTTTTGTTCCAAGTGAGTACGATGAGGAAGCCTACAATTGCTCCACCAATATGCGCCCAACGGGCTACATTGTCACCGGCTGAATTACGTAAGGCAAACAGCACTTCATACCCGAAATACAACAAACCCAACCATTTGGCCTTGATGGGCACCAAAAAGTACAAATAAATATAGGTGTTGGGGAAGAGATAAATAAATGCGGCCAATACACCAAACACCGCACCGCTGGCGCCGATGGTTGCATTGTTGACGGCAGATTTATATGCTTTGGTAATGCTTTGGAAAAGCAGGTCCACTGATTGATTGTCCTGCGGATTTTCTCTAATAAACTCCAGCGACTGTGCAGGAAAGCCCACATGGTATTTATTGATGAAGTCAATCATGGCATTCACTAAGGCCTGATTACCAGCATCCTGCTTATTGAATACATATTGATAGTCTCGAGCTAACTCAGCGAATTCATAATTCAAGAACAACAAATGAATAAATGCTGCCCCCAAGCCACAAACCAGGTAGAAAGTGAGAAAGCGTTTTGGTCCCCATAGATTTTCCAGAATAGAACCAAACATCCAGAGCGCAAACATATTCCCGAAGATGTGGCCGAAATCGCCGTGCAAAAACATGTGCGTGATTAATTGCCAAGGACGGAACAGCTCACTCTGCCAGGCGTGCAAGGCCAGATTATCTTCAAAAGAGAAACTAGTGGTTGGACCGCTGAAAGTTATCTGCGCCAAAAACATCAGCCCATTAATGATGAGCAGGTTCTTGACGATGAGTGGCAATATTTCAAATCGCGTGGGTCTGAATTCAGTCATGGTAATTAGCGCAATTTCAATTGTACAACATTTTCAATGTGGTGGGTATGCGGAAACATATCCACCGGCTGCATTCTGGTAACTGCGTATTTTTCATCCAGTAAAGCCAGGTCTCTGGCTTGTGTGGCTGGGTTACAGCTTACATACACCACTGTGGGTGCGCTGATCTCCAGCAATTTATTGACGAGTTTTTCATGCATACCGGCTCTTGGCGGGTCAGTAATCAATACATCCGGTTTGCCATGCGTAGCAAAAAATGCGTCATCACAGATATTGATTACATCACCAGCCGTGAAATAAGAGTGCTGAATGCCGTTGAATGCTGCATTGAGTTTGGCATCTTCTATCGCGTCAGCAATCAATTCCACCCCAACAATCTTGGCAGCGCCCTTGCTGCAGAAAATACCAATACTACCTGTACCGCAATACAAATCGTATAAGACTTCTTTTCCCGTTAGGGCCGCGAACGCTCTGGTAACCTGATAGAGTTTTTCTGCCTGACGGGTATTGGTTTGGAAGAAAGACTTGGGACTGATTTTAAAACGAAAATCTTCCAGCTGTTCAATGATATAACCCGGGCCATGATAGACTTCCGGTTTCAAATCATGAATACTATCGTTATGCTTGCTGTTGATTGTATATAGTAACGTGGTAATCTGTGGAAACAACTGCAGCAAATGATCGAGCAGCTGCTCACGCAATGAACGCTGTTCATAGCCCAATACCAGATTCACCATCAGCTCACCAGTAGTCGCAATACGGATGATGATATTACGTAACCAACCTTGGTGCTGGCGGATATCGTAAAATGGTGCATGATGTTGTTCTGCAAAAGCCACAATCGCTTTACGAATGGCGTTGGTAGGTTCTTCCTGTAGATGACAGGTATCAATCTCTACTACTTTATCAAAAAAGCCACGCGCATGAAAGCCGGCTACTTTATCGCTCTCGGGGAATGTACCCGATTCCTTCATCTTGCGAAACTCATCAGTAGGGATATAGCGCTGCGTAGCAAACGTGTATTCAATTTTATTGCGATAGCCTTGCGTTACATCAGCCCCAATAATGGGCGGCATCTCCGGTAAAGCAACTTTACCAATGCGGGTGAGATTATCCAGCACTTGCTGCTGCTTGTATCCCAACTGTTTGGCATAAGGCAGGTGTTGCCACTGGCAGCCACCACATACACCAAAATGTGTACAGAAAGGATTGACCCTATCGGGCGAATATTGATGAAAGCGAATGGGGCGCCCCTCTGCCCAATCTTTTTTACTCTTACCCAGTTGAACATCTACAATATCTCCGGGTACAGTATGTTCCAGAAAAATCACTTTCCCATTAACCCGGGCAAGCGATTTACCCTCGGCAGCATAATCTTCTACCAATACTTTTTCCAGAATAACGGGCGGTTTCTGCTTTCTCACGGCGCAAAAGTAAGGCTTGCCGAATCGAATCTGCTGTGTATTAACAAAAAGCAAGAAGCCAATCCTGTAATTTTAACGCCAGAATGATGCGTATGAAAAGATTGGTACTGAGTCTATTGCTTATCTGGGCGGGCATAGCTATGGCCCAAACGCCTGCGGGCAGAAATATCCAGATTACCCTTAAGCCATTGAAGAACTGTAAAGTGTATTTGGGCAGTTATTACGGTAAAACCAGGGTTCTGGCAGATTCCTGTATATTGAATGCCAATAGTCAGGGTGCTTTCCGAGGCAAAACCAAACTAACCGGCGGTATCTATTTTGTGGTATCGCCAGATTATGTAATTCAGTTTGAATTACTGATGGACAAAGCCCAGCAGTTCAGCATTGTGGCTGATACGGCACAGAAAGACAAAGCCATTATCACCGGCTCGCCTGATAATGATCTTTTCCGGAAATACTCACAATTCTCTGCCAATAAGGGCATGCAGTTGCAAGCCCTGGAACAGCAATTGCAACAAGCACGCACTGCAGCGGATTCATCTCGCTTACAATCACTCATAAATGCGGCTAGTAACGATTTACAGGTATATCGCAAGAACATCATGCAGCAGCAACCAAGATCGATGCTGAGTATGTTGTTCAGAGTGATGCAAACGCCTGCTGCGCCTGCTATCCCCATCGTCAATGGTAAGCCTGATTCGGCTTTTCCATATCGTTATGTAAAAGAACATTTCTGGGACGATGTAATCTTCAACGATGATCGCTTATTGCGTACACCCTTCTTCGAACCCAAGCTGGATGATTATTTCAAATATTATGTTTCACCTGATCCAGATTCTGTGATTCAGGAAGTACAATACTTGCTCCTGTCCGCACGAGGCACCAAGGAATTATATCCTTACCTCTTAACCAAGTTCACCAATAAATACATGAACCCTGAGTACATGGGTCAGGATAAAGTATTTGTGTACTTATTTGAACAACATTACCTCAAAGGTGATACCACTTATCTGAACGCTGCATCGCGCAAAACCATTTTCGACCGTGGCTATAGCATGATCGCGAATCAGCTGGGTCAACCTGCCCCAGTATTGGATTTGACAGATACTACCGGTAAACCGCAGGCTTTGTATGCTATCAAAGCGCCTTTCACTTTTGTGAGCTTTTGGGATCCCCATTGCGGCCACTGCAAGGAAACCATGCCAAGAGTGGATTCTATTTATCGCGCTAAGTGGAAAAATCTGGGTGTAGCACAATATGCTGTGAATGTGGATGAGAAAATTCTTGATGACTGGAAAAAGTTTATTCAGGATAACAAGCTGGAAGGTTGGACGCATGTGTATCAAACCAGAGCAGCAAGACAATTGGAAGAAAAAGCAGGCCTGCCTAATTTCAGGCAGTTGTATGATGTGAAAGTGACGCCAACTTTTTATTTATTGGACAAAGACAAACGCATCATCGCCAAACAGCTTACCATAGAACAGTTTGATGAATTGATCACCGAAAGGTTGAAGAAAAAATAAAGGGGCAAGTGCCCCTTTTTATTTAGATGATTTCTTTTACCACATTCCAAATCACTTTGGGTTTACCCAAAGTATAGTAGTGCAATACAGGTACGCCGAATTTCTTTAATTCGCGGCTCTGATGAATCAGCCATTCTGTACCCACTTTCTCGCATTCCTCGTCAGTCTTACATTTCATAATAGCGTTGCTGAGCTCTGTAGGAATATCTACATGGAAAATTCGCGGCAAAACGCTTAACTGCTTCTTATTGGTAATTGGTTTCAAGCCCGGAATGATGGGTACATTGATACCCATATCACGACAAGCTTTTACATAATCAAAGAATTTCTGATTATCGAAGAACATCTGTGTCATGATATAATCTGCACCAGCATCAACTTTGTCTTTGAGCCTTTGCAGATCAATCTCCAAATTGGGCGCTTCAAAGTGTTTCTCTGGATAACCGGCAGTACCAATACAGAAATCAGTTTTACCACCGTTGCGGATATCGTCGTCCAAATAAATACCACTATTTAGGTTAACTACTTGTCGCTGCAAATCAATCGCGTAACGGTGTCCATCCGCTTCTGGCTCAAAAGAAGCTTCGTTCTTGGCTGCATCACCACGCAACACCAATACATTATCAATACCTAAGAAGTTCAGGTCAATCAGCGCATCTTCACTTTCGCGCTTATTAAAACCACCGCAAATAAAATGTGGCACCGTATCCACTTGATAGTGGTTCATGATGGCCGCACAAATACCCACCGTACCGGGACGCTTGCGCACTTCTACTTTTTCAAAAGTGCCATCAGTCTTCTTTTTAAAAGCCGTTTCACTTCTGTGATAAGTAACATTGATCCAAGATGGTTTAAACTCCATCAATGGATCCAGATGATCATATAAACTTTGGATAGTCTTGCCCTTGAGTGGTGGCAATACCTCAAATGAAATCAGGGTGTCTTTGGCCTGTTGGATGTGCTCGGTTACTTTCATGCTGCTAAATTGCTGCAATATACAGTACAAAATCACTGTTAATGATTGTTGTACAGGGATTATCCTGTTCAATTCACCCTATTTTTGCGCAAATCATTCGTTTGAACCTGACCATCCATACCAAAGACCTGATTAAGACTTACGGCGGCAGAACCGTGGTAAAACAAGTTTCTGTAAACGTAAATCAGGGTGAAATTGTGGGTTTGTTAGGGCCTAATGGTGCCGGCAAAACAACTACTTTCTATATGGTGGTTGGCCTGATTAAGCCAGACCAGGGCCATGTTTACCTGAATGATCAGGACATTACCAAACTGCCAATGTATAAGCGAGCCCAAATGGGCATTGGTTACTTACCACAGGAAGCCAGCGTGTTTCGTAAGCTGAGTGTGGAAGACAATATCATGGCGGTATTGGAAATGACCAAACTCACCAAGGGCGAAAGGCAACACAAATTGGAGACCTTATTGGATGAATTTAACCTGCACCATGTACGCAAAAACAATGGTGATAGCCTGAGTGGTGGCGAACGCAGAAGAACAGAGATTGCACGCGCATTGGCAGTAGACCCAAAATTTATTCTACTAGATGAACCCTTTGCTGGTGTGGATCCGATTGCAGTTGAGGATATTCAAACAGTGGTTGCAAAGCTGAAGTACAAAAACATTGGTATTCTAATTACAGACCACAACGTAAATGAAACCCTGTCTATCTGCGACCGGGCCTATCTCTTGATTGAAGGAAAAATCTTCCAGCATGGTACTGCTGAAGAGCTTGCCGATAATGAGCAAGTACGCAGACTTTATTTGGGTACCAATTTTGAGCTACGCAGAAAAGACTGGATCATTGAAATGGAAAGAGACAATGCTGCCAGACAAAATGCAGAAAACCAATAACTAAACATTCTTCTATTGCTGTTTTTGCCGGGCATTGATTATTTTGCCAACACCGCATGAAGCTGCTCAGCCCCGCCATATCCCGACTGGCCCGTTTACGCTATGCCAATATTGAGCATTGGGTACATGATCCTGTGCACGCACAGCGCGATGTGCTTCAAGACCTTGTTACCCATGGCCAGTACACAGAGATTGGTAGAAAGTATGGCATGAACAAGTTGTTCAAAGTGCGCGACTTTAAACAAGCTGTACCGATTCACGAATACAACGACCTGAAGCCCTATATCGAAAGATTGATGCAGGGGGAGGAAAACCTGCTCTGGAATACGCCAGTTGAATGGTTTGCCAAGAGCAGTGGTACCACAAGCGATAAAAGTAAATTCATCCCAGTGACGGAAGAGAGTTTACAAGATGGCCATTTCAGTGCATCCAAAGATGTACTAACCATGTATTATCACTTCAATCCGGATAGTGATTTATTAACCGGTAAAGGATTGGTAATCGGCGGCAGCCATCAAATTAATAAACTGAATGATAGTCAGCATTACGGCGATTTAAGTGCTGTCTTGTTACAAAACACGCCTTTCTGGGGACAATGGTTGCGTACGCCTGAATTATCCATTGCATTGATGGATGAATGGGAGACTAAAATTGAGCAATTGGCTCAATCAACCATTTACGAAAATGTAACATCAATTGCAGGTGTACCTACCTGGACACTTGTCTTAATTAGACGCATTCTGGAAATTACCGGAAAGCGCACGCTGAAAGAAGTATGGCCGGGACTGGAATTATACATTCATGGCGGTGTTTCCTTTACACCGTATAGGGAACAGTTTGCCAAGTTGATTGGTGCAGATATTCATTACCTCGAAATCTATAATGCGAGCGAAGGTTTCTTTGCGGCACAGGCCAGTCCAGAAGACGATGGTATGCTACTCTTCTTGAATCATGGCATTTTTTATGAGTTCATGCCGCTGGAAGAATACGGTAAAGCAAATCCGGAAACCATTGGTTTGAATAAAGTAGAATTGGGCAAACAATACGCATTGGTTATTTCAACCAATGGCGGTCTTTGGCGCTATTTAGTTGGTGATACTGTTCAGTTTACTTCCTTAAAGCCATACAGAATCAAAGTAAGTGGCAGGATCAAACACTATATCAATGCATTTGGCGAGGAAGTGATTGCAGATAATGCAGACAATGCGATTGCTGCAGCCTGCGCGCAGACTGGCGCTGTGGTGAATGATTATACCGCTGCACCGGTTTACTTCAGTGATCATGGTAATGGTGCACACGAATGGCTGATAGAATTTGAACAGGTACCCGCTGATATGGCCACCTTCACCAAAGCACTGGATGAAGCCCTGAAAGCCGTAAACAGTGATTACGAAGCCAAAAGGCATAAAGACATTGCGCTGGGTATGCCCATTGTACAATCCATTCAAAAAGGTAGCTTTAAGGAATGGTTACGCAGCAAGGGTAAGCTTGGCGGCCAGCATAAAGTTCCAAGACTCAGCAACGACAGAACCTATATTGATGAAATCAAGCAACACCTATCATAACCACGAGGTGATCTGCAAAAACTGTGGCCACACTTTCACAGGTCATTACTGTAATAACTGTGGCGAGAAAGTCTATTCATCACACGATAAATCATTGCTGCATATAGCAGAAGAGTTTCTGCACTTTCTCACACACTTCGAAGGAGCTTTTCTTACTACACTAAGAACAATTATTACCACACCCGGTAAGTTCTCTCTTGATTATTGCAACGGTATTCGTAAAAAGTATTTCAAGCCAGTTTCACTTTTTCTGCTGCTGGTTATTCTATACCTGCTGTTCCCGAAATACCAGGGGTTGAATATGAAACTGAACACCTATGCAAATGATGAGTATGAATACACCTGGTTTTCGGTTCCGTTAATTAAAAATAAGATGCAAAAAGAAGCAGTAACTTATCGAACAATCGCAGATCGTTACGATAAAAAATCACCTGCTGTTTCTAAAATAACTTTGTTTTCCCTCATTCCCTTATCAGCATTGTTTCTAGCTGCTTTGTTCTTTTACAGAAAGAGATTATTATTTGATCATTTCATCATTGCGATTGAGTTGAGTGCATTCTTTATTGCATTACATTTTTTGATCGTTCCATTTATTGCCTTTGTTGTAACAGCTATACACCAACCTTGGGAACGCTTTTTCTGGGATGGTAATTATTGGGTTGAATATCCAGTTTTACTAATGGATACGCTTTACATTACTTTTGCTTTCAGAAGATTCTATGACACCAAATGGTTACTGACAATACCATCTGCAATTGTTTTTCTTTATGTGTATGGTGAGTGGATATTTTACTTATATAAGATAATGGTACTCTACTTCACACTACAACTGTGCTGATGCGTATTATTTGCCTACTTTTACGCTGTTCAAAACCCTTTTATGAAACTACTTGAAGGAAAACTATCCATTGTAACCGGCGCAGCCAGAGGTATTGGCGCGGCCATAGCGCTTAAGCTGGCAGAACATGGCAGTAATATTGCATTTACCTATGTTAGCGACAGCAGTGCAGAAAAAGCTGCTGCACTGGAAGCACAAATTAAAGCCCTTGGTGTAAATGCCAAAGCATACAAAAGCAATGCAGCAGATTTTGCGCAGTGCGAAACCTTTGTCAACGATGTTGTAAAAGAGTTTGGCACCGTAGATGTGTGCGTGAATAATGCCGGTATCAGCAAAGACAATTTATTGCTGCGCATGAGCAAAGAACAATGGGATGAGGTGATTGATGTAAACCTGAGCAGTGTGTTCAATATGACCAAGCAGGTTATTCGCCCTATGATGAAGGCTAAAAAAGGCTCTATCATCAATATGAGTTCCATTATTGGTATTCGCGGTAATGCGGGCCAGGGTAGTTATGCTGCATCCAAAGCAGGTATTATCGGCTTTACCAAGTCTGTGGCACATGAATTGGGTAGCAGAAATATTCGTTGTAATGCCATTGCGCCAGGCTTTATTGAAACAGATATGACGCATTACCTCAAAGAAGGTGCTGCAGCTGAAGAATTCCTGAAAAAGATTCCCTTGGGCAGATTTGGTAAGGCAGAGGAAATTGCAGACACCACTCTTTTCCTGGCCAGCGACATGAGTGCCTATATCACCGGTCAGGTTATCAGCGCCTGCGGCGGATTGAATATTTAATTTTTCAAGCGATAGAAATGATAGAAGTGTGGCAATGCCACACTTTTTTTTGCTCGTTCTTAAAAAAAGTTAGCTTTATGCAACCCTAAACACCCGGCTTGAAGAAACCCTTAATCGCCATATTATTGCTGCATGTACTGTTCATCCAGCTGCTACCTTTTGAGCAAATCGGCAAAGCGCTCATCAGTAATCAGTGGACGGAAGAAATACCTTGTGCAGAAGTACATGAATATGGCACGTTCAAGTCAAGCTTATTGTATTCAGATGAGCTGGGTATATTTCTCTCCGCGAAGAATATCAATGCAACATTAATCAACTGGACGATTGTCGCATTCAAAGAAACCCTGCCACAAAACCATGCTGCCGAAATACTGGTTCCCCCTCCAAATGTTTGTTGTTAAATGTATCCTACAACAAGCTCCTTTTCAAGAACCAGTTAAATCATGAAAAAAAACCATTTGCAGCATCTTGCTGCTGACTTTCCCGCATCTATCGTTGTGCTCTTAGTAGCGATACCGCTTTGTCTTGGTATTGCACTGGGTAGTGGAGCACCTTTATTCTCGGGTATCATCGCAGGTATAATTGGTGGTATCGTTATTGGAATACTGAGTGGATCGCATTTGAGTGTAAGCGGGCCCGCAGCAGGTCTTACTGTTATTGTTGCTGCTGCCATCACAAAACTCCAGGTATTTGATGCATTTCTTTTGGCCGTAGTGTTAGCCGGCTTGTTTCAGATTGTGTTTGGTTACCTGAAAGCAGGTGTGATTGGTGATTATGTACCAAATGCAGTTATCAAGGGTATGCTTGCAGCGATTGGTCTGATCTTAATCCTCAAGCAGCTGCCACACTTGGTTGGTTATGACGCAGACTTTGAGGGTGACATGTCATTTAAACAAGCCGATAATCAGAATACACTCACAGAAATATTGGCTTCCTTCGAACAGTTTTCGCCAGCAGCAATACTCATTGGTTTATTGAGTTTAAGCATACTCACATTATGGGAAACAAAGTTTTTCAAAAAAACCAAATGGTTGCAACTCATCCCTGGTCCACTTGTGGTGGTACTCACGGCCATTGCTTTACACACATGGATTCAGACAAGCTTTCCCGAACTGTCTTTGCAAAAAGAGCATATGGTTAATTTACCTGTTGCTATAGATACCCAACATTTTCTCTCGTTTTTTACTTTTCCTGATTTCAGCCAAATCATCAATCCTGCTGTTTGGTCAGCAGCACTCACCATTGCACTGGTAGCCAGTCTGGAAACTTTACTTGGCATTGAAGCGGTTGACAAACTTGACCCACTAAAAAGAATCAGTCCGTCTAACCTGGAATTAAAAGCACAAGGCGTTGGTAATATAGTTTCCGGATTATTGGGTGGCTTGCCAATGACTTCTGTTGTAGTACGCAGCTCAGCAAATGTTGCTGCAGGAGGAAAAACAAAAATGAGTACCATACTACACGGCATACTGATGTTGTTGTGTGTGGCCTTCATACCAAAATTATTAAACCTGATACCGCTCAGTGCACTAGCTGCTGTATTGATTTTTACCGGATACAAACTGGCTAAGCTTTCTATATTCAAAGAATTCTATTCAAAGGGATGGGACCAGTTTGGTCCTTTCTTAATCACGATCCTGGCAATACTTTTTACCGATTTATTAGTTGGTATCTGTATTGGTATTATTGCTGGTTTGTTCTTTCTGGTGAGAAGTAATTTCCGCAGCAGCGTGCTGATGGTGAATGACAATAATCACTATCTGGTTAGGCTGAGAAAGGATGTATCTTTTCTGAACAAGCCTGTTATCAAAAAGCTATTGGAAGAAATTCCAGAAAATGCATTTGTGATTGTAGATGCAACAAGAGCAGATTTTATTGATAAAGATGTGATTGAAGAAATCAACATTTTTATTCAGCATGCACATTTAAAAAACATCCGTTTCAGCATCAAGAAAAGTCAGCATAAACCAAACCATCTTTTGTTCCTTTCAAATACCCAAGCATCATGAAAGCTTATCAACGTTTACTCTTAGAGAACAAAGCCTGGTCTAAAGAAAAATTACAGGACGATCCTGATTTTTTCTCCAGACTAGAACACATACAAACACCCGAATTTCTCTGGATTGGTTGTAGCGATAGTCGCGTACCCGCAAATGAAATTACCGGTACTCAACCGGGAGAAATCTTTGTACACAGAAATATTGCCAATTTGGTTGTGCATACCGACTTGAATCTACTCAGCGTATTACAATATGCAGTGGAAGTCTTGAAAGTGCACCACATCATTGTTTGCGGACACTATGGTTGTGGCGGTGTGAAAGCATCCATGACGCACCATAATCTGGGTATCATCAATAAATGGTTACGCAATATCAAGGATGTATATCGCATACACCGGGATGAGATCGACACACTTGAAGATGAGGAAGCACGCGTGAATAAGCTGGTTGAATTCAATATTCAAGAACAGGTCATGAATCTGGCCAAGACCTCTATTGTCCAAAAAGCCTGGAAACATGAACATATACCGCATTTACACGGATGGGTATACGATTTAAAAGATGGCATCATCAAACCAGTATGTGAAATTCCTGCTGGCACCCATATTGATCCGCTGTACGAGTTTGATGATCTCTAATCAACCCTGTATCAACCACCAGTAAAAAGGAATACCCACGGTGATGTTGAAAGGGAAGGTTACACCCAAAGCCATTGGAATGTACAAACCCGGGTCGGCCTTGGGGGCTGCCAAACGCATGGCAGCGGGTACGGCGATATAAGAAGCGCTGGAAGCAAGGATGGCCATCATGAGTCTGTCGCCCGCTGAAATATTCCCAAAAGTTGTAAGACCGATGGCTAATAGACCATTAACAGGTGGAATAATTAGGGCTGCAGCGATTGCAAACCAGCCATAATGGCGAAAAGCCTTGAATCTTTTGGCGGCCACCATGCCCATTTCCAGCAGAAAAACAGCTAAAAATCCCTTGAAAATGTCCGAAGTAAAGGGTTTAATGCCCTCTGCCTGCTTGGAATCGGCTATCAGACCAATCAGCAAACTACCCACAATCATGAGTACTGAACCGTTGGTTAATGCATCATGTACTATGGTTCTGAAACGGTGTTGACCCGCAGATTCTTTATCAAATTTGCGCATCAAACCAACGCCCACCACAATAGCCGGTGCTTCCATTAAGGCCATCGCTGCCACCATATGCCCACCATAATGCACCTGGCTTGCTTCCAGAAAGCTGGCTGCTGATACAAAAGTAACCGCACTGACCGAGCCATATGCAGACGCCACGGCGCCTGCGTCGGAAACAGCCATCCTCGTTCGCATGAGGAAAAACACATAAAAAGGCACAATTACAGCCAATAACATGGCCAGTAAAAGCGTTAATCCAACTGTTGCATCCATGCCGCTGTGTGACAATTCCTGCCCACCTCTGAAACCGATAGAAAAAAGTAAATACAAGGAGATGAAGCGGGAGCTGGAAGCGGGTATTTCTAAATCGCTCTTCACGAGTGCAGCCAGAATACCCAGCAGGAAGAACAGCAATACCGGATTCGTCAGATTACTGATGATGATATTTCCGGTCATAAATGTTAATGATTTTTAAGTGTTTCAAGGCGCAACATAGAACAAACTGGCACTATCATTGTAAAGTGAATAGCACTTTTCGTTATTAATTTATATATCGACCTGATTTTTAACAACTTATGGCAAGCACCCCAGTATCTCCTTCGGGAGCGCTAAAGCGATTATTCCAGATACTCAGACTGGACAAAAAAGACATTTCTGCCATTTACATATTTGCCATCTTATCGGGTCTGGTTCAGCTGGCTATGCCACTGGGTATTCAGACCATCATCAGTTTCGTGATGGCCGGCTCTGTTTCAACCTCTATCATCATCCTGATTTTCCTGGTGGTTTTAGCAGTTTTTCTGAACGGACTATTGCAGGTAAGACAAATGCAGATTACAGAAAAAGTACAGCAGAAAATATTTGTACGCTATTCGTTTGAGTTCGCAGACAGGTTACCCAGACTCAATATTGAAAAGTTAGACAATTACTATCTGCCTGAACTGGTAAACCGATATTTCGATGCAGTTACCCTGCAAAAGGGTATCGAAAAATTGCTCTTGGAAATTCCACTGGCTGTTATTCAAATCACTTTTGGTTTGGTCTTACTGGCATTTTACCACCCTGTATTCATTGGCTTTGGCGCAGTATTGATCTTCATCGTTTTCCTGATCATCAAATACACTTCTGCCAAAGGATTTGAAACCAGTTTAAAAGCAAGTGACTATAAATACAGTTTAGCAGCTTGGCTGGAAGAATTGGCACGAGTGATTAAATCTTTCAAATACTCACGCGGCACAGACTTACACATGCAACGAGCCGATAAAATTCTAAGCGGTTACCTCCATTCGAGAACAGAACATTTCAGAATTCTGTTGACGCAGTACTGGAGTCTGGTGAGTTTTAAAATTTTAATCACAGCAGCCATGCTGATTGTGGGTGCATTGTTATTGGTGGATCAGCAAATCAATATTGGTCAGTTTATCGCAGCTGAGATTGTAATTCTTACCGTGATTGGTTCAGTAGAAAAGTTGATCATGAATCTGGACAAAGTATATGATGTGCTTACTTCTGTTCAGAAACTGAATAAAGTAACTGAAAGCGAAACAGAAGTAGAAGGCACAGCATTGATGTCTGATACAGGTAAGGGTGTTTCCATCGACTTCCACAACGTAAACTTCCAATATCAGGATGGCATACAGGCGCTGAAGGGCATGGACCTGCACGTTACACCAGGTCAGAAAGTATGTATCATGGGCGAAAGCGGCGCTGGTAAATCAACCATTCTTCGCTTGTTAACAGGAGCATTCACCAATTTCGAAGGTTCGGTACTCGTAGATAATGTACCTATCGCGAACTATAACCTTACATCGCTGCGTGCGAATACAGGTATTCTATTGAGTCAGCAGGATATTTTCCATGGCACTTTGTATGAGAACATCACCATGGGCAATAAATCAATTCAACTGAAAGACATTACCGAGCTGGCAGAAAGATGCGGACTGGTAAACTTTATTCAATCGCAACCCAAAGGTTTTGATACTGAACTTGATCCAACCGGTAAACGTTTGCCAAGTAAAATCAGGCAGGATATTTTATTGATGCGTGCGCTTCTTGGCAAACGCAGGCTACTCTTATTGGAAGAGCCTTTCCAGCATATGGAGAAACCATATCAGAACCACATTATGGATTACCTGAATGCAGACAGAGAAGCAACTGTATTGATTACAACAGAAGATGCTGAAATAGCAAAAGCTTGTGATATTTTATTGTACGTAGAAAATGGAGCCATCACTTTCCAGGGCAACTGGCAGCAATGGCAGGCAAAAAACAGCTAATCACATGAGCAGATATATTGATATAGAAATTGAATCACAAGTGGATGATCCAAAACTTGGTTCATTCAAAAAAATCTACGAGGTACACAAAACCAGTCAGGTTAGAAAATGGTTGTGGGGAAGCCTCATTGTTTTATTCGTTGTGCTTTTTCTGCCTTGGACGCAGAATATCCGTGCACGCGGCTCAGTAACCACACTATTACAGGAACAAAGACCACAGGAACTGAATAGCATCATTGCCGGTAGAATTGTCAACTGGTATTACAAGGAAGGTGATTTTGTGAAGAAGGGTGACACTATTCTGCAACTGGGTGAAGTAAAAGTTGACTACTTCGATCCCAAACTTCTTGAAAGAACCAAACAACAAATTGACGCTAAAAAAATTGCTATAGACGGTTATCGCAGCAAAGCGCAAACAGCTGCCATACAGGTACAGGCTTTGCAGGAGCAAAGAGATGCCAAGCTGAGAGAGCTGGCCATCAAACTGCAACAACAGGATTTGAAAGTGCAGGGCGATAGTATGGATGTACGTGCGGTAGATAATGAGTTGATGGTAACCAAAAGACAGATTGAAGCTGCCAAGCTCATGTTGGACTCAGGTGTAATTTCTCTGGTAGATTATGAAAGAAGAAAAGTGAGTTTTCAAAATGCTTTGGCCAAAAGAACAGTTGCAGAAAATAAATACCTGCAATCACTGCAGGAGATACAGCGCATTCGCGCGGAACGTGCAGGAACGATTCAGGAGTATATTGATAAGATCAATAAAGCTGAAGGAGAAAGATTCTCTTCTTTATCCAATGCAGCTACCGGTGATGCAGATGTGGCAAAGATGGAGAACCTCTATGCCAATTACGATTACCGTAATCAATTATACTATGTAACTGCACCTCAGGACGGACAGATTGCCAAAGCACGGAAAGCGGGTATTGGTGAAATGGTGAAGGAAGGTGATATGCTGGTGGAGATTATTCCTGACAAGATCAAGTATGCAGTAGAAATGTTTGTATCGCCGATGGATTTGCCTTTGATCTCTAAGGGACAAAAAGTACGATTCATCTTTGATGGTTTTCCGGTAATTGTATTCTCCGGCTGGCCACAAGCATCCTATGGTACTTTTGGTGGTGTGGTCTATGCTGTTGAAAAATCAGTGAGCAGTAACGGCAAGTTTCGTGTTCTCGTTGTAGAAGATCCCAAAGACAAACCATGGCCGCCGCAATTGCGCATGGGTGGTGGCGCCAATGGTATCGCATTGCTGAAAGACGTATTTATCTGGTACGAACTGTGGCGAAACATCAACGGATTCCCGCCTGAATATTATAAAGCATCAGAAGACAGCAAGGATAAAAGTGCAGAAAAGAAAAAATAAGTCATGAAACAGGCGTTGTTCTTCATTCTTTCTTTCATCAATATCAGTTCAGTGGCGGCACAACAAACCCGCAGCACTGAGTTAATGCCTGTTGATCTATACATTGCGCAGGTAAAGCAGAATCACCCGGTTGCCAAACAAGCATCTTTACAGGTAGCTATTGCCGAAGCTGCATTACTGGCTGCTAGAGGTAATTTTGATCCTGCTTTGCAAGGTGAATTCGAAAGAAAAACTTTCGATGCAAAAAACTATTATAACTACTGGAATCCGGAATTAAAAATCCCTACCTGGATTGGTGCCGAAGTAAAGTATGGTATTGAAAGCAATAGCGGCACATTCCTGAATAGCGAAACCACTTCAGGCAATACCAGCTATTTTGGTATTGAAATGCCTGTTGCACGTGGCCTGCTTATGGATAAGCGGCGCGCTGCTGTATTGCAGGCCAAGCAATACCGCAACATGAGCGAGCAAGAACGACTGAAGATGCTTAACGACTTGCTTTTTGATGCATATGTAAGTTATTATAGCTGGGCAGGCAGCTACCAGTTGTTCAATACGTATAACCGCTTTCTGCAGATTGCAAATGAACGCTTGCGCTTTGTACGTATCGCTTGGCAAAACGGTGATCGCTCACCCATGGATACACTGGAAGCATGGACCCAGGTACAAACATTTCGCGCCAGACAAGCAGAAGCTTTCATGCGTTTGAACACATCTCGCTTAGATATTTCTGCATTTCTCTGGATAGATCAGGATAGTGCTGTACTATTATCAGACAGATTCTACCCTGATACAACAAAGTTCAATCAATATGCTCAGGCAGAGCCGATGGAAAGTTTGATCACGCAAGCAATGATTGGTAATCCATCACTGCGTGCCTACGATTTTAAACTGAATAGTCTGGAAATTGAAAGAAAATTGAAGTTTCAAAGCTTCCTACCTTATGTTGACCTGAAATATAATCTACTCAATAAGGATTATTATGCATTCAAAAACTTTGGCGGCAATCTCTTAGAGAACAACTACAAATACGGATTAGATTTCAAAATACCCCTCTTCCTGCGAGAAGGACGAGGTGATTACAGAAAAGCAAAATTGAAAATTCAGGAGACCAAACTGGAACTGAATAATAAGCGCTGGGAAACCGAATTGAAAGTACGTAATTATTATAACGAAACATTTCAGCTGCAAAATCAGCTGGACCAGTACCAGCAAAACTATGTTGCTTTCAACACCTTGTTACGTAATGAAGAGCTTCGCTTTAGCAATGGTGAGAGCTCCTTATTCATGATCAACAGCCGTGAGAACAAAGTAATGGAGACTCAGGAAAAACTGGTTGAGTTGCGCATCAAATACTTCAAATCTTATTACGCCATTCAGTGGTCTGCAGGGTTACTGCGTTAATCCTAATTACCATCATGCAGGTTCGTCACCGGTGCATGTTTCTTACGCCAGTCAGCATTATAATAAAAGAAGAGACGCATGGTATGATTCAGGTCGTACACATTGCCAGATAATCTTTGCTGATATACTTGCATATAGCCAATATCGAAACTCCATTCTTTTGACAAAGCTTGTCGCATTCCAAAGAATAAGCGATTCTGGTCAAAACTATTATACACGATTTCCTTACCGTGCTGCACCAACAGTTCATCGGCCAATACAAGCGATGGTGTAAACGGCTTTTTACTGATGGGATAACTGAAACTCCATAATAAACGCAGGCGATTGGTGAATCTGGTTTGTCCCGTGCGCACATCATTCACCACTTTCTCCTGCCAGCGCTGTTCCAATCTTACTCTCTGTACAATCTGTAGTTTGCCCCATTTGCTATTGTACTGAATCTGTTCATGTAGTCGGTTCTCATTCACAAAATTCTGTCTGCCTGCAACACCTGGCGCCAGCCACATATGCCCATAACCCGCAGATAAAATGGTTTGCTGATTCAACCAGTGATAGGCACCAACACGTATAAAATAAAAGCCCGGATCAGCGATGAAATTATTTCTGCGCATGTGTACATCCGCCATCAAGCCCCAACGATCACTGAAGCGAATTGTGCTGTTCACGGAAGTCCAAAACATGTGTTCCTGATTCACCGTTTTTTGTGCTGTAACAATTCCCCAACAAAAAATGGATAGCATCAGCAGCTGAACCTGTTTCATACTGCGAATGTATCCATCTGTTGAAATAAAAAGACTGAGAAAACTCAGGCTTTCTTCTTAAAAGCAGCAATAAAGTTTTTACTGAACTCGCTTAGGATGAGTCGGCCACTGATGGCAGCGCGCTCCAGCAGTAGCGTATCCCAGTCTTCGGTACCCTTCCAGAATACCTGTTTCATTTCCTGCATAGCAGCAGGATGACTCTTCGCCAAAGTTGTTGCCAATCGGTTGATAGAATCATCCATACCCTCAGCAGTATCATGCAATTCAGCAAACAATCCTTTCTGTTTAGCCCATTCCGCCGGGCGCCACATGGATGCATCTATCGCCAACTGTGAAAAAGCAGATACACCCAACTTCCGTTCTACTGCCGGACCCACCACGAAGGGACCAATACCTACAGCCAATTCGCTCAGTTTCACATCAGCACCTTGCACAGCAATCGCATAGTCAGCAGCAGCAGCAACACCCACACCACCACCTACACATTTACCATGGATACGGGCAATGATGAACTGAGGTACGGTGCGCATCGCATTGATCACTTCTGCAAAACCGCTGAAGAAACGCAGACCCTGTGCTTCATTTTCAATGGCGATTAATTCATCAAAAGAAGCGCCGGAGCAAAATACTTTCTCACCACCTGAACGCAACACAATCACTTTCGTATTAGCATCAGCACCTGCTTTTTGAATGGTAGCCGCTAACTCGCGTAGTAAATCGCCGGGTAGGGAATTTTTCTGTGGATGATAAAACTCAATCGTAGCAATACCATCTACCGTTGTATGATGTACATATGCTTCTTGCATAAAATAATGTTTAAGCTTGTTTCATTTTAACCATAGTGAGAATGGTGGCTACACCCACATGCTCATTGGTTTCATCAATCATTTCTACATACCACTTCACAATACCTTTTGGAATATCATTCGCTTCTTTTTGCTCCTGTGGCACTTTCTCTTTACAAGTAAAACGAATATGAATTTCTGCGCCTGGGTAGACGGGCTTGGTGAAGCGCAATTCATCAATACCATAATTCAGCAATACCGGGCCTAATTCAGAACCATCCACAAATAAGCCCGCAGCAGCACTCATCACAAAATAACCATGTGCTACCTGACGCTCAAACATAGTACCGCTGAAATCAGTATTGACTTTATGCGCGTAGAAATGATCTCCGCTCAAAGCAGCAAAACGATCAATGTCTTCACTAGTAATCAACCGCTTTTCTGTAATCAACTGATCACCGATACGCAATTCTTCAAAATGTTTTCTGAATGGATGTACCCCATCGTGCAGACCCGTTGCATAAGGCTGGTACTGATTGCTGATGGCAGTAATCATATCCGGTGTTCCCTGAATAGCGACACGCTGCATATAATGTTTTACACCACGTGCACCACCCATTTCTTCTCCGCCACCTGCACGGCCCGGACCACCATGCACCAGCAAAGGCAAAGGTGAACCATGACCCGTGCTCTCTTTTGCACAGGCATTATTCAATACCACAATTCTGCCGTGATATGATGCGGCACCCAATACAAATGTTTTCGCAATCTGTGTATCGCTCGTCACCACACTACACACCAACGAGCCCTTACCCATTTTGGCCAACGTTACAGCATCATCGATATGTTGATATGGCATCAAAGTACTTACGGGACCAAACGCTTCTACTTCATGCACGGCTGCACTGTTGAAGGGATTGGTGTTGCACAATAAAAGTGGACTGATAAACGCACCACTCTTTGCGTCAGCATCCATCACTTCTACACTATCCAATGAACCATAAATGAGTTGAGAAGAGGCGAGCAATTTCTGCACCTGCTCTTTCACTTCGTTACGTTGTGTTTGTCCGGCCAAAGCACCCATGCGTACTTTCTCATTCAGTGGATTACCGATGGTGGTTTGTGCCAGAGCCTTACCCAATGCAATCTGTACATCTTCCATTTTATCTTCCGGCACAAAAATTCTTCTGATGGCCGTACATTTTTGTCCGCACTTAACCGTCATCTCTTTGCGCACTTCTTTGATAAACACATCCCAATCGGCACTACCCGGCTCCACATCCTTGCCCAGCACAATACAGTTCAAGGAATCTGCTTCCATGTTGAAGGGTACGGATTCACTCAGAATTTTTGGATGTGATTTCAACATTAGACCTGTAGAAGCAGAACCGGTGAAAGTGACTACATCCTGCGACTGCACATGATCCAACAAATCACCCGCAGAACCGCAGAGTAATTGCAATGTACCATCTGGCAGAATACCCGAGTTGGCAATCTCACGCACCACTGCTTCCGTTAAAAAGGATGTTACCGTTGCTGGCTTCACTACAGCAGGTACGCCTGCAAGTAAGTTCACGGCAATTTTTTCCAACATACCCCACACCGGAAAATTGAATGCATTGATATGAATGGCCACACCTTCTTTCGGCACCAAGAGGTGGTGACCCATAAACGTATTTTGCTTACCCAGCATATGTCCCTCACCATCCAAGGCAAAAGATTCATTCGGGAATTTTCTGCGCAGCGATGCGTTAGCGAACAAATTACCAATACCGCCTTCAATATCAATCCAGCTATCTGCTTTGGTAGCACCAGTCTTGTAACTGATTTGATAAAATTTATCTAGATGATTACGCAAGTGCAAAGCCAGTGCACGCAGCATGAGGCCGCGCTCCTGGAAGCTCATCTTGCGCAATGCCTCACCACCCTTGGTTCTACCGTACTGCAGTACATCTGCAAAATTCAATCCCTTAGTACTAGCGGCTGCAATGGTTTCGCCTGTAACAGCGTGATAGAGTGGCTGACCATCACCATCGCCCGTAATCCATTTTCCGAGTATGTAATTCTCTAGTTTCATCATTTATTTTTTTGCAGGATAATAGATGCGTAATACATCCAGATATGGTTGATACATGTGATGGATGAATAGATTCTTTCCATCAAAAGGATATTTATCTAAATAGGTTTTGTTCGCCATCAAAATCACCGGCGTGCCGGCTGTCATGAATTGCGAGCTGTACACAAACTCCTGCTTACGCAATTGCGGCAGGGTTATGTTGATCTGCGGATAAATCAAATTACCCAGATACTTTCTGTTAATACGTGTGGCTTTGGAAGTGCCTTTGCGCATTCTGTTGAACGCATAGTTCAATCCTACACGCGTAAAGAAAGGTACATTACCCAGCAGGTTGGTGATATTGGCAAAAGGATTCACTGCATTCATGTCTTCTACTTTCTGAATCGTGAATGGTGTTTCCGGCACCCAGTCGGCACTATTCACTACACGAAAACCCCAACCATCGCGGGTGATGTGTTCCAGATCATACGCATATACTTGATTACCCGGTTTGGGTGCTGCACTGAAATAAGCTTTGAAATGATAGGACTGTTGTTGCTGCTTAAAATAATAATGCAGATAAGAAGTCATGAGAAATGCCAATGCGCCACCCTGACTATGCCCCATGATGATCCACTCCTTCATGGGTTGTTGCGCCATTTGTTGTAACACGATGGGTGCGAGATGCGCGAGACCAATCATCCAGCCCGCATGCACATACGCATTGCTATCTGCTGCCAATTGGTATTTAAATACGGTTGAATCATTGATTTGCCAACTGCCATTGGCGCGAATCATGGCTGCATGAAAATTCTCTAACCAGCTTTCGGTTTTCATCACTGTGCCGCGTAGGCTGATGATACCTACACCATCACTACGCTTGAATAGCTCTACTCGATTGTATAATCCTACTTCAGGTGATTGATACAATTTTCTGTAACTGCCTTTCAGCATAGTGGTGTCTTTACCCACATAAGCAGTTTTGTTCATCATGTAGAAATTCATGAAGAGCAGGTCGGCATATTCATCTGCATCAAAGCCGGGCTTAAGCAGCTGTTGTGCTTGTGCAGTAGTTACAAAAAAGAGTAGAATCCAAACAAAATATTTACGCATGGGTCTTTAATCCGAATTGGTGTAAATGATGGGTAACATGTTTGTATAGCAACGCTACTTGTTGGTGAAAGTTCAGTTTACCAAATACCGGATTCAGTATCTCTAACGCAGGGTTGGCTTCGTAAACTGCAAATACGGCTTTGAGTTCTTCTTCCAATTTATCAATAGCCGTTGAAAGACTATCGAATCTTTTGGGCAGCGGCTCATCCGGTAAAGCTGGTGACTTGGTGTTCTCGCGGAAGGGTTTATCCGTCATGATGAAAGCCTGCAGTTTTTCCAAGTGTGCGGTATCGGTGGTTATCATCTCAGTCACTTGAAACTTGCCATTGGCTACTTTGAATGCATTGCGCAGGTGTTCCACCATTTGCTGGGCATCCATTTTACCCCAAGCCGGTTGGGCATTGGGTTGAAGCTGGCGCAGCAGGGGCACAAACTCCTCCTTGAGGAAAAGTATTTTGTCTTCCATCATATGGCAGGCATGAGCTGCGAAGTTAGGCGGCTGAAATGAAAAACCCCCGCAGTATTGCAGGGGCTTAACAACTAGTATTGGTTGAAAAAACTAAAGGATCAATAATATTAAGACAGTCTTGCTTCAATTTCGCTGCACAGGCTATTGAATATTTCATCAATGCTGCCTTCGCCGGGTACTTTTACTACTTTATCGAAGCGGCTGTAGTAATCTGCCACGGCAGAAGTCTTCTTATGGTATTCAGCAATACGGGCGCGAATCACCGATTCATTGGTATCATCGCTGCGGCCGCTGGTGAGTCCGCGGTTGAGTAATCGCTTCACCAATTCTTCTTCACTCACTTCCAAAGCCAGTACCACCAGGATTTCTGTCTGCTTCAGTTTCAGCAGTTTATCCAATGCTTCGCTCTGTGCTTCTGTACGAGGGAAACCATCGAATAAGAAACCCTTGGCTTGGGGATTGTTTTCCAGTGCCGTGCTGATCATACCAATCACCACTTCATCGGGTACCAGTTGGCCTTTGTCCATGAGGTTTTTGGCTTCCATACCCAATGGGGTCTGGGCGGCTATTTCGCTGCGTAGCAAATCGCCGGTGGAGAGATGTTTCAGCCCATATTTTTCAATGAGTCGCTCGCTTTGTGTTCCCTTTCCGCTGCCGGGGGGGCCAAACAGAATGATATTCAGCATCTACTAACTAACCTTGAGTGAGGAACAAATATAACGACTGGATTTTAATAAACCTTTCACAAAACCGGTCAGGCCTTGAAAATGAGGGTGTTTTGACCGATTTTGTTCCGGCAAACTTCCACAAAATCAAACCAAGGCCATTGTTTGCGCGTATATTTCGGGTAACAAATCAATGAAGATGAAAACCATCATCTGTACAGCACTGGCAACCATCCTGTTCAGCAGCTGTTATTCTCAAAGCAATACCAACAAGAAAATGAGCGAGTCAAAACAAAACAACCCCGTATACTCCAGAACAGATAGCAGTAAAGTGGTGCTGAGTGATGATCAGTGGAAGAAAATGCTCTCTCCTGAAGTGTATTATATCGCCCGACAGAAAGGCACTGAAAGACCCTGGACCAGCAAGTTTGAAAACTTCAAGGAAGTAGGCACTTACTATTGTGCTGCCTGCGGCAATCCTTTGTTCAAGAGCGATACCAAGTTCGACAGCGGTTGCGGCTGGCCCAGCTTTTACGAACCCATCAGCAAGGGTGCCATTATTTATACGCCGGATAATAGCCACGGCATGGTGCGCACAGAAACACAATGCGGCCGATGCAAAGCGCATTTAGGTCATGTATTTGAAGATGGTCCACCACCAACAGGTTTGCGTTATTGCATCAATGGTGTGGTGTTGGATTTTGAAAAAGCCAAGGAAGCAGAGAAGAAATATCAGGAGCAGAAGAAAGGATAATTGAAAACGGTCTTTGGCGACTAGTCTTTAGCCTTTGGTTCATTATGAACTGATGCATGTAAGCATTGATGTCATAGGTTTCACCGCAAAGACACAAGGACGCGAGGTTTCGCAAAGAATAGTTTTGTATTTACTTGTAAAAGATTCGCAAATGCTTAGCGCAACTTTGCGTCTTAGCGACTTTGCGGTTAAGGCTTTATAAAACCTAATTCTTGCTTTCCATGTTTGCGCACAAAATAAATAGTCGCAAATAAAGTAATCGCTACACCTGCGATACTTAGAATTTGAACCGACTGTGCAAAGAAGTTAACCCAGTTGAGTTGCACGCGGAACAGTTCCTTGCTCATCAGCACACCCACACTGCCGAGATAGCCGAAGGAATCTGCCACATAAATTAGAAAGCCCACATTCCCGCTGAAGCGGAAAGCCGCAATCATGCGTTCAAAATAAATAGAGTTGAAAGGAATATACACCATGTAAAGTCCCAACCCCACCAGTGTCATCCAAGCAATGGGCGATAATTGCTGATGCAGAAACAACCAAGTGCTACTACCCGCGATGATAAAACCCAATGCAATGATGCCATGCGTGATGAGAAAAGCGCGATAACTGTTTTGCAAGAAGACCATACTGCCAATCAATGCCAGCACAGCTAAAGTGATGGGCAGTTCTGTTCTGGTGAAGATGGCAGGCTGGTTGAGGTAACCCATTTCCTTCCACATGTCTGCACTGAAATTATCGCGGATATCGCGGAAGATCGTGGCAAACAAATAAATAGCTACTGCTGCAATGATGCCCGGCAGAAAGCGACGGATCAATGCTCTTCTTTCTGCACTGCTCATGGGTACACGCTCCATGCGCGCAGCTGCATCTGCATCGGATGGTGCTGGTATTTGTTCCATCATCCATACAAACAATAATAAAGGCAAAGCAAAAACAAGACCTGTACAAAATGGCACCCAAAACTCGCTAATCTGCAGGTGCAGCAAGAGCCAACCACCAACAGTTTTTACAAAGCCGGAGGAAAAGATAAAACTCACTGCTAAAGCTGCACCAATAAAATCAGTACTCTTTCTACCTTCTACATAACTGAAGACCACACCCCAGAGCATACCGAGAGGAAAACCATTCAGAAAAAGAAAGACAATATTGTAGGGTGCAGGCGTAATGGCAAACAATAGCCAAGCCAGCCAGGCAATGCCTACGAGTAAGAGAATGGTTTTGTTGCGGCCCATTCTTTTGAGTTCTGCAATAAAACGGATACCGTAAAACTTGGCGCACATATAACCCAGCACTTGTGCAATCACCAACAAGGTTTTATAGCCTAGTCCCCAGAACCGAAGTCCGTCAAATGTGCAAACGGTAAATGATTTACGAAACCCAAAGATGAGCATGTAGGTTAGGAATGCAGCTACTGCTGCATACACAGCAACAGCAGCGGGTTTCTTGAAAATAGGGTTAGGCAAGGAATGCTTTTGTTTGAAGATACAGGTTTTGGAGAAGCTTACTTCTTGCGTCTAGAACAATCAAGCTTATTTCTTTGGTAAAGATTATAATAAAATTATAGAGACAGTCAACGCTTATTCAGCCATATACCAAAGTTTAGGAAGCCTCCAAATGATACTTTATCAGCAACAGTATATCTAACACCACTCCAAACAGGCCCGGAAAGGATGGCGTCTTGTTTAAATCGATAAATAAGGCCAGCGCCCATGTCTATATAGAATCGCTTTTTGAAGTTTCTTTGAATCCCATAATACAATGCAACATTATTTTCAGGTCTTCTAACCTTGTCGTAGAGATTAGTAGGCAAACTCAGTCGATAACCACCAGCCAAGTAATTTCCACTATTTAAAAAAGTACTTCTATTGAGGGCGGAACGACGTTTCATGTTGTAATACCATCTGTATTGTAAACCAACTGAAGGCGTAAAGGGGTAAGCAAATTGATAGCCAAGACTACTACTATAGCTAAAGTTTATTTGATCAAAAAGATTGATGCTGCCATGAATAGTCTGATTACGCCCAATTGTATGCTCGTAATTAACACCCCAAAAAACAAACTGTGCCCTAAGTACATTTACCGTTTGCTGCTGATAGCTGCTATCTTGTGCCTTGAGCAGATTACAAGTAAAAGAAACGACCGTTAAGAAGACAAATAACTGTTTCATATTGTTTATTTAGATGGGCCAAATACATAGCCAAGACTTAGCCAAGATTGAACGGGAACTAAATAAGCATCTTTTTTTGTGAGATTCACGCGGTACGGACTTACCCCTATTGACCAATTAAAAGATAGGTTTCCAAATTGTTTTTGAAATCCTGTATTGATATAGAAAGCGGTTTTCGCATCAAGTGCTTTTGCTTCCTCAATATTCTGTAGTAATATGGGTGGTGATAATAGATTTTGTTCGGCACTTAAATAAAAGCCCGAATAATTAGCTATTTTTCTTTTTGCAGCAATTCGGCTTCTCATCAAAAAGAAATAGCGTGCTTCAACTGAAGCAAATGCATAATAACCTATTTCTGTTTTAGTTCTTAAGCTTGAAGACCTATTGATATTCGCAAGTTGAAAACATAGTCCGGCTCTGGTGTTAAGAGATATATCTCTGGAAATGCGTGTTTCATAGTTTCCTAAAAGCTGAATATCCCCATAGCCAGGAATAATAAAAGCACTAGATAACTGTATTCGAAAGATGTTTTTACCAATTACAAGCTTAATTGAGTCTGATTGATAGTTATTATTCCAACTACGAACTTGTCCATCTACTTCAAAAGAAATAAGTAAAAACGTAAAAGTAGGTGCTAAAATTTTCACCACAGAATCACTCATTTTAATTAGAGAACAAACTTAACATATTTGATATTACAGGGTTAATACTATGTAGCTTTTTGTGTATAAGCAGAAGTCCTATATAATCCAGATAAGCTCTTCTTGAATAATACGCCACCTATCTACTTCTTTCTTTACCAAGAGTAAAATGTTCTTTTGTGCATTATCTAAAGGCTTACCTATGACAAGGAAATTAACACAAAGAAAATTGGTAAATACCATAAGAAATAAATTTTTGTGCTCTACATATACTTCTTTCTGAGATCTTTTGCAATTCTTAATGCAATTTGATCAACATCTTTACTGTTTCTATATTCCAAACATAAGTTTATTATGACTCTTTTATTTTCAATATGCCAATTCATTTCAGGTCTTTTAGAAAAAACTGATGCTAAGCTATCAATAAGGTGTAAGGTTTGAGCATCATAACCGAGATGCTCTTTATTTGCCGCAGTTGAACCATCAAGAGAGTCTAACGTTACTAATTCTTTCGCATATATCTTCCGCAAACACTGGATAAAAACCTCATTCTTAAAATTAGTACAAATAAATCCTTCATGAATTCTTACTCTTTTTATTTGTTTAGAATCAATACTATAATTATTTCTAAAGCTAGGATTGCATGAAGCAGCAAAACTAAGTAGAATAAGATATTTTAATAATGTTTTCAAGATTTGCTTTTTAAAGTTATAAAACTATATTTTAGTTCAGCTTCCATACATCTATGTATTTTGTAGGTCCATCAAAATGGCAACCACCATCACAAGTTATATTAGATTTTAGTATATCAGCATGCACAGGTTTTGGATAAGCCTTAACCTATCCAGACAAGCTCTTCTTGAATAATACGCCAGCTGTCTGCCTCCTTCTTTACCAAGAGCAAAATGTTCTTTTGTGACTTTGTACCCGGCTTTCCTATGACAACAATATTGATACAGTACTCATCCAGACGTCCATTAACCGCATAAATTCCATTAAGCACAATGCCACCCAGATATTGCTTGATGGGCTTGTAAGGGTTTGCAGCTGTGTCTAATTGACCAGTTTGAATTTTATTAGCACAAGCAATAAATATTGATTGAGGTGATATTGACAGTTGAGTTGCTTGAAAACCGAATGCATTGTTGATGATAGTGGTCATTCCTGTATCTGTTACTAAGTTTATCTGAAAAGCAATACAAGCTTTTACATTTTTGTCGGCAATTTCTCCAGGATAAGGTCTGAGATTACCTGTTTTCAGAAAAAGAGAATCAGTTAAATAGGTATTTAACACGCCAACTACTGCATCTGCTGCCGGATGCGTTTTTGGATGACAGGCAAAAATGAGCCCGAATAAAAAGCATATGCAAATCCGTTTTTTCATATTACTGAGATGCTAAAATTAATATCATCCATAAATCATCCTTATTCTTCATTAATTTCAATTAAGATTTATCAACACATCCACTCACCCTATCATTCAATCATTCTATCATTGACTACTCCCAAACAAGTTTTACAACAATGGGTTGATGCATTCAACCGCTACGATGCGAATGCGTTGGCTGATTTGTATCATGAAGATGCCATCAATCATCAGGTGAATACAGATCCATTGGTGGGCAGGGCTGCTATTCAAGCCATGTTTGAACAGGAGTTTGCTCAGGCAGAAATGGTGTGCATCGTTGAAAACATGTTTGAGGATGGCGACTGGGCCATCATGGAATGGAAGGATCCTAAGGGCTTACGCGGTTGCGGCTTCTTTCAGATCATCGAAGGGAAGATTCGCTTTCAGCGAGGGTATTGGGATAGGCTGAGTTTTCTGCGCCAGCAGGGATTACCGATTCCAACGCATTAAGCAAAGAGCAATAAGCGTTGTCCTCACCGTGCTGAACACGACTAACCAGCAACTAAAAACTAGTACTAGTCTTGTTGGTCGGGCGACCAACAAGGGCATGAGCGGCCAAAGCAGACCGGAAGCAGGGACGAGGCCCAGCGGCCTGAGCGATTGAAATAAACAGTACTTTCACGAAAAGAATTTTCATGCGCGCATTCATCATCACCATACTCTGTCTTACAGGTTTTGCTGCTATTGCACAAACAGATATGCAACAGCACTACAAGATTTATGATACTAGAACAAAACAAATCATCGGTATTGAACAGATTGTTATAGCGATGGCTGATGCAGACGTATTGTTCTTTGGTGAAGAGCATAACGACAGCGCAGGCCATTATCTAGAAGCAACAATCTTCAAAGCATTGCATTCAGTTTATGGCAATAAAATCAGTCTGAGCTTGGAAATGTTTGAAACAGACGGACAATTGGTATTGAATGAATACTTAGCCGGATTGATTGATGAATCGCGAATGAGTAAGGACCTGCGTTTATGGAGTAATTACAGAGATTATCGACCCATGATTGAGTTTGCAAAAGCCAATCAATTAAAAGTGGTTGCTGCTAATCCGCCACGCAGATATGTAACCATGGTAAGCCGTAAAGGCATGGCTTCACTGGATGTATTACCCAAAGAGTCTAGAAAACTCTTACCGCCATTGCCTTATGATACATTAACCGGTCGTTATCGTGAAAAGTTTATGGATATTATGAAAGGTAGTCCGGGCAGTAGCAGTAATAGTATTTACCACAGCCAGAGTCTGTGGGATGCAGGCATGAGTTATAGTATCCATCGTTTTCTAAAAGAAAATCGCGGACAAAAAGTATTGCATTGCGTGGGTAAGTTTCACTCAGATGAAAAATTGGGCACAGCAGCACAATTACAATTGCGCAACAAGAAGCTGCGCATCCTCAATATCAGTTGCTTCTCAGACAAAAGCTTTGTCAATCCAAATTGGGAAAGTTTCAGTCAGCTGGGCGATTTTGTCATTCTGACCAATCCTGAATTGAAACGCACGTATTAATGGCTGAACAATATTTCACAGACCAAACTTTTACGCAAGCTGAGTACACCAAGCAGGGATTAGCAAAAGGCGAGTATGAAAACTGCGTATTCAAGCAGATTGATTTATCTGGCGCTGATCTTTCGCATAGTCACTTTATTGATTGTCGATTTGAACATTGTCAGCTCAGCAATGCCAAGCTGTTTAAAACAGTGTTGCGGGATGTGGTCTTCAACGATTGTAAACTAACCGGACTGGTCTTTAGCGATTGCGATGGATTTCTCTTCAGTGCGCAGTATATCCAATGTCAATTGCAATATGCCAGCTTTCAACAAATGAAGCTGAAGCAGCATGTTTTTCAGAATTGTCAGTTACAAGATGCAGATTTTACTGAAGCCGATTGCAGCGGCGTTGATTTCAGTGGTGCTGATTTAAGCAGAACCATTTTCCATCAAACCAATTTGGAAGGCGCCAATTTCAGCACAGCCCTACACTTTAGCATTGATCCGGAACAAAACAGATTGAAGAAAGCTGTTTTCTCTCCTGATAATTTAGAAGGATTACTGGATAAGTATCAATTGAAGATGAAGCGGGGGTAGAACACAGCCGTCATCAAGTAGTGTCCTCATCGCGCTTGTCACTACTAACCAGAAACCTAAAAAACCATCAACCCCCCTGTTGGTCAGGAGACCAACAGGGGCAAGCAGACCGGAAGCAGGGACGAGGCTCAGCGGCCTGAGCGTTAACAAGCAAGCGCCACTGCGTAGCATATGTTTATAGATCAAACAATGAATACGCGGAGCACTACCAACCAGCAACAAAAAACCAGTAACATCCTTGTTGGTCAGAAGACCAACAAGGGCAAGCAGGTAGCCACTCATCCATGAAATTTTGGCGGGGGCTGTATTATTTCAGAACTTACCGATCCCAAAAATTTTCTGCATGAGAAAACTGATCGGATTAGCAGCTGCAGCACTCTGTTGTCAGCTGGCACAGGCGCAAACAGTTGACCTGAACAAGCATTTCAAAACATGGAAACCCCGCAATATCGGCCCAGCCGGTATGAGTGGTCGTATTACTGCGATTGATGTAGTAGTGAAAGATCCCAATACCATTTGGCTGGGTGCAGCATCGGGCGGTGTATGGAAAACCACCAATGCCGGCAATAGCTGGACACCCGTGTTTGATGAACAACCCATTCAAAACATCGGCGCACTAGCCGTACAGCAATCCAACCCAAGCGTGGTTTGGGTAGGTACCGGTGAGGGTAACCCGCGTAACTCCATCAATATTGGTGAAGGCATTTTCAAAACACTGGATGGTGGTAAATCTTGGAAGCGTATGGGACTGGAGAAAACCAGAAACATCCATCGCATCATCGTTGATCCAAACAATCCAAATACAGTATATGCCGGCGCTATTGGTAATCCTTATGCGCAATATCCTGATAAGGGTTTGTTCAAAACAACCGATGGTGGCGAAACCTGGAACAAGATTCTCTACACCAACGACACATCTGGTGTAGCTGATATGATCATGGATCCATCCAATCCCAATAAATTATTCGTTGCCATGTGGCATCACTACCGCACACCTTACAGTTTGCAGAGTGGTGGCAAGGGCAGCGGCTTATACATGACAGTGGATGGTGGTAAATCATTCACCAAACTGGGTAAGGAACACGGCTTACCTGATGGCAATTATGGTCGTATTGGTCTGGCCATCAGCCGCAGCAATCCCAATCGCGTTTATGCATTGATTGAAGCCACCAAGAATGGTTTGTATAAGAGTGATGATGGTGGCTACAAGTGGGAGTTGGTAACTGCTGATCCTGCTATCGTTACCAATCGTCCTTTCTATTTTCAGGATATCATCTGTGATCCCAAGAACGAAAACAAATTGTGGATGATTCATCAGACTGTAACAGTAAGTATTGATGGTGGTAAGAATTACACAACGGTGATTCCTTACAGTGGTATTCACCCAGATCACCATGCATTCTGGATTCACCCCGATGATCCCAACTTCATTGTAGATGGTAATGATGGTGGTATTGGTATTACGCGCGATGGCGGTAAAGTTTGGATGTTTGATGAGAAATTACCTGTTGGTCAGTTCTACCATATCAATGTAGATAATGAAACACCCTATAACGTTATGGGTGGTATGCAGGATAATGGTAGTTGGCGCGGACCAGCATACACATGGATCAGTGGTGGTATCAAAAACTACTATTGGGAAAGTCTTTGGGGTGGTGATGGTTTTGATGTAATGCCAGATGCTGAAGATGCCAATTGGGTATATGCGATGAGCCAGGGCGGTAATGTTGGCCGTTACAATGTACAAACCGGTGAGCAGTGGCAGATTCGTCCGCCAGCACCTGATGCAAAAACACGTTTGCGTTTTAACTGGAATGCAGCGATTGCACAAGATCCTTTTGATAAGAAAACCATTTACTATGGTAGCCAGCATGTACACAAAAGCACCAACAAAGGCGCTAGCTGGTCAGTAATATCTTCTGATCTTTCAACCAACGACAGCGCTAAGATTGATCAGCGTAACAATGGTGGTCTGAGTGTAGACATCACTGGTGCTGAAAACCATTGTACCATTATTGCTATTGAGCCTTCTGCAAAACAGCAGGGTGTGATTTGGGTTGGTACAGATGATGGCAATGTACAATTGACAACAGACGGTGGTAAAACATGGACCAATTTCCGTGGAAAGATTCCTGGATTGCCTGCAGGTGCATGGGTACCACAGATTCGTGCATCGCGCCACAATGCTGGCGAGGCATTGGTTGTTGTGAATGATTATCGTCGCGGTGATTTCAAACCTTATATTTTCCGCACAACTGATTTTGGTAAAACTTGGACCAGACTGGTAGATGAAAAGAAAGTTACCGGTTATGCTTTGTGTGCATTGCAAGATCCAACAGAACCCAATTTAATTTTTGTAGGTACTGAGCAAGGTCTGTGGATCAGCTTGGATAATGGTGCCACATTCCAGCAATGGAAGAATGGTTATCCTGCAGTATCTACTTATGATTTAGCGATTCAGGAAAGAGAAGCGGATCTGGCTATCGCCACATTTGGCCGCAGCTTGTGGGTGTTGGATGATATTCGTCCGCTGCGCAAACTGGCTGCTACAAAAGGTATTCCTGCAAGAAACTTTATTGTATCTGCACCTGCTGAAGCCATTCAAGCATCATACAAAAATGCACCGGGTTATGAGTGGAGCACTTGGGGCGTATGGGATGCTGAGAACAGACGCAGAGGTTTCCCTGTTTCTTTCTATGTGAAAGAACTGGCTAAAAAAGAAGTAAAGAAAGATGCAGACAATAAAGGTGGAACTGATGAGCGCGTAACACAACTCATCAATATGGCCACTAGTATGGGCATGCCTGTACCACCCGAGATGAAGACGATGAGCTTTGATGAAATCATGAGCAAATATGGTGCGATGATTCCAGCCCAGTTCCGTTCTCAGATTGACGCCATGTCTGGCGGCGGTGGCGGCGATACTGTAATGGTGCGCATCTACAACGATAAGAATGAAATCATCCGCAACCTGCGTTGGAAAGCAGATAGTGGCTTGAACAGACAATACTGGGGATTAGAAGAACGTGGATTCCGTGCACCCGGTGCACCACGTGCCGGCGGCGGCGGTGGTGGTCGCGGTGGTGGCCGCTTTGGCGGCGGCGGAGGCGGCGGCTTTGAGCCGGGCGGTGCGCAAGTATTATCTGGTACGTATAAAATGGTGCTGAGTTTCGGTAAGGAAAAAGATTCGCTGTTTGTTACTGTAAAAGATGATCCACGTATCGGCAATATGAACAGTGTGAAGCTGGCGCAAAAAGCTTTGTATGATCGCTTACGCAAGAGCGGTGATAAACTGAACGCAGCCATGGATCGTTTGCAGGAAACAGATGATGTGATCGCGAAAGTGAATGCATTACTGAAGGATGCCAATGGACGTGATGCGGATACTGTACGTAAAGCAACAACCAAGATTACAGAGGCCATCAAGGAGATCCGTGAGTTTGTGAATGGTAAAACATCAGACAGACAAGGTTATGGTCAGGTACCGCAAGTAACGGTGATGACAGTCGTACGTACAGCACAACAATACATCAGCGGTAAATCTGTTGCGCCGGGTGAACAGGAAGAAAGACTGGTTGCTGAAGCAGAAGAAGTGATTAAGCAAACAGTAGATAAAGTGAACGATTTCTTCACCAATAAATGGACGGGGTACCGACAACTGGTGGAAAGCAAACCACTCAAGTTTTTCCGAGATTATCAACCCATTCAATAAAGAGCAAAACCCACCGAATTCGGTGGGTTTTTGTTTGGGTTTAATCAAGTTTACACAATTAACCCTGTTTAACAGATTTCGTTAATCTGCTGTTACCAATTGAGCGATTCAACTTTGTGGCATAAGCTTTGGCGTGCTTATCATTAAAGTAAATACAATGAAAAAGCTTACTACAATTTTCTTGCTCTCAATACTTAGTTACACAGGCTGGACGCAAAAGAGCCCAACAGGTAAATGGGAACTATCTGAACTCACAGGTGCAGCAAAACCATTGAAAGAAATTTTTCGCAATAAAATGCCCACACTGATGATAGATGCAGCAAACAAACATTTCAGTGGCAATAATGGGTGTAACCAAATTCATGGTAATCTGCGCATCAAAAAAGATACACTCCGTTTTGATAGTAATATGGCATCTACCATGATGGCTTGTCCCGGACGTGGAGAGCAATATTTTAACGCCACACTATTTGATGTAAATCGATATGTCATCAGTAATCATGAATTGATTTTCTATAAGGACCAGAAAGAATTAATGCGCTTTCGCAGTATTAAATAAGCTTTAAAACGGTCATGTCATTGTCAAGGCTCCTAAACGGGACCTTTTCTATTTTATTCATTATCAAGCATCTTAACAGTGTATTGAGATTTCTTTAGGCTCTTTTTAGTAAGCATCGGCACACAGTTTGAATCTGATAGTATGTAAGCACATGATTAATGAACATAAACAAATGCATTATGAAAAAGCAATTCACATGGATCACAGGATTATTTAGTCTGATATTTTTACTTAGCAGTTGTGGCACTATTGCCAAAGTGCAGAAAGATGAAACCGCCAATATCGCTTCTATACAAACTTATGCATGGGCAGAAAAAAATCACGAACAACAAAAGGGTATCAGTGATTTAACAGATAGAAATATCAAACACTCTATCAATAATAAATTGCAAGAGATGGGTTTGCGGGAAGTGAAGTCGAACCCAGATGTATTGGTTACATATGATGTATTACTGCAAAAAGAGCAGCGACAGGATCAGAATGCAATGTATTCTCAACCTTTCACCAATTGGGTATATAGCCCTTTCAACAGAAGATGGGTCCCTATATTTTATCCTTCACAGTTCATGGGATACCAACAGGTAAACAGAACAGTAAATGAAGGTACACTTACAATATCCCTGATTGATGCTTCTACAGATAAAACCATCTGGCAGGGTTGGGCTAGTGACGAAGTCAATAGTAAAAAAATTACCGATAAAGATGTTCAGCCGGTAGTCAATGCGATCATTAAAAAACTTGAAAAAGAAAAAGCCGGCAAATAAAATACAGTGAGGTTTGATGACTGTTTCAACAATGGATCCCGAAATTTCGGGATTCATTATTTCCAGACACCATCGAATCCGGTATAGCCTCTTAAGCGGAATGAATACCTCGGTAAATTCATATCTCCATACCGACCACGCTTTGTGTATATGGCTATTGCTCCTGCAAAACCTGTTGTCATACTGTAATTAAAGGGTGGGTTAAATACTTTGAGCAATGCGATTTCTCTTGGCATAATAGTTTGATGCTCACCTGCCATCATCAGTTGCTCATCAATGAAAATATTACAAATCTCACCCCGCCACTTGAATACTTCGTTATCTGCTGAATCTGTTTCGATAGTGAGTCCCGGAACTTTTTGCTGAAGAAACCAACCCAGAGATGGGGCTTTGGCCAACTCATCAGAATCTATGCCATCAAAAGTCTTGGCTTCACTGCTTTTGAAAAAGGCAGATGTATATTCTTCTTCAAATAGCTGTGCTTTTGTTTTTGTCTTGGCAAAAACCGTTACATCAGGCAATAACTGTGATGCTTCAGGATCTTCCACACTGAACTGATAGGTTTGTGCAGCATAGCCTGCTGCTGGAATATCGCCAACCCGGATAAATCTGGTTGCAGATAGTACAGGCTCAAAAGTTGAATCAATAGGCGTTCTTATGGTTACTGCCAGGTAATTCTCCTTTGATTTGACAGCAGGAGAAAAAATAAAACGGGCAGTATCTTGAAACAACATCGGTTTCATGACAAAGTCACCATTTTTATTCACCGACACTCTGTCAATCAATGAACGTTTGTTACCAGTTTGCATCACATAATTGATAACAGAATCTTTTCTACTGTAATCTGGAATACTTCCATAAATACGATAAAAGCCAGATTGTACTAGAAAATTGATGGCATAATTACCGGTAGGTATGGCATCGCTCACCTGCAAAGCAGCACTAACTTCTCCATTAACGAAAGGATAGCGAAATTTCCAACGCCTTTTAGTTTTTAAATCATCAATCCAAACATGCAGTGTTGCAGCTTTTAGCTTACTCATTTGGCTAGCGGGCAGCTGACAATACAGCTCAAGCGAATCACCATTTTTATAGCTTGTTGAAGAAAGCGCTACAGTTAAACTATCCTGCGCAAAGGATTTAGCACACAAAAAAAATACCATCACCAGGATCGCCAGCTTACGCATCTTTATTCTTTCATTAAAAGTAAGAAAGCTGTAGTGATTCACTGAAAACCATGTTGTTATTTTTACCAAATCAAGTTCAGACAGAACAATGACACGCTATTGCTGCTGAAAACGTAGTTTTGCGACTCAAACAAAAGTCATGGGCAATACCAAACTCAGCAATCTGGCTGAAACACTGATAGGTAGTGAAATTGTTAAACTGGGCAACGCTATCAGTGAGCGTATTCGTAACGGAGAGAAGATCTACAACTTTACGATAGGAGACTTTGATCCGAAAGTATTTCCCATTCCCCAAGAATTAGAAGCAGCCATTATTGAAGCCTATCAACAACACTATACCAACTATCCAACTGCTGATGGTATTCTTGAGCTGCGCCAGGCTGTTTGTGCATTCATCAAAAAATGGGAAGGCATTGATTATGCACCCAACGAAGTGCAGATTGCATCAGGCGGCCGCCCTTTGATCTATACCTTATTCAAGACAATTGTTGATAAAGGCGATAAAGTGATCTATGCTGTTCCTTCCTGGAACAATAACCACTACGTACATCTTACCCAAGGTGAGCATTGTGTGATTGAGTGTAAAGTGGACAATCACTTCATGCCAACAGTAGAACAGATCAAAGAACATATCAAAGGCGCTACCCTGCTTTGCTTGTGTACACCTCAAAACCCAACAGGTACTACACTAAGCAAGGATTCACTTGAAGCGATTTGTGATTTGATCTTAGAAGAAAATGAGCGTAGAGGTGATTATGATAAAAAACTCTACCTCATGTTCGATCAGATGTACTGGACCCTTACTTATGGTGAGACGGTGCATTACAATCCTGTTAGCCTGCGTCCACGCATGAAGGAATACACCATTTTCATTGATGGTATTTCCAAAGTATTTGCCTCAACAGGTGTGCGTGTGGGCTGGGCTTTAGGGCCAACAGAAGTAATTGCCAAGATGAAAGCCATCCTCAGTCACGTAGGCGCATGGGCACCAATGGCTGAACAGAAAGCTGTGGCCAAATACTTGGTACAAAACGAAGCCATTGAACGTTACCTGCAAGATTTCAAAGCCGAGATTGAAGAAAGACTACGCCGTATCCACCGTGGCTTTATGCAACTCAAGGCCAAGGGCTATCAGGTTGATTGTGTAGCGCCGCAAGCTGCTATTTATTTAACCGTTCAACTGGATTTAGCTGGTAAGAAAACTGCCGAGGGCGTATTGCTAGAATCGCAGGCTGACGTGACCTCTTATATTCTTGCTGAAGCAAAAATTGCTGTTGTACCCTTCCATGCATTTGGTGCGGGTAGTACCAGTCCTTGGTATCGCTTAAGCGTAGGTACTTGTAAGAAAGAAGAAATCGATACCATGTTGGGACAGCTGGAAGCAGCTTTGGCCAAACTGCAGTAATCAGTTTCGGCAACAGATAAACACAAAAGGCTTTCTGCCCCTGTCGGCAATTACCTGCTGCACTTTGTGCGGCTTGGTAATTACTTTGAACCGATTTACATCAATCACTTCATGCACGGAACAGAAATGCAGGTGAGATTCTATCGGAAAAAGAATCTTGTGTAACTGCGCAGCTGTGTACTCCAGTTCTTCGGGACTGAGTTCACCAGTTCTAGAAAGTAACAGCAGGTCTCTGTTATTATTGTGTAGTCCGGACATGTGTGTATATGATCAGGGCTTGCGCATGGCTTTCTGATTAGGACAATTACAACCACCCTTATTGGAGCGATTGAAAATGCCACAGGAAGCCGCCATGACAGCTATAATAAACAGCAAAAAAATGATTTGGTTGAACGAGCGTTTCATAACCAAAACTAAAATAGTATTTTCCTACCGTAAAGCATTGATTCTATTGGATGAACGGGAATTTTAACATACCCAGGAAAGTACTCATCGCCCCACTGGATTGGGGACTTGGGCATGCAACCCGCTGCATTCCACTGATTCATGCATTCCTTGACCTAGGTAGCGAAGTTGTATTGGCTGCATCCGGCCCTCAGGCACAGATACTGAAACAGGAGTTTCCCCAACTTAGCTTACTACCCCTCCCCGGCTATGCAGTTCGGTACAGCAAGAAAGGGTCAACCCTGGCTTTACGCTTATTACTACAGGCGCCACGCATCTTGAAAACCATTCGTGAAGAATATCTCTGGTTAAAGCAAGTGCAGAAAACATATCAGTTCAACCTGATTATTGCTGATAACCGCTTTGGTCTATGGCACAGAGCTGTACCTTCTATCTTCATCACCCATCAGTTACAGATTCAGGTACCCAATAGCTGGCTGGAAACAAGAATACAGCGCATCAATTACCGGTATATTCAACACTTCAAGCAATGCTGGGTGCCCGATGATACTACGCAAGCACTGGCAGGTAAATTATCTCATCCACAAATACTGCCCGATATTCCTGTGCAGTACATGGGCCTGCTTTCGCGAATGCGAAAAACGGATACTCCTCTACAATACAAGTATTGTTTTCTGCTATCAGGACCCGAACCTCAACGCACTATACTTGAAAAACACATACTTGAACAAGTAGCGCAACTTGAAACAACTTGCATACTCATCCGTGGTTTACCCGGTGCACAACTAACACTACCTGCAACAAAAAACTGCACCATTATTCAGCATGCTTCAACCAATGAACTGATGCAATTACTCGCTTCCAGCGAATACATCATTTGCAGAAGCGGCTATACTTCTTTGATGGAGCTGATGGCCATGCAGCGAAAGATGATTCTGATTCCAACACCGGGACAAACAGAGCAACAATACCTGGCCGACTATTTTATGCAAAAGGGTTGGGCCTATGCTGCTTCCCAAGATGCACTTGATTTGCGCTACATATTCGCTGATGCAGATAAGTATATGTATCAATTTCCAGACTTGGAATATTTCAACAAATCACGTTTGCTGGAATTATTATCGGCTATTTCCTGGCATCGCCATTAATTTTGCCCGATGCAGTCCAACAAACTCAAAGCACATGCAGCGGTACTGAGTGCCAATTTCTTTTTTGGCGCAGCCGTTTCTGCAGTCAAACATTTGAGTCCGGCTGTGATGGCGCCATATGCTATTAATGGTGTACGCGTACTAACTGCACTGCCCTTATTCTGGTTACTGTATGCAATCAAGCCCGGCAGGGCGGGTATTGATAGAAGCGATATTGTTCGATTTATTGGCTGTGCGTTGTCGGGCGTTGTGGTGAATCAATTATTTTTTATCAAAGGTGTTTCACTAACCAGTCCAATTCATGCTTCATTGCTGGCATTAACTACACCAGTAATGATCACCATTCTTGCTGTCTGGATTCTTCATGAAAAACTTACACTCAATAAAACACTGGGCTTAACGCTGGGCATTGCCGGTGCAGTTGTATTGATATTGAGCAAAGATTTATCAGGTTCGGCCAGCAATCAATTACTAGGCGATAGCTTTATCATCGTAAATGCCATTGCCTACTCGTTTTACTTAGTTTGGGTTAGACCCCTGATGTTGCGCTACAGTCCGGTGCATGTGATTCGATGGGTATTTACTTTCGGCACTGTGATGATGCTACCCTTTTGCTGGCAGCCCATGATGGCAACAGATTGGTCGGCTTTTAACAACACACACTACTTTGCTCTAGCCTTTGCAGCATTGGGTGCTACGTTTTTTGCTTATCTCTTCAATGTATATGGCATCGCGATATTGGGTTCATCTGTAGTTGGTGCTTATATCTACACACAACCTGTTTTCGCCACGATTGTGGCCATGGTATTGATGGGTGAGCAACTCAGCCTTATCAAACTACTCGCAGCAGGATTAATTTTTGCCGGTGTATATTTTGTGAACCGAAAGCCTGTGTCAGATCGCCTTGGGGTAGTCGAAGAATAAAAATTCTTTCTGCGCTGAAGCAAATTCCTTCCATTGATGGCAATGCGCTTTTACCGCGAAAATGCCGCAGGTAGGCATATTATCTAATCGGGCAATGCCCAATTCATTGATATATTCAGTGATACCGGGATTGTGTGAAAACAAGGCAATGCTTGCATACTGTTCATCTGCAGAAGCAATAACAGCGGCGAAGGTTTCCGGTGGAGCATGATAGAGTGCAGGCACGGGAATAATCTTGCTTTTGGCCTCGAAAGTTTCAGCAAAAAATTGGCAAGTAGTGAATGCTCTCTTCGCTGTACTACTAATGAATGCATCAATATGAATTTTACGCTTTAATACACGCTTGGCCATTTCGGGTGCATCGCGCAAGCCACGTTGATTTAATGGCCGATCGAAATCATCTACCCCATAGGGCCAGTCGCTCTTTGCATGCCGAATCAGCAATACTGTTTTCATGCGTAAAAGTTACGCAAACTGAATTACTTTGTGCTTCCATGGCTATTACCCGCCTCAATACCAACGAGTTTCTTGCAATGGCTGCGCAGCATCCTGTATTAGATGTACGCAGTCCGGGCGAATACACCCATGCACATATACCAGGTGCTTATAGCTTTCCGTTATTTAACGACGAAGAGCGCAAAGAAATTGGTACTGCCTACAAACAGCAGAGTCAGCAAATCGCCATCAAGATTGGTTTAGGTTATTTCGGTGGACGCATGGTTGAGATGGTAGAGACTGCTGATAAAATCTTGGCAGCACATAAGAATGCGGATTCAAAAAATAAAACGGTATTAGTGCACTGCTGGCGGGGTGGCATGCGTAGTGCAGGCGTGGCTTGGTTATTAGATCTCTATGGGTTTAAAGTGTACACGCTTGTTGGTGGGTATAAAGCTTATCGAAATCATGTTATCAATATCCTGAGTCAGGATTATCCCATCCGCATCATTGGTGGCTATACAGGTTCTGCAAAAACTGAATTATTACATGCCCTACAGCAAAAAGGAGAACAAATCATTGATCTGGAAGCCCTTGCTGCACATAAGGGTTCTGCTTTTGGTAACTTGGGCATGCCGGCACAACCAACGCAGGAAATGTTTGACAACTTATTGGCCGAAGCGGTTCGCAAGTTGGATTCTAACAAAACCATTTGGTTGGAAGATGAGAGTCAGCGCATTGGTCACGTGAATATTGATTTTCGATTCTTTCGCATGATGCGCACCAAGCCTGTCTTATTTTTGGATATTCCTTTTGAAGCAAGATTGCAACATATCATCAAGGGGTATGGACAGTTTGAAAAAGAGAAATTGCTTACCACCATTGTACGCATCAAGAAAAGATTGGGCGGGTTAGAAACCAAAAATGCGGTGAACTTTTTGCTGGAAGATGATATTGCCAATTGCTTCCGCATTTTGCTGAAGTACTATGATAAATTCTACGAGAAGAGCACTTTTAATCCGGAGGAAAAAAGACAGATACAAAAAATTGCAGTGGAGACAACTGATGCTTTGTTGAATTCATCAATAGTATTAGCGTCAAAATAATGCGCCAGTTAGGACACCGGCTTATGGCAGCATAGAACAACTCAAAATGTAAGATGGGCCAGAACATATTTGAATGCTTCATTCCTCCCGCCAGTCAAGACAGCGGACTTGGGAATATAGAATAACTGTGCCCGTTCGGGTGTCCTCACCCGAACCATTCAATAGCGCTTCTTATTACGCTGGTGAGGACACCAGCTTGTGGCGCGATGATCTAATCGCCAGTTCGGCGTGTCCCCACCCAAACATCTTGAACAAAACTCACTAAATAAGAAGGATATCTTTTGTAAGGTTAATCAGTATTCAGATACTAAGCATATGATCAATAGATGCCATGAAAGATGACTTTTCACTAGAGTTTACTTCAGTAAGTATTTATCAGAGGATAAATCTCTTACATGACAACCTTTTCAAAGAAGTGCTGATCAATAGTTTTAAATGCCTATCTGCCCAACAGAAGATAAAAGTGTACGGATTTGTAATTATGCCGAACCATTTTCATGTATTATGGCAATTGAATAGTAATTATTCCAGATTATCATCTCAGGGCGCCTTTTTTAGACACTGCAGTCGTCAATTTTTACATTATTTAGAAAAAGACAGAAGGCTACAAATGTTCAAAGTATTGAAACATGATAGACAACATCAGTTCTGGGAAAAAGCATATACTAAAATATGCTTTACAAGAAGCTATACCTTACAGAAACTAGCCTATATCCATAACAACCCATGTCAACCGCATTGGCAATTAGCAGATGCTGCTTATCTGTATCCGTGGTCATCTGCTTCATTTTATGAATTAGGTGATAAGAAGTATCATTGGTTGGTTCACATCGATGAGTAATGCAAAAGCGCCGGTGAGGACACCGGCTTGTGGTAAAACTCAACAACTCCACCCGTTCGTGTATTCACACCCGAACAATAATACCTTCTCCTCATTGCGCCGGTGAGGACACCGGCTTGTGGCAAAACTCAACAACCCCGCCCGTTCGGGTGTCCTCACCCGAACTCATTTGCAACAATCATCCTTAATGTTCTTGAATATCCATGCTTGTAGCAATTTGATTTACCACCCTTCCATCATTGCTTTAACGGCCATCCAACCAATTACTATTACTACGAGCCAGCCAGATAACTGCATCCATATTGGATGTTGATAGTTATTCATCAAATGCTTGCGTGTAACAGCAACCAACACAACTGCCAATGCAAAAGGCAAGACCATACCATTGATTAAACCGGCCGCCAATAAGAGTTGTACAGGTTTACCGATTAATACAAAAAGCGTGGTACATATCACAATAAAGCCTGAGATCACCCATCGCTCATAGCGAATAAATGCCGGATGAAAGGTTTTGAAGAAAGATACAGATGTATAAGAAGCACCAACTACAGATGAAATAGCTGCGCTCCACAAGACCACACCAAAAATGCGCAAACCAATATTGCCTGCAGCAAATCCGAATACACTAGCAGGCGGATTACTACTATCCAATACTGCACCTTGTGCCAACACACCAAATGTGGCGAGAAACAATACAAAGCGCATGATGCTGGAAATTACTATACCACTAATCGCACTTCTATTTACTTCGGGAATAGCTGCTTTGCCTTTGATGCCTGCATCCAATAAACGATGCGCACCTGAAAAGGTGAGGTAACCCCCAACAGTTCCGCCTACTATCGTCACAATTGCAGCTGCACTAATTTTCTCCGGCACAAATGTATGGTACACAGCTTCTGCCAATGGTGGATGGGCATTGTATGCAATGAATAGTGTGAGCAGAATCTTGATTGTACCCAAAATCTTGGTGAAACCATCCAGCATGCTACCGATCTCTTTGATCCAAAACAAGAGTAAAGCAACGCCGCCGCTGATGATGGCACCCTGCTCGTAACTCAGGCCAAATAAGACATTTAGACCTAATCCGCACCCAGCTACGTTACCTATGTTAAATGCAAATCCACCTAACACAACTAAAAAAGCGAGCACATAGCCCAAGCCGGGTAATAATTTATTAGCCAAATCTTGTGCGCGCAATTCGCTGATCGACAGAATACGCCAGGTATTCAACTGCGCCCCGATATCTAATAAAGAAGACAACAGGATCACAAAACCAAAGCTTGCCATCAACTCTTTGGTGAAGACAGTGGTCTGCGTAAGAAAGCCCGGACCAATGGATGAGTTGGCCATCAAGAAAGCAGCGCCCAAACCGACGCCACCAAGCGAGCTAATATTAAAGCGGCCTGATGCCAATACCTGCTGTTGTTAAGTAGTGATGAATGTTTTGCGCAAATTCCACTGCATGTGCGCCATCTCCGTGAATACAAATCGTATCTGCAGGAAGGGAAATCATTTTACCTGAAACAGTTTGTACCGTTTTCTCCTGAATCAACTGCATCACTTGTTGCATGGACTGTGCTGCATCAGTGATCAATGCATTGGCTGCATTTCTGGGTGTCAATAAACCATCATCCTGATAGGTTCTGTCGGCAAACACTTCTGCGCCAACACGCAGTCCAGCAGCTTTGGCTTCGCTGATGAGGTGACTGTTACTCAATCCATACAACACAATATTGCTATCGAGTTCTTTGATTACTTCTGCAATGATGCGACTCATCGTTGCATCCTTTGCCGCCATATTATACAGTGCACCATGTGGTTTCACATGATGAATGCGGGTGCCCATTTCAAAACAGATATCCTGTAGTGTCTGCAACTGTTCTGCCACCAAATCATACAAAGCACAATCAGATAATTGTTGATTGGTTCTGCCAAAGTTCGCTCGATCATCAAAACCCGGATGGGCACCAATAGCAACACCATGTTCCAGCGCCCAGTCGATGGTTTGCTGCATGGTTTCCACATCGCCTGCATGTTTGCCACAGGCAATATTGGCGCTGCTGATGAAGGGCATGATGGCTTCATCGGTATCCATCCCTTCACCCATATCACAATTGAGATCTATATACTGCATAAGTATTCCTGTAAGCGGAAGTTACATGCTTGTTGCAGGATGCGCAAATCCCTTTCTTGTTCTTGCAAAGCCTGTAATGCTTCTGGCATATCCATCCATTCAAATTGGAAGGTCTCGCCAATATTGTATTGCGCTGCCAGTGGTTGATCTGCCTGTATCAATACAGCTGGTCTCGGATAGCCACCCGTGGTCTGATGATCCGCCATGAGTAAGATCATTTGTCCGTCTGGCAACAACTGCAACACACCTCTTGACACTGCAGTAGAGATCAGTTCTTGCTGATGCAGTTTCTCCAATGCGATTCCTTGTAAACGATAGCCCATTCGGTTAGATGCAGGCGCGACGGTAAATGCATGTTGTACGAGTGCTTGTTGCGCATCCAATGTTAACCAATCCAATTCCGGCCCTTTCATCAAACGCAATACATGTCTGGGTAAAAGCGCGCAAGCGCGCCAAGGTAATAGCTTGATGTCTGAAGTGTGTTGGAACGGATGGTATGCAAGTGAAATGCCTTTCTGCAAAGGCTTTTGCAATTGATCTGCTCCTATCCACCCACCTTTTACCGCTAAGTATACGCGCGCACCTTTGATTTGCTTAGTGAAAAGTAGTGTGGTGCCTGCGGGAACCAAAGCGGCGGTATTGAATGACCAATCCATATCATCCAGCTTGGCACTAAAATCAGCGCCCGCAATGGCAATCAATGCTGGCTTATCAAAACGAATAGCAGCGGCAGGAAAATGTACTTCTAATACAGCAGTTGCTCTTGGATTTCCTACCAAGCAGTTAGCCACCTGCATTGAATAGGTATCCATGGCACCACCGGGTGTTACACCCCAGTGCTGAGCACCCTTTCGACCAAGATCAACCAGTTGATCCAATAATCCTGCTTTGATAATGACTGCACTCATGAAGGAAAGAATTTTGGTGTAGCCTTCGATAAAAGAGCGAATTCATCTGCATCAATCGCATAGAATTGTACGCGATCGCCTGCTTGCAACAAACATGGCTGCTCTTGCGCAGGATCAAACAAATGATACGGTGTTCTGCCAATGATATTCCATCCACCGGGAGAATCCTGCGGATAAATCCCTGTTTGTTGTCCCGCAATACCTACTGAACCAGCTGCAACCTTGGTTCTAGGTACAGACAAGCGCGGCATTTGTATTGCTTCAGTCACATTACCCATATATGGAAAGCCTGGCATAAACCCGATCATGTATACATGATACACCGTTCTTGTATGCAGGGTAATCACTCCATCTACCGACAAATTCTTTGCTGCAGCCAGTGCAGTAATATCCGGCGCAAAATCTGCCGCATAACAAACCGGTATTTTTTTGATAGGATGTTCAACCTGCTGTTCTGCCGACCATCGCCAAGTATGCAGTTGCGCTCGCAGCCATTGCTCAGGAATTTGGTCAGGATATTGTTGCAAAAAAGCCATTGGGTCAATCACCACACTTACGCCTGTATATGCTGGAATAATATCCTCTACAAAGGGAAAAGCCGCATCATCTAGGTGTCTAGCCAAAGCCATCACTTCTCTATGTGCTTCCGGACTAATGCTATCAGTCAGCTGAATGGTCAGGACAGATTCCCCACAAGCATATATACGTAATGGTTGGTGCATTGCATCACTAAAGTACTGCCTTCCTTTTATCCATTTTCTGAATTTTCAGCCTCACAAGTTCTGTATCTTTCCCTCTTATAATGCTGTTTATGAAAAAATCCTTTTTTACATCATTTTTAGTGTTGGCTGCTTTTATAGGTAAGGCACAAAATGAACCTACCTGGTTACGTCATTCCGCCATTTCACCAGATGGCAAAACCATTGTCTTTACCTATAAAGGCGACTTGTACAAAGTGCCCGCCTCAGGCGGTGATGCCGTTGCACTCACCATGCATGAAGCACATGACTACATGCCCGTATGGAGCCATGATGGCAAGACCATTGCTTTTGCCAGTGACCGCTATGGCAATTTCGACGTCTTCACCATTTCCATCAATGGAGGTGAAGCCAAACGCATTACTTATCATTCTGCAGCAGAATATCCCTATGATTTCTCTCCAGATGATAAGCAAATCTTATTCGGTTCTGCAAGAATGGATATGGCCAGCAACCGTCAGTTCCCAACAGGTTCCATGCCCGAACTCTATACTGTGGGTGTAGGCGGTGGCCGACCAGTGCAAGTATTGACCACTCCTGCTGAGCATGCCAAGTACAGTAAGGATGGTAGCAAGATTATCTATCACGATAAAAAAGGTGGCGAAAACGAATGGCGTAAACACCACACTTCTTCTATCGCTCGTGATATCTGGATTTATGATAGCAAAGCAGATAAGCATACTAAGTTGACTGCTTTTAATGGAGAAGATCGTTCACCCATTTTGACTGATGGTGAAAAAGCGATGTTCTACCTAAGTGAAGAAAGCGGCAGTTTCAACGTACATAAGATGGCATTGACTGGCGGCAAGAGCGAGCAACTTACTTCTTTCAAGAAACATCCAGTTCGTTTTCTAAGTGCTGCCAACGACGGAACACTCTGCTTTAGCTATGATGGCCAGCTCTACACCTTGAAAGCAGGCAGCAAAGCACAACAAGTGAATGTGCGTATTTCAGCTGATGCACGCAGAAATGATGAGCAATTGGTACGCGTGAACAGCGGTAGTGGTATTTCTGTATCTCCTAATGGAAAAGAAATTGCTTTCATCTTCCGTGGTGAGGTATTTGTTAGCAGTGTGGAGGGTGGAATCACCAAACGTATTACCAATACACCGGTTCAGGAAACCAGCGTAGGTTTTGCACCAGATGGCAAATCCATCATTTATGCATCTGAAAGAAACAATAAATGGAGTATCTACGAAACCAAGATGGTGCGTACAGATGAGCTCTATTTCTATGCTTCTACCCTTTTGAAGGAAACAGCTGTGATTGAAAACAATAATGACAATACACAGCCCCTCTATTCTCCTGATGGAAAAGAGATTGCTTTTGTTGAAAATAGAAACTATCTGAAAGTATACAACATCGCTTCTAAGCAAAGCAGAAGCGTGCTGAATACAGAACAAATCTTTGCTTTTGTAGAGAATGATCAATACTTCCAGTGGAGTCCAGACAGCAAATGGTTGTTGTTTGATTATGCTGTACCCGGAAGCGCAGTGAGCGAAGTGGGCCTGGTGAGCAACGATGGTAAGAAAGTCGTTAACCTAACCGAAAGTGGTTTTAACGATTACAGACCTAAGTGGGTAATGGGCGGTAAAGCCATGCTTTGGCAAAGTAACCGTGATGGCCTGCGTGCAGCAGCCATGAGTGGCGGTGCACAAAGCGATGCTTATATGATGTTCTTTACTAAAGAAAGCTTCGATCGCTTTAAACTTAGTAAAGAAGAAATAGCACTGTTGAAAGAAATCGAAGACAATAAAGCAAAAGCCGATACCAGCAAGAAAAAGACGCCTGCTAAAGACAGCGTGGTAATTGACTGGGATGGACTTTCTCAACGCAAAGCCAAGGTAACCATTCACTCTTCTTCAATGGGTGATGCATTGGTAAGTAAGGATGGAGAAACACTCTATTACCTCGCACGCTTTGAAAGAGGCATGAACTTGTGGAGCACTAACCTGCGTACACGTGAAACCAAGATGCTGGTTCCTTTGAACGCTGGATTTGCAGCCATGAGCTGGGATAAGGATCAGAAAAATATCTTCATTTCAACAGATGGTAGTGTTATCAGATTAGATCCCGCATCATCCAAGCAAGATCGTGTAAGCATCAATGGCGAGATGATGGTGAACACGACTGCAGAAAGACAAGCTATGTTTGATCATGTGTGGAGAAGAACTAAGAAAACCTTCTATACCAAAACCTTCCATGGCATTGATTGGGATAGTTATAAGCCCGACTACGATAAATACATCCCTTCTATAGGCAATAACTACGAATTCAGTGAAATGCTGAGTGAATTACTCGGTGAGCTAAATGTAAGCCATAGCGGTAGCGGTTACAGTGGATTCAATCCTTCCGGTGATGCCACTGCATCTCTGGGCGCATTCTACGATGCAGCACACAAGGGTAATGGTGTGAGAATTGCGGAAGTCATCAAAGATGGTCCGCTAGACAAAGCCGGTTTGAATGTTCAGGCTGGAATGATTATCGAATCTATTGATGGCGAAATCATCACTGCTGATAAAGACCTGGCACAATACCTAAACAGAAAATCAGGTAAGCTAACATTACTGACCATCATTGATGGTACCACTAAGAAAGAGGTTACTGTAAAACCCATCTCTACAGGCGAAGAAAACGGATTACTTTACAGACGTTGGGTGAAGCGTAATGCCGACGAAGTAGAAAAGCTCAGCGGTGGTGCTTTGGGCTATGTACATATCCCAGGTATGAATGATGGTGCGTTCAGAACTACTTATGAAGAAATCATGGGTAAGTATTTCCACAAAAAAGGAATTGTAGTAGATACCCGTAATAATGGTGGTGGCGATTTGGTTGCTGATCTTGCTACATTCTTAAGTGGTAAGAAATTCATGGAATATGGTAATGATATTCGTAGCAATGGTTACGAACCTAATTTCCGCTGGACCAAGCCGAGTATTTCTATCGCCAATGAAGCCAACTATAGCGATGGTCACTGCTATGCATATATGGTGAAGGAAATCAATGTAGGTAAACTGGTTGGTATGCCTGTGCCCGGCACCTGTACTTTCGCCGGATGGGAAGGTCTGATGGATACCGGTATTCGTTGGGGTGCACCTCCTGTTGGTGTAAAAGCCAATAATGGTCGCTACTTAGAGAACTGGCAAACAGAACCAGATATCAAAGTGATGAATGAATACGAGCAAGTGAAGAAAGGTGTTGACCAACAGTTAGAAGCCGCTGTAAAAGAATTGATGAAAGATTTAAAATAAAAGAGGTTTCAAAACAAAATCCCCGCAATACTGCGGGGATTTTTTATTTAGCACAGTTTCTACCAACGGCATAGTCTGGCTTTAGTTCTTTGTACACTTCCGCATATTCTTTATTGCCTGCCGACATTCCATTCTTAGAGTGGTGGAAATAAGCTTTGGTTTGTTTCATGATTTCATTACCCAGCATATGTTTGGTGTCTTCCACTTGCTGCCTTACTTTTTCCAATTCTTCTAAAATCTCACTGTATTGTTCATACAAATGCATACAGGTGTTGCAGTGCTGTACATCTACATAAGCCGGTACAGTAGAGGGGTATCTTTTCATAAAGTTCAGGGCCTTACGCACAAAATCAATCCGCTTGGTATTGAGCTTGAACATACTACGACGTTCATGTGGTTTCAGTTCAGTACGTGTGGGTAATGATTGGCGGATACCTGCAATGTTCTGCAAAATGGTTATCAGCTCAGAAGCCATGAGGCTACGGAAAACGGCCATAGGATGTGATTGTAAGCTAATAACGATTTAAAAATAGAAAAATTGTAAAAAAGGGGCCCGCGTACGCAGTGCCCCCTTGCTAATCCCCCTCAAAAAAAAGCGTTTGTCTATTTCCACAATACCCTGAACGAGCCAGCCCAGGTATTAGACGGTGTATTTAGTGAAACAGCAGATATATTGGCCACACAGTAAGTCTGACCAGCAGGCAAACCGGTAATGGTAACATCCGTACTTGCTTGTGTGGCTGTGTACTTCAAACTATACACCTGCGCATTATTATCTTCCCGCTTTACATCAACAGTAATTTCTACGCCGGAAGCAGGCAATTTGCTGGTGATTTCAATCTTAAAAGCATGGCTATTGCTTGTAGATTTTGCCGGGTTATCGGTAACCAGTTTCAAGGCCAGCTGTGCTTCTTTATCTGCTTTCTTACAAGAAAACTGTACGATGCTTAAAAACAGCAGGCCTAAGAGAAATAGCTTTTTCATATTGGTGATTTAGGATGTTATAATTTGATGAATCGCATGATTGAAGTGGTTCCATTCTTCTCAGTAATGCGGAGGAAATAGATACCTGCGGGTAATTGATTTAGCTCCATCTGATCATTACTATTGATCTGTTTTTCAGACTGTACCCTTCCATTCTGCAAGAGAATCTGTGCACTAGCTTTACCAGTTGCAGTAGTTCTTCTACTGATGAATAAAGTATTACCAACTACTGGGTTTGGATACAATTTCCATTCTTTGCCAGTTACATCAATATTGCTCAAAGCGGTGATCACAACAGGGAAGCTGGCTGAAACCTCACTCTTACAACCAAGAGTATTGGTTACCTGTAAAGTATAGGTTCCACTATTCATGATTTTATACTTCTGATTGGTTGCACCACTGATGGCAGCTGTATTGAGATACCACTGATTACCTGAGCTAGCACTGCTGATCAATGTATCTGCCTGCTGACTGATGGTTGGCTTAGGCACAACCGAAGCAAGCACTGTTGTTGATGCAGAGGTAGTGGAACAACTGTTGCTATTGGTTACACGCAATGTATATGCGCCAGATTCTGATGCAGTATAGCTTGCATTGGTAGCACCGCTGACAGCACTATTGTCCTTTAACCACTGATAAGTTAAACCGGTACCAGTATTGCCATTCAATACTACAGAACCCGGTGCGCAAAAGCTGGTGGCACTAGCAGCAGTGATTGTTGCTGTGGGACTGGCTTTCACCGTTACAGTAGTTGCAGCAGATGTATCAACACAACTATTCCCATCTTGCACTCGCACGCGATATGCGCCTCCGGAGGTAGCTGTATAAGCAGCATTGGTGGCGCCACTAACAGCACTATTGTCTTTCAACCACTGATACACATAACCTGTTCCTGATGCAGCAGTGAGTGTAACGCTACCCGGATCGCAGAAGCTAGTGCTGCCGCCTGCAGTTACCGTAGTGGTAGGCAGACTATTCACCTGAACAGTAATGGGTGAGGATACAGTTGTACAACCATTTGATCCGGTAGCACCTACTGTATAACTACCACTACTTGTAGCAGTGTATGAAGCAGCTGTAGCACCTGAGATATTACTGTTGTCTTTCATCCATTGATAAGCAGTGGCTGTAGCTGTGGCAGTGAGTGTAACACTACCACCCTGACAGAAGGTAACGGCTGAACCTGCAGCTGTGGAAAGCGTTGGTCCGCTATTCACCGTAACAATCACTTCATCTGAAGAACCTTGCAAGCCATTGCTTGCAGTAATCACTGCCACATAAGTACCCGCTTGCGTAACACTTAAACTGGCGCTATTTGCTCCCGGGATCAATACACTATCCCGATACCATTTATACGTACCTGTTACATTACTGGTGGCGTTGATACTACCTGTTCCGCCGGAACAGATGGCCACACCAACAATTGGCACGGAAACCCTGGGCAATTCACCAATCGGATTGAACGCATAAAAACCAGTAGAGCCGCCTGCAACCAAAGCATCATAGTATAGGTGATTGGTATATGTTCCTACCGCCAATTGCGAATAATCTTTCAGCACCATAGTACCTTTTGTAATCAATGAATAGGCAATCTTATTATCCTGACTAAGGAACACAGTATCCTTTCCAAGACAGCCCGCATTAATAGAGGTGAGTGATAAGCTACTTGTGTTGACATTAATCTTATACCACTTGTTATCACTGCTGATGATTTTGAAAAAACCATTACCAGAGCCTGCACTACCGCTGGTACCCACAAACAAAACCGTATCGCCGGAAACGCTTACATCCAGATCGCGCACATTGAATGGAAGTGAGATGCCGTCTCCTGAATTAGCCAATGTTGTGTTTTGTGTCAATGTCCACGTACTGGTGCCATCAAATTCTGCTCTGTAAACACCATTATGCGATACCGTATATTCTACACCGATATAAGCTACAATCTTTCCACTCTCTTGTGTAAAGACAATATCGTTCACATCAATATCCGGACCGTCCACACTCGCTTTAATGCGCAACTGTGTCCAGCTAGTACCACCATTCAGTGAGTAAAAACATCCGCCATCACCATTATTCTGAGAATAACCAACCATCACAATATTGGTATTGTATTTGCAAACCTCAATTGCTTCGGCTACGGCACTGCTTGTAAAATTGTAAGGCGCTGTTTCAGGTGTGAAAACCTGATTCCAAGTAGTACCATTATTAAGTGTTTTATATATCCGCACATTACCCACATAAGCCTGATTGGTATTGTCTGCAATCATTTCAGCAGAATAATAAGGTGAACCGTCTCCATTTGGAAACATCGCTGAAGACCAGGTTTTCGCACCGCTATTATAATTGGAAACCCAACGAACACCTGCTTTACTGGCCAGCCAACCATGCGTTTTAGCAGTGTTCATATCAAAATCATTTACCTGCACCGCCTCAATACCATCATTAATTTCTACCGTATTGGCACCGCCATTTCTACTCCATGCCAAACCCTGATCACTTGTCATAGTGACAATACTACCCGAAAGACCGTCTTTGATGTAATACACTACACCATCATTAGGGTGTGTTTGTGAACCTGCATGGCCAAAATTTCGCCAGGTACCGGCAACACCTTTGTTGTTGCTGTAAACAGCTGCGCAATACACATAATAGTTACCAAAAAAGCTGTTATCAAAATCAATATTGGGTCCTATCCCTCCTGCAATACCTGTTGCTACCTCAGTAAACGCCGTTTCATGATAATCTTTATAAGCAAAGACTTTTGTATTCCCAGTACCAGTAGCACCAAGAAATATTCTTCCATCTGGTGCCACGCCCATAACAGACCAGTTATTTGTTGCACCTATTGTGTGTGTTATTGTTGTAGTGGTGGTGGTTGAGAAATTGAGACTGTTGTTAAACTTTGCGTTCACGCGTACAATCTGCGGCCTACTGCCAGGTCCGAGCAAATAAATGGTATCACCATTTTTTGAAATAACCACTTTAGCACCGGGTGTAGTCCATGAATTGATATTCAGACTAGATCCGAGTGTAAAATTACCGCTGGCATCCAGATTGCCTTCTGTGAGTGTGAGTCTGCTGGCAGCAGCATCATAGACTGTATAGAGTAACTTATTGCCTTTAATTTTTAGATCAAGGGTTTGAACACCATTGATGGCTTTTGTTGCTGTAGTAGCTGTTTCAGTAGCAGAATAAATAGCCCCATTATGCCCCCAAAAAATCCTTCTTGAATTAGCATGGTATGCCAATTGCTCTATTCCACTTCCGAATCCTGCAGCACTATTGGCTGCGGGAAGTACTTTAAATGCACCGACAGAGGGTGTTCCCAAACCTGTAACATTGGCGTAAAAAATGGAATTGGCGCTTTCTGTTGCTATAACCAGTTTAAAGCTATCAGCAGTTAGTGCATCGCCGGTAATAGCACGAATTGTTCCACCGTAAATAGCTTCAACATCAGCTACGAAAGCCTGTCCGGAGACAAAACCATGTGAAATGAAGAGTAGCGTGCTGAGCAGCAATGAGCGTAGTAATTTTTTCATGTGATCTTTATTTAAGGCTCCACTAAAGTAGACCACCTTGACGCTCAGCTACTCACCCCAAAGTATGAAATCAGAGACGCCTGATTTTGGCTATGGCTTCTGTTCTGGAAGACACATCCAGCTTGGTATACAGGCTATAAACATGGGTTTTGATCGTATTCACAGATACATAAAACAGCTCCGCCAGCTGCTGGTTGGTTTTGCCCTCATAGAGGGCCTCCAGAATCTCAAATTCCCGCTGACTAAGCGGGTTCTTGAGCACCTTATTAATCGCGATAATTGAAAGCTTCGGCTGTTGTGCATTCTGCAACATGGCGTAATTGTACATGGCTATGTCTAAGCCGGCAAGCAAATCACGCTCATCAAATGGTTTTACGATATATCCTGCGGGTTGCACTTTTTTAGCTCTGGCAATGGTCTGCTTATCTGCATAAGAGGTCAGGAATATGAAGGGTATCTTAATATGTTCCTGAATGAAAGACGCAATGTCCACCCCATCTTTTTCTTCCCCAAGATTCACATCCAGCAGGGCAGCATCAGGCGTGCGGTTTTTTAATTCATCAATCGCATCTGCATAATTGTATACCACCGCAGATACTGCATAATCAATACTGTTCAAACACTGTTCAATATCAGCCGCAATCAAGGGATCGTCTTCAACAATCAAAATGCGAATTTCACTCATGAGGAAAAATTATAAGGGATGATCATTTTAGCCAAAGTGCCATTATTACCTTCTATTGAAATGGTGGCTTTCAGTTTCTGGGTTAATGACTTGATGAGTTGATAGCCCATCGATGCAGGCTTATCCATATTCCAGCTTTCAGGCAAGCCCTTTCCATTGTCTTGTACCTGTAACACCAATTGGTCAAACTCTCTTGTGAGTGAAACTCGCAGCATTCCCCCTTGCTCCACTTGCTCAAATGCGTATTTCAAGGCATTACTAATTAGCTCATTCAAAATCAGCCCTAATGGCACAACAACATCCACATCCAATTGCAGTTCATCAATATGGGTAGTCAAGTGAACCCGATCCTTATTGATATTGTACGAATAAAACAAACTCTGCGTTAGCTTATCAATATAATCACGCACATCAACGCTGGTTAAGTCATCATCCCTGTATAAATTCTGATGAATCAGGGCCATACTTTTTACACGATCTCTTCCATCTCGAATGGCAGCCAATGCATTCTCATCAATGATATTTTTGCTTTGCAGGTTGAGTAAACTACTGATCACCTGCAGGTTATTCTTAACCCGATGGTGAATCTCTTTCAGCAATACTTCTTTCTCCTGAAGCGCTTTACCAATAATATCATTCTTCTCTGCAAGCATACGATTGGAGGCCTGCTTCTGCCTGTAGTAAAAGAGCAGTACTAGGACCAGACCTGTTAGTAAGAGTAAGCCTGTAACATATAAGATCTGTTCAATCTTTTTCTGCTGGATTACAGCATCCTGTGCTTTTAGCTGCGCTTCTTTAATATCCAGCTCATATTTCTTGATGGTTTCCAGCATACGCTGGTCCTTCTCCTGATTGAACAAGCTGTCTTTGATTCGAATAAATTCATGCTGATATTGAAAGGCCAGCCGAAAATCGCCTTTTGCCTCATAGAGCTCGGTTAATGAAGCAAGAACTTGCTTTGTATAATCCAATTGCTCCATTTTTCTGAAGAGTGCATAGCTATTTAAGAGATATTTTTCTGCAGCGCCATATTGCTTCATCGCCAGATAAGTTTCACCCATTCCTGATGCAACTGCACCAAGCATAATATGATCATCTGTTTCTTTCAGCAATTCATACGCCTGTGAGAAATAGCCAAGCGCTTCAGCATAATTTTTCTGTAAGAGTCTGATATTACCTAACTCGTTCAGACACCTAACGATAAACGTTTCATTATTGGTTCTTGAAAAATACTGATAAGCTGTTTTGATATGTGTTTCTGCAGAGTCCAGCTCTTTCAGGTCAATCTGAACTATCCCCAGATTAAATGCAACATTGGCTATCCAGTCTTCCTGCTTTACTTGTCTGAATAGCTGTAATGCTTTCAAGTAAAATATTTCTGTCTCTTTTGGTTTTTCCCTTAAGCGATAGGCGCTGGCAATATTATTCAGGGTTCTTCCTTGATAAAAGACATTACCAGATTGTTCAAACAAGCGCAGGGCTTTTGTAAAAGCAGCAATAGCCGCTTCCGCATCATTGCGGAAGTATTGTACAAGTCCCTGCATCAAAACAGCCCGGCCCTGATAAAATACGTGCGGAATATTTTTGGCGATGGAATCTGCCATATGCGCCATTTGTGCAGCTTTGTCAATATCATTGGCTGCATACTGATTCAGCGCAAGGGAAAGGTTCACAATTTTACTGGTATCCGGAATCTTTGAAAATACAGTTGCAGCAAGGCTATCTGCCTGCTGTGCCTGCAGTATACACGGAAACAGGGTACATATAATCAGTTTTCGAATCATGCTTTTGCTATCAACATTTGCACCTTGGTGCCTTGTTCGTTAACAATATTCAACTCTGCCTTCAGTTTAGCCGCAAAAGATCGTATGAGTTGAAAGCCCATGGAAGATGCAGTTTCCGGCTGAAAACCTGCCGGAAGCCCTTTGCCATTATCCTGCACTTCAAGAAGCAGCCCTCTTGTGTTTTCCTTAAGTATAACACCAATCTTTCCCTGCGCTGTTCCTTCAGGAAATGCATATTTCAATGCATTTGTGATCAGCTCATTTAGAATCAGTCCAAGTGGGATAATGGTATCCACATCCAACTTGATAGGATCCACTTCTGTTATCAGTTCTATTTTTCCCGGTTCTATATTATAAGAATGAAACAAGCTTTCAGATAGTTTTTCGATGTAGTCTTTAACATCTACACTCACCAGGTTTTCATCTGTATATAAGTTCTGGTGAATCAACGCCATACTTCTCACCCGATTACTGCCTTCTTTCAGTGCTTCCAATGCTGCATTATCGCTGATGCTTTTGCTTTGCAGCTTTAGTAAACTACTAATGACCTGCAGGTTATTCTTAACCCGATGGTGAATTTCTTTCAGCAGGGTTTCTTTTTCATTCAAGGCTTTGGAGATAATGGCATTTTTCTCAGCCAACTGCTCATTGGTCTTTTGCTTATTACTGTATAAATAAAAAGCACCACCCGCCAATAGCGTTGTTAAAGCAATACCAAGTGTGTACAGCAGCTTTTGCTTCTTATTATCCCTGATTTCAAGATCTTTTAATTTGGCTTGTTGCTTTAATAACAACAGTTCTTGAGTAGACTGTTTGTTTTGTGCCTGAGAGAGCAATAAGGTTTTTTGCTGCTCTTTAATAGACAGATCCTTTAACTCATTGTCTTTATTCAACAAAATCAATTCCTGTTCTCTTTGCTGAGATTTAGCCGCAAGCAACAGCACTTCATTTCGCTGTCTTTGCAGATCAATCTCTTTCAGCTGATTCTCTTTATTCAATAAAGCAATTTGCTGTTCCTTCTGTGTTGCTTTGTATTTCGCATCCAACTCTTCCAGCATCGCCGTACGGCTATTATTCATCAAAGAGTCGCTATAGCCTTTCAATTGTTCATAATACACCAACGCCTGCTCATAATGCCCCTGTTCTTTTTCTGCCATATACAACAGATTGGTAATAGCAGCTAGTGTTTGAAACTTTGTATTCTTGAAACGCAGCGTGAGGCATTGCTGGAGAATTGGAATGGCTTTGGCATAATCTTTTGTGCCGTAGTAGGCCTGACCTAAACCATAGAGTACTGCATTATTTAAATCTTCGATTTGCTTTACCCTCGGGTCTTTGGAAAGTTCCAGAAAAACAGGCAAAGCTTCTGCATACTTGTATTGGTAGTTTAAGCCCAATGCAATATTGACCTTGGCTGAAAACATGAGATTGGGATCCTTATATCCCTCAGCCAGTTGATATACCCTGTTGAAAACAGCTGTTGCACTATCGTAGCGCTTTTGTAGATTGTACAAAGTAGCAATATTCATCATCACAGAGAGCATACGGCGATCACCGGCTTTTTCATAAATACTCAATGCTTCTGTATAATATTCTCTGGAGGAGCTGATATTGTTGCGCATTCTTTGCACCAACCCTAGGCCATTTAAAGTAACTGCAGCAGATAAGCTATTACCTGCCTGCTTTTTTTCTTCCAAGGCTTTATAATAGTATAACATGGTACTATCGTACACATTCTGCTCATAATAAGCGTATCCCAGGTCGTGATGGATGATGCCTCGTTGCAGTAAGTTGTTGGTAGCCTGATTCAGTTCTAATGCTCTTCGAAAAAACCATACAGCACTATCATATTTACGCAGATTGGTATAGCAAACGCCATATTGATGCAATACCTCTTCCTGTACAAGTTTATTCGCTTTAAGATCTGCACGCTCCCGCAATGGTTTTAGTATATCTAAAAAATCTCTTGGTTTATTTCTTGCAAGAATGCTATTAAGTCGGTCTATCGTTTGTAAGAGGGTAGTTTCATTGGATGCGCTATTCAACTGCTGCTTCAACGCATTCAAATCCTGCTGAGCAACAGCAGTTTGAAACATCAGCAAGAGCATCAGGGTTGTAAAGGGGTAAGCGATTTTCATATGCCTTAAGTTAGGCAAATTCCAAATCTTTCATCCAGCGCAGCTCACCCAAAAGGGTGATTTCCTGATTTACTTCATGATCAGAAAGCCGGTCGTTCCGTATTGGGTCATGACATGATCAATAAAAACAATGTAGTTTCCTACGGGTAACTCCTTCATGTCAATTTCAATTGCATTTAGTCCGGATACAATCGTAACTGGCTTACTGTAAACAACTCCTCTGTCTACACGCTTTAAGTAAATAGTAGAGTTGAACTGCCTAGATGCTTTAAAATGAAAGATTGTTTGCTGTTGATCCTTCTTTCTTTCCAAATGAATCTGGTCAATAATAACCGTATCTGCATATACACTATACGCATCCTCATTGTGGGAAATTGGATGATGAGAAACTGCAGCAGATAACCGAATACTAGCCAAAAACAAGAGGAAGAAAGACAACAGGGAAGTTGTCTTGCTACTCATGTACATTAGGGGTTTCCGTGAAATTGCACAATTTTCGGCAGAACTGCTTAATACTTTAGTACGATTTTATACTCTATGGGTTTTGTTTTACTTCTGCAGGGTTTTTAGCTCTTTTTCATAAGCAAACAACATATCCCGCAGACGGGCAGCTTCCATAAAATCCAGATCGCGTGCGGCTTTTTCCATCTCTTTCCGGGTTTTGGCAATCACTTTTTCCAGCTGAGGAATGGTCTTATACTCATACTGCTCTTCTGCCGCAGCATTAACCACACCCTCATCCACCATCGCATAGGGGTTTTTCTCATCATAACCCTTAATATCCAGTACGCTGGTCTGCTTCATGATCTGCTCAATACTCTTCTTCACTGTCTTGGGTGTGATGCCGTGTTCAATATTGTAAGCGATCTGCTTCTCTCTTCTTCGGTTTGTCTCATCAATGGTGCGCTGCATACTCTCTGTCATGGTATCAGCATAGAATATCACAAGGCCTTCTACATTTCGCGCAGCCCGGCCCGCAGTCTGCGTCAGCGATTTTTCATTGCGCAGAAAACCTTCTTTATCTGCATCCAGAATAGCTACGAGCGAAACTTCCGGCAAATCCAACCCTTCCCGCAATAAGTTTACACCTACCAACACATCAATCTCGCCCAATCTTAATTGACGCAGTATCTCTACACGTTCCAGTGTATCCACATCGCTATGGATGTACTTACTCTTGATGCGAATACGACCCAGGTATTTATCCATCTCCTCGGCCATTCGTTTCGTCAGCGTAGTCACCAATACACGATCACCCTTCTTCACGCGTTTATCAATCTCATCCAGTAAATCATCAATCTGGTTCACACTCGGCCTGATCTCAATTGGCGGATCTAACAAGCCGGTTGGTCTTACGACTTGTTCTACCACAACACCACCTGTTTTCTCTAATTCATAATCACCGGGTGTGGCACTTACAAAAACCGTTTGCCCAATCAGGTTTTCAAATTCATGAAAATTAAGCGGACGGTTATCCAATGCAGAAGGTAGTCTGAATCCATAATCCACCAGCACCATCTTTCTGCTTCTATCACCACCATACATACCCGCTACTTGCGGTATGGTTTGGTGACTCTCATCAATAATGCAGAGAAAATCTTTGGGGAAATAATCCAATAAACAGAATGGTCTGGTGCCCGGTCTTCTCCTATCGAAGAAACGCGAATAGTTTTCAATACCATTGCAATAACCCAGCTCTCGCATCATCTCTAAATCATACTCCACTCTTTCTTTTAAGCGCTGCGCTTCTATAACCTTTCCATTGTTCTTGAAGTATTCCACCTGCAGCATCATCTCATCCTGAATCTCATGCATGATTTGCTGCATCATGTCTTTCGGTGCCAGGTATAAGTTTGCGGGGAAGATGGCTGCATTGTCCATTGTACCGATTCGCTTAGCCGTAGTCTTCTCAATACTTTCAATTTCTTCAATCTCATCACCAAAGAATGTAATGCGATAGCCATAATCTACATAAGGCAGATTGATGTCAACCGTATCACCTTTTACGCGGAAAGTACCACGGTTAAAATCACCTTGGCTCCTGCTGTACAAACTACCCACCAATGCATGCAGAAAACCTTGGCGAGAAATAACCTGACCTTTGTGAATACGAATGATACCATTTTCAAACTCAGTAGGGTTACCCATACCATAAATACAACTCACACTCGCCACTACAATAATGTCTCTTCTGCCACTCAGTAATTCAGAAGTTGCTTGTAATCGCAGCTTATCCAATTCTTCATTAATGCTAAGGTCTTTTTCAATATAGGTATCGCTCACCGGCATATAGGCTTCCGGCTGATAGTAATCGTAATAGCTCACGAAATAGCCCACTGCATTGTTAGGAAAGAATTGCTTGAACTCTCCGTATAGCTGCGCTACTAGCGTCTTGTTGTGTGTTAGCACCAGTGTGGGGCGTTGTACGTTTTGAATCACATTGGCCATGGTAAAAGTTTTACCACTCCCGGTTACCCCCAGCAGGGTTTGGAATTGTTCACCTTCCAGAATTGTATCTGTAAGCTGACGAATCGCGCTAGGTTGATCGCCTGAAGGCTGATAGGGTGCATGTAATTCAAAAGGCATGGAACGAAGTTAGCACCTTCAGCAATCTGATATTCATCATTCTCCAACCTGAATTAATTGGTAATTTCATTGCATGAAAAAGATGCTTTGGCTGATTGTCCCTGCTGCCCTCCTGATGAGCTCCTGTGCCAAATCGCAAACAGCCCCACAAACCGATAGTAACTATACCTGGAACCAGTTTTCCATGGGTGTTGATCTATCTTATGTGAATGCAATTGAAGATGCTGGTGGTAAATATTTTCAAAGTAGTGTAGCCAAAGATCCTTTTGCCATTATGCAGTCGATGGGTGCAAATACAGTACGTGTGCGTATCTGGCATAACCCACAATGGCTGGCAGCATTAAACAACAATCGTTTTTACAGCGATCTATATGATGCAGAAAAAACCATTCGCAGAGCCAAGACTTTGGGTATGGCGGTGAACTTAGATTTTCATTATTCTGATGATTGGGCCGATCCTGCACACCAAAATATTCCAGCTGCATGGCAAAACGCCAATTTAGCCGTACTCAAAGATTCTGTGTATCAATACACTTTGCGCGTACTGAATTATCTCGCTGCAAAAAACCTAACACCTGAGATGGTACAAGTGGGCAATGAAACCAATGGTGGTATGCTCTGGCCTATTGGGAGAATTAACAATGATCAGAACTGGTCTTCCTTTGGTCAGCTCATCAATAGCGGCGTGAAAGCGGTACGCAATTTCTCAGCTTCCAGTAGTATTAAGCCTAAGATTATTCTGCATGTTGCACAAATTCAAAATACAAGGGGATGGATACAATCGCTCCAGCAAAAGGGTAATGTTGCTGATTATGATATTCTCGGCGTCTCACACTATTATAAGTGGAGCGATGTGAACAACATGAACAGTATCAGCGATTCAGTACGCAGCCTGCGCAACTACACCGGAAAAGATGTAATGATTGTGGAAACAGCTTTCCCCTGGACCAACGATAATGCAGACAATTACAACAATATGTTGTATCAAACCACGAGTGAAGTAGCCGGCTATGCGATTAGTCCTGCCGGACAAGCAGCTTATCTGCGCGACCTCACACAAGCTGTCATCACAGGTGGCGGAAAAGGTGTGATGTATTGGGAACCTGCATGGATCACTTCCAATCTGCGCGATCCTTGGGGCGTAGGCAGTACTTGGGAGAATGCCACTTATTTCGATTTCAGAGGCAATCTGCTCACAGGTATTGATTACATGAAACGCAAATACATATTTCCTCGTTGATCAATCCACTTCAAACAAAAAAAACTGTGTCTGCTGTAAGGGGGAGAAATTATTATCCGCTACAAAAATCAAACTGCGTTTTCCATTGGGTAGTTTGGGACCCCAGCAAACACCTTCAATATTGTCTATAAATACGCCCAGACTATCCATATTCAACAACAACTTTTTCGTTGCTGGTGTGAATTGACTGTTTGCTGATAAAGATGTTATGTTACGGATATCTGTGGCCTTACTGAAATCAGCCAGAAATACTTTGATCGTACATTGTACACGACCGGTAGAAAATGAACGTTCAATCACCAGAAACTGTCCGTTACCTAAGGAAAAGATATCTGGTATGCCGTTAACGCGAAACGCATTGGCTGGTGTAGGAATAGTTGCTACGGGATCAAGTTGATAGGCATACTCTCCCTGGAACTTTTTGGTTGCCCAGTTGATATCGTAAAAACGCACATAGGCAGTAGTATCGCGCAGATCAGCTCGCGGACCGTCTTCATATCTCGGCTCTTCCAAACTCACGAATAAATGATGTCCATTGGGATGAAAACTCATACCCTCTAACACACCGTTTTGTCTAGGACCAGCTTCAGTAACACGCATGCGTAAATTATCCGGCAGAGCAATCTTGCTTTTATAACCACCTTGCCGATCCACCACATAAATCGCAGGATCAGACAGAATGGTATCTCTTACATTCACAGTTCGTTCACCCTCACTGCTCCACACCAGTAGATTGTCTTTGTGCGCAATACGCATCGCTTCCGGATCAGGCACGTTGAATTTGTCCTGCTTGTTATTGGGGAAGTTTTGTCCAGCCGCATCTTTCAGAAAGAAAACATCTTTGATCAAAACAGTATCAATGCCTTTGTTACTGAGTTTGATAGAGGCCGTATAAAATCGTGCAGGATTGATAGCACTTCTGTCGTCACAAATCAAATAATACAGATCTTGTTTGGCATCGTAATCAATACCAGATAGGCCGCCCACCAATGTCTGCTGCACATTGGTATTGTAAGGCAATACAAACATACCCTTATAGCGCATGCTAAAAGGCGACTGCGCCTTCGCCAGAAGCAAAGACGCAGTCAACAATATGCTGAAACAAATTCTTTTCAAGTCGGTTATTTTATAGCTGCAAGATAGTTTGCTAAATCTTGAATCGCAGCTGCAGTTATCTTGATTTGCTCCTGTGCTTCTTTCCACTCGCGCTGCTCAATGGCTTCGCGAATGCCGGGTAAGGTTTTCACACCATAGCCGGTATAAAAACCCGGCGCATAAATGGTATGACGATACCAAGCCCTGCGTGGTAAACCATTGGGTGATAACAATACTTGCTCAGCTTTGTACAAAGCCTGATTCAATGATGCACTGCCCTGTTGTTTGGCAATAGCAGTAGCATTGCTGTTAGCCGCTTTCTCCAAAGCAGCCAATGCATTTTGCAAAGAAGAAAAGTCTAAATATGGAACAGGTTCCTTAGCAGTGGGTGCATGGTATACTTCAGTTGGATCAGCAGCCAGCACATATTTCTTTTCAGCGATCAATTGATTTTCTACTGCAGTAGTTTCACGCAGCTGATCGGTCAATGCCATCACTTCACCAGCATATCCCTGAATGGTTTTGTGCAAGCTTCTAAAATCAAATGGCACTATATCTGCATTGGCCATACGCAATGCAGCGCGACCAGTCGTTTTTGCCAATGCATGGCAATATGCAAAACCCGGATCTTTAAATCGTGCATAGTGATCGTAAGAATCATAAATAGAATGGTAAGAACCACCTTCGCCTTCACCACCATAACCAATATTCAAAGAGGGAATACCCAAGTGTTGAAAGAAAGGCGAGTAATCAGAACCAGAACCCAGTGCACCCAATTTCAATCCCTTGCTGCTAAGTGCTGCTTTCTTCGCTGCAACAGAACCTGCTCTTGCTGCTTCCTGTGCTTTCTTGCGCTCCAGTACACTCACTTTGGTTTGTGGATCTTCTATATCACGTGCTACTTCTGTAACAAAAGTTTCCAATGCATGTGATCCACCTGCACCCAAGAAACCGCGACTATTTCCATCAGAGTTGATATACACAACTGTTTTCTCTTGCAATTCTTTCGCATGATCTTCCACCCATTCTGTAGAGCCCAACAAACCGGGCTCTTCCGCATCCCAACCGCAGAACACCATGGTACGCTTGGGTCTCCAGCCGGTCTTCATCAGTTCACCCACCGCATACGCTTCTTCTAACAAAGCGGCCATACCACTGATGGGATCATCCGCACCATTCACCCATGCATCGTGATGGTTACCACGAATCACCCACTGATCAGGATACTGTGCACCTTTCACCATCGCAATCACATTATGTGCGGGACGAATCTGCCAATCGAATTCCAGTTTCAAATGCACTTTGGCTTTGCCCGGACCAGCATGATAGGTAATCGGTAATGCACCGCGCCATTCTTCCGGCACAACCGGCCCCTCTAATGCAGACAACAAAGGCAATGCATCTTTATACCCAATTGGCAATACCGGAATCTTCAATAAGTTGGTGGCTTCTTCGCGCTTCAATCTTTTGGCATCAGCTGTAGCGCCCACATTCGGCGTAAGCGGATCACCGGGATAGATCACCATATCCATCACCGAACCACGCTGTGCACCATATTCATTTTTCCATGCACCCTTGGGATATACATCACCTTGGTAATAGCCATCTTCTTTGGGATCAGAATAAATGATACAACCCACTGCACCATGTTCCTGTGCTACTTTGGGCTTAATGCCCCTCCAGGAGCGACCATAACGTGCAATCACAATTTTACCCTTCACATCAATACCCATGCTAGCGAGTTTCTCATAATCTTCAGGCAGACCAAAGTTTACATACACCAGTTCGCCACTCACATCTCCATCGGCACTCCAACAATTGTAAATATCAAGTTGCTCTTTTGTTTGTGCGCTTGTAGCATCTTCCTTCAATGCTGGTTCTTTCAGAATGGCTTTATAAGTAGTAGGGCCTGTCATTTCCAACACCCTTGTCTTAGGTGTAGGAAACAATACCTGATAGGTTTCAATACGTGCATCTAATCCAAATGATTTGAACTTGCTCAACAAGTATTGTGCAACCGCTTCGCCACCGGGTGAACCCACATGGTGTGGTCTGGAGCTCATGTCTTTGATGTACTGACCAATGCGCTGTGCACTTAATTGAGCGTCAAACTTTGCTTCCAATGCGGCTTGCTCTTGTGCTGCTTTGGCTGAAAAGCCGGTAATGGGTTGTTGGGCGAATGCCGATGCGGCCAATAACAATGCCGCACTGAACAAAGATTTTCTCATGTAATTGCTTTATGGGTAATAAATGTAAAAAGAAAAAAGCAGCCCCGATGAGGCTGCTCAAAAAACGATGGATTGATTTTGATCAAATAAACAATAGGACCAAGGTAAGTACAATACCCGCAATGGTGAAATACATACCCTTACGGAAAATGGTGGTACCGGGTAAAAACATCCAAAATGCTGATATCACAAAGAAGAGCAGTGAAACACCAAAGAATACATTCAAGAAGAAAAGCGGCTCAGCCGATTTGGCTTTATGCAACTTGGTTATCTTATTCAGCATCTTAGGTAATTCCTTCACCACATAACTAGCTTCGCCCGTTTGTTTATTGTAGGTGCCATTTTCAAATGCAATTGTAGTTGCATCTTCCTGTTTCACTTTCAACTGCTTGATGCCAATTAACTGTCCCAACTCCTCACCGGTCGCATTAGGCTTTACTGTTTTTTGAATTGTCTTTTCCTGCTTTAAAAAATCAGTGTCTCTAAAAATCAATAGCATACCGCTCAAAGCATAGACTGCCATGATGCCTGCAAGAAAATAACCGAGATAACGATGCCAAATGCGAAACTGCGTACTAGTGTTCATGTTGCTGAAAGGTTTTCTTTTAGACCGGCAATTTGCTTGTTTGTAACATACCATTCATCAAAAACCAGGAAAAAAATCTCCGCAATCGGGAAAAAACAGATTCTCTTGTACTGATTGTGATAATTTTAAACCAAATCAAGCACATGAGCCATCGTTTGCGCATTCTCTTACTGGCATTACTGCCCTTAGCTGTTCTAGCACAAAAGAAGTATTATCCCGATGCCGACTGGCAAACAAAAACGCCTGCCGAGTTGGGCATGAATACACAACTGGTAGATAGTGCCATTCGCCTCGCCATCAATAGTGAAACCAAAATGGATGTAGACCTAAGGCTTGCCAATTACAAAGCCTATGTGCGTGAGCCGGGCTATCAGATATTGGGACCGATGAAAGATCGCGGGAAGCCTGCCGGACTCATCATCAAGAATGGTTATATCATTGGCCAGTGGGGCGATGTGCAGCGTGTGGATATGACTTTCAGCGTAGCGAAAAGCTATTTATCTACTGTTGCTGGTCTGGCTGCAGATGCAAAACTGATTCGCTCTGTAGATGAACCTGTACGCAACTACGTATGGAACGAATATTTTGAAGGTCCACACAACAGCAAAGTCACCTGGCGCCATTTACTAACGCAATCTTCTGATTGGTCGGGCTGTTTGTTTGGTGTATGCGATTGGGCCGACAGGCCGCCACGCGAAGGCAGTATTGATGATTGGCGCAATAGAAAATTGATAGAACCCGGAACCGTGTTTGAATACAATGATGTGCGTGTGAACCTGTTGGCGTATAGCTTACTGCAGGTATTCCGCAAACCATTGCCAACTGTGTTCAAAGAAAAAATCATGGACCCAATTGGTGCATCCACAACCTGGCGCTGGTATGGATATGAGAATTCGTATGTGCCCATGGACGGACTGATGGTGCAATCCATCAGCGGTGGTGGGCATTTTGGTGGAGGTCTTTTCATCAACACAGTGGATCATGCAAGATTTGGTTTGCTCTTTGCACGTCATGGTATGTGGAAGGAACAACAATTGATTTCCAAATCATGGATTGATGCAGCACATCAACCATCCGCTGCCAACAAAGCCTATGGTTATCTCTGGTGGACTAATGAAGATGATCGCCTCAAAGGTTTTCCTAAGCAATTGTTCTATGCGAATGGATTTGGTGGCAACTACATCGTTATTGATCAGGAAAAAGATCTGGTGATTGTGGCCAGATGGTTGGATGATAGTAAACTAAGTGATCTGGTGAATTTGGTTGAGAAAGCCATCACCAAATAAAAAAGCAGAAACAAAAATCCCCACAGTTTTGTGGGGATTTTTTTATTGAAACATCGGTGGATGTACATCATCCCACGAAGTTGCTTGTTGTAAAGCTTTCGCTGCAGTCAGCATTGCTGCTTCTCCATATAATTTACCCAAAAGCGTAATGCTAGTAGGCGTGTTGAAACGCTTATCAAAACCCGTTGGCATACAAATAGCCGGATGACCAGTAAGATTGGTGATGGCACTTTGGCTACCACTTCCGCGTGTAGGACAAATCAGCACATCAATATCTTTCAAAGCAGCATTTACTTGTTGCATGAGTAAATAGCGGTGACGGTTGGCATTGATGTATTCCACAGCAGGAATCAGTCGGGATACACGAAAACTATTTGGCCAATCGAATTTGTTCTGCCAGGTCATTTGATCATCCAAACCGGTTCTGGTAAAATCATCAAAAGCGGCAGCACATTCAGCGCTGATCACAATATCCATCACATTGAAATTGTACACACCACTATCCGGAAAAACTATAGGAACCAATTCTACACCCATTTTACGATAAGCATCCAATACCTTCCATTCATTACGGCTGGTATCGGTGATGCGATCGAAATAATTTTTTGCGTAGCCTACTTTCAGTTTTTTGATATCGCCTTTAGGCTGATAATTGAAAGGTATGCTTACTGCACTCAGGTCTTTATTATCTGCACCATGAATAAACGAAAACACCAAAGCTGCATCTTCTGCACTGCGGGTGATGGGACCCACTTTGTCGAGACTCCAACTTAAAGTCATGCCACCTGCTCTGCTCACGCGACCAAATGTTGGACGAAAACCTGTTGCACCACAAGTTGATGATGGTGATATGATAGAGCCCCAGGTTTCTGTACCGATGGCAAAGGGCACGAGACCGGCAACAGTTGCTGAAGCAGAACCTGCAGAAGAGCCTGATGAACCGTAGCGCAGGTTCCATGGGTTATTGGTGCGGCCACCATACCAACGATCGCCCATGGCCAAAGCACCTAAAGTGAATTTAGCCACCAACACCGCACCTGCATCGCGCAGTTTATTGTACACAGTGGCGTCTTCGTCAATGATTTGATCTTTATACGGTGCTGCGCCCCAGGTAGTCTTGGTGCCTTTAACGGCAAACAAATCTTTCAAGCCATAAGGAATACCATGCAGCGGGCCCTTGTACTTGCCTTTTGCAATCAGTGCATCTGCTTCTTTGGCTTGTTGCATGGCAATCTCTTCTGTTACAGAAATCACACACTGCAGGGTATCGCCATATTTTCTAATACGCTCAATGAAGAACTTAGTCAGCTCAACAGAACTAATCTTTTTGTTCTTGATCAGTGAAGCCAATTGCATAACTGAATAAAAAGCCAATTCATTTCTATTCGCAGGCAGCGATACGTTCGCAGGTATTTCCCAATTGATGGGTTGTTGCTTCAAATCGAATTGCATACCTGCTACAACCGGACTTTGCCACATGCTCATGGGCGTGCTATTATTGAGCGGGTATTTGTGCATCTTCCGAATCTCAAATACATTCTCTTTTACGCCATCAAACATAGAGTCGATTTCCTGTTGCGTAAAGCTGAGGTCGGCAAACTTCGCAACAACAGGAATCTCCGATTTACGAATCGTGTCCTGAGCCTGTAGCTGAGCGGTTGTTGCGCACAATACAAATAAGCATAGTAGTTTTCTCATTGCAGTTTTGTTATTTGATCAATTTCACCCAAACATAATCATCCATGATCACTCCGTTTTTGATCACGGCTTTTCTGCGGATGCCTTCTAAATAAAATCCATTCTTTTGTAACACACGCATACTGGCTTTGTTTGTTTCAAAGACTTCCGCATAAATGCGCACTATAGTAAACTCCTTTTCGATATACTCTACCAATAAGCGCGTAGCTTCCGTTGCAATACCCTTTCCCCAGAATTCTTCACCGATAAAATATCCGATCTCTACACTCATTCTATATACATCATCCTTAGGTACAATGCCAATATTACCGGCAATTCTACCCTGAAACAAAATAGCAAAATTGAGAATGGGTCTTGTTTTTCGAATGCTCTCCAACCAGTTCATGGCATCCAGTACCGTGTAAGGTGTTGGAAAATAATCGCGCACATTATCCCACACTTTTCTATTATTCGCAATAGCCGCCAAAGCCTGTGCGTCTTCCTGTTGCCAGGGGCGCAAAATAATCTTGCTCATGCCTTAAAATTATTGCATTTATGGCTTGTTGCCATAAACTGCTGAGCGAGAAAAATAGGCAGTTAGCGGAAATAATACAACAATAATAATCGCTGAGATAAACGGTATTCCCAACCACAATAAGAGCCCCAAAATCAGCAAGAGATACCATGGGTAAAGCAACAATAAAGCGCCAAAGAGTACTGAATCATAAAATACTGTGCCTTTGGTTTTTTGTCGGATAAACTGACTGATGGGATAATAGACAGGCGCATGTAGCAACCTCGTCAATAGCAATAAAAAAGTATTTGTGTTTGTCTGTACAGGCACACGGCTTTTCATCAGCTGATTGATTTGCGCATACAAGACATCATTGAAAGTCTTGAGTTGCCGGGGCAATACTGTTTCCTTTGGAAAATCATCTCTACTCAATACCGGACCCGTGATAATCTGCAAGGATTTACCTACACCATGCAAGGTTTCATAATACAAGCCCACCGGCAATACTTTGGTAGGCACGCCTTCATCCCAGCTGCCCTGCACAATTCGGGCAGTGCCTTTTTTGAAAGGCTGTAGTTCGTGACTCAGCACACAAATGCCTTCTATAAAAATGATGACAATGCCTTTGTTGCGCAGAATAGCTTTACAGGCATTAAAAGTTTCTTCGTTCTCATGCAAATGATCTTTTCCTTCACTGAGGCGGTGAACAGGTATCACATGCAGGCTGGAAAGAATTTTTTTATACAAAGGCTTCTTCCGAAACACATCGCCTCTGGCCAGAAAATAAGCGGGTGATGCACACTGTGTAGCGATGGCGATACCATCTAAGAAAGAATCGGGGTGGTTTGCCACGATCATCAATGGCCCTTTCAACTGATTCAACCCTGTTTGACCAGATACACGGATGTCTGAAAAGAATATCCTCAGACAAGATTGCACAAGGGGTTTGACGAGTGGATACAGCAAGCTTCAGAATTGTAGAAGCACCTACCGCGTTCCAAATTTGATGATGCCTGTGACGGCAGCACCTGTACCGCGACCGATATTCTTACCGGAAAGATCAGCAAACACACTGAAGTTTATCGAAGTGGTTTCGTTGATTTTTCTGGACAATGCCGGAGTAATGCGGAAGGTTGAATAATAGCGGTTGATGAAGGGGTTATTGGGATCGAAATCGCGATTACGGCTGGTAGAGTTGTTGCTGCTCAGCGTTACGGTAAGTTTCCAGCTTTCATCTAATGGCATACCAAACAAGGCGTCAAAGAATACTTGCGTAGGACCAACTGAATCGAAGAACTGTCGGATACCTGCAGAGATATCCCAATAGGTATTCTTCAATCTGGTTCTGTTGGTACCGGAGAAACCCAGCTTCACCTCTGCACCAGGCTTGGCATAACCAATGGTTGGCAGTTTGCCAGCGCTGTTGTTATACAAAGGAATAATGAGTGAGCCCGTTACACTTAAGAACTTATAGTAGTCAAAATCATTGAGTAGATAAGAAATGCCCACACTTGCATCACCCAGACTTGAATTGGTTTGTGTTAAACCTGTTTCCTGATAGCTGGAAATCACAAAGGGTACATTGAATACTAAATCCGCTTTATCAGAAATACCTGTACCGCCGTAAAATCCAAAATAATGAGACGTGAACTTACCACTATTGCTATAGCCGGAATACTGACGGCCTTTGTCCCAATAGCCCTTGGCATTATACAAATTATAGGAAGGTGCGAGAAGCCAGCGGTTTTTACCGATGGGAAACCCTGCAAAGCTGGCAGTAGCCATCAGCATCAGGCAGGTAAGAAGAACCGATTTGGTAAATGCTTGCATGTACGGATAGATTGGGTGAATCCGGAAATCAAGTCTATAACGCTTTTTCCGTTAAAAAATTTCGTTGCTTAACCTAGAAAGGCATTTTGGTAATGAGCGATAAGCCCAAACCCCAGCCTACACCTGAATTTTTGCCATAAACCGTATAAAAACCCTGCAGGTATGGTGTTACTGTTCTGCTGATTTTACGGCCAATACCAACGGTTACCTTACCATAGGAGAAGTCCTTGTTTTCAGGAAGATTGGTACTAAAGGTTTTATCCGCACTCGCAGACTGCATATGGGTAAAATTGGCCGTTGCCATATAGTAATCATTAAAGTTGACGCCCCAGGTAATGGCACCACTGAATTGATTGGGGCCTGTACCATCTTCTGCAAAGAAGCGATTGTGCGTGACCTCAAATATGGAGAACTGCTGATTACCCGGATTAAAGGAGTAGTTGGCAACTACCTGCATACCCTTTGCACCAAAACCCAAAAATGGTGTAGTAGTATTGGTATAAGTAGGTAATAATGCGGCTATTCTTGTGGTGAAGTGTGTGCGCTTAGATTCTGAGGGAATATGAAAAGCCAAGCCAAGTGCCACATCCGCAAGACCTGCTCTTGTTGTTTTAACGCCAAATGAAACCTGATTCTGCTGGATATACGGAACATTGGTAAATATGTCCAGATTGCGCGCCAGGCCATGCGTAATACCTACACCAAAATAATACGAGGAGAAGGAATTGTCTTTGCCCTGAGGAATTCTGCTACCATTTTTATCAAAAAAGCCGGCAGTTGAGAAATAGTTAAAGCCAGGCAGCACCACAAAGCGTCCTTTACCAACAGGCCAATCAGCGCTTGCGGTTAGGACCAAACTGAATACACAAAATATCAATAAGCGAAATTTCATAGGCTAGTTTCCGGGTTGTCTGATACTTCTGGCTAATTTTTCAAAGAACCAGGTGCTTTTAAAATTATTATAACTCTCAGGCACTTCGTGACCAAGATCATGGAATACATATAATTCGCTGCCCTTGCGCACTTTTTCATTCAGGCGATTGTAGGTAGGAATGGTACATCCGGGTGGCGCTAGATCATCTAACAATGTAGCAGCATACAAAACAGAGCAATCAATATCAGGTACAAAATTCTTGATGGCGAAATATTTCAGGTTCTTCAGTATCTGCTCCTTGCTGGCTGTCTTTGTTTCATTCATGTATTTAACAATATAGCCAATAGGGAATGGTGGCATTTCTTTAGCCTTCTCAGCAATAGAAAGGTTTACATCAAAATCACAGAATACAGGTGTATCGGCCATACAAGTGTTCACACGCTTGCCTGTACGTTTGATCAGTGAAGAAACCACAAGCGCCAAAGAGCCACCCTGACTACCACCGAAAACACCAACCCTGCTTAAATCAAACTTGAATAAGTGCGAATTGGAAAAGAAAAAATCAACTGCTCTTAAGCAGTCCATATAAATACCTCGATAGACAAATTTGTCTTTGTCTTCAATACCCAGTGTAATTAACTCCTGATTGGTAGGGTTCACTTTCTTCTCATAATCACCCACACCTCGTGGCAACATAGACAAAACCGCAAAGTCGGGGAAGTAAATTGGATCTAATAGTTTTCGATAACCGCCAAAAGCCACTAATACGGGATAACGCCCCCTCAGCTTGGGCACGGATAACCATCCATAGACCTTTACTTTGTCCAAAGACATAAACTCCACACGGTAAACGTGATGGGTGGAAATATCTTTATCTGCTGCCGGAATCACTTCATACTCCGGATCAATCAATTCCAGCTCCTTGATGGTACGATCCCAGAAATCATCAAAATCTTCCGGCTTGTTCTCTTCTGATTGCACCTGATCCAGTTCATAGATAAATGCATGCTGGGTAGTGTCATCATAATAAGACAGGTTCAGTCGCAAAGAAACTTTGTAAATACCAGGCTTCTTAATATCTGGAATATCGAAGTTGTATTGACGAATTGTCTTTTTAGGTAAACTTACCGGCAGATTGTATTCACAAACCCATTCGCCGGTTTCTGTGGTAATCTGATAATTGATTTTGCCCTCTTGCTTTACATTGTATTTGTTATGTAAGACAAGATTATAGCGCACAGGATTCTTTGAAGAAAACAACGCATTCTTTACCAGTGGTCTTAATGTGGTAACGATTTCTGCATTCTCATCTTCCAGCGCTTCTTCTACCTTTTTCTGTTCTTCTTCTTGTTTTTTCTCCTCTTTTATCTGCTTACTCTCATAGGTAAATGGCTGCACATACGCTTCATTAAAATCAGTCAGGTTAACACGGATTGTCAGCTCATAACTACCGCTGGTTTCTACTGACGGGCGTATTGCCTGAACAGAAGAGCCACCTGCTTTGATATTCATCTCAATATTACCTTCCAACACATAAGCGCCAGATGAGTTCGTAAGCACATAGTTAACTACACCTGATTGCGGTGTCTTACCTGTATTCTCAACCTTGATTGTAAACTGAACAGGCTGTTTATGATTAAAAGCTGCATCTTTTGCAGCAGGTGTAATGGTTACCTGCACAGGCTGCTGTGCCAGCAGACTGATGGGTGCTATCAGCAATAAGAATAATATGGATCTCAGGTAATACATCAGCTATTAACAACAGGTTTTACTTTTTTCTCAAGGAGTGAAGACTTTCTGATATAGTGATTCATGGGCTCCTCAATCAGTTTGTACAGAATAATTGATACAATATTCAGCAGTATGAATACAATGCCAATACTTACCACTGCATAAGGAATATGCTCAGATAGCCAGTAATACTCATGAGCATCTAACCATGCGTAAAAAGCATCTGTCCAGATTTCACTGTAATGATGCGAAATAGTAGCAATAAACCCAATATGCACCAGATAATAGATATAAGAACTTTTACCGAGTAAATCCATCAACTTGGTGGAAAGTATCCATCGTACAATGGAACGCTCCATGATGGCACCATAGAAGAACAAAATCACACCGATAGGCAAAAGTGCATTATTAGAAAAAATACCCCAAGGGTGATAGAGACCGAAGGGCATGGTTTCTGTAAGCGGAATTGAAGTCATGATGGCCATGGCACCACAGATTACCACAAAGCCCAATAGTGTTACCCAAGGGAATTTGTACTTAGGCGAATCTTTTTGCTTCAGCATATACAAGGCCAGATACATACCAATAAAAAATTCAGTACAACGCCCGGTAAACGTGTAAAGAAAATTAAAGCGATAATTACCATAAAAGCCCCACCAATTGAAATGACTGAATATCGCTACAAGCAACAAACCAATACCTAAAACCAATAAGGGCAGATAGATCAATGCTCTTTTGTCTTTCTTAATCTGACGGAAAAAGAAAGGAGCTGAGAAATAAAAACACTCTTCCACTGTGAGCGACCATCCCTGTGCCACCCCGGTAAACTTTAAATCATCAAAAAAGCCACGAAAGAAAAATATGTTCATGAGTAATACACCCCAATGCCAGGTAAAGCCATTGTAGATGCTTTCATCATTTGTATACCATGCATAGGCAAACGTGGCCAAAGTAAGTACCACATACATCGGATAGATACGGGCAATCCTGTTCTTAAGGTATTTCCGGAACCAGACACCGGTAATTTCACAAGTATCATAGTATCGGAGGCAAATCAAAAAGCCACTCAATACAAAGAATATGGTAACACCAATATGAAACTCATTCAGCACACGAAACAGGGGAAAGGGGAATTCAGCCTGATTGGCATGGTGAAAAAACACCAGAAATGCCGCAATGGCTCTAACCCCAGTAAGCGCAGGGATATATGCGTTTGCTTTCATAGTTACGTGTGTAATATTAGTGAACCGTAAGGGCACAGCCCGACAGAAGGCTAGTTTTTCCCACTTATATACTGTTCCTTAACGAAATTTTGACCAAAAAATTATATCTAACGCCGATAACACAGCTCTAAAGTGGCAGCTTGGAAATAATTGAGAAACTGGCTCCATAACTCGCACCCGCATTTCTGCCATATGGTGTGTAGTATACCTGGAAAAATGGCATCATCATTCTACTTGCCCGTCTACCGTAACCCAGCGTTATTCTCCCAGTTGTAAAATCCCGGTTTTGAGGTAAATCAAAAGAAAAGTTCTTGTTGACACTTTTTGAGTCAGTATGTGTCAACCCAATAGTAAACAAATGGAATACATTAAATGATTTTCCAAATGTTATGTTGTATGAGGTAACATTGGGACCAGAACCATCATCAGCAAAATATCTGATATGGGTAAGGTCTGCAATACAAAAACCATCCTTATATGGACTAAATGAATAATTCGCACCGAGACTTAGTCCATTATTGCCATAACCAAGACTCGGCGTTACCGAACCCGCATACATTGGAACATAGAGCCCCGTTCTAAGGGTAAAATAGTTTTTCAGGTCTTCGGAAGGAATGTGATAAGACAAACTAAAAAATGCATCTCCAAAACCAGCATTCGTTAATTTTCCACTTGCACTTTTTAATACCTGATTTGCAAATGGAATATTTGCAGAAAAATCCAGATTCCTACCAATGCCATATCCAAAAAAGAGCGCAAAAGATGTGGAAGAAAAACCAGCACCCTGCCCCATGGAAACAACGCTTCCATTTCGATCGTAGTTGCGCTGTGCACTACTAAAAGAAAATGATGGAAATAAGATTTTCCTTCCCTTGCCAAAAGGAAAATCCGCTCTGGCATTTATTACAAGGGAAACAATAAAAAATGTACCTATAACGCGCTTTGCTATCATCATTATTTACTTCATTACGCTCGCTAGTTTTTCATAATACCAGGAGCCGGTAAATACATTGTGTCTTGGAGTTACTTCGTGACCCAGATCTGCAAAAATGAATAATTCAGATTTGTCTTTCGTCTCTTTTGGCATCTTATTATATGCACTCAAGACACTACCAGGTGGCGCGTAAGGATCCATTAAACTACATGCGAATAAAACAGGGCAGTTTATTTCAGACATAAAGTTCTGCACCTCATAATATTTCCATACATCTAAAACAGCCTGCTTTGTCATGCCTTTTGTTCCTTCGATGTAATTATTAAAATCACTGATTGGAAACTTGATTTCATCATTTGCTGCCGCTACATCAAACATTTGATGAATATCTGTTAACACAGGATTGTTAGCCACACAAGCACCAAAGCGGTAACCTCTCTTTCTGCCTAATGCAATTGCCACTAATGATTTTGATGCTCCTTCACTACCGCCAAAAACCATTACACGACTAAGATCAAAATTGAAACCATGCGGGCCTTTGAATAAGAAATCTGTAGCCCTTAAGCAGTCCATGTATAAGCCACGATACACATACTTATCCCGATCATTCAAGTGCAAAGACACAAAGGTTTCATTCTTCGGATTGATCACCTTCATGCTTTCGCCAATACCACGCACATTCATGGTAAACACTGCAAAATCTGGGAAGTAAAGTGGGAAGACTTCAATTTTATGTCCGCCAAAACCCAGCACCAACGGAAACTTGCCCTTCAGTTTGGGAATGGTTAACCAACCAAACACGCGCACATTTCCCCAGGAGGTAAAATCTACTCGATACGTTCTGTGTGAAACATTACTTTTTGAAGGATCGTATACGATGGAATAACGTGGATCTATTTTATCCAATTCCTTAATTGTCTGATCCCAGAAATCATCAAAATCATCTGGCTTATGCAATTCCGTATTCACCTTTTCTGCATTAAAAACAAAAGCATGACGGGTTGTATCATCGTACGTGCTTAGGTTCAAACAGAATTTGAAATTATACACGCCAGATCCTTTTAACACTGGCACATCAAAGCTGAACTGCTTACTATATTTTTTTGGAATAACTACCGGCACTCTATTCTCATACACAGACTCACCTGTTTCGGTAGTAACATAATAACTAAACGAACCTTCTTGCTTTACTTTATACTTATTGTGCAGCACAACAGTATATTTCACCGGCTTGTACATGCCAAACATAGCATCCTTTGCTGCAGGCTTTAACACTGTTACGATCTCGCCCTCATCTTCTTCAGCACCTTCTTCACCATGGCCTTCATCGTGTCCATAATCTTCATGTGTTACCGACTTCACACCGGCTTGAGGGAAATTGATATCTGTTACAGGAGCGGGTTCCGGTGCTTTTTTCTTTACCTTATTGAGATCTGTATATCCAAATTGCTTAGAAATTGATTCAACCACATCTCCCATTTCTGCACGCACAATGATTTCATAATAACCCTCGCCATCAATCATGGGCAGGTCAACTGGAATGTCCAGATTTTTTCCTGCACCAACAGCTGCAGGCATGGAAGCATCCGTGATATAGACAGATTTCACAGTGGTTACCGTATAAGAAATACTACCCTTGAGATCTGATTTACTTTTATTCGCAACCTGTAGGCGAAACTTCACCGGACTCTTTGTACTAAAAAATCCAGCTTTGGTAATGGGGTCAAGTGTTAAGATAATATCAGCCTGCGCTACTGCAAAGAGCGGAAGCATGAAGGCAAAAAGAATTGCCAACCGAAACGGGATGTAGCTTTTTCTGAAATGCTTGATCATAAACTGTGGACGAACGTCTACAAATATGTATCATAGGAGGGGGATTCAGCTGCCGATTTTAGTACAACCCTTGGGATAGTTATGTGACCAAAGACAGCCGGTTGTACTGCAAGATAAAGGCTGGGGCAGGGGCAGCCAAGCAAGCGGGATAATAAAAACCTTAAAAATCACTCTGAAACATTGATTTGCAAGTCTTTAACGTTGCCAGTACGCTTCAAAACACCCCAATGTTGCAACTCGCCTTTTACCGCTCTGAGCAAGGATTGGAAAAGCACTACCAGCATTAACCACCTGTAAATCAAGCGTTGAGGTATTAATAATATCAGTTGATAGAGTTTTTCTCCTTCCAATAAGAAGGCAAATGCTGCAATGCCGGTATCCACCAAAAGGAAGAGCAGGTAATAATCCAGCATTTGATTATCCGACGAAGAAACACCGGCGGTGAGACTCAGCAATGCAATCACATCGGCCAATGGTGTAAAGGCCGGAATCACGTACTTGAATATGATGATATCAGGTATGGCAATCCAACTCAATGCCTTATTACTACCACCCAATGCAATATCCTTGTGCTTCCAGATGGTTTGCAAAACACCAAAAGTCCATCTAACACGCTGCTTCATGAACTGAGCAACAGTTTCCGGTGCTTCAGTATAAGCGATGGCCCTGCTTTCATTGGCTACTATATAACCACAACGCAATATTCTTATCGTTACATCACAATCCTCTGCTAAAGTATCTGTTGTAAACAAACCGGCTTCTTCTATAGCTGTTCTTCTGAATGCACCAATCGCACCCGGAACCACAGTGATAGCGTTGATTACCGCAAATGCTTTTCTATCGAAGTTCTGGCTGGTCACATACTCCAAATGTTGCCAGCGTGTCATCAGGTTTACCTGATTACCCACTTTCACGGTACCGGCTACAGCACCAATGGATGCATCGCGCAGCATATGTTCCATCATCATGCGCACTGCATCTGGTTTTAATTTGGTATCTGCATCAATACACACCAGATAATCTGCATTACTGCAACGAATACCTTCATTCAAAGCAGAAGCTTTACCGCCATTGATTTTTGAAATGATTGTAACCTGATCTGAATTGGCAAATACTTCTTTAACCCGAAGCAGGGTATTATCCTTACTACCATCATCCACCAGAATCACATCAAAGTTTGGATAGTCGCACTGAAGCAGATTCATGATAGTAGCCACAATATTCACTTCCTCGTTATAGGCAGGAACAATGATGGATACCTTAGGATACACTGGCAATGCAGTTTGCTGATTGAGTAATTGCTTTTCTTTTTTGCGCTGCTTCAAAGCCAACCAGGCTAAGGCAATTATTCGAAGTGTGCCAAGTATTAAGAAAAGCAGGAATAAAGAAAACAGAAAATGGCCAACATAATATGCAATGGTGAAAATGTAAAGATTCAACTGCAATAAAGCATAGCCTCTGCCCTTAGGCACTTCCGGCATAATATCATCTCTTGTCTTTCCCAACAAGTCTGCAATGGTGGTGAATTGGTATCCCTGTGCCTGAAAATGACGAATGATTTTTCCCGTTGCTTCAACTGTTGCTGATCGATCGCCGCCGGCATCATGTAGTAAAATCACATTACCCATATCCACATGGCGTACAACCCGATTGAAAATAGAATCTCCATTCAAGCTTGGGTTCTCTTCTTTTTCCCAATCAAGCGGATCAATATTTTCATTCACCGTAATATAGCCACGCTCTTTACTGATGGCTACCGGCAACAATTCTTCCATGGTCTCTGGCTGACTATCCGCATTGTATGGTGCACGAAACATGGTCGTGCTTCTGCCTGTAATACATTCAATCAGCAATTGTGTAAGATCCATTTCCAATATGGCTCTGTTTCTACTCGCTGTTGCCATATTGGTGTGTGTGAATGTATGGTTGCCGATCTCATGCCCTTCACGATAGATACGCTTAACGAGGGGAATATTATTCTCTGCTTCCAAACCTACCACAAAGAACACTGCAGGCACTTTGTATTTGGCTAGCGTATCTAGAATCTGCTTGGTGTACTTAGGGTCTGGTCCGTCATCAAATGTCAACACCAGTTTCTTAGCTTCTGTCTTACCCCATTTACGCACAACAAACATGGATGGCAATACTTCATATCGCTGCTCACTAATCAATAATTCATTGCTATCAATTTCATGAACGATATGCCCTTTGGTTGGCTTCGATAAGACTTCCAGAATTTCTCCTTCGCCGATATAATCAACATCATCCGAGCTTTCTACTACTGTTAAAGCATTAAAATCAAAGTTCTTTAAAGCAGCTCTGTGAACAGAACGATTATAAAAATCCCAAACCCTACTGTCCTCACTACCCATACGCCAGATAGCTGTACCCGCTAAGCCATATTCCGTTGCAAAACGCAGGGTATTGAAATTTGTAGCAGCATCAGTAAAATGTACCTGATGCGTTTGGTTGTTCTCATCATTATATGTGTAATACAGATTATAAGTATGGTTATCATAAGTAACCTTGGCCTGACTTTCTCTTGCTAAGGTCAGCGCCTGCTGATAGGTAACCGTTTCTGTTTTGCCATTTGCGCCCCAATCATACCCATAAGAAGCCATTGCAAGAATGATTTTCTCAGATGGGATGTCTTTGGCGATATAATCAACAGCCGCTTCAATCCATTTCTGACTACTCACCGGGCCGGGCTTGGAATGATCAGCATGCTGATCGTAAGCCATTAGGATGAGATAGTCATTATACTTGTATAACTCTTTGTGGTTATAGTCTTCATTGAACGGTGCTACATCCTGTGTAACCATGAGTCCCTGCATTTTCATGCGGGCATAGAGTTCTTTCTGAAAGTTGACCAGAATCATATTGTCTTCTTCCAATAGCTCTTCAAAATCTATATTGACACCAATGAATTTATTTTTTCTGACTTCTCTGATAAGCGCGCTAATCAGTTTTTCTTTCTTGACTGAATCATGTAGTACCCGATGCAAAATATCGCCCCTGAATACGCCATTCACATTATTCGTGAGCATGGGCATCACCTTCACCTTTGAATTACCAATGATTTCCTTGCCTCTTCTGTCCATGCGCACTACCAATGTATCTGCAACAGGATCGAAGAAAAACCATTCTGGTATCACCAGATTCAGCTTATCAATATTTCTGCGAAGAGAGAAAAATGACTGTGCATCCCATGCTACATAGAATGCCGCCCTGATACCTAAACTATCTGGAAACAAAGCGCTATTGCTATTAACAACAGCATTTTGCTTAGCACTGTCTTTATTCAGGTATTTGGCATCAATAAATTTTCTAAAGCCTCGATATTTTTCAATCAGTTCACTTTCCTTGTAAACAGGTAAATCTTCTGATAATATTTTTTTAGTAACCCTTGTTTCAACTGGGAGGTCTGGCTGGAATAGTGTGCGTAATGCAATTACAATCGCTACAGTAATAATCAGGAGAATCAGTACCAAAATACGAGAACCCCATTTGAAACGCTGCCAGCGCGTGGGGTTGTGTGCCTGAAATACCTGTTTACCTGTAGCCATGAGAGAGATTGCAGCAGTTTTAAGCAAATTTCATGCTAATGCAGCAAATAACTACTGCGATAACAATCTCCTAACAAATTAAGGAAGTCTCAGCACTTTTTTGATCCAAAGATTCTGGTAAGCGTAATACACATAGTCCATGGTATTTCCGGAACATACATACATCTCCTTTACATCTCCTTTCAACTGGTTGTAAATAGAGAATGCTGTCTGGGGTGGTGCAGAGCTGTTGATCAAGGGCAGTGCAAACAGCACCTTACACTTAATATTGCTCATGAAGTTTACGGGATCAAAGAAATCCCAGTTCTCATAGAAGCGCTGCTTATTGATTCCACCTTCGCCGCTGTTGATATAATCATTGAATGCAGAAACCGGCCAAGGCAATACAGGGTTATCCTGATTCATTTCGAACAAACCACGCAGATCACCATAAACTGGTCTTACCATGATACAGCATTTTGGTCTTTGATCCAAAGCGCAGGTAATACCTGCCAGCGTACCGCCCTGCCCTTCACCATATACCACAACACGATCTGCATCCAGATTCAGTTGATTGGCATATTTATAGATAAAATCAAGACCGCGCAGGCAATCCATATAAATGCCTTTGTAGATATATTTATCTCTGTCGTAGAGATTCAGTGTGTTGAGTGTATTATAATCTGAATAGACTTTGTCTGCGCTATTGCCATGTCCGCGAACATTCAAGCGGAATACCGCTACATCACTTCTGTTAGAATCCGGGCGCTGGTCTTCGTAGTAATCAGGTAATTGATAAATCACCGGAAACTTGCCACCACCTTTTGGAATGGTTAACCAGCCACGTACTACCACATCATCTACAGATTGAAACTCTACCTGATATACATTCACATATTTGGTACTGGAGTTACCACGACTGATAACGCGGAAGCGAGGCTCTTTTCTCAGCATCTCTCTTCTGGCTTCAGACCAAAATTCTTCAAAGTCTTCCGGCTTATTGATATCTGTAAAGATTTTGTCCGGATCTAAACCAAATACATAACGCAATGTATCTGCTGCATTATTGGTGCTTACTATAATATTGACATCATAAAATCCTGCTGTAAGCTTGGCATAATCCAGATTCAGGTCTGTTGCAAATGTTTTTCTTGAATCAGTAAAAAAACTAACTGTTTGATTGAACACTGATGCGCCCTTTGCATCAAACACATCAACATGCATGGAACCGCGCTGCTTAGTATAGGTAGAGTTTTTTAAACGAACATCATAGCCCACTTTATCGTCTTCACGGAAAAGACCATTCTTTTTAAATGGACGGATATCATACTCCAATCCTGTTCTGGTACCCGGACCAGAAGGGGGCTGGGCCATTGCATCAGACAACGCCACACAAAACATCCAAACAAACACAATATGCTTCATCATACGTCCCGAAATAAGTGATTGCAAAAATATAGTAACCAAAATTGTGCCGTTAAGGTAGTACAGGATGGCATGCTGGCAACGAATTCTAGTTTCTTTTTAAGGATATTTTGAGCTTTGAAACCCTTGTCTACGTTGAATATCCCTAGTTTAAGGGGGATGCGATAGCAACAAAAAAGCCACGCCGGGAACGGCATGGCTGTATTACTAACCCATCAAAACTTTATTCTTCTGCGGCAACGGCTGGTGCAGTTTGTGTGCTTACCGCTGCGCGGATCTTGCCTTCAATTTCACCAGACAATTCCGGATTATCAAGCAATAATTGCTTCACTGCTTCGCGGCCCTGACCTAATTTATTGCCTTCATAACTGAACCAACTACCACTCTTTTGAATGATACTCAGTTCAACACCCATATCAATGATTTCACCAACCTTGCTGATACCTTCGCCGAAAACGATATCAAATTCTGCAGCACGGAAAGGAGGTGCTACTTTGTTTTTCACCACTTTCACTTTTACACGGTTACCTACAGCTGTATCGCCATCTTTAATCTGACTCATTCTTCTGATATCCAAACGCACAGAAGCATAGAACTTCAGCGCATTACCACCTGTGGTGGTTTCAGGGTTACCAAACATTACACCAATTTTCTCACGCAACTGGTTGATGAAAATGCAAATTGTATTGGTCTTATTAATTGTTGCAGTCAGCTTACGCAGGGCCTGGCTCATCAATCGGGCTTGCAAACCCATTTTGCTATCACCCATTTCACCTTCCAGTTCTCCCTTCGGCACCAATGCAGCTACTGAGTCAATCACCACCACATCCAATGCACCGGAAAGAATCAAACGATCAGCAATTTCCAAAGCCTGCTCACCATAATCAGGTTGAGAGATCAGCAGATTATCTACATCCACACCTAATTTCTGCGCATATGCACTATCAAAAGCATGTTCCGCATCAATGATGGCACACATACCACCTTTTTTCTGTGCTTCTGCAATTGCATGAATAGCAATAGTTGTTTTACCAGAAGATTCAGGACCATAGATCTCAATGATTCTTCCCTTAGGAAAGCCGCCTACACCAAGCGCAGTGTCTAATCCGATAGAACCGGTGGATACAACTTCCATGGCTTGTTCGGCCTTATCACTCATCATCATCACACTACCCTTACCAAAATCTTTGTCAATCTTGTCAATCGTCAGTTTCAGGGCCTTTAATTTTTCTGCATTACTCATTTTATTCAGTTTTTATGGGTGTTTTGGGCAGTTGCAGTGCAACCGGAACAAAATTAATACGGGTGTGAAGTTAGGGTATTTTACTTATCAACACTAATTTTTTTAGTATTTTTTGCTAAACCAGTTGTCAAGCATTTTTCTTGGTTTTGAAGGGATATGATGACGAAACAAGACATAATCGGTTGATTTTCAATAACAATTAGTTTAACAGCGCAATGCAAACATATCAGTTGGAAAGTGAGGGGTTGCGCTTACCTGATTCGCGATGGCACTGCTACATGAAACGATTGCGCGCATAAAAAGCATGGAAGTTTCTTCAAACTAATGATGCACGACCTAAACAATAATGATGCACTCATCAACAGAATATGCGCAGCATCATAGTAAGAAAAAAATTGTCGATTGAGCTTTGCTGAAAACACTATTATGGATATTTCAGCACACTCTACCATTGGATCTGTTGTGAGCAGGTATTATCAAACAGCATCTGTATTTGAGTCTTTCCATCTTGATTTTTGCTGCGGCGGAAAAAGAACCATCGAAGAAGCCTGTGCCAAAAAGCAATTAGATACAATGCCCGTATTAGCAGCTTTGGCAAAAGTGATTGATCAGCCGTTGCAAAATGGTCAGATGCCTTTTCACGAAATGTCTGCGCAGGAACTCATCAGTTATATTCTCACGAATCACCATTATTATATCAAGGAGCAGGGGCCAGTAATATTGGGCCATCTAGAAAAAGTAGCGATGAAGCATGGTGGTCGCTTTCCTTATATGCGCGAAACAGCTTTGTTGTTTGATGCATTATTATCTGAGCTATTGGCGCACATGCAGAAAGAAGAAAATGTTTTGTTTCCACTGATCAGAAAAATGGCGGTGCTGGAAGAAAGCCATATGGATACAGCTGAGCTGGCTGAAGTGATCACACACCCTATCGCTGTAATGGAAGCAGAACACGATGTAGCGGGCGACTATCTTCATCGTATTCATGCGCTTACCAATGGCTTTACCATTCCACCAGATGCTTGTACCACTTTTCGCATCAGTCTGCAAGAGTTACAGACTTTTGAATCACGTATGTTTGAACACGTGCACCTAGAGAACAACTTACTATTTCCTATGATGACTAATGCTGCTCAAAGTGCAACTGAAAGCGCTAGCTAACCACTAACATAAAATTTTCGGCATTCCGGATAGATAAAGCTATTTTTAAGTAACCTAAACAACCAATATGGCGTTCACCCACAACAGCCTGAGCCATTTTATGCGGGTAGCAGTACAATCAAATTTATCTGGTCAAGAACCAGATCAGTTTTTGTTAGCAGTGGATGCCTTATTCAATCACTTCGATTTAATTCACTTTAGCAACAACCCCCAATGACAACACTGATTTCTGTTGAAGTAACTATTAACGCAAACGTTGAGACCGTATGGGAGAAGTTTACAAAGCCCGAACATATTGTACAGTGGAATGCGGCATCTCCTGATTGGCATACACCCCGCGCTACAAATGAGCTTATACCAGGCGGTAGATTTACCTACCGCATGGAAGCCAGAGACGGTAGTATGGGTTTTGATCTTGGTGGCGTGTACGAGGTGGTAATTCCCAACGACCGCTTACGCTATCGTTTAGATGACGGCAGGCTGGTACATGTTTTACTGGTGGCTGAAGCCAATGAAACCCAGACAAGATTGGTTGAACTTTTCGAAACCGAAACCATGAACCCACCCGAGTTGCAAAAGCAGGGTTGGCAGGCAATTTTGAATAATTTCAAGCAGTATGTAGAGGGCCATTCTTAGCAAAACGGGAAAATCGTTCCCATTACGGGAATAAATTTACATGAACGAATTTTGAAACACCCTGATTATCAGCTTTTTAAAAAATAAAAATCTATTGGCACGGAATTGGCGTATATAGTATTGAATCCAATACTGCTGAAAAGCATATCCAATCCAAATCCATGAATCCCGCAGGGACGCCTGCGCAAAAAATTAACCCCTACCAACGCGTAGGGGTATTTTTTTGCCGATTCCTTATCACTAATTGCAGATTCTTTGGAAAGAAGCGGGGCAATCAGCCAATACTTTAGCAGCTGTATATAGGCAGTAGTCTTACTGCTTTGCATATTGTCTTTTTTTGTTTGTATTCAGCTGCAGCAGGCTGAATGAACCCCGGAGCGGCTTTTGCCATTCCGGTTTTTTTTTATGATGTTTCGTCCAGCTTATGCAAGCGAAGTAGAATGATACCCATGTTTTGATAAGGTGGTATATAATCTTTAAAATATCCTGCTGCTTTAGGATCCTTGGCTAATCTATTACCCAGGTTTTGCCAGAATGGCTTCCAATGCACCCCTGTTCCAAAAAGCATGGCATCATTGAACATGCGTAGCAGTGGCTCATTCACCAATTTAGATCCAATTTGTTTTGTAGCGATTACCTGCGCGTCAGGACTACGATAGATCACCTCACTCAGGTTTTTATGACCGCCACATGAACCAAGTATCGCAAGTCTGGTTGCACTAGTAATTCTGTCAATAGTGTGTTCCACATGATAACTATGTCCACGATGAATCAAAATATGTGGTTGCACACCTTGTTGATCTAAGAACCTTCCTAGTGAATCAATGGCCTGAAGATCTTTGCCATCATCGTTGTTCAAAGGCAGATTGGCATAAATGATTACAGGAGATCCTGTTAATGATTTCAATGTTACCCACAGCCCATTTTGTTCTTGCTTCCACTGCTTGGTATCTCTGAAGCCACTCATGAAATTATCGAAGGAAGATTTTCCATCTTCATCGCCATAAAAAAATACTTGTTGCACTACCTGTTGATTCTTTTGTTCCACCTCCTTTCTGGTTAGATGAAGATATGGCGACAACATTGGCGCATTTCTTCCCGCTTTATCATCAGCTACAGTAGTATAGATTTGTTGTAATAGACCATATACATAGGTGCCGTAGTAATTATTTGTTCTTCTGCAGTAAGCTTTATTGGTTTTCAATAACCCATCCAGATCATCGGCCAGAGCAGCATTATTCATGATGCCTGGTATGGCTTCTGCAACATCCATTGCCTCGCTGAGTTTATAATCAGTACTGCTTTCAATACCTGTAACAAAGCGCTTCAACAACACTTTCGCAGTGTCAGCCGGCATATTGTTTAGTAATGAGGTGAAGTTGTTGTAATAAACAGTTGTTTGAATAAATTTTCTGAATACGGTATTGTTAACACGATTGAAAAGCTCATGCGCATTTTTCTTCTGATAAAATGACATCAGCTTATTGTACGTAAACAAATAACTGGAAGTGTAAAAAGCAGCATCGCCACCAACAATAATGAAATACAAATCTTCAGGTCGTAAACCCTCCAAACTAAAAAAACGATTCTTGTCAGTCTGCTCATGCAGTTGATTCATCTGACTTACATAGAAGTCTACAGCATACTTACGAACATAATACCGAAGCGCACCGGCATAATAAATTTTCCTTCCGGCCACCACTTCGTTACGCAAATACAAAACCTCGTCTACTAGTGCGGCAAAATAAGCAGAAGGTGTCTGACGCAATGCATCAATCTTCTCTCGAGTGATTTCTCCACGCAATAGCTTATAAGCAAACGGCAGATAGTTTTTCTTATTCGGCAGTTGTGAGAGCTCTGCAACCATTCTCACCAACGGATGCTTGTGCTGCAATAGATATTGCTGTGCTTCTTTTTTTGATGACTGTTCAAACAAGTGTACAATAATCTCCGGGTTTTCATCTGCCACCATAAATGCCAGCGTATCTATGTATGGAAACTGCCGGTGTTCAATGGCATAGCTGGCAATTTTATCCGGATCACGTTGTAGTTTTTTGAGCATTGCAATATCCTTGATCTTAGGATACTGCGGAAAATCACTGAATGCCAAAAGCATCACCTCTGTCTTAGGAATACCAAAACTGGTAAAAAATTGCTGCCAATCACCATCATGCAGCAGATTATGCCAAATAAGTGGAAACTTTTTCATCGCATCAGGCACAAGAAAAACTTCATAGCGCTTGGCTTTCAGATCTGCACGAATACGCTTGAGAAACAAAGCCATGCTTTGAGATGCAACCGCTTTACTTGCATCAGATAAACTGTTGTCCTTTTCCAATACTTGTTGCAAACTGTCAACAGTTAAGCGGGAAAACCGCAACAAAGCTGGTTTTATATCTGCCTGAATTGAAGACTCCAAGACAAATTTTCTAAAAGCATTCTGTTCTGCTTCAACATTTCCAACACTAGCACGATAGCTGTATTGGGCTTGTGCAATCAATGTGCAGATGCATAGGAGCAGGAACAGGAACGATTTTCTCATGATGCAATGTTTCTAGTAAAATACACAATATTTTACACAAAAGGCTTAACCACATGATTGTGTGATTGCCCGCGTAAATGAATCTGGTTTACTTTGTATAAACTAACGGCATGCAAACATTCACAGGAACAAAATTCAGGTTCTATGCTTTTCTCAGCATGCTCTTATTGGTTTTTGTACATGGGTATAATTTGCAAAACACCTATCTACAACCCTTTACAATTGTTGAAGAACCACTTCGCCTAACCACATTTACCGAGTATTTTCTTGCAAATGGCTTGTTTCGGTTTCGAATTCCCATGCTGTTTGTCATTTCCGGATACCTGTTTGCCATGCATGATCATACACCCTGGAAACAACGAATGGGTAAACGTCTTAGAACATTAGGACTGCCTTATTTAATCTGGAGTGCAGTGGGTATGCTCATTACCTTAATATGGCAATACTTCCCATTTACTATGCAGTTTGTGCAACAAGCACAATTAGACCAGTTGGGCAATAACAGTCCTTACTGGGAGATGAACTGGAAGCAGTTATTGGAAAGATGGACACTAGCACCCATTGCATTCCAACTCTGGTTTATCCGTGTACTGCTGATCTATAATGCCCTATATCCTTTCCTGAAATGGGTAACACGAAAAGGTGCATTGATCTGGTTTTTGATCATCGGCTTTTTTTGGTTGGTTACCGCGAATGTCTATTTTCTGGAAGCTGAAGGCCTGTTCTTTTTCAGCCTTGGCATTTGGCTGCAAAAGAAACACAACTGGGTAGAAGTAAAACCCAAATGGATTTACCCGCCTGCGGTTTGGGTGGTGTTTATAGGAAGCACCATCGCCAAAAGCGTCATAGCCTTCAAATTGTCTGGCATGTCCGAAAGTAGTTTTTGGATACTGTCAGTACTGCATAAGACATCTGTGTTAACGGGGCTGATAGCAGTTTGGTATGGACTGGATAATTGGGTGCGCTGGTTTCAGCAACAACCCTGGCTGGTTTGGATGAGTGGTTTCTCTTTCATCATTTACGCACTACACAATCCGTTGGTAAATTACCTGATGCGGATGAGTACACAGTTTACCCAATCTTTTGCCTATCACAGACTGTTTAACTTTCTGGTTGTGCCTACCATTGTAATACTCATTTGTGTTGCAGTAGGTGCGATTTTCAGAAACTTACTACCTAAGTGGTATGCCGTCTCTACCGGCGACCGCGGATTACAATAAACTTGCAACCATGCTGGAAGATCAAAAGAAATCATTGCTCTTTGCTAGTTTATTATTATTGATACCTGCACTCACTGTGTACTATGGACAAACTTTGTCCTCCACTGCAGCAGGACTAAGACTATGGAATTGGTCGAACATATTGTGGCTATTACCACTGATTCCGTTCACCGCACTTCAATCAAAAGCAGGACTACCCCCAATTATTAGCAATCAAGCACCAACTTTATCCGTTTATAAGCAAGTATTGATTTTTGGTATTGCTTTTGGCTTGGCTGATTTGCTAATCATTAAAGCGATCATGCATCCGGAACCATACACCAGCTTGCCTCCATTCCTGCAACCCTTTCCTTACAGTATTTTCCTGTATTGTTCCGGCGCACTTGAAATAGAACTTTGGTATCGAATGATTCCCATCACCCTGCTACTACTGATCGGTAAGCAATGGGTTCCACAGAAATGGCAAGCACAATTCTTTATGCTTGTTGCTGTACTTACCGCATTAAGAGAACCACTGGAACAATGGCCTGATGGTGATTGGTGGTTTATTGTTTATGCTTTCTCCAGCGGCTTTGCCATGAACTTCTTGCAAGCTTGGTACTATAAAAAAGCCGGCTTTCTGGCTTCCCTGTTGCTTCGCCTGGGACATTATCTGGTCTGGCACATATTGCTGGGCATCTATGTAGAACAGTTTGAATTAATTCATTAAATCACATTTTCATGTGATTGCATAAACGCCTGCACCAATATTTTTTTGCGTAAACAATAAAACAATGATTATGAAAAAAATATTCACCATTCTATTTGGAGCAGTGTTGTTAGCCAGTTGCGAAAAAGATGCGCAAAAAAGCCCCGAGCCTGATTTTGAACTAAGGCTCGCAAAAAATGATGATGCAGGTGTTACCCGTGCACTAATTGTTGACAGAGCCATTAATAGCACCGGTACTGCTGTATCCACGCCACGCTATAGCGTGAAACAAGGCAGCATTGAGTTAAATATGGGTCTGATACCAACAACTACAATTGTACCCAAGCTTAAAAGCACCATTATCTTCAAACAGACTGCGAACCCATCCGCAGCAGTAGGCACATATCGTTTACCTGATGACGCAGCTAAAATTCATTTCAGTCTTGCTGAGTCCATGGATGCACAGACCATTATCAGAGACCTCGCAGTATCTGGTACGATTGAAGTAAGCTATGATGCCAACAGCAAAACATTCAGTGGTAGATTAATCAATATCAAATACAACGCTCCACTAGGTAGTGCGCATAAAGAATACATCTTGAACGGCTGGTTTAACCATGCAGCTATTACTCAATAAGCAATTATACTTAATACCCTTGAAAGGCCGCAATTGCGGCCTTTCACATATTCATGCGGTTGTATATGCGATCAATAGCAAGCATGTTTGCACAAAAAATATGCGCTACTATTTATTCCTCTGCCTCTGTACACTATTATTGTTGTCTTGCAGAAAGGAAAACAAACCACCAGAAATACCGGCTTTGCCAACTGATATATCTTACCACAATTTAAAAGACACCGTATTGAAATGGGGCGCAGATCCTATTGCTTATGATCTGGACCTCAATCAGCGCTTTGATCTGGTCTTTTACACTGAGCTGGTTGGCGATTTTATCAATAAAACGGATAAAAGAAAATACCTCGTACTCAGCAGTATTACAACGCTCTTACCGGTAAGTCCAGACGAAACAGTACCCGCACTACAAAAAAATACGTCGATTGGTGCAACTCTTACAGGGCATGAATGGTATGCGTTTTCAGAAGTTGCCTTGATGGAAAGACATGAACACGAATCTGGTACAATACAATGGTTTGGTAATTGGCTGAATCAAAGCAAAAAATACTTGCCCTTTCAATTGGTAAAAGCACAACAAGTACACTATGGGTGGGTAGAGATTAGTACCAATATCCATAATGGTACAATTACACTGCATCGTGCAGCATGGCGTACAACACCTAATCAGCCTTTACTGGCAGGACAATAAATAAGCAGTATGAAAAAAATAGTAGTTCTCATGTTAGCATTATTTCTGGGTGCTGTAACATATGCACAAACGCATCCGTATAAAGAAAAGTTTCACTTTTCGCTGGGGCAACAAGATACTGTAGGTGGCTATACACAGGTAATCAGAACCGGTAATACCATCTATGTATCTGGAACAGTGGCTGTGAATATCACAGAAAAAGATGTGGCATACGTCTATAAAGTGATTGAGAAAAGCCTGCAGCATTTTGGTGCATCGCTACAAAACGTCATGAAAGAAACCATCTATACAACAGATATTGAAGCGATGAAAGCTTTGAACCATGTGCGAAAGCGTGCGTATGGTGGTGATTATCCCACTTCTACCTGGGTACAGATTAACAGGTTATTCATGCCAGAAGCAAAACTGGAAATTGAAGTAGTTGCAGTCTTACCAGAAAACAAATAAACATGCATACAGAAATTAGTCAACTCAAAAAACAAATACGCTTATTAAGCCTTGGCCTTCTCAGCTGTAGTATCTTAATCACATTCCTCATAGTGAGCAGCTTTACCAGAAACGAGTCTGCGCGGCTAATACGAACCAAGGGAATCATCATTGAAGACAGCCTGGGCAGAGACAGAATTCTGATTGGCGCACCTATTCCCTCATCTAGATACAGAGTAAGAACTGACACCGCCTTAGTGAGAAAATATTGGTCCAAAAATTATGATGATCCTAATCAATACATGGAATGGTATAAAAATTACTACCACAGTACTTATGGAATGGTTGTTATGAATGAACAGGGCTTTGATCGGGTGCTGCTGGGTGATAAACTGGCAGACCCCAACAGTGGCAAAAGAATGTTTGAAGCATCCGGATTAATGTGGAACAACAAGGAGGGTTGGGAAATGGGTGGCCTAGGTGTGAACACTACAAAGGATGGCAAAGCCAGGAGTGTGATTGGTGTGGATGATGGCGAAGGTGAAGCCGTGCATGTAATCGCATTGGAAGATGGCACCAAGGGCTTGGTGATTGGTGGCGAAAATGGTCGATTGCTCATTGGCATGTCAAAACCAAATGGAGCTTGGTTTCAAAATAAAGATGCGTTTACCGGCATCAAGTTCTTTAACAATAAAGGACAATTGGTTTGGGAGCAGTCGATGTCTGCACACAAATAAATATGTGATTGCCATCAACAGCTAATAGCACATATTCACATTATCATGTGATTTTTATAGTGCAGCTCCTCATATTGTTTTGCATTCAAATCAAAACATATGGAGAAGCTGCATTTTTCTTTGAAGACATGTATTGCTATAGTAGCAGCAATATTATTACTGACCGCTTGTAATAAAAAGGATACACCGATACCAGATCGTTCACAGCAATTGTTGCCTATCAAAGCAGGATTTGTACAAGATGTAATTCATGTTACCGAATCAGGGACAGAAACCACTACCCAAATTCAATTATCCGCCTCTAGCAATAAAGAAGAAAAGCTGGTCTTAAAACTGAATCCTCAAACCGCACAGTATGGGATAGATTTTACAACCAATCCTGTGGCAGTAGATGGATTTATTGAAATTCCTATAGCCCGGGGTAGCAGAGAAGCTGCACTTCAAATTATCCCAATCAACAATCAAATTAAGAATGGAGAACGACTTGTTGTAGTAGAAATTGATGCGCAAAAAAGCAGCGTTGCTCTAGACAATAGACATAGTGTAAGGCTTCAGCTCTTAGATGATGAAACTGTTGCAGTAATCGGCTTTGCACAAAATGACAGTAAGGTAAATGAAGCCAGCAACCATCACAAAGAAGTTGTTCTCAATATCAATCCTCTTGCCATTTCAGATGGCTATGTAGATATTGCCTTTAATACTACCCTTGGTGGATATGGTACACATTTTACCACGACTCCTGAATTGAATAATGGAAAAATTCGTGTACCTGTAAGAATGGGAGAAACAAGCATTCGCTTTTATGTAAAGCCGGTAAACGATCAACAGATTCAACCCAACAGAAAAATTCGTTTCAGCGTTGTACATACACAAGGTGCATTTGAAGTTGGTATAAGTAATCTTCACACATTAACCATAGAAGAAGACGATAAACAAGCTATTGCAAACACCAAAATTGCCAGTCTGAGGAATAATTACTCCGGCACACCCATGTATCTCTTTGCGCCGATTACCATTGGCGGCGTCATCACATCTGTTAAAGACAATATAGAATCAAGCGTTGCATATGTTGAAGACGAAACCGGAGGTATTGCAATTCACTTCAATCAATCACATAACCTTCGTGCGGGTGAACTTGTAACAATACAGCTGCAACAAGGCAGTGAATTAAGAGAGCGAAATGGCGCTTTGGAAATGAGTGGGGTTAGCACAACCGATGCGCAAGTAATTGGCTGGGATCTTAAATTGGTGAAGAGCTATACTTTAAGTGAATTGTATCAAGGACCTAATAAAGAAGGTCAGCTGGTTACCATCACAGATGTACGTTTTCCTGAAGCCAATGGCCAGTTGAGTTTCTATGGTGATAGAACCATCAGCGATGGCAGCAAAACAGCAATTGTAAGAACACATGCATTTGCAAGTTTTCGTAACCAGATTATTCCAACACATAAAGTTTATGTAACCGGTATCCTCATCTATGATCAGGGTAACTACATCATTATGCCATTAAACAGCAGTTCTATTCGGTAATCATGTTCAGATTCACACATTCATGTGATGCTGAAAGACTACTCACGAAAATAGCTTCGCACAAAATAATAAAACCATGAAACAATTATTGATTGCAGGTGCGCTGCTGGTAAGCCTGGTTGCAAGCGCACAAGACGGAGAGAAAAAGAATTTGGTTAAGGTGAATATGCTGAGTCCCTTAGTAAGAACAGGTTCATTTTTCTATGAAAGAAAAATTGGCACTAACAGCTCGTTACAACTCGGTGTTTTTTATACCGGCAGCAAATTCGATGAACTTAAACTCAGAGGCTTTGGTATTACGCCCGAGTTTCGCTACTACGCATCAGAGAAGGGCGCCATGGAAGGATTTTATCTGGCACCTTTTCTACGCTATCAGCACTATGAAATCACTGAGCTGATGAACAAAGGAACCCTCAATACTTTTGGTGGTGGTTTACTGATTGGTAAGCAATGGATTTTTACTAAAGGTATCAGTGTAGACATGTTTGCCGGTCCTTCTTACAACACGGGCTCTGTTAAGGTAATTGACGGCACAGATAATTTTGATTTACCCGGTGGTGTAAATGGCTTTGGTGTAAGAGCCGGTTTAACTGTAGGTATCGCATTTTAATTTTTTAATTCATCAACAATGCCCGTGATGGGCATTGTTTGTTTTATCCAGACTAACATGAAAAAGATCTTATTCGCAGCAGGATTCTTATCAATGATTGCCTGCCAACAAACAACAAAGCAAACAGCGGACTTGCCACTAACGGATACTGCTCTGATTAATCAAGGGAAATACCTGGTGAGTGTTACAGGTTGTAATGATTGCCATACTTCTAAAATTATGACCGATAAAGGCCCGGCTTTAGATAGTAATTTGCTACTTGCTGGTCACCCGGCAGCATTGAGTTTACCCGCCGCAGATCCAATGACTTCCAGAAACTGGGCGCTATTCCATTTTAATGGTACGGCAGTAAAAGGACCATGGGGAACGTCCTTCGCAGCCAATCTAACACGAGATTCTACCGGTATTGGTATGTGGACTGAAGCGCAGTTTATTCGCGCATTTCAGCATGGCGATGCAAAAGGATTAGCAGGCAACAGAAAATTATTGCCACCCATGCCCTGGCAGGCTTATCAGGCAATGAAGCCGGAAGATGTGCGCGCAATTTTTGCTTATCTGAAAAGTATTCCTCCGGTAAAAAACGTAGTACCTGAACCCATTGCACCTCAGCCCTAAGCTGTAACTTTAAAAACGATTCATGCGAGAACTGATTGTCTATATCGCCATGAGTGTTGATGGCTTTATTGCCGGAAACAATGATGATCTCAGCTTTCTGCAACAAGTAGAACAGGAAGGTGAGGACTATGGCTATGCTGATTTTATTCAAACCATCGATACGGTTATTATCGGCAGAAGAACCTTTGATACAGTCATGCGATTGACAGATCAGTTTCCGCATGCAGATAAAACCTGTTATATCATTTCATCAAAAGCGCAGGAACCAAAAGGCAACCTGCGCTTTTATACTGGCGACTTGAAAGCACTGGTCGCATTGCTGAAAGAGATCAAAAGCGACAAGCATATTTTCTGCGATGGTGGCGCCAGTATTGTTCAGCAATTACTTCGATTACAGCTGGTAGATCGATTGATTGTTTCCATCATTCCTGTAGTGCTGGGCGATGGCATTCGTTTGTTTGGTGATAACACCATACAACAAAATCTACAACTTGTACATAGCAAGTCCTATCCAAAAGGACTAGTACAGCTTCATTATCAATTCAAACACTGATATGCAGCAAGTATTTGTTATAGGTGGAACTACTTTTGATCACATTGTGCATCTTGAACAATTACCTGCGCCTATACCAACCACTATTCACCAGGCGCCTTTTCATGAAGGCTGTGGCTCAACCGGAGCAGGCAAAGCGCTAGCTTTAACTAAACTGGGCGTACCGAATACCTTGTACAGTGTACTTGGTGATGATGCATACGGGAAAAAAATTGTTGATTTTCTGCAAGCCAATGGTGTTGACCTGATATATGATATAGATCCTGCCGGTACAGAGCGACATATCAATATCATGGATGCGCAAGGTGGACGGATATCTATGTTTATCACGCAATCGTCTGAACAGATTGCGTATAACCTCACTGCCATCAATCAGGCAATTGCTGCAGCAGATATTATTGTCTTGAATATTATCAACTATTGCAGACAGCTCATTCCACTATTAAAGAATGATGCAAAACCAATCTGGACGGACCTGCATGATTATGATGGGCAAAATCCTTATCACCAGGATTTTATTGATGCTGCACAATACATCCACTTAAGCTCTGACAATCTACAAGATTATCGGTTAGTGATGCAGCACTTAATCGATCAAGGAAAAGAGTTGGTCATATGTACACATGGAAAACAAGGCGCAAGCCTCCTTACGAAGCAGGGAGAATGGATAGAACAAGTGGCTTATCCTGTTGATAGAATTGTAGATAGCAATGGCGCTGGTGATAGTTTTTTTGCCGGCTTTCTATTTGGTTGGATGCAGCAGCTAGCCTTATCTACATGTATGCAATATGGCGCCATCTGTGGGGCCTTGGCTGTGGAAGACCAGCAATTAGTCAACGCTGAATTAACTGCCTTCCAATTGAGTTCGAGGCAAACACAATGGCTTCAGTAATTGCATTATTGCTTTGAAGCAAGTACCTCCAGATATGCTTGAGGAGAAAGTAAGTCGGAAGTGCTCACTTCATCAGACAAAATCATACCCAGCCAGTTGTCGGGCACACGAATCGACTTGAAATCGAGATTCTGCTTAGTCAATAGTTGTCTGTTTACCTGTACCAACTTTCCGCTTACAGGCATATTGATATCAATAGAGAGCTCGCCGCAGCGAACTTTACCATAAGCAGCGCCTTCGTGCTTATAAGTAAAAACGCCACTCATTTCAAATGCAGGCCCCTCCTTACAGGGCGCACATTTGTATTCAGTAATACCGATGTACGCAACTCTTCCATCCAAAAAAACCCACTCATGGTTTTTGGTGAAATAGAGCCTATCCTCAAGTTGGGGGTCGTCCAACAGATAGTTCATGTTCATTAAATTACTTGCCTTTCATTTTTAACAATTGGGGGGTAGTCTTTAGGCAAGGATGCTTGGATTGCAATCGATTGCAATTTATGGCTTTTCACTATTCAATGCTGAAAAATTTTGGTATTTGCACTTGATTTTCAGCATATTACAACAATTATGAATGCATGAAAAAAACTTATATGTGGAACTTATTTTTAATCAATTATAATAATGATTAAACAAAAATCGCTTATAAATTTTGATGCATTCTTATTGCTCATCGTTGATCTCAACCCAGTACCCATCCGGATCCTGCAACCAAATCTGATGTACGCCGTCTACACGGGTCGTAAACCTACCCTTCTTGCCCTGCACATCTTCAAAACCAATCTTCCAGTTGATCAGCTTTTCAATAAATAAATGTAGACTCGATACACTGAAACAAGTATGCTGATTCTTATAATATTCGCGTTTTTGGATGGCGCCTTCAATAATATGCAAGGAAGTTTTTTCACCTGTCTTAAACCAAGCATGCTTACCATCACGAAACGGTTCGGCAATGGTATCTAGCCCTATCACTTCTCTGTAAAAATCTGCCGAAGCCTTCAGATTGGTTACATAGATAGCCGTATGATTCATACGCACTTTGGATTGTGCAGAAATCAATTCACAAATACAGAGCAAACAAATGAGTACTAAAAATCGCATACAATTGTTTTGAGGAAGTTACAAAACAAAAGTGACGCATTACTGCGCCACTTCCTATCTGTCAAATCATCCCCGAATATGTACAGACAACTCAACTATAAAGTGAAAAAGATGCCAGCACTGAGGTCTATTCGCGTTGCACGATCCTTTTGCGCACCCGCATCAAACAATTGATTGATGCGCACTCCACCATACCATTTACTTGTTGTGTACACATCTGCACCTAATACAAAATGTTTAGGCAAAGGATAGCCCTTTACTTCCTGATAGCCGCTGGTAGGCTTGGCCGCCTTGGTTACATTGATGTCCACATTCGCATAAGCATCTACCCAAGTTGTTTTGTTGATGAGAAAACTACCTAACACTGCAGGTCCAACATAAAAATAATAGCCCGCAGGTTCCTGAATACGAATAGGTGTTCCACTCCATGCGCGTTTGCTGCCAAAAATATAATCACCATAACTCAGCCCCACACTGATGATTTTTCTCGGCTGCGCGATGATATTCCAATAGGTACGATGCCAGCCCATCCAGCCGCTGCTGAAATTTTGTTCCGTTTTAGTCGTTGGTGGTAAACGATCATTCAAAATAGCAGAACCATCTCGCGCTATCACAAAAAGAAAATCACCCACAAGTGGATGCTCAAATCGGTAGCGTCTTTGTCCTTTCTTTAATCGGTCTTTCTTTAGAAAGAGATTACCTGTTAAACCAGAATAAGGTTCTGTATATTTTCCATCAAGCGTAGTAAAGCGCGCGTAAATGCCAAAAAAGCCATCCGTAAAAGCCTGCTTACCTCTTTTTGTTTTTAGCTCAGCAAAGCTTTGTGCTTGAATAGTATGACAAAGCACAAAAGTGATAATACCCAATAAGGTGATTTTTTTCATGCCGGGTTTTTGGTAAAACTCCAACATGAGTAGAGGCTTTGCAATAATCCATTTGCATTATTTCGATGCACCAAAATCGCCACGAAGAATGGCTTCTACCAGTTCAGCACCTCGCGCTTCCTTTAATGCTGCGTACAATTTTCGATCTTGCCCAGCAAGCTCAGCTAATTCCAATTTCAGTTGCTCGTAAGCCCATCTTGCTGCTGCACTTGCCTTTAGTGCATCGCGAAAACGAAGGTGTCTGTCTAGCTCAACACTATTTTCCGGACATACATATAAATGATGCACAATACTATCGAATACAGGATGCACAACAGTATTGAGTCTTTTGAAAACTTCTCTGTCAATGATTCCTTGATTGCCGTTGTGGTAATAACCTGTAGCTTCTAGTTTGGTGCGAACAGCATCAAAACTGATTCCTTGCGGAAACACAATATCCATATCAATAATTGGCTTGGCAGCCAAACCAACTACCGATGTGCTGCCTACATGCTCAATGCGAATAGGTAAGTCCGCCAATGCCGCTTGCAAATGTTCTGCTAGTAGCTGAAAATCTTCAGCCCATTTTGTCTGATATGGTTGGATGAGGGACAAAGTATGATTCGCTATTCCTCTACAATCCGCAGCTTGGCATAATTCAGCATGATCTTCTTCTCGCCATTCAACTCAAATTGAATATTGGCAATCGGATTATGTGCACTGCCTTCCACTTTCACCACTACACCAAAACCAAATTTCTGGTGCTCTACTTTTTGTCCCGCTTGCAGATTACTCGTATCGCTCGCTACAAAATCTGCCGATGGTTTATGCTCTACTACTTTGGGTGCGGGTGGTTGTACCGGTAAATAACTTGGCTTAGATGGTGCTGCAGGCTTTTTGCTTGGTGGCGGACCGTATCTCTTTTCTGCATCTCTAACATCGTTATAATCATTGCCACCAAAACCTCTTTGCATGCGTTCAAATGCAGAACCCATATTGCTAAAGCCGCTATTGCGTGCCCCACCGCCTGCATACGACTTATCCAAAAATTCTTCCGGCATTTCTTCTAAGAAACGACTTGGCTCATTTTGTACCAGACTACCAAAACGATAACGCGCATTGGCATAGGTTAACCAAAGTCTATGCTTGGCGCGTGTAACTGCTACATAAAACAAACGTCTTTCTTCTTCCAGTTCTTCTCTGGTATTGATACTCATGCCGCTGGGGAAAATGGTTTCTTCCACACCAGCTACAAATACTACAGGAAACTCCAAACCCTTGGCTGCGTGAATCGTCATCAGCTTCACTACATCACTATTCTCTTCTTCATTATCAGCATCGGTTAACAAAGTAATCTGTTGTAGATAAGCGCCTAATGATTTGCTGCCAACTTCACCATCTTCGTTATCAGGACTCTCCGTCCATTCTTTAATGGAGTTCAGCAATTCCTGAATATTCTCGTATCGTGCCAAACCTTCAGTGGTCTTATCGTTGAAGAGCTCTTTAACCAGATTCGTATGCTTACCTACCTGAACAGCTACATCATACGCATTCTTATCTGTGAGCAGGCTCTGGAAATAACGCATCATGGTCACGAAATTGCTCAGTGATTCCAGCGTACCCGCTTTAAAACCAAATTCAGCAGCGCGCGTCAATACTTCCCAGAAAGTGATGTTCTGCTCGTAAGCAATAATGCCGATTTTTTCAATCGTAGTTTTACCAATCCCTCTTACCGGATAATTAATGATTCGTTTCAAACTCTCTTCATCCTTGGTATTCACAATGATGCGGAGATAAGCCAAGAAGTCTTTGATTTCTTTGCGCTGATAGAAACTTACACCACCATAAATGCGGTAAGCAATACCCATGCGACGCAGACTTTCTTCAAATGCACGGCTCTGTGCATTGGTACGATAGAGAATCGCAAAATCTCTATTGTTATAATGATTGCGCAGTTTTTGTTCTTGAATGGTATCAGATACAAACTTGCCTTCTTCATTATCTGTCATGGTGCGCACGAGACGAATTTTTTCACCATGATCATTATCTGTCCAAAGTTCTTTGGGTATTTGTCCCTTGTTATTCGCAATCACATGATTGGCTACATGTAAAATACTTTTGGTACTGCGGTAGTTCTGCTCCAGCTTTACCACTTTCACATCTTCATAATCTTTCTGGAACTGCAGAATATTTTCAATGGTGGCACCACGGAAACTATAGATACTCTGCGCATCATCGCCCACCACACAAATATTCTCATGTACTGCTGCCAGCAACTTGGTGATCTGATACTGCACCGGATTGGTATCCTGATACTCATCAATTAAGATGTACTGAAACTTGTGCTGGTACTTATGCAATACTTCCGGAAAATCTTTCAGCAATTCATACATCTTCAGCAATAGATCATCAAAATCCATGGCGCCATTCTTGAAGCAACGTGCTGCATAAGCCTGATAAATCTGTGCAATGGCCGGACGGTTGGCGCGCATATCTTCCTGCTGAATATAATAGTCAGTTACATATTCGGCAGGACCCACTAATGCGTTTTTAGCCTGAGAAATACGGTTGTGCACTACATTGGGTTTGTAATGCTTATCGTCTAAATTCAGTTCATTGATGACAGTCTTGAGTACAGAGCGACTATCATCTGTATCATAAATCGTAAAGTTGTTAGGATAGCCGATGCGGTTTGCTTCCCCACGCAGGATGCGTGCAAACACACTGTGAAAAGTACCAATGTATAAATTACGTGCATCATTATTGCCGAGAATGCGTTCAATACGTTCTTTCATTTCGGCGGCGGCTTTGTTTGTAAAAGTCAAAGCCAGAATACGAAAAGCATCCACGCCTTGGGCCATCAGATGGGCAATTCGTGTAGTGAGCACCTTGGTTTTACCGCTGCCTGCGCCTGCCACAATCATCAGCGGTCCGTTCATATGCAGAACGGCTTCGCGCTGCGGTTCATTCAATCCCTGTAAAATGTTCTGCATGGGCGCAAGTTAAGGTGGCAGCTCAGGTAAAAACCATATCGTGAATAAGTTTTATGCCTGAACTTAGTGCCATGCAATGGTTCATCTATGGCGGAATAATTGCATTGGCATTGCTCGCATGGTACCAGCGAGCAGTTACGCTTGCCGGAGCAGCAACCGGTGTATTTGTGGCTGCGGGTTTATACTATTCAGCCGGACATACCGGATTGGTATTATTGGCAGTATTTTTTGTTTCAGGCACATTGGTTACTCGCTATCGCGGGAAGGAAAAACAAAAATTCAGTTCCGGCACAACAGAAAAAAATGGAAGAAATGCCACACAAGTCTTGGCCAATAGTGGTGCAGCATTGTTGTGTGCGCTTGGTTTACTTGTTGTACCCGAACAAAAGGATGCATGGATTTTAGGAATGGGTGCTGCATTTGCTGCAGCAACTGCCGATACCTGGTCGTCTGAACTTGGTATGATCTGGGGTAAGCGCATGTTCAGACCGTTTGGAAACAGCAACGCGCGTGCAGGCGATAATGGCGTTATTTCATTTGAAGGCACCATTGCCGGAATACTAGGTAATCTCTTCATTGCGCTTGTGTTCCACTGGCTGGCTTTTCCTGCATATAGCCTTCTACTGATAGCGGGTACCATCGGCAATCTTGCAGATACTTGGCTAGGTGAGTTTGCAGAAAACAAAGGCCGGCTTGGTAATAATGCTGTCAATTTTCTAAGTACATTGATCGCATCGCTACTGGCATTGTTGATACACATGTTTTGATATCCTAACTTCACCTTATGTGGCGCTATCTATTCATCATTATTTGTTTTTGGAATTGCAGGCCGGCTTACGAGAACCCGCATATTGAAATCGAAACCGAGCATGGAACGATAGAACTGGAATTGTATCCTAAACAAGCACCTAAGACTGTTGCTGCTTTCCTGCGCTTTGTAGATTCCAATTACTACGAAAACAGTTCTTTCTATCGGGTATTGAATGATGAAAACCAACCCAGCAATGCACCCAAGGCCAATCTGATACAAGGTGGTATTTGGAAAAGTAATAACAAACTGGCTGCTGCCATTCCGGGCATTCCACATGAAACCACACAGCAGAGCGGACTCAAACACCTGAATGGCACCATCTCTCTGGCACGCGAAGCTATTGGCACAGCAGGCACAGAGTTTTTTATTTGTGTGGATGACCAACCCGGTTTTGATTTTGGCGGTGAGAATAATGCAGACGGACAAGGCTATGCTGCATTTGGCAAAGTGGTTAGCGGTATGGATATCGTGCGCAAGATTTATCGTTCGAATGAATATGATCAACGTTTTGATCCGCCAGTAGCTATTTATAGAATCAAACAATTATGATGCAGATCATTCCTGCCACACAAGCAGATATTCCGGTATTAAAAAAGCTCGTCAACAATGCTTATCGCGGCGAAGCCAGCAAACAAGGCTGGACCACAGAAGCAGATATCATTGAAGGTGAGATAAGAACCGATGAAACCCAATTAGCATCTTTATTACAAGATGCATCTGGTGTAATCCTTACCTGCCGCAATGTAGAAAACGAAATACTCGGTTGTGTGTACCTCCAGCAACAAAGCAACAGAATCTACCTTGGTATGCTGAGTGTATGGCCAGAGCAACAAGGCTTTGGTATTGGTAAGCAATTATTAAATGCTGCCGATGCTTATGCAAAAGAAAAACAGTGTTCGGCTGTTTTTATGCGGGTAATTAACCTGCGCACAGAACTGATTGCATGGTACCAACGCAATGGCTATTTATTTGAAGGGGTGACTGAGCCTTTTCCTGATTTTGGTATCTATGGCCAACCGAAAGTGCCAATGGTTTTCTGGGTTTTGGAAAAGAAATTTTCCTGAGCTGAAATAGATATATAAACTTCTCGTAATTTCGGCAACGCTTGCCCAAAACAAAAAAGGTCTTTCCGTAGAAACGGAACGACCCTCTAACGATTGCTTGCCATATGAAAAAAAGATAGATCGAATTTGTGCACCTTTCGGTGAGCAGTTCATCTTGGGCCCTTTAACGATTACCAGACCTCTAACGATTGCTGCTATGTGAAAGTAGTACCGAACACTGGGCCGTACAAACCAGATTCGGTGGTTTTTCATCATGGCAAAAGGGGTATGAAAACATCAAAACCCTTGTTGCCATTGAATTGTACGGGAAAAAACTCATTATGTCCAACCGCGTTTCTGACATACTTTTTCAGCTTATCCAGACCCTGGAAAAATCAGAAAAACGCCATTTTAAGCTCTATATCAAGCGCAGCTCCTCCAAAGAAGACCTGCGTATCGTGCAGCTGTTCGACGCTGTTGACGCCATGAAGGACTATGATGAGAAGGTTTTGTTGAAGAAACTGGCGCCAATCACCAAGACTCAGTTATACAACCTTAAATCACACCTCTATAAAGAATTACTGGCCAGTCTGCGTCTCCTCAAAAGCACCGAAAACATCGATTTGCAACTGAGTGAGCACTTGGATTATGCCCGATTGCTCTATAACAAAGGACTAAAACAACAAAGCCTCAAGATTCTGGAGAAAGCCAAGGAACTAGCACGTGCCAATCAAAAGATCAACGCACTTGCACAGGTTACTTCGCTGGAAAAGAAGATTGAGATTCTACACATCACGCGGAGTACACCAGCCAAAACAAGTGAACTAGCTGCAGAATCTTCTGCTGTAAGCGGACATATTGATCGCGTTACTAAACTCAGTAACCTTACCCTGTTGTTATACCAGTGGTTTGTGATGCATGGCCACAGCAGAAACACAGAAGATGAAAAAGATATCCGTGCTTTCTTCAAAAGCAACTTGCCTGATTTAAACGATATCAATTTCTTTTACGAATATCTCTATCTCTATCAGAGTTATTGTTGGTATGCGTTTATCCGTCAGGATTTTTTACAGTACTATCGTTACAGTCAAAAATGGGTTGATTTGTTTAAAGCATCGCCTCACATGATTGCGATTGAAACGGGTCACTACATCAAAGGCATGCATACTTTATTGAATGCACATTTCGATCTACGGAACTACAAAGCATTTGATGAAACACTTCGCGAGTTTGAAGCATTCGCTGCCACCAATGAAGCATCGCGTCACGATAATTTCCGCACACATACCTCCATCTATATCAACAGCGCCCGCATCAACGGACATTTGATGAAGGGCTCATTTGAAGAAGGCTTGCAACTGGTACAGGAAATTGAAAGCAAGCTGGAAGAATATGCTATGTATGTTGACAGACACCGCATCCTAGTGTTCAACTACAAAATTGCCATGCTCTATTTTGGTGCAGGACAATACGAGCGTTCTATTGATTATTTGATGCGCATTATCAACGGACCGGTTGATCTACGTATTGATCTACAATCTTACGCGCGACTCTTACACATGATGGCACACTATGAGTTAGGTAATTTCGATATCATGGACTCACTCATTAAGTCAGTGTATCGCTTCATGTCCAAAATGAAAAACCTGAACGTAGTAGAAGAAGAGATCTTCCGTTTTGTGAAACATAGTTTCGCTGTATCGCCTCGTCAGCTACAACCGGAGTTGGAAAAACTCTTGCAGAAAATTAAGCACCTGGAGAAAAACCGTCACCAGACCAGATCATTTGCTTACATGGATATTATCTCCTGGCTGGAAAGCAAAGTGCATCACCGCAGCATGAGTAGTATCATTCGCGAGAAATACTTGAATAGCCGCAAGCACCGCATTTAAACGGCCGGCTCTTGCTGACTCAAACAATGAAAGCTACCCAACCCCCAAATAATTTCTGTTGAATCAATACCCACCACTGTGCGCTCAGGGAAACATTGCTGAATAATGGACAAAGCCTGATCATCTTTATCGCATCGGAACGTAGGCACTATCACGTGTTGATTGGAAATATAGAAATTGGCGTATGATGCAGGTAGTCGCTGGTCTTCATACACCACGGCATCCGGCATAGGCAATTCAACAATATTCAGCTGCTTGCCATTCAGCAAACGCATTTGCTGCAATTGTTTCAGGTTGTGTTGCAAGATGGCGTGGTTCTCATCCTGCTTATTGGGTTCAACAACCGTTAACACCGTATCTGCATTCACAAAGCGAACGGTATCATCAATATGTCCATCGGTATCATCACCTACAATGCCTTCGTCTATCCAAAGAATTTGTTCCACCCCATAATAGTTTCGCAGATATCCTTCAATCTGCTCCTGATTCAAATGCGGGTTTCTGTTAGGATTCAACAAACAAGCAGTTGAAGTAAGCAGTGTTCCTGCACCATTGAATTCAACTGATCCGCCTTCCATGATGATGCCGGGATAATAGACTGGCAAACCATAGTGTTCTGCAATGCGCGTTGGGATCACATCATCCAAATCATAGGGCGGATATTTATCGCCCCATGCATTGTAATTCCAATCGACAACTACTTTCTTATTTGCAGCATTCGGATTGATCAGAAAAGCCGGACCATGGTCTCTGCACCATGCATCGTTGGTTGGATGCAGAAAGAATTCCACCTTATCCATCGGCACACCCGCTTTCAGTAGATGCGCTGTTGCAAAATCTTGCATCGCCGCATCTACAACATTGATGCGCACCAATTCACTTTCCGTCAGCACTTTTACAAACTGTGCATAGTAAGGATAGATGGTATGAATTTTTCCTGGCCAGGAAGCTTCTTTATGCGGCCAGCTTAACCAAGTGGCAACATGTGGTGAGAATTCTGCAGGAAAATAATAACCCTGTGCTTGCGGTGTAGGATGCGTCATGCTGTTCGGAATGCTTTCTGAGAAAATTAATCTTCGTCGATATACCTTTTCACAATGGGACTGTAGGAATCAATTCTTCTGTCGCGCAGAAAAGGCCAATGTGTTCTGTAACGATCTGTTTTGGTCAAATCTAATTCCTGCACATGCACTTCTTCTTTGTCGTGCGAAGCGAGGTATAATAAAGAACCAAAGGGATTTGAAATGAAGGAACCACCCCAGAATTGCATCGCACCATTTTGTTCCAGTCCCACACGATTCACACTCACCACATGCACGCCATTTGCTACAGCATGACTGCGCTGAATGGTTTGCCATGCATTGTATTGTTCTGTATTGGTGGCTGCATCTTGAGATGTTGCCCAACCGATGGCTGTTGGATAGAATAAGATTTCAGCACCCATCAAAGCAGTAATACGTGCTGCTTCAGGATACCACTGATCCCAGCAGATGAGGATACCGATGGTGGCAAATTTTGTTTTGAATACTTTATAGCCCAGATCACCAGGTGTGAAATAGAATTTCTCGTAATACGCAGGATCATCGGGGATATGCATCTTGCGATACTTACCCAAATAACTACCATCTGCATCTAAAACCGCAGTAGTGTTATGATAAATACCTTGTGTGCGTTTTTCAAACAAAGAAGCAATGATGACCACGCCTAATTCTTTGGCTACTGCACTTAGGCTTTCGGTAGAGGGACCAGGAATGGGTTCTGCCAATTGGAAATTATCGTAGTCTTCTACATCGCAGAAATACAAGGATGTGAACAGTTCCTGCAGGCAAACAATTTGTGCGCCCTTGGCCGCAGCTTCGCGTACTTTCTCAATGGCTTTCTGCAGGTTCTCCGCTTTATTGGCGGTACAGCTCATTTGTACCAGACCTACCTGTACTTTACTCATTCGGTTGATTTGTGCGCAAAAATAACAAAGCCAGCAGGAAATAGAGATTAATTAAACAGGGCATTCAGGAATTCGGGGAAATGTACGTTTTGCTGGTAAAACAGTATAGCATGCTCGCTTTGGCGCAACTTGCGCAGGGTTTTTCTGGGAAGGGTATCTTTTCCCAGCTTTACACTGTAGGAGAAATCAATAGACTTGCACAAGATCTCTTTCGACTGTTGCTGAATGGTATCAAAGGTTTTCTTCACTTCATTTGCTGCATCAGCACCCAGTGCGGTATTACCAAATGCTTTGGCCATAAATCCGCCCTTGGTTACAGCATAATCATAGTGATTATAGCCCACCACAATTTTTTTCAGTCTTGGTTTCTTCTCACGTGGTACCGTATTCAATACATCATCAAAAACTTGTGTTCCGGAAATAGCAGGTGCCAGCATACCCAGTTGTATGGTCTGACAAACCGGTGTGGGTATACTACCCGATTGGTATTCTACTTCTAACTTCTCTTGAAACTCGGTTGGCCATTTTACCGGATTGAATAAAGTATGTGCAGCAACACTGGCACCAAGACTGTGTGTGATGATGGTTAACTGAACGCCGGGATCCAGTCCGTTCAGCACCTGCCGTAAACCCAAACCTACTTTTGCTGAGTTAATTCGGGCCTTTCCCCAAATGCCTGCAACTGCCGGATTAAATCCCAGAGAAGTGAGTCCGTCCCAATAGACTTCCACAAAAGTGGGATTGAATTTCAGGTGTTCAGCGATGGCTCTGCGTAAAGAGAAATAATAAGCATCAGGCGAAGGGTCATTAAAACCATGTATGAGCACGACTACTTGCTTACTGCCTGATTGTTGAACACTGTTGTTGATGCGATTCAATACATTTCTGCGCAAACTATTCTGTAGTCTGATAAAGAAACGAACACTGTCTGTTCCTTGTAACCCATATCGTTGGCGGATGAATGCTGTGGTTAAAGAGTCATTCTTCTTCAACGCATATTCAATGGTGGCAAACTCAGGATTATTCTGGTTATGCTTAACGCCACGCTGATGTTGTAAGTAAAAATAGTGTGGTGTTACATGTGCTTCTGGCGGATAGAGATAGCCTTCTCTGTCGAGATACAGTTTCACCACCGCAGGTTCATCTAAACGAGGTACCATCAACACATTCCTTGTTTTGAAAGTGCAGGCTGCCAGGCTAATGATCAGACAGATACTTAAAAAGATGCGCATCTATATCAAATCTATTCAAAAACCCTGTACAAAACCCTTGTGACCAAAATCACCAAGACCGCTGAAGCAAAAACCTAATTTTGTGCTTCAAATCATGACCATGAACACAGTACAACTTACCACCGAAGCATTCAAGCAAGATATCTTCGACTATACACAGGAAAAAGAATGGAAATACAAAGGCACCAAGCCTGCAATCATTGATTTCTATGCAGACTGGTGTGGTCCCTGTAAAATGGTAGCCCCTGTTCTGGAAGAGCTGGCTGGCGAATTCAAAGACAGCCTCACGATCTATAAAGTAGATACAGAAGTAGAACAGGAATTGGCTGCAGTATTTGGTATTCAGAGCATTCCTACTTTCCTCTTTATACCAATGGAAGGTTTGCCCATGCTACAGCCTGGTGCTTTGCCTAAGAAGGCATTTCAGCAAGTAATTGCCGAGCATTTACTGCCCAGCGAAGCTGCTGCCGAGTAATCAACCCAACAAATAACCCCTGATGGCCCTGTTCAACCGATTGGTTAACAGGGTTTTTTGTTGCCCATCACTTACCTGACGAAAATCATATTCCCTGCTGATGTATATCAGCTAATAGGCTTGGCGATCTGTCTACCTTGAGCATGGTTAGCAGTCTGTCTGCGGGCTGCTGCTTTGTCCAACCTAAAACAACAAGTAATGGAAACGAAACATCAGAAGCACCCCGACCTCGAGATCATGGATGGTAACGAGGCCGCGGCCTATATTGCTTACAAGACCAGTGAAGTCTGTGCGATATACCCCATCACACCATCTTCTACCATGGGCGAATGGGCAGATGAATGGAGTGCCAAGAACATGAAAAACATTTTCGGTGCTGTTCCCCGCGTGATGGAAATGCAAAGTGAAGCCGGCGCTGCTGGTGCAATTCACGGCGCTTTACAAGGTGGTGCACTCGCATCAACCTTTACTGCCTCTCAGGGCTTACTCCTGATGATACCCAATATGTACAAGATTGCCGGTGAGCTTACGCCCACCGTTTTTCATATTGCAGCAAGAAGTTTGGCTACGCATGCGCTCTCTATTTTTGGGGATCATAGTGATGTAATGGCTGTGCGCTCAACAGGATTCTCCATGTTGTTTGGCAGCAATCCGCAAGAAGTAATGGATATGGCCATGATTGCAACTGCATCCACACTCCCTTCGCGCGTACCCTTCCTCAACATCTTTGATGGTTTCCGCACTTCTCATGAATTGAATGAAGTGCAGGTATTACCAGATGCAGTGATTGAAGCCATGTTGGATAAAGACGCCATCCATGCACACCGAGATCGTGCATTGAACCCCGATAATCCTTTTATCCGTGGTACTGCACAGAATCCTGATGTTTATTTCCAAAACAGAGAAGCAGCCAATCCATATTTTCTGCAAGTGCCTGCTATCGTGAAAGAAAAAATGGCACAGCTGAAAGCATTAACCGGTCGCGCCTATGAATTGTATGAATACTATGGTGCTGCTGATGCAGATCGTATCATCATCATTATGGGTTCCGGTACTGGTGCGGTTCAGGAAACAGTTGACTACCTGAATGCACGTGGCGAAAAAACCGGTGTGCTGCAGATTCGTCTGTTCAGACCATTTGCACTGGAAGATTTTATTCAAGCCATTCCTGCAACAGTGAAGCAGATTGCTGTGTTGGATCGTTGTAAAGAACCTAATAGCATTGGTGAGCCTTTGTACATGGATGTGGTGAATGCTTTTAACGAAGCATGGAACGGCGCACACCCAAGAATCATTGGTGGTAGATATGGTTTGTCATCTAAAGAATTTACCCCAGGCATGGTGATGGCTGTGTATGAAGAACTCAGCAAAGCAAAACCCAAGAATCACTTTACTGTTGGTATTGATGATGATGTTACACATACCAGTCTTACTTACGATAAACAGTTCTCTCTGGAATCTCAACACCTGTTCCGCGGTTTGTTCTTCGGTCTAGGCGCAGATGGTACCGTGAGTGCCAACAAAAACTCTATCAAAATCATTGGCGATAAAACCAATGACCATGTGCAGGGATACTTTGTATATGACTCCAAGAAATCTGGTTCATTAACTGTTTCACATTTACGTTTTGGTGAAAAACCCATTCGTTCCACCTACCTGATTAACTCTGCCAATTTCGTGGCTTGTCACCACTTCAATTACCTCACCAAATACGATCTGCTGAAAGATGCAGAACCCGGTGCTACTTTCTTACTGAATGCACCTTATGAAAAAGATCAAGTATGGGGTAAGCTACCCAGAAAAATTCAGGAAGAGATTGTACACAAAAAATTAAAGTTCTACGCCATCAATGCCTACACCGTTGCTAAAGCAACAGGCATGGGCAACCGCATTAATACCATTCTGCAAACTTGTTTCTTCGCCATCAGCAATGTATTGCCACGTGAAGAAGCGATAGCCAAGATTAAGGAAGCGATTTATGAAACCTATTGGAAGAAGGGCGATGCAGTGGTACAGAAAAACTACGAAGCAGTAGATCAAACATTGGCGAACCTGTATGAAATAGATTATAGTCAGTTTACCATTGGCGATAATCCAATTGGTGAACATGTCTCTGAAGATGCACCCGATTTTGTGAAAGATGTATTGGCCAAGATCATGGCTGGTGAAGGTGATGAATTACCGGTGAGTGCATTCCCTGTGGATGGCACTTATCCTTCAGCTACAACCAAGTGGGAGAAACGCAGTATTGCCGATGCCGTGCCCGTTTGGGATCCTAATCTATGTACACAATGCGGTAAGTGTTTTATGATTTGTCCGCACGCAGCCATTCGTCCGAAAGTATATGACAAATCATTACTAGCCGATGCACCGGAAACATTCAAGCATGTTGACCCTATCGGTAAAGAATGGAATAAAGAAACCGAAGCTTACACTTTACAAGTGTCTACTGAAGATTGCACCGGATGTACTTTATGCGTAGAGTTTTGTCCGATTACCAGCAAAGCTGATCCCGGCCACAAAGCCATCAACATGCAAGACAAGATGGACATTGTGGATGCAGAGAAAACCAACTGGGATTTCTTCCTGGAATTGCCAGAAGTAGATAGAGCACGCGTAAATAAAAATACCGTGAAAGGCTCTCAGTTCTTCCAGCCATTGTTCGAGTTCAGTGGTGCTTGTGCCGGTTGTGGTGAAACACCTTATATCAAGCTGCTGACACAATTGTTTGGTGAAAGAATGATTGTAGCTAACGCTACTGGTTGTTCATCCATCTTTGGTGGCAACCTGCCTACTACTCCATGGAGCACCAATAAGCAAGGCGTAGGACCAGCTTGGGCCAACAGCTTGTTCGAGGATAATGCTGAGTTTGGTTTGGGTATCAAGATGGCCAATGAAAAGAAAAAAGAAATGGCCCTCTTCTTACTGGATCAGTTAAGACCAGAGTTGGGTGATAATATGGTAGATCAACTAACCCATGCTACCGAAACCAATGAAGCCGAGATCAAATTCAAACATGATTTGATTGGTGCATTAAAAGAAAGATTGAAAGGTATTGGTGGTAGTACAGCCAATAATTTGTATCACTTGGCCGACTTCCTCGCAGAGAAATCTTTGTGGATCATTGGCGGTGATGGTTGGGCTTATGATATTGGTTATGGTGGCTTGGATCACGTGCTGTCTACCGGTGAGAATGTGAACATACTCGTATTAGATACTGAAGTGTATAGCAATACAGGCGGGCAAAAATCCAAATCAACCCCAATTGGTAGCTCTGCCAAATTCTCTGTGAACGGTAAGACAACAGGTAAAAAAGACCTGGCTATGCAAGCCATTGCACACGGTACCGCTTATGTAGCACAGATTGCCATGGGTGGTAATGATATGCATACCATCAGAACCATTCTGGAAGCAGAAGCTTATCCTGGTCCATCCCTCATCATTGCTTATAGCCATTGTATTGCACACGGCATTGATATGAGCCATGGCGCAGAAGAGCAAGATTTCGCTGTGAAAAGTGGTTACTGGCCTTTATTCCATTACAATCCGCTCAAAGAACAAGGACAGCGTTTTGTCATTGACTCTAAGGAGCCAAGTATGCCATTGGCAGATTTCATGTATCATGAAAACCGTTTCAACGTCATCAAGGCAAAAGATCCTGAGCTGGCTGAAAGATTCTTGCATGAAGCAGAAGCCATGCGCAATGATAAATGGCATAGACTCACTACACTGAAGGGCTTATAAAATAGCGACGCCTCTAACAACCATATGATGCATCCCGCCTTTTTCAGGCGGGATTTTTTTATCGCCCCAAAAAATAAGAACGGCCCGCAGCTTTGTCATCGTAAGTAACCATTTCCTTATCGCGATGCACTTCCAAATAACTCAGCAAACCAAAATCACCTGAGCACATCGAAGTGTGTGTAAGCATGCCTCCTGCAACAGTTACCATCCATACGCCGGGAACAATGAATAGCAGGATTATAAATATGGCGGTAATAGTCAGAAAAGGTGCCAATGCTACTACCTGAAACTCTTTTCTGCTGGCCACAAACTGATCAGCCATAGCCATAAAATAGAACTTGCGTAGGTTGGCATCATAGGAAGTCTGTTTAGCACCTTGTGCTTTATAAGCCAACGCGTGAATGTATTCATGCAATGGTATCAGCAAGAAAGCCAGACCAATACCATACGAAAAATGTGCAAATGCATCTGCAAAACCTGCTTTGCCAAAACGAATCAGTAAGCCTACAGCCAGCCCCATCATCAGTATATTGGCTGCATAATACAGGATAGTCGCTTTGGTTTTATACTTAATATATCGCTGAATAAAAGGCAAGAGATCCTGATGCTCCAGTTCATCCATCAAAACAAAACCTTCTTGTGTTAATTCTTTTGGCTGCAGTTTCATGGTGCTTCATTTAACTGTTGCTGTTCTGCTTCCAACGCGTCAATATTCTCTTTGAGCTGACTAAGATGCTTACCAAATGCTATTTTATTCAACCATTTACCCAAGTAATGACCCCCTGTTGCAATCAATGGTACAATGATGAGCATGGATATCCAGATAACCGGCTTACTCAAAAAAACTTCAATAGATTTTCCGGAACCAATCATGCCACCTAACATAAATCCGCCAGCACCTGCAAATGGGTATATAATGAGAAAGTAAAGTTCTTGTTGCTTTATCACTTTAGAAATGGAATCATACTGCGCTTTCATCTCCTGTAATAAAGGCGCTTTGGATGAAACAGAACGATGGAGCGAACGATACAAACCAATACCCTGAACAATTGCAACCAAACCTGCAATAAATACCAAACCAATTGTGATGAATAATTGCCAGAGCGGATAAGCCCAAAGCAAGACAATATATCCGGAGTTGATGATAATACCCCAGACGATATTCATCAGAAAATTTTTGCGCAGCTGCTCTAAAGGATGTCTGCTTTGCAAATCATTTAGTTTGATCTGATTCAACAATTTACTCAGATCAGCATCTTCCGGTTCAGGTATTTGTTTCCAAATTGTTTCTGTACTCATAGTCCCTGATTTAAACGGTCAGCCAATTGTTGTTTGATGCGATGCAGCTTTACCCCAACATTGTTATTGGTAATACCAATCATGGCAGCAATTTCACCATTATCATATCCATCCAGGTGCAAACTGATAATGGCCCTGTCTGTTTCTGCCAGTGAACGGATGGCTTGCCGCAATCTATCCACTTCCATCTGTCGCTCTGAAACCGGTGCTACTTTGGGTGCATACAAATCCAGCGATTCTTTGTAATCAACTCTTTGCGGCTTTCTTTTCTGGGTAAGAATGGTATTGAGTGAAATTCTGTACAACCAGGTACTGAATTTGGCTTCACCCCTGAAAGCCGGCCAGGCCCGCCAGGCTTGAAGTAAGATCTCCTGATAGAGGTCTTTCTTTTCTTCCTGATCGGCTGCATATAGCCCAACCAGTTTATACAGAATGCCCTGGTTGGCTTTGACCATCTCTAAAAAAGCTGATTCGCTCAAACTTGCTTGTTTACATGGGATTGGTTGCAGTAAACAGGCTTTTATTACAATGGTTTAAAAAAAGAGGTCGCAGTTTATGCGACCCCGCCGGCAATATTACCCCCCCGGTAAACTGCCGGATTCTTTCCGTGCGACTAAACACATGAGATGACTTTTCAAAGTTGCCTGTAAACAAAGATTGAATCAATACCTGTTTTTGAGTATTTTACCGGCAGATGCTTCGCCCCCTTTTGTTTGTTCTGCTGCTGAGCTGGCTTTGTGTGCCCGAAATTAGCCAAGCAGCCGAAAGAACCCCTGCTCGGTATACTATCCTCGCTGATAGTAGTGCTGCTCTGTCTCCAGAGCAAGCAGCTTTGCGTTTACAACAAATTGGCCAAATAGTAGAAGGGGTATATAACCCTGGTTTTACAGAAACCATTTGGTGGGTGTCTTTACAAATGCCTAAAGGCTTCACCAATCGCTGGGTACAGATTGCCAACGGGCATATCAATGAAATGGATGTGTATCTGCTTGATCAGTTTAATAAGATCAAAGACCAGTTTCAGTTGGGTGATTTTTATCCCTTTCCGCAAAGAAAGGTTCAGCATACAGATTTTTGGATTCCGCCAGCAGGCGACAGCATCACCACCATACTCTTGCGAATTGATAAACGCAATGAATCTTTACAAATCCCTATTTTCTATACAGATGCTGATGGTTTTCAGCAAACCGTTCAACAACAGAATATGGCGAGGGGATTATTCATTGGTTGGTTATTGCTTCTCCTCATCACCAACTTGTTTTTGGCTATCTCACTGAAAGAAAAACTACACTTGGCTTATATGGCTTACCTGATTGCAGGCGCTTTATGGCTTATGTCGCAATGGGGTTTAGGCTTTCAATGGCTTTGGCCAAATACCACTTCCTTTCCAAGTGTAGCAAGGCCTTTCTTTGCAGGCTTATCTTTTTTAGCCGGACTTGAGCTGATGGTACAGTTTTTCCAGAGCAGCCAACAAAAAGCATCTAAAGCCAATAAATGGATGCGCTTCGCAGAATTCTTACTCATCATACAGCTGGCCTATATCCTTATCTATGATTACCGTAGTCTGGAGCCGCTGAATAAAATCAGTTATCTACGTGCTGCCAGCATGGTTTGGTTAATTGCCGCTATTACTGCCTTATGGTATTTGTATCGCATGCTGCGTGAAAAAAGACCGCTTGCCGTATTCTATACTGTTGCGCAAACCATTCTCATAGTTTTTGCAGGTATCAATGTGGCATTTGAATTTGGGGGCAATGATGGCTGGCAATATTTCTTCAGAGACAATAGCAGCGCCATAGGTTTATTATTCGAAAGCACGGTACTATCTTTTGGTATTGCCCAGCGTTACAACTACTACAGAAAGGAAAAAATTGCTGCAGAGAAAGCTTTGGAAATGGAAAAAGCAGAAGCTGCTGTAAAGATTATGCAGATACAGGAAGACGAAAGACAAAGATTAGCAAGAGAACTGCATGATGGATTAGGCGGTACACTGGCCAGCATAAAAATGGCGGCATCCAGAAAGCTACAAGAATCACCGGAAACATCCGGCAACTGGCTGAACACACAGTTGGGCCAGGCCATTGATGAGCTGCGCACCATTTCGCATAATATGCTGCCTCATACCCTGCAGGAGTCTGGCCTTAAGCTTGCGTTGGATGGTTTGATACAAAGATGGAAAGATGGTGCTGCTTACGAATTGTATTACCACAATAACCTTACGCAAAGATTCAGCGATCTTGCTGAAATATCCATCTACAGAATTGTTGCAGAGCTGATGCAAAATATCCATAAGCATGCAAAAGCAAAACAAGTATCTATACAGATTTGGATAGAAAATAATTCCTTGATGCTTTCTGTAGAAGATGATGGCATAGGCATACAGACAAACGAATTCTCAGGCATAGGCATGCGTAATATTCGCTATCGAACGGAATACTTTGGCGGAAACTTACACACAGATACGAGCGCAAAAGGAACAACCATTATTTTGTCTATTCCTCTTCAAAACATTGCCCCCAAATGAATACCATCATTATAGCAGATGACCATAAGATTTTTGCTGAAAGCCTTGCGAATATGTTGCAGGAGCAAAATCGCTTTCAGGTAATCACCATCACACATTCCATTGCAGCTACCAAAGTTGCTTTGTTGGAATACAATGCGGATCTACTTTTACTCGACTACCATTTTCCTGATGGAAAGGGTATTGATGTAGCAGGATTTGTTCATGAGGAACAATTACCTGTAAAGACAATCATGCTCAGTATGGAAAATGATTTTCCAGTTATGCAGCAAGCTGAACAATTGGGCGTAAATGCCTATCTTATTAAGAATCTTTCTTCTGCAGAACTAATTGAAGCCATGGAGCAAGTGCTTGCAGGTGAAAAAGTGTTTATGTGGCCCGAGCAAAGAGCCGAACAGCCCGCTGAAGTACAGTTACTGAGTCCGAGAGAACAGGAGATTGTACAACTGGTAAGACAAGGACTTACCAGTCAGGAAATTGCTGCACAACTCTTTCTCAGTAACTATACTGTTGAGACACACCGCAGAAACATCTTACGTAAACTGAATATGAAGAATACGGCGATGTTGGTACAATGGGCAGAAAAGTTTCTTTAGTTCTTGGTATAAGTATTGCCAAAGGTTAGTGAACTGCCACTGCAATTGTATGCCTGATTACCTCCGGTTGGCAATGTACCTTCCTGGCCATTAATTGCAAAGTAAGTATACGTTAGTCTTAGTGTGCCGTTACCGTTGTCTGTCCAGTTAAATCGGAATGTTCTTGTCCAGCCAAGATTACAATCTCGGTCTGATAGTGAGCCAGTGCCAGATGAACCTGAGCCATTTAAGGTAAGATAAGCTGTGTAGCTGCCGCCGCAGATAGAGCGTTTCCAGCTACCAGTAAAACATTTGCCGCTCTCTTCTTCTTTTTCGCCTAATAATTCGCAGGAAGAAAAACTTGTTACAAGGAGGCAAAGTAAGGCCCCCAGCAATTTTTTTGTTTGCATGTCAGTTGATTTTGGTGATGATGGGGGGAACAATACAAACCTACACTGGCTGTAGCAAAGCAGCAATACCAACAAACAGGTAATTATTCCTTAAGTCTTCTGGGCGGAATGATTTCATTCAAACGAATGATGAGTAATGGCGTAACAAAAAAGATGGAGATGGATGTAGCAAAAGGTTGTATTGCATACCAGTTAAACCACGCAAAAACATAATGCAAAACTATACCAGTTGAACCCATCAGCACTAGCATATTGCGCAGCATGCTGGTTAGCTTATTTACATCAATCTTTTGACGTTTAGCTTCTGGCAGTTGTTTATACCCTGCAATCAGATTGGGCCATTGCTTTACTGCAAAACCAAGTAAAATGAGGAATACGCCAATGATCCACGCAACCATGCTAATTATTTCGCTGCAAGATAATACGGTGTTGTATCATCATTTACGGGTGTTTCCTGATTCCAGTAAGACCAGGTAACAAAATTTCCATTACCATCTTTCAGCAGTCTGCCAAATATGGCGTTGATGGTATTGAATGTATAGTCCGTAACACCAATAGTGAAGCTGCTAGGCGCTGGTGGTATTTCTCCTTCAGCTGGTGCGGGTGCTCCTTTTGGTGGTGGCGATGGAGCAATCATCACTTCATAACCATTCAACTCCAGCAAAGCACGGAGAAATGTGCAACGTGCTTCAGATGCATTACGCTCTACAATGCCACATTTCACACCGTTCAATTCTTCAAATTCATGGTTCTTGTTGATGGCCATACAAAACAATTATCGGTTCAGCATTGCGATATAATCATAAATCCAACCTGCAATACCTGTAATTAAAATACCCGCTACACAGAGATACAATCCCAACTTCACGGTTACAGGTATGGTTATTGTTGGTTGGGCTGTTTCTGTATTAAACATATTTCTTACCACACGTAAATAGTAATACAAAGACACCATCATATTCAGTGCAGCAATAATCACCAACCAGAAATCTGCTCTTACTGCACCGGCAGTCAGTAAGAAAAACTTACCAAAGAATCCCGCCGTAGGCGGAATACCCGCTAATGAAAATAATGCCAATGCCATCACCCAAGTGAGCAATTTATTCTTGGTATAGAGCCCCTTGTAATCGCTGATTTGTTCTGAGCCTGTTTGCGCAGCAATGACTGCGGCCACACCAAATGCAGCAATATTTGAAAAGACATAGATCAGTACAAAATAAATCACAGAAGCAAGTCCTGCGGGGCTATTCGCGCTGATACCAATCAACACAAAACCCACTTGCGCAATAGAAGAGAAAGCCAGCATACGCTTGATATTGTCCTGCCGAATGGCGAAGAGATTACCAATGATGATGGTGATTAACCCAATAATTACAAGTAGTTGATACCATGTTTCAAACATGGGTTGGAATGCACGATAGAATGTGCTGGTGAGCACAAAAGCTACTGCGCCCTTTGATACCACAGATAAAAATGCGGTCACTGGCATGGGTGAACCTTCGTACACATCGGCTGTCCATAAATGAAAAGGCACAGCAGACAGTTTGAATGCAAAAGCAGCGAAGATCATCACAAGCGATAATAACTGTAGTCCATTATCCGCTTTTAGTGCTTGAGGCAAGGCTTCAAAGCCGATGGTTCCTGTTGCTCCATAGAGCAAAGAAATACCCATGAGCAATATGCCAGATGAAAGTGCTGAAGACAATATCATCTTCATTGCAGCTTCAGAAGAACGTTTCTTATCCAAATCAAAATTTGCCATGGCTGCAACAGGAATCGTAGCAAGCTCTAAAGAGAGATATAACATTAAGAAATTACCAGCCGAAATCATGGTCTGCATACCCAACAAAGCGCTTAGCATCAATACCAGAAACTCTGGTAAGTGTTCCTGCTTTTCCAACCATTGATGGTTGACCAATACCAATAAATAGACACCTGCAATTAAAATGGCTTTTTCAAAACCAAACAGCTGTGAGGTTTGAAACATATTGCCGAATAAGAAACCATTGCCATTCCACCCAAACGCAAGTGCCAGATTCACCAACAATAGTAACTGCGTGATTTGTAACAGGCTACCATTACGCATGCCCTTACCTAATTTGATCAGCAGTAAAACCACGATGATCAATGTGGTAAATAGTTCTGATTTCAATCCTATGATCCAGTCGTAATTCATTTGGCAGCCAGTTTATCCATGATGAATTGAGTAGATGGCTGAATCAATTCATTCAACCATTGTGGTGCTATGCCCATGGCCAGCATACCTGCAATCAAGACCACCGCAGCCATTTTCTCATACCATGCCACATCCTGTAGAGATGCAAAGTTTTCTTTTATAGGACCCATCGCCACCTGACCAATCGCACGAAGAATATAGACTGCAGTAACCACTATCGACATACAGGCAATCACTGTTGCGGCACGATGATAGACATCCTGATGCTCCCATCCACCCACAAAGACCGTCATCTCTGCCACAAAACCACTGAGACCGGGCAATCCAAGTGAAGCAAGTCCAGCGATGAACAAAGCTGTTACAGCAAAAGGCATCACTTTTAATAAACCACCCATTTCAGCAATGGTACGTGTATGTGTTCTTTCGTAAATCATGCCAATCACAGCGAAGAAAAGGGCTGTCATCAAACCATGTGACACCATTTGTAAGACTGCACCATTGAATGCAGTTTTCGTGAGCATGCCAATACCGAGTAACACAAACCCACAGTGACTAATGGATGAATATGCATTCATATACTTGAGATCTTTCTGCATGAGCGTAGCAAAAGCACCATACAGAATGGCAATAGCAGAAAGTGCAATCACCAGATCAGCATAAACCTTAGCGCCTTCTGGCAATAAGAGTGTAGCTACTTTCAAACAACCATAACCACCTAGTTTCATAGAAATACCTGCGAGAAACATCGAACCCGCTGTTGGTGCAGAAGAGTGACCATCAGGCACCCAGGTGTGAAATGGAAACAATGCAGAGAACACACCAAATCCACCAAACAATAAGGGATAGATAATCTTCTGTGAACCTGCACCCAATTGTTGGTTAGCCAATTGCAGGATATCAAAACTGCGCTGATCGGCAGGCGTTGCGTAGAAAATACCGAGTATGCCTACAAAGATGAGTGCAGAGCCGCCCATCAACATCAAAGCCAGTTTATTGGCGCTATAGTTTTTATTACCTGAACCCCAAACTGCAATGAGCAGGTATTTAGGAATCACGGCTATTTCTAAGAAGAAGAATAAAAGCAACAGGTCTTGCGACATGAAAAAGCCATACGCACCAAATGACAAGAGTAATAGCAAGAAATAATACTCTTTTACCATGCGCTGTACGTTCCATGAAACCAATACACCCGCCAGTACCACAAAAGCTGTGAGCAACATCATGGCAATCGACATACCATCCACGCCAATATGGAAATGAATATTCCACACACTAAACCAAGCATAGTTTTGCTCAAAGAAAGCAGCCATCGCATATCCCATCGCGCGTTGTTGCTGATAGGCAATGAATAACCAAACCACCATCCCCAATTGCAGCAATGCACCATAGAGTGCTGTGCGCCTGATCCAGTCGGGCGAACGCATCACCAACAGCAGCAGTGCTGTTAGTAATGGAATGCCTAATATGTAGAGTAAGTTCATGTTCTTGCTTTTACCAGATATATAATACCAAAACAGCCAGCGCCACTACACCACCTAAGAAATACAATCCGTAATCCTGCACCTTACCCGATTGCCAGGTTTTGATATTGCTAGAAATTTTTTGTGTGATGGATGCTGAACCATTCACTGCTGCATTGATGATGTGTTGATCAATCCATGCTGCGGGTTTAGCAATCAGAGCAAATACAACAGATTTGGTCAGGAAGAGATACAACTCATCGATATACAATTTGTGGTATACCGCTTGAAACAAGCCACCCAAACTGTTTTGAATACTTGCAGGCTTGGCATTCTCCTTGCCATACAACCATGCGGCTATCAAGATACCCAACACACCCAGCGCTACCGGCGCAATAGAGAAGCTGAGGTGCAATTCACTGTGTAATGCTTTGCCATCGCTACTCACCAATTCACCGAAGGGAATCAACCCCGCAAATGCAGCACCACCTGCCAACAGTACCAATGGTAACCACATGATCGCACTTGCTTCATGTGCATGACCAGTATGTGGTTTGTTCCAGAAGATGCGGAAATACAAACGGAACATATAAAAAGCAGTAAGACCAGAAGTGATCAAAGCAATCCAATAAATCGGTGTATTGTTTTGATAAGCGGCTAACAAGATTTCTTCTTTGCTGAAGAAGCCGGATAGTGGTGGTACACCAGCAATTGCCAAACAAGCAATCAAGAAACTAATGTGCGTGATGGGCATTTGCTTTCTGAGTCCGCCCATATCATGCATTTCATTGCTATGTACTGCGTGAATCACTGCACCCGCACCCAAGAACAACAATGCTTTGAACAATGCGTGTGTGAAGAGATGGAACATAGAAGCCGTGAAACCCAATCCGGCTTCACCGCCATAACCTGATACACCCAAGGCAAACATCATGTAACCAATCTGGCTCATCGTAGAGTATGCCAATACTCTTTTGATATCTGTTTGTGTACAAGCGATGAGTGCTGCAATCACCGCAGAGATAGCACCCACCCATCCAATAGCTGCTAATAATTCAGGTGCACTGATGGCATAGATGGGAAACAATCTTGCTACTAAGTAAACACCCGCTACCACCATCGTTGCCGCGTGGATCAAAGCCGATACCGGTGTGGGACCTTCCATCGCATCGGGCAACCAAATATGCAATGGGAATAATGCGCTTTTACCTGCACCGCCGATGAATACAAGCGATAAGCCCCAGGTTAAAGCAGATACGCCTAAGAAGCTTGCTTTGTTAACTGCATCCAGTGCTGGTGTATGTGGGGTGGTTAGTTGTTGTATCAATGTTTGGAAATCTAAAGAACCGCCATAATAACTCAAGACCAGAATACCAATTAGAAAACCCAAATCCGCAAATCGTGTAACGATGAAGGCTTTTTTAGAAGCCGCAACCGCAGAGGGTTTATCATAGTAATAACCAATCAATAGAAAAGAGGATACACCTACCAGCTCCCAGAAGAAATAGGTTTGAAAAATATTGGTAGCCAGCACCAGTCCCAACATGGAAAAAGTAAAGAGTTGCAGATAAGCAAAATAGGTAGCGAAACGTTTTTCACCATGCATATAACTATTGCTATAGATATGCACCATCAAGCTAATTAAGGTAACTACCACCAACATCATTACAGAAATAGGATCTAATAACAAACCCATCTGAATGGACAGTTGATTATTAAAGCGCAACCATTCAATGTTCAATGGAATGATTGTTTGGTAAACATCATTCACCCGACCGTTGGCAAAAAAATAGGTCCAAGCAGCACCGCCCGCCAGAACTGCTGAAACGAGGATCAACGCTGTAGCGAGTATTCCTGCAAAAGGTTTGAGTTGTTTGCCAAAGAGGCCCAGCAAAACAAAGCCAAGCAATGGCAGTAAAGGAATCAGGGCTATATTGGTTGCACTCAGCATAGGGTTTATTTAATACTTCAGCTCTTCGGCGGTGTCTACCAGAATGGAGCGGTGTGTTTTATATAAGTTGATGATGATGGCAATGGCCACAGCTGCTTCAGCTGCTGCAATCGCAATCACAAAAACCGTGAAGAAAACACCATCCATTCCCGAAGGCCAGACATACTTATGAAAAGCAATGAAGTTTAGGTTTACGCTATTCAGTACGAGCTCTACACTCATCAACATGGTGATGAGGTTTCTTCTAGTAAGAAATCCATAAATACCCAAGAAGAACAAAGCTGTACTGATGAATAATATGTGTTCGAGTCCGATCATGTTATGATTCTATTGCAGATGATTCATTACTTGGTTTGCGCATCGCAATTACAATACAGCCAATCATGGCTGCTAGCAACAACACACTCACCAATTCAAATGGAAAAGCCATGCCACCTTCGCCGGTGCTTAGCATCAATCGACCAATACGGTCTACCTCTGCCGTGCCCGTTTGTGTAACTTCTGTGAAACCATATTGTAGTACTTGTACCAACACCAATGCAAACCCACAGAATGCTGCTAATGCGGCAAACAGTTGTTGCGTCCACTTTGGTTTAGGTAAATCCTCACCCGCTTGCTGTGTTAGAAAAATGGAGAAGATAATTAAGACCACAATACCACCTACATATACCACAATTTGTACTGCAGCAATGAATGCATAATCCAGCCAGAAATAAATACCGGCAATGCCAATCAGTGAAAACAACAAATAAATAGCCGAGCGAAATATCTGTCTGCTGGTAACCGCCAACAAAGCACTACCCAGTGTCATTGCGGCTAACAAATAAAATATGATGGTTGCTGCATCCATTATTCTACACCTTCCATGATTTTAGAGCCGGGGTTATTCAATACTTTGGTTAGCTGATTACGATCGAACACGCTATGCTCAAATGTCTGCGCCATTTTAATCGCATCAGAGGGACAAGCTTCCACGCATAGATTACACATGGTGCAGAGCTCCAGGTGATAGACCAGTTTATCAATCGCTTTTTTCTTTTTGCCTTCCGGCGTTACATCAAACTTGGTGATGACTTTGATGGTTCCATTGGGACAAGCCAGTTCGCAAGCTGTACAACCTGTACAACGATGTTCATTGTGCTCATTGTGCGGCATCACTACTTCACCCTTGAATCGTTCGGGCAATTCCAGCGTATCTCTGTTATCCGGATATTGCTGGGTAATGATTTCTTTATGATGGGTGAAATAATAACCCGTCATGCGCATACCGGTTACCAGCGACTTCAATCCGCCTGCGATATTCCTGATGTACTCTTTTAAGAACATAGTCTGCGTTTAAAAATGCCAGCCCATGATGGCGATAAGGGTTACCAATAAAATATTCACCATGCCTATCGGCAATAAGTATTTCCATTCCAGGTTCAGCAACTGATCAATCCGCAAACGCGGAAAGGTCCAGCGAAACCACATCATCACGAAAATCAGGAAGAAGGTTTTGCCAAAGAACCAAATGCTGGATGGAATATAATCCATGATGGTATTGAAGCCAGTCCAGCCACCAATATGGAAAGGCATCCAGCCACCTAAGAACAGTGTAGCACCCATCGCACATACAATGAATACATTGATGTATTCTGCAAGGAAGAATAGCGCGAACTTCATACCAGAGTACTCTGTGTGAAAGCCCGCCGTTAGTTCTGATTCTGCTTCTGCCAAATCAAAAGGTGCACGATTGGTTTCTGCAGTAGCTGCAATAATGAAAATGATAAAAGCAATGATGGCAGGAATATGCCCTTTGAAAATCCACCAACCATTTTCCTGCGCCATAATAATATCAGACACACGCAAACTACCAGTCAAGACCACGATGGTAAGAATAGATAAGCCTGCAGATAATTCATAGCTCACAATCTGTGCGCCACTGCGCATGGCGCCGAGCAAAGAATATTTATTATTACTACTCCAACCCGCCATCAACACACTGATAACTGAGATAGAGGAAATAGCAGCAACATAGAGTACGCCTATATTTAAATCCCAAATATGCAGGTTACGTGCAAAGCCAATAGGTGCCAACAACAGCATAGCAGCAATCATGGCAATAAACGGTGCAAGGTTGAATAAGAATTTATCCGAACCACTTGGTGTAAGTCCCTCTTTCACCAACAATTTCACCGTATCAGCTAATGATTGCAACAAACCTTTTGGACCAACACGGTTAGGTCCCAAACGAATCTGCATCCATGCAGACACTTTACGCTCCATGATCACCAATACCAAGCCCAATCCTGCAAACAAGCCAATCGCTGCAACACCAATGATCACACCCTCAATCAACAAGGCAATGGTTGGATCAAACTGTGCGTTGAGCCAGCTGTCTATTTGGGTTGCTATGTCTGAAAAAGAAATCACAAGTTGGTTTTTGGTTAATGGTTTATTACCTATCTATATCTGGTATTACTAAATCTAATGTCCCCATCGCTGCAACCAGATCGCCAATCTTACTGCCGCGTGTCATATGATCGAGAATAGAGAGATTAGAAAATCCGGGTGAGCGAAACTTAATACGATAAGGTGTTGTGCCTCCTTCGCTCACGATGTACACACCCAATTCTCCACGTGCTGTTTCTACACGCTGATAAAACTCTCCCTTCGGTAATTTCAACACCGCTTTGGTCTTGGCCTGAAAATCACCTTCCGGAATATTGTCAATCAACTGCTCTACGATGCGCACCGACTGATGCATTTCTTTCACACGCACCAAATAGCGTGCAAATGAATCGCCTGCTGTTTCCAGCACTTCATCAAACTGTAGTTTGTCGTAAATCTCATAAGGAAAATGCTTGCGCACATCGCAACTCACGCCACTACCTCTGGCAACAGGACCAGAGCATCCATAAGAGATGGCATCTTCTGGTGAGATATACCCAACCCCCTTCATTCGGTTTTGGAAAATAATATTGCCTGTAACCAACTCATCGTATTCATGAATCTTCTGCTTATAGAGTTGCAGAAAATCCTTCACTCTTTTCTGAAAGTTGGGATGAATATCATGCATCACACCACCGGGCACCATATAGTTCATGGTTAATCTGGCACCGCAGGTTTCTTCCATGATATCATTAATCGTTTCTCTTTCGCGAAATGCGTGGAAGAACGGTGTAAACGCACCAAGATCCATGGCCATCGCACCCCACCACAATTCATGTGAGGCAATGCGTGTCAGTTCATCCATCAACACACGTATCACCTGCGCACGTTCTGGTACTTCTACCTGCAAACCTTTTTCAACGCACAAAGCACAGGCGTGGTTATTGATGTGAGATGAGAGATAATCCATCCGGCTCGTTACATAAATGAACTGTCTATAAGTAAGACTCTCACACATTTTCTCAATGGAGCGATGGATATAGCCCAAGAGTGGTTCTACTTTCTGAATCGTTTCTCCATTCAATGTAATCACCAAGTGCAACACACCATGCGTTGCCGGGTGTTGAGGACCTACATTGATCACCATCTGACCCATGGGGTCATTGTGGGTTTCGTTCACCAGTATGTCGGTAGTTTGATACATAGTTCCGCTTACGCGGGATGTTTATAGTTTGATCATGTTTACAGGATCATCAAAATCTTTCCGCAATGGATTTTTGCCTTCCCATCCATCCGGAAGAATCAGCAAACGCAAATCAGGATGATGCAGAAAATCCACTCCAAACAACTCATACACTTCACGCTCATGAAATTCTGCAGTACGCCATAAATCACACACCGTGTGTATTTGTGGTTGCTGTGTATCCAAATTCACTTTCACCACCAAATGATGTCCTTCCTGTGTTGAACGCAGGTGATACACCATAGTCAAATGTGTTTTCCAATCCACACAAGTGAGGCAGAACAGAAAATTGAACTGTAATTCTTTCTTCAACTTTTCTGTGAGCGGGCGAAACGCTGCAACGCTTACTTGAACATTGAGCCATTCACCACTAGTGTCAAAAGTGGCGTCAGGAACTTGTTCAGTAAGATATGCATGCAGGGCTTCGTTGTTCATATTAGCTGTTTGATCCTTGTCTGATTTGTTCTCTTGTATATCCTTTCTTGATTTTTTCCTGCAGCGTTATCAATGCATGCAGTAAAGCTTCTGGTCTGGGCGGACAACCTGCGATGTATACATCTACAGGAATAATATGGTCTGCTCCTTTGATCACTGAATACGTATTGTAAAAGAAAGGACCACCACTGATGGCACAGGCACCCATCGCAATCACGTATTTGGGATCGGCCATTTGATCATACAATCGCTTCAATACTGGTGCCATCTTATTCACGATGGTACCTGCGATGATGATCACATCGGCCTGACGGGGAGAAGCGCGCGCCACTTCAAAACCAAAACGGGAAAAATCATATTTAGCAGAAGCTACGGCCATCATCTCAATACCGCAGCAACTGGTAGCAAAAGTCAAAGGCCACAAAGAGTTGGAACGCGCCCAGTTGATGAGGTCGTCTAGCTTGCTGAGCACGACGCCACCACCGGGTGTTTCATGCACCTCGCCGGGAAATCCGGCCTGTTTGGCTGCTGAAGAAGAGATCGGTTGCAAGCAGAACAATTTTTAAGTTAACTCATACCCATTTCAATGCGCCTTTTTTGTGCGCATATAAAAAGCCCATGAAGAGTATGAATAAAAAAATGATGATTTCAACTAATGCCAGCCAACCAGTGGCTTTGGCTACCACAGCCCAGGGATAGAGAAAAACCAACTCTACATCAAAAATCAAAAAGATGAGTGCAAACAAATAATACCCCACATTAAACTGTACCCAGGTTTTACCCTGTGTAGGAATACCGCACTCATATGCTTCTCCTTTCTGGGGATTTTTCGTGGCTTTCAATAATGCTTTTGAAATAAGTACCGCAAAACCTGAGAAGGCCAAAGCTGCAAGAATCAAAACAATCATGGAGGCGGCACCCATATTGCGAATCGCATTTAGTGTACGGACAAGTTAGCGAAAAAAAATTCCCGTAAAAAATGACATTTCGCATATGCCATAATTTTTTTTGATGTATAAGCTATAATAAAACAGCCCCGTATACACGGGGCTGTTGATTCAAAACTCAGTTAAGGACTTATTATTATCGCTTTGGCTCCAACAATTTGAAGAACTGATCCAGTTGTGGCAATACCACGATGCGTGTTCTTCTGTTGGCTGCACGACCATTCTCTGTTGTATTATCTGCAACAGGTACATATTGTGCGCGGCCAGCCGCTGTCATACGCTTAGGCTCAATACCATATTTCTTCTGCAACATGCGTACTACAGATGTTGCACGCTTCACACTCAGATCCCAGTTGTCTAACAACAAAGTGTTACCCTTGAAATCAACAGAGTCGGTATGGCCTTCTACCATGAACTCGATTTCAGGCTGGTTAGCCAATACCTTGGCAACTTTACCCAGTACATCTGTTGCACGGTCAGTGATATCGAAGCTACCGCTCTTAAACAGCAGTTTGTCTGAGATATCTATATATACAACACCTTTATCTACTTTAATATTGATGTCTTTGTCATCCAGGTTACCGATAGCACCCTTCAGGTTCATTACCAAAGCCATGTTCAAAGAGTCTTTTCTAGAGATCGCACCCTGCAAATCCTGGATATATGCATCCTTCATACCAATGCTTTCCAAAGACTTCTTGATACTTTCTGCCTGAGAGCTGCTGATAACAGACAGATCTTTCAGCTGACCCAGCACCTGATTGTTGTTCTGCTTCAAGAAATCGATCTGCTTGTTCAGGTTGCTCACATTGTCTTCCAACAAACCACGCTGGCGCATCAATTCAGCATTCTTATCAGTAAGATTGCGCAGGTTGGCTTCACAATCACGCAATTTGGCCTGTTGCTCCAGATAAGAGCCATTCAACTGGGCATATTTGGCTTCTGCAGCCTGGAATTGCTTCTTCGATACACAAGAAAACAGGAACAGCGACGCTGTCAAAACTTTGGCTAAGGCGTAGATTTTTTTCATGATTATTCAATAATTGTGGTCATAATTAGCAATAACTGCACCAACCGAAGTTGATGGCAGCAAAATTAACAGTTGCAAAACGATTTACACTAAAACGAAAAATTAATGTTTGCATTGTCTTACAACTGTCATTTTAACAAAGCCGCTGATAATTGTCATTTTTAAATTCCTGTTCAAAATCGTCCTTTGGATAGCAAAAATTTGTCAAGCAACCGTTAACACCTAATTTCAATTAATAAATTTTTCTACTATGTTCGAAACCAAAACATTTGCCTCAAACAGCACATTTGCTGCGCCATTGGGGCTGCAGGAATGGATTGGCATTATGGAGAAACATTTTACTCCTGATGCAGTTCATTGGTGCGATGGCAGCGATGCAGAATACAATGCGTTATGTCAGCAGTTAGTAGACAAGGGTACATTCATCAAACTCAACCCTGAAAAGCGTCCGAATAGTTTTGCCTGCTTCAGCGACCCCAGCGATGTGGCTCGCGTAGAAGACAGAACTTATATCTGCAGCCGCAGAAAAGAAGATGCTGGTCCAACCAACAACTGGATGGAGCCCAAGGAAATGAAAAAACTACTGGAAGACCTCACAGCTGGTTCTATGAAAGGCCGTACCATGTATGTGATTCCTTTCTGTATGGGTCCGGTAGGTTCTCCGCTTTCCCGTTATGGTGTGCAGATTACAGACAGTGAGTATGTGGTGATCAATATGAAGATCATGACCCGCATGGGTGCACAGATCATGCCTTATCTGCAATCCAACGAATGGGTAAAATGTATCCATACCGTTGGTGCACCATTGCAAGCAGGCCAGGCAGATGCCAAATGGCCTTGTAACCCAACTGTAAAATATATCACACATTTCCCTGAAGAAAGATTGATTATCTCTTATGGTAGTGGTTATGGTGGTAATGCTTTACTGGGTAAAAAATGTTTCGCTTTACGTATTGCCAGTGTAATGGGCCGCGATGAAGGTTGGCTGGCAGAACACATGCTGATTCTGGGTGTGGAATCTCCTGATGGAGAGAAAACCTATATCGGCGGCGCTTTCCCAAGTGCTTGTGGTAAAACCAATTTCGCCATGCTGATTCCACCATCAGGACTGGATGGCTGGAAGATTACCACCATCGGTGATGATATTGCTTGGATTCATAAAGATGAAACTGGTCGCCTACGCGCCATTAACCCCGAAGCAGGTTATTTCGGTGTAGCCCCAGGTACCAATACCAAAACCAATCCAAACGCGATGGCTTCCATCGCTGCCAATACCATTTTCACCAATGTGGCCATCACACCTGATGGTGATGTATGGTGGGAAGGCATGACAAAGGAAGTACCCGATGGGTTGATCGATTGGCACGGACAACCTTACGATAAGAACAGCGGTAAACCTGCTGCACACCCCAACGCCCGCTTTACAGCGCCGGCTTATCAAAACCCGGTAATTGATAAAGATTGGGATAATCCAGAAGGTGTGCCCATGCATGCATTTGTATTTGGTGGTCGCAGAAGTACCGCCGTACCATTGGTATACCAATCATTCAACTGGTCATTTGGTGTATACCTTGCTGCTACCATGGGTAGTGAAATGACTGCTGCAGCATTTGGTGAAATTGGTAAAGTAAGGCGCGATCCATTTGCGATGTTGCCATTCCTTGGCTACCATATGGCCGATTATTTCAACCATTGGTTACAGTTTGGTCGCGACCTGCCTAACCCGCCACGCATTTTTGGTGTGAACTGGTTCCGCAAGGACGATCAAGGCAATTTCATTTGGCCGGGCTTTGGTGAAAACATGCGCGTGCTGAAATGGATTGTGGGCCGCATTCGCGGAAAAGGTGCCGGTGTGGAAAGTCCAATTGGTTGGGTACCACGTTACAGAGATGTTGACTGGACCGAAAGCGGCTTTACCAAAGAAGACTTTGATAAAGTAATGACCATTGACAGAGAACCATGGAAGAAAGAATTGCTTGGTCATGAAGAACTGTTCGCACAGCTGTACGACAGACTGCCTAAAGAGTTCTTCTATATGCGTGAGTTATTGTTGTCTTCACTCTGGAGAAGCCCCGAACATTGGGGTCTGGCTCCGGAAAGACATTAATGCCATATGAAAGGTAAATAGGGTAATCCCGGTTCTCAAAAAGAGCCGGGATTTTTATTGCTTACAATAAATGTGCAACACCGTTTTCCGGAATTTTTCCATCAACTGATGCAAAAAATGTGATGATGCGTTTGAAATCTGCAGCTTCATCATCTGAAGGATAAAAATGATCACCAACCACGCATTGCTTATTACCAAAATCAAGCCCTACCATAACAATCGGCACACCTGCACCTTTGGCAATATGATAAAACCCACTGCGCAATTTGTCTACTTTTTTTCTCGTGCCTTCCGGCGATAAAGCAAGCATAAAATCATCCTTACCGCGAAACATATCTATTGCTTGTTCTACCATGTTTTTTCTGCTAAACCGATCAACGGGCGTACCACCCAAACTTTTGAACCACCAGCCAAATGGCCCTTGAAACAATTCTTGCTTACCGAGAAAATGAGAATGTTTCAGCTTCATGGTGTTTCTGAAACCAAGACCAATGATGAAGTCCCAGGCACTTGTGTGTGGACCAACAATAATCACACACTTACGCAGATGATAAGGAAACTCACCGCGCTGTGACCAACCGTTAATACGTAAATATGTTTTCCAGAATAATGACAAGCAATTAAAAGTACGGGGATTTAGTTAATTCCCAATCGTATGGTGATAGACCATATTGTACAGATCGCGCGGATTAAATGGCTTTACAATAATTCCATTAAAATAAGTAGAGAATGTTTTGCTTTCTATCTCACTTGGAACTGTTGCGGTTAATGCAACAATGGGCAGGTTATCGCCGCGTTCGCGGATGATCTTAGTAGCTTCATAGCCATCCATCACCGGCATGTGCATATCCATTAAGATCAGTTTGTGTCTGTCTGTATCCAGCTTTTGGATAGCTTCTTCACCATTTCTTGCCACCTCAACTTTTGCGCCCCATTTCTTCAGGAAGGATTCCGTAACAAGGATATTCATTTCATTATCCTCTACCAGCAAAATATCTACACCATTCAGGGTATTGTCCTGATTATTGCTCTGTGTGGATTTCTGCATTTCTGCATGAATGCTGCTGGCTTCTTTATCACTCAGCGGATATGTAAGGGTGAAATAGAAAGTTGAACCCTTACCTGCTTCGCTTTGTAACTGAAGCATCGCTCCTTGTCTTTCCAATATCAATCTGCTGATGGCCAAGCCTAGACCGGTGCCGCCAAATCTTCTAGATGTAGAAGAATCTGCTTGTGTAAACCTTTCGAAAATGAATCGCTGTTTTTGTTCTTCAATACCAATACCGGTGTCTTCTACCATCACTTTTACCGTTACATCATTCTCGGTTTGTTCTTCTACCAGAATACTTAAACACACCCAACCCTCTTGTGTAAACTTAATGGCATTGTGTACCAGGTTCGTGAACACTTGCGCAACACGCGTGGGATCTGCCATTACCTTATTGGTTAATTTATCATCCAAACGCATCCGCAGTTCAATGCCTTTTTCTTTCGCATAGGCACGCATGCCCAACATCACATTCCGCGCGATGGATAAGAGATCAACCTCTTCCGGATAAAAATCAATCTTTCCTGCTTCAATCTTATTGTAATCCAAAATACTGTTCACAATAGACAAAAGGTTGTCAGCTGAAAACAACAACACATTCAATTGCTCTTTCTGATCTTCTCTCGGATTATTCTTCAACATCAAATGCGTCATGCCAATGACTGAATTAAGCGGAGTACGAATCTCGTGCGACATCACCGATAAAAACTCAGACTTCGCACGAAGACCGCTTTCAGCAAGTGTCTTGGCTTTATTGAGTTCATAAGAGAAACGATACGCCAGAATCAAACACTGTAAAAAGAAGAACACCACATAGCCCATGGTTTCCAGCACGCGGCTATCCCTGGTAATACCAAAATGCTGCAGGTTTACATTGATCAAGATCATCAATAAAACGAGCAGACTCACAACAATATACCCCGATGCTAAACGCTTCAGATAAATTGCCCGGAAGAAAACATATGTTCCATAGGCAATGAATAGAAAAGTAGTAATCAGGAAATAGTTAATGGTTCTGGTGAACAGTGTTGTTGGCAGAAATAACCCACCAGCAAAAAAGACCAGACAAAAACCAATCATCCATCTTACAATCTGTCTGTTCGCATCTTCTGGATAGAGATGACTGATGTATTGAATCAGGAAAATAACTGAAGCAAACAATGTGAGGTATTCCAACCGAATGTTCACATACCAGCTCACATCTGGAAAAACATTGTGTAAAGCATAACCACCGCTACCAACTATACGATAGCTATAAGCAATACAAAACAGCGCGAAGTAGAGAATAGATTTATCGTGTCTGCCAAAAAGGTATAAACCAAAAAAGAACAAGCCACCCAAAAGCAAACCGCCCGACAAGAGAAAATCAACTGCATTACTTTTTTGCTGCTGACCCATCAACTTTACCGCATCGCCAATGCGCATTTCTTCATAAGGCCCGCCTGTGGCGTGTGAGAAATTGGCGATCTGCAGAATAAGGTGAAGTGTATCACTTTGGGGAAGTACAAGGGTTTCTTTTTTCCATTTGGGGATGTATCCTGCCTCGCTGGTATCTGGCCTGCCGTGTTCAGTCAGTATTCTTCCGTTCACAAAAATCCGCTGGGAGGAATAGACGTCTGGTACGGTGATGGCTAATGGCTTGTGCCCCGGTGGAAGGTAGACACGCAACTGATAAGTTGCATAGTCCATGGACGATAAGTCCACCCCGTTTAATGCTAACTTATTCCAAATCAGCGGAAAGCGAACCCCTGTACCCGCTGCAGTGTCTCCCGGATAAAGGAGCCGGTGCGGATGAATCAGCCATTCGCCGTTCAGAGAATAGGTGTTTTTGGTAAAATCGGCTTTTTGAAGGTCTATTACCCCCTGTTGTGCCGTAATTCTGTGCAGTTTGGGACCGGGTCTGCAGGCAGCAAATAAAAGCATACCAAAGAGCACCAATGAGCAGATACTCAATAGCAAAGGAGTGCTTTTATCAACCGCACTTTGCCTCATTAGATTAATCTTGGTTGCATGATTGGTAACACAAACAATATTAGCACATTATAAACGAAGAAACCGGCGCTTTCTTGCATCCGGATACTATAAATAAAACAGGATAATCCGGTTAGAACAAACAATCGGCGCCCTTTAAGGCCTTTTTAAACAGCGTTGGCTGCAGGCTTTGCTATTTTCGGTGTAGCAATCTTTCGGCAAACCTGCTTCGTAAGTGTTACTGAAAGGGTGCTTATCCAAATCCAAAATCTGATTTTCTATGCAAAAGCCGCTACTCGCTGTGCTCATATGGGCATTCGTCCATACTACATTACAAGCACAAAAATCGCCTGTTCAATATGGCATCAACATGTGTGGCGGTGAATTTGGTGAGAGCCATTTACCGGGTACCCTTAATCTTCATTATAGTTATCCCACCAATGCAGAAATTGATTATTTCTATAAGAAAGGTTTTCGCCTGATTGATCTGCCTTTCAAATGGGAACGCGTACAACGCAGTCTGGGTGGGCAATTAGACAATGCTGAAATGAATGAGATCAGACGGATTGTAGCACATTGCCAAAATCTGGGCATTGGCGTTATTCTCAGTATGCACAATTTCGGTCGCTATACAATGGGTGGTAAGGAGTTCATCATTGGTGGATCACGTGTAAGTAAAGAGCATTTAGGTGATTTCTGGAGAAAGATGGCTTCAGAGATGCGTCATTATAAAAACATTTATGCTTACGATATCATGAATGAGCCACATCATATGGGTTCATTCAAATGGTTTGAAACTGCACAGACGGTGATTTATGCAATCAGACAGGAAGATGCGGTTAACCAGATCATGATTGCTGGCGATAACTATGCGCGCATTGAGCAGTGGGTGCAATACAGCGATGTACTGAAGGACCTGAAAGATCCCTCCGGAAAGATTATATATGATGCGCATTGTTATTTCGACATCGACTATTCCGGCAGATACAAAATGGGCTATGACGAAAACGGCATTGATGAATATATTGGCGTGCGCAGAGCAAAACCATTTCTCGATTGGTTGAAGGCCAACAATAAAAAAGGGTTTATTGGTGAGTTTGGTGTTCCTGATAACGATCCAAGATGGTTAAAAGCCCTGGATGTGTTTATGCGCTATATCAGCGAAAGCGGCATTTCAGGTAATTATTGGGCTGGCGGACATATGTGGGATAATGATTATACCCTTGCGCTAACACCCAGAAAAGGGAAAGATCGTCCGCAAATGAGCGTGATGAGCAGGTATACCAATGTTCGCCCTGTTAGTTCCAGCGTATATGTTGCAACAATGAATGCGATGATCGCGGGTCCTCAGAATAATACAGCAATCGTTAATACTGTTGCAGTTGCTACTCAAACACAGACAGCCAAACCAGCTGTTTCTTCAGCTACACCTGCCAATACCGCATCTGCGGTGTATCTGCCTGGCACTACTATTCTGCCGGCCAACCAAACTCAAACAAACACAAGAAATACCACAAGTGCAGAGTTGCGCTTGAGAAAATAAGTTTATAGTGGGGTGCTTCATAAAGAGAAAAACCGGCAGTTAATGCCGGTTTTCTTATTGTATGGCCGATTTTTTATTGTTTTTTAATGATTTTGTTGCTTTTTATTGTGTTGCTTTGAAGTCCAAGATCCTCGGAAAACCTCCATCCATTTCCTCCTCTAACCACAAGCTGATCCAAATCCTGATTCGGAAGACCCGAGATCAATCCACTTATTTTTTATCCTGGAAGAACCGGTTAAAACACTGTTTATGCAGCAACCGGTACGCCATATTTGTTTCACTTTTTTGCTTAGCGCTTTATTGGCCCTGGGGTCGTTTGGCCAAACCCTGCCCTTCGGTATTAATATGTGCGGCGGCGAGTTTGGTGAAAAAGAATTTCCCGGTACTTATGGTGTTACCTATCAATACCCCTCTAATACTGATATTGAGTACTTCTATAAGAAAGGTTTCCGTTTGATTGATTTGCCCTTTAAATGGGAGCGCGTTCAACCCAAACTGGGCGAAGAGCTGGACGCTTTTCAACTGAAGGAAATGAAACGAGTTGTTGCCTTTTGCGAGAGCAGGGGCATCAAAGTTATTCTGGGCATGCACAATTTTGGCCGCTATCGCATCAACAATCGCGATATCGTAATTGGCAGTCCCTATGTTACACGTGCTGATTACAATGATGTTTGGAAAAGATTGGCCAAAGAGTTCAAGGGTTTCAAAAACATCTATGGCTTCGACATCATGAACGAGCCTCACCACATGGGCGCTTACAGCTGGAGCGAAACTGCTCAACAGGTAATCATGGCCATCCGCTCTGTGGATGCGCGCAATGCCATCATCGTTCCTGGTGAAAACTATTCCAATCCAGACACCTGGGTTAAGTACAACGATGGTCTTCGCAAACTGAAAGACCCTTCTGATAACCTGATTTTTGATGCACATTGCTATTTCGACCGCGACTATACCGGAAAGTATTTGTTGCCATATGAGTTAAACCAGGTAGATGAGTATGTTGGCGTGAGACGCATCAAGCCTTTTGTAGATTGGCTGGAGAAGAACAATTTAAAAGGTATGGTTGGTGAGTTTGGCGTACCCGGTAATGATCCCCGCTGGTTAAAAGCTTTAGATGTATTCATGCGCTATATCAGTGATCTGGGTATGAATGGTTGCTACTGGGCTGCTGGTCCGTTGTGGTCTGATGATTATGCTTTGTCTGTTAACCCAATTGCAGACAATATTGATAAGCCACAAATGAAGATCCTGAAGCAATACCCTTATGCTGTTGCCGATGAAGCAAGTTTATTTGTGAAAAACGCGAATGATAAAATCAAGTATTCTGTTCAAAGAAGAGAATTTGCCTTAGAGAACACCAAAACCTTCTACAGCAGCGCTTACGATTATCGCTATTACCATGCGGTAGCTTCTCAGCAGTACAAGACTAAAACAATAGATCCGGTAAAAAAGATAACAACCCCGGTTCAAACAGATAACAAAAAAGATTCGGCTTCTCCCATCAGCACTAAAGCTGTTGCCGTAACCAATACAAACAAACCGGCCACAGCGCCATCAAACACCAACTATGAAAAACTGGTTACAGAAACTGCAGCACTGGTTGAAAAGACAACGCAGCCAGCAACCATCTTATTACCCGGCTCCAGTCTTATGCCCGGTAAGGAATCAACGATGATGCTTCCTGCTGAAAAGAAAACAGATGCGCCTAAACTGCGCAAATAGTTTACTCTACTTCAACAACCATTTCTATTTCAACGCACATATTTCCTGCGGGTAATGCATTCATACCCACAGCACTTCTTGCATGACGGCCTTTATCACCAAAAACTGCTACCAGTAAGTCTGAGCAGCCATTGATTACTTTGGGCTGATCTGAAAACTCGGGTATTGAGTTCACCATACCCAAGACTTTTACGATACGCTTTACCTTATTCAAATCGCCAACTGCATCTTTTAATGAAGCTAATAATTGTATGGCTGTTAAGCGCGCTGCATCATATCCCTGCTCAATACTGATGTCTTTTCCAAGTTTGCCCGTGATATAGGTTCCATCTGGTTTTTGCGGACCATGGCCTGACAAAAAAATCAGGTTACCCGTTCTTACCCATTTCACATAATTCGCAATTGGCTTACCCACAGCAGGTAATTGAATATTCAACTCTTTCAGCTTGGCCTCGGCTTGCTGGGCTTTTGTGCATAGTGCCAGGCAGATGAAACAGCCTATCAAAAAAAACTTATGGTGCATGGTGCTTGTTTTGTTAAAGATATTGCTTCGTTGTGATCAGTTGCATCAATTCAAGTAATCTTGCGGTATGAAAAGAAACTGGTTCCTGGTATTGCTATCCTGTATTCCCACTTTCATCTTCGCACAAACCGTGCGTCAAGAATATGCTGCTGTATTAACGCTACCAGATGGCGTGCAAATTCCTTTTCGTTTTGAACAGGTTCGCGAACAAAATAAATTACGCTGGTTCATTCTTAACGCCTCTGAACGTTTACTGGTAGATGATTTTCAGCATGCTGGTGATAGCTTACTGGTTCAAATGCCCTTTTTTGAATCTGCATTTAAAGTCTATGTAGAGAAAGACGGACATATGCGCGGCCGATGGATGAAAAAAACAGCCACAGAACCTTTTTCCATTCCCTTTGAAGCAAAGCCTTTACAGGCTATATCTGCAAGCAAAAGCAGTCAGGATATTCAAGGCCGTTGGCGTGTCTCTTTTCAAAGAAGCAATGGCAGCTGGCGTCCATCAGTTGGCTTATTTGAGCAAAAAGATACCCGCATAACCGGTACGTTTCTGAACCCTTCTGGTGATTATCGTTTCCTCGAAGGTTTTATTCAGAACCAACAATTACAGCTTGCTTGTTTCGATGGTTCGCATGCATATCTATTCACGGCTAAGGTTTTGAACGATTCTACAATTGCAGAAGGTGTATTCTACGCCGGACTCGCCGGTAAAGAAAACTGGAAGGCCACTAAAGATGCTAAAGCTAGTTTACCAGATGCGCCACTTGTCTTTGCCATGAAACCAGGAGAAAACAAATTGAATTTTCGTTTTCCTTCGATTGATGGAGATACGGTTTCACTTAGTGATGCGCGTTTTAGAAACAAACCTGTTATCATTCAAATCATGGGGTCCTGGTGTCCCAATTGTATGGATGAAACAGCAATGCTGAGTACATTTTATAAACAGTATCGCAACAAGGGCATAGAAGTGTTGGCGCTTGCTTATGAATACTCTACTGACTTTGAGCGTTCACGCAAAAGCATTGATCGATTCAGAAAACGTTTTGATGTGCAATACCCAATGTTGGTAACAGGTGTTACAGTAACCGATGAAAAGCGTGCCGAGAAAACATTGCCTCAGTTAACGGGTATTCACTATTTCCCTTCAACCATATTTATAGGAAAAGACGGCACCGTTCGATACTTACATCAGGGCTATGCAGGACCCGCAACAGGTAAGGAGCATGAGGCCTTTATGGCTGATTTTTATAGAAAAGTGCAGTCGCTGCTCGCGGAATAATTACTTGCTCAACTCTTCAAATTCGCCAGTCTGCTTATTCTTGCGCACATTGTGCCAATGAAAATAGCGGCCATTCATGGCTACATATACGCCCGGTGGCAAAGTTTGTACGAAGGCAAGTGCACTGCCTAGATTGAATAAACCATCAGAGCTACCAAACTTATAAGGAATCATGGCGCCTGTAAGCACAATTGTCTTGTCTTGAATGTGTTCAGCAATTACCCTTGCTGTTTCTGCCATCGTATCAGTACCATGTGTAATGATGATCTGATGCTCCTCCGTATTCTCACACTGCCTAACAATAAGTTCCCTGTCGGCATCTGTCATCTCCAGGCTATCAATCATCATCAAGGTGCGCACATCCAGTTCTAACCTGCAACGACCCAGCTTCAGCATTTCAGGCAGATGGGTGTCTTTGAAAAAGAGTTGTCCATTGAGTTCGTTGTACTCTTTATCGAATGTTCCGCCTGTGATGAATATTCTGATGGCCATAATCGTAGTATAAGACACAAAAATACAGTCAAAGCTGATTGTACATTTTTTTAATCTTCACACAAAACTTCAAGTATAAATAAACCGTACTTTTATTTCGCTAATCCTAATGATCAATAACTGGATCCACATCCTTAAATGCCCTATAACGGGCAAACCTTTACGCCTGCTGCATTTGGAAGAGATTACCGATCTCAACCATAAAGCCGCACGCCTCCAATTGTGGCATGCCAATGGTACCACTTTCAATACGGCCGTAGTAGATGCACTTATTTCTGAAGACAATCAATATGTCTATCCAGTTATCGATGGAATCGTGTTGCTGTTAAAAGATCTTGCTGTAGTAGACGCTCCGCATAAATTATTACAAGAAGACCTGAACAGCGATAAACAACTGGTACGCAACTTTTATGATCAGCAAGGCTGGGTCAGTAATGCAGAAGGAGATTATACAGATGCTGTTATTTATGAAGACCTCAGACCTGTTTCTGCCGAATATATTCAACGCTGCCATGAGCGTGTAAAGACCAATCTGCTGCCTTCTGGTGAATTTTTATTGGATGCTGCTTCTGGCGCCATACAGTTTGATATTTACCATAGCTATGCTGAGCAATACACGTATCGTGTTTGTGTTGACTTTTCATTTCGTGCATTGAAAGAAGCCAAACAAAAAATTGGGCGCAAGGGCATCTTCTTGTTATGCGATATTGCTAACCTGCCGCTGCGCGACAATACAATGGATGGCTTTATTTCACTGAATACCATTTACCACATTCCTGCAGATGAGCAGATTCATGCCGTGCATGAATTATATCGTTCACTAAAGCCCGGCGGTAAAGGTGTACTCGTGTATGAATGGTTCAAATATTCCAGTTGGATGAATTTGTCACTACTGCCTTTCCGCGGTATCAACTGGTTAAAGAATCGATTTGTTGATGGTTTATCCAATATGTTTTTCCATCATAAAGCACCCAGAAAGTTATATTATTTTATACATCCGCCTGCCAGCTTTCTTACGGCCCTGCCTAAACATGAGTTAAAGGTATGGCGTAGTTTAAGTGTGCCCTTTATGCGCTATTATATACACGATTGGCTGGGCGGCAAAACGATACTCAACTGGATTTATCAAAAAGAAGAGCGCAGTCCGGCAGAATGTGGTAGAAAAGGTGAATACCCTATGATGGTATTCACCAAACAGTAACTATACTTTGTGTGCCTGAAATGAAAGCACCAATTCTTCAATATTGGTTTGAACCTGTCTGCAAGCAACACCGGCACTCTCTAACATTTTTCTCGAAGCTTTGAATACATCTTCACCAGCATATTTGTCTGATAGATAAACCACTTCTTTTATGCCCGATTGTATAATGGCTTTAGTGCATTCATTACAAGGAAACAAAGCCGTATAGATTTTACAACCATGCAAGTCCATACCAATATTATTGAGAATGGCATTGAGTTCTGCATGACAGACATAAGGGTACTTGGTGTTCAGAAAATCGCCTTCTCTGCTCCATGGAAAAATGTCATCACTGCAGCCCATGGGTAGTCCATTATACCCTGCACCCACAATTTTGTTTTGCTGGTTCACAATACAGGCTCCTACCTGTGTACCGGGATCTTTGCTGCGCTTTGCTGACAGCAAGGCAACACCCATAAAATATTCATCCCAGGAAATATAGTCTTGTCGCTTTTGCACAGTTATGATTTTGATGCTCGTACAAATATCTTGTTTTGAAGCGTTTCGGTGAATTGGTTTCTTTACATTGGTCTTTTCATCTTCGTGATACCAATTTGTTGGTTAAGCATTGCATAATTCACCAGCTTAATCCTGTTTTTCTGCAAGGCCTTCCTCAGCTCTGGCGAAATCAATGCATTCAACTCAGCTTGTCTGTGTTTACTCATTGCTGCCGGCGCGCCAGGATTTAGATCATCCATAGCCGCAAGCTCATCGTTATCAATACCCACGTGTGTTACCAAAAGCTGAACTGCACCTGATTTAAGCGCATTTACTTGTTCTATCAATTGTGCTTTCTTATCGGCTGGCGCCGCGAAATACATACCTGTCATATCTTTTTCGCCGTAATAACGGGATATACTTAGGCCAAATTCGTTCGCAAGTTTTTCTACAATTGCTCTGGTCTCCAATGTTTGCATGGCTGCGCCCATATGATAGTCGAGATAGCTAATCGCTAATCCCGCACGTTTCGCTTTTTCAATTTGCGCGCGCAACTCGAATTCTATTTCGTGTAAAGCTGGATTATTAGCAAACAGTTTTGTCCGGGATGGGAAAAAATTACCCATCGAATCTACGAGTGAGGGTACCATGTGTTTGCCTGATACCGGCCCCCACCGATATTGTTTCCATTCGCTGTTAAGGGTGAGGTGAATGCCCACTGCAACATGCGGGTATTGTTTCAGGAGGGCTACTGCGTCTTCAAACCAGGGGCAGGGAACCATAACCGACATCGAAACAGGTAAACCCGTTTCCAATACTTTCTTAGCAGCCATATTCACGCTACGGCTCATACCAATATCATCACACCTTATTAATAAGGCCACACTGTCTTGTGCTCGTGCAGACAATTGCAGAAACAAAATTAGTAGTATAGAAAAGCAGCGCATGGTTAGGTTTTTACTAAAGATACCAATTAGCTGCGCTGATTCTTAGATTAAGATGTAAGCTTGTACGCCTCACGTAATAGCTGCATGAGTGAAACGGCTTCTTGTTGCAAGGTTTGCATACGTGTATATGCTCTTTTGCGGATAGATCTGTACACTTTGATTTTATTGTAGTACTGACCAAGGGTAGCCGCATCGCTACGTAACAAGTAGTTTTTGTTACCCTGCTCCATTGCTTCAATACCGATAGCAGCTTTGTCCTTGTCTGCATGAAGGTTGTCGTGTAAATCCTGATGCAGATCGTAAAACTTCAGGAAGATTTCTTCCAGGTTGTTTTGTGTTTTCTCGTGCTCTTTTAATCTGGTATCATAGAGCGTGATTCCATCAGCAGCTTTCTTATTGCGGATTAATCTTAATCCGCCCGCATTCTTCAACTGTTGCAGGGTTTTATCCGTTGGAAAAAAATCGCGATAGCCAATAATCAGGCCCAGACTATTGCGCAACTGATGATCATAGCCTTTAGTAAGTAAATCGAAACGATTAATAATGGTATCAAAATGCGGATCCTGTGAATCAAACGCAATCATGGATAAGCGTAGTTTGGCTGTATCTTGCTGCAGGTCTTCAATCATGGATTTAACATACGCATATTCCCTATCGCGTTCGATCTTGTGCTCCAGTTGATATTCTGCCATTGATCCGCAGAATACGGCCAGAAACAACATCAGAAATTCCCAGAAATAGGCTTTCCAATTTTTCTTACCATGATGATGAGCATGATGATGTACTTCCATAGCAGCAGACTTGTTGCCGACAAAATACAGTTTTTATCTATAATTATTTATTGGAGCCAGCGTTCTGCTTCGGCATAATCTGTAGTAACCAATATTTGACCGCCGTGGTTGCGAACAACATTTTCGTAGAATTTACCGTCTTCCATATAACGCGGTTGAATCACAATGGCAACTTTCTTTAAAAACTCAGTGAGGGTGGCTGTTTCTTTACCCAACTCCAACAACAGCAGGATAGATACTTTATAATCTAGATTTCTTTCATCGCAGAGCACTTTGTAGACATTAGCCGCTTCGGCTTGAGCATTCATTTCGCGCACAAAGGCAAATAGCTGCTCAGCAGATTCGTTGATGCCAGATGCCTCAACAATCATGCATTGGTTGGTAAGGGTATAAGTAGCGTGAATGGACATGGCCAGCAGTCGATTCAGGCTATAAATGTCGGGGATATTGCGGTCTTCGGCCGATTATTTTGCTGAGTGGTACAATGCGGAATCCCTTCTCGTGAATGGCTTTGCAGACCGCATTCAGGTCTTGTACGGAGACAATATCATGAAACAGGATGACGCTGCCCCTGTCTAAGTCCTTCATTGTGTGCTTAATAAGTGTGTCGCCCTTGAGGCCATTCCAGTCTTGAGACTCTGCCGACCATAAAACGCCCTTCCAGTTTCGCCGCTTGATTTCGCGAGCAATGGTGGTATCAATCACCCCATAGGCCGGTCGATAATATGGAAATCGGTCTATAACACCGAGCTCCTTCAAGCGTCGTTCGCAGGAGTCCATATCAGCAATTTTTTGTGCTTCTGTAAGTTCCCGAAAATCATCATGCTTCCAGCTGTGGATACCCAACTCAAACTGTGGCGCATCAAATAGTTGAAGATTGGTTGCATTAACGGAACGCATGATGAGAAAGAAGGTAGCGGGTATATTGTTTGCTTTCAGGTAGTTGACCAAGTTGGGTGTGTTTTCAATAACCCCATCATCAAATGTGAGTGCTACTTCTTTCTTCTTTGTTTCAGCTTTGTAAAAAAACTGCTTTACCACACTGTCCTGATGGCTTTCCAAAAAGTTCACAAAATATGGGTTCAGATTCCAACCAGGTTTTTGTGCAAGCATGCCAATTGGGCAAATAAGCAATAACAGAAGCATCCTTTTCATTGCAACAAGATACAACAAGTAACTTTGGATCAAATTTGTTAAACAATTGCATAGATGCAACGCTTGAGTACAATTTTTCGTCAGGCTGATAGATAATCTTGTTTTATGCGTAGAAAAATACTTGGCGCCTTTCTGGGTTTGACATTATTTGTACTTGCTTGCAGCAAGCCAATTGACATTGGTGGTGATTGCGCGAATAATGCACCGAGCATTGGCGAGCAAAATAATAAAACCGCTGATGAGGCTGTCTTGAAATCCTTGTATGATGAATTAATCATCTTGTCACAAAGCAATAACTGCACTGGTGATAAAACCTGGCGCATTACACCTTATGGCGCCAAAGCTTGTGGCGGACCCATCGGCTTTTTGCCCTACAGAACAGATATTGATACCGCCTGCTTTCTGCAAAAAGTGTATCATTTTACACAGCAGCAACAACTATTCAATACGCGCTATGGTATTGCTTCAGATTGCAGTGTTCCGCCCACGCCCAAATCTGTGCGATGCAATAACGGTAAGGCTGAGTTAGTGTATTAATCAGTTTAATCGCTGATCTCCACCACTTTTTTATTCTTGAGTTGTTGCATGGGTGCGGGCACAATTTGCAGCACTTCTGCTTTTAGTGTCTCGATCAGTTTTGTTTTGAGGTGATCTCTGTGTGTCACCAAACTCACTTCTCTCGCCGGTCTCGGTTCCTTGATCTGCTTCACCAGCTTCAGCTGGTTTTTATTGAACTCCATTACAGCAAGTTCCGGTAGAATGGTGAGACCATCGCTCTTATCTACCATGCGTTTCAAGGTTTCAATATTGCCTGTCTCGTATCTAAAATGATCGTCCTTAGATCTGCGCAGTTCGCATAAGTTCAGTATCTGCGACCTGAAGCAATGCCCCTCTTCTAATAACCACAATTTATCCGGATCAATCTCGCTAGGCAAAACATAGCGCTTATCGTACAAAGCATTCTTGCGCGAAACATACACAAACAACTCCTCGTAAAACAAAACCGATTCTTTAATGGCCGCATCTTTCAAAGGCGTTACCACCAAGCCACAATCCAGTCGGTTCTGCTTTAACTCATGTACAATCTCTTCCGTAATCGTTTCGCGGATGATGAGGTTGAGTTGGGGATATTTCTCGCGCATGCGTTTAAACAGCGGTGGCAGCAGATATGGCGCTAGTGTTGGAATGATACCCACGCGTAATTCGCCCGTCATTACATCCTTCTCTTCATCAATCAATTGCTGAATCCTTCCTGCTTCGCGCAGCACCAGTCTGGCCTGTGCAATAATGCGCTCACCCATCGCTGTTGGCATCACCGGCTGTTTGGTTCGGTCAAAAATCTTCACACCCAATTCTTCTTCCAGTTTCTGCACTTGCATGCTCAAAGTTGGCTGGGTGACAAAACATTTTTCCGAGGCCAACACAAAGTGGCGGTGGGTATCCAATGCAACGATATATTCCAATTGGGTTAGTGTCATAGACAAAAACTATATAATCATAAAAATAATCAATTTGATTTATCAACGAATCACGTGTAATCTTGCTCAGTGTTTTAGGCTGCTGCCTTGAACAAAACGCCTCATTCAAGCATTTACATTTTCAACGAAATAAATCAAGTCATATGGCAGACAATCATGCAATGTCGGGCGATATCAGCAAATGCCCTTTCCACAACGGTACCATGAAGAAGGGTACTGCAGGTTCTGCGCCAACCAATCGCGATTGGTGGCCTAATCAAATCAAACTGAACATCCTGCGTCAGCATTCCAACCTCAGCAATCCCATGGACCCCGGCTTCAACTACGCCGAAGCTTTCAAAACCCTGGACCTCGCTGCGGTGAAAAAAGACCTGACCGATCTGATGACCACTTCACAAGACTGGTGGCCAGCCGATTACGGTCATTATGGTCCTTTCATGATTCGTATGGCATGGCATAGCGCCGGTACTTACCGTATTGCCGATGGTCGCGGTGGAGCCGGAAGCGGTACACAGCGTTTTGCGCCATTAAACAGCTGGCCTGATAATACCAACCTAGACAAAGCCCGTTTGCTCCTGTGGCCTGTGAAACAGAAATATGGCAACAAGCTGTCTTGGGCAGATTTGATGATCCTGGCGGGTAACGTAGCATTGGAGAGTATGGGCTTCAAGACTTTTGGCTTTGCCGGTGGACGTGAAGATGTGTGGGAACCAGAAGAAGATATCTATTGGGGTTCTGAAACAGAGTGGTTAGGTGACAAGCGTTATTCTGGCGATCGCGATCTGGAAAACCCATTGGGTGCAGTTCAGATGGGTTTGATCTATGTAAACCCTGAAGGACCTAACGGTAATCCTGATCCAGTAGCTGCTGCTCGCGATATCCGCGAAACATTTGCCCGCATGGCAATGAATGATGAAGAAACAGTAGCCCTTATTGCCGGTGGTCACACTTTCGGTAAAACACACGGTGCTGCTGATCCTTCTAAATATGTTGGCCGCGAACCAGCCGCTGCACCAATTCAGGAAATGAGCATGGGTTGGAACAACACATTTGGTAAGGGTCATTCAGAAGATACGATCACCAGTGGTTTGGAAGGCGCTTGGACAAGCACACCAGCTAAGTGGGGACATGAATATTTCAAGAACCTGTTTGAATATGAGTGGGAATTAACCAAGAGCCCGGCAGGTGCACACCAGTGGGTGGCCAAAAATGCCGAAGCAACCATTCCTGATGCACACGTGGCTGGCAAATTCCACAAGCCATTCATGCTAACAACAGATTTATCACTTCGTTTCGATCCGGCATACGAGAAAGTATCTCGTCATTTTTATGAAAACCCCGCCGCGTTTGAAGATGCATTCGCACGCGCTTGGTTCAAGCTCACACACAGAGATATGGGCCCTCGCGCTCGTTACCTCGGTGCAGAAGTGCCTGCTGAAGAATTGATTTGGCAAGATCCTGTTCCTGCAGTTGATTTTGAATTGATCAATGAAGCAGATATCGCTTCACTGAAGCAGCAAATTCTGAACACCGGTTTATCTGTAGGTGAATTAGCAAGCACAGCTTGGGCTTCTGCATCTACTTTCCGTAACAGCGATAAGCGTGGTGGTGCAAACGGTGCACGTGTTCGTTTAGCTCCGCAGAAATTCTGGGAAGTCAACAATCCTGCACAATTGTCTAAAGTATTGAGCGCTTTGGAAGCAATTCAACAAAGCTTCAATGCGAATGGTGGTAAGAAGAAAGTATCGCTGGCCGACTTGATCGTATTGGCTGGTGTTGCTGCTGTTGAAAAAGCTGCTAAGGATGCTGGTGTCAACATCACCGTTCCTTTCACACCTGGTCGTACTGATGCTAGTCAGGAGCAAACTGATACTGCTTCATTCGCAGTACTAGAACCAAAAGCTGATGGCTTCCGCAACTATGCAAAAGGACATCGTGCTGCTGCAATGGCAGAAGATATGCTGGTTGATAAAGCACAACTCTTAACACTGACTGCACCTGAAATGACTGCATTGGTGGGCGGTATGCGTGTACTGGGTACCAACTGGGATGGTTCTGCAAATGGCGTATTCACCAAGCGCGTTGGTGTATTGAGCAATGATTTCTTTGTGAACCTGCTCGATTTCAGCATCAGTTGGAGCGCAACTTCTGAAACAGAAGATTTGTTCGAAGGCCGCGATCGCAAAACAGGTAATGTACAATGGACGGGCACACGTGCCGACCTGATCTTTGGTAGCAATACTGAACTGCGCGCTATCGCAGAAGTATATGGCTGCGCTGATGGTCACGAGAAATTTGTACGCGATTTTGTTGCAGCTTGGAATAAAGTAATGCAACTCGATCGTTTTGATCTCGCATAATGAAAACCCCACCATAAAAAAACCCCGACGATTTTGTCGGGGTTTTTCTTTTTATCAATGTTTTGTCCAGAGCTTGCCTACCGTAAAAGCAATACCCCAACTATTGTAGTAATTCCATTTATTGTCCCACACCAACGCAACGCCCACTTCGGTATGCTTAGGTAGATGCACGCCATACTCTGCACCCAATCTGGTGAGGCCCAAATTGTGGCCATGAGAAAATTCAAGGCCCGCACCAAAGACAGCTGTCCAGTGACCAGAAAGTTTGTACATGCCAACGGGTATAACTGCGATAGGGTTTTTTCTTTCTATTACCGAACCGCTTTTTTGTTTCACCACAAATGTTTCAAGAATCCAATCGTTCTGCAAACCAATAGCCCATTTATTATTGAGCCAATAATCATAGTTCAAACTCCACGATGCAAGAGGCAGCCATTGTGTTTGTCCGTTTTGTCTGCCTTCTGAAATACTGGTATGGCCCAAACCAAAACTGAGTCGATGGCTGGATTTGATATTCTTTGTTGTATCCTGCGCATTTGTTTGTATAGCAATCAGCAAAATCAACAAAGTGAACAAATTTGTACGTTGGTGCATTTGTTCCTATTAATTTGTGTGAACACAGTTTTGACCATCTCTGCTTATCTGCATCACCTTACTAGTATTTGGTTTCATCAAATCATGCTTGTGTATTTATAATCCGGCTTCAACAACAAATTCAGATAGCTGCTACTCTTTTCTTAATTCAAATTAACCGACAAGTTTATGGGTGATATCATCGATATCTTGTTCTTTCTTAACATCAAGGGCAAGCCTTAAAATTGACTTAGCATTAAAATTCAATTCTTTGAAATTGATCTGCCTCAATCTTCTGTTGTGCAGTGTGTGGAAATACATCACTTTGTTCTTTGTATCGTAGCAGGTAGTCCAGTTGGTAGCGCTTCTGAGATTGGCATTATCAATTACACCGCCACCTTCTGCTGCTTTTCCTACCGGAAGATTGAAATTGTCTAAAATTCGAAATGCCTCATACATAGTTTCTTTTCCATCTGGGGTAACGCGAGCGAGACTTGCGTTAGCAGCAACGCGCAGCAAGCGAGAAGGAGAGGTAAGGTCACCGGGTATACCAAAGAATTTATTTCCGCCACCAAATTTTACATCAGACAATTTTTCAATTTTACGATGCGATAAAGCTGTGTCTAACTGTACATAGTTTAAAAAGTTCTCCATATGCCAGTCATACGTTGGTCCATTGGTAATTACACCAAGTGGCGCGTCGTGTACTACTGTCTGTCCATTAATAAATTCAATGACAATCGTGTTGCCACTTGAGTCTGTAACACCAAAATGTAACGGTGGTGCCATACCAATGGCGGGTTCCACAACACCGATTACATTGATTTTTTTCATGGTTTCTTTTACATCAGCTACTGAAGCACAATTCGTGAGCAAATAGGGTGCAAAGCCCAATACAGAAATGGTTGAGCTGGCCTTCTTGGAGTCATAAGTAGGATATACCGAATACCCTTCATGGTAAAACGCATTTACCGTAAGTCCCTTTTCATTCATACCATCTATGAGTACATCTTTTTGTAAAGCATCAATACCCACAGCGCCGTATTTGGTTTTCCATCCCAAAATTTTATCACCATTTCCTGCTTTGTCTTGCAAAGAGAAATTTCTTGGAATAACTACTACTCTTGATCGAAGATCAAATGTGCCCCACTCCATGGTTCTGGCAAAAATTACTGCACCATCTTTGGCGACTAATCTTAAACCCGTACAAGTAAATGCGAGCTGAATATTCAGCACTAACAACAAGAAGAGCGCTGTTAGTTTTTTATAAATATGTTTCATTGGACCTGTTTGGGTTGACTAATTATCGTTTTGTATAAATGGTTTTACCTTCTTTTATTGTCTGCATCACTTGAATGTCTTTGAGTTTCATCGGATCAATCTTGAGTGGGTTCTGATCGAGTATCACCAGATCAGCCATTTTGCCTGCTTTCAGACTACCTTTTGTTGCTTCTTCGCGATGCTGCCATGCGCCCCAACTGGTAATACACTGCAATGCCTGATAGGGTGTTAATCTTTCTCCTTCACCCATGATTGTACCGCTTCTACTTACACGATTCACTGTTGTCCAGAGAATCATCATCAGGTTTGGAAATGCCACCGGTGCATCGGTGTGGCTGGTTACATGCAACCCTTTTTTCAAGGCGCTATTGATGGGGCTGATTTGTTTTGCTTTTTCAGGACCAATAATGCGCTTATACCAGTCGCCCCAGTAAAAAGTATGCATGGGAAATAAGGATGCTACCACATCATATTTCTTCAAACTATCTAATTGATCCATACGAATCAATTGCCCGTGAATCAGCACAGTTCTTCTGTCTGTATTACCATATTTATTTGCACCATAAGCCAAAGCGCGGAATAATTGATCGCCGGCCGCATCTCCATTCGCATGCACCAGCATTTGGTAATTGTTGGCAAATGCGGTGTCGATTACTTTAAATACATCTGCATCATTTGGAATAACCGGGTAACCAGCATAGTTCTTGGGCTGACCATCAGGTGGTAATAAATAGGGTTGTGTTCTCCACGCCGTTCTGCCCTGAGGTGATCCATCCAGTGTAAGCTTGATGCCCGCAATACGGTAATGATTTTGATACTTGCTTCCATACCATTTGGTACGGAAGAGTTGTGGTTCAGTATAATCGATATAGGTAGCTATATCCAGCTTGAGCTGACCGCTCTCCGCAAAACCGGCAATGGCATTATGTTGTGGCGACATCGCACGACCTTCTTGCACAGTAGTGTGACCAAAGCTTGCAGCAAGCTCCTGGCCCTTAGATAAAAAGAATACGGCGTTTTCTTTGGAACTAGGTGCCAATACTTTCGTCATCAAGGGAATTGCTGCCAATTCTTCCAGCACACCATCTGGTGTTTTACCGTCTTTTTCTCTTCGGATTAGCCCACCCTCAGGATTGGGTGTTGCTGCCGTAATGCCCATTTTTTCCAGCCCCTTCGTATTCATCACACAGAAATGCGCGGAAATATGGACAACGATTATTGGCGTGTCTTTGGATACTTGATCCAAATCTGCTCTGGTTGGGAAACGATTTTCTTTCAGTACTGCATCATCAAAACCCATACCCGCAATCCAACCTTTGGTCTTGCTGAGGTCCGCTGTTTTGGTCCATTTTTTCAATTCCTGAATTAAAGTCGACATGTCGTTACAATTACCATCCGGACTGGCGAGCAAATTGGCGGTTACCGCCTGTGCGCCAAACCCAAAGAAGTGGGCATGTCCATCAATAAAACCGGGCAGAAGGGTTTTTCCCTTCAAGTCAACCATGTCATGGTTGTCTCCAGCGGCTTTCATGGCTTCCTCCTTTCCACCCACAAACAAAATCTTACCATCTTTCTCCACCAAGGCTTCAGCATATTGGGCACTATCGCCTTCCATGGTAATGATGTCGCCACCAAAGTACATGGTCGCATTGCTGTCTTTTGCTTCGGAAACAGCCGGGTTACCTTGGCAGGAAAAAAGCGCCAACAAGAGCATCCAGGCAGAAAGCCTAGTAATAAAATGTTTCATATTGATGTTATTTGAGAATGCGGTGCACCGAATGGTACTCCTTGAAATAATAATAAATCAAAATATGATTTTTGATAGAAAAGCAGCCTTACCAGCCGATTTTGTCTGTTTCAAAAAAGAAAATGAAACAAAAAAGCGAATTTATTCTGCTGATTGGGGCTGATTCTGTCTGTCGAGATACTCCCCCGGTGTCATGCCTTGTTCCTTTTTAAAGGCGCGAATAAATGTGGCCCTGCTTTGAAAACCACATTCCTGAGCAATGGCTTCGAGGGTTTTGTTGGACCACTCGCCAGAATCTAGTTTCTTAATCACAGCATCAATACGAAGACGGTTGAGGTAATCGTTGAAATGCAGGCCATATTCCTGATGAATAAAAGCAGATAATTTGTGTGCCGATAGGCCGGTATCATCAGACAGCTGTCTAAGGGTGTATCGGTGTTGGTTGAAGGGTTGAGCCCGCTGCATCAATTCAGTAAGCACCGGTTTCATTTCGGCAACTTCCTCGGCGCTCAGTCGTTTCTCAACTATTTTGGCATCATCATCAGGCTTTTCTTGATCCATTGTTTTGGGCCCCAATTTAGCCTCTTGCTGAAAAGTATCGGTATAAAGAATCTCGGGGTGTAGCAGGAGGTAAAAACACTGAACAACCATAGCACCGGCGGCAGATGCAGAAAAGATAACCACTTCCAGGTGGCTGTTTCTAAGCGTGATGCCCAATACGGGCAGCAGAAATGTGATTGCTTGGGTATATAAGAATATGTGTAACCATTTCCAGGTATAGGGGGAGTTTACACGAAGCGGATGATCGGGATGTTTGTTCCATTTGCGTAGCAGCAGCCATTGTAATACCCAGTACACCAACATTTGCACAGTTCTGATGATCAGATAACCATAGGTTGGCATCCATTTACCCTGACTTAAGCCGAGTCTGTACTCGACGGCCGTCATTTGCTGATAAATATGCCATTTTTCCAGAGCCGAGAGTGCAAAAAATGGGGCAAGGTCTACCATATACATCAGCACAGGCAAGAGGTGTAGGGTATCTTTCCAAGCCCATGGCTTGGGATCCAGGCATTGTCGCAAGTAAAAAAAAGCCAGTGGTGGCATCAACAAGATGGCGATATAGCCGGTTCTCAGGGTGTGCGCAAACATGGCACCCTCTCCATACACAAAAAGATAAGTAATGCCAATGAGGTAGAGATACGAAAGAAAATAGCCCAATAATAGGCGGCCGGCAATCAGATCACCCTGCTTTCTTCTAAAGAGTAATTGCAATACCATTATCGATAACAAACAAATCGATGTCAGGTATAAAAATGCGTTATCGAGATTGGTGAACTTCATCTGTTGGCCTTAAATCCTGCTTTTGATAAAACCAAAATAAGCAATCAGGCTAACAAAATCGGCAATTGTGGAATGTTCAAATCATGAACTGTGCTCTAAACCCCCTGGCCGCATAATAAGACTGGGCACCGTTATGGTATACAAACACATGATCATATCGTCTGTCGCCAAAAAGCGCACCACCTAATTGGCGAATGGGCGCCGGCGTCAATATCCAGCTGGATGTTTTGAGATCAAATTCGCCAAGGGTTTGCAGAAAACGATATTGCGCTTCGTCTAATATTTGTGTGCCCATTGCAGCGGCCATGTCCATGGCATTGGTGGCGGGTGCGTGTTCTTTGCGCGATAGCAATCCCGCTTGGTCATAGCAACAGCTTCTTCTACCTGCGGGACTTTCGGGCGAGCAATCCATAAAAGTATAGCTGTCTTTCTTCGCATCATAATGCACTACATTGGGCATGCCGCCGCTTACTTCCATTTGTTGTAAAGTAAGGATATGTTTGGCTTGCAGTTTAGCTGCTAGTTTTTCCCACTGTAGTTCGGCAATACCATAACTATTCTTTCGGATACGTTGTTCTAGAATCGATAGTATTTCCTCGTTTTGTTTCGTCTTACTTGTTGATTTTGACATGATCGAATTAATTATGCAAGTCTTTCCAAAACACCTTTGCGCATCACCAGGTTTTTATAGTCCCACTGTATTTGCACAGACTTAACCAGCCAATTGGTCAATTCGGCCAGATCAATCTCCTTGGCATCAGCATATACTTTCTCTGCTGCTTTGAATTTACCCACACCAAATAAGCCCGGTTCATCAAATGATTGTCCGCTCCAAAAAAGTAATTGAATGCCTTGCTTTTGTTTGCTATAGCCAACAATGGGATTGTCATCCATAAACCATACCGGATGACCATGCCAGACCTTAGCAGTAGCTGATGCTAATTGTTTTTTGATTTGTGCAGCAAGACACAGACAAACATGTCTGTCATGAGCGGAGAGTGCTGCATGGTAGTTGTCGATATCGGGTTGCATGAAGGCGGTTGGTTGTTGATCAAATCCGCTTAGTCCTTTGCACGATTAAAACTACAAATTATGTGCGCAGCAAACGAATGGATATTGAATAAGCGCTTATCGCTTCAGCAACTTAAATCCAATTTCCCGTCCCAATCCCTGAAACATTGCAAGGTTAATCCAGAAAAAAGCAAACTGCTCCATTAAATTAAATCTGTCATTCCCGCCCACATCATAGCATTCTGCAAATCCGGCATCTTTTGCCAATTGTATGGCTGCTTCTTTTCCGCGAACACTATCTCCCGCAACAAATGCATCCAGCGCAACACCATTGTAATTGGGGTTTTCCATATTATTGAAGCCTGTAGTATTGAAGCATTTCACTACATCTTTTGTAGACGTATTGGCCAATATCGCATCCGCTGTGTTACTAAATCCCTGCGGGCCCCTGTTCATCACAATATTCATGGCATCAATGATTATCTTGCCGCTAGTATCGCCCAGTGATTGCGCAACAGCAATGGCTGCGGGCGCTGGGGTTGCCAGCAAAATAAGCTCCGCCTTTTGTACAGCTTCGGCAATGGTATGAACAGAAGTGTTGGGATTACTCAATAAGTGCTTGCCTTTAAAAGCGTCGGCATCTTGGGTGCCCAATAAAATCGTGTGGCCCGCATTGGCCCATTTAGTTGCTAAAGCGCCGCCAACATTGCCCGTTCCAATAATGGCTATCTGCATAAAGAAAGATTGTGGTGATCAATATTTTCAAAACTCCAACAATCTTCTTACGCCAACAAACGCCAGATCTAATTTGCTTACACACTTTTTGGTAAGTATGTTATGTAGGGTTGCGACATTTATGCGCCTTGCGCTTCTGTTTTTCCTTGAATGAGCTTTGCTGTTTTGAACAGAAGCTCATTGGAGGGGTTGCCAATTTTGTACTTTAGTAGATCGGAAATTCCTGTAAAACCGACCATTTTCCACCATCAATTTGTTCTATCAGGCTTATTTGAGTAAAAGCAATTTTAGAGGGAAAATTTTGCTTTTGAATTTCCTCAAATATTTCATCTGTGCAGCTTGAATTTCTTGGATGCATTAAAGTAATATGTGGCTCAGGTTTGCGAATGGTTTCCACCACGCCGGTTAAAATCTTCGAACGCAGTTGATGAAAAGATTCATTATCACCATAAGCCGGCAACATCACCCCTTTACCTTGTTCAAATCTTGTTACCCGTCCGAAGCTGATGGATATTGCCGGCGCTTCTAATTTTTTCAGATTGGCGATGATCGCATCAAGATTTTCTAGCTCATCTTCTCTGCAAAGTGTAACATGACAGGCGATTAATGCCTGTTGCATTGGATTGAATCGTTTGCGTACAGCTTCTATTTCCTGTGCGTCTGTAGGATTGACAAATAATGTAAGCTGTCGCCTGATTTGTTGATTCAATGGATAAATATTTATGCTGTTGCTTTTACCGGCCGTATACCCCAAATAAGCAAATACACAATCATCCACAATTCACCAATGGTTGCGGGCATTACCAATAATCCCAGATAGCTGTTTTGATAGCCGGCAGACTTTAGGAATGTTTGTAGAAGATAACCCAGTCCTCCAAGCAACAGTGTGTAGCCAAGCCAAGTGGGCATTGTTTTGTGTTTGATCACCATATAGCCCATGGGTAAGAGCCAGAGACCGAAGAAAAGTCCGCCAACTGACCAGACTTGGCTAATGATATTACTCAAAACTTGTATCAGTGGTCGTTTTTCTTGAAGCGTCATAGTGCCGGTTTGGGCAATATCAGCAGCGACGCTCATCGTTACAGCACTGATGGAAATCAGCACCGCATTCACGGTGCCCCAAATCAACAAAGCAAGTGCTGCGCTGGCATCTCGGTTAACGAATAGTTTATAAAAATAGAAAGCCGCAAGCGACTGCGATACGATAATGATCAATTCCAATACCAGTCTTGTGCTTGCAACAGATTCTTTTTGTATCAGGTTGTTCAGCGTTTGTGCGGCATTGTCTTTCACAAAGACTTGTCCATGAAACAATAAAAAGCCGAGCATGCCCGAAATAGCGAGCAGTAAATAGCATAAGCCCGCAAGTCTCGCTGTTTGAATTGCCTGTTTTTGTTCCATGTGTTGTTTTTGTACTTTCTTAAAAATACAAAAGAGCCCCAATGATGGGGCTCCTTTATGATAAGCGTCATTATTAAAATACAAGAGGGAAAATAAAACAAACAATTGCTACCCACACCGCATAAACAGGCAAAAAAGAAACAATGGTTTTTAGCAATGTTTGCTGTGAGCCCGTTTCGCGCAACTGACGATACAGCTGCTCACAGATCATAATCAGGTGGATGAGCAATAAGAGATTTGCACCCAACACCGCTAAACGATTTGCACTAAAACCCCATTGGCTAATTCTGAAAACAATTGCGGACAGCGCAATGGTGTTGACCAATATGGTTGTAGTGGCCAACAGGGTTAATAACCAAGCATTCCATTTTTTTAATTGAGCAGTATTGTTCTCTGCAGCAATAAAAAAGATGATCAGCATCACGCCCAATAAAACAACATTAAAGAGTAGTAAGAACTCGCGATCGTTATAAGGATCTTTTCCAACAAACAACATACTACCTATATATAACCAAAGAATCAATAATACAACAGGCCCAAACAGATTAGCCAATACCGGCGTAATCTTTCCTGCGAGGTTGGGATTGTTTTCATTCAGGTAGGCTGCAATAATGGGCACAGCAGGCAAACCAAATGGCAGTATGTTTTGAAAATACCAATCACCAATTTTAATACCCAGTAATTCAAACAGACCAACTGTAACACCGGTAACCATTCCGCCAGCTATCAGGATTAATCCGGATAAGAGCAGCAAGTTTCCATTCAAACGTAAATAAGCCAAGCGGTCTGCGCGACCATCCTGTCTGAATACAAAAGCAAGCAATAACCAAAGTAATATGGGCAAGTGAATACTGATGAGTATTTGTGTCTGGCTATTCTTGGTTACCCATTCATTCAATACAAAAGCAAAGAGATATGCGCCGCCAACCAATAACCATTGTTGTTTTGGTATGGATTGCTTGTAAGCAAAATAGGCCAACAAAAAAGGAAAGACCAGAAAGCCAATATGCTGTTGGTACCATTCCGGCTGTTGGTCGCCAATTAACCAAAACAAGGGTAATCTTGCTGCAAAGCCCGCCAGCATACTTAATGCCAAGACCAATATCCATTCTGATTTCTGCCCAAATGTAATCAAGCTTTCCTTGGTATACTGCAATCTTGCTTGCCAAAATGCTGCAGCACTTGTTTGTGCGATGGAGGGATACATTGTTTGGAATGCATTTGTAAATTGTTTTGGGGAGTCGCGATACAATTGCTCCAGCTTCTCAGGCTGATCAATATTTGCGCGTATCTCTTGTGTGAGTTGTTGTTCCATAATGTTTATTTAAAAGAACTTTGAATTACAAAGTATTTGGGTAAAAAAATTTATTGTTGTGTTTTAATGAGTTTTTCCAAGGCCTTCAGGTGTAGCTCAAATGCTTTTCTGCCGGCGCGGGTTACTTCATATTTAGTATTTGGTTTTTTATCAATGAATGATTTTTTTGCCACGATGTATTGTTCTCTTTCTAATGCTTTAATATGACTGGCCAGGTTTCCATCGGTTAAGTTGAGCAATGTCTTCAATGAATTAAAATCCAACGCATCATTTACAGACAGTGCACTCATGATACCCAATCGGATACGATGATCAAAAGCCTTATATAATCCGTCAATAGAAATCTCCATTACTTGTGCCGAATATGCATATAGATGCCGTAAATAATATGTAATACGCCAAAGCCTATTGCCCAGAATATGAGTGCGGAAGGAATCCAATACAATCCCAATAAGCCCAACAGTATTTGTAAAAGGCCCAAGCTCTTCACTTCTGCATAGGTGTATTTTCCCGCCATAAACAAGGCAATACCGTAGAAGATTTGTGTAATGGGCGCTAATAAACCAATCCAGCCTTTATCCAAGGCAATCAAGGCAAACAAACCACCCGCAACCAAAGGCACCGCCATCTGCATCACCAATTGTTTGGCTGCCGGTGTAAAAAAGGGTTCGCCATTTCTGGTTGCTTTCTGCAAGGAAAAATAGACTGCCGTTGCAATGGCCAACAATAAAACCAGCACCGCTACAAGCAATAGCGCTCCTGTATTTGTTTGTGCATCTGTATCTGTAATTGCCTTGGGCGCAAAACCCAATAATTGATGCACAATATAGACACCGGCTAATGCATAGACACCAGCCAGCGCACCGGTTCCTCCGGAGAGGGAAAGGAATTTGGAAGACCTTTCCATCATGGATCGGATCTCGGCAATATCCCTGAGTGCGTCCTTTTCTTCCTTCATTAAGTACTTTTAAATTCAAAGTAAGTGTATCTTTTTGTATTGGCCAAGTTTTATTGAGCTGTTGCGCGTAAAATGGATGAGTGGGAAATTGGGTTTACGGCTTTATGTTCATGTGGGTTTTTCGGCCGCACGCAACTCTGTAATCAATTCATTATGATGAAAGCCTACTCCTTTATACAACGAACAGCATAACCATCGCTGGCAAATGTTTCCCAAAAGGTTGACACCTTATCACTTTTAAAATTCAATGAGTATGCAATCAACTCGAATGACCGAGCAATTCTGGTGCTGCTCCACCATACACAGATGCTACCGTTTCTTGAAAAGCCATTGTTTGTAGTAATCATGGCAAATTCACGGGACCCGCTGGGTAACGCATTAAACCCATTATAATTAGTGCCATTTCCATTATCTCTCCATCCATTGGTGCTTTTAAGTTTAACACCGGCAACTTGCTTTCCGCCCAAGGTTTTAAAGAGCTGTTCCCAATCATCAGAACTGGGTATCTTCCAATTTTTTGGCGCCAGTCCTCTCGGGTCGCGTATAGCATAATAATTATACAATTTACCATACGTTGAGTCATAGCCCTTGTCGTTATTAAAATAGCACCACGCGGGTTGTTTTTTACCAAGAAAAGCCTTCCACTCACTTATCGTTTTAGCCTCTGGTATTGTGTCGCCATTTTTGAATGTGCTGACATGTAGGTTTTCACTCATCCATGTTTGATTACCAATAACTACTTCCTTATAGGAAGCAGTTTCGTCATGATGCATCCACGAGGTTAACATCAGAGAAACAATAATGACGGAACTTATAATCAGTTCTTTCATTTTATTTTTTTTCTTGTTTACCGGAAATAACCAGCGTTTGCGTTGGTTGGATAATCCTTTTGCCCACTGCTGGCTTGGCCACTAAAGCCCCGATTGGTTAAAGCCAAATTACTGAAGTTGATTAGTTCAACCAAGGCTGATGAGCCAGTGCCGAAAGCCAAACAGGCGTAAAGCCTATCGTTAACTGTGGTTTTACTCTTGTATCCTGTTTTTCAAATCCATTTGTGCATGCAAGATTCTAGCTATTTCAACTTTACCCGGGCTCAGCTTTCTATAGAAAAGTATGTGCTGCCCGGCTTTAAATCCTACAATTTCTGCACTTATCTCTGGATAATTTTTGCCTAAAACCTTACCATCAGCTATGTCTTGACAAGAATCTAATAACATGAAATAATATTTGTCAGCTTGTCTCTCTGACCAGGTATCAACTGTATATTCCCAAATTGATGATAAATCTTGAACTGCTTTATTTGTTAAAGAGTAACTACCCATTTTTTTTTCTAGCAGCTTTTAATTTTTCAAGATGCTTTTTAGGGTCGAAACTTCTAGCCACACCACTTTCAATACCATCTGTTATCGCTTTTTTGAGTGCTTGAATTTTTGATTCTTCCTCTTCTAAAAGCCTAAGACCCGCTCTTATTACTTCACTAGCATTCTTAAATCTTCCTGTTGAAACTTTGTCATCAACGAAATCTTCAAAGTGATCCCCTAATGAAATGGATGTATTGCGTCCCATTAATGCATGTTTAAGCTAATGTACCAAAATTTGGTAACATTTCGCATTTCAGTGGGGTTAAAAAATTACAGCTAACGAGCAGGTATTGCCGATGGTGGGGCTACTGCGTTTCGTCATGCTTGAACTGATTTTAAATATAGTTACTAATGTTGATTGTGATTACAAAAGATGAGCAGCGTTCTGTCGAGCTGGTGACGAAAGGAAAATAGTAGTACAAATGTTGAGATTTATTCTGTCAACCCCCAATATTGCCAAACCTTTTGTTGTAGGCAGGCTTTTTAATCTAAATACATCTCTATTTCTTCTTTGATACGTCTTCTCAATCTTTCTGTCCCGCCAAAGTCAATAAAACCGCCATCTGTACTTCCATGTCCTTGCACACTAAAACAAACTTGTTTTTCGTCATAATACAAGTGAATGTCAAAACTTGACAACCAAAAGCTTTTTTGGTAGCGAAATAAGTAGTAATTGTCATTAAAGCCATAAGGTGTCGAGCCAAAGTTTACAATTGTATTTTTCAGTGCTTCTTTTTTGTCGTCTAAAGATTTTAAACTGTCAATAGTGATGATTTTAAAACGATTAGGTAATTTATAGAGTCCATATGTACCCATCAAAAACAAAAAAGTGAAGCAGGAATAATGAAATGTATGGTTTCCCTTGAATTTGTCTGGCTTTGTAATTAAGAAGAAAAGTAAAGTAAGACTTAAAGCGATTGTTAGAATACAAAGTCCGAAATACCAGTATCTGTCAAACCAGTTTTTCTTTTTTATTCGCTCTTCAAATTTTTGGTATGTCATTTTAAGCTTGCCTACAACGAGCAGGGCTTTATGCAGGTTGGGAATTGTTATCCGTCCGCCCACAACCGCTGCTGATTAAAAATATAAAGTTGAATTTAAGAACTAAAGTTGAGATTTATTCGTCCAGCCCGAACCACAGCCTGGGTTTGCAATTTGCTGATGTTTGCTGGTCATGCCCAACTTGCATAAAACCCAATGTTGGTGGCAGTTTTTCACTCACCATACATAAAGTTTTGAATAAATTTTGGGTCCTGTCCCAATGTGCATAAAGTTTTTACTGTCTGCCAAATACTGGTCGTTTACTAAGAACTTGTATGTGTTTTCGCCCTTTGGTAAAGTAACTTCACAAGTCCAATAACCATTTTCCTTTTTCATTTTGATTGGATGCTTTGTCCATTCTGTAAAGTCACCCATTACTGAAACTTGTTGTGCATCTTCAAAATCTGCCAACTTAAAAATAACTTTTTGATTTTCTTGTCTGCCCCAAAGGGTGGCTAAATAGTCATTTGGTTTTTGCTCTAAAACATTTGAAAAATATTTATTGCTTTCGTTAATGTTGTTAGCCTTTCTGTTTGCCACGCCTAACCAAGAGAAAATATTGGTATTATTTGGGTCAAATTCTTTTAGACATTCTAATAGCTTTATTGCATCATGGGGTTGTCCTTTCTCAATCCAACTTATTGCAAGGTTTATTGCATCGTCATTCTTAAAATTGTATTTGTCAAAAGATGTTTTTCGTAATGTCTTGTACTGTTCAATAGCTGAGTTGATGCCATTGCTTTTATATGTTTTTTCAAGGATGTTGGTAATACTTGCAGGAAAATAATATTGAATGTCTTTGTGATGTTTTCCTTTTTTTAGTTCTTCTGATAATGCTAAGGTTGAAACTGTTGTAAAATCATTTTTGTAGTATAAATAAATTGTGCTTGTCTTTAAATTAACTGCCATTGAATAATTTGAGATTAAATTATTAGGAAGTTTTTGAGTTGATTTTTCTAAAATATTTGTGATGTCATTTAATTGAAAACTTGTAGTTGAATTTAAGTAATGAGTGGCTACATCTCTTCTATGGCAGGCTTCTTTGTGTCCATTATTGATGCAGTAATTTGTCAATGCAAAATTGTTGTCTGTCTTCCGAACAATGTAACCACCTGTAACAGTTGCATAATTTCCACTTGCATCACCTATGAATAATTGTACATTTAGAAGTTTTATCAAGTTGTATTTGTTCAGGTATAATAATGCGTCTTCAACTGTCTTACAATTTATAAGCAAGTCGGTTACTACTTGCTTTTTCCTGTCTTTCTTTTGTTCGTCCTTTACTGCTGTAATTTCATCTATTGCAGTATAATCTAAAAAAAGTCCAAATTCATTTAATCCTCCTTGTGGATTTAGTTTATTTAGGAATTTTATTTTTATGTTTAAGTCTGTCCAAATTGTGTAGCCATAACTATTTTTTTGTGCAGGATAATACCACATTCTATACTTTGTATTTTGAAGTTCATCTTCATTGTTTCCAATCCAAACGTTCTTTCCATCATTCGCCATAAAAATGGTACAGGCATTTACAATAAATGTATTTGTCAACACAAAGCATAGCAAAACTGTCTTAAAGATTTTATATATCATTTTATGTCTGTTGAATTTGTGTAGGGTACTCAATAAAATTGCCACCAACGGTTCAGCGTTTGCGATGGGCTGGCAATAGCGATTGGTCAGCCTGGTACAAATGCTTAATTGAAAAACTAAAAGTTGAAAATATAAAACATAAGCCGAATAGCAAAGGTCAAGCTGGAACAACTATTGATGCTTGCAAAAATGCTGAGAACTTAATGTCGAGCCAGCCTATTGCAAACGCACCTGTTAGCTGTACACCCAAGTCAGGCATGAGGAGGTGTCCTTTTAATTGTACTCAGAACTTTGTACCAGCCGTTGCCTAAGCTGTCAACCGAAACTGTTTCTTCATCTGTCACAAGTGTTTGGCAATCGCAAACACAATTGTCATTGTAAACCAAGATTAAAGTCTGCCATTTGTTTACAAGAAAATAATTATTAAATGAATGTTTTAGTATAAAACGAATACACTTTGGTCGGTCAATGTCTATTTGGATTACTTGACCTTTTGAAAATAGGCTTTTGATTTTTTCTCTTTCAGCATTTGTCAAAAAAGAAAATAAACTGTCAACAGCATTTGCATTCATATAACCATAAGCGTCAATTTTTGCTAAAGGTGAAAATACAGTTGTACTGTCTTGCGGAATTTTGTCTTTATTGTTTGTCAAAATTTGCTGAACAGATTTAATGTCTGCGAAGGTGTCTTTATTAATAGTTGTGTCGCTTATTGACGTTGGGAATCCAATGACAACAATTGCGATAATGACTGCAATTGCAATAGTTGTCCATAAGAATATTTTCAAACCTTTTTCAAATATTAAGATGTGTCAAAATGGGTTACAGCTAACGTTTTCGGGCTTTGCGTTCGGGCGGGTTTCGGAGCACAAAGTTTCAAATTATTACTAAAGTTCATTAGAGGCACAAAGCCCCAAGTTTGCACGTCAGCCCGCCTGACGCAAAACCCGTGTTAGCGGTTGTTTTTATTCTTTCAATTCTGCTGTCCACTTAATTTGTCCACCTTTTTCACTACAAATTTCAAGTCCACCCATACCATAATCATAGCCCAATGAATATTCAACTTGTCGATATTTGATAAAGTCTGAAAGCTCTTGAGAAACAGCAATCATCTTATTGAATAAATCCTTTGTTTCGTTAAGTTCTGCTAGAGCTTTGTCCTTTGATAAATTTTTTAACTCATTGCAAACTGTCCAGCCTGTTACAGTAAAATGTTTGCCGTCTTTGCACCCAAAAGTCAAGTCACCAACTTTGAAAGGGTGTCCGTCTTGCAGTAAAACAATAGCATTTTTTATGCGATGAATTAGTTCTTCTTCGTTCATTGTCTGTCAATAATTTCTGTGTCCAACAACATTAGGGATTGTTGCAATCCTTCGTCAACCAGATTTCCTCTAACAGTTATTTCTAATTTGTCCGAAAGCATTTTCTCGTCAGACTTGTTTTTGAACAAGGCTGTAATCTGTCTCGTAACACCATTATACTCAATCTCAGTTGAAATGTAATGATGTCCACCGTCAGCACCAGTCGATAATACGTTATAATTTGTCAGTTTGAGTGTCGTCATAAAATAACCGCTAACTCTAAAATATGCGAAAGTTTTGAGATAATAAAGACTTGTGCAATCTGCCAGAAACAGCAAAAAATCAACGCCTTATAAAAAAGTGTGGGTGTTTTATGGCAGTAGCGCAATTGCAACCGATTAAATTTATTTAAACGTTTATAAGCGTTTAAAATCGGTTACTATTTCGTTATGATATCCAATTCAGTTTCCTGATTTATACAATCTTTAACGCGATCTTTCTAGATAAACCCAATTCCACAATTTTATACAGTGTATGCAACTCGGGCTCAATCAAATCATTTTCCACCCGAGAAATATAGGCCTTACTGGTGCCGCTCTTTTGCGCCAGTGCATCCTGCGATAAACCCTGTGCCTTTCTTGCCCTTCGTATGGCCGCGCCTAATAAAAACCGCTTTTGTGCAATTGGCTCACTATGCTCAAACAATACTACCGGGTCTATCGCATATGGTTTTTGCATTTCATTTCCACCCATATCTGTAATCCTTAACAAAATATTCGGCCAACTCAGGGTTTGCTCAATTAGCTTTAACCGTTTAAACTGTTGCACATCCAGCAATGGATATTCAGGATCTGTTTTCTTTATCCGCCATTGTTTGAAGAGCCGCGCAAAATCAATGCGCCTGGTTTCTCCATTGTTAAACACACAAACCACCTCAAACCCCTTTACAGAAACCAGTTTTAAGATGCGTGGTATTTTATTGGCTCTTTTCATTTTTTTAAACCCGGGTTTAGCTCATAAAAATTCTGTAACAACCATGCCGTTCTACCATCTTCTTTCATCCACTTTCTGCATTTCCGTAGTACCGAAACCGGAAGATGTCCGGCAAGGATAGCACCTGATTGTATTTCCAACAGCGCTTCATCTCCACCATACCGTAGATGTATATGTGGCGGTAAATGATCACGACTGTATACCTCCACTTTAATTCCCTCAAACAAATGCAAGGTAGGCATTTTAGTAATTTTTGTTGCCGAATTTGGTAACAAAATTCAGGTGTAGATCATCCAGCGGACTAACCACTTTCAATAAATCCTTATTGGTGGTATGGAGATAACGTAAGGTGGTCTTGATATCCTGATGGCCAAGCAGCTTTTGAATGATGCTGATATCTGTGCCCTTATCCAGCAAGTGTGTGGCAAAACTATGCCTCAATGCATGTATTGACCCGTCCTTACATATACCTGCTTTCCGCTTTGCCTCCTGTAAAACAATTTGCAGCGATCTGGTACTATAGGGTGTGCCCGGCTCCTGCCCAGCAAACAAATACCCTTGTTTATCTGGGCGGTACTGTCTGGCATACGCACGCAAAATCACCAATAGTACCGGACTTAATTGAACCAATCTGTCTTTCTTTCCTTTGGCTCTTTCTACCAATATACACCTGCGGTCTGGCATAATATTGGCCGTCTTTATACTCACCACTTCACTCACCCGCATACCGGTACTATAACAAAGCATCAGCATGGCCTTATGTTTGATGTTTTGTACCACCTGTATAATGCGCACCACTTCATCTTGAGAAAAAAAACGCGGAATCTGTAGTGGTTTTTTTGGCCTCGGTATCTCCCATAAAAATCTTGGTCTATGCAATACCTGCTCAAAATAAAATTTGATCGCATTAAGCCGGCTGTGTAAGGTGTTTTCAGAAAGGCCCAATTCAACGGCGCAATAAAGCATATACCTGCGCAAGTGTTCTGGCTGCAAGTCTTCCACCGGTACATCACCCAACTTCATGAGTAACTGGGTAAACTCATTTCGGTATGTCGTAATCGTGGATCTGGAATATTTTTTTAAAATCAACTGCTCTACTATCCGCTTCAACTGCAACAAATTTTTCTCGCTAATCCTTGTTCGTTGTTGCGGCAATGCCCGTATTGTTGGTTCTGCTGTTGTTTCAGCATCCGGCATTAACCCAACCATTCGGCGGTTCTCCGGCGTATCCGGAATATGCCAAGCACCATGGGTTTTACTCCACCGAGCATCCGCTATACCGCGAATACGTTTATTCCAGCTACTCTTTGTTGAAAAGCGCAACAAGATTCTGTGTGCGCCCCTGTGTTCAATAATTTGTGCAATAGTTTCCTCCATAAGCAAGGTTTTGCTTCATCAGAGGTTACTGATACGAATATACTAAACCGGCTTAGTTATATAATTCAGATAGACATGTTTTACCCAATTAACACCGCCGCCCGATTCAATCATTCAACCGATTTTCAATATCCATGCTTTGGTGTAAAATCCTGATGACTTCAATTTCAGTTTTACTGTCTATTGCTCGGTAAAAAATAACATGCGACTTTACTTTAGCAGAGCGATAGTTTTTTCGAATATGGCTGCAATCCTTTCCTGATGCAGGATGGTTTGCCAGGTATTCAATTTCGTCGATGATCAAATTAATATATCTATCCGCCTGTGCTAATGACCAGTTCTCAACAGTGTACAACCAAATCTGCTCAATATCTTCAGCAGCTTTAACACTAAGTTGATAACCCATTGGTCAAATGTTGATCATGCAAGTTTTTGAGGAATTTTTTTCGGTCAAAGTTTTGTACAAAACCCGACTGCTCACCCTTTTTCAATTCCTTGATTAAGGCATTTTTTTGATTTTCTTCTTGTTCAAAAAGACGTAAAGCTGCGCGTACAACTTCACTAGCAGAAGAGAAACGGCCACTTTGTACCTGATGGTTGATAAAATTATCAAAGTAATCTCCCAATAAAATGGAGGTGTTCTTAGCCATAACTACAACTTTGATCGAATATACCAATTCTTGGTATATACAACAAGTTTACAGCAGCGTTTTCCTGTGTTTAACTTTTTAAATATCTACCCAATCAACCCCGCCGCCTTACTAATCTCCAGCATTCGGTCCATAGGTTTCTTGGCAGCTAATCTGAGTGATTCATCCATGATAATCTCCGGCAGCTCATATTCCATGCACAGATAGATTTTCTCCAAGGTGTTGAGCTTCATGTGCGGACAGTCATTACAAGCACAATTGTTATTGGGTGGGGCGGGTATAAAAGTCTTGTTCGGACTTTCCTGTTGCATCTGGTGCAGAATACCCGTTTCAGTAGCCACAATAAAGCTCGTGGCTTCGTTGATCTGGGTATACTTGAGTAATTGGGTGGTGCTGCCAATGAAGTCGGCCTGGGCCAGCACAGCCTCCTCACACTCGGGGTGGGCAATAAATTTCGCTTCCGGGTGACGGATTTTCAGCTTGGTGATCTTTTCCAGACTAAAAATCTCATGGACCATACAAGCGCCATTCCAGAGCAACATATTGCGGCCGGTAACCTTATTCAGCCAGGCACCCAGGTTTTTATCCGGCGCGAAAATGATGGGTTGATCGGCTGGCAGACTGTCGATAATGGCTTTTGCATTGCTGCTGGTGCAGATAATATCGCTTTCCGCCTTAATATCGGCTGTACAGTTGATATAGCTTACCACCAAATGATCAGGGTGTTTGGCCTTGAATGCCCGAAATTGGTCAACCGGTGCTGAATCTGCCAAAGAACAGCCGGCTTTCAGGTCGGGCAGGAGTACTTTTTTGGTTGGGTTTACAATCTTGGCGGTCTCAGCCATAAAGTGCACGCCGGCAAACACAATAATATCCGCATCGGTCTGGGCCGCTTTCTGGGCAAGGCCCAGGCTATCGCCGATATAATCGGCCACATCCTGGATATCAGGCTCCTGGTAATAGTGCGCCAGCAGAATCGCATTTTTTTCTTTTTTCAGACGCTCAATCTCGGCAAATAAATCCAATCGAACATCAATATCCTGATCTAAAAATCCTTTTGTTGCTAATGCCTGCTTCGCTGCCAAAATGTTCATAACCAACGTAATATATTTATATTAATACCTTATTTATATAAAACCAATACTACTATTACAGCTGTGGATATCGGGATAAATCATTTATACACAAGAGGCAAAGTTAATAAGCTGGGTACTTGTACACCGGAATCCACTGTTAATTAACACAGACAAATCCTTATCTGTTCTGTATTTAATTGGTTTATACACAGTTGTGGATCATCTGAACCTAGAAAACCCACATACCTAAGTCCACATTTTAGACACTGTGTATTCCTGTGAACTGCAGTCGGATAAAAACCAGTACTAGGGATTTTCGGTGATTCAACCGGCCCTAGTTTTCCCTTTTTCATACACCAAAGTTTGGGGCAAAAACCGGGTTTATCCACCCAAAAAGGGGCTTATCCACGAGCGTATGTGTATAGGTTTTCTCAGCTTGGCGGTAAGGTTGGAACCGACCGGTTTCTTTTTCAGGTTTTCCACGTGGTACAAGCCCTTGTTTTTCGGGCATTTATCAGGGTTTTCCACAGTTTGTTCTAACGGTCAATTACCCTATTTTTGCCACCCGCCAATGTGCGGGCATTTTTATTCAAGACCAACAAATCGATTATGTCTGTTATTCAAAGTATTCGTGACAAGGGAGCGTGGATCATTTTTGCTATCATCGCTTTAGCCCTGATTGCATTTATTCTGCAGGATGCTTCATTTCAGCGTGGCAGTATTTTCTCTAATACCACAACGCTGGGTAAAGTGAATGGAAACAATATTGAGCGTGCTGAATTTGAAGAGAAGCTGGCGATGCAACAACAGATGTATGGTGCACAAGCACAGCGTGATCAACTGATTGGTATGTTGTGGAACCAGGAAATTGATAACCTGTTATTACAGGATGAATACAATAAACTGGGTTTACAAGTAACCAGCAGTGAATTAACAGATATCCTTTTTGGCGATAACTCTCCATTCAGAAATGAATTTACTGATCCTAAAACTGGTGAGTTTAAAGTAGATGATGCTAAGCGAACACTGGCTCAAATTAAGAAAAGCAAAAACGCAGAGCAGCTGAAGATGATCAATGATATCTACATCAAGCCTGCTATTGAGCAAACATTGCGTTATAAATATCAGTCTTTGGTTCAGCAAGGTATGTATGTACCAAAGTGGATGGTAGAAAAAACCATTGCTGATAACAATGCTATTGCAAACGTATCGTATATCTACGCACCTTATGCAAGCGTATCTGATAGCGCAGTGAAAGTAAATGATCAGGATATTCAGGCATATATCAGCAAGCACGCATCTGAGTTTAAGCGTGAAGAAGAAGGTCGCAATATTTCCTATATCAGTTTTGATGCATTCCCTTCTGCACAGGATACTGCAACAGTATTGAATCAAGTACAAAGTCAGCAGGCCGAATTCAGCACAACGGCTGATGTAAAAGCGTTTTTAAGTCGCGTAGAAACAGAGCAGCCTTATTTGGATGCGTATGTGATGAAAGAAAAAATTCAGGTACCCAATGCAGAGCTGATTAAGAATCTGCCTGTTGGTGGTACTTATGGTCCTTATATGGATGCAGGAAATATTGTAGTTGCACGCATGGTTGCGAAGCGCAGCATGCCGGATTCAATTAAGTGCAGACACATTCTCGTGAAGATTGGTACTGCTGCGGAGCCTGGCCTTTCTGATTCTGCTGCACGCAAGCGTATTGATAGTGTTGCTGCATTAGCGAAGAGTGGTGCTGATTTCAATGAACTGGTACAGAAATACAGCGATGATCAGGGTAGCAAGGGTACTAAGGGAGAATACGAATTTGCTTCTATTCAGTTCCCTAACCTCAGCAAAGAATTTGCAGAAGCTGTTTTCTACGGAACAACAGGCGATAAGAAAATCGTGAAAGTTGAAAACGAAAGTTATACCGGTTACCACTACATTGAAGTGTTGAACCAGCGCAAGGTTGGTGAAGCTGTGAAGATTGCTTACCTGAGCAAGAAGATTGTTGCCAGCAACGAAACCATTGCTGCTGCCAGCACTGCTGCTGCACAATTTGCAGCGACCAGCAAGAATAGAAAAGCATTTGAAGACAACGCGAAGAAGTTGAACAAGTTTCCATTGTTAGCCAGTGATGTAAAAGAGAATGATTTCAGCATCATGGGTCTTGGTGAAACACGTTCTTTGGTTCGTTGGATTTATGAACACAAAGAAGGCGAAGTGAGCGAACCAACAGAAGTTGCCGATCGCTACATTGTTGCTACCATCACCGCTATTCATAAGCCCGGTACATTAACTGTTGCAGAAGCAAGACCACAGGTAGAAGGATTTGTGCGTAACGAAAAGAAAGCACAGCAAATGATTGCCAAGTTTACCGGTAACACACTGGAAGCAATGGCTACTGCGTCCGGTAACGTAGTAATGCGTGCAGACAGCATCACCTTTGCGAATGCATTTATTCCAAATATTGGTAATGAAGCCAAGGTTGTTGGTGCAGCTTTTAATAAGTCTTTACAGGGTAAAGCAAGTGCACCCATTGCAGGTGTTGGTGGAGTGTATGCGCTGCGTGTAGAAAGCATTGGTGCAAAAGCCAACCTGGCTACAGATGCAGAAACCGTGAAGCAGGGTCTGGTTCAAGCCATGCGCATGGCTGCTTTCAGAAGTGCTGAAGCTTTGCGTAAAGGCGCAGTAATTAAAGATTACCGCTTTAAGTTCTATTAATCGATCAAGCGTTATATAATAAGGCCCCCGACAGTATCGTCGGGGGTTTTTTATTACCCGCATTTTCCGCTATCGAAAACCAAAACCCGGTAACAATTGTACTTTTACTGTATGGAACCCATCGTAAACAAAGTAGCAGAAAGCGGACTCATCACCCTGGATCTGGAACAATTCTATCCAAAAGGCGAGATCAAAACCTTCGACCTGAAGGGCTATTTGTTTATGGAGCTGATCCTGAAAGAGAAGGATTTTCGTGCCGCATTGCAGAATACCGATTGGGAAGCCTATAGAGATGCATTCGTAGCGGTTACCTGTTCGGCAGATGCCATAATCCCCGTATGGGCCTATATGCTGGTTGCCAGTTACCTGCAACCGGTTGCCAAAGAAGTGGTTTTCGGTACAGAGCAAGAATTGATCAATACCATACTGCAGCGTAATATTCAATCAATGAATGCTGCAGAATATACTGATCAGCGAATCGTGGTTAAAGGATGTGGTGATATCCATATTCCCGAAACAGCGTATGTAGCGGCTACCCAAAAACTGCGCCCTTATGCCAAAAGCATTATGTATGGAGAGCCTTGCAGCACTGTTCCTATCTTTAAGAAAGCACCGGCCAATAAGCCCGCATAAACACCATTGGTGTAACAAATCGGCCTTCAACCACGTTTTTCAAGTACAAAAAATGCCCCGCTGAAAGTTTGGCATTAGCTTTGAAGTAGTTATTCAAAACGTGGTATATGAAACAGTTCATCACCCTTTTGCTTTTATCCTTTGGACTGAGTGTTCAAGCGCAGGAATTACTGCCTGATCAGAATCCTAATTTTCAGCTCAGCAGAACCAAATACATGCAGCAAAAAGATTCGCTGGGCATGTATATGAACACGACCATACAGAATACTTATAAGGCTTATGACTGGTATGAAGCCAGATTAGAAAGACGTCAGGCCCGATTCGATAACCGCATGCAGCGCAGACTATGGAATGCCCAGAATACTTATTGGGTTAATGATTCCTGGAACTGGGGCTGGAATAATTGGAACGGTTGGTATGGCGGCAATGATTGGCGTTGGCGCAATCGTTGGGCCAGACCCACAATCGGCTTCCGCACTGGTAACTGGTGGTTTGCTTTTTAAAGAGAACAAGTATTTTTCAATCAATAACCCGAAGCATGTTTAAGTTTACACGCATTACCCTTTTTGCAGCCATCATATTTTTTGCTGCAGCTTGTGCCAACAGACAAGTTACCCGAATCGATCCCGCAGAAACACCAGATATCAGCGGTAAATGGAATAATACTGATAGTCGCCTCACGGCAGATGAAATGATTGGCGACGTTTTGACTGCAAAGTGGATCAACAATCACCTCACCACAAAAGGTAAAAAGCCCGTTGTGATTGTGGGTATGGTAAGCAACAAAAGCCACGAGCATATTGAAGCAGAGACCTTCATGAAAGATTTAGAGCGCAGCTTTATCCGCACAGATAAAGTGGGCTTGGTACAAAGCGGCAAAAAGCGCGAAGAACTGCGTGCTGAAAAAGCAGACCAGCAAACCAATGCATCACAAAGCACCATGAAAAAGTTTGGATTGGAGAATGGTGCTGATTATATTCTGCAAGGCTCAATTAATTCTATCGTTGATGCCTATAAGCGCAAGAAAACGGTTACCTATCAGGTGAATCTGGAGCTCACCAATATTGAAACCAATGAAGTGGTTTGGATAGGCGATAAAAAAATTGCGAAGTACGTAAAGAACTAAGCAGCTAAACAGCTTCACATGAATGGCTTTTCCAAACGGGTATGGATAGGGCTCCTATGTATACCCGTTTTATTTTCCTGTGCTACCTATCAGCGCAAACTGTCTGCATACTATCAACAAGTAGATGCTGGACATTATGAGCGTGCAGATGCTTTGCTTAGCCGGAATAGCTATATGCAACGCGACAGAAACCAGTTGCTCTATTTTATGGAAAAGGGAAAACTGTTTCATCTTCGTGGTTTGTATGATAGTAGTAATCTTTACTTGAATAAAGCAGATGCACTCATTGAAGAAAAGCGTAAGTCTGCAGGAGATGTTGTGCTTGGCGCGAGCGTTAACCCCATGCTGCAAACCTATCTGGGCGAAGACCATGAGCGTTTTCTCGTGCATTATTACAAAGCCCTGAACTACCTGCAGTTGGGTAATATTGATGGAGCGCGTGTTGAAGCAAGAAGAATTCAGCTTAGTGAAGATGCGCTGAACGATAAAACGCGCAAAGAGAATAAATACCAGCAAGATGCTTTTGCGCTGATTTTGCAAGGACTCATTTATGAAACAACAGGCGAGGTTAACAATGCTTTTATCAGCTATCGTAACGCTGTTGATTTATACTTGAAAAACGGCGGCAATTATTACGGTGTAAGTCTGCCGGAACAACTCAAGCAAGACCTCATCAGAACCGCACATGCATCAGGATTTACTGATGAGGCTACACGTTATGCCAAAGCAACCAATCCTAAGCCCGATTCAATACAAAATCCCGCGGGTGGTTGGTTGGTCTTGTTCATTGAATCTGGGGCCGCACCCGCAAAAGAGGAAATCCGTTTTTCCATCACACAGGGCGTCAACGGATTTTATTTTATCGGAACTGACGGTATTCGACAAGATGTTTTTATTGATGCAAACAGGTGGAACGACTATCAACTGAGTCAGATCCGAAATACAACCGTAGCAATTCCTTATTATCAGGCAAGAAGTTATCATACGCCAACACTGAGTATCAGCGCCAATGGCCGTAACTATCGCGCAGAAGATGTAGAAAATTTGAATGCGCTTTGTGCAAGACTGATGCAAGAGCGCATGGGCAAAGAAATTGCCAATGCTTTAATCAGACAGCTGGTAAAAAAACTGGCTGAGAGGGGTTCAGAAGCAGTAGCTACCGCAGCAGCACAAAAGAGCGACACAAAAAAAGATGGCACCAAAAAAACGGATGCGGAAAAAAGAAAAGATGCTGAAAATGCGGAAGCTATTGGTGCAGCAGTTGGCCTGTTGGTGAACATGGTCAATAGCGCTACTGAAAAAGCAGACACCCGTAACTGGCAAAGTCTGCCAGCATTTATTCAATATGTACGCATTCCATTACAGGCAGGAACCAATACGATTTCATTGTCAGCAGGAAATCAGCAAAGAACCGTTACTGTACAAGGCAATGGCGGCATACAATTACAGAACTGGATTGTGCGCGGGCGTTGATGCGGTTCTGTTCTTTACCTCATCAAATCTTTCTTCATAATCCGGACGGATAGTACCCATCCATCGGTCCCACCACAAAAAATACAAACCATAATTCCCTTTAAAATATTGGTGGTGCATATTGTGGTTCACCGATGTGTTGATCCATTTACCGATTAGGCTGCGCTGAAACCCCTTCGGATATAATTCATAGCCTAGGTGACCATATACATTATAGACGATCGATAATAAAAAGAATATAGCCACTTGCGTGATGTGAATGGGTACAGTGAAAAAGAAAACAGCAACGATGCCATTTTCTACCAAGGCTTCCAGCGGATGAAAAGCATAGGCTGCCCAGGGTGATGGGTTAGTGGATTTATGATGCACCAGATGAAACCATTTGAACAAGGCCGGATGATGCATGGCGCGATGGGTCCAGTAGAAATAAGCATCATGCAATACAAACAAAACCGGAAACAAAGCGAAATAGTAGAACCAGCCATATTCGTGGATATCTGTGTAGCGTGTGGTGTGTGGAGCAATGGTGGGATGTGTTAGCACCAACATATAGACCGGAAAGATAGCAATTGACAAAAGTGAAAATCCGGCTTCTCTTAGGAAGTCGCTATTCTTGGGGAAACGCAGCTGTATTTTCTTATACGCAATTTGTTTGCGCAGCAATACATAGAAAACCAGAAAAGCAAGGCCCGCTACCACAAAATAGCGACTGCCAATCTTTTCAATAATCATCCAATAATCTGGGCGCATATTAATGAGCTGCTTGTTGCATGAATTGTGATAATCCTCTTAACGCTTTTCGGCGAACGCTGTTGTGTAGAAACCCGCTCCAGCCAAAGATCCAGCCAATGGGACCAAGGGCTTGCTTGCACCAACGATACAAAGAAAAAGCATCAGAATGTTCTGTGATGATGCCATTCTGAATGCGCACGTGCGCAGTAATCTTATTCACCACTTTTCTGCCCGTTGCGCCGAATGTGTAAGTAGCTGTCCAGTTACAAGTAGCATACTCCTCATCCAAACATTGAATATTGCCAAACTCCAATGAGAAATCCTTGGCTCTTGCACAAAGCATCTGCCACATCGCACGAACGGCATCACCCTGCATCATACCAAAGACCGGGTCGCTGAATACGATATCATCGGCATAGCAACTATTCATTGTGGCAGCATCTTTCTGCTGAAACGCTGTATAAAATTTCGTGATGATGGCTTCTTGTTGGTTCATGTGTTTGGTTTAATGTGCTTCCAGCCAATTATCGCCCGCGCCCACTTCGGCTTCAACAGGCACATTGTTGGGTAAAGGCAATGCGGCACGCATATTTTCTAAGATGAGCGCCTTCAGTGTATCTACTTCGCTCTTGTGTGCATCAAAGACCAATTCATCATGCACTTGCAGAATCATTTTGCTGCGCAGCTTTTCTTGCCGCATGGCTTTGTGAATACGAATCATCGCCAGCTTGATCATATCAGCAGCAGTTCCCTGTATCGGTGAGTTGATGGCGTTGCGTTCTGCAAAGCCACGCACCGTGAAATTGGACGAGTTGATGTCACGCAACCAACGCTTACGGCCCATCACGGTTTGCACATAGCCGTTTTCTTTGGCGAAGTTCACCGTGTCATCCATGTATTTCTGGATGCCGGCAAATTCTCTTTTATAGTTATCAATAATTTCCTTGGCTTCGGTTCTGCTAATGCCCAGATTATCCGCCAAACCAAAAGCACCTTGTCCATAGATGATACCAAAGTTTACACTCTTGGCTTTGTAACGCATTTCCTTGGTCACATCTGCTTCAGCCACACCATAGACTTTTGCTGCGGTTGCGGTGTGGATGTCTTTGCCCAAACGAAACGCTTCACACATATTTGGATCACCACTAATGGCGGCAACAATGCGTAATTCAATCTGCGAATAATCCGCGCTCAATAAAATATGTTCTTTATCTCTCGGCACAAATGCTTTTCTGATTTCTCTGCCGCGTGCTGTTCTAATTGGAATATTCTGCAGGTTTGGATTATTGCTGCTCAATCTCCCTGTAACCGCAACGGCCTGTGCATAGGAAGTGTGCACCCGTCCCGTACGCGGATGAATCATTTCTGGCAACGCGTCTACATAAGTTGATTTGAGTTTGGTGAGTTCTCTGAAGGCCAGAATATCATCTACAATTTTGTGACCCTTCACCGCAAGTTTATTCAACACATCTTCCCCGGTTTGGTACTGACCCGTCTTGGTTTTTTTCGCAGAAGGATCTAATTGCAGTTTATCAAACAACACTTCACCCAATTGTTTAGGCGATGCCAAATTGAATTTCACACCCGCTTGTTCATACACTGATTTTTCTGCTTGACGCGCTTCTTCATCCAACAACCTACTATACTCATGTAAAAAACCTTCATCTACACGCACACCCTCAAACTCCATATCGGTGAGTACGCGTACCAAAGGCGTTTCCACCTCATCAAATACACGTTGCACTTCTTTCTGTTGCAATTGTGGTGTGAAGACTTGTTTTAGTTGTAATGTTATGTCTGCGTCTTCTGCTGCATATTCTTTCACCTTTTCTACATCCACATCGCGCATGGTGCCCTGGTTCTTACCTTTCTTACCAATGAGTTCATCAATATGCACGGGCTCATAGCCGAGATATTGCGCACTCAGCAAATCCATGCTGCGTCTACCTTCCGGCTCAATGAGGTAATGCGCCAACATCGTATCAAACAATGAGCCCGAAGGAACAACACCATAATTTTTCAACACCAATAAATCATACTTGATGTTTTGTCCCACCCAACGCTTGTTGGCATCGTTGAATAATGGGGCGAGTTGTGTAAGAATTGTTTCGGTTGCTTTTCTATCGGCCGGACAAGGAATATAATATCCTTCACCTGCTTTATACGAAAAGCTAATGCCCACCAATTCTGCGAGCATTGGATCAATATGTGTTGTCTCTGTATCGAAACAAATTTCTTCTATGCCTTGCAGTTCTTTCACCAATGCATCAATCGCTGCAGCATCGTTCACCAACAAATAGTTATGCGGTGTGTTATGGATATTGCGCGTGGCGCTGAGTCCCGCTTCTGCGGCGGGCGCGGGATCAATTAGTTTTTCCGTTTTCTTCTCCGGTTGTTCTACCACATTGCCAAACAAATCCGTCTGCACACCAACCGGTGGCGTTGCAAATGCGTTGAAGCTTTCACCTAGAATACGCTTACCAAGTGTTTTGAATTCTAACTCAGTAAATACTTCGGTTAGGGCTTCTGTATTCCATTCTTTTAAACGAAAATCTTCTTCATGAAAATCCACCGGCACATTGGTGATGATGGTTGCCAGCTTTTTACTCATCACGGCGAGTTCCTTACCGTTGCGTACTTTTTCACCCAATGCACCTTTGATGGCTTCTGCATTGGCCAACACGTTTTCCAGCGTATTGTATTCTTTCAAGAGCTTTGCTGCTGTTTTCTCACCCACACCGGGTATGCCGGGTATATTGTCCACCGCATCGCCCATCAAACCTAGGATATCAATCACCTGGTCTACGCGTTCAATATTCCACTTCGTACAAACTTCCGCAGGGCCCATGATCTCCACATCACCACCCTGATAGCCGGGCTTGTATATATAGACACCATCGCGCACGAGCTGGCCATAATCTTTATCGGGCGTAACCATATAGACTTCATAACCCGCATCATGGGCTTGCCAGGCGAGCGTGCCGATCACATCATCGGCTTCATAGCCCTCTACACCAATCACCGGAATATTGAAACCGCGGATAATGCGTTGGATATCCGGAACAGATTCCAACAAGTCTTCAGGTGCTTCTTGTCTATTGGCTTTATAATCAGCGAAATCTGTATGGCGTTCTGTTTTGCCCTCCACATCAAAACATACAGCTAGGTGGGTGGGCTTTTCTTTATTAATGAGGTCGAAAAGTGTATTGGTAAAGCCAAACTGGGCATTGGTGTTTCTGCCCGTAGAGGTGATGCGCGGATTGCGGATCAGGGCATAATAAGCCCGGAAAATCAAGGCAAAGGCATCGAGCAGAAAGAGTTTCTTTTGCATGCGACTAAGGTAACAAATGCCCACATAGCCTGCGCGGTCTTTCGATAAACGAAAAAACACCCGTCGCTTTCGGCAAAAAGGGTCGGATCGGCCGTGCTGCCCGCCCGAAACCCGTTATTTTTGTACCCGACCTTAAAATCATTCGTATGATCAAGACAGGCAATCCCGTGATCAGCATCTATACAGAGATGACGCCCAACCCGGAAACCATGAAGTTTGTCGCCAACAAACTCCTGTATCCCGGTAAAAGCATCGATATCGCTGATGAAAGTGCTGCGGGCCCTTCGCCTTTGGCTAAGGAATTGTTCAGCTTTCCTTTTATCAAGAGCGTTTTCATCGCCAGCAATTTTATCACGCTGACCAAAACAGCGGATACAGAAGATTGGCAGGATGTGATCCCAACCATTAAGGAGTTCCTGAAAGATTATCTGGAGAATGGCGGCGTGGTGGTGAATGAAGATGAAGTGGTGAAGATGAAGCAGGAGGCTACCAACACCGTACATGCAGATGACGATGATATCGTGAAGCGCATCAAGGAATTGTTGGAGAATTATGTGAAGCCAGCAGTTGAAATGGATGGCGGTGCTATTCAGTTCAAGAGTTACAATGAAGGCGTGGTGAACCTGATGTTGCAGGGAAGCTGCAGCGGTTGTCCTTCTTCTATGATCACGCTGAAAGCTGGCATTGAAGGCATGATGAAGCGCATGATTCCTGAAGTGAAGGAAGTGGTTGCAGAAGCAGAATAATTAAGATCGAGCTATATTTAATAAAAACCCCGACAGTATCGTCGGGGTTTTGTTTTTAGCAAGGGAATGATCTATACCAATGCAGCATCCGATGAGATGGCAGTGTTGTACAATTTACTGATGGGACAATTGGCTTCTGCATCTTTTACGCAAGCCTGAAATTGTTCCTCGCCGATGCCGGGCACTTTGGCTTTTACAATTAAGTGCGATTTGGTGATGGCGCCATCGCGCAATTCAATCTCACAAGTTGTTTCCAATGCTTCCGGTGTAAAGCCCGCTGCGCCTAGCACAAAGCTCAGCTTCATGGTAAAGCAACCCGCATGTGCGGCGGCCACCAATTCTTCCGGATTGGTACCAATGCCATCAGCAAAGCGCGAGTTGAATGAATATTGTGTTTTGTTGAGTACGGTGCTTTGTGTGGTAAGGTGACCGTTGCCTTCTTTTCCTGAGCCGTTCCATACGGCAGATGCGGTGCGTATCATGTTGTCTTGTTTTGTTGTTGAATATGTTTGGGTCTGAAAAAATACAAAGGAACGGCGATAAAAAATAACCAAGCAGCAGGCGCGTAGACAATCGCGGCCAATAATCCGCAGGCGTAAAGAGACGGACCAACTAGCGAACGCCGAATCAGGGATCTCTTTTGTTGATTGTCAACGGCTTCTGTCATCAGTTCGCCTTTATACATCGCATGTCTGCTCATTAAGGTAAAAGACAAAGCCGCACAAAGCATTACAAAAGCATAACCCATATTGGCGGCATTACTGAAGGGGTGTTCGCCAATAAAAGCTGTTGGCAAAGGAATCAGGCTGAGCCAGAAAAGTAAATGGTTGTTGTGCCAGAGCAGGCCAGCGTCCGAATGTGTAAGGTGATGAAAGAAATTGTGGTGGTTAACCCAGAAAATTGCAATTACTAGAAAACTGAATGCATAAGCAATGAGTTTAGGCGCCAGCTCTTTAAGCGCGTGCATCAATGCTTGTTGTGTAAACTGTTCGGCGAGTTGCGGCACATGTAATTCTAAAACAAGAATAGTGATGATGATGGCCATGACACCATCACTAAAGGCTTCAATTCTTGTGGTTGAAGGTATTTTCATCTTTTCGTTTTTTCAGTTGATAATTCAATCCGAAAGAGAACAATGCATCACGCTGTTGCACACCACTCACCACCACTTGCTCATAGAGATTGGTGTAGAGCATTGTGAAACCCAATCCTTTGTGTATAGGACAATCCAAGCCGGCTTCACCGGAAACCCGGTAATTATTTTGTCCGTCTAAACCCGGCTGATAATAAATAGTGTAATGCAAGCGAAGCCCGTTTTCATTGAATCGATGTTGCCCAGCTAACCAGGATGTTGCACGCCACAAACGAATTTGGTTTTGTCCGGTGTAGTGGGTGTTATTGAATTGCCTGCGCGAGAAATAGGTTTGTTCATACACCATCGAAGCAGATAGTTTGATGTTGCTCTTAGATAATTTGATCATTTGCCAGGTAGCGCCTCCGCCAACAAACACACGTGTATTGATTTTGAGACGATAATTGCTGGCCACAAAGCCCATCACAAAAGGATAGACAGGCTGTTGTGGACGATAATAGAGAAAGTTTCTGCTGAAGAGATCTGCATCGGCCTTGGTTTTAAAAAAGGATTGATACAAACCATTGTTCTGCGTTTTGAATACGAATTTTTTTCCCGCGGCAGACAGTTCTATTCTTCCACGCAGTGCAAACAATTGCACATTGCCTGCTTGGTAATTACTGGTGATACTGCTACGCAATTGTACACGTGCAGTATCACTTTCGTTGATCTGCGCCTGAACAAATATTGGCAGACAAATCACTAGCAGCAATATGCAGATTTGCTTCATGGTTGTTTATTTGCTGAATTGCCAAATGTTTTGCAGAAATTCTTGTGGTTTTACTACAAACGGAAGGTGTGATGTTTCCATTTCTACCACTTGTTTGATCTGACCATTTGCTTTGATCATTTTTTGTTGTAATGCATAGGGTACTGCATTATCATTCTTGGTACTGATATAGTATTTGGGTATGGCTTTGAAATTATTGCCCAGCTTCACCACATCATTAAAGCCTTTGGTGGGTTCTGCTCTGTGATACTTTACAATTGTTTCTTTCATATAGTCTGGGCAGTCGGCACACACAACCGTTGGTAACGCTTCTTTTTCAACCGAGACAAGGGAGTAATCTTGATTGAAAGAGAATATCTCAATTGGTTTGTTACCATAGAAACTGGTATTGATGCCTTGTACAGACTCTCCATTCTTCGGCAGATACGCGGCTACATAAATCAAGCGGTCAATTTTACCGGGCATGTTTTCTGCCACTTGTGAAATGATTGCGCCAGCCATGGAGTGGCCCACCAATATCACCCTACCGCTTACCGCGTTAATAGCATCACTTACCGTTTTAACATAGTTTGCGAGTCCAACCCCTGCACCATAAGTGTTGTCTGCTCCATGGGCGGGTAGGTTTACGACAACAACATTGGCCTTTTGAGCAAGCTCATTGCGTACGAAGCCCCAGGCACTTTCGTCTGCCCATGCACCATGTACCAGCACATATGTTGGATAACGTTTTTTATCTTCTTCCAGCGCCTTGAGCACTAGTTCTGCTGCTGCTGCGCCTGAGTTTTGTTGTTGGCCTGTAATTAGATTCCCATATTTTACTGCGTGCGCATCAAACATGTGTGCTACTTCAAAGCGACTATTGGGCATTTTGCGTGCTTCGTCTTCAATGCGGAATGGTTGAATCTTCATACCTACATAAGCATCCGCATAGTTTTCTTCACTGTTAGCAAAACCCGTCCAACGTTTTCCTTCAACAAGGTATTTGCCATTAGGCAGCTTTGCTTCTAAGAGTACAGCGGTGCCATGGCAAATAGCGGCAGCGGGTTTACCCGTTTGATAGAAATTAGAAAAGAAAGTGGCTATTTCAGGATTGTTGCGCCAAGTAAACATCGGTCCCTGACCACCGCAAAGGAAAATGGCTTTGTAATCTGCAGGATTAATGTTGGACAGTTTGAGGGTGTTTTTAGTAAGTGCCATTTTCGCCGGATCTTTTTTAAAGCCCAAGGACACATAATCAAAAGCTGCATATTTACTGGCATCTTCCGGATCACTAAATCCATCAAATTGTATTTCACCGCCATTGAGGCTGGCAATGTCTACCTGATAACCAGCTTCACTGAAAGCCCAATAAGGATGTGTTAATTCTGCATACCATACACCAATAGGCCATCCGGTTGTTTTAGATATAGATGGGTTGCTAACCACCATCAGGATCTTACCATTATTACCGGCATTGTGTTGCGCTACGGCAACATCAAACAAGAAGAGCGTTGCGAGCATTGTTAATAACTGTTTCATGTTAACTGTATTTGTAACATAAAAGTGAATGCATTAAGGCCCCCAACCATGTACAACACTAATATGACCGTTACGCACCTTTTGGTAGGGAATGCCTAATTTTAGTCCATGCCCGATGTAATCATCAATAAAGAAATCTTTTATAACCCGGTTGATTTTGTGCTGAAGAAGCTAGGAGGCACTTGGAAGATTCCGGTGTTATGGCGTTTACGCAAAAAAACATGGCGCTATACTGAGCTGCAGAAAGATATTGAACATATCAGCCAGAAAATGCTTTCACAAACATTAAAGCAACTGGAAACTGAAGGTTTTGTACAAAAGAAAACCTATGCGGAAGTGCCGCCACGAACCGAGTATTCTCTTACGGAAAAAGGAAAGCGTGCGGTTGAAGTAATCGAATATTTGCGCAATTACGGACTGGAGCTGATGAAGGAAGACGGCATTGATTATGAAGCCATGATGCGTGAAGAAGCACACAGAAAAAAACAAGCGGGCGCATGAACACGATTCTGGAACAATTCATCAGCGGCTTAAAAGCAACGACCTTCTTAGAGTTCATCGCTGTTTTCGCGGGTATTGGCAGTGTATGGTTCAGTAGGAAGGAGCACATACTGGTTTATCCTGTCGGACTCATCAATACCACGATTTATATCTACCTCAGCCTGAAAGCAAACCTCTTCGGTGAAGCCAGCGTGAACCTGTATTATACTATCATGAGTATTTATGGCTGGATACTCTGGAGCAAGAAAGATGCCGTGAAGCACGAAGCCGTATTACACATTCAATTCAGTACAAAGCAAGCGTGGTTGCATCAGTTATTATTCTTTGCTGGATTTTATACAGCGATTTACGCAGCACTGAGTTGGCTGCAAACCTCCTTTGCACCGGAAGCCATTCCTTGGGCAGATGCTTTTGCTTCGGCAACCGCCTTTACGGGCATGTGGCTGATGGCCAGAAAAAAAGTTGAGAGCTGGATCTGGTGGATAGCAACCAATATTGCATCCATACCCCTGTACTTCGTGAAAGGCTTTGTGTTTACGAGTGTACAATACCTCGTATTACTCATCCTGGCGGTATTTGGCTTCATCAGCTGGATGCAGAAAGCCAGACAAAATACACACGCATGAGTTATTGCAGCGCGATAGCACAAATGAAGCCGGAGGACGCGGCAATGCATCAAGCCTATCATGATAAGGCCTATGGTTTTCCTATTGAAACCGATGATGAATTATTCTGCCGATTGATTTTAGAAATCAATCAGGCTGGTTTAAGCTGGACAACCATTCTACGCAAGGAAGCGAGTTTTCGCAAAGCCTATCATCAGTTTAAGATTAAGAAGGTTGCGGCCTATACCGATGCAGATATAGAACGCTTGATGAATGATGCGGGCGTTATCAGAAACCGCTTGAAGATTCTGGCTGCTATAGAGAACGCAAAGACTATTCTTACAATACAAAAATCGCATGGCTCTTTTCGAAATTGGTTAGATGCACATCATCCACTAACAAAACAGGATTGGGTTAAACTATTTCGGAAAACTTTTCGTTTTACCGGAGGTGAGATTGTGAATGAGTTTCTGATGAGTGCCGGCTTTCTGCCGGGCGCACATGAAGCAACCTGTCCGATCTATAAAAAAGTACTGAAGCAAAAACCCGCATGGAGCAAAGCCTCAAAAAAATAGTGATTATCGGACCCGAGAGTACGGGTAAAAGCACACTTTGCGAAGAGCTGGCACAGCATTATCAAACAGAATGGTGTCCAGAGTTTGCACGTGAGTATTTGCTCACCAATGGCACCAATTATGATATGGATGATTTGGAACTGATTGCCAAGGGACAATTAGCGCTGGAAGATGAATACGCGTCACTGGTATGCAAGAATCAATCGGATAATCCAAGTCCACTATTGTTTGTGGATACAGACATGTATGTGATGAAAGTGTGGTGCGAATACGTGTTTGGGAAATGCCATCAATTCATTCTCGACGAGATCATTACGCGCAAATACGATCTCTATTTGCTTTGTAATATTGATTTACCCTGGACCAAAGATGAATTACGCGAATATCCAGATGAAGGTCCGCGCAAAGAGTTGTTTCACATTTATCAAGATATACTGATTAATCAGTCTGTTCCTTGGGCATTGATCAGCGGAGAAGATGAAGCGCGTTTCGCTTCAGCGAAAGCAGCAATAGACCGATTTATTTTTTCAAAATAGCTTCCAGATCTTCATCGCCTTCCAGCTGATTCATCTGACGCATAATCCACTGCTGTTTCCAACCAACAAATCTGGATGCTGGTTTCACGGTAAATCTTTTTGGATTGGGTAAGCAAGCGATGATGGATGCCGCTTCAGCGCGAGACAAATCTTTGGCATGTTTACCATAATAATATTGAGCAGCCGCTTCAATACCAAATATGCCCGGCCCCATTTCAATTACATTCAGGTAGACTTCCAGAATGCGTTGTTTGCCCCATATCCATTCAATCAATAAAGTAAAATACGCTTCGGGTAACTTGCGTACATAACGAATGGGGCCGCTGCCCTGCCAGAGAAAGACATTCTTAGCGGTTTGTTGTGTAATGGTACTGGCGCCGGCGCCAAGTGGTAATTTCTTTTTCTTGTTCTTCTTTTTTGGGTTGAGGCTTTTCTGAATGGCATTCAAATCAAATCCATTGTGATCAGGAAAGGTTTGGTCCTCGCTTGCAATAACTGCCAATTTCACATTGCGTGATATCTGGCTCCAAGGTACATAATCTCGTTTGAGTCCATAAGAAAAGCTATCGCCGAGCTGTGTGATGGTGATAGGCGGAAACAGAAACCGACAAACCAATAAATACACCAGTGAGCTGATGAAGCAGAAGAGAAATGCTTTTTTGAAGAAGCTCCAGATTTTTTTCATGCTGGCTAAAATTACAATTCCAGCATTTCAACCCGATATTTTTTTCCCATAACCATGCGGTCCTTCTCCAGCTTTTGTAAGACCAAGCCCACCACAAATACGCCAGCTGTTATACCCAATCTGGTACCATTACCATCGGAAAACAATGGAATACCTCTGGTAATTGAGTTCAGCAGATTGATACCGCCATATGCTGCAGCACCCAACTGCAAGAGACTTCCCGGGCTTTTCCAGATAGAGGTAAAGCGCGCGTCTTTAGGAATTGCTGCAACGTCTTTGATAGAAAACACATCAAACCCTTGTCTTACTGTATCAATCTTAGTACCCATTCCGGCTTTTACAAGACCCATATAGCCCAGCATCAGGTGAATACTATCGTTTTTGTTTTTTCTAATCCAGCCCTGCACCAATCCGCCACCAGGATGATAGAATTGAAGGAAAGCGCCTTCGTAATAGCGCGTAACAGTGGTTTCACCTTTTTTAACAATCAGCACACCTCTCTGAGCAAAAGCAACCGATGTGCACAAGAGTACAATAAGTAGCAGTAGTGTTTTATGCATTGGCTGCAAGTTAAGTGGAGGTATATAGTTAAATCGTTAAGACTATGATAAACAATCACCAAAAGCCAGTGTGCCCCAGATCAGCGCAATACCAAAGCCAATCAGAATAAGGCCCGAAAGGATATTGATGTAATGAATGTTTTTTGGTGTCAGTTTTTTGCGCAGTGCACCTGCCAGAAAAACCTTGGCCAAATCTGTCAGCAAAACCACGAATAAGCAGGTACCAAATAAAACAACTCGGTGCGAAAAACTAAGGCCCACTACAGATGTTGCAATGATGAGCCAGAATGCAATCACGCTGGGGTTGAGGATATTCATGAAATAACCAGATAGAAATACCCGAACAATATCGCGCTTGCGCAATTGAATTATCTGCTCACCTTCCTCATTTACCATTACTTTTTTAAAGAACAAAACATACACACCAATGATGATCAGTAGTATGCTTCCGCCCACACCAATTTCTTTTTTATAATCAATGAGTGTGCGGAATAACTCTGTAAACAACTGACTGAAGAGCACCAGACTGATATCACTTGCGCTAACGCCAGCAACAAAGGCAAATCCACCTTTGTGTCCGTTATTGATGCTTTGCTTGATGATAGAAAAAATAACCGGCCCAACTGAAATGCTGAGCAGTAAGCCCAGCAATAGTCCCTTGATAATGGCAGCGGTCATACCCTAAAGGTCTTTATCTGATTTCGTACCACAAAAAAATCCCCTCACGATTTCGTGAAGGGATTGAATCTATTCAAAACCACTAGGTTTATTTGATACCGTATTTGTGCTTATAGCGCTCGTACAATTGGCTATGCTTATTGTCCAGGCTCACATGACGGCCCTGTATAAACGCATGGCTGATTTTGCTGCTGCGCATATCCAGGATATCACCTTCGCTGATGACGATATTGGCATCTTTACCTACTTCAATAGAACCGGTTCTATTCGCAATACCCAGAATCTTTGCTGTATTCAGTGTCATAGCACTAATGGCGGCCTCTTTATCCAAGCCATAAGCTACGGCAGTACCTGCATTGAAAGGCATGTTACGACCACGATTCTGTGAATCATCATCAGTAATAGCAAATAGTACACCGGCTTTTTGTAAAGCAGCAGGTGTTTTGAATGGCTGATCAATATCATCATCATCCAATGTTGGCAGGTTGTGCATTTGAGATAAGATCACAGGCACATTGTTCTGCTTCAGCAGATCAGCAATCTGCCAGCTTTCAGAACCACCTACAATCACCACATCAAACCCAAACTCTTTTACAAAATCAAGTGCGAGCAACATTTGCTTTACCTGATCGCAGTGTACAAAGAGTTTTTGTTTTTTCTCAAACAATGGTCTTGCTGCTTCAAACTTGATATTGATACTGGTCTTAGCATCTTTTTGATAATAAGCTTTTGCATCGCGGAAGAATTCTTTCACCGCTTCAATTCTATCCAAAGCCTGCTTAACAGGATCTGTTTGAATTTGTCCGCCAAAGGCAGCAAATAATCTGCCGAAGCGGCCACCGGGACCAGCGAGCAAACTGGGCATATATAAGTTCATGCCATTGTCCGGTGCATAGGCAGCATCTTCATAATTCCAGGCATCCAGCTGTACTACTGATGAAACACCACCCACGAGCGAACCTTGCGGAATGATGTGTGCCAGTAAAATACCATTGGCTTTTACCGTGTTGATGATTTTAGAATCAGCATTGTATGCTGCAAGTGCGCGTACACCAGCATTTACATCACCAATTTCACGATAGTCGTTGCTACCACGAACGGCATTACCTCCAATCTCCTGAATACCCAGAGTGGATGTTGGCAGAATCAGGCCCGGGTAAACATGCTTACCCTTGGCGTCATATACTTTTACATCATCTGCAGGAATGGCAATATTGCTGCCCACTTTGGTGATCTTACCATCTCTTACTTCAATGGTGGCATTTTCAATTACCTGACCATTACCAACGTGAACGGTACCATTCTTGATAAAGAGTAAACCTTTTTGTTCTTTGGCCGGATACACAGTTTCCTGTGCGGTTGCTACGCTGAGCGACAACCAGGCGGCGCATATAAAGAGTGTCTTTTTCATGTGTCTCAGTTTAGTGGTTATCATGTTCATCAGCATCTTCTGCTTCAATTTCCAGCATACCCAGTTTATGACCATGGTCTAAACAAGTGTGGATATACTTATAGCTCGGTTGTGCCGGAATGGTTGGGCGGCCCTGTGCTTTTTCGCCCACCATTTTGCTGATCAGGCGAAGGCGCTCTGCTTTAACGTCTTTACGCATTTGCAGATCTTTTTCACGATCAAAATAAATGGTACCGTCTACCATGGTGTAGAGTGATTTGGCATAAATGCTCAGTGGATTGTCGCTCCACAATACCAGATCAGCATCCTTACCGGCTTTGATGCTACCTACTTTATCATCTACGTGCAGCATCTTGGCAGGATTGATGGTAACCATTTTCCAGGCATCTTCTTCGCTTACACCACCATACTTCACACTCTTAGCAGCTTCCTGATTCAGGCGACGCGCCATTTCTGCATCATCAGAATTGATGGCCACGTTCAGTCCAACCGCATTCATGATCGCAGCATTCTGCGGAATGGCATCTTGTACTTCCAACTTGTAAGCCCACCAATCAGAGAAGGTAGAAGCAGCTGCACCATGTTCTTTCATTTTATCTGCTACTTTATATCCTTCCAAAATATGCGTGAACGTATTTACGCGGAAGCCGAACTTTTCTGCTACGCGCATGGTTGAAGTGATTTCACTTGCTACATAAGAGTGACAAGTGATGAAGCGCTTTTTGTTCATGATTTCTACCAACGCATCCAGTTCCAAATCTCTGCGGAAGATCATGGGCGTTGCACCTTTCTTTTTATTGTTGGCCTCAACTGCTTTCATGTTGGCTTCATAATCCTTGGCACGCTGGAAAGCATCTGTCAATACTTGTTCCACACCCATGCGCGTGTCGGGGAATCGGTTATTGCCAGTAGCTGCTGATGTACGCTTTACGTTTTCACCCAATGCAAACTTGATGAAAGGATCAGCACCTTGGAACTTCAAACCCTCATCGTTGGTACCCCAACGCAGCTTGATCAATTGTGTTTGTCCGCCAATGGTGTTTGCAGAACCATGCAGGATATGCGAAGATGTTACACCACCACTTAACTGACGATAGATATTGATATCATCCGGATCGAGGTTGTCTTGTATGCGCACTTCAGAAGTTACAGTTTGTCCACCCTCGTTGGTTGAAGCAGAAGCAATATGTGAGTGTTCATCAATCACACCTGCGGTGAGGTGTTTGCCTGTTGCATCAATTACACGAGCGCCATCTGCAGAAAGATTCTTACCTACTTTATCAATCTTACCATTCTTTACCAAAACATCTGTATTCTGAAGAATGCCTTGTTTATCACTGGTCCAAACGGTAGCGTTTTTAAACAAAACGGTTTCTTGTTTAGGCTGGTTGTTCTCTCCAACACCAAATGCGGTGAATGGATATATAACCTCTCCAACTTTTGGTGCAGGTTTTGGTGCTGGCGCTTCTGCAGCTTTGGCTGTTGCTGGTGTTGTTAAAGTAGCCGACCAGTTTACTGCGTTGCCCAATGAATCAACACCGGTACCCTGCCAGTAATCGCCATTGCTTACGCCGGTGAGTTTGGTTGCATTCGCGGGAAGTGGTGACGCAGGTGCTTGGAAGTTACCACCACCAAAACCAGCAGGTCTTCTGCGCTGTGTAGCAGGAGCAAAACTGATTTTCACCATCTTGCCATCAAAGCTAAAGCGTGTGTTCAAAGTGTCTTTACCAACAGCGGTAGCGTTGCTGTTGCCTTTTACATCTAATGTGTAATTGGTGTTGCTACCATCAGCATTGATGACAGTAATATTATAGAGACCGTTGATGCTGTTCCAGCTGTCTTCTTTGATACCAAATTTCTTACCCTGTACCCAGTTGTGCAGAATGGTTGTTCTTTCTGCGAATACAGGACCGTTGGTGATAACGAAGTTGGCCCACTTGCCTGCATCGAGGCTACCAACTTGATCATACACACCAAGCATGGTTGCCGGATTTTTCGTCAAGGCTTCCATCGCAGCTTTTTCGCTGAGACCATATTCCATTGCTTTGCGTAGGTTGGCCATGAACGTGCGTACATCGCGGGTGTCTGACGGGGTTAAGCAGAAAGGGATACCCGCTTTTTCAATAGCAGCAGGATTGGATGGTGCCAATTCCCAATGCTTCATATCCGCAAGTGAAACGAGTCTTGTATCGTTGGGATCTTCTACATCTTGTGCAGCAGGAAAGTTCAACCCAACAATTAATGGTGCTTTGGTAGCAGCCACTTCTTTGATGCGCTGATATTCTTTACCTGTTGCTTTAAGAATGTACTGTACACCAAACTCATCACCGATGCGGTCTGCGCGCATTAGGTTCCACAAATCTGAGAGACGATCACTTGGATCGAAAATTTGCGGTAAGCCCTGTACATCGTTCCATGCTTTTAGTGTAATGTTTACGCCTTCGGCGGAAGGATTTGATTTATACCATTGTGCGTCTAAATAGGTTTGACGCAACAATGCAATATTACCCATCATGGATGAGGGATAAGATTGTTGGCTGCTTCCCTTACTAAAAGAATAATGCGCAGTCGCTTTTTCTTTCAGGATCATCAGGTTCTCACGCTCACTGCCTAAAGCAACAACAGTACCTGTTCCGCGTGCAATACCATCTTTGTTGTGTGTGAGCACTACGCCGAAGCCGCCTTCGCGCAGAGATTTTGCGCGCGCTTCATCAGCAGCAAATAATTTGTGTGCTTCTACATCTGCTTTCAACGCTTGGTTCCAACCATAAGCGCCTTTCTGGTTGCTGAACAATTGGGGGGGTGCGTTGAAGTTGAATGGTGCAGCCTGACGGTTTTGCTGCGGCATGCCATAATCACTATAAATATCAATGAAAGAGGGATAAATAAATTTATCCTTACAATCAATGACTGTTGCATCCTTCGGTATGGCAAGGCCATTACCTACTGCAATAATTTTTCCTTCACGAATGACCATGGTGGCATTCTGTAATGTGGTGTTTGCATCTTTCACGATGGTGGCATTGGTGAAAGCATAAGTGCCGTCACGTTTGTCTGCCACGCCATTGACGAAGAATGTTTCCTGCGCTTGCGATACAACACATGCAAGCAGTGCAGAAAACAATAGCCAGCGTTTTCTCATATGCGGTTGGTTTGTGAATGTGAAGCATTAAAGCTAAACATTTCAAACATCAACCGCGAAACCGTCTATCCAAAAATTATTTAGCTGCTTTGTCTGTTTTGTGAATGAACTGAATCACACCATTCATGAAGGTTTGCTGATCATCCCACATAGCTAGGTGACTTCCATTAGGGCAATAGAGATATTCACCCTTGGGCATTTGTTTGCTCATCCATTCCATATGCTCGGGATCCATGGTATCGTGCTTGGCGCCGATGGTGAGTGTGGGAACCGAAATTTCTTTCAGTCTTGATTTGATATCCCAATTGGCTAATCTGCCGCTGATGCCAAATTCAGATGGGCCCTGCATCATGGTGTAGATGGTCATATTGGCATGCTTAAATGAACGCTGAACAGGATCAGGATTAGGCGTGATGCGGCAAAGGTGTTCATCATAATAACCTTGCAAGAGTTGCATAAATCTTGGATCGCTCGTTTTTCCTTGATTCTGTAAAAGCATGATGCTGTCGATGGTATTTTTATCCATTTGCGCCTGCAGCTTCAGATTATAGAGTGCATAGTCTGGCGCACTTGCCATCATGTTGGCAATAATTAAGCCCTTGAGATTTTGTTGATACTTGAGTGCATATTCCATAGCAAGAATACCGCCCCAGGAATTTCCGAGTAGAAAAAAATTATCTTTTGTCAGTCCGAGTGCTTTGCGCACTTGTTCAACCTCCTCTACAAATCGCCCTGTTGTCCATAAACTGGAATCGGTAGGTTGATCTGAGTAATAAGAGCCGAGTTGATCATATTCTATGAATTCAATTCCCTCTTTTGGAAAAAAGCTTTCGAAACATTCCATGTATTCATGCGTCATTGCCGGACCGCCATGCAGAAGCAATACTTTAATGCGTGGATTATTGCCGATACGCTTTGTCCAAACCTTGAATTTACCCACGGGCGTTTCAATGGGGATCATCTTTATGCCGGCTGATTGTACCCCCGAATCTTGGGCTGCATGGTATTCGGCCACAGAAGGCGTTTCGGTCTTTTGGTTCTTACATGCTGCAAAGAGGACAGTGCAACAGGCACAAATAATGGGCAAAGCAATACGCATATTGAGTGTTTATGTATTAATAATTAGAAAAAAACTAATTAATAACTCTTTATATCAGTTATCGACCCATATACACCATCAATATCTGCACATCACTCGGATTGACGCCTGAAATCCTGGAAGCTTGTCCCAAAGTCCTCGGACGAATCTTATTAAACTTTTGTAAAGCCTCATTGGACAATGCTGCCACTTTATGATAATCAAAGCTTTCGGGAATAACCAGAGATTCCATCTGCTGCATGCGCGTAGCAATTTCTTGTTCCTTTTCTATATAGCGCTCATATTTCACTTGCACTTCTGCCTGCTCTAAATGATCCGTTTTATAGGCAGATAAGGTTTCTTGCAGACGTGGAATGGCATTGGTTAAATCCGTCAATCCCACATTGGGACGAAGTACCAATTTGGAAGCTTTTTGTTTTTCGCTCAATTCGGCAGAGCCGATGGATTGAAAATGGGGATTGATTTCCTCCGGTTCTACAGAGAATTGTTGGAGCGTTTTTTTGATTTCCGCCACTGCGTTCTGTTTTGCCAAAACCTTTTCCATTCTTTCCTGAGAAGCCAGGCCGAGGCGGAAACTTTTTTCGGTCAGACGTAGATCGGCATTGTCTTGGCGCAGCAGGGTTCTGTATTCTGCTCTACTGGTGAACATGCGGTATGGTTCATCCGTACCCTTGCTGATCAAGTCGTCAATCAACACACCAATATAGGCTTCGCTTCTTTCCAGAATTACTGGCTCCAGCTGATTGGCTTTCTGGTGGGCATTGATGCCGGCCATCAAACCCTGACAAGCCGCTTCTTCATATCCGGTGGTACCATTGATTTGTCCCGCAAAGAACAGATTATCAATGAGTTTGGTTTCTAATGAATGCTTGAGCTGTGTGGGTGGGAAGTAGTCATATTCAATCGCATAGCCAGGTCTAAAGACACGAACATGTTCAAAACCAGGAATAGTACGAAGTGCCTCGTATTGCACTTCTTCTGGTAATGATGTAGAGAAGCCGTTTACATAGATTTCAACGGTATTCCACCCTTCCGGCTCTACGAAGATTTGGTGACGATCACGATCTGCGAAACGGTTGATCTTGTCTTCGATGCTTGGGCAATAGCGCGGACCAACACCTTCAATCCTGCCTTGGTACATCGGACTTCTATCGAAACCCGTTTTCAAGATGTCGTGTACTTGGGGATTAGTATAAGTTATAAAGCAAGAGCGCTGTTGCTCGGGACGAATGCGCGGTATATCCAGATAGGAGAATCCGGTAATGATATCGTCACCTTTCTGCTCTTCCATTTTAGTATAGTCAAGTGATCGACCATCCACTCTTGGCGGTGTACCCGTTTTCAGACGGTCGCTTTCAAATCCATATTCAACCAATTGCTCTGTGATACCAGTGGCTGCTTTCTCCGAAATTCTTCCTCCACCCAATTGCTTTTCGCCGATATGGATCACACCGTTCAGGAAGGTACCACTGGTTACGACAACGGACTTGGCTTTCACTTCGTGGCCTAGACCAGTAATCACCCCACAGGCTTTGCCATCTTTGATGATGATGGAGCGTACCATGTCCTGGTAGAAATCTACATTGGGTGTTTGTTCCAGCATTTCGCGCCACACTGCGGCAAAGAGCATACGGTCGTTCTGTGTTCGGGGACTCCACATAGCCGGACCCTTACTGCGGTTCAGCATGCGGAATTGGATCATACTCTTGTCGGTAACGATACCGCTATAGCCACCCATGGCATCTATCTCACGCACAATCTGCCCCTTGGCAATACCACCCATGGCGGGATTGCAACTCATTTGGGCAATGGTCTGCATATTCATGGTGATCAGCAAAACCTTACTGCCCAAGTTGGCGGCAGCTGCGGCAGCTTCACAACCGGCGTGGCCGGCACCCACTACTATCACATCGTAAACTGGAAACATGGTGCAAAGATAGTTGTGTAACGTTGGAGCCCGGTTTTGGATTACCCGAACTTCTTCAATATTTCCTTTTCTAATAAGAGATCTGCTATGCTGCTACCCTCGTGCAGGCGAAGGAAATCTGCCTGATCAAAACTGCGGGCGGCTTCCAGAGCTGTCAAATTATTTTGCAGAAACTGCTTTTGCCCCTCACTGATGGTAATAGGTTGATCAGGTATCTGTGCAATTCTCTCTATCATGGCAGCACAAACAGAGAATCCGGATACTTGCTGCAGGGTTTCAAAGTATTGCCTGATTTGTTGGAGGCCGGGTCTTTCTCTGGGAAGGTCAATTCTTTCCGGTCTGATATTGATGAAATGCCAGCCCAATCTCAGGTCGGCTTCATCAGATAGGTTCAAATAAGCCAGGGGTAGCACATGTTCAAACTGCCAAAGCTTGCCAAAGTTCTCCCAGTGCATGTCCGCATCAAACTGTGCTTCCAGCCAGGCGCGAATACCCTTGCTATCCAATCCGAAATAAGGCGCATACTCTGTACTAGGGGATCCTTCCAGTACAAATCGGCGAAAGCCAAGCTGCCACTTCTTTTTTTCTTTCGATAGCAAATCGGCTTCTGTCAGGTTGGTTTGTGGTGTCCATTGCTTTCTTGCCATAATCAAATGTACATGTTCCGGGGTGAAACCGTGATTCGTGGAACAATTCAAGTTTCGATAAAGAATCTCAGTAAAGCCTCGTTTCTCCTTGAAACTGTGCTACGTGGAACCTTATTGTGTGCAAGCAAACTCTTGTACAGCCACCCATTGGTCTTTTTTATTGGCCTTAGCATAACCAATACCGATGGTAGTGAAGTTGGGGTTCATCAGGGTTTTTCGGTGGCCTAGGCTGGGCAGGTCTTTGTCCAGATATAATAATAGTAGATCCAAAAGCACATCAGCATGGCCCATACTGATATTCTCCCCTGCACAGTAGCGGATGCCTGCGTTTTTGACCCTTTGCTCAAAGCTTTCTCCATCACGGGCTGTATGGGTGGGCGCATCCGGGTTTTGTGCATTGTCATTGGCATGGGTGCGCGCTACTTTGATCAGGGTTTCATTGAGTTTGAGAAAAGGCTGGGGTTGTGCATTGTACAGGGTCTCCTTCAGGCTATTGGCATAACTACCCTTTAATGATGGATACACCACCAGGAGGGGAACAAACAAACTATCCCACAAGGCTTTGGGATTGAGGCGAGCATAGTTGGTCCAATAATAGAGCTCCTGCTCCATTGGGTTCAACTTGGTGTACAGGGGTTGGTCGATAAGTTGTTGTTGCAGCTGTAGGTCGCGGGTATGCGAGGGTCTGAAAGCCTTATTGGGCAGAATTACCTGAGAGCGTTGTGCATGGGCAAAAGAGACAAGGAAAACAAATACGAGCGTCAGCCATTTCATGATCGGGTGCGTTTTTGGTATAAACGCAAATACTGGTCCTCTTTTTGTCTCATGAGGGCAATATCTTTTTTGGTCTTGTCTTTATAGCCACACAAATGCAGTGCACCATGGAAAATCACACGCAGTTGTTCTTCCCGAACGGTAACGCCCAGGGACTTGGCATTGTCCTTTACCCTGTCCAGGCTAATGTAAATTTCTCCAGTGATGGGTTCGCCTTTGGCGGATAAGCCGAAGGTGATGATATCGGTGTAATAATCATGCTGGAGGAAATCCCGGTTCATTTGGAGCAGAAATTCATCAGAACAAAAGATATAAGCTAATTGGGATAAAGCTTTTTGCTCTTTTTTGAAGAGAAAAGCGATGAAATCCTGGAGTTCGCGCTTGCCGCGGAAATGAAATGCTTTATCGGCCTGATGGAAATAGATCATGGGTGATGATATAGAGAACTCCAAAATTCGACATAAAAACCGATGTGGCAGCATTACTTTTGTGCCACAAACGGAAACATGAAAAGGCTCTCAGAAATTGGCGTAGGTAGAAGGGTAAAGATCAGCTCAATAGAAAATGATGATAACCTGATCAAGTTGATGGAAATGGGCTGTGTGCCCGGCGAAGTGGTGCAGGTAGAGCAGATTGCTCCGCTTGGTGACCCGATTTCGATTTCCGTTGCCGGCTATAGCCTGAGCCTGCGTATCAGCGAAGCGGAGAGTATTCTTGTAGAGGATTTTGTATAATTAATTGATTATCAATCTATTAAATGAAAATTGGCCTGTATTTCGGTTCTTTTAACCCCATTCACACGGGCCATTTAATCATTGCGGCACATGTAGCCAACCATACAGATGTGCAACAGGTTTGGCTGGTGGTGTCTCCTCAAAATCCGCTGAAGCAGGGCGGACTCCTCAACGAATATGATCGCTTGCACTTGGTGCAATTGGGAATTGAAGAAGATCCGCAACTGCGTGCGAGCGATGCAGAATTCAAACTGCCCCGCCCCTCTTATACCATCGATACACTCACTTATTTACAAGAGAAATATCCGCAGCATGAATTTGCGGTGATCATGGGTGGCGATAGTTTTCAGAACATCCATCGCTGGAAAAATTACCAAGCACTGTTGCGCGACTATCCTATTTATATATACAACAGACCCGGCTTCGCGATTACAGAAACACATGGTGCACGTATCACCATTTTAGATGCGCCGCTTTTGGAAATTTCTGCAACACAAATTCGCGACTATATCAAAGCGGGTAAAAGTATTCGCTACCTCGTGCCGGATAAAGTGCGCGAGGAAATTGAGCGAAGTCATTATTATCGTTGATGCATCAGGCTTTCAGCGCATCCCATGCAGCAATGATTTCTGCAGCATGCTCCTTACTCTTTGGTTTGTGAAAGATTTTTCGAATCACGCCCTTCTCATCAATCACAAATGTGGTGCGCAACAAACCCATGTATTTGCGACCATATAGTTGCTTCTCGCCCCACACACCGTATTGCTCAATAATCTTGCGTTCTGGATCTGCCAACAAGACAAATGGCAGTTGATGTTTGTCTTCAAATTTTTTGTGCTTGGCCACATCGTCCGGACTAACGCCCACAACTTCAAAACCGTGCTTGCGTAAGAGCGCATGATTGTCGCGCAAATTGCAAGCTTGCACTGTGCAAGTAGGTGTGCCATCTTCAGGATAGAAATAGAGTACCACTTTCTTACCTTTCCAATCAGCCAGTTTGTGCTTCTTGCCGTTCTGGTCAACACCGGTAAACGCCGGTGCTTTTTGTCCTTCAGTTAGATGTGTCATACAAAGCCTTTACGCAATAACTCCGGCGGGGCGCCATTGTTCGTGCAAAAAGACAAAAAATTAAAACACCATCTTGTGCGATAGCAGTACATTTGCACAATTTGTTTTTACCATGCCCAAAGACCCTTCCATTAAATCGGTATTGATCGTTGGTTCAGGACCCATCATTATTGGCCAGGCTTGTGAGTTCGATTACTCTGGCTCCCAAGCTGCACGCAGTTTGCGTGAAGAAGGCATTGAAGTGATCCTGATCAACAGCAATCCGGCAACCATCATGACAGACCCGATGATGGCCGACAAGGTTTACTTGTTGCCATTAACGGTGGAGAGCATTGAAAAAATTCTGCAGGAAAATCAGATTGATGCGGTGCTGCCTACCATGGGCGGACAAACAGCATTGAACCTGTGTAAAGAAGCAGATGAGCTCGGTATCTGGAAACAGTACAATTGCCGCATGATTGGTGTGGATGTGGCCGCTATTGATACAGCTGAAGACCGCGAACAGTTTCGCCAGTTGATGGTGAAGATTGGTGTAAAGGTTGCACCAAGTAGAGTTGCCAATAGTTTTCTGGAAGGTAAAGAGTTTGCACAGGAAATCGGTTTTCCATTGGTGATTCGTCCATCATTTACCTTGGGTGGAACAGGTGGTGGTTTCGTGCATAGCAAAGAAGATTTGGATGCAGCATTGCAACGTGGTTTGGAAGCATCGCCTATTCACGAAGTGCTGGTGGAAAAAGCCGTATTGGGTTGGAAAGAATATGAATTGGAATTGCTGCGCGATAAGAATGATAATGTGGTCATCATCTGTACGGTTGAAAACCTGGATCCGATGGGTGTGCACACAGGTGATTCTATTACTGTGGCGCCCGCGATGACATTAAGTGATACGGCATTTCAGGACATGCGTAACCAGGCGATGTTGATGATGCGCAGTCTCGGCAATTTTGCCGGTGGTTGTAATGTGCAGTTTGCATTGAATCCTGCAAACGAAGAAATTATTGCTGTTGAAATTAATCCGCGCGTGAGTCGTTCTTCTGCATTGGCATCCAAAGCAACGGGATATCCTATTGCCAAGATTGCTGCGAAGTTGGCGATTGGTTATTCATTGGATGAATTGAAAAACCAAATCACACAAACTACTTCTGCTTACTTTGAACCAACACTGGATTATGTGATTGTAAAAGTGCCACGTTGGAACTTCGATAAGTTCAAGGGCGCGAACGATACACTAGGCTTGCAAATGAAGAGCGTGGGTGAGGTGATGGCCATTGGCCGCAGCTTTACAGAAGCGATTCAGAAAGCTTGTCAGAGTTTAGAAAATGAAGCGGTTGGTTTGGGTTATTACGGTAAGAGCCTGATGAAGAGTGAGGAGATTGTAGAGTATATCAAGACGCCAAAATGGGATCGCATCTTCCGTATTAAGGATGCTTTGATGCAGGGCACAACAGTGAAGACCATTGCACAAGCAACCGGTATTGATCGTTGGTTCTTGTACCAAATTCAAGAGATCTGCAATATTGAAAAGCAACTGGCAGAACAAAGTCTGGAGAGCATTTCAGAAGACTTGTTGAAGACGGCGAAAAAGAACGGCTTCAGTGATGAGCAGATTGCACGTATTCTGAATGGCAACGCCACAGAAGAACAGGTATATGAAAAGCGCAAGGCCTTGGGTATTACCCGTGTGTACAAAATGGTAGACACTTGCGCGGCAGAGTTTGAAGCAAAGACGCCTTATTTCTATAGCACGTTTGAAGGATAATCAATTCAGACGCAGAAAGAAAATCGCCTTGTTGTAAAAGACAAGGCGATTTTTTTATAGGACTTTAAGTCAGGAGCAAAGGTTCTGCACAGTAACTTTAGCGGAATAAATTGCCCCCACATGAGAAAAGGATTTGGCCGGCTCCTGCTATTGGCCCTGCTTGCCCTTGGTTTCCATCAAGTAAATGCCCAAACAACGGGCACTATCGGTTTTCAAGGTGTTGCTTTAGATAGTCTGAACAAGTACATCAGCAATAAACCTATTGCGATTAAATTGTCTATTCTAGATAGCGCAGCTACAACGATCTATCAAGAAACCCATTCGCTAACAACAGATCTTTTTGGTCAGTTTAGTTTGGGTATTGGATCAGGAACTGTCGTGAGCGGTCAGTATACAACACTCAATTGGGCGGATAAGAAAATGAGCCTGCGTGTGGAAATGGATGCAAACGCAACTGGGAGTTTCAAGTTGATATCAACGCAACCATTTGGTTTTGTGCCTTATGCTAAGTATGCTGATCAAACCAGTGGTTTAAGAATCATGTACGATTCTACAGGTGTATTCCCTCTGGGATTGTCAGTTGGTGTTAACCTGCTATCATCGCCAACAAAGAAAAGAGGCAATGATAATTTGGCATTTGGCTGGCGCGTCTTAGATTCCTTAACAACAGGTAGTGGCAATATTGCTATTGGTAGCGGATCTCAAATCAGTAATAGAACCGGATCGATCAATACTGCTGTTGGTTTTGGCTCAATGTCTAAAAACAATTCGGGTTACTACAATGTGGCTGTAGGTAATAGCACGCTGTCTGGTAACATTACTGCTATTCAGAATAATGCGTTTGGTGTATTTGCGCTAAACAAAACAGATTCATGCTGTAATAATGCTTTTGGATTTAATGCACTGCTAGAGAACACAAAGGGAACGCGTAATTCAGCTTTTGGCAATTTCACCATGCGCGATAACACAACAGGAAGTTATAACTCGGCATTCGGCAGAAATGCGTTGATGGGAAATATTACCGGAAGCGATAATACAGCGGTGGGTAACAGAACACTAGTAAGTAATACAACCGGTTCTCAAAATATTGGTGTTGGTAGTTATGCGGGAGGTAGATTGCAAACAGGTAACAATAACGTCTTTATTGGTTATGGCGCCGCCAATAATAGCGCCTTTACAAATCTCAGCAATCGGCTGATTATTCATAGCGGCGATTCTGCAACAACCAATCCGCTGATTTATGGAGAGTTCGATAATAGGAAAATTAAAATCAATGGTGATTTAGAAATAACTGGAGTTTTTGCAAATGGATTAATCAAGGTTCAAACCAATAATATTTTTTCTTCTGAAAGCTTTGCCAGGCAGAATGTAACTGCGGTTAACAATAATGGATATGGTAGTGAAGCCTTACACAATATCGCTTCAGGTAATGATAACGTGGCTGTTGGTTTCAGATCTGCTAAAGAAATGCGTACGGGAGCAGCCAACGTAGCCGTGGGTACTTTCTCATTAGAGAAAGCAAAAACAACCAGCGGTAGTGTGGCCATTGGTCAGGCTGCTATGCAGTATGATTCAGTTACTAATGGTAACGTAGCGGTGGGTAATTATGCTTTGAGTGTAAATAACAGCAATGGTCAGGTTGCTGTTGGTAACAATGCTTTGCGTAACAATACATCTGGTGTCAGCAATACTGCGCTGGGCTATAATGTTATGCAAAACAACACGAGTGGCGCATACAATACTGCAGTAGGTGCTTATGTGATGAACGATCACACTACCGGAAGCGGCAACACTGTTGTTGGTCATTTTGCGATGCACAAGAGTACCACCGGTGGACAGAATGCGGCACTGGGTGTTGATGCATTACGCAATAGCACCACTGCTTCTGGTAACACGGCGCTGGGTGCGTCTGCATTAAGAAGTAATACAACGGGCGGAAGCAATGTGGCCGTTGGTCAGGGCGCAATGGAACTCAGTACAACAGCGGTTAACTTAACTGCTGTGGGTTGGATGGCATTAAGGAATAACACAACTGGCACCGAAAACACAGCTGTTGGTTCAGAAGCGCTGCAAAACAACACAACCGGTTGGTGGAATATTGCCGTAGGTACAAATGCATTAGGGTCTGTTACCACAGGTAATGAAAACACTGCGGTGGGTAGAAGAACCATGAATAATTTGCAAACGGGCACTTTCAATACGGCTATGGGTCAGGCTGCTTTATATGGAAACATCTCAGGCAGTGATAATACAGCAATGGGGCGTGTTGCATTAAATAAGGTAACCAGAAGCTTCAATACGGGTATTGGTTCTGCAGCAATGAATAATATTACGACAGGCCAATTCAACACTGGATTAGGTGAGGCTGTTATGCAAACCAATGTTACCGGTGATAACAACACAGCACTTGGCGCAAGAGCTGATCTAACAGCAGATGGCATTTCTAATGCAACAGTTATTGGATACAATGCAAGGGTTGCCGCATCCAATACTGTAGCCATTGGTAATTCAAATGTTACCAAGTGGGTTTTTGGCATTAGCAATACAACAGATAATGGCTATGCTTTGCAAGTGGGCAGTTCCACCAGCAATGGTAATGGTGCTTATCTGACAACAGGTGGTGTTTGGACCAACGCTTCCAGCAGATTCTTCAAGGAGAATTTTCAGCCTATTGATGATCAGGAAGTATTAGAAAAGCTCAGCAATTTGTCCATCACCAAGTGGAATTATAAGGGTACTGATGAACTACATGTTGGTCCGGTTGCAGAGGATTTTAAACAAGCATTTGGTCTTGGCGTAAAAGGTGATGCAGCACACATCAGTACAATTGATGCTTCTGGAATTGCGCTGAAGGCAGCGCAGGCCCTACAGAAAAAACTGGATGAAAAAGAGGCAAAAATTGACCAGTTAGAAAAACGCCTCAAACAACTAGAAGATAAGCTCAATACACTACTGAAAAACTAAGTATAAATAACCCCGGATTATCCGGGGTTTTTCTTTTCGCAAAATTGTATCTTAGGGAGCAAGCTACCCCGAACAACCAAAACAAAGACAATGAAAAAAGCCTTCAAAGTGCTAGGCTATCTCCTGCTTGGCATTATCGTACTGCTTGCTGCTGCTTTAACTTATGTAAAATTGGCTCTACCCAATGTGGGTGAAGCACCACAACTAACCGTACAAGCCACGCCTGAAAAAATTGCCAGGGGCGAGTACCTCGCCAATCACGTAACAGTTTGCATGGACTGTCATTCCAAGCGAGATTGGACAAAGTTTTCCGGTCCGGTTACACCAGGAACTTTAGGTATGGGTGGCGATCGCTTCGACGAATCCGTTGGCATGCCCGGTGTTTTTTATGCAAAGAATGTTACGCCCGCCGGCATCAATCGCTATAGTGATGGTGAATTGTTTCGCTTGATCACCACAGGTGTTACCAAAGAAGGTCGGGCCATGTTTCCTTTGATGCCCTATCCTTATTATGGCAAAATGGATGCGGAAGATGTGGAAGCTATTATTGCGTATTTGAGATCTATTCCCTCTATAAAAAATGATGTGCCCGATTCCAAGCCAAGCTTCCCGATGAACTTCATCATCAATACCATTCCGCAAAAAGCTACGCTTAGCAAGCGTCCTGATACAACAGATATACTTGCATACGGTGGTTATCTCACCAATGCTGCGGGTTGTGTGGAATGTCATACCCCCGTTGAGCAGGGTAGAATCATTTCGGAAAAATCTTTCGGAGGCGGAAGGGTCTTTTTGTTTCCTGATGGATCTGAACTGCGTTCATCTAATATTAGTCCACACAAAACTGGCATCGGCAGCTGGACCGAAGCCATGTTTGTACAACGATTCAAAGCATATGCTGATTCAAACTATACGCCACCTGCGGTAAAGCAAGGCGAGTTCAACAGCATCATGCCCTGGACTATGTATGCGGGTATGAAAGAATCAGATCTGAAAGCGATTTATTCCTACTTGAAAACAGTACAGCCACAAGAGAACATGGTGGAGAAATTTGTTGTTGCCAAAAAATAGACAAAACTATCCTCTTCCGATTGCTGCTTGCTTTTCAAGGAAGACTTTCACTTCCATTGGCGACTCATTGCGAATTAGTTGGATTGTCATTTCCTTACTAACCAAAAAACGTTCTTTCAGCTGGTTGATGGTTTTTGGGGAGTTTGCAATTTCATTGTTGATGGTTACTATGATATCATTTACCTTGATATCGGCTTTAGCCGCCGGGCTACCTGGCGTTACAGAAGTAACTAAGAGTGTGATACTAACGGACTGAGTGGTAATGCCAATGAATGATAAACTGTTTGGGGCAAGGTAAATAGATTGACTACTTGCCGAAGCGGTTTTACTGGCAGCAGCAACAGAACCTACTAAACCAAATGCATCGGAGGAGCGGTTATTGGTAACAACTCTGTTCTCTCCTGGCTTTAGTTTTTCAAAGTATTCTTTAGCCTTTTCCTTGGTAATGGTTACCACATCCAAATCTCCATTCCACTTATTGTAATCAACCTCCAAAAAAACAGGCGTTTCTGGTAACACATCAATTTCTGTAAGCTCGGTTTTTCTTTTAATCTCAGTACTTCTGCCATCCTGAGCACCAAAGCTATGCCTGCCTGGTAAAACATCAAATGATAAGTATTCTTTATTACTAATGCGCCCAACTACCTGACCATCTTGGAAAACTTGAAAACCCACAGCGCTTGCTGCAAAGCCTGTAGACCTAAAGAGATATACTTTGACAGTAGCGTTCTTTCTGGCTAATTCCCTTTTTGCTTCTTCTTCTGCATTTTTTTCAGCAACAAGCTTCTGGTATTCCTCCATGGTTTTGGGGTATTTGGCATAAGACTCCTGTATTTTATACACCTGACGATATTTTTCTTCAATGCCTTCCATGGTTTCATAGTCAATCAAAAACTGCTCACAATTTTTGCGCAGGTTGGCGAGCATGGAAAAGTCAAGCTTTTTCTGCAAAAGCTTATCCTGAGAAACAATGCGTAAATGCAAAATGGGCACATTGATTTTACCAAACAACTTCTCAGCATCTTCTAACTTAGAGAGTGTTGTGGTATAGTCGCCTTTGTTGAAAGCTTCTTCAGCGTCTTCAAACTTGAGGCGCGCAATGGCTGCCTGACCAGATACTTCGATAGCGAACAATACGGTAAAAAGGAGGTAGATTATGCGCATAGTTTTTGTCAAATTACTCGTGAACAGATTACATTGGTTGAATATTGAAGATAGCAATCGCTTTAAGCTTACAGTCTTTATACAAGCGACTTTTCTCTTTTTCTTTAACTGGAATAACTGAGATCTCGTCTCCTTTTCTTCCTTCAACATCCAGCTTAAATTCTGCTGGCAATCCGTTAGAAATAAAGACAGGATATTGTTTTGTGCTTAGGGCTAGTGTTTTTGCTTGCGGGTTCTGTGTGTCTTCAAGTTGAAAAGCAAACTGATAAGTGCCAGATGGAATATGGAAAGCCAAATAGGTGTCGTTTTCAAGCGAACTAACATATTTCCCATTAATAAAAAACGCGAAGTTTTTTGATGCACTTGAGCGGTCAGTATTTCGAAAAATGCTGATAAAGACAAGTTTTTTAAATTCCGCTTCAGTTTTTTTTCTTTGCTCTTCTGCCTTTTTCTGAGCGACTATTTTCTCATATTCAGCAGCCGTTGCGGGGTGTTTTGCATTCGCTTCCAATACCTTGTATACCTGTCGGTATTTATCCTCAATACCTTCCACATTTTCATAATCCTTTAAAAACTGATTGCAATTATTACGCAAAGATGTCAGTAGTCCAAATTCAAGATTTTTTTGTAAGAGTTTGTCTTGAGCCAGAATGCGAAGATGAAGAATGGGCAAATTGATTTTACCAAACAGCTTTTCTGCGTCTTCCAGTTTGGAGAGTGTGGTGGCGTAATCACCTTTATTGTATGCTTCTTCTGCGTCTTCAAATTTGAGCCGAGCAACAGCGGCCTGACCTGAAGTGCCTTGAACAATGAGCAGTAGCGAAAGTAAACAAAGCAAAAAATACTTTTTCATGTAGGGCTTATTTATTCAACAAACTCAATACCTCATCCATTGTCGGGTCGTTGATGTTCTTCGATAAGAATGTAACAAAGTCTTCTCGAATCTTGTATTCCCATGGCAGACTAAGAGAGGCAATCATCTTTTTTCTATTGGCAGTATAGATTTGTTTTGCTTGCTCTGTTTGTTTGTTCAGCAATAAAGCATGTGCCATCAGCAGCTGATATTCCAAGTTATCCGGCTCCTGAGCAGTGATTGCTTGTATGCGGGTGAGCGCTTGTGAAAAGGACTTATCTAAAAGTAAATTCCAAACAGAATCTGCGCCGGCTTTAAGCGCTTGTTTGTTGATGGTGGTTTTTGAAACAGTAGCAGGCGCTTCGCTCCAAAAGGTTTCATCATTCTTTTTGACTGGGGCAGGAGGCGGCTCATCTAGTTTTTGTTTCTTTTCCATCGCAGGCTCAGCCCAGAAGCTGTCATCTTTTTTGGGTGCAGGAGCCACTATAGTGTCGCGCTTAACTGGTTTGGGTACATCGCTATTATCCCAGAACTTATCCTTTGTTTTTTTGGGTTTTGGTTGAGGATCTGTTGCAAACTGATCATTTTCTCTTTCTACGGGTGTGCCTGACCAAAAATCATTGCCCCACTTGCTATTACTGTTACCTTGTTTTTTACGTTGATAGTTGATGCTATTGATGGAAACCTGGCTCATGCGCAGCATTTCCTCTAAGCTGTTTTTAGACAGCTCGGCTTCTTCTTCAGAGTAGTAGTAGCCGTGAAAAACTTCTTGTAATGGTGTCAGGGGTTGAATCTCTTCTTGAATCGTACGCAGGTAGGGCCAAGTACCATCGCCGAAGCGGGCAATTTCAACGATAGGACTCAAGTAAAAAACCATATTGCCCTCTTCAATCTTGGATGGATCATAAGCATAGACGAAATAATACAGCTTATCTGCTTCTATTTTGGTTGTAGATGTAGGGATGGTACCGGGTTTGAAATTTGCAATAGCAGCAGTTCTGGATTCGCGTCTAAAAGCTTTTTCCTGAGCAATTTTCTGCAGACGCATTTCTTCTTGTCGTTGTGCTTCAAGCTGTCTTTGTCTTTCACGCTCTTTCTTTGCTTTGGCATCGCTAATCAGTCCGCCAATAAAACTTCCAATCTGCACCACAGCATCTGCTGTTTGGTTTGCCAGCTGAGTTATCTGTTGATCCCTGATTCTGTTGGCCTCTTGCTGCTTGCGCATTTTCGCATTGAAATCATCCATCATCTGCTTTTGCTGCTGTTGTTGCATCTGCATGCGTTGCGTAGCTTCTCTGTCGCGCTGTTGTATTTCTAATTTTCGTTGAGAGGCCGCATCAATGATATGTACCTTGCCATTTTTATCAGTTACATCATAAAGACCGTCGGCTCGTTTAACGCCCGGTCCAACAGGATAAATTAACCCAGGTGAATTGTCAAACTTCCCGGCTCCAGCATTACTGCCTTTGGCATCATACCCGTTTTGGTTGGGTGAGGGTGTTTTATTGACCTGATTATTGGAAGAATAGTTCTGATTGGCTGGCCGTTGTGTGTTGTAATTGTTGTTGTATGTGTTATTGGTTTTCTGACTATTATAATTACTCCCACCCCAAGGATCTTTATTTTGCTGCTGCGCTTCCTGTTGTTTTTTCGCATCTTCTGCTTGCCTTTTTGCAGATTCTAGTTCATCAATTTTACTTTTTAAATCATTGATGCCAGTTGTGCCTGTAATTCTATTGACAGTCATGCTGCCATTTATTTGCGCCCCCTTTTTGATACCACAAAGCGCATTGCCCTTCGTTTCACCCTCACTCCAAGAGCCGCTTATGGAAGTGGTATGATCGCACAAGGTTCCTTCTACCCTAATGGTTATATCAACTCTTGTAACCCGAATCTGATTAAAGTAGTGTTGCAGCTGACCTCCAAAATCACTGTAGCCATAATTTCTACCCCTATAGTTAATGCCATTACCTACACTAACCGAGGCATTAAATGATTGAACGGTGGCCATTGGATAGTCGCCAGCAGCTCCAGATTTCACTCCCAAATTGTAGTGAGGGCTTAAGTAAATTGTAACACCTTCAACGGTAAAAGTTTGCGACAAGGCAGAACTATAGAATAGAAAAATAGCCGTTACCAATAGGCAAATTCTTCTCATGTGCAAGAAATTAGAGGTGCAGCAGATTGCTAACTTAAAAGTACAAGGAAAAAAGAGTACGCAAAAAATCTACAAGGAAATACGCAGAATTGTGTAACAGACTTATTAATGCATAAATGTACCGTTCAAAAAACGCTGCCAGTCTTCCAGCATCTGGCCCTTAAGCACGCGTGGAAATTTGTGTTGTCCGCCCACTTTTCCTTTGGCGGCCATAAAGTCAAGGAATTGTTGCTCTGTCAAAACATCCAGAAAAACTTCTTTTAATGCACTCTTGCGTTCCACTGCGTAATCGTCATTGAGTTCTTTGAGCTTTTCATCGATGGCAATTCTTAATTGCTCTGCATCTACCGTATCGTTGCAAGCAACATACCAGTGGTGGGCAAAGAAATTGCCGTGTGGCACACCCGCTACGGTAAACTCGGGAATAGAAACATTCAGCTTTTCACCTACCAGCTGAATGGCTTTGTTCATATTGTCAACACTCAGGTGCTCACCTACAAGACTGAGAAAATGTTTGGTTCTGCCGGTGATGATGATCTCACAGTTTTCTTTATCTACAAAACGAACTGTATCACCAATCAGGTAACGCCAGGCACCCGCAGCAGTACTGATCAAGACAGCATAATCCTTGTGCTCTTCCACTTCATGAATCATCAACACTTCCGGATTGGCCACCATCTCGCAATCGGGCGTAAAGTTTTTCTCATCAAATGGCACAAACTCAAAATAGATATGCTCATTGGTAACCAGTCGCATACCCTTTGGAAACTGTCTGTCCTGATAAGCCAGAAAACCTTCGCTGGCCAGATAGGTTTCAATATAGGTGAGCGGCTTGCCCAATAATTTTTCGAAGCCTTTTTTATAAGGCTCGAAGCTTACGCCGCCATGTACAAAGAAGGCCAGGTTGGGCCAGATATCGTGTATAGTATTCAGCTTATAGCGCTCAATGATTTGCTCCATGCAGAGTTGAATCCATGCAGGCACACCTACAATGAATCCAATATCCCATTCAGGTGCTTTGGCAACAATCTCTTCCAGCTTGCGGTTCCAATCGCGCTGTTTGGCAATTTTTTTACCCGGCTTATAAAAAGGCTGAAACCAGAATGGTGCTTTTTTGGCGGTGATGCCGCTTAGATCTCCGGCATAATAACCGGGGCCTTTTTGCAGATCGGTACTACCGCCCAGTGTTAACCAACCTCTGCCGAGTGAGGAGTATGGAATATCCTCATAATGCCTGAGACTAAACAGCTGTTTAATCATGGCATTCTTATTGCCCTTCAGCAAATCATTTGTAATGGGTATGTATTTGCTGGCAGCTCCGCTAGTGCCACTACTCAGCGCATAATATTTGATCTTACCCGGCCAGCACACATCCAAATGGCCTTCCAGGGTTTTGTGCCACCACTCACGATAGATGCGATCATAATCATAAGTGGGTACGAGTTCCTGAAATTTTTTGCCAGGATGTTTACTCAAGAGAATGCTATCGAAACCATATTGTTGACCGAACTCGGTAAACTGTGCTTTGCGTAAGAGCTTTTTCAACACCCTTATCTGCTGCCTGCGCACGTTGTTCTTCGGCAAGCGAAGCACCTTTGCAATCGAGTTAGGCAATGTAATGTCGAATATGGGCATCGATAACAGCGGGGTTCAAAAACACGAAGCTAATTAAAAGCCAGTATTGTGTTGCGAATATCCGGGCTTTGTGTATAAGAATGCTGTTAAAATCAATGCATTGTGTAAAACTTATTTGCTCAATGTGTAGCCGCTGCTGTCCTTAGAATCGCTGCCTATAATACTCCTGCTGCCCGCATGATGAAAGCGAAGGGCGGTCTTTCCTTTGAGCTTATCCGCAAAAGCAATCAACTGATGCATAGAGAGGTGGCCGGATACCAGTATTGTTTCATGTGCCTGATTTGCGACCACTGCCTGCTCACAATCAGACTCATTGTTACACCACTGCACCACACGCGTATCCAGTTGCATGGATTGGAAGAAGGATTGTGCTGCTGCTTGGTCATGCGCATGAACCAGAACCACAGCCCGGTCAATGACCTGGCCCGTTGCATCTGGTTTCAGCCAGCGAATGCGTAAGAGCCACCATCGGAATAACCAAAGCCCAAGACCAGCACCAACACTACCCAGCAAGATAACGGCGCGCGAAAAACGCCAGCCCTCTGGTAATAATGCATAAACGGCCAATGTGCTTATCAGCGCCAGCGATAATGCCGATCCAATTTTCTTAGGCGCATAAATACGTTTGTATAAACCAGAAGCTGTAGCTGCTAACCAATACACCAATACAAATGCAGGAAGTAGAATGCTGATTTGTGCTCTCTCAAAAGGAAACTGCTTGATATAGGTTTCCCAATAGGATTTGCTGATCCAGAATAAAAGAAAGATGATGCCACCATCAATGATGGGCATGCCAATGCTGGTTACAAATCGCTTGATCAATGAAACACCTGCACGCAGCAAAATGCCTAATTGCAAACCTTGTACAATCAATGCAGACCTACTACCGCTGTAATGCTTGCGTACAAACTGTTGCATGGCTTTGTAAAACAATTGTACATAATTGCTACTGCCTTTTCTTGTACTCTCGCCTTTGAAATGAATGATGCTGGTGTCTGCACAATACCAGTTTTGGTAACCCGACTGCCGGATACGATAACTCAAATCAATATCTTCTCCATACATAAAGAACTGCTCATCAAAACCGCCAAGTTGCTCAAATAAATCCCGGCGTACCAACATACAGGCGCCGGCCAATACATCCACCGGATGATTGCTTTTTTCATTCAAATGCCCCAATGCATAAGCATTCAACACCGCAGAAAGAGGAAATAATCTCGCCAATCCTGTTAGTTTAAAGAAAGCTGGCATCAGTGCAGGGAAAGCCCTTTTACTTTCCGGCAGAAATTGTCCCGCCCCATCCAACATGCGTACACCCACGGCACCGGCATCAGGACCTGTTTGTAAACAAGCCAGCATTTTATGCAAAGTGTCTTCTGCGATCAGGGTATCTGGATTAAGAAAAAGCAGGTAATCGCCCTTGGCCAATCTTGCAGCATGGTTATTGGCTTTGGCAAAGCCGAGATTTTCCTGGTGCGCAATGAATTGTACCTGAGGAAATAATGGTTTCAAGTATTCCAGGCTGCCATCGGCGGAAGCATTATCAGCTACGATCACTTCCGCATCCAATTCGGCAATAGCCCTATATACAGCATGCAGGCATTGCTCCAGAAAATGGCGCACATTGTAGTTTACGATGATGATGGAAACCTGCAAGTACAATAATTGAAACAGCAAATTAGCAAATTGCAAGCGCTACAAACAACTACCTTTGCGCATGCTTAAAGAAACACTGATTCAAGCCACGGAAAAAGGGGCTGCTGTGTTGAAAGAATATTTCGACAAACCCTTTACGATTTCCAATAAAGAGGGCATGAATAACCTCGTTACCGAAGTAGATCATAAGAGCGAGGCAATCATCATGGCCACCATCCGCGAAGTTTTTCCGGATCATTTTATCCTGAGTGAAGAAGCCGGTGAAATGGCCCAGTCATCATCGTATAAGTGGATTATCGATCCTATTGATGGTACGGTAAATTATGCCAATGGTATTCCCATTTGCTGTGTAAGCATTGGTGTAGAGAAAGACGGACAAATGGTCCTTGGTGCGGTGTATAATCCTTTCATGAATGAATTCTTTTTAGCCGAGCGGGGTCAGGGTGCAAGCCTGAATGGCAAGCCCATCCGCGTAAGCGAAAAAACGGAAGTGATTCATAGTTGCATGGTAACCGGATTTCCATACACCTATTTAGATATGCCTAACGGTCCGCTGGAAGTGTTTGAGCGTTTTATCAGGAAAGGCATTCCGGTTAGAAGATTGGGTAGTGCGGCGATTGATTTGTGTTGGGTAGCTGCAGGAAGATTTGATGCATTCTACGAACACAAATTGCAGGCATGGGATAGCGCTGCCGGATTTTTAATGGTGGAAGAAGCGGGTGGTAAAGTGACTGATTTTACCGGCGCGTATTATTCACCCTATCAGCCACACCTGGTGGCTTCTAATGGAAAAATTCACGACGAATTATTGGCTGTTATCAATAATCAGAAAACATTATGAGCGAGAACAGAACTGAAATAGCTTCATTAGGCGAGTTTGGTTTGATTGAACAACTCACCAAGAATATTGAATTGCAAAATGCTTCTTCCATTCTGGGCGTAGGCGATGATGCAGCGGTGATTGATCACTTCGGCAAACAAACGGTAATCACTACAGACCTTTTGTTAGAGGGTATTCACTTTGATTTGATGTACACACCACTCAAACACCTCGGTTATAAATCGGTGGTGGTAAACCTGAGTGATATCTATGCGATGAATGCAGAGCCCACGCAGATTACGCTCAGCATCGGCATCAGCAATCGCTTTAGTGTAGAAGCATTGAATGAGTTTTATGAAGGCGTTTACGCAGCTTGCGAAAAATATGGTGTTGACTTAATCGGCGGCGATACATCTGCATCACAAAAAGGATTGGTGATTTCTGTAACCGCTATTGGAGAAGTGGCGCCTGATAAATTTGTGAAGCGCAGTACGGCACAAAAAGGTGATTTGATTTGTGTGAGTGGTAATCTTGGTGGCGCATTTCTGGGCCTCACTTTGATGGAGCGCGAAAAACGAATTTATCTGGAGAACCCACAATTACAGCCTGATCTGGAGAATGAATCTTATATCGTTGGTCGCTTACTGAAACCAGAAGCACGCAAAGACATCATTGCATTTTTTGCTGAGAATGAGATTGTACCCACATCTATGATGGACATCAGTGATGGCCTGAGCAGTGAAGTGCTGCACCTGTGCAAGCAGAGTGGTTTGGGCTGCAGAATTTATGAAGAAAAGCTGCCTCTTGCTGATGAAGCAAGAAAAGCAGCTTTCAAATTCGGTTTAGATCCCACCGTATGTGCTCTGAATGGTGGGGAGGATTACGAACTGATCTTTACCCTGAAGCAAGAAGACTACGACAGGATTACGTTGAACGAAGAGATCAGCGTTGTCGGCTATATGACCGACGCGCATGAAGGAACTAAACTGCTCTCCAGAGGGGGGAATAGTTTTGACCTCACCGCGCAGGGCTGGCAAGCTTTCCATGGTTGAGGATTGTAGCGTTAGAAAATGGCGATTACTCGATGATGATGGTCATCGGCATATTGGCGCGCTCTTTCTGCTGCATTTTCACTTTTGAAAGACGCATATCTTTCAAAACGGAGAAATACATCACAACTGCTGTTGCAATAGCTGCTAAGCCGCAAACAATTGATGTAACCATGTCGCTTTTGGAAATTGCCGTGCTGAGGTCTGAAATCATCAGAAAAAATACAGCACCAAAGAAAAGTGCGAAGACAAGCTTCAGTGTGAAGGTTCGGTAATTCATAAACATTGGATATTAGATTTTACACCCTTTAGAGGTGTTTTGGATATTGTGACATAAAAGTATACGGATTTGCGCAAAAAAAAGATGATGCAGAAAGCAAAAAACCCGTTTCAAGGTCTTTTTAAGGCGCTTCGAAACTGGCTGCTTTTTGTTGTAATGATCTCATTATTAGTATCTTGCGCTACAACAGCCAAGCGTGCAAGCCAACCGGAAACACGGCTCTCACCTGAAATACTTAAGGAGGATTTAAGCCTGTTGAAACGCATTTTGGAGGCGAATCACCCCTCTTTATACTGGTATACCAGTAAAGACAGCCTTGATGCACAGTATGCGCGCACGTTTTCAGCCATCAAAGACTCGATGAATCTGGTATCATACAAGAATTTACTGGCACAATGGGTGGCGCAAATACAATGTGGACATACGCGTGTGTTGTTTCCAACCAATTTTTCGCGCAGTGCAGACAGGTTTCGTTTTCCATCATTTCCGCTCACACTAAAAGTGTGGAATGACACTGCTGTTGTGACGGGTAATTTTGATCGCAATGATTCCATCTTGCGCAGAGGCACACAGCTCCTGTCAATTAATGATCGCAGTATTGCCAATATCACCGCAACCATGTATATATACATGAGTACGGATGGTAATGCGTTAAACCATAAAGCACAAAACATTAGTAGCAACTTCCCGGCATGGTATAGAACTGTGTTTGGTGCGGATACACTGTATCGTTTTGTGTATAGAACAAAAGAAGGAAGCATTGATACTGTGCTGCGCAAAGCATTTACACCCATACGTATTACTTCTGCAGCAAGAGTAGATAGTAGCAGCAGTACGGCTCCTGCATTGAGTAGGCGAAAAATCAGGTTATTATCAAAGCGTGTGTTGATGGTGGATACAGTAAATCGTTTTGCAGTGATGCGCTTGAATACTTTCAGTAATGGAGCGATGAAAAAGTTTTTCCGTTCATCGTTTCGCACTTTGAAGAAATTGGGCATCAATGATCTGGCGATTGATCTGCGAGAGAATGGTGGCGGTAGAGTCAATAATTATATTCGCTTAACACGTTATCTCGCACAACAACCATTTAAAGTGGGCGATACTGTTGCAGCAACTACCAGAAATATTCAATACAAAAGATACATCAAGCCTGCGTGGCCTTTCTGGATAGCCATGCAATTCAGCGCAAAGAAAATGGAGGATGGTAAATACCATTATCGACGTTATGAGCGACATTATTTTCAGCCATACAAATCCGATAAATCCTATAATGGAAACCTCTATTTGATTCAAGCGGGCGCTACGTTCTCCGCAGCATCCATGTTTACTGCAACATTAAAGGGTCAGTCCAATGTCTTGATTGTTGGTGAGGAAAGTGGTGGTGGTTATTATGGCAATTCTGCCATGCATATTCCGGAGATCGTATTACCAAATACGCGCGTTCGCGTTACGCTGCCATTGTATCGTTTGGTGATGGATAAAAACAGAGCAAAAGGAAGAGGTGTTATGCCTGATGTAGTGGTGCCTCCCAATGCATCGATGATTGCAAAAGGTATTGATCCGAAATTGCTTTATATCAGCAACCTGATTGCAGCTCGCAAGCAAGCAGCTGTTAAGGAATAAGCGCTAAGTGCTCGTCAACAAAACAAAAGTTTGCTGCATAGCCCGGTTCAATTTTGCCCAATACATCTTCCATGCGTAAAACAGCAGCCGGATATAAACTACACATGCGAATGGCTTCATCTTCGGGTACGCCTACATGATGAATTAAATTCAACATACACTGGTGCATGGTTAAAGCAGAACCACTGAGAATACCATTGCTTTCATATTTATCGCCAGCAGGCTGATGCGGATAAAAACCTTCGGTGGTAGTTGTAACCGCATCTGTAATGGCAAATAATCTACTACCCATGATTTTCTTTGCAATCCTCACAGCAGCATAATCTACATGATGTCCATCAGGAATAATACTGGCGCGAACAGTTGGGTGATTGAAGACAGCACCAACTAAGCCCGGTGCGCGGTGTTGAAGCGGACTCATAGCATTATACAAATGCGTAACCGTACTGATGCCTCCATCAAAAGCTTTGGTGGCGGTAGCATAATCTGCATCACTATGCCCGGCAGAAACAATGATGCCTTCGCTTTGAATAAAGTTGATGATGGCTGGATCGCAAACTTCGGGTGCCAGTGTAATCATTTTGATGGCCCCCTTTCCATAAGCCAATAATGATTGCACTTCTTCCATGTTAGGTGCATGAATGAGTGACTCAATATGTGCACCTCTGCGTTTGGGGTGTAACCATGGTCCTTCAATATGTAAACCGATACAACCTTCACCACCTTCTAGCCAATAGGCGCGCACCGCATCAATGCATTGCCTGATGACTGTGTCGTGATTAGTAGCAACGGTCGGCAAGAAAAATCCGGCACCACCGGCTTTGCAATAAGCATGAATTGCATGAATCGTGGCTGCATCAGGATAAACGGCCAGTAATCTGTCGTGTGCGCCATAGAGTTGAATATCTATCAACGCAGGCAATACCGTGTGTGTATCGTAGTGATTGTCCTGATTCGGTTCTATTGCAACAATGTGTTTATCGGCAATCACCACAGTATGATCGTACAACCAATGATTGCCGGTAAAAAGCCGTGCAGTTTTAATGCGTTGTTCAGCCATGGTGAATGGTAAAGGGGTCTGCGTCTTTTAAGAAAGGAAGTTTGTTGCGGATATCGTCCAGCGGTTGTTTTTCCAGTGTGATGGTGTGTACATCATCGCCATGGGCTTTTTCATACAGTATAGTACCCATCGCATCAACTACCATGCTATCACCACTGTGGTAAATATCATTACCGTCTCTGCCTACACGGTTCACACCAATCACATAACACTGATTCTCGATGGCTCTTGCCTGCAACAGTGTTTTCCATGCATGATTTCTTCTTTCGGGCCAATTCGCAACATAGAGCAGCACATCGTATTCGGGTCCATCATGTTGTTGTTGTCTGGCCCAAACGGGGAAACGCAAGTCGTAGCAGATTTGCAGATTGATGCGCCATCCTTTCACCGATGCAATCAAACGCTTGCTGCCCGGTGTATAATGCTTGTCCTCGCCTGCATAGCCAAAACAATGTTTCTTATCGTAATAACCATATTCGCCGTTAGGCAGCATCCAGATTAATCGGTTGTGGTATTGACCATTCTCTTCAATCATCAGACTGCCGGTTAGAATGATTTTTTTCTCCGCAGCTGTGTTGCGCATCCAGGTGACTGTTGGACCGTCCATCTTTTCTGCAAAGATTTCCGGGCGCATGCTGAAACCGGTAGAGAACATTTCCGGCAATACCACTACTTCAGTGTGTTCATGGATGTTGTGGATGATGGAACTAAAGTGCTGGATATTGGCTGTCTTGTCCTCCCAAACCAAAGCTTGTTGCAAAAGGGTAAATGTTAGGGTTGACATACACTGATTTTTGATAAAGTTACTGAGCTCGTTGAAAGCGGTAGGCAAAACCTATTACGCCATAATTCTGATTATTGGTTTGTGAAGTAGCTTCCTTACCCTGGTGCACAACTTCAACACGTAGTGTGGTTCTGTTCTTTGCATAGCAGAAACCAAAGCGGTGTTCAGGTAAAAAATTGCTGGGACTTGCCGTTACCACGGGTGCGCCGGGTTTATTGCCCATGGGGCCCTGTATGGTAGCATTATACCATTGCCAGGTAATAGATGGGTAATAATAAACAAAGACCTCTTCTTTATGCTGCCACTTTGCTTGTCCCTTGTGGATGCGGTTATTGAACAAAGCAGTTTGTTGCATGGCTTCAGCCTTACCTAAAACAAAATATGCGCCCGCCCGCAGATTACTGAAGGTGGTACCCAAGTTCAACTGTGCTGTTGGATAAATACGTGCTAAGCCATTTTTTTCCGGTTGAATATCAGCGGTGTATTGTACACTTGCATCAAGTGCAAAATGATTGGGAATCTGTTTTTCCCATCCTGGAAAGAAAGCATAGTTCATCAGGTTGTGATACCACTCTTGAAATCCTGCTGCCCCGGCTGCTGGTCCTACAACACCCAAAGCCCCAGTCCATTCTAATTGCTGTGCTTTTGGCAAGATGGTTTTCTGCGCGTATTTCAGATAGAGATAACCCGCATAAGGTCTGTCGATAATATTGTTATAAGCATAAGCCTTGTTACGTGGCGTATACATCTGCTGTCCTAATTCAAGGGTTTGAATCTGCTTCAAGCCTTTCTTGGTATTGTTTGCAGCGGCATAGCGCAGATATAATCCGCTGGAATAATAGCCATCTCTTATTTTCAATAAAAAAGCATCATTATCGATTTGTACCGATAACTCTTTTGCATAACTGCTTGTTTGTGCGAAAAGATTGTTTATGCAGCAGCAACTCAGAATAAAAAACAAATAACGCATGCAGGAAAGATACATTAATCAGTGTTTTTGTTGCTGCAGGTTTTGATGGCCTGCTGAATCAAGGGTAATTCAAATCCTTTTTGCATCAGGTATTGTGTAGTCTTGGCTTGTTTACTGATTGTCTTTTCACCTTTCAGGCTGTTCCACTTTAGCTTAGCCTGTTTTTCCAATGTGCGCAGATAATCGTCCTCATCAATACTTTTCATCGCTTTGCGGATACTGTAATCACTCACTTTCTTTTGTTTCAAAGCATACTGAATTCTTACACGTCCCCATTGTTTGATGCGGAACTTACCACCCGCAAATTGTTCGGCAAAGCGTTCTTCGTTCAGGTAGTCTTCTTCAATCAACTGTGCAAGAATGGTCTCCACTTCTGTTTTGTATAAACCATATCCATAGAGCTTCTCACGCACTTCTGCATGACAGCGCTCCTGATAAGCACAGTAGTGCCGAATTTTTTGTAAGGCCTGGTCTTTATTAACGATTCTTTGCCGCATTTTCAGGTCATTTTAAGCAACACCGCATACAACAAAGGTATCTTTGCCTCGTTAATCCGTACAAACCTTTTGCTATGACGATGATTGATGAAATGGCGGCCCTGGCGGCAAAAGACAATTTCGATGTTTGTCTCATCGATGATGATCATATCTATCAGTTCACAGCCAGAAAAATGCTGGAATCAACGGGACTGGCGAGACAGATCTACTCTTTCTACGATGGTGAAGCAGCAATCAGGTATCTCAGCAATGAGGATACGATCAGCCAGAACAAAGTACCGGATGTAATCTTTCTTGATATCAATATGCCCATCATGGATGGCTGGCAGTTTCTGGAAGAATACAAGAGTGTAGCAGCTAAAATGCCCAGACCTGTAACCGTGTATATGGTGAGTTCTTCAGTAGATATCTTCGATATCCAGCGGGCACAGCAAATGGCTGAAGTGAGCGATTACCTGATCAAGCCTATGCCACGCGAAAAATATCGCCAGCTCATTGACGGCCTGAAGCGCCTCTCGGCAAATTAAGCGCCTATTCACAACTCATTCACATCTGTTTTCCAACCGCTTAGGCGGCCCAATTCGCTTTTGACGGATAGCGAGTTTTACAGTAGGTTTGTTGCTATCTAAAAGTAGACGAATGAAGTTTATTGTTTCCTCCTCCTCCCTGCTGAAACACCTGCAACAAATCAGCGGTGTAATCAACTCCAATACTGTTTTGCCGATTCTGGAAGATTTTCTGTTCGAAATTCAGGATAAGAAACTCAGCGTTACCGCCACCGATCTGGAAACCGTGATGCGTGTGCAGATGGATGTGGAAAGCAAGACAAATGGCAAAGTGTGTATTCCTGCCAAGATCCTGATGGATTCTTTGAAGAATATCGCTGATCAGCCACTGACATTCAACATCGATAAAAACTTTGGCGTAGAAATCACCAGCGATAACGGTAAGTATAAGGTGATGGGCGAAAACCCGGATAATTTCCCTAAAGAACCTACTGCTGATGATACCAATGGTTTCACCATGAGCAGTAGTGCTTTGGTGACAGCCATCAACAAAACCCTGTTTGCGGTAAGCAATGACGATTTGCGTCCTGCCATGACAGGTGTGTTCTTCGAATTGCTGAAAGATGGCGTACAGTTTGTGGCCACCGATGCACACAGATTGGTTCGTTACAAGCGTACTGATGCGAAAGCACCTAAGACAGATTCATTCATCGTTCCTAAAAAACCTTTGACCCTCTTAAAGAATGCTTTGCCTGATAACGATGATGAACTGCAAGTGAGCTATAATAGCAACCACCTGTTTGTAAACCATGGCGAAACACAATTGATCTGTCGATTGATTGATGCCCGCTTCCCAGATTACAAAGTGGTGATTCCTGCCGACAATCCGTATAAGCTTACTGTAAACAAAGCCGATTTCCAAAGTGCCCTGCGCCGTGTAAGTGTATTCTCTAACAAGAGCACCAATCAAGTTGCCCTGAACATTACCGGCAGCGAATTGCAGATGGCTGCACAGGATGTTGACTTCAGCTTTGAAGGTAATGAGCGCATGGGTTGCCAATACGATGGCGAAGACCTGCAGATTGCTTTCAACGCACGTTTCCTGATTGAAATGCTGAACGCAGCGGATACAGATGAGGTGAATGTAGAACTGTCAACACCCACCAAAGCCGGCTTAATCAAGCCAACAGAGCAGGCAGCCAATGAAGACCTGCTGATGCTGGTAATGCCGCTGATGCTGAACAACTAAGTTGTATCAACCTCTTTCATAAAAAACCCCTTGCGCAAGCAAGGGGTTTTGTTTTTGTATGGTTCGGTGGTGAGGACACCACAGAGGGCCACTGTGCCTCACCGCAAGCACACAATCGCTTATGTTGAAACCGAAAAAGCTTCTTGTCAAACAATCCAATCAGATAATTTGTACTTTCATCTGTAAGAATTGTTTGCCATGACAGATGCCATTATTCAGTATTTCTCCAATCTGGAGCAAAGACCATTAGAAAGACTCGCCATTCTTGTAGGCGGATTGTTGTTTTTCTGGATTATAGAAGGTTCTATTCCTCTTATGCCGCTGCGCTATAAACAAAACAAATGGCGTCATGCAGCAGTGAATTTTGGTTTCACCTTGATTCATTTGATCATCCATACTTTTCTGGCCCTTATCATCATTCGCATTAGCGATTGGTGTAAGACCAATGAGTTTGGTTTGGTCTATTGGTTGAATGCAGGTATCTGGACAACCGTGCTGATCGCATTCCTCACTTTAGATTTCTTTGGCGGCTGGTTGGTGCACATGACTGAACACAAAGTGCCTGTGCTCTGGCGCTTCCACGTCGTGCATCATGCAGATAACAATGTTGATGTCACCACAGGCTTGCGCCACCATCCGGTGGAGAGCATTTTGCGCGGACTGTTTTTCTTCATGGGCATTATTGTTTCCGGCGCGCCTATGTTTGCCGTTATGATTTTTCAAACCATCTTAATTGTGGCTACTGCGTTTACACATGCCAATATTCGTTTACCCAAACAGTTGGATGCCGCATTGAGCTGGGTACTCGTGTCGCCCAATATGCACAAAGTGCATCATCATTGGAAACAACCCTATACCGATAGCAATTATGGTGCAGTATTGTCAATCTGGGACAGATTGCTAGGCACTTTCATGAAATTGGATGCGGCTCAAATTCGATATGGGTTAGATCGCTACTATCCTAACGAGAAAGATGAGCAGTTTGGAGAACTACTCACAAAGCCTTTTGGGCATATGGACAAGACGCCTGTTGCCTGATGGCATTCAGCGGTTAACTTTGCGCCATGAAGCAAATCGCCATGATTCCGGCCCGTTATGCGGCCACGCGTTTTCCCGCTAAGTTGATGCAACAGCTCGGCAACAAAACGGTGATAAGGCATACTTACGATAATACCATCGCCACAGGTCTGTTCGATGAAGTGGTAGTGGTTACCGATAGCGATATCATCTTCCATGAAATTACCCAGCATGGCGGCAAAGCCGTGATGAGCAAACGCACACACGAGAGTGGCAGCGATCGCATTGCAGAAGCTGCTGCAGATATGGACGTAGATATTATCGTGAATGTACAGGGCGATGAACCCTTTGTGAAGAAAGCGCCACTCGAAAAGTTATTGCAAGTATTTCAAGGCGAAGACGGCGCGCAAGTACTAGTAGCATCTTTGATGCAGGAGTTAAAGGACGAAGCATTGATCAAAGATCCCAACTATGTAAAAGTTGCTGTAGATAGAAATATGAATGCACTGTTCTTTTCCAGAAGTGTGATTCCTTATCCAAGAGATGCAGCAGCGGCGAAACTATATTACGAACATATTGGTGTGTATGCTTTTCGCAAACAGGCTTTGTTGAATTTTACTTCCTGGCCCATGACACCATTAGAAGCTGCAGAAAAAATTGAATGTCTCCGCTACCTCGAATATGGTGTGTCCATTAAAATGGTGGTAACAGATTATATGGGTGTAGAAATTGATACACCGGAAGACTTGGCAAAAGCGGCGAAGTTGTTGTAATGTAAGTGGTAGTTGTTATTTAAAATTTTCTCCAAAAAGTTTTACCGCAGAGTCGTACAGTCAAGAGAGTTTGCGCAGAGAAAATCAATTTGAGATTTATTATTTGAGATTTGATATTGAAGCGGATTTTTTACTTAACCGCAAAGGCGCTAGGACACAAAGATTCGCGAGGAAATCTATTTGACATAGTCTTAGCGACACATCGCGGCATAGCGTTTATCTTCCGAAGCTTCAGCGGTTTACCATCCATAGCTTTAGCGATTTACCAACCAAAGCCATGGCGTAGGTTGGAGGATGGAGGTAGGCCTTGGCGGTGAAGTTTTTAGAGAACAGAAGAACAAGGAACGGAGAATGCTCAGAATGTATAAGCCAGCAGCTAGCTTTTCTCGCAAAGCGCGCAAACACTTTTTTAGCACGCAAGGTGATTACCAAGAGCATTGTGTGCCTAATATCCTGGCGAGCTTAGCGTGTAACTTTTTACCGTAGAGAAATCAATTTGAGATTTCGCTAGATGGTTTTACCGCAGAGAACAAGAGTTAAGAGAGTTGGCGCTGAGGGTTAACTATAAAAAACTCTGCGCAACCTCAGCGATCTCTGCTGCTCCGCGGTTAAATGAATAACCAGTAGTCAATAACCACAAACTAATAACCAGCAATCACAAACTATCAACTATGGTCCATCAACCATGAGCCATAAGCTAAAGCCAAAAGACCATTTTTAGAATTCGCAATTCTTGGGCGTACGTGCAAACGCAATTACATCGCGGATATTCGTCATGCCGGTTACGAATTGTACCATACGTTCAAAACCCAATCCGAAGCCTGCATGCGGTACCGTACCAAAACGGCGTGTATCCAAATACCAATCCATTTCTGCTGCAGGAATATGGAATTCTTCCATGCGCTTGAGCAGGTTCTCTAATCTTTCTTCACGCTGACTACCACCCACAATTTCACCAATGCCTGGTGCCAGAATATCCATGGCTGCAACGGTTTGTTTGCCTTCCTCACAGCCATCATTCAAACGCATGTAGAATGCCTTGATGGCTGCAGGATAATTGGTCACAATCACCGGCTTCTTGAAATGCTTTTCTACGAGGTAGCGCTCATGCTCACTCTGCAGATCAATGCCCCATTTTACTTCGTACTGGAATTTCTTTTTCTTGTACGCAGGGCTGTTCAATAAAATATCAATGGCTTCTGTGTAAGTAATTCTTTCAAATGCATTGTTCAGTACAAACTCTAACTTTTCAATCAAGCCCAACTCGCTGCGCTTGTCTTGTGGCAATGCTTTTTCTTCTTCGGCCAAACGCTGTGCTAAGAACTCCAGATCATCTCGGTTGTTATCCATCGCAAAGCGAATGATATACTTGATGAATTCCTCTGCGAGGTTCATATTGTCTTCAATATCATAGAAAGCCATTTCCGGTTCGATCATCCAAAACTCAGCAAGGTGACGGGTTGTGTTAGAGTTCTCTGCACGGAATGTTGGTCCAAATGTATAGATCTCACTAAAAGCCATGGCACCCAATTCGCCTTCGAGCTGTCCGCTTACAGTAAGGTTGGTGCTCTTGCCAAAGAAATCTTCTTTGTAGTTGATAGAACCATCTTCATTGCGTGGTGCCGTTCCATCCATCGGTAAAGTAGTAACGCGGAACATTTCACCTGCACCTTCTGCATCACTTGCAGTGATGATGGGTGTGTGCAAGTACACAAATCCTTTCTGGTGAAAGAATTGGTGAATGGCAAATGCCAATGAATGTCTTACGCGGAATACTGCGCCGAATGTATTGGTACGAAAACGTAAATGTGCTTTTTCGCGCAGAAATTCAAGACTGTGTTTTTTGGGCTGCAAAGGATAAGCTTCCGCATCGCTATCGCCCAACACTTCCAGCGACTTGGCCTTCAGTTCAACAGTTTGTCCCTTTCCTAAGGAAGCCACCAGCTCACCGGTAATCTTGAGGGATGCACCTGTGGTGATGCGCTTCAGGGTAGCATCATCGAGTAGGCCCAATTCTACCACTACCTGCAGGTTATTATTGGTGCTACCATCATTGAGCGCAATAAACTGGTTGTTACGGAAGGTGCGCACCCATCCCATTACGGTAATTTCCTGATTAGCCGGCTCCATCGCCAGCAAAGCCTTGATCCTGGTTCTGTTGTTAAACATGATTGCTTGCTTTCGGGCGGCAAAGATAACCAAACTCGCCGCCGCACAAGGGTTTGCCCATCGCCATTGGCATAAAAAGCCGTGAAAAATGGTTTTTTTCTCAAAAAACTGCCTAACATTGCAACGGAAACCAGCTGAGCCTCCGAATATCCCTCGGCAAACATCAGTGATTCTTCCCCGGTTGCCCCGGCAACTCGTCTCAAACAAAAATCTGTTTTATCTCCACCTTCCTTACGTAAATGCATTATAGGCAGGTATTGATTTCATTTGAATATTGATTATGTACGACATTTTACAACTGAACGACATGCTGCTGCCCGAGCTGCTGGACATAGCCGAGCAACTGCAGATTGCTAACGCCAAGAAACTCAACAAGCAAGACCTGATCTACAAAATCCTTGATAGTCAGGCCGTTCAATCTAGCGACGCCAAAGATGATGGCAAGAAAAAACGTGGTCGCAAACCAGCTACCGTGGTGGCTTCAACCGGAAACGGTAGCGAAGAAGCCGAGGTAATGGGCGAAGAAGCTGCAGCCGAAGAGCTGAAAGGTCGCCGCGGCCGCAAGCCACGCATTGAGAAAATAGCGCCTGCTGCAGAAGCGGCTGCGCCCAATGCCAATAGCACTTCAGAAGAAAGCGCTGAAAAGCCTGCTGACAATATCAGTTCTTTGGCCGAAGCGATGCTGGCTGCCACAGAAGACCAACCTGCACCACAACCCGCTGTGAGACCACAGTTCAACAGAAAAGAACCTGCATTCAATGTGGAGTTTGATGGCATGATTCAGGGTGAAGGTGTATTGGAAATGATGCCTGATGGTTATGGTTTCCTGCGTTCTTCAGACTACAACTATCTCTCTTCTCCGGATGATGTATATGTATCTCCTTCTCAGATCAAGTTGTTTGGTTTGAAGACAGGTGATACCGTGGTAGGTTATGTGCGTCCGCCGAAAGAAGGTGAAAAATATTTTGCCCTGCTGAAGGTTGACAGCATCAATGGTAAGCGTCCGGATGAAGTACGCGATCGTGTACCATTCGATTACCTCACGCCATTATTCCCATACGAGAAACTGAATCTCTTTACAACGCCAAGTAATTTCAGCACACGTATCATGGACCTCTTTACCCCTATTGGTAAGGGCCAGCGTGGTTTGATTGTAGCTCAACCGAAAGTGGGTAAGACCATGTTGCTGAAAGAAGTGGCCAACGCCATTGCAGCCAATCACCCTGAGGTTTACCTGATGGTGGTGCTGATTGATGAGCGTCCGGAAGAAGTTACCGATATGGAGCGCAGCGTACGTGCAGAAGTATTGGCTTCTACTTTCGATGAGCCAGCTGAAAAGCACGTGAAAGTATCCACCATCGCGCTGCAGAAAGCTAAGCGTTTGGTAGAATGTGGCCACGATGTGGTGATCCTGCTGGATTCTATCACGCGTCTGGCGCGTGCCCACAACACCGTAGCACCAGCATCTGGTAAGGTATTGTCTGGTGGTGTGGAAGCAAATGCCATGCAAAAGCCCAAGCAGTTCTTTGGTGCTGCGCGTAAGATCGAGAACGGTGGTTCACTCACTATCCTGGCAACGGCCCTGATTGATACAGGTTCTAAGATGGATGAAGTGATCTTCGAAGAATTCAAGGGTACCGGTAATATGGAATTGCAGCTGGATCGTCGTTTGGCGAACAAGCGCATCTTCCCTGCGATTGACCTGGTGGCTTCATCTACCAGACGTGATGATCTCTTGCTGGAAAAAGATGTGTTGGGCCGCATGAATATCCTCCGACTGTATATCAACGATATGAATACCGAAGAAGCGATGAGCGAACTGCTCAAGCGCATGCGTGGTACCAAGAGCAATGAAGAGTTCCTGGCCAGCATGAACGGTTAATCAATCTAAATACTTCTGTCAAAGGCGATGCAATTACTGTATCGCCTTTTTTGTTGCGTCTCTAGCGCAGCCATTCATCCAATCTCTTGCATAAAAGCGGGGCTGAATACGTTAATTTTACGACTCCTAAAGCTTCAACATTGATCAGACATTCCTTATTATGCGCAGGTTTAGCCGTATTGCTGCTCAGCATCGGCTGTAAAGAGAAAAAGAAAGAAGCGCCCAAACAACAGGGCCCCAATGCAACGATTGTAGATGTGATCATTGCCAGTACTCAGGCAGTATCCAATACAGTAGAGGCCAATGGTACCGTGATACCGGCAGAATCCATTGAAATCAGACCAGAAGTAAGTGGCCGACTCACTTTCCTGAATATTCCTGAAGGCGCCAGAGTAGCAAAGGGCACTGTGCTCGCACGCATCAACGATGCAGACCTGCAGGCACAACTCAGCAAAACCAAATCTCAATTAGATCTGGCTGAGAAGAATGAGGCGCGCTTGCGCAAACTGGTAGCCATAAACGGTATCAATCAGGCAGATTATGATGCAGTGCTTACACAAGTAAACAACCTGAAAGCAGATATCGATTTTTACAAAGCACAGATTGAGAAGACGTATATCAAAGCACCATTCGATGGTTTGCTGGGTCTGCGACAAGTGAGTCCCGGTGCTTATGTAACACCTGCGAATATTTTCGCAACCCTGCAACAGGTAGATCGTTCCAAAGTAGATTTTACGGTACCCGAGCGTTATGCTGATTATATCAGAAAGGGTGCTACGATTCAAATCACCGCAGGTGCGCAAAACAATAAACGTAGTGCTACAATCATTGCAACAGAACCAGAGATCAACGCTACTACGCGTAACCTGAAAGTGCGTGCAACGGTGAATGGTGCACCCATTCAACCAGGTAGTTTCGTGAAAGTGTATCTGAATGCAGGTGGCAGCAATAGCAGTATTCTGGTGCCCACCAATAGCATTATTCCGGATGCGCGTTCTAAGCAAGTAGCTGTGGTAAAAGATGGAAAGGGGTTGATTGTAAACGTTGAGACGGGTTTACGCAGCAGCGGATTTGTAGAAGTAACCAAGGGTTTGAGCGTGGGCGATAGTGTGGTGGTAACAGGTGTACTCTTTGTGCGCCCCAACAGCAATGTAAAAGTGCGTAGCGTAAAGCAACTGAAAGACATTCTTCAATAAAGAAACTGGAGTAGAAGGGTATGAATATTTCTGAATTAGCATTGCGCAGGCCGGTACTGGCCACCGTGATGAACTTACTCATCATTTTATTTGGTGCGGTAGGTTATACATTTCTGGCTGTGCGCGAATATCCGGCAGTGGATCCGCCCATTATTAACGTGCGTACTTCTTATGCCGGTGCCAACTCTGATATCATCGAAAGCCAGATTACTGAGCCTTTGGAGAAATCCATCAATGGTATTCAAGGTATTCGCAATATTTCTTCTTCCAGCTCTGTAGGTAGCAGTAATATCACTGTTGAGTTTAACCTAGATGCAGATCTCGAAGCAGCTGCGAATGATGTGCGCGATAAAGTGAGTCAGGCCATACGTAGTCTGCCACAAGATTTGGATGCGCCACCCGTAGTAAGTAAATCGGATGTAGGTGGCGACTTCATCATTCTCCTTGCCGTGCAAAGTGCGAGCAAGAGTTTATTGGAGCTGAGTGATTACACAGAGAATGTTTTACAGCAACGTTTTCAAACCATTCCAGAAGTAAGTGCGGTAAACATATTCGGACAGAAGCGCCCAAGTATGCGTATCTGGTTTGATCCGGACAAACTAAATGCCTACAACGTTACCTTCAGCGATGTGCGTAATGTGCTGAACAGAGAGAACGTAGAAATTCCTTCCGGAAAAATTTATGGTGATAAGACAGAGATGGTCATTCGCGCCATCGGTCGATTGAGTACAGAAAAAGATTTCAGTGATCTCATCATTCGCGAAGATGCCAATGGCATTGTTCGTTTGAGTGATGTAGCAAAGGTGGAGATTGGTCCTGAGAATGAAGAGTTTAGCTGGCGCTTGAATGGGGTGAATGCAGTGGGTATTGCCATCATTCCGCAGCCGGGGGCTAACTATATCAAAATTGCTGATGAGTTTTATAAGCGATTAGAAGATCTGAAGCGCACACAGAAAAGTGATGTGCAGATGACTACCTTGATTGATACAACGCAGAATGTTCGTCGCTCCATCCAAGAAGTAGAAGAAACCTTGCTGATTGCATTCAGTCTGGTGGTCTTGGTAATCTTGTTCTTCTTCAGAAACTTCATGATTGCTATTCGTCCGCTGATTGATATTCCCATTTCATTGGTGGCTACTTTCTTCATCATGTATATCGCCGGCTTCTCGGTGAATGTATTAACGCTGTTGGGTATTGTACTGGCAACCGGTCTGGTGGTGGATGATGGTATTGTGGTAACAGAAAACATCTTCCGAAAAATGGAGATGGGCTTGCCGATCAAGAAAGCAGCATTGGAAGGCAGTAAGGAAATCTTCTTCGCGGTTATCTCTACTTCTATCACACTGGCAGTGGTGTTCATGCCCGTAATCTTCTTACAAGGTTTTGTAGGTAGTTTGTTCCGCGAGTTTGGTGTAGTGGTTGCTGGTGCGGTATTGGTATCTGCATTTGTATCATTGACTATTACGCCAGTATTGAACGTATTGCTCACACGTAAGAAAGGGCATGGTAAGTTTTACGAGAAAACTGAATTCATTTTCCGTGGTATGGAAAATGGCTACAAGAATATGCTGGCAAGTTTTCTGCGTGTACGTTGGATGGCTTGGGTGATTGTGGCTTTGTGTGGTGCAATGATCTTTTATGTAGGAAAGAATCTGCAAAGTGAGATTGCACCATTAGAAGATAGAAGCAGTATTCGTTTTCAGTTAAGCGGTCCCGAAGGTGCGAGTTATGGTTATATGGTGGAGACGGGCGATCGACTGATCAGCTATTTGTCTGATTCTATCAAAGAGAAATCATTTGTGTTTGCTGCTGTGCCCGGTTTTGGTAGTAGCGGTGTAAATAGTGGTACTGCGCGTTTGAAACTGGTAGAACCAGAAGAGCGCGATAAAACACAAAGCGAGATTGCACGTGAGTTGAGTAAGAAGCTGGCACGTTTCAACAATGTGCGCATCTTCCCCGTTGAAGAACAAACCATCTCTATTGGTTTGGGTTCACGCGGTTCATTGCCGGTGCAGTTTATCGTACAGAATCTTGATTTCAATAAAATTAAAGAAGTGGTGCCCAAGTTTTTGGATGAAGCAAGAAAAGACAAAACCTTCCAAAACGTTGATGCGAATTTGAAATTCAATAAGCCGGAACTGCAATTAACCATCGATCGTATCAAAGCGCGCGATCTGGGTTTGAATATTGCTGATGTGGCCGATGTGGTATCCAGCGCATTCAGCGGCCGACGTATTGCTTACTATGTAAGTAATGGCATGCAGTATCAGGTAATCGCACAGGTGGAACTGGCTGATAGAAAAGATCCTGCATCTATTGAAAAGTTGTATGTGCGCAATAGTCGCGGTGAAAATATTCCCATCACTTCTGTGATCAAGATGGAAGAGAATTCAAATCCGCCTACACTCTATCACTTCAATCGTTTTAAATCAGCTACTATCTCCGCATCATTGGCTGAGGGCAAGACCATTGGTGATGGAGTAAAAGCCATGCAGGCCATTGCAGATAAATTATTGGATGAAAGTTTCTCAACAGACTTAAGTGGTCCGTCACGCGATTTCCGCGAGAGTTCATCGAATACCAGTTTTGCCTTTGGTTTGGCATTGATTCTGATTTACCTCGTATTGGCTGCGCAGTTCGAAAGTTTCAAAGATCCATTTACCATCATGTTAACGGTACCGCTTGCGATGGCTGGTGCTTTAATCAGTCTGTGGTTGTTCGATCAAACACTGAACATCTTCTCACAGATCGGTATGATTATGCTGATTGGTCTGGTAACCAAGAATGGTATCCTGATTGTGGAGTTCGCCAATAAGAAGCGTGAATCCGGTTTAGGTAAAACGGAAGCTGTGCTGGAAGCATCCACACAACGTTTACGCCCGATTCTGATGACGAGCTTAGCAACTGCGCTCGGGGCTTTGCCAATTGCTTTGAGTTTAGGTGCAGCCGCAACCAGCCGTATGCCATTAGGTATTGTGGTGGTAGGTGGTCTCTTATTCTCACTGGTATTGACTTTGTTTGTGATTCCTGCGGTATATACCTATATCAGCTCCAAACACGGAACCAAGCACACCACGATTTCAGAATAAAGAAATGATTGATACTTAGCAGGGGTTGTTGAACAAACAACCCCTTTTTTATGCGCTACTGATAATTGTCAGACTTAGGCAGGGCAATCATTGCGTAATTTCGCTGTTCAATCCCGGGTTATGCATACACATCAAGAAATTGCCGATTTACGCAGAGACTATAAACTGAAAGCACTGAATGAAGCCGATGTGGCGAAAGATCCGTTTGCACAGTTCGGCCATTGGTGGCACGATGTGATGGATAGCAAGATTGATGAACCCAATGCCATGACAGTAGCAACTGCTAACGCACAAGGCATACCCGCTGCACGTATTTGTTTGCTAAAAGGATATGATACCAATGGTTTTGTATTCTTCACGAACTACAATAGTCATAAGGGACAAGACCTCGCTGCCAATCCACATGCATCATTGGTGTTTTTCTGGAAGGAGTTGGAAAGACAAGTCTGCATTGAAGGCCGCGTAGAAAAACTATCCGATGCAGACAATGATGCGTATTTCTTCTCCCGCCCTGCGGGCAGCAGAATTGGTGCATGGAGTTCGCCACAGAGTCAGGTGATCGAAAGCAGAAAAGTAATTGAACAAAACTATTTGCAATACGAAGAGCAATACGGAACAGATAATATTCCGCGTCCGCCACATTGGGGTGGATTTGTGGTGAAGCCACACACGGTAGAGTTTTGGCAGGGACGTAGTAGTCGCATGCACGATCGTATTCGTTACACCTTGCAAGCAGATGGTAGTTGGAAAGTTGAAAGACTAGCACCTTAAAATAAAAATCCCCCCGCAATACTGCGGGGGGATTTTTTTATGCTTTTCTGCTCATTACTTTTTCTGCAGCAGCTACAATATTCGGTGTATCTAAGCCGTACTTCACGAGTAATTGATTGGGTGTACCACTTTCACCAAAGGTATCGTTGGTGCCGATATACTCAATAGGAATGGGACAATGACGTGCTGCCACTTGCGCAATGCTATCACCCAAACCGCCTAATACATTATGCTCTTCGCAGGTAACAGCACATTTGGTTTTGCTGATAGAGCGAATAATGGCTTCTTCGTCCAATGGCTTAATGGTGTGAATATTGATCACTTCAACACTGTACCCTTTTGCTTCTAATTGCTTACCTGCTTCAACTGCCTTCCACACAAGGTGACCGCAAGCGAAAATGCTCACGTCTTTTCCTTCGCTCAGTTGTTGTGCTTTACCAATCACGAAATCGCTACCATCTTCTTTGGTGAAGTTGGCCCATTTTGGTCGGCCGAAACGCAGATAAACCGGACCTTCATAATTCGCGATGGCTTTGGTAGCGGCTTTGGTCTGGTTGAAATCGCAAGGCACAATCACCGTCATACCGGGCAACATCTTCATCAAACCGATATCTTCCAGAATCTGGTGGGTAGCACCATCTTCGCCCAAAGTCAGACCTGCATGTGATGCACAAATCTTTACATTCTTACCGCTATAAGCAATGCTCTGGCGAATCTGGTCGTACACGCGACCGGTAGAGAAATTCGCGAAAGTAGTGGTGTATGGAATTTTACCGCCGATGGTTAAACCGGCTGCAATGCCCATCATATTGGCTTCGGCAATACCGCACTGCACAAAACGATTGGGGAATTCCTTCATGAAGGGTCCCAGCTTGAGTGAACCGGCTAAATCTGCAGTAAGTACCACTACATTTTCATTGGCTTTTCCGGCTTCATATACACCCTCGCCAAAACCGGCGCGGGTTTCTTTTTCGTTGAGCAGTTGAATATCAGCGCATTTCATATTGATCGGGCTTTAATGGCGCTGCAAAGAAAAGGAATTTGCCCTTGTGCCTGTATGAAATCTCGATCCGATTAACGAATCGTGTGCACCAATACAGGAATTAAGTAATACGAAAACAGGGTGATGAGTACTGTGGCAATTAGGTTCATCACCAAACCCGTTTTCAGCATATCGTTCAGTTTCAATCGGCCGCTGGCGAATACGATGGCGTTGGGCGGTGTGCCCATGGGTAGCATGCTGGCGCAACTGGCCGCCAAAGTCATGGGGATACCTAAATAGAGTGGATCAATCTTGAGTGCATCGGCAATGCCTGCCATCACAGGTGCAAACACAATTACCTGTGCCACATTGCTCATTACTTCGCTGATGAAAATGGAGAGAATGGTGGTGGCGAAAATGAGCAAGAGCAGATTACTGCCCGAATAGCTGGCGATGAAATTACCCAGCTGCTGAATCAATCCTGCTTTCTCCAACTGATTGGCCAAACTGATACCGCCCCCGAATAACAACAAAATACCCCAGGCCATTTTTTGTGTATCGTGCCACTCCAGCAATTGCTTGCTCTCCGGCACTTGGGTATGACTTGGCACCAGAAATAGTGTAATGGCACCAGCCATGGCAATCATGGTATCATCCAATTTCACCACAGTTTGTGCGGCATTGATGAGGTCTTTGGTGATCCACAGTAAAGCAGTACCTGCAAAAATGATGAGCACTCTTTTTTCGGGGCCGGAGATTTTACCCATCTGCTGCAATTCTGTTTTAATGAGTGCTGCAGTAGCTGTATCATGTGCAATGCCATTGCGGAAGAGCCAACGCGTCATGGTCCAGTACAGCGTTATCATCAGCAAAGCGGCAATGGGTAAACAGAGCAGCATCCAGTCCACAAACTGAAATGTGTATTGGTATTTCTTTTCTAAGAAACCCACAAAAGCCACATTGGGTGGTGTACCGATAATGGTGGCAATGCCGCCGAAATTAGATGCATACGCTATCGACAACAATAAACAGATAGCCATATTGCCAATCTTGCCTTCACCCTTGTGGTTTTCTTCCATCACACTTACTACGCTCATGGCAATAGGATACATCATCATCGTGGTTGCAGTATTGCTCAACCACATGCTGAGAAAACCTGTGGCCAAAATAAAACCCAACACAATTCTGTTGCCACTGGTTCCGGTGATGCGCACAATATTCAATGCAATGCGTTTGTGCAGATGCCATTTCTCAATCGCCAAACCTATCATGAATCCACCCATAAACAAAAACACCACGCTGTTAGCATAAGGTGTTGCTGCATCTTCCATTTTACTAATGCCCATCAATGGAAACAACACCAATGGTATCAAGGCAACTACAGGCATAGCTGCTGCTTCGGTAATCCACCAGGTAATCATCAGCGCAGCAACAGCCAATACTTTTGCAGCTTTGGGCTCAAAGCCAAACGGATTAAAAAGCATGAAGGTAAAAAGCAGGATGCCCGCCAAAAAAGAAAGCTGTTGTTTGTTGCGCATGGACGAAAGATAAAAAACCCCCACGGTACCGTAGGGGTTTTTGCTATTTTTTATTGTAGCGCGATTACAATTTCTCGTAGAGTGCGCGCAGCTTTTCTCTAGTCATGATTTTTTCCCAATCCTTACCCAGTGCGTTTTCCCAAAGTGGCTTCATGCCCAGGCTTACATTGATCATGGTATCAAACTGCTCATCGGTTAAGCCGGCACAAATACCTGTTGGAATAGTATATCCACCTTTCTCCACCATGCGTTTGAATTCGGCTGTGCCCGCAGGATAATATTCTTCCAGGTGATTCATCACAATACAATTACCAATACCATGCTTGGTGCCTAACAAAAAGCTGAGACCATAACTCACGGCGTGTGCAACACCAACCTGACTATAGGCAATGCTCATACCACCTGCATAAGAAGCCATCATCAGTTTATCATCGCACTCATCATCCCACTGGTCTTTTTCTAAGAATACATTGCGACATAATTCCAATGCTTTCTCGCCGTATGATTTACTGAACTCGTTGAGGTAAGTACCTTCTAAACTTTCGATGCAGTGGATATAACAATCCATGCCTGTATAGAAACGTTGGTTGGCAGGTGCGTCTTTGGTGAGTTCTGGATCGAGTACGATTTGATCGAAAGGTGTGAAATCAGAATTCATACCCAGCTTGCGCGTTGGTCCGGTTAAAACCGTTGTTCTACTCACTTCTGCGCCGGTACCGCTGAGGGTAGGAATCCCTACTTTATAGACACCGGCTTGTTTCACCAGATCCCAGCCTTGATAGTCTGCAGATGAGCCGGGGTTATTCATCATGAGTGAAACCGCTTTGGCTAAGTCCATGGCAGAGCCTCCACCGATACCGATGATACCGCTAACGGTGCCGAAACTTTCTTTCAGTTCTTTGGCGAGCGAATCCACATAAGTGGTCTTTGGTTCATATGTAACGTCTACAAAAATGATTTTGTCTTTTCCGCGCAGCGGGATGCGGTTCACGAGGGGCTTGCCTTCAAAGAAATGGTCAACCAGAAACACCATGGGTGCATCGCCCTTGCGTTGTGGGGCGAGTATTTCGTCTAACTGATTGAAAGCACCACGGCCATACACCACATAACCCACCATTTTGAAATTGCGGAACTGCATAGAAAAATTTTGGCAAAGTTCTGTAATTCTGGTGATAGTTGATGGTCAATAGACCATGGTTTAAAGTTGATGGTTACTGGTTTATGGTTTTTAGTTTTCACCGCCAAGTCGCAAAGTCACGAAGTGGCGCAAAGACAATGTCAAATCTCAAATAATAAATCTCAAATTGATTTTCTCTGCGCTAACTCTGTTGACGCTGCCTCTCTGCGGTAAAATCTTCCTAGAGAAATGTCAAATAATCATCCTCGCGAACCTTAGCGTCTTTGTGCTTGTCCACCGAAGCTTTAGCGCAGGTGGGCCTTTGCGGTTAAGTAAAAAATCTGCTTCAATTTCAAATCTCAAATAATAAATCTCAAATTGATTTTCTCTGCGCTAACTCTGTTGACTCTGCCCCTCTGAGGTAAAATCTTCTCGAGCAATTTCAAATGGTCTTCCTCGCGAAACCTTGCGCCTTAGCGCCTTTGCGGTTAAGCAAAAAACCTGCGTCAATGTCAAATCTTGCATTGATTTTCCCCGCAAACCCCCAACTTTGCCGCCCATTATTTGTTTTACCTCAAAACTGATATCATGCAAAACCCCCGAATACTTGCATTACAGGAAGCCATTGCGCCTTACAGAGCCGAGATTGTGCACCACCCTTTATACGCGCAGATGCGCGAACTGTCTCATGTTCAATTATTTACAGAAGCCCATGTCTTTGCCGTATGGGATTTCATGAGCTTGCTCAAGAGTTTACAGCAGCAGCTCACATGCACCACTACGCCTTGGGTGCCCAAGGGTGATGCGGCTACGCGCTTCCTCATCAATGAAATTGTGACCGGCGAAGAAAGCGATGTAGATGCGGCAGGCAATAGACTCAGTCATTTCGAATTATACCTGCAAGCCATGCAGGAGCTGGGCGCCAATACCGATGTGATGGGCCAGTTTATTCATTATGTACAGAGTGGTATTCCGGTACATGAAGCCATGCAGAAACTGCACCTGCCCGATGCTATTCAGCAATTTGTAAACTATACGTTTCATGTAATCATGAACCAGCCTGCCCATGTGCAGGCCGCGGTGTTTACATTTGGCCGCGAAGACCTGATACCCGATATGTTCCATGCCCTGGTAACCGATTTGAACCAGCGTTTTGGTGGCAGACTCAAGACTTTCCAATACTATTTAGAGCGACATATTGAAGTAGATGGCGACCACCACAGCCAGTTGGCTTTGCAGATGGTAGAGCGCCTTTGTGGCGATGATGCCATTAAGTGGGCCGAAGCTACCCAGGCGGCTATCAAGGCTTTGCAGCGCAGAACCGCATTGTGGAACCTGGTACTGGAGCGCATGCAGACCCCTGTTTTCAGAAATTAAATGGGGGAAAACTTGTTCATTGTGTGTTCAGCCCCTATTTTTGCTGCCCGCTAGCAAATAGCATGCGAAGGTGCGGCCTGTGTGCCGAAGTTCTAACGCAGGCACATAGCTCAGTCTCCCGAAAAATCGGGATAAAGTCCGAGCAAAGGAGTTGAAAGAAATAAAGTGCATTTTTGCACGATAGATAAAAAAAACGCTTTTGGTGCGCCTGCGCACCGAAGCTTTAGCGAAGGTGCGGTAGCTCAGTCGGTAGAGCAAAGGACTGAAAATCCTTGTGTCGGCGGTTCGATCCCGCCCCACACCACAACAACCCCGAATTATCGGGGTTTTTTGTTGCCCATAACCCTCAACTAGCAACTACCAACCACAAACCATTAACTATTGTCCATTAACCATCAGCTAAATATCATTAATAACCAATAAGTTAAATATTTTTGTCAGGCTATACCCTGATTTTTTAATCTGTATTGTCAGGTTATACCCTTACATTTGATCAAAATTTGTCAAGTTATACCCTTACACAATGCGCAAAAAATCATTACAGATACAACAGTTGGGCCGTAAAATGCAGGCCTATGCGCAACTGCAAACCCTGGTGCCACCACCTACGGGATGGATTAAAGCGGTGCGTACCGCTATTGGTATGAGCATGCAACAATTGGGTAACCGCTTGTCTATAACCCGGCAGAGTGCGCAGGAAATAGAACAGCGCGAGCAGGATGGCTCTATCACGCTCAAGTCTTTGCGCGAAGCAGCCCATGCCATGGATATGGAATTGGTTTACGGTTTTGTACCCAAGGATGGCAGTATTGATCAGTTGATAGAACGTAGAGCAAAAGCGCTGGCAAAGGAAATTGTGTTGCGCACATCCCATTCTATGCGATTGGAAGATCAGGAAAACAGCCAAGAGCGCATACAGCAAGCCATTGAAGAAAGGGCAATGATGATTCAACAAGAATTACCAAAAGCTTTATGGGATTAGACCTTGACTATATAGATGGACAAACGCCGATTGAGGAAGATGAAAAAGAGGGGCTGCTGATCTCTACCATTACCACTCGTGGCGAGTTAGATGAATTTGAGCAGCAAAACATAGAGCAGGCCGTGCAATGGAGTCTGGGCAGAAATATTAAGCCCGAACAATTGTTCTCTGAAGAATTTATCAAGGCATTGCATAAACGTATGTATGGCCAAGTGTGGCAATGGGCCGGAGAATTTAGAAAAACGAATAAAAACTTGGGTGTAGACAAATGGCAGATAGCACCGGCGTTGCGTGGTTTGCTGGATGATGCACAATACTGGTACGCGCACCAAGCTTATGCGCCGGATGAACTGGTGTTGCGGTTCAAGCACCGCTTGGTAAGCATTCATTGTTTTCCCAACGGCAATGGTAGGCACAGCCGCTTGATGGCAGATATCATGATTGAAAAATTATACCAAATGCCTGTCTATACTTGGGGAGCTGTTGGTATGCATAAAAAAAATGATCAAAGAGCTGAATATCTTCAAGCGATGCGAGATGCAGATACAGGAGACTTTATTCGCTTGATCACATTTGCTCGTAAGTGAACAAGAAAATAATGATTACCGATTTTCTTGATATCAAGAAACTATTGTAATCAACGTTGGAAATTGAAAGTTCAAAAACCTAATCAAGTATTCTCTCAAAGATTCCTAAGACTCTAAAGTTTAGTAGGTCGTCTTCATTTAAATAGATATCTGTATAGTTTTCAGACGTCGAAAGAGGTTTTAATGTTATCGTTTCATGTTTCCATCCGTCTTCAGACACGCTTTTTTTACTGTGATATTCCTTAACTGTGTAACCAGACCCAAAATCAGCATCATGAATATTTGTTGCTTCAACTAAAACAATTTTTCCTTCTCTTGAGCCACCTTCATATTTCTTAAATAAACAAAATGAGCCATTTGGAATCAATTTATTCATAGATTCTCCAAGCACCTGACATACAAAGTATTCTTTTTTTGCTGTTATATTTTTGGGTAATTCAATCCACTTTATCTCTTCTTGTTTTTGAAGCTCACTAAATTGACCAGCAGCAACTTTAATGTCTATTAATGGAACAGCATTTACAAAAGGCTTAACCTTGTCAAAAGGAAGTATTCGAAAAGAAAGCGCTGGTTTATATGATTGAATATGACGTTTTAAATATGAGCTCATATTCGTATTACAAGCATAAATGTAAGTGCCTCTTATTCCTCTATACATTATTGTCTTATAGACATTTATAATGTATTTCTTCAACTCATCTTCGTTTGCGCCGATTTTGCCGTATTTATCAAAATATTTTTTTGGATCAATTACAATCTTGTTAAGCAGAGGATCATAATCAATTTCTGATCCAAAGATGATGCCTGCATAGTTAAGATCATATCCTTGAGTTGTATGAATACATCCTATTTCATTAAAGGCATTAGCGGAATTTACCCAATCTATATTTGTAGAGTTCCATTTAAACTTCAGCCCGTCAAAATCAAAATCTGTAACATCGGGCGTAGGTTTAGGTTTTCGCTTGGGATCAGAAAGCCACTCCCAAGCATAACCTGCAATCATTCTACATAAGCCATATTCGTTTTCCTTTTCACTTAGTTTCGCATGCATTTCTTTAAAAGAGTCAAAAACATAAAGGTCATATCCTCTGGGAGAAAAAATATTTGTTTTTGCTCTTGTGTGTAAAAGGTCATCTACGAAAGATATGTAATTATTGCTATCATCACCTTTAACCCTCATCTGAGATGTTAGCTGAATCTTTAAGCTTTTATGATTAGATAAAAGCTTCATAAAATCCTTTTCATTAACATCCGAAGGCTTAACAGATTGCGTTTTATCATAAAAGAATATTTGATTTTTACTATTTGCAAGTATCCAATCAAGTTCGGTGCCATTATCTCCCAAGCCAAGCTTTTTATTGTTATTCTTAAATGCACCGCGCCATGAAATATTTTTATATTGCCTAAGCCTGTGCGCTTCATCTACTATTAGTAAATCGTATTTCTCCTTTTGTTTAAATGTTTCAGCCGGACTAATAACCATTGAGGCCTTTAATCCTGGAATGTTACTAAAAACGTTTTGTAGAGTGGTTCTTAGTGAGGACATTGCAATAACTAATGCTATCCGTGCCTTAGGATATTTCTTACGAAATAGCTTAACGTAATTAAGTTCGAGTAGTTCTTTCTCGTTTGTGTCATCATTGTTTTCTTCAGGGTCTGAGCTTAATAATTTAATTAAGTATGAAGCAAGAATTGTTTTACCAGTTCCAGCGCTACCACTAATAAATATTTGATTTGTATCTCTTTTTGTCAATCCCTTAAGTATTTCTAAGGCTGAATTATACTGGTCCTCATTCAGTGTCTTATAAGGTGAGTATTTAAACAACTCGCTGTTCTCTATTTCAGCTAAAGTTTTACTTACAACTCTTTTTTGCAATAGCTTCTTCCAAACTTCTTTGAATAGGCTCTGGTATAAGTCTTGTTGATAGTAATTATGGTTAATTAACCCATGGTTTCCATTTTGTAATTTATAGGTTCCTTCTGCTGTTAGATATTGTATAAGACTTGATTCTAAATCAAGTGTTGCTGACTTATTAAACTTATCTGAGCTAATAATTGAAACCTTGTTTAGTTTGAGGCGCTGAGGGTTTGATAAATGATTCTTGAATCGACTAGAAGCATTGGTAGATTCACCTACATATGCAATTTTTTCACCTCGGTTTTGAATGAAATAAACTAGCGGCCACTGATTTTTTACCCAAGGATTTTGTTCGATTTTGGCTAGGCCCGAAATACTAAAATCATATTCCTCTGATATTTCTACAGCAAGATCAAAGCTGATACTCATAGCTCGTTGTATTTTTTCGCTGTACCTTTTGCTTTTTCAATAGGATATTTTTCTGAATTCTTTTTAATCTTTTCAAGAATTATTTCTTTAACATCAAACTTATATTTTTCTGCCAAAAGAAAAGCAAAAGCAAAAATATCTGCTAGCTCTTCTTTTACCTTTTCGGCATTTGCATCATATGGACTTTTCCATAAAAATAGTTCTAAAAGCTCACCGGCCTCTATATTAATAGCGATTGCAAGATCTTTTGGATTGTGAAACTGTTCCCAATCCCTTTCGTTTCTAAACCTTATTAAATTATCAATTATCTCCTTCATGATTTACAATTTAAACTCTTCAATAGAGAAATTAACTGAATTAAATGGACGTTATTAAAAGTACCGAAATTAATTTTTAACCTTCCTCACAATTACTAAAAGTTTTATCCGTAGCTCGTCCAAATAGGTTAAATAATTACTCTGAATCACTTTGTGTTATTGTAATTAGAATTCAAATCACTAAATTCATCCATCAGCTGCTGCGCCCGTCTTGTGATCAAGAATGCTGTAACGTGTTTCTCACCAAAAACACTGCTATGTAAACAGCATCGGGCTTACAGCCCACCACCAACACCGCGCGTATTGGCGCCATGGATACCATTCGAGGTATCGCCTTGTTTGGCATTCTCTTAATGAACATTATTGGTTTTGGTTTATACAAAGCCTATTTCGACCCCACCAATAACGGTGGTTCCACCGGCTGGAGTCTCAACGTATGGTGGATGAATATGCTGTTTTTTGAAGGCACCATGCGTGGCATGTTTTCCATGTTATTCGGTGCAGGTATTCTCTTGTTTACCGGCAGGGCCACCGGCGGCACACAGGAATCTGTAACCGATACCTTTTTTCGCCGCCTGCTCTGGATGATTCTGTTTGGCGTGATCCATTGTTACCTCTTACTCTGGGATGGGGAGATTCTCTATACCTATGGCATCGTAGGTATGTTTGCCTTTAGTTTTCGTCACCTGAAACCGGGTAAACTCATCGTGGGTGCGGCTTGTATATTGATGGTGTCAACATCTTTCAGCGTAGTAGATTATGTTGATCATAAAGAAGCATACACGCAAGGAACAGCAGCGCGCGCCAAACGTGCCAAGGGTTTGGTATTGAATACAAAAGACACAGAAGCCATTGCCAAATGGAATGGCATAGAGAAACAAGAAAAATATTCACCGCAGCAAGTACAGGAGGAGATCAAGGCACGCAGTAAAGATTACTGGAGCATTGTACAACACAAGCTGCCGGAAAATGTATACATGCAAACACATTTTCTATACTTCATCAATTTCTGGGATACGCTTGCTATGATGTTGTGGGGCATGGCCTTTTTTAAATGGGGCATATTGAAAGCGGAGAAATCGCGCCGCTTTTACTTGCTCATGGCATTATTCGGTTATGGTATTGGCATAACGATTAACTATTTCGAAACTGCGCATATTGTAGAACAACAATTCAGCATCTTGTCTTTCTACAGAAGTTTTATGAGCTATCAGTTTGGTCGCGTGCCTACTACTTGCGGACATATTGCCTTGATCATGCTCTTTGTGCAATCCGGCATATTGCCCTGGCTGCGCAAAGCTTTAGCGGCAGTGGGACAAATGGCTTTCAGTAATTACATCATGCATTCGCTGATCTGCAATTTTATTTTTCTGGGTTATGGTTTGTCGATGTACGGCAAGCTGCAGCGTTATGAATTGTATTATATCGTAGCGGGTATCTGGTTGTTTCAACTAATTGCAAGTCCTATCTGGTTGCATTATTTCAGGTTTGGTCCGCTGGAATGGATGTGGCGTAGTTTAACCTATTGGCAGCGCCAGCCGTTTAGGAAGTGAATAATTATTGTTGATTTTCAATTGTCAATTGGTTATTTGAGATTGCTGATTTGAGATTTGACATTGAAGCTGATTTTTTGCTTAAACGCAAAGGCCCACCTACGCTAAAGCTTCGGTGGACAAGCACAAAGACGCAAAGGTTCGCGAGGAGGATTATTTGGTATTGCGAATTTGAGATTTGACATTTCTCTAGAAAGAATTTACCGCAGAGCGGCAGAGTCAAAAGAGTTGGCGCAGAGAATAATCATTCGAGATTTCAAATTTGAGATTTGACATTGGCTTCGCACTGCTTTATGTTCTCTGCTTTAAGCACATACGACACACTTGTGAATGCTTGCAATCGCTCAGGCCGCAGGGACTGGTATTCATTGGAGAAGTATAATAAAATCTCTAACTGCTAATCAACCTCTGAGAGCTTGGAACAGCCGAGTTTTATACTGTTGCCGTTCACCACAGTAGTAGCGCTGCTGATAGCAAGGTCCACTTCGCTGGCCGTACATCAGCGAAGTGTCTCCTTCTTTGGTACTTTCTTGGAGAAGCAAGAAAGTACAGATAAACAGCAAGCGCCAGCCGTTTAGGAAGTGATTGATGATTGACTATTGTTAATTGGTTATTTGAGATTTCGAATTTGAAATTTCTATATAATATTTTACCGCAGAGGGGCAGAGTCAAAAGAGTTGGCGCAGAGTGTGTCTTGAAGTAGCTCTGCGTAGCCTCAGCGCTCGCTGCGTCTCCGCAGTGAAATCAATAACCATCAACCATGGTCTATCAGCCTATTCCTCCAAAGACTAAAGGCAAAAGACCAAAGACCTATTAGCCTTGTATCCAGTCTTAGACGAGGTGAAACCTTTAGAGAACAGAGGAACAATAGAACAGAGGAACAAGGAACGCTCAGCATATAGAAGTTAGAAGCTAGTAGCCAGCTTTTCTCGCAAGGCGCGCAAGGATTTTTTTTAGCACGCAAGTTTTTTATGAAGATCATTGCGTGCCTGATATCCTGGCGAGCTTAGCGTGAAACACCTATAGAGCAAAGGAATAATAGAACAGGGAACAGAAGAAGGAGTAATGAAAGCCGAGAATAGAAAACGAATAATTTCAGTAACCATCAACTAGTAGCTAATAGCCATCAACCATGGTCTATTAGCCTTGAACTATATGCCCTTTGCAGTAATCCTACTACAAGCTATCCAAGCATTCTACCACAAGTCTTTCTTTTGGAATAGAGGAGTTTTGAGTATTCAATATCATCAAAAACCAGTTGTATGAAAAACCTAGTATTTGTTGTGTTGGTAGCACTGCTATTTGCCTCTTGTACTTCCAGCAGGCTGAGTTGCCCAACCATCAATAAACATTATTGGGCCAAGAATGGCTAATATGGTCGGCAGTAATTGTTTCAGTAATTTGCTGAAAACAATCGCTTGAAGAAGATATTGCTATTACTGTGTCTGCTGGTGTCAGCAGCGTCTATCCATGCACAAGTTCGTTTGCAGACCGAGGTTTTGGTCATAGGTGGTGGCACCGGTGGAACAGCTGCGGGTGTTCAGGCTGCACGCATGGGTGCAAAAACCATTATTACAGAGCCAACAGTTTGGTTGGGCGGTATGATGACCGCCGCAGGTGTTTCTGCTATCGATGGTAACCACAATCTACCTTCCGGTTTATGGGCTGAATTTCGAAGCGCATTATACAAACATTATGGTGGCGCCAATAAAGTGGCAACAGGATGGGTAAGTAATACCTTGTTTGAACCGCATGTGGGTGATAGTATCTGGAAAGCTTTTTGCAAAGGAGAGCAAACATTATCGGTTCTTTTTCAACATCGATTTATTCGTGTCATCAAAAAAGATAAGCAGGTAACAGGTGCTGTATTTATGGATATGCAATCCGGTAAAACAGTCACCATTCAAGCTAAGCAAGTAATTGATGCAACTGAGCTGGGTGATGTATTTGCCAATGCAGGTGTGTTGTTTGATGTGGGTATGGAAGCGAGTAAGCTTACCGGCGAGAAAGTAAATATTGCTGCATCAAATGATATTATACAGGATCTAACTTATGTAGGTGTGCTGAAGGATTATGGTCCCGGTGTGGATTGTACCATTGTGCAACCCAAGGGATTTGATCCGGCTGAGTTTGATGGTGCTTGTACGGATTATTATCAAAACACAGCTCGTGTAAAACCAAGCTGGGATGCAGCTAAGATGTTGAATTACGGAAAGCTGCCAAATAAAAAGTACATGCTTAATTGGCCTGCTTATGGTAATGACTATTACTTGAATTTGATTCATGTGCAGGATACGGCGCGTGAGCGAATGCTGGATGCCGCCAAACAACAAACCCTGCGGTTTATTTATTTCATTCAGCACACACTTGGTTATAAGCATCTCGGTTTGGCTGATGATGAGTTTCCTACAAAAGATAGGTTGGCACTAATACCCTATCATCGGGAGGGTAGGCGAGTTAAGGGACAAATACGATTTACCTTAAACGAATTAGCCGATCCTTATGGCGGCAAAGCTTTGTATAGAACTGCTGTTTCGGTAGGCGATTATCCTGTTGATCAGCATCACCGGAAAAATCCGGATGCGCCACAACATTTGTCTTTTTATCCTGTGCCATCGTTTAGCGTGCCACTTGGTGCATTAATTCCTGAAGGTGTAAAGGGTTTAATTGTAGCGGAGAAAGGCATCAGTGTAAGTAATGCGGTAAATGGTGCTACCAGATTACAGCCATGTGTCTTGTTAACTGGTCAGGCGGCGGGTGTATTGGCTGCATTGGCGGTGAAACAGCAAAAAGATGCAGCCGGTGTTGCTGTGCGCGATGTGCAGGAGGCACTTATTAAAGCAAAAGCATATTTGTTGCCCTTCTATGATATCAAGCCCGATCATCCGCATTTTGCCGCTGCGCAAAGAATAGGTGTAACGGGAATCCTGCGTGGGAAGGGCATTCCCAATGCTTGGGCTAATCAAACCTGGTTATATCCGGATTCATTGGTACATGTACAGCGTTTGTTGGCATACATGAAACCCTTTACCGGCAATATTGCTGTGCCACAAGGGGAGTACTTAACTTGTAATGATGCTTTATCGATCATCAAAATCATCGCCCTCAGACATCTGAAACAAATGCGCAATAGCGAATGGCGTTTTGTGGATGATGCGCAATTACAACAGCAGTTAAACAAAGCTTGGTCAGACTGGGGCTTTGGTGTTTGGCAGGGACAAAATGCAATTACGAGAATACAGATGGCCAAGCTCCTGGATGCAACGGTAGATCCATTTCATTTAAAAGCAGTGAATCATTTAGGTGAGTGGATTGATTAGTGCTTGGATGCATCTGCGATGATACAAGTGCTTGGAATTTTTAGCTAAAGCGGAAATTATTTGAGATTTTGTATTTGTGATTTGAGATTGGCTTCGCACTGCTTTGGTTTCTCTGCTTTGAACACTTAAGACGTAATTGTGCATGCTTGTTATCGCTCAGGCCGCTAGGCCTCGTCCCTGCTTCCGGTCTGCTTTGGCTGCTACCAACACCGCTTCGCGTTGTTTGGTTGACAATGCTGCGCTTGTCACCGCACCCAAAAAAGGCCCGTCCGCAGGGACTGGTATTAGACAGAAGATTTCAAATTATTTGACACTAACTAGTAACATATAACTATAAACCATGGTCTATGGACCATCAACCATCAACCACCAACCAGAATTCAGTACATTCAATCTGCCATTGCTAACAATGAAATAATCTATTCACCTGCTTGTTCAGTTTAAATTGCAGAAACCCTAATCAACCCCCATATGAAAAGAAGAGTTTTTCTAAAGAACTTCAGCCTTAGTGCATTTTTATTTGGTGTGCCCGCGCTTGGTCAGGCACAGATTTCAGCAAGTAGTCAAAGAAAAATCAGCGGACGCGTACACGAGAATGGCAAAGGCATTGCTGGTGTAGCAGTTACAGACGGGTTCACTGTTGTAGTAACAGATGCACGTGGGCGATATGCGCTGGAAGCGCATCCACATGCGGAGTTTGTGTATATCAGCACGCCTGCAGGTTATCATTTTCCGCAACAAAATCTGGTTGCACTATTTTACCGGGCTTTGAGTGAGGGCATCACAACTGCAGATTTTGCTTTGGAAAAATTAGCAGTGGATGATACCAAACATCAGTTTGTGGTTTGGGCAGATACACAGATGATTTCGCAATCAGATTGTGATCAGCTGAAAGCTACCACCGCGCCTGATCTTAAGAATCTGGTGGCGGGTTATCCTGCAGGTAGTTTGTTTCATGGTATTGGATGTGGTGATCTGGTTTGGGATAAGTTTGAATATTTCAAAGACTATAAAGAAGCGATTGCCGCAACAGGAGTTACATTCTTTAATGTGATTGGTAACCATGATATGGATACTGATACCCGCACGGATGATACTTCTGCCAAAACCTTTAAGCAAGAATTTGGTCCAACGTATTATTCCTTCAATCGTGGGCAAATACATTATGTGGTGCTGGATGATGTGTTCTTTGTTGGTAATGCGAAGAAATACATCGGTTATATCACAGAACAACAATTGCGCTGGTTGGAGCAAGATCTGCAGCAAGTGAAACCGGGAACTACGGTGGTGGTGAGCCTCCATATTCCCACCAATACCGGCGCAGCCAAAAGAGCAAAGCGCGAAGAAGATATGGGTGCTGTGGTTACCAACAGAAAGCAGTTGTACAATTTATTGGCAAAGTATAAAGTGCATATCATGTCGGGCCACACGCATTTCAATGAAACCTGGGAAGAGGCCAATATGATGGAGCACAATCATGGAACGGTCTGTGGCGCTTGGTGGACGGGTCCGATCTGTGGAGATGGAACACCCATGGGTTATGGTGTGTATGAAGTAAATGGCAGCAATATTACCTGGTATTATAAACCAACTGGTAAATCCAAAGACCATCAATTGCGTGTGTATGCAAAGGGACGTTTAAAAGAAGCGCCTGATGAAATTGTTGCCAATGTGTGGAACTGGGATAAAGCATGGAAAGTAGAGTGGTGGGAAGATGGTGTGGCCAAGGGGCCGATGCAACAACGTGCAGGAAAAGATCCGTGGGCAATTGAATTGTATGCTGGTCCAGAACTTCCGGTGAAGCATAAGTTTGTTGAGCCGATGTTGACAGATCATTTGTTCTTTGCCAAGCCTTCGGCTGATGCCAAACAGATTATTGTAAAAGCAACCGATCGATTTGGTCAGGTGTATACAGAAACGGTACAGATAAGCTGAGCTTGAATAATAAGGATTACTGGGTCCTCATGCAAAATCATTCTTTTGTATGAGGACTTCTTGTATCTAGGTGTATTACTTTGTATACAGCAGTTAGGCACAAATAATTGATGTGCACACAATATGTTTTCACAGGATGGACTTTTGACACAGGGGCGCAAAGCCCCTTTTTTCATGCACAACAATCAGAAAATCAACCTTTTGTATGAATCTGCACTGCGGAGAAATTGCTTTTTTGCATGCAGTAATCTTACTACATGCAATTGGGCAATCAACCACAATAAACCCTTGATAGAAGCGGGAAATTTGATTGTTCAATACCATCAAAAACCACAAGCATGAAAAAGTTAGTATTTGTTGTATTGGTTGCATTGTTATTTGCTTCTTGTACATCCAGCCGACTGAGTTGTCCAACTGTCAACAAGCACTATTTTGCTAGACAGGGTTAAGTGGCACTTGGGATAATTGTGTAATTTGATGAGGCAATTATTGTTGTCTCATGCACAAGCCCAGGTTTATTAAAATCAGTTTTGTTTTACTGCTTATTGTGAGCAGTTGTTTTGTACAAGCGCAACTCACTTGCACAAATGATGCGCCTGCATCGCTTCGCACTACGAACAAAACCTTGTTGGCAAAACTCGATACAGCGCGCAAACAGTACCTGCAAGACAGCACCAATGCTGATAAGCTGATTTGGTTAGGCAGAAGATTGGCTTATGTGGGTCGCTACCAGGAAGCAATTGCTGTTTTTACCAAAGGGATTGAACGTTTTCCAAAAGATGCACGCATGTTGCGGCATCGTGGTCATCGCTACCTCAGCCTGCGTTGCGTAGATAAAGCCATTGCAGATTTTGAAGCTGCTGCTAAACTAGTTAAGGGTAAACCCGATGAAGTTGAGCCGGATGGTTTGCCCAATGCACAGAATATTCCTACCAGTACTTTACAGACCAATATTTATTATCATCTTGGACTAGCGCACTATCTGCAAAAAAATTATGCGGCTGCAGAGAAAGCGTATCAGCAATGTCTGAAACTGTCTAAGAACCCGGACATGTATGTGGCTACTGCTTATTGGCAATACCTCACATTGCGACATCAGCAGAAAGACAAAGCAGCAGCCAAACTGCTCAATACCATCAAACCCAATATGCCCCTCATAGAGAATGAGGATTACTATGCACTGCTGCAACTCTTTCAGCAAAAGCCTTTGATCAAAGATCCTGCCGATATGCTGGAACAAAAAAAGGAACTGAGCCTGGTTTCTTATGGCTATGGTTTGGGTGAGTACTGCTGGCTGAGCGGACAAACAGATTTTGCCAAAGCAGTTTGGCAAACTGTATTACAAAGCAGTCAATGGAGTGCATTTGGTTATCTGGCTGCTACTGTGGCGCTAACGCGATGAGTAAATATCTATCCGAACAAATACTTGCTTTCTACACGAATCTTCGGGTACCGGAACGTTTACCTAGAGGTGTGGAAGTACTATACCCCTTTGCAGATGCAGCTGTACAAGCAGTGATGCAGCAGTTTTATGCGCAATACTTTCATGATACAAAAGAGCGGACCCTAATCTTTGGCATCAATCCAGGTAGGCATGGTGCCGGCATTACCGGCATCAATTTTACTGCACCCAGACAGTTGTTGCATGATTGCGGTATTCAACACACATTCGGAGATTCATCAGAATTATCTGCTGAGTTCATCTATGCCATGATACAAGCTTATGGTGGTGCGGAAAAATTCTATCAAACGTTCTTCATCAGTGCTGTGAGTCCGCTGGGTTATGTATTGAAAGGCAAGAACCTGAATTATTATGATACGCCCCTGCTGCAGAGAAGACTCAAGCCTTTTATTGTGGATTGTATCATGCAACAAATACAATGGCCTGTCAACAGGAAAAGATGCATTTGTATTGGAGGCGATAAAAACCTGCGCTATCTCTCAGATTTGAACGACCAATACCAATGGTTTCAGGAGATTGATGTGCTACCGCATCCGCGCTTCATCATGCAGTATAAACGAAAATATCTGCAAGACTACATTGCGCAGTATCTGGATGTGCTCACTAAGATTGAATAAGCTTGTGCTGATAAGCGTATTTAATCAAACCCAAAACGCTACCTGCATTAGTCTTACGGAAAATATTCTTGCGATGGGTTTCAACAGTGCGTTCGCTGATGAAGAGTTTTTCTGCGATGGCTTTGTTTGATAGCTCTTTTTCTATCAGTCGTATAATTTCTATTTCGCGTGCAGTTAATTGTACTGTTTCGTTTTCTTTCGCTACCTGATCAAATCGCGCCAGCTCATTTAATACTTCCTCACTAAAATAAATACCACCGGCTGCAACTTTTTCAATGGCGGCAATCAAATCTTGCTTGCTGATATTCTTCAATACATAGCCGGCAATATCTGCTTCATTGATCATCTCGTTTACGATATCGCCCTGACCACTCATGCTCAAAGCCAGTATTCTGGTTTCAGGAAATGCTTGTTTTACTGCTTTGGCTAGTTCTTGTCCCGTCATTTCAGGCATCATGATATCGGTGAGTAAGACATCGACCGGTGCATTTTTCAGCAGTTCCAGCATGGTCTTGCCGGATGTAGCAATATGTGCAATGCGAATATGGGGGTGACCTTGTAAAAGTGCGGTGATACCGTCAATCACGATCTGGTGATCGTCTGTTATAGCCACGCTGATTGTTTTCCTGCTCATCGGGGCCGAATATACAAAACCCTATTGAGCATGTATCAGTATCCAGAAAGATCCGGATAAGTCTGCCCCCCGACGATGACTTTCTCCGGAATCTTCCATGGAATTTATGTAAAGCTATCTTATAGCAAGTGGTGCGCTATACCCTGTATTGGGTATTTATGCTGCAGGCACATGAATGGCGATCAAAGTGCCGCGGCCCGGGGCTGCATCCCATTCCACACTGCCTTTGAGATAGCTGATACGTGTTTGAATATTCTTTAGACCGATACCGTTTCGCTTGTTGGCATCATTCAAATCAAAGCCCTTGCCATTGTCTTCAATGGTTGCGGCAATACCATCCGCATCGCGGATAATAGAAATATCCAGTTGATTCGCGCCAGCATGTTTGATCACATTATTCACGCATTCCTGAATTACTCGGTATAAAACAGCTTCGGTGTTTTTATCCAAATGCTCTTGTAAACCTTCTGTATATAAATTCACTTTCAATACGCGGGCATCTATCTGGTTGATGAATTCCCTTACAGCGGCAGCCAAACCATTTTTCAGCAAGGCATTGGGCATCATGTTGTGCGATACGCTACGCACTTCTTTACAGCTATCATCAATTAAGGCCAGTACTTTATCGAAAGCTGCTTTCTGTGCAGGATCATTGAAGGATAATTCACTTTCCATGGCAGAGAGATTCATCTTGGCAGCACTCATCATCTGACCAACACCATCATGCAAATCTGAAGCAATACGCTTGCGTTCGTTTTCTTCTGCTTCCATCACGGCTTTGGTTGCCAGGTCTTCTTTTCTGCGTAAAGCTTCCTGCATAGCCGCCGCCTGCTTCAATTGTTTTCTGCGGTGGAAGGAGTAAGCGAGTAAAGCACCCATGGCAGAAAGCGCAATGACAACAAAAAGAATGGTATTCTTTCTGGCGATTTCCAGTTCTTGTTTTTCCAGCTCCAACGCTTTGATGCGATTTTGTTTATCGAGTTCAGTAATCTGCTTGGCCTTGGTGGCTGAATCCAATTGTTGTTGCAGAATGATTTCTCGCTGCTTATTCAGGTCAAGTTCATTCTTAGTTATGGTGAGATTGGCTTCGCTTAGCTGCAAAGCATTTTTAGTGAGTGATAATTGCTGTTGATCAATCAATAGCGCTTTGATGGAATTATCCTTACTCAACAGCTCAATCTGATGGGCTTTCTTTTCCGTATCGTATTTGGTTTGCAGCTCGTTCACCTGACGTGCTACTTTTTCGTTCAATAATTTATCGCTGATCTGCTGATATTTCGATTTGTAGAAATAAGCACTTTGAAAATTGCCCAGCGCAGAATCCAATTGAGATCTGTGCAGGTAGATCTCTCCGAATGTATATTGATCCGTACCCAGCTTAGCGGTTTCTTCTGCTTTATTTAACCACTCCAAAGCAGGCGCATATTTCCCCATCAGGGTATAAGCATAGCCGATATTCTGTTCAATGAGTGCTACGCCGGAATAGCTTTTACTTTCTCTGGCAATGCCCAATGCTTGTTGTAGTGGTGGAATAGCTTGTTCATATTTACCTTGGCGTATATAGAGCGCACCGATATTGTTGGCACAAGCTTGTACACCGCGTTTGAAATTACCCTTTTCAAAACTGGTTCTGGCTGCATCTAAATACTCAATGCCTTTTGTGTAATCCACTTCTGTAATAAAGACATTGGCCATATTCAGCTGTGCTTTTCCGGCATCGATATAATTGCCTTCTGCCAGGCAGGAGCGGATACTTCTGTTGAGATAATTCTTCGCTTCCGAATAATTGCGAATCTCAAAAAAAAGTTTACCTAAGTTGTTTTCAATCACACCTACATTCTTGTCGTTACGCTGCTCACTGATGCGCAAAGCATCCAGCATATAGGTAATGGCTTTGTCTTTCTCGCCTTTGTCCTGATAAGCAATCGACATATTGCTGTACACCGTACCTAGGCCGGCGAGGTTATTTCTTTTCTGATACAACTTCTCCGCTTTTTCATAATTGTTCAGTGCTTCCTGATACTTTGATTGTAAATAATAAATCTTACCAATCTGATCTACCGTGTTGGCGTAATCGTCTTCTTTCTTTTGTTGTAGGTAGATTTCACCTGCTTGCTGAAACAGCTGCAAAGCTTGTTGCAGGTGATTGCGAAACTGCTGCGCTGTACCCTGTGCCAACCATGCATCAGCCAAACCTATTTTATAGTTGAGCTTATTGGCTAAGCTGATGGCTTGCAGGCTGTATTGATATGCATTAGCTGAATCGCCCTGTGCATAGGCATTCGCAATACGATTGAGCAAATTGATTCTTGCAGTATCTGTACGGATTGTATTCAGTTGCTCTTTCAGCGAAGCAATCTTGGTTGCGTTTTGTGCGAATGCAATAGATAATAGTAAGGACAGCAGCAAAAACAGTCTCATGTAGTGAAGGGTTAATAGCAGACTTAAAGATAGTTGGCAGTTTGTTCACAACGAAGCTATACCCTTGTTTTTTGAAGCAGATACCCTGACTCGGGTATTTTTGTACTTGCTTAATTCCATTTGATGCAATGGGCATAGTATAATTCTTGCTTCAGCAAGGCTGTAAAAATTAAATAAGCACCTGCGAAATCAGGCTCCCATTCCATCCGGCGCATGATTTCTTCCGGGCCCGGTCTTGGTTCGGTAATACCGCTCAATACTTGTTGCGCAAGCTGTAAAAAGAATGCTTGTTCGGCTTCTAAAAAAACAAGATCAGTATATGCGGTATTATACACCATACTTCATCAGTCTTTGTATTTTATCTCGTTAATCTATACAAGAACACAGCTGTTCTTTGAATCAATAAAGGGTACTCTTTTAGATTGATTGTTTCACCTGGTGCATGTGCGCCTCGGCCCGATGCACCCAATCCATCCAAACAGTCTAGATACTGTGCTACATAAGAAATATCACCTGCGCCCCTGCTGCCGGGATTACCCGGATTTACTTTACCCAAACCCATGGCTTCGCTGACTGCACTTAATTGAACAGCGAGCTTTGCGTTACCTTCCGTGGGCGACATGGCAGGAATACCATCACTGAATTGAATACTGGCTTTGGTGCGGGGCAGTGATTGGCCAACAATCTGTCGCATGGTATTGCGTGCATTTTCTTTTTGCGTTTCAGAGATAAATCGCAAATCACCAATCACGACTGTTTTGGGAGAAATGATATTGGTCTTTCCAGATACCGTACCACTTTGTGCATTTTCCTGATAGTTTAATTCAGAACCACCCATGAATAATCCCGGATTGAATGTGAGGTATTGTTCCTTACTCAATGTCTCACGAAAGCTGTTCACAATACGTGCAGCTTCATAAATCGCACCATAACCAGCAGCGCCAAAAACACCGGAAGAATGTGCTTGTTTGCCTTCTACTTCCAAATGCCAGCCGCTAGCGCCACGGCGTGCAGTAGCAACTGTATTCAGATTGGTAGCAGTTTCAAAAGCCAAAGCAATATTATGTTCTTTCGCACGCGCGATAAAATCACCTCTGGATATTTCTCTAGGATGACCTGCATTTTCTTCATCACCAGTCATGTACACCGTGATATTGGTTTCATCCAACATACGCAATTGATGCATGGCTTTCAATGCAGCAATGATGAGTACATCTCCGCCCTTCATATCATTCACACCCTGACCAGTTGCTGTACTGTCATTCAACATAGTAAATGGATTGGCAGGCATGTCTGGTTCAAATACGGTGTCTAAATGACCAATCAGAAAAAGTTTTTTTCCCTTCTTACCCTTTCTGTAAGCAACCAAGTGTCCTGCACGTTTCAACGAATCAGGCATCGCAATCCACTCTACCGTAAAACCCAAAGCCCTTAATTCTTTTGCATATAATTCGCCAACGGCTTTTACACCATTGATGTTGAATGTGCCACTATTGATATTTACTGATTGCTTCAAGAGCTCAATGGTTTGCGGCATTGCTTGTTTAATCAGATGTGTCAGCTGTTGCTCCTGACTGCTCAGTTGGGCATGTGCAAAGAGATTCAGGAATAGGCACAAGGCGAGTAAGGGCTTTCTCATTAACAAGGGTTTGTATGAAGATAGGCAATGGATAAAATCATTAATTGAAATGACTGACGAAAATCATGGTATGCGATACGAAAACCGATTAGTTTGCTGTCATGAAAATGATATGGGTACTCCTCTTTTGTGCAATTGCTTCGCAATTGTCGGCACAGGATAGTGCAAAACACCGCTGGCAGGGTGGTGCTGAGTTGGATGTATTGCCTTATGCACTCGGCGGCTATTTTGCTGCAGGATGGGTGGGTAAAAATCAAACCCGCATCAGACTGCTTACGGCAGATGTGCGCAAACCAGATATCACTACCACCAAGGGTTTCACCAAACATCGTATTCATGCATATGCTTTGGTGGCGGATTATTTTTTCAAACCAAATTGGACCGGCTTTTGGATTGGCGGTGGTGCAGTCTTGTGGAATAGCAACATTCAGGAAAAAAGTTCAAGCAAGTCTGCTAGTTTCAGTAACTACCTTTTGAATGGGAGCGCAGGTTATCACTATCGTTTTGGAAAACGATACTATCTCTCGCCATGGGCGGGCATTAGTCTTCGGGTAGCTGGCGATAAAAACATACTGGTAGGCAGTTCGCGCTACACTTTGCCCTTATTAAATCCGGAAGCTTCTCTCAAACTGGGCATAGTTTTCTAAAAAATATGTGATAGGGTATCACATATTTTCTTACCAATAATCATGTACAATAACCGATACGGTATTTTGGCTTTTGTGCTTTTTCTTGCGCACGCATTTTCGTTGCAAAAAAAGTATGATGCGTAGTTTTTTAAGTGTATGTACTGGTATTGTTTGTTTATTAACAGCATGTACCAAACCTGTTCCCTTTGTACCGGATACCAAAGCTGCTTTAACCATCACGACTCATTTTTTAAATGGTAGCTCAACCAGTGTGCAGTTAGATGCGGTAGAATTAAGGGCGAATAGTTATATCAGCAAAGTGAACAACGGTGGTGGCGATCTGCCCTTCCTAAGTATCACCGGCGTGAATCAAGAAGATGGTAAAGAGTATGTATTCACGTTTACTGGAAAGCAGGCAGGCTCACATGAATTGATTTCCGCTGTACACAACTTCCCTTCAGCCAATCAGCTAGTGCGACCATTATTGGGTATTGTGTTAAGTCCCAATTCAACACAGTATAGTCTGGAGCCGGCTGCTGGTACAGTTGCACTGCGTTATAGTGCGGTGAACAAAATCATGACTGGTGAAATTGTGAATCTGCGTTTTAATCAAGGTATGACCGACCCACTGCAGCGTTCGCATATTATTGTGAACGGTAATTTTCAGGATTTGCCCTACCGTCAATAAAAATTGCGCCTTTGCGTATCTTGGAAAAAATTCTAGTATGCAAAGGCGTATTTTATTTTGTCTCCTCGTGTTGGTGCAAGCAGTATATGCACAAAAGCCAATATCCAAAATTGCTTTTGGTTCCTGCGGGCATGAAGACCACCCTTTGCCGGTATTTCGCACCGTTGTGCAACACAAACCTGATCTCTTTATTTTTCTGGGCGATAATATCTATGCCGATACAGATGATATGCAGGTGATGCGCCGCAAGTATGCACAGCTGGCTGCTAACAAGGGTTTTCAGGCATTGCGTGCATCTACACCCATCATTGCCACTTGGGATGATCATGATTTTGGTCGTAACGATGCGGGTAGACATTATCCATATAAAGATTCATCTAAGCAAATCTTTTTAGAATTTTTCAAAGAGCCTGCAACATCTGCGCGTAGACAACATGCAGGTATCTATACTTCGTATTATTATCAGCAGTATGGTAAAACATTGCAGATTATTCTGCTTGATAACAGAACCTTTCGAGATAATCTATTGCCTTATCGTGGCGAAGTGAAAAATGATCCGCGTTATAAATACGAATTGGATTATGCGCCACATACCAGCAAGGATTCTACTTTATTAGGTGAAGCGCAATGGCAATGGCTGGAGCAGGAATTGCGTAAGCCGGCTGATTTGCGCATCATTGGTTCCAGTACACAGTTTTCTATTGAGTTCAATGGCTATGAAGCTTGGGCCAATTTTCCGCATGAGCAAGAGCGCATGTTGAACTTGATTAAAGAGACAAAAGCCAATGGTGTGTTGTTCTTGTCTGGCGATGTACACTATGCAGAATTATCAAAACTGCAGTATCCGGGTTTGTATCCCATCTATGATTTAACATCAAGCGGATTGTCTTCTACCTGGGATTTTGCTACGCCCAATCGCAATCGTATCAAGGGTCCCGTAATGGAGAATCATTTTGGAATGGTGACCATTGATTGGCAAAAAGCTGATCCGCTCATCCAACTGGAGATTAAAGACGTGCCGGGCAAACAAAGAATTCTACATCAACTGAAACTGAGCGAATTACAATTGAAATAAGCAGTAAGCATCATTGTGTAATCGCCTTTCATCCAAAAATTTTTTCTGCTTCCGAAAAAATCTAGCAGTTTTGCACTGCTTCAAGTTTACGAATATGAACAACTAATCATGTTCCGCGAGCGCGGAACAGCTTTTTCAAATCTCTGGCAGCACTGCTGCATTTCCTGTTTACATTGTATTCATTGACCTTGCGTATACAAACTCGTGTACGTACTAAAACAACTGTATGCTTACGCATAAATTCAAACATTTTATACAACTCGTTCGTCAGTCGCTGCGCGGCGATGAACATGATTATACTTCGGGTAGTATCCGACAAGCCATTGTGCTCTTAGCCATTCCCATGATTCTGGAACTGAGTCTGGAGAGTGTGTTTGCGGTAGTAGATATGTATTTCGTTGGACATATGGCCAATGCAGAAGTAGCGGTAGCTACTGTGGGTTTAACAGAATCCATGATCACCATTATTTATTCCATTGCTATCGGTTTAAGTACGGCAGCAACCGCTATGGTATCGCGCCGTATCGGCGAAAAAGATCCGGAAGCTGCTGCAAGAGCCGGTGTGCAGTCCATCATCATTGCTGTAGTAGCGTCATTGGTCATCAGTGCTATTGGTCTTTTCTTCGCACCTGAATTATTGGGTATGATGGGTGCCCAGCCGGAAGTAATGGCAGAGGGTGCATCTTTTACACGCATTATGCTGGGTGGTTCAACAGTGATTGTATTGTTATTCCTCATCAATGGTATTTTCCGCGGTGCGGGTGATGCAGCGATCGCCATGCGCAGCTTATGGCTAGCCAGCGGATTGAACATTGTGCTTTGTCCGCTCTTCATTTATGGCATTGGCGATTGGGAAGGTTGGGGACTAAAAGGCGCAGCCATTGCCACCACCATTGGTAGAGGAAGTGGTGTATTGTATCAATGCTGGCATTTGTTTAAAGGGGATCACATGATTCGCTTTAAGCGGAAGTATCTGCAGATTGATATGAAGCTCATTCGTTCGCTGATTGGTATTGCTTGGCCGGCAACATTGCAGTTTATTATTACATCAGGTAGTTGGATTGTGCTGGCTTGGATTGTATCTACCACGGGTGGTACAACTGCTTCGGCAGGATATCAAATCGCGATTCGGAATGTGGTCTTTTTCATCTTACCCGCATGGGGTTTGAGTAATGCAGCTGCTACTTTGGTGGGACAAAACCTGGGTGCACAAAGACCAGACCGTGCGAAGCAAAGTGTGTTTCTGGCTGCACAGTACAATGCCATCTTCATGGCTTTTGTGATGCTGCTCTTTGTATTTTTTCCGCAACCCATCATTGGCATCTTCACGCGTGATGCGGCTGTGCAGGAAGTAGGTGTGCGTGCGTTGCGCATTATTGGCTATGGCTATATCTTTTATGGTATTGGTATGGTGATGATGCAGGCATTGAATGGTGCGGGCGATACAAAATCGCCTACATGGATCAGCCTGATTTGTTTCTGGGGCTTTCAAGTACCATTGGCCTATCTGTTGGCCAAGACAGGTGGGATGGGTCCCACCGGTGCCTTTATTGCCGTACCAGCAGCAGAAACTTTGATTGCTTTACTTACTTGGTGGTGGTTCCGCCGAGGTAAGTGGAGTAAGGTAGTGGTGTAATTACTGCTGATCGTTTTTTCTGCGCACCAGTAATAACCATTCCTGATCCAGCGGTAGCCAGCCCTGATCGTAACAAAAGAAATAGGTATTGCCTTTTTGGTTGGTATAGGTATGGGTGTGGTATTGAAAATGAAAACCCATGGATACCAACCGGGCTTTGGGAATTTTTTGCATGGACTGATCCTGTGGCAATAATTGCTGCAGGATCTTTCTGTTTTTCTGTAATACCTGATTGATCTGTTTGATATAGGCGATGTTCGCCTCCTGCTGTTTGCGCAGGTTGTTGAACGTGTTGCGACAGCCATCGTCGCAGAATTTTTTGTCGGCCCGCCCTCTGATGGTTCTTCCGCAGGAAAGGCAGTTTCTTGTTTCAGTCATAGTTTGCTGATTTAGAAATGCTTTCACTGGAGGCTATTGCAATTTATTAAACCGATTTGAAATTTTCAAACGCTTATACACGGATAGAAACGCTTAAATACCGACTAAGGCTTTTCGTCAAACCCATTTTTGTGTTGTCAGCCGAGGGCCCAGGCTGAATGAAATAACAACATTCATCACTACCCGCAAGGGTAAAAATTAACGATCATGAACACATTAAAAAACAGCGTAAGACTAGCAGGTAATCTGGGTAATGCACCCGAAATCAAGACAACAGAAGGTGGCAAGAAAATGGCGCGTTTTGCTTTAGCTACCAATGAATCTTATCGAAATGCCAAAGGTGAAAAAGTAACCGAAACACAATGGCACAATCTGGTTGCCTGGGGTAAAGTGGCAGAAATTGCAGAGAAGCTATTGCAAAAGGGTACTGAAGTAACCGTAGATGGCAAACTGGTGAACAGAACCTACACAGATAAGCAGGGCGAGAAAAAGTATATCACTGAAGTGGTGGTAAGCGAGTTGTTGGTAACAGGCAACAAGCCCAAAGCTTAATAAGAACCCTTTCTTCCATTCCATATATCGGGGCCGCCGCAGGCGGCCCCATCTTTTTATCCCATGCATGATTGAATTAGAGATGTTAAGCTTGAATTATACACATTACGCAAATCGCCTATATCAAAATTTTATTCAAGCAGATTAAACATTTAAATTGTTGAGCATTCTGACACTACATGCTAACCCAGTCAGCAGCTGCGCAAAGCTGCACCATCATCAGTGCCCATGGCAATACCGCTGTCTGGGAAGATTCAGCTAATGGACAACGCTCTTTGCATGCAGCAATAGCTATTGAAGCTGGTTCAAGTATTGCTGATTTTCAAGCGGCCGCTATCATGCATACCCCATCTTATCTTACTGTGCAGAAAGATGATGATGAGCATATTCATCTAACGCCTGCACACTTGCAATATGTGAACCATAGCTGTGCACCTAATGCGTTTTTCGATACAACGTATATGTCATTGATTGCACTGAAAGCTATAGCTGCTGGTGAAGAGATCACTTTTTTCTATCCTTCATCTGAATGGGATATGGCGCAAAGCTTTTCTTGCCGTTGCGGTAGTGAACAATGTTTGGGTGAGATCAAAGGTGCAGCCCATCTGCCCGCTGATGTGTTGATCCGTTATCACCTCACTGATTATATCAACCGAAAAATTCAGGAAAATTGCTCGGAGCGCCGGTAAAACCATCAGGGAAAAAGCAAACCAATCAGACCACACTTGCACCAGATCAGTGCATGATTTGGGTATTGGCACCGCATCTGGAATCGGAAGATCCCAATATCAGTTACTACTACGATTTTACGCAAAGTATTGCTGAATACACAACGGTTTTTACCGAGCTGAATATGATTTGGCGCTGGCAGCCGGTAACCATGCAGAACTTCGCTGTCATTATCAATGATATTCAAAAAGAAAGTGGCGATCTCTTTCCTTTTGTACTCAATCTCTGCGATGGAGATGAAATCAACGGAGTACCTGGTGTATCGGTGATTAATGCATTGGAAGCGGCCGGACTCTGTTATTCCGGTGCAGATCAGCATTTTTACCGCATCACTACTTCTAAACTTCCAATGAAAGTGGCTTTTGATCAAGCAGGGGTGCCTACGCCGGCTTGGAAAGCCATTCATCAACCAACAGATAATATAGATACCGTCTTTGATACCATGGGTAGTCCGCTCATTATTAAGCCAGCCATCTCTGGCGGCAGTATGGGCGTGGGAACAAGGAATGTGGTGCACCATCTTGCTGAACTACAAACACAGGTTGCACAGATGTTTCAGGGTTATCGGGGTTGGGATCTGGCTGGTGATGGGCTCTTACTGGAAGCATTTATCAAAGGCCGAGAGTTCACCACATTTATTGTTGGCGATGCAGCTTATCCAAAAGATTGTTTGGTGTATCCCGCTATAGAAAGAGTGTTTCATGCGTCGTTACCCGAAGAAGAACGTTTCCTTTCTTTTGATCGATTGTGGGAAATCTATGAAGACGAAACGCCCATGCCCAATGAAGAAAATTTCTATGAATACGCAGCTGCGCCAGCATCCTTACAAGCATTATTGCAACAATTAACACTCGATGCCTATATCGCTGTTGGAGGTAAAGGTTATGCGCGTTTAGACATTCGTATGGATGCAGCAGGCAATTGTTATGTACTGGAAGTAAACGCGCAATGCGGAATAAGTGCAGATGAAAACTATACTTCTATTGGTGCGATCCTGCGCTTTGCGCAATCTTCTTTTACAGTATTGATACAGGAAATTATACAGCGAACCTTGTTAGCAAATGATATTCGTTTGCTCACTGCTTACGCAGATTGAATACGGATATTCACGGTGCTGCCTTTTTCAAAACCATGATGGGGACTGTGCATCAGAATTTGTCCGGCTGAAGTATCCAAGGTATAAGCCGTAAAGCTGCCACAATATTGTGCATCCATCACCATTGCAGGTATGCCTGTTGCTGCTGATTGCACCTGCTCAGGTCTGATGAAGGCGTATTGCTGATCTACTTGAAAGAGCGAACGAAGGGCATCATTGAGTGTAATAAATTCACCCAGCAAGCCGGCTGCATATGCATTCACCGGATACTGATACACTTGTTGGGCACTGCCTGATTGAATCAACTTACCCGCTTCAAGCACCATCACTTTATTGGCCCAGGGTAATACATCCAGCGGATCATGTGATACCATGATACAAGTTATCTGCAATTGATTGCTAATGCCGTTGACAATATCGCGAATCGTCTGTCGGTGCGGCATATCCAAATTAGAAAAAGGTTCATCCAACAAGAGCAAACTTGGCTTGGTGAGCAAAAGCTTTGCTAAAGCAATACGTTGTCTTTCTCCACCGGAGAGCGTATCGTTCTTGCGTTTGAGTAAATGCCCGATCTGGCAGAGTTCAATCAGTTCCTGCATCATTGCCGGATTGAGTTTGTTGCCATATTCCAGCAATTCTTCCATGCGGTAATTATTGCGCAGTTCAAAATGCTGAGAGAGATACGCAATGCCGGGATGGCCTGGCAATAAAACCTCTTCCGGTCCTTTTACGCGTTTGCCCTGAAACAAGACTTGTCCGCTATCTGCGCTTGCTAAACCGCCAATCATCTTGAGCAAACTACTCTTGCCGGAGCCTGATTCCCCTATAATGGCCAGTCTTTGCCCGGCGTTCAGCTGAAAGGAGATGGATTGCAATGACATACTGTCTAACTGTTTTTGAACAGCCTGCACATCCAATAAAATGTTATCCTTGAACTCAGACATGGTGCTGCGAAAGTAACCATTCTGCCACCGTTGCAAAATGCATGGATTAATTTGTTATTCTTGTAAGCGAAATGCCCCTGAAAGTCTGCGTACTACAGCCCGATTATGCTACCAGCGGTGTGGATTATCAATATTATGATCCACCAAGAAACTTGTCGCATCTACTACCTGATGCAACAGTAGATCATGTGCTCTTGAATAAACTCACCACGTACAAGCAATTAAAAGCTTTACAGCACAAGGGTTATGATGTGTTTGTGAATTTATGTGAAGGCTATCTGGAATGGGAAGTGCCATCCATCGATGTCATTTATACACTGGAATTATTGAACCTGCCTTTTACAGGTCCAACCACCAAATTATATGATCCGCCTAAACCACTGATGAAGTATGTGGCTTATTGTGCGGGTGTGGCTACGCCGAATTATGTATTGGTGCATACGCTTGCGGATATTGATGCCATTGCACATTTGCAATATCCACTCTTTGTAAAGCCTGCGAAAGCAGGCGATAGTCTGGGTGTGGATGAGGCTTCGCTGGTACAAAACAAAGCAGCATTACAACAGAAGGTGCGCAATTTGCTGGAGGAGTATGATGAACTCTTGGTAGAAGAATATATTGATGGCAGAGAGTTTACGGTATTGGTGGCAGCGAATCCTGATGGTAAAACTTGCAGGGTGTTTAAACCGGTGGAATATGTGTTTCCGGAAGGACGTGCTTTCAAAACCTATGCATTAAAAACTTCTGAGCTGCATCCGGATTGTAATCATCCTTGCAGTGATCCGGTAACGGAAGCAGCGTTGCGCGAAGCAGCTGCAGCCATCTTTAAAGGGTTCAGCGGTGTAGGTTATGCTCGTTTGGATTTCAGACAAAAGCCGGATGGTAGTTTGTATTTTTTAGAAATCAATTTTACTTGTTCTGTTTTTTATACAGATGGCTACGAAGGCTCGGCAGATTTTATTCTGCAGTTTGATGGGATTGGTCAGCAGGGCTTTTTGCAACACATTATTGCTGAAGGGATGGCGCGTCATCAACGCAAACAGCCTTTGTATGAAATGAAAGGCAATGCTATTGCCGGCTATGGTATTTATGCCGCAAGACCCATCAGTAAGGGAGAAGTAGTTTTCAAAGGAGAGGGTCGCGCGCAAAGAATCATTACCAAACCTTACGTAGATAAAAACTGGACAGATGCCGAGAAGCAAGTCTTTGCACATTATGCTTATCCGGTAAGCGGCCAGGTTTATATTCTCTGGGATGATGATCCTACGCAGTGGGCACCACAAAACCATAGCTGTGATCCGAATACGGCTTATCAAGGATTAGACCTTGTTGCGATTAAAGCGATAGCTGCAGGCGAAGAAATTACTGCTGATTATGCAGCATTGTTGAATGATACTGCAGAAACTTTTCATTGCAAATGTGGAGCAGCGAATTGCAGGGGCGTTGTTGCAGGCAGTAACGGTAATTCAGTACAGGCAAGAATTGAGGGCTCAGTTACGCATTGAATTGCTCCCTTAATTGCTTATATACTTTCTCCAGTACTTTCTCTGTTTCCATAATCATGGTTGCTATTTCTTCAGAGAGATTTTTTTCTCTACCCAATATTTCAATGCGCCTGATTACTTCTTTCAAAGGCTGAATGCCCATTGTGTCAATTGTGGGTTTCATACGATGCGCAGTTCTGTAAACGGTATCCGCATCTCTTTTTTCCAAAGCCTGTTTAAGCAACTGCATGTCTTCGGGCATAGTTTTCAAGAACAGTAAAACCATTTTTGTGCGGAACTCAGTTCCTGGTCCTGCAATACCATTGAACATGCTTAAGTCAAACAAATTGATGTTTTCTTTCGCTGCTTTTGTATTTGCTTTGGCCTTGCCCTCTTTCTTCTTCTTATTTGTACTGAAGATTTTTTGAATGGCTGAGTAAAGTTCTTCTTCTGTATAAGGTTTTGTTACAGCTGCGTTTACGCCGGCTTTCAGGTATTTCTCCTGATCTTTTTTAAATGCATTTGCGGTAAGTGCAATGATTGGAATGCGTGCTTTCTCAGCATCATCCATATTTCTGATGAGGTCTGTAGCTTCTAATCCATCCATATCCGGCATGAGGATATCCATAAGGATCAGGTCAAATTCTTGTTTTGAAACCAGATCAACAGCCTCTTTACCATTCACGGCTACAACTACATCCATACCCCAATATTCCAGCATATGACGGGCAATCATTCTATTCAGTTCCACATCTTCTGCCAGTAATACTTTTTTACCCTTGAGGAGATTGGTTTCCTGAATGGTTTCAGTCGTTGTTGCAACCAACTCTGAATTGACTTTGATATATGGAATGTAGAAACTGAATTTGGTTCCTTTATTCACAACACTATTCACGCTGAGTTGACCACCCTGTAGTTCTACCAGGTTCTTACAAATACCCAAGCCCAAACCGGTACCACCATATTTTCTGGAGATATCCGTACTGGCTTGTACAAATGGGTCGAAGATGGTTTGTATTTTTTCTTCCGGAATACCGATGCCGGTATCTTCCACATCAAACTGTAACAGAATTTTTTCTGCTGTTTCCCGGATTGGCTGAAGGGTAACAGTAATCCTTCCTTGTTGAGTGAATTTCAAAGCATTGCTCAGCAGGTTGTTCAGTATTTGTCCAAGTCGGTAAGGATCTCCACTAACAGTAAAGCTTTGTTTATCTGGAACAATTAATGCCAGCTGAAGTCCTTTCTCCTCTGCTTTAAACTGAAACGACTGTACAGCAACGTTTACTTTATCAAGTACATCAAACGGCACTTGTTCCAGTTCCAGTTTACCTGCAGTAATTTTTTCAATCTCTAAAACATCATTTACAATTACCAGAAGATTTCTTGCAGATTCGGTAATCAGGTGGAGATAATTCTTTTGTTGTTCGCTGAGTTTTGTTTTTCCAAGCATGGCTGCCACACCTATAATACCATTCATGGGTGTGCGTATTTCATGGCTCATATTGGCCAGGAAAATCTGTTTGGCTTCAGCTGCTTTTTCAGTGAGGTCTTTAGCGAGTAGCAACTCTCTTTCAGCATTTACCCTGTCTGTAATATCCTGAGCAAAGCCGATGATATAAGGATTGCTGCTTTCCTCCACCATCATATAATTCTGGAAAAGCAGGTTGAGTTGTCTTCCTTTTTTATGCTGTACTGTAAATACGCCTTTCGCACTGCCTTCCATGGCAATTTCCTGCAGATAGCCTGTTCTCAACTCATCCATATCGGCATCCGGCATAAAATCAATCAGGTTTTTACCGATCAATTCATGCTCATCATAGCCAAGCGTCTGACAAATAGCCGGGTTAACAGAAAGCAATCTGCCTTGCAAATCGTGCGTGCAGATGAGTGCCTGACTAAATCTGAATAAATCTTTGAAACGTTTTTCACTGATGGCAACCTGTTCTTCAATTTGCTTACGCTGGGTAATGTCTAAGCCATAACCAATCACCAGAATAACATCGCCCTGTTCGTTGAGTACAGGAAACATATTCCTTAGGTGGTGTTGCGTACTTCCGTCAGCGTTTACCAAAGTTTCTTCCCAGGAGTGCAGTGTCTTTGAATTAACAACTGCATGAAACTTTTCTCTCCTCGCAACAGCAATCGACATTGGTTTATTCCTCAGCTTGCAATAGTCTTCATCTTTCTTACCAATCATCCATTTACGCAATTCCGGATCTTTAATTGCAATTGGGTTCAGGTAGAGATATGTATGCGCTGCATCAAAAACAGCAATATCCGCAGGGATATTATCCATAATCTGCTCATAGAACTTTTGCTGTTCCTGAAGTCTTTGGCGATAGCTGAATGCCGTGGTTACATCCCGGTAGTTCCAGAGATGGCCATGGTATTTTTCATCTATAAAAATGGGTATGTAATCCCTTTCCAATACCCTGCCGTCTGCCATTTGAAGAACTTCATTCAGTATGGGTTGCTGTTGTTTTAAAATCTCCTCAACACCAACAACAAAGGCATCCGGATCTGCAAAGAAAGATTTGCTCTGCTCGGCAGACTGTGAACAATCTGCACCTATTAGCATATCAGGTGGTGCAGGAATGTTGAACATATCGCAGAAATGCTGATTAGAGAGAACGATTCTTCTTTGATCGTCTTCTACCATGATGGCACTGTTCATATTACCAATCAGGGTCGTTAATCTTTTACTGGTTCTGGATAGTTCAGTTTCAATTTCTTTCTGCGCTGTGATATCGGTATGGATACCGATCATTTTTTGGGGTCGGCCTTCTGCATCTTTCTCAATCACCATGCCCCTGTCTAAAATCCAGATATAGCTGCCGTCTTTTTTGCGCATCCGGTAACTGCGGTTATGCATCATTCTTTCACCAGATGCATACTCCTGATCCATTTCATTGATCATCAAAACATCATCCGGATGGATCAGTTTTTTCCAAGAGTATTCCTCATCAGTAAACTCTTCAGGACTATAGCCAAGCATCCGCTTGTACTGATCTGAATAAAATGGTTTTCGAGCAGTGAAGTCAAATTCCCAGATACCATCACCTGCACCCTCTAATGCAAACTTCCAGCGCAGCTCACTATCTTTTAGTCTGGTGTCAGCTTCTTTTTCTTCAGTAATATCTTCTTCTACTGCAAAATATCCGGTAAGGTTGTTTTGCTTATCGAATAAGGGCTGTCCGTTAATTCTTACCCAATAGGGCTTACCTAATTTGTGGTAATTGAGTATTTCGCATACAAAGGGTAAGCGTTTGCGTATTTGATCAGAAAGAAAAACAGCTGTTTCCTTATTGGTTTCTTTGCCTTGTAAAAAATGACCTGGCTTTTTGCCTTTAACTTCTGATAAGGTGTAGCCGGTAATTTTAGTAAAGCCCTTGTTTACCCAATCTATTTTGCCATCCTTGTCAGCGATGATTACTGCATTTACTGTTTCTTCTGCAACCAAGGAAAGTCGCTTCAGATCATTTCTTTGTTGCTGAATGGTGTGTAGTAGTTGCTTAACCTCTTCATTTACAATTTCCTGAGTCTTTAGTACATGCAGCAAATCAATCAAAGGATCATGATAGGCAAAATCGTGGATACTGAGTGAGTTGCTTTTTATCTGTTCCATCGACTCAAACCAAGGCGAGCCTACAAACAATAATTGATTGGTTTCTGGTAAAAATTCAATTTGCCCGCGTAGCGCGATTGGGGTTTCTCCAATCGTTTCAAGAACAATTAGTTTATTCACTTCAGCTTTTAGCGCTTCGAAACTTTGTGTTGCTAGTTCTGGGCGCTTTACTACAAACTGTGTGAAAAAGGGTTGTTGTATTACCTGTGCGTATATTTTGGTTAGGCTTTGTCCAGCAGCAGCAATAGTTAATGACTCTCCAATCAATATGTGAAAGGGGAAGAGTCGATTAAACTGTTCGCTGTTAAAGCCAATATACATTACCAACTCACTTTAAACGTTTCATGATCTGCGCCTTGGTCTCTGCTGCTGATCAATTTAACCGTTACAGCTGTTTGATACATTTTGCCGAGACCATGCAATAAGCCCATTACAAAATCCTGCAGTCCCAATCGCTTAGAGAAATAGTGAACATGAATACTACTTTCTTCAATATGGCTTACTTTAAACTCAGGGGGCGTGAGTTTGGGATAAATCAACATTACCCGATTATGGAATACAGGTAGGTTAACCAGAAACTCTTTTAAATTATGGCCACCAGCTTCCATCAGGCCGCCATATTTTTCTTTTCCGGTTTTTAGTACCCAGTATTCGCCAAAAGCCATGAGCACTTCTCTTAATGATAAGTCGGTTTCTTCAGCAACAGCGCTGGCCAATTGATAAGTAATGGCATCATCATAGGGTTCATTACTGATAAAGAATTCCACATCTACGCCACTGCGGACTTTGATGCGTTCCCATTTTTCTTCACCAAAATTTTCTTTGACTAGCTCTTCGATAGCTTTGTTTACGATACCGTACATAGCAGGGTGTTTATTTCTTCAGGATGATTTCTCCAGCTTGTACCATGCGGTATAAGGTGGACTTGCCAATATCCAGTTTTTTCGCCACAAGCAGTATATCATAATCGTATTTCTCCAGGTAATGCTGAATTATTTTTCTTTCATAATCGCGCAAAGTCATTTCCTCCTGAAGCAGGTCTGCTTCTTTGTTGTTGTTAAACAGGGTCAGGTTATCTGCTTCAATATTGCTTCCATCTGCCATAACAGCTGCGAGTTCTACAATTGACTTCAATTCACGAACATTACCGGGAAAACTATAGTTACGCAGTTTATCAAAAGCAGCGGTACTGCAGGTTTTCTCAGGCAATTGATTGTCTTTGCAGAATTGCTGCAAAAAGTGTTTTGCCAGTACTATAATATCATTGCCTCTTTCTCTTAATGGTGGAATGCTGATTGGTAAACCCAGAAGTCTGTAATACAAATCCTCACGAAAACGTTTGGCTTTTACTTCTTCTGTTAAATTGCGGTGCGTTGCTACAATGATGCGAACATCAATGGGAACAACTGTATTACTGCCTATTCTGGTGATCTCTCTTTCCTGTAGTACGCGCAAGAGTTTTGCCTGGAGTGTAAGATCCATCTCGCCAATCTCATCTAAGAATAATGTGCCTTTGTGTGCTTCTTCAAACTTGCCGAGGCGTTTGCCCGTTGCGCCGGTAAATGCACCTTTCTCATGACCGAATAATTCACTCTCTAATAAGTCTCTAGGAATGGCAGCCACATTCAATGCTACAAATGGATATTGTTGTCGCGAAGAGTTGTGGTGAATGGCTTTAGCAACCATTTCCTTACCTGTACCCGTTTCACCGGTAATGGAAACCGTGATATTGGTTTGTGCTGCTTTTTCAATTAATTGAAACACTTTTTGCATCGCATCACTCTGTCCGATAATCATTTTATTGATATCGTATCGGTGCTTGAGCTGGCTCTTCAATTCACTAACTTCTGTTTTTAGTGATTTGATTTGCTGAAGCCGGATGATCACATTCCAGAGAATATCCTTGGTGTCTTCATTCTTTACAATATAATCAGCTGCCCCTGCCTGCAATAGACTTACGGCAGTACCCACATCTTCTTGCCCTGAAACCACCAATACATCTGTATCGGGTGAATCATGCTTGATTTTTTTTAGTACTTCTTCGCCCGTTTGTTTTGGTAATGAATAATCCAGCGTTACCACATCAGGCTTGTTATGTAGCTGCGCAAAAAAACTTTGCTCATCGTTGAAAACCGTTACCTCATAGTCAGGATTCAAGGATAAATAATGATGCAGCATGGTAGCATACCAAGGATCGTCATCCAGAATATATATGCGTAAGAGCTTTTTCACAGTGTTCAATTAAGATGTGAACGGGAAAAAATCCAATAATTAGAATAAAGTTCCCAAAAAGGGAAATAGCAGACAATTAAATTTTCATAATTAATTGATAATCAATATCAAAAATTTTGGCATCATTCTTCGTATACAGTGCTATCCAAACACATCCAATAGTCCTTTTTTAAAAATCCAATACCTATGAACCAACCACATATCCTATAGATCTCCTCTTTTGCTAAGGTCAATACCTGCATCCCCCGGCAGGGTTGATAAACCTGATACCAACAAGCGCACCCATGTAACCCATGGGTGTTTGTTTTATGCCATTTTGCAGTACTTTTCTGTTTCATCTTTTGTACATGAAAAAAATGCTTCTCCCGGCTTTACTTGCCTTTGCAGTATTGCCTTTGTCTGCTCAGAAAAAATCAACCGCAAAACAAGCCAACCCTGTTGCTGCTAAAGAATCACAGCCCGTTTGGGATAGTCTTTTTAAAACAGCAAGATTTCGCAATATTGGTCCGTTCAGAGGCGGACGTTCTGTAACAGCAACAGGTGTACCAAATCAGCCTTTGGTTTATTATATGGGTACCACAGGTGGTGGCGTTTGGAAAACAATGGATGCAGGACAAACTTGGAACAATATTTCTGATGGTTATTTTAAAACGGGTTCTGTTGGCGCAGTAGCAGTAGCTCCGAGTGATGTAAATGTGGTCTATGTAGGCATGGGCGAGCATGCGCCGCGTGGCGTGATGACGAGTTATGGTGATGGCGTGTACAAATCAACCGATGCTGGTAAAACCTGGACCCATCTTGGTCTGGCGCTTACGCGGCATATTTCATGGATACGTATTCATCCGCAAAATCCTGATGTGGTGTACGTGGCTGCGCAGGGTGCATTACATGGTCCTAATGAAGAACGCGGTGTCTATAAATCTGTAGATGGCGGTAAGAACTGGAAAAAAGTTTTGTATGTAGATAATAATACTGGTTGTGCCGATCTGGATTTGGATGCGAACAACCCACGTATACTCTATGCTGCTATGTGGGATTATCGTCGCCTGCCTTGGGAAGTACGCAGTGGTGGAAAGGGCAGTGGTTTGTATAAGAGTACAGATGGTGGCGACACCTGGGTGAAAATGCAGAAAGGCCTGCCCACTGAAATGGGTAAGATGAGTGTTAGTGTTTCTCGTGCCAACAGTGAAACTGTGTACGCGTTGATTGAAAGCGATACAGAAAAAGAAACCGGCGGTTTATTTGCCAGCCATGATGCAGGTAAGAATTGGAGCAGGGTAAGTGATGATCATCGCCTAACACAAAGAGCTTGGTATTATATTGAAGTGTTTGCAGATCCACAGGAAGAGCAAACAGTGTACGTGTTGAATTCGCCGGGACTCAAATCAACGGATGGTGGTAAAACTTGGAACTATCTCAGTGGTACACATGGCGATTATCACCAGCTATGGATCAACCCAAGCAATAACAAGAACATGATCATCGCCAATGATGGTGGTGCAGCTATTACGTTTAATGGCGGTAAAGTTTGGAGCACACAAGACAATCAGCCAACAGCACAGTTTTACAGAGTGAATGCGGACAATTTGTTTCCATACAATATCTACGGCGGACAGCAGGACAATAGCTCTGTGAAAATTCAATCACGCAATCCGGGTGGGTGGTCTATTGGTGAACGTAACTGGACCTATTCTGCAGGAGGCGAAAGTGCTTTTCTTGCTTTCAATCCCGATGATCCAAAATATGTAGTGGGTGGTAGTTATCAGGGCACGATTGAAATTCAAGATGCAGCAAGTGGTGAAGGCAAATACATCATGCCTGCGCCTATTCAATATCAGGCTTTGCAGCCTAAAGACATGAAGTATCGTTTTAACTGGAATGCACCTATTGTGTGGAGTAAGCATGAACCCAATACATTTTATCATGCAGGTAATGTCTTGTTTAAAACCAAGGATTTTGGAAAAAGCTGGGAGGCCATTTCACCAGACCTCACCACGCACGATACCAGCAAAATGGGCATTAGTGGTACACCTTATACCAATGAAGGTGCTGGCGGTGAAAATTATTGCACCATTGCTTATGTAACAGAAACAACTGTGCCAGGGGTTATCTGGACAGGTAGTGATGATGGTGTGTTGAGTTTGACAAAAGATGGTGGTAAAACTTGGGCACGTGTTGGTCCGGCAGATTTAGGTGAAGCACTGATTAATTGCATTGAGGTATCACCACATGATCCGGCAACAGTATTCATTGCTGCAACCAAGTACAAGTTCAACGATTTTCAACCGCTCTTGTATGTAACCAATGATGAAGGAAAAACCTGGCGCAAGATTACCAATGGTATTCCTTATGGTGCATATACCAGATGTATTCGTGAAGATGCTGAAAGAAAGGGTTTGCTGTTTGCAGGTACCGAAACTGGTTTGTATATATCAATTGATGGTGGAGCACAATGGCAACAAACACAATTGGGTTTACCGATTACACCTATCACTGATCTGAAAGTGCATCAGGGCGATCTGCTGGCATCTACCATGGGTCGCTCCTTCTGGATTTTGGATGACCTGCATTTGCTGAGACAATACAATACTGCTAAGCAAAATCAATTTGTATTGTTTACACCGGAAAACGCCTATCGTGTTTCAGGTGGTAGTTATCTCGATAGGAATCTACCCGAAGAAGCATATGAAACACCTTGGCAGGGAAGAACGGGTTTGAATCCTGCATCAGGGATTGTTCTGCACTATCAATTACCGGATACAGTGAAATCAGATGCAACATTGACATTAACCATCAGAGATGCCAAAGGTGAAGTGGTAAGAACCTATAGCACATCGCCAGACAAAAACTTTATTGGCGATTATCCGGGTGGTCCATCATCTGATCCTTTGTTGAGTACAAAACCCGGCATCAATCGTTTTGTATGGGATTTGCGTTATCCAACAGTGAACGGTGTGGATGGTGTATTCATTGAAGGTATGTATGAAGGGCATAGGGCCATACCCGGACAGTACAGCGCTGTACTCACTTACGGCAATCAATCTGCTACAACTAGTTTTCAGCTGAAAGCCGATCCGCGTATCAAAGCGAGTGAAGCAGACTATCAAGCGCAACATCAACTGGCCAGTAAAGTAGAAGCTTCTGTAAATACCATTCATGCCAGCATCACGCAAATGCGTAAAGTGCGTAATCAATTAACGCAATTACAGGAGCAAACCAAGGAACAGCATCAGTATGGCGATTTGCATCAGGAAATTGCATCGTTGATCAAGGATATTAATCTGTGGGAAGCAGAACTTGTACAAACCAAAGCCAAATCCAATGATGATATCATCAATTATGTAAATAAGCTTACAGCAGATTATATCTTCCTCAAAGGTGAGATGGATGCCAATATTCCTTATGTAACCAAGGGACAAGAAACCCGTTATCAGGAGTTGGATACTATTTGGCAAAAACATGCCAATGTGCTTAATGAACTGAAATCTCGTGTGAAGAAATTGAATGAACGATGTGCTGCTTTACAGGTGCCTGTGGTAGCGATACAGTAATTGAATTTCAAAATAGTTAGTACTGAAGGGGTGATGGATTGTACGCAATCAATCATCCCTTCTTCGCATAGGATTGTACGCTCTGCGGCGGTTCATCTTGAATGTTTCGTAGCATTTCTGGATATAGTAGCCTAATTCCAAATCATTCATGATTTGTACCATTTCATAATCGGGGCGAAAGCGTAGCATGAAAGTATCCAGTTCGGGAGATTGAAGCTTGGTGATCTTACGAACAAACTGTTTACTAAAGCGATAGTTTACATATTTCTCATGCTCCTGTTCCACCAATCTTTTTTGCAGTGCTTCTAATCTTCTTGTTCTGTCGAAACGAAACACATTGATCAGTTCTGCTAAGTCAAAACCCATACCTGCTCCGCCACTGAGCGGAGATGCATTGGTCACACGTAAGCCGGGTTTTCTGAAATCAAAATATTTCGCGTAGTCCTGCCGGTTCTGTATAGAATCGTACCTGTAATAATTGTTTCTTACCCTTACCGCAGGCAATTCAGTGGCGCGTACATAGACAGACACATTAAAATTGTCGTAGTTGGTAATGGTATCTACTGCATACTTTTTGGTGGATTTGCCAATCAGCTGAAACCAGATAGAATCATTTTCTGGCACATTGATACAATACTGACCCAAAGAATCGGTGATGGTACCCCTGCCCGATTTAGCAATTACGGCAACAGCTTCGATTGGATTTCTTGCAGTAATATCATATACAGTGCCGCAAATACGAACCAATTTTTGCGCAAACAGGGTTTGTGCAGAGCAAAAAATGATGCAAGCAATTAAGAAGCTTCGTAGCAGTGTACTCAAATCCGGCATTTAAAGCTGTAATATTAAGTCAGCCCCGGCAAATGGCAGGGGCTGATTGGTTGTATTAACGGCTTTTTTGCAAATATGTTGGCTAGAATTTTGTGCCGATGATATAGGGTAGCATGGCCAGCCAGGTTGGCCAGTCGTGTTTGATATCAGCGCCCCATACATCCAGATCGCACCAGATGCCTTTGGCGCCAAGGATATCTGCAATTCTGCGCGATGCATTTGGGTCTTCATAATCTCCACTGCCGCTATAAATATGGATATGGTGTGATGATTTGATCTTATCCAGATACCAGGGGTCCGACAAATGCGGAATATAATGCTCTGGGCTATTGTAATAGACTTGCTCATCCCAGAAACCCTTTGTGTATTCAGTAAGTGCATATACACCGCTCATACTGATACAACCGTTGAGAATATCTGGTCTTTTCAGGAAGAGGTTCATGGCATGTAGTGCACCAAAGGAAGCGCCGCAGGTATAGACCATGGTGTCATTGCTGCTGCTATTGCGGATAAAAGGCACTACTTCATTGAATACATATTCATTGAACTGGTTGTGGCGAATGGCTTTGTGCGCTGGTTCCATTTCATTATTCAGCCAGCTTTCCTTATTCATGCTGTTGATACTGTACACTTTCATCTTTCCGCTGTTGATGAAGGGTGCCAATGCATCAATCATTTGAAAGCGCTCATATTCCAGATAATCTGCAGCAGCAGTTGGAATCAACAAAAGGGCAAAGCCATAATGGCCATATGTGACAATCGGCATTTCCGTACCTAATGCCGGACTATACCAGGAAGTGATGGATTTGTGCATGGTTGCTTGGTTTTTGTTTGTATGCAGGTTTCGCTGCAGCTATCTTCTAAATACTTGGTTCTGTCTTCTTTACTGAATACAATGCTTGCTAATTTCTTTCCAGAGATCGCGGTAGCAGGCAGCAGCATAACTACTGGCAGCAAAGGTTTCCAGTGGTGCCTGATGTGTTCCCATCTTTTCTACATCACTCAAATAAGGCACATAGTTCTTAAAGAATACTTTGTCTTTATAAAAACTTTGCATGGTTTCGTGGTGCAGATTTTTGCGATGATCCACCATGCTGAAAAAGCATTTCAGTTTACTGAGGTCTAAACCATTCTCTTTAAAATAATCAGCAACAGTTTCGTAAGAGCGAATAGATAAAGTGGTTGGAATATTCGGCATCAATACCCAATCGCAGCCATGAAAAATGTTTTCATGCAAGAGTGAGATGCCGGGTGGACAATCCAATATCACTACATCATAATCTTTCTTGAGCGTTTGTAAGAGTTGTCCAATACGTTTTTTGGATTGCTTCAGTTCACTTAGCAGCACATCTGCATTTCTCGCGGATAAATCTGCAGGAATAACAGAAAGATTTGGATAGGCAGTCGGTATGGCAGCTTCAGTCAATGAAAGCTCATTGCTCAACAGTTTCTTTGATTCATTCTTCATCTGCGCTTCGGCACCCAAATAAAATGAGGCAGATCCCTGCGGATCAAGGTCCCACACAAGGGTATTGTAACCAGCTTTAGCCGACAGGTAGGCCAGATTTATGGTGGAAGCAGTTTTGCCAACACCACCTTTGAGGTTGTAGAATGCGAGTGTAACCATAGGACAATAAATATATCAAAAACCACCGGCTTAACTGGCACGTTTTTCGTCTGCACTAGGTCCATATGCACCCGGAACAGGAATATCCAGCAGGCGCAAGTATACGCTCAGTTGGGCTCTGTGGTGGTAGAGGTGGTTCAGGCAATTGTTTCTGATCACTGCCGCTTTGGGCAGGGTGAAAGTGATGTGCTCGCCCCGGCGTAAAGTCCACAAATCCATGAATGCCTCGTTGCTGGTTGCTAAGAATAGTTTGTTTGCTTCCTGAACCGCTGCACTAAATGCATTGATTAATGCTGTATTGTCCCGATAATTCCAACGCGTGAACTTGAATTGATCAAAATCAAGCTCAGTGCTGTTGAGGGTAATGGGTATCCATGCAGGCATTTCAGCAATATGGTTGGCTAATTGGCCGATCGACATACTTTTTTCGTGCGGTGCCCAGTCAAAACGATCCAAAGGCACTCTTTCAAGAAATTTGATGGTAATACCTGCTTCATATTCCAGCTCTGTGGCAAACGATTGGGCAAGTTTCATATAAGGCTTTTCACTAAAATACTGTAGGGTGCCGGTACAAACAATAACCAAAGTCATGCTTTTGAATCTGTTACAAAGATTTAACTTCATGCTATGTCAAATCTTGCTGCAGGCAGATACCTGAAATACCTTAATCCGCTCAGTGCTTTTAACACAAAGCGAACCCGGGATATCTTTCATGTGAATCCAACCATTCCGCCTGTTCGGCAGGAAGCCAAAGAGGTTCAGGTGATGATCTATGATTACAATGGTGATCATTTTCATGAACAGCAAACAGATTCAGTAGCTACCTGTTTTCCTTTCAGAGACAATAACAATATTACCTGGATCAATATTGACGGCATCCGCAAAACAGATGTTGAGACGGTTTGCCAGCATTTCGGGATTCACTACCTGATTGTAGAGGATATCATCAGTGTTGGGCAAAGACCTAAGATGGATGAAATTGACAATGTACTCTTTTGTTTATTGAATATGCTCTATTTCAACGAGCAGCGCGGTGCAGTTGAAGTGGAGCAAATCAGTGTTGTGCTGGGAAAGGATTTTGTGATCTCTTTTCAAGAGGATGCGAGTAGGGATGTGTTTAACGGACTTCGCGAAAAGCTCCGAATTGCGAATAGCAAACTCAGACAGAGCAAAGCAGATTATCTCTGTTATATGATGCTGGATATGATTGTGGATCATTACTTCCTGGTGATGGAGCAATTAAGTGAGCGCATTGAGGTATTGGAAGAGAAAATCATTCGCCATAGTAATACCAGATCCTTGGCCGAGATCAACAACCTGCGTAAAGAATTGATTGTATTAAAGCGAAATGTAGGTCCAGTAAGAGATTTGGTGAATGGTTTTATCCGCAGCGAAAGTGAGTTGCTGGAAGATAGAACCACAAAATATTTTAAAGATATCTATGACCACATTGTACAGGCATCTGAATTGGTAGAGAGCTATCGCGATATGATGATGAACTTGCAGGATCTTTACCTGAGTAATGTTAACCTGCGAATGAATGAAGTGATGAAAGTAATGGCGATAGTAACCTGCTTACTTGCGCCTGCAACGGTGATTGGTGGTATTTTCGGTATGAACTTCGATCGTATTCCTTACCTGCATCATCAATATGGCTTTTTTATTGCCGTAGGTTTGATGCTGATTGTGCCTGGCTGGATGCTTTGGGTTTTTAAAAGAAGAGGCTGGTTTTAAAACTGCACACATGCGTATACTCATTAACTGGTTATTGTTGATACTGGTATTGACGGTGAATACCCTGGCCAATGTGCTGCCCATCAATGGTATGAATACCGGACAGATATCCGGTTTGTATCCAAACTATTTTGTGCCTGCTGGTTTTACGTTCAGTATTTGGTCGGTGATTTATTTACTCATCATTGGTTATACCACTCAGGTAACTTTGTATGAAATACGTTACCAAACAGATGCTGCAACAAAGGCCTATATCAATACAGTAAATCCATATTTCCAACTCACCTGTATCTGGAATGCAGGATGGATTCTGGCTTGGCACTACCTGCAAATGACCATTTCTTTATTGATCATGTTGGCTTTTCTGGTTACACTCATTGTTTTATTCATCAAAGCCTATCCGCTTGCGCGGGATATGCAAGGCAGAAAACAATTTTGGTTGTGGACACCCTTTACAGTATACCTGGGTTGGATATCTGTGGCCACTATCGCCAATGTGACGGCCCTGCTTGTTAAACTGCGTTGGGATGGTGCTGGTATTGCATCCTATCAGTGGAGTGCAATCATGATCATCATAGCCATCATATTGGCTTTCTTCTTTGTTTTCGGCAAGCGAACAATTGCACCGGCATTGGTGATTGCCTGGGCCCTATGGGGTATTCACGCTTCGCAGGGTCCAAGACTCGCCCTCTTGGAAAAACTTACCACATTGGGCGTTGTATTGGTATTGCTTGCAATAGCATTTGTATGGATCAATAGCTATAGATTAGGTAGACAAAATTCCCGCTGATTCCCGAAATTGCCTGCTCAAATCGATTTGTATGAGAAAACTATTGCTGTTTGTTTTTGTATGCTTTCTGGGTCTGGCTGCTAAAGCACAGGAAACTATCAGTATCGATGATATCGCCAAATATGTTGGTAAGGAAGTAAAAGTGTGTGATAAAGTATATAGTGCCCGATTCCTGGACAATTCAGCACGTCAATTAACCCTGATCAACCTGGGTGGAAAATACCCTAATCAGAAAATGACTGTAGTCATTGACGGAGATAGCCGAAAAAATTTTACTTGGAAGCCGGAAGAATTTTTACTCAATAAAGAGATCTGTGTCAAAGGGAAAGTGAAGGAGTACAAGGGTGGTTATCAGATAGATGTAACCAAGCCCGAAGATTTGGAAGTGAAATCGGGTCAGTAAAATGCCGGGCAGGCATGGTTTGTATAAATTGTTTTTTAGACCTGCACAATAAGTTGGTATAAAGTTTGTTTCTTTAATTAGTCATGTTTAACGGGAGAAGATATCCATTGCTTTGCCTGATTGGTGCTTTCTTGGTACTGATGAGCATGACTATGCAAATGGGTATAGCAGTTTTTCCGCAGGAGCAAGCTTCTATTGCCTGCATGGCCACAATGCCCGATGATCAGGAGTTGCCAGATGGCCCCGAAAAAGATGGTGATGATCAATCAGATGTTTTTATGACAGCAATTCAGCATGCTGAATTTGTTACAGCAGAAACACAATTGCCGCAGCATCAGTATCCTTTCGATACAACATTACCGGAAGATCCGCTTTCCCTGCCTTTTCAGCCGCCTGTATGAGCTTTGCACTTTGTAGTGTAGCAAGGCAAAATTCTTTTTTTATTCATCAGGCATTTCATGTTTCAATTAGCAGCATATAAACATTGGATATTACACAGACTCTGGGTGAGTCTGGCCTGTTTTCTGCTGCTCAATAGTGTAAGCTTTAATGATCCAGGTTCACCAGATCTGGGTGTGAGTAAAGAAGGTATTTACCGTGAAAATTTACTTACCCTGCTGGTAGGGCTGGTTTCAGATTCTATTACTGATAAGGAAAAGCAACATGGCCAAAGTAGTGCCAACCTGATTCCTGATTTTTCTAAAGACAGTGTTTGCGATGAGCAATTGCATTGTCATGTGCAATGCAGTCAGTTAGCTGAACCATTGGCTGCATTTAATGATGCAGAACAGTTTGCAGCTGAAAAAGTATTCAAAAAAGTTCCTACGCCTCCTCCCCAGTTATCGTGAATGGTTGAACATTTTTATTCACGATAAACTCTTTACATGGAAACGGAAAATAATACCCGTGACAGACGCCTCATGTGGGCGCAGCTGGTTGCTGCAATTTGTCTGATAGCGGTTATCATAGCGTTATACCTGATCAAAGGGTATACGCATGGATGATGCAAGCCAGTGTTTTGGTTTGTTTAGGTGCCCTGCTCTGCTTTTGCGGAGCGGGGTTTTTTATGCAACAGATGTTTATCTTAGATGTACATGCTGAATCAAAGAATTACTACACTGTTAGTTTTTATGCTTTTGAGCTGCTCAGTCTTGCAGGCGCAAAAGGTGCAAGCTCTTTCTTATAATATTCATATCGCACAGGATGCGCAGAACAAAGATCAGTTGAAGCCAATGGCTGAATGGATCAAATCATCAGGTGCGGGTTTAATTGGTTTGCAGGAAGTTGATAGTGTTTGTAACAGATCTGGTAAAGTGGATCAGCTGGAGCAACTGAAACAGATAACCGGAATGCATGGTATTTTCAGCAGGCATTTTGCATTTGATGGTGGTGCGTATGGCTTGGCGGTTTTATCCAGATATCCCATCGACTCTGTACATCATGATAGAATTTCGCTGCAGAGTATGGGTAAACAGGAGACCAGGGCCTTGCTTACAGTATTTGTTACCATTAATAAGCGTGCAGTTGCATTCTCAACAGTACATCTGGATTATCGGGATGCAGCATCCAGAAAACAACAAGCGCAGGAATTGGTGCATACATTTCAGCAATACACAATGCCTGTAATCCTTACAGGTGATATGAATGCAGAGCCGGGAACGGGTGCCATAGAGTTACTGACAACTGCTTTTCAGGATTGTACCAATACGCAAGCGTATACTTATCCGGTAGAAAAACCTACTAAAAAAATTGATTATGTGTTTGTGCAAAAACATGCAGTCAAGAAAATACACAGTGCAGCAGTGCTCCCTCAAATATTTTCAGATCATTTACCGGTGGTAGCAACTATCCGATTAAAATAAATTTATGCAACCCAATTGGCAACCAAATCTTTCAAATGAATTAGTGCATTTATGCCCATTGCAGGCAGCTGATTTTGAAGCCTTGTATGCAGTAGCAGCTGATCCATTGATTTGGGAACAACATCCCAATCCGGACAGATACAAGCGAGAAGTGTTCACCAATTATTTCACAGGTGCCATGGAATCAAAAGGTGCGCTATTAATTACCGATGCGGCAACAGGTGCTGTTATTGGGTGCAGTAGATTTTATGATTATCTGCCTGAGCAACGTGAAGTAAAAATTGGGTATACTTTTTTCAGTAGGTCTTGCTGGGGAAAGCCTTATAATCGAACCGTCAAGCATTTAATGATTACACATGCATTGCAATATGCAGATACCATCATCTTCCATGTTGGTGCCAATAATATTCGTTCCAGAAAAGCCATGGAAAAATTGGGAGCTCGTTTCATAGGCGAGGAAGAAGTGGCGTATTACGGAGAAGCAAGTCGTTTGAATGTGGTTTATGCTATTACAAGCCAGGATTGGCAGTAATTGTATGGCTTTTGCCAAATGCGGTCCTTGCCTGAATAATGGTTGCCAGGAATTGAATGCTACCCATTAATATGAAAAGCGCATCAAAGGAGATATAATTCGCAATCAATCCTCCAATCGCAATCGCAATGCCTGATACAAAAAAGGATTGTCCGTTGGCGATACCCCACAGAAAAGTATCATTCGTGTCCTCGAGCTCAGATGCAAAAGAAGCATCCCATGCAGGTGTGGAAACTGCTTCGGCTAGGCCAAGTCCAACCTGCACCAGCAATAGATCAATAGTATTATCTACAAGTAAATAAGCGAAGGTAAATAGGGTGTTCAAAGCATAACCAATCACAATGAGTTTTGATTTCCATTTGGTTCTGTTGAATAGTTTGCCAATAGCCACATAAGCAATACCTGTTACAATCAGGTATAAAGACCATGCCCAGGTAATATCCATGATATCACCGCCCACTTTCTCAGCAAATACTGCGAAGAGTGGACCAAACAGGCCTTCTCCAAAATACCATAAGCTAGAGGCGAGTAAAAGAATCTTTGCTGATTTACTGAGTGGCGGCATAGAGGTTTGACTGTCTTATGCTGCATAGGTTTACTCGTTTGAATGCAGTACATTCATTGTAGTGAATTCCTGTATATGCAAAGAATCATCTTATTGCTGTTGATCAGCATATTAGCTGTTAATGTAAGTGCACAAAAAATTACTATCAGTAAACAGTTTGTACAGTTAAGCACCGAAGTAAAGCCTGATGGAGTGGTTACATACGCTGTTCAGTTTAAGGGTAAGCAGGTTGTATTACCCTCCAGCTTTTCATTTAAAATCAATAAGCCGGCTACAGTGCTGAATCGATTCAAATTACTGGGAGTTGATACAAGTAGATTTGATGAGCGATGGCAACCCATTTGGGGTGAGGAAGATGCCATTCTCAATAGCCATGCGCAGTTGGTGCTGCATCTGCAACAAATACATACCCCATTCCTGAAAATAGATATTCAGTTTCGAGTGTTTGCAGATGGTGTTGGTTTTCGATATGTGTTTCCACAGCAGAATGGCATAGATTATTTTGTTGTTCAGGATGAGCAAACACAATTTCGACTAACGGGTGATCATACTGCTTTCTGGATTCCCGGCGATTATGATACCAATGAATACGCTTATGAGCAAACCAAGCTTTCTGCAATTGATGCGTTCAAAGCCGGCGCAAAAGAGAAAGATATTCTGGTAACAACGCGGTTTAGTAAAACAGGGGTACAAACCCCTTTGCAGATGAAGTCCGCAGATGGTTTGTACATTAATATCCATGAAGCGGCTTTGGTGAATTATCCTGCCATGCAGTTATTGTATCAGCCTGCTGCAAAAACATTTGTTTCACAACTAGTGCCGGATGCCGTTGGTAACAAAGCCTATGTGCATGCACCTTTTTCAACCCCATGGCGTACTGTATTGGTGAGTGATCGTGCTGCAGACTTATTACTGTCTAGAACTATTCTGAACTTAAACGAGCCCAATGCATTACCGCAAACCGATTTTATTCGTCCCCAAAAATTTCTGGGTATGTGGTGGGAGATGCATATTGGTAAAGCAACCTGGCAATTGGCAGGAGGTAAGCATGGTGCCAATACAGCTAATGTGAAGCGTTACATCGACTTTGCAGCACAGCATGGTTTTGATGGGGTGTTGATTGAGGGGTGGAACATAGGTTGGGAAGATTGGATTGGCCACTGGAAAGAAAATGTGTTTGATTTTATTACGCCCTATCCTGATTATGATATCAATCACTTGGTGGCTTATGCCAAAGAAAAGAATGTGCAAATCATCATGCATCACGAAACATCAGGTGCCGCTACTAACTATGAACGATGGATGGATACAGCTTATCGGTTTATGATTAACCACAATATGCGTTCGGTGAAAACTGGTTATGTTGGGCAAATCATTCCACGCGGAGAACACCATGATGGTCAATGGATGGTGAATCACTATAATCGCGTTATTCAGAAAGCCGCGAAATATGGCATCATGATTGATGCACATGAACCAGTAAGGCCAACGGGCTTGCACAGAACATATCCAAATTTCATGGCTGCAGAAGCTTCCCGCGGAGCGGAGTTCAACAATGCACCAACTTTGGGTATTACGCCTGCGCACAATACCATTCTGCCTTTTACGCGGTTAATGGGTGGCCCCATGGATTATACACCCGGTTTGTTTCATATGCAGTTGAATCAGTTTGTGCCGGCTCGAAAACAAAGAGTACGATCTACTTTAGCCAAACAGCTGGCCTTGTATGTTACGATGTATAGTCCTATGCAGATGGCTGCTGATCTTCCTGAGAATTACGAACAACATTTAGATGCGTTTCAATTTATCAAGGATGTACCCGTGAATTGGTCTGAGACGAAAGTGCTGTTTGCTGAGCCTGGTGATTACATTACCATCGCCCGAAGGGCAAAAGCAAAATCGGATTGGTTTATTGGCGGTATAACCGATGAGCAATCGCGTCAGCAGGAAATAGTCTTAGATTTTTTGGAGACGGGCAAAACATATCGTGCAAGTATTTATCGGGATGCTGCTGATGCCGATTATGCCAAGAACCCTGAAGCCTATACAATTGAACAGCGTATAGTGCAAAAAGACGATAAGTTGTTGTTGCGTATGGCAGCCGGTGGTGGTTTTGCCATTAGTTTGATTGCGCAGTAAGCGAGAAAATTTTGTTGAGATACTTGTTGGTGAAGCTGACACAAAAGCGCAGTTGCGTTTGGGCTTGTTGTACCTTATGGTAACCAAACCCCTATATCATGCGTTTAGATCTAAGCAAATACCATGTGGTATCCCGTATCGCCATTTATCTGTTGGCCATCGTTTTGATCTGCATTGGTAGTTATCACCTCATGAAACCCAACGATCTTTTAGTTTATGTGCCCTTCTTTTTACCGGGTGGCATTAAATGGGCTTATCTCGTTGGTATCTGTTTTATACTGGTAGGCTTCTCATTTATCTTCAATTATTATGTGAAGCTGGCCAGCTATTTATTGGCTGGTTTTCTCTTCTTCTTCATACTCACCGTGCACCTGCCTAATTACCTCAATGCAGGTATGGAAGAGATGAAGGTGTTTGCCCTCATCAATGTATTGAAGGATACAGCCATCGCCAGTTTTGCCTTGCACCTCGCAGCAGGCGCACATCACCAGCACCTGCATTTTGAGGACAACGATTAAGTGGTACTACAGATTGGCTGCTACAAAATCTGCGCAATAGGTCTTGATCATATCGCGCACGCTACGGAACTGTGCCATGATTTCCTCTTCTGTACCCGTTGCTTTTGCTGGGTCAGGGAAATTGTAATGGAATTTTTGTGCTGCACTTGGAAAGACCGGGCAACGTTCTTTGGCGTTATCACAAACTGTGATGACAAAGTCAACGGGCAGTCCCTGATATTCCAACACATTATTGGAAGTGTGGTGCGAAATATCAACCCCATCTTCTTGCATGGTGGCAATGGCTCTTGGGTTAACACCATGTGTTTCCACACCAGCACTGAGAATCTGGGCTTTGTTGCCTGCAAACTTTGCTAAATAACCATGGGCAATCTGGCTTCTGCAGCTATTGCCTGTACAGAGTACAAGAATTGTTTTCATACATTTATTTTGAACGATAGAATTGATCTCTTAACCAGAATGCAACTTTTACCAGAATAATCAGCGCTGGCACTTCTACCAGCGGACCGATAACGCCAGCAAATGCTTGTCCGCTCTGAATACCAAATACACCAATAGCAACCGCGATAGCCAACTCGAAATTGTTGCCTGCTGCAGTAAATGCAATGGAAGTATTGGTTGCATAATCTGCGCCTAGTTTTTTGCCAATCAGGAAACTCACGAAGAACATGATGGCGAAATAAATAATTAGCGGAAGCGCAATGCGCAAAACATCCATCGGAATCTGTACAATGGCTTTCCCTTTCAGGCTGAACATGACTACTATAGTGAAAAGCAGGGCAATCAATGTAATCGGACTGATCTTCGGAATGAATACTTCATTGAGCCAGTTTTCACCTTTTGCTTTTATCAGCAACCAACGTGTGAGATAGCCTGCAGCAAAGGGAATACCGAGGTAGATAGCAACCGTCTGCGCAATTTCACCGATTGTGATTGCTACAACTGCACCGGTAAATCCAAAAAGCGGTGGTAGTAGGGTGATGAATACATAAGCGTAGACGCTATACAGCAAAACTTGGAAGATGCTATTGAGTGCTACCAAGCCGGCTGCATATTCGCGACTGCCTTCAGCCAGTTCGTTCCATACAATCACCATGGCGATACAACGTGCCAGACCAATCAGAATTAATCCCGTCATGTATTCAGGATAATCCTGCAAAAAGAAAATAGCCAGTACAAACATGAGTATGGGGCCAATAATCCAGTTCAGGAAAAGTGAAGCGCCCAGCACTTTGGTATTGCGGAACACTTCACCTAATAAATGATAACGCACTTTCACAAAAGGCGGATACATCATCAGGATCAAACCAATGGCTAATGGAATATTGGTGGTGCCTGAGGAAAGTGTTTTTACATAATCGGATGATTCAGGCATGTAATAGCCGATGCCTACCCCGGCCAACATGGCCAGAAAAATCCATAGTGTCAGGTATCTGTCCAGAAACCCGAGTTGTTTTCTTTCGTGTGCAGGTGCGCAGTTATTGGCCGACATAGTCTTTTGTTTAGCAGCAACCAGATCCTGGTGTGCAGCAGTTGGTTTTTTCGGTTGATGGTTTTTGTGCAAAAACGGTGATGCTGAAAATACCAAGCTCACTTGATTTGAATTGAGCCAATTGTTCAGCGTTCAGGTATTGCTGTAAGATATCATCAGGGATGATGATGGGTTTTTCTTTCTGAATGGTAACTTGCTCAAATCCATTGATACGAATCAGTTCCAGATACACATCTTTCTGAATGGCGCCTGATACACAGCCCGCGTACATTTCAGCGGCTTGTTGTAATGCTGCAGGCAGATTGCCTACCAGTACCACATCACTAATGCTGAAGTGGCCGCCGGGTTTCAAAACGCGATAGATTTCTTTGAATACGCCATCTTTATTGGGTACAAGATTCAATACGCAATTGCTCACAATCACATCAGCCATATTTGCACTTACGGGCATTTGCTCAATATCACCTTGTCTGAACTCAACGTTATTGTAGCCGAGTTTTTCTGCATTGGCGCGGGCTTTCTCCACCATGGCAGGTGTAAAATCGATACCAATTACTTTGCCACTCACACCAGTTTCATGACGTGCCACAAAGCAATCATTACCTGCGCCACTGCCCAAATCAATCACAGTATCGCCGGGTTTGATTTGTGCAAACTGAGTAGGCATTCCGCAACCCAGACCCAAATCTGCTGCTTCGGTATAACCATTTAAATTGCTGTAATCATCCGACATGATATTGTAGACTTCTGTAGAGCAACCGCCTGCGCCGCAACAGGAAGACATATTGGTAGCTTTGTCTTGCAGTGCTATCTCACTATACTTTTCACGTACAAGGGCTTTCAGTTCAGCATCTGTTTTCATATTGATTGTTTTAAGGTTAATCGTAATAATGCGATGAATTAGTGTAAAAAAAATCAGCAGCAGCTTTGTTGTAAAATCGGTTGTTTACCCAGCAGGCCACTTAACAGGCTTACGGCTTTGTTCCAGGCTTTGTCATCAATGCAATAGCAGGTAGCAACACCTTCAATATTGCCTTTGATGAGGCCTGCATCTTTCAGTTCTTTCAAGTGTTGTGATACGGTTGATTGCGCAATGGGTAGCTCGTCTACAATATCGCCGCACACACATGCCTGCTTTTTCAGGAGTAATTGCAGAATAGCCACACGCGCCGGGTGCGCTAATGCCTTGGCATAGCGGGCTATTTCCAGTTCCTGTTTGCTGTAGTCTATTGTCTTAGTAATGCCCATTTCATCGCAATATTACGATGAATATGATTATGGACAAATTATTTTTAAGTGTTGTATTCGCAAGTCTCAATCAAAAAACAAAACCCCCAACAATTGCTTGTCGGGGGTTTGCTCCTCAGACTGGACTTGAACCAGTGACCCTCTGATTAACAGTCAGATGCTCTAACCAACTGAGCTACTGAGGAATATTTTCCGTCCCTTTGACTCCTCTGATTAATCCCGAAGTTTCGGGACTCTAACCAACTGAGCTACTAAGGAATCCTACCTTATCCGTTTGGATTCGGGGCAGCAAAAATAGGGAAAAATGATTGTCAGCAAAATCTAAGGCCATTTTTTTAGCTCCAGCCAAACAAGCCTTTTTGTTCCCGGCCCAGAAATACCCCATCTTCCCTGATTTCTACAGTATACGTGCGCAGGTAATAGCCTTCACCGGTGGTATTACGGCCATTACGCAGATCGAACCGGTAGCGGTGGAGCGGACAAACCACCTGCCCCCTTGCATCAATAAACCCATCGGCCATGATGCCGCTGGCATGTGGGCACTTGTGTGCACAGGCAAAAACCTGGTCCTGAAAACGCGCCATTGTAAAGACCTGACCTTCCGCTTCTACGATGGCCAGATTGCGCTCATTCCAGCGAATCTCCGCCAGACTTTCAGCCACTTTGGTCCAGACCAACTTACTCATTAGAAATACACTGTTTTATAAGGGTACCGCACTTGATACATGGCGCGTACTTTTTCCATGATGGAGGTACGTAAAGCTTCAATATTGCTTCGCTCTAATGCAGACACAAATACGCAATTATTATCGGTGATATGCGCCCATTTTTCGCGCAGCTCACGTAGAATTTCTATGCGTACATCATCGGGCAACCATTCGTCGAAATTCTTGCTTTCATACAAATCCATCTTATTAAAAACGGTGAGGATGGGTTTGTCAAAAGCTTTCAATTCCTGTAATGTCTTATTCACTACACCAATCTGGTCTTCATGCTGCGGATGAGAAATATCTACTACATGCAAAAGAATATCCGCTTCGCGTACTTCATCCAGTGTGCTCTTGAAACTTTCTACCAAGTGGTGTGGCAGCTTACGGATAAAACCTACGGTATCACTCAACAAGAATGGTGTGTTCTCAAAAACCACTTTACGTGTAGTGGTGTCCAGCGTTGCGAAGAGTTTGTTTTCTGCAAATACTTCACTCTTGCTGAGCAGGTTCATCAGTGTACTCTTACCTACGTTGGTATAACCAACGAGTGATACACGGATGAATTCACCACGGTCTTTGCGTTGAGTGAAGGATTGCTTATCAATCTCAGCCAAACGCTTGCGCAGCAAGGCAATTTTATCTTTTACAATACGACGGTCTGTTTCAATTTCAGTTTCACCGGGGCCGCGTGTACCAATACCACCTCCTTGTCTTTCCAAGTGTTGCCACATACCTTTTAACCTTGGTAAGAGGTATTGGTATTGAGCCAATTCCACTTGTACTTTGGCTTGCGCTGTTCTGGCCCTGCGGGCGAAAATGTCCAAGATCAAATCACTTCTATCGATGGTTTTAACCTTGAGCTCTTTTTCAATATTGGTGATCTGTGATCCGGTTAGTTCATCATCAAAAATGATGAGGTCTATATTTCTACCTAACACATAATCACGTATCTCCTCCAGCTTGCCCTTGCCTACAAATGTGCGGCTGTCTGGATGCTGCATTTTCTGTGTGAAGCGTTTAACAGATGTTGCTCCGGCAGTATCGGCAAGGAATGCGAGTTCATCCAGATATTCTTCAACCTGTGCATAGGTCTGGTCTTTCTGCACTAATCCTACTAGTACGGCTCTCTCTTCTCCCTTAATCTTATGTTGTTTCTCAATCAAGCTGATTGGTTTTGCGGCAAAGGTAAATGAATTGATTTCGGGCCATGCCGAAATAAAAAACCATTCCCTTGGGAATGGTTCAAAAAATCTTGTGTGTCTTGCTTATAATCCGCTGATGGTTAAACCAATAGACAGCGGCCTTACTTCAGGGCCAAGGCCTTCTTTGAATACAGTACTTACCTGATAAGTGGCATGCAGCGACAAAATTCCATAACCGATTCTTCCAGAGAGGGCAATCTTGGTGCCATTCAGGAAACGGCGACTAACTTCTTTTTCAACAAAGCGGTTATCATAGATAGATACGCCGTTTTTGGTAACATAATCCTTGCCCTTGGTGTGTGCGCGTAAAATGGTACCAATACGTACGCCCAATGCTGCTTTCCAGGATTTGTTGGGGTTTGCTGGATTGCTGAAGTAGCGCAGTTCAACAGGAATCTCACCATAGATAGTGGTGAGCTTGTATTTATTGAAATGATTGGTGTCTGCCACATTGCGAATAGGCAAACGCGTTGTAGCTGCTTTCAGATCAAAATTCATTTTATCAAAAAAGATATTGCTGCTGCCGATACCAGCACCGAGGCCTACGCTAAAGCGTGGATCAGTCTTAAATGGCTTATCAACCATAAAGTACATATTGAAATGTCTGCTGAAACCCTTGGTACGAATGGAATCAGGTCCACCAGTCCAGCTGTCAGAACCATATTGCAGCATAAAATGATCGGCTGAACGATTGCTAAAGTCAAGCTTTGACCAATCTTTTTTTGTTTTTTCTTTCTTGCTTGCTGTTTTTTGGGCAAAGCCAACCGTGCAGGAAACAAGACTAAGCAGTAGTACGATTTTTTTCATCTTCGTGTTTTTCGGGTGCTACGCACCAGCTAATAGTTGTGGCGGGGGCAAAAATAATAGAATTGCGGGCACGGAAAGGGTTAAAAATACGCCAAATCAATGCCTTAGCTTTTGCTTAAGATGTAAAAAAACATGCCTGAAATGGGTCATTAGTTTTAATTTACGCATTGAAAATAACCTGATATGCAGGCCTAAATCAGCTGCTTCAGGGGTAAAATCTTGTACATGAACAACCCAATGCTGCAGGGCAAGAAAATTCTGGTGGTGGAAGACGATTTTGTGAACCAGATGCTGATCAAGCATTCTCTTGCCGACACCGGCGCCCTGCTGGATATTGCCGGAAACGGAATAGAATCCATCCAACTGCTGAAAGAAAAGAGCTACGACATCATTTTGATGGATATCAATATGCCAGAAATGGATGGCTTTACAGCAACACGCATCATCCGAGCAGAGTTGCAGTTAAAGACTCCAATCATCGCCATGACAGGCTGGAGCAGCAAAGAAGAGGGCGATAAGTTTGCTGAAGCCGGGATGGATGGCTGTTTGGCCAAGCCATTTGGGCTGGATGCATTTTATGCAACCCTGAACGAAGTATTCAGCAAACGCGAAGAAATTCCTGCAGCTGTGGCTGAAGTACCTGTAGCACCTGTGCCCGAGATTGTGGTAGAAGCGCCAAAGGCTGCGCCTGTTTCTAGCGGAGATGTTCAGGTTGACCTTTCTATGTTGTATGAACTGGCTGGTGACGATAAAGACTATAAGGTAACCATCATTAATATGTTTTTGCAAAGCATGCCTGAGACCATTGCAAAGATTGAGCAAGCCATTGCCATGCAGGATTGGGATCAGGTACAGAAATCTGCACACTATGCAAAATCCTCGGTTTCTGTGGTGCAGGTGCCAGATTTGTTTCATTTATCGCACCAGATAGAATTGGCTGCCAAAAACAGAACCAATCTGGATGCTATTCCGGATGATCTCGTGGTGTTGCGGAAGAAATATGCATCGGTTGAGCAGTTTTTGAAAGCAGAGTTGTTGCGACTTTAATCCAACAGCTATCATTTTTAGCCTGATTTCTCTATTTTTGCCGCCTTGCGAGTAACCTTTATTGGTTCTCAGGGCCTATAGCTCAGTTGGTTAGAGCATCTGACTCATAATCAGAGGGTCACTGGTTCAAGCCCAGTTGGGCCCACAGCAATTCATCAGCAGTTATGCAGATTCAATGCATAGCTGCTTTTTTGTTTTATATATTGCCAGAAATGAGGCGCAATTAATATTAGGCCTCCTCGTTTATACCTGAAAATTTCTATATGCCGGCGGAACGATCTGTTTTTTTGAAAAGGCTTTTTCTTTTTGCTTTGTTATCCGTTTTTGGCGTTGAACTGCTGATTGATGTAGCGGCATATTTTTCTGATACGTATCAAACTACCGTCACAGATGATTTGCGCAAATTTACCCTATTCCGTTCCGGCGATGATTCCTGGATGCCAATGAGCAAAGCGCTGGATATACTCTTGCAAAGCAAGACGCCTGTTTATGAACAGCTATTCTTTATTGAAAAAGTAAAGTTTCAATATCCCCTCACATCATTGATTCCATTGTATGCGTTGCGCATGCTCTTGCAATCGCCTGAAAAGATTTTGTTTGTCTTGCATCTATTATCCTGGCTGGCTATTCCTGCCACCATCTATTTTGCAATACGTATCGCTCTCAAAGCGATTTTGGATAATGGGATTGTGCTTACGAAGCAAGACAAGAATGGCTTTATTGTATTGGGTAGTTTGATGATCCTGCATTTTTATCCGGTGATGAAAGGATTCACGCTGGGGCAGCTGCAAGTGATGATCAATCTTTTGGTAACTGCAGCACTATGGAACTGGATGCAGCAAAAGAAAGCAAGTGCCGGATGGTTAATTGGGCTTGCTGTTTTGTGTAAACCGCAATATGGTTTGTTGTTGTTCTGGGCTGCTCTGCGCAAAGAATGGCGCTTTGCCATTAACATGTTTGTTGTGCTTGCAATAGGAGGATTTACTGCTTTGTATTTATTCGGACTGGAACAAAACCTGGCTTATCTGAAAGTACTAAGCCATATTTCCAAAATTGGTGAAGGCTTTTATGCCAATCAGTCAATGAATGGATTGCTGAACCGATGGTTGTTCAATGGTAATAATTTATACTGGGATGCAAAAGGCTTTGCACCTTTTCATCCTGTGGTGTATTATGGAAGTTTACTGGTTACTGTTTTGCTATTACTGGGTGCTTTCATTTTGCCTGTACGTGCTGGCGCTAAAGCTAGTTACTGGGATATCGGCATCATGATATTATCAGCAACAGCCGCATCACCCGTAGCCTGGGAGCATCACTATGGGGTTGTAATTGGTTTATTTGCTGCGGCACTACCCTTGATTTGGGTAAGAGAACCAAAAGCAGTTTGGATATTGGCCTTGTCTTATCTGCTGGTGAGCAATTGCTTCACCATTACCAATGCGCTTGCAGAATATCCGTTCATTAACGCAGCACAATCTTATTTGTATGCAGGTATTATGCTTTTCCTGTATCTCTTATACAGAATCATCTATCTGCCAAAGCATCAGAAAACCTTGTAGAATGGTTTTGTGGCCATTTGCAAGAGTGCATGATCACCCTTGCTGTCGCCATAAGCATATATCTCTTGATATTCATTGAGGTTATCGATAGTAGCGCGAATTCTGCGTACTTTCTCCTCACCATAACAATTGGGTGTAGCAAATTTTCCGGTGATGATTTGCTGATCGATGGCTGCTTCGGTAGCGATGAGGTCCAATTGATGTGTAGCTGCAAAAGGTTGTATCAGCCAACTAAAATTCGCACTCACAATCACCACACGATGTGCTGCTGATTGGTGCCATTGAATTTTCTCCAAAGCTGCCGGCCTGATGCGATTGGTAAAAACTGTCTGGTAATAATCCTGCACCATATTTTGAAAAACAGCGAGCTGCTCACCGCGAAATAAACTGCCAAAGATTTTTTCTTTGGCGGTTTCATTGTCCAACATTCTGAGTAGATAAGCAGCCAGTACAGGCAGGGCCTGAATCATTTTCCAAATAGGCAGTCCTTTACGAAGTCTGTAGAAAATAAAATCGAAAAAAATATCTCTGTCGGTGATGGTGCCGTCAAAGTCAAAGAATGCAATACTGTTTGATATGGGTTGTTGATCCTGCATCAGGTGTTAAACTGGGTAATTAGAAATTCAATTTCCTGCCACCAACGTGGTGAAAGTTCGGTATGTCTTACCCAATAACCAATAGGCGCGTTGATAAAGAGTAACAAAATCCAGATATGGTATTGCTGTATAGTGAATTTCGGTAAGCGTACTATCCATTTGCCAATCATTGGTGCTGAAATAGTTTTGAGCGTAGTTTCAGCTTTCTCAGCCAAGCCGCTGGTTTGTAAAAAGAGGTAGAGAAAGAACAAGTGATAGAAGTAGCGGCCGTAGTCAATGGTCATAATGAAAAACAGCGCGTTCACGCCCAGATAAAACAAAGTAGTGTACGGAAGCCATTGTTTTCTGTTTAGGCAACTAAAGCTATATGCCAGAAAGAGCAATATGCCTGGTAAGGCATACAGTGTTTCTATGTTCAATAAAAGAATACTGCCGTGGTTACGTAATAAAGCAGAAACGGGCATTCCGCCGAAAGTGTAGAGATAGGTTTGTGTGAGACCGGTTACGCCTTGTGTTGGCCAAAAGCTCAGCTCCAACGTATTGGTGATATGTTCTTTGATGCCAAAAAGGATAATTAAAGCAGTAAGTATACTACCGATAGCAAGTGTCCTCTGGATTTTTTTGAGCGGACTTGTTTTCAGAAACAATGCAGCGATAAATGGTAGATAGAACAACAAAGCAATTTCATGAATAAAGAGAATCACTGCAATGATGAGATAGAAAACAAGATCTGTTTGTTTGCGATAGTAAAACCAAACAAGCGGCAATAGAATAAACAGCTCTCTGTCAATACCCATATTCATCACAAAAGGTGTGAGCAAGAGCAGATAGCGCTCTGTGAGTGGTAATGTCTGTAATAAGCGGAAGAAAATTTTACCATATACGATTACATAAGCAAGTAGCAATAAGGCAGTAAATACAATAATGCTATTGATGCCATTACGCTGCAGCAGGTATAAAAACTCTCCAATGAGTCCTCTTCTGATATGTCCGCTGCTGAAACTGAAAAAATCATCATCCCGGAATGCATAGGGCAATACTTTTACTAGTACGGGTTGCATTAGCAGTGACCAGGTTCTGGCCAGCATATAGGTAATCGCGAGTACAAATAAAAAAGGGTAAGCTTTTTCTGCAAGCCTGCGTTGTGCATTGCTCATGGCAAACTGTATTTAAGCAGATAGGCGAATGAAAGTATCCAAACTAGAATCGTGAACTTGATGAAATGATCCTTGATCAGAATTTTCACGGGTGATGCGCTCTGGCTGTGAACATAGCAGAGCTGTAGGTAACGAAACAAGCCCAACAAAACCGGTAAAGCTGTATAGTAGGCATCAGTACCCAGACGCGCTTCAATTTCCGGCGAAGTGATGTACATGAGATAACAAACAAACAAGACAGCACTCAAAATAGAGATGCCAATACGCAGAAACTCTAAGCTGTAACCATCAACGGATTTGCGAACAATTACCTGACTGTCGGTGTTCATTACCACATCATCCATACGTTTGGCCAGGGCCTGAAACATGGAGAGCAGGAATACCATCATCATCAGCCATTTACTGATTTCAATACCCGTAGCAGCACTGCCTGCTTCAATACGCAGAATGAAACCAATACTGATGATGGCAATATCAATAATGGCAAAATGCTTTAGCTTAATAGAGTAGAAAATATTAATCAGTAGATAAGCGCCGATGATATAGGTTAAAGATGCTTCGAGATAATAAGCAATACCTAATGATGCCATAGCCAGTAAACCCATGAGCAGGTAAGCCTGGGTTTTGCTGATCAGACCGGAAGGGATGGGTCTGAATTTTTTTTCCGGATGCAATTTGTCTTCTTCGATATCCATCAAATCATTGAGGATGTAAATGGCACTGGCCATCAGCGAAAAAGCTGCAAAAGCGATGCAACTGTTGATAAAAACGGACTGTTCAAGCAGCCTTCCTGAGAAAAATGCCGGCATAAATATGTAGCCATTCTTCAGGTAATTGGAAATGCGGAGCAGTTGCAGGTATTTTTTCATGAGTTTGCTTAATGCGCTTAGGCTTTAACACAACGTTTTTTTCAGGTTTTTATTGCAGTTTTTTAGGAGGTATTTGTAAAAGCGCTACCTTAATCAAAAGCAATTGTGCATGAAAAAAATGATTCTTTTTTCCGGCTTGCTATTCTTGTTGTTAACAGCGGGCGCACAGGAAAAAACAGACTCTCTTGGCTTACCTGGAGACAACCTGAATCTGTATGCTGTATTGAATATTTTTCAGCAGTCACCCACACTGGAAGCATTTGAACAAAAGCTCAATGAAGAGAATAATCGGGTGAATAATCTTGACTTGAATAAAGATGATCAAATTGATTATATCAAGGTTGTGGCAGAGCAATCTGGGAATAACCATACCATCATCTTGCAAGTGTATGTAACAGAGAAAGAGATTCAGGATTTGGCTGTAATTGAAGTGAGTAAGGATAAAAAGGGTAAAATTATTATTCAGCTAATCGGTAATGAAGAGTTATATGGCAAAGACTATATTATTGAGCCTGCTGATCTTGATGAAAAGAATACAAGTACACCTAATCCCGGTTATCAGCCTAAGCAAGACCAAGTTGTAAAACAAGATAAGCCGGAACAAGAACAAGCAAAAAGCAGTACTGGTGGTGGCAGCAATATTCAAATCAGGATAAACTTATGGCCCATGTGGGGCTATCTCTATGCACCGGGTTATGTGGTTTATCGCTCACCATGGTATTGGGGGTATTACCCCGGTTGGTGGAGCCCATGGCGTCCATGGTACTGGCATGATTACTACTACCATCACTACCATTATCATTGGCACTGGTCAAGTCATTATCGCAGAAGCAATTATTACCGTCTACAGCAGCAACACTGGCAGTATAGAAACCGGGTAAATAATGCTTCGTTGGTGCAGCAATACAAAAGAGATCATCGCTTTAGAGATAGTTATACAAGACCTGGAGATAGAGTAGGTCCGGTTTTGCCAGCAGATAAAAGACGGCCGGTAATGCCACAAAGACCTGCAGTGAGCAGACCTGTAACACTACCTAGTTCCGGCTTTGAAAGACCACGGCCATCCAAACCCGCAGTCTATCCGGAAAGGCCAATGAGCCGACCCGCACAAAGACCAACATTTGAACAAAGACCAATGCCAGCCAGACCACAGGTAAGACCTGCGCCTGCTGGTGGCGGCATGTCAAGGCCAGCAACACGCCCTGCAATGAAGCCGGCCGGACAAAGCGGACAAAAGAGATCTGGAAACGACTAAATAAAAAGCCCCTCGTATGGGGCTTTTTATTTATTTTAATTTGATGACAATTTCATCTCCCTTCCTCAGCAGTAGTACGCCATTATCAATACTAAATCTATCAACTGAAGCAAGCGTATTCAGGAAGCTACTTTCAAATGCTAAATCTGGGCAAGCCATTCTTGTAACGGCAGGACTGGAGAATGTGATGCGATCCTTTTTTTCAAGAGTATAAGTACCAGATATGCGATTGCAACCACCTGTGCCGGCATATCTTTTATCTCCAGGCATAAATACCAAATGTGCATCTTTGTCTGTACCACTTGTCTGCACAGGTACACCTCTGATTTCAGCAACAACCCATTTTTTATCATTACCCCAGTTCGTATCAGGATATACTTTGCTGCCACAGCTGATGCATATGCCAAGGATTACCAAAAAAGAAAACATTTTTTTCATGTGCTTGATTTTTGACATAATTTATGCAAATTCTTATTTATTAATTGTTTCTTAGGACGAAGTTTCTTTTTGTTTGGACAAAAGCAATCTCATTTATGCATTTGAAACATATCATATCAGACTTATTTGAATTGCATACAGATAAGGCGCCGGAAAACGAAGTGATTGAAGCTGTGAAGAAGGGGGTTATTTTCCGTGGAACCAATTTATGGCTACTTGTCTTTGCCATTTTTGTGGCTAGCATTGGTTTAAATACCAATTCAACAGCAGTGATCATAGGCGCGATGTTAATCTCTCCTTTGATGGGTCCAATAGTGGGTGCAGGTATGGCTTTGGCCATCAATGATTTTGCCCTACTCAAAAAAGCTTTGAAGAATTTGTTGATTGCCACACTGATTGCCATGACGGTGTCAACGATTTATTTTTTCATCACGCCACTTCGTGATGCACAATCAGAATTGCTGGCAAGAACCTCTCCAAACATATTTGATGTCTTGATTGCTTTGTTTGGTGGATTGGCAGGCATTGTGGGTGTATCCAGAAAAGAAAAGTCCAATGTGATTCCCGGTGTTGCTATTGCTACTGCCTTGATGCCACCCTTGTGTACTGCTGGATATGGTATTGCTACCGCACAATTACAATATATGTTGGGTGCTTTTTATCTCTACCTCATCAATTGCACCTTTATCTGTATTGCCACTTTTTTAATGGTGAAATACCTGCGCTTTCAACCAGTGCAGTATGTGGATAAGCAGCAGGCCATCCGCATTCGCAGTATTATGAGTACGGCTGTAGCCATCATGGTATTACCGGCTATCTTTTTTGCCTGGCAGGTGGTAGAAGAAAACCGATTGCGTAAAAAAGCCAATCGTTTTATTGAAGAACAGTTTGTTGCAAAAGAACATATCGTGCTGAGTAAAAAAATTATTGCCAGCGTGCCTGCAGGTATTGAATTGGTTGTACTCGATAAAACATTCAGTCAGCAGGAATTAGATTCTTTGCAAACGCTTGTTAGAACCGAGTACCAAATGCCCAATACTATTCTGCGCATTAGGCAGGATCGGCAAAAACTTACTAAGTCTGATTTCAGCAATCTGGTAGAGCAACAAGCTGCCAATGCGTTACGCTTGGTGAATGTTGAATCAGCCCTCAATCGCATGCACGAAAACAACACACCAGATGCTACCCAATTGTTAAGAGAAGTACAGCAAATAGATAGCAGTATCGTTGCATTACATTGTGGCTGGCTGGTGAATGCTGTGGGGGATAGTGTGTTTCAGGTGAAGTTGAATTATGGTGATGCCAAACCTAAGCAGGGCAGAGAGCTTACTGATTATCTAAAAGCAAGAATGACAGGGAAGATGGTGTTGGTGAATGGTTGGTAAGAGAAAAGGTCAAAAGGTAAAATTCAAAAGTAAAAAGTAAAGAAGAAAAATTCAAAGAGCAATCAGCTTATTTCAAAGAAGTTTTCAATACACCATCCTAGCGATCCTTAGCGCCTTTGCGCCTTTGCGGTTAAGTAGTACATCACAAGTCAAACGGTAAAATTCAAAAATAAAAGGTTCACCTATGCCGAGGCTTCGGTGAGCAAGCCAAAGACTCACCTCCACCCTTCGCTAAAGCTTCGGATGGTAAAGTGCCAAGGCTTCGGTGAGTAGACAAAAGACTTAATATCCTTTCTCTTCAGTAATCTTGCAGCATGCAAGGCATTCGTAATATTATTTTTGATTTGGGTGGGGTTTTTCTCAACCTCAATTATCAGTTAACGGAAGACGCATTTGTTGCTGCAGGTGTAACAGACTTTCATACTTACTTCACGCAGCATTTTTCCAATCCATTATTTGAGCAATTAGAAACCGGTAAGATTAGTGAGCAAGATTTTTATCAGGGCTTTCGCGAGCAAACAGGCACAAGCATCAATGATGAAACTATTCGCGATGCGTGGAATGCTATGCTGCTGGACTTTCCTGCAACTAGACTACAATGGTTAGAAGAAGTGAGTAAACGTTACCGCATTTTTTTGTTCTCCAACACCAATCAGATCCATTACGATGCTTTCATGGCGCGCTTTACACAAGATCATCCGGGTGTTGATTTCAACAGTTATTTCATCAAAGCTTACTACTCACAATACATGGGCTTGCGTAAGCCCTATCCGGAAGCGTTTCAATTTATTCTGGATGAACAGCAACTGAATCCTGCTGAAACCTTGTTCATTGATGATACGCCTAAGAATATTACAGGTGCACAAGCGGTAGGATTGCAAACCATTTATCTGGAAAAGGGAATGGAGATCACGGAGATTAAGTTATAAGCTTGCCTGCGCCGAGGCTTCGGCAAGCAGGTCAAAAGTGAAAAGCAAAAAGTGGAGCTTGCTTTTGCCAACTATAGAAGGTCGCGAGCATTCAACAGTAAGGAATTTGCGATTAATGTAATTTGTGTTTTAAATTGATTCAAGAAGACGTAATCAGTGTGTAAATTTTCAGCATGAGAGTATTCTTGCTTTTATTCCTTTTAGCATTGCTTTCCTGTACATCAAAAAAATATGAAGTTGATATAAAAGATGTTGGAAGGGATACTGTTTTTTATTCCGAAGACTATGATGCAAATAGAACTTGCATATTTCTGAAAATAACGGGTAATATTGATGATACTGCTTTTGTGTATGGAATTGCACTTCCACCTGGAACAGTTAATTTTTTCGGTAATCCTGATTACTATAATACTGACTCGCTAATTGTTTCATATAAGGCATATCGTGCAACCAAAGGCACTTTGCGTATCGAGTATCATTAAATCTGGAATCTTTAGCAGGCAATTCATTTCAACCTGAACAGCAGCGCCTTCAGGGTGGTTAGAAAAATCAACAGGAATTAAATTGCTTTCAGCTCTTAGCTCTCCGCATTCAGCGATCAATCCTTCACTTCTTCAAATTCAATATAGTCGCCACCAGCTTTTTTGGGCTGAGGTTGTGCTTGTGGCCGAGCAGTCTGTTGTTGATACTGCTCTTGCTTGCGCAGAAAAGCTTCCTGTTGCTCCTGCATTTCCTTTACTTTCTTTCTAACCTGTCCTGCTGTTTTGCCAACCGGAATCAAGAATTCAAAAATGAATCGATACAAAAAATAGAACAACAGGGTATATAATACAATGCGTAACATGGCGTAAAGGTAGGGTGCGGTAAAAACGCAGAATCGTTAAAATGGGAACAGTGGTTTCAATTCAAATTTGGCTTGTATGGCTATTAAGCACTACATTTGCCTTGGAAAATGAAGCAAAAGAAGGGAACGGACACCGTTCCCTTCTCTTTTGTACCTATGTCAGCTTATGGCTATTGAGACCCAAATTCAGCAAATAGAAGCACTGGCCAACCAGTTGCTGGCCGAAGAAACGGCTTACTTTTTGGTAAGTATCCGAATCAAACCCACGAACAATATTCGTGTGTATATGGATGGAGATCAAGGACTTACGATCGAAAAATGCGTACAGTTCAACCGAAAACTCTACAAAATGATTGAAGATTCGGGCATGTTTCCTCCGGGTGAATACTCGCTGGAAGTTTCTTCTCCTGGTGTAGATGAGCCCCTGAAACTGCATCGTCAATACACCAAGAATATTGGTCGCGTTGTAGAAGTGGTGTTTGTAGATGGTACCAAGAAAGAAGGTAAACTGCTGGAAGTGGCCGAAGCGGATATTCTGCTGGAACATACCAGCGGTAAGGGCAAAAAAGCTGTTACCCAACAAGTGCTTATTCCTTTTCAACAGATAAAATCAACAACCGTTCAAATCAAATTCTAACGTAAGTCCCGCCATGCGGGCCGAAAAAACAAGGTAATATGGCAAGTATCAACTTAATCGACGCGTTCCAGGAGTTCAAAGATGCCGAGAACATCGACCGTCCAACCATGATGAAAGTCGTAGAAGACGTTTTCAAAACCTTGCTGCGCAAGAAATATGGTGCTGATGATAATTTCGACGTAATCGTGAACGCGGAGAAGGGTGACCTCGAGATCATTCGCCGCAGAATGATTGTGGAAGATGGTGAAGTGATGGATCCGCTCGCAGAAATCGGCTATAGCGATGCAGTGAAGATTGAGCCCGATTTCGAAGTGGGTGAAGAACTCTATGAGGAAGTGAATATCTATGATTTCGGTCGCCGCGCTATCCTTGCTGCCAAGCAAACCCTGGCCAGCCGTATCAGCGATTTGAAGAAGAACGTACTCGTAAAAAAATACTCAGATCGTATTGGAGATATTATCAGTGCAGAAGTATATCAGGTATGGAAGAAAGAAGTGTTGTTGCTAGATGAAGAAGGCAATGAACTGATTCTGCCAAAAGCAGAGCAGATTCCACAGGACTACTTCAAGAAGGGTGAAAATATCCGTGCTGTTGTAGCGCGTGTTGATATGAAGAATAATTCACCTGTGATTATCCTGTCAAGAACAAGTCCGCTCTTCCTCGCCAAATTGTTGGAAATTGAAGTGCCTGAAATTTTTGACGGTTTGATCGCTATTAAGAAAATCGTTCGCGACCCAGGTGAGAGAGCTAAAGTGGCTGTAGAATCTTACGATGATCGTATTGATCCGGTAGGTGCCTGCGTGGGTATGAAGGGTAGCCGTATTCACGGTATTGTACGTGAATTGAAGAACGAAAACATTGATGTGATCAATTTCACTACCAATATTCAACTCTTGATCCAGCGTTCATTAACGCCGGCTAAGATCAGCTACATGAATATCGATCAGGAGAAGAAGCAAGCGGATGTATTCTTGAAAGCAGATCAGGTATCACTGGCCATAGGTCGCCGTGGTGTGAACATCAAGTTGGCTTGTGAGCTTACTGGTTATGAGATTGATGTATACAGAGAAGACGAAGAAGTAACAGACGACTTTGATATTGATCTGGATGAATTCAGTGATGAAATTGATACCTGGATCATTGATGAATTCAAGCGTGTAGGTTGCGATACAGCTCGTTCTGTATTGAAGCTGACACCTGAAGAACTGGAAAGAAGAACCGATCTGGAAAAAGAAACCATTGCAGATGTTATTCGCATCCTGCAGGAAGAAATGGATAAAGAGTAATTGATGAACCGCAGCAAATGCTGCAACAAAGCAACTAAACCGGTCTTACTGCGGTCTTAAACAGCAGTAGCCTATTAAGAGTAATATGTCAGAACTGAAATTACCAAGACTGTTAGCAGCCGCCAAGGAGTTCAATATTGGGCAGGATACGCTCATTGAATTTCTGGTGAAGAAAGGATTCGACCGCGAAGAGTTGAAACCCACGGCCAAACTGACCGAGGATATGTATCGCTCTTTGCAAAGCGAGTTCCAAAGCGATAAAGTGGCTAAAAACAAGGCCGATCAGGTAGAAATACCCAGAGGCATGCAGGGCGATGCGAAGAAGAAGAAGGATGAGGAAGAAATCTCTTTCCGTAAGGATGAGAAGAAAGTGGAAACACCAGCGCCAGCTCCCGCACCAGTAGTGGAAGCGCCTGCGCCTGTTGTTGAGAAAGCACCCGAGCCTGCACCAGTAGTGGAAGCACCTGCGCCCGCACCGGTTGCTGAGGAACCTGCTGTAGTAAAAATTGATGCACCTGAGTTAGAAGGCCCCAAGATCATCAACAAGATTGATCTGGATGCATTAGATACTTCTACCCGTCCTAAGAAAACAGCGAAGAAAGCAGCTCCACCTGCAGAAGCACCAGCGCCAGCTCCCGCACCGGTAGAAGAAGCGCCTGCGCCTGTTGTTGAGAAAGCACCTGCGCCTGCACCGGTGGTGGAAACACCAGCACCTGCAGAAGAAGCGCCTGCGATCATGAATATTGAAGTAGAGAAGCTGACGGGTCCTAAGATTCTGGGTAAGATTGAACTACCAGTTGACAGTGATACCAGACCCAAACCTGCTGCAAAGGATGAGAAGCGCAAACGCAAGCGTATCCCTATCGAGAAAAAAGGTCCCGGTGCCGGTAGTGATCAACCACAGCAACAACAGAGTTCTGGTGGTGGCAGTAATTTCAGCATCAGACGTGGTCCCGATGGTAAGCCAAGCTTTACGCGTCCCGGCGGTCCTCAGGGTGGCGGACAAAATCGCGGTGGTGGTAACAGAGACAGACATCGCGATAAGCGCGAAGACAAAGAAATCGACGCAAAAGAAATTCAAGATAAGATTCGTGAAACACAGGCTAAGCTTGCCGGCCAGACTGGTCGCGGTAAGAGCCTGAAAGCCAAACTGCGCCGTGAAAAGCGTCAGGAAATGGCAGATTCCATGGGCGATGATTCAATGGACAACAAGCTGCAGGTAACAGAATTCGTTACGGTGAGTGAGTTGGCCAACCTGATGGATGTAAGTTTTGCTGAAGTTATCAGTAAGTGTATGGGCCTCGGCATCATGGTATCTATCAACCAGCGTTTGGATGCTGAAGTAATTGAACTGGTATCCAGCGAATTTGGCTTTGAAGTGGAGTTCATGGGTGTGGATGATGTAGAAGAAGAGGAAGAAGAATACGAAGATGGCGAAGAAGAACTGCAACCAAGAGCACCAATTGTGACCATCATGGGTCACGTTGACCATGGTAAGACTTCATTGCTTGACTATATCCGTAATGCCAGTGTGGTAGCGGGTGAAGCGGGTGGTATCACTCAGCACATTGGTGCGTATGAAGTGAGCCTGCCTAATGGAAAGAAAATCGCATTCTTAGATACACCTGGTCACGAAGCGTTTACCGCCATGCGTGCACGTGGTGCGAAGGTGACAGATATTGCGGTGATTGTGGTAGCAGCCGATGACGCAGTGATGCCACAAACCAAAGAAGCCATCAGCCACGCACAAGCTGCAGGTGTGCCGATGATCTTTGCCGTGAACAAGATTGATAAGGAAGGTGCTAACCCCACCAAGATTTACGAGCAGTTATCTCAGATGAATTTGCTGGTAGAATCATGGGGTGGTAAATACCAGAGCCAGGAACTCTCTGCGAAGAAGGGTCTGAATGTTGATCTCTTGCTGGAGAAGATTTTGCTGGAAGCAGAAATGCTGGATCTGAAAGCCAATCCGGAAAGAGAAGCAACAGGTACCATCATTGAAGCATCGTTGGATAAGGGTCGTGGTTATGTAGCAACGATTCTGGTACAGAATGGTACACTGCGTCAGGGTGATTTGATCGTTTCTGGTCAGCACTATGGTCGCGTAAAAGCCATGTTCAACGAACGTAATCAGCGTGTACAGGAAGCGCCACCATCTACACCGGTAGTGATACTGGGTCTGAATGGTGCACCTCAGGCTGGTGAGAAATTCAAAGTATACGAAGACGAAGCAGAAGCAAAAGAAGTGGCTACCAAGCGTGCACAGATTTTGCGTGAGCAGGGTCTGCGTGCGAGAAAACATATCACACTGGATGAAATCGGTCGCCGTCTGGCACTGGGTAACTTCAAGGAATTGAATGTGATCATCAAAGGTGACGTGGATGGTTCTGTAGAAGCATTGAGTGATTCTTTGCAAAAACTCTCTACCGATGAAATTGCTGTACGCGTAGTACACAAAGCAGTTGGTCAGATCTCAGAAAGTGATGTATTGCTGGCAACAGCATCTGATGCGGTAGTAGTGGGCTTTAACGTACGTCCTTCTGCACAAGCCAATAAACTGGCAGAAACTGAAGGTGTTCAGATCAAGATGTACTCGATCATCTACACTGCTATTGAAGAAATCAAGAGTGCAATGGAGGGTATGTTGGAACCTAAAGTGGAAGAGAAAGAAGTGGCAACTGTGGAAATCCGCGAAGTGTTCAAGTTTGATAAGGTTACCATTGCCGGTTCTTATGTTACGGAAGGTAAGATCAAGCGTGATCATAAGATCCGCATCTTCCGCGACGGTGTATTGTTGTATCCGAGAACAGAAGGTGCTTATGCAGAACTGGGCAGCCTGAAGCGATTCAAGGATGATGTGAAGGAAGTAGCGACCAATTATGAGTGCGGCTTAACCATCAAGAACTTCTCAGACATCTCAGTAGGTGATACTGTGGTGGCTTACGAAGAGCTGGAAGTAAAGCGTACACTCTGATTTGTAGAATAGAACGATAAAACCGGATGAGCTTCAGGTTGGCACTTGGTGTGGCCCGGAGCTCATTTTTTTGTTAAAAAGATTGATCAGGACAAGCTTAGCTAACTGATTGGTTATTTTTGGAACAGGAGACATTTATGAAAAGACTGTTTGTAATTCTTGCTGTAATGATGAGTCTGGGCTTGCAAGCTCAGGTGAAAAAAGTTGTAGCCGATAAAATTGTGGCGCAGGTGGGTGATAAATTCATCCTGAAATCTGATATCATCAATGCAATTGCTGATTTCAAAAGACAGACACAGGGACAAGAAGGTGTGATCATTCCCACTGAGTGCCAGGTGCTGGAAGGTCAGTTGATTCGTAAAGCGCTTTATTTACAAGCGCAGAAAGATTCACTGAAAGTAAGTGAGGAAGAAATTGAAGCCCAGCTGGATAATCGTATCAGAAGTTTTATTGGTGCTTATGGCTCTAAGGAAACATTGGAAGAAATTGCCGGTAAAACTGTTTACCAGATTAAAGATGATTTTCGCGAGCCGCTGAAGGAGAAAGAATTGTCTGAGCAAATGGAGCGTAAGATTGTAGAGAATATCAAGATTACGCCTAATGAAGTAAAAGCTTATTACGAGCGTATTCCAAAAGATAGTCTGGCATTTTATGAGAGCGAATTAGAGATAAGTCAGTTGGTTCTAATACCTAAGCCCAACAAGGATGTGGAAGAATATGTATCGAAGCAGTTGTACGACTTACGCAGACAGGTTGAGTTTGGTGGTAAGAAGTTCGAGCAGCTGGCAAAACTGTATTCTGAAGATCCGGGTAGCAGAGACAATGGTGGTCAGTATAGTTTGAACAGAAATGAGCGTAACTGGGATCCTGCGTTTTTGTCTGCTTCATTTCGTTTGAAGGATGGACAAATTTCTCCGGTAATCAAGTCAAAGTTTGGATTACACATTATTCAGTTGGTTGCCCGTCAGGGTGATGATGCTGTTGTTCGACATATCCTCAAGATTCCACCAGTAACTGAGGATGAAATCAAAGAGTCGATAGATAAGTTGGATTCTTTGCGTAAGCAGATCCTAGATAATAAAATTTCTTTCGGCGAAGCAGTGAACAAGTTTAGTGATGATGATAATAGTAAGTTCAATGCTGGTGCTTTAACTGGTCGTGATGGTTCAACCATGGTGAACATCGATCAGTTGGATGCCGATATGGTTACTGCAATCAAAGCCATGAAGCCGGGTGAAATTTCCAAGCCCCGCCTCTATACCGATGAGCGTCAGCGTAAGGCTGTTCGTATTATTTATTTGAAGACAAGGACTGAACCACACCGCGAGAACCTGAAAGAAGACTATAACCGTATCGCGCAGCGCGCACTGGAAGAAAAGAAGCAAGCAGCTATCGAAAAATGGTTCCGTGAGAAGATCCCAACTTTTTATGTGAGCATCGATAAGGAGTACACTACTTGTAAGGAAGTGACTCTTTGGAGTAAGACTGCACAGGGCTTTACTGGTAATCAATAATCTGATAATCAACATTTTAGCTTTTAGGGAAAAGAAAAATTTGGAAATTACATGTACATACATGTAAATTTGTGTCGTCAATGAAATTGGAAGAAGCAATACAGAGTAATAAATTCAGAAACGACGTGCACAAAGCCAGTCTGAACATACTGTACACCGCTTGGTGGCTGAAGACAGTGCTTAGTCGCGAGTTGAAGGAATACGGGTTAACGCACGAGCAATACAATGTCATGCGCATTCTGAAGGGTAAGCACCCCGAGCAAATGTGTGTACGTGATATTGCCAGTAGAATGATTGAGAAGAATTCGAATGTGCCAAGAATCATTGACCGATTGGTGGCTAAGAAGCTGGTGAAGCGTGCTACATCTGAAGTGGATAGAAGAGAAACAGTGATTTCTTTAACCCAGAGCGGATTGAGCTTATTAGACAATTCTACAACCAGTATCAATCATGCCATGGAAGAGCAGGTGAGTATCGGCCAGCAAGAAGCACAAGTACTCAATCAATTATTGGAGAAAGTGAGAACGAAAGAGTAAATTTTTTTAAACAAATACATGTATGTACATGTAATAAGGAGCGCATATGAAAACGATTATCCATAAAGCAGCAGAAAGAGGTCATGCCAACCATGGTTGGTTGGATAGTTACCACAGTTTCAGTTTTGCAGGCTTTTATAATCCTGCGAAAATTCACTTCGGTGCATTGCGTGTGCTGAATGATGATACGGTAGCGCCTGGTTATGGTTTTGGCAGACACCCACACGATAATATGGAGATAGTATCCATACCATTGTCGGGAGATCTTCATCATAAAGACAGCACAGGCAGGGATAAAATCATCCGTCAGGGTGATGTGCAAATCATGAGTGCAGGCACTGGCATTGAACACAGCGAGCAAAATGCCAACCATGATAAGGAAGTAAAGTTTCTGCAGATCTGGGTTTTTCCAAAAGAGAAAAACATTGAGCCACGCTACGAGCAGAAAACCTTTTTGCCAGAAACCAGACAAAACCAATGGCAAACAGTTGTTGCACCAGACAATTCCGATGCATTGTGGATTAATCAGGATGCCTGGTTTACCATGGGTAGATTTGATCAGGGTAAGAATACCACTTACACAATGCACAATAGCAATAGCGGCGTCTATGCATTTATCATCAGCGGTAAAGCAACCATTAACGGTCAGGCATTGGATACGCGCGACGCTATTGGTGTATATGAAACCAACACCCTTGAAGTAAGTGCCGATGCTGATGCAGAAATTTTATTGATTGAAGTGCCCATGCAGTTCAAAGCATAAAATCATCCAAATGTCAACGAAAACAATACAACGCATACTCAAAGGTAGACCAATCAATGTTGGTAGTATCCGCGTGCAGGAATTATTACCTGCACCTGATAGCTACATGGATCCTTTTCTGGTCTTTCACCATGGTATTGCACCGTACGAAAAGAATATTCCGGTAAAGCATCAGGGTGTTGGTCCGCACCCGCACAGAGGTTTTTCGGCCATCAGCTTTATTTATCGCGGTGGTATTCATCATCGCGATAGCAGAGGCAATGATCATGTGGTCTATGCTGGTGGTACGCAATGGATTCATGCAGGCAGAGGTATCATTCACAGCGAGAGACCACCTGAAGATATTCATGATCTGGGTGGTGAGGCTGAACTCTTACAGGTTTGGGTGAATAGTCCTGCTGCAAACAAAATGGATCAGCCACATTATCATCCTGCAACAGCAGAAGATACGCCTACCATTGTTAGTGAAGATGGCTTAACCATCGTGCGCGTACCTGCAGGTGAATTTATGGGTAAGAAAGGCATCATCCCCACATTCACCAAAGTGAATACGCTGATGAGCGAGATGAAAACAGGTGGTTCTTTCACCTTCCCGATTCCGCAACACCACAACACTTTATTGTATGTATTGAGTGGTTCGGTTCGTGTGAATGGTGAGCAAACAGTACTGGCCAAAGAAATGGTACAGTTCAACCAGGATGGTGATGCATTTACAGTGGAAGCGATTACAGACACCATGTTGTTTGTAGGAAGCGGCGAACCTTTGAATGAACCCATTGCAGCACATGGTCCCTTTGTAATGAACACCGAAACAGAAATCATGGAAGCTTTCCGCGATTATCAAATGGGTAAGATGGGCGTATTAATTGAAAACTAAATAACAATCAACAATAATCAATCAACAATCAAACAATAGCAAAATGGCAACCTACAAAATCGACGCTGCACACAGCGAAATCAACTTCAAGGTAAAACACCTGATGATCACCAATGTAACGGGTAATTTCACGCAGTTTGATGCTACAATGGAAGCAGCTGCTGATGATTTCAGCGATGCAAAAATCAGCTTCGAAGCTGATGTGAACAGCATCAACACCAATAACGAACAGCGTGATGGTCACCTGAAGAGTGATGATTTCTTCAACGCTGAGCAGTTTCCTAAACTGACTTTCGTTTCAAGCGGTCTGCAGAAAAAATCTGACAGTGAGTATGCACTTACTGGCGACCTGACCATTCGTAACATTACCAAGACTGTTACATTGGATGTTGAGTTTGGTGGTACAATGACAGATCCCTGGGGTCAGCAGAAAGCAGGTTTTGAAATCAATGGTAAAATCAACCGTAAGGATTTCGATCTGAAGTGGACAGCAACAACAGAAGCCGGTGGTATTGTAGTAAGCGATGAAGTGAAGCTGCAACTGGCTGTACAGATGATCAAGCAAGCATAAATACACACACTGATATGACTACCGCACACATTCAGCAAACGCATTACCGCTTAAGCTTAGACAATGGCAGGCATGAATTCTTTGCAGATGAGCCGCTGGATGTGGGCGGTACAGACAGTGCACCCAGCCCTGATGAACTACTAGAAGCAGCACTGGCTTCTTGTACGGCTATCACATTACGTATGTATGCCGACAGAAAGCAATGGCCACTTCAGCAAATTGATGTTGCAGTAAAAGTGGAGCGAGTGGATGGCAAAACCATCATCACACGAAATATTTCTTTTGAGGGGCAAATCGGCGAAGCAGAAAAAGAAAGACTGCTACAGATTGCGAAAGCTTGTCCCGTAAGTAAAACCTTATCTGGTACTATTGAACTCAACAGCAGCATCCAATAATATGCAACACATTATCCATCGCGCAGCAGACAGAGGCATAAAAGATATTGGCTGGTTGAAAAGTCAGTTTTCATTCAGCTTCTCCAATTATTATCATCCCGGTAAACAGGGCTTTGGTTTGCTGAAAGTGTTTAATGATGATGTGGTACAAGCTGGTGGAGGTTTTGGCCTGCATCCACACATGAATATGGAAATCATTTCGGTGATGTTGCAGGGTAAGATGAACCACAAGGATACCATGGGCTATAGTGAGGAAGTAACCGAAGATTGGGTACAGATCATGAGTGCAGGAACCGGACTGCGTCACGAAGAGCACAATATTGGTGAGGATGAGGTAAAGTTTCTGCAAATCTGGATCGAACCCAAGTTACAGAACATACAACCGCGTTATCAGCGCAGGTATTTTCCCAAGGCCAAGCGCAGGAATCAATTGGTTACCATTGTGAATAATGAAGAGGGTCAGGCACATTGTTGGATTAACCAGAATGCAAAACTGTCTCTGGGGCTATTTGATAAAGGTCAGCAATTGAGTTATGCATTTACACCCTTGAATAAATGTGTGTATTTGTTTGTCATCAGCGGAGTAGTTTCCATTGCTGGCGAAGCCCTGCAGGAAAAAGATGCTATCGGTATCTGGGATACCGGTTCGTTTAATGTTCATGTTGAACAGGATGCATCTTTTATTGTTATAGAAGTGCCGGTGAATCATTGATCGCCGGAATAAATAAGCAAGTCATGAAAATTGAAATAATATCCGGCTCTCCAAGGGCCAACAGCATTACAAAAAGAATTGCCCTGCATTTGCAGAAGCACTTAAGTGCCAATACCGAGCATGAAGTGGGTTTGATAGATGTACGTGAATGGAATCTGGGTCTGCTGGATCAGGTATTCAGCTCTGTAGAGAATACGCCTGATCAGTTCAAGCCATTGGCCCAGCGTGTATTTGGTGCAGATGCCTTTATTCTGGTAACACCGGAATACAACGGTGGCTATTCTCCCGCTTTGCAAAACTTATTAGACCATTTTCCCAAGCAAAGCCGCAAAGCATTTGGTCTGGTAACAGGTTCTACCGGTGCATTGGGTGGCATGCGCAGTTCTCAGCAGTTGTTGTTGCTGGTACCTGCTTTGTTTGGCATTGCCTCACCCCATATGCTGATTACCCCGCTGATGGACAAGAAGTTCGATGAAGCGGGTAATTTGATTGATCCGGGCTTCCAGAAGAATATCGACAATTTTGTGCGCGAATTCCTCTGGCTGGCAGAGACGTTGAAGCCGGAACCGGTCTTGAATTAATATGTAAAACAGTGGCGGAGTTGTACCTTCGCCACTTTCATTTTATACCCTTATGAGCGACGAGATCAAACACGAATGCGGCCTGGCTTTTATCCGCCTGCGTAAGCCTTTTTCCTGGTATCAGCAGCAATATGGTTCTGTGCTGTACGGTTTGAACAAACTCTACCTGCTCATGGAGAAGCAACACAACCGCGGTCAGGATGGCGCTGGTGTGGCTTCAGTAAAATTGCATGTTGAACCGGGTTATCCTTTTTTAGCCAGAACGCGTAGCAATGCACCTCAACCCATCGCAGATCTTTTCTTCAAAATTGGTCAGGAAGTTGCAGAGCTGGAAAAATACCAGCCGGATATCAAACAACATCCCGGTTTATTGAAAGGGCACCTGCCTTTTTTGGGCGAATTGTTGTTGGGTCATTTGCGTTATGGAACACAGGGTAAGAACAATGTTGAATTTTGTCACCCCTTTATTAAGCGCAACCTCATTCCCGGCAGAAACCTCGCCTTGGCGGGTAATTTCAATCTGGTCAACACAGAGGAGTTGTTTGATTTGGTCAATGTAAATCCCGGTGAGTTTCAGAAGCAAAGTGATCTGGCCGCGATGATGGAAGTGATTCACCATTTTCTGGTGAAGGAAGATGAAATCAGTCCGAATGCCCCCGATCTCAATAAGGTATTACGCAAAGCAGCGCCATTATTTGATGGCGGTTTTCATATTGGTGGCTTAATTGGTAATGGCCACAGTTTTGTGCTGCGCGATGCACATGGTATTCGTCCGGCTTATTATTATATCAACGAAGAAGTGATTGTTGCGGCCAGTGAAAGAGCAGCCATCAGAACCACATTCAATGTGGGCGAGAATGAAGTATTGGAATTGATGCCGGGTCAGGCACTGATTGTAGATGATGCAGGTAAATACCGTATTGAACAGATATTGGAGCCCAAGGAAAGAAGGGCTTGTTCTTTTGAACGCATTTATTTCAGCAGAGGTAGTGATGAAAAAATCTACCGCGAGCGTATTGCACTCGGTCATCACTTAAGCAGAACAGTATTAGATAATATCAACCACGATTTAAAGAATACCATTTTCTCTTATATACCCAATACTGCCGAAGTAGCTTTTTTCGGATTGGTAAAGGGTATGGAGGAATACCTCAATAAGATTAAGGTAGAACGAATCCTCAGCTGGGGCAAGGATTTTACGCCTGAGAAGCTGGAGGAGATGGTGAACAGAAAAATTCGCCAGGAAAAAATTGCCATCAAGGATGTAAAGCTGCGCACTTTTATTACAGAAGATGCTAGCAGAAATGAGATGGTGCAGCACGTGTATGATATTACGTATGGTACAGTGCGCAGAGGAGAAGATACTTTGGTGGTGATTGATGATAGCATTGTACGTGGTACTACTTTGAAGCAGAGTATTGTACGTATGCTGGCGCGATTGCAGCCCAAAAAAATCATCGTGGTTTCTTCAGCACCGCAAATCCGTTATCCGGATTGTTATGGTATTGATATGAGTAAGCTGGGTGACTTCATCGCCTTCCGCGCAGCAGTGGAATTGCTGAAGGAGCGCAATATGGAGGATGTACTCACGAAAGCACATGAAGAAATCAAGGAACTACAAAGAACCAATCAATTGCATACACGCAATGTGGTAAGAGATATTTATCATCCGTTTACGCCGGAAGATATTTCCAATAAGATTGCACAGCTGATAACACCTGCAGAAGTGGATGTGCCTGTTCAGGTGATTTATCAAACCATTGAAGACTTGCATGATAGCTGTCCTACCAATACAGGCGACTGGTATTTCACGGGTAATTATCCCACCCCTGGTGGAAACCGCGTGTGCAACAAAGCTTTCCTGAACTATATGGAAGGCAGGAATGTGCGCGGGTATTAAAATATGATGCATGTCTTTTGGTAAATTGTAGTATGAAAACTGCTGCAATTTCTTCTCAGCGCATTCGTATGCAGCTGAAATACGATCTCATTGGAAAAGACTCATATCGTGGTGTAACACTCAGCTATGCTTTTCTGGCCAATCAACTTGGTCATTTTGCTTTAGGATTTATTCCGGCTTATATCCTGTTTTGTTTCTGGCCACTCAATTATTTTCCGGTTTCAGATCCCGCTTTTAGTGCTGCTTGTGTAATTGCAGCATGTTGGTTTTTATTTGAGTGCTATAATTTTCTAAAACCCCTCTTGGGTGATAAGGATAAGTATGTATTTCAGCCAGATTGGTGGAATGTGGGTATCGATACATTTATCGATGTTTGTTTTTTTGTGAGCGGTGCATTTATGGTAGCAGGCATTGCTTCTCATAAAGTGTATCTATGGATTTTTCCGGTAGTACTTTTATTGGTGTTATTGTATTTCGCGCGTAGCTGGTATATCACCAAGATATGTCAGCAAACGGCCGAGTATCCATTTCAGTTTCGACTTAGTCAGTGGCAGTTTCGAATTGATCCCGCAAATCAGCAAGCGGTTTTGGCTATACAGGCTACACAGTTTACAGGTGTGCATGTACTCATGATTGGTCCGAAAGGCAGTGGTAAAACCAGTCTGGCTGTGGCCATGGCCAATGAACGATCTATTGACCGACAAAAATGTGTGTATGCAACTGCCAGTAAATGGTTGACGCAGCTGCATGATGCCGATGATGATTTGCTAAAGGGTAATCCGTATGCATTGGCTACTTGGCGGAAAGCCGATTGGTTGGTAGTAGATGATTTGCATCCAGGGGATCCGGTATTGGGAGATTTTATCACACCGGCAATTGTGCAACAGCATTTGCAATCAAGACCCGAGAATATCCATGCTTTGGTGAGCCGCAATGTAATCTGGGTGCTGGGCAGTGATGCACCGGGCACACATCATCAGCTCAGAAACTGGCAACAGTGGTTACAACAGATTGGCGTACAAGAAGCAGACATGCGTATACTGGATTTATCTGCCTGATTAAGGAAGAATAAAATTTTCGTACGCAAAACTGATGAGGTGTGGTAAGCCTTTTACATCAAAGCGTTTGTAGAGTGGCAGAATTCTTTTTTCTACTGCACTCGTGGAGATATCCAGTTGGTCGGCGATTTCCTTGAAGGAAAGACCTTTTGATACCAAGGACAATGCTTCTTTTTCCTTTGCTGAAATAGCTGAATACTGGAATAATTCCTTGTTTAGGATTTCTTCGAACTCATTTTTGAAAGGACCGTTTGCGCCATAGCGTAACACCTTGCCAAAGCGCAGGGTATGATTCACCTGAAAACGACCGATGACTTCATCCACATGGTCGTTCTTGGTACTGAATACACGGATATGGATAGACATGGGCACCAATGAGCCGTCTTTATGGATCTTTCGGCCTTCAAAAAAATAGCTGTACTGATCCAGGTCTTTTCTTGGGCTCATCAGAAACTGTACAGCTTTATTGTTTAGTTCAAACGCAAAAGGTGCTTGTGCGGGATCTGTTGCCTGCATGATGATGTGCATGGTGATTTCATCATCACGGTAGCCCATGGTTTTTTCCCAGCCTGCCGCATAGAGTAATCGGTTTTGCTGAAAAGAGTAGACATACACTGCTTCATTCGGAAACAGTGGGATACTATTACGATAATGCTCGTATTGAGGATGTGCTTTGTCTACAGGTGCACCTGAAACCTGGGTTAGTGCGAAATAAGAGGTATTTGCTTGGGGCATAGTTGTTGATTTTGGGTGCCAACCTGCGGAAAAACACAGTTGACTTCATGATTTAGCCCCTGTATTTTTGGTTTCGCAAGTATGGTGATTCAAGCACCAGTGCTTCAACAGCCTGCAAAAATAATGCATTTGTGAAATGAGTGCAGGCGCCCCGTTTTAAACCTATCCGTGAAAGCCACGGCATTGAAATGAACGGGCTTTGAATCAAGGAACTATTGGGGGATAGTTAATAAGGTCGCCTGCATTTAGCAGGTGACCTCCGCTTCGGCGGGCTAAACAAGTCTATTGGGGGTTTTCTCATAATTGGGTACCGGGAGCGGTGCCCTTTTTTTATTTTATGTAATAACTTCCGTTAAATAGTTTTCCCATGCGCACGATACTCGCAACGATTGCATTCGTTACTGCCTTCGCCTGTAACCAACCATCCGGCAACCGAAACTTTACCATTACCAATACAGATACGGTACTCTTTCATTCTTTTGTAGACTGCAATATGGCTGAAGCCTGGATTGGTGATACATTCCGCATCTTTCCTGGTAAGTATGGAGAAGATACCGTCTGGGGTGCGGCGCGCGATTTGCGATTTGCCGATGGCAAGCATGCGCCTGCTGCTTTTAGCGCTGATTCATCTGCGTTTCGTCAGCCGCAATTGCCACCCATCGCGCCGATAGGCGCACCCGGCCTGCATGGTGCTGTTTGGTTTGAAACAGTGTATCAAAGCAGCGATGACCCTTCCGGTAAAACTTTGTATGCGGTATATCATAATGAAAACTATCCGCAGAATTTACCTTATGATGCTGCAACCGGACAAGGTTATATCAATCACTTATGGCCACAAGGTTTGCAGGGGCCAACATCACCCGCTGCTGTTTGCAGAATTGGTATCATGAAGTCTGTGAATGGTGGACATAGCTGGGAGAACAAAGGTTTGTTCATAGAAGACCTGCAACCCAGGATGATTTTGAAACCTTACAACACATCCAACACTTTTGCAGGTGGTGTAGGCGATCCTTCTGCTGTGCGCTCGGGTGATTATCTCTATTTGTTTTATGGTGAGTATAGTTATCCGCAAGCTTATGATTCTGCAAGCTATCATAAAGACAAAGAGTGGAGTGGACAATGCATTAGTGTAGCACGTATTGCGTTGAAAGATCTGGACAATCCGCAAGGCAAGGCCCAACGTTGGAATGGTATTGCTTTCGAAGCTGCATGGAACGATGCAGGTAAACCCATTGCTTCATTGCAAATTCCGCGCAAAGAAGGCGGTAGTGCGGCTTCTTCACCTGAAGGCGGTTTTCATTGGGGCCCATCAGTTAGCTGGAATGAATACTTACAATGTTGGGTAATGCTGATGGGTAAAGTAACGGGTCCATCATGGGCAGGTAGTAGTATTTATATTTCTTTCAATCAACAAAAAGATTTGAGCAAGGGTGATGCAGCCCAGCAATGGAGCAAGCCGCAATTGTTGTTAGACAAGCCGGGCTATTTTCTCTGGTATCCTTCTTTACAACCATTAGATACGGAAGAAGACATCAAACAAAAACATACTTGTATGCGCTTGGGGAAGAAAGCGCGCTTGTATGTGAAATACATTAAGCCTGATAGAAGCATTTATGCTTCAGCGCACATTATTGATTTTGAAAAATAAACTCAAGCCAGAATTATAAGGCAATAAAACACCCCTCTCTTTTGGAGAGGGGTAAGGGGTTTATCATACGAAGCTTTAGTGCAGTATGATGAGGTCAAATTATCTTAATCCTTTTTACAAGTATTGATACCAAAGGGCAGGTAGAGCGGACAAAAACTCACCACACTTGTAGCAAGAAATACACCGCCTAATACAACCAATACCAGGCCCCATGTACCAGCTACAGTACCTGTAAAATACAATGCGGCAAAAACAATTGCCAGGATTACGCGGATAATGCGGTCTGCACCGCCCATGTTCTTTTTCATGTGTTGTTGATTTAGTGTTTAAGGATGTTTTGTATGAGTGTTATTCCGCCATATACCAATGCAATACAAAGCAAACACACCAGTATCAGTTTTTTCCATTGGCCCATACGGCAGGTTGATGATGTAAAAATATAGGCATTCTTTGGCCTGGGCTGGTGACTCCAATCACCGGCTTACATGATTTTGATCAGTCCGTCTTGCTGTTGAATACGCCCCTCTTGTTCCAAACGCTTCATCACCCTGGTTACCACTTCTCTGGCTGTGCCCAGTTCCTGGGCGATTTGCCGGTGGCGGATATTCAGTTGTGTTTCGTTTTTGACACGACTTTTTTCCAGCAGGTATTGATACACTCTTTCGTCCAGTCGGTTAAATAAAAGGTGATTGATGGTATCAATCAGTTCTGCATAGCGTTGGTTGTATTGCTGGAAAAAGAGTTGGTTAAGGGAGGGGTATTCCTTCACCCAGCGCTGTACTTTATCCGCAGGCAGCAGCAATACTTCGCTGTCTTCTTCCGTAATGGCCATGATTCTGCTGGGCTGATTGTATTGACAGGCTGCAAAAGACATGATGCAGCTTTCAGATGCTTGAATGTAATAGAGTAGTAAATCTTTTTCCTCGAATGAACTGAAAACTTTGATGGCGCCTTGCAGTACAACGGGGATTAGTTTTACGTACTGACCTTCTCGCACTAGCGTAGTATTTGCAGGAAATGATTGGAGTACTGCATGTTGTTCTAATTCGTTCAACAATGCTGTGCCTAGAAAATGTAAACGGGTTTGCCAGTTTGTGGAATTGTCCATGTGCAGCTTAAGTTACAACAGCTGCGGCAAAAATCAACAAGTTCTTTGCATATACACCACACCTTCCAGCGGGTTGGCGTAATAGGCGGATGCATCGGTAAAGCCAAAGGCTTTATACAGTTGGATAGCAGGCTGCAATCGATCCAGCGTATCCAGTTTCATGATGTGATAACCCAAGGCTTTTGCATCATCCAGAATGGCTTGTACTAGTTTTCTGCCGATACCAAATTTGCGAAAGCTGGGCACTACATACAGTCGCTTCATCTCACACACACCAGCTTCAGGTAAGGGCTGCAGTGCTATACATCCTGCTGGTTGATCTTGGTAATAGGCCAATAGTAAACTACCGGTGGGCGGTCCGTATTTTTTAAGTGGGTCTTTCAGCTCTGCTTCAAAACTTTGGAAACAGAGATCTGCATTCAACTCTTGCTGGTAATCCAAAAAAAGCTGCCGAACTGTTTCGAGTCCGGCATTGGCTTCAGTAATATGTTCGAGGCGAGTCATTAGCCTGGAATGCGTGAGATATACTTTTCAATTTCTTTGATCTGATCCACTACCTGCTTTGTTGTTGGTTTGCAGGCTTTGGCTTTGCGGAAAAAATCTTTTGCTGCGCGAAGTGAATTGCGATCCGCTTTATTCATAAATATCTGACACATGCTTAAATAAGCAACCGCTTCACTTTCTTTATCGGGGATGCCGGCGCGGATAGCAGCACGGATATAGCCTTCAGCTTGTTTGATATCGCCCTTCTGCATGGCCATCATACCCAATTGCAATTTGTTGGCGCCTTCTGCTTCTGGCATAGGTGCACCCAGCGAAGAACTTTTCTTCAGGTGTTTTTCGGCTGCATCAAAATCTTGCTGCATCATCGCCAGATTACCCTTGATGGTATAGTAAGTAGAGCGGATGGGTGTGTAGAGGAGATTTGGAAACCAAACCGAGTTCAGAATTTTTTCCACCTTATCTACTTCGCCTTTTTCCATGGGGTCCTGAATCAGTCGCAATGGGCCAATGAAGAAATGGGTGAATATGGCAATAACGGCGATAAAATAGAGTGGAAAGCTGGGCCAGAAGCCGGTTCCGGTGAGGTTTAGCACCACGGCACCGATCAATACCACACAGCCGATCCAGAAACGGTAACGAATGAGTAAATTATAGAATTGCATACTTGCGCTTTTGAGAGCGGCAAAGATAGCGTTACTGGGCGTACCAGCCACCATCTACCGGAAGGGCAGTTCCGGTAAGGGTTTTGGCCCCATCAGATGCCAGGAAAACGGCTAGATCCCCAAGGGTTTCCACGGGAACAAACTCTTTTACAGCCTGTTTCAGCAACATTACTTTACTCACCACCTCTTCCTCGCTTAGGTTATGTACCCGGGCTTGGTCGGCAATCTGTTTTTCTACCAAAGGCGTTTTCACATAGCCGGGACAAATAGCATTGCAGGTAATATTATGAGGTGCACCTTCGAGTGCTGCCACTTTGGTGAATCCTACAAGGCCATGTTTGGCAGCTACATAGGCCGATTTGAATTCAGAAGCCATGAGGCCATGGGCCGATGCGATATGGATGATGCGTCCAAAACCTTGCTGGCGCATGTGTGGCCAAACTGCTTTAGTAAGGTGGAAGGCTGCGCTGAGGTTGATGGAGAGGATGGCGTCCCATTTGTCTTCAGGAAAATCTGCAATAGGGCTCACGTGTTGTATGCCTGCATTGCAGATAAGCACTTCAATACTGCCGAATTTGGCAACCGCTTCAGTTACCATGGCACGAAGTGCAGCGGCATCCAGCATATTTGCCGGGGAGAAATGTGTTTGAATTTGATAAGTGCTGGCTATATCCGCAGCAATAGCCGGGCCATCTGGTTCAAGACCATTTAAGACGAGATTGTAACCGGCTTTGGCAAACTGACGGGCAATACCCAGACCAATACCGCTGGTACTGCCGGTGATGAGTGCTGTTTTAGGCATAGCAAGCAAATTGTGGTTTAAAGCTACGCAAGCCTGCTGGCAGCAGCCTGATTTTCTTGTGAAAGCCTTGTTTCAGCAAGTGAAAGACCTGTATTTTTGTTGCCCTCGCTGCAAAGCGGTTGGCCCGGTAGTTCAATGGATAGAATAGGAGTTTCCTAAACTCTAGATACAAGTTCGATTCTTGTCCGGGCTACTAATGTTATTATTCCTGATACATTTAATAAATATTATACAAGCCCCGACGCTACGGTCGGGATGCTGACAGGATCGTCAGCATTCGATTCTTGTCCGGGCTACAATTTGAAAATTGTTTCCTTGATATTATAGTTTTATAATACAAGTCCCGACGCTACGGTCGGGATGCTGACAGCATCGTCAGCATTCGATTCTTGTCCGGGCTACAATTTGAAAATTGTTTCCTTGATATTATAGTTTTATGATACAAGCCCCGACGCTACGGTCGGGATGCTGACAGCATCGTCAGCATTCGATTCTTGTCCGGGCTACCCAATGAGAATTGCGGCTCAATTTTTTTGATGAGTCGCGGTTCTTCTACCCCAAAACTTTGATAATCCTTCTATTGCTCTGAAGGCATTTTAGATTTTAGAAAAAGTGCCGCAGTGAAAAGGAAAAGAGATTGATTATTCGAAAAAGCAATTAAGAAACTATAGGGGATTGGAGTTAAAAATTAGGAATCTTGAGAGGTTGGTTAAAGAACTTCAGAAATAGCTATCTCAACAATCACCATATTGTTTGTTTGTGCTTCTTGGAAGGCGGATGATGTTTTCTAATAATGAATATGTATTATGTGTTAGTTACAGTACATTAATTGAATAGAATCGATTTTATTGTTTACGCCTTTTAATATGAAATCATAGTTATAACTTATAACAAGTACTTTTTTGTAACGTTTTTACTATGTGAGAAGGGGGGCTACAAGCTAACACTAGGGGGGAGCATGTGTGTCTTCCTTCTCCATTGTTAACTAAGCGCTTGTATGATCCCACAACTAAAATCCTGTCATACACCTAAGCGTCATTTTTTCTGATAATGATTTTATTAATATAGCGCTCGTTAATGTGGTAAGTAAAAAAGCGTTTATCAAAGTCGGATCGCTTTCTTGCAATTAGCTCATCCCTGGTATTTGTAAAATCATTGAATTTTTTGTTGATCAGCTTTAATGCGTCAGCTCTTAAATTGTTTTGAATTTTATAGGGTCGTTTGTCAATACCAAGTAGTTTATTGATTTCATCAATAGAAGTGTTTTCGCCTGACTTACTATTCAGCCAGATCTTTTCAACAACAACAATTTCTACTTCATCAAGTAAGTCTGTAAATTGTTTGTGTTGGTTAGTTTGTGTCTGGTCAATGGTATTTGATGTTTTAGTCTTTTTTCTATAATGGTTGAATAGTAAAATAGTACCTATTAGTAATAGCAGTGCGTTTAATGCAATAGAGAATATGTTAATTAATTTATTTTGTTCCGGTTTATTGTTTGAAGTATCCGTTTTGTAGAAACTTGCTATTTTTTCGGAGCGATACGCTTTGGTATCTATCTGTTGGAATTGTGTATCTGATAAATTGCCAATAAGAATACTTGTACCCTTCGATTTTGTTACCCAGGCATTTTTTTGACCAGTTATTGAATACAGTTTATTTAAAAAGTCATCTGCCAGATGATAGTATTGGTTCTGTGTAAAATCAAGTTCAATGGTGTGGGTGTTGAGTCTTGTATGTATGATTAATGAATAGTCTGTGTTTGCAATTGCACGTATATCTGATATTTCATTTATTAAGTCAGATGAAATAGCATATGTAAGCTCATTCCATTTCTTTGATGCAATATCAAAAATAGCTATAGACACCCCCTTGCTCTTGACTGATGATTGTAGCAAGTATTCGTCAGGATAGTTGCTGAAAAGAACAAACACCCTACCTTGCTCAGGGATAAAATGGAAATAAGCATTGATGCCTAAGGCAGCAGGAATATGCTTATTACTTAGTACTGCAGTCCAATCTTTAGTATCCCAATCAAACCGCCTAACAGCACCAGTAACTCGCCAAAATCCATACCCACCTATACTATAGAGTGTATCATTGAAAACAAACTCAAAGGCGCCAAATCTATCTCCACCATATTTTGTTGCGTCAATTCTTGATATTATGCCCGTACTATCAATCATTAAAATTCGGCCTGTACCTTTTTCTGTTAGTAACAGCCGATTTTTTACAACATGTATCTTGTTTAATTGAAAATCATTCGGCAAACTCAACTGCGCTGATAAAGATGATAAAGCTTGTGCTGAGTAGTTGGTGACGCTTAGCAAGCGTAGATTTTCACTAAGTAAATTTTGTGTGGTTGATTGTTGGCTTAAAGTGTGGAACCAAGTAAAAGAGAGGAATAGCAAGCAATAGAATCTCATAGAGCGAAAGTAAATATTAATACGCTAGAAAGCTGTTTTATTGCATTTATAGTAAACATATTCATTATGTGTAATTAATTATAAAACATGTTCTAATTGAATGTTTTTAGCGAACATCTCAATAAACCTACATAAGCCAATTTTAAGTTGAACTCTTTGGATACTCAATTTATTGTATGGTAGGAAAAAGTACTAAATGCTTGAGATAATTATTAATAAATCTACACTATGAAGCGGGTATTTATGATTGTTCATTGTTGCTTAGCAGTGATAATTTTTTCTTGTCAAAAAAAGGAAGCTAGTCCACAGCCATCACCGCCGCCAACTAATTCATCGGTAGTTTCTGTGAGTACTACACCGATAAGCGATACCGCATTGACGTACTGTACATCTGGTGCCACTGTTGCTATCAGTTCGGGTACAGCACAAATTAATAATAGAGGCTTGGTATGGAGCACAAGCAGAAACCCGGATATTTCTTTGAGTACTAAAACAGAGGAATCAAACAACTCTTTCACAAGAAGAATTGTAGGCTTACTGCCAAATACAACTTACTATATACGTGCATATGCCACCACTTCAGTTGGTGTAGTATATGGTAATGAGTTAACATGTACTACAAAAAATGCGCCCGTTACAAATGGACTTATAGCCTATTACCCATTCAATGGTAATGCAAAAAATTGGGTGGATACTGCCAATAATGGAGAAATTACAAATGCTACTTTAATTGCAGATCGAAGAAATAACGCAAACGCGGCATACAATTTTAATGGAACCAGCGCTTTTATTGACTTTGGAATTAATAACAACATAGGCCCCACTACTAAAACGCCTATTTCAATTAGCTTATGGCTAAGCGCAGGTGCTACTGGGAATGTGATCTCTAAATATCTTAATCTCGATGCAAGCAGATCCTACTTTTATTTTGGTAGAAGTAATAGCAATATTAGTTGGATTGGTAATGGAACAAATCCATACATCAGTTTATCAACAACCCCTGATACAGAGTGGACGCACTATGTTTTACTCGCAGAAGCTGGTGCCAATAATGCAAAAGTGTATAGAAATGGCAAGTTGATAGGTACTGGTACCCTTGCTATGAATGCTAGCATGTCGAACACATCATTAGTCATTGGTAAAGTATCGGGAGCTTTCCCCGGTTTTTTGAAAGGAAGTGTTGATGATGTATCCATTTTTAACAGGATACTTACTGAATCTGAGATAACAGCATTGTACAATAATTAAGCAACAACATAAAACGGTATACCCTTTAGTATTCAGAATACTTATATAATCCTCATTTTAAAACCCCAATAATATGTTTCAAAGACTATTAACTATTGCAAGTGTTTTGTTAGTACTTCAATCCTGTAAAAAAGATGATGCGGCTGCCAAAGAGCCTCCCGTAGTGTATGTTGTTGGTAGCGAAGAAATAGCTACACCTTCAACTTATTCAATTGCTAAGCTTTGGAAAAATGGACAAGCTACCAATCTTACAACTTCAAATAATTATGCGGAAGCATACGCTGTATTTGTAAGTGGCTCAGATGTTTATGTAGCTGGCTATGAAACGCAAGGCGTAAATAATGTTGCCAAACTATGGAAGAATGGTGTTGCTACAAGCATTACCAATGGCACGCGAGACGCCCAATTGGGGTCTGTATTTGTAAGTGGCTCAGATGTGTATGTTTCTGGTTATGAGTCAAATGGAAATTACGATGCAGCTAAGATTTGGAAAAATGGCGTTGCTACTACTTTAGCTGGAGGTGTTAGTACAGATGCTTACTCTGCCGGCGTAGTTGTTTCTGGAGCTGATGTCTATGCATTAATTCAAGAGTATGGTGCTATCAATGGGGTAATTAAGGTTTGGAAGAATGGAACAGCAACAACTATATCGTCTGCGAATGTTGATGCCTATGCAAATTCTATAGCTGTTTCAGGTAGCGATGTTTATGTTGCCGGTAGTGAGCAAGTTGGAAATACATATAAGCCTTTCATGTGGAAAAATGGACAGCGTATAGCTATTAATACCACTAGTGGCGTTACCTATTCGGAGGCGGGATTTATTACTGTTGCTAACAATGATGTTTATATAATCTTATATGAATCTGACAGTAATAGTAATGAGTATTATCGAATTGTAAAGAACGGAACTGTGATTGCAACTTTAAATGGAGCAGCAAATACTTCAATTGAAGCCAATTCATTATTCGTTTCTGGTAATGACATATATGTTTCCGGAGCTGAAAACGTAAATGGCAAATGGTCTCCTGTCTACTGGAAAAACAATACAATCGTTCGCTTAACAGCATCCTCCGCAAGTAATGGACACGCCTATTCAATATTTGTAAAATAGCCTAAAAGAATAGATACATAAATATTATTGTAAGTATCTAATAAAACGGAATTCTACTTCAAAAAGAATTACTTAAGCATAAATATTAGTTTTCCGGAAGAACAATTAAGCCGCGGTATTTCACTGCGGCTTTTTAGTATGTTGATGAAACAGTTGTTGTGAAGAATTATAAAGTTGCGATACCATGGTTTGTGCGTATACAAATTTGCTGTAGTTATTTACTTGTGTATCTGTTTAGCATACTTGACATCACGCCCACATGTGGCAATGTTAGAATTGATATACTGATGAATAAGATGGATAAAATGTTATGGGGCTGATTAGATTGTAGCAAAGTAAATAAGACAAATACAATTCCAAACCAAGTAAGTAGAATAAATGGAGCACCATTTTTGATGATATTCCATAATTGTTTTTTTTGCCCATATTCATTCGTAAGGAAATAGGTGATATCGTTAATTGTGTTTATGGCATGCCAACAACTAAAGTACAATGCAAATCCAAGCGGCAAGGGTAATAAACTGATTGTTAGAATGATAATGAGGTAGGTTGCGAGATAATAAATCGTGTTTATCTTGTTACTGCTGTAAAAAACAAGTGCTATTAAACAATTGACCGCGCAAAGACTATAGGTATAAGGTTTAACTTGATAGAAAACTGCACTAGAGCTATCATAATTGATGATGTTATCTATAATGGGGATAGTAGTTTCAGGATTAGATGTAATTAACACTAACAAAATACTTCCACCGTGAATTAATTTATGCAGCTCTTTAAAAATTTTTCTTTCAGTTGAATAATAAACCAAGTCTGATTCCCCAAAATGATATGCTGATAGAAGTAGAAAGACCATTAAGGATGCTATAGGGAAAAGATACCATCCTATGGCATAAGCAATCATACTTATTAGATAGTTAGAGTAGAACCTGGGTATTGAAAAGATTTTGTGATCTTTTTTAGCTTGATGTTTGGCAACTAAATAGTCAAATGCGCCATGTGGCAGACCCGTGAGCATCATTGTAATGCCAAAAAAGATCCACTGCCAATTTTCTGGAATTGAGTAAAGGTATTTATGTACGATTAGCGTGAAGAGTGAAATGCTGATGATAATCAAACTTTGAAGATGCCTCTTCGATATGATTGTGCCATTCATCATTAGATAATTGAAGGTATTAGTTTGATGAAATCGGACTTGGGTAGTTGCAAGAAAAGTGCTATTTCGTCTTGTATGGTACTATCTTCATCTAAAAACTTCAATATTTTATTCATTGGTACTTTTCTAAATAAACATTGTAAAATCTCGCTTGCTTTTCTCGGATTTAGTTCAATTAATTTTAGTAGTAGTTTGTCATAAAAGAAGAAGCGTTCTTTGTGATGCGTATAGTTGGCATTAGTGTAGTAAGCGTTGCTTAATAGTTTACTATGGCGATAGATTCTGTTAAATGCATATCCCGTAGAAGGTTTCATCATGCCTGCTGCAATTCCAATAGGGATGATATTGTTTGAGCAAGTTTTGGAAAATTGATAATCGGTCATTGGTAATATGCCCGACTCTCTACTGGTTATTTGAAAGTTGGTTTTATAATGTGTTTTAATGTAATCAGCAAGAATAGCCTCGTCAGCCTCTTGTCTGATATTTAAGTTGCTCGTGAATCTGGTTATTTCGAAAAGTGCTTTTTTGGGCGTGAATGGCAATACATACATAAATGTTACTGCTTTGTCTTGACTTCCAATAAAGTCCATTAGTACTGCAGTTTCCGTATCGAATACATTATTTTCGGTTTCAATAAACAGTCCATGAAATTGTTGATGTATATAGCTCTTGGAGTTCTGAGCAATATCTGTATTGTTATAAATACTGCTATATAGTTTTGTGCAAGTGAATCTTGATTTCTCAGTGAATACAGTTACGCCATTAGGCTCATGATGGATATTCGTAACCCGATCTATGTGTAACTGTATAGATTGATGCTGCTCTATGAAGTTATAATGATAATCGAAAAAGGTTTGGCTGTTGATGTATGTATAGGAATAAGGAGCTATTGATCTTGTTCTTTTACTGCCATTATTGCCAATGCTAAGTGCGTTCCATCTTTTACTGATTAGGCTATTGTAATCATAATGATCAGATTGTATCCACGAGCACCAGGATTTTTTTTGATGCATTGAATTACCATCATCTATGATTAGTATGCGCTCTTTATTAAAAGAAGCATGATTGGCCATTGCATAGGCTAGTTGCATGCCGGCACATCCTCCGCCTAATATGATAATATCGTAGTCGGGTTGTTTCATAAAAGCGGATTGCAGCTATAATGCTGCAATCCGTATCATTCGCTGTTATACTAAATGGGTTAGCTATTACTGTCTTTTCTGCTAAGCGAATAGATGACTAGACCAAAACCAATTTTATTTACTGCGTCACCAATGTTATAAATGATATCCATTGAAGCTTGTGCTGCCTTAGGATCTGCTACCAACTGAATACCAAACAGACCTCCGTTTGTGCCCAGTATATATCCCAATGGATAGATTGCCCAACCAACGAGTACAAACCAGGCAAGTGTTTTGTTAGCTGCAGCTACCGCCGGGCTTGAAGCAGCAGCGAGTTTCGCCACATCGCCTACCCAAACGAGGTACACAATATAGAAATAGGCTGCACCGCTTATAGCACCCCACAACCAGCTTTGTTTTTCCTGACCATAAATTGCTTCACCAACATAGCCAGTAATAAGCATAACCAGAGAAGCAAATATTAATTTCCAGAGTAATTGCTGTGTGGCACCAACTTTACGTGTGATCAAGTAGAATTCAACACACATAAGGGGTACTGTTAAAATCCAATCAACGTAACGGAAGAAAGTTGGAGATTGTCCAGTCTCTAAATTGTAACCACGCATGTAGTAATAGTGTACTGCAGCAATGAAGGTTATCAGACCCGAAACAAGCAATGAAGTACGCCACTTTTTATCTGTATTATTTAACTCAAAGAAAAAGAATACAGAAGCAGCCATCATAGCCATCGTACCGATAAAGAATGTGAATGCGGTATAATTGTCGGATGCAATTGTACCCACGTTGAGAAGTAATTTCAGCATAGCAATAGTTTTGGTGATTAAATATGTACATGCGAAGACAAGCTGAGATTTAGATTGTTTGTTGAATGCTGAAAGCCAAGTCTGGAAAGTCTTCTGCTAAATAATCTTCTAACTCATTTTTGATCAATAAATTATAAACGCATAAATTTCGTTTCGCTCTTTATAGTTGCTTATTTATTTATAAAGAATGAAGAATTATTGCACGTTTATTTTTTGTGTTAATGAATTGATGTAAAGTGCGAGTTAGAAAATAATTTGAAACTCAGATTTTCTTGATAATGGGTTTATTTGCTTTCGTGATTGACGGAATATTTATAGCATACGCCTATTATTAATAGTTGGTTGTCTTTTTGCTGTTATAGCTTTAGCCAAATTGTTTAAGCATTTATTTTTAAAAACAATCAGCATGCTTCACAGATGCCTTCTGGTACTGCTATCACATTTTTTTCTTGTTACACTTTTAGCCCAATCTCCTAAGGTAGTTGTACCAGCTGGTGTAGAATACCAGTGGCTTAATACTTATGGTTTTGATAAATTAGGCAGTATTGTAAGTGCAGAGTTAGATACTTTCTTATATGGTTCTCCTATGCCAGCAAATGAGTTTAAGGGTAAGTTTGAAAAGCCTCAGTTTGCTGTTAAGCTCTATAAGGTTAAGTATTTAACGCGCGTACCAGAATGGGGGCAACAGCCTATAACTGTTACAGGGTTAATTGCAATTCCAGATAATGGGAAAGACTCAATGCCAATAATTTCTTATCAGCATGGAACTGTTTTTTCTAAAACAGCAGTGCCATCTTTCCCTGAAGAGTGTATGGAATATAAGTTGATGGTTGCGCAATATGCTTCTAATGGTTATGTGGTTATTGGTGCCGACTATATTGGGTTGGGTGAGTCTGATTTACCAAATGGTTATCTGATAAAAGAAAGTACGGAGCAGGCATGTGTGGATATGATATTGGCAGCTAAAGATGTGCTTAAGTCTATGAATATTAAGCCAGGATCATTATTTCTCCATGGTTGGTCACAAGGCGGATGGAATACAATGACATTGTTAAGAAAACTCGAGGAAATTCATATGCCTGTCACAGCCGCTACAACTGCTGCAGCTCCAGTAGATGTAGCAGTTACAATTAATAGGTGGATGAATAATTATCAACCGGGTGATGCTATTTGGTTAACAGCTTGTGCTTCTAATTTGATTTTTGCCTTCGAACGATACTATAAAATGCCAGGCTTATCAAAAAATGTGATTCGTCCTGAGTATTATACGGCAGCAGAAAATTTCGCTGATTTTAAAATTGATTGGCCTACTTTTTCTAAACAAGTGCCGTCAACAATTCAGGCATATTTTAATCCAGCGTTTATGCAATCAGGCAATATTGCAACATCTGGTTTTTGGAAGATATTAGAAGCATCTCAAGCTTATCGTTGGCGCTGTCAAACCCCACTTAGAAACTATTATGGAGAACAAGATGAAGTAATTCCTGTATTTATCGCTACGCTCCCACAAGGCTTTCACACTTTAATGGGTGGGGCTAATACAAAGTCTATATCGGCCGGTGCTAAGGCTGATCATCGAGCAACCCATGTGTTTTCTGTTATTGATGGGAAAAAATGGTTTGATAGTTACCTAAAACGTTAGTTGAATTTAGTCTATGTTATATCAGAAACCAATTCACTTCTTGAAGTCCGTAGCTAAGTATGTTTTGTTTGCGGTTTTGTGTATGATTGTCTTAAGTATGGTTTTGGGAACCCTACATCTGATCGTCATGTTTGTTCAAAAATTACTCTCTCCAGATCCATATTATTTAGTAATTAGTATTGAAGATTTATATGTACTATTTACAATAATGTTGATCATTTTCGTTGGGTATGAATTATTCAAATCATTACTACTTGTTATTCATCATGATTCAATACCTGTTAGATCAATATTAAAAATTACAGCTATTGCAATTTGTAATGAGATTATCACGCTTGAAATGCATAAGGTGAGTTTTCAGCAAATGGCTGGTATTGCCTTATTAATAGTAAGTACTGGTGCGGCCTTCTACATGTTTAATAAGGATAATTTGCATCAGGATGAATAGTGGCGTGTATAAAATGCAATATTTAATCAGTACTGTTTGTATCTATATACTTGTTTTAACTTCTTATATGCTTTCGGCTCAAACAGAACAAATCTATTTGCACAACGGCACTTGCATGAATGTAAAGGTAATTCGTTCTGATGCTTATACATATACTGTTCGATTAATCAATAAGGGTAGCGTTGAGGCTCAACTAAGTAAGTATGCCATTCACACAATCAGGTATGATAATGGTATAGTGGATACCATTAGTAAAAAAGTGGAAATTATATCTGAGGAGGATTGGCAGAAAGTGATTATGGTAGAAGATAAATCAGCCTTATCAGGATTTACGAAAGCTGGCGATGTTTTTGGACATACTGCATTCTTGAATCTTCATACTCCAACAAGTGCTAATAATAAGGCAGTTGAAAAATTAAAAAGGGCAGCGGCTAGAATGGCTGCACCCTTTGTCTTATTGGTATTTGATCGGGAAAGTACTTTGTTGCCGGTTTTAAGAGGGCTTGGTGGATTTCAATGTCAGAAAAGTGGCGTTGCATACCGGTATTAAAATGATTGTATAATCCTGCATGTAAAATGACTTTATTGTAAACTATTAATCCTAAATATGAAAAAAAATCTATTGCCGCTATTATTGTTTAGTGTTTTTATTTCTTGTGCAAAAAAAGAAACGCCTGCGGTTGAGAAAACCTATACAGTTCAGTATAAAATAGAAATGACTGCTGTTGCTAATACCGTTTTAACTGGTACAGTTACATATGTTTCTAAGTCATCCATTGCAGCTACTACAAACTTAGCTACTCCGGGTTGGACTTTTACAGAAAGTAATTGGGCCCTTAAGAGTGGTGATAGAATTGGGTTTTCAACAACTATCTCAAATTTGGCTGCATATAAAGCATTCCTTATTATAGATGGAGGTGTAAAGACATATAATGCCGAATCATCAACTGCACCACTTAACGGCAAAATTGATTTACATTATGTAATGCCTTAGCGCTTTTATACGTTTCACTTTTTGAGAACTTAATATGATCCTAAATGCCAAGTACACAGGCTTTTTTACTAAGTATAATTCTTACGTTGTGATTTATTTCTGAGAAGTTAATGAACATCGAATAGGAAATAAAATTCAACTGCAATTTTATTTCCATTTCAATGCCCTGAATATTATTTCCTGATATTTATTTCTCTCATAAATAATACCAATTGAATTGTTATTAATGATTACAAGATCACTGTATGCAGAATAGTCTCCTTTAAAGGCCGCCGGTGCATGATCAATCAGCCATTGTTTAGTCCAGGTTTTACCTTCGTCCATACTGATGCGTAGCGTTAAAGAGTCTCTGTTATTTACACTGGCTGCATTACAAAATGCCAATATAGCCTTGCCTTTGTGATATCCAAGATTGAGAAGTGTACCCTGGTTCACCGGATCAGGTAATTGTGCGTCATAATAACTGGTATCCCATGTTTGTCCGCCATTGCTACTAATGGAAACAATGCGTGTACGGATATCGCCTTGTTGGTTCCTGCTATTCAGCATCAGTTTACCCTTGCTGAGCTCTGCTGCAGTAGATTCATTGCTTCCTTTCATATTCACAGTGGCGGCCAGTTGAAAGGTTTTGCCATGATCATCCGTATAGAATCCATGTGCTGCATAATCTTCAAACTTGTTTTGTGGAGGCCCGCTTGAATGATTGGCTGCTATATAAATTCTTCCTCTGTAGGGCTTTTGCGCTAATTGGATGGCATGACCTGGCGTATTGGCATAACTTCTCCAGTCCTCTGCAAATCGGTAATTGCTGTCTGATCCTGGTTGATTAGGTTTATGCACTTGTTTTGTAATGTTTACAGGTGTACTCCAGTTGCGTCCATTATCTGTTGAGGAGATATACCAAACCTGTCTCAATCCATTACCCCTGCGTACTTCGTATTCATGATTGTTGCCTGTATTAAAGAATAAGAAAATTCTTCCATCGGGATATTGTGGATCCAGCATATCTACTACAGGCGCAGGATTACCTGCCTGCATATTTCCGCCATTAACGACTATTTGAATCGTTGACCAAGTTTGACCATTATTGATACTTCTGCGTAATACAATATCAATTTTCCCGAAATCTCCTGATCCGTCTCTTCTTGCTTCACAAAATGCCAGCAGGGCATTATCCGGTGCACGTACAATAGCCGGAATGCGAAAAGTGTGGTAATCTGCTTCCCCTGCACGAAAAACCATGGTCTGCGCGTGCAGCGTATAATTCATACCCACGAACAGGAAGAAAAAAAATAAGGATTGTTTCATTGGCTCAATTCAACAGAAAATTACACAAAGTTGCTGCTGTAAACTGTTTTTGCCGATTTTTTAGTAAGGCATGCGTAAATTCAGAAACCGTTTCTGAATTATAGTTGGCAATTTAAATTTAAAAATATGTTCAGACTCTTTTTATACGCTTTATGCTTACTCCCGCTTAGTATCCATGCACAAAAAGATTATAGTGGTGTATATTATCTCGGTGGACTCAATAAAGTAACGCCCGCAAAGCCGTACGGACGTATTCAGGTACTTCAATTGGCAGATCAGCGAGCATTTGTTCGGTTGTATTATATGAATGGATTACAATCATCGAATTCTGCTGCATTTAGTGAAGTGATTCAGCTAGATCAGGGGCGTTTAGTATATACTACAAAAGAAGATCCTTCTTGTACAGTAATCCTCACATTTACCGATACGGCACTAGTGGTTACCCAATCATCAACCGCGTTTTCGTTTGCGTGTGGTTTTGGTAGAAATGTTGCAGTAGATGGGATTTATCAAAAGAGTAAAGAGTCGGCTATTGCGCCCATTCGTATTGGGCAACATCGATTGAGTTTGCAGTGGATTGATGCAGCAAGTATTGGCAGTGCAACTATAAGACCTAGTGTCAAGGGAGGCGGATTCCCGATTCAAGGTCGACAGGTGTTGTCAGGGTATTTGAATAAAGATTCTTTATCAATCAAAGGAATAATCTATCCATTGTCTGATAAAGAGCTGGTGTTTGATGGCACCATTGTGTCGCAAACTACAATGGTTAATGGAGGTCAACCCTGTATTCGTAAAGGCGTATTCACATTCAAATCAACGCAGGGAAGAAAATACTGGCGCTTGCAGCAAATGCAAAATTGCGAAGGAGGAATGGTTGTGGATTATATAGATATCTTCTTCTAAAATAGAGGGCCAGGTAGAAACCCGGCCCGATGCACATGAAAAAAAGGAAAACCCTGAAAATTTATCGCCAACCACCGCCAAGTGATTTGTAAACATTAACGGTGGTGATGAGTTGATTTTTTCTTGCAGTGATCAGTTCTACCCTGGCTTTTAATGCTTGCTGCTGTGCAATCAGTACTTCGAGGTAATTGGCTCTGCCATAGCGAAACAGATCAGCTGAAATGTCTACAGCACTATTGAGTGCCACGCTTTCTTTTTGTTTTATTTCTACAATGGCTGCAAGATTATTTGTTCTCGCAACTTCATTGTATACTTCTATATAAGCCCTTACAACCGATTGCTGGTATTGATAAAGCTTATCCATTTGTTTTGCAGTGGCATTATTAAATTCAGCCTTGATTGCTGCTCTATTGATCATCGGCATCGTCAGTCCGCCAACCAAGGAATAAGCAATTGACTCTGGTGTTGTAAACAGTAGTCCGGGACGAAACGCTTGAAATCCTAAATTACCCGTGATATTCAAGCTTGGTAGAAAAGCTTTTCTGGCAACCGATAAATCAGTTCTGGACGCGAGTAGTTCCAGTTCTGCCTGACGAATATCTGGTCTGTTCTGTAAGAGTTCTGCAGGTATGCCGGCACTGATTTTTTCAGGCAAAGCTGGAAACTGAGCAGCCCTTTCTACGCGTGTAGGTGTTCTGCCGCAAAGAAAATTTATGCGGTTCTCTGTTTCTGTGATGATCTGTTGTAACTCTAACCTGAATCCATTGAGATTGAGTAATTGTGCTTCAAACTGCTTTACGGCAAGTTCTGTTGAGGCTGCAGCTTCTTTTTGCACTTTTACAATATCAAGGACCTTAGTTTGAACTGCAATGGTTTCATCAATGATCTTGATTTCTTGATCTAAAGCAATTAACTGATAATAGGCATTTGCGACTTCTGTAATCAGATTGGTGATCATCAGATTTCTGCCTTCAGCACTTGCCAATAGTCTTTGTGTTGCTGCCAGTTTTTTGTTTTTCAACTTGCCCCAGATATCTGCTTCCCATTTCGCCTGAAAGCCGGTGTAGAGATCGGGCAGGTTAATGGGTACCAGTTTGCCCGGCTCGATATCAGTAACAATATTACCGGCACCATCCATGGTATATAAACCAAAACGGCGCATGCTCGGTGCAAGCAATGGATCAACTGTTGGCTTTAATGCCTGTGTGGTTTGTAATACATCTGCTCTGGCTTGTTCTATTCTTTGCAGCATAGACTGCAGATCCCAGTTACGCACGAGTGCTGTATCAATCAATTGCACCAGTAAAGGATCTTTGAAATAGTTGCGCCAGGAAATATTGGCCAGATTATTACTGGTATCTGTTTGCTGAATAAAATTCTCTGGCAGTTTTACTTGCTGATCAATGCTTTTAATTTCCGGCACTTTACAAGCACTTATCCAAAGTATTGCGCCATAAATCCAGTATCGGGATAGTTTCATCATCTTAAATTGTTTCTGTAAATGGTTTCTCTTCCTTTCTGTTTGGTTTTCTCCATTTGTCTGATATGCTGGCAAACACTACGTATAATCCAGGTATCAGGATAACACCGAAGATGGTGCCGAACAACATACCACCAGCTGCTGCTGCACCAATCGTTTTGTTACCGATTGCACCCGCACCGCTGGCTAGCAATAATGGAATCAAGCCGGCAATAAAGGCGAATGAAGTCATCAGGATTGGACGTAGACGAATTGCCGCACCTTCAACTGCAGCTTTAAACGGCGTCATACCTTCTCTGTGTTTCATCGCTGCAAACTCAATGATCAGGATGGCATTCTTACCAAGAATACCAATCAACATAATCATCGCAATCTGCGCATAGATATTGTTCTCCAAGCCCATTGCCATCAGCAAAAAGAATGCGCCAAATACACCTGTTGGTAGTGAGAGAATTACCGGCATCGGTAAAAGGAAGTTTTCATACTGTGCTGCTAAGAGTAAATACACGAAAAGCAGACAGATGATGAAAATGTATACAGCTTGGTTACCTGCATTGGCCTGATCTCTGGAAGAGCCCGCCCAGTCATATCCAAATCCCTTGGGTAGTTTCTGTGCAGCAATTTCTTTAATAGCTGCAATGGCTTGTCCGCTACTATATCCTGTTTCCGGTGCTCCATTGATCATGGCCGACAAATACATATTGTATCTGGTCACCTGTTCTGGCCCGTACACTTTTTCAACACGCATAAAAGATGAGTAAGGAACCATTTCACCCTGATCGTTTTTGATATAGAGTTTCATCAAATCATCCGGATGTGCACGGTAATTAGGCAGTGATTGCACCATCACGCGGTAGAGCTGACCAAAGCGAATGAAGTTCGTGGCATATTCACTACCAATCAAGGTTTGCAAGGTGCTCATCGCATTATCTGCTGTCACTCCTTTCTGTGCGGCTTTGTCTCCATCAATATGTAATAAGAACTGAGGAAAGCCTGCGTTGAATGTGGTGAATGTGTTTCTGATCTCCGGTCTTTCATTCAATGCTGCGGTAAACTCCTTTGCTACTTTTTGTAATTGCTGCAGGTTACCACTACCGGTTTTGTCTAGAAGCCTTAATTCAAAACCGCTGGAATTACCATAGCCTGGTACAGGCGGTGGTGTAAAAAATTCGATCTTGGCATCTTTGATATGTTTGGTCTTGTCTATTAGTGAATCAATCAGCTGTTTATCTGTTGCGTTACGCTGATCCCACTTCTTCAAGCTAATCAAGTTCATACCATATACAGCACCAGTACCTTCCGATAATACACTATAACCGGCAAGCGATGAAACACCTTGCACAGAAGATAAGCCAGCTGCAATGCGTTGCACCTCATCTACTACTTTTTCTGTTCTAGCCAGAGTAGCACCAGTTTGTGTGGTAATATTGGCATAAATAGCACCCTGATCTTCTTCAGGAATAAAGCCGGTTGCAACAAAACGGGTTAACAAGCCTGTACCGAAGCAAAATCCAAGTAAGGCAATAAATGTAACCAGCCTTCTGTTAGCAATTACGCTAATGAGTTGTTTGTACTTATCAGAGAGACCTTCATACCAGCGGTTAAAGCCACTGAAAAATCTTTGTAAGAAAGATTCCTTCAAACCATGTTTATGACCCTGATGGGTGTTCTTCATAAAAAGCATACACAATGCCGGTGTTAATGTCAATGCGGTTACACCTGAAAGCACAATTGATACAGCCATCGTGAGTGAAAACTGGCGATAGAAGATACCAGTTGGTCCGTCTAAGAATGCTACCGGAATAAATACAGCCGACATAACCAAAGTGATGGCGATAATCGCACCACTGATTTCATGCATAGCTTGTTCGGTTGCTTTTTTAGGACCGATACCGGAGTGTTCCATTTTTGCGTGTACTGCTTCTACTACTACAATGGCGTTATCAACCACAATACCAATAGCCAATACCAGTGCGAACAAAGTGATGAGGTTGAGCGAAAAGCCCATCAATTGCATAAAGAAGAATGTACCAATGAGTGAAACAGGTACAGCTAAAACGGGGATAATGGTGGAACGGAAATCCTGAAGGAAAATGAAAACAACCAATGCTACCAGAATAAATGCTTCAACCAATGTCTTAATAACTTCATCAATAGAAGCATCCAAAAAAGCAGATACATCATAGCTGATGGTATAATCCACGCCAGGAGGGAATGATGCCTGCTTAATCTCCTGCATACGCAATTTGATATTCTCAATTACCTTTTTGGCATTGGTTCCAGGGCGCTGTTTAAGTAGAATGGCGGCAGATGGTCTGCCATTTTCTTTAGAGATTACATCGTAATCCTGAGAATCAAAATCTACTTCAGCAATATCCTTCAAGCGCAGCAATTCACCGCTAACAGTACTTTTTAAAACAATATTCTCATAGGCTTCTTTTGTATTGAACTTGCCTGTGTATTTCAATACATATTGGAGTGATTGTGGTATTCTGCCTGAGCCTTCTCCAATCTTTCCGGGTGCAGCTTCTACGTTTTGTGCACGTAAAGTGCTGATCACTTCATTGGCAGAGATATTGTACATCAGCATGCGATCAGGCTTTAGCCAGATACGCATGGCATATTCTCTGGAACCAAGGATATCGGCAAAGCCCACACCTTCAATACGCTTCAGTTCGGGAAGAATATTGATGTCGGTATAGTTATACAGGAATTTTTCATCCAGCTGCGGATTGTCTGCAAAAATGTTGAGGTACATCAGCATGCTGTTCTGCACCTTTTCTACAATCACGCCTGCTTTGATAACTTCTTCTGGAAGTTCGTTCACAACTGCTGCAACACGGTTTTGAACGTTTACAGATGCAATCTCTGGGTCGGTACCTGCCTTAAATACAATTTGTATTACACTGCTTCCATCATTACCAGAAACAGATGACATATAAGCCATACCTGGAACGCCATTGATGGCTCTTTCAAGTGGGGTTACAACTGCTTTTACACAAGCTTCCGCGTTAGCGCCGGTATAGCGTGTGGTTACGGTTACTTCAGGTGGTGCAATATCAGGATACTGTGTTACTGGCAATTGCGTCATAGCCAGTAAACCCAGCAAGGTGATGATTACCGATATAACGATGGATAGAACGGGTCGGTGTATAAATTTATCTGTCATGTACGCTTATTTGTTTGTTGCCAGGCCTTCAGCAATGCTATTCTTAATAATCTCTGGTTGAATGCGGTCTCCGTTTCTAAGGTTTTCGGCTCCTTCCAACAGAATGTATTCATTGGCATTAATGCCACTCTTGAGGATGAAATAGTCTGTGATACGCATAGCAGGCTTGATGAGACGCTGCTGCAATTGATTATTCTTATCTAATACATATACAAACAGCTTATCCTGAATTTCAAAAGTTGACTTCTGCGGTATCAACAGTGCATTCTTGACTGTATTGGTGATTACGATTTTACCATTGGCCCCGTGTTTTAAAATATTACCAGGGTTGGTAAACCTTGCACGAAATGCAATATTGCCTGTGGCTTTATCAAACTCGCTCTCTGATACTTCTACGCGACCAGGATGACCATATAAGGTATTATTGGCCAGCATCAGGTTTACACGGTTATTATCTAAATCTTTTTTGCTGCTGATCAGGTTCAAGTAATCTGATTCTGCCACATGGAAATAAGCATATACTTCTCTATTATCAGATAGTGTAGTTAACAAAGCGTCTTCTTCAACCAAGCTTCCTTTTTTATTGGGGATTCTGTTGATATAGCCACTGAACGGCGCTTTAACATCAGTGTAGGAGATGTGTAATTCTGCTAAAGCAATGGCTGATCTTGCTTCGTCAATCTTTGCCTGAATCATTTCCTGCTTGGCTTTTAGCATTTCCAACTCAGATTTGGAAACGATTCCCTTATCCACCAGTAATTGGGTATTCTTGATTTCTACACCTGCGTATTTGTATTCTGCCTGTGCGCTTTTTAACTGCGACTTAGCTTTCAGTAACTCTTCCTGAAAAATTCTGCTACTTAACTTGAAAAGAATTTGTCCCTCTTTTACATAGCTACCTTCATCAACCAATATTTGTTGAATATAGCCACGTACTCTCGAGCGGATTTCAATATTCTGTACGGATTGAATTTCTGCTACATATTCAGTTTGATAAGTAGTATCGGTAACAAATGGTTGTGTAACCTTGTGTTTACCGGCACTGTTCTCTGTGTTTGTGGTTTTTTGCTTACAGGCTACTACGGTCATCAATCCTGTATATAACAGGGTTTTCCAGATAACATTGGGGATCTTGCTCATATGTTTCACGTATAAATAAATAAGTAATACAGCGCAATAGCGCTGATAAAAAAAAATCAATAAAGCAAAGCTTAGGCCTTAGGAGGAGGTGCTAACACGTCTTCTGACTGAGACGGGAAAAATTGACAATCGCGGTAATAACGGATATCATGCGATTGCAGATACATAGGTTGAACAACCCAGATTGCTTGTGCATGGTAAATGAAATTACCAGACTCTTCGGTGTTGCCGGAAGATTCTTGTTCCTGATCTTCACCTGGGTATTGATCCAGTGGCATATCATTGTCTGCATCATTGCAGTTCATGGCATGCAGTTCTGTTTGTGACTGCTGTTGGCCCGCAGCAATAGATAGCTGGGGAATCAGCAGTGAACAGCTCATGTGCAGCACAAGAAATAATATGCCCGTCAGGGTTTTCATGCGCCGCGAAAATAGAGAAAACAAATGTTGCTACATCTATTGTTGGATGAATGGCAGTTTTTCAGCCTAGCTTCTTAACAAATCTGTAACGGATTTAAGCGCTGAAACGATGAAATAAAAATTTACTGGCTTATTAATTATCAAATGCATCCCAACTGAGTAGGTTGATTTCCAGTACCAAACCCTGTGGTTTAGGGCTATTGATATTGGGTATCTGCCATCCTGCGCAGAGTTGTATTCTTTTGTTTAAGTTATACATAGCGCCAAGTACCGCAACAGATGTTTCATTATCGCCACTGATCCAATCGCCCATCAGATACCAACGATCATTCAGTTGTATTTCATATCCGGCAATGATCCCATAAAGCCTGCCATCACCTACAAAAAACTCATTCGTGGCATACAAACCAGATACGAGTTTAATACCCTTATGGTGATAGGTTGCCAGTCCATACGTAAAATGATTCAAGGTCTTATTCCTTAATTGATTGCTCAAGTTTATGCCCATTTGCGTTCCGACATTCATTGACCAATGTTTGTTGAGATGAAATTGCTTTTGTGCTGTACCCATCAGAATGGGGTAAAGTGCACCCTTACCGGGATTATCATTGTGCAGTACACGCCACTGCGGTCCGTAAAAAAATCCCTTGCCAACTAGATTGGCGCCAATTTCCCATCCTTTCCCAAGTCCATAGACAAAATGTCCCTTTGATTCCAGTTTGTTACTATACACATTGAACTGGTTCTGATAGAATATTTTTCCTTTCTGTGTAATATCTCCTGAAGGGATGTTGAAGAGGTTCTGCTGTGCATGAACCAATTGGCCAATCATAACTAACAAAGCAAGCAGAAAAAAATTTCGGGGGGATTGTTTTCGATGCATCATCATCATTGTTTGGAGCGCAAAACTATTTCGCAGCAACATGCGATGTAAAAGTGGTTTATAGCGTGTAACTAAAAGAAAATCAATTGTATGTGAGTTGATTCAGCAAAAACTATTAATACACCTTAACAAGCTGACTGCAATCAATTAAATTGAACAAAGAATTAACCACCATGAAACAATTGCTTACATTATTCTTCTTAATTGTTGGCGCTGTTGCTACAGCACAGCAGTATCAACCAAGTACCACTCAGCTTGCATCGCGTACTTTTTTTCAAGACAATAAGTTTGGTTTATTCATTCACTGGGGTGCATCCAGTGTATTGGGTGACGGCGAATGGGTCATGGAAAATAAAGGTATTCCTTTTCGCGACTATCAAAAGCTGCAGCATATTTTCAATCCGGCTCAGTTTAATGCAGATGCATGGGTACGCATGGCCAAGCAAGCCGGTATGAAATACATCGTATTCATCACACGCCATCATGATGGATTTTCAAACTGGGACACGAAGTTTTCTGATTGGAAGATTACCAATACACCTTATCAAAAAGATGTGCTGAAGCAATTGGCTGCAGCATGCAAACAGCATGGTATACAACTGGGTTTGTATTATTCTACATTGGATTGGTCGCGTAATGATTATCCTTATGAAACAGGCAGAACAGGGCAAAAAGCAGGCAGAACTGAAAAGAGTAATTATGATAGTTATCTGCAATTCATGAAAAATCAATTGACTGAACTATTGAGCAATTATGGACCCATCTCCTGTATCTGGTTAGATGGGCATTGGGATCAAACCAATCCTGAGGGTGCTGCCGATAGAAGCTCCCGTATTAACTGGAAATACGATGAATTGTATGGATTGATTCATCGCCTGCAGCCACAATGTATGATTGGGAATAATCATCACCTTGATCCAATACCAGGCGAAGACTTTCAAATGTTTGAACAGGACTTGCCCGGAGAAAATAAAGCCGGGTTAAATTATCAATCTGCATCTGCGCTGCCGCTGGAATCTTGTATCACGATGAATGATCCTTGGGGCTTTCGTATTACAGACAGAAATTATAAATCTGTTCAGCAGATTATTCATACCCTGGTTGGTGCAGCAGGCAGAAACAGCAATCTCTTACTCAATGTAGGCCCCATGCCCAATGGTGTTGTACAACAGGAGTTTCAGGATACTTTAAAAGCAGTTGGCGCATGGATGCAACAGTATGGACAAAGTATTTATGGTACACGCGGCGGCCCGGTAAAACCTCAACCATGGGTAGTGAGTACTGAGAATGGTAAAACAGTATTTATACATGTATTACAAAAACCAGCAGCTGACTTATTGATTCCGGGCAACTATAGCAGTGTAACCAGTTTTGATGGAAAGCCAATAGCTTTTGAGCAAACAGGCAATGGTATCCGAATTAGTCAGCAGCATATTCCAGTGCTTGTACCAGTTAGTATTCTGGTTATAACAAAAAAATAGGCCATTGTGCTTTAAGTCATAGTTGTATAAAAGGGAAAGCCCTATTTTCCCGCTCACAATGATTGCTATGTCTTATGCTGATTTCTTAAGCAGTTACCCTGATTATGCTGCTACCACAAATATTGATGCTATCCGTGCTAAAGAATATTCTTTACTGGATACACAAGACCAAGTGTACTTGGATTATACCGGTGCCAATCTATTTGCGCAAGCGCAGGTAAAAGCACACATGGATGTATTGCAGGCACATGTATTTGGTAATCCGCATTCTACCAATCCTACTTCTTTACAAGCAACGCAGCTGGTTGAAACAACACGCAGGGCAGTGTTGGACTATTTCCACGCATCAAAAGATTATTACTGTGTGTTTACATCCAACGCAACACAGTCGCTTAAAATCATTGGTGAATCTTATCCCTTCGATCATCATGCACATTTTTTGCTCTTGTTCGATAACCACAATTCAGTTAACGGTATTCGTGAATATGCGAGAAGGCATGGCGCTACATTTGAATATGCACCTGTGTACATGGAGGATTTACGGATTGATGAAAAAGTATTACAACAAAAACTACAAGCGCATCCACACAAGAAGCACAAGCTATTTGCATTTCCTGCACAATCCAATGTCTCAGGCGTAAAGCATGATTTGGGCTGGATTGCTAAAGCCAAACAACAAGGCTGGGATGTATTACTGGATGCAGCAGCTTATGTGCCCTCCAGCGAATTGGATCTAAGTATGGTACAACCAGATTATGTGAGCCTTTCTTTTTATAAAATGTTTGGATATCCAACGGGCATAGGTGCATTGCTGATTAAGAAAACAGCTTTTGAAAAATTAGACAAACCCTGGTTTGCTGGTGGAACAGTGTCTTATGTGTCTGTTACCGTGCCTGAATTTTTCTTGGTAGATAATCAAGAAAGGTTTGAAGAAGGCACGGTGAATTTTCTCTCTATCCCTGCTGTTAAAATTGGGTTAGACTGGATGCAAGAGCTGAACATGCAGCAAGTAAGAACCAGATTGCATGCATTAACAGATTACCTGATTCAATCACTGCTCTCGCTGAAACACCAAACGGGACAACCATTGATTCATGTGTTCGGTCCGCACAATATGGAAGCGCGTGGTTATACCATCATCATCAATTTCTTTGGTGCCAAAGGAGAAAAGCTGGATGTGTCAACCATTGAGCAGGCAGCTAATCATCAGCGTATATCGATACGTATGGGTTGTTTCTGTAATCCAGGTATTGATGAGATTAACAATTGCATTACCTCAGAAGAATTGTCTTTGTTTTATTCTTCTAGAACAGATACGCATTATGATAAAGTGCATTTCTTGGGTAAGATGCGCGGTGCTATACGGGTATCACTGGGCTTGATGAGCAATTATGCAGACTGCGAAAAGTTTATTGCTTTTTGCCGACAGTTTTTACAGTGATGCTTTTAATGCACAGCTAATTATTCTTGAAAATACAATAGCTGTCTTGTCCAGTCATAAGGTGCAAACTTTAGTCGGTAACCACTTAGGTCTTTGCCAGTGATTGTAGAAAGCAATTCCAGTACTTTTTTTCGGCCACCAAAATCGCCGATAAACCATTGAATGATCTTTGTGGTAGTTACGGTTCTGGAAGCGTCATCAATGACAGTTTCCTGTTGTAGGAAAACTTTTGTAGCCAATACCAGCTGTTGGTCAATTTTTTCTGGAGTGTAAAAAGCAATGGCCGGACAACTTTTCGCACCACAATTCAGCGCAAAATGTATGCGATAATCAATGCTTGCAACAGCAGATTGCCGGATATGCTTTGGTGTAAACAGACTTGGAAAATAACCGAGACTGTACTTCCATCGATACTTACGGAGAATACCATGCTCAATCTGATCTAGCGAATAGAGCCTCCCTGCAATCTGAATTTGCTTCATGCGGAAGATCTTTTTTCCTGCCTTTGGATACTGAACAGCTAATAACTGATACCAAGCGTTGTACATATTCAGCCAGAAAGTTTTTTTCGAGGCATCGTCCTTGAGTGACTGCTGTAAAGTATCTGGGTTGAGTTGCGCAATTTGCAATACCAATGATTCGGCAGGCTTGTTGGTCTTTACTGCATACAATAATTGGGCGCTGATTGTTTGTGCCAGACTATCGTTTTGATGTGTGGGTGTTGCAGTTGTCAGTAGTATACTCATCAACCAGTGAATCATAATGTAAACTAAGAAACAGCAGGTTTAGCAGATTGTTTATTCTGTTCAGTTTTGTACATTCAGGCTCAAAACAACCAACATGCGTACACTGCTTAGCTGTATCACAGCATTGTTATTGCCTATTTTTTTATTTGCGCAGATTCCTTCATCTCCTGAGCGAAAAGAAGGAGAAGGCCCTTATACGCAATTGATTCTCCGTGGTGCTACTTTAATCAATGGTACGGGTGCGCCGGCTTTTGGTCCGGTAGATATTGTTGTTGAGGGCAATCGTATTGTGCAGATCAGCTCAGTGGGCAATCCAGGTGCGCCAATCAATCCCAATAGAAGACCTGCACTAAAAGCAGGCGGTAAAGAAATCAACTGCGAAGGCAAGTTTGTATTGCCCGGATTGATTGATATGCATGGTCATATTGGTGGAACAGAGCAAGGCACGCCTGCAGAGTACGTATTCAAACTTTGGATGGCACATGGTATTACTACGATTCGTGATCCATCTTGTGGTAATGGGTTGGAATGGGTATTAGAACACAAGCGGAAAAGCGCTGCTAATCAGATTACAGCACCGCGTATCTATGCCTATACAGCCTTTGGTCAAGGAAGTAAAAGTGCTATTGCTAACGCCGAACAAGCACGTGCCTGGGTGAATGACAATGCGAAAAAAGGTGCAGACGGGATTAAGTTTTTTGGTGCTTCTCCTGAAGTGATGGATGCAGCTTTGCGCGAAAACAAAAAGCTGGGCTTACGTTCTGCTTGCCACCACGCACAATTAGATGTAGCCAGATGGAATGTGCTGAATTCGGCTAAAGCCGGACTCACTTCTATGGAGCATTGGTATGGATTACCTGAAGCATTGTTTACAGATAAAACCATTCAGCAATATCCTGCAGGCTATAATTATAACAATGAGCAAAATAGATTTGAAGAAGCGGGTAAGCTTTGGAAGCAGGCAGCTGCGCCTTATAGCGAGCATTGGAATAAAGTAATGAATGAGTTGATCAATCTGGACTTTACACTTGACCCTACTTTCAATATTTACGATGCCAACCGCGATCTGATGCGTGCCCGAAGAGCAGAGTGGCACGAAGACTATACCCTGCCTTCTTTGTGGAAGTTTTATGCGCCTAGCAGAACATCACATGGTTCTTACTGGCATAGTTGGGGTACAGAACAAGAAGTAGAATGGAAAAAGAATTATCAGCTGTGGATGACCTTCATCAATGAGTATAAAAACAGAGGTGGCCGTGTTACAGCAGGTTCAGATAATGGTTTTATTTATCAGCTCTACGGGTTTGGTTATATCCGTGAATTGGAATTGCTGCGTGAAGCAGGCTTTCATCCTCTCGAAGTAATTCGCTCTGCTACCTTATATGGTGCACAAGCTTTGGGCGCTGAAAAAGAATTGGGTTCTGTTGAAGTGGGTAAGCTGGCTGATCTGGTGATTGTGGAAGCAAACCCTTTACAGAATCTGCAAACCCTGTATGGTACAGGTGCTATTGAATTGGCTGCAGACAATAGTGTTGTCCGCAGAGGTGGTGTTCAGTACACCATTAAAGATGGTATTGTTTATGATGCCAAGAAATTATTGGCAGATGTGAAAGCCCTGGTAGATGCTGAAAAGAAAAAGCAAAACTGGCAATTGAAGCAACCCGGAATGAAGTAGGTCTAAAAAAAGGCAAGGTCCCGGGGGTGGGACCTATTGGGGGACATTGTTAAACATAACAATGGTTATTTGAAATTACTGAAAATCAAAAAATCCCGCCTTGTTTTGGCGGGATTTTTTTACAGAAGGTGGTGGATATTGCATCCACGGTCGTTTGTTTTCAGCAGATAACTCAGAATCGTGAGTTGGTCTGAAATACAGTAGATGATGTTTTTCATACGTTGCTTTTGCTCTTTAAACCGGGTATCCGGCTGTATATATGACCAATATTGATACCAAAAAGTTGCCTTTAGCAGAAAAAAAAATGCTAAAAAAACCAGAACAGGATTCCGGTTTTTAGATATATCGAGTGAGAATTGTCGGGTTACTTTTTGACCGAAAGCACAGCGATGATCAGTGCGCTCGTGATGTATTTACCTTTCATATTGAATGAGTTGTATTTGATGAATTTGTTGACAGTGCAAATATCTATCAAGGCGCAAGGGGGTGCAATCGCATGATTGGGTGAATTCAACAGCAGATACCGGCATTAAAGCAGTTTTTGTGAAAGATGAATCACATATTCAGGGCAAAAAAATCCCCGCCATTTGGCGGGGATCATCGGTTGCTTCATGAAATACTAATTGTTTCTTACATAAACAGCCCCAATAGCATTGGTGACCTCCATATCGGTATCAGGTGTTCTTTTCAGCTCAATAGCACCCCTATTCTGGATAGTTACCTTGCAATCGCCATTAATGGTTACACTGATACCGGGTGATTGCAGGTAACCGATTGAGTGAACTGCAGAGGCGCCATTAACAACCAGCTGTCTTAGTTTATTGACAGCGAGTGTAATCTTCACTTTGTCTTTTAATGAATGCGCGTTGCTGCTCAAATACAAAACACCTTCTTTGATTTTCCAGTTTACATCCTGATGTGTATTACCCTTAGCCAGTATGCTCATGTCTTTGGCACTGGATTCAACAAGGGCCAGATCAATATCATCGTCAACTACGATTTTATAATAATCTGAACCAATTTTTACCTCTTTTGCTACTGAGGCGTTTTCTTTTTTTGAATCGCCGAGCGGACTGGCAATCACCGCTCCGGAAAACAGCACAGCTGCTACACCTACCATTATTCTTTTCATAGTTCTTTGTTTTTTGCCACAGGGTGGCGGTGATGAATGATTTACGATTCAAATGTCATCATGATTAAAGGGCAGAACAACCGCACAACTGTGTGAAAATGGGCAATAAGTAATTTTGCTGTATTAGCCGGAGAGCCTTACTGTTATTGATAAACTTGGTTTGAAAATTTCAGGTTGGAAACTTAGGTACCACATAAAGATGTGGTTTTAGCTTTGAGGTGCAGGTTGCTCCAAATAAGCTTATTAGATTTGTTCTGCATGAGAATATTCCTCACCATCATTACCTGCTGGGTTGTTCTGCCAGTTTTTGGGCAGAAGAGTTATACCTACCAGCGCATAGGTAAAGACGATGGTTTGGGGCTTGCATCAGATGTGGTTTTTGCTACGTATCAGGATGCCCGTGGTTTTATTTGGGTTGGTACGGCCAATGGATTACAGAGATTTGATGGCAATAAGTTTATCAGTTTTGGAACAACTTCAAGCAGTCAGCATGAACTGCCTATTGGAGACCTTACACAGATTGTTCCTTTCAGGGATGGCCGTTTAATCTTGTTTTTTAGTGCGCGCAGAGAATTTGGCATTTTTGATCCAGTACACTTACGGTATGAACGTATTGGTGTACATGCCAAGGGCGAATTGCCGGTACGTGCTGCTTATCGAATGATGCCTGCTGCAAACGGCAGCATGTATTTATTCATCACGAAATATGGGGTTCTCAGTTTTGATGAAAAGCGAAATGCATTCATTGATAATAATCCCTTTCAATTACCAGCAGGCTGGACGCCCACTATTTCAGCTTATGAAGACACACTGAAAAAGCAATGGTGGATTCCTTGTCCTGATAGCGGACTTGTCTTATTCGATATCCCTACAAAGCGAGCATATAATTCTAGGCAGCATGCAGCCAAACATCCAGTACTGGCTATTCGTGAAATAAACCCGGGCTTATCAGAATTGGCAATTGATCAGAAGCGTAGATTCTGGTTGTTCTCGTGGCAGAAAAAGCACGAAAGAAGGTGTTACGATGAACAGGGTCGTCCTTTAAAAGATACATTTGGTCTTGCTGAAAACAGGGGTTATCAGGAAATGCGCTATATCACAGAAACCAAGCGCGGTGTAATCTGGATGTATGGTGCAAATGCCCTGTATGTATTGGATGCTTTTACCAACAAGTTTGTATTTACACATGCGGAAACATCCAATAACCAGATCCAATACGCCTATGTACATCAGGTAATGCAGGATAAAGATGGCGGTGTATGGATCAGTACGGATAACGGATTGTACTATACGCTGGAGACCAATAGCTCAATGGACGTGGTGAATTTTATTTTTAAACCACGATCAAGTAACGAGCCATACGAGTTTACAGATATTCTTGAGCTTAAAACCGGACAGTATTGGTTGAGTACATGGGGTAAGGGTGTACAAACACTCACCAATCGTTTTCAGCAATATGAGGCAAATATTTACAAAGCGATGCCGGCTTTGGATCCAGTGAGTGTGATTCAGTATCGACAAACCTGGACACTCTATCAGCATACGGATGGAAAAATATGGATTGGCTGTCAGGGGGGTAGATACATGGTTTATGATCCAGCAACACAAAAAACATCGTTTCAAGTTTGTGCTGTTGCGGATAATGCAACCATCCGATATATCACCTGTGATCAACAAGGAAATATCTGGATGGGTACACAGCGCGGACATATTATTAAGTATGATGGTAAGTCATTCAGTCTGCAGCAACAGTTCAAAAGTATTATCCGGAAAATTTTGATTGATAAGCAAGGTGCTATCTGGGTGAATACAGAGCAGGAAGGTTTGTATGAGCTATCGCCCAATGGATCCAAAGTGGTGCGTTATTTCAATACACAATCACCCTACGGTAAATTGTTTCAGGATATTTCTACGGATATGGATGAGCTAAACGATAGTGTTTTAGTGTATGCTGCTGGTCCATTGAACTTTATCAATAAGCGTACAGGAAAAGTAACTTGGTTAACAGTAGAAAATGGATTACCAAGCAATTCAGTGCTGCGCATCAGAAAAGATCATTTAGGCTATTTGTGGATCAATACCAGAAATGGTCTTTGCAGGTACAATCCTGTAAACAAACGATTTACCACCTATGGTAAGCGTGATGGCATTACTTCTGCCGGTCTTACCATTGAAGCAGATTATCTCTGTAGTGAAAACTATGTGATGTTTGCAGGCAGTAACGCTTTGTTGTTTTTCCGTCCAACCGTATTTGAAACAAAGCAGAGGCCGCCGGATGTAGTGATTACCGATATCCGCTTGTTCAACAAGTTTGTTCCGGTAGATTCTTTGGCAAGCTTACCCAGGGTTTATTTCAAGCACAATCAGAATAGCTTTGTCTTTTACTTCTCTTCTTTAAGTTATCAGCAAAAAGATAAACTCACTTACTATTATCATTTATCAGGCATTGATGCGGAATGGGTAGAAGCTGTAAACCGACAAGGGCAAGTCAATTATAATTTATTACCTCCGGGCAAGTATGTATTTAGTGTATATGCAGAAAATATCGATGGCGTAAAATCTGTGAATGTCACCAAATTCAGTTTTGAGATTAAGCCTCCGTTTTGGCTAACAAAGTGGTTTATCAGTTTTATACTATTCCTGTTTTTACTGGTCTTGTATTTTATTCACAGGCTTCGGGTAAACAAATTACTTGCGGTTGAAAAATTGCGCAACCGAGTGGCTAGAGACTTGCATGATGATATGGGTAGTACGCTCAGTACCATCAATATCCTGAGCTCGATGGCTAAGACAAAGATTGGGACGGATATTGCCAAGGCCAATGAATACATTAGTAAGATTAGCGATAATAGCCAGCGGATGATGGATGCGATGGACGATATTGTCTGGAGCATTAAGCCTTCTAACGATAGTATGGCCAAAATTGTAGCCAGGATGCGGGAGTTTGCTACCAATGTGTTGGAAGCCAAAGACATAGAAATAGATTTTCAGATAGATGATGCAGTTTATGATGTAGCGCTGAATATGGAAGCCAGAAGAGATTTTTACCTGGTATTCAAAGAAGCAATCAATAATGCGGCAAAGTATTCAGGTGCTGCAACTGTTAAGCTAATCCTCAGTGTAGAACAGCGATTGCTGCTGATGCAGGTTTGTGATGATGGTAAGGGCTTTGACCCTGCATTGGCAGATAGTGGGAATGGATTGGGTAATATGCAGAAAAGGGCCGATGCCATGCATGCTGCTTTTAAGATTAAAAGCAAACCCGGAGCAGGCACAACAGTGGAAATGCGCATCCCCACTGCATAATGCACATGTTTATGCGGTTTATGCTGGTGTGCGCATGGTGTAGTTTTGTAAATATTGAAACATTGTCATATGACTAAAGTATTGATCTACGAAGACAATCCACAGCTCAGAGAAGGGCTTACCATGTTGATTGATGGTAGTGATGGGTTTAGTGTAGTAGCTGCTTTTAAGAACTGCAATAATGTGCAGGATGAAGTGGCAGCTTTCAAACCGGATATTGTGCTGATGGATATTGATATGCCCGGCACCAATGGTATTGAGGGCCTGAAGAAAATACGCGAACAACATGCAGATGTTAAAGTACTCATGCTAACCGTCTTTGATGATAACAAAAATGTATTCGAAGCCATTCGTAGCGGTGCAAACGGATATATTCTCAAGAAAACACCGCCGGCAAGACTGCTGGAATATATTGCTGAAGCGGCCAGCGGTGGCGCACCCATGACGGCAAGTATTGCTACGCAGGTGCTGAAGATGTTTTCTAGTTTACATAATGAGAAAGGAGAAGATTATAATCTCTCAGAAAGAGAAAAACAGGTATTACAGTTTCTGGTGAATGGATACAGTTATAAAATGATTGCAGCAGAAATGTTTATTGCTATTGATACGGTTCGTTCACATATCAAGAAGATATATGAAAAGCTTCACGTGAATAGTAAAAGCGAAGCAGTAGCCAAAGCTTTCAAGGATAAAATTGTATAGCAATTATGCAAATCAGCCGCGTTCTCAGCCAGAAGTTCCGCTTTTACACTTTTGTATGTATTGTATTACTGCTATTTGTGCATGGGTATAATCTGCAGGAGACCTACCTTACACCTTTTTCTACGGTTAAGGAGCCGCTGACTTTTACTGCTTTTTTTGAATACCTGGTCTCTAATGGTTTGCTGCGCTTTAGAATTCCACTCCTCTTCATGATCTCAGGCTATATCTATGCTTTGCAGGATAACAAACCTTATTGGGAGAGAACTAGGAAGCGAGTGATGACACTTCTTGTGCCCTATCTGCTGTGGAGTGCTTTAGGTTTGTTGTTGACATTTGTACTGCAGCGAAGCACATATACCTATCAATTTGTACTGGCGGCTCAGCTTGATCAAATGAATGATAATAGACTGTATGAGCAAATTGGCTGGTGGGGCGTTATGGAGAGATGGCTCTTAGCACCTATTTCATTTCAGCTCTGGTTTATTATCGCCTTATTCATGTATAACCTCATGTATCCATTGATCAGATGGATGGTAGTAAGGTATCCATGGATTTGGATTGGCATTACTGCTTTTTTGTGGTTGAGTTATTTCAATTTTATTTTTATTGGTGGACAGGGGCTTTTCTTTTTCTCGCTGGGTGTTTATCTCCAAAAAGCAAACTTCAATATTGAACGCAAGCCCAGGTGGCTGAGTTTATACATCTGTTTTCTAGTATATGTAGCTAGTTCTGTAATTAAAAGCTTTATGGCTTTTGAACTGGATCCTGAATCAATGAACACATTTATTGCTTTGCATATGCTGCATAGTATTACCATTGTTTCAGGTATTGTTGCTATTTGGTATGGAGCAGATGTGGTGGTGAAGTGGTGTATACAGCAGCAATGGTTTATCTGGTTGTCAGGATTTGCTTTCTTTATTTATGGTTTTCATGCACCCATGATTTCATTTCTCACCCGTTGGCTGTTTTCTATATTGGATGGATTTACCTATTACAGATTACTGACTTATTTTCTGACGCCGCTTCTTGTATTAGCAATCTGTATCGGTGTTGGGCTCTTGCTTAAAAAAATCTCGCCTTCCATATTCCGTTTGCTAACAGGTGGCAGAGGACTTTGATTTTTCACATATTTATGCGATTGTGCAGGGCTATTCTAGTGGATAGATTTGTTGTGCAATTAGATTCATATAGCAGTTTGGTTAAGGTAAGAGAGGGGTTCCTGTAAGGACCTCTCTTTTTTAATGCTTTCACATATTTATGTGATTGACTGAACTGCTGTAAATAGTGAGCTTTGGTACTGCAATCATGACTACTTACCTGAAAATAGCGATTTTGATCAGCATGCTGGTACTACAGGTTCCCGCTGAACCATACCATACACCCGTGATGCCCGTTACAGATTTGGCTACCGTTCAGGAAATGCTATCAGCTTGTAGCAAGGAATCACTCAGCCCTGATGTCTTTAGTACTGCCTTGGCCGAATACTGATCAGTAGCGATAACAAACCGCATTGATGTTCATGCCGGCACCTACAGAGGCAAACATTACCACATCACCTGCGTTTAACTTGTGTTCATCCAGGATACCTCTTTTTACCAGATCAAATAAAGTAGGTACGGTAGCCACAGAACTATTGCCCAGCTTATGAATGCTCATCGGCATAATATCTGCCGGAATCTCTTTCATGCCATATAAACGGTAGAGGGCTTTGATAAAACCTTCATCCATTTTCTCATTGGCCTGGTGCAGGAAGAATTTCTTTACTTGACCAACTTCCACACCTGCTTTTTCAATACAGGCTTTCATGGCTGCAGGTACATGCTTCATAGCGTATTCATACACTTTTCTGCCCTTCATTTTAATATAACGAACACGAGGGTCAGAATCCGGGAAATTGGATTTACCCATGTACAAATAGAAGGCTTCATCAATACAATGACTCATCACACTGGAAGCCAGAATACCGGGCCCATCTTCTTCAACTTCCTTGTACTCCAGAATGGTTGCACCTGCTCCATCAGAAAAAATCATACTGTCACGATCATAAATATCAATCACACGGCTGAGTGTTTCTGTGCCAATCACCAAAGCACGCTTGGCCATGCCTGCTTTGAAAAAAGCATCAGCTTGAATCACACCTTGTATCCAACCCGGACAGCCAAATAAGATGTCATAAGCTACACAAGCAGGATTCTGGATATTCAGTTCGTGTTTTACACGTGAAGCCAATGCGGGCAGCACATCTGTTTGGATGGTATGCTTTACTACATTACCAAAATTGTGAGCAACAATGATTTGATCAATCGTTTCAGGATCAATACCTGCATCTTCAATCGCATGTTTGGCTGCAATCGTAGCCATGTCTGATGCATTGAATTCATTTCCGGCATAACGTCTTTCTTCAATACCGGTAATGTCGCGGAATTTTTCAACGATATCAGTAGGTGCTGCATGAATGCGCTCATGCGCTTCATCATAGAAATCATGTACAGTAAAGTCTCTGTTCGTCTTGATATGCGGCGGAATATAGGCTCCGCTGCCTGTGATCACTGTTCTAAGCATGTGCAGGAAATGATTGTCCCCAAATTAGTTGATGATCAGCAGATTGCAATAAAAAAGTCCTGCTTTGGCAGGACTTTTACACTAACAGTCTTTAGTTTTTACAGGTATTTATCGCCCTTGCTGCGTTTTACTTCAGCAACATATTCCTTGATGGCCTGCTCTTTCTCTTTTCTGCAGATGAGCAATACATCTTTGGTGTCAACCACAATAAAATCATCCAATCCCTGTAATACCAGTAATCTGTCCGGAGAAGAATTCACCATACAATTGCTGGCATCAATCACTATCACATTATTGCTGGCTACGGCGTTGCCGAGATAGTCTTTCTCCATATTCTCGTAAGCGCTGTTCCAGGTGCCAAGATCGCTCCAGCCAAAGGAAGATGGAATCACATACACATTATCTGCTTTCTCCATGATGGCATAGTCAATAGACACATTGGTACACAATGGATAGATGCGGTTGATAGCAGCATGCTCTTCTGCAGTATTGAAATGGCCTTTTTCGTTTTCAAATAATTCAGCCATTTCCGGCTGATACATTTCGAAAGCTTTTACCACATTCTTCACCTGCCAAACAAAAATGCCGGCATTCCAGAGAAAATCGCCACTGGCCAGGAAGGTCTTAGCAATTTCCAGACTAGGTTTTTCTGTGAAGGTTTTTACTTTGAAAATATTCTCAGCTACAGCTGCTGTATCATACTGGATATAGCCATAACCAGTATTGGGATGTGTTGGCTTGATACCCAGGGTTACGAGTGATTTGATGTGAGATACAAAATCCAATGCCTTGGTAGCAATGTTTCTGTAAGTCTCGCCATCCAGAATCATGTGATCGCTTGGTGCTACAATCAGCGCAGCTTCCGGATCTTTCTGCAGCAACTTGTATGAGATATATGCCACACAAGGGGCTGTATTTTTTCTGCTGGGTTCAGCAAGTATGTTTTCTACCGGTATATCTGGTAATTGATCTTTTACAATAGATACATACTCGTCAGAAGTAACCACATAGATGTTCTCCTTGGGAATAAAAGATGCATAACGCTCGAACGTCCATTGAATGAGGGTTTTGCCGGTATTCAGAATGTCGAGAAATTGTTTGGGATAGGCTGTGCGACTCTTAGGCCAGAAGCGGCTTCCGATACCGCCGGCCATAATGGCCACATAATGGTGTTTGTTCATTGGTGCTGTTTTGGTTTTGGATTTGGATTATATAACGTTTGGAGTGCCAAATTATGTTATTAAACGATACCTTCTTTTACTAAGTCGTGCAAATGCAATACACCCAAATACTTTCCGTCAGATGCAACCAGTAATTGTGTGATATCGTTGTTGCGCATGCGGTCCAGTGCGTCTACTGCAAGCACTTCAGGTGCAATGGTTTTGGGGTTAGGCGACATGATGCTCGCTGCAGTGATATTTTCCAGTGAATGGGTTTTTTCCAGCATGCGGCGTAAATCACCATCGGTAATAATGCCAAGGATTTGCTTATGGCTATCCACAACTGCCGTTACACCCAGTCTTTTCTCGGTAATCTCTACAATCACCGCTTTCAGTGAAGCATCAGCTGTAACCATGGGTGCAGCATTGTGCACATAAAGGTCGGCCACTCGTAAAAAGAGTCGCTTACCCAGATTGCCACCGGGGTGGAAACGGGCAAAATCGTTACCGGTAAATCCGTTCAGGTGCATGAGGCATACCGCTAACACATCGCCCATGACCATTTGCGCAGTGGTACTGCTGGTTGGGGCCAGATTATTAGGGCAAGCTTCCTGTGTAACTGTTGTATTGATCACATGATCGGCTGAAATGGCCAGATAACTGTCCACATTACCCACCATCGCAATCAAAGTATTGCCAAAATTTTTGATCAGTGGAACCAGTACTTTGATCTCTGGACTTTCTCCACTCTTGCTGATAATCAATACGATATCTTCCTTTTGCACCATGCCCAGATCGCCATGGATGGCATCTGCTGCGTGCATAAAAAGGGATGGGGTACCGGTAGAATTGAGGGTGGCTACAATCTTTTGGGCTATGATGGCACTTTTGCCAATACCGCTGATCACCAGCCTACCCTTGGCATCATGGATATGTTGCACAATGGCTTCGAAAGAAGCATCGGTAAATGATTGAAGACCAGCAACTGAGCTAGCTTCTAATTCAATGGTTTTCAGTGCGATATCTAGTATCTGACTCATGACGCTTCGCAAAGGTAAACTTTAACAATACAGCCCGCTAATTCCCTGTCAACTTTATTAACTTCGCCGTCCTTCAAAAAATTGCGGGTTTTTGCAACGAAAAACTCCGTTTTGTGTTTAGATATCCGTCAGGTCCGGCGGAGTTTCGCTCAACAAAATAGTAGCGCCTTCTTCCGGAAAATGACGTAACTTATAATAATTGTTCATGACCCCCGTAGAGGCGAAACTGATTTGATTGATGACAACGACGACGAAGAAGGCGACAACGAAAAAACCCAAAACAACCACAGTAAGAACAGCAAGAACGACAAAAGTTGTGCGTGCAGCCTTGCCTAAGAGCACTGTGGAATATGATATTTATGCTGGTTTACAGGAATATTTCGGGTTTTCTGAATTTAAAGGCAGACAGGAAGAAGCCATTCAAAGCTTGCTTTCCGGACAGGATACATTCGTGATCATGCCCACTGGTGGCGGCAAAAGCCTTTGCTACCAGCTACCAGCCATGCTGATGCCAGGCTGTGCGATCATTGTATCGCCCCTGATAGCCCTGATGAAAAACCAGGTAGATCTGGTACGCAGCTATTCCGAAAAAGATGATGTGGCGCATTTCCTGAACTCATCTCTTACAAAGAGCCAGATTAAAACTGTGAAGGAAGACCTGATTAGTGGCACAACCAAATTGTTATACGTAGCACCAGAAACATTAACCAAGCAGGAAAACTTAGAACTGTTTGCTGACCTCACCATTTCCTTCTTTGCAGTGGATGAAGCACACTGTATTTCAGAGTGGGGCCACGATTTCAGACCTGAATACCGCCGCTTGCGCGAGATGATGGATACCATCAACCCCGATATTCCGGTGATTGCTTTAACTGCAACTGCTACACCTAAAGTGCAGAGTGATATTGTGAAGAATCTGGATCTGCGTAATCCCAATATTTTCATTTCCTCTTTCAATCGTACCAATCTCTACTACGAGATTCAGCCAAAGATTAAGAAAGAGCAAACGGTGAAGAGTATTGTGAAATACATATCGCAGCATAAAGGCAAGAGCGGTATCATCTATACACTCAACAGAAAGACGACAGAAGAACTGGCAGAAGTACTGGTGGCGAATAATATCAAAGCTGTTGCTTACCACGCTGGTTTAGATCAAAAGCTGCGTGCAGAAAGACAAGATCAATTCTTGAATGAAGATGTACAGGTGATTGTGGCTACTATCGCATTCGGTATGGGCATCGATAAACCCGATATCCGCTTTGTGATTCACTACAATATCCCAAAGTCGATTGAAAATTATTATCAGGAAACCGGTCGTGCCGGACGTGATGGATTAGAAGGCAATTGTATTCTGTACTACTCGCATAAAGATGTAGCTAAGCTCGAACATTTAATGCGTGATAAGCCTTTGAGTGAAAGAGAAGTAGGTGCGCAGTTGATTAATGAAACAGTCGCTTACGCAGAGAGCAGTGTTTGTAGAAGAAAAATATTGTTGCACTATTTCGGTGAGGACTGGAATGTGCAGAATTGTGGCAACTGCGATAACTGTAAACATCCGAAAGAAAAGATTGAAGCCAAACAGGAAGTAGTGAAAGTGCTGAAAGTGGTGAAGGCTTTGGATGAAAGATTTACCACTGAATATGTGATCAATGTGGTGATGGGTAAAAACACCCCGCAGATCACCATGTTCCGTCACGAAGGCTTGCCAGAGTTTGGTATTGGTAAAGAACAAGAAAGTCATTTCTGGAATAGTCTGGTTAGACAAATGCTGCTGGAAAACCTGATCAGAAAAGATATTGAGGAATACGGCTTGCTGAAGCTGACAGATAAGGGTACTCAATTCATCAAAAAGCCTGCATCTTTCAAGATTGTGCTGAACAATTTATTTGAAGATGCGAATGAAGACGATGATGAAACAGAAAATGCTACTCAGCCTGGAGCAGCTGCAGACAATGCACTATTTGAAATGTTGAAAGAGCTGCGTCAGAAAGAAGCCAAGCGCAAGAGTCTGCCGCCGTTTGTGATCTTCCTCGAAACTTCTTTGCAGGATATGGCAACGCTTTATCCAACCACTTTGGCTGAATTGGAAAAATGCCAGGGTGTGAGTAAGGGTAAGGCTTTGAAGTATGGTAAGCCTTTTGTAGAGTTGGTGGCTAAGTATGTTGAAGAGAATGATATTGTGAAGCCGGATGATTTTGTAATGAAGAGTGTGGCCAACAAAAGCAGCAATAAGATCTACATCATTCAAAACGTTGATAAGAAGATTCCATTAGAAACCATTGCCAAAAACAAAAGTCTTCGTTTAGATGAATTGTTAGAGGAGATGGAAACTATCGCGGCAAGTGGTACCAAGTTGAATCTGGATTATGCTATTGAAGAATGGTTAGACGATAATGATCAGGAAGAAATCATTGAATACTTCAAGAGCTGTGAAACATCCTCTCTGCAAATTGCCCAGCAGGAGTTAAGCGAATTCGACTTTACCTGGGAGCAGCTGAAGATCATGCGTATTAAGTTCCTGAGTGTATATGGAAACTAAATAAAGAACCCCGCTAGACAACGGGGTTTTCTCTTCTTTGTTCTGCTATGAAGTAATGGAAGAGGAAGTTTATGTAGCGGTAGCAATCTCATCTACCGTTTCCTTGTATTGAAGTTTATGGGTTAGTCGCAGTATTTGCTGTAACAACAAAGGCATCACCCTTTCTATTTCAGGTGTGAGTGTGATACCTTGTTGCTGAATGGTTTCAATGCTGACTACAAAGAGATAGATATGCGGCATTTTATCCAGCAGCTGTAATGCATTCACCATATCGCGTAAGCCAATATCATGGGTGCTCATGGCGCGCGGAAAATCTGAGGCAAATCTAGGCTCTATTAAGCGAATGGTGCCGGGTGGGCGTTCGTCCAGTGTGGCATCAATCAGGATTACTGTCTCGTAAGACTCAAAGTACTCCAACAGATGAAAGCCACCAGTGCCGCCATCCAATACTTCTACATCAACTGGCAATTCCATTTGCTGTAAATGTCTTGCAGCCTGAACGCCTACACCTTCATCGCCCATCAGGTAATTCCCGATGCCCATGATCAGTATATGTGGATTGCGTGTTTGCATCATGATTTCTTTTCTACAATATTTGGCGTGTGGTGCTCTTCATTTTCAAAAACTTCTTCTTCAATAAATTTCCAGCCACCGCCCATGCTGCTGATTTCACCGCGACCTTCTACATAATCATGGTAGAATACCAGATATACGTGAATCACAGCAAACAGGATGAAGAACCACATGGCCCAATGGTGAATTTGTCTGGTCATGATATCGCCACCAAACATGGCAGGCACCCATGCAAAGAGTTTGGGTAACCACCAGGTGCCCATAGATGCGTAGAGGCCAAAGCCTGTTAAGCATTGAATGAGAAAAGCCCAGAATGTGAGGAAGTAAATGAATCCCGCCATGGCGTTGTGGCCAATACTGATATGTTCTTTGCCACGCATCATGAGGATATCGATTTTGAAGACAGTCCACATTTCTTTGAAGAATTTCTTCGATGTAGGAATGAACTGTTTCCAGTTGGCATATTTATTACCTACAAATCCCCAGTATAAACGGAATAAGAAATTGAAGAAAAAGATATAGGCTGCGAAGAAGTGAATAGCACGTACCCAACCCATGAGAAAACGGTTGGAAGCTTCTTCCTTGCTTTGCAATGCAAGCGGGTCACCAATAAAAAAACCGGTAATGATGAGTACGATAATGGCACCTGCATTCAGCCAGTGATAATAGCGTACGGGTAATTCCCATACATACACACGACGCAGGCGGTGCACATGTAAATATTTCGTTTTCATGTTTGGCATGTTTCGTGTGAATTAATCGCCCAATACCTGAATGCGGCTTACGGTTGTACCATGTTCATCATAGAGGTGTACGCTGCAGGCCATACATGGATCGAAGCTGTGAATGGTTCTGATAATTTCCAGTGGCAGTTTTTCATCTGCAACCGGAGTGTCAATCAGGGATGATTCATAAGCCGACATCTGACCCTTACCATCTCTTGGTGATGCATTCCAGGTAGTAGGAACCACTAATTGATAGTTTGCAATCTTCGTATCCTCGATATTGATCCAGTGTGCGAGTGCTCCACGAGGTGCTTCTCCGTAACCAACACCTATGGCTTGCTTAGGCCAAGTAGATGGATCGAACTTGCTGGTATCAGCCATTCTGGTATCACCATTTTTGATATTGGTGATCAGTTGATTGAAGAAATCCATACCCCATCTCGCTGCCAGCTGACATTCTAAACCACGCGCTGCTGTTCTACCCAATGTGCTGAACAAGGCTGTAACAGGTACATTCAAATCAGTCAAAGCTTTGTCAACAACTTCTTTGAACTCTTCTCTGCCTCTTGCATAACCAATCAGCACGCGTGCGAGCGGACCAACTTCCATCGCATGTCCCTTCCAACGTGGTGTTTTCAGGTAGCTATATTTCTGTGTGGTATCTAAGTGTTCAAATGGTGGTTTTGGTCCGGTGTAGTTAATCACACTTTCACCTTTCCATGGGTGCAGCCCTACATTATCGCCACCTTTGTAAGAATACCAAGAGTGATTGATGAATTCCTGAATCTCGTCTTCTTTGCGCAGATCTACATCATGCACTTTGCTGATGTCTTTATTCAGAATGGCACCTGAAGGAAACTTATATGAAGCCGTATCACCAAATCCATTCCAAGGCAAATCGCCATAGGCCAAATAATTACCTAAGCCACCACCAATAGCGCCCCAATCTTTATAAAAAGAAGCAATGGCCATCAAATCTGGAATATAGACTTGCTCAATAAAGCGCTGACCTTCTTCCATCAGGTGTTGCACATAAGCCAGTCTTTCTGCATTGATACCACTTACATCATCGATACCAATCGCGCAAGCCATACCACCTACCAAGTAATTAGGGTGGGGGTTCTTACCTCCGAAGATGGCATGCACTTTCACAATTTCCTTCTGCCACTCTAAGGCTTCCAGATAGTGTGCTAAAGCAAGCAAGTTTACTTCTGCAGGAAGTTTGTATGCTGGGTGTCCCCAATAACCATTTGCGAAAATGCCGAGCTGTCCGCTCTCAACAAATTTCTTAACGCGGTTTTGTACATCAGAGAAATAACCAACAGAGCTTTTAGGCCATTTGGAAATACTTTGTGCAAGCTCAGATGTTTTTTTCGGATCTGCTTTCAGTGCATTCACCACATCTACCCAGTCCATTGCGTGCAGGTGATAGAAGTGCACTACGTGATCGTGCATGTACAAAGCACAATACATAATATTACGTACTAGCTCTGCATTAGGTGGTACTTTAATGCCCAAAGCATCTTCTACTGTTCTCACTGAAACGAGCGAGTGGATAGACGTACACACGCCGCACACACGGCCTACAAAAGCCCAGGCGTCTCTGGGATCGCGGCCACGCAATATTTCTTCCAGCAGGCGTACCATGGTACCGCTGCTATAGGCATCTTTGATCTTACCATTTTCGATATCTGCTTCTACGCGCAAATGGCCTTCAATCCTCGTAATGGGATCTACTACAATTCTTTTACTCATATGGCTGTGAATGAAGGGTTAATCAGGATTTGAGTTCTTGTTCACTTTGCTTACCCTCGTCTTCAAGGGTGCGAATCAATTTCTTCTTGCGCACATTGGTCATCACTGCATGGCCTGCCATTGCAGCAGCAGTAACACCCAGTGCTACTTTACCAAATGTGTCTGCATTGGCTTCAATACCAAAACCTGCAAAAGAAGATGCGCGGTCGTAGAGGCGACCATTATCCCAATAGTTTTCTTCACTGCAGCCAATACAGCCGTGGCCCGACTGAATAGGGAAGCTGGTACCGTTGTTCCACTTCATCACGCCGCAGGCATTATAGGTAGATGGCCCTTTACAACCCACTTTGTACAAGCAGTAACCCTTTTTCGCATTCTCATCATCAAAACTTTCTACGTACAGACCTGCATCATAGAATGGACGGCGATAGCAAGTATCGTGTACACGCTTGCTATAGAAGGCTTTTGGTCGGCCAAGTGAATCCAGTTCAGGAATACGATCGAAGGTGATGAGGTGCACAATCACACCAGCCATTACTTCGCCAATGGGCGGACAACCAGGCACTTTGATCACGGGCTTGCCCTTCACTAATTTATGTATCGGTGTAGCTGAAGTAGGGTTTGGCTTGGCAGCTTGTACGCAACCATTGCTGGCGCAACTACCCCAAGCAATTACTGCTTTGGCATTCTCAGCAGCTTCTTCCAGAATCTGTAAAGATGTTTTACCACCAATCATGCAATAGACACCATCTGCTTTAGTAGGTACACTGCCTTCCACACAAAGAATGTATTCTCCTTTGTATTTCTTCATGGTATTGTGCATGGCTTCTTCTGCTTGAAAACCAGATGCAGCCATTAGTGTCTCTGTATAATCGAGTGAGATTTTATCTAATAATATATCTGCAACGATGGGGTGAGAAGAGCGGATAAAGCTCTCACTGCAACAGGTGCATTCCTGAAAATGCAACCAGATAACAGGCACACGCGGTTTGGTTTCCATGGCTTTGGCTACCTGACCAATGGCGTTACTTTCCAGACCGATGAACGCAGCCATCATACTCGCAAACTGCAGAAAGTCGCGGCGGCTATATCCTTTGTTTTGCACCTCTTCATAATAAGTAGGTGGCTTTCGAGTGGCAATCTCGTTAGACATGTTGGTTGTTTTAAGGGATAAAAAGGGTATTGTAAAGTAGACATCTCTTTTACGATAGTGTATGAGCATTATCATTGTTCAAAGTGATTTTTATCATGTTTCCCGCTACAGAATATTTCTACTTTGAATAACCAATCATAGTTAAAACAGCTATCATATGAAGCGATTGCTTGCCCTTACAACAGCCGTCCTGCCTTTGTTCGCAATGGCACATCCCGGACATGGTGAACATGATGGTTATACCATCATTCACTATTTCATTGAACCACAACATGCTATCATTACACTAGGCGTGATGACTGCAGCGATTGTGTTGATTATGCGTGAGCGTAGAAAAAAGAGAACAGTATAAATATGCATGAACTCTCTATTGTGATGAGCATTGTGCAGATCGCTACCAAAGAAGCGAATCGCAATGGTGCGTCCATAGTAGATGAAATTGAATTGGATATAGGTGTACTTAGTAATGTGGAAATGGATTCTTTTGATTTTGCCTGGCAACAAGGCGTAAAGAATACAGTACTGCAACATGCAGTGCGTCAGGTAAATCGCATTCCGGGCAAGGGAAGATGTCTGGATTGTGCTACTGAGTTCCCCATGCAACAGTTATATGATGCTTGCCCTGCTTGCGATAGCCAGCTGGTAGACATACTGAGTGGAAAGGAATTGAGTGTAAAAACCTTATTGGTGCCTGATACGGCATCGTGATCTTAAATGTTCTGTTATGTGTGCAACCTGTGGATGCGGTCCTGAATCGCATCATCATCATGGGCATGATCATACTCATGCATCCGGTAAAAAAATTGTGGAGGTGGAGAAGGATATTCTTCACGAGAACAATCTATTGGCCCAGCGTAACCGCGGATTTTTTGAGGGCCGCAATATTCTTGCATTGAATCTGGTGAGTTCACCGGGTTCAGGTAAAACCAGCTTATTAGAGCGAACGCTTACAGATATGAAAGGTGAGCTCAGCTTCGCTGTGATTGAGGGCGATCAGCAAACAACCAATGATGCAGATCGTATTCATGCAACAGGTACCAAAGTAACACAAATCAATACCGGCAAGGGTTGTCACCTGGATGCGCATATGGTACTGCATGCGGTGCAGGGTATGAAGCTGGAAGCAGATTCTGTTTTATTTATTGAGAATGTGGGCAATCTGGTTTGCCCGGCCATGTTTGATCTTGGCGAAGCAGAACGTGTAGTGGTGATTAGTGTAACTGAAGGTGAGGATAAGCCGCTGAAATATCCGGATATGTTTCACTCCTCTACGCTTTGCATCATCAATAAAATTGATCTGCTGCCCTATGTACGCTTTGATGTGGATAAGGCAAAGCAGTATGCCCGACAAGTAAATCCATCATTAGAAATCATTGAACTGAGTTGTATGAGTGGGGAAGGAATGACAGCCTGGTATGAATGGCTGAAAAGTAAAGTATTGCAACCCGCATAATGTATGCAGACCTATCATATCCATATCACCGGTCAGGTACAAGGCGTAGGCTTTCGCCCGCATGTGCATCGTTTGGCGGTACAACTGGGTGTTAGTGGTACTGTCTGTAATGGTTCAGACGGGGTGCATATTGATTGTATGGGTGATGAGGATACGGTACATGCTTTTTTTCATGAATTGGTTTTGCATCCACCTGCAATGGCGCTGATTACAGATGCTGCTATGCAGCAAACCAATCTGCCTTTAAATGAAGGTTTTTACATTATTGAGAGTCATGCCGGGGCAGCAACAGATATATTGATTACACCTGATATCGCACCTTGTGCTGCTTGCAAGCGAGAACTTCGCGATACGGATAACAGGCGTTATCAATATGCTTTTACTACCTGTGTGCATTGCGGTCCGCGTTATTCTATTATTCAATCTGTTCCTTACGATCGTGCTGCTACAACGATGGCATCATTGGATACCTGCATGGCCTGTGATGAGGAATACAACAGCCTGCATAATAGAAGGTATCATAGTCAAACCAATTCTTGTCCCAATTGTGCCATTCAGCTGCATTTTTATCACGCAGATGGAAGTGAAGCCAGCTTGGAACAGGAATCAGTTCCTGAAGCTGTGATTGATGCACTGAAAGCAGGCAAGATACTAGCAGTTAAAGGTGTAGGTGGTTATCTCTTATTGTGTGATGCCACCAATGAGTTGGTAATTAACCGACTTCGACAGCGTAAGCAAAGACCCGCTAAACCTTTTGCGTTGTTGTATGCAGACATCAATATGCTGCAGGCCGATGTGCAACTCAAGCCCTATGAAGTAAATGCATTGCAGGATAAAGCAGCACCAATTGTGTTGTGTCATATAAAAACAAACCCTGAAAACAACCTTGCTATAGCAGCTATTGCGCCAGGACTGCCATCCATCGGCGCGATGCTGCCTCCATCGCCACTGCTTCAATTGATTGCAGATGGCTTTGGTAAACCGCTGGTGGCCACCAGTGCCAATCTCAGCGGCTCTCCGATTGTGTATGATGATGTACAGGCCCGAAACTGGCTGGGGAGTTTTGCGGATGCCATCATCAGCTATGACCGTATGATTACGGCACCACAGGATGATAGTGTACTGCAGTTCACGGATCACGGACAGAAAATTTTGTTGAGAAGAAGTCGTGGATTAGCACCCAACTATCATCCTGTTCCTTTTGATGCACAGCAAGCAATTTTGGCAACCGGTGCAGAATTAAAAAGTGCTTTTGCCATCACGAAGAATAGCCGATTATTTGTAAGTCAGTTTCTGGGCGATCAATCAAGCGTGGAAGCGCAGGATAGTTTTGCGCATACCTATCAGCAAATAGCTGATTTGCTTCAGTTTAAACCAACACTTATACTGGCCGATGCACATCCTGGTTATAGCGTGCAACTGCTTGCCAGAGAACTCGCTACGAATCAGCATGTACCCATTGAATTGGTGCAACATCATGAAGCACATTTTGCCGCAGTATTGGCAGAAAATAATTTATTGAATAAAGCGAATCCGGTACTTGGTTTTATCTGGGATGGAACTGGTTACGGGCATGATCAACAAATATGGGGCGGCGAATTGTTCTTGTATGAGCGGGGTAGTATGGAGCGCATCGCGCAGTTGGATTATTTCCCGCAGTTGATGGGTGATAAGATGAGTAAAGAACCTCGCTTGAGTGCTTTGAGTTTATTAGCTGCATTGCCCGTAAAACAACATTGGTTGAAATCCTTGTTTACGGAAACGGAGTGGCATTATTATCAACAGCAATTACAGCAACCCGGATTATTGCAAACTAGCAGTATGGGTAGATTGATTGATGCGGTTTCCTGTATGTTGGGTGTATGCACGAAGAATACTTATGAAGGCGAAGCTGCCATGAAACTGGAAGCATTAGCGAAACAATATGATCAGCAAGGCTATGATTATTACAGTATGCCTTTGATAGATGGTAAATGGTATTGGCAGCAGTTATTGGAAGAACTGATTGAAGATTGGTTACAAAAAGAAATGCCTGCAGCTATTGCCTGGAAGTTTTTTAATTCATTGGTAAAAGCTATTGCAGAAGCAGCACATCAGCTGAGTATTGATGATCTGGCTTTTAGTGGTGGTGTATTTCAAAATGCTTTACTGACAGATTTAATTGTTCAGCAGTTGCAATACAAGCGCAGACTGCATTTTCATCAACAGTTAAGCCCAAATGACGAATGTATTGGATTTGGGCAATTGGCTTGGTGGCAGGCGATTGGTAAACAGCAGCATGCAAAGGCGATGCAAATGAGTGCTTACACAAAAAACTATAAACAATCCAACTATGTGTCTGGCAATACCTGGGAAATTGATTGAGATCACTGCACAGCTGGATGAGCTGTTCCGCAAAGGAAAAGTGTCTTTTGGTGGTATCATCAAGGAAGTGAATTTGTATATGGTTCCTGAAGCCAAGCCTGGCGACTATGTATTGGTGCATGTTGGTGCAGCCATTAGTGTGGTAGATGAAGCTGAGGCGAAGAAGACGTTTGATTATCTAAAGCAAATGGGGGAAGTCGAAGAGTTGGAACAATGAGTGAATGAGTGAATGAGTGAATGATAGGATGATAGAGTGATAGAATGATAGAATGATAAGATGGGTGGTAGTTTTATAGCAGCTGGTTTTGATCATCATTTGTATACTTTTTCTGTTCGAAGTAGATTGATGGAAAAAGTGATGGAAGCCAAAAGTTCTTTCATAGAAGTATTAAAGGACAGAACAAAGCAATTGTCGATACAGGTTATTCAGCTCTATGGGCAATTGAATAAGACAGATGAGGGACGTATTATGGGCAGGCAGTTGTTGCGAAGTGCCAGCTCTGCTGCGGCAAACTATCGCGCTACTTGCAGGGCTAGATCAAAAGCTGAGTTTTATGCCAAATTGAGCATTGTTATTGAAGAAATGGATGAAACCTTGTTTTGGCTAGAACTATTGGAGGAATCGGGTATACATCAGTCAGCGGGTTTAAAAATAATAAAAGATGAAGCGGATTCTTTGGTTCGGATATTGTCAAAAGCTCGGAAAACCGCATCAATAAACAAATAACATTCAGTCATTCTTAATTCATCACTCACCCATCCACTCATTCTATCATTCATTCATCCAATCATTGTTATGAAGTTCTTATCTGAATATAGAGATCCCGAAATGGTGCATGCTTATACAGCTGAGCTGCATCGCATCACATCACGTCCTTGGACCTTGATGGAAATTTGTGGCGGACAAACCCATAGTCTCGTAAAGAATGGCTTGTTGGATATGTTGCCTAAGCAAATCACCATGGTGCATGGTCCCGGTTGCCCAGTATGTGTAACCAGTGTTAGTGTGATTGATGAAGCAATTTGGCTAGCACAGCAACCAAACGTGATTTTGTGCTCTTTCGGTGATATGCTGCGTGTGCCTGGTAGTACTATCAGCTTATTGGAAGCCAAAGCACAGGGTGCAGATGTGCGTATTTTGTATTCACCTTTGGAAGCAGTGGAATTAGCACAACAGCATCCCGATAAGCAAGTGGTATTTTTTGCTGTAGGTTTTGAAACTACTGCACCTGCCAATGCATTGAGTGTGGTACACGCGGCCGAATTGGGCTTACATAATTACAGCATTCTTGCATCGCATGTATTGGTACCACCCGCCATGGAAGCCATCTTAGGTGATCCTGAAAATAAGATTGATGCTTTTCTTGCTGCCGGACATGTTTGCACCATCATGGGTACAGAAGAGTATGATCCTATTGCAGAGAAATACCAAACACCAATTGTGGTAACAGGTTTTGAACCGGTGGATTTGCTGCAAGGCATCTTAATGGCTGTACAACAGCTAGAGAAAGGCGAATGGAAAGTAGAAAATCAATATGCGCGCAGTGTACAGCGTGAGGGTAATCGCATGGCGCAGGATACCATTCAGCAAGTATTTGCAGTGAGTGATCGAGTATGGAGAGGTATTGGCAATATCCCGCAAAGCGGCTATGAAGTAAATACCCGTTACCAGAAATACAATGCACGATTAAAATTCAATATTGATTTGGTAGCAGCAGAGGAGAATAAGGATTGTATTAGCGGAGATATTATGAAGGGACTGAAAAAGCCTTTTCAATGTCCCAACTTTGGAACTCGTTGCAAACCCGAGCATCCACTCGGTGCACCTATGGTGAGTAGCGAAGGCGCTTGTGCGGCTTATTATCAGTATAGCGGACAGGTAAGTGAAATAATTGAAACCGTTTAGTATGGCAATGAATCTCTCTTGTCCCATGCCCAAATTTGATTTCGATGTCATCACGATGGGGCATGGTGGTGGCGGTTTGCTGACGCACCGATTATTGCAATCAGGTGTATTCGATGTGTTGAAGAACGATTTATTAGATCAACAACATGATGGTGCCAGTTTTGAATTAAATGGCAAACTGGCTTTTAGTACCGATAGTTATGTGATCTCTCCCATCTTTTTTCCTGGAGGTAATATTGGTGAATTGGCGGTGAATGGAACCGTGAATGATCTCGCGATGTGTGGCGCTGTACCTAAATACCTATCACTTGCTTTTATTATTGAAGAGGGTATGCGCATGGAAGCGCTCTGGGAAGTGTTGGTTAGTATCAAAAATGCAGCAGCTAAAGCAGGCGTACAGATTGTTACCGGCGATACCAAAGTTGTTGAGAAGGGAAAGGGTGATCAAATTTTCATCAATACTTCAGGAATTGGTGTAGTACATCCTAAGGCAGCGATTCACCACAATCGGGTGAAGGAAGGCGATGTAATAATCGTGAGCGGACAATTAGCGCAACATGGTATTGCCATCATGAGCAAAAGACAGGGCCTGAGTTTTGAAACAGATATTGTAAGTGATACCACGAATCTGAATCATACCATTCTGCAGTTAATTGAACAGTTTGGTGATGCCATCAAATTTCTGCGCGATCCAACACGCGGTGGTTTGGCATCAGTATTAAATGAATTGGCAGAACAAACCAATCTGGGTTATCTCATTGAACAAGAACAACTGCCGATTGATGAACAGGTGGAAGGTGCTTGTGAAATGTTGGGATTAGATCCCCTCTATGTGGCCAATGAAGGTTTGTTCGTGTTGGTAGTAGATGCTGCTGTTGCTGAAAGTGTACTGAAACAACTACAGCAAGATGCCAATGGTCAATCAGCACGTATCATTGGGAAAGTAGTGAATACACATCCCGGCAAAGTGATGCTCAAAAGCCGTATTGGTGGCCACCGGGTAGTAGGTTATCTCACCGGCGAACAGTTGCCGCGTATTTGTTGATTACTTCAGTATTTGCTCCAACACTTCTGGTTTGCCATCTATTTTGTGCTGATAATTGAGTCCGAGAATCCTTGCCATCAAAGGATAGACGTGTACGTTTTCGAAACTATCAATCACCAACCCCTTTTTGAAAGCAGGTCCCCATGCATAGAAACTTGCATGCATCTGCGGCATAGCCGGATCATAACCATGTGCGCCCGGAGAGATTCTTCTGCCTGCGCCTGTTAAGGTGAGGGGATATTTAGGCGCAATGAAAATATCACCAATGCGGTTGAACACATCGTCTGCAGCACCATAATGCCAACTGGCAGGTGCTTCATTTTTCAAATACACATAATAATCTTTTGCATTCGCCTTGAGTTGTGCATACATCGGCTGAATGAAAGAGGGGTCTTTTGCATACAAATGCAAACTCGTACCGCCACCTCTAATGATGAATTGTGCGGTGTCAATTTGCTTGTACAAGTCAATTCTGTTTACAGTATCTACCGCAGCCATGCCATGGTCTGCAAGAAAAATAAAGTTAACGGGCAGATTCAGCTTGCTTACTTCAGCATGGAGTTTGGCAACAGCATCATTCACAAATTGAGTGGCTTCTTCGGTTTCTTTTGCATCGGGCCCATACATATGACCTGCATGGTCTGTATTACTCATGTAAAAACTGATGATATGTGGTCTTTCTGTTTCCGGTAGTTGCAACCAGTCAACCACACGTTTGATGCGTTGCTCAATGGGAATTTTATCATTAAACTTATACCAGTAAGTGGGTAATACGCCTTGTATCGGTGCTTCAGTACCTACGAAATGGTAGGAGGCACTCAGCATACCTTGTTGCTCGGCCAATACCCAAATAGGTATACCGCCATACCAACTGCCATCTTCCACTGCTTTGCGATCACCCATATTGTAAGTGGCTTTGCGATTTCTGTCGTAAAACTGGTTATACACCAATCCATGATGTGATGGATACAAGCCTGTAGCAACAGTATAGTGGTTAGGGAAAGTCACACTAGGGTAAGAAGGCAACATACTCTTTGCTGCTACACCAGATTTGGCTAATGTCTGGAGGTCTTTTGCATTGTATTTAGCCGCATAATCGTATCGAAAGCCATCTGCTGATATTAGAATGAGGTAGGGCTTTTGCATTTGTGCAGCTTGGTTCTTTCTGCCTGTTACCAATTGTTGTGTGGTGTCTTGCGCATGCAATATGGTGATCAGACAAAAGCTGTACACAAAAAGCAAGAGATATCTCATGTGGGTTGTTTTCGCAAAGGTATAGACCTGAAATGCATTCCTGAAGACTTAACAGAAAAGAAATATCTGCGCTTTTGTTCTATTTGTTACTTTGCTGCAAATGCGGGGGCATTGAACAAAAGTACCTGGTCTTGGCCGGGTCTTTTATTTCCAGAAAGCGCTCAGTCTTTGTTGTACGTTCTCGCGGATATTGAGGTAGTAGAGGTTTAAGTCGCCGGGATGATAATTCTTACTAGTATAGAAAATACTACCAAAAAATTTAGGCTTGTCAATCCAAAGAATTTGATCCCGTACATGTGCATTGGCAATCTTTGGAATCACTTTATTGAAATTGGTGAGCACTGCACCCTTATTCAATGTACGTGGTATGTTAGTGGCAACTGTATCCCAGCTAAGCGGATTGGTGACAACAGCTTTGAATGATTCTTTGGTGATATGCGGAGGTATATGGCCTTCTTTATAAGTACGCCAGCTAACAATACATCCTGTTTGATTAGGATTGGTGCAAACCGGAATCTTGCTGAAATAATTGGTTTCAACAGGAATGCCGATGATATAAGCTGCAACCAATTTGTTTTGTAGCAGCTTACCATCAAAAAACTCTTTCAATAATCTTTTGGCATGGGTGGTTCCCTGACTATGTGATGCAATGATGATGGGTCTTCCTTGATTGTACTGTTGTAAGTAGGTAAGAAAAGCTGCGCGAATATCTGCATACGCAGTATCGAAAGCGTTCAGCGCGGCTGTGCTATCATCACTGGAAATAGGAAAATAGGCACTGATATGTGCTTGTCGGTATCGGGGCGCAAACACCCTACCCGCTGCATTGAAAATACTTGCTTGTAAAAGGATGGTGGTATAATCTGTCTTAGCATTGGTGTAGGCGTCAGCGATGGCAGCATTCATGCCATGCAATTTCAGTGGCTCTGTATAAGTAGTGGGATGTAAGAAGAAGACATCGGCAGTGCTGTCTGCCCGATAATCGTTGCGTAAAGGTTTGGGTACACTGTCGGCAGGATCATTTTTCCATGGATGTGCTGCCCAGTAGTGGAGGTCTTTATAATTAGGCATGCCATCTGCTGATTGAAACTGATACCTGCCCGTCATTTTTTTCCATGTGGGCGTACAGCTACTGATAAGCAGAAAGAGCAGAACAAGACGAACCATGTTTCAAACCTACAAGATTCTGCTATTATTTTTCTTTAAAACCTGTTAAGACTCAAAGCCTAAGCAGGTTTGGTGCGGAATGGGCACAATAGCAGCAGGATTTCGGCGTTTTGATGGTTGCTTATTGAAACACTTAAAACGATTGATTATGTCTATTCCCGTTGTTGATCTCGCGCAATTTACCGGTGGTGATGCTGCAGCCAAGCAGGCTTTTGTTCAAGCGCTGGGTAAAGCGTATGAAGAAGTTGGATTTGTAGCGGTAAAAAATCATGGTATTCCCGATGAATTGATTCGTCAGCAATATGAATATGTGCAGCAGTTTTTTTCATTACCACTGGAGAAGAAATTGCAATATGAAATAGCCGGTTTGGCAGGCCAACGCGGTTATACCAGTTTTGGTCGCGAACATGCAAAGGGTAGTGATGCGCCGGATCTGAAAGAGTTTTTCCAGTTTGGTCAGATGGTGGATGCTAACCATCCGTTGAAATGGGAGTATCCGGATAATGTACAGGTAAACGAAATTGCTGCATTTAATCCCACACTCGAAAGCGCATATCGTCATTTTGAACAAAGTGGTCGCTCTTTATTGCAGGCTATTGCTTTGTACTTGGAGTTAGATGAGCATTATTTTGATGAACATATTGAAGATGGTAATTCCATCCTGCGTTGTATCCATTATCCGCCTATCACTAAAGAACCTAAGAGTGCGATTCGTGCAGAGCAACATGAAGACATCAACCTGATTACTTTATTGGTAGGTGCATCTGCAGATGGTTTGGAAATTCTAACCAAACAGGGCGAGTGGGTGCCCGTTACTTCGCTCCCTGAGCAGATTGTGGTGAATGTGGGCGATATGCTACAACGCTTAACCAATAATAAATTACGCAGCACCACTCACCGTGTGGTGAATCCAAAAAGAGAATTGTGGCATACCAGTCGCTTCTCCATGCCTTTCTTCCTGCATCCTAAGAGCGCGATGAGTTTGGCTTGTCTGGAAAGCTGTATTGATGCGGAACATCCTAAAGCCTATCCGGATGCAACCGCAGGTGAATATTTGGATGAGCGTTTAAGAGAGATTGGGTTGAAGAAATAAATTAGTAGTGCGACTGTTGTTGCATTTCTAAAATCTTGATCTGCATCACAGTCGCAATATTTCTGGCTTTCTGCTTAGCTAGGTTGGCGACTTCGCCTTCAAATAAATCATTTACTGTCGCTTCAAATAATTGTAGCCAGGTATCAAAATGTGTGCTGTCTAACTTTTTGATATGATGTATGTGGCGATGTATTTCCATAGGATTACCCTGATAGTTCCCTGTAAAAAACAAAGCGTTCTCCCAAAAGCGCACCATGGTTTGCATATGTGCATCCCAAGATGTTTCGGTAAAAAAGTGATTGATAGCCGGCGCTTTGGCTACGCGGGTGTAAAAGCTTGTAACCAATAATTCAATATCTCTGCTTCCTGTAATATCATGTTTGGCCATAGAGTAGTATTGTGGTAGTTACAAATCTTTTTTACTGAATTTATGGAGGGATATGCCAACGGGAATGAGTATCCATAACATCAAAGCAACAAAGGAAAGCGTCATGCCTGTCGCTGTTCCAAAAAAGTCCTGAAAAATCGCACCCGTATAACCCATGAGTGCAGAAATGTCCAGTTTCAACAGAATGAGAATGCGTGATAAATCAATTGGGTTTAAACTGCTGATAATGATCATAGCCTTCTCGATAGGATAGTCTGATAATTGAAAGAGGCCGAATAAAACTAATCCGTCAAATAGGACGGTGAAGTATAACCACATCAACACGGCAGTGCCAATTCCCTTGGCTTTGTCTCTGGTGAATACAACTGCTAACATAGCAATGGCTGCAAATATCACAGATAGTAAAGCGCCACTGGCAACGAGTAATAATCCAGTCAAGCTTCTTTCAAACAACAATACAGGAATACCAATGCCAACTAAGAAAGCAAGGCCAAGTGATAGTGATAGCCCGTAAAATATGCTTAGCCATATTTTCTTTCTCTGGATGGGCTGACTTAACAAAAGTTCAATAAACTCATTGCTATTATATACATAGATGGTGGCAAATACAATGCTAACAAGTGGTACGATGAGTAAGACAATATTCAACACGCTTAAGATAGCTTTAGCGCTTGTGTCTTCTAAGCTGAAAATACTGCCGGATGCTAATAATAGCAGAGCGGTATAGGCCAGCATGATTCTGTTACGCAGAATATCCCGAATCACATATTTAAAAATCTTGTACATGGTTAGCGTTTTAGCATGATCTGTGCAATGGCTTTTGATAATCTCTGTTCACCTGTTTCTTGTTGCAGGTCAATAATGTTCTTGTGGAAGACCAATTGCCCTTCTTGCATAAAGATGACTTGTGTAATCATCTCATCCAGTTCGCTCAGAATATGCGAGGTAATTAGAATGACCTTGCCTTTCTCTTTCTCTGCAATAATTTTTTCTTTCAGCACTTCTGTGGCTACGGGGTCTAGTCCTGCAGTAGGTTCATCTAATATCAGCACATCTGGGTTGAATAAGAAAGCCAGACAAGCACTTACTTTCTGACGTGTTCCGCCGGATAGGGTACGCATTTTTTTATCGTACAATTTTTCTAAATCGAAAGCTTGAATCAACTCTTCATCGAGACTCCCTTCGTGATTGCGGATATCTTTCATCATATTGATCACTTGCCCGATACTCATATTATCTGGATAACGACCAATCTGGGGCATATAGCCGATGTATGAACGATAGTTCCAGTCGTGCAGAATGTTTTTGCCATTGAAAGTAATAAAGCCGCTATCTGGTATCACCATACCAAGGATGCTTTTAATCAGCGTGGTTTTACCGCTTCCGTTTGGTCCAATCAAGGCAATGCATTCTCCTTTATTGCAGGTAACGCTGATGTTCTTCAACACCTGTAGTTTGCCAAACTGCTTATGTACATTGGTAGCGATAATCATGATACAACAGGTTTAATGTGCGGGTGATCGTCTTTTAACTGCTCAGGAGTGATGCTGGGAATCAGCTTTTCTGATTTGTCCATCAGCGTAGTGATTAAGCTTCTGAATAAGATCATCGCAACAGGAATTTTTTCTATGATGCCTGCATACATACTTACTGGGCGATAAGGCACATCGCCTTGACGATCCTTGTTCAAGTCGTAGCCTTCGTATTTATCCCAATAATTATTATTGAAATTGTTGAGTACAAGTGAGCCATTGGTGCCAACATCAAAGGTGTTGCCGATAAAGTCATTGTTGTGTAGCTGGATCTCCATGCAGCTGGCTTGAATCTTCAGTGCCCAGCCATTTCCCTTGAACAAGTTTCTGTTCATCTGGATTCTACTGGCACCCTCTATATAAATGCCGCTTGTATTATGTTCAAATCTGTTGCCTTCTATTTCGCTATCAGAGATTTCCTTTAATAGAATACCATAAGAAGCATCGCCCCAATTCTCCCGGAAATAGTTGTTGTACATGTGTACGTGATTGGAGAACATAACAGCCACACCGGCGCCATTATTTTCAAATACATTGGTTACATAGGTATCATGATTAGAGAACATGAAGTGCAGTCCATATCGGAGATTCTTGGAAGAGATATTGCGCCAGATGATAGAGTTGGTAACAAACTCAAAGTATATGCCATCTCTGTGACCTTGAATCTGATTTCCGGTTATTTGTAAACTATCGCTTTTCCAGCAGTGTATGCCATTGCCACTTTCTTGTTCAGTTTTTTTATGCGCACGCAACTGATTATTGCGAATAATACATTTTGTGCCATACTGCACATAAATACCGAAGAAAGCATCTTCAATAATATTTTTTTCTATCCGCACATTGTTGCACTCATATATCTTGATACCTGCATAATCAATAATACTGGATACGCCTGAGTGTTGAATGGTTAGGCCTTCTACTGTAACGTAATTGGCTTTGATAGAGATTATTTCGTATTTATATTGACCATCGAGTATAGGGTTGTCAATGCCGATTAATGATATTGACTTATCAATGATAAGATTACCCTCTTGGTAAAGTCCGGCATGAATTAGGATGCTATCGCCATCAGCTACTACTTGTAGCGCTTGGTGAATAGTTTTGTAAGCTTCTTGCTTACCAACGCGCAGGCTTTTGGCTTGTAGTTGTATTGCTGAAAGAATGATCCATATTATCAAGAGATAACGCATGCTTATTCTTTTGGTAGACTAGTTGCAGCGGCTGATTTTTCTGCTTCGGTTGCAAATGCGGCGGTATTACCACCCATGGGACTTCTAAGCGCCGCATTCATTAATAATTGAGCAGTATTTTCAGGTATGTATTGATCAGGCTTATTGAAATTGCTGTAATACACTTGTTTGATTTCGTTTTGATCGAGAAAGCCAGACTTTCTAAAATCATCGAGACACTGTTTGTCGTCAAACTTCAGTGTGCGTCCCTTGTTGGTAAGAATCACTGCAGCAAACTTGGGATCGCTAAGTTGCATTTTGCAAAAGTGGCATTGGTCTTTACCTGCCTGAATGGGATCAGGTTTTTGTGTGCAGGAGCTAAGACTAAATAAAAAAGGTAGTATCAATACAGAAATAGGTGCTGTCATTTTCTTAACGGCTTTCCACTCAAACCATTGTGCAACCAGTAAGAGTATGCCTGCACCGATAAAAATCCATCCACCAAGATCAGGAATGGAATATGCACCAAAGTTCAATAACTGTTTAAAGCCAATTAGCGGAGGCTGATATGCCATACCCGGCACTTTAATGGCAGCGTTGGGATCTAGGTTATGGCCGTAATCGTATTCCCATCTCCAAAAATCGATCATGGCGAGAACACCAAAAGCAATAAAGAGGAGGGTGCTTGTATGTAGCACCTTCCTCTTGTTGAGTATTGCAGTTAACAGAAATAAGGCTGCAAAAAAAATAATACAGTAAGGCAATACAGTAAACTCAATGAAGTCTTCCTTGTGCAGTGTGCGCATACCGATGTAGTGATTTAAACCATTGATGATGTCTACATCACCTTTGATATCGCTGGCATGAATCTGCAAAGCCAATCCTTCAGGATATTGCGGCGCATCTAATTCAATACGCCAGATAGGCAGTATTAATACAAATGGTAGGGCTACTGCCGCAATCGTCAAAAGAATTCTTGAGCCTGTCTGTAAAGCCTTGTTTTTCATAAAATGTTTTTATCAATTATTGCTTGGCGGGAGGGAGTAATACGCCATCTATCACATGTACAATACCATTAGCTGCAGGAACAGAAGCCACAATCATAGCGCTATTGTTGAGCCAAACCTTACCGTCTTTGACGCTTACTGTAATATTATCACCGTTGACCATGCCGAGTGTTTGGCCGTCTTGCAGGCTCTCTGCTTTAATAGCAGATACAGTAACATGGTATTGAAGAATGTTTTGTAGGTCGGCTTTCTTCTCGTCAGTCATTAAAGCGTCTAACGTGGCTTTATCTACTTTGCCGAAAGCTGCATCAGTGGGTGCGAATACTGTAAAAGGACCGGCGTTAGAGAGTGATGTTACCAAGTCGGCTTGCTTTAATGCAGCAACCAATGTGGTATGATCTTTAGAGCCTACGGCAACTTTCACTACATCTTTTTGTGAATCGTTGTCTTGAACATTTTCTTGTCCGCCTGCTACTGCAGTAGTAGTACTGCTTGTGTCAGCAGGAGTTTCAGTGTTGTTACAGGCTATTGTAAGCATACATGCAATAGCCAGGATGCCATACTTTTTCATATCTGTTGTTTTTGAGGTTAACAGGTGAGTAACCGTTGTGCTGAATCACTTACAATGAGTTGCTACAACGGTTACTCCATGAGCCTGTTATTTTTTTGGGGCTGATTCTTTTGGTTGAGTTTTTCCTGTGCTGAAGGTGAGTGGCACATTACTACCAGCAGGAGAAACGCGTACATATCCTTGCATTTCTTGGTGTAGTGCACTACAGAAATCAGTACAATAAATAGGATACATGCCAGACTTCTCAGGAACCCACTTCAATGTTTGTGTTTCGCCAGGCATAATCAATAGTTCTGCGTTTGAAGCGCCTTTCACAGCGAATCCATGCGGCACATCCCAGTCTTGTTCCAGATTGGTTACATGGAAGTATACTTCATCACCTACCCGAACACCTTCAATATTGTCTGGAGAGAAGTGCGAGCGTACTGAAGTCATGTACACATGAACTTTATTGCCTTCACGAACCACTTTGCTGTTGGCCTCACCTTTTGCTACATAAGGGTGAGCGTTTTCTTCAATCTTGAAGAATTTCACAGAACGATTCTTAATTACATCTGCTGCAACCGCTTGTGCATAGTGTGGTTCACCAATAGTTGGGAAATCAAGAATTAATTGCATTTTATCACCACTGATATCATAGAGCTGTGCACTTTGTGCTAGTTCTGGTCCGGTTGGTAAGTAACGATCTTTGGTAATTTTATTATAGGCAATGACATACTTGGCATTGGGCTTCTTGCTGTCGCCACCAGGAATACAGAGGTGACCAACAGAATAGAAAGTAGGTGCGCGGTCTACTACTTTCAGGTCTTTGATATTCCACTTCACTACTTCACTTGATACGAAGAAAGTGGTATAGGCATTACCCTTGCCATCAAACTCTGTATGCAATGGTCCAAGGCCAGGCTTCTGTACTTCGCCATGCAATGCGGCATCATATTTCACAACAGGAATGCCTTCATAATCACCTTCAAATTGTTTGTTGGCAATAGCTTTCTGCAATTTGTCAAAACTGAATACAGGAATCAAGGCTGCCAGCTTACCACTACCTACAATGTATTCGCCAGTAGGATCAACATCGCAACCATGTGGTGATTTAGGACATGGAATAAAGTAGCAGATATCTTTCAGTTCTTTCGCATCCAACACCAATACTTCTGTTTTGATTTCAGACTTGGCAGTATGTGTTTTTTCATCGTAGACATTATGGGCATACTTGGTTGCTACTTTTTTGCCCTTGCCCGCTTTCAGGTATTCTTCGGCCTTCTTCCAGTTTACAGCCAGAATAAAATCCTTATCACGCTGCGAAGCGTTTACTTCTAATAATGTATTGGCTTGTTCAGTATTGTAGCAGCTGAAGAAGAACCAGCCATGTGATTTGCCTTTACCGGCATGGCTCAGGTCAAAGTTTACACCGGGTAATTGCAGCTGAAAAGCAATATCCATTTTGCCATCTTCCTTACCTACACTGATAAAGCTGATATAGCCTTTAAAGTTTTGTTTGTAACTACTGATGGGGATGTCGCCATTCACATTGTCTGGAGGAACACTAAAGCGTGTGCCAGCTACCACATATTCTGTGTTTTCAGTAATGAAAGGCGATGAGTGGTTACCGGCACTGTTTGGTAATTCGATGATTTCATTTGTTCTGAAAGTACCTAAATCAATACGTGCCACACGTGGTGTATTATTGGCATTACCAAATACCCAACGGCCATCTATTTCGCCGTTGGTTTGAGAAAGTTCTGTATGGTGCAAATCATCCCAGGGTACAAAACCATGAGAAGTATTCAGCATGGGCTTGGTTTCTTCACTATAGCCCCAGCCTTTTTCGGGATCAACAGAGAATACAGGAATGACGCGTAGCAAACGGCCGCTAGGTAAGCCGTATACACTCATTTGTCCGCTGAAACCACCGGAAACAAAATTGTAAAACTCGTCGTATTTACCTGGAGCCACATAGGCTTTAGCAGCAGCATCAGCCGTAACCGCATTGTTTGCGTTTTTAGGTTTACAGCCGGTCTGCATGAAAAATGCGGCCGATAGCAAACCTAGTCCGGCCAGATGTAATTTTTTCATGTTGTGTTGTTTTGAGTTGAAGAATGGTTGATTATTTCACGCCGTCATTTTTGCGCATGAACTCATATAAAGAGCGGGCATCTTCGTCGCTAAGGTTCTGATTAGGCATTCTTACCAAACAGATTTCTAACTGAGCCTGTGCTTTAGGATCCTTATTCAGCATTTCATCTGTATTGGTCATAAAATTCATGATCCAGTCCGCTGTATTTCTCTTTGTTACTTCTTTCCAGCCCGGACCAACCAATCTCTCATCGGTAAGCTTATGGCAACTACTACATTTTACGCCATATACTTTTTCGCCCTTGGCAGCCATAGCACCATCAAGTGTGGCAGGTATTTCTACGTTTTTAAACTTGCCTTCACCTCGGTTAGGATCATAAGAAGGATTGCCATTGGCTTCCGTAACTGCAGGAGCCGCAACAGCGCTGTTGTCTTTGGTTTGTTGATTACCACCACCGCAGGCAGCCAGTAATCCGATAATTGATGCTGTGATCAGATATTTTTTCATGTTGTAAAATTTACTCCACAAGATTACTCTGCCCTTTTCCGGGCCATTATGCGCAGAATCATAAATGCTGCTTAGCTGGGAAGAGTAGTACAAAAACATTTTGAGTAGCGAGCTGATTATCATCTATTTAGATACGAAAAAAGTAAAACATGATTTTAATCATGTACCATAGTGACAAGCGTCATGCTGCAAGCTTAGGCTTTCGACTATTTTACTCTCAATTCGTTCTGTTATGATGATAGACATCGACTTACTGTTGGCCTATGGTGCCGCCTATAAAAGATTAGTACCTGGAGAAATTATCTTTAAAGAAGGTACTGCTTGTAGCTTCTATCATCAAGTAGTTAGTGGTCAAGTGCGTTGGGTAAATATCAATGATGAAGGAAAAGAATACTTGCAAACTTTAGTTGAAGTAGGGGAGAGCTTTGGTGAATTGCCACTGTTCGATGGAGAGCCTTATGCAGCAACAGCTATAGCTAACAAAGATGCTGTAGTGATTCGATTGCATCAATCTACATTTCACCAATTATTGAAAGATCATCCGGAAATACATTTTGAATTTTCAAGATTATTGACCAGCAGATTGCGGTTTAAATTTATGCTGGTGAAGGAAGTGGCTATTCATGAACCAGAGAAGCGTATCATGTCTTTACTAAATTACATGAAAGCCAAGTGTGATCATATTTGTCCGCATTGTGCGCAGATCAAACTAACCCGCCAGCAAATTGCTGATATGACTGGTTTGCGTGTTGAAACTGTGATTCGTGTCATGCGTCAATTGCACGAAAAAGGAATAATTCAAATCCAAAAGGGAAAAGTTTACTTCAGTAATATGACTGAGGTCATATCCAAACGCTGTACAGCGTAGTTGTTTTGTACATGGTTTTTTCTAAAGAAGTACAGTATTGGTTTCGTATTGCATTGATCAATCTTGCTGTAGTAGCTGCAGCAGGTATTCTGTTGCGACTAAAAATCGCGTTTAGTATTCCCTGGCTATCACAAAAACATCTGTTGCACGCTCATTCACACTTTGCTTTTTCGGGCTGGCTAAGTTTTGTATCGATGTTACTCATTGCCGCTATCGTGCTTGGTCAACAAGGCTTGGGAAAGCTTACTCAACTACTCAAGTGGCAATTGATAGCAGCTTATGGTATGCTTATTGGTTTCATGTATCAGGGGTATGGGCTCGTATCTATTACTTTCTCAACGGCCTCGATTGTGATAGCTGTTATCTATACAATACAGATGTGGCGTTATTTGAAAAGCACTGATGTAGTGCATCAATTCTTCAAGATGGCCTTGGTTTTGCAATTGCTTTCTGCTTTGGGTACTTTCTTTCTAGCCTACTTGATGATCAACCATATTGTACATCAAAACTGGTATCTGGCAGCAGTCTATTTTTTTCTACACTTTCAATACAATGGTTGGTTTCTGTTTACTGTACTAGGGCTGGGTATTTGGTTATTGCGTTATTATGGAATTGAGTTAGCCAACGCTAGGCGTTGTTTTCAACTCTTTGTTATCGCTGTGTTGCCGGCTTATTTTTTATCAGCTTTGTGGTTACCTATGCCTCAATGGTTGTATGCGTTAGTGGTACTGGCGGCTGCAGTACAATGTGTAGGGTGGATGCTCTTAATAAAAGACTTGGCTCCGGCTTTATCGTTGCTAAAAAAACTACTGCCGCTGATTGTACAGTTTTTGTTAGGTATGTCGGCATTAGCCTTTTCCGTTAAATTGATCTTGCAATTAGTATCTACAGTACCCACACTCAGTGAGTATGCATTTGGTTTCAGGCCGGTAGTAATTGGTTACTTACACTTGGTTTTACTAGGCGTACTTACCCTCTTTATTGTAGGCTTTGGTTATGCCACTGGCTTAATACAGCCAAGGCGGTTGAGTCATGTAGGTACAATCACATTCTTTATAGGCGTTTTACTCAACGAATTCCTCTTAATGGTGCAAGGTTTGTCTTATATGAACTATATATTACTGCCTTATGCCAACTTGTGGTTACTATTTGCAGCAATAGTGATGTTTGCTGGATTACTGCTACAAGCAGCTGCGCAATATCGTGGCCGTATCTCTGCTTGAAGCATTTTCAGTAATTTTCCGCATTATCCCCATGTTCCGGTTGCTGAGACATATACCGTTTCTGCAGGCTGTCTTATTGCACAGCCTTACTGCTTTTGGCGGGCCCCAAGGTCATTTCGGTATGATGCTGAAAACCTTTGTGCACAAACGCAGGGATGTTACAGAAGATGAGCTCTTAGACCTAAATGCCTTCTGTCAGTTATTGCCCGGCGCCTCTTCTACGCAAACTTTAACATTGATCGGATATAAGCGTGGTGGTATTCCCTTGGCCATACTTACCCTGCTTATCTGGATTACACCAGCATCTGTATTGATGGGCGGACTCTCATTCTTACTCAACTTTTATTACGATCAATCTATTTATCAGGGGTTATTTCGTTTTGTACAGCCGATGGCGATTGGCTTTATTGCTTTTGCTACCTATCGCATGTTTGGATTAGCAATACACAATACCATTACGCGTGTCATCTTTTTAATTGCCGCTTTTGCTATTGTGTTGGGATTTAAATCGCCCTGGACTTTTCCTGCTTTGATACTCGCTGCAGGTATTGCTACCAATTTCAGTGATAAACGCATCCCGCAAAAAGGTACACCACCCAAGCAAGTGAAATGGGGTAATCTTTTAATCTTTCTCGTCATCTTCGGCTTGGCGGGTTATTTATCTGAAACAGCTACCAAGCAAAACTGGGAGAACAGAAAAATCTATAACCTCTTTGAGAACAATTATCGTTTCGGTAGTCTGGTATTTGGTGGTGGCGATGTGTTGATGCCGATGATGTATGATCAGTATGTATTGCGCCCAGAATCAAAAGTGATTCAACGTAACGGCCGTGATGTATTGAAAATGACGAATGAGGATTTTTTAACAGGCTATGGTTTGGTGCGCGCTATACCCGGTCCAGTTTTTTCAATTGGCGCTTATACCGGCGGTATGGTGATGCGCAAAGAAGGGGTGACTATGCACTTGGCTGGTTGCATCATCGGTTCCTTTGCCATTTTTTTACCTAGCTTATTGTTGGTCTTGTTCTTCTTTCCTGTTTGGCAGAATCTCAAGAAGTACGCTGTTATTTATCGTTCACTAGAAGGTATTCACGCAGCCGTTGTAGGTATTATGGGAGGTGCCACGCTCTATTTGTTACAATCAGTAAACTTGAATAAAGTAACAACAGGAGAAATGGGTGCACTAATGGACTTAGGTGTTGTGCTACTCACATTTCTCCTGTTGCGATATTCTAAATTACCCTCCCCGGTGATAGTGGTGCTCTGTTTATTACCGGGCTTGTTTCTGTTGGGTTGATTGTTAAAAATCTTCTTCCTCGTCTTCTATTTCAATTTCCTTTCTTACTTCAATGATAATGGAGAAGCCATTGCCATCCTTTGATTTTTCTTTTAGTAAACTCAGGTAAGGGGCACTGTATTTTTTCGCATGCTCGTACATATAATTGTCTCCATTCTGGCTGTAGTGATATTCATTACCCAATACCTGTGTTAGTTTTTGGTGCCATGCAGCCATTTTTGTTTTGATGCTTTGCTCAGGTATGTTTTTCTCCATCACTGCGTAAAACCCAGATCCAAGCATGTCTTCAATGTAATTATCCAGCGCGCCGTTTACTTTAATGGTAGTACCATAGCGGGTTGCCATAAAACCGGCACCATCGATTTTCGCCCCCTTTTTACCATCAAATCTGTTCTCTGCAAATCCAACAGCCTGTATCAAGGACTTTGCAAACTCAGTTGATCTAACTGGTGCATTGGTAATAAAGCGCTTCTCTTTACCGTATTCTGATGGCGCATATATTTTCAATGCAATCATATAAGCGCCAGACGTAAATGGGTCTTCAGCAATAGAGAGGCCATCTCCATTGGTTTTAAAACCGCCATTTGTTTTCTCGCCAATCGATGCTCTTTTAACCTTGCCATTTTCATTCAGATAGATATTGAAGTGGTAGTCTTTCAGACAATCAGACAGCTTTTTTTGAATCTGTGGAAACTGCTCTTGTGCTGCCTGATAAGTAAGTCCACTGGCAAATACAGCTTCCAGATCATGCTTATCCGTTTTTTCAGGGACCCTTATTTTACTGTCTGTACTTACTAATACATATGTTTTCTTAGCACCAGGAAAACTTTGTTTACTAGGAAAACGAAAGTGATAGCCAATAAATCCATCATCTTCAATTGTGTATGAAATACCGCGAATACTGCCAAAGCCCTTACTTGTATTTAACTTTTTTAGGTCGGCAAACGCTTCACAATCGTTGTTGTAGACAACAGGTGGTTGATTTGATTGGGCTAAATCCACTAATTCCAAATCATCAAATTCAACTCTTTGCTTATTGTCTTTTACCAAGCCAATATAATTCCCATATAAAATTTGTGCGGGATAGGTATTCACTTGTTGATCATCGATCAATAACAGCCAATTACTTCCTTGCTTTTTCACTTCCAGCTTTTGCTGAATAAAAGGATCTTTTTTAACGATATCTGTTTTAACCCACTTGATCAGCTCCACAGTTGATCCATTTACCCATTTTGACAGACAGTAATATCCAGAAGCAGCAAGTAAGAATTTATATCCTGAAGTAGGTGAACTGCTATTGGCGCCAAATACAAGTCCGTATCCCCAATCCTTTTCACCGCCCGTGAATGTTGCTTTTACAGAAACACTAAAATCTGTATTGATGTCCAAATCAGTACCAATTTTTTCAATCCTTGCGCCGCTGAAAGAAGGGTCAAAGTCCCAAAGAATACCCTTACCATTATAAATGGCAAATTGATTTTTATCGTTTGTGTACACATTCCACCTGTTGCCGGCAGTACTAAAATCTTCTTTAAATATCGTTACCTGTGCATTTGCAATAATGCAGCTGATCAAAAACAAAGTGACCATCAATAGAGAATGCTTGTTTTTCATGTGTCCTTATTTCAGTTGTAAAACTATTCAGCGGCAAACCGCCGTAAATACCCTGTAATGGGTATTTAAAAGCCCCTTAATCGAGGGGCTGAGGCCAAAATGGCTTGAAAAAAGCCGTAAATTGCAATAACAATATCCTGAACCGCCATTGATTGGCTAACTGACAAACCATGAAAACATCCGAATTACCAGAGGATGATCTCCATCGTTTACGCGAATTGCACCGTTACGGTGTATTAGATTCTGTTTATGAAGACGAGTTTGATGGCGTTGTGCAACTTGCATCGCGCATTTGTCATATGCCCATTGCATTGATCTCGCTTACCGATGCTAACCGACAATGGTTTAAAGCCAGAGTAGGTTTTGCGGCACCGGAAATTCCGCGTGAGGTTTCTTTTTGTACCTATGCCATTGCATCGGGTGCAGATTTGTTTGAAGTGCGGGATGCAGTAAGGGATGATCGCTTTATAAATAATCCATTGGTAACGGGCGCTGAGCAGATTGGTTTTTATGCAGGTGTGCCTTTAATCAATAAAAACGGATTTACCATGGGTACGCTTTGCGTGATGGATCACCAACCCAATCAATTGAATGATGAGCAGATTTTTGCATTAAAGATTTTATCGCAACAGGTCATCAAACTGATGGATCAGCGATTATTGAATAATCAGTTGGAGCAACAAAAGCTGAAAGCGCATCAGCAGATGGAGCAACAGAACAGAATTCTCTCCATCATCGCGCATGATGTGCGCAATCCCATTCATGCAGTAAAATCTATTATCGAACTCAGTAATAAGAAAATGTTGACACAGGAACATGCACAAGACCTGATGCAGATGGCCGGTAAGCAGATTGACGGTACACTGGAATTGCTGAATAACCTGATTGATTGGGGCTCTATGCAGATGAAGGGTCGCGGTTTTGAAACAGAGAAAGTACACTTGCGCACGCTGGTGAGCAATATGTTCAAGTCGTTTGAAGTAGTGGCTTCGCTGAAAGCGAATATCATGGTAAACTTGGTGGATGAAGATCTTTTCCTGAAATCAGATATCAATGCTTTGCGCTTTATCCTGCGCAACCTGATCAATAATGCCAATAAGTTTACCAAAGAAGGGGTGATTACTGTGTATGCACACATGCAAGATGATGCTGTGATGATCTCTATTAGTGATACCGGCGTGGGTATGTCGGCTACTGTACGCGATCAATTATTTGATAGCGAGAAGTACCAAAGCATGACGGGTACGAATAACGAAAAGGGTTCCGGTTTGGGTTTGATTTTGACCAAGGATTTTGTAGAAGCATTCAAGGGAAGCATCAAAGTAGAGAGCGAACCCGGCAAAGGCACTTCTGTGTATTTGAGTTTTCCTGTATAAGTCGCTTGTATTATCTTGTGTGAAATCATTTTCCATGCGTGTTATTGTATTGATCTTGGCCTGCTTCTTAGGCATGCAAGTAACTGCACAAAGAACTGATCATCGGTTAACCAAACAAATTCAGGAACTGATTCAAGGCTTTCGCGGAGAGATCGGCGTGTATGTGCACGACTTGGAGAAGAATAAGGTTGTGGCCATCAATGCTGATTCGGTTTTCCCAACTGCCAGCATGGTGAAAATACCTATTCTGGTTGGGGTGATGGATCAGATCAGCAAGGGGCAATTGCAGTATCACCAGAAACTTACCTATAAAGATTCACTATTGTATGCAGGTGAGGATATCCTGGGTTCTTTTAAATCAGGCGAACAAATTGAGTTAAGCAAAGTGATGATGCTGATGCTAACAACCAGCGACAATACTGCCAGTCTTTGGTTGCAGAGTTTGGGTGGAACCGGTACGCACATCAATTCATTGATGGATAGTTTAGGTCTGCAACAAACACGTGTAAATAGCAGAACACCGGGCAGAGAAGCCAATCGCAATCAATATGGGTGGGGACAAACCACACCTGCTGAAATGGCCAGGTTGATGGAAATGATTGTTAATAAGAAAGTGATTAGCGCTACTGCCAGTGAACAAATGCTGCGTTTATTGGGCAGAAACTATTGGGATGAAGAAGCACTCTCGCAAATTCCGGCCGGCGTTTTTGTGGCGAGCAAAAACGGTGCAGTGAATGCCAGCAGGAGCGAGGTTTTGTATGTAAATGGAGATGATGCCCGCTATATCTTTTGCATTTGCACCAAGAATAATCAAGATCAAAGTTGGGGACCTAATAATGAAGCTTGGGTATTGACGAAGAAGCTGTCGGCTTTGTTATGGAAATATTATAATTGATGTTTGCCCTTGTTGTTCGCCCAACAAATGATAGTTCATTTATCTGAGTTCATTTTCAGGAGACCATACGAGGACTGGGACGCTGAAGGCGTCCAATATATATAGCGACAATAATGGTAAAACGCGGCACAACCCCGAAGGGGTTGAACAATTATGTTTCTTATGCCATTATTGATCACCTATTTATTAAACACTGACGAGTCCGGATTATTATTGAATTAAGTCATGCATACAGGCGTGATTGCGTTTTAAAACTGTGTAACTTCAAGTAAGCGTTTAGAGATAAGTTTCAATTATCATGATGCTTTAATCAATTGCGAGTTTGTATCATCATTTTAGAGAGTGTTTTAATGAAAAACCTAGCAATCATATTATTTTTAGCGGTGTCTTTTTCTTGTATGAAACCTGTTGTTGAGCCTCAGGCAATAGAGATAAAAAGCTTTCTTCCTATTACTGCTACTACTGATGATCCTGTGCGTATTGTTGGCGCAAATTTTTCAAGTGGTATGCAAGTGAGTTTTGGCGGAACTGCAGCCAAGTCGGTTCAGGTAGTGTCAGACTCAGTAATTTTTGCAGTAGTGGGCGCTGGTGCATCCGGTAATCTCACTATTACAAAAGATGGGAAAACTTATACAAAGTCAGGGTTTCAGTTTTATATCCCTAAGATATATCAACTCATTGGCTCTTATGAAAGCCAGCTATCTGTTACTCAGATTAGGGGTGGCGTTCCTGTTGATACTATTTTTCGCACTTATGGTATAGATACTGGTAAGGTTATTTTGATGAAGAATAACCCTTACGATACGGCAAGAAATGCATTTGATATTTTACCAAGTGGTAACAAATACAGTAGTTATGCTAGCGATACATCTTTATACAGAATCAAGGGTATTGTTGATCAAAGTGTAAGCGATGTCAAGCTTGATATGCTGAATGGAAGAGTGTTGTATCTCTCTTTCAAAGACACTTCTTTTACTTGTGTTAATCCACTTGCCTACAAGCGTGTACTACAAACTTTAAATGGCTCACTTTCCAATGGAACACTTCGTGTTCAATATACGGCTCAATATATCAATGCAAAAAAACTTGCTACGCTGGTAAGTAATTAAATGCGACAGCCCTTGTTGTTCATCTGACCAATAATTATTTATTCCCAGAATCACTTTCATGAGCTCCTGCGAAGACTGGGACGCTGAAGGCGTCCAATAGGAATAGCAAAAATTATTACAAAACGCGGCACAACCCCGAAGGGGTTGAACAATTATGTTCTTTTATTGAAAAGACGCGGTGAGGACACCGCTTTATGGCTCAATAATCTGTGTAATCCGCTAAATCCGTGTAATCAACTAAATAAGACATAAGTGCCCCAGCTCAATACATAAGCCAGCACGGTCATGTACACCAATTGAATCACCGGCCATTTCCAGGACCTGGTTTCTCTTTTTACCACGGCCAGCGTACTCATACATTGCATGGCCAATACATAAAAGACCATCAGGGATAAACCTGTTGCCAGTGTATATACTTTGCTACCATCAGAGTAGGTAGCAGATTGTAATTTTTCACGCAGTGAGGTATCATCATCTTCTTCCACACTATAGAGGGTAGCCATCGTGCCAACAAATACTTCTCTTGCAGCAAATGAAGTAATTAATGCAATGCCAATCTTCCAATCATAGCCCAGCGGACGAATTGCCGGCTCAATTGCCTGACCTAATATACCTGCGTAAGAATATTTCAACTGCTCAGCTGATTGTACTTTATTCAAAGAATCTGCTTGTGCAGGCGCATCAGCAATCATGGCTGCATACTTGCTTTCGACTTTTTCCATTTTATCGCCCGGTCCGTAACTACTAAGGAACCACAACAACAAACTGATCAACATAATCACCTTACCGGCATCAAACACAAAAATTCGTGCTTTCTCTACCATAGTAATAGCGGCATTCTTCCAACGTGGTGCACGATAAATAGGCAGTTCGAGAATGAAGAAACTCTTCTCCTGAATCTTGATGAAAAACTTGGCGATATAACTCACAACCAGCGCCATTACCAAACCCAACAAATACAGGCCCATCATCACCAGTCCCTGTAAACTCAGGAAACCAAAATAATAATGGTCGTCAATCACTAACGAAATCAAAATGGTGAAAACGGGCAAACGTGCACTGCAACTCATCAATGGGGTGATGAGAATGGTGAGCAATCTTTCTTTTCTGTTCTCAATATTGCGCGCACTCATGATGGCCGGCACGGCACAGGCAAATCCACTGATCATAGGCATCACACTCTTGCCATTCAAACCCACTTTGCGCATCAACTTATCACTCAGAAAACTGATACGTGCCATATAGCCAGTGTCTTCTAACAAGGTAATTAAGCCAAACAAGATCATGATCTGTGGTACAAACACCAGAATACCACTTAAACCCGCCACCAATCCGTTGATCAATAAATCGCTCCACCAAGCAGTAGGTAAAGTGTTGCCCAATGCAGTACTCACTTGTTGGAAAGCCCACTCAATTCCATCCATGGGATAACTGGCCAACCAGAAAATACTTTGGAACAATAAAAACAACACACCCAATAAGATCAAATAACCCCAGGTACGGTGTAATAAAATATTATCGAGCTTATCTGTAAACAGTTTCTTCTCAAGCGGATCAGGCTCAACCACATTCTTCTGCATGATCTGTCTGATGCGCGAATAACGCTGCATCACTTCTTCGGCCTGTACTTTAGACGGACTAAACTGATGGGCTTCTTCCAGTTTTTCAATCAGACTCTGTTCGCGTTCAGCCAGCGGAAAATTTTCGTGGTTGATGAGGTAATGCAAAGAAGCATATTCACTCAGCTTGGGAAATAATTTCTGCATGCCGGTCACAGCCGCAGGTGCCAATGCTTTGGCATCAATAAAATCGCGCGAAGGTGCTTTGTATTGTTCTGTGCTAATTTGTTGCACCGCTTTTTTCAATGCAGCCAAGCCTTTGTTCTTGCGTGGGTTTACCGGAATCACGGGCACACCCAATTCGGCCTGCAGACCAATCAAGTCAATCTTGATGCCTTTTTGCTGGGCAATATCATTCATGGTGAGGGCCACCACAACAGGCACTTTCAAATCAATGATCTGGCTACAGAAGAGCAGGTTGCGTTTCAGGTTGCTGGCATCGGCCACAAGAATCACTGCATCAGCATGAATCTCGGTGTCGGCATCCATCATCACTTTATAAGCTACCCACTCATCGCCGCGGCGCGGATATAAACTGTAAGTACCGGGTAAATCAATCAAGACAGCTTGTTCCCCATCTTCAAAATCAAGTCCGCCTGTCTTCTTATCAACCGTAACGCCGGGGAAATTGCCCACTTTCTGGTTCAAACCGGTGAGGGCATTGAATAGGGATGTCTTTCCACTATTGGGATTACCCACGAGGGCGATATGTACCGGTTTGGAAGCTGCCATCAAAGTCTGCAAATGTAACCGCACCCTCTAGCGCTTACTTACGAGATTGGGAAACGAATCTGCCGCAATTTTACCTTCCCATTACCGTAATGCGGGGCAGCTTGCTACATTTGTAGCCGCTAAGCAACCGTTATGAAGAAATTAGTGCTCATCCTGCTGCTCATCCCCGTCCTGACTATCGCCCAGAGTAAACGTAAAAAAGCCCGCGAAGCGGCCAAGCAAAGTGCGGCTATTGTTGCCGGACTGAAAACCCACGTACAGTATCTGGCTGATGATAAGCTCGAAGGTCGCCGCACAGGCACCAAGGGTGAGGAAATGGCCATGCAATACCTCGTGCAACAGTACCAGCAAATGGGCATTGCACCCAAGGGCAGCGATGGTTATGTGCAAACTTTTGAGATCAATGAGGGCAAACAAGCAGTGGCACCTACCAAATTGGTGGTAAATGGTCAGGCTATGCAGCTGACAACTGAGTTTTTTCCATTGGCGTATAGTGGTGCAGGTGCAGTGCAGAGTTCAGCCGCTGTATCGCTGAATGAAAAAGACCATCCTTGGTTTAAAGATGTGCGGGATTGGTTGGAGGAGAATAAGAATAATCCGCATTTTGATATAGAAGAAGCCATCAAAAAAGAAGCGCAGCGTGCTGCTTCGCGTGGTGCTTTGGCCTTGATTCTTTGGAATTCAGGTGAGCAGGTGGACAATATTCAATTCAATAAGAATGATAAATCAGCTGCAACCAGCATTCCGGTGCTGTATGTAACCAAAGCGGGTAGTAAAAAATATTTCACTGATCAAACCAGCACTTTACAATTGGATATTGCCGTGAAGTTGGAAGAGAAAAAGCGCAATGGGCATAATGTGATTGCATTCATCGATAATGGCGCACCCAATACCGTGATTCTTGGTGCGCATTATGATCACCTGGGTTTTGGTGAAGATGGCAACCAGACAGATCCGCAAGCGGGTGCTGTGGTGCACAATGGTGCAGATGATAATGCCAGCGGTACAGCAGCTTTGCTGGAACTGGCCAAACTGCTGAAGCAATCAAGTCCTAAGAACAACAATTACCTCTTCATGCATTTCTCTGGTGAAGAGTTAGGCCTGTTTGGTTCTAAGTATTGGTTGGAAAAACCTACAGCCACCATCACACCCAATTACATGATTAATATGGATATGGTGGGCCGTTACGATACTGCCCGCAAATTGGTGATTGGTGGTTATGGTACTTCGCCTTTGTGGGGACAATTATTCTCTTCTATCAGCACGCCTTTATTGGTGAAGTTTGACAGCACGGGCAGCGGACCAAGTGATCATGCGTCTTTCTATAGAAAAGATATTCCGGTGCTTTTCCTGTTTACCGGCAGTCATAGCGATTACCATAAAGCCACCGATGATTGGGATAAGATCAATTACGACGGACAAAAAGACATTGTACGATTGGTGTATGAAGTGATTGCCAAAGCAGATGATAAAGGTAAATTAGCTTTTACCAAAACAGCAGAACCACAAATGGGCCGTGCCACCCGATTTACGGTGAGTTTGGGCGTGGTGCCCGATTACGGCTATAGCGGCACGGGTATGCGCATTGATGGTGCGAGTCCCGGTAAGTTGGCGGATAAGCTGGGCCTGAAAGCAGGTGATGTGTTGATGCAGTTGGGCGATTACAAGTTTGTGGATGTGCAGAGCTATATGCAGAGCTTGTCTAAGTTCAAAAAAGGCGATAAGACAAAATTAAAAGTGAAGCGAGGCAATGAAGAGCTGGAATTCGACGTTGAATTCTAGTATGGCCACGTCTAAGCTGATTCTGGATATTGAAGAACTGAACGAGGATTTTTTTGAAGAAACCCGCCTCTTAGGTATTATGGGTTCTATGAAGAATTACCAGTTCTGCCTGCAGGTGAACAAACTGCTGGGCTTTCAGTTTCGGATGAATCCGGAGATTGAGATTCACTTACGCAAGAAAGACCGCCGCTATTATTTCTCTATTTACGAATCCAAGGAGAAGAACAGTTTTCTTACGCATTATCTGTACCACAACCATTGCGATGGAGAATACTTACTGCCCGAGTTCAGGCATATGGATTTTCTATGGCTCATGAAGGGCGATTGGGTGGATGATGAACGCTGTGGTTGGATCATTCAATCTGTAAAAAGCCTGCAAGGCATTCAGATGGTTACCGAGCTCACCAACGAAATGATCCGCAACAAGGGGAATATGGTGTTTTGATCTAGGTGTACACTGTTGCACAGCATTGCCTAATTTCACTCTACCATTCAATCATTCTAACATCCATTCACTCTATCATTAACTCATTCACTCATTCAATCATTGAATTATGTGGTCCGAAGTCAACAATACACTATATCGAAAATTTGAATTTGCCGATTTCTCTGAAGCATTTGCTTTCATGACCCGCGTGGCGATTGAGGCAGAGAAATTGAATCACCATCCTTTGTGGACCAATGTGTGGAACAAAGTGGAGATCTGGTTGAGCACACATGATGCTGGCAATGTGGTAACAGATCTGGACAGAACATTGGCCAAGCGTATTGATGCTTTAGTGAAATAATGCAAACAGAACAATCCATACTCGATAGCTGGCAGGTGAATGCTGCACCATGGAGCAAAGCCATTGCGGATAAAGCCATTGAAAGCAGGCAATTGGTAACGAATGCAGCAATTGTGAAAGCCATTACCCAATTGCAACCTGCTTCTGTATTGGACTTAGGTTGTGGCGAAGGGTGGTTGAGTCGTGCTTTGAAAGCTGAACTGCCACAAGCCAATATCAAAGGTGTGGATGCGATTCCTGCGTTGATTGATGCAGCAAAGAATTTATCGACAGCTATTGATTACACAGTAGCTAGTTATCAGGATATTATTGCAGGTGCATTACATGATGCACAATACGATTTGATTGCCATCAATTTTGCTTTGTTTGGTGATGAATTGGTGCGTGACTTATTACAAACCCTGCGCAAGCATATTACAGAAGGTGGTTATTTGGTGATTCAAACATTGCATCCAGTTGTGGCTTGTGGTGATTTGCCTTACCAAAGTGGCTGGCGAGAAGGCAGCTGGGCCGGCTTCTCCAGCGATTTCAAAGATGCACATCCTTGGTACTTCAGAACACTGGAAGATTGGTTGGCTTTATTCATTCATTGCGGCTATCGAATTCAATCCATGCAGGAACCTATGCATCCCAAAACAGGTAAACCTGCTTCGGTGATTTTTATTTTGAAGAATTAAATCACCATCACTCTTTTCACTCCCGCAGCAGTCATGCGACCAATCGGCTGGGTAAATGCAGCCAAATTATTTGCTTGAAAGATGGCTTGTACTTCAGCCAAAGCAGTTGGTGCAACCGCAATCAATAAGCCGCCATTGGTTTGTGGATCGGGTAAAATGCTGAATGCTTCCATCACATTCACGCCTGCACCAAAACCGGTTTGTGCATTATAACTATTCCAGTTGCGGTAAGTGGCATCGGGTACAATTCTATCTTTTAAATAAGTTCTCGCAGATTCAAGAATGGGTATTTGCTGATAATGCAGTTCAGCGCCCAATCCGCTGCCCTCAGCCATTTCCATGCAATGGCCCAATAAACCAAAGCCGGTAATATCCGTCATGGCATGCACACCTTCAATTTGTCCTAATTGTGCGCCAATCTTATTGAGTGTTGTGAGTTGTTGTATCAATGCTGTTTGGTGTTCAGCTGCCAACACACCACGCTTCATCGCTGTGCTGAGGATGCCCACGCCGAGTGGTTTGGTCATGAGTAACACATCATCTTCTTTTGCAGTGTTGTTTTGTTTCAGTGCATGCGTAGCGACTAATCCGTTTACGGATAAACCAAAAATGGGTTCCTTGCTATCAATACTATGTCCGCCTGCCAAAGGAATATTCGCTTCTGCGCAAATGCTACGTGCACCTTCCAAAACTGCTTTCGCCAAATTGGCTGGTAATTGTTCTACAGGCCAGCCGAGAATCGCAATCGCTAAAGTGGGTGTGCCGCCCATGGCATACACATCGCTGATGGCATTGGCTGCAGCAATGCGACCAAAATCAAAAGCATCATCCACAATCGGCATGAAGAAATCCGTGGTGCTGATGAGCGCCTGACCATTCCCCAAATCATAGACTGCTGCATCATCTTTGCTGCTGTTGCCCACCAATAGTGATGGAAAATCGCCTGCAGGTAGATCGCTATGCAAAATGGTTTCCAGCACAGCAGGTGCAATCTTGCAACCACAGCCTGCGCCGTGCGAATATTGGGTGAGTTTGTATTCAGTGCTCATCTTATGCTTGTTTGGGAATGCGTGCCGCCACAAAGGTAGCCAGTATCACAACTGCCACACTAATGAATCCCACAATGGGATAATGTTCCAATTGTCCGTCAGGTGCTTTGGTAACAACCACACCTGCAAGCAAAGTAGCTAAACCTGTAAACGCTTGTGTGATACAACTATTGAAACTTTGGAAGCTGCCGCGTTGGTGCGGTGGTACTACATTGCTTACAATCGCTTGTGCAGGAATGTTTCGGCCACTGCTGAGTAAAAACCAAATACCTGTTACCACTAATACATAGTAATAAGGAATGCGGGGCATATTGGTGATGAGGAAAATCGGTATCACACTCAGCAAAGCAAAAATGGTAAAGACCTTGTGCTTGCCGTATTTATCAGAAAGCTTACCGGCCATGGGCGCAGAGAAAATGGTGACGGTGCCGCCCACCATGTACACCAGTTGTCTTTGCCATTCATTAAAGCCCACATTGAACTCCATGAATGGATTTAAAAATGGAATGATCACAAAGTGTCCCAACATTAAAGTAGCCGACAAAGTAAAAGCCGTCAAATTGATTTTACTGCCAAGAATATTGCGCAGTATCTGCATGGGCTTTTCCTTTTCAGCCAATAAATGCTCGGTCATGGGTTGCATGAAACGTGCAATGGATGGAATGATGATGATGCCCAAAGCACCAATGAAAAAGAAAGGCGCATGCCAACTGAACGTATCTGCTAAGAAAAGTGAGAGGGGCACACCTACAATAGAAGCCACTGAAAAAGCCGTAAACAAAAAGCCCATGGCTTGTCCGCGTCTTTCGTAGGGAAATGTATCTGCAACAATGCTCAATACCTGTGCGCCAATGAGTCCGCCAAACAAACCTGCAACGATTCTGCTACCTAACAACAAATAATGTGTGGGTGCAATGCCGCAGAAAATGGTACCAATGATGAATCCGGTATAACCGAAAAGCAATACTTTTTTTCTATCGAAACGATCTACGAAAAACATTCCAATCAATCCGCTTACAAAAGCACTAATACTGTATGATGCTACAATAATGCTGAATTGTTGGGGTGTGATATGAAAATAGGGCATGAGTTTGTTGCCGAGGGGCATCATCACCATAAAATCCAGGATATGGGTGAAGTTGATGCTGGCTAATAAAAACAGAATGATTCTTTCCTTCCAGGTCATGTGGTTGTGTAAGGGCGCAAAGTTGCCTGAATTATCCGGGCTGCAGAAATTCTGTTGACGAAGGGCTACATAATCACCCATTCTGCTTCACCATGGTTGAAAGCCGGTTGCATGGCACCATCAACAAGTAGCTGACCTTCTTCATTCACCCCAAGCACGGTACAGCTGAAGGCTGCATTGTTCTTGCGAAGGCGGATAACCTGCCCTTTTTTGTAGAGAATGGCGTTATAATCACTCAAAATGGGCGTAAGGCCTTTATGTAGCATTTGCTGGTAGCGTGTTTCCAGACAAGCGCAGAGCTCTTTAGCCAATGCTAATGTATCCATTTGTCTGCCGGTGATTTGTTTAAGGGATACCGGATTAATGAGTTCAGGCGGAAACAGGGTTTGGTTGATATTGATACCAATGCCGATAATCGCCCATTTCCAGACCGGCTCGCCGAATGTGTTGCTGCCAATCACCGATTCGATGAGGATACCACCTGCCTTTCTGTCACGCCAATACAAATCATTGGGCCATTTAACAGAACTTTCATCACCTGCATACTTGCTGAAAAAATCATACACACCCAAGGCAACAGCCATACTTAGCCCGAATTGTTGGTGCATTCCCCAATGGCTGGTATCGGCTACCAGTGATAAAATGATGTTTTGCCCTTCCGCCGTGCGCCAAACCTTGCCCATCTGGCCCCTGCCTGCAGTTTGTGCATGGGCAAAAAAGGCCGTTCCATGGGCAGCCGTATTGGCTTTCACCTGAAACATGGCATAACTATTGGTACTCGTAGTAGCAGCCAATTCTATGAACGGTGTTCCGAGGGGATTAGGGTTGGTTGGGGCTGACAAAGAATCACTATTTTTGAACGAATTTAGGTGAAGCCGCGTTAGCTTAGTAGTGCTTGTCTTGAATAAGACAGCTAACCAGGAAAAGAGCGATTGATAACTTAAAAACAGCATTCATTATTGGCAACACTATCTGTTTCGAATCTGCGTAAGAAGGGTACCGTGCTCCGGATCAACCGGAATTCTAAAGTGTTCAAGACCATTATCAGGGCCATTCAGGATAAAAAGGGCGAGCACATCGTCAGTTTAGACCTGCGTAAAGTGGCGGAAGCAGCAGCAGATTTCTTTATTGTCTGCGAAGCAACCAGCACAACCCAAATCAAAGCCATCATCGATCATGTAGACAATCAGATGCGGCTGGAATGCGCAGAAGCGCCTTACAGACAGGAAGGTTACAAGGGTATGCAATGGGTTTTACTGGATTACGTGAACATTGTCGTGCATGTGATGCACCCGGAATCACGTAAGTTCTACAAACTCGAGGAGATGTGGAGCGATGCCGATTTACAAGAACATAACTTATAAGCAAACAAGCGATCAATACAACTAAGAGGGAGAATGTGTTATGCCACAAGATGAAAGAAATCAGCGATTCAATTTTCAAGACAATAAGGGCGGCGGCGACGGACAGCGTAAAACGCCCCGTTTCAATATCTACTGGATCTATGGTCTGATTGCACTGACCTTACTGGGTGCGCAGTTCATGCGCTTCTCACCAGACCTGGTACGTGTATCTGAACAGGAATTCAAGCAGCAAATGCTGGTTGCAGGCGATGTTGAGAAACTGGATCTCGTTAAAAACAAAGACCTGGTACGCATCTATGTAAAGCCTGATGCGCTGGGTAAAGAGTTCTATGTAAAGAAGTTTGGTAAAGTATTGCCCCGTGAAAAAGTGAAGGGCATGCCTTTGTTCGAGTTTAATGTAACTGACTGGCGTAGCTTCAAAGAAGACCTACGCGAGTTTTACAAAGCCAATAATCTTGCTGAAGTTCCTGAGAACACAGTTAGCGAAGCCGAGTGGTTTGGTCCTGTGTTGAACACAGTAGTGAGTTTACTGGTGATTGTATTTGCCTGGATTCTACTCATGCGTAAAATGGGTGGACCTGCAGGTGGCGGCGGCCCCGGTGGTATTTTCAATATTGGTAAGTCGAAAGCAACCTTGTTTGAAAAAGGCACCAAGGTGAACATCACTTTTGCGGACGTAGCCGGTTTGGATGAAGCCAAGGTGGAAGTGATGGAAATTGTTGACTTCCTCAAAAATCCTAAAAAATATACTTCACTCGGTGGTAAGATTCCAAAGGGTGCTCTGTTGGTAGGTCCTCCGGGTACAGGTAAAACCTTGCTGGCTAAAGCCATGGCGGGTGAAGCACAAGTGCCTTTCTTTAGCCTGAGTGGTAGTGATTTTGTGGAGATGTTTGTGGGTGTGGGTGCAAGCCGTGTGCGTGATCTGTTCAAGCAGGCACGTGAGAAAGCACCTTGCGTGATCTTTATTGATGAAATTGATGCCATCGGTCGTGCACGTGGTCGTAACGCCATCATGAGCAACGACGAAAGAGAAAATACGTTAAACCAGTTGTTGGTGGAGATGGATGGTTTTGCAGGCGATGCAGGCATCATCATTCTGGCGGCTACCAACCGTCCGGATGTATTGGATTCAGCCCTGCTGCGTCCGGGTCGTTTCGATAGACAAATCACTATCGATCGTCCGGATCTGAAAGGTCGCGAAGCGATTTTCAAAGTGCATTTGGGACCGATTAAAATTTCTGAGAAACTTGATATTCATAAGCTGGCAGAACAAACACCTGGTTTTGCAGGTGCAGATATTGCCAACGTGTGTAATGAAGCAGCTTTGATTGCCGCACGTAATGGCAAAGAAGCGGTAGATATGAAAGACTTCCAGGATGCGATTGATCGTGTGATTGGTGGTCTGGAGAAGAAGAATAAGATCATCCTGCCGGAAGAGAAGGAAGTAATCGCTTATCACGAAGCCGGCCATGCGATTTGTGGTTGGTTCCTGGAGCATGCGTATCCTTTGCTGAAAGTAACCATCGTACCACGGGGTACAGCCGCTTTGGGTTATGCACAGTATACACCGAAAGAACAATACCTCTATACCATTGAGCAGTTGATGGATCAGATTCGTATGACATTGGGTGGACGTGCAGCTGAAGAAATTTTCTTCGGTAAGATTTCTACCGGTGCGTCTAATGATCTGCAGCAGATTACCAGAACTGCTTATGCCATGGTAACGGTGTATGGTATGAACAGCAAAGTGGGCAATGTGAGCTATTATGATCCTTCTGCTGAGAATACATTCACCAAGCCTTACAGCGAGGAAACAGGTAAGATCATTGATGAAGAAGTACGCAAGATCATTGACCTGGCTTATCAGCAAACACTGGTGCTTCTGCGCGAGAAGCGTGAAGAAGTGGAGAAACTGGCAAAAGCCCTGTTGGAAAGAGAAGTCTTGCACCAGAGCGATGTAGAAGAACTGATTGGTAAGCGTCCTTTTGGTGAGAAGAAATTGCTGGAAGTAGAAGAAGCAGAAGTAGTAGCGACTGAGACAGTTTCAACAGAACCTGCACCAGCTGCTGATACCACAACTGAACAAAATGATCAACCTGTTGCATGAGTCAGTCTGCAAGAGAAAATATTTTAAATAGGATTCAACAGGCACTGCAACAGCAAGTGCCTGTTCCCTTTCCTGCAAGAACAGTAGATCGTGCAGTCTTTCATGCATCTACTGAAGAACTGGCTATTGCCTTTGCAGAGAATTTTTCCAAATTACAAGGTCGATTTTCTTTCTGTGCCAATGAAGCTGAGTTGGCAGCTCAACTGCAGCAATTGGTGGAAGCCAGGCATTGGGAACATTTGTATTGCCGTGAGCAAAAGATTGTGGATATGCTTTCAGCCCAAGGCTTTCAAGCTGCCACTACAGATGACCTGCATCATTGTGATGCATCTATTACATCATGCGAGCAATTAGTAGCCAGAACGGGCAGTATGCTGCTGAGTAGCGCATCTGCAAGTGGCAGAACCACCAGTGTATATGCACCCGTACATATTTGCATTGCGTATACAGATCAGTTGGTTGATGATATTGGTGATGCTTTGTTACAAACAGCAGATCAGCATCAGCAATTGCCCTCACTGATTAGTTTAGCAACAGGGCCAAGCAGAACTGCCGATATCGAGAAAACACTGGTTGTTGGTGTGCATGGTCCCAAAGAAGTATTTTGTTTTCTCGTAGAACGCTGAGTCGGAATGGTTTATCTTTATGGTGTTATGCCAGATAAGTGTTATCAATTATTCGTGTATGGTTCTTTAAGAAGCGGATTCAAGCATCCGGCATATGCGTATATCAGCAATTTTTTCACGTTGGTAGGAGAAGCATCGGTGCCTGGTTGTTTGTATGATATGGGCGAATACCCTGCAGCCATTCCCAGCGATGCTGGATGCATGATTAAGGGAGAATTGTATCATATCACCAATGCAGATCAGTTTGGCTGGGCTATTGCACAGTTGGATGATTATGAAGGGGTGCAAGCTGAAGATGGTGAACAACCGCATTATCGCAGGGCCATCACCAAAGTGGTCTACAATGGTGCAGAATCCACTGCCTGGATTTACTGGTACAATCTTTCGGTTGAAGGCCGCCCCTTAATTGAAAGCGGCGATGTGCTGGAATACCTTTTCCGCAAAAACAATTCCTGATACTTGCAAGTGTTTAGTTCAAATAAGAAATTATACCTCCTGTCTGATTTTCATCTGGGTGCACCCAATGCTGCAGCCAGCCTGGAAAGAGAAAAAGCTGTGGTGGCTTTTTTGGAGTCTGTTCGTCACGATGCAGGCCGCATCATTATTGCTGGAGACATTTTTGATTTTTGGTTTGAATACAAGAAAGCCATTCCTCGCGGGTTTACACGTTTGCTTGGTAAGTTAGCTGAGTTAACAGATAGTGGTATTCCCGTGGAAGTATTTGTTGGCAACCACGATATGTGGATGCGCGATTATTTTCAGCATGAGTTGAATATACCTGTGCACTACGAGCCCAAAGTATATGAGTGGAATGGCAAAAGATTTTATATCGGCCATGGCGATGGTTTGGGCCCCGGTGATCATGGCTTCAAATTCATCAAGAAAATATTTCGAAACCCACTTTGTCAGTGGCTCTTTGGTTGGCTGCATCCCAATTTGGGTATTGGATTGGCCAATTATTTCAGCAGAAAAAGCCGGGAGAAAACGGGTGAAGCTGATGCGGAATTTTTAGGTGCAGATAAAGAGTGGTTGATTATTTACTGTAAGGAAGTATTGTTGAAAGAACATTACAACTATTTCATTTTCGGACACAGACATTATCCGATTGATTTTGCGCTGAATGAACGAAGCAGGTATATCAATCTGGGCGATTGGATACGGAATTTTACCTATGCCAGTTTTGATGGGCAGGACGTGCAATTGCATCATTGGAAAAAATAGTATTGAGCTATGCAGGATTTTTTGAATCAGGTGATTTGGAATAACACCGTACGCAGTTATTTGCTGGTGCTGCTGGCTATTGGTATGATTGCCCTGATCAGGCGAATCATCTCCAAATACTTTGCCGGATTGATTTTCAAGCTTGTCTCCAAGAAAGGCAGACAGACATTACGCATGTCTTTTGTGGATTTGGTGAAGCAACCACTGGAATTATTTCTAATTACGTTTATCACTTTAATTGCTGTAGAGAAACTACGTTTTCCCTCAGCACTGGATGTGTCTATTTATAAAGTAACGCTGAAGAATCTGGTGAGTGGTCTGGGCGATTTAATTCTCATCAGCACATTTATCTGGCTTTGTTTACGCCTAATCGAATTCATTGCCTTGATTCTGGAAGAGAAAGCCAGTAAAACAGCTGATCAAACGGATAATCAGTTAATTGTTTTCTTCAAGGATTTTCTAAAAGTGCTGATCGTGCTGAATGGCATCCTGCTCATTCTGCATTTTGTATTTCATAAAGATATTGGCAATCTGCTTACGGGCTTAAGCATTGTGGGTGCGGCCATTGCATTGGCAACAAGAGAAAGTTTAGAGAACCTGATTGCTTCATTTATTATCTTCTTTGATAAACCTTTTGTTACGGGCGATTTGGTGAAAGTGCAAGGCTTTACTGGAACCATCGAGAAAATTGGTTTACGCAGCACACGTATTCGTACAACAGAAAAAACCTATATCTCTGTGCCTAATAAGCAGATGGTAGATAGTATTGTTGACAATATTTCTTTGCGTACACAACGCAAAGCGGAAATGAAGCTGGAGATTGGCTTAAGTGCCAGTGCTGCACAATTGACTGCATTAACTGCTGCTGTGAAGCAAATACTTGCAAAGCCAGGTATCGACGGACAAGTTGTGTTTTTATCGGATACAGGTAAGCATGCACATGTATTCACCATTGAGTATATGGTATCTATGGAGTACAATGTTGAAGCATTCAACGAATTGCGTGCGCAGATTAATTTGGAGATCATCCAGTGGTTAAATGAACAGCAAATTGAATTAGCTGCTGCCAGCACCGATGTGGTTGTGCGTCAGGCTTAAAGCTTGGCAACAATCGCACCCAATTCTTTTATCGGGTCGCCGGTTTCACCGTATTCAATAACCCGCCCAACTTCTTTTCCATGTTTGATGACAAGAAACGCGGGCACAGCATAGACTTTATACTGCTCGTGTAAATTATTGGCAGCTTGCTTTTTTCTATCTGTTGCGATCAACTTTACTTTCTCTAAAGGAAAACCGCTTGCATCGGTGAGTTGATAAAGTTTAGGCAATAAGTTTTTGGTATCTAAGCACCAAGTGCCAACAAAAACCACCAGCGAGAACTGATCTTTTTTCTCGCGAAATGCCTGCACGGCTGCATCGTCTGGCCTGCCGTACTGCATATTGGATTTCAGCCAGCTAAATGCGGGATCATTTTCTAAAGTGGCCCGTGTAATAATGCCTTTGAGTACTTTATCTGCAGAATCAGGTACAACAGTAAAATCAGCTTTGGTAACTGCGCGTTGGGTGCTGCAGGAAAATACTACTGCAGTCAAGATCAATAAGAGGGCTTGCTTCATGCGTCTAAGTTAGCACGCAACTCCAGCAGAAAGGCACGGAATTTTGTTAAAGATGCTACTACCTGCATTTGTGCATCGGCTTGTTGCTTGTGCTGCTTCAAATAATTGCGTGCACCTTCAATAGAAAATTTGCGTTGGCGCAATAGATAATAAATCAGTTGTAGGTTCTTGATATCTTCTACGCGAAAGAGACGATCGCCTTTTCTGTTCTTTCTAGGCTTTAAAATATCAAACTCGTTTTCCCAATAACGAATCAACGAAGTGTTCACACGAAACCAGCCTGCTACTTCGCTTATAGAGTAATACAATTTTTGTTGTAGGGTGGCATCATCGGGCACATCAATCAAATCAACCTCAGCATCCAGTTCCTTTAGTGATTTTCTCCCACGCTTGCCTTTGGCTGCAGCAGGTTTGGGTTCTTTTGCTGGTATTGGTTCAGCTGGTTTTGTGGTAACAGATTCTGCAACAACCTTGGCTTTTACCTTCACGCTGATGCGTCCATCATTGAATACTTCCGGATTGGGCTCAGCCACTACAGATGGCTCAACCGGAGGAGGCACAGCTTTCGCCGCCTTCTTTTTGGGTGCAGCAGGCTTGGGTGCCGGCGTGTACGCATTACCAAATAGATCGAGTTGTTCCATCATGCTGTAAAAATAGTGCAGGTAAACCCCATAAAATGCTGATTGGCAGGCATGGTGGATAAACTGTAAGTTTGCCGTTCAAATCTCAGCCATGTATACGGTGGAAACGATCTGTGTTTGCGGCGCTGGCACTATGGGCAGCGGTATTGCTCAGGTAGCTGCACAAGCGGGTTTTTATACCATTTTGTTCGATCTCAATGCTGGAGTTCTGGATAAAGCTGCAGGTAATATCCGCGCCAGCCTGGATCAATTAGAGGCTAAGGGCCGACTGCAAGCGCCTGCGGCTGATGTGTATGCACGCATTCAATTTACCGGTGATTTGCAGTTATGCATTGCCGATTTGATCATCGAAGCCATCATTGAACAGACTGGAGCCAAAGTGGCTTTATTCAACCAATTGGCTGAGCTCAACCACAGCGAAACCATTTTTGCCACCAATACTTCTTCAATCTCAGTAAGTGCGATTGCTGAAAAAGTGGTGAATCCATCCCGCGTTGCTGGTATGCATTTCTTCAATCCTGCTCCTTTGATGAAACTCGTGGAAGTGATCCGCGGCACGCAAACAGATGAAACTGTTATTGCTATGCTCGTAGATATTGCTAAGCGTATGCAGAAAGTACCGGTTGTATGTAAAGATGCACCGGGATTTATTGTGAATCGTGTGGCCAGACATTACTACCTCGAAGCCATGCAATTGGTAGAGCAAGGTCTCGCAGATCCTGCCACGATTGATCATGTGATGGAAGCGACTGGTTTCAAGATGGGGCCCTTTAAACTCATGGACCTAATTGGTATGGACATCAATTACGGTGTGAGTCAGATTGTGTGGGAAGCATTGGGTAAACCAGAGCGATTAACACCATCGCCTGTACAGGCCGCAAAAGTAGCCGCCGGTGAATTGGGCAGAAAAACAGGAAAAGGATTTTACGATTACAGCAAGTAAAATGACCATCGCCATCAACGCCATATTTCTGCAGAGAGGTCAGCTGGAAGGCTATGGCTATTTTGTGCAGGAGATTGTGCGCAGGTGGGTGGCGCAATATCCGCAACACCAGTTTGTGTTGGTATTTGACAGACCAGCAGATTCTTCGTTTCGTTTTGCAGAGAATGTAACGCTGGTAGAAGTTGGTCCGCCTGCGCGACACGCACTGGGCTTTTTGTATTGGTACAACCTACGGCTGCCAATGGCATTGCGTAAATACAAGCCTGATGTATTGGTACAGCCTTATGGTTTTTGCAGCATCACAACCAACATTCCGCAGGTGATGGTGGTGCATGATCTATCATTCAAACATTTTCCGCATTTTGTGCCGGTCTACCATCGTTGGTTTTATCAATTGTTTACCGGGGCATTTATCAAGAAAGCAACGCAGTTGGCAACAGTATCTGATTTTTCCGCCAAGGACATCATCCAGCATTATCCAAAAGCTGCAGGAAAAATCAATATTGTGTATAGTGCAGCCAAACCATTTTTTCAGCCGTTAGATTACGAAGTAAAAGCTGCGGTGAAAGCGCAGTATGCGAACGACTGCGAATATTTCTTATTCACCGGAGGTATTCATCCGCGTAAAAATCTCTTGAATTTGCTGAAAGCATTTTCTGTATTCAAGAAATGGCAGCGTAGCAATATGCAATTGCTGGTGGTGGGCAGAAAAGCCTGGCAGTATGAAGATGTGTTGGAAAAACTGAGCACGTATAAATTCAGGGAAGATGTGGTGCTGTTGGATTATTTGGATGAAGAGGAATTAGCCAAAATCACGGCATCGGCATACGCGGCAGTCTATCCTTCTTTTTGGGAAGGTTTTGGTGTGCCCATTGTAGAAGCCATGCAATCCGGCGTGCCCATTATTACCTCCAATACCAGTGCCATGCCTGAAACTGGTGGGGATGCGGCATTGTACGCAGATCCTGCTGATCCGAATACGATCGGTCAATTGATGAAACAACTTTATAAAGACGAGCAGCTGCGTAGCAGATTGATAGCCAAAGGGCTGGAGCATTCAAAACAGTTCAGTTGGGAGCGTACAGCTCAACTGCTTTGGACTGGTTTGGAAAAAGCCAAGGGCTGATGGCTTTGTTATACATTTGCGCTTCAATTTTACTCTATGCGTAAATCAACAATAACAGTAGACGTTCACTTGGATGAGGATAAAGTGCCTGAGCAGATCAACTGGACTGCTACAGATAGCACTGCGGATATGATGCAACAGGCCAAAGCCATGATGCTGGCTTTTTGGGATGGTGCTGACAAATCTGCCCTGCGTATTGATTTGTGGACCAAGACCATGATGGTGGATGAGATGGCAGATTTTTATTACCAGACCATGATGGGCATGGCAGATGCATTTGAACGTGCTACGCACAACCAAGAACTGGTAAAGGAAATGAAGGATTTTGCGAAAGAGTTTTATAACAAATTCCGCGAACAGCAATTAAAAGAAAACGCTTAAATCAAGATACCATGAGTTTGGAAGCAAAAGTGATGGAAGGCATGAAGGATGCCATGAAAACCAAGAATGAAGCTTTGTTGCGTGCTTTACGTGCCATCAAAGCGGAAATCATCAAAGCCAAAACAGAGCCCGGTGCCAATGGTGCAGTGAGTGAAGAAGGCGAGCTGAAATTGTTACAGCGTATGGCTAAGCAGCGTAAAGATTCACTGGAAGTGTTTACCACACAGGGCCGTGCAGATCTCGCGCAGAAAGAACAAGAAGAATTAGACATCATCGAGCAATTCCTGCCTAAGCAATTGGGTGCGGATGAGCTGAAAGTGATTTTGGAGAAAATCATTGCGGAACTTGGTGCTGCTGGTCCGCAAGACATGGGTAAAGTAATGGGTGTGGCCACCAAGCAACTGGCCGGTCAGGCAGATGGTAAAGTAGTTTCTGCACTGGTAAAAGAATTACTGGCGAAATAATTACAGCGACCAATCGTTTTTATCAGACCTGCTCTTGGGCAGGTCTGTTTGTTTTATGATAGATATTGCGTTTCTCATATGTATAGCAATGGCTGTTTGGAAGGGTTATTCCAAAGGCCTAGTGGTGGCTTTGTTCAGCTTTGTGGGTATGATTGTTGGGATGTTGCTGGCATTGAAGTGTTCAGCCGTGGTGGCAGTCTGGCTGGGGGAAGAGACTAAATTGGATGCAAAATGGTTGCCCTTTCTGGCTTTCTTACTCATTATCATTGGTGTGTATTTTGGTGTACGCATGTTGGCTGCACTGGTGCAGAAGAGCCTGGAGTTTGCAATGCTGGGCTGGGCAAATAGAGTTGGTGGTATCTTATTGTATGCATTGCTCTACAGTAGTTTGCTAATATTGGTGCTCTTTTATGCAGATAAAATGGAATTATTGTCGGCAGAAGCAAAAGCCGATTCTCAGTTTTATCAATTCATGCATGGATTTGCAAAACCCATCATCAGCTTTATTGCAGATGCGCTTCCATTTATTAAAAACATGTTGCATCAACTCACTGATTTTTTTGCTGATCAACCTGCTTCAAGCACAGCCTTGCTATAGGTTTATACAAGTAAATCAATTATCTTAGCGGACACTGCTTAGTAATTAAGTAACAGGCATTTCTGCAGATTTTTGGAGGTTTTTCCTTTATTTGTGTTTGTCTGACGATTGCCGAAACAACTGAACATGAATTACGAGATCAAACAGGTAGATAAATTCAAATTTGTAGAAGTAGGTGAAGGTGAGCCGCTGGTCTTGCTCCATGGCTTGTTTGGTGCCCTTAGCAATTTCAAAGAACTGGTAGAACATTTCAGACACACACATAAAGTGGTGGTGCCTATTTTGCCTTTGTTCGACTTGGATATTTTTCATACCACAGTAGGTGGATTGGAAAAGCACGTACAGAAATTCATTGAAACAATGGATTATCAAAATGTGCACCTGCTGGGTAACTCACTTGGTGGGCATGTGGCTTTGGTGCATGTGCTGAAACACCCTGAACGTATTAAATCCCTGATTCTAACCGGCAGCTCAGGCTTGTTTGAAAATGGCATGGGTGATAGCTATCCTAAGCGCGGCGATTATGAGTATATCAAGAAAAAAGTAGAGATTACTTTTTATGATCCGGCTGTTGCTACCAAAGAGCTGGTAGATGAGGTTTTCGAGATCACGAATAATCGTCTCAAAGTGATTAAGATTATTTCACTCGCGAAGAGTGCTATCAGAAATAATCTTGGTGAAGAGTTGAATCAGATCAAAGTGCCTACCTGCTTAATTTGGGGAAATAACGATATCGTTACGCCACCATTTGTTGGCAGGGAGTTTAATAAACTCATTACGACAAGTGAGTTGCATATCATTGACCATTGTGGTCATGCGCCGATGATGGAAGTGCCGGTTGAGTTTAACAAAATTCTCGAAGGATTTCTTGCTCGCCTCAAGCAGCAGTAATACCCGGTTGCGTGGTCTTACCTATATTGCACGCGTAAACAAATCCGTACATGCTCAACAACCAGTTGATCAGAACATCTTATCCAAATCTGCAATTGCAGGACAAGGTTGGCTTTGCACTGCAGTTAATGGATGATTACGATATACATCACCTGCCGGTAGTGAGTGAGGAGAAGTATGTGGGCATGGTATGTAAAGAAGATTTATTGGATGTGGACGAAGCTGCGCCTATTGCCGTTTTGGAAGATCAATGGGTGCGGTCAGCAGTGAAGGGGGAGGAGTATTTTCTTTCTGCATTGAAAATTACCAATGAACATCAATTGTCTCTGGTGCCGGTTGTGAATGAGCAAGGCGAAATTGCAGGTTGCATTCCTGCAACAGAACTGCTTTTGTTGTTAGGCACATTCACTGGCGCTGCAGATCCTGGCGGAGTAATTGTGCTGGAGATGGATAAGCGTCATTTTTCATTTGGTGAAATCAGTCGCTTAGTTGAAACCAATGATGCCTATATCACGCAATTGAACACCTATCAGGAACCTGATTCTGGTTTATTCATTGTAACCATCCGTATAAATAAGGCAGAGATCAGCGATATCGTTGCTACTTTCCAGCGTTATGAATACGCGGTTCGTTATTATTTTGGCGATGAGCAATATGCCAATGAGTTGAAGAGTAATTACGATCATCTCTTGAATTATTTGAATATCTAAAACCACTTTCCAGCTGAGTCTGCTTTGGGCAGACTGGCTGAAGAAAGGTATATTTACAGAAGCGCAGCAGCTTGCTGCAAACGTTTATGAAAGTTGCGATTTACAGCCGCGGGCTTGATATAGAACAAGAAGATGCCTTACAATTGTTGATTGAAGAATTGGCCAGGCATGATGTAGCCATGCAGATTTACGATCCGCTCTTGCACATTTTTGCTGTACCTGAAGCTTTGCGTGCTGAATTAACCCCCTTCAAAAAAAGAGAAGAGTTAGAGCCCGAAACGGATTGCCTTATTAGCCTAGGTGGTGATGGCACCATGCTGGATGCAATTGCCCTGGTTGGAGATGCAGGTATTCCCATACTCGGAATCAACTTTGGACGATTAGGTTTTTTGGCAAGTATCAGCCGGGAAGAACTAACCCTTGCAGTTGATGCGCTGGTGAATCATACTTATGTAGTAGATAAGCGTTCACTCATTCATGTTGATGCCAATCTGCCCTTATTCAAGGATGCGCCTTTTGGTTTGAACGAGTTTGCAATTCATAAAAGGGATACTTCTCCGATGATCAAGATACATACGTATCTGAATGGGGAGTTTCTGAATACTTACTGGTCTGATGGGTTGATTGTATCCACCCCAACAGGCTCTACAGGATATAACATGAGTTGCAATGGCCCGATTCTTTTTCCTGATTCGGCCAGCTTTGTCATCACGCCTGTGGCGCCACACAACTTGAACGTGCGTTCTATTGTGGTGCCAGATAATACAGTAATCTCCTTTGAGATAGAAGGAAGAACAGATCAATTCATCTGTGCTTTGGATGCCCGACGGGAAATTGTTACCAAAAGCATACAAATTGCTGTAAAGCGTGAAACTTTTTGCGCAAGTTTGCTTAGGCTGAATGAAAATAGCTTTTTGTCGACCCTTCGCACCAAACTGACCTGGGGCCTTGACAAAAGAAATTAACGTTTACCTATATATGGTCTTTATTGGTTTTGATTAATTTACACGCGTTTAAGTGCAGCATTGAAGAAAGGACTGTTGATAGGAATCTTTATACTCGCAATATCCAACCTGCGTGCGCAGATGTTGCAGAGCTTTGTACACCAGGGAGAATTTGGTTTTTCAGTGGGTGCCGCACATTATTTTGGAGACCTGAATACGTTTACCTCAATCAAAAGACCCAAATTAGCCGCTGGCGCATTCTTCAGAAAGCAGTTCGGTGATTATCTCGGTGTAAGATTGTCTGCCAATTATGCCCAGCTCGGTTATTCAGATGTCTATAGCCCTAGCCCCTTAGAACGCAGAAGAAACTTAAGTTTCAATACAGATGTTTGGGAAATTGGCATCGCAGGTGATTTCAACTTCTTTCGATTCAACCCAGAGTTTCCTGAATACATTTTCACACCTTATGTAACCATGGGGGTGAGTATTTTTTCTTACGATCCATACACGTATTTCAATAATCAGAAATATTTTCTCCGGGATATTGGCACAGAAGGCCAGGGTAGTCCGCTTTACCCCAACTTACAGAAATACGGCACTACTGCGATTAGTATTCCTTTTGGTGTGGGTGTGAAGTACAGCCTGAACCCCAAGCTGAACGTTTTTGCCGAATTAACTTATCGCTTTACCAACACAGATTTTCTGGATGATGTAAGCGGGGTATATGCCCCTAATGCCTATCCATCTTTGGAAGCAGATGGCGTCACTTTTACACCTTTCGGTTTGCTGCAGGATCGTAGTTACGAAACCAGTAATGGTGTGAACTACTTCACAGCAGGTGCCCAGCGTGGAAACAGTAAAAAGGCTGACAGCTTTGTTACACTCCAATTCGGCCTGTCCTTTAATCTTTCTTCCTACCGTTGTCCCGACAGATAAGGGTCTTTCGCTGCCGTCAACAAACCTTTTCGTACCTTCGCGCCCTGAAAATGCCAGATGTATGCTGGAAAACCTGATAGCCCAAATTGATAAAACAAGATTACCCGAGCATATTGCCATCATTATGGATGGGAATGGTCGTTGGGCAGAAGAAAAAGGCCAGGAGCGCTTGTACGGTCATTTTCATGGGGTTGAAAGTGTAAGAAATATCGTGGAAGGCTGCGCTGAATTAGGCGTTAAGTACTTGACACTCTATGCGTTCAGCACAGAAAATTGGGACAGACCGCAGCGCGAAGTGGATGGTTTAATGACCTTGTTGGTTGACACAATCCGCAAGGAAGTAGCTACCCTGAACAAGAATAATATCAAGCTGCACGTCATTGGCGATATGAGCATGCTGCCAGATTTTGCCAAGAATGAATTACAGGAAGCTTTGGATATGACTTCGGTCAACACAGGCCTTAACCTCATCATGGCACTGAGTTACAGCAGCCGTTGGGAGTTGGTGAATGCTGTAAAGCATATAGGATTGGATGTAAAAGCTGGAAAAATTGATCCTGAAACTATTGATAGCCAGACACTTCAGTCATATTTAACCACAAGTGCCTTCCCTGATCCTGAATTGATGATCCGCACCAGCGGAGAATATCGCATCAGTAATTTCCTTTTGTATCAATTGGCTTATGCCGAGCTCTATTTCACCAATACCCGTTGGCCAGACTTCCGCAAAGAACACCTTTGCGAAGCTATTCTGGATTACCAATCGCGTGAGCGCAGATTCGGAAAGACCGGGCAGCAAATTCAGGAATCAACTGATGCAACTGCTTGAAAATGAAACGTCAATTATCACTGTCTATTTAACAAACACTTTTGAATAATCCCGTTAATTTGCCCCACCTAAACAACCGGACAACTGCTTTAAAAAGTGCTGTGCAGCCTTTGAGCAAGCTTCAAACTGGAACTCGCATGCGTAAGACTCATTATTTGTTCATTTTGCTCCTTATTGGATTATTCAGCAGCACCAATGTCATTGCACAAGAAACAGGAAAGGATACCACTGTTACTGAAGTAGATGTAGACCTGCTCAACATCTTTACTCAAAAGACACCCCGCAAATACAAGATCAATTCAATCAAGGTTACTGGCAACAAATATTTTGATGAAGCATTGCTGATCTCTATCGGTAACCTGAATGTGGCTGATGAAGTAATGATTCCCGGTGGCGATAATTTTTCTAAAGCTATTTTGAAATTGATGGGCCAGAATTACTTCAGTAATGTGGCTATCTATATTACCGGCATCAAGGAAAACAAACTCATTGATGTTGAAATTGAAGTAACAGAGCGTCCGCGTTTATCAAAGTTCAATTTCGTTGGTGTAAGAAAAGGCGAGCAAGAAGACCTGACTGCCAAAACAGGTTTGTTCCCCAACAGAGTGGTTACTGAGAACATGCGCAGAACAGCGGTGGATGGTATTCGTAAGTTTTACGCTGAGAAAGGCTTCCGCGATGTACAGATAGATATCAAAGAGAAAAAAGATTCTTCACTGGAGAATACCATCATGCTCGACTTCGTGATTCGTAAGGGTGGCAAGGTGAAAATCAATAATATCAATTTCGGCGGCATCACTGTAGATGAAACCAAGTTGAAAAAGCAGATGAAGGGTACAAAGGAGAAGTCACGTATGACTCTCTATCCTGTTACTGATAAGCCGGTGATTGTTGAGCCACGTCACTACACGTTTAATGATTACCTCAGAGAGAAAGGGTATCTCACATTCAGCAAAACAAAGCGTGTGATGGATCCTTACCTGAGATTGAAATTAGCAAGCGCAAAGTTTGACGAAAAGAAATACGACGAAGACAAAGAGAAACTGCTGGAATATTACAATGCATTAGGTTATCGTGATGCCATTATTGAAAGAGATACTATTTACAGCAATGCTACTAGTCAGCTGAATATTGATTTGAAGTTGAAGGAAGGCAGAAAGTATTATTTCGGTAATATCAGCTGGAGAGGAAATACCAAATATTCTGATTCTATCCTTACGGCTATTCTTGGTATCAGAAAAGGAGATATCTATAATCTGGAAAACCTGAATAAGAAACTTGGTAAGAACGCTTCACCGGAAGGTGGTGATATCAGTGGATTATATCAGGATGATGGTTATCTGTTCTTCCGCGCAGAGCCAGTTGAGACTGCTGTGTATAATGATACCATCGATTATGAAATTCGCTTGATGGAAGGTCCGCAAGCATCCATCAAGAATGTACGTATTACGGGTAATGACAGAACCAAGGAATATGTGATTCGTCGCGAACTGCGTACAATTCCTGGTGAAAAATTTAGTCGAACAGACCTGGTACGTTCTCAGCGTGAAATTGCCCAGTTGAATTATTTCAACCAGGAAAAAATTGGAATCAATCCGATACCGAATCCTGAAGAAGGCACTGTTGATATTAACTATAGCGTAGAGGAAAAATCAAGTGATCAGTTGGAGTTGTCAGCTGGTTGGGGTGGTGCTATTGGTTTAACAGGTACATTAGGTGTTTCATTCAATAACTTTTCTGCTAAGAACCTGTTCAAGAAAACTGCCTGGGATCCCTTGCCGATGGGCGATGGCCAGAAGCTGAGCATTCGTGTACAGAGTAACGGCCGTGCATTCCGTTCATATAACTTCTCATTCACAGAACCCTGGTTGGGTGGCAAAAGGAGAAATGCTTTGACATTCTCTGTGTACAATACCAAGTTCTCTAATCAGTTCGATTCACTCGGCCGATTCAATATCCGCGATGCAGGTAAAAACAATTATATCTCTACTACCGGTGCTACTTTGAGTTTAGCAAAGCAGCTACGTTGGCCTGATGACTTTTTCAACCTGTCTGTAGGTTTAAACTTTACCCGTTATAAGCTGAAGAATTATTTCATTGATCCGGTGAACCTGCCCGGCTTTAATAATGGTTTTGCACATAACCTGAACCTGAAGCTGGCATTGCAACGTTCTTCAGTTGACCAGCCGCTTTTCCCAAGATCTGGTTCTAACTTTTTGCTGAGCTTACAATTAACCCCACCATACTCTCTTTTCAACCCATCGGTTGTAAACAAGATCAATCCTTATAAGTGGGTGGAATACCATAAGTGGCGCTTTAATGGGGAGTGGTTCTTCTCCTTGGGTAAGCCACATGGCGAGGAAAGAAATAAGCAGTTTGTATTCCGTGCAGCGGTGAAATATGGTTTCATCGGCAGATACAACAACAACCTGAACATCTCGCCATTTGAAAGATTCCAGGTGGGTGATGCGGGTTTAACCAACCAGTTTGCATTGCTTGGTTTCGATATCATCGCACACAGAGGTTATCCTGTGTATGAGAGTTCTAACCCAAGGGTAAACCCTGATCAGCAAAGTGCCCGTCAGTACTTTACCATCTTCAACAAGTACACGATGGAATTGCGTTATCCGCTGAGTTTGAACCCAAGCAGTACCATCTACGGTCTTACTTTCTTTGAAGCCGCTAACGGTTGGTACAATTTCAAAGAGTACAATCCATTCCAGTTACGCCGCTCTGTGGGTGTGGGTATGCGCTTCTTCCTGCCCATGTTTGGTCTCCTTGGTTTTGATTATGGCATAGGATTGGATAGGTTTACACCAAATAACCGCCTGAGGGATGCAGCACGCTTTACCTTCATGCTCGGTTTTGAACCTGAATAACCTATCTAAAAACGATTTGCATATGAAAAAGCAAATAACCCTGTTTCTGTTTCTCCTGCTGGTAGCTCTTGCACCGGCAATCGCTCAGCGATACGCGGTAGTAGATACTCGTTATATTTTGAGCAAGATTCCAGACTATAAAACTGCAGAAACCAAGATTCAGCAGGTTACTGAGCAATGGCAGAAAGAAATTGATGAGAAGCAGGTGGCTTTGGACAAAATGTACAAGAATTTTGATGCCGAGCAGTTCATGCTGTCTGAAGACCTGAAGAAGAAAAGAGAAGACGAATTGTTCAATAAAGAGAAGGAAGTACGCGAATTACAGAAGAAGCGTTTTGGCTATGAGGGCGATTTGTTTAAGGAAAGACAAAAATTGATTAAACCCATTCAGGATAAAGTCTACAATGCCATTCAGAAGATTGCCATTGCACGTTCTTACGACTTTGTTCTGGATAAAAGTGAGGGAATTACCGTTATATTTGCCGACCCCAAGCTGGACAAAAGCGATGATGTTCTGCGTGAATTGGGGATCAGATAAAGCGTTTAACAGTTAAATAAAAACCAAGCAATGAAAAAAGTTCTTTTGGTGATAGCGTTTGCCTTTCTCGCAAGCTTTGCTAACAACCTGCAGGCCCAGCAAATTAAAATTGGTGTGTTCGACGAGGAAACCATTCTTCAGCTGATGCCTGGTATTCAAAAAATTGATTCTTTACTCCAGATTTACCTGAAAGATTCACTGGGTGTTGAAAGAGATTATGATCTTACTCAATATCAGCGTAAGGATAGCGCTTTCAAAAAGGATTCAGCTACCATGCCAGCTAAAGCGCGTGAATTGGCTAAGAAAGAAATCAATGAGCTTGGTTACAAACTCGTAAACTGGAATCAGTATCAGCAACAAATGTTGCAGAACAAGCAGGCTGAATTGCTGGCACCAAACATGCAGAAAGTATATGACGCATTACGTGATATCATCACCAATGAAAAATATACCCATGTATTCAAAAGTGATGCATTCTTTGCACCTCCTTCATTAAGCGATAACCTCGTAGTGAAAGTAGCACAGAAACTTAAGTGGCCTTTACCTAAAGAGTTGGAAGAAGCACTGAAGGCGCAGGCTGCTCCTGCCCAACCAGCTAAACCAGCTGCTAAGCCTGCAGGCAAAGGATAAGCTAAGTATTATAGAATAATATATTTGGGAACCACGCTGTATTGCAGCGTGGTTCTTATTTTTGGTGATGCAGCAAACAGCACCCATTGGTGTTTTTGATAGTGGTTATGGCGGACTCACAGTCTTGAAAGAGATTGTAGCCGCATTACCGGAATACGACTATTGTTATCTGGGTGATAATGCGCGTGCGCCTTATGGTCCGCGTTCTTTTGAAACAGTCTATCACTATACTTTAGAAGCAGTACAATGGTTTTTTGCGCAAGGTTGTGAATTAGTAGTCTTGGCATGTAATACAGCTTCAGCGAAAGCTTTGCGCACCATTCAGCAGAAAGACCTGCCTCGCATAGCACCTGATAAGCGAGTCTTGGGTGTAATCAGGCCTACCACCGAAATCATTGGGCAGTTTTCTCAAACAGGGCATATTGGTATTTTGGGTACCAATGGAACGGTTACGAGTAATAGCTATCCCATTGAAATAGCCAAGTTTTATCCTCAGCTGCAAGTGTATCAGGAAGCTTGCCCTATGTGGGTGCCCCTGATTGAAAATGGTGAATACAACCAACCCGGTGCTGATTATTTCGTCAGAAAGCACTTGGATCATTTGTTGGGGCAGTCGGCAGATATTGATGCCATTCTGCTGGCTTGCACCCATTATCCTTTGCTGATGGAAAAGATCAGACAATTGCTGCCTAAGCAGGTTCAGGTAATAGCGCAAGGCGCAATTGTTGCGAAAAGTCTGGCCGAATACCTGCAAAGACACCCGGCAATGGCCGCAAAATGCTCGAAAAATGGCCAATTGCGCTTTTGTACAACCGATGATGCAGTCAATTTTGACCAGCAAGCGGCTATTTTCTACGGGAGAGCGGTAGCCAGTGAGCAAGTTGATCTAATTCACAGCTGATTATCAGTCCGTTGCAAATAGGTGGTCAAAAAAATTGCCTGAAGCTTTGTCTTTTTTCCCTGCCAACCATTACCTTTGCCGTCCTTTCACAGGATCGCAGTATGGTGACTGCATTCAGTTGAAATCTGATTTTAGGTTAGTAAAACTAAAAAGCAATGAAACGTACATTTCAACCACATAAGCGTCGTCGTAAAACCGTACATGGTTTCCGTAAGCGCATGCAGACTGCCAATGGTCGTAAAGTATTGGCTAGCCGCAGAAAGAAAGGCCGTAAGAAATTGACTATTTCTGACGAGAGAGGACTGAAATAATCCTTACTGATCTGCAGTAAGCTTTGAAGTATATTTAATCCCGTTCTGCAGCAATGCAGCGCGGGATTTTTCATTTATGACACCAAACCAATCATACGGTAAAAAGGAAAAGCTGAAAAGCCGCAAGGACTTGGATGCTTTGTTTAATGGTGGAAAATCCTTCCTGGTTTTTCCTGTTAAGGTATTTTATACCTATGGTGATCAAGCAACGGCTGCAGTTAAAACCGGTGTAGGTGTGAGTAGCCGGTATTTTAAAAAAGCCACAGACCGCAACCGAGTAAAGCGTTTGTTGCGCGAAGCATATCGAACAGAAAAGTCACCTTTGTTTGAAACAATAGAAGCGAATGCGGTTTCACTGAATGTGTTTCTGTTGTATGTAGATAAGACACTTCCGGAATATGCCAACTTGAAAAAAGTTATGGCTACTGTGATGCAAAAACTGATGCAACATGCAACTGCTCAAAAAAATACTTAGTTGGCCTTTCCTGCTGCTGATACGTTTCTATCAGTATGTCATCTCTCCCATGATTGGGCCTAAGTGTCGTTATACACCCACCTGTTCTGCTTATGCGCATGAAGCTATCACGAAACATGGTCCTTTAAAAGGGTTGTGGCTTGCTATTAAGCGTATTAGTAAGTGTCATCCCTGGGGCGGTCATGGTTATGACCCTGTGCCCTAACTTAAAAACAAATTAAAGCAAATCCGGGTGATATAGTCGTTCGTATCTCTTTATACGAATTCAATATCCTCCCGTTTTTATCCAATATCCGTATAGCAAAAATCAGGTTGTAGATAGCTGCAACCTTTTTGCTTTTAGTGACTAAAGCAAACCAAAGCTGTTTGATTCTCGTAAATGAACTAAACAGTTGTATGAAAAAATCACTTTTTACTTTATTGTCAGCTTTCTTGTTATTGTTTAGTGCATGTAAGAAAGAAACAAACGATAACATGATTGTTACAAAAACCAATTTATCACTTTCAGGCGCTCAGGAAGTGCCTGCAGTTACTACTACTGCAACAGGCAGTATGGATGTATCATATAACAAGAGCACCAAAGTGCTGAGTTATACCTTGCGTTGGAATAACCTGAGTGGTGCACCTGCAGCCATGCACATTCATGGTCCTGCACTTGCTGGTGTGAATGCTGGTGTATTGTCTGGTATCAGTGGATTTACTGCAGCGGCAACAGCCACATTCTCAGGTACTGTCGTTGTTGATAATATGACACTCAAAGAAGAAGACCTGCTTGGTGGAAAATGGTATGTGAACATTCACACTTCAGCCAATCCAAGTGGTGAGTTGCGCGGACAGATCAATTTTTAGTGAAATAAAAATCCCCCCACAATTCTGTGGGGGGATTTTTTTATTCTTTGGGTGCTTCGGCTTGCGTAAAGCCTTTGAGCTTATCAATGGTTTCTCTGATTTCTTTGATACTCCAGAAACGATAAACTTCCGGTGCTTTACCATCTTTTCCTTCCATAGAAGTCATCTGATGATAGGGTGTAACCACAAAAGCTTCTACGTTATCAGATAGTTTGGCAACCTGCCCAGGTGCCAAAAAGAAATTTCTGTTGGCAGCACTAACATTTTTGTTTTGAATCAATAATTCAAGTGAATCAATGCTTTTGCGCAGGGTTTCCTGAGAAATACTGTTCTTAGATGCTTTACCTGGATCGCTATACAACTGATAGCTACCGAGAATCGTGTCTTTAGTAGTATTCAGAAAATGCAAACCATCTTCTTTCACAGCTACTGTAGCTGTTGCATTATCTTCTTGTGTTACTGTTAAATTGATGATATCGCCAGTGCTGTAAAACACCTCTTTTTCACCTAAACCGCTTCCTCCCTTCAATACCACAGTTTTTTTGTCGCCATCAATATCGGCGTTGCCCTTAAATAAAATCAGGATGCGCTTATTGTGACTGGTACAGGTGCTGAATGCGGAAGCAAGTGCCAGAATAAAAAGGGTTCTTCTCATGATCCGGGTTTCGATAAAAAAAGAGTCACGCCTAAGCGTGACTCAAACTTAGGACTATTTTCCGGTAATTACTTAGCTGCGGCGAAACGTTCAGCCACTTTATTCCAATTTACCACATTCCAGAAAGCAGCCAGATAATCGGCACGGCGGTTCTGGTACTTCAGGTAATAAGCATGTTCCCAAACATCTGCGCCCAAAATAGGGGTGCCTTTTACTTCAGCTACATCCATCAGTGGGTTATCCTGATTAGGCGTAGAGCTTACTTCCAGTTTGCCATCTTTCACAATCAGCCAAGCCCAACCTGAACCGAAACGAGTCATGCCGGCAGCTGCAAACTTCTCTTTAAATGCATCGAAGCTGCCAAAAGCAGCGTTAATCGCATCAGCCAAAGCGCCAGTAGGTGTGCCACCAGCATTGGGTGCCAGACTCTCCCAGAAGAAAGTGTGGTTCCAGTGACCGCCGCCATTGTTGCGTACAGCAGGAGAAATACTACCTGCAGCAGCAACCAGTTCCTCCAGGCTCTTGCCTTCGTTTGGCGTACCAGCAATAGCTTTATTCAGGTTGTCTACATAAGCCTGGTGGTGCTTACCATGGTGAATCTGCATGGTTGTTGTATCAATATGCGGTTCCAGTGCATCGTGTGCATAGGGTAATGGTGCGAGTGTAAATGCCATAATCTATTGTTTTTAGCTTGTTTGTTGAATGGATAACAAATGTAGCGCCATTCTGTTTTGACAGAAGGGCGGATTACAGATTCTTTCTGATGTCGAAAATGCTCTAGCGCTTGTTGCGGAAAAAGGCCTTCATCAACTCAGCGCAGGGGGCTTCCAGAATACCGCCAAGTATTTCGGCTTTAGGGTGAAAGGGCGATTTGCTGTAAAAAGCCCGATAACCCTGTTTTACATCGGACGCTCCATAAACAATCCTCCCAATTTTACCCCAGTAAATGGCGCCGGCACACATGGGACAGGGTTCAAGTGTAACATATAAAGTGGCTTCGGGAATGTATTTGGCTCCAAGGGTATTAAAAGCGCTTGTTAAGGCAATCATTTCAGCATGGGCGGTGGGGTCGTTCAGGCGTTCTACCTGGTTATGGCCTCGTGCAATAATGCGGTTGCCCAGCACCACCACTGCACCCACCGGTACCTCATCGGCATCAAACGCTTCTTGGGCCTCTTTCAAAGCCTGTTGCATAAAATATTCGTGCGATCCGGGTAAATGCATGGGTTAATTTGCTGTAAAAGTAGGATGCGCAAAACAAAGTCGCACTTTCCCGGTTGAATTAATCGCCAGCACTGGTGCTTTGATTACTTTTATTACTCATTACGATTGTATGCAGGAACAATTACAAGCCCTTAGAAACTATTTTGATACAGGTGCAACGCGTAGCTATGCTTTCCGTCTTCAACAATTACAAAAGCTGAAACAAGCCATCGAAGCACATGAGCAAGCTATTTACGATGCACTCTACGCTGATTTAAAGAAATCAAAAGAAGAGTGTTGGGTAACAGAGAATGGTATTGTGTTAACGGAATTGCGTCACGCGATCAATGAGTTGAAAGCATGGATGGAGCCGCAGCGTGTGCGCACTAACTTGTTGAACCTGCCTTCCAGCAGTCGCATTGTATCAGAGCCTTTGGGTGTTGTCTTGATTATTGCCCCATGGAATTATCCTTTTCAATTATTGATTAATCCGCTAATTGGTGCAATTGCCGCTGGCAACTGTGTGGTATTGAAACCAAGTGAACATGCGCCTGCCACAGAAAAAGTGATGCAGCAAATCATAGAGTCTGTCTTCGATAAAAATTATATCTGCTATGTACAAGGCGATGGTGCCAAAGTAGTGCCTGAAATGATGCAGTCTTTTGCATTTGATCATGTGTTCTACACAGGTAGTACCGCAGTAGGTAGAATCATTTATCAATTGGCCGCAGATAAACTCGTACCAGTTACATTAGAGTTGGGTGGTAAAAGTCCGGTGGTGGTGGAAGCTGATGCAGATATTGCTGTTACTGCCAGAAGAATTGCCGTAGCGAAATTTTCCAATGCCGGGCAAATGTGCGTGACAGCAGATTATGTGCTGGTGCATACATCCAAAAAGCAAGCACTGATCGAAGCGCTGAAAAAGACGATTCACGATTTCTTTGGTGATGATCCTAGCCAGAGTAGTAATTATGGCAAGATCATCAATGCAAGACAGTTTCAACGTATTCAACAATACTTGCAACAGGGTCGTGTATTGGTGGGCGGACAAACCCATACCGACAGCTTATACATCGCACCTACCTTAATGGATGAAGTATCATTGGATGCGCCAGTGATGCAAGAAGAAATCTTTGGTCCGGTATTGCCTATCATCAGCTTTGAAACAAAAGAAGAAGCTTTGCAGATCATTGCGCGTAATAAGAATCCATTGGCTTTTTATGTGTTCACAGCATCAAAGGAAAATGAACAGTGGTGGATGGATCGAGTGTCTTTTGGTGGCGGTTGCGTTAATAACGTGGCATGGCATCTCACCAATCATCATCTGCCATTCGGCGGTCGCGGTTTCAGTGGAACTGGCGCGTATCATGGCAAAGCCAGTTTTGATACGTTTAGTCACAAGAAGTCGGTGATGAAAACACCAACCTGGTTCGATCCTGCCATCAAGTATCCGCCACTCAATGGTAAACTCAAACTCTTTAAAATGGTGATTCGCTAATGCGTACCAAACTATTCATCGGGCTGGTTGTCATTATAGTGTTACTCACAATAGTGAAACAAAAGGATATGACCTGGAGACAATCATTGATGAAATCGTTTTACAGCTTAATCATGCTGCCGGGAAAGTTATTCGGCAGTAAAGCAGCTGTTCAGTTAAATACGCATGACCAATTACCAAAATCATCAGTTTTTGCATTGAGCACAACCGGGATCAATGGACAACCATTAAACTTGGCCGATTATCAGGGCAAATATTTACTCTTGGTGAATACGGCCAGTGATTGTGGTTATACAGGTCAGTATAGCGAATTGGAGACATTGTATCGTCAGTACAAGGATAAGCTGGTCGTGATCGGCTTTCCCGCCAATGATTTTAAAGATCAAGAAAAAGGGAGCAACAAGGATATCGCTGCATTCTGTCAAAAAAACTATGGAGTCAGCTTCCCTTTAGCGGAAAAAGCTTCAGTGGTGAAGGGCGCATCCCAACAACCCATTTATCAGTGGCTTACCAATCCTGCGCAGAATGGTTGGTGCAGTCAGGCCCCCGTTTGGAACTTCAGTAAGTATTTGATTGCTCCTGATGGAAAACTCATTGGCTTTTTTGCACAAACTGTTTCACCATTAGATAAAAGTCTGCTAGAGCAAATCCGATAATCATTTTTATTGCAGCTGATAAATTAGTAGTTTACCATATGCTTGGTATTCTCGTACAGCTGATACTCTCCTGGATCATCCTGCATTTTCTTGCGAAAGCAAGTCTGCAAGTATTGGGCTATCGCATCACCAGTGCTGTTTTTCAACTTTGTGTGGGTTTGTTTCTTTTTACGATGCTTGCAGCATTGCTTGGCTATGCTTTGCGCTGGTGGTTTGGTGAGCGATGGGGCATGAATCCGGATTTTTCTCTGATGCTCTTAGTGAATGGTATCTGGTGGAACATCAAGTCTGTCTTGTTTGAAGAATTAATATTCCGCGGTGCTTTGTTTTATCTACTGATTCAATGGCTGGGTGCAAAAAAAGCTTTGTGGCTATCAGCTGCTGCTTTCGGTGTGTATCATTGGTTCTCTTATGAAATACTTGGCCAGCTCATACCTATGCTGGTTATCTTTTTGCTGACTGCTACAGCCGGATTGGTGTATGGCTATGCGTACTTAAAAACTGCTACACTCTATGCACCCATCGCCATGCATTTTGCCTGGAACTTCACCAATAATTTTCTATTCTCTGGCGGACAAATCGGTAAAGGCATTTTCGTGCCACTACCTACCGATGCAGTGCAGGTAGGCTATATTGCTTTTGTATTGGTGCAATACCTGCCATTGGTGCTATTCTTTGTTGGCAATTACTTTTTGTTGAAACGCTTTGGGAAAGTGTATGTCGACAAAACGCATCAAGCCCCACAGCTATAAGCCATGGCATCCATATCAATCTTTCTACGCTCAAACTGATAGCCGGTATAGGCTTTGATAACTGTGTCCAACACTTCGTTCAGCTCTGGCAAGGTTTTCAGCTGACACAGTTGTAATCTATATTCTTTGATATTGGGTAAGCCTTTCAAGTAGTTGGCATAATGTCTGCGCATTTCCAAAATACCTAGTATCTCACCCTTCCACTGAACAGAGCCACTCAAGTGTTTACGGATTACTTCCACACGTTGTTCAATGGTAGGCGGTGGTAAGTGTTCACCTGTTTTCAGAAAATATTTGATCTCGTTAAAGATCCATGGGTAACCAATGGCTGCTCTGCCAATCATGATACCATCTACACCATATCGGTTTTTGTATTCCAGTGCTTTCTCCGGTGAATCAATATCGCCATTACCGAAGATGGGTATCTGGATGCGTGGATTGTTTTTGATCTTACCAATCAGTGTCCAGTCTGCATGACCTTTGTACAATTGTGCTCTTGTGCGTCCATGAATAGATAATGCTTTGATGCCTACCTCTTGCAAGCGTTCTGCAACTGTTTCAATATTCTTGCTTTGATCATCCCAACCCAAACGAGTTTTTACGGTAACAGGTAAGTTGGTAGATCGCACACAAGCAGCAGTGAGGCGTTCCATTAAATCAATATCCTTCAGCACAGCAGCACCTGCACCTTTGGTGACGACTTTTTTAACCGGACAGCCAAAATTGATGTCGAGCAAATCCGGATTCACAGTTTCTACAATACGGGCACTCATGGCCATGGCTTCCTCGTCGCCGCCAAAGATTTGAATACCTACGGGGCGCTCTTCTTCAAAAATATCCAGCTTCTGACGGCTCTTGATGGCATCACGAATCAATCCCTCACTACTGATAAACTCAGTATACATGAGGTCGGCACCATTGTCCTTGCACACCGCACGAAAGGGCGGATCGCTCACATCCTCCATGGGCGCCAGCAACAAGGGAAAATCCGGTAATTCAATGTTTCCGATTCGAACCATACAAAAAATAAATGCAGCTGTGGGCTGCATTTGCAAATGTACGTGCTTATTTTCGGTTCTATGAAAGCACAAATCAGGCTAAACTGGCCCGCACAAGTTGCAGTATTACTGGGTGTTGTGGGTGTCTGTATGATCTTGGGTGCATTTGGCATGCAGGCATTGGCTAGCGCCATGGATGTGCGTATTGAGAATGGAAGTATTGACGGTACTGGCAGGCAATTGGGCATACTCAACAGTGTTGGCTCATTTTTGATTATCTGTTTACCTGCCTTGATTTTTGCCATGGTGGTTTCCAATAAACCGATGCAACACCTTGGTTTTAATGGCGTGATGGGCAGTCGCCAAATATTATTGGTGTTATTTATTAGTGCAGCAGCAGTGGCTTTGAGTGGTGCTTTGGCAGAAGTGATGGAATATATTCAGCTTCCTGCATCGCTTAAAAAAATGGCAGACGCCATGGAGGAAAGTTATAAGCGAGAAGTGTTGAAGATTGCGACCATTAAAAATGTAGGGGATTATCTCTTTGCTTTGCTGGTGATCGCTTTGCTGCCAGCACTCTTTGAAGAAATTTTATTTAGAGGTGCAGTACAACAAACAGCAGTTGGTTTAACGCGCAATGCGTTTGCGGGCATTTTGATTACGTCCATCTTGTTCAGTGCGATCCATTTTTCAGTGATGGGCTTTCTATCTCGAACAGCGCTTGGTTTATTGCTTGGGTATGTATTTTATTACAGCAAAAATCTTTGGCTAAGTATCTTGATGCACTTCATCAATAATGCTTTTGTGATTACTGCACTATTTGTGGCACAACAGAAGGGGCGTAAGATTGAAGATGCAATTGATGAGTCCATGCCTGTATGGTTTGGATTGATTGCTTTAGCAGCAATCGTTTGGTTGATGATGAATTTTCGTAAAGCATCTGATGAAGTGCAGACAGCACACCAGCATGATACACAGGAAACTTTGCTAGGATGAGTCAATGGTTGAAAATATACGCTACCCGAAATCCTGCAGAAGCCAGTATTGTGCAGGGTTTGCTCAGTGAGAATGAGATTCCGGTGCAGATTATGAATAAGATGGATAATAGTTACCTCAATTTTGGTGATATTGAAGTATATGTACCATCGCATCTGAAAGATGTGGCGCGTGAATTATTGAATCAAGCTTTATTAAACTAAGCATGGCATTAAATCTACAAACCCTTAAAATAAGAAGCTTAACAGCTGTTGTCTTTGTGGTGGTGATGCTGGGTGGGTTGCTCACCAATCAGTGGACTTTATTCGCTTTGTTCAGTTTGGTGCATTTCGGTGCTTGGCAGGAATACCAAAAGATTGTGGCAAAGATTGATCCTGATTATGCAGGTATTCATGAATTACACAAGTACGGTGTAATGCTGGCAGGTTGGGGATTGATGCTCTGGTTGATGAATGAAAATTATCAGCTTACGGAAACCATCTATTTACATGAAATTGGCTGGTGGTTGTGTTTGCTGATGGTGGTGGTGTTGCCGCTGGTAGAAATCCTATTCAATAAAAAGCTGCAACTCAAGTTGATTGCTCATTCTTTTTTCGGGTTGATTTATTTGTCTTTAAGTCTTGCTTTGCTAATGAATCTGGTTGGTCGCAAGTACACCATCCAGGAGCCGGGTATGGATTATTTCGCTTTCTTTCCTTTATTCATCATTGGTTGTATGTGGGTGAATGATACGATGGCTTACTTCGTTGGCTCCATGATTGGTAAAACGCCATTATCACCTATCTCTCCTAAGAAAACCTGGGAAGGCACGATTGGGGGCATTGTATTAACGGGAGGAGTTGCTTATTTGGTGATCGGTATGCTGCTCCATTGGCAAACGCATCAGTTTACCATGGCTTTATTGGCCGTTGTCGCAGCTATTGTGGGTACATTGGGCGATTTGCTGGAGAGTAAACTGAAAAGATTGGCCAATATCAAGGATAGCGGCAGCATTATGCCCGGCCATGGTGGCTTTTTAGATCGTTTCGACTCCTTATTGCTGGCTGCACCTGCTATCTGGCTGGTTGTGTATTGGCTGTTCTGAGCTAGGCGCAGATACGTATATTTGCCGCTCAAATTCTACTAATGACTATTCATCGGGAAGGCTATACTTCCATCGCCATTGCTGCACTGATTTTCGGTATTATCAACCTAACGGCTTATGCTTTTATCAGTGAATCGCTGGCATGGTTAACGATTTCTATTTTCGTCTTGACATTAGCACTATTCTTATTTATCGTCTCTTTCTTCCGTATTCCCAACAGAACACTTACCGTTAATGACAACCAGATTGTTTGTCCGGCAGACGGTAAAGTGGTGGTGATTGAAGAAGTGGTGGATGAGGAATATTTCAAGGATAAACGTATTCAGCTCAGTGTGTTCATGAGTCCGGCTAACGTTCACGTCAACCGTAATCCAGTGAGTGGTGAAGTGGTGTACAACCAATACCACAAGGGCAAATACTTGGTGGCCTGGCATCCAAAATCATCCACTGAGAATGAACGCTGGTCTGTGGTGTTGAAGCATGCGAAAGGGGATATTCTGGTGAAGCAGATTGCCGGTGCACTGGCCAAGCGAATTTGTAATTATACCAAGGTTGGTCAACAGGTAAAACAGACCGATGAATACGGATTCATCAAGTTTGGCAGTCGGGTGGACCTATTATTGCCTGTAGGTACCAAAGTGCATGTACAGCTGAATGAGGTGGTAAAGGGTGGGGTAACCGTATTGGCCAGCTGGTAATTTTAACAAAAAACGGTACTAAGAACTGACCGGATCAGGTATATTTGATAACGCTTAAAAACAAATAACATATGAAAAAAGTATTGGTACTCGCAACAGCTGCTTTACTGACCACAGGTATGGCTTTTGCTCATGGCAAAGAGTGTGGTAAGGGTAAAGAGTGCTGCAAGAAAGAAATGAAAGAAAAAGGCAAGGAGTGCTGCAAGAAAGAAGAGAAGAAGGAAGACAAGAAAGAAACTAAGACAACCAAGCCTGCTACAAAAGCTTAATCAAAAACCCTCTCAAACGAGAGGGTTTTTCTTTTATAAAATGTTTTCCAGTTCTTTCAGGTGATGAATCACATAAGTGGATGGGATGTATGGATCTGCATTCACATGGTTCACGAAAATGGTATCCATACCTGCATTATTACCACCTTGAATATCGGCTTCCAGATTATCACCAATCATGATGCTTTCTGCTAATTGTGCACCTGACTTTTGTAGTGCGTATTCAAAAATTGCTACATCTGGTTTGATGCTGTTGCTGGCTTCAGAAGTGATCACTTCATCAAAAAAATCAGTAAGGCCTGAATATTTCAGTTTTCTATGTTGCACTGATTCAAAGCCATTGGTGATGAGGTGCAGCACATAGCCTTTGTTTTTCAAATAAGTCAGAATCTCTATCGTGTAAGGAAACAAGTGCTGCTTGGTAGGTAGCAGTTCCAGAAATTGCGCTGCCAGTCCGCGGGCCAATGTTTCATCTGCTATTTTATAATCCAGCAAAGCCAGCCACATCCTTTTCCATCGCAATTCTTCCTGTTTGATAAAGCCCTTGGTATAGCGATCCCATAGTCTTTCATTATGATAGCTATAGCGTTCAAAGAAAGCATCAAAATCTGTAATGCCTCTGTCTATGAGTTGATTGCTGTGGTATAAATCCTGCAGGGTGGCTTTGGCATTGGTTTCAAAATCCCACAGGGTATGATCAAGATCAAAAAAGATATGTTTATAAGGCATGCTGCAAGGTAAACCGAACCATGCAGAAACCTGCCGAAAAACAGCGTACTTCGCATAAAAGTTTTTGTTATGCAGGTAGTGATTACAGGAGCGTCTAAAGGTTTGGGTAAAGCTATTGCGGAGGCTTTCGCGAAAGAGGGACATACACTATTTCTCTGTAGTCGCAACCATGCAGCTTTGTACAAAACCATGGAAGAGCTGATGGCAGCCTGGCCTTATGCACAATACAAAGCACGACCTGCAGATATGGCCGATGCGACAGAAGTGCAAGCATTTGCTGATTGGGTTTTGGAACATGGTGTACCTGATATTATTGTCAACAATGCCGGTCAGTTTGTGCCTGGCAGTGTACATAATGAGCCAGCAGGTGCTTTGGAACAAATGCTGCAGGTGAATCTCTTTAGCGCTTACTATTTGACACGTGCTTTGTTACCAAAAATGATGGAAGCCAAGCGCGGTCATATTTTCAATATCTGTTCCATCGCATCACTGCAGGCTTATCCTAACGGTGGTGCATACAGTATCAGCAAGTTTGCCTTATCAGGTTTCTCTAAAAATCTGCGTGAGGAAATGAAGCCGCATGGTATTAAAGTAACGGGTGTATATCCTGGTGCAGCTTATACTGATTCCTGGAGTGGTTCAGGCGTAGACCCTCAACGTATTATGGAAGCTAATGATGTAGCGCAGATGGTCTATGCAGCAGCGCAATTATCACCTCAGGCTTGTGTGGAGGATATCGTTTTGCGTCCCCAGCTGGGCGATCTCTGATAAACCTTTTGGTGATAAACAACCCAGCTTTCACAACTTGTCTTTAAGCCGACAGTAGTATTTTCACGATATGCAGTATGAAAACCCGATTATCCCACATGCGGATATACCACAATATGCAAAAGCGTTATTGCAACCTGTTGAAACAAGGTATAAGCGGGTACTATTCATCAGTTGGGGAATAGCTTATGGTATCTTATTGATTGCGCTCATTTGCTTGTTTGTTTTTGTGCGAAAATTCCAGCTCTGGTGGGCTATTGGCTTAGCATCATTGGTATTTACTTTATTGATTGCATTCACTATTGCTGCAATACAGATTGGATTCAAGAATCGTGCATGGGCTTTGCGCGACAAAGACATCATCTTTAAAAAGGGCTGGCTATTCCAATCAACCCATATCATTCCCTTTATCAAGATTCAGCATTGTGTGGTGCGTAGTGGTCCGATTGAAAGAAAATTCGGTTTGGCTTCTGTACGATTGATGACTGCCGCCAGCGGTGATGTAGATATCAGTATACATGGCTTAGAAGCGACTACTGCTGAGCAATTGAAAGAATGGATCATGGAAAAAATTGCTGCACATGCAAGTCCCGGCGTTTGATTGTTCCAAGCCACAGCGGCAGTCGCCCGTTGCCTTGATTTTCATCCTCTGGAAAATACTCAAGGAAAGCTGGTTTGCGGTACTTTTTGTTTTTGGTAAATACCTGTTTGGCAGTTCCGAAAGTAAAAAATCCCGATTTGCAGACTATGCTATCTATTATGCACTGGGCTTTTTTGTTTTCATCATTTTAATCCGCATCAATCACCTAATTCAATTTTTCAGATTTAGGATATATGTTCAAGGCGGTGAGTTGATCGTTATCTCCGGTGTTTTGTCCAAAACACAAACCATTCTCCCTTTAGAGCGAGTTCAATCTGTTCACCTCAAGCAAAACTACTTACATCGTTTCACCAATACCTGCGGATTGAAATTAGAAACTGCTGGTAGCGCACATACAGAAGTGGAAATTGATGCGATTGATCTACATAAAGCCATGGCTTTGCAGCGGCTTTTGCAGCAGCAAACACATACAGCAGTTACTAGCGAAAAGCAGGAAGTACCTGCGTCAATCTTGGGAATTAGTACGGCGGATGTATTGAAACTGGCTATATCAGAGAATCATATCAAGACCTTACTGCTGATTTTATTTTTTGCGATTGCGCGAATGGAGGATTTGCGTCAATATTTTGGAGTTGATACAGAAAAAGTGATTGGGGAACAAGTGGATAAGGTTTTGTCTGCAACTCAGCTTTGGGCGCTATTAATTAGTGCTGTATTAACTTTAACATTGGCCGTTTCATTTGCACGAGTATTGATTCGCTATTATGCCATGCAGTTACGCATCTCTGAAAAAGGCTTTCAGATGCAATGGGGGTTTTTGCAAACACAACAGAAAATGTTGTTACACAATAAAGTGCAGATGCTGAGCTGGAATAGCAATTGGGTAAGGGGCATGCTGGGCATCCGCATACTACGTTTCTTCATGGCTGGAGAAGATATTACCAAAGATGGTCAGTGGATTCGCCTTCCGGTGTTACAGCAAGATGTTCTAAGAAAAATTATTGCACCCTATCAATCCGTATGGCCTGCAGAAAACAGTGAGCCCCATAAAGTACATCATGCATATGGTTGGCGTATGACCGTATTGATTGGTCTTCCTGCTTGTGTGTTGCTTTGTATACCCATTTGTTTATGGAAACCCTGGTTGGTTGTATTCCCTATTTTGGCTTTGATGTATTATGCCATCAGTAACCTGATTGCGCAACGGAATTTTCGCTATTGGTATAATCAGCAAACCCTGCAGATTGAAAAAGGGGTATGGGGTAGGGAGCATATCTTGCTCAACTTAGCGCGTGTGCAACATGTTATCGTTAAGACAAGTCCGTTTTTGCGTTCGAGGAACTTAGCCACATTGGAATTGCATACTGCAGGAGATACCGTGAAAATACCCTACATCTCACTTTCGCAAGCCAATTATTTAGCTGATTGCTGCTTACTGAATGTTGAGTTTGATCTATCCTCAAGCAGTTTCGCCAGCTAGTAAAACTTGCCATGCAGCAGCCACCTGATTGGCTGCAAGCAACTTAGCGGCGTAACGATGTAATTCCTGCTCCATTTCCTCTGGATTCACAGAGAAATACTGTACAATATTTTTCAATTGCGCATCTTCAAATGCAGGATCTACCACAGGCATTTCGTGCACATTGGCCAACATACCCAGGTCATTGCCTGTAAGTGTTTTGCTGTTTCTAATGCCTGCAGGTAATGCATCAATCCCGATACCCAATTGTGTATTGGGCTTAGGAACAGTAAAGAGATTATCGGGGTTAACTTTGCAATACCAATCACCACCTAATCTGGCAACCAATTCAATTTTGCGTTGGTCAATCATCGTTCCTTCACTATTGAGAATGCTGTCATCTACATGCATGCACAACACTTCAGCAATAATAAGCTGACCAGCACCGCCGTTTTCACCAAGGCTTTTTGTCTCCAACACCTTGCATTCCATTTTGATCTTGGCTTCCTTCACCATGGGTACACGCACCATGGTAGCAGCTTCTTTGGTAAAGCCTGCTTTTACAAACTCATCTACGCCCTTGGGGTATTCGCAACTGGCGAGGCTGGTTTGCTGTACCATGGCATAATCGCAGATATTGATCACGCACTCGGGTACTTCTATTACATTTTGTAAAGTATGCTTGGTGGTATTATCGCGCACGCGGCGTGCAGCAGAAAAAATCACCACGGGTGGGTTAGACGAGAAGAGATTGAAAAAGCTAAAAGGGCTCAGGTTGGCATTGTCTGCTGCATCAATGGTGCTGGCAAATGCAATAGGTCTGGGGGCAACCGCATGTTGCAACCAGGCTTGCTTTTGAGCGGGGGATAAGGTACTTAGGTCTATTTTCATATTTAACCGCAAAGGCGCAAAGACACGAGGTCCCGCAAAGATTAATAATTATTTACTCTTCTTCTAAAACCATCCTTTAGGAGAACAGTGTTAAAGTTAATTAAGAAGCCCATCTTTTTATTAGCAAGTTTCAGATAAGAAAGTAATTGTGCTTCATGTACAGGATGAATCTCATCTACTGCTTTCAATTCAATGATTAGCTCGTCTTCTACCAATAAGTCGATATAAAATTCTTTTCCGGTATTGCTCCCCTTATAATATAAAGGCACTGCAACTTGCTGTTGAAAGGCGATTGATCTGATGGATAACTCCTTGCAAAATGCATATTGATATACACTTTCCAGCAAGCCGGGGCCAAGCTCCTTGTGTACTTCTAATGCAGCAAGAAAAATTTGCTTGGCAAGCCACTCATATCTTTCCTTTGTCATCATTGTCTTAGCGATACTTTGCGTCCTGGCGTCTTAGCGGTTAAGCTTTTAACCACTAAGTAGTTAGATGCCTCTTCTTAAAAATAGAAAAATCGGTTTCTTCAGCAACAATGGTATTGTGTAATCTACCTAGTCCGGTGATTTCCATCTCTACTACATCACCATCTTGTAACCATTGTTCTTTGTACTCAGGATTATTGAGTTTGCCTGTGCCATTTAATTCCAAGAAACAGCCTGTGCCAACTGTACCGCTACCAATCACATCACCAGGATTCAATGTTACGCCATAAGCACAACGCTCAATGATTTCAGCAAATGTCCAGTCCATATCCGCCACATTGCCATCACTCACTTGCACACCATTCACCCAGCATTGCATACGTAGATTCCAGCTCTTACCTGTATGTCCCGGCTTAGGTGCAGTTTCATAAGCTTCCAGTTCATCCAATGTCACGAGGCAGGGGCCGATTACGGTAGAGAAATCTTTGCCTTTAGCGGGGCCAAGGTTTAATAACATTTCTTCCATTTGCAGGCGACGCGCACTCATATCGTTCATGATCATCAATCCGCCGATATAACTATCCGCTTCTTCTGCAGGAATATTTCTGCCTTGTCTGCAGATGACAATCGCAGCTTCCAATTCAAAATCCAGTTTTTCAAAATGATCCGGCATACACACAATGGGGCCCGGACCTTGGATACTGTGGTGATTGGTGAAGTAAAAGATTGGATACTGATCAAACTCAGGAATCATGGGTACGCCGCGGTTTCTTCTGGCAGCAGCTACGTGTTGTCTGAATGCATAACCATCTCTGCAGGATGAAGGAAAGGGAATCGGCGCCAGCAGGTCTACTTTTTCCAAATCAATACCTTTCTCTTTGCCAATACGACCTTCTACAATGGCTGCATTTATTTTCTGCGCAATAGGGAACATATCATCCCAGAAATGGAGAAACATATTCATGCTGTTGGGCAGATCCGGATGCTGCATATCCGCATCATACAAAAAACCATCGTGCAGAAAAGCCAATTGATCGTGTCCTTCTCTCAGGTAAGAAACCAGTTTCATAAGCAAACTTTGAGCGCCGAAATTAGCTGTTTTGCACCACCTGCATGATTGTGTAACTTAGAAAAGAATTTAGGATGCATGAAAAACAGTCTAACCCATTGCCTGCTAGTTGGTTTATTGTTGTGCCTGTATGGTTTTGACTCGCCCAAGCCTGTCAATAGCTGGATTCGCATCAACCAGCTAGGCTATCTGCCGGGCGGACAAAAAACTGCTGTTTGGTGCAGTAAAGACAAAGTACCTATTAGTGCCTTTGAATTGGTGAATGCTAAAACCAATCTGCCTGTTTTCAAAGCTGCGGTTGGTTTGCTGTATGGTGCTTATGGTCCGTTTCAACAAACTGCACGTTTGGATTTCTCTGCGTTTCAGCATCCTGGTAAATATTATCTGCGTGCGGGCAATGCAGCATCTCCTGTTTTTGAAATTGGCGAAGATGTATATGAGGGCACAGCCGATTTCTGTTTGCGTTATATGCGTCAACAACGTAGTGGCTACAATCCTTTCTTACAGGATAGTTGCCATACGCATGACGGTTATGTATTGTATGGTGCCAAAGCCGGATTAATGGATAGCAGTTTTATGGATGTAAGTGGTGGTTGGCATGATGCCAGTGATTATTTGCAGTACGGTACTACTTCTGCCAATGCGGCTTACCATTTGCTGATGGCTTATCGCGATTTTCCTGAAGTGTTTGGCGATGAAAAAAAATCCAACGGTACAAACGGTAGTAATGGATTAGCCGATGTGTTGGATGAAGCTAGATGGGGCTTGGATTGGTTATTGAAAATGCATCCGGTACCAAATATTCTTTTTAATCAGTTAGGAGATGATCGTGATCATATGGGTATGCGTATTCCTAAAGAAGATACTTACTACGGCAGAGGTTTTGAACGTCCTGTTTATTTGGTAACAGGTGAGCCGCAACAGCGTGGCAAATTCTTGAATGATACCAAGGGTACATCTTCTACAGCTGCGAAATATGCAGCCAGCTTTGCATTGGGTAGTCGCTTGTTCAATAAAACGGATAGTGCTTACGCAAAATTATTACGCGAGAAAAGCTTGACAGCGCTGCGTTACAGCAATATTCAACCCGGCGTTACACAAACAGCATCTGTACGTTCGCCCTATATCTACGCGGAAGACAATTGGACAGATGATATGGAATTGGCTTATGCAGCTGTACAATCAAATAAGACTTATCTCGATTCTGCTTTCTGGTATGCACAACAGGAAAAGATAACGCCATGGTTGGGAAAAGACACAGCCAAGCATTATCAGTGGTATCCATTCATCAATGTTGGGCATTATGAATTGGCAAAGCAGGTAAAAGGTGCGCAAAGAGATAGCTTGATACAATTTTATCAACGTGGTATTGAAGCGGTTTGGCAAAAGGCCAAGCAAAATGCTTTCTTTCGAGGTATTCCTTTTATCTGGTGCAGCAATAACCTCACCGTTGCTTTTGCGCAGCAGTGCATGTGGTATCGACAGCTAACCAATAACAAGCAATACCTCGCATTAGAACAAGCCAATATTGATTGGTTGTTTGGTTGCAATCCCTGGGGCACTAGTATGGTCTATGGATTACCTTGGTGGGGCGATACACCTGTTGACCCGCACAGCGCATTTACGCATATCAAAAATTATCCGATTGATGGAGGTTTGGTGGATGGTCCGGTGTACACCAATATTTATAAAGGACTTATTGGTATTCAGTTGCAGGATGCTGATGAGTACGCCGAGTTTCAAAGTGATCTGGCCGTATATCATGATGACTATGGCGATTACAGTACCAACGAACCTACGATGGATGGCACTGCTTCATTGATTTATTTATTAGCAGCAAAAGAGCAGGAAGCCAATGTAGCAGCACATCGCAATCGTGGACGATTTGCGAATACTGCAGCGAATTATCTGCCTTTTGAACAACAGACTGTTCGTCCCGCAGCTGCCAATCCTTTCGGAAAGCAATTGTTTGTATCCCATGGCGCAGTAGTCAAAGCAAAGAATCGTTACCACAAACAAGTAGCCTTGGTATTCACCGGTGATGAATATGCAGAAGGTTTACCTTTTATTCGAAAGACATTAAAAGACCAGCAGGTAAAAGCCGGGTTCTTTTTTACCGGTAGAATGTATCGAAATCCGAAGTTCAAAAATGATATCCAGCAACTGTACAAAGACAAACACTATATGGGCCCACATTCGGATGGTCATTTGTTGTATTGCGATTGGCAGAAGCGAGATAGTTTGTTGGTGAGCTGGTCTACTTTTTCAGACGACTGGAACAGAAATCTCTATGCCATGGAAGAGTTGGGTATTCCGGCCAAGCAGGTAAAATATTTTATTCCACCTTATGAGTGGTGGAATGACAGCATTGCAACCTGGACCAGCTGGAAAGGTGCACAATTGTTCAGTTTTACACCCGGTGTACGCACCAATGCCGATTATACCTGGCCAGAGATGGGCAATCGTTATGTGTCTAATAAAACGATTATGGCATCAGTGAATCAGCAGCTCTCTTCTGCAGATGGATTGGATGGATATATTCTCTTAATTCATGTAGGAACAGACCCAAGGCGAAAAGAGAAATTGTATCATGAATTACCTGCACTCATCAAAACACTGCGAAAGAAGGGCTACCAGTTAGTGCCGATTGATGCGCTATTGCGATAATCACCAGCGTTCGTCTTCAGGAATATCACCCTGCTGTCTAAAAGTTTCTCTGCTTTTTTGCTTTTGTAACTGTCGCTCAATGATGAGTGCAGCAATCATTTTAGCTGCATCTTCTTGTGGATGTTCTGCCAGTAGTGTTTTGAGTTTGGCTTCAGGAATATCTAATCGGTAGAGGATGTAAATCAATTGATCAAAATCATGCAGGATCAGGTCGTTAATGGCCTTGATCAGGGCTTGTGGTCCTAGTTGTTCAATTTCCTGCAGATTCATTTTTGATGCTAAAGTTGTTTTGAAAATTTCTAGATCAACAAATGCAATTGATTATACTATTTTAGTTTTAGTAAGATACAAAGCTTTTTTGAGCGCTTAGTATTTCTCCATCACCCCCAAACCAAATAGTGCAAAATCATATTTCACCGGATCTTTAGGATCCATCTGCCTCAGCGCATCCGTTAATTCCTGTGCCGCCTGCCAGTCAATCTGCTTTCTTTCCAGCAAGCCAAAGCGATATGCCACTCGGGCCACATGTACATCTACCGGACAAATCAATTGTGCCGGACGAATCTTTTTCCAAATACCAAAATCAACGCCTTTTTTATCAGCACGCACCATCCAGCGTAAATACATGCTTAGTCGTTTACAGTTGCTTTGCTTCTCCGGTGTGGCAATATGTTTTTTACTTCTTGCAGGTGCATCTTCCAATGAAAAGCAATAGCGATGAAAGCCAGTCAATGCACGGGTGGTATCTGTGTCTGATTTTTCCATCCATTGCGCAAAAGCTGTTTCCAAACTATCGTGTTGCTGATAATGGTGTTGTAAAAACTGGATAAAATAGAGTAGGTCTGTTGTATTAAAAGTGCGATGCTTGAACGAGAGCAATCTCTTGAGGTCTGATTCCTGATGTTGGGTAATGAACTTGTGTGGTGCCATATCCATCAACTGCATCAATTCCTTGGACTTATTGATAATCGTAGTTCTGTTGCCCCAAGCGAATATGGCTGCAAAAAAGCCGGCAATTTCAATATCGGCTTTTGATGAGAATAGGTGTGGAATACAGACAGGATCAGCCGGAATAAAGGAGGGCTGGTTGTACAGCGCTACTTTTTCTTCCAGAAAATCCCTGAGTTTATGGTATTGATTGCTCATTTGTGGTAGACAGAATGGTACTTGCCACACATTTGTTTGTAACTTGGCGAAGTACCTAAAAGAATACCATATGAAGAAATTCCTGGGTCTGCTGCTGTTGGTACAAACCGTATATGCACAGACAACATTGCCTTACAAGAATGCACAATTATCCATAGAGAGACGCGTGCAAGATTTGCTTGGCAGAATGACAGTTGAAGAAAAAGCCGGTCAGCTCAATCAATTAAATGGTGGTGTGTTTACTGGTCCTGCTGCCAATGATGCGGGTCAGCAAGCTAAAATGAATGAAGTGAAATCAGGCCGTGTGGGCTCCATGCTCAATGTGAGTGGTGCAGCAGAGACAAAGGCTGTACAAAAGATCGCTGTAGAACAGAGCCGACTGGGTATTCCCTTGCTCTTTGCGTTTGATGTGATTCACGGGTATAGAACCATTTTCCCGATTCCTTTGGCAGAAGCTTGTAGCTGGAATACTGAAGCGGCAGAAATCACAGCTTCTATTGCTGCAAAAGAAGCTGCAGCTGCTGGTTTGCATTGGACTTTCGCGCCGATGTGCGATATCAGTAATGATCCACGCTGGGGCAGGGTAATGGAAGGAGCAGGTGAAGATCCTTATCTCGGTGGTTTGTTTGCTGCTGCGCGTGTGCGTGGTTTTCAGGGCGATCTCTCTGAAACCAATCGTGTACTGGCTTGCGTAAAACATTTTGCAGCTTATGGTGCTGTTGAAGCAGGAAAAGAATACAATACTGTTGATGTATCGCGCGTACAATTGTGGAATAAATACCTTCCACCGTATCAGGCAGCGGTGAACGCAGGTGCTGCTACGGTGATGAACTCATTCAATTTGTTTGAAGGTGTGCCTGCCAGTGGTAACAGTTATCTCGTGAATGATATACTGAAAAAGCAATGGGGTTTTAAAGGCATTGTAGTGAGCGACTGGAACTCTTTTGGTGAAATGATTAATCATGGCTATGCCGAAGACAATAAAGATGTAGCGCTGAAAGCCATTCAGGCTGGTAGTATGATGGATATGGAAACCAAAGCCATGGTGAACCATATTCCTGAATTGGTGAAAGAAGGCAAAGTGAGTATGGCTTTGTTGGATGAAGCAGTAGGAAAAATTTTGTACTACAAATTCAAGTTGGGATTATTTGAAGATCCATATCGCTATAGCGATGAAGCAAGAGAAAAAGCAAACATCTTCACCGATGAACATCGCGCTATTGCGCGCAAAGCAGCCAGAGAAAGTATTGTATTGCTGAAGAATGATAATCATGTATTGCCGCTGCAGCCAACACAAAGAGTTGCTTTGATCGGTCATTATGCCAAGAGTAAAGAAGATTTGTTTGATTTCTGGATTGGTAAAGGCGATGCCAATGAAGCTGTTTCTTTGTATGAAGCATTGATGGCACGTAAAACAGGCATGGTTACGTATGCGCAGGGCTATCGCCCCGATGATAAACTGGATCAAAAACTAATTGATGAAGCTGTGAAGAATGCCAATGCTGCTGATGTAGTAGTAGTGAATATTGGTATCAGTGGTAAGCTGGCCGGTGAAGATCGTGCCATTGCCATGCCTGAAGTGCCCGCAGCACAAATTCGTTTGCTTGAAGCGTTGAAGAAAACAGGTAAGCCTGTGGTAGCATTGGTGAATGCAGGTCGCCCATTGGTGCTCACACCAATCAAAGATCTTGTATCATCTATTGTTTACTGCTGGATCTTGGGTACAGAACATGGTACTGCTGTTGCCGATGTAATTCTGGGTGTGCACAATCCTTCCGGAAAAACAGTGATGAGTTTTCCTTATGCAGTAGGACAAATTCCAGTGTATTATAATTATTTCAATAGTGGCAGACCCAATGCAACAGATCCTGCTGGTAACTGGTATACCCGCTATCGCGATATTCCCAATGATCCATTATATCCTTTTGGCTTTGGTTTAAGCTATAGTGAATTCAAATACAGCGACTATAGTATTAGCGATACTGTGATGACCAGAAACAAACCTGTTTCAGTAAAAGTAACGGTAACCAATACCAGCAATACAGATGCTATAGAAGTAGTACAATTATACTTGCGTGATGTAACAGCTTCTATTGTGAGACCAGTAAAAGAACTGAAAGCTTTCAAGCGTGTTCCGGTAAAAGCTGGCGCTTCTGTAGAAGTGAGCTTTACGATAGAGCCAAGTGATTTGGCTTTCTATGATGGTTTTGGCCGACAAAAAACAGAGCCCGGTTTATTCAAAGTCTATGTGGGCGGCGACTCGAAGAATGTTCTTGAAAAATCATTTGTACTGCAATAAGCACTAATAAAAATCCCCACGGTCCCGATACATCGGGATGTGGGGATTTTTATTATCCGATCGCTTGGTTTAAATCATCAATTAGATCGTCAGCGTCTTCGATACCTACGCTTAGGCGAATCAAGGAATCACTCAAGCCGTTTTTAATTCTCTCTTCTCTTGGAATAGATGCGTGTGTCATAGAAGCGGGGTGATTGATCAGGCTTTCTACGCCACCTAGGCTTTCCGCTAAGGCAAATACTTTTGTAGAGGACAATACGCGCTTCGCATTGTCTACACTATCATCTTTCAACTCAAAACTCATCATACCGCCATAGCCACGCATTTGCTTTTTAGCAATCGCATGATTGGGATGATCTTCAAAACCACACCAGTATACTTTACCCACTTTTGGATGGTTGCGTAAGAAGTTGGCTACTTTCTCGCCATTCTCGCAATGACGTTGCATTCGCACATGCAATGTTTTGATACCACGTAAGACCAAAAAACAATCCATCGGTCCTGGAACAGCACCGCATGACTTTTGAATAAAATACAATTGATCACGCAGAGCAGCGTCATTCATTATCAAACAACCTTGAATCACATCGCTGTGGCCACCTAAATATTTGGTAGCGCTATGCATTACGATATCAGCGCCTAGGTCTAATGGGTTTTGTAGATATGGTGAAGCGAAAGTGTTATCCACGCACAGCAACACTTTGTGTTCTTTCGCAATGGCTGCCACTGCTGCGATATCTGTAATATTCATCAGCGGGTTGGTAGGCGTTTCTGTCCAGATTAGCTTGGTATTGGCATTGATGTGCGGACGAATATTCTCCGCCTGCTGCATATTTACATAGTGAAACTTGATACCAAACTTTTCAAATACTTTGGTGAAGAGTCGGTAAGTACCGCCATACATATCATTGGCACAGATCACTTCATCGCCGGGCGCTAAGAGTTTTATTACTGCATCTGTTGCGGCAACACCACTGCTGAAAGCCAGACCAAACTGTCCGTTTTCAATTTCTGCATAAGCTTTCTCTAATGCAAAGCGTGTAGGATTCTGGCTGCGGGCGTATTCATAGCCCTTATGTTGTGCTGGCGCTTCCTGTACGTAAGTAGAGGTTTGGTAAATCGGTGTCATGATGGCACCGGTAGAAGGATCGGGTTCTACACCAGCATGGATAAATTTGGTAGCAATTTTCATAATCGTTAGTTGAGCACTATGTGCGGTTATTTGGCTGATAATACTATTGGTAAGCTTGCTTTTACATCATCCCAAAGTACCACCATATTGGCACCTGTTTTAGTTTCTTCAAAATAAATGGTAAAAGCTTCGGCAAGCTCGCTGGTTTTCTCAATCTTGATTTCTGTTCTAAGAATATCTTTTTTGATATCATAGACAAAGTTGCCCCAGCAAAAATTATCCTTATTGATACAGATGGTCCACTTGTCTTCATCAGGTATACAATAAATTGTATAGCGACCACGCGTAACAGTCTTACCGGCAATTTTTACTGAACGGAAAAATTCAATCTCGGTGGCTTCATTTGCACCTAGCCTCCACATTTCCTTGTATTTGATGATACCGCCAAATATGGTTCGACCGTTTTTGGCTGGTCTGCTGTAGATCACTCGGGCAATGGGTTCATCCTTAGCCTTTCCATTCATTTTCAGAATAGGGTAATTTGCTGGCCAGTAACTCATGTCCTGAGGAGATTTGTCCAGATCAGTTGGTTTTTGCTGAGCCATCAGGGTAATGCTGAACAGCAAAAAAGCACTTAGTTGAAACAACTTATGCAGCATCTTCAAGAATTTTGGCAAATATAGCAGGAATCAGTCGCTGTTCTGTACCAGCCAATCCTTACAGAAAGTATAAATATCCGGGAAGAATTGATCATAGGCTGTTTGCAGTTTAGCATCTTCATGTTGGAAAACCTCAAAGGGGTCAGTTGCCTCAATCAAATACTTAGCTCTTCTTCTAATACCACCGAAGCTTTGCTGTATGCCCCATCGTAGGCGATAATGATATAACCAATTCTGTTCCCGCATATAAGGCAGCATTTGCGCAAACCTATCCGGTAAGAAATGCCGGTTGGCTTCTAATGTCTGATATACTTCTTCCGCAAACCCTTTCCAATCAGCTTCCGATAGTTGCTTGGGGTCGTTGGCGAGGTAGTAGTCGTACACCACATCTGCAAAAGCGGGCGCATATGCACCTACTGCAGGTTTGAATACATGTTTTATAATGGCAGTGCTTGGATGTGCATCAGTGAAAGTATCAATAGCACGATGTAATCGAATCCCTTTTTGAATGCCAATAGGATAATCGTATTGTTTCTTGCCCTTCACAAAATCGCTAATCATATTACCTACCAGAAGCTCGGGTTGGCGAAAAGAGAGGTATGCATGTGCCAGGTAATTCACTTCATGAAAATACACTTATCCGTGCAAACTACCTTTTATCAGTAGTCTGCATTCCGTTACTGTAAATTAACCCTGTGGTAACGGCTTTTAATTTTTTATTAGCATTTTCTTGCTCAGTCGCTACTGCACTGCATTTCAGCCCAATATTAACGCAGCTTAACATAGCCATTAACACCACTCATCAAGACAAATCTGTGATACGCATGTTTGCATCCAACTCTTTCTAATTGCGTTTAAGGCCGTTCTAAGTTTGTCTTGTCAAAACCAATTACGCATTGTGATTTTCTTAACGAACGTTTTTGGTCTTGCATCGTCTTTCAAAAACAAACATCATCAAACAAAAACAAAACCGTATGAAAAAGTTATTTGTAACCGCACTGGCTGCTATTGCCATCTCCGCTTCAAGTTTTGCAACTCCTGTTGCAGACATTACCAAAGTGAGCCTGAAAGTCATCAACAAATTCAAAGCTGAATTTTCAACTGTTGATCAGGTAGAATGGGAAGTGAAGAAAGATTTTATCAAGGCTAAATTCTCTGAAGATGGTCTCACACAGGAAGCTTTCTTTACGCAAGATGGAGAGCTGATTGGTACCAGCAAGCAGATTGATCGTGCAGATATGCCCTCTGTTCCCCGTAAGGCTTTGAATAAAGCAGTTGAGGGTGCTGAATTGTTAGAGCTTATTGAGTTCAATAGTACGGAGAAGGGTGTTGCCTATTATGCAAGCATCCAAAAGGATGGTGTAAAGCGCATCCTGGAAATCAGCAGCACTGGTACCGTAAGTAATTACAAGAAGTAATTGGGTTTCAGCATATCAGGAAGAAGGGGCACTGCTTTGCGGTGCCTTTTCGCTTTCATGCTGATTTAACTGTCTAAAAGCTTGAAAACAGTTACTTTTGCGGCTCAAAATTTCTGATATGCAAAAAGGTCCTGTATCACAGTTCATTACGCATCATTACCGCCATTTTAACGCTGCGGCCTTGGTAGATGCTGCCAAAGGATATGAAACACACCTGCTGGAAGGTGGCAAAATGCTGGTGAGTTTGGCCGGTGCCATGAGTACTGCTGAATTGGGTGTGAGCCTCGCGGAAATGATCCGTCAGGATAAAGTAGCCATCATCAGCTGTACCGGTGCCAATCTAGAGGAAGATGTGATGAATCTGGTGGCCCACAGTCATTATAAGCGTATTCCTAACTACCGCGATTTAACACCGCAGGAAGAGTGGGATCTGTTAGAGAATCATTATAACCGTGTAACAGATACGTGTATTCCTGAAGAAGAAGCTTTCCGACGCTTGCAAAAGCACCTGGTAAAACAGTGGAAAGATGCAGAAGCCAATGGCGAGCGTTATTTCCCGCATGAGTTTTTGTACAAGACAGTATTGAGTGGTGAATTACAACAATACTACGAGATTGATCCAAAAGACAGCTGGATTGTAGCTGCTGCAGAGAAAAACCTGCCTATCGTGGTACCGGGCTGGGAAGACAGCACTACCGGTAACATCTTCGCATCTTACGTCATCAAGGGTGAGCTGAAAGCAGATACCGTGAAAAGTGGTATTGAGTATATGGTTTACCTGTCTGAGTGGTATCGTGCGAACAGTGGCGGGAAGGGCGTTGGTTTCTTCCAGATTGGAGGTGGTATTGCCGGCGATTTCCCGATCTGCGTAGTGCCTATGATGTATCAGGATCTGGAATGGCATGATGTGCCTTTCTGGAGCTATTTCTGCCAGATTAGTGATTCTACAACTTCTTATGGTTCTTATTCCGGTGCTGTACCTAACGAGAAAATTACTTGGGGTAAGCTGGACATCCATACACCTAAGTTTATCGTGGAGAGCGATGCAACCATCGTTGCACCGTTGATTTTCGCTTACATACTTGGTTGGTAAGTCAATCAAATACAGATATTAAGCCGCTGGTAACAGCGGCTTTTTTGTTGCTGAACAGAATCGTTGTAATATCGTTTTAGTATAAAAAAAAGTATATGCGACTGCTTGTCCTCTTCCTGTTGATAGCGTATTCTGCTGCTGCTCAGATCAATCCTAAAAATGTAACCATCGCTCGTGATAGCTTTGGTGTGCCGCATATTTTCGCCAAGACAGATCCTGAAGTTTCATACGGACTGGCTTGGGCACATGCAGAAGATGATTTCAAAAGTCTGCAGTTGGTGGCATTGCCCGCCAAAGCCCTGATGGGTAGAGCACTTGGTAAGGAAGGTGCTGCGGGTGATTATGCATTTGCCTTATTTCGCTGCCGCGAAATCACAGAAGAAAAATGGCATACACTTTCGCCGGAATTCATTCGCTTAATCGAAGGTTATGTACAGGGCCTGAATGATTATGCCAAAGCGCATCCGGAAGAAGTCTTGGTAAAACAACTCTTTCCCATCACTACCAAAGATTATGTTGCTTCATCTGTATTGGCTTTAACGGTATTCAATGGAGGTGATCGTGCATTGCGTACCATTTTCGCCAACAGAGTATATCCGTTGATTGAATTTGAAAAGAAAGGCTCCAATGGTATTGCGGTACATCCATCTCGTACTGCAACAGGAGAAGCTTTTCTTGCAATCAATGCGCATCAGCCGAATGAAGGTCCGCAAGCTTTTTACGAAGCACATGTGGCCAGCGAAGATGGTTGGAATGCACTCGGTGGATTGTTAGCTGGCGGCCCTTGTATTCTGCATGGTGTTAATGAGTACCTGGGTTGGGCGCATACAGTGAACCTCTGTGATAGAGTAGACATTTTTCAATTACAAATGAATCCTGAGAATAAGAACCAATACTTGTTTGACGGACAATGGGTGGATTTGGAGAAGAAAAAAATCAAACTGCGCATCAAGGGTATTCCTATTGCAGTGAACAGAACAGTTTACTGGAGTAAGTATGGCGCTACCATGAAGAATGAACAGGGCGCATTTGCTATTCGATTGGGTGCAAATATGGAAATACGTGCTTTGGAGCAATGGTATCGCATGAATAAGGCGAAGAATTTCACACAGTTTTACGATGCCATCAGCTTACAGGGCTTATCCATGTTCAATATGGTGTATGCAGATAAGCACGATACCATTTTCTATGTAAATAATGCTTTGATGCCGGTACGTAATCCCGATCCGGCGTATAACTGGAGAAGAACGGTGCCAGGTAATACAGCAAAAACTTTGTGGACAGAATTTCGCAACATCAAACAATTGCCACAGTACATAAATCCCGCTAGTGGCTTTTTATTCAATACCAATCATTCCCCTTTCGCTGCAACTGCACCAAAGGATAATCTGAATTATAGAAGCTTTCCAAGAGAAGATGGTTGGGAGAATAACCAGAACAACAGAAGTGTGCGCTTCATGCAATTGTTTCCAAAAGAAGGAGCAGTGGGTTACGAGCAGTTTAAGACGATTAAGTTCGATAGACAATTGCCCCAAAAATTGCAGTATATCTATCCTGTTGATACTTTGTTCTTGTTAAAGGGTGATGCTTACCCTGATATTGCAGAGCAGATTAATACCCTGCAAAGCTGGGATAGAAAAGGTGATGCAGACAGCAAGGGCGCAGCGATCTTCTTGTTGGTATATGAATATGTTGCCAAGAAAATGGACGGACAAGATGCCAGGCAAATGACGACTGCCGAGTGTGTAGAGATATATCGTTACGTAAAGAATTATATGCAGCAGTATTTTGGCCGAACAGATTTAGTACTCGGTGATATCCAGAAATTGGTTCGTGGCGATAAGGAATATCCTTCTAGTGGTTTACCTGATTTATTGGCGCCTGAGTGGTCTGTTCCTTATAAAGATGGTAAACGAAAAGTAACCGGAGGTGATGCTTATGTTGCTTATGTGCGTTTTCCAAAACAAGGTTTACCAATTATAGAAACTGTGAACACCTATGGTGCTTCTGCCAAACAAGGCAGCAAGCATTTTGATGATCAGGTGCCTTTGTTCTTGGCACAAAAGACCAAGCCAATGACTTTGGATAAGGCATTGGTATTGAAACAAGCTGTACGTACGTATCATCCTGGTGAATAAGGGTATGACATTCATCATATTCATCCGAGGTGAATATGAGTAATTTTGTGCCTCAACAAATCTTACCGTATGCAATGGTTGATTGATTTGTTCTTTGTACCTGGCATTCCACAAACAGTTGCTGTTTATGGTTTGGTAATAGCAATTGGTATCTGGCTGGGTCGTATTTCCTTTAAAGGTATTTCCTTGGGTGTAACCTGGGTGCTCTTTATGGGCCTTGCTGCTTCATACTGGGGCATCAATGTAAATAAGGAGGCAGAACATTTTCTAAAAGAGTTTGGATTGATCTTGTTTGTGTACTCTATTGGCTTGCAGGTTGGCCCTGGTTTTTTTGCATCATTGAAAAAAAATGCATTGGTGGCAAATGGGCTTGCTGCATCTGTTGTGTTGATTGGTGTGCTCACCACTATCGGACTCTTTTACTTCAGCCATAATGATATCGCAGCAATGACGGGTGTAATGAGTGGTGCAGTAACCAATACACCGGGCTTAGGTGCTGCTCAAGCTGCAATTACCGATTTACATTTGGCGAAAGACAACAGTGCCACGCTTACACTGGCTTATGCAGTTGCTTATCCTTTCGGGGTTTTTGGTATCATCATTGTATTGATTCTGCTGAGAAAAATTTTTGGTACTGATCTCGAAAAGGAAAGAGAGTTGCATCGTAAGCTGAGTATCATCAAATCGAATCGCCCAGTATCGGTACACCTGAAACTGGATAATCCACAGATGATTGGTCAGCCAATACGCAGTGTATTACAGATGATGAAACAGCCCATTGTTGTTTCACGCATGTTGCACGACGGTGAAATCATCACACCAACACCTGATGTGATCATGCATGAAGGTGATGTGTTACTGGTGGTAGCACCTAAAGAAGCTGTCGGCCAGCTCAAACTCATTATTGGTGACGAAGCGGACGTGAATCTGAAAGAAGCCAAGGAAAGTGAATTAATCTCACGCATCATTGTTGTAACAAGACCTGAAGTAACACACAGAAGACTGGGGGACATTCCTGAACTGCATCAGCAGGACTTTACCTTAACTAGACTCAGTCGCTCCGGTATTGAAATGGTGCCGCATGGAGATATTGTTTTGCAGCTGGGCGATAATATTAAAGTAGTTGGTACAGCAGATGGTGTGGCCATGGTAACACAAGCAATGGGTAATTCTTTAAAGCGATTAGAAGTGCCTGATCTCGCGCCCATCTTTATTGGTATTGTATTGGGTGTGGTCCTTGGTAGTATTCCTTTCCACGTAGCCAATATGCCTGTTGCAGTAAAGATTGGTTTAGCAGGCGGACCGTTGATTGTGGCTTTATTGCTGAGTCGATTTGGTAGCAAACTTTACCTAAACAACTATACCACCAATAGTGCTAACCTGATGATTCGTGAGTTGGGCATTACTTTATTCTTGGCGAGCGTAGGCTTAAGTAGCGGACATGGGCTGCATGATGCATTTGCCGGTGGTACAGGTTGGCAATGGATGCTGATGGGTGCAGTCATCACTATTTTGCCTTTGTTGATTGTTGGATTGGTGGCACATTATGCTTTTCGTAAAACCTATTTTGAGATCTGTGGCTTGTTAGCAGGCGCCAGTACAGATCCTCCGGCATTAGCTTTTGCGATGCAGACTGCCAAAACAGATATTCCTTCAATTACATATGCAACAGTGTATCCGCTGACTATGATTCTGAGAATCATTGCAGCACAATTATTGATTTTACTCTTCGCTTAGCGATTCATCAACTTGAAATAAAAAAGGGCTGCAACTGCAGCCCTTTTGTTTGGTAAGCACAATTATCTTGGAGGCATGTTCAAAGGCATATCGCGCTTGAGCATTTCATCTCTGTTAGCCATTTCCCAGGCTGTATGGAAAATCAGTCTGGCGCGCTTCTCCATCACATCAAAATTGATCTTGTCAACCGTATCGGTTGGTCTGTGGTAATCTCTGTGTACGCCATTGAAGTAGAAAATGATGGGTACACCCTTTGCTGCGAAATTGTAATGGTCGCTGCGATAATAGAAACGGTTCGGATCTTTTGGATCATTATATCTTCTATCCAGCTCCATCTTGATAAACTTGTTATTTACTGCATCAGTAATCTTCATCAGGTCACTGCTCAGCTTGTCTTCACCAATCACATACACATAGTTAGTACTATCGCCTTTGTATGAGGGATCAATTCTACCCACCATGTCAATATTCAAGTTGGCTGTTGTCTTAGCCAATGGGTAAGTTGGATTATTGCCGTAGTATGCAGAACCCCTCAAACCTTTTTCTTCACCAGAAACTGTCATGAACACAATTGTTCTGCGTGGGCCTTTTCCTTTTTTCTTAGCCTGCATAAAAGCTTCTGCTAACTCTAATACACTTACGGTACCGGAACCATCATCATCAGCACCATAATAGATAACTGTGTCGCGTTTGCCCAAATGATCATAGTGCGCTGTGATGAACAAGTATTCATCTTTCTTGTCTGTTCCTTCAATAACACCTAATACGTTAGAACTCTCCAGATTCAGGGTTTCTTTCTTGGCAACCAATTTCAGTTCAGCTTTGTAAGTAGCTTTCTTTGATTCCAGTAATGAAGTTGAATTCTGTATACTTGTTCTGCCCAATAATGCAGAAGCAACTGCTTCAGAAATATTGGCTGTAATAAAACTATTCGCAGCAGCAGATTGCTGGGCGAAATACATATTGCCTGTAACAGGACTAGCATTTCGCTTAGGAAAGTCCTTGCTCACCAGCAATAAACCAATAGCACCATTATTACGTGCAGCAGTAATCTTACCCCCTAATGATGCAGGGTTATTCATACGCAGGTTGGTGGCATTACCACTACCAGGAGCACCTTCTAACGCAACAACGATTTTACCTTTAACATCCAAGCCTTTGTAATCGTTATTCAATGAGTCAACTAGACCATAACCAACAAATACTGTTTCATTGATTGTCCAATTGCCACTGGCTGCGCTTTGCAGGCTAATTACATAGTCTTTGTCCCATTCAAAGACGCGACCATTTACAGATAATTTTTTTTCTGTCAGCTGATCCTGATACACAGGATACATCTGTTGATAGCTGCTGCCGTTACCAGGCTTTAAGCCGAGGCTTCTGAAATGATTTTCGATATAGGCTGCTGCTTTACGCTGACCTTCTGTTGCGGTCTCGCGGCCTTCCATCTCTTTGCCAGCTACAATGGTGAGATGTGTTTTCAAATCTGCTGCGGTAACAGTAGCAGCATATTTTACTGCTGTTTCGTCTTGTGCGAACAAACCTGAACTCAGCAGGAGCATGCCTGCAAGCAATTGTTGTTTCATGTGTATACTCAGGGGTTTTATGAACAAGCTATTTTTCCAACACGGTTACTATGCCTGCCTCCTTCAAATGGGGTTTGCATAAAATGTTCAATCATCTGCTGCGCCAGCGGCAAAGCCACAAAGCGTGCAGGAATAGAAATGATATTGGCATCATTGTGCTGTCTTGCTAAAATGGCGATATCATTTTGCCAACACAATGCTGCGCGAATGCCCTGGTGTTTATTGGCAGTGATGTTCACGCCATTGGCGCTGCCACAAAACAAAATGCCAAAAGCAGCTTCACCATTTTCAACCGCACTAGCTGTTGGGTGGGCAAAATCTGGGTAATCAACAGAAGCATCACCATGAGTGCCAAAATCTAATACCTCATGGCCTTTTTTTTTCAGCCATTGCTTAACGGCTTCTTTGTAGGTAACACCCGCATGATCGCAACCAATGGCGATGGGTTTACTTAAGTCAAACGTATTCATGTTGTAAATGTAGGGCTATCCCTTGTATCCACCTGCTGCAAGTGTATTTCTTGGATGAACGGAGATTAACTCCACTCTTCCATTTTCTTCTCTTCCTCTTTGTACACACGTGCCGATACAAGAATGCTGAGTTGGTACAACAGGAATAATGGGATAAACACCAAGAGCTGACTAATCCAGTCGGGGCTTGGTGTGATAATGGCCGCAACTACCAGAATAATGACAATCGCATATCTGCGACTTTCCTTTAAGAACATAGGGGTGATTAACCCGATCTTGGTAAAAGCATATGCCAGTACAGGTAATTCAAATGCTATACCACAGCCCACCAGAATATTGATGAGGTTATCTAGGAAATCGTTCAAGGTTGGCTTGGTCTCCAAGAAATGACGCGTTCCAATATTGAAATTCGCCAAGAAGTTGAAGGTGAATGGGCCTAATACGAAATAGCCAAAGGAAATACCGAGCAAGAAAAAGAAGGTAACCCAGAAGATCACAAAGCGTGTGCCCTTGAGTTCATTATCCTTCAAAGCAGGTTTTACAAAACGCCAGAACTCCCAAAACACATAAGGGAAGGCAATGATGAAACCGCCTACAATAGCCACGGTGATGCTGCTAACAAATTGGCCGCCAAAAGTGGTGGTCTGCATGCTTACACTTACCGGTGGCATGCAGAGTGCATCTCCTAAATGCAGCCAATGGCTTAAATCGCAGAAGAATTTGTAGCTAACGAAATCGGGGTTAACCGGTCCAAAGATGATATTGTCAAAAATCCAGTCGCGGTAAACAAAAATTACCCCACCCATGAAAAAAACAGCCAAAACAGAGCGGATGACGTGCCAACGCAGCTCTTCCAGATGATCCACAAAGGTCATCTCTGCTTTAGGTTCTTCCTGTTTTTTGCGAAAGGGTAATGCCATCCAGTGCTGCTTTTGCGGTGCCAAAGTTAATGGCTTAAGCCTGCTTGCTGCAAATTATCTTAACAGCTTCATTTTCACCATCTCTATGCGTGTGTCGCTTACGCTGAGCACATCAAACTTGTAATGGTCAATAATGATTGAGGCCTTGGCTTCTGGTATGCTGCCATGTTCATTAATGATATAGCCAGATAGGGTCTCTGATTCATGCTCAGGGAAATCAAGCTGGTATTTCTCATTCAGGTAATCTAGTTCCAGTCGGCCGCTAAAGATGTATTCGTCTTCAGCCAATTGCTTGTCTACAAACTCTTCTGTATCATATTCATCCTGAATTTCCCCAAAAATTTCTTCCAATACATCCTCCATGGTCACTATTCCTGCAGTGCCGCCAAACTCGTCTACTACCCAGGCAATGCTCTTACGCTCTTTGGTAAATTTATTCATCAGATCTGTTGCACTCATGCTTTCGGGCACGGCAATCAAGGGTTTGATGATGGACTTAACATCAGTAGGTTTTTTGAAAAAATCCAATTGGTGAATATAGCCCTGTAAATCATCGATACTGTCTTTGTATACAATGAGTTTGCTGAGTTTGGTTTGAATAAATTTCTGTCGGATGGTTTCCAGTGGCGTATCCAGCTCTACTGCTTCAATTTCAGTTCTGGGCACCAGACACTGACGAATTTTTACCATCGGCAGGCTGAGCGCATTTTCAAACAGCTCTGTATTCAATTCTGTGTTTTCCTCGTCTTGATTACGGGTTTGCTGAAAGAAATGCTCCAGATCTACTTTGCTGAAAGCTTCACTTTTATCATCCAATCGTACGTTGAAGAGATATTTCAATACCCATTGTGAAATGTTTACAAAGAATCTTGCCAGTGGCTGGAACAGCGTATGAAACAAATTAGCCAATGGTGCAAAGAAGTGAAGCAGGGTATCATTCTTTCCCCTGAAAATAGCTTTTGGTATAAACTCGCCCAGCACCAAAACAATCAATGTTGAAAATAAAGTAGCAACAAACAGTTTCAGGTATTCATTTTGAATTTGGAATGGATTCCACAAAGTTTTCTTGAGCAATTCATCTACCAGTAAGCCGTAAATAACTAGAAAGAAATTGAGGCCAATTAAGCAAGTGCCGATAAAACGTGCAGGATGTTCCAAAAATCCGGCAATGATGATGCCGCTGCGTTTGCCTTGCTTTTTGCGCAACTCAATGTTCAGTCTGTTACCGCTCACAAAAGCAATTTCATAGCCCGCAAAAAAGGCAATGAACAATAATGTCACGAAAATCCAGCCAATGGTATACAACTCACTCATAGTACTAACTTACGAAATCTGTGCAAAGCTACAGAAATAAAGAGGTCCCGCTAAAGAGCGGGACCGTGCAGTCATTGCACAAACAACAACTGTGTGAGATATATGCACATGAGAAATATGCTTATTTCAGGTCAACCGTACAGTTCTGGCACTTCAGTACCAGTTTGGCGCCACCGTCACCTACTTTAGCTGTAAAGCTGCTTGGGTTGCTACTTTCTGCGGCAAGTTGATTGAGTTGAGCAATTGTAGTATTTTCAGTCTCTTTCATTGTATCCACTTTATACTTCTTCTCAAAATTGCCGTACACCGTGCTATATGGTCCGGTAAAGTCTATGGCATAATTTTTAACATTACGCATAGGGATGCGGATATCAGCATATTTGTTATCGACGGTAATATTGTCAACAGAAGCGCTCACGTTGCGCACTTTGATATCAGCATTGGTGCCATCCATTTCCAATGAAGTGTTCAGCTTCGTAATACGCAGGTTGCCATAATTTTTTCTGCCACTTAAACTACCAACTTCTTCTAATTCATATTCATCGTTGGTGCTGCGCATGGTAATTTTCTTGCTGCTTCCTACTTCAATAGTTGCGTACTTACTGTCAATATCTAATTCATCAGCGCCAGCCATAGTAAGTCTACCATTGGTAAACTCTACTTCAGCATACTTGCTGTTACCAAAGTTGGCATTGCCGTAGCGTGCACGCAATTTCAGTTCATTCACATTGCCACCTTCCACATTACCATTGGTGATGTCCAGATTAAGACTTGCCATATCGCCCAATTCAATATCTGCATAGCGGGTTTCAATATCCATTTTGCTGTTGGCAGGTATATACACTGTTACAATACGACGGGTATTGCTCTTGGTACCGATATTTTGGCCTTGTCCGTTAAATACGGCCACACCTTCTCCACCCCAGTTCCAGCCATAAGTATTGCCCAATACCGTATAGCTGCCACCGCTTACGTTACCAGATTTTATTTTTACGGAATTACCCAAAGTGCGTAGTGAGAGATTGAGTTTTTCGAACCATTCTTCATCGCTCAGTTTGCCTTCGCCTTCAAAGAAAACAGTGGTGACAACTTTTACTTTTTGTTCTGCCCAAGTCTTCACTACAATGGGACGATTGTTATTCTCCAGAAAAATCTCTCCACCCTTGGGTGCAATTACTTCCTGGCTCACTTCCTTGCTCTTCAGGTCCTTAATGTCTTCCCTATACAGTTGTTCACCATTTACCGTTACGGCACCACGTGCATTTTGAGGAACTCCGGCAGCTCTTGGCGCAGTAGCGCGATATTGTTGTGCAGTAGCAGCAGTGCTGAATAGTAAACCTGTGCAGGCAATAAGGGTTTTGATTGATGTATACATGATCATGCTGATTTTAAATATTGATGAAATAGGTTTTGGTGGTGTCTATCGGACCACGATTTTGTTTGTAACGGTTATTGAGTTTGTTCATTTCTAATTGCAATTGTTTCAGTACATCCAGTTTTTGCTGATATACATTAATGAGTTGCTCAATCATTTCAGGTTGTAATCCCTGCTTGCGGATATCTGTTCTGATTTGCTTCTCATCTTTGTCCATCTGGCTCAGCTGTTTGGTGAAATCATCGAAATACGCAGGACTTTCAGCAAACAATGGGGTAGTGCTGATGCGGCTGCGCTGTAGGTTGATGACTTGTACAAAACTGCCCGATAATTGATCCAAGACCTGCATAGGATCTACAGCTGGTGTACTATTGACTGCCTTATTTCTGTAGGCAGGCTTTTTATTTGCAGCATATAGCGGCTCAGTAGTTACATGATTGATAGCAGGCTTTTGCTCGGAAGCTTTGCTGTCTGTTGTATCATTTTTTACTGCTGGCGGAATAGCTTTTGGTGAATTGATGGCTGTTTGTTCAGGAATTGTATCATGATGAGTCATGCTCCAGATGCCCACACCAGCAAGAGCTACCACACAGGCAGCAGCTGCCCATTTGATTAGGGTTGTCATCGTCAGCACTTTGCCAGCTGGTTTTACTTCGGCCTGTATGGCTTTCCATACTTTAGGCCTGGGTGTATCCGCATCTAATGCTTCGCGATTGTCTTGCAGGTATTTTTTTAACTCATCCATGTGTGTGCATTTCCTGAGTGATACGTTCTCTCAACAGTTGTTTAGCGCGATGGTATTGGCTTTTGCTAGTGCTTTCGCTGATACCGAGGTTTTCTGCAATTTGTTTGTGGCTGAAATCTTCCAGTACAAACAAGGTGAATACTTGTCGGCAACCATCAGGCAGATTTTTGATGGCTTTGTGTACCAGTTGCAGGTCAACCGTTTTCCACCAAGCCACTTGATTGTCCTCTGCTACATCATGCCATTGCTCATCCCATTCACTCCAGTAAAAACTTTTTTTACTGTGTTGTATGCAGGCATTCACTACAATCCTTTTCAACCATCCGCCAAACTGCGGTTCTTCCTTCAGCTGGTGCAGATTCTTGAAAGCCTGAATGAAAGCTTCCTGTAACAAATCCTCTGCATCGCTTCTGTTGCCCGTCATCCGTATGCAGGTGTTAAACATGGCTGTACTGAACTGCTCATAGAGCCATGCCTGCGCAGCACCATCGCCGTGGCGGGCTTTTCTCACTACAGCCGTCAGTATGTGGTTTGCCTGTTCCAAAAGCTGATTCCGGTATTAAGAGTGTTGCAGCAGCAAAAGGTTGGAAGATTGGCGCAAAAAAATGTCCATCCTGGCCGGATGGCATCGGCTTGCCCAGCTTAAAACGCTGAAAAACAGCAATACTTGCCTAAACTTTGCTCTTTTTTGTAGTAGCGATCTCCGTAATGGCTTTTACCAGTCGGTCCAGATCAATGGTTCTGGTATAAACATGAGGGGTAATGCGTACGCAGCTGATATTCTCCCATACGATGCCTACTGTGTGAATCTTGTATTTGCTGAACAGGGCACTATCCAGTTCGCCGGGAGTCATGCCATCAATGCTAACGCCACAGATAGAACAGGCATAATCAGGTTTAAAGGAGGTATGAATCTTAACGCCTGGTACATCTTTCACTTTGGTTGCCCAATAATCTTTGAGGTAGCGAATACGGGCTTCTTTCCTTTTGCTGCCAATGGCTTCGTGGAAATTGATGGCTTCGCCGATACCCTGTTCAATCGGAAAACTGCGTGTGCCCAATGTCTCAAACTTTCGGATATCAGTACTGCGCGGCTTGTCATTACATACTAATGGCCAGATATTGGCAATCTTGTCTTTACGAATCCAGAGCATGCCACTACCGATGGGTGCACTCAGGAATTTATGTAAGCTGGTTCCAAAGTAGTCGCAACCCAGTTCCGGTATCTTGAAATCCAATAGTCCAAAGGAATGCGCTCCATCCACAATGGTGGTAATGCCTTTGCTGCGGGCCATATCGCAGATCTTGCGTACCGGTAGAATTTGTCCTACCCAGTTGATAACATGTGTGATGTGCAGCACTTTGGTTTTGGGTGTGATGGCTTTGGCAAAAGCATCTACAATGGCTGCATCCTCTTCTATCGGGAAATTGAAACTGATTTGTGTGTACTTGATGCCTTCCCGCATTTCGCGCTGGCGCCATGCCTGGATCATGTTGGGATAATCTTGCTTGGTGCCGATGACTTCATCGCCTGCTTTCAGGTCTAAGCCAAAAATGACCGTATTGAGTGCTTCGGTAGCATTTCTGTTCACAGCAATTTCTTCTGGGTCAGCACCAGCCAAATTGGCGAGCTTCATGCGCAAGGGTTCACGTCCCTGATCCAGAATACGCCACATATAGTAGGAAGGCGCTTGATTAGACAGTTGATTAAATCGTTCCACAGCATCCTGCACCACTTTAGGTGAGGGAGAAACACCGCCATTATTCAGGTTAATGATACTTGGGTTAACGGTATATGCCTGGCTAATCACCGACCAAAAATCCTCATCGGCAGCAGCTTGTTCTGGGCTGAAACCAGAAATGGCCTGTTGTGCACGTTCAATATCTGCTGCATAAGCCTGCTGAAACAGGTTGTTGGCAGTAAAAGCACTGGTCATCAGACCCAATTGCTTCAGGAAAACTCTTCTCTGACTCACATGTGGTATTTAAGAGCTATTAAGGTAAAACTTTTCAGGCCGGATTCGGTTATATATTTGCGTAGAAATTTTGTGTATGAAGCAACTGTGGATGGTGATAATCGTTTTGTGTCTTATTGCTCCTCTTTCGAGTGAAGCGCAGTGTTCCATCTGTACAAAGACAGCGTCTCAGCTGGGTGAGGGTCCTGCTAAGGGCATGAATTCAGGGATTGTTTACCTGATGATTGCGCCACTAGCGTTGATTGGCGTGGTAGGCTGGCGCTGGTGGAAGCGCGAAAAGGAACTGGCTGATGCCGGAGAAATTTAAAGCGAGTAGATTTTTCTTCTTACGGCTTCTAAAGCCATACCTGTGCGGGTATTAACACCCAGCTTCTCAAATACTTTTTCCCGGTACATATCTACCGAACGTTCAGACACGCTCATTTTTACAGCAATCTCCCGATATGTATTATCGCTGCAAGCCATTCGAATAAACTGTAACTCTTTTTCAGAGAAAAGATCATTCGTGTTTTGAGTAATCAGCTTATGCATGTTCAGCTGCATGGTATCCGTGTTGTAATAGCCTTTTTCGTGTACTTCGTGTAAGGCTTTTTGCAATTCAGCTGGACTGATATCTTTCATTAAATAAGAACAACAGCCATTGCGAATCATACCAATCAGACTCATATCATCTGTATTCATGCTCAATGCCACAAGTTTTAACAAGGGATAGTCTTTGAGCAATGCTGCAGCTGTTTCCATCCCATTCATGATGGGCATATTCACATCCAGTAAAATGATATCAGGAAGATCTTTGGTTCGACTGAGTTGTTGTAGTAAGTCTTTGCCGTTAGCTGCTTCCAATACCACTTCAAAGCCACCAATAGCACTAAGTAAAGAGGAGACAGATTTAACAAAAAGCTGGTGATCGTCTGCAATACCGATACGGATAGTAGATTTCTTTGGTTTCATGGTCAACGCAGGGGGATGTCTAACTCCACAATCGTACCCGAAGGTACATTGTTCTGCCATTGAATATTGCCTTTTAACAAAGCAATTCTTTCACGCATGTGTAATAAACCACTTCCTGTTCCGGATTTTACGGAATCTGTCATTCCTTTACCATTGTCTGCAATACGGATGACCAAAGAGCCAGTTTTTTCCATGCATTCGAGCGTCATCACGGTAGCTGCTGCATGCTTCATAGCATTCTGCATGGCTTCTTGTGCTACACGGAAAATGATAAGTTGCTGGTCATTGTGTAAACTGATTGTTTCAAGTGCATCAAGATCTGCTTGTACTGCTACCACATGCTGAAGTCTGGAAATTTCCTGTTGCAAGTTTTCCCTAAGACTGAATTGTTCCAGCCATTTTGCATTCATCATTTTGCTGAGGCTGCGCACTTCCTGAATGGCTTTGCCTAAGGTAGCTTGCGCTTCATCTAGGGATTGGGCTGTTTCAGGCGACTGCAGCATTGCAGCATTGATCATCATTTTGCTACTGCTGAGTAATTGGCCAACATTGTCGTGCAATTCCATCGCAATAGCCTGATAGGTTTGTTCTTGTACTTCGTGACGGATAGTAGCTAACTGTGCTTGATAAGCTTGTTCTAATAATGTTTGTTTCTTTCTGCTGGTTGATATAATCAGCAACAGTACAAATCCCAGAAAAATAATCAGGAACCCAATTGCGCCTACGATTTGTGGTAAGAAACCCATAATTGCAACTTTACGATTTTCTGGAATTCAGAAAAACGGTAATTATAGCTGCGTAGTAGATAAGATTGGCCGAGAGCTGTAATAACTGAAAAATTAGCATGGCTGAAGGCAATTCCCAATAGCCGGGTATACTTACGGTAGTGAAATTGATGAACAATAAAGCATGGTAAACAAACAAGCCGGTACAAAAAATGAAAACAGTGTCTTTTCTCAGAGAAAGTTTGTGCTCAAGAATCACTTTCCTGAAATAATACAGGCAAATCAGCATATTGCTGATATTGTATAGACGAAAGCTTTGCGCATGCATTTGCAGCCATCCTGCGTAAAGTTGTGCTTCAAGAAAATTAGCGATTAGGTTGATCGCAATTGAAAAAAGGATAAAGCGCCGGATTTTGTGAAAGGCTTCAATTTGATAAAATATCCATTGCAAAACAAGCATGTCTATAATGGCATATGTATTATAAAGCAGGTTATTGTTTAGCCTTAAAGAAGGGATGCGATGATCCGTTAAAATGCTTTCATTCAATACAGTTAAGAAAAGCAATAGAATCAACCAGCGAAAAGCAGCAGGCTTTGTTCTTCTCCAATAGAATGCTCCCACAGCCAATGCGCTGATCTGAAGAAAATGAAGTGCTTGAGAATAATCCGGTAACATTAGTTGCAAATAAAAGGTGGACAGGGCTTCCCGAAGTTTTCAATGTTAACTGCTTCTCCGTTGTTATTACGAATTATAGTTTTACCCATTGATTTTCCTTCTATAGGTTGTTTGGCACCCCAAAGAATGATGGTGTATTGGTTATTATAAATATGTTTCGGGTCTTTATTGGGTGAATCATATTTCGCAAAATACGCCCACATGCCGTCTATTTGTCCGGTTTTCACCAAGTCTGCCATATTATTAATGGTTGCCGCATCAAAGTAAATGGCTTTGGTAGCATCTTTATCAACTTCATTCATGGCTTTATAGGCTGCGGATTGTTGAAAATTTTGAATATAACGATCTGCTGCTTCAGGGCTGATTGGACTTACTTTTTCGCTAGTGTGTTGAGGGCGTTCAATAAAACTGGTTAAGCCGTAGTGAATACTAAAGAATGCCAAAAGCATGAGTATTGGGGAGAGTCTGCGCATAAGTGGGGTTTTTGGCAATCTCCGTTCTTTTACTGGCTTTGCCTATGGGAAATTTCCCGTAAAAAAATGGGAAATTTCCCATTGTTTGATATTCCCACCTTGTACATATTTGTTGTACAAATCCTGATTGCAAAATCACTCACGATAACGACCCTGGGAGTTTTCTCAGCGAGGGATTCACAGGCGAAAGCCGGCGCGGTCAAACGGGGGTAGGGCCGCGCTTTTGAATCCTGATTTAAAAAAATTATGGGGGCTTCAAAAAAACAAACCGGTTCCATTTGGAGCCGGTTTCGTTTTAAAGTGTTTTATGTGATCCATCGCAAAACGGCGGATTCTTAGTATGCTTACATTGGCAGAGCCATACTTCACCATCTTCTTCTGCTGTAAACTTTAAACTCTTGAAAGGCATAATGGTTTCACCATTTTCTTCGCGGGCCAAGGTTTTGTGTTTGCCATCACATAAAGGCTGTTTCTCACTGAGGCCGCAGGTACACCAGGCATAAGTTTTGCCTTTCTCTACTTTTACAGCTGCGGGAAATTTTTGTGCAATTGTTGGTTCGGTCATAACATAAAAACATTGGTTTATTGAAATTGTTCTATCAGTGCATACAAGTTGAACTGATCATTGTATTGGGCAGCAATACTTTTCTTTAATACAGCTTTGTCAATATCCTTCATTCGATCCTGCTGAATAATGTGGTAGGCGCGCTCTGCTAATAACCAGAATTTACGTTCGTTTTGTTTGGCTAGGTGCTGATGTGCCAATAATGCAGCATACAATTCATTCGTTCCTTCCTTCCTAGATGCCACTGTTTTTACAATCGCAATCTCATGCTTTGCTGTCTGAAAAGCTGGGGCCATCATCAAGCGAAGATTGCGGACAAACATATCCGCATCGGGCCTGTCGGCCTTGTTCACCACAAAGATGTCGGCTATCTCCATCAGGCCAGCCTTCATGGTCTGCACTTCATCGCCTGCTTCAGGTACCACTACCACCACTGTTGTATCCGCAAGGCCGGCAATTTCAATCTCACTTTGCCCTACACCAACCGTTTCTACGATGATGTGATCAAAACCAGCTGCTTTCATCACATCAGTGATCTCAATAATCTTGGGATGTAATCCACCCAAACTGCCTCTGGTAGCTAAGGAACGTATAAATACATCCGGATGGGTATACCATTCATTCATGCGAATACGATCGCCGAGCAAAGCGCCGAGATTAAATGGAGAAGAGGGGTCTACACAGAGTACACCCACTTTTTTCGATTGCGCTGTGAGTTCTGCAATCAACGCATCCACTAAAGTGCTCTTGCCAGCACCCGGCGGACCAGTAATGCCGATTACATTGGTATGGGCATTGGGTAATTGCTTCAGAAAATCATAATAACCTTCATGCGCATTTTCTACCAGAGAAATGGCGCGTGCCAGTGCTTTTCTGTTGCCTGCCTGCAGTTCAATCAATAGTTCCTGCCACATACTTTGCTAAAGTAGTGCTGAAGTACGAATTTCGGGACCACATGGCCCAGCTGTTGAAAAATAAATCCGCTGATTACTGGCTGCTTAGCTGCACAATACTGCTCTGTGCAGGTTTGTTATACAGCAGGGCACTTTTATCTGTTGGTAGTATCTTGATTGTGCTTCCATTGGTTTTTCAATTGCGAGCGTATAAATATTGGCTAATTGGTGGGTTACTGCTAATCCTGCCAGTGGTGATTTCATTGATTTGGACAACACATACAGACCTGCTCTGGCGCAGCGTGGAAGTGAAACTACCTATATTGAGTATTGGATTGGCTTTTGCAGCTGTATCACTGAATAAGCAGCAGCTACTCCAGTTGATTTGGGTCATGCATGGCTTTCTGCTGAGTGCGATTGTGTACACCTTGATTCAGTATGCGGCTGATCCTGCTGCTATCAATGCCAGTTATCAGTTTGCCAAAGTGATGCCCGTACCAATGGATAGCGATCACATTCGCCTGAGCTGGTGGATGGTGTTGTGTATGTTGGCTTTGCTCTACAGTGTACATCAATTGGCCTCTATGCAACAGCGTTATCTGGCTTATGCAGTTGTTGCGATTGAAACTATCTTCTTACATTTTCTGGCTGCAAAGACCGGCTTGTTAGCCTTGTATCTTGCTGCGGGTGTTTGGATTGTACAAGCACTCTTGCAAAAAACGTATCGCAAACAAGCGGTTCAGTTATTGGTGTTCTTAATATTCATCGCAGTTGCAGCTTATGCATTTTTGCCTACACTGCAGATGCGTGTACAATATGTATTGTACGATTTGAGTCATTACACCAATGGTATTTTTCAGCAAGGTTCCTCAGATGGTGCCAGGGTATTATCTTGGAAAGCAGGCTGGGCTATTGGCAGCGAAAATCCTTTGCTGGGTGTGGGTTTTGGTGATATTCGATTTGCTATCGATGCCTGGCATCAGCAATACTTTCCACATACATTGCAGGCAGAACGTTTCCTGCCCACCAATCAATGGTTGATCTATTTTGCCGGCGCGGGTTTATTGGGTGTATTGAGTTGTACACTTGGTCTGGTATTCCTGTTGCGTCAGCTATCGCTTCGGTATTTACCAGCGATACTCGTGTTAATATTACCTCTGATCACAGATGATAGTTTGGAAGGGCAGTTTGGTGTGGTGATTTTCGCACTTAGCGCATCAGTCTTCATACAGCTTTCTGCTGCAGATCGTAAAGCTTGATGTATTTGAGAAATGTATGGTAAGCGACAGCTCGCGCGATAAAGAATCCATTCATACCATCTAAAAAACCCAGCTTGAAAAAATAGCCTGATACAAATGCAACGAGCGGGCTGAATAAAATCTTGAACCAATTAGAACGCTTACCTCTTTCAAACATGGCTTTCGCCTGAATCGTAGTAAATCGATTATTCTGCGCCACAACTTCATCCATGCTGTTATAACTGTAATGCAGAATATCGCCTTTTAGTTTACTTGTGCGAATACCTTGATTTAGAACAATACTGTCATGCGGATTGATGCTACCCCATTTACCTGCATCTTTTCGTATCAGCCTGATTTTGGTATCGGGATACCAAGTGCCATGTTTGATCCATGTACCGTTAAAATGTGTACAACGATTCATAGCATAGGCCGCAGATGGAAAGCCCTGTTGCTTTTCTGCAACAATGGATTGCAATAACGCATCACTCAATGCCTCGTCTGCATCCAGCATCAGTACATGTGTATGTGTTGCCAGACTGAGTGCCAGATTTTTTTGTTCAATATACCCCAGAAATGCCTGATCAATGATGCGCACATTAGGAAAGCCAGCTGCAATAGTCTTGGTCGCATCCGTTGATAGCGAATCAACCACTACAATTTCATCTGCAATAGACTGCACCGACTGCAAACTACGTGCAATATTTTTTTCTTCGTTGAAGGTGATGATCACAATCGAGAGTGCAGACATGAACAAGATTTCGAATCGAAGATAACAAGGCTCTTGCACAAATGCAGTCAAAGACTACATTTGTTGCATGATGAATTTTGTTCCCATTTTTCCTTTGGGCATCGTGGTTTACCCCGGTGAAACATTGAACCTGCACATCTTTGAACCCCGCTATAAACAACTCATTCAGGAATCTTATGCTGAAGCCAAGCCCTTTGGTATGCCAGTTGTTTTAGCGAATGGTATTGCTGAGTTGGGTACATTGGTAGAAGTGTCTGAGATTGTAGAAGTGTACGAAGATGGTAAGATGGATATTCGCTGCAAAGGGCTGCGCATCTTTAGGGCATTGGAATACATCAAGCAGATTCCGGATAAATTATACAGCGGTGCCATTGTAGATTATATGCCCTATCAAACAGCACAGTTTGCGGCTATGATGCAGCAGGTATTGAATCAGGTACGTGAATTGCATCGTCTCTTGCAAGTACAGAAAGATTTCAAGAAGCCGGATGCGGACTTAATCAGTTATGATGTTGCCCATCATACCGGCCTTACTTTAGAAGAAGAGTATGAGTTGCTAGGCTTGATGCGGGAAGAGCAGCGACTGGAATACCTGAAGCGACATTTGCAAAAAACCATTCAGGTGGTAGCTGGTACCGAAAGCCTGAAAGAGAAAATTCAGCTAAACGGGCATTTTCGTGAGCTGAAAGGTTTCAACTTTGACCTATAATTGTGCTATGGAAGTAACCCTTTGTTTTGATTTTGGCAATTCCAGAAAGAAATGTGCGGTTTTCGCAGGGCGCGAAGTGCATGAAGTGGTGGTATTGGCAGATGATCATACAGATACGATTCAGGATCTAATCACCCGCTTTCAGCCGCAAAAATCGATTCTCTCTTCCGTGATTGCCCATAATCCGGAAATAGAAATATTGTTGGCCAAAACAACAAGATTTCACCTGCTGAGCGCTTCCAGTAAACTACCCATTACCACACCAGTGGGAAAGCCTGAAACCATTGGGGCAGACCGTTTAGCCATCTGTTCTGCAGCTGTAGATCAATTTCCGGGCACACATACCCTGGCCATTGGTTTGGGCACTTGTATTACCTACAATTACACCAATAATCGCCACGAATTCCTCGGTGGTAGCATTTCTCCCGGTATGCAAATGCGTTTCCGGGCCATGCACGAACAAACAGCTCTGCTGCCATTGGTGGAAGCTGCCAGCGATTTTCCGCTGATTGGTTACGATACCCGAACCAACCTCCTGAGTGGGGTAATCCTGGGTGTGGCCAAGGAAATCGATGGTATTATTGATGCTTACGCATTGAAATACAGCAACTTTAACGTGCTGTTAACCGGGGGGGATATGCCTTTTTTTGTGCCTCACCTGAAAAACAAGATATTTGCCGACCCTTATTTAATCTTCAAGGGTTTGTATGCGATCAGTGAGCAAAACAACCATTAGAACAACTGCACTTTTCCTGTCATTGTTGGCTGTTGCCTCCCTGACTGCCCAGGAGAACTCTCCTTACTCTCGTTACGGTATTGGCGACTATTTCTACGGCCAGCATTTTATCCATAAAGCCATGGGTGGCATGTCGGCTGCTTATGCAGATGGGTTAACCAATAACAATGGCCAGACCATCAACTTTAATAACCCTGCTTCATACAGTAATTTCTTTGTTACCTCCTATGACTTGGGTTTGTCAATTGATAGCAGAACATTGCGTAGCCAGGGTGGTGCAAGCTCATTTAATTCAGTCAACTTCACTCCAGCATATGTTGCTTTGGGTGTTCCATTGAGCAAGAAGAAGAAAATCGGCTTTGCTTTTGGTATGCGTCAATTAAGCCGTATTAATTACGATATACAGAATGGAGAAAAAGTAGGTGGCATCGATAGCCTGATCACCACATACAAAGGCAGTGGCGGTTTAAACCAGGCGTTTATTGGTATTGGCAAGCGCTGGGGCAAGTTTAGTTTGGGTGTAAATACCGGATACAATTTCGGTCGTAAAGAAACCAATACGCGTAAAGATTTTGTGAACGATACTGCTTTCTACTATTCATCCAACTCTCAGTCACTTATCTCATTCTCTGCTCCATTTGTAAATGCTGGTACACAGTACGAAACGAATATCAGCAGTAAGGATGATACCAAAGCTGGTCTCACACAAACTGTTGCTTTAAGGTTTGGTGCAACAGTCTCACTGGGTCAATCGCTTTCCGGCACACAGGATATCAGAAAGGAAACCATATTGTACGATAATAACGGCGGCTTCAGCAGATTGGATAGTGTTTTAGGTGTTACCGGCGTTAGAGGTAAGATTGCTTTACCAGTGAGTTATGCTGCAGGCTTTATGTTGATAGGCAGATCATCCAACTCACGTGGCCTTTTTGAAAGATGGAGCTTCGGTGCAGAGTATAGCAGCACACAGTGGAGCAGTTACCGTTCAGATTTCGAACCCAATGACCGTCCCTTTAATAGTTGGATGGCAAGAATGGGCGGACAGTTTTGTCCTGATCCCGTTACAGGTCGTTCTTACTGGAGTTCAGTAAACTATCGTTTAGGGTTTAATTTCGGTAAGGATTATATCAATGCCAACGGAAACCAGTTGAATCTTTGGTCTGTAAGCATGGGTGCAGGTATGCCGATCAGAAAATGGCGTTCTTATGATTATCAGTTCACTATTTTGAATACTACTTTGGAATATGGCAGACGTGGTGGCAACAACAGTGTTGTAACAGAGAATTTTTTCCGTTTTGCTTTAGGTGTTAGCTTAAGCGATATTTGGTTTATCAAGCGTAAGTATGATTAATGCATGCTTCCATAGCAAAAGATTTCTGGCAGCTCTGATTATGGGCTGCTTTTTTCTTTACAGTTGTGAGAATGATATCAATGAGGTTCGGGGATTGAGTACAGCCAGGCTTGGTGTAGAAGAAGGGAAGCAAATAGAGAGTTTTATGAGCCAAGGTGGCCGAATCAAAGCCCGGCTTACAGCACCATTGATGTTGCGATATCAGCTGGATTCCACCATGGTGGAGTTTCCTAAAACTTTGCATGTCGATTTTTACGATAGCTTAAAACAAGTAGAGAGTCAGTTGAACGCCCGCTATGGCCGCTATGTAGAAAATCAAAGCAAAGTCTTCTTGCGCGATAGCGTAGTGGTATTTAACCGTATGGGTGATACGCTATGGTGTAAAGAGTTATGGTGGGATCAAAATCGGCAATTGTTTTATACAGACAAGCCTGTCAAGATTAAATATGCCAACCCTTGGCAATTAAAATATGGTACCAATGGTATGCAGGCTGATCAGTCTTTCAGCAACATTACCATCTTCCAATCCAGCGGTACCATGATTCTGCCTGACAGCACTTACTATTAGTGAACAAGCGGGCTTTTTGTTGGTAATATTGCAGTACTAAATCACACAACATGGAATATAGAAGAATGGGCAGAACGGGCCTGCAATTGAGCGTACTCAGCTATGGTAGCTGGGTTACTTTTCACAAGCAGATTGATGACAGCATAGCCGATGAATTAATGGGTGTGGCTTATGACAGCGGTATTAATTTCTTCGACAATGCAGAAGTATACGCATTGGGTGAAAGTGAGAAAATGATGGGGCGTGTGTTGAAGAAGAAAGGATGGGACCGTACATCCTATACAGTTTCTTCCAAAGCCTTCTTTGGTTGGCGAGGTAAGAACAATAAGCCCAACCAGACCGGCTTAAGCCGTAAACATCTCACAGAAGCCTGTCATGAAGCTTTGCAGCGTTTGCAAACAGATTACCTGGATTTGTATTTCTGTCACAGACCTGATAAAAACACGCCGATTGAAGAAGTGGTGTTAACTATGAATACCTTGATTCAGCAGGGTAAGATTTTGTATTGGGGTACGAGTGAGTGGAGTGGTGTGGAAATCATGGAAGCACATCGCGTAGCGGCTGATTATAGATTAATTGGCCCGTCTGTAGAACAACCCGAATACAACTTGTTTAACAGGCATAAACTGGAGAATGATTACCTGCAGGTGTTTAAGAATGTGGGTTTAGGCACTACTATTTGGAGCCCGCTGGCCAGTGGCTTACTTACCGGTAAATACAATAACGGCATTCCTGAAGATGCACGCTTATCGATTCCTGGTTTTGAATGGCTGAAGGATAGAACATTTGTAGAGGAGAAGCTGAATAAGGTTCGCGCATACCAACAGTTGGCAGATGAACTGGGTTGCAGTATGGCTGCCCTTAGCATTGCTTGGTGTGTGAAGAATCCCAATGTAACAACAGCAATTTTGGGTGCTACCAAACGTCACCAGTTGGAAGAGAACCTGAAGGCATTAAATGTATTGCCTTTGCTGACTGAAGAGATTATGACCAAGATTGATAGCATTTTCGGTACAAAGCCGGTTTTGCCTGAGTATTAATCTGCTGGTACATAAAGCAAAAAAGTCCCGTACAAATTGTACGGGACTTTCTATTGCTAGAAAGATCTTGATTAAGCAGCTTTTTCTGCTTTCTTGGTTGCTTTTTTGGTTTTAGCAGGTCTGCTTTTACCGAAAGAACCTTTGAATCTTTTTCCTTTTGCAGTCTTTTTATCGCCTCTGCCCATGGTTGTAGATTTATTTGTGAAGGGCAAAAATAAAAAAATCCCGCTCAACATCAGCTGAGACGGGACTTTTTAATTCTTTAAAGCCTTAGAGCTTGGCGCTTAATTCTTTACCAGCCTTGAAGCGAGCAACCTTCTTAGCCTTGATCTTGATAGTTTCACCAGTCTGAGGATTGCGGCCTGTACGGGCAGCACGCTTAGAAACTGAGAAAGTACCGAAACCAACCAGGGTTACTTTGTCACCTTTCTTCAGGGTCTTGGTTACTGCATCAACAAAAGAATCCAGAGCGGCGTTAGCCTGTGTCTTGGTGATGCCTGCATCGTCAGCGATCTGGGCGATCAATTCAGCTTTGTTCATAGATGATTTTTTAATTGTTTGAATTAACGTCAACAAATTTATTCGCTTTCGCTTACCAGCAAAATATTTTTTGTCATTTTTCTGTTTGGCATGATTGGCTGAAAACCTTGTACAGAAAGGGTTTTACACGAAATCGTCATTTTGTGAAAAAATCAAATTTTGAATGCAAATCGCTGAAATCCTTTGCTGTAAAGGGTTTCAGGGCATATTCGCTGAAATGCAGGCAGGATAAGCGTTTGAAAGGAATATAGGGAAGTTTTTGATAGCACTGTGTGAAGATTCAAAACTATCCACAATCAATTCACAACTTGCATTAAAGAGCGGAATCCTACAAAATTATCACCCCATGTATCAGTGCCGTCTTTGCGCAAAACTTGCGCATGTTGCGCTATGTAGCGATTATAATCTGCTTTTGATGCTGCATAATACTGCGTAGCATAAGTGGGCCCTTCAGTTTCATCTGTATCTAAAAGACGTACAAATTGAAACTTTTCGAAACATCCTGTGGCCATTACATCGGGAATATGTTTTTCCTGCATCCATTTTACCCATCCATCATGGATGCTCCATTTGACCATTATTGTAACATTATAGATAAACATGACTAAGCTTTTAATTCGCAATAAATTGGGCAGTGATCACTGTGTTTTACATCAGGATAGATGCTCGCTGCCACCAGTTTTTTGGCCAGGGTGTCGGTTACGCTGATATAGTCAATGCGCCAGCCCTTGTTTTGCAATCGTACACTCGGGAAGCGCTGACTCCACCAGCTGTAAGCGCCTGTAGCATCCGGGTTAAGGTAGCGGAAACTATCTACCCAACCATTGGCAACCCATTTGTCCATCCAGGCTCTTTCATCAGGTAAGAAGCCAGATGATTTTTTATTGCCTTTTGGATCATGAATATCTACTTCTTTGTGTGCTATGTTATAGTCGCCTGTTACAATAATTTGTGGTCTGGTTTTACGCAGTTCCTGTACAAAATCGAAGAACTCATCCAGCCATTGGTATTTATAGGTTTGCCTTTCATCGCCACTGGTTCCAGATGGGAAATAGGCATTGATCAGGGTTGTCTTTCCAAAATCAAGGCGAATTACTCTGCCCTCCTGATCACTCATCGCATGGCCTGTGCCCATAATCACCTGATCTGGTTTCTGCTTCGTAAGCACACCTACGCCACTATAGCCTTTCTTTTCTGCAGAAAACCAATAAGTATGAAATCCTAATGCTTCAAAAGCTGCAGCATCAATATCTGATACGTGTGCTTTTGTTTCTTGAATACAAATAATATCAGCAGGATCAGTCTTCAGCCAATCAAGTAAACCTTTGTTAATAGCTGCACGAATACCATTGGTATTGTAGGAGATGATGCGCATCTTATAAGTTTTTAAAACCCATCATGGGCTCTGTTTCTATAAAAGCCAAAACTAATAAAGCTTCAACGATTGAGGCGGGAAGTGTTGTATCCATGATAATCATGGATTCAGGGTATCTGTTCCCCTTAGCTAGTATTACCAAGTGATTATTAAAATAGATTTCACGATACGCAAAAGTCGGTGCTGCAATAATCTTGAAGGCTTGACCGAAAACCAATCCCTCAAATTCCTGTGGCGCTTCGTATTGTGTGTTACGGATATTGGGCATATCCACTTCCAGCATGGTATTGCTATCCACACCATTGTAAACGCGGTTAAAATAAAATTTTCTTTCGGGGTAGGCTTTCCAGACTGTTATTTGAAATCTTGCAATGGTATCATTGTTGCGCAATAGTACATGATCGTTTCCCGGCATATACTTCAGATAGCTGCTATAGCCATCTAAATATGCCGGATCAGCCATTTCGATGATTGAGCTAACATAATTATTGTCAGCAAGTACACTTCTGAATTCTTGTTGTCGAACCGCAAATTGGTAACTCCTGTTTTTTCTGCCCAGCTCAATTGCTTTTCTAATTTGCTGAGGGAAACGAGTTGTATTTTTTGCTTCCAGATTAATTCCAAAAAATCTACTGCTGTCAAATCGCATCATTACTGTAGTGTCCGCGGTAAGATTAAAGCGGAAATATGCATTGTTGGCCATTGTCTGAATTCGGCCTCTACCCACCTGATATTGCATCATGAAGTTATCTGCATAAACAGCAGGTTGAGCGCCAACAACTTGAATCGTACCATTCGCAGATGCAGTGTCGAGTAATACCTGTACAGCCCTTTGCAGCATGCTTTGAAAACCTGTAGGAGATGTGTCATATTCAGGGCTATACAAGCCAAAGCCTACACCAGGCCTGCGTTGCACCAGAAAAAAGCCTGTTTTGAATGAAGCAGATCCCTCAACCGGCGCATATTGTACGATTACTTGGTAGGTAGCTGTGGTGGCAGCCAGTAAACCATTAATCTTTTGTACATCTTCTGCATCTTCAGCAGCTTTTTGAAGAAGTTCTGAGGCGGTGAGTTCGGTAATTGTAATGTTAACTGAATGCTGCTTATTCGCCGTGCGTGTTGGTGCTGGTTTGTCGCCTCTTTTGAGTAATTGAAAATTTGTAGGGTAGCTGGAATCAGGTTGTACATCCCATCGTTTGCTGCATATTCTATAGAGTTCTTTCAGCATTTTTTGCTGAACTTTTTCATACTTCAGGTATTCAAGGGTTTTGTTGGGGGTGCCAACATAATTTTCATCACGAAAACTGATACCTGTTATTTCAGTAATAACGAGTGATTGAGCAGTTGCGTAATTGCAGAATAAAATGATAAAAGCCAGAAATCGTAATAGCCGCATTGTATAAACATATCTTATTAACAAGATACAATCAAATTTTGTGCTACTTTTTCACTATGGGTAAGAAACATAAGATTAAGCGGATTATTCCGTCAAGCGAGTCAGTTTATTTAGATGGTCCAAAACCCAGAATTAATGAACTGGGATTTGCCTGGGAGATTTTCCGGCAATTCATTAAGGGCTTCAGAAACCTGCACTTTACCGGACCCTGTATTACGGTCTTTGGTTCTGCAAGATTTAAGGAGGAACATAAATATTATCAGGCTGCCATGCAGTTTGGTAAGCGTATTGCTGAGTTGGGCTTCACTACCATGACAGGTGGCGGTCCTGGCATTATGGAAGCGGCAAACAGAGGTGCATTTGAGCATGGCGGACAATCCGTAGGCGTGAATATTCAACTGCCTTTTGAACAACATGCCAATCCATGGGTGCACAAGTCATTTACACTCAATTATTTCTTCATTAGAAAAGTATTGCTTGTAAAGTATTCTTATGCATTCATCATCATGCCGGGTGGCTGGGGTACCATGGATGAATTGTTCGAAACACTCACCCTGATTCAAACCAAGGTGATTAACGATTTTCCGGTAGTCATTTATGGAAGAGAATACCATAAGCCATTGTTGGACTATATCCATTTAATGGAGAAAGAGGGTACAATCTCTCCAGAGGATATGAACTTACTCTTGGTTACTGATAATATTGATGAGGCCATGCTGCACATTCAGAAATACGTACGCAAGAATTATCAAGTTAAGCCAAGGCGAAAGCTCTGGTGGCTATTTGAAAAGCGCTGATAATCTGTTTCGCATAAAGCATGCTGCCTGATTCTTAATTATCTTTAAAGGGTAATACCGTTTTATGCCCAATCTCATCAAGAGATTGGTAAGAATAGCCAAATGGTTTCTTGGTATCATTGTAGGCCTCTTACTAATCTTAGTTTTAATCCCTTATCTCTTTCCCGAACGTGTTTCTCGGGAAGTGAAGCAGCTGGCTAATCAGCATATCGAAGGCAAGTTTGATTTTGGAAAAGTACGGCTGTCTTTTTTCAGCCATTTTCCTGCACTCACTTTGTCTTTGTATGATTTCAGTCTGAAAGGTTCTGCACCATTTGAAAAAGATACCCTGATAGCCGGGCATGAATTGGCTTTCGGTATTCACCTAATGGATCTGCTGCGCAGCAAAGTAACCGTTGATCAGTTCTTTATTACCAAAGCAGATATCCATGTTCAGGTAAATGAAGCCGGTGCTGCTAATTACAATGTCTATAAATCAGGGAGCGATACAAGTAAAACCAGTTCAGACAGTAGTTCTGCCAGGCTGGAAATAGAGCATATCGTGATTCAGGATAGTAAGCTGGTATATGATGACCGTTCTATCCCCATCCGCATTGCTGCTGAAGGGCTGAATTATTCCGGTAAAGGCGACCTGAGTAAAGCCATTTTCGATCTGCACACATCGATTGATATCGCCAATTTTGATCTCAACTACGATGGAACCGATTATATGAAAGATAAGCGGGTGCGGGGTAACCTGATTACACAAATCAATACCAATTCACTGGCTTTCATATTTCAGGAAAACAAATTACGCATCAATAAGCTACCTGTTGAGTTCAATGGCAAATTTGAATTTTTGAAGAATGGGTATGCTATGGATTTCAGTCTTAAATCGCTGGAAACAGATCTGGAAGATGTACTCACAGCTTTGCCGCCGGCATACAAGCAATGGCTGGAAGATACCCGTGTAAAGGGTTATGTGGACATGAATGCTTCACTAAAAGGTTTGTATAGTACTGCAGACAATAAAGCACCAGATCTTGCTTTTAATCTGAAAGTGCGCGACGGCTATATCCGTTATGCAGATGCACCCATGCCTTTGAGTAAACTATTTGTCAATCTGGAAACAGCCCTGCCTTCACTCAACACAGATAGCTTTCGCGTACAACTGGATTCCATTTCTTTTCAGTTAGAGAAAGACTATTTCGGTGGAAGGATCAAAACAATTGGTATCGATAACCCCTTTGTGGATATGCGTATCCGCTCAAATATTGATCTGGGCAACTGGGATAAAGCATTGGGTATACAACAGTTTGATGTGAGCGGGCAATTGAAGTTGGCTATTGATGCCCAAGGTCAATTTATGCGCAGACCCGATTACAAAAAAATACATCCTGATACCATCATTACCAGTATTCCCGCATTCAATGCATTAGCAGTTCTGGAAAATGGTAGTTTCCATTACAATACATTACCCGGTAAGGTGGAGCAGATTCAACTGAATCTTGCAGTCAACTGTGCCGATAGTCTTTACCAACACACACGTATCGCGCTCAATAATTTGTCTGTGAAAGCGGGTAAAAATTATCTCAAGGCAAAGGCTGTTATTGGCAATCTGGCTCAAACACCGGTAGATGCCAGTCTGGATGCACAAATTCAATTACAGGAATTGCAACAGTTTTATCCGCTTGAGCAAATACAGCTGAAAGGGAAACTGCAAGCGAATGGATTGGTCAAAGGCAACTATCAGCCTGAAAAAAAGCAATTCCCGCTCACAACACTTGAGGCAAAGCTTACAGACGGCTGGATTAAAACACCTTATTATCCCAACCCAATTGAGCAAATACAGGTAACAACTAAAGTGGCATGCCCTACTACCAATACCAAAGACCTCAGTATCGATATTCCTACTGCAAGTATGCTGTTTGAGCAATCACCCTTCCAGCTGAAAGCAAACTTTGCAGATCTTACAGATATCCGTTATTTACTTGATGCAAATGGGGTATTGAATATTGGTAAGATCTATCAGGTTTTTGCTATCAAGGGCTATGATGTTAATGGAACAGTGATTGCTGATGTGCATTTACAAGGCAGGCAAAGTGATGTACTCAAGAAGCGCTATACGCAATTGAATAATTCGGGTAGTATTCGTGTGAAGGAACTGGACTTGCGTACTGATTTATATCCGATGCCTTTACACATACGTAATGGCGTCTTCAGTTTTGTACAAGATAAATTACGCTTCGATGCTTTTCAGGCTGATTATGGACAAAGCGATATTCAGCTAAATGGATCAGTCTCAAATTTGTTTGCTTATATCTTGGATCAAGGTGCATTAAAAGGGCAATTCAATTTCACCTCTAACAAGCTCTTGCTAGATGAATTGATGGCCTATCAAGGCGATACAACTGCTACACAAACCGAGTCAACTGGCGTTATCATGCTTCCTAAGAATCTGGAGCTTCAGTTGAATGCATTGGTACAGAAGGCCTCCATACAAGACATTCCTTTGGCACAAATCAAAGGGGCAGTGTTATTGAAAAATGGGATACTGCAAATGAAAGATGCTGGCTTTATAATGGCTGGCGGACAAACTACGATGAATGCTAGCTACACACCAGTTACCCCACTAAGTGCCAATTTCGATTACCATATACAAACGGCAGATTTGGATGTACAAAAAGCATACAAAGATATTGGACTGCTGCGCGAAATGATGCCTGCAGCTAAGAAAGCACAAGGATTGATTTCGCTCGACTATCAACTAGCTGGTAGACTTGGTGCAGATATGTTTCCAGTAATGCCCTCACTGAAAGGTGCTGGTGTGTTGTCTGTGAAGCAGGTGAAAGTATATGGCTTTAAACTATTCAATGCTGCTGCGAAAGCTAGTGGCAAGAATGATATCAAAGACCCTGATCTGAAAGATATTCAGTTAAAGTCAACCATTCGCAACAATATCCTCACGATTGAGCGTACGCGTATGCGTGTTGCCGGTTTCAGACCAAGAGTTGAAGGACAGGTATCATTGGATGGTAAACTCAACCTTAAGTTCAGGCTTGGATTACCACCGCTCGGCATTTTTGGTATTCCTATGACAGTAACAGGAACCAAGGACAATCCCATCATTAAAATGAAGCGCGATAAATCCGGTCAGGTTTTGCAAGAAACTTCAGATGAAACGGAACAATAAAAAATCCCCACATCCCGATGTATTGGGCTATGGGGATTGAATTTATTCGATGTTTGAACTTAACCAGCGTTCAACTAATTCTAGTGGCATGCCTTTTCGCTTAGCATAATCTTCCAGCTGATCGCGTTGAATTTTACCAATACCAAAATACTGGCTTTGTGGATGTGCAAAATACCAACCGCACACCGAAGAAGCGGGGAACATAGCCAATGATTCTGTTAATGAAATACCTGTTTGGTTAGTAGCATCCAGTAAAGCAAAGAGTTTGTATTTCTCTGTATGATCAGGACAGGCAGGATAACCCGGTGCCGGACGAATACCCTGATATGCTTCTTTGATCAAAGCTTCATTGCTCAGCGCTTCGTCAGGTACATAACCCCAGTATTGCTTACGCACAGCTTCGTGCAGGTATTCTGCAAAAGCTTCTGCCAAACGATCAGCCAATGCTTGCAACATGATTTTATTGTAATCATCATGCTGTGCTTCAAATGCTTTTACATGTGGTTCAATGCCATGAATGGTTACAGCAAATGCACCAATATAATCTTGTTTGTTTGCAGCTGCAGGTGCAATGAAATCTGCCAATGATAAATTGGGTTGATCTGCCGCTTTCTGAATCTGCTGGCGCAGGAACTGCAGGGTAGTAGTTTCACTACCATTTTTCACTAGTACAGAATCCCCATCGCTGGCTGCCTGCCAGAAACCAATCACACCTTTGGGTGTTAACCAGTTTTCTTTGCTGATTCTATCCAATAAAGCATTGGCATCATTGTACAATTTGGTTGCTTCTGCGCCAACAACTGCATCATTCAGGATATCAGGGAAATTGCCATGCATTTCCCAAGCGATAAAAAATGGCTTCCAATCGATGTATGGGCGCAGTGTTTCTACACTAACACCTTCCATTAATTTGGTGCCGGTAAATTGCGGCTGCACTGGTTGAAAGTTCGCCCAATCAATCGCAACTTTCTTTTGCAAAGCATCTGCGTAGGGCAGATAGTTCTTAACAGACTTCTTGTTATCGAAACTTTCTTTGAGTTTGGTGTATTCTGTTTTCAGTTCAGTTAGAAATCCACCTTTCTGTTCCTTATTCAGCAATGAACCAGCAACGGTTACGCTACGGCTGGCGTCCAATACATGTATCACGCCATTGGCGTATTCAGGTGCAATTTTCACTGCAGTGTGCATGCGTGAAGTAGTAGCGCCACCAATCAACAAAGGCTGCTTCATGTTGCGGCGCTTCATCTCTTTGGCAATATGGACCATTTCATCCAGCGAAGGTGTAATCAAACCACTCAGGCCAATGATATCTACATTTTCTTTTTCTGCTGTATCCAAAATCTTATCGGCAGGCACCATCACACCCATATCGATGATATCGTAGCCATTACAGCCCAATACCACACCTACGATGTTCTTACCAATATCGTGTACATCACCTTTTACGGTGGCGAGCAGAATCTTAGCTGCACCTGCACTTTCTGTATTGGTGGTTCCTGCAGCTTCGTGTGCAGCGCGACGTTCTTCTTTCTCAGCCTCGATAAAAGGTGTTAAGACAGCAACAGCTTTCTTCATTACACGTGCACTCTTCACTACCTGCGGCAGAAACATTTTACCACTGCCGAAGAGATCACCCACGATATTCATACCATCCATGAGCGGACCTTCAATCACGTCTAATGGTCTGGGGTATTTGAGTCTGGCTTCTTCTGTATCAGCATCAATATGTTCAGTAATACCATTGATGAGTGCGTGTGCTAATCGTTTTTCAACAGGCTCACTACGCCAAGCTTCATCTTTCTTTTCTTCCTTGCCTTTTGCTTTTACGGTTTCAGCAAAAGCAATCAGTTTCTCAGTGGCTTCGTTGTTGTCGTTATTGCGGTTGAGGATCACATCTTCGCAGAGATTGCGCAGCTGTGGTTCAATTTCATCATAAACCTGGAGTTGACCCGCATTCACAATACCCATATCCATGCCGGCTTTGATGGCATGGAAGAGAAATACCGCATGCATGGCTTCGCGTACATGGTCGTTACCACGGAAAGAGAAAGAAAGATTGCTGACACCACCGCTTACTTTGGTCAGCGGCATCAATTGTTTGATCTCGCGGGTAGCTTCAATAAAATCAACACCATAGTTGTTGTGCTCTTCCAAGCCTGTGGCAACAGCGAAAATATTGGGGTCGAAAATGATGTCTTGCGGATCGTAGCCAACTTGCTCCGTCAGAATTTTATACGCCCTGTGGCAGATTTCTACTTTTCTTTCTTTGGTATCTGCCTGGCCTTTTTCATCAAAAGCCATCACGATCACCGATGCGCCAAATGCTTTACAGATAAATGCTTGCTCAATGAATTTGGCTTCACCTTCCTTCATGGAGATGGAGTTCACGATACATTTACCCTGCACGCATTTCAATCCTGCTTCAATGATCTCAAACTTAGAGCTATCGATCATGATCGGAATACGGGCAATATCCGGTTCGCTCTGCAAGAGGTTCAGAAATGTGGTCATGGCTTGTACACCATCCAGTAGTGCATCATCCATGTTCACATCTAATACCTGTGCACCGTTCTCTACTTGTTGGCGGGCAACAGATAAAGCTTCTTCGTATTTATTCTCTTTAATGAGGCGTGCAAATTTCTTGGAACCGGTTACATTGGTTCTTTCACCTACGTTTACAAAATTGGTCTCCGGGCGAACAATTAGTGGTTCAAGTCCGGAAAGGCGCAGGTATGGTTTGATTGTTGTTGGCATACTAATAAGCAGTTTCTACAACAGGTAATGGTCTTGGTGTAATGGTGCGCACATGCTGTGCGATGTGGCGAATATGGTCGGGCGTAGTACCGCAGCAACCACCTACAATATTTACAAAGCCTTCTTTGGCCCATTCTTCTAAGAAATGACCAGTTTGATGCGGTTCTTCATCATATTCGCCCATGGCGTTAGGTAAACCGGCATTGGGATAAGCAGATACATAGCATGATGCGATCTGCGAGAGTTCCTCAATATGGCTGCGCATTTCCTTGGCACCGAGTGCACAGTTGAGACCAACACTCAATGGTTTGGCGTGCATCACAGATACATAGAAAGCTTCAAGTGTTTGTCCGCTCAATGTTCTACCCGATGCATCGGTGATGGTACCGCTGATCATGATCGGCAGCTCAGGCTTACCTGTTTCGCGGAAGAATTGCTTGATAGCGAAGATGGCTGCTTTGGCGTTGAGGGTATCGAAGATGGTTTCAATCAATAAAATATCTGCACCACCGTCAACCAGTCCGCGAATTTGTTCTGTATAAGCTTTTACTACTTCATCAAAAGTAACTGCACGGAAGCCGGGATTGTTGACGTCTGGTGAAAGGCTCAGTGTTTTGTTGAGCGGACCGATAGCACCTGCTACATAAGCGTGGGTTCTGCCTTCAACTGGACCATTAGCAAAGAATTCAGCCACAGCAGTTTTTGCACATTGTGCAGCAGCTACATTGAGTTCATAAGCCAGCTCCTGCATATCATAATCTGCTTGCGCGATGAAGGTGCTGCTGAAGGTGTTGGTTTCGATGATATCGGCACCTGCAGACAAGTATTGCTTATGGATATCGATGATGATGCGCGGATTGGTGATGCAGAGCAAGTCGTTATTGCCTTTTACATCGCAATGCCAATTTTGGAAACGCTCGCCGCGGTAATCGGCTTCTTCCAGTTTGTGCCGCTGGATCATAGTGCCCATGGCACCATCTATGACCAGGATGCGTTTACTCAGTTCTTCTCTGATGTTCATTCGTTTGTATTTAGCTGGGCTGGTTGTTGCCGATGCAGTGAGTGACACAACAGGTGTTGGGCCATGCTGTTCAGCCGGCAACCAAATAGAACCTAATTAACGCAGGAAACTGACGGGGGGGCAGTAGTCGGGCGTTTATTAGTTCTGTTGGTTGCGGTACAACCATGAAAAACCGGAAGGCCGAACAATAAACAAATCCGCCTTCCGGTTGCGAAATTAGGCTGTTTGTACAGAACAGCCAATACTTGGGGGTATTAATATGCTGCTGTAACAGTGATTTCCAGCTCTTTGGCGATGGCTTTGCCGATCTCGCTGCCGCTGATATTGAAATCTGTTATCTTAATCTTGAACACACTCTTGAGGGAAACTTTACCCTTGGTAATGGTAATGCTACCGGTTGCTTTGGTTTTCTTGGTTACACCATGGATAATCAAATCACCTTCTGCAGTGGCAGGATAAGTACCGTCTTTCGCGAAATTGATGGCAGCGATATTGGTGATCTTGCCTTTGAACTCACCCTTGGGGAACTTACTGCTCTCCAGGTAATCATCGTTGAAGTGCTGCTGCATCAATTCATTTTCAAAGCGAAAACCTTTAATGAGCACCATAAACTGCATGGCGCCGGTCTTTGTATCCAGCTTGGATACGGCTTGGTTATTAGTGGCTTCAATGTCTTCAGTTGGGGTAGAAGAAAAGAAGCGGATTTGTCCGGCTTTCGTCTGTAAAACCTGTGCCTGAACGGTTGTTGTAGCGGCCATCAGTAGCAGGCCCATCCAGAATTGCTTGTACATACTTGATCTTATTGTTTGGTTACTATCGCATCAATTACAACTACATCACTCAAGAAGCCTGTACAAACCCCTTTGATGGTGATTGTTTTACCCGTTTCAATACCGGGTGTTTCTTGCTTTAATGTGCAGTACACATTAGAGAATTCATCCTCACTTTTAAGTGTAATCGTTGGTTTGCCTTCCGCATCAGGCTTTACTTCACTTACTGTTCCGGTGATTTCAAGTGCTTTGTTGAGGTACTGCACATTGGCATTGGGCTCATTCTCCTGATAGGCTTTTACCAGTGCTGCCGCGGTAACAGCTATCCCTTTTTCATCAGCCACATCTCTTTTAAAGTGTGTAGGACGGTAGAAGATAAAATACCAGATACCAAGAATACCTAATGCTACAACAGCCAGGAATCCCAGAATTAGTTTCTTTTTCATGTGAGCGGTTTGCGGTGTAAAGATACGAATACAATAATTACATGTATGTACATGAATTGTTCGAAATCCGGAAAATTAACAGGGTATTACCAGTTCTGCTTGAGTTCTTTGGATTTTACCAAAGTGAATACTCTGGAAATATTGAAGCCAAAATGGATATCGCCTTTGCCCCAGCGGCCGGTAGTTTCTGTAATAAACGTACGTTCTGTCATACCCGTTGAGTTGGTAAGTTGCAATTGGAAAACATGGCCCCCAGTTTCTATATCAAAGCCGAAAGAGAGCGAATTGTAATAGCCGCTGAGTTGATTGATTTGATGGTAATACTCACTGGTGAGATGCACTCTTTTAGAAAGTCTTTGTCTGCCGGCGATGCCTATTGAGAAAAGGTCGTTTGGATCGTTGCTTTGCGGTACATAATTATAGTGTATGATGGTTGGCATCAATTGTATGGCAGTGGCTTCTGAAAACTTTCTGGCAATGATTAACTGGTGGGCATAATAGAGTCGATCTGAAAAACTCCATTTCACGGCTGGATCTGGTTCCTTAAGCGTTTTCAGCATACCTGTGAATACATAGCTCAAAGAGATAGGCATGGCATGTTCGCCTGTGGTTTGGCGAAGAATCTTGTATTTCAGAAAAGCATCAAACTGTTTTTCAAAAGTGCTTCTGCCAAAGCCAACCATGAGCCTATCTGATATTCCATAATCTAGCCCCATACGCATACTGGCATTGTCTAAACCAAAGAGATCATATGCGCCTTGGTTCAGTCTGCCGAAACGGTGGCTGATTTTAAAATCCAGAATACCCTTGCCCACATTTTCAATGGTATGTCCGTTAACCAATCGAGTTGTTTTAAATGTAGCAATAACCAGTTCTTTTGGTTGGTTGGACTTTTGCGCTTCATCCATCTCTTTAAAAAGATCGCGCTCCTGCGCTATCAGCGGAGCTGTGATGCCAGAATAGAATAACAATAGTGTTATGATTTGCTTCATAATAGGTTTGTTTAGTCGAATTTGCATTTTACGCTCACTTCTACTTCGCGTGCAATTTTATCGCCGATATAGGAACCGTTAATGTTGTAATCTCTCAAAGCAACTTTAAATATGCTTTCAATGGTTACTCCGCCGCTGTTCACCATGACATTACCTTTTGTGATCACACGCTGGCTTACGCCGTGTAGGGTAAGTGTGCCATCTGCTGTGATTGGATAAATGCCATTTTTAGAAAGATCAATTTCTTGCATCTTATTAATGTATCCCTTGAAAACTGCACTTGGATACTTAGTGCTTTCCAGATAGTTTTCATTGAAATGGTCTTGCATCAATTGATTGTCGAATTTGAATCCTTTAATCAAAACAGATACCACCAATTGACCGGTTTTCTCAGCTAGTTTACTTTCAGCCTGTAGATTAATGGCACGTATAGTTTCAACTGGTGTACTCGCGTTGAATTTAATTATGCCATTTTTAGAGCTGAGTACCCTTTGGGCTGATAATCCTAAACAGTTAGTTAGCAATAGTATGCTCAATAATATTCGTGTGATCATACAAGTTTTGATGGTTAATTATTTAAGCTGCCTCTATTGATCCATGCGCGAATCTTATTGATAGAGCAGTCTGGTAATTTGCTTGTATTTTTGGGCATATTCGATGCTAGGCCGTTGTGTAGAATCGAATTAAGTAGCAAACCATTGGTTGCGTAAGTACGAACACTAGTATAAGTATCCAGCTTAATGCCTGCTCCAAGACTGGCACTTCCACTGTGGCAGCTATAGCAGCTGGCTTGTAGAATCGGAACAATATTCGTCTGATAACTTATGCTGGTTGTGTCGCAGCTATTATTTCCTGGCAAGCTAATTGCGCCCTTCTTGTACGTGCAGGCATAGATCGCCGTAAAAAACAAAAATGTCGCGCATTTTAAAAGATCAGCAGTCCTCATAGTTATGTTGATTGTTAGTCTAGCTGGATTGATTAGTCAATGAATCTACCTCCTGCATTAACCCAGGCGGTAATTTTATTCTTGTCTGCTGCTGAGAGTTGTCCGCCTGTAGGCATGAATGAGGGGTTACCATCAACTGCCCTTGCTTTAATGCGGTCTTTTTGTTGCACAATTACACAGTCTTTGCTAAAGTCAATACCATTTTGCGGACTGGAGCCTCCATGACAGCTCACACAGTTTGTCTGAATGATTTGTCTTACGTCTGTAAAACGAGTTCCTGCAGCAACTGAGCTTACGGTGAAACTATTTGTCTTCAAGCAGCCATCAGCATCCTTAACACCAATTGTGTGTGTGCCAGCAGCAATATTGCTGAATACATTGCTCGATTGAAAAGTGCCATTATTCACGTTATAAGTGAAGCCGGTACTTCCACTTGCTGAAACAGTGATACTGCCCGTTCCTGCACAGGGGTCTGAATTGGTTGTATTGGCAGTTATCGTAATAGTCTTACCAGTACATACATCTGGCGCAGTAATGGTAAATGAACCAGTTCCGGTACAGCCATTACTGTTACGTGCCGTAATTGTGTACACACCTGCTGTGAGATTGCTAAAAGTACCGGATGACTGGAAACTGCCATTGTTGATACTAAAGCTGAATCCGCTGCCACCGGTAGCGCTTGCTGCAATACTGCCGTTATTTCCATTTATGGTTGTCACATTCGAAACTGTTGCTGTAACTGTAACGGTAATACCAGCACACGGGTTTGGTGTTGGTGCTGGGGTACTGTCTCCGCCAGATTTTGAACAGCTGTACACTAGACATACGATGAGTATGGGCAATAAGGTTTTGTATAACCTTTTCGGGTTATTCATCTTCATGGTTAGTTGGTTTTATTGTTTCTTACTTTGGTTGAATGGTCGAATGATCAGGCTGGTGTAAACGCCTAAGCTCATCAGTTTGATATTGCCGGAACCTACACCTCCGAGTGGCAGTCGTGCAAAAGGCTCTACTTCAAAAAACAATCTTTCATGAATTCGTGCACGTAAGCCTGCTGAGAAAGATGCTATCCCCATCGGATAATTCCTGCTTGTATCATACGCAACATGTCGTAGGTATGGTTGCCCGTTATTGACAGATAAATAATAATTGTAGTTTTCTTTTTTCATCAAATAACTACTTAAGCCTGCTGCTGTAAACCAGCTCCATTTTTTCTCGGGCTGAGCGGTATATCTAAATTGTATTGGAATTTCCCACATATCGCAGAAGCCATTTACCCAATAAAGTTTAGCATTGGGCCAGTAGGCTTTCAAAGTGTAGTCTTCACCTGCAACTTTGTATTGCTTTCTCGTCATGATAGCACCTGTTCTTAAGCTCCAGTGATTGTTGAGCGGAATACCTATAACAATACCTGCGTTGGTTCCAGGTTGGTCCCAATACTTAAACTTTACAGTGCTGGCATCCATTCCATAAACAAGCCCGATTTCCCATTTGGAAGGAGTTTTCTTGGTTGTTTTTGGTTCAATCTTTTTTGGTGATGAAGGCGTTGTGTCTAAGTTATTAGCTGGGTTTTCTAAGGCACTCTTTTGTAAAGTGCTACTTGCAATAGAAGTGTCAGTACTTTGCTCAGTGCTCGTACTTTTTTCCTCAACCTTATTGTTTAGTTTAGACGGTTTTGTATCGTCCATAAATACTGAGCTATTTCGGGATATGCCTTTAACTGAAACTGCGGTAGTGTTCGTGTTTGTTTTTCTACTGCTGTATGAAGCATCAGAAACTTGTGCTTCAGGGGTTATGTTTTTTCGGATATTGATTGAAAAGACTTTTTTACTTGTGCTATTTTTATCCGGCTGAGCGGTGATAAAAGTTGAAGCTTGCGTTTGTGCAGTATTGTTCTGTGTTATTGAAGTTCTGACTTTTTCTATGTTGACAGATTTAGTAGGTGTCGTATTCTGTGTCTCTGCAGCTTTGCTTGCCGCAGGCTGTGCATCAGGAAGTACCGTAGTTGGATTCAGTTCATAAATACCATAAGCAATGCAAAGGCTGATACCGGCGAATAACCAGAAAAAGATGGCTCTTCTGCGTTTCTTTTTCTCTACCGGCATAACCAGGTCAAGCTTTTGCTCAATCAATTGCCAATCGGGTGCAGCCGCATCCGGATGATAGTGCTCGGCAGCTTGTCTGCCCAGACGTTCTATATCGTCATTCCATGCTTCAGGCATATGCTTGGCGATTAAATTTTTTTTTCAAAATAGCCCTCAGCGCTTCCCGGGCTTTAAACAAGTTGGATTTAGATGTACCAATAGAAATCCCCAGCATGCTTCCTATTTCCTCATGTGTATGACCTTCAATCACAAACAGGTTGAATACGGTTCTGTACATCGGCGATAATTCCCGCACTGCTTCGATGATTTCTTTGTAACTCAGCTGGTCAAGTGCATCAGCAGTCTTATCTGCACGATCAACCAGCTCCAACTCTGTAAACTGACTTGCAGGCGGATGCTTTTTACGTAGCCAGTCGATGCAATTATTGATCAAAACCCGTTTAAACCAGCCTTTGAAGGAGGCTTCGCTTAAGCCGTACAAACTTGCATCATACAGATGGATATTCTTATAAACCTTGATGAAACCTTCGCTCACCAATTCTTCCAGGTCCTGCTGATTGGATGCGTAACGGTAGCAAATATTCACGGCATACACTTTCAGCCATTCATAAAATCGCTGTTGTGCCTTCCGGTTATTGCTTTTGCAACCTTCCAGCAGTTCGTGTATTTCTTGTAAGCTCAGCTCCAATTTGATTCAGCAGCAGTTGGTGGTACAGTTAATACGTATTTTGTTAAAGGCTGGTTGCCTTTTGTAAGCTACAACTTAATCAGCAAGCTTATTTTACGTACTGCTGCACGGGCAGGCGGTTGGCAATGCTACGTGCCAGGGTCATTTCATCAGCAAATTCCAGTTCGCCACCAAAAGCAATGCCTCGGGCAATTGTCGTAATCCTGCATGGCAGGTGTTGAATCTTTTTCTGGATATAATAGATAGTCGTATCGCCCTGAATGGTTGGATTTAAAGCAAAAAGCAATTCTTCTGTACCTTCTTTACTGATCCGGTTCACCAAGCTTTCTATGTTCAACTGATCTGGTCCAACTCCATCCAATGGAGAGATAATCCCCCCGAGCACGTGGTAAATACCATTGTATTGCTGGGTGCTTTCAATAGCAATAACATCGCGTATGTTCTCCACCACACAAATCAGCTTTTGATTACGCATGGTATTGGCACAAGTGGCACAAATATCTCCGTCAGATATATTGTGGCAGCGATTACAAAAACGGATATCGCGACGCATTTTGGCAATAGTTTCACCAAAATGCTGTACTTCTTCCACCTCAGTTTTCAGCAGATGCAATACCAGTCTTAAGGCTGTTTTTTTACCAATACCCGGCAGTTTGGCAAACTCGGCTACGGCATTTTCCAGAAGGGTGGAGGGTAATTGCATGCCGCGAAGATATTATGATGGTTGCTGAATGAAAAGGGAATACAGAAATGTTTTTACTCATTGCTGAGTGAGAGATCCACTTCGTTATCCCAATTGGGCCTTACTGCTAATCGCTTTGCAAGCTGTATCACGATTTCAGGTTGTTGTTTGGTTCGGTAGTTGCCACTATCCCAAACACCATTTTGGTTGCGGTCAGAAAGTATCCGCAGCTCGTATTCTCCGGGTTTGTAGAGTTTGCGAACCAATTCTTTGCTGCGCATGGGTATTGCCTCAACGATTTTATCGTTTTGAACAAATTGAAGAACCGGGTTTGTATTCAGATCGAGATTGGTGATTCGAAGACGGATGGCGCCATATTCACTTTCTTTTTTAGTTCTAAAGCGGATAGTATCTGTCTTGGCTAAAGTATTACCCAAACTGTCTTTTAGCGCTTCCTTGGTGATAAGTAAGATCATCTGCTGATCTGTCTTCCAGGGATATTTCAGCGTGATGCTGCTTTTATTGCTATCGAGCTGTAGTTGATACCCTGTGTAGGATTTGAATAATGTATCCGTCAGGCGAATACCATTGGTATCCATAGATACGATGCGCTTACTGAGATTAATCTGCATGTTGCTCAATACATCTTGTGCTCCATTTTCCAGATTAGGCAGTGTGCGGATATAAGGACTTGGCTTTCTTTCTGTGTTATTGCCCTTTGCGGCTGGTTCTGCAGCATTAGCAGCAGGTTTGGGTTTTTCTTTGCGCTTGGTTTCTTCAAACGCATACAGGTTAACTGGCTTGGTGCCTGTACTTAGAATATCTACCGGTTCTGGCAGAAAGGCAAACATTTTGGTACTGTCGTCATATTTTTTACCATAATCATTAGGTAGTACAAATACATTGAATCTACCTGATGGCAGGTAGCGAAACGTAAATTCCCCTTTACCGTTGATCTTGGAATAGTAGAGTGGGCGCTCTTTTACAACAGCCGTATCATTCAGGTTACGATGCAGCACCACAATCAATGTGCTGTCTATTTTACCTGTTTCGGCAAGTTTCACTTTTCCGCTAAATGTATTATCGTCTAATACTCTACCCGTGGTGAATGCATAGGTAAAGCCTCTGGCCGGATTACCCTCATTCACATCCACAATCGCATTCCCGAAATTGAATGCATATGTGGTATTTGGTTGCAAACTGTCTTTGAGTCTTATATAGACATTACGCAAGCGATAATCTACTATCGGCTGTGTTTTAGGGTTTGGCGATACAATCAAGTTTTCGTTCAGTTGCTTGATGTCTACAAACTCATCAAAAGTGAGGGTGATGCGGTCAGTAGTAACACCAGTAGCAGAGTCTTTTGGTACAGCCATCACTAACTTTGGGGCTATGGAATCTCTCGGTCCGCCACCGGGAGGAATGATATTGGCACAACTGCTGAATAGTAATAAACAGATGCTTGTGCAAATAATCTGTGTCAATCCTAGCTGAAATATTCTCTGATACATGCGTGTGCAAACTTAGTGTGTTTCACCAGCAAGCCTGTGAAATTGTTCTTAAATCAATCTGTTTCTGCATCCGGCTCTTGAGCATCATGCAGGGCAATTGCCAGTTCATTGGTCTTTACGAAATTGCACCAATCGCAATCCTTCTTGCCGCAACCTGTGTAAAACTCCCTTGCCTGAATCTTATTCCAAACTGTTACAATCTGCTCACTAACAGTGGTGGTATCTTCAGGGGTAATCACCACTTTGGCTTTTTGGTATTGCTTTTTCTTATCAGGTTCAATAAAATCGAACTCCGTACTCACCACCTGCCAGTCCTTCTGCTGGTAATTATCTACCAATAATTTATAGAACACCGCCTGGCGCCAGTAATCGCCGCCGTTTGGATCTTTATCGTGAGGTGGCTTGAGTTTGTTTTTTGCTTTATCAATATCTCCGGTTTTATAATCAACCACATTCACTTGCTTACCGTTGAATTCCAGCTTATCCAACTTGCCCTTGATGGGCACGCCCTTCACCACTACATTACGAATGCTTCTTTCCACAGCAACTATCTTGTTCCATTGGTTGATATAGGTGTCGTAATAGTTACTCAATACCTCGTGGCCATATTCGATACGACGATCAAATTGCTCTTTGGTGAAATTTTCACGATGGCGATGCATATACCAATCAAAGCCTTCGATGAATGCTGCTTTATCTGCAAATACATTGTTGTGCTGCTGCATATTTTCAAACAGCTTTTGCAATGCGTGGTGTACTGCCGAGCCAAATTCTGTGGCTTCTGATTTACCGGATGGAACACGAACGAGATTATTGAAATAGAAGTTAAGTGGGCACTTCAAATAGTTATTCAGTGCCGTTACGTTCATGACAAACTTATCCAGCAATGGTGCCACAAATGCTTCTTCTGCTGCGCTGATTTCCGGTCTGGCTTGTTCCATAAACTGCAATGCGCGGAAAGTGTCCAATGTTGCAGTTGGTAATACAATTGTTTCAGGCGTATACCCATGTTGATCCTGTAGCTCGGCAACAAACATACTTGGTTCAATCTCTTTGCCTTCTGTATTGAATCTGCTGAATGATAAAGTCAGGCTCTGCTCTGCCCTTGTTAATGCAACATAAAATAAACGTCGAAGTTCTTCTGCATCTGCCTGAGCAGAGCTCACGCTTGTGCCTAATAATGTATCCGGAAGTCTGAACCCGCTTCCTGGTTTTTTCTTTTTCTCCCAAGCGCCTGCATTACAACCCGCAAAGAATACATATTGAAATTCAAGTCCTTTAGAGCCATGTGCTGTTAAGAGATTCACGCCACTGTCATTGCCATTAATTTGTACCAATGGTAATGGGAGGTCTTCTTCTTCCATTAATTCCAAGATGCTCACCAATTGAGCCAGCGAAAGCATTGGGTTCCTACGGGTTTCTTCTTTGATAAAGTCAAATAAACCCGTCAGTATGCGTAACAACCAATGCTTTTCAGCATGCTGCATGATGTGTTTCAAAACACCTGTTTGCTGAATCACTAACTCGAACAACTGTTGTAAAGTATTATTCGGTACAGCGGCAATCAGGTTTTCCAACACAGCACTGGCTTGTTTGAGTGCGGGGTCAAGGGCCTGACTGAAAAGATCTTTAGCCGGCTGTTGTGCTTTGGTGTAAAGTAGTTCGCGTAATGAGGTTTTTTGATCACTGAACTGCTTAGCAGCCACTTCCACAGATAGTCTGGCAATATCCATGGGCTTGGCTTTGAACCATTCGAAATGCAGGATTTCAAATAACATTTCATCGCCTCCATAAGGTGTATCGTGCTCTGCAGCCAGAAATTGCAGCATCAATACCAGTTGCCTGCCGAGTGGTTGCTCAAGTATGTTGACGTTTCTTTTACTGTAAAATGGTATTTGCTTTAGCCTGAAGTATCGAGCCAGCTCCTCGCCATATTTATTTTCTTTGTAAATGACTGCAATCTTACCAGGTGCAATGCCTTGCTGTAGTAATTGTTCAATGGCTTGAGTAATGCCCATCATCTCTTCATGCTGGTTGTTGTATAATACCAGCTTTGGCGTATGGGTTAGGTGATTGATCTTGGTATTAGCAGATGCTAATTCCTTGCTCAATCCCGGCATTTGTTTCACCAATCGCTCCTCATTTTTATCAATGATGGTTTTGGAGGCATCCAGAATCGGCTGCGTAGAACGATAGTTCTGCGTTAGCACCACGGTCAATAAATCTTTCTGGTATTGCTGCGCGAAGGAGAGCATATTGGCCACGTTGGCACCCTGAAAGCGATAGATACTCTGATCATCATCACCTACCACAAACACATTTGGTGCATCCCAGAAACTGATCAATAACTGTACTAACTTGTTTTGTGTGCCACTAGTATCCTGATATTCATCCACCAGTATATACTGGAATTGCTCTTGATATCGTGAAAGCAAACTGCTGTTCGTTTCAAAAGCACGAATCACCCAGTTAATCATGTCGTCAAAATCATAGCGATTTCGCCTGCGCATCAGTTCCTGAAAGCGATCAAATTCTTTCACTGCAGCACGAAGCTTTTCCATGCGCTCTTTTTCTTCATTGATCTTGTCTTCTTTCAGGTCACCAGCTTGTTTGTCCCGATACTTTTTCTTGTAAACAAATTCATCTCTATTCGGTAGATCATTGATGTAAGCATCAATTGCTGTTTCAATTTGCTGACTGCTCCAGCCCTCACGTTTCATGGTGCTGAATAAGTTCTGCAAGTGGCCAATCTCATAGTAGACGTCGCCCCTGTATCTTTTGAGCGGGTGATTTTTGGGGAAAGCATTGATCAGTTCTTTGAAGAGGGCAATTCTTTCCAGATCAGAAATAGGGTCAAGAGTGTTCTTTTCAAAAAGCGAAAGATTCTCCTGAATGATATCATTACAAAAAGCATGGAAAGTGTAAATGTTCACTTTGTATGCGTCGGGCCCGATGAATTGTTGCAGACGTTTGCGCATGGCTACCACACCGGCATCGGTATAGGTAAGGCAAAGAATATTTTCCGGTAATGCATCTGTTTCCAGCAAAATTTTACCAATTCTCGCCGAAAGAATCTGTGTTTTACCGGTGCCGGGGCCTGCAATCACCATTACTGGCCCCTCAATGGTATCTACTGCTTTCTGCTGTTGTGGGTTTAAACCCGCATAAATGGAACGAAAATTTGCTTCTTGTTCTGCCCTTGTCATGCTTTCAAAGCTACAGTATCCCAACCTTTTAATTGCAGATGTGTTGTATAGAAAACATCGCCATGAGCAGGGTTTATTCCATCAAGACAGTTCAGCGTATGCCCATTGATTTGGAGCGCGCCTGGGACTTTTTCAGCAAGCCGGATAATTTAAAAGACATTACCCCTTCTAATTTGGGTTTCAATATCATTTCCAAGCATCATGGTGAAAGAATGTATGCCGGACAAGTGATTGAATACAAAGTGAGCCCTGTATTGGGTATCCCCTTGTATTGGATGACAGAGATAACCCATGTGGCCGATAAGCAATTTTTTGTAGATGAGCAGCGATTTGGTCCTTACAGTCTATGGCATCACCAGCACCATTTCAAAGCCATAGAGGGTGGGGTGGAAATGACAGATATTGTGCATTACAAACTGCCGCTTTTCTTTTTGGGTGATATTGCCAATACAGTTTTTGTGAAAGCCCAGCTGAAAGGCATTTTCACACATCGTTTCAAAGCTGTTCAGGAGCGATTTGGTGTTTGGCAGGGAGATGTTAATGAAGTCATCTTTGGTTAACGTGCCAGTATCAGCGCAAAAGCTAGATTGCTGTTGCGATTACTGCTGTTAACATCCTTCAGGAAAATTGCATTTTGGTCGTTGAAGTGCTTCCACTCTCCACGCAGTGTTAAGTAATGATTCACTTTGTAGTCGGCATTCAAACTGTAGCCGCTCGTTTGTAGTTTACCGTAACCAAGTGCATCTTTAGTGTCTGCAAAGTATTCATAGCGCGTTGCCAACAACCATTTGGAGTTGAGTTGATAGCGCATGATGGCTACCGGTGTTATCCAGCTGCGCTGGTGATTGCTGTAATGGTCTACACCCAGATCCAAGCCAAGAATCCAACTCAAGGTATTGGTAGTATGCATCCAGTACCAGTTATGATATTGCCTGAAAGTGCGATAATTACTTAAGCCCATTCTGCCAAAGAAATTGCTGTAATTAAAAAGATTCTTCCCTTTTGTATAACTGATTTGAAAAGCGGGTGTTAATGCTGCATTCGCTGAGGGTTGTTGCACATTCTGCCAACCGCGAACCAGTAGCGCAGTTAGTTGCCATGCACCGTTTACACTGATGTAGCCAAGTTTGATGCCCGACTCATAGTAAGGTGAATTTTCTGCAACCCTGCTGCGCGTGAGTGTCCAGCAATTGAGCCCTTCTGCACTTTCAAAGCCAATATGCGAGGCAAATACGCCTGCATCCAACCATAGATTCGATTGCTTACTGAGTTTGATACCGGCATTCAGCTCATATATGTGTTGCCAGAAATTTGCTTCGGCAGCCAGATTGTATTTGCTATAATCTCCTGCCATCAATGCCAGATTGCTTCGGAAATTATTCGATTGATATGTGCCTTTTACAAAAAAGAGATTCAATGCTGGCGTAGCTGTTTGCTTGTGGTTATATGTGAAGGGAGGTCTTTCTTTGTTGAATGGCTGATTGAAGTCGTGGTTGTAGTAAAAGCCTGCATACGCATCCCAGCTAAACTTTGGTTTTGTGGAATCTATTTGAGCGCTTATAGTAAAAGCGTTGATGCAGCATAATATGGTTAAAACAAAGCGCATAAAAAAGAGGAGTTGCCTCCTCTTGATACTTAGTTCAGTTCAATCAGGTTACTCATATTGTTATTCTTATCCACTGCTGCCACAAAGAGTGTGTGACCGTTTTGTCTGTGGTGGCTTACCTGGATATCTGTTTTCCCCGTTTGCATGATCCATTGCACAATCACAGGATTGCCACCTTTTACACCTTTATCAGAAAGTAGCACATATTGCTTAATCTGTTCTTTGCCGTCATAGATTAGGGTGTATTGGTCCGTATCTCTTTTTCTGGCACTAGGTGGTGCGGGTTTCACATCATCCAACCATGGCATGGTTGGTACCAATGCAGGTATTGCATAATAGTTATTGCGCAGACTATCATTCCAGCCATTCGGATTTTTTACAAAACTCTTACTGCTGAAATACACGCTACCCTGTGTGGTATTGTAATTACGCAGCAAGCGAATTTGTTCCGGTAACTGATCAAGGCTTTTCCATGCGGGAGAAGTTCCGGCGCGATAGATACCCTGGCCAATATACAAATGCTTGCCGTAGGTATGTTTGTTCCACCACTCTAGTAATACATCATAATCTGCTACTTTAAAACCTCTTTCCCAGTACAACTGCGGCACCACATAATCCATCCAGCCTTTTTCTAACCAGAGCAGAATATCTGCATAGAGATCGTCGTAGTTAGTCTGACCTGCTTTTGTGGCACTACCCTTGGGATCTTGATCCAGATTGCGCCAAACGCCAAACGGACTAATTCCAAACTTTACCCTTGCATTGGTTTGCTTGATGGTTTCATACAATTGCTTGATGATGGTATCACAATTGCTTCTGCGCCAATCGTCTTTATTCATCCCCTTGCCATAAGCAGCAAAGCTTTTTGCATCAGGAAATTCTTTCCCCGCAATTCGGTAAGGATAGAAATAATCATCCATGTGAATGCCATCCAGATCATATCTGCTCACCAGATCCTTAACAACACGGTTTACATGCGCGCGTGCTTCTGGTACACCGGGATCGAAATATCTTTTATCGCCATAATCCACAAACCATTCCGGATGTACTTTGGTGATATGTGATGGTGCTATTTTGGATTTGTTGATATTGAACACAGCGCGATAAGGATTCAGCCAAGCATGAAACTCCATACCTCGCTTGTGTGTTTCCTCAATCATAAAAGCCAGTGGATCATAATAGGGTGAAGGTGGTTGTCCCTGAACGCCCGTGAGATACTCACTCCATGGTTCATATTGTGAGGGATAAAAAGCATCGGCGGCAGGGCGCACCTGAAATACAATGACATTCATGCCATTGCGTTGGTGCATCTCCAGCATGCGGATATACTCTGCTTTTTGTTCTTCTACAGACAGGCCTTTTTTGCTTGGCCAGTCAATATTTTCTACAGTAGCAACCCAGACACCACGAAATTCATAGTTGGGATTTTGCTGTGCGCTTAAGGCTGTCAGTAACAGCGAAAAAAGGGTAGATAGTAACAGCTGCTTCATCTGTCGAAGATAAGTTAGTCAGCTGTAAACTGCGTGTATGTGGATGATTCAAGACGATTGTCTCAATAATGCACATCAGGCATTCACCTGTTTCTGTTGCGCAATGGGATTGTGTTCCAGTTTCAACATAAGCATGCGGTACATGTGATGCGCTTCATGCAGTAGGAAAAAGTCAATCCAGTCGCCAACAGACATACTGCCGTATAATGCATGGGTGCCTGTTTTGCTCAGTTGTGCATCAGTCAGGGCTTCAGCAATGCTGATCAGGTCTTCTCTTCTTTCCTGAATACGATCCCAAATATCCATCACTTCTAATTGTTGATATTCCTGGAAAAGGGGATCTTTTTTGGTATCGTAGGCAGAGAAAACGGAAGCCTGATTTTGAACAATATCATTCAGGCGATGAATGAATCTTGGTTGGTAAACAGCCAGATGAATCAGGTGCTCGTAAATACTCCAGGATTGATCCTGTTTCTTATGTAAAGCTTCTGTAGATACATCAGCTAATATTTTGCGCAAATCGAGGTGTTGCGTTTGTAAACGGGTGATGATGGATGCAGATAGTGCCATTGGGGTTTTCTTTCTAAGAACAAGGTAGGAAAGTGTTGCGCAGAAAAAAAAACCTGTTTACAACCAAATCGTTTAATACAATAGCTTCAGGGGGTACTAATCCTGCCAAATGCGCAAGCCTTCGCTGCAGTTGGAGCAGATGTCAATATTTTTTCTGCTGCTCATCAATTCCTTTCTGAATTGCTGGTAATTGGCATTATGCCATACATCTTTAAAACTTTGCATTTTCAGATTGCCCAGGTGGTGCATGGCGTCTTTATCAAAGCAGCAGGGCACAACAATACCATCCCAGGTGATTACATTGGCATGCCAGAGCTTCCAGCAATGGTTTTGTAAGCCACTTTTTACCCGAATTTGCCCTTTTCGGTCTTTTTTATACCTGCTGTATTTGTCAATGCTTGGAATAAGTTGGTTAGGGTCGTTTTCGTAATCATAAACCTGGGCGGTTTTTAGCCTTACCTGATCCACGCCGATTTCCTTGCCTAATTGCTTAACTGCTTCTATCTGATGTTCATTTGGTTTTACAACCAGAAACTGAAAGAAAACAAAGGGTGTTTTGCTGTTCAGCGCTTTTTTCCATTTAACAATATTTCTGGCACCTTCCAGCACTTTCTCCAGCTTACCACCCACGCGGTATTGTTCATAAACATCCTGTGTAGTACCATCAATGGAGATGATTAGTCTGTCCAATCCACTTTCAACTGTTTTCCGTGCTTTTTCATCCGTCAAGTAATGGGCATTGGTAGAAGTAGCGGTGTATATACCCTTATCATGCGCATATTTCACCATATCCAGAAAGTCCGGATTTAAATATGGCTCACCCTGAAAATAAAAAATCAGGTAGATCAATTCCTTATGAATATCATCAATTGTTTGCCGAAAGAAATCTTTCTGCAACATGCCGGTTGGTCGGGTGAATTCCCTTAAACCGCTGGGGCATTCAGGGCAGCGCAGGTTACAACTGGTGGTTGGCTCAAAAGAAATGGAGATAGGTAAACCCCACTGTGTGGGTTTACCGGTAAGCTTACTGATTTGATAGCTGGTCCATACTTTACCCGCATTCCAAACTTTTGCAAACCTGAGTTTGGAAATCAAATTGAGCGAGTCATTCCAGTTAAAATATGGCATGCGCCAAAAATAAGCGAGTAATTCAGAATCGCAGAGCTTTGTGTATGCGCAATCGCTAATCGCGCTATATTTTCAGCATTTTTGCGTACAGATGGCAAAGCATAAGGTAGTTAAGCAAAAAACCATAAAATCAAAAGCTCGTACAAAAAAGCCAGCTTGGAAATTATGGCTTCCGGTAGGCATATTGGCGGTTTTATTGATCGGAAATGGTTGGTTTGTTTACCAGAAATGGAAAGCAGATCAGCAGGAAGTAGTTGCTAAGCGTACCAGTTTTGAAGCGTTTGGTATAAGTATGCCTGCAGACTATAGCATTCATGGCATTGATGTAAGTAGTTATCAGGGGGCAATTTATTGGCCTGGGGTAAAGCAAATGAAAGCCGATACCTCTTCACTCAGCTTTGCATTTATCAAAGCCACCGAGGGTTTGAATGATGTTGACAAACGATTTGCCTACAATTGGGCTGAAGCACGTAAAGCTGGACTTGTGCGAGGCGCATATCACTATTTTTTGGCTACCAAAAGCGGTAAAAAGCAAGCAGAAAATTTCTTGAAAAATGTGCCCTTATTACCGGGCGATCTACCACCTGTTGTAGATATTGAAAAGTTGCATCGCGTGCCAAGAACACTGATGCGTAAGCGTTTGCAGGAATGGCTGGACCATGTAGAGCAGGCAACTGGCAGAAAGCCGATTATTTACACTTTTGCTGATTTTTATGAAAAGGAACTTGGCCCGGATTTCAATGCTTACCCCTTATGGGTAGCGCATTATTTTCAGCCTGAGCGGCCGAGAATCAACCGGCCCTGGTCTTTTTGGCAGCACAGCGATCAGGGTCAGGTAAGTGGTATTACCATGCGGGTTGATTTCAATGTTTTTTCAGGAAACCAGGAAGCATTAAGACAGCTCTTATTACCTTGAGCGCAAACGTTTGATGACTTTTCTGTTGAGGGAATGGTACAAGTATATTAAACCAAATTAGGTGTTCATTTAAAGCTTAATTCATTGATTTACATTTGATTAGTTGTAGTTTCGCCGCGTTTTGGATAAAATGTGTTCTTTTTTTGTTACAAGATGCCCCTTGATTTCTTTCACAAAAGATTGTAAATCAATAATTTAAACAAGAAAAATTCACAGAGATAGCGTTGAAATACTTAGATTTGAATTAACAACTGTTCTTATATGAAAGCCGAAGTTGATCACTCACAATGCCAGTACTGCGCACATCGCTTTACCTCTGTTCTCTGTAAAGCGAAAAGCGAGTTTTTAGAAGAGATCAACATGCAGAAAGTCTGTAACACCTACAAGAAAGGACAGGTGATATTTCATGAAGGTGCATATCCATTCGGCGTGTATTGTATCAATGAAGGAAAGATTAAATTATCCCATCTCGGCGATGATGGAAAAGAGCATATCACCAGATTATTGAAGGGTGGCGATATTATGGGTTATCGCGCATTATTGAGTGGAGACCGTTATGGTTCTTCTGCTATTGCGCTGGAAGATACACAGGTGTGTTTTGTTCCAAAGGATTTGTTTGTGCATGCGCTGAAACATGATGCTGGCTTGGCTTTCGAGATGATGAAGATGCTGAGTGATGAGCTGCATAAAGCTGAGGTAAAGATTACGCATCTGGCACAAAAACCAGTTCGTGAACGTTTGGCTGAAACCTTGCTCTTCATCAAAGAAACCTACGGTTTTGAGCAGGATGGTACAACCTTGAATGTGCGTTTATCGAGAGAAGAAATTGCCAACCTTGTTGGTACTGCTACAGAATCTACCATACGTCTCTTATCAGAATTTAAAAAAGATGGCATCATCGATCTTGACGGAAAGCGAATCCGTATAATGAAAGTTAAGGATCTGGTGCGCACAGCCAATTTACAGGATTAAGCCTCGCACAACTCCAGTTAAACATGACAAAAATCATGTGTTACAATGAGTTGAGTCATAGTTAAGCGTAGAGCAGGAAGATACCTTGCACGTAAATTGTGTTGTATGTTCCTGCATCGATTGGAAACCCGTTCACAAGAAGCGCTCACACCTGAAGGTCTCTGTAATCTCATTCAATTTGAGTTTCAGCCGGAGATTAATGCCTCTTGTCAGAAAATAGAGTCTTATCTGCTGTCCAATCCTCAAATCAAAGAACTCCCTGTTTCAGTTGCAGAACTGGTACAATTGGTTTTCTCAAAATTAGAAGACGAAATCAAGCATTTGTTTTTGAAGCAATCCGGAATTGTTTATCCCTGCATAAAGCGAAACTATAAAGGAACTGTGAAGATGGATGGTTCTGGCCCTTGTCTGGAACACAAGGTTTTTGAGAACATTCACAATACCCATCAAGTCATCATTAACCTCATGCAAAGATTGCGTCAGTTACTGAATAATTTCAGTCCAACGCCAAATGCATCAATGGAGTGGCGTGAGTGCTTGAACGAACTATTCACGCTGGAGACAAAAGTCTTGCAATGGATTCACGTAGAGCAAAATCTGTTGTATCCAAAGGTTACCGGTAAATCTGCAAAATCACATCACGGACATCATCATTGATCTAGCACATGCTTACATCTACAACGGCACAACATACCAGTTGTTACCACTGCGGAGAAGACTGCGGTACAGCACCAATTCATGCCCATGAAAAAGCTTTCTGTTGCGAAGGCTGTAAAATGGTGTATGAAATCCTGAATAAAAGCGGGATGTGTGATTATTATACCATCAGCAATAATCCAGGCAATAGCCAAAAGATTAAAGTAAGGGAAGGCAAGTTTGCGTTTCTGGATGATGCTGGTATCAAACAATCACTTACCAGTTTTCGCGATGAGCAACAAACACATGTAACATTTTATCTGCCACAAATGCACTGTAGCAGCTGTTTGTGGCTTTTGGAAAATCTGCATCGTATCAACCCGGCAGTTATTAGCAGTAAGGTGAACTTTACCCGAAAAGAAGCTGAAATTGTTTTCAACCACAATAGCGTTAGCATGCGTCAAGTGGCTGAATTGCTTACCAGTATTGGTTATGAGCCCTATATCAGCCTGCAGAATCTTTCAAAACGAAAGCAGTTCTTTGATAAGTCAAAGATCTTTAAACTCGGTGTTGCTGGTTTCTGCTTTGCCAATATCATGCTAATGAGTTTCCCTGAGTACTTAGGGATTGATGCAAAGGAACAACACTTGGTAAATCTCTTCCGCTATCTGAATCTGCTTCTCAGTCTGCCTGTATTTTTCTACAGTGCTACTGAGTTTTACAGCAGTGCCTGGAAAAGTTTAAAACATCGTTTTCTCAATATTGATGCGCCCATTGTGTTGGCGATATGGGTAACCTTTGGCAGAAGTATTTATGAAGTGCTCTCTGATACAGGCAGTGGGTATTTCGACAGCATGAGCGGGATTGTTTTCTTTATGCTGGTGGGTAGGGTGTTGCAAGACAAAACTTATGAGCAGCTTTCTTTTGAAAGAGACTATACTTCGTATTTCCCAATTGCTGTTACACGCTTGCGCGATGGTAATGAAGAAACAGCCAGCCTGCCTGCTGTGCAATTAGACGATACTTTATTGATACACCATCAGGAATTGATTCCTGCCGATGGTATTCTTACACGTGGTAAGGCCCTGATTGATTACAGTTTTGTAACCGGTGAGAGCGTGCCTGTTGAGAAAGAAATGGGCGAGATTGTTTATGCAGGAGGTAAACAAATTGGCGGCAATATTGAGATACTGGTTATTAAAGAAGTATCACAGAGTTATCTTACGCGCTTATGGAACAGAGATGAGTTAAAACAAGAAAAGCAGTATGAGGAAAGATCCTTTGTGCATCTGCTCAGTCGCTATTTTACATGGATTGTGTTTGCAATCGCTGCAAGTGCTGCTGCTTACTGGTATTTGAATAATCCAGCCAATATCTGGCCAGCTGTAACAGCTGTGCTCATTGTAGCTTGCCCATGTGCGCTGTTGTTGAGTAATACATTTACAAACGGGCATATTCTCCGCATTCTTGGTCGCAAGCATGTTTACATGCGTAATGCACAGGCTATTGAAGAAATGGCAGATGCTAATTATATCGTTTTTGATAAGACAGGTACTTTAACCACAGGCACAGGTCAGGATATACGCTTTGATGGTAAGTCTTTAACCAAGGAACAAAAGCAACTGGTTGTTTCGCTGGCTGCACAATCTACACACCCCATGAGCAAGGCCATAGTCTCAAGTTTGGGTGAAGTACGCAAGTTGGAAGTAGTTGCTTTCAATGAGCAAACAGGTAAAGGCATTGAGGGTTTTGTGAACGGTGTATTGGTAACTATTGGCTCAAAAGCATTTGTTACACATCAGCAGGGCCGCGAATTTGATACGGCGGTATACATTGCTATTGAGGAGGAAGTCTTAGGAAGATTCACCGTCCGAAATCATTATCGCGAGCAGGTGCCTGCAATGATCAGGCATTTACGTAAGCGTTATGATTTGGCTGTGCTGAGTGGTGATAATGCGGGTGAACAGCAGTATTTACAAGACCTTCTGGGTTTTCAGGCACATATTCTTTTCAACCAGAAACCCGAGGATAAGCTGGAGGTAGTAAAACAATTGCAGCGTGCCGGACATAAAGTGATGATGATTGGGGATGGTTTAAATGATGCTGGGGCTTTGAAGCAGGCAGATATTGGTGTAGCCGTTACTGAGAACAGCAACAATTTTACTCCAGCCAGTGATGCCATTATGGAAGCAGCGCAATTACCTAGGTTACTGCAGATAATCCGTTTGTGCCGTGCCAATAAGTATGTGGTGATGGCTGCATTTGTGGTATCAATCATTTATAACATCATTGGGGTGTATTTCGCGGTTACCGCTCAATTATCGCCAATGATTGCTGCAATACTGATGCCTGCAAGTACCATCAGTATTCTCTTTATTACTTATGGACTGAGTAATTTCTTCTCATGGAAGCTGCGCTTAAATCCGTAAAGTGTTTATACTCCTAAGCGATTGAAAAGCATTTGGTTAAACAGTTGACAAAAACATGACAAAAATCATCTGGGTGGTTGAGTTATATCATTTACCCTGCTTTGGTGACGAAATATTTTTGGCCTCAGTATATAACCAATCATGAGTGTAATCATTGTTCTGCTAATCGCAAGTATTTCTGTTGCCGGTCTGTTCCTGGCAGCTTTTATCTGGAGCGTTAAAAACGGGCAGTTTGATGATGAGGCAAGTCCCCCGGTAAGAATCCTTTTTGATGACAAAAAGCCATCAGCATAATATCTCAACACAAACATTCATTCAGCACCTTAAATCAACCAACTGATATGCAAGTAGAGCAATTTCACTACGACAACCGCACGGTCAGAAATTTTGCATACGCTACTGTACTTTGGGGTATAGTGGGTATGCTTGCCGGTTTACTGGTAGCCATCCAGTTTTATCTGCCAGCGGCCAGTTTCAATTTTGCGCCAACTACTTTTGGCCGATTGAGACCTGTACACACCAATGCGGTGATTTTCGCATTTGTGGGTAACTGCATTTTTGCAGGTATTTATTATTCTTTGCAGCGTTTGTGCAAAGCACGTATGTTCAGCGATCTGCTCAGTAAGATCCATTTCTGGGGCTGGCAGTTGATCATTGTTGCAGCAGCAGTAACCCTTTTCCTGGGTTATACTACGGGTAAAGAATATGCAGAATTAGAATGGCCAATCGATATCGCCATCACCCTTATTTGGGTAGTATTCGGTATCAATATGTTTGGTACCATTTTAACCCGTCGCGAAAGCCATTTGTATGTCGCTATCTGGTTTTATATCGCAACCTGGGTTACAGTAGCTATGCTGCATATTGTGAACTCTTTTGAAATTCCTTTCTCTCCACTGAAAAGCTATAGCTGGTATGCCGGTGTGCAAGATGCATTGGTACAGTGGTGGTATGGTCACAATGCGGTGGCATTCTTCTTAACAACACCTGTGTTGGGTTTGATGTATTACTTCATGCCAAAAGCTGCCAACAGACCTGTATATAGTTATCGTTTATCTATTATTCACTTCTGGGCTTTGATCTTCATTTATATCTGGGCTGGTCCGCACCACTTGTTATATACAGCTTTGCCTGATTGGGCACAGAGCCTTGGTACAGTATTCAGTGTGATGCTGATTGCACCGAGTTGGGGTGGTATGTTGAATGGTTTATTCACCCTGCGTGGTGCATGGGATAAGGTAAGAGAGGATCCCGTTTTGAAATTCATGGTAGTGGCAGTTACCTGTTATGGTATGTCCACTTTCGAAGGACCGATGCTGAGTCTGAAAAATGTAAATGCCATTTCACACTTTACAGACTGGACAATTGCGCACGTGCATATTGGTGCTATGGGCTGGAATGGTTTCATCGCATTCGGTATGCTGTATTGGATGATTCCACGCATTTTCGGTACACAATTGTACTCTAAGAAACTGGCCACAACGCATTTCTGGATTGGTACATTGGGTATTGTGTTGTACGCATTGCCAATGTATTGGGCAGGCTTTACACAAGCAATGATGTGGAAGCAGTTCACAGAAGAAGGTCAGCTGAAATTCCAGTTCTTAGAAACAGTTACCCATATCATACCCATGTATGTAACCAGAAGTTTGGGTGGTTTACTGTATATCTCAGGCGTTTTTGTGATGGTATATAACCTGGTAAAAACTGTTAAGAGTGGTAGTTTGATTGCTGATGAAGCAGCTGAAGCAGCACCATTGCCTAAGGTTATTGAAACACATGGTAAGGAATACTGGCACCGTTGGATTGAGCGTAAGCCTGTGCAGATGCTGGTATGGAGTTTTGTACTGGTAGCCATTGGCGGTTTACTGGAAATGATTCCAACTTTCCTGGTGAAGAGTAATATCCCAACCATTGCTTCTGTAAAACCTTATACACCGTTAGAACTTCAGGGTAGAGATATCTATGTGAAAGAAGGTTGTTATACCTGTCACTCACAAATGGTTCGTCCATTCAGAGATGAAGTAGCCCGTTATGGCGAATACAGCAAAGCAGGAGAGTTTGTGTATGATCATCCATTCCAGTGGGGTAGTAAGCGTACTGGTCCGGATCTCGCTCGTATCGGCGGTAAGTATCCAGACAGCTGGCACTATAACCACATGCTGGATCCACGCACTATGTCTCCGGGTTCTATCATGCCGCAATATCCTTGGTTACTGGATACCAAGATTGATACTTCTTTGACTCCTGCTAAGATCAGAGCAATGCAAACCTTGGGTGTACCATATCCTGAAGGATACGATGCACAAGCCAATGCTGAATTGATGGCTCAGGCCAATAAAATCAAGGATAATCTGAAGAAGGATAAAATTGAGACAGCTGCTGATGCAGAAATCGTGGCACTGATTGCTTACCTGCAACGTGTTGGTGTTGATATCAAAGGCGAGCAGAAATCACAAGTAGCTTCACTGAAGTAAATCAAGACACATGAAATTCATCAATTATCTGGAATCAATAACAGGAGTGAGTATTTACGGATTAGGCTCTTTCATGCTTTTCTTCACCTTTTTTGTCTTCATGGCAATCTGGGTATTTAAAGCAGACAAAAAGTTGATCGCTCACTTGAGTGAAATTCCATTTGATCATTCCGAAGTCAAATCATAACCCAACCTTAAAACAACCAATATGAAATCTTTTCTTCATACAGTGTACAGTTGGTTACAAAAAGCAGTAGTGGTTACTGCGGCCTTGTTAGCCCCTGCAGGTGCATTTGCGGCTGGCCCGCCAAAGCAATCAGAATTATCCAATCCAGTAGCTATTGTGATGCTGGTAGTGATTTTTGGTTTGCTACTGGCGATCGCATTGCTTGCCAATGTGGTAATTGGTGCAGCCAAAATGTATCTGCAGCGCTACAAGGATACAAACCCAACTGTAAAAATCCTTTCTGTGATTGCGCTGATGGTATTAAGCACCAGCAGTTTTGCACAAGATGCCGCTGCAACTGATGCAACTGCTGAGCAGGTTACCCTGATCGCAGGCTTATCACAAGTTTCTTTTTATTCTTTGCTTGCAGTTATCCTGTTAGAATTAGCCATTATTCTTGGTTTGTTGTATAACCTCAAACTCTTACTTGCCAAAGAAGCAGCTTTGAATGCAGCTACAGCAGGTGTTGCCGCTGAGCAAGTTGCAGAAGAGAATATGTGGGTGAAGTGGTGGGACAAGTTCAATAGTTTCCGTCCAATTAAAGAAGAAGCTAAGATAGATCTGGGTCACAATTATGATGGCATTCGTGAACTGGATAATCGCCTGCCGCCATGGTGGTTATATGGTTTCTACATCACAATCGTTTTTGCAGGTATTTATTTGTGGCGTTACCATGTATCACATACAGCACCTTTGAGTGGCGAAGAGTATTCCATCGCTATGGCAAAAGCTGAAGCAGAAAAAGAAGCATACCTGAAAAAGTCGGCCAATAATGTAGATGAGAATACGGTTGTCTTATTAACTGATGCATCTGCTCTTGCTGCTGGTAAAAATGTGTTTGCAACAAACTGTGCAGCTTGTCACCTTGCAGATGGTGGGGGTAGTGTTGGCCCTAACCTTACCGATGATTATTGGTTGCATGGTGGTAGTGTGAAGGATATATTCAAAACCGTTAAGTATGGTGTACCTGAAAAAGGCATGCGCAGCTGGAAGGAAGATCTTTCTCCGGTGCAGATGTCTCAGGTAACAAGTTATATCAAGAGTTTGAGGGGAACCAAGCCTGCCAATCCCAAGGAGCCACAGGGAAGTTTGTATCAGGAAGGCGCTCCTGAAGGCGCAGCAGCTGATTCAGCTAAACCTAAGATTGCTTCGCTTCAATAAGAATAATGCCTGTGGACTACCACAGGCATTTTAAACTTTAAATACAGTGGTTATGTTTAGTGAGATTGATCACCTGAATGAGATTCAGACAGAGGCTTTCAGAGACAGAATTGGTACGGTTGATGAGCATGGCAAGCGTAAGTGGATTTATGCACACAAGCCTAAGGGTAAGTTCTATAACATCAGAACGGTATTAAGTATTTTCTACTTCGTTGTGTTTTTCGGTTTACCATTTGTGCACATTGATGGCAGACCATTGTTTTTGTTCAACATACCTAATGCACGTTTTATTCTGTTTGGGAAAGTATTCTGGCCTCAGGACTTTTTCATCTTCGGTCTCACGATGATCACTTTTGTGCTGTTCATTATTTTATTTACAGCCGCATTCGGAAGATTGTTTTGCGGATGGGCCTGTCCGCAGACCAATTTTATGGAAATGATGTTCCGTAAAGTAGAGTACTGGATATTGGGCGATGCGCCAGCACAACGTTTATTGAAAAATGCACCTTGGACAAGTAAGAAAATAGCAAAAGTTGGTTTAAAGCACCTCGCTTTTTACTTATTGTCTTTCATTATTGCCAATTTCTTTTTGGCATACATCATCGGTATCAAGGAACTGGAAAAGATCATTACTGAACCAATAAGTCAGCACGTCGTAGGTTTTTCTGCTATTCTGGTATTCAGCGCTGTTTTTTATGCAGTATATGCTTTCTTCAGAGAACAGGCTTGTATTGTTGTTTGCCCATACGGAAGACTGCAAAGTGTTTTGTTGGATAAGAATTCCATGATTGTGGCTTACGACTATAAGCGTGGTGAGCCTCGTGGTCATGCCAGAAAAAATCAGGATGTGCAATTGGGCGATTGTGTGGATTGTCATCAATGCGTACGTGTTTGTCCAACAGGCATTGATATCCGCAACGGCGTTCAGATGGAGTGTGTAGGTTGTACAGCCTGTATCGATGCTTGTGATACGGTAATGGATAAAGTGGGAAAACCCAGAGGTTTGATTCGTTATGCTTCTGAGAACTCTATTGCAAATGGAGAACCACTTCGTTATACAACCCGGATGAAACTGTATACTGCTTTGCTTGCAGTAGTAGTAACTGTTTTATCTGTACTATTGGCAACCAGAGCCGATATTGATGCTACTGTAATGAGAACACCCGGCATTCTTTTCCAGGAAAGAGGTACAGATAGTATTTCTAATTTGTACAATATCAAAATGGTGAATAAAACAACAGATGATATTCAACTCTCTGTTCGTTTAGAAGAAATGCCAGGAAAGATAGAGGTGATTGGTAAACCAACTATTCATGTCATAAAAGAAGGACAAGGTTCAGGTTCCTTCTTCGTAATACTGCCGAAAACCAGTATTAAAGAGCGGAAAACAAAAATTCGTTTGGCACTATATGAGGGTGATAGGAAGATTGCAACATCAAGTTCCAGCTTTCTTGGCCCGGTAGCCAACTAAACTTTACAATGCTATGAAGATGAACTGGGGTAATAAACTCGTACTCGTATTTATTGGTTTTGCACTGCTCATGGGTACATTGGTATACAAAGCAGTGAATACCAATTTTGAACTGGTTAGTAAAGACTACTACAAAGAAGAGCTTCGCTATCAGGAAAAAATTGATGGAAAACAGAATGCATCGGCTATCAGTAAGATAAGCATTAATCAAAATGCTGATTATGTACTGATTCAGTATCCAAAAGAACTGCAGGGTCAGCCACTAAAGGGCGAAGTTTATTTTTACTGTCCTACTAACAGTAAACTGGATTATCGTACCGCTGTGCAAACAGATGCAAATGGGGTGCAGCAGATTAGTAAAAAGGATGTTGCCAATACCCGTTTCGTGGTAAAAATCAACTGGGCATCTGGTGATAAAGCATATTACATGGAAGAAAATCTTGCTGTTGAATAATGTTACTCTGGCAAACCATATTATCTGGTCTCGCACTTGGTGCACTTAGCAGTTTTCATTGTGTTGGTATGTGTGGTCCGATTGCTTTTGCATTACCCGTACATTTTTTACCCAAGCAACAAAAGCTGATTGGTATTCTGTTGTACAATATTGGGCGGGTATTTACTTACGCCCTGATGGGATTGCTTTTTGGCATTGCCGGCAGATCTGTGTATCTCGGGGGTTTTCAACAATGGTTCTCCATTGTTTTAGGGATCATGGTCTTGATGATCCTGATTCAGACTTCAGTTGGTAAAAACTATCTGCATATCCGCAGCTTTGATAAGTTGCAACAGGCTGTTCAGGATTTTATTGCTGCACGTTTACAGCAACAAAGTATACCGGGGCTGTTTGTATTGGGTATGGCCAACGGTTTATTGCCTTGTGGTATGGTGTATTTGGCTATCACAGGTGCATTGGCAGCAGGAAGTGTTGAAGGTGGTGTTGGATTTATGGCAGCGTATGGTTTAGGCACCTTGCCTGCAATGTTTCTACTGTCATATTTCGGCATGATGGTTGGTATCAGCACAAGAAACATGATTAAAAAAGCCATGCCTTTTGTAGTGGCTTTCATGGCTGTCATGTTGATTTTACGAGGTATGAATCTGGGTATTCCATATATCAGCCCACTGATACAGAATACAGGCGCTACAGCAGTTTCCTGCCATTAACGGGTGTTTAACAGAAATGTGTTAAACCGGTGACAGAGAAGTTTGTCTTAAATAGGAAGTTTGCATTAGGCAACGGGAATAATACGAACAGTATCTATTAAGAGGGTTTTAACAAAGCAGTGAAGAGTTTGGCACCCGGTTTGCACTACATACTTTAGAAAACAACAATCAAGTTATTTTTCTCATAAGCAGTTAGTTTTGGTTGCGGCCCCTGTTTCTACAGGGGCTTTCTTTTTTGAAATCTGTACCAGTATTTTTTACTGATCAGCCATCCCAATAGAGCTCCAGCACTATCTGCAAGCATATCGGCTGCTTCAAATGATCTATTGGGCACCCAATGCTCCTGAACAAATTCCATGGCAATGCCGTAACAAATGGCCATAACAACCATACTCATATTCCAGCTACTTCTCTTACTAAGCGCATAGCCGGCATACGCGGCAGGAAGCGTCCATAAAAGAATAAGTCCTGTAAACAAAACAATATGTACCCACTTATCAATTTGTAACATTTCAAACCATGGATGTTTGGGCATGGTAGAACCCGGAATAAGTAATAAAATGGTCAGCGTAATAAACCAGATAAGCGCAGGAATATAGAATCGATAAGGTACTTGCGGCATTATACAAAAATAAGGGAGCCGGCATTGCCAGCTCCCTCCATCTGTATACAATCTGCCGAAGGCAGCGTACACAGGATATACGATTTATTCCTGTATTCAGATTCAGACCTTACCTGCTACCAGCATTTGTGTTAAAGTAGGTACAGGACTACCACCTGCTTTTTCCAATGTAATGGCAAACATTTCTGCTTTTGGTATATTCTTCATTCTGCAAAGCCCTGCACAGTTATCCATAACACCGGCATCAACAGGCTTGCCATCTACAATTGCCCAGAGTTGATAAGAGAAACCAGCTGGAGCAGCAGGCATATTGTTGCTAAACACATACACATCCTTACTTCTGCTATCCCAATACACAGTTGTCAGCATTTGTTCCTTGCCTTTTACGCCAGGCATCATTACTTTCTTCATTGCAGGGTCATTCATCATCTGCAGGCTATTCAACATATCCTGCATTTTTGTTTGGTATACTTTATTGTCTGCAATGATGGAGTTCTTCTCGACCAATAATGCCTGATATTTTCCTTTTGTTTCGTTTACTTCATTGTATAAGTAGAGATTCAAGCTTGCACTGCCGATTAGCAGGATAATGGATGCAGCTGCTGCATAACGCAGCCACGATTGTAAAGGCTTAACCACAGCCGGCTTACGAAACTCAGGTGCCAATTCCTGCATTAATGCTGCTTTCAGGGCGGGAGAAGGTGGCGGTGCACTGTTTTCCAGTTGTTGCTTTAATTCGGCTTCAAATTGTACAATCGCCGCTGCAACTTCGGGATACTGATCGCGCATGCGCAGCAATTCTGCTACCTCATCCGCATCAGCCAGGCCAAGCACGTAGCTTTCAATGATGCCGCTTTGTATGTATGCCTGTATATCCATTATGCTTTGATAGATGATCTCAATTGGGTTAATGCTGCGCGAAGACGTGTTTTCACGGTGCCCAGCGGAATATTTAACAGCTGTGCTATTTCATCCTGAGTATAGCCCTGAAAGTAAGCGAGCTCCACCAAAATGCGTTGCTCTTCTTTCAGTTGATACACCAGTTTGCGCAGGCCGATATGATCCGTTGCTACCTGGCTGGAACCTGCAGATTCCGCATTGCGGTCTGTTAACTCGCCACTCTGCTGTTGTTTTCGATAGCCTTTACTACGCACCAGGTCAATGGCGGCATTGCGGGCTATGTTCAGCATCCAGGTGAACAATCTGCCTTTCTGTGCATCGTAGCTTTCTATCTGCTTCCAGATCTTGACAAATACTTCCTGCAGTACGTCCTGCACGAGGTCATGATCGGGCACAATATTGAGAATCACTGCATTGAGTGCCTGTGCGTAATTATCGTACAGGTAGCTGAATGCGGACTCACTGCGTTGTTTCAGCAGATAGACCAGCTCTGTTTCGCTGTATTGTTGTACTGCTTCCAATCGGTTGGGGTTGTATATTCAGATGTTACACTGATATACGCAAAAGCATAAGGTCCGGTTTTATCACCGGAAAAATTAACCAACCAGGGCCTGATAAGCGGCGCTGTCCATAAGGGCGGCTACTTCTGCAGGGTCATTTACAGTCATTTTAATCATCCAGCCATCGCCATATGGATCGTTGTTTACCAACTCTGGCTGCTTTTCCAAAAGACTGTTTACCTCAGCAATCGTACCACTAACGGGGAGGAAAAGATCACTAACTGTTTTCACCGCTTCTACTGTGCCAAACACTTCATGCGCATTCATGGCTTTACCAACGCTGGAAATGTCTACATACACGATATCGCCCAGCTCGTGCTGTGCAAAATCAGTGATACCAATGGTAGCAACATTGCCATCCAGCTTAATCCACTCGTGGTCTTTGGTGTAGCGTACGTCAGAAGGAAAGTTCATGATCTTGTTTTTTGGTCCTGCAAATATTGAATAAAAATCGCGTATCTGAATGTAAAATCCGGCTTCTTTAAAAACCCTGCTGCTGAAAGTAAAGCAGCACATGGTCTTTAATGAAATTCTCCTGCTCAGGCATTGGCATATCCGGCAGGGCTTTTACTTGGTGGAAATGTGGCCAGCCTTCTTCGTCCTTGCCTTCCAATTGGTAATACCCACTTGCAGATAAAACTGTACATACCGCTACATGCATTAGGTCCTGTTTCTGCTCTTTGGAGATTTTCTCCTGAATAAAACCGGTTTCCTGCATCCCAATCAAGAATAATACGGCTTCCAGATCGGGCTTTTTACCAAACCGCTCCATCATCTTGGCTTCCAGCGCCCACCATCTTTGCTGTAAATCATCTGATACAAACATGCGGGCAAAGGTAAAGGGTTGTGCTGCACGTGGGTTATCTTTGCGCAAAATTGTCGATATGTTACAGGTAGCGGTGCTGCGGAATGATCCGGAAGGCGTTAAAAAAAGACTGGCTAAGAAGCATGTACAAAACCTCGGGTTGGTAGATACTATTATTGAGGTGGATGATCAGCGAAAGAAAATCCAGGCAGAATTTGATGCAATTCAAGCCAAAGTGAATAGTTCTTCCAAAGATATTGGTATGCTGATGGGCAAGGGTGAAAAGGATGCTGCAGAGGCGCTCAAGGCACAAGTGGCCGCATGGAAAGCTGAGTTGGAGCCATTGAAAGCAAAGATGGCTGAAACCGAAGAACAACTGCAGCAAACCTTGGTACAATTGCCTAATCTACCAGCAGACATCGTTCCGGAAGGCCGTGCTGCGGAAGACAACCTAACGGTAAAAACAGGAGGTCCTCAGCCACAATTACCTATCAACGCCAAACCACACTGGGATATTGCCAAACAGTTTAACCTGATTGATTTTGAATTAGGCAATAAAGTAACGGGTAGCGGCTTCCCTTTTTATATTGGTAAGGGCGCTCGCTTACAAAGAGCATTGATTCAATATTTTCTTGATTTCAATACCCAGGCTGGTTATTTGGAATATTTACCTCCGTTTATGGTAAATGAAGCTAGTGGTTATGGTACAGGACAGCTGCCTGATAAGGAAGGTCAGATGTACCATATGCCGGTAGATAATTTCTACATGATCCCAACCGCCGAAGTACCGGTAACCAATGTGTACCGTGATGTGATTTTGAAAGAAGCAGATCTTCCTGTGAAGATGACAGCTTACTCACCTTGTTTCAGAAGAGAGGCGGGTAGTTATGGAAAGGATGTGCGTGGCTTAAATCGCTTACACCAGTTTGAAAAAGTAGAGATCATTCAAATGGTGCAACCTGAAAATAGTTATGCAGCTTTAGATGAAATGGTGGCACATGTGGAAGCCCTTGTTACAAGTTTGGAATTGCCATACCGCATTCTGCGCTTGTGTGGTGGTGATATGAGTTTTGCTTCTGCACTTACCTATGATTTTGAAGTGTATAGCGCTGCGCAGGAGCGTTGGCTGGAAGTGAGCAGCGTAAGTAATTTCGAAAGTTTCCAGGCAAATAGAATGAAATGCCGCTTTAAGGGAGGCGATGGTAAAACACAATTGGTGCATAGTCTGAACGGTAGTTCATTAGCCCTGCCTAGAATCTATGCCGCTTTGTTAGAGAACCATCAAACAGAAAACGGTATTCGCATACCGAAAGTTTTGCAGCCTTATTTTGGTGCAGCAACAATTGAATAAACGAGTTTGAATAAAAAGAAAGTCCCGCCATTGAGCGGGACTTTTCATCTATCTTGGTTCTTCTATTGCTGAATAATTACAGTAGTACCCACTGGAATCACCTCGAATAATTTTTCAATGTAGAGGTTCTTGGTACTTACGCAACCTTCTGTCCAGTTTACTTTATTGTCAATCGCAAAATCTTCATGTGGCCAGGTACCGTGAATACCAATGGCACCACCAATTTGTGCATTGGGTGGAATCAATCCCTGTGCTTTGCGTTGATTAAATTTTTCGAAGCTTTCCTTGTTGGGATAATCAATCATCATGAAACGGCTCCACTTGGCGTGCTTGTATTTGTTCATGATGTGGAAAGTACCTTCCGGCGTGCGGCGATCGCCCTGCATCAGTTTGTCGCCTCTGTCGCTATTACCAAATACAACCGGATAGCTAACCAGCCATTGATCGCCTTCATAGACTTTCAGCTGACCGTCGCTCTTATCTACGAGGATAAAATAGGTATCCTTATCAGCCAGCTTGGTATAAGATGCATGGCTGAAAAAAATGATGGCCAAAACCAGTATGCGAATCATTTTTTTCATACGGACAATTTTGCCTTATAGGAACGCAAATTAATTGGGGAAATTGTGTGACAGACAAGGTTTTACCTAAAATTTGCTTAATAAAACGGTGGGGAAACGTTAAATAAAACACCCCCTGAAAAGGGGGCGTTGCATGAGAAATGGTTCTGAGAAAATCTTACCAGTTGCTGAAGCGTACACCTACAGCGTAAGGGTATTGCTCCAAACGGGTGTTGTTCTTTTGTAATGTATTGAGGCTATAGCTGCCGTAAAGTCTTACCGGTCCAAGGCCAACCTCAGCAATTGCAGCCAGGCGCCAAGGCTCCATATCAAAGTTTTGCTTGAATTTTTGTTTGCCACGCTCACCACTTACCTGCTTATTGCGAGAGGCGATCAGGTAACCGGCACTTACACCAGCACTCAGGTTAAATCCTTTTCTGCTATTAGGCGTGAAATCAATGTTCAGCATAACAGGTACTGTAAGGTAGCCGGCATAGAGCTTATTCTTTTCAAATGAAACTGTATCATTAAAAACATAGGGCATATTGTTGATATCCTTTCTGTAGCTGATACGAGAATCGTAGCGGAAATTATACATCTCCAAACCAGCACCATATTTCAGGTTCAGCACATGGTTGGCTACATTCAGCTTCTGCATGAAAAACCACAGGTTTACGTTTGATGATTTACCTGTATTGAGGCGATAACTATTGCTGTTAACCGGACCAGCTGCAGTACTCAGTTGTCTGAAATATGCGTTACCGGGCACAGCTGTACCATAATTGGTTTCATCACGATAATTGGCAAAACCGAGGTCCATGATCCACCAGTTGGTGCTGATGTTTCGCTTCTTCTTTTTCTTGTCGGTATTGATCTTGATGTTGATGATTCTGTCATCATTCTGGATGCGTGTTTCCTTGCTGTCTGAGCCGGAAGCATTTTTCTTGATGATTACAAAATTGCCCACTTTAACGGTGTCTGTTTTTTCCTGAGCGAAGCCTGTAGATACAGCGAGGATGGCTGCCAGGGCGATGACTGCATGTTTCATATATCTCTCTTTAAAAAATTAATCTAATGATGTTCTGGTAGGAGAACTGTTTACAGTAGATGTGCTGGTTTCTTCTTCTTCAGCTTCGGCCTGCTTCACTTTAGATTTAAAAAGTGAAGAAGCTTTTCTGAAAATACCACGGAGCTTGTCTTTGTTAATTTCTACAGCGCCGAGATACAAGGTTTTTCTGTCATCATCTGTATCCAGTTCGCGGTAAACAGCCTGTTGAATATTATTGTTTTTAGCAACAGGATTGTCTTCCGTTTTTGCTGCCACCATTACCGGATCCATGGTGATGGTAGCTGGTCTGTTAACCGTGTTGTTGATGTTGGCTTGGGTACCTTTCCTGCTTTCATCTACAACACTGGCAATCACATCTTCCTGACGATTGAGTAAATCGTTTGTTACAGGGAGTTCATTATTTTTTTCTTCCGCATTATTGGCGAAGCGTGTTGGCTGCTGTTTAGCTACTTTATTTGGGCTGTTAACTGCAGCGAAAGTTTGATCATCAGTAATCACCTGATTGGTTGCACTAGATGATGCGTCTGTTTTGGTATCAACTGCATTTTTAGATGAGGGCAAACTTGTTTCATTATCGGCTAATGAAGTTGGCGTTGTTTGATCTTGTGGAACTACTGTCCAAACCAGAACAGCTATACCAATTAATGCAGCGGCTACTGCCAGTTTGCGCCATTGCATGAAAACAACAGGTCTTTCTTTCTTTTCTTCTCTGTAAAGGGATGCTTTATCAGGGAAGATAACTTGCTCTGGCTGCAGTTTGGTCTGCTTCAGCCATGTAAACGCATCCTGTTTTTCCGGGTGTTGTAAAACAAAGGTTTCAACGGCCGCTTTTTCTATCGCATCAAGTTCTTCGTCTACGTATAAGAGGAATTGCTCTTCGTAATTGTTGGTATTGATAGCGGCTTGTTCACTGCGCAGCAGGATCGATTTATCGAAAGCGATAGGTGCATCATCAATCAACCGGGTATCAAGCAGTAAATCCAGTTCTGCTTTCAGATCTGGATTGGCAGTTACAAAAGCTTCAAGCTCCTGCTGTTCTTCAGCAGAAAGTTCTGCATCTATATAGAGCAGAAACCAGCTTTCGTAATTATCGCGGTTGATGTTCATGTTTACAATACGTTTTCTTTACTTACCAGATAGTTTCTTAAGGTTAATCTGGCTCTGTGCAGGTACACTTTTACCTGGCTTTCATTCAGGCCGGTGATTTTACCAATCTCCTCATAGCTATAGCCTTCATAATCCTTCAGCATCACCAGGCTTCTTTGTGTTTCGTTCAATCTGTCCAAAGCTTCCATCAAGGCCTTTCTCAGGTTGTTCACAGGTTTGTGTTCCACGCGAACTTCCTCTCTAAACTCATCCTTTAATTGTATCCGCTTGTGTTTGCGGATATGATCAATCATCTGGTTGTAGGCAACTGTGAACAGATAACTCTTAGACTTATCCGATTCAACCGATTCCCTGTTGCGCCAAAGTTTTTCGAAAGCAGTTTGTACAATATCGCGTGCGTCTTCTTCATGCCTGAGGTTCTTCAGGATGAAGCGGTACACATTGTCTGCGTACTGGTTTACACACTCATTGTATTCTCTTTCTGTCATGCAGCAGGGTTGATCTTTTGGTTTGCCTTAGGTATTACGTTTTGCGGGCAATGATGTTACAGTACAAAGGAAAAAAAAATTGATGGGCGGGTGAAACCGTCCATCAATCATGTAATAGGAAAAATAAAGTATGTGTAACTAATTGATTATAATATGTATATGCCGTAAGCTACGATAACTGAGATAATAGCCAGGAACATAGAACCGTAGAAATAATTCGCCCCTTTTTTACTCAGACTTTTCTTATCGTCTTCGTTAAGGTGGGTGTATTTCTTAGCTACATAAGCCATTTTCTGTTTGCCGCCATAAATCAGGTAGGCAACCATATACAGTGAGCAAAGCACGAGGATGGATCCGGCTCTGATCAAAACCACATTGCTTTGAAGCCAAGTCCAGGTATCTTCTAAATCGTAGGGGTTAACCGTATATTTCAGATAAACAAACCACAGCGATAAAACGGATATGGCATTGAATACCCATGCCAGAAAAATCATCTGCGCACCAGCGCTGCCGGCTTTATCCAGCCTGTGCTGATCGCGCAGCACATAATAATCATGATACAGTACAGCTTCAAACAAGTTCATATCCTTTAAATGTCAGAAAAGGTGGATGATTTTTTCGAAGGATATGAAGGAAGGAATAGGAGGGAGACCTGTGTTATACACAGATTTCATTTTGTAATACTACAGAATATCGCCCAAAAATCAGGTCAGGCAACTTGAATTTAATCGAGGTTTAAGCCATGAGCGGGGATTAGTAGTTGATAACCTGCTCTTCTATCGCAGCCGGCAGGGTTCTCCACTCGTACTGCTGGTTTCTGAGTTGGGGCTCAAAACCGGCTTCGCGGATGGCATCCTGCATGGTTTTGTAGGTAAAGCGGTGTGGCGCTCCGGCAGCACTCACTACATTTTCCTCAATCATGATTGAGCCAAAATCATTGGCCCCGCCATGCAGACAAAGCTGGGCAGTTTGTTTACCTACCGTTAACCAGCTGGCTTGGATGTTCAACACATTCGGCAGCATGATGCGGCTGATGGCAATCATACGGATGTATTCTTCAGCAGTAATCAGGTTTTGAACACCCCTGATTCTGGCCAATAAGGTATCAACGTCCTGGAAAGTCCAGGGTATAAAAGCAAGGAAACCTTTTGCATCCGCAGGTTTTTTGGCCTGCACTTCACGAATGCGGGTAAGGTGAATAAAGCGTTCCTCCAGTGTTTCCACATGACCAAACATCATGGTTGCAGAAGTTGTGATATTCAGTTTATGTGCTTCGTGCATGATATCCAACCACTCATCCGCACCACATTTACCCTTACTGATCAGTCGGCGCACACGGTCTACAAGAATTTCCGCACCGGCACCTGGTAAGCTGTCGAGCCCAGATTCCTTCAGTGCTTTTAGCACATCATGATGGCTCATTTTCTCCAGTTTGCAGATATGCGCAACTTCTGGGGGGCCTAATGCGTGCAACTTGATGTCAGGGAACTCTTGTTTGATCTCGCGAAAGGTGTTGGTATAGAAGTCCAGACCAAGTTCAGGATGGTGCCCACCTTGCAATAGCAGTTGGTCGCCACCATATTTGATGGTTTCACTGATTTTCTTGCGATAAGTAGCCATATCAGTGATATAAGCATCTGCATGGCCAGGAATGCGATAGAAATTACAAAACTTACAATTGGCAATGCACACATTGGTTGTATTCACATTGCGGTCGATCTGCCAGGTTACTTTTCCATGTGGCACATGATGCTTTCGCATCTGGTCTGCCACATACATGAGTTCTGATAATGGAGCTTCCTGAAACAAAAAGATACCTTCCTCAATACTCAGGAACTCAAAATTCAATGCCTTCTGGTATAAATCTGCCAACTGCATATGCGTACGCTTAATGTTGCAAATGTAATCAAGCCCTGCTTAGCAGCAGGCTTTTGTTCTGTCTTTTGTAAGTATCTGCTTGATAGACCCTAACAAGGGGTAGCTGTATACAAAAGCAACGCTGCAACTAACTCGGCTGTCTAATTGTTTAAATAGACCTAATTTGGGTATTCCATTGATGTTAAGGTTTATCATATCTGTTTTACTCCTGCTGCAAGTACTGCCAAGTCTGGCACAGGAGGAGTTTGTACCGCCACAAGCCAAATTGCTTACCCGATTTCGCTTTCAGCAGTATAGCGGTGGTGTTATTATGCTTAGAGGCACGCTTGATCAGCATACGGACTCGCTCAACTTTATCCTGGATACAGGTAGTGGAGGTATTTCGCTTGATTCAGCAACAGCCACCAGACTGGGCGTGCAAATGGAAATGTCTGACAGAACTATTCGAGGCATTGCCGGCTTGAAACGTGTGGCTTTCGCCTATAACCATAGCTTACACTTGCCGGGCCTTGTGGTAGAAAAACTGGATTTTCATATTAACGATTACGAACTACTCACGAGTGTATATGGTATTCAGATTGATGGAATTATTGGATATAGTTTCTTCAGAAGATTTATCGTGCATATTGATTTCGACAAAGAAATGCTTGAGGTGTATGCGCCCGGTTCTTACCGTTATCCCAAAGGTGGCTATTTACTTAAACCCAGTTTCAGCACTTTACCCCTGCCTTATCTGGAAGTGGAAGACAGTAGAACGGTGAATGCCCGTTTTATTTTTGATACCGGTGCAGCCATGTGTTTTCTAATGTCGAGTGATTTTGCGCAGGACAGTACATTGATGCGTAAAAGTCGCAAGCGTTATCTCACACAGGTAGAAGGATTGGGCGGCAAAAAAAGAATGGAGTACACCATCGTTAAATCGCTGAAAATCGGCCCATACAAGTTCAGGCGAGTACCTGCGCATATATTTGAAGACGATTTCAATGTAACATCATATCCGCAGCTGGGTGGATTGATTGGAAATGATTTATTACGCCGGTTTAATATGGTCATCAATTATCCGGAGCAAAGTATCTACCTGAAACCAAATGAACATTTTGCAGAGTCTTTTGATTATTCTTACACAGGACTCGGTGTGTATATGGTGGAAGGGGAGATCAAAGTAATTGATGTGATTCCCGGTACGCCCGGGCATAAAGCCGGCTTTGAAGCTGGTGATGTTATTTTCGCCGTAGATAATAATTACAGTAAAAACATTAAGACGCTCAAGACCTTGTTGCAAAATGCGGGTGCTACCATGCAGGTAGTGGTTTTCCGCAATGGCGTCCCTAAAGTACTTACCCTGAAGATTGGCGATATACGGAGGAAAAGGGGCTGAGCTGCCTGCCTATCCGTTCAATCCTGTACATTGCAGCCGAATATTATGATCCAGTTTGAGCGATTTGTATTAGACAACGGACTTCGTGTTTTGGTGCATGAAGATCCATCCACCCCCATGGCAGTGGTAAATGTATTGTATGATGTAGGTGCTAGGGATGAAGACCCAAACAAGACCGGCTTTGCGCATTTGTTTGAACACCTGATGTTTGGTGGCAGCATCCATATCCCTGATTACGATGAGCCATTACAACGTGCAGGCGGAGAGAATAATGCTTACACCACCAATGATTTAACCAATTACTATTGTCAGGTGCCAGCACAGAATCTGGAAACAGCTTTTTGGCTGGAGAGCGATCGTATGCTGAGCCTTGCGTTTAGTGAGAAGAGTTTGGATGTACAGCGCAAAGTAGTTTGTGAGGAGTTCAAAGAACATTATATCAATAAACCTTATGGCGATATCTGGCACAAGATGCGCGAGCTGGCATATAAAGTGCACCCGTATCGCTGGATGACCATTGGTAAGGAGTTAAGCCATGTAGAGAAAGCGCATATTGATGATGTAAAAGCTTTCTTCTTCAAACATTACCGTCCGGTAAATGCAATCTTGGTTGTTGCAGGCAATGTACAGGTTGAGCAAGTGAAGCAATTGGCAGCAAAATGGTTTGGTCCCATTCCTATGGGCGATCAATATGTGCGTAATCTGCCGCAAGAGCCTGTGCAAACAGCAGCTAGAAGACAAGTGGTAGAAGCAGATGTACCTGTGGATGCTTTTCTCGCTGCCTGGCATATGGATGCAAGATTGGATAAGGGCTATTACATCGCAGACCTCATCACGGAAGTTTTGGGTGGCGGTGCTTCTTCCCGCTTATATCAGCAATTGGTTAAGGAGCAGCGCTTGTTTGCTTCTATTGATTGTTATCACTTCGGTACTATTGAAAAGGGATTGGTGGCTGTAGATGGAAAATTAGCGGAAGGGGTTGCTATCGAAACGGCTGAAGCTGCTGTGCAGGCGGTATTGCAGCAAGTAAAAGAAGCAGCCATCAGTGAGCAGGAGCTACAAAAAGTAAAGAACAAGACAGAAAGCGTCATTGCTTTTGAGGATATGAATGTGATGAGCAGAGCCAATAGTCTGGCTTTTTACGAGTTGCTCGGCGATGCACAATTGATGAACGATGAGTTGCAACGGTATCAGGAGATTACTGCTGCGGATATACGTTCTTACAGCCAGCAATTATTTGCTCAAACCAACAGTAACGTGCTGCATTATCTGCGGAAAAAATAAATCGTGTGAACATGGTGTTGAACAGGAAGCAAGCCCCCGGTATTACAGACCCCGCAGCATTTGAACTGCAACTGCGTAAGCATGACTATTTCGAATTAGATAATGGTACACCTGTCTATGCTGTGAATGCAGGTGCGCAGGATGTACTCATGATTGATATGGTTTTTTACGCAGGTAATTGGTTTGAAGAAAAAAACATTGTAGCGGCTACCACCAATTTTCTGCTGAAGAATGGAACAAGCAAGCGCACAGCTTTTGAGATCAATGAGCATTTTGAATTTTATGGAGCTTATCTCAATAGAAACTGTTATACAGATGAAACTGCTTCTCTCTCGCTGCATACATTAACCAAGCATCTTCCAGAACTGCTGCCAGTGATGAGTGAGTTGCTGACAGATGCAATTTTTCCTGAACAAGAGTTACAGATATACAAGCAGAACCAGCAGCAAAGACTGCGTGTAAATTTGAAGAAGTGTGATTTTGTCGCCAACAGATTGATTGACGAATACCTCTATGGCTTTGATCATCCCTACGGGCGATATTCTTCTGCTGCAGATTTTGATGCGGTGCAAAGAGAAGACTTAGTACAATTTTATCAGGACTATTACACCAAAGGACATTGTAAAATATTTGTTGCAGGAAAACTGCCTGCTGATATTCAGCAACAGCTAAATACTGCTTTTGGTCATTTACCTTTTAGAAAGGATAAACCTGCAAAAGCACATCAGATTCAGCCTGCCGATAAGAAAGTGCAGGAGATCATCAATGATGCTGCAGGTGTGCAGGGAGCTATACGTATGGCAGCACCTGCAATCAACAGACACCATCCTGATTTTCCTAAACTGCAGGTGGTGAATAATATCTTCGGTGGTTTCTTTGGGTCCAGATTAATGGCAAACATTCGAGAGGACAAGGGCTACACTTATGGTATTTACAGTTATCTGCAGAATCACTTACACGAAACAGCATTGATGATTAGTACTGAGGCGGGCAGAGATGTTTGTGCTGCTACGATTACAGAAGTGTATAAGGAAATGCAATTGCTGCGCGATGAGTTGGTTGATGATGAAGAACTGAGTTTGGTGAAGAACTATATGATGGGTACCATACTGGGAGATCTGGATGGTCCTTTCCAAATCATCAATCGCTGGAAGAACTATGTGTTACATGGTTTGAATGAACAATATTTCTATCAAAGTATTGAAGCCATCAAAACCATTACTGCAGAAGAAGTGCAGGCACTGGCCAAGCAATATTTGCAGGAAGATCAATTCTACGCATTAACTGTTGTGTAATATGGGAAGATTCTTTACCAGAATGGTTGCAACAGCACTGGCTGTATTAATTGCAGCTTACTTGCTGAAGGGCGTGAGCATCGACTCAACGCTTACTGCTTTGATTGTTGCTGCAGTATTGGGCTTACTCAATACTTTCATTAAGCCTGTACTTATCTTGTTAACAATACCCATCACCATTTTTACACTGGGTATTTTTTTATTGTTCATCAATGTATGGATGATTCGCTGGGCAGCTGAACTGGTGCCGGGCTTTAAAGTTGATGGTTGGTGGACAGCCTTATTCTTCAGTTTTATTGTGTCTTTCGCCACGTCAGTGATTGAGTCTATTATCGGCGTGCCCAAAGATGAAAAGCAATAGTTTCTTTATTTAATCAGGATAACTGTTCCTGCAATGATCAGTGCAGCACCAATCAAGAGTTTTGGTGTGATGGGCTCATTCAGTAATAAATAAGAGAGTAGAAACGTAATTAGGATACTGCCCTTATCAATAGTAGATACCACAGATACATTCGCAGTCTTCATCGCTTTGAAAAAGAATATCCAATAAACTGCTGTTGATACGCCCGCCAGTACAAACCAGAACAAAGCTTTTTGTGGAATGGCTTTAGCATCCTTGAATCCACCTGCAATCCATGCATTCATTACTACAATAAAAAACAGAACCCCTGTTCTGATGGTCAGTGCCAAGTGTTCATTGGCTTGTTTCATACCCATTTTAGCGAAAACCAATGCTGCACCACCGGTGAGCGTAGATAAAATGGCATAATATACCCAGGTCTGCATAAGCAAATTTGTATGGCAAAGTAGGCATTTGTGCCAAATCCTGTGTATTAGCCCTTGGTCGCCAATCATCACAAAATAAAGCCGTTGATCATTTTGGAATCTGGTATTATTTTTTTAAGTAGTTGAAAAACAACGATTTATATTCTGTACAATATCTGAGGTCGCACATTACCTAAAAAAACTTGGTACTATGTGTTGCATAGTACCAAATAAATCCCCATCTTTGTGTTGTCAATGGGAGACAACCAAAAGACAGCATTCAAAAACATTTAAACATATTATCATGAAAACGAACAACAACAACCTGCTCATCCAACTGGATAAATCATCCATGGAGCAACTGACTGCCGAAGTAAGAGAAACTTTGGCCAAAGAAGTGAAAACTGCTGCCAAGCAATTCAGTGCTGCTGATTTGTGGAAGATCCGCAACATGCGCCGCATTTCTGCTCAGCGTCTTCACTTAGCTTAAGTCACGTCAATTCTGCCGAAAGGCCCAACCAATAAAAACAAGGTTATGGATATACAAAACACACAAAGTCAGATGCGAAAGGGGGTACTGGAATTCTGTATCCTGTCCATCATACGTCAGGGCGAAGTGTATCCGAGTGATATTGTAGACAGAATGAAGGTAGCCAACCTGCACATTCTGGAAGGAACACTCTATCCCCTGCTGACCAGATTGAAAAACGCAGAACTCCTGACTTACCGCTGGGTAGAAAGCAACAGCGGCCCCCCGAGAAAATATTTCTCCATGACTGAAAAAGGTATTGCATTCTATGGAGAGCTGGAGCGTACATGGAAGGAACTGGCCGATGCGGTAGCCGCACTTACCCAGCCTTTCGAGGTAACTGCAGCCAATACCGAAAACCAAACCCAACTCTAACCGCAAACTAGACAAATCATGAAAAAGGTAATCAATATCAACTTCCAGGGCAGGGTTGTTCCCATCGAGGAATCTGCCTATGACATACTGAAGCAGTATGTGGAAAGTCTGAGACGTTTCTTTGCCAATGAGGAAGGTCGTGATGAGATCATCAACGACATCGAAAGCCGCATCGCTGAATTATTTGGCGAGATCCTCAAGAAAGGCAGTACCTGCATCACTGATGATGATGTAAACCAGGTAATCGCCAGCATGGGTCGCCCCGAAGAATTTGAAGGTGAAGAAAGCAAAGTGCAATCACAGCTTGGCTCTGAGCAAACTAGCAGCAGCCAGCAGCAATCCATTCCACAGGATGGTCCACGCCGCTTGTACCGCGATGAGAACAACAAAGTACTCGGTGGTGTGTGTGCTGGTTTTGCCAACTATTTCGGGATCGATCCATTGATTGTGCGCATACTCGCTATCGTAACCATTGGTGTGGTGCTTATTCCTTACATCATACTTTGGGTAGCATTACCCAGCAGCGCATCTCAGGTAATTGGTGCCACACGTAAGCGCCTCTTCAGAGATACTGAAAGCAAGATTATTGCAGGTGTGTGTAGTGGTTTGGGCCATTATTTTGGTGTAAATGCCTGGATTCCCCGTGCATTGTTCCTGATACCCTTTATTTCTTTCGCTTTCAAGTGGTTCTCTTATGGTCCTTTTGATGTACCACATTTTGTAAGCTTCTCATTTAGCCCCGGTGCTACCATTATCTATATCATTCTCTGGTTGGTATTACCTGAAGCAGTAACTGCAGCAGACAAACTGGAGATGAAGGGTGAGAAAGTAGACTTGAATAATATCAAGCAAACTGTGCAGGGTGATCTGGAAGGTTTCAGAGAGCGTGCTGAAAAATTTGGTACAGAGGTAAAAGATAAAGCTGTGCAGTTTGGTCAGGAAGTTTCTGATCGTGCTAAAGCCGCAGCCCCTGAAGTAGCAGCTGTTGCCAAGAAAAGTAGTCGCGGTATTGCAGGCATATTTATTCTGCTCTTTAAAATATTTGCATACTTCATTGTAGGTGTTGTACTCTTCACTATCGTAGTATCTCTGTTTGCAGTAGCAACTGTATTCACTTCACTGTTGCCAGTTAAAACCTACCTGATTCGTGGAGATTCACAAAGCCTGATGGTATGGGGTACATTGATCTTCTTTGTGTGGGTGCCTGTTATTGGTGTCATCACCTGGATCATCCGCCGCATTGCCAATATTCGCAAGAATGGTAATACCATGGCTTTTGCCTTCACTGCTCTGTGGATTATTGGATGGTTCTTCTTTGTGAGCCTGCTGGCTTCGCTGAGTAAGGATTTCAGATACAGAAATATTCCTCTTGAAGAAACTGTAGTGCTGAGTAATGCCAAAGTAGATAAGCTTGAATTGAAGACTTTACCTCCTACGGTATACTATGGTACAGATGATTGGTTTAAGCTGGAGCCTTTTGCTTCTTTTGATGAAGACACTGTGTATGTGAGAAATATCCGTGTGCGCATCATCAAATCAAATACGGATAGCTTCCGTGTAACCACTACCAGACTGGCGCAGGGTAGAACAAGAAATGAAGCCGATAGCCGTGCAGCACGCATTCGCTTTAATCTTACACAAAACGACACACTACTTTTGCTGGATAAGGGTATTCAGATTACTCCTCAGGAGAAATTCCGTAATCAGCGTGTGGTAATTACAGTGGCCGTTCCGGTTGGTAAGCGTATCAAGATCAGAGAAAGTGTGGGTTGGGGTAATGATGTACGTGTAGATTTTGGTCGTGGCTATGATGATGGCTGGAATTTCGAAAGAGATGATGAGTGGAATGGTTATAACAGCTGGAGACATGATGTGGAATATGTGATGACGAATGACGGACTCAAGCGTGTAGACAATAAAGATGATGAAGACCGTAATAGTGAAGATGCTGTAGAAGAGTACCGTAAGAGCCGTGAGCAGTTAGAGCGTGAGATTGAAGAGCAGCGTCTTGAACTGGAGCGTAAACAAAACGAGCTGAAAGAAAAGGAAAAAGAACTGGCTAAGCCTGTTGATAGCATCCCAGTAAAGAAAGAAGTGAAAGAGAAGTATCGCTATCAGCGTTCTACAGCTGCAGGTTATTTGAACAGAAAAGAAACCATCAGCTATCAGCATCAGGAAAATCCTTTGTTAGAAAGATTCTCTCTTTGATAAACTCGGTTGAAGTTGGGAATAAAGCGTCCCGCGCTGGTCGCGGTGTGGGACGCTCCCTTTTTTAAAACCTTTTGCTATGAGAAAAACATACCTGATTATTGGCGCTTTGGCTATTGTATCTATAAGTATTGTTGCTTATTGTGCGTATGATCAATACTGTGAAGCGAGAATGCACAGAATGGTGAAGAAGCAATTGATACAAATGCCGGTTTTCGCGGAAATAAACAGAATGGCAGATTCAATGGCCAACAGTACAGGAAATACCACAAACGTGGTTGTGAACTTTGATGGCAGTAATTATGCGACTATAGGTATTAAGGAAAAAGCATCGAGTTTCTTCAAGAAAAGCAAAAATGGCCGCGAGGTAAGGTATCAGTACAACCTGAAAAATTATGCAGTGGTCATGTTCGATGAATCTTCCGGAAAGATTCTTGGTGTTGACCGTATGGGTCGTCCGTAAAGAACAGTTGGTTTTTATTCAGATATACAGCAGGTTTGAGCAGCCTGCTGTTTTTATTTTTTCACCCCCCTTGCTTCACCTATTTTTGCGCCTCAATCGATTGCCATGAAGCAAACACCTTTTACACATAAGCATATTGCACTGGGCGCCAAAATGGCTGCTTTTGCTGGATACAATATGCCGATCAGTTATTCCGGTATTAATGATGAACATGCAGCAGTGAGAAACAATGCAGGTGTGTTTGATGTAAGCCATATGGGCGAATTCATCCTGAAAGGCCCAGATGCGCTTGACTTGATTCAGCGTGTTACCAGCAATGATGCGTCCAAACTTACCAATGGTAAAGCACAGTATTCTTGTTTGCCCAATGAAGAGGGTGGTATTGTAGATGATTTGCTGGTATACTGTGTGGAGGAAAACAATGTATACATGCTGGTGGTGAATGCTTCCAATATTGAAAAAGACTGGAACTGGATTAGTGCGCGCAACACAAAGGGTGTTGAAATGCACAATATCAGCGATAAAACAGCTTTATTGGCCGTACAGGGTCCTAATGCAACAAAGATTCTGCAAACACTAACAGCAATGGATATTATGAACCTCAAATACTACACTTTCGCTAAGGGTGTATTTGCAGGCGTAGAAAATGTGCTGGTAAGTGCAACCGGCTATACCGGTGCGGGTGGTGTAGAAATTTATTTTGAAGACAAGGACGGTAACGCCGATAAAATCTGGGATGCCATTTTTGAAGCGGGTGCATCTGCTGGTATCAAACCAATTGGTTTGGGGGCACGTGATACATTACGTCTTGAAATGGGCTATTGTTTATACGGTAACGATATTGATGATACTACTTCTCCATTAGAAGCAGGACTCGGTTGGGTAACCAAGTTTACCAAGGATTTTACTGCACGCCCGATACTGGAAGCACAGAAAGCAGCGGGCCTTGCGCGTAAGCTGGTTGGTTTTGAAATGATCGAGCGTGGAATCCCTCGCCATGACTATGCAATCAAAGATGCTGCTGGTAATGTAATCGGTAAGGTTACTTCTGGTACGCAAGCGCCTTCGCTGGGTAAGGCGGTTGGTCTTGGTTATGTGGCTTTATCGCATGCAGCGATTGATAGTGAGCTATTCATTGATATTCGCAATACTCCGGTGAAAGCCAAGGTTGTTAAATTTCCTTTTGCCTAATGCCGGCTGAAATAAAAAGACAGAAGCTCCGTTTTTACACGGAGCTTTTTTTATGAAACAATACTGCTGCTTACTCATACTTTTTGCCCTGCTCTCAGCATCCTGTGGGCGTTATGTAACAAAAACAGGGAAAGCCTCTTATTACGGAAATGAATATGATGGCCGTAAAACGGCCAATGGCGAAGTATTTCGGCAGAGTAAGCTTACTGCTGCGCACAAAAAATTGCCTTTTGGTACTCAGGTTCGTGTAACCAATCTATCTAATGGCAAAACTGTTGACGTAAGAATTAATGACCGCGGTCCTTTTGTGGCTGGAAGAATTATTGATCTCAGTAGATCTGCTGCAGAGGAAATTGGCATGGTTCGTCAGGGTGTGGCCAAAGTAAAAATTCGCTATAAGCGGAAAAAAGACCGTTAAGCCTTTTCAGGGATTATCTTTGCGGCCCATGAGTAAGCCCTATCTGCATACTGTTTTATCGCCCAAGTTGCTGGATATCTATGATGTGCAAGATGCTGTTGTCGTGATTATCGATGTGTTTCGTGCTACATCAACCATTGCAACTGCCTTATACAATGGCGCAACCAGGGTGATTCCGGTAGATGCTGTAGATAAGTGTATCGAAATCGGCAAAAAAACTGGCGGTATCACAGCGGGTGAAAGAGATGGTAAAATCATTCCCGGTCTGGCGCATGGCAATTCTCCTGCAGAATACCCACGCGAATTCATTGAAGGCAAAACCTTGGTGCTAACTACAACCAATGGTACCAAATTGCTGCACATGGCTTTGAACAAAGGCGCTGCAGAAGTGATCACAGGTTCATTCCCTAATCTAACTGCGGTTTGTGATTATCTGGCTTCCTGCAATAAGCATGTATTATTGGGATGTTCAGCCTGGAAGGATCGTTTCAATCTGGAGGACACATTGTTTGCAGGTGCGGTTATCAATCGTATTCAGCAAAATTTTACGATTCACTGCGATAGTAGCTTGATGGCTGCCGACATGTACAACCTGCACAAAGACCACATGTACGAATTCATCCGCAAAACCACCCATTGGCATAGGCTATCTGCATTTGGTTTGGAAAAGGATTTAGAGTACTGTGCTACCCCTGATTTGGCACCTGTGTTGCCCATCTACCGCAACGGTGATCTTGTTTGCGGATAGAATGCCCACATTTCATACACATTTCATAGGATTTGCTTTTTTCAGCAGCCAACATTTCTTTATTTTACAGATTCACCTTTTCTGAAACGAAATTGTTCGTGGTTAAGGTGTTAAAGCAAGTCCTGAGTTTTTATGGCACTACCTTACCTGATCAAACATATATACAACAGTGGAACCGATGAAGTCATCCGCAGAGGGAAAAAGATTCACGCGCTGGGCAATGTGGAATTAACAGATTACGATGATTTGATGAGCGCAGCTACCATGCGCGTGAAAGACGATAGTTACAGCACGTATTACAAAGTATACATCACCCAGTTCCGCGATCCAAAAACAGTTTCACTTCGTTGTACTTGTCCGTATAACCTGGGCGAAATTTGTCGCCACAAAGCAGGCGCATTATTTGCACTGCAGGAGATGATTGATAAGAATCTGCTGGGTGATCGTGACACAGTTTACGATCAAAAGCATACTGTTGTAAAGATGAAGCATATTGACCTGAAGATGATCCGTATGATCACTAGTCAGGATGTCTATGCTGCAGCAGAAGAATATTTACGTAGCAATAAAGCCAATATTCTTTTCGCAAAAGATGAAACAGTAAAAGCGGAATTGGATTGGGAAGGCAATACCTACACACTTGTTTTACATAAAAACGAAGAGCGCAATTTTGATACCAGTTGTAATTGTGCCAGTGATGATAAGCATCCCTTATGTGTACATAAAACCATTTTGTTTTTGCAATTGGTGAATGCACATGGTGCCAATTACTTCGATTCTATCCGTAACTGGGATAAGGAGAAGAATAAACTGCTGGCCCTCTACGGTTATTCACTAGATGATGATCTCACCGGAAAATTTGACTTTACCTATACTGATGGAAAGCCATTCCTGCGTGTGTTGGATACCAGTATTAAGCGGGTGGGACAAATTGCCAATGCTTCAGACTTCAAGAACAGACCAGAGCCAGCTGTAACGCCGGTGCTTACAGAAACACAGGAGGAAGAGATAGAAAGAACCCAGTTGAAATTGGGTATTGTCTTCGCAACCAATGAGCATCAATATCCTTATGTTCAGATAGAGGCAGTACAAGGTGAGCCTAATGATAGCTTGCAGGCTTACGCAGGCAAGACCGAAAAGATAGACTTGGCGAAGTTTGTGAATACCGAAGTGTTTGATGAAAATGATAAGGGACTGATTCAGCAGTTACGCAAACTCATGCCTAATGAAGTGAGTCGTTACCTGAACAGGAATTCCCCCTTCAGTGGTATCTGGGAAAATATTATTCAACAGCACGATGATGAGTTGCCGGAAGAAACACGTCACCTGATTGTTGAATACCTCTTCCCCAAGTACAAGAAATTGTTTACTGAACTGGCTGATAGTGGCTTTGTATTCTATCTGCCGGAGAAAAAACCATTCACTACTGCCAATCTAAAGCAAGCTACTGTTGCTGCAGCAGCTATTGCGCCAGAGTTTCAGGTGAGTGCTACTAAAGAAGGCTATCAGATTCGATGCTTTGTGAAGTTGCCATTGGCTACACCGGCTTTGGAAGAAAATGAAAGCACTGCTTCGCTTTTGTTCAAATGGCAGCATCAATTTTATCTGTGGCAACGCGTAGAAGACGTAATGGTGACAGAAAAATTCCTGCCTTCAGGGAAAATTACCGTTGCCAAAGAGGACTGGCCTAAATACTTGCGCGAAGTAGTATTGCCATTAACCAAGGAGTACCATGTGCAGTTTGCCAATGTGCAGAAAGAAGAACTCAAGGATGTAAAACCTGAAGTGAAGGTTTTGCTGAAAGAAAAAGGTGAGTACCTCATCTTCCAACCCATCTATACTTATCGCGGATATGAAGTGCGCAGTACAGATAAGGAGCGCATTGTAATTCCTGAGATGGATAAGCTGCTGATCATTCAGCGCAATATTCCAGCAGAGAAAATGGCGATGGAGAAGATTGCCTCGCTGCATTCTTCTTTTGTACAAATCAATGATTCGGATGCATTGGCTTTGAAAGGAACCGATGTATTAAAGAATAACTGGTTCTTTCTTTTTGTAGATGCGGTAAAGGACATGAACCTGCCGGTATATGGTTTTGAAGCGTTGAAACATTTCCGTTTTAACACAGCCAAACCTTCTACCAAGATTTATATCAGCAGTCATACCGATTGGTTCGATGCCAAAGTGGAAATTCATTTCGGCGAACAGAAAGTAACGGTGGCTGATGTAAAGAAAGCATTAGCCAATAAGCAACAATATGTGCAGCTGGATGATGGCACACTCGGTATTTTACCGGAAGAGTGGATTCGCAAATACTCTTTACTCTTTAAAGTGGGTGAGGGTAAAGCATCTCACTTGAAACTGAGTAAGTATCAGTTCAGTGTTATTGAAGAATTGTATCAGCAGCGTGATGAAGAAGAATTGTTCTTTAAGCTGGAGGAGAAATACGAGAAGCTGAAAGAATTTCATGAGATTAAATCAATTCCAGCTCCTCAACACCTCGAACCTATTCTTCGACCTTACCAGATTAGTGGTTTTCAATGGTTGAATTACTTACGCGAAGTAGAATGGGGCGGTATTCTGGCTGATGATATGGGTTTGGGTAAAACCGTTCAGGCCCTTGCTTTTTTACATCATTTAAAGCAGCAAAACAAAACGCTGAAAGCATTGGTTGTTTGCCCCACAACACTGATGTTCAACTGGAGTAATGAAATTCGAAAATTCACGCCAGAGCTGCGCTTCTATGTGCATCATGGAGGTGCAAGAACCAAGGAAGACCTGCATCAAAATGAAGTGGATGTGATCATCACCACTTACGGCACACTGCGTAGTGATATCAAACATTTTCTGGAAATGGATTTTGATTATGTAGTGCTGGATGAAAGTCAGGCCATCAAAAATCCATCCAGTAAAGTAGCAAAAGCGGCCTGCTTATTAAAAGCAAAGAACCGTTTGTGCTTAAGTGGTACGCCATTACAGAATAATACCTTCGACATTTTTGCCCAGATGAATTTCCTTAACCCGGGTATGCTGGGTTCAATGGAATTCTTCAAGCAAGAATTTGCTGTACCTATTGATAAGTTTGGCGAGAAGGAACAGAAAGAACATTTGCGTAAACTCTTGTATCCATTCATTCTCAGAAGAACAAAAGAGCAAGTAGCGCAGGATTTACCTGAGAAGCAAGAAATGATTTTATTCTGCGAAATGGCGGAAGAACAGCGCAAGATTTATGATGCGTACAGAAATGATTATCGTGATCGCATCATGGGTGTGGTGGAAGATCAGGGAATACAGAAATCACAACTGACCATCTTGCAAGGCTTGATGAAGCTGAGACAGATATGCGACAGCCCTGCCATTATGCGTGAACAGGACGGTGAAAAATATCCCAATGTCTCTGTGAAATTGGAAGAATTGGGTCGTGAAATCACTGAGAATATCAGTAACCACAAAGCACTGGTGTTTTCTCAGTTCCTAGGTATGCTGGCATTGATTCGTGAGAAAATGAAAGAGCTGGGTGTTGACTATGAATATTTTGATGGTAGTACCACGGCTGCCGATAGAGAGAAAGCTATTAAACGTTTTCAGGAAGAAGATAATTGTCGGGTATTCCTCATCTCACTCAAAGCTGGTGGTGTGGGTTTGAACTTAACTGCGGCCGACTATGTATACATCGTTGATCCTTGGTGGAATCCGGCTGTAGAACAGCAGGCTATTGACAGAACCCATCGTATAGGTCAGACTAAAAACATCTTCGCCTACAGAATGATTTGTACGGATACAGTGGAGGATAAAATTCTGAAACTGCAGGAGCGTAAGCGCGCTTTGGCCAAAGACCTGATTACGGATGATGAAGGATTTGTGAAGAGCCTGACTAAAGAGGATGTTGAGTATCTGTTTAGCTAAGAAAAGCATCTATCCCAGCTATTTGCCGCTCATCCAATCGGAGCTTGTTAAATTTAAACAAAAGGGTATACCAGGGGTCTTATCAAGGTAATTTTGCCAACCGAAATGCCGTTATGAGATCAATTATACTTTTTGTTAGTTTTTTCATTCTTAGTGCTTTTGCCGTTCAGGCACAAAAAACCAGTGGTTCTGTACAGGGCCGTATCACAGATACGCTGAATAAGCAATCGCTGAAAGATGCATCTGTTACGGTGCTGAATAAAGCAGATTCTTCCTTGATCAAGTTTACATTGGCCAAAGCAGATGGCAGTTTTGAGATTGCTGACCTGCCTTTCGGCACCCATTTATTACTTGTGAGTTTCCAGAGCTATGGTTCTGTGTATGAAACCTTTACTATCGATCGTAACAATCCTGATAAGCGTTTTACGACAATCTATCTGCAACCTGTTGCCAATCAGTTGGGTGATGTTGTAGTAAAAGCTTCACCAATTGTGGTGAAAAAGGACACGATTGATTTCAACGCGAATATGTTTAAGACCAAACCCAATGCCAATACAGAAGATTTGTTGAAAAAGCTGCCGGGTATGGAAGTTGACAGAGATGGTAATGTAAAAGCACAGGGACAAAATGTAACAAGGGTTCTGGTTGACGGTAAGCGTTTCTTTGGTGACGATCCCAAATTAGCAACACGTAACCTGCCAACAGATGTGATTGATCGTATTCAGGTAATTGATGCATTGAGCGATCAAGCAGCATTTTCCGGCTTTGATGATGGTAATCGTGAGAAGACAATCAATATCATCACCAAAAAAGACAGACGTAAGGGTTGGTTTGGTAAAGCTTCTATCGGTGCGGGTTCAGATGGACGTTATGAGAACAGTTTAAGTGTGAACAGATTCAACGGCAATCAACAAATTTCATTTATCGGTCAGGGTAACAATACCAATAAGCAAAGCTTTTCTGTACAGGATATCCTCGGTTCTTTTGGTGGTGGTAATCTTGGTGGCGGCGGAAGAGGCGGTGCAGGTGGTGGCGCAGTTGCTATTGGTGGTTTGGGTGGTGGCGCTTTTCGTCAGGCAGGAAATTTTGTCAGCAACTTAGGTAATGGTGGTAATGGAATCATCGAAACATGGGCCGGTGGTTTAAACTATCGCGATGTGTGGAGCAAAAAGACGGAAGCTTACGGAAGCTATTTCTATAACAATACACAGGTAAATCGTGTGCAGGATAGAATTACGCAAAACGTATTAAGTGATACTGCTTCATTGTTCAATAATCAGAATAGTCTAACGAATAATCGTAACCAAAACCATCGTTTCAATTTTAATATTGAAACCAGGTTGGACTCATTTACATCAATCATCTTCCGTCCAAATGTTTCATTTCAGGAAAGTGAAAACAATGTAACTACGAACACACTTGGTACACGCAATAAACTCACAAACGTAAACAACGCATCATACACCGGTAATAGTAAGAATAAGGGTATGAGTGGTGGTGGTGAATTATTGTTCAGACACCGTTTTAAAACTGCTGGCAGAAGCGTTAGTGTTAGTGCAAACCTCACTGCTTCCAGTAATGATGGTTCTGGAAGTTCTTATACAACGCAAATCATCTTCAGAGATCCGATGCCAGCCCGATTCGATACATTGGATCAGCGTTTTACCAGTTATTCAGATAGTCGCAATTTCAGTACCAACGTGTCTTATACAGAGCCTATTGCTAAAGGGCAATTACTGGAGTTTAGCTATAATTATGGGAATAATGAGAGTAAGTCTGGCAGGGAAACCTTCCGTTTCAATAAAGCCAATGGCTTGTATGATATCAAGGATACTACACAGACTAACTTATTCCGAAATACTTTTGAATCGCATCGTGCAGGTTTAAACTATCGCATTCAAAAGAATCAGCTCAACTTCAGTTTTGGTGGTGCAGTGCAGTGGGCATCTTTGACCAGCATCAATGATAGCCGCTCTACTACCATTAGTCAGAATGTGGTGAACTTCTTCCCTAACGCGAACTTGACTTGGAATAAGAACAGAACCAAAAATCTTCGTATCAATTATCGGGGGGCTACCAATCAGCCTAATGCTAATCAGTTGCAGCCGGTGTTTGATTTAACTAACCCACTTAGTGTGAGTGGTGGTAATCCATCGCTTAAGCCTGAGTTCAGACATAATTTCAATATGTTCTGGTCTTCTTTTGATGTGATGAAGCAAACCAATTTCTTCACTTCATTGAATTTCAGCGCTACGCAGAATCGTATTGCAAATTCAACCATTGTGTATCTGCCCGGCACAGCTTTGCCTCCAGGTATTCCAACAGGTAGCGTACAGCCCGGTGCCATCATCAATATTCCGCTTAACCTTAATGGACAGTATAGCCTGAGTGGTTTTATGAATTTTGGTTTCCCATTGAAGAAGCCAAAGAGTAATCTGAACTTTGGAACGAATGGTAGCTATAATCAAGATGTGAGTTTGATCAACAGCAAGAAAAACTATAACCGCAATCTGAATATCACACAAAGTATTACATGGGTGATGAATATCAAGGAGCGTTTTGATTTCAACCTCACCAGCCGTTCTTCTTTTAATGCCGTTCGTAACACGGTAAATAGTTCTCAAAACCAGAACTTCTTCACCCAGAGTCTCGACTGGGATATGACCTGGTCGTCTAAATCAGGTTGGATGCTGATTAGTGATTTTACACTAACAGCGTATATGGGCAGAACAGATGGCTTCAATAGAACCATTCCCTTGTGGACACCTTCTATCGCGAAGCAAGTGTTTAAGAACAAGAGTGGTGAAGTGCGTTTGAGTGTGTTTGATATCCTGAATAAAAACGTATTTATCGATCGTACGGTGAGTGGCAATACCATCACCGATGTGCAAACTGTAGTACTGAAGCAATACTTCATGTTGAGCTTTACTTATAACCTTCGTCGCTTTGGAGCAGGGCAGGGTCCTGGTAACCCATTCATGAATATGATGCGTCAGGGAGGTGGAGGCAATATGATGATGATGCGCCCACCCGGCTCAGGAAGAGGTGGAAACTAACAAGTGTAAGTCCCTGCAATGATTGCAGGGATTTTTATTTTAACCGCTTAAGGAAATTTTAGGCCATCGTTCATGAAAACTATGCTACTTTTACGCCCTCATTTGAAAAAGTGATCAAAGTATCCTCACATATCGAAACGTTTGAGTCTGTCTTCTCTATGGAAGCAGCATTCAATTTTTTACCGAGACCCCGACGTGGTTGCTGATAGGACGAGCAACTGGCACTTGCCCCTATCAGTGAAAACTCTCCGCTTCTTCTTCACACCCGCAGGGTGTTTTGCCAAAGCCTTTTTCACTCTTTAATTGATCTAAGTTGGAATCTGCAGATATCATTATTCGTGTGGCTACACACCTGGATACGCATTATGCTGTAAGGATTACAGATGAAATGGCTGCTTCAGCCAAAGCCCGTGGTACAGGTATTGCCAAGCGTACACCAGAATATGTGGCGGAAAAGATTCTGGAAGGCAAGGCCGTTATTGCTGTTACTAAAACCGGTGAATGGGTTGGTTTCTGCTATATAGAAACATGGAGCCACGGTGAGTATGTTGCAAATAGCGGCTTAATTGTTGCGCCTGAGTATCGCAAAAGCGGTATGGCCAAAGCCATTAAGAAGAAAATCTTTGAACTGAGCCGCGAGAAATACCCCAACGCTAAATTGTTTGGATTAACAACCGGACTTGCTGTGATGAAAATCAACAGCGAATTGGGTTATGAACCGGTGACCTATTCTGAGTTAACACAAGATGAAGCTTTTTGGGCAGGGTGCAAGAGTTGCGTGAATTATGATATTTTGATGAGCAAAGAGCGTAAGAACTGCATGTGTACAGCTATGCTCTATGATCCCAAAGATCATTATGAGCCTGAGGAAACCAAGCAATACTTTGAAAAGAAGAAAAAGGTTTTTGAACGTTTGTTACATGCTAAGCAAGTGAAATTGCTTAAGAATTTGCTGAAGCGTGATAAGTCAGAAGGTGGCGGTGGCTCTAAAACCTTCCTGAGAAGTTTGTTTCATTTATAATCCTTAAACATCCAATATGAGCAAGAAAGTTGTTTTGGGTTTCAGTGGCGGACTGGATACCTCTTACTGCGTGAAATACCTGTCTGAAGAGAAGGGCTATGAAGTGCATAGCATCATTGTAAATACTGGTGGTTTTTCTGCTGCTGAACTGGAAGAAATTGAAAAGCATGCGTATAAGCTGGGTGTAAAAACCCATGTGGCGATTGATGCAGTACAAGGTTATTACGATAGCATTATTAAATACCTCATTTACGGAAACGTACTAAAGAATAATACATATCCGCTAAGTGTAAGTGCTGAGCGTTTGAGTCAGGCCCTGCATATTGCGGAACATGCAAAAAAGCTGAATGCAGATGCAGTAGCTCATGGCAGTACCGGTGCCGGTAATGATCAGGTGCGTTTTGATATGGTGTTTCATATCATGATTCCCGGCGTTGAGATTATTACACCCATTCGAGATCTGAAATTGAGTCGCGAAGAAGAGATTGCTTACCTGCAATCAAAAGGTGTGGAGATGAATTTTGCAAAAGCTGCTTACTCTATTAATAAAGGCCTTTGGGGTACCAGTGTGGGCGGTAGAGAAACATTGAACAGCAAAGGCATGTTACCTGAAACTGCCTGGCCTACACAGCTTACTGCTACAGCAGATGCGGAAGTAGTGCTGCATTTTCAAAAAGGAGAATTGGTAGCTGTGAATGACGAATGTTTTGATCACCCTAGCAAAGCCATTCAATATTTGCAAACCATTGCTGGTACTTATGCGATCGGTAGAGATATCCATGTAGGCGATACGATTATTGGCATCAAAGGTCGCGTTGGTTTTGAAGCCGCAGCGCCCATGGTGATTCTGAAAGCACACCATGCACTTGAAAAACATGTGTTAACCAAGTGGCAATTGCAATGGAAAGACCAGTTGGCTTCATTTTATGGTAATTGGTTGCACGAAGGTCAGATACAGGATCCTGTGATGCGTGACATTGAAGCTTTCTTGGAAAGTTCTCAGCAGCAGGTTACTGGAAAAGTGTTTGTACAGTTGATGCCTTACCGCTTCCAGATCATTGGTATTGAAAGCAAATTTGATTTGATGAGCAGCAAGTTTGGAAAGTACGGTGAGATGAATAACGGTTGGAGTGGCGATGATGTGAGAGGCTTCAGCAAAATCTTCGGTAATCAAACAGCAATCTATCATCAGGTAAAATCTGCAGCTAATGATTAAAGCAGGTATCATCGGTGGAGCCGGATATACCGGCGGTGAACTCATCAGAATTCTGTTGGGTCATCCGGAAGTGGAGATTGCTTTTGTACACAGCAGAAGCAATGCAGGTAAGCCCTTACATACAGTACATGCCGACTTAATTGGCGAAACGGACTTACTTTTTGCAGATTCAATCAGTCAGGGTATTGATGTGTTATTTCTTTGTCTTGGTCATGGTGAATCGAAAAAGTTTCTTACAGAAAATACTATTGATGCGCGTATTCGTGTGATTGATCTGGCCAACGATTTTCGTTTAGCCGAAAATGCACAGTTGGGCGAGCGACAATTTGTGTACGGACTTCCTGAATTGAACAGAGAGGCTATTCGGGCAGCAAAAAATATTGCCAACCCGGGTTGTTTTGCAACAGCCATTCAGTTGGGCTTATTACCATTGGCACAAGCAGGCTTACTTAAGGAAGCTTATGTAACAGGTATTACAGGTTCTACAGGTGCGGGACAATCACTCAGTGCCACTAGTCATTTTAGCTGGCGTACCAACAATATTCAAGCATACAAAACCTTGACGCATCAGCACCTGGGGGAGATTGTGCAAAGCTTACAGCAATTATCCACGCAGCCACTTGTGGAAGCACCTGTGCACTTTGTGCCCTGGCGTGGTGATTTTGCTAGAGGAATTTTCGCCAGTGCTACAGTAGATACAGGGGAATCGCTGAAAAACTTGTATCAGTTGTATCGCGACTATTATCAGTCGCATCCATTCACAGTAGTTACAGATCAGGCAGTTTTCCTGAAGCAGGCTTTGAACACCAACAAGTGTGTGATTCAATTAGAAAAATCAGGCAATAAGCTGGTCGTACATTCCGTGATTGATAACCTCATCAAAGGCGCGTCGGGCCAGGCAGTACAAAACATGAACCTGCTCTTTGGTTTGGAAGAAACAACAGGTTTGCACTTAAAATCAATTGGCTTTTAAAAACATCATCAACCATTCTCATCCCCAAATTCGCTCATGAAACTTTTCGACGTTTATCCCATCAATGATATTACCATCACCAAGGCACAGGGCAGTTATGTTTGGGACAATGATGGTGTGCAATACCTCGATATGTATGGTGGCCATGCGGTTATCAGCATTGGTCATACTCACCCACATTGGGTAAAGCGCATTGAAGATCAGTTAGCGCAGATCGCTTTCTATTCTAATTCTATCCGTATTCCTATTCAGCAGCAACTAGCTGATAAGCTGGGACAGCTGAGTGGTAAAACCGATTATCAACTCTTTCTCTGCAACAGTGGCGCAGAAGCCAATGAGAATGCCTTAAAGCTGGCGTCATTTCATACAGGAAGAAAGAAAGTAATTGCTTTCAGCAAAGCTTTTCATGGCAGAACTTCTTTGGCTGTTGCAGTAACTGACAATAAAAATTATGTAGCACCGGTTAACGAAACTGATAATGTGATTTTTCTGCCATTCAATGACCAAGTTGCATTGAAAGCTTGCTTTGAAGCCAATGGAAAAGAAATTGCCGCAGTCATTATTGAAGGTATACAAGGTGTAGGCGGTATCAATGTTGCGGATGATGATTTTCTGCGCTTGATTCGCTCACTGTGCGATCAGTACGGCGCAGTCTATATCGCAGACAGTGTGCAGTGTGGTTATGGCAGAAGCGGTCTATTCTTCGCACACGATTATGCAGGTGTCAACGCAGACATCTATACCATGGCCAAGGGTATGGGTAATGGATTTCCTGTTGCAGGCATCCTTATTGCGCCACATATCCAGCCTAAGCATTTCATGTTGGGTACTACTTTTGGAGGCAATCATCTGGCATGTGCTGCAGCATTAGCGGTATTGGAAGTGATGGAACAAGAGAATCTGATTGAGATGGCCAAACAGCGTGGCATGTACCTGATGAATAAACTAAAAGCGATTGATGGCTTACAGCATGTACGTGGCCGCGGTCTCATGATTGGTTTTGATGTACCAGAACAGTTAAAAGACTTGAAAAAGCAGTTGCTCTTCTCACATAAAGTATTTACAGGTGAAGCTAAACCTAATGTGATACGCTTATTGCCCTCACTGGCATTGAGCAGAAAGCAAGCGGATGAGTTCTTAGAGGCCTTGCATGATTCCATCAACGACTTAACCCAAGCATAGACATGAGAAATTTTTTGTCAACAAAAGATGTGGCCAATATCAATGCACTTGTACAACAAGCGCTGCAGTATAAAGCCAATCCATTAAAGGATCAGCAGCTGGGAGAAAATAAGCGTATTGGCTTATTGTTCTTGAATCCAAGCTTGCGAACCCGCTTGAGTACACAGGTGGCTGCGCGTAATTTGGGTATGGAAGCTGTTGTATTTAATGTTGACAAAGAAGGTTGGGCTTTAGAGTTTGAAGAAGGTGCTATCATGAGTGGGAATACCGTAGAACATGTGAAAGATGCTGCACCTGTATTGGGACAATACTTTGATATTCTTGCCATCAGAACATTTCCATCTCTAAAAAATAGAGAAGATGATTACAGCGAAATGTTCATTAATCAGTTTGTAAAATATGCGGGTGTGCCTGTAGTGAGTTTGGAAAGTGCAACACTGCATCCATTACAATCATTGACGGACATTATTTCAATTCAAGAATCATTAATAGCTAAGCCCATAACTAAAGCCAAACCTAAAGTTGTGCTCACATGGGCGCCGCATGTAAAACCTTTACCACAGTGTGTGGCCAATAGTTTTGCACAATGGATCAATGCTTGGGGTGAAGCAGATTTTGTGGTTACGCATCCGGCAGATTATGAATTGTCTGAGGAATTTACCAAAGGTGCTGCCATCACGCATGACCAAGATGCAGCATTAAAGGATGCGGATTTTGTGTACGTAAAAAACTGGAGTACTTTCCATGATTATGGTAAAGTGTACGAGAACGATCCTGCTTGGATGATGACCAATGAGAAACTGGCGCTGACAAATCAAGCGAAAGTGATGCATTGTTTGCCGGTACGGAGAAATGTAGAATTGAGTGATGAAATTCTTGATGGTCCGAACAGTTTGGTGACAACGCAAGCGGGTAATCGCGTATGGGCAGCGCAAGCAGTATTGGCTTCAATTTTACGCAATAATGGATAAGCTTTATATCATCAAAATAGGCGGCAATATTGTAGATGATCCAGCCAAGCTGGCTGCATTTCTACAGTCCTTTGCATTGTTGCAAGGGAATAAAATATTGGTGCACGGTGGTGGTAAATTGGCAACACGTGTTGCAGAAGGCATGGGTATAGAACAGCAAATGGTGGATGGAAGAAGGATTACCGATGCGGAGACGCTGAAAGTGGTTACTATGGTCTATGCGGGCCATATCAATAAGTCTATTGTGGCCAGTTTGCAACAGCATGGTTGTAATGCAGCGGGATTGACAGGTGCAGATGGCAATTTTATTCAGGCAGCTAAACGTCCTTTAAAGAACGGTGTGGATTATGGTTATGTGGGCGATGTGCAGCAAGTAAATGCCGTGCTGGTGAAAGATCTTTTGCAGAGAAACATCACGCCGGTAGTGGCCCCTATTACACATGATGGGAAAGGCCAACTACTCAATACCAATGCGGATACCATTGCACAGGAAGTGGCTAAAGCTTTGTCCGCCTACTATGAAACAGCCCTGATCTATTCATTTGAAAAGCCAGGTGTTTTGCTCAATGCAGATGATGATAGTACAGTAATTCCTGTCATCAATGCTGCGTATTATACTGAGCTAAAAGAAAAACAACTGGTTTTCGCAGGTATGTTGCCTAAATTAGACAATGCATTTGCTGCCATTGATAGTGGTGTGCGCAAAGTGATTATTGGTAAGGCTGAAGAATTACCCTTGCTCATTAGCGGAAATGCAGGAACACAAATTATTCATGACTGATCAAGTACATATTGATGCATTATATGAAAAGGCAGTAAGCTTACTGAAAGGTTTGATTGCCATTCCCTCTTTTTCCAGAGAAGAAGACAAGACTGCTGATTTAATTGAAAGCTTTTTCCAGCAAGAAGGTATTCCTGCCTATCGCTTTCTTAATAATGTTTGGGCGCTGAACAAATATTTTGATCCGGCCAAGCCTATCATACTCCTGAATTCGCATCACGATACCGTAAAACCGAATCCACAATACACCAAACATCCCTTTCAGCCAATTGTGGAAGACGGCAAGCTCTATGGTTTGGGTAGTAATGATGCCGGTGGTTGTTTGGTGAGTTTGATTGCCACTTTTGTGCATTTCTACGCTCAAGAAAATCTTCCCTTCAATCTAGTATTGGCTGCGACAGCTGAAGAGGAAATTACCGGCCATTATGGTATTGAAGCTTTGTTGTTGCATCAGGAGTTTTTGCAATCAGTTGGACAGCAGTCCGCGCCTATGCAAGCACTTGCTGCTATTGTAGGAGAACCTACACAAATGGAATTGGCTATCGCCGAGAAAGGATTACTGGTCTTAGATTGTACGGTTCACGGCAAAGCTGGCCACGCAGCACGTGAAGAAGGAGAAAACGCTATCTATAAAGCATTGCATGACATTCAGTGGTTTCAGCAATATCGTTTTGATAAAGTATCAGAATGGTTGGGGCCGGTGAAAATGAGTGTGACTGTGGTGAACACGGAAAATAAAGCCCACAATGTGGTGCCGGCTGTTTGTCAGTTTGTGGTAGATATCCGCATCAATGATTTTTATACGCACGAAGAAGTGCTGAGTATTATTCGTCAGCATCTAAAGGCTGAAGTAAAGCCGCGCTCAGCGCGCTTACGTTCTTCACGTATTGCATTAGATCATCCTTTGGTGCAAGCTGGTGTAGCTTTGGGCAGAAAACCTTATGGTTCGCCTACCTGTTCTGATAAAGCCCTGATGCCTTTTCCCGCATTGAAAATGGGGCCGGGTAATAGTGCCCGTAGCCATACAGCTGATGAATATATTTTCTTAGATGAGATCAAGCAAGGAATAGAGGGCTATATACAATTGCTTCAGCATACAAAAACGCAGGCATGAAACTCTGGCAAAAAGATACCGCAGTCGACAAAGCAGTAGAGCAATTTACTGTAGGTAGGGATAAGGAATTTGATCAACTGCTAGCACCGTTTGATGTGTTGGGTAATATTGCCCATGCCAAAATGTTGGCGTCTGTTGGACTGCTGACAGCAGAGGAAGCGGATCAATTGGTCAAGCGTCTGCAGAAAATCTATCCTACAACACTGGACACAGATTTTGTAATTCCTGAAGGAATGGAAGACATCCATTCTTATGTAGAGTATCTGCTGACGCAGGAACTCGGCGATACAGGCAAAAAAATTCACGCGGCAAGAAGTAGAAACGATCAGGTTTTAGTGGATATCAAATTGTTTCTGCGTTACGAGTTACAGCAATTGGTTCGCTCCATAGAACCTTTTTTCGCATTACTGCAGGAGCAAAGTGAAGCCTATAAGGACCATTTACTACCGGGTTATACGCATTTGCAATTAGCCATGCCTTCTTCTTTTGGTTTGTGGTTTGGCGCTTATGCGGAGAGTTTGGTAGATGATCTACAGACTTTACAAGCTGCATACAAAGTAGTGAACAAAAATCCACTCGGTTCTGCAGCAGGCTATGGTTCTTCTTTTCCCATCAATAGAACCTTGACTACTGAGTTGCTCGGATTCGAGCACCTGAACTACAATGTAGTGTATGCGCAAATGGGCCGTGGTAAGGCCGAGCGCATCGTGGCGCAAGCCATGGCTAACTTAGCTGATACTTTGTCCAAGCTCAGTATGGATATGTGCATCTATCTCAATCAGCATTTTGATTTTATCTCTTTCCCTGCTGAGCTCACTACCGGCAGCAGCATTATGCCTCATAAAAAAAATCCGGACGTGTTTGAATTGATCCGTTCTCATTGCAATCGCATCAAGGCTTTACCGAATGAGATCACTATGATGACGACTAACTTGCCCAGCGGTTACCACAGAGATTTGCAATTATTGAAGGAACATTTATTCCCCGCTTTCCAAACCCTGCAGCAATGCATCCAGATGGCAGCACTGATGTTGAGTAATATTCATATCAAGCCAGATATTCTGAAGGACGAGAAATTCAAATACCTCTTTACTGTAGATGCAGTGAATGAACTGGTAAAACAAGGAACCCCTTTCCGCGATGCCTATAAAATCATCGGTAAGCAGGTAGAAGATGGCAGCTTCAACATGCCTGATGCGCCTGCACCTACCACACATGAAGGCAGCATAGGCAATCTCTGTAATGCTGAAATTGCTGCTATGATGCAGCAGGTATTGAATGGCTTTGGTTTCGAGCAGGCCGAACAGGCGGTTTCTCGTTTATTGAATCCAGCATAGTTGCCGTTCATACCAGATTAACCTAGATTAACTTTTCCGTCAACTTAGTTAACCGGTTGCGCAGTTTAGGCCAGATAGATTTGTGCCGAAATCAATTTTATGCGCACAGTTTATACGATTCTCTTTCTGCTGACAATTTCCTTTTCTATTCAGGCTCAGCAACCTGCTGTATCCGGTAGGGTTTATGATACGGTGCTGAAAAAGGGCTTGGCCTATACCACGGTTTCGCTTGTTGATCATAAGGATTCTACTCTTGTGGCATTTTCCAGAGCAGACTCAACAGGAAAATTTATCATTCGCGAAATCCCCAAACCAGGTAAATACCTGCTGTCCACTTCATATGTTGGTTATCTGCCTGTTTGGTTACCTGTAGAATTGAAGCAGGGAGAGCATCTGCAAGTAGGTAATGTGGTTGTGAGTGATCTGGCAAGTATGAGCAGTGTAACGGTTAATGCACGCAGGCCACCTGTGGAGATGAAGAATGATACACTTGAGTTCAATACTGAGAATTTCAAAACACAGCCCAATGCTGTTGTGGAAGACATGTTGAAGCGATTACCTGGCGTAACAGTTGACAGAGATGGTGCTGTGCGTGTAAATGGTCAGCAAGTGCGTAGTGTATTGGTGAATGGGAAGGAGTTTTTTACTGGAGATCCGAAGTTGGCTACAAAGAACCTGAATGCAGATTGGGTAGATAAAGTACAGGTATACGATAGAAAATCAGATCGTGCACAGTTTACCGGTATGGATGATGGTCAAAGTGAAAAAGCCATCAACCTGAAATTGAAGAAGGATAAGAATAAGGCAACTTTCGGTAGGGTGACTGCCGCAGCAGGTACAGAAGGTCGTTTCGATGCGCAGGCCAATGTCAATAGATTCAATGGAGAAAAGCAATTATCATTTATCGGTATGGGTAACAATACCAATCGTCAGGGCTTTTCTCTTGGTGATATCCTGAATTTCAATGGAGAATTACAGCGCGGCATGCGTAGTGGTGGCGGTGGTGTCTCCATTCGTATCGGTGCCGGTGAGGATTATGGATTGCCTGTAACAGGTATGGGACAAAATCAGCAAGGTGTAGCGAATACCTATGCAGGAGGTTTGAACTTCAACGATAAGTGGAATAAGAAAACAGATGTGAATGCCAATGCACTTATCAGTGATACAAGACTGTTCACCGAGCGCAATACCAATCGACAGAATTTATTCCCGGGAAATAACTTCAATTATCAGTCGAATTCCAAAACCAATCGAGACGCCCAGCAGCAACGTTTTGGTATGACAATAGATCATCAGTTCGATAGTTCCCACTCTTTGCGTGTTGTTCCTCAGCTCACTTTTCAACAGGGCAGAACCCAAACGCTGAATACTTATCGTTCTGATGCATTGAATGGTCAGCCTATCAATAATGGTTTCTCCGATAATAGAAATCAGACCGAAGCCATGAATTTCAGTAACAATATGTTGTTAAGAAAGAAGTTTAAAAAGAAGGGTAGAACCTTCTCTGCAACTGTGAATATGGCCTATAATGAGAGTTCACTGGAAGGCAGTTTGTATACCAAAAACACTTTTTATGCTGCAGGAATTCCTGTAAAGGATTCGATTTTAAACCAACGTGCTATCAGAGATGCTGTGGCGCGTTCAATAACCAGTTCCGCAACATTCACTGAACAATTGGGTAAGCGCTCTTTGCTGGAACTGACAGGTTATTACAACGCCAGTTCAGGTAATAGTGATAGGAAGACCAGAGATTTTAATGCGGGCACAGGCAAGTATGATGTAGATAACCTGATTTTATCAAATGCATTTGCCAACCGTAATACGGTAGCTGGTGGTACCATCGGCTTACGCACCAATTACAAAAAGATCAATGCCGGTATTTCAGCTTCTGCGCAGCAAACCAACCTAATTAGTGAGAATAAAACCACTGCGACAACTATAGAACAGAATTTCTCAGATATTCTTCCATCGGCAAATCTGCGCTATACTGTGAATTCTAAGGCAAGCGTTAACATCAATTACAATACGTCTACACAACAGCCTTCTACTACACAGTTGCAGCCCGTTCCTGATGTATCTGATCCTTTGAATGTATCTGCAGGTAATCCCGATTTGCGTCGTTCCTATATTCATAGTCTTACAGCTTCATTCACTAATCTGAATATTGCCAGAGGTCATAACCTGTTCTTTGTGGCATCACTGAATAAGACCAATAATGCGATTGTGAATTCAGATATCATTCAGGCCAATGGTAGTCGCTTCAGCAGACCGGTGAATGCAGATGGGGTATTCTTCGCATTTGCCAACCTGAATACAGGTTTTAACCTGAAGAAGCTGAAATCGAGATTGGATATTGGCCTCGGTGCGAATCATAGCAACAATATTTCTTTTGTGAACAATCAGCGCAATGAAATTGCAAACACTTCTATTAGCCCAAATTTGAGTTGGACCTTCTCATTGGAGAATAAGATTGATGTTTTTGCATCTGGTCGGTTGAATATCAGTAAAGCGGCTTATTCACTGCAGCCACAGCTGAACAATCGTTTCTTGCAGCAGGTATACACGATTGAAATGGTGAATTATCTGCCCGGTAATTTGATCTTCAACAACAATCTTACTTACACAGTGAACAGCGGTCGTGCAGATGGTTTCAACACCAAAGTGCCTTATTGGACTGCTTCTATTGCCAAGAGCTTCCTGAAGAATAAGCGTGCAGAAGTAAAGCTGAGTGCATTTGATCTCTTAAATCAGAACGTAGGTATTACACGTAACGCCAATCAGAACTATGTGGAAGATGTACGCTACAATGTACTGCAACGATATTTTACCCTTGGCTTCACGTTTATCCTGAATAAGAGCGGTACTGCCAGTGCCGGACCAAGAATGGTTTTCAGGACTATGAACTAGTTTTTCCTATCACAGTTTAGTCCCGGCCTTTCCAGGCTGGGATTTTCTTTTCCTCTATTTACTGATTTTAGCACTTGATTTCATCTGGCTTGCCCTACATTTGAAGCCCTAATACAAGAATATGAAGCAAGTATTGATCGCACTTAGTTTGTTTACTGCGGTACAAGCAACTGCCCAGCAAAAGCCTGTAGCAAAGCCTAAGCCCGTTGCAAAACCTGCAGCACCTGTCTTGAAAAACTTAAACGATAGTGCAGCTTATGCATTGGGTTTATCAATCGGACAAAGTCTGCAACAGCAACCTAAATTGTCTACACTGAATGTATCGTTGGTGCAGCGTGCTATTGCAGATGTTTTGCAAAAGAAGCCTACACTGTGTGCGCCCGAGTCTGTGAATGATATCATGGAGACCTATATGAATAAAGACAATGCAGTAAAGATCAAGGCCAATAAAGCAGCCGGTGCAGCATTCTTAGCGAATAATGCCAAGCGTCAGGGTGTGATTACCATGCCGGAAGGTTGGCAATATGAGGTGATCAAGAAAGGTACAGATACAACTAAGCCAAGTTTGGAATCAACCATTCGTTGCCATTATCATGGTACACTAATAGACGGTACTGTATTCGATAGTTCAGTGGATAGAGGCGAACCAATCAGTTTCCCTTTAGGTAATGTGATACGTGGCTGGCAATTGGCATTACAACAAATGACTGTAGGAAGTAAGTGGAAGATTTACCTGCCTTCAGATTTGGCATATGGCGATAGGGCTGCCGGAGAGAAAATTGGTCCGGGTGCCACACTGGTTTTTGAAGTAGAACTACTTGGTATCGAGAAATAAAAAAAGGCACTCAAGCGAGTGCCTTTTTTTATAGGGATTGCTTAACGACCACCGCCAAAGCGCATACCGCCTGGTCCCATATTTTGCATGATTTCGGTAACTGCTTTTCTAAATCCTTCTGGAGTCACTTTTTTACCCTTCTTAGGTTCTTTCAGCATTTTAGCATCTGCTTTAGTTTGCACTTCTAAAGCGCTGAAAACTGTTCCACCATTGTCAATATCTAATTCCAGAATCACGCCGGGCAAGCCATTAAAGTTTTCAGGTCCAGCAGGTGCAAGAATATCATCTGCAAACCAAGCAATCACATCTACTTCTTTTTCTTGCGAAGCTTGTGTTTGCTGATTTCCTGCGGGAGCACCACCACCAATCGACATACGCATAGTAGGGTTAGCAATCTTGGTACGCAAACTTGCTTTTCTACATAGATGACCAGCAATGGTTTTGGTTTCTTCAGAAAGTTTCCATTTCTCTTTTCTTACAGAATCTGTGATTAAGAACTGCTCGCCTAGTATTTCTCTGGAAGAAAGTTTTTTCCCTTCGATAAAATGAAAATAGGTTTCATCGTTACCTCCTCCACCAATCCGCATAACAAAACCGCCACCTCCAGTTGAAGGTTGTGGTGCTTCGTCTTCCGGAACAGTTTTATAGATCGAACTCACTTCATTGAAAATCAGCATCTGCTTAGTAGTCCTGAACTCAGGCATAAATGCCTTCATTTCCTCACTTGCGTTTCGATGCATATTCTGTTTTCTCTCATAAATAATAGTACCCTCTTTTTGTTGGGCAAATAAACTGGTGCTTAACAATACGCCAGCGATTAACCATACACTTTTCATACAAATTTTTTTATGCAGCAAATCTACCCGTGGCTTTGGTTAAGGGGGGTTGGAATGAGGTTAATTAAGGTTAAGGGTGAATTGCTGGCTGCCAGAGGGTTGTACATTTGTTTTGTGAAGCGAATAAGGATTTCATTACTGCTCATGCTGTTAACAATTCTGTTGGTGGCGCTCGGTCAGGTATACTGGCTGCGTAAACTCTATGCAGATGAGTACACCAATCTGAAGCGGGGTATCGATGCCAGTTTCCGAACCAGTTTTTTTCAGTTACAGCGTAATCGCTTTTTACAAGACACCCTGCTTTTTACTGCAACTGACACCAATAAAGTAGCACAAATCATTTCTACTGTAAAGCCAAGAAAATCCTTTGCTAAGAATTTCAAGTATGAAATGCGGGTAAGTGAGGAGCGTGATAGCGGTAAAGTAGCTTCAGCACTGGCAAAAACATTGAATAAAATCTCTCCTGATCAAATACAGGCCATCAATATATTTAAAGCAGGCGATAAAGCTGTTCCTCCGCCTGAGTTAATGGAAGTATTCATCCGTCAAGCCCAGCAAAGAGATACCAGCACTAAAGTAAGCGTTGACACAAGTGGTGGTATCAAACGAATCATCCTTAATGGAGGTTCAACGCTTCAAGTAAGTTCGAATTCTGGACAGGTTGATAGCTTATTGAAAAAAGCTATGAGCAATATGCGCATGTCTTTTTTGATGAAGCATACCGACAGTGGATCAAAGAAACAGTCTGATACCATTTTGCATATTGTTACACCACCAACTGCAAGTATTCAGACGACTCCATTTAATCAACCTGTTGTTACACTCTTCAAGAATAATAAAACACTGAATGATTCTATTCCTCCGGCACAGGTGGATAGTGCTTTTAGAAAAGTATTGGCCGAGAAGCACCCAAAACTGCCCTATACCATTGTGTTTAAGAAGTGGCAAAGGGACAGTTTGCCCCTAATGACCGAGCCAAGGGATACACTCAGCGGATTTATTACTGCAGCCATGATCACCGGCTTTACAGTACCTTATTCGTATCAAGCTGTGTTCAGTGATACGGGCAGCTATCTCTTGCAGCAAATGCGTTGGCAGGTTATTGGTTCGCTGGCATTAATTGTCTTATTGATCACTGCATTCGTATTCATGTATCAGAACTTACGAAGGCAGCAACGTTTGGCTGATATCAAGAATGAATTCATCAGTAATATCACCCATGAGCTTAAAACGCCTATTGCAACGGTAAATGTGGCGATTGAGGCATTGCGCAATTTCAATGCGATTCAAAATCCCGAGAAAACAAAAGAGTATCTGGATATTTCCGGTGCTGAATTACAAAGGTTGGGACTCTTGGTAGATAAGGTGCTCAAGTTGTCGATGTTTGAGAAAGATGCAGTGCACATGCAGCTGGAAATGCTTGATCTGCAGCAACTGATTCAGGAAGTGGAGCAAACCATGCGCTTGCAGTTTGATAAAGTGCATGCTGCCGTGCAGGTGGAAACAGAAGGTCAGTACTTCACTATTCAAGCAGATCGGATGCACATGATCAGTGTGGTGTATAACCTGCTGGATAATGCGCTGAAGTATAGCGAAGGAAAACCAGTAATTACCATCAAGCTTATCAGTAAGTCCCCCCATATTTATTTGCAAATAGCTGATCAAGGTATTGGTATTCCAAGAGCGTATCAGCAAAAAGTGTTTGAGAAATTCTTCCGTGTGCCGAGCAATGACAGACATAATGCCAAGGGCTATGGTTTGGGATTGAGTTATGTGGCCCATATTGTGCAACAGCATGGCGGACAAATTACTGTTACCGATAATCAACCCAAGGGTAGTGTATTCACCGTTCAATTACCGATTGCATGAGCATCAAAGTACTATATGTAGAGGATGAAGTCTTTCTCGGCAAAATCGTGAAAGAAACCTTGGAGAGCCGTGGCTTTGAGGTGGTGATGGAAACCGATGGTGCCAATGTGGTGCGTCTATTTGAAGATGCCCAACCCGATATCTGTATTCTGGATGTGATGCTGCCCAATCGCAATGGATTTGAGCTAGCAGAAGATATCCGCAAGCTGAATGAGGATATGCCCATCATCTTCTTAACTGCTAAAACACAAACAGAAGATGTGGTGCGTGGTTTCAAGCTGGGCGGCAACGATTATATCCGTAAGCCTTTCAGCATGGAAGAATTGATCGTGCGAATTGAAAATGCACTTCGTGTAAAGCAGGCAACTCAGATCACCATTAGCGGTGATAGCTTGGCTATTGGTCGCTATCAATTCTACCTTAACCGACAAGTTCTCGCCATCGGCAGCCAGGAGAAAAAACTGTCATATCGCGAAGCAGAACTGCTCAAGTATCTCTGGCAGCATCGCAATGATGTGATCGACCGCCGAGAACTCCTCAACCATATCTGGGGCAATGATTCCTTCTTCAATAGCCGCAACCTGGATGTTTATATCACCAAACTGCGCGGCTACCTCAAAGAAGACACCGCCGTGGAGATACTCACCATCAAGGGTGTTGGGTACCGGTTTGTTATCAGCTAATCACTTAACAATCAATTAATTGCATTGTTCCTGATTCCCTTCGGGGCTTCCCGTCCTGCTCCTTACCTTTGCAGCCAAAAGTTTGCAATATGAACGAACAATTTGTGGCACGTATCGCAACGGAACTGAAGGAAATAGAAGCGGCCGGATTGCTGAAAAGAGAGCGCATCATTACCAGTGAGCAGGGACCAGAAATCACGGTTAACGGTAAGCAGGTACTGAATTTTTGTGCCAACAATTATCTCGGTTTATCTTCTCACCCCAAGGTGATTGAAGCTGCCCACAAAGCCATTGATACCCATGGTTATGGTATGAGCAGTGTGCGTTTTATCTGTGGCACACAGGATATTCACAAAGAACTCGAACAAAAGATTGCCCAATTTCTGGGTACAGAAGATACCATCTTATATGCTGCGGCTTTTGATGCCAATGGCGGTGTATTTGAACCGCTGTTCAATGAGGAAGATGCCATCATTTCTGATGCATTGAACCATGCTTCTATCATTGATGGCGTGCGTTTGTGTAAAGCACAGCGTTTCCGTTATGAGCACAACAATATGGAAGATTTGGAAGCCAAACTGAAAGAAAGTGCAGGCTGCAGAAGTCGCATCATCGTTACAGATGGTTCATTCAGTATGGATGGTACCATCGCACAATTGGATAAAATATGTGACCTCGCCGATAAATACAACGCTATTGTGATGATTGATGAATGTCATTCATCCGGCTTTTTGGGCAAGACTGGTCGCGGTACACATGAGCACCGTGGTGTGATGGGTAGAATTGATATCATCACAGGTACATTAGGTAAGGCCTTGGGTGGTGCATCAGGTGGTTTCACATCCGGCAGAAAAGAAATCATTGAAATGTTGCGCCAGCGTTCACGTCCGTATCTCTTTTCTAATACAGTTGCACCTAGTATTGTAGGGGCTTCTATTGCTGTATTGGATATGCTGACTGAAACAACGGCACTGCGCGATAAACTGGAATTCAATACCAAATACTTCCGCACTAAGATGACGGAAGCAGGCTTTGATATCAAGCCGGGCGAGCATCCAATCGTGCCCATCATGCTCTATGATGCAGTTATTGCACAGCAATTTGCAGCTGCGTTACTGGAAGAAGGTGTGTATGTGATTGGTTTCTTCTTCCCTGTGGTGCCCAAAGGGCAAGCACGTATTCGTGTGCAGCTGAGTGCAGCACATGAGCAGGCGCATCTGGACAAAGCCATTGCGGCATTCACCAAAGTAGGTAAACAACTGGGCGTTATTAAATAATTGATTGTATGAATTGGACTAAGCAGACAGCAGGATGGTTATTGGGATTGGCGTTGACGTTTTCAACTTGTAGTCCCAATAATGTGACAGTAGACGATAGCCTCAAAACACATTTTGATAAGCAAAACGTAACAGGCACATTCGCTATGTTCGATAATAGCTTGGGTCAGTTCACTATCTACGCATTGCCCAAGTACAAAGACTCTGCTTATACACCGGCTTCTACTTTCAAAATCGTGAATTCTCTCATTGGTCTGGAAACAGGCGTGATTGAAAACGAAAAAATGGTGATTCGCTGGGATGGTGTAGTGAGAACTGGTCCTGCCGGCGATACCATGCATGCATGGAACAAAGACCTCACCATGGAAGAAGCGTTCAAAGCTTCTGCTGTGACTTATTATCAGGAAGTAGCTCGTCGTATTGGTAGAGATACTATGCAGCGTTGGTTGGATAGTTTGAAATATGGCAATCATGTGATTGGTAAAGAGATTGATCAGTTTTGGTTGGATGGCAGCCTGAAAGTGCGCCCTGATGAACAACTGGGTTTGGTTAAACGATTGTATTTCGGTGAACTGCCTTTCCAAAAGCGTACACAGGAAATTGTGCGTAACGTAATGTTGCAGGAGGCGAATTCAAATTACAAACTCGCTTACAAAACAGGTTGGGCGAATCCCGGAACTGATCAACAGAAAGGCTGGATACTGGGTTGGATAGAAGAGAACAAGCATCCTTATTTTTTTGTGTTGCTGGTAGAAGCCAAGGCTGGAACGGATATGCAAACTGTGCGCAAGCAAATACTCATGGATATCCTGAAGCAGCTGGGTTTTCTGGAAGGCAAACGCTAACAAACAATCCTCACCTACAGCTGTTTGGCTGTAGATAATAGAATCTGATTATGCAGGCTTATTGTCATTCACTGACGCAATACAAAAGATTGATCACCCGTGAGGTGAAGATTGGTGATTTGTTACTGGGTAATGGTCACCCCATACGTGTGCAAACCATGACCACCACCGATACCATGGATACCATGGCTACTGTGGAGCAAACCATTCGTTGTATTGAAGCAGGTGCTGAGCTAGTGCGTATTACAGCACCTTCCAAAAAAGAGGCAGAGAACCTGCAAAACATTAAAGACGAATTGCGCAAGCGTGGGTACAGCACGCCGCTGGTGGCTGATATCCATTTCACGCCCAATGCTGCTGAGATTGCCGCACGTATTGTCGAGAAAGTGCGTGTGAACCCGGGCAATTACGTTGATAAAAAGAAATTTGAAACCATTGATTATACTGATGCGGAATATCAGGAAGAGATTGAACGCATTGTGGAGCGTTTCACTCCGTTGGTGAAGATTTGTAAAGAGTATGGTACTGCCATGCGCATTGGCACCAACCATGGATCACTTAGTGATCGTATCATGAGTCGTTATGGCGATACACCCATGGGTATGGTAGAAAGTGCCATGGAATTTTTGCGTATTGCACGTGCAGAAAGCTTTCACAATATTGTGTTGAGCATGAAAGCATCCAATCCGCAGGTGATGGTGCAGGCCTACCGTTTGCTGATTCAAACCATGGATCAGGAATTTGGTGAGTGCTATCCTTTACACCTCGGTGTTACTGAAGCTGGTGATGGAGAAGATGGCCGTATCAAAAGTGCTGCAGGTATTGGCACTTTATTAGAAGATGGTATTGGCGATACAGTTCGCGTGTCATTAACAGAAGATCCTGAGTTTGAAATTCCTGTCTGCCGCGATCTCGTGAAGCGTTACAATACACGCAGCGAGCATCTAGCAATACCTGCCATTGAGCACCTGAATTATTCACCTTTTCAATACAAACGCAGACAAAGTATTTCGATTGAAAATATTGGTGGCACGCAAGTGCCTGTGGTGGTGGCAGATATGAGTCGTATTGACAATCTGGAGCCACAAGATTTGCAATCTGTCGGCTATCAGTATGATGCAGCTACCGATAAATGGAGCATCAATGATGCTGCTGCAGATTATGTGTTTACCGGCAAAGCCTTGCCTGATTTTGCATTGCCAGGCACGCTGAAGATTATCACATGGCCCAATCATTGGGAAGCAGCAACAGATAAAACATCTTGCTTCCCCATTTTTGATGCAAAGGGCTTTGCTGAAGCGGAGCAGATTAGTGAGCGCATCAATTTTGTGATGGTGGATTGTTTTAGTGATGAGACAAATGTGAATGATTTTACAGATTTGGATGTGTTGCAAGATGCTGGCAGACTCAATGAAACAGTTGTACTTTGTCTGAGCAGCAAGAATGCACATGCCATGCCTGCTATTCGCAGAATGATGGTAGAACTAACTGCGAGAAAGATTGGCAATCCGGTGGTTTTTGTGAATGATAGTAACTGGCGCACGGCTGATGAGCATTTGATTCATTATGCAACTGAAGCAGGGGCATTATTGCTGGATGGATTTGGTGATGGTGTTTGTTTTGGTATGACAAAAGAGTCTTACACTGCAGCAACTGAGCTGAATGCATCTGGCAGAAACTATGTGCAGAATCAAACACCAGAAGCGTTTATTAATACAACGGCTTTCGGTATTCTGCAGGCAACCAGAACAAGAATTTCCAAGACTGAATATATTTCCTGCCCATCCTGCGGCAGAACCTTGTTTGATTTGCAGGAGACTACTGCTAAGATTCGCGCAGTCACCAATCACCTCAAGGGCGTTAAAATTGCCATCATGGGTTGTATCGTGAATGGACCTGGTGAAATGGCGGATGCCGACTTTGGTTATGTAGGCAGTGGCGTTGGTAAGATTACTTTATACAAAGGCAAGGAAGTGGTGAAGCGCAGTGTAGATAGTGAGGTGGCTGTGGATGAATTAATCCAGCTGCTGAAAGACAACGGCGCCTGGGTAGAACCTGCCTAATTGAATAAATGCGTATGCAAACGGATTTCTTAGTCATCGGTTCTGGTATTGCAGGACTTACCTATGCCCTGAAAATGGCACAGCGATTTCCTGATAAAGAAATCACTGTTATTACCAAGACCATTGCGGATGAAACCAATACCAAATACGCACAGGGTGGTATTGCAGGTGTATGGGATGCAGCCAACGATAGTTTTCAAAAACATATTGATGATACTTTAACCGCAGGCGATGGCTTGTGCAATACAGCCATTGTTGAACTAGTGGTGAAAGAAGGTCCTGAGCGCATTCGCGAACTGATTGAATACGGTGCACAGTTTGATAAAGATGCTGATGGTGATTATGCTTTGGGTAAAGAGGGCGGACATAGTGCGCATCGCATCCTGCACCACAAAGATGTTACCGGTAAAGAAATGGAGCGTGCTTTATTGGAGCAGGCCCAGCTGCAAAAAAATATTCGCTTCATCCATCACTGCTTTGTAATTGATATCATTACCCAACACCACTTGGGTTTTCTGGTTACCAAATCCACCAATGATATTACTTGCTATGGTGTCTATGTGTTGAATCTGCAAACGAATCAGATAGAAAAGATTACGGCTGCATTCACCTTGTTGGCAACAGGTGGTTGCGGACAAGCGTACAGAACCACCACCAATCCGCGCATTGCAACGGGTGATGGTATTGCGATGGTCTACCGTGCTAAGGGCAGAATTGAAAACATGGAGTTTATTCAGTTTCACCCTACGGCTTTGTATGAGCCGGGACAGTCACCTTCTTTCTTAATCACTGAAGCAGTGAGAGGTGATGGTGGTATTCTGCGTAACAAAGATGGCGAAGCCTTCATGGAGCGCTATGATGCAAGAAAAGATTTGGCACCTCGTGATATTGTTGCACGTGCCATCGATAATGAAATGAAGCGCGCCGGTACAGAGCATGTGTATCTGGACTGCCGACACATGGATAAGGATGCGTTCATTCATCACTTCCCGAATATTTATGAGAAATGCCTCAGCATTGGCATTGATGTTACCAAGCACATGATTCCGGTTGCGCCTGCAGCGCATTATAGTTGTGGTGGTATCAAAACTGATGAGTGGGGTAGAAGCTCTATTCGCAGATTGTATGCTTGTGGCGAATGTGCTAGCACAGGTTTGCATGGGGCCAATCGTTTGGCAAGTAATTCTTTGTTAGAAGCCATGGTTTTTGCGCATCGCGCTTATTTGGATGTGGTTTGTGCAGCGGAAGAAAATATCGCTATGCCTCCTGCCAATGAGATTCCAGATTGGGATGCCAAGGGTACATCTGATCCAAAAGAAATGATCCTCATTACGCAGAGTTTAAAAGAACTACAGCAGATCATGAGTGATTATGTAGGTATCGTAAGAACTGATGTGCGTTTGGACAGGGCCATGAAGCGTTTGGATCTCTTGTTTGCAGAAACAGAGCAATTGTATCGTTCTACCAAGGTGTCGCCACAATTGTGTGAGTTGCGTAACCTGATTTCTGTTGGTTATCTCATTGTAAAAGGTGCACAGTTCCGCAAGGAAAGCAGAGGTCTGCATTATAATACCGATTATCCCGGTAAAACCGCTTTGCTGCAGAACATCATTCTGTAGTGTGCAGGTTGATTATCTTTACCCCTTAAGACATTGCATGTATTACCTGATTTATTCTCTTTTCTATCTTTTGTCCTTACTGCCTTGGCGGGTGCTGTATCTGTTAAGCGATGGTATTTATCTTCTGATCTATTATGTAATTGGTTATCGCAAGAAAGTGGTATTTGATAATATCGCTGTGGCATTTCCGGAAAAATCACTAGCTGAGCGAACTGCTATTGCAAAAGCTTTCTATAGAAATTTTGTTGACACATTTATTGAAACCATCAAACTGGTATCTATTTCTGAGCAAGCATTTCGAAAAAGATTACGCATTAATCGGGATGTATTGGATCAGGTTTATGCCAGTGGTAAGAGTATCCAGATTCATTCAGCGCATTTCTTCAATTGGGAGTTTTTAAACCTTGGTATTGCTGCCAATACGCCTTATCGTTGGTTGGGCGTTTTCACACCTATCAGCAGCAAAGCATTCAGCCGCATCATGTGGGATTTGCGCAGTAAGTTCGGAACAGTGTTGATTCCGGCTACTGAATTCAGAACGCAGTTTCATCAGTATGCACGTGGACAATATTCATTGGGTTTGGTAGCTGATCAAAGTCCGGGCAGCCCGATGAATGCTTTCTGGACAAAGTTCTTCGGTCGTATGACACCATTTGTAAAAGGGCCGGAAAAGGGTGCCAAGAATATGGATACGGCTATAGTAATGGCGGATATTTATAAAATTAAGCGTGGGTATTATCAAATTGATTTGAGCTTACTCACGATGGAGCCACGCGAAACGCCTGATGGATATATTACGAAGTCGCTGATCAATTTTACAGAAGACTGTATTAGAAAACGTCCGGATAATTATTTATGGAGTCACCGCAGATGGAAATTTCCATACGATGAAGAGAAATACCAACATTTAGTTGTTGATTAAAATGAATCGCCCCCGCAATACTGCAGGGGCGATTCATTTAGTTGAGTACTTCAGCAGAAGTTTCTGTAGGAATTTTATCGCCTTGTTCTTTGATCTTATTCCATCCACCCAATACATTACGCAGGTTATGAATACCCTGACGCTTGATGAGTGAAGCTGCTATTACAGAACGATAGCCACCCGCACAGTGTACATAAATATTTTGGTGCTCTTCCAGATTGGCCATACTGCCCGGGTCCATCATTTCATTCAATGGAATATTGACCGCATCTTTCACATGGCCATTGCCAAATTCGGTTTCCTTTCTAACATCTACCACTACTAGGTTTTCATCGAATGGCAGGTCCATCGCCAACTCATCTGCTTCAACATCTACAATCATATCAATTCGCTCACCAGCATTTACCCATGCTTCATAACCACCATCAAGATAGCCGATGATTTTTTCAAAACCCACGCGAGCCAAGCGAATAATGCTTTCTTTCTCTTTACCGGGTTCTGTTACTAAGATGATGTTTTGATCGAATGGCAGTAAGCTGCCTGCCCATTCTGCAAAGCGACCCTCCAAACCAATGCTGATACTACCTGGAATAAAGCCTTGTGTAAACGCAGTTGCATGTCTGGTATCTAGAATGAAGGTATTGCTTTGTTTCGCTGCAAGCTTAAATCCCGGAATATCCAAAGCTTGTAAACCTTTTTCCAGCACACTGTTCAAACTGCTATAGCCTTGTTTATTGATAGCTGCATTGATGGGGAAGTATTGCGGTGGAGCCGCTAAACCTTCTGTTACAGCCTTGATAAAATCTTCCTTACTCTGTGGTTGCAATGCATAATTGCTTTGCTTCTGCGCACCGATGGTACTGTATGTTTCAGGGCCGAGATTCTTACCACAGCTACTGCCTGCGCCATGTGCAGGATAAAGTATGACATCATCAGCCAGCGGCATGATTTTTTGCTGCAAGCTTTCATACAACATGCCTGCAAGGTCTTCCATTGTTAGCTCAGCACCTTTTTGCGCTAAATCTGGTCGACCAACATCGCCTACAAACAATGTGTCGCCAGTGAAGATGGCGTGTGCTTTACCTGCTTCGTCATGCAACAGATAGCAAGAACTTTCTAAAGTATGGCCGGGTGTATGCAGCACGTCTATGCGGAGTTTACCTATTTGAAAACTTTCGCCATCCTTGGCTACGTGTACAGGAAATTCTGTAACAGTGTTTGGTCCGTATACAATAGTGCCCCCTGTTGCAGCCGCGAGGTCTAAATGCCCACTCACAAAGTCTGCATGGAAGTGCGTTTCAAAAATATATTGGATACGGGCGTTTCTTTTGGATGCGAGTTCCAGATAAGCATCAATATCGCGAAGGGGGTCAATTACTGCTGCTACACCATCACTTTCGATATAGTATGCAGCTTCACTAATACAACCTGTGTAGAGTTGTTCTATATACATGGAACTTGTTTTTACAAATATACTGGCAAGGATCAGGCCGAAACGGTCTGTCGGTTAGTATGTCAGGCTTATTTTGCTGAATTCGACAATTAGCCAACCAATTCTTCTACAAAGCGGATCACTTCTGTCAGCCTGTTGTAATTCACCGCATAATAGATGAATTTTCCTTCTCGCTGTGTGGCAACAATACCTGCTCTTCTCAAAATGGCGAGGTGTTGTGATGCAACAGATTGCTCAAGTCTGAGTTTGATGTAAATTTCAGTCACTGTCATCTTCTTGTGCTCATCAATCAACTTCAACATTTGCTGTCTCAGTTTATGGTTGATTGCTCTAAGAATCAATGCAGCTTTCTTGGTGTGTAAGAAATCTATCTTAATCGGAGCTTTTCCGTTCAACAAAGAAACCGATAACATGGACTGTGTCATACCTCGGATAATTTAGGGGGTAAACCGGGCATTATAGCTTGGTGCTATAAAATTAGACATATTTATTATGTATTGACCGTTAAAAATTGATGAGCGTGCTGATTATTTTTTCTGCTGTGTAGTGTAAAAAGCTTTGCTGTAAAAGGGTTCAGCGTAAGCTAAATCCGCAAACTGTTGATTTACAAATGCTTGCTCCGCAAGCGGCAGTATGTCTGTAACATCGTGTTCTAAAGCAGCGAAGCGGGCATTCTGATGCTTGCAGATTTGTCCGAATTTTTCCTGCCCGGGACCGGTAAAAACTACCACTTGTTCGTTTAGAATATCTGTGAAGCTGTTCGCTTCTAAAATCATCGCTTGAACGGGCAAAACAGTATTCAGTTGCTGATCATATACACCCGTAAATACTTCCATTCTCCTGGCATCAATCATGGGACAAAAGCAACCGGCTTCAGGAAATACTTTTCGCGAAGCATGTGCCATTACCTGCAAGGTGTTCAGCGTAATTAATGGTTTTGCTAACGCAAAACAAATGCCTTTGGCAGATGCAAGCCCCACACGTAAACCAGTGTAACTTCCCGGGCCATTACTCACTACCACTGCATCAATTTCGTGTAGTGATAAGTCTAACTCATTAGAGAGGCTTTGAATACTTGGCTGCAAAAATGATGCGTGTTGTTGTTGCTCGGCATTCTTTTTTTGCCCCAAGAGCTTACCATCCTTGCTGAAACCCACAACAGCAAATTCAGTGGCTGTATCAATATGCAGTAGGGTAGCCATTAGAATTGGGGTAATAATGCTTGTTTCAATGCTGGTGCTGCTGTGTAGCGAATATTGCTTTCGGCTAATTGCGCCAATAATTGATACACATTCAATAAACCAATTTTCTCGCCCCATTCAAATGGGCCGTATGGATAATTGGTGCCAAGCTTCATGGCTGTATCAATCTCTGCTGGGGTGCTTATTGCATCACCTAATGCATAATAGGCTTCGTTGATGATCATTGCAATTACCCTGGCTGCAATCAATCCCGCTTGGTCTGGAACTGATGCAAAAGCAATGCCCAGTTGGTTCAGGGCTTGCTGCGCTTTTTCAGCTTCGGCCGCATCAGTTGAAAAAGCTATTTCCATAACTGGTCGTTCTAAAAAACCCGGCCATGCAATGATGCGATGACAATTGATTGGTAATGCATCCAGACTAGTGAGAGGTGCATGCACAAATACGGGTGTATTGGTTGGTAATGCTAAGGGGGCATCTTCATACAAGAGATCGAAACAAATATCACCACCCATGCATTGTGGTACAAAAGCGCTGCTGTGTTCGCCTGCAAAGACTTTGCTTTGCCAGGCCTCCTGCTGTAGGGTATTTGCTCTTACCTGAATAACCATATTGCTGATTCTGCTGCAAATGTATTGGTTGAATCATGGAATTGCTGCAATTTGCTGCTTCAATTCAGCAGCATGTCCAAACAAATCATTCAAACCGCACAGGCGCCTGCGCCAATTGGTCCGTATAGTCAGGCAGTAAAAGCCAATGGTATGTTATTCATCAGTGGTCAGGTGGCTTTTGATCCTGCCAGCGGCGAACTGAAAATGGGCAGCATTCAGGAAGAAACCCATCAGGTAATGAAAAACCTGCAGGCTGTTTTATCTGAAGCCAAGCTCACATTTGAACATGTGGTGAAGACGAGTATTTTCCTGAGCGATATGGGTCTGTTTGCACAGGTAAATGAAGTGTACGGTCAGTACTTTAATGGCGATTATCCTGCACGTGAAACCGTAGCAGTAAAAACCCTACCCCGTAATGTGAACGTGGAGATTAGTATGATTGCGGTGGTAGAATTATAACACATAAGATTTGAAAGGATACACCAACGATAATCTCGCGAATACTTGATTGCACCATCGCCCCCTCAACCTATAGTTGAAGCATATTCCTGAAAGTATTAATTCGGCAACTTATTTTTTTGCATTTCTTGCCAAGTTATTTTTATTTGCCATACATCATGATGTTGCCAACCGGCAAAGTTTACATCCCCACTGAAATCAATTAAGCCCCTTTTGGAAGCAGGTTTGGCCTGATCTGATGATAAAGTCAGGCGCTATGCGCTTGTCGGGCTACGGCTAATTCCGAAACCGGTAAAAAAGTAGGGAAAAGTAATAAAATGAAAAAGTCATTATTAGCTTTCATCATCTTTTTGGCTGTGTCTTGTCAAAAGAAATCAATTGATAATCAAAAAATATCTGCTGTCGAACACATCGAGTTGGCCAAGATGGCTAATGAGGTAGGTATCATGCATAATAAAATACTTGCCGATATGATTAACAATGTAAGAAGAAGGTCACTGAGTATTCCAGCCGGTGGTAATAGCAGCCAACATTCAGTAAATAGTGAAGTTTTTGGGGTAGAGGACTTTTGCATATACTCTACTCAAGCAACGTCTAATTATTACTCAATTGAGTTTTCTTCATCTTACCAAGGAGTAAATACTGCAGGAGGGCATTGGCTTGTAAATCAGTTAAACACAGTATCTAGTCCTATGGATGCTATTGAGTTTGAATGTAAAAATCTTGTAAATCAAACCAATAATCAGGGATTTTTAACTAACCAAGAGACTCAAATTCTAAATCAGGCTTTTGCAATTTTTGATAATATAGACCCTAATCAACCTGAAGAAGCAATTGTATCACAGATTAATAATTCAATCGATGCAATTATTGCTCAGAAGAATTCAATGTACTGGCAGCCAGGTACAGGGTATTTAATAAGCGGTTACTTGTCAGTTTTAAAGAGTTCATTTGAGTTTTGGGGTTCTAACCTATCTGAGGGGGTAAGCTCTACGAATAGTTTGAGTAAAGAAGGCTTTTGGGAGGGAGTTGGCCTTTGGGCTAGGCGATTAAATTTAGCACAAGTAGATGCAGCTGGATATATTTATGGATGGGGAAAGGCTGTCATTGAAGGTGGTAATACTGAAAGACAAAGGATTGCTGCTGGTGGAGACAATGCTTTGGATTGGAGTGGTATTAAGCACTTTTTTGGAAAAAAATAAAAACCATATGAAACAAGTATTGATTTATTTCTTTGCAGGTGTCGGTTTTATGTCTGTTCTTCGAGAGTTATCAGAACAGTTCGATCTGCCTTTTTTTCAGAGCAAAGTGGATTATTTAAGCGCTTTCTTGATTACAGGACTACTTTATTTTCAAAACAAGGAAACTAATGATGCAAAGGATCTTGCTTAATAGATCAGTGCTTTGTAAACGCATGCCTTCACCACCGAAAGGTGCGTATACAAGAACACCGGCTTAGCCGGTGTTTCTTTTTATAATTGAATCTTTTCTACAGTACTGTTCAATCGACTCTTTTCTGCTGCAAAGCCCATTACATGACTTTCAATAGATGCGTCAATGGTTGAGCTGAGCAGTGAAGGATTTTGTTGTGCCACCGCTTGTACCCAGTCTTTGGCCAGTCGCCAGTCGCCACCACCATGTCCATCTGTTTTGGATTCCCATTGTGTGGTCTTGCCTGTTGCAAAATCGGTATAAGTAAAGCTATTCATATCACCCACCACATCGCCCAAGCTACCCATTACACGGGTTCTGCGGCCTTCATAAGATGTGCATGCTTCCATGGAGAAGGAGGCTGTAATATCATCGGCGAAGCGAATATTGGTAGTGTAATGATCTGGTTGATCGTTATCCATTTGGTACACGCACCTGCCATAATTGGTTTCACGCAATGCTTTATTGATGGCCTCTGTCCACTGTGTTTTGTCTTCCGGTAAATCAAACACATGTAACCAGGAGCGATTGCGCTGATAAATTTTCAATGCGGAGTAAGGACAGCTCGCTTCTACAGCACAACCATCGATGCATCTTGCTGTGCTGCCTTTAGGCGCATTTTCTTTCTTGAACCAATTCAGGTTACCAAATGCTTGTATCTGCTGGGTTTGTTTGCCAATCATCCAACGAAGAATATCCAAGTCATGACAACTCTTGGCTAGAATGATTGGTGTTGTTTTTTTACTGTTGTGCCAATTGCCGCGTACATAAGAATGACTCATGTGTACATGACCAATCGGCTCCAAATGTTGTACGCTCATGATGCGGCCCAGCTTACCGCTATCCATCAGAGCTTTCAGTTCCTGGAAATAGGGTGCATAGCGTAACACATGGCAAACTGCTACGATACGATTGGTTTTCTTAGCTAATGCAAGAATATCTCTGCATTCTTTTTCTGTTGGGGCAATGGGTTTTTCCAGCAACACATCATAACCCATGGCCAATGCTTTCATACAAGGGCCATAATGCAAATCATCCGGCGTAGTAATAATGATGGCATCAGCAAACTTGGGTCTTTCAAACACCTGCTCCCATGTAGTGAAGCGGTTTTCCTTCGCAATATTGTGTTTCTGCGCATAGCGTTCATTACGGATGGCAATGGGTTCTGCAACGCCGATAATATCTAACTGATCTCCATTGGCTACAGCAAAATTACCATACACATTTCCTCTGTTGCCTGCACCCAAAGTGATTGCCGTAACAGGCTTGGCCAAGGGTTTGTGTAAAGGGTTGTGGTCAAGGTCTTGCGGTAAATTGTGTTCTGCAGCAAATGCTTTCCAATCAAATACAAAAGCACCGGCAGCCAGACCAAATGTTTTGAGGAGCTGACGGCGAGAAGCGTTTTGAGCCATGGCAAGTGTTTTAAGGTAGCGGAAGTTACAATATCTGGAGGTGATAACCAGTGGTAAATGAGCGATGTTCTTTTGGCGCCAACAAGACTAATCCCATCCCATTGTTGAATGCATCCGGTGCTGCACTGAGGTTCTCTATGGCAATACTCTTGCGATGATCGGGTGTGTAGAGTTGCAGGTAAGGATAATGTGCGCCAGGCTGTACGGTTAAGCGATAATGCTGATTCTCTAAAGTGCAAGCACTATGTCCGGGATTATTGAGCAAGAAACAATTATCGAGGAAGATGTCCTTCAGTAAAGCACCTTCAGTAAAGCGATGATCGGCTTTGAGTTTGCCTGTTGGAATCAATGTTTCATCAAATACCACCTGTGTATGGCTTTCGAAGCGTAATGTGCAATCATCAATACTGCCACCCAGCGTAAAATAAGGGTGCCAGCCATCCGTCATAGGGATAGCACGATCTGATAAATTCTGCACCGTAGTAGTTACAGATAATTGCGCATGCGCGGATAATTGCCAGCGCACTTCAATGCTGTATTCAAAAGGATAGCCTGCGTCTTCCTGCTTATAAATGTATTGTAACCTCACTACCGCATGGTGTGTGTCTGCATGTAATTCAAGCACATCATAGACTGCGTCATATACGAGTCCATGAATCGCATGTGGGGGTAGAAAAAATTTGCTTACCTGATAGATATCTTGATCTAACTGGTACTGCCCGTGTTGGAGCCGGCACACATAAGGATTGATCTTTGCACCATTGAAGCCTTTGGTGATATTGGCAATAGCAGCTGCTGCATCGGCAAAGCCATCCACAATATTGATTCTGCCATTCACTGTTGGCAGACTAAATGCATTTAGTAATGCACCAAATCGGAAAATAGTGGCGGAACAACCAGTACTGCTATCTCTGAGCACAATGCTTTGCGCGGCACCCTCGCCCTGTGTTTCTACCAGAAATGACATGCTTGCTTTTTACGTAAGGTACTGATTAATAGGCCATCACGAGCCAAACTAACGAATGTTAACTTTTGTAAGTAAAACAGTAATTTTGCAGCCAATTTTGTGCTATGGCTTACACTCCGAATAATAAGGTCAGAATTGTTACAGCAGCCAGTTTGTTTGATGGGCACGATGCTGCCATCAATATCATGCGCCGCATCATGCAGAGCAAGGGTGCTGAAATCATTCACCTGGGGCATAACCGCAGTGTGAAAGAAATCGTAGAAGCGGCAATTGAAGAAGATGTGCAGGGTATTGCCATTACATCTTATCAGGGCGGACACGTAGAGTTTTTCAAATACATGAAAGACCTGCTGGAAGAAAACGGTTGTGGCCATATTAAGATCTTCGGTGGTGGTGGTGGCACCATTTTGCCGGAAGAAATTCGTGAGTTGCACAAATATGGCATCACTAGAATCTATTCGCCGGATGATGGTCGTCAGATGGGATTGGAAGGCATGATTGAAGATGTGATTCGTCAGTGCGATTTTCAACTGAACGGTCAGGGTAATTATGCAGTGCCCATGGGTTTGGGTGAAGTGAAAGATGTGCGCAAAGTAGCACGACTCATCACCAATGCAGAAAATGGGCTAGGAGCAGAGAAAGTGCAAGCCAAAATTCCAGTGCTAGGTATTACTGGTACAGGTGGTGCAGGTAAATCATCTGTTACAGATGAGATCGTGCGTCGTTATCTCCAGAATTTTCAGGATAAAACCATTGCGGTTGTTTCAGTAGATCCATCCAAGAAAAAAACGGGTGGTGCTTTATTGGGCGATCGTATTCGTATGAATGCCATCGCACATCCCAGAGCCTATATGCGTTCTCTTGCTACACGCGATGACAATACTGCTTTGAGTGCGCATGTGCTGGAAGCATTGGATATCTGTAAAGCCGCAGGCTTTGATTTCATCATACTGGAAAGTGCCGGTGTAGGTCAGAGCGATGCGTCTATTCTGGAATTTTGTGATGTGAGCATGTATGTGATGACGCCGGAATATGGTGCAGCATCACAGTTAGAGAAGATCAATATGTTGGATTATGCAGATTTGGTCTGCATTAACAAGTTCGATAAAGCCGGTGCATTGGATGCATTAGCCGATGTGCGCAAGCAATACAAACGCAACCACGGTTTGTGGACAGCCAAAGATGAAGAACTGCCTATCATGGGTACCATGGCCAGCAAGTTCAATGATGATGGGGTGAATCACCTCTTCACTTTACTGTTGCAAAAGATTACCGAGAAGACAGGGGTGAATTTCGGCGAATCCCGTTTTTCGATAACAGCGAAAGTGAGTCAGGCTGTGATCCCACCTGCACGCGTCCGCTATCTCTCAGAGATTGCAGACAATAACCGCAATTACGATAACTGGGCGAAAGAGCAGTGTGCGATTGCGTCCAAGTTGGGACATATCACCGCAGTGATTGGTGAAAAATCACTCAGCAATATTCCTGAACTGCAGGAACTGAAAAAACAATACGAGCAGCAATTGCATCCAGAATGCAAAGCCTTAATTGAAAATTGGCCTGCTATCCAAGCACAGTATGCGGCTGATTTCTTTGAATACAAAGTGCGCGATAAAGTGATTCGTCAGCCTTTGACAAGCACATCCCTAAGCGGCACAAGAATTCCTAAAGTGGTATTACCTAAGTACAAAGACTGGGGCGATATCCTGCATTGGCAATTGCAGGAAAACCTGCCTGGTAGTTTCCCTTATACTGCTGGCGTATTTCCGCTGAAGCGCGATGGAGAAGATCCTACACGCATGTTCGCTGGTGAAGGTGGTCCTGAGCGTACCAATAAGCGTTTTCATTATGTGAGCTTGGGTCAGCCTGCACATCGTTTGTCAACTGCGTTTGATAGCGTGACTTTATACGGAGAAGATCCGGATTATCGTCCTGATATCTACGGTAAAATCGGAAACAGTGGTGTAAGTATTGCTACCGTTGATGATGCGAAGAAACTCTATAGCGGTTTTGATCTCTGCAATCCCAAGACTTCTGTGAGTATGACGATTAATGGTCCGGCACCAATCATCTTAGCCTTCTTCATGAATGCAGCGATTGATCAGCAGTGCGAATTGTATATCACAGAAAATAAGCTGTGGGATAAAGTAGAAGCTTACGCGAATAAAAAATATCAGCAATTACCCAAACCTGTTTACTACAATCCTTCAGCACCGGAGCGTTTGCCGGAAGGGAATAGTGGTCTTGGTTTACGTTTATTAGGTATTAGCGGCGATGAAGTATTGCCCGCAGATGTGTACGCACAGTGCAAAGCAACAGCATTACAATCAGTGCGTGGTACAGTACAGGCAGATATCCTGAAAGAAGATCAGGCACAGAATACTTGTATCTTCTCTACTGAGTTTGCATTGAAGCTGATGGGCGATGTACAGCAGTATTTCATTGAACAGAAAGTGCGCAATTTCTACAGCGTATCTATCAGCGGTTATCATATTGCAGAAGCAGGTGCCAATCCGATTACACAGTTGGCTTTCACGCTGGCCAATGGCTTCACTTATGTAGAATATTATTTGAGCCGTGGTATGCAGATAGATGATTTTGCACCCAATCTCTCATTCTTCTTCAGCAATGGTATGGATCCCGAGTATAGTGTGATTGGTCGCGTGGCCAGACGCATCTGGGCCAAAGCCATGAAGCATAAGTATAAGGCCAATCAGCGCAGCCAGATGTTGAAATACCATATTCAAACATCAGGTCGTTCTTTGCATGCACAGGAAATTGATTTCAACGATATCCGTACTACGCTGCAAGCTTTGTATGCGATTTACGATAACTGTAATTCGCTACACACCAACGCTTATGATGAAGCCATCACCACACCAACGGAAGAAAGTGTGCGCAGGGCGATGGCCATTCAGCTCATCATCAACAGGGAATTGGGTTCTGCGAAAACAGAAAACTTTATTCAGGGTTCTTTCCTGATTGAAGAGATGACTGATCTGGTAGAAGAAGCGGTGTTGGCTGAATTTGATCGCATCACGGAACGTGGTGGTGTATTAGGTGCCATGGAACGCATGTACCAGCGTAACAAGATTCAGGAAGAGAGTCTGCACTACGAACATTTGAAACACACAGGTGAATTACCGATTGTTGGCGTGAATACTTTCCTAGGTAAGAATGGTAGTCCAACTACCGTACCTAACGAAGTCATTCGTTCTACCAAAGAAGAGAAGGAACAACAGATCCAAAACCTGCATGCATTCTGGAAACGCAATGCAGATAAGCAGGGAGAGATGATTGCCAGACTCAAAGATGTAGCCATCAATAATGGTAATCTGTTTGCAGAATTAATGGAGACGGTGAAGTATTGTTCATTGGGACAAATCACCCATGCACTCTATGAAGTGGGTGGACAATATCGAAGAAATATGTAAGTTGCTGTATGCGTTCGATCTTGATACTAGCATGTGCTTTGCTGATGTTAAAAAGCATGGCACAAGAGAAAATTGCCTTTTTAGATCATAAAGAAAAGCCAGTGTCCAATGGGGGTCTGGCTACTTATGCAAATGTGATCAGTAAAACAGATTCAGGATTTCTTAAACAGCGGCTTTTATTAAGTTCCAGAATAGTTGTCGAATCAGCGCTATATGCTGATAGTCTTTGTTTGTTCCATAAGGGACATTTTCGTACATACCACTCCAATGGCCTACTTAAGACAGATGGGAATTATGTAGATGGTAGAAAGAGCGGAATATGGTTAAGCTACCATAGCAATGGCATGATAGCAGATTCAGCATTGTATGCTGAAAATCAGCTAGCAGGTATTCAAAAGAGTTGGCATCGGAATGGTTATTTAGCAGATTCGTCGAATGGATATTCGGGCAATCGTGTTGCTGTTTCATGGTTTGATGATGGTGCTTTAGCATCAACCGGTAGGTATGTGGAAGACAGCCTTCGCCATGGCAAATGGGTTTTCTATAATCAAGAAGGTGTAAAATCTGCCAGCGTTATTTACAATAGAGGAAAAGCTACTACGATAGATTTTATTGCTACTAATGGATCAATACAAACCCATGCGTATGCGGACTCATTCACGATTGCAGCAGATTTCCCCGGCGGTATTAATAATTGGATGAAATATTTTAACTCAAAGATTTATTTCCCTGAAAATATAGAGCTGGTCAATACAGATGTAACCACGGTTGTTGTACAATTCTGTGTCAATACAAAAGGAGAAGTACAGGATGTAGAGTTGTTGGTTCCTTTTCATCCTGCATTTGATAGAATCGTTTTAGATATCGTTAAGAAATCTCCCAAATGGAATCCTGCAAGAATTGCCAATAGGCCTTACCCTTATTATCATACACAGGAGATACACTTTAAGCAATCTTATTAATAACAAGGGCTTTCTTCGTAATTTCCTTCCTCAAGCCCTTCACATGAAACAACTGATTTGCTGGCTGCTCTTGCTGCCCATCACTGCGCTTGCGCAGAAAAACAATCCCTTATTGATACAAACCAGTGAAGTGCATCACTTGCTGGTGAACTATGAAGCTGATAAAGGCAGTCTTTCCCGTTTTTATACTATTCCCGCATCGCCGGAAAGAAATCAACGGATGCAAACCTTGCAGCAAGATTACTTGAAGAAGCTGCAGGCATTGGCATTTGAGCAAATGAGTGTGGGCGGACAAGTAGACTATCTCTTATTTCAGCGTCAGCTCAATAATGAATTAAGGCTTTTACAAGAAGAAGCCAAAAACCTCGCCTTAGCTAATAACTTAATCAGCTTCGCATCTCCGGTATATACTTTGGAGCAACAACGCAGAAGAGGCAAGCACTTGGATGCTGCAAAGCTGGCTGCAGATATGCATGCTTGGCATAAAGCAGTACAACAGGCGAGTAAAAGCTTGCCATCAAGTATTGAAGCGCCAGTAGCCAAGACTGCAGAAACTGCGGTGAAAGGTTTGCAACAAGCATTGCGATCTGTATTTGATTTTTACAATGGCTATGATCCTGCATTTACCTGGTGGATCCCCCAGCCATATAAGACTTTGGATAGTAGTTTGAATGTGTACGCAGCACAGATCAAAAGCAAAACTGCTGTTGGAATACAAAAGGATGATGGTAGCGGTATCATCGGTAATCCGATTGGTCGAGAAGAACTGATTAAGCAATTGCAATATGAGATGATTCCTTACACACCGGAAGAGCTGGTCAATATTGCCAATAAAGAATTTGCCTGGTGCGATGCGGAAATGCTGAAAGCTAGCAAAGCCATGGGTTTTGGCGATGATTGGAAAAAAGCATTGGATAAAGTAAAGAATACCTATGTGCCGGAAGGTTATCAGCCGGAACTGATTCTGCGTTTGTACAATGAGTCGCTTGACTTCATCAAAAAAAGAGATTTGGTCACTATACCACCAATTGCAGAAGAAACCTGGCGCATGAGTATGATGAGCCCGCGACAACAATTGGTGAGCCCATTTTTCTTAGGTGGCGAATTGATTCAAATCTCTTATCCCACCAATACCATGGATCAGGAAGCCAAGCTCATGAGTATGCGTGGAAATAATCCGCATTTCTCTCGTTCAACCGTGCACCATGAATTGATTGCCGGACACCACCTGCAAGGTTTTATGAATGATCGCTACAAATCATACCGTAATTTCTGGACACCTTTCTGGACTGAAGGCTGGGCTTTATACTGGGAGTTTATTTTGTGGGATATGGGCTTTCCCCAATCGCCTGAAGACAAAGTGGGTATGTTGTTCTGGCGCATGCATCGTTGTGCCAGGATCATTTTCTCACTGAATTATCACCTAGGTAAGTGGACGCCCCAGCAGTGTATCGATTTTCTGGTAGACAGGGTAGGCCATGAACGTGCCAATGCTGAAGGAGAAGTGCGTCGATCATTTACCGGTGGATATGGTCCGCTCTATCAGTTGGCTTATATGACCGGTGCTTTTCAGTTTTATGCATTGAAGAAAGAGTTGGTTGATAGCGGTAAAATGAGTTATAAGCAATTCCATGATGCAGTGCTGCAAGAAAACAATATCCCGGTAGAGATGGTGAGAGCCATTCTCATTAAACAAAACCTGAAAAGAGATTTTATTACCAACTGGCGTTTTTATCAACCTTAACTGCATCTTTGAGTCATGAAACAAATCAGTGCTTTACTCTTATTGATTTTGGTTGTAGCTGCGTGTAGTCGCTCATCATATCATGCTACTAATAAAGTGCATAAGCAACAAGTCAAGGCTTTTGCCAAACAGTTATTACAGTTTCCGCCAATAGATTCCACACCGATGGCACCTGAATGGGTGGGTACCACGAATTTCAGCATGCGTAAGCCCAGTTATGTGATCATTCACCATACTGCACAGAATAGTTGCGATGAAACTTTGCGCACGTTTACACTCAGGCGTACTGCTGTGAGTGCGCATTATGTTATCTGCCGCGACGGTACTGTGCATCATATGCTGAATGATTTTTTTCGTGCACATCATGCAGGTGTGAGCAAGTGGGGTAATGCAGCGGATATCAATAGCAATAGTATTGGTATTGAGCTGGACAATAATGGGTTTGAATATTTTGATGAAAGACAGATCACGAGTCTGCTGGCTTTGCTCGACAGGCTCAAGCGTACATACAGTATTCCTACAACCAATTTTATTGGGCATGGCGATATTGCGCCCACCAGAAAGAATGATCCCAACTGGCGCTTTCCTTGGAAACAGTTGGCAGATAAGGGTTTTGGCCTGTGGTATGATGTGCCTGCCATGACTGATACCTTACCTGCCGGTTTCAATCATATCACTGCGTTGCGCATCATTGGGTATGACATGAAAGATACTGTTGCAGCGAGGCAAGCATTCAAAAGACATTTTCTGCAAGACAGCACTCGCGGTCCGCTCAGCGATAGTGCAAAGCTGATCTTACATCAATTAAGCAAAAAGTATTTCTAACTTTTTTATTTTTTGGGGCAAGTGGAACATCCCGCTTTTGCGGGACCAAAAAGTACAGATAAAAATATTAGCGTAATAGCTAGGCAACAAATATCATAGTTAGTGATCGTCGCTGACTACTGCTTATACACTTTCCCATCCTTCATCACAAATTGTACTTGCTCTAATAGTTGAATCTGTTGCAGTGGGTCTCCTTTTACGGCAATCAGGTCAGCGAAAGCGCCTTTGGTACATTCACCTACTTTGCCTTCCATGTCGAGCAATTTAGCAGCATGAATGGTGGCTGATTGAATGGCTTGTGCAGCTGTCATGCCCCATTGTACCATGTATTGCAGGTCGCGTGCCTGCGGATAATGCCATTCGTATCCACCGATATCTGTACCGTAAGCAATGGGTACACCTGCTTTCAACGCTTTTTGAAAAGTCGCAGCCAATGTTTTAGAGAATTGTGCATTCATGGGGCTACCTGCTGCAGCTCTTGCAGGTCCAACCAATTCATTCACGTAGATGGTAGGACACCAGTACACTTTTTTCTCTGCCATCACACGAATGCATTCATCATCCATACCAAATCCATGTTCTATAGAAGTAGCTCCTGCTTGTATAGCGGCGAGAATGCCATCTCTGCAAACAGCGTGAGCAGCCATTTTCTTTCTATGCTTGGCGGTTTCATCGCCAATAGCCATGATTTCTTCGGTAGTGAAATTGGGTAGACTGCGATAGTTTTTATTTGCATCCATGTAATAAGCGCGGTCAGCATAAATCTTGATCCAATCTGCCCCATGCGCAATTTGTGAACGTACTGCACGTCGGCCTTCATCAGCGCCGGTAATTTCTTCTACGCCTTTGGGTAGGTGTAATTGTACCCAGTCAAAATCTTTTTCACTGGGTAGATAGTGTCCAGTAGTAGCAATAGCGAGGCTTGCAATTAAGTAGCGCGGACCAGGAATAATGCTTTGCTGAATGGCTTTCTTCAAATCATAATCCGCATAACCTGCTCCTTCCGTACCTAGATCGCGCACGGTAGTAAAGCCGTTCAGCAAGGATGTTTGTAGGCTTTTGGCAGCACGTAGTGTTCTGAACGGAACACTTTCGCGTAGTAATTGTGTGTAGTAGGGTTCTGCGGTGGTATCGCCTTGTAATAGTGCATGCACATGGCAGTCGATGAGTCCGGGTAAAACAGTATAGCCACTCAGGTCAATCAAAGAATCTGCTTTTAGTTCTTTGATATTTGCATTCCCGATTACTTGTTCTATCTGATTGCCTTTTACCAGAATGATTTGATCACTCAGCATTACGCCATTTTTACTATCGAATAGTTTGCCGCATTTAACGGCGATGGTCTTTTGGGCGAATAGCTGTGTCAGCAAGAGTATGCTGCAGGCAAGCAGTACAATCTTTTTCATGTGCGTTGGTTGTAGGTTAAATGTACTTGGATTTTTTGGCTGTGCAACAATCTGTTGGATGATTGGTTAAGTTTACGGTAGAAAGCGTTGTATGGAATTTGGAAGAGTTACACCTGCCATATTGGATCGGCTTGATTTGTCGCTGCCGGTAGAACCAGTAAGCAATTCCCGCATATTGTCTGGAAAGCCAACTATTGCACCTAAGGCATATGTGGGAAGTGTAAGATGGGGGAATACCGATTGGGTTGGAACCATTTATCCAAAGGGTACTAAGTCTGCAGATTTCTTAAAAGCTTATGCACGTCTCTTCAATACGGTTGAGCACAATGGAACTTTTTATCGAATTCCTTCTGAGCAACAGGTGCTCGGCTGGAAGGGTAAAGTGGGAGCGGAGTTTCGTTTTTGTCCCAAGTTTCCTGAAGTGATTACGCATATCAAGCGATTGCAGCAATGCGATGATTTGGTTGATCTTTTTTTACAGAGTATTACTTGCTTGGGAAATAATTTAGGGCCTATTTTTTTGATGCCGCATCCGCAAATGGGTTTTCAGCAGTGGACTGTTATCAGTAATTTTCTACACAGTTTGCCAGGCGATCTTCCGCTCTTTGTGGAGTTGCGACACCCTTCTTTTTTTATTCAGTAATTATCACCGCTTGTATCAGATACACTCGGACAATTGGGTATGGGTTTGGTTATTACCGATACAGTTGGAAGAAAAGATTGCCTGCATATGCACCTCACTATTCCAAAAGCATTTATTCGTTTTGTAGGGAATAATCTGCATCCTACTGATTATGCGCGTATTGATGCATGGGTGTTGCGTATACAGCAATGGCTGTTACAAGGGTTGGAAGAGCTATACTTTTTTGTGCATCAGCCTGAAGAAGCACATTCGCCTGTTTTGGCTGCTTATCTTATCAAGCAATTGAATGCTGTTTGCGGATTACAATTACAAGTGCCACAATTTGTACAAGAACAACCCATGCAAAAGGGCTTGTTTGATTAGCGGGTATTGCTCATTCACTCATTCATTTATTCATCCACTCATTCTATCATTCAATCATTCAATCAATCATTCATTCATTCTCTCATCCACTCATTCTATCATTCTATCATTCAATCATTGTCTATCCTATTTCATACAACTCATCCCACCTCGTGGTATATCGTTTGCTGCGCATTTCCTGGCGCATTTTCCAGTTTCGTGTAGTACCGCTGGTGGCATATTTCAGCAAATCATCGCGCATGCTAAAATTGATGTTGTCGATAGCACTCATCAGTAATCTTTGTTTGTTGGATTGCGGCGGCACAAATAAATTGCCTTGTAATGAACTGTCCGGCACAATCCCGCCCAGTATTACACCAGCTTTCAAATACTTGGGTCCTTTTCTATAGAGTTGTTCTACCAATGGAACAGCATATTTGATGAGTTCTCCGGTAATTGCAGTAGGGTTGGGCAGGGATACATAGCGGTGATTGGATTGCGGATTATACGTGTATGCTTGTTCTTTTCTTTCATTGGTAACAACGAATACATCGATATAAGAAGCAGCGCTGTATTGCCTGCGTAGTTTCTCTGCAGCGCGTGCAGTATAGGTAGCTACGGCTTCTTTGAGTGGTTGCAGATCAAACACCGGAATGCCAAACATGCGGGTGGTGGCAATCATTTTTTTCTTCTCCAGTGGATCTTTCATTTCAATGCAGGGTTCTCCGTTCAGTTCTCTGATCAGGCGAACGCCCACCACACCACCGAGATGTTGTTTGGCCCAGGCTTCCGGCATTTGTTGTAATTGCCAGGCGTTACTGATGCCATGATGATTTAATAGTTTATATGCGTAGCGGCCGCCCACGCCCCATACATCACCGATGGGTGTTTGCTCCAGTGCTTTCTTGAGTTTGTTGGGGGTATCCAGTACGAGTACACAGTTGGTTGCTTCTTTATGCTTTTTGGCAAGTCGGTTCGCTACTTTGCTCAGCACTTTGGTAGGTGCTACGCCGATGGACACTTTGATGCCCGTCCACATCTCTACAGTGTTTTTTATCTCTAGTGATTTTTGTTGCAGCTGCGCAGCTGGTATGTGCGACATATCCAGAAACGCTTCATCAACAGAATACACTTCTACTGCACCGGGTGGCATCAGCATACGCAGGGTTTCCATCACGCGCCAGCTCATATCGCCATAGAGATGATAGTTGGAAGAGAATACGGCAATATCATGTTGTTCGATGATGGCTTTGTTCTGGTAGAAAGGTGCGGCCATCCCTACGCCGATGGCCTTAGCCTCATCTGTTCTGGAAACAATGCAGCCGTCGTTATTACTGAGCACTACAACGGGCTTGTTCCACAGATCAGGTCTGAAGAGGCGTTCGCAGGAACAATAGAAGCTGTTACAATCGACGATGGCTTTCAATGGTATTGATATTTGAGTATTTTTCTCTTCAACGCTTTCTCTATTCCGTAGACTGAAGTCTACGGTAATATGTTTGATTTATTTCCGCGGACTTCAGTCCGCGGGAGGGCCTGATGATTTGTTGTTTGGTCTTTTTGATTTCTGCCGCAGACTTTAGTCTGCGGAAATATTCTACGATGGTTCTATTTTCTTCTTCTTTACCATGTCTTCTGCGTATGCGTACGCTATTCCGAGTTGTTTAAGTGTATGCTGTAGCTCCTGATTCCTGATATATCGTTTAATTCGTTTTAGTTCGACCTCCCCGACGGACAAAGCATAGTAAGATCGCTGCCATTCAAATAGGATACCATTGAATAGTTGATTATTGGCGGCTGCTTGATTATTTAACCATCTTGCGCTTTCTCCTTTTAATAACTGCGCTGTTTGGGCAATCGTTTGTGTACTGTTTAACCTGACTAATACATGCATATGGTCTGTATATCCATTGATTGATTCGATATAGATGGACTTATTCTTTGCATAGCGATACATATGCTGAATCAAAGGGTAGAGTAGTACTGGCTTGATAAGAGGCTCCTTATATTTCGTTGTCCATATGTAATGGATCCATACTTTCAGGTAAGCCATATGCTAGTTATTTATTATGATTGATAAGCTTCTTTATTCATTTCTGCTGACTTTAGTCAGCGGAAGAGATTGGATTTATTATTTTGACTTCCCGTTTTCTTCCGTAGACTAAAGTCTACAGTAATGTGTTTGCTTTATTTCCGCGGACTTCAGTCCGCGGGAGGTCCTGGTGATTTTATTGTTTAGTCTTTTCTGTTTTCTCCGTAGACTAAAGTCTACGGTAATGTATTTGTTTTATTTCCGCGGACTTCAGTCCGCGGGGAAGGCTCATGGTTTGATGTTTTCAATGCGGATGAATATGATGCGTCACCACACCCCACACACTAAAGGCAGCAAAAGGGTCTACATCAATCGTGGCCATCTTACCGTTTTCCGGAACCAGTCGTACACGATTGAAGTCTTTGAATAATCTGCGAATCAGCATTTCGCCGTTCAGTGTGGCCACAACAATTTTTCCCGAGAAGGCTTTGATGCTTCTGTCTACAATGAGGATGTCTCCGCTGCAAATACCCGCACCCAGCATGGCATCGTTGTTCATGCGGAAAAAGAAAGTAGCTGGTTTGTTGCGGATCAACATTTCGTTCAGGTCAATGCCTCTTTCCATATAATCATCGGCGGCAGCCCCAAAACCTGTGGCATTGGCATTGGGTATGTCTTGCTGAATAAATTTCTTGTCGCCTGTATAGGCAGCCCGGTAAATACGCTTCCCTTCCATAAAATTAATTTTGTTATGCTAAATTATTTAGTATTTTCATGCTAACAAATTTTGTTTATGGAGGGTTTGTACCAATCAACGCATGCGCTGAACAAGCAATCTTATGGCCACAGTAGTGAGTACTTGCTGGCATTCAGAACTGATGCTGCCCTGCAGGAACAAGTGCACGCAGCAGGCCGTGAATTATTGCAGCATTTTCCATCGGGTGCCAGTTTACCACAGCAGCCCCAGCTTACACTGGCTGCTTTTCAAGCCAGACCGGAAATGGAACCGACTTTATTGCGTTGGCTGCACCGTATTGTAGCATCGCAGAAAGCGTTTACTGCAGAATTGAATAACTACAGTGGTTTTCCGCCGCACATGATTTACCTGCGTGTGCAGGATCATACACCTTTCCAGCAGTTTATTCGGCAATTGCAGGTGATTGATCAGTATATCCGCAGCGATGATGCGCCACCCATGCAGTTTGTGCAGCGGCCGCACCTGCCCGTAGCAGAACATATTGTGCCGGAATCGTATCAGCAAATGCTGTCCTTATACGCGCAACAGGATTTTCACGCCAGCTGTACCATCAAGGAATTAGTGGTATTGCGCAGGGAGCATGCGTTTGATGCGTATCAATGTATTCAATTGTTTCACCTCGCTGCTTAGCGCTATGGAGACAGCAACCATATTGGAATTACCCGGTTCTGCTGTAGCGGAATATTTGCTGGTAGTACAACCGCATGAAGATTTATTCAATCGCATCATGCAGGAGAAGCAGGCTTTTGCAAGAGCGTATGATTGTCCGGCAGCAAGTTTTGGTCAGCCACAAATTGTTCTAGCAAAAATTGTACAGCGTATTTGGTCGGAGCCGAATTGGCTCAGGCGTATTGCCCGAACAGTTTCAGAGCACAAACCCTTTACCGCAACACTGGAAAACTATGGCAGTTTTCCTACCCATAGTATCTACCTGCAGGTGAAAACAAAAACAGCCATCGTGTCTTTGGTAAAAGCATTGCGCCAACATGGAAAATACTTGTATTATGATGCTGCATACAAGCCACATTTCATCACCGAGCCACACCTCACCATCGCCAGAAAATTATTGCCCTGGCAATATGAACAGGCATGGCAGGCTTACCGCCATCAGTTTTTCAGTGGTATGTTTCTGGCGAAGGAAGTGTTGCTAATGCGCAGGCGATTGAGCGAAAAGCATTATCACATCCTAGAACGCTTTGCACTGGAAGGAAAGCAACAACAAGTGGTGCAGGGCGGACTCTTCGAAATATTCTAACTGCTATGAAGCCCCCACTAAAAAAAGATGCTGTGCCGGTGAAAGCACAGCAGCAGGATGATGCCATGCCTTACCGTAATGGCAGAGGCGCCCAGTTCAATACACGCAACCGTTTTTTGGAAACGGAATTGTCCAAAGAACATATTGAAGCCATTGATGAGTGGAATGAGGATAATCTTCGCACGCAGTACATCCATGTACAGGCTAAATCTATTGTCAATAAAGTGGAGAGTCCTGATGTAGGTATGAGTTATAGTATGAATCCCTATGCAGGGTGTGAGCATGGTTGTATTTATTGCTATGCGCGGAATGTGCATGAATACTGGGGTTATAGCGCGGGACTCGATTTTGAACAAAAGATACTGGTGAAGCAGAATGCGCCACAGTTACTGCGTAAATTTTTGATGCATCCTAAATGGCAATGCACACCCATCATGTTGAGTGGCAATACAGATTGTTATCAGCCTGCAGAACAGACCTATCGCTTAACACGTGGCTTGCTGGAAGTTTGCAATGAATTCAATCAGCCCGTAGGCATCCTCACTAAAAATGCCTGGATACTGCGCGATAAAGATGTGTTGCAGGAAATGGCGAAGAAGCGCATTGTATCTGCAATGGTATCCATCACTTCCTTCAATGAAGAACTAAGGCGTATGATGGAACCCAGAACCACCACCGCTGTACAAAAGCTACGCGTGATTGAAGAACTTAGTAAAGCAGGCGTGCGCATGGGCGTGATGATGGGCCCGATGATACCGGGCTTGAATGAGCACGAGATGCAACGTATCATGAAAGCTGCGGCAGATCATGGTGCTACATTCACGGCGTATACATTTATTCGCTTGAATGGTGCTATTAAGTTGTTATTCCATGATTGGTTGTATAAAAACTTCCCCGATAGGGCAGATAAGGTTTGGCACCTGATAGAGCAAAGCCATGATGGCAAAGTGAATGATTCCCGCTGGGGTGTGCGGATGCGTGGTGAGGGACATATCGCCACGATGGTGGCGCAGCAATACAAGAAGTATGGAAAATTATATGGTATGAATGCAGAGGAGTGGCACTTGAATACGGCTGATTTTAGAAGGCCGGGCGAGCAGGGAAAATTGTTTTAGGTAATTAGTATATTTGAAGTGATGGCAGAACGGTCATACGATAAGAACGCATTATTGGCACTACCCGTTAAAGAAAAGCTGGAACTGGCAGAAGCTTTATGGAATAGTATCGAGCAGGATATGCCTGAAATAAGCAAAGACGAGATTGCCTTTGCGCAGGAAAGATTGATGATGCATGAGGCCAAGCCTGATGAAGGATTGACTTTATATCAGTTGAAGCAGTATTTCAGAGATAAGTATGGCTTTTAAGATCATCGTTAAGCCAATTGTTTTTCTTGATATAGATGAAGCGGTTAATTTCTACGCGCAACAGTCCGTCCCACTCGTTGAAAGATTTTACGGTACTGTTATCTCAAAGATTGAGCATATTCAAAATAACCCTCTAAGCTATGGTTTTGTACATGCAGCTGTAAGAAGTGCACGAGTGCCACATTTTCCTTTCAGAATCTTTTTTCTTGTTTCAGGCGAACAGATTATTATCTTAGGCATTGCCCATTTTAAAAGAAGTAATCGGTTTATTAGAAAACGCCTGTCCTAAGCATGTCCCAACTCCAACGCACATTGTCTTTCAAAGCTACTTATGCCATTGTAGTGGGCAGCGTGATCGGTTCCGGTGTATTCATGAAACCTGCGGTGATGGCCGGACAGCTAGGCTCAGCATGGTTGTTGATATTGGTTTGGATAGTCGCTGGCTTGATTACTTTATTCGGCGCGTTGAGTAATGCAGAAGCTGCTGCCATGTTTCCGGAAACGGGCGGACAATACATATTCTTTCAAAAAATGTATGGTGAAGGATTTGCTTTTGTGTATGGATGGTCGGCTTTTGCGGTGTTCAATACAGCAGGCAATGCTTCTATCGCCTATGTCTGCGCACAGTACACGGAATATTTTGTGCAGCTGCCTAGATTCAGTCAAGCAATAGAGCAGTCATTGCATATCCCTATTCCGTTGATTGGTGCTATCTACCCATTGGAAAATATTGGCGTAAAATCGCTCACCATTTTTCTGGTTGTATTGTTTACTGCTATCAATTATTTCAGTGTGCATTATGGTAGTGGTTTACAAAGAATCCTTACGGCACTCAAGGTATTGGCCATTGTGTTGGTGGTGTTGGGTATTCTGTTTTCTGGGAAAGGTGATTGGACGAATCTGCAGTCTACCACTGTTACAGAACTCAATTGGTTAACGGCTTTCATGGCCGCAATGGCCGGAGCATTCTGGGCTTATGATGGTTGGAATAATATCACGTTTATTGCTGGAGAAGTGCGTGAGCCGCAACGACACATTCCTAAAAGTCTTTTGTTAGGGTTACTTACTTGTATCAGCATTTATGTATTAATCAATCTGGCATTTGTCTATGTGCTGCCGCTGAGTGCTATGACACAGTCTTCATTTGTTGCTTCAGATGCTGGCAAGATTGCGTTGGGTACCATTGGCGGTGGCTTGATTGCTTTGCTGGTGATTCTTTCTACGCTGGGCACTACTAATGCCAATATTCTATCTACCGCACGCGTCACATTTGCTTTGGGTAAGGCAAGTGATCGATTGAATTGGGTGGGTAAAGTGCAACCGCGCTATCAAACACCGGGCAATGCATTGTGGTTAAATGCGGGTTGGTCTATCTTACTCATATTCAGTGGCTCTTTCGATATGCTTACCGATATGCTCATTTTTGTGAGCTGGTTTTTCTATGGCATGAGTGCTTGGGGTATCATCCGCTTGCGCAGAACCATGCCGGATGCTGCAAGGCCCTATCGTGTATGGGCTTATCCATGGCCAACCATCCTCTTTGTGGTGTTTACAGCGGTGTTCTTAGTGGCTACTTTGTACACGGATATTCGTTTGTATCAGGAAGGCAAGAGTCACCTCATCAATGCAGCATTCGGTATGCTCATTGCCGGTCTGGGTATTCCCTTGTATTTTATCAGTCGCAAGCAGCGCTAATGCGCTATTTTCGCCCGAAACAAGTGATTTATGGAAGCGGTGATCAACGGTATTGATCAGTTATTTCAGTCCTACGCACAAAAAAAAGCAGATCGTATTGAGAAGCTGCCACAAAGCGGTAGTGATAGGGTGTATTTCCGCATTTATGCAGGCAAAGAAACTTTTATCGCCACTTGGAATCTTAATGTAAAAGAGAATAATACATTCATCAAGTTCAGCAATCATTTCAATGCATTGGGTTTGCCTGTACCGCAGGTATTCTGCATGAATGAAGAACATACAATCTATATCCAGCAGGATCTTGGTCAGGAAAGTCTGCTCGATAAATTAGAGCAGCTGGGTAAGAATGATGCGAGCTATGCACTGTTTCAGCAAAGTTTGAAAGAACTCGCACACTTGCAAATCAAAGGGCATGAAGGTTTGAATTATGATTGGTGTTTGACGGCGAAGGAATTTGGTAAGCAGGCCATCCTAAGCGATTTGTTGTATTTCAAATACTATTTCCTCGATACACTCCGCATGCCTTACGATAAGCAGGCATTGCTGGATGATTTTGATGTATTGAGTACCTACCTCACCAGAACTGAATACAAATATTTCATGTTCCGCGATTTTCAAAGTAGGAACATTATTGTAAAGGATGGTAGCGTAAGCTTCATCGATTTCCAAGGGGGTATGCGTGGTGCTTTGCAATATGATGTTGCTTCCTTGCTTTGGCAAGCCAAAGCTGAGCTGAGTGAAGAATGGAAAGACAATCTCCTCAACTATTACATGGATCAGATTGATGGGTTGCTGGAGCACCCTGTTGATAGAACCCTTTTTGTTAGTCAGTACAATGGCTATGTCCTCATTCGTTTGTTACAAGTCCTGGGTGCATATGGTTTCCGTGGTTTATTTGAGCGTAAAGCACATTTCTTATCCAGCATTCCATTGGCCTTGCGTAACCTGAAATTTTTCCTCGATCATAAGCGGGTAGGAATTGTTACGCCCGAGTTTGATCGCATGTTACGCATCGTGGTGTCTGATGAGATCATCGAAAGATTTACGCCACCGCAAGCCACTGCAGATACACCTTTACAAGTAGTGATTAACAGCTTTAGCTATCGCAAAGGCATTCCTGCTGATGAAAGTGAAAATGGCGGAGGCTTTGTATTTGATATGCGCGGCATCCTTAATCCGGGCAGATTTGATGAGTATAAAACACTTTGTGGTAAGGACAAGACGGTGATGGATTTTCTGGAGCAGCGTACGCGTATGAATGAGTTTTTGAATTCTGTGTGGGATTTGATTGATATTACGATAGAAGATTACCTGAATCGTGGTTTCAGCAATCTGCAAATCAATTTTGGTTGCACAGGCGGACAGCACCGTAGTGTGTATGCGGCTGAGCAAACGGCCCGACATCTAAAGAATAAGTATAAATTAAAAGTGCAGCTGACGCATACGAATCAAGATAATTGGATGAAGGGGTAATGGGTTTGTGGTTAGTAGTTGCTTGTTGCTGGTTAGTGATACATGCATGTGCACACTTCTTGCTCTATGAGAATAGCTCTTGCTTTAACCGCAAAGGTCCGCCATCGCTAAGCTTAGGCGGACTAGCGCTAAGACGCTAAGTTTCGCTAAGACGATATGGTCCACGCAGGGTCTCTTGTAAAGGACCCTGCGAGATATTAACGACTTCAGTAATCCATATGCGCAGGGAAACTATTGAATCCTGTATCTTAGGTGCAACATTGATTTTTTCCATATACTCGAGCCGCTTAGGCTATTATATGGACTTGGTGATACCTTTTGGATAATAAACCAGTAACCAGAAACAATAGACTGCCAACACGATGAAAGCTTTCGTACTTGCTGCCGGACTCGGAACCAGACTCAAACCCTGGACAGATCATCACCCCAAAGCATTGGCGGTGGTGAATGGTAAGTCACTACTGCAAAGAAATATAGAATACCTGCAGCAAGCGGGTATTCGTGATGTGGTGGTGAATGTGCATCATTTTGCCCAGCAGATCATTAATGCGATTCATGAAAACCAAGGCTGGGGGTCCGATGTGCAAATTTCTGATGAGTCAGACGCAGTATTAGAAACGGGTGGTGGCTTAGTAAAAGCGCAGCCTTTTTTTGCAGGCGAAACAGATTTTGTGGTGATGAATGCAGATATCCTCACTGATCTGGATTTAAATAAAATGATTCAACACCACCAGCAGAGTGGTGCTTTGGCTACGCTGGCAACTACACAAAGAGAGAGCTCTCGCTTTTTTTTATTTGATGTAGCTGAACGCTTGTCGGGCTGGACCAATACCAAAACCGGCGAAGAAAAAATTATGCGCGAACGATCGCCCTTGCATCCTGCTGCTTTCAGTGGCGTGCATGTGATCAATGCGCAATTGTTTCAACATATCCATAGAACAGGTAAGTTTTCTATGGTGGATGTATATCTGGATATTTGTGCAGAGCAAATCATCAAAGGCTTTGACCATACCGGCGGATTATTGTTCGATGTGGGTAAACCGGAAAGTCTGGAGAAAGCTGCATCCATTTTTCAATAAACATGGAATCTTCACCACGCTTTGCACTCATTGGTTGCGGTCATATCGCCGCAAGGCACTTACAACAAATCAATCGTGTAGGACTGTTGGTGGCAGTATGTGATATTGATGCTGATAAGGCAAAGAAATTGGTTGGTGATACGGTGCCTTTGTTTACCTCATTGAATACACTCCTGCAAGCAGAACTAGCTATAGATATTTTTGTCATCGCCACACCGAATGGATATCACGCCAGGCAAGCTATTGCATGTTTACAAGCCGGTCATCATGTACTCATCGAAAAGCCGATGGCCATTAGCAGTGCTGATGCGGCAAGTATATTGTCAACTGCAACAAGCGTTGGTAAGCAGATTTGGGTAGTGAAGCAAAATCGGTTTAATCAGCCAGTGCAACAAGTAAAGCAATGGTTGCAAGAAGGGAAATTGGGTGAAATCCTGCAGTTCCAGTTAAGTGCTATCTGGTGCAGGGATGCGGCTTATTATGCGCAGAATGCTTGGCGGGGTAGTGCAGATCTGGATGGCGGTGTTCTCTATACACAGTTCAGTCATTTCATTGATATACTACTATGGTTATTGGGGGATATGCAGGTGCTGGGTGGTTATAGAAGCAATGTGCAGCACCAAGGTTTGATTGCTTTTGAAGATCAGGGATTGGTGCAATTGCAAGCGCAATCCGGTGCAATAGGTTCGATGCAGTATTCCGTGAATGCAGTGCAAAGAAATGCAGAAGGTAGTTTAGCTATCTATGGAAGCAAAGGTATGGTGAAGATTGGCGGACAATATTTGAATACAATAGATTGGGCGGTGATTGATGGAGAAGAAGTTGATTACACTAATACAAACGCACCCAATCATCAATATGGCTTTTATGAAGGCTCTATGAGTCACCATGATCAGGTCTATGATGCAGTGCTTGCTGCTTGGCAGGGGAAACCCCTTTCTATACTCAGTAATGTTGATGCTGTTAAAACCGTTGCCTTGATTGAGCAAATTATGCAGCAAATCCCTTTACAGTAAACTGATTTTTCGCAGATTTTTTTCGCCTGCACCATTGTAACTTACCTGCATAAACTCAGGGTTATGTCCATACAATTAAAAGAATCCGGCGTGAAAGATGTAGTCACTGGTGAAAATGTTACTATCGTGGCACCGGTCAATTTGTACGAGTGTACACTAGGTAATGAAGTGTTTGTTGGTCCTTTTACAGAAATCCAGAAAGGCGTAACGGTGGGCGACAGAACCCGTATTCAATCGCATAGTTTTCTCTGTACGGGTGTTCATATTGGTGAGGATTGCTTTATCAGTCACGGAGTAATGTTTGTAAACGATACATTTGCAAACGGCGGACCAGCCGGTGAGCCTTCTAAATGGCATTCCACCTATATTGGCGATAAAGTATCCATTGGTTCCAACGCAACCATTCTGCCCGTCACCATTTGTAGCAATACAGTGATTGGTGCAGGCGCAGTAGTAACCAAGGATATCAAAGAACCGGGGGTGTATGCGGGTAATCCGGCAAGACTGATCCGACATCTCTGATGCAATTTGATCATTCCATTTGTAAACTCTGTGGTGGCGGTGGTAATACCATCCGCTATCGATTGCGTATGGCCAATGTGGTCGTTTGCCAGCATTGTGGATTTCACTATACGGATTACAAAGACGATGAATATGCAGGCCTCTCTGCGCATTCTGAGTCGACAGTATTAGATGAAAAAGCCATTCGCTACATCGAAGAAAAACTGCAGAGCAACCCGCACCGATTTGATCACCACATCGCTACTGTATTGCAGCATAAGCAGCAGGGCACTTTGCTGGACATTGGTTTTGGCGGTGCATTGTTTCTACGCTCCATGCTTCAACAAGGTTTTGATGCTTATGGTATTGAATTGGATAAGCAGTACTTATTGTATGCGAAAGAAGTACTTGGTCTAAGTAATATCAATGATTTGCCGGTACAGGATGCGTACTGGCAAGAACGCTATGCCGGTTTTTTTGATGTGATTGTGTTATGGGATGTGCTGGAGCATGTGAATGATCCTGTAGCGCTGATGCAATCTATTCAGCGATTACTGAAACCGGGTGGATACTTGTTTATTGATACGCCCTGCAGGGATGGATTCTACCATCGTTCAGGCGAATGGTTATTCCGTTTAAGTGAGGGACGATGGAAGGGTTTATTACATGATTTGTATTCCAGCCACCGTTTTGGGCACAAACAAATCTTCAGTAAGCAGGATATGCGTAAGCTCTTAACACAATTTCAATTACAGCCTGTTAGTATTCAACAGTTTCATGAAATGAGTTTTCCATATGCTTTTTATCTCAAGAAAATTTTAAAGCGCGATTGGCTGGTATCCATTGCACTGCCAATGGTGAAGCTATTCTTCGCTGTAGTAAAGATTCGGAATAAGATGATGGTGGTTGCGAAAAATAATCTTACTTAATACATTCAAAAGCCAAGTGATCTATAAATCTGCTTGGCGCTTCTACAGTCTTAAATGCTGGTTCTGAGGAGTCCCCCATCTCGCATCTGCGTATTTGTGTAAAGCCAGCATTTTGTAATTCGTGCTGCAATGACACCTCATCCCACATCCACAAATGATGCGAATTGCCATAAGCTTCAATTAGTCTGTTCTTAAGACCTTTTGAGCGTTGTGGTATCCCTAAATAAGATCCTTCCATGAAAATATCTGCTGCGTTTGTTTTACCAGCAATCTTATCAGATTGGTAGCGAACGATATATTTTTCAAGGTCAGGTAAAACGCATCTAAATATGCCACCGGATTGAAGTAACGCATATGTATTTCGTAGAGCAATCACGCAATCCTGTCTGCTCAAATGTTCCAGAACATGTGAACAATAAATGGCTTTACAGGAATTGTTTGCAATGGGCAGGCCTTTTACAATATCCCCATACAAGATATTATCCGGGAAGGTTAAGCCTTTCAGGCTGGATGCAAGCAGTTTGCCGATAATAGGTATCTTCTGTATGCGCAGTGTGGGTGTTGCATCAAAATTGAGCCAATTATCTGGCGCGGTTACGCCACAACCATAATGGACATAAAGATTCTCCTGCTTCATGCTGCAATGATACTATACTTTGATATAAATCTTTCGCTTATCCAGTACATAACAGATGCCCCAGTAGAATACTATCAGTAGAATGGCGTATAAAAGTGAGCCTACTCTTAGGTCTTCTGAAATGTTTTTACAAAATGTATTATAGAACCATGGGAAGAAAGATGTATATGTTGGTTCTCCTGTTTCTGCATTCACGCCAGTTGACCAACGGAGTAATCCTGTGAGTCTGGGTAGAAACCCACTCAATACAAAAATGAATAATGGGTTCTTACCAAATACATCAAAGAAGCGGCTCCAAGCACCCTTGGCTTCCTTGAATTCAATCAGGTATATCAAGATGCCAATCACCAGCATGGCCAGTCCTGTGGTGTACAAGGTGTAACTGCTGGTCCAGATTTTTTTGTTGATAGGGAAGACCATATCCCAGCATAGTCCTGCAAAAATCAGGATCAATCCCGCCACAAATAAATTACTCAGCATTTCATAATTCTTGCCCTTTTGCTGAATATACTGTCCGGTAAAATAGCCAAACACCACCTGTACTATCGCCGCTGGCGTGCTGAACAATCCTTCCGGATCAAAGGGTACGCCTTCGCCCATATAGATATGCGATTCGCCAAACAAATTGATATCGCGTTGCGTACCAAAAAAGCCCTGCATGCTATAAGGGTCTGCAGGATTACCCAGAAAATAACTCAATAGCCAATAAGCAATCAATAATATGGCGCTGAACACAAAAGCACCTTTGGTTTTGAAGTAATAGACAATGATGGCAGCAAAACCATAGCACAATGCAATACGTTGTAACACACCCATGATGCGGACGTTTTGCCATTGCTTCATCACCAAATGACCGTCTTGCCATTTTACAAATGGACTCCAATGCAGCAATAAGCCAATGAGGAAGATTAAGGCAGTACGCTTCAATACTTTTTTCAAGAAAGCAGCTTGCCCGGCCTCTTCAAATCTGGGCATCACAAAAGCCAGCGCATTACCAACGGCAAACAAAAAAAATGGAAAGACTAAGTCTGTTGGTGTGCAGCCATGCCATTCCGCATGTTTGAGCGGACCAAAAATATGGCTCCAACTACCGGGGTTATTCACCAAAATCATTAAGGCAACAGTAGCGCCGCGAAATACATCCAGAGAGTAATAGCGTTGGTTCATGGCAGGCAGTTAAGGTTAATTAAAGCTATTAAATTTATGCATTAGCCAAGCGGGTTTCCTACCTATCTTCATACCAATGTTCTCCTTGGCTCGAATACAAAAATTATTTCTGATCAAATTCCTGCTTGTATTTGCCATACTGTATGGTGGTACCTACGGCTTTATTGCTTTAGCCTCACCTACTGGCAAGTTATCCTTGCCATTTCTGCAGTCCTTAGATTATGTTGCTGCTTATCGCAAACTACTCTTGCATGGCGCTGGTCAATGCTTGGAATGGTTGGGTTATACCGCAGCCTATCCGGATGTGTATCGGTTACAAATCAATGAAGCCAATCGAGTTCAATTGGTCTATGATTGTTTGGGTATTGGTATTCTTTCATTCTGGATAGCCTGGTGTGCCGCTGCGGCACATGCGTGGAAATTCCGGTTGGTTTGGATATTCGGTGGTTCTGTGTTGATTACATTGCTGAATATGCAGCGTATAGCATTGCTATTGATTGCACATTACGAGCACTGGAACATCTTCGCAGGTATCGATCATCACGATATGTACAATATGGTGATCTATACTGTTTTGTTGCTGCTTTTATTACTGCACTATCGCTTGGTGAAGGAGTAGGTGACCTCATCTCCCTCCATCCTACGCTTCAGCTTCGGATGGTAAACCGCTAAAACTTCTGTTTGACCTCACCCCGGCCCTCTCCAAAGGAGAGGGAGAATTATATATTAACGATTAACAACCACGAAGTGGTTATATAAATAGTAATAAAGTCTAAAGTAGAAGCCACAACCACGTAGTGGTTGAACACTTAATATCCTCGCATTGCTTTGTCTAGATGTTGAATTGAAGAAATCGTAGTTGGTATATGAAGCGACTATAATTCTTCCGTAGACTAAAGTCTATGGTCAGGTTTAACGAATAAATTATTCCAGTGATTTGCTCCCCTGCCAAGGGGAGCCGGACTCCGAACAGCGTGAGGAGGACTGAGGGGTATGATTGTATAGTATCTCCCCTCCCCGCAAGCCCTACGGAAATTTACTCTGCTGCATTTATCTGAGCATTAAATATGAATAGCTATCGGAAAAAATTAGCGCGAAAACTTTTTACGGGCTGCTCTTTTTCGTATACCCATGGCTGCACCAACAACAAGCATTACAGAAAGCCCGCCATCAACAGGAACACCTGCATCTGTTGGTGTTCCGCCACCTCCTCCGGTGCCTGGACCGCCAGGGTCACTATTGCCGTAAAGTCCTTGGTTAAAACTTCTTGAGTTGGTACTATCTCGAAGTAAACGTCCCTGACCGCTGAATAAATTAGAATCAGAAGGGGTTAACAGTGTGCTCTGTCTGTTAGATTCAAACATATTGGTTGAACCGCCTTCAAAAATATTTTGAGGCACCCATTCACCGCTTTGTGCCTCTACAGTCACAAAACAGCAAACACCAAGTGTACAGCTAAAAACTCTTCGAATATATAGATACAATACTTGCTTCACTAATCAACAATCAATTTGGTAGTCCACCTGCCGCTCTTGCCGCTAATCTGTAACTGATAAACACCTTTTACGGGATTTAATTGTCCTGCCGGTATTACTTGTACAGATTGTGTACCCTTATGTGTAAATGTATATAAGCTTAACTGTTTTCCAAGCGCATCAATAATACTTACCTGATATTGGTCGTCAGGTATATTAAAAAGCATCAATTGTATATTACCGCCCTTGTAAGGGTTTGGATACACGCGCACAGATTGTTTGCCTTCTTCTGCTTCTGGTCCGAAATAAGCCATATTGCTGTATTGGTAACTACCATCCAGCATTAGCTGTTTTATGCGGTACCAGGTTTTATCTGCTGCCGCACGCATATCTGTCCAATTTCTGGCTTCGCCGCTACTCTTCTTACCTACAAAGTAGAAACTGTTTCCATCAATGGATTTTTCTACTTCATACTGCAGCATATCTTGTTCAGTTCCGGCCGCCCATTGCAATTGAATCAATCGTGCCGCATTGGCTTGTCCTTCCAATTTCACACTATGCTGAACACCTGATGGACGAATTTTGCGGAATACAATGCGGAACCTATCTCCACTCGAACTTGCATCAGCTGTTACCGTGAATGGAATGACCATGGTGTCTTTACGCACGTAAGTGAATGTCTGCAAAAGTCGATCTTCCAAAAATGGCAAAACACCCTCTACATGAAAATCCTGACCAACCAAAATCAACTGATATTGTTGGCCATTACCAGTTTGCCAAATACGGAATTGAATAGTATCTGCAGCGCTGAGTTGTTGTCTGGCATCAATACTGAGGTTGCTGCTTTTGGTAACAATACAAAGGTTTTCAGTGCCATTGCTGAGTTTGGCTGCATCTTCCCGATTATTGATACTATTGCTGAAATTTTCGCCAAGTACCAGCGTAGTGCCATCCATATTAATCCAGCGACCACTTACTTGTTTACGCAACATGGCTCTAAGCTTGGCATACACATTGGGGTTGCCTCCAACAGACTCATAAATATTGGTGAGGCTGCCTGCATCCAATGCTTTATGGGCTTCATTGATACGTAATACAGGGTTGGAAGCACTGGTTTGAGTGAAAAAGCCCATGCCGGGTTGCAGGTACCTGCCCACATTGGAAGCGCCATTATCATTTGTCTCTGTGAATGAATTATAAGTAACGTATGCGCCGGTAGTACCGATGGTGGGATCAAAATACCAATAGGTTGTTTGAATATTGGTAGATGCATTTTGTACACTATGCCAGTCTACAATAGCCGGGAAAGGATTGGCTACAAGACTATAACCGTTGGTGCTGTTGTTTAAACTATTCCCACTGCTTGGCACACCTGCTGCACTGCTGCTGGCTCCACTGGTTGTAAAAGTGATATCACCATAAATGAGTTTACCTGTTGCCCTGAGCCTAGTATCCCTATTCATCGTTGTTGGCGTAGGTAGGGTAGTGATATTGGCATTGCGATCGCCTCGGATCAAAATACGATAGCCTCGATAAGGATCTAGTCTGGTGGTTCTGGTATTGGTAATATCGCCCCAGGCAGCACTGATATACGTATGCATTGAACGGCTACCTGTAGCTGTTCTGTCAAGACCTGTGGTTGGATCAACGCCGCTGCCGGCAAGTCCGGTAATATGTGTACCAAAGCCTGCAGTAGTAGCTCCGGCTTCCTGCCAGTTATCGTACACAAAACTATTGTCTGTATATACGCCGCCTGAACTAAGGTCTCTGTAAGCACGATTGCCACTGGGTATATAACGTTCTATGCGAATACCACCCAGGCTACCATAGCTTACGCTGGCGCCGCTGCCAACAGTAGCTATCTGGGCTGTATTGCCGATGGATGAAGACTGTAGTGTTAGGATATGATTAGCTGTATTCAGGTTGCCATTGGTGAGATTTAATCTTCTCACAATAGTAAGGTCACTGCCCAATGTAACACCTGCACTAGCACCAGTTCTATTCAATGTTAAATCTCTCAACGTATTCGCACCGGTATGGAACTTAATGGTTGGTGAACTGCCTAAAGTGCCACCAATAACTAGATTGGAGGTAGATGAGCCCAGTAGGTCACCTGTGAAAGAGGAGCCATTACCATTTAGTGTAAGGGTATTTCCATTGATATCCAAATCAGCATTGGAATTACTGATCACCAAGGCGCCAGCTATCGTTAAATCAGTAGTCATGGTCTTGGTGCCTGTTCCACTGATCGTGAGATTATTATAAGGAAGATTTGGAATATTCAAGGCACCATTCTGTGCAAATTCGATGGTGCTGTTGGTCAAAGTATAAGTGCCGCCACCTGGTGTAAAAGTGCCTGTTATAGTAACAGTACTGCCCGATCCAATGGTTCTATTGCCACCTGTTGCGTTTAAGTTTGTAAAAGTGCCCGATGGAATTGTCTGTGCGCCAACTCTGTAAAACTCAACTGTAAATGGCCAGCTTTGTCCAGCAGGCATAGATGGGTTAAAGCTAGACCCTGATCTAAGTGTACCGGTTCCACTTAAGCCGGATGGTGTGCCAAATATTGCAGCAGAACTGGCTGTGCTTGTAAGGTCAAATGTGTTTCCACTCGAAATAGTAAATGTACCACTGATATTGAATGCCCCGCCAGACAGGTTTACAGTGATAGTGGTTCCTGTAATGCCTAAGTTGTACACGTTTACGCCAAAACCAAAGGAGGTTAAATTGTGTGTGCCGCTTTGTGTGAAATTAATGGTAGAGCCAGTTTGAAAGTCTCTTGTAGTTGCGGTAAATACAGTTGTGCTCACATCAGTTGCCAGATTATGTGCATAGGTTCCATTATTTTCTATAACGAAATTTGTACCACTGCCCCCATCAACAAAAGTGATGCTATGAGAGGCGGTCAATGTTCCGCCATTATTGATTTGAAGTGTAACCGCATTGATGCCTGTTGAGTTCAGTGCCAACGCGCCATTTGTTGTAAGGCTAGATCCATTACGCACAATAAAAACATCTCCGGCACTAAAACTGCCTGGAGCTGTACCACTACCATCTGTATTGGTTCCCCAGGTAGCAAGATCATTGGCATTGCCTGTTGCTTTGGAGTAATACGTAACACCTTGCCCCATGAGCAATTGCGCCAAACAAATAAAAATGGAAGACAAAACAAGTCTTACCCGCATGTTAAACAGTTTAAACAAATAATCAGCCTACACAGGGTATGGATTTCTTGGGCAGGGTTGGGGGTGTGGCGAAAATACTATTTTTCAAGCCCTTAGCCTATAGCAAGATGCATTAATAAGCACTTAAGCTGCTTCTACCAGTTTTTAGGTATCTCGGACGATGTGTAACAAAATCGGCTTTATTTATCTTGCTTAAGGCATTTTTCATGCAGGCTGATAGACTCAAAACCATATATTTGTGAACCTACGTATCTATTTATCCGGAAGGAATGATTGAGTGAGCCGGAAGATACGAAGGAAAGCCTTGGGCTTTGGAAACCATGCACTTAGAACAATAATACATGATATAAACGGGTAATGTGTCCGCCTCTGGCGGACGCCTTGCCCTTTTTTATTCACCCTAGCTCAGCCTTGTGACTGATGTGGCGGAGCTATATACCTAAGACTATGTTGAATAAACGATTTTTCGCTTTCCTGGCATTCTTACTCCTCTTTCTGGGTGGCTTTAGTTCATGCATGACTAAAAAGAAACTAGCCAGATTGAAAAACGAGTATGAGGTTTTTAGAATTGGCTTAGATAGCCTGGGCGACGTAAAAGAATGGAAGGAGAGAGATATTTTGCCTGGCGATAAGATTACATTGAATATTAACACTGAGAGTATCAACACCAATCAGGTAGAGCTATTTAACTTCGGTAAGGACTTATCTTATGTTGTTGCGGATGATAGCACAATTAACATCCCCTTGGCCGGGAAAATTAAGATTGCAGGTTTAAATAGAAGTAATGCTGCCTTGAGAATTAAAAATGAAATGGCAAAATTTATTAAGAATCCTTATGTATCAATTCAGCCGCTTGAAGTGAATATTATCGTAATGGGGCAGGTAGATCGTCAGCAGGTGGTAAGTATGCCCGAAAAGGAAGCAAATATTTTGCGTGCGCTAACACTTGCAGGTGGAATAAATCAATTTTCTAAAAGAGATTCAGTATTTGTAATCCGTGAATATGATAAAGTGAGAAAATTGATTTCGATAGACTTCAGAGATGCAAAGTCTGTATATGCTTCAGAAGCGTTTAAGCTGGAGAATAATGATGTAGTAGTAATAAAGCCAAATGACTACTATTACAAACAAGTCAGAAACTCTGAGAATTCCATTAATCTGGGAAGAATTACGCCAATTACTACGATACTTGGGATATTCTTTTTACTGATACCTATTTATTCTATATTATCAAGATAATCGTTTATGAGCGATACTACTTTTCATGATACCAACCCGGTATTAAATCAATTCCAGAAAGAAAAGGTTGTGCTTTTTTCCATAAAGGAGTTGCTATTCAAGTATCTGTCCTATCTGCCATTTATACTGTTGATTTTTTCAATTTCGGTAGGTGTTGGGTATATCTATATCAGATACACTGAACCCGTTTACAAAGCTTCAGTTCAAATACTGGTTAAGACAGATGATTCCAAAAACGCTGCAGCAGGTCAGGTTGATTTATTCCAGAACCAGATAAGACCAACTCAGTTGGTTAATTTGGATAATGAGATATTAAAAATCAAATCACTTAATCTATTAA